>NZ_CP139558.1:5034870-7552305 GCF_034262375.1 Mucilaginibacter sabulilitoris
CTGCCCATTTGTTGCTTCGCGCATGGCCGATGTAGCATAAGCCAGGTAATCGGTCACTTTATAAACATCCATCAGGTTGCGGAAAGCCTGCATTGATTTTACAAGATCGTTGGTTTTTCTTTCGGAAATGTGATGTTGAATAAACGCATCGTCGCCCAGGCGCAACGGCACCCTGATCAGCGTATTTTTTTTAAAGGAAACCGAACCGTTGTTCTCAATAATATCAGCAATAAGGAGCCTTACCGCATTTGAACCTATATCTATAGCCGCGTATCTCAATTTATTTAGTTTTAGTTTTCAGGTAGTTATATATTTCTATTTGCGCACGGTGCGATTCGGCGGAATTAGTTTTGTGATACTTATTGCTATTAAGGCCATTTATTTCGCGGGCCTTGGTATTATCCTGTAGCTGTATATCGATAATGTCTTTTATTTCCTTACGTAATTGTTCGTCATATACCGGAAAACCAACCTCAATACGGTTATCAATATTGCGGGTCATAAAATCAGCCGAGGTAAGATACAGCAATTCGTTACCTCCGTTACAATAAATATGTACCCTGGCATGCTCCAGGTATTTGTCAACTATACTTATTACCTCAATATTTTCACTAAAGCCTTTTTCGCCGGGTATAAGACAGCACATCCCCCTTACAATCATTTTTATTTTAACACCGGCGTTGCTGGCCTGGTATAATTTAGTGATCAGGCTTTCATCGGCAAGGCTGTTCATCTTCAGTATCATATAAGCCTCTTTGCCTGCTTTCGCATTCTTAATTTCGTTATCAATAAGCCTGTAAATGGCCGGCCTTGAATCAATTGGCGATACAATAAGGTTTTTTAAACCTTTAGGCAGCGTGTTTTTATACAGCGCCTTAAAAACAACTACCAAATCATCGGTGATCTTTTTATTTGCTGTAAACAATGTATGATCGGCGTATATTTTGGCGGTTTTCTCGTTAAAATTACCGGTAGATAGGCAGGCATAATGTACCTGCTGACGTTTTTCGATACGGGTAACCAAACATATTTTAGAGTGCACTTTGTAGCCAGCAACACCATATAGCACGTTTACCCCCTCTTCCTCCAGCCTGTTGCTCCAGAAAATATTATTTTGCTCGTCGAAACGCGCCCTCAACTCAACCAGGCAGTTTACTTTTTTGCCGTTTTTAGCGGCGTTGATGAGTGCGTGTATCACCATTGAATTTTCGGCAAGCCGGTAAACCGCAATACTGATTTCTCTTACTTTGGGATCGATAGCGGCTTCGCGTAAAAAATGGATCACATAATCAAACGACTGGTATGGCGTACTTACCATATAATCGCGCTTAGCTATCAGGCCAATTAAACTTTTACCAAACGAAAGATCGTCAACAGGCAATGCAGCGTATTTGCTATACTCCAGTTCGGCCCGGCCAACGTTAGGGAACGATATAAAATTCTTGAAATTATGATACCTGTTGCCGGGGATAAGGCTTTCGCCATGCAAGCCCATCTTGTTTACCAGGTACTTTAGCATATCCATAGGCATATCGGTATCATAAAGCAAACGCATAGGTTTACCTTTTTTCCGCTTTTGCAAACTTTTGGCTAATGAATCAATAAACTTATCGCTCACCTCCTTGTCCAGGTCAAGCTCCGCGTCGCGGGTAAGCTGCAGGGAATAAGCTTCGATACTGTCGTGATTAAAAATGAAGAATATATCTTCCAAACTGTACCGGATAATATCGTCAAGCAAGATAATAAACTTCAGGTTATTGGTTTCGGGCAGTACGATGAACCGCGACAGGTTGTCGGGAAATTCAATAAGCGCGAACCTGGATTTATTATTTTTGGTGAGCTTTACAAAAAAGTAAATGGCGCGGTCGCGCAGCTCCGGCAAAGGCAGCGTGTCGTCGAGCATAATAGGCACCAGGGTTGCCAAAAGCTTTTCCCTGAAATAGCTTTTAACAAACGCCCCACGTGTTACGTTTAGCTGCTTATCGTTTAGCAAAAATATCTTCTCTTCGGCAAGCTGCTTAACAATGATATTCTCGTACAGGTTATTGAACTTACGCTCCTGCCTTACTACTATATTTTTTATTTGGTTCAGGATCTTTTTGGGGTTGTATCCCAGTATCTCCTTTGATTTTTCGTTCAGGGCGGCCAAACGACTTAGCGTTGCTACTCTTACACGATAAAACTCATCCAGGTTGGATGAAAATATAGCCAAAAAACGCACCCGTTCAATTAGCGGAACAGTTGGGTCGGCAGCTTCCTGTAAAACTCTGTCGTTAAAATATAACCAACTAATCTCTCTGTTTATTAAGGGGACCTGTTTATCCATATATATTGGCCGGCTCGGGCTCACTTTTACAAAACTGCTTATTTATTTGTTAACTTAATATTAACTCATTGGTATTTATACAGTTTTTATTCACCATTAATTATTACAATATACGGATAGTTCATGGATCATTATTGATATTGGTAGTTCATGGTTCATAGACCAAAATATAGTGTATATAGCCGTGCATCAATCATAACCTATGAACCATATACTATGATCCATGAACGTTATGCTATGAACTCTGTTTCTAATACATTAGTTTTGTAAACATTATAAACTCATTTACTTATGCCAACATTTGATATAGTAAGCAAGATAGACGGGCAAACCCTTGACAATGCTATCAATACTGCAAAAAAGGAAATACTGAACCGGTACGACTTTAACGACTCCAAAAGCACTATTGACCTGGATAAAAAAACCAACCTGATTACCATTGTTACCGAAAACGACATGCGTTTAAAGGCTATTCAGGACTCCATTATCAGCCGTATGGTAAAACAGCACCTTGACCCCAAAGCACTGGATGATGGCAAGGAGCAATATGCATCTGGCAATATGATACGCAAGGAAATAAAAATTAAGGAAGGCGTTGATAAAGAAGCTGCCAAAAAAATAGTTAAAAAGATAAAAGATAGCGGCCTCAAAGTACAGGCTTCTATTATGGACGACCAGGTACGTGTTCAGGGTAAAAAGATTGACGACCTGCAAGCTGTGATTGCCCTTTGCCGCAGCGAAGACTTTGGCCAGCCGCTGCAGTATATTAATATGAGGGATTAACATACCGCATAATAAAGGGTCTGTCATGGAGCTTGTCGAAGGATTGCACGGAAAGGCCTGTTTCCTATGCTTCGACAAGCTACCCATGACATAATAATTTAAGCAGGCACAAGTTCCATATTTAATTCAAGGGCGAGTCTTTCTAATCGCCTTTGTTTCTGTTCTTTAAGAATGTTCTCATACGAGTGAAGGCCCTTCTCTACAAAGTCGGCGCCTTTTACGATTAAACGCCAGTATTGAGCAGCCAGTTTTCTGGCTGTAGCTTTAATAGCTATCGCGGGGCCTTTTCTACCCCTTAATCTTCTTGCAAATGAACCCCAGCCGATATACTTGCTGTTCAATAATCCATGGGCCATCTGTTTGAATATTTGCCCAACGGTCGGCTTACCCTTGCTTTTACTTTTGTTTTTCTTTCCTGAACGGTCATGCCCCGGCGATAAACCAAGCCAACTGGTGAAATGTTTTTCACTTGGCCATCGGCTAAGATCCGAACCTACCTCTGTGTATAACTGTAACCAGTTGTAATCTGTAATACCCGGGAGTTTGGTCGCGTCTTTACCATCAAATATTTTCAACAAGTGATCCCCCAGATTATCGATATTAGGTTTGTTGTGACGGATCGCTTTGCGTTTCCCGCCGCTTATTCCCGGCGGTAGGCTCTTGTCCCTGTTGATCCGCTGTAAAACACTATCAATCTGACTGTCGCATTCCTGTATCTGACCCTGATAAAAACCATAGCCCTTATAGGCCTGACCCAAGGCAAAAAGCCCCTGGGCTGTATAATGGCCCTGCAAGGCCTTCAATAGTTCTTCTCCTTTATTCTCCCTGATCTTTTTATGGCACAGTGAAAACAACTTAGCAGGATCACGCTCACCCTGCAGTATCGCATCGATCAACGCCATGCCGCTTACTCCATGGACCTGGCTTAATACCTCCGGCAAACGGATATTCATTTCTATCAGTGCCTTCTGCATGTGTTGAACATGCATGGCCGCACTCCGAAGGTGATCCTCCCGAAGACGCTGATAACTACGCAATTCTTTGATATGCCCCTCTGAAACATAACAGCGGTTCAGTAAACCATAGCTATGCAACTGCTGTATCCACTGGCAATCCTTTACATCTGTTTTTCTGCCTGGTAACTGCCGTGTCTGCCGACCGTCAACAAGCCACACATCTAATCCCGCATCCAAAAGAATATCATAAAGCACATACCAGTAAACTCCTGTCGCTTCCATGGCTACCGTACTTACTTTATGCTCCAATAAATAATGCTTAAGTGATTCCAGATCACTGGTGAAAGTTTCAAACGAACGAACCGGCTGACCTTCAAGCCCCACGAATAGCTTACGGGCGCCTATATCTATGCCCGCTGCATGAAAATGCATCTTTTTCATCCTTATATCCTTTTTTAAGAAGCCGTGCCTGAAGGAGTTTAAAGAAAAGACAGGCTACCCATCGGACAAATCACTCTTGTAAGGATCGTACCATACCTTCAGACTCTATGCTTCAGAACCATACTCAGCAACAGGCAATAAGCACTATAACTTGATCGGACACACTGCACGGCTCAGCAAAGCTATGTCATTTCTCCTTCAGAGGCCAAGGATTTAATCACTCAGCATGACAGCCATACAAAAAGAGACGCATGTAATGTGTCTCTTTTATTTTGATATTTTAAATAGGTTTTACCCCGCTACTTCAACTTCTTTAACTTCATTAGGGCGACCATTTTTGAAAGCCTTGCGCGGTGATAGTCCCAGCAATTCAAACATAGCCATATCGGTATCAAATGATGGGTTTGGTGTGGTAAGCAATTTTTCACCTGCGAAGATGGAATTAGCCCCTGCCATAAAGCAGAATGCCTGTTCTACCACACTCATTTCGGTGCGGCCGGCTGATAAACGCACTACGGTTTTTGGCATAATGATACGGGTGGTAGCAATCATGCGCACCATATCCCAAACAGATACTCTTGGCTGATCGGCCAGCGGGGTTCCCTGCACAGGTACCAGCGCGTTAATTGGCACCGATTCCGGGTGTTTAGGCAGATTTGACAGCGTTTTAAGCATAGAAATGCGATCTTCTACTGTTTCGCCTAAACCGATAATACCACCGCTGCATACTGTAATTTTTGCCTTACGCACATGCTCCAGTGTTTTAAGGCGTTCATCGTACGTACGGGTGGTGATAATACGCTTATAGTCTTCTTCTGAGGTATCAAGATTGTGGTTATAAGCATACAGCCCTGCATCGGCCAAACGTTGCGCCTGGCCCTCGGTAAGCATGCCCAGTGTGCAACAAACTTCCATATCAAGCTCATTAACCGCTTTAACCATATCAATTACCTTGTCAAAATCGCGGTTATCACGTACTTCGCGCCATGCTGCACCCATACACAACCTTGAAGCGCCACCTGCCTTTGCCTTTTCAGCCGCGGCAATAACCTCGTCTTTAGGCATCATGGCATGCACATTAACACCGGTGTTGTAACGGGCAGCTTGCGGACAATACGCACAGTCTTCAGAGCAGCCACCGGTTTTTATGGAGATCAGCGAACTGATCTGCACTTCGGCATAATCCTTATTTTCACGGTGTATGGTTGCCGCCTTGTAAACAAGATCAAGCAGTGGTGTATGATATATTTCAGCTATTTCTTCTTTCGTCCAGTTGTATCTTACCTCAGTCATTCTGTTCTAATTTTGATGGTTCAAATTTATAATAAAACCTTGATTGCAAAAGAGTGCAATTCAAAATGCTGTTTTGGGGCGAAGTTTAGCATATCGGAGTAGACTCACCCCGCCTGCGCTCCGCTGGGCGGCCCTCTCTCCGCCTGCGGCGCAAAGAGGGTTGTAAATCTCGAAACGCGTCATTGCTTCGTACCTCAATGACGCGTTTTTATTTATTTTAATCCTCCCACTCTCTTTGCGGCGAAACCGTAGAGAGTGGTCGAGCGCAGCGATTACCGGGTGAGCCAATACCGCGCTACTCTTATCATTGATGCAGCAACAGCTTTGTCGCCAGCCAAAGCGGTAGTAAAAACCCAATACAATCTGTAAAGGTGGTAATAATTATAGACGATGCCACAGCCGGGTCAACCCCGATCCGTTTTAATATTAATGGGATAGACGCGCCGGTTAATCCCGCGATGATGAGGTTGCCGGTCATTGCTAAAAACAACACCAAACCCAGCATGGGGTTAGCATCATAAAAAAAAGCGACTATAAAAACTATCAAACCATTGGCGCCTCCGTTAATCATACCTACCAAAAACTCTTTCAGCACGGTATTGTAAGCCTGCTTATCGGTAAGGTCGCTTAGCGATATACGCCTTACAGTTACAGCCAGGGCCTGTGTAGCAGCGTTTCCGCCCATGCCGGCAATGATAGTCATATAAGCCGAAATAATGGAAAGCTTGGCTACAGTGGAGTCGAAATTACGGATGATGGATGCCGCTAAAAACGCCGTGCCCAAATTGATCACCAGCCAGGGTAAACGGCTTTTTACCGCATCCTGCCAGTTACCGCTCAGTTCCTCATCTTCAGATACACCTGATATTTTCAATATATCCTCGGTGTTCTCCTCCTCCATTACGTCGATGATGTCATCTACTGTAACCCGGCCCAACAGCTTCATATCATCATTCACCACCGGGATACTGGTGAGGTTGTACTGGGATATTAACCGGGCAACTTCTTCCTGGTCAACATCGGCCTTTACGTATACAAAATTGGTTTGCACCAGGTCGTTCACCCGGGCATCGGCCCTTGCCTTGATAACCGTTTTTATAGATAGTATGCCCATCAGTGTGTCGAGGTCATCAACTACATAAATGGTATAAAGCTCCTCCATCTCTTCAGACTGGTGGATGATCTCATCTAACGCTCCTTTTTTATTAAGATTGATGTTAACCTTAATAATGTCGGAGTTCATCAAACCACCCGCAGTATCTTCATCATAGCTCAAAAGTGCACGGATACTGCTGGCATCCTCCTGGTCAATGTCCTTTAATATTTCATGCTGCTGTTCTTCGTCAAGCTGCGAAATAATATCGGTCGCGTCATCATAGTCAAGCTCTTCAACAATCTCCGAACGTTTTTCGGGATGCAAGTTCACCAGCAATTCTTCGGGGTGATGCTCCTCTGCCATTTCAGAAATCACTTCAGACGCGACATCGGTAGGCAGGATATTGATGATGCGTTCTTTGGCTTCCTGCGGAAGTTTTTCAAACAATATGGCAATCTCAGAGGCGTGATACCCCTGCAGAACTTTCTCTAACTCAGCATCATCGCCCTCAAGTGCAGTTTTTATACGGAGCAGGTCGGTTTTATTTATTTCAAAAGATTGCATACCCGACTAAAATAATGATTTATGCCGCAAATATGGAATTAAAAAGGCATTATTAACCTATTATAAACGATTATAAACTATAATCATATTTAACGCTAACGCCGTCCACCTTGTTCATTTTCATGATGGTTTGTTCTACCTGGGTTTTGCGGACAGATACCTGTATTGTACAGCTATTATCAAACTGCTGATGCAAAATGACGAGGTTATCGTCCTTTACGATGCGCATTACATCGTTCATTTGCAGGTAATCAAATGTGATAGTATAAATATCGTTAACTGTTTTACTGATAACAGCTGCCTGGTTAAGAGCTTCCTCTGTAGCCGCTTTATAGGCGTTAATTAAACCGGGGACACCCAATAGTGTACCGCCAAAATAACGCACTACAACTACCAGGATATTGGTTAAATCGCTGGAGAGTAATGTGTTAAGTATCGGCCGGCCTGCTGTGCCAGAAGGTTCGCCATCATCATTAACCCTAAATACTGAACGGTCAATACTTAAACGCATGGCCCAGCAATGATGATTGGCCTTGGGGTGTTCTGCCTTTAGCCTGGCTATAATAGCCTTGATATCATTTTCAGAGTTTATGGGATAAGCATACCCGAGGAATTTGCTGCCGCGGTCTCGAAATATGCTTTCGGTTGGTTTTTCAATAGTTCTGTAAGTATCGTCGAAAAGCATTAAAACAGATTAAAAATGAAGGAATCCAAACGTTTTCGGAAAGTATATGACAACTATGGCCAATACAGCCACCGCAATGCCTACTTTATTAAGCGTACTTAATTTCTCTTTAAATATAAACACCCCGATAAATGTCCCTACTATAATTACCCCAATGTTCATAGACGAGAATACCGCCGACGGACTATCGGCCAGCTTTTGGTGGGCCTTTAAATAAAACAGTATGTTACCAAAGTTAGCTACACCCAATATCCAGCCGATAAGGATATGCGGCCAGGAGAATTTTGTTTTCTTGGTAACTATCTGGTATATCAGCGTAATCATGCACAGCACGAAAGCCAGTATAAAAATCACAAAGATAGCCGCCGTAAATGGCACATTGCTAACCCTGGTTATTTGTTTTAAAAGCACATCTATAACGCCGAAACCCAAAAACACCGCCAGCAAATAAACCCATGAGTTTCTTGCAACACGGCTGCGGGCCGCGTTTTGCCACTGGACAGAGCATATAATTGCAACAAACGCCAGCGCCACACCGATAATCTTGATCAGATCTTTTGATTCATCAAATAAAAAGAACGCTGCCAAAATGGGAATAAACAACGACAGGCGCTGGGCTACATCAGTACGTACTATACCCGCCACTCTTACTGATACAGCCATAATTACAAATAGCAACGGAAACAGTATGCCAAGTGCAAGGTAATTATAAACAGGCGCATCATTAAGATTGGTGAGCTGAGGCCTGAAGAAAACCCACGTAAGCAATATAGCCATAGAGTAATTCCAGGTAATGGCCTGAAAAATATCAATATGGTAACGCTTGGCCAGTTTCAGCAAAACAGAAACTACAACACTGCAGCAAATACTTAAAAAAACATATAGCATTATATAATTGGCTTGTTATATACAATTTGCAGGCGGTCATCGCCCGACGGAATTTCTTCGGCAATTATACCTGTTATTTGTGGGGCTTTTATACCCTTTTCTAAAACATTTTTTCCTGTAAAAACTCGGGCCTCGTCCCAAAGGTTTGCTTCAATAAAAGCTTGCAGGGTGCGGGCTCCGCCTTCAATAATAACGGATTGTATGTCTTGAAGATATAACTGGTATAAAATATATTGGGGTACGTAGCGGTCAAAGTCTTCCAGGGCTATGTACCTGTTTTTACCGTCCACATCAAACTTTACCTCATTAAATATAAGTGTTTCAACCGATTGATCAAATATATTTAAGTCTTTATTTAACTCCAAACGTCTGTCAATCACAACCCTCCGGGGGGATTTGCCTTCCCAATATCGTACATTTAATTGCGGATTATCAATAGCTGCAGTGTTTTTGCCAACCAGTATGGCGTCCTCTTCGCTGCGCCATTTATGCACCAGCCTGCGCGATTGTTCCCCGGTAATCCAAAGCTGGCTGCCATCAGCGGGGGCAAAAAAGCCATCGTTGGTTTGCGCCCATTTTAATATAATATATGGCCTGTGTTTTTGCACACGGGTAAAAAACCGGCGGTTGAGCCATTGGCATTCCTCTTCCAATACCCCGGTAATTACCTCAATGCCAGCAGCTTTTAGTTTCTCGATGCCTTTGCCATCAACCTGCTCAAACGGGTCGCGGCAACCTACAACCACTAAAGGTATCTGGTGCTTGATGATGAGATCGGCACAGGGCGGTGTTTTACCATAGTGTGCACAGGGCTCTAACGAAACATATATTGCAGCCTGCTTTAACAGTTCGGCAGCGTTATCAAATTTGCTGATAACCTGGTTTATGGCGTTCACTTCGGCATGCGCCTGGCCATACTGCTGATGATAGCCCTCACCTATTATCCTGCCATCATGCACTACCACTGCGCCCACCATCGGGTTTGGGCTTACCTGCCCGGCACCCAACTGAGCAAGCTCAATACAGCGCTGCATATATTTTTCATGTTTAACCATGCTGCAAAAGTAGCTTTTATGTTACTTTGTTGCATGATTACCATTAAGGATGTTTTTGAAGATTACAAACTACTGAACAAAGTTTATGAAGCCAACGAGGTAGAAGCCATCACCCTACTGGCCATCAGCGAAATAAGCAATTTATCAAAAGCATACATTAAAGCATTTCCGGAAAAGGAGCTTAATAACGATCAGGCTTTAAAATTAAAGGACACCCTCAACAGACTGCAAACCGGTGAGCCTATCCAGTATATTTTAGGACGGACTGAATTTTACGGACTGCCCTTTTTGGTAAACTCATCCGTGCTTATTCCCCGGCCCGAGACAGAAGAATTGGTTGAGTGGATACTTTATTCTTTAGGCGAAAGGCAAAAGGAAGACGAAAGGCAAAAGGCGAAAGGCGAAAGGTTTGGGAAACAAGCTGAAAACAACATTCTTGATATTGGTACCGGCAGCGGTTGTATAGCCATCAGTTTGAAGAAGAACTTGCCTGGTGCCCGGGTTTCGGCTATTGATATTTCTGAAAGCGCATTGCAAACCGCTAAGGCAAATGCTGAATTGAATGAAGTTGATGTAAATTTTATAAATGTCGATATTTTAGATCCACAACTCAAAACTCAAAACTCAAAACTCTCCATTTACAACATCATTGTAAGCAACCCGCCTTACGTTACATTAGACGATAAAAAGCAAATGCACAGCAACGTGACTGATTTCGAGCCGCATACAGCCCTGTTTGTTCCTGAGCATGACCCGCTTGTGTTTTATAAAGCCATTACCGACTTCGCTTTGCTGAACCTGGTACCTGGCGGCCTGTTGTTTTTTGAGATCAATGAAAATTTTGGCAATGAAACAATGGAGATGTTAAATACCAGGGGGTTTAGGGATGTAATGGTAAGAAAAGACATGAGCGGCCGGGACCGTATGATTAAAGCTCAAAGACCATAGATAACCTCAGTAGTAAACTGTTTGTTAATTAGTTATATATGATTTGCTCAATGATTTTATAGTGCTGATACCTGCTTATATCGTTATTCACCGCGATCTTTAATTTCAGCTTGTTTTTTTCAAAAAGCATTTTCTTTTTAATTGAGGGCAGATTATCTTCCATTATTAAACCTAAATCGTTTTCAGCCTCTGATATGGTTTCAACCGAGGGTTGGAATATCTTATCACTGATGCAAAACAGCTGTTCAACCACGCCATCGTAACGCTCCAGAAGAATTTGAAGCATATAGGCATTGCTTATGGAATAATTGCCCAAATCGTTAAATAAAACCTTCAATTCATTTAATTCTGTTAGATAATCTGCCATGATATATTAGTCTTTGGCCTAATATACCAATGCTAATGCCACAACTTTGTTACACTAAAAACACGTGTTTGTTAATTAAATTTTTGAAATCTGAGCAAATTTCGCCTCAATAAGGGGAAATTAAAATGCCCGATATCCCTGTATCTGAACCTAATGCCGGGGGTGGAACTGGCTAATGGTGCTTTTGAGGTATTCCCTGTCAAGGTGGGTATAAATTTCGGTGGTGGTGATGCTTTCATGCCCCAGCATTTCCTGTACGGCTCTTAAATCGGCGCCACCCTCAACCAAATGCGTTGCAAATGAATGCCTGAAAGTGTGCGGGCTTACGGTTTTCTTTAAACCGGTAATTTCAACCAGCTCCTTTATCATCAGAAATATATAAACACGGCTTAGCCTTGTCCCTCTCCTGTTTAAAAAAACAATATCCTCCTCACCCTTTTTTATGTCAACATGTACGCGCACATTTTCAATCCATATTTTGAGGGCCTTGATCGCTTCGGCACCTATAGGCACCAGCCGTTCTTTATTTCCTTTACCTGTTACTTTTATGAATTCAATATCAAGGTAAAGGTTTGAGAGTTTAAGTTCCGTAAGTTCCGATACCCGCAAACCACTGCCATAAAGGGTTTCCAGGATGGCTTTATTGCGTGCCCCCTCTGGTTTGGATAAATCAATAGCGGCTATCAGTTTATTAATATCCTGGTAGCTCAATGTATCCGGGAGCTTGCGTTGTATCTTGGGCGATTCCAATAATTCGGAAGGATCTGCCTTTATAATATCCTCCATGAGCAGGTATTTATAAAAAGCTTTTATGCCCGATAGTATCCGCGCCTGCGATGAGGGGATCATGCCCAGTTCGTTTATCCAGCCGATAAACTGGCGCAAATTACTTAAAGTAATTGTTTCAGGTTTTAACTTAATTATTTGAAAATTAGAAAATTGACATAATTTTTCTATATCCCTACCGTAAGATTCAATGGAGTTATCGGCAAGCGATTTCTCTAACTTCAAATAGGCCTGAAAACCTTTTATTGCCGAACGCCACTCCAATTGATTTTACTTTTAATGATTTATAGTTAAGTTTGAACTAATGAATATACAAATTATAAACGGCCCTAATTTAAACCTGCTTGGCGTACGCGAAAAATCAATTTATGGTAATACCAGCTTTGATACTTTCCTGGAAGAATTACGTAAGCGCTATCCAGCCATTACCCTCAGCTATTACCAAAGTAATGTGGAAGGCGAAATTATAAATAAACTGCATGAAATTGGTTTTAGTTACGATGGAATTGTAATGAACGCGGGCGCATACACCCACACTTCCATTGCCATTGCCGATGCTATTGCCGCTATAAATACTCCCGTTATTGAGGTGCATATTTCAAATGTGCACAAACGCGAGGAGTTCAGGCACAAATCGATGCTGGCTGCTAACTGCAAGGGAGTGATAGCCGGTTTTGGTATGGACTCCTACCGCCTGGCTATTGAAAACTTTTTGACCGCATAATTTGCATATATTTATTGGCTGGTACATAAAACACTTCTTAAAATAAAGTGTTTGCCCATTGCGTTTAGCGTATTTACCCCTATGCAAAAATTACATAAAGTTACCGCCTGCTGTTTATTGTTTATTATGCTTTTTTCGTGTGCCGGTGTGCTGGCACAAACCAAAAAGAAAAAATCACGCTCAGTAAGGGATTCGCTCCGGGCGGCAATCCTATCGCGCGACTCCATGATGCGGTCGCTTAAACGGTCAGACACATCGGTAAATAACTTGCTGCAAAAGGTTGAATACTATACATCTTCCTTTAACCAGATCAAAACAAATCTCGCTAAACAACTCGATACGGTTGATATCAGTACGCAACTGCCCAGGTATGAAAAACGTATCGGCCTTATCAAATCATTAATTGACAATGATAAATCGAGCACACTGCGTTATTTATATGCCATACGTGATATATTAACACGCAGCGATGACCAACTCGACCTATGGCAGGAAGAACTTGCTGATATCAATTCCAAGCTGATCCAGAACCAAACAGACCTTAATGCCATATCGCAAGACAGTGTTTTAAAGATCCTGCCGGCCGACAGTTCGCTGGCCACTACCTTCCTGATACAGAAAATAGCTATCGACAGCAAGTACCACCGGTTGGATACGGTTAATAAAAAGCTGATGGTAAAAATAGGTCTGCTGCAAAACCGTACATCATCGGTATACATATCTATACTTGACTTAAAAGATCAGATTGACCTTAAAATACGCGATTTCAGTATCAGGGCATTATCTGCCGAATACAGCGATATATGGGATATGAAAGCCGATGAAGGCAGTAATTTTGGAGAGGCGTTTTCAAAAACGGTCAATATGAACTCCAAGCTTTTCAGCTTTTTTGTTGGGCGCGACATATTGATACACCTTTCCGGGTTATTGGTTTTATTAGGATTTTTGACATGGGTATATGCCAGTCGCAATAAAATACGCAAAACCAATGAGGCTTATGAAAATGTGTTTAGCCAGGCCAGTTATGTTATACATTACCCGCTTATCTCGTCGGTAATTATTGCTTTTACACTTGTACCCAATTTTTACGACCATCCGCCGGTAGTAGTGCTGGAAACGTTTTTTGTGGTGCTGATAACAGCTTTACTTTACCTGGCCAGGAAAACCTGCACCAAACCGTTATTCAATTACCTTTTACTATTATTTATCATCACTAATATTTACTGTGTAAGCAACCTGTTTATACAGGTAACCAACGCCGATAGGATAGTTATTTTGTTACTCGGCCTCGCTTCTATTTTTATCAGTGTAAGGCTTCTGCCGGCTGTCCGGAAATCACCGGGTGATTTTTTACCTCATACCGGCATTGTACTTAAGTTTTTTATTCTGCTGCAGGTAATATCATTTATATGTAATGTGTTCGGGCGGTTTAGTATGGCCAAAATAATTGGTGTAACTGCCGTGCATAACCTGTGGCTGGCCATGGCCATGTATTACATAGTGCAAATGATTATGGAAGCCTTGTTTTTGCAGCTGGAAGCCAGCAAAAACAGCAGCAACCTGAGCTCTTATATCGATTTTCAGTTACTTAAAAATAAGTTCAGAAGCATACTTACCGTATTAACCAGTGTACTGTGGCTGGTTATGCTTACCCAAAACCTGAGTATTGAAGATGCGGTATTTACGCATATTGAAGACTTTTTAACA
Source organism: Mucilaginibacter sabulilitoris (assembly GCF_034262375.1). Lineage (NCBI taxonomy): Bacteria > Pseudomonadati > Bacteroidota > Sphingobacteriia > Sphingobacteriales > Sphingobacteriaceae > Mucilaginibacter > Mucilaginibacter sabulilitoris. The sequence continues at coordinate 5,049,490 of NZ_CP139558.1, forward strand.
ACCAACCGCAGCATTGGAGGCACCAACACCCAGTTCACTTTTCAAAGTGTGATCATATTTATAGCTGTGATCTGGCTTTCGTCTATAACCTCTAAAATCATCAGTTACCTGTATGATGTATCGGCCAGGCACAAACATGATATGGATGTGTTGAAAAAGAAAAACCGAACTTCTACCCTGTTGATCCGTATTGGCGTTATAGCCATTGGTTTTTTTCTGGCGGTGGCCGCATCTGGTGTACCTCTTGATAAAATTACCATCATCATCAGCGCGTTTGGTATAGGCATAGGCTTCGGTTTACAAAACATTGTGAACAACCTGGTTTCAGGTTTAATACTGGCCTTTGAAAAACCGGTTCAAGTGGGTGATATTATTGAAGTCGACAGCCGTTCGGGCACCATATTGGATATTGGCATACGCGCCAGCAAAATTGCCACCAGCGATGGCGCTGAAGTTATAATCCCCAACGGCGACCTGATTTCGCACCACGTAATTAACTGGACTCTAAGCAATAACAACCGCCGGGTTGAACTGATTGTTGGTGTGGCCTATGGCACCAATATTGAAAAGGTTAAAGGCTTGCTCAATGGCGTGCTAAATGCCCATAACGACATTATGACCACACCAGAACCATCTGTACTGCTGCATAACCTGAGTGAAAGCTCTGTAGATTTCCGCGTGCTTTTCTGGGCTGCTGATATTAATACCTGGTTAGGTCTTAAAAGCAGTGTACTGACAGATATTTATGATGTATTCAATAACGAGGGTATCGAAATACCATTCCCTCAGCAGGATGTGCATGTGCTGATGCCGCCAGATAGTCAGCTTACAGCCACACAGATTAAAGAGAAAGATCAGCAGGTAAAGAAGGTGAAAAGCACCGATACGGATGATACTAAATCAAATCCGCCGGATCAAGATCAGTAAACCTGGTTTTCTTTTTAACAAAAAAGTTCCACACAATGCTGCCTTTGAACATGCCTTTCAGATTGTGCGTTATCCGTTTGGAGCTGTGCGTTTTTGGTGAAGCCTTTTTATCGCCGTTGCGCAGGTCCTTAACGCCATATCCTGATACCCGGATGCCGAAAATGCTCAGTACAAAGTTTTGATGCGCACGGCTCACCGCCCAGGCATCTTTACGTTTACCTTCGGCCAAAAACCTCACAATGGCCAGCAGGTCCATCCAGAAACGGATCATGATCACAAAAAAAGCTTTCAGAAAAGGCAGGTTCTTTTTTAACAGCAGCAGGTTATTCCTGAAATTCAAGTAGGTTTTAAACGGGTTTTCGGCATTGAGTGTGCCTCCACCCACATGATATATGGTTGATTGCGCACAATACATAACCTTGCAGCCCATATTTTTTAAGCGCCAGCAAAGGTCAATTTCTTCCATGTGTGCAAAAAAGTATTCATCAAAGCCACCGGCTTCGTCCCAGTATTTCTTTTTAATAAATAAGGATGCACCCGATGCCCAGAATATTTCGCCCGATTGTTCGTATTGCCCCAAATCGTGCTCAACCTCATAAAACATACGGCCCCTGCAAAACGGATAACCGAAGCTGTCAATAAACCCGCCGGCAGCCCCGGCGTGTTCAAACTGGTCTTTTTGCGCGTATGACAATATTTTGGGCGCGGCGGCAGCAACTAGTGCATCGCTTTCCATTAAAGCAATTACAGGCTCAATCCAGCCCGGCACTACTTCAACATCAGAGTTGAGCAAAATATAGTAATCGGCATCTACCTGGCTGAGTACACGATTATAACCACCGGTAAAGCCATAATTGCGGTCGTTTTGTATAACCTTTATACACGGATAGTTCTCCTTTATAAAAGCGACAGAATCATCGGACGAAGCATTGTCCCCGATAACTATTTCCAGCCCCGGCCATGTTGATGCCAAAACAGAAGGAAGAAATTGCTTGAGGTATTTAACGCCGTTCCAGTTTAATATAACTACAGCAACTTTTGGTGTATCAATCATTTATGTGTGTCCTCCGGCTTAAACTTCCACCTCCGGTGAGACCATAGCCAATATTGCGGCTCCCTCCTAATCATCCCTTCCAGGTATTGCACATGCACGTCTGTTATCTCATGCTCGGCGGTTTGTTTGGGGGTTTCAGTTAAGGGAATCAAAGTATAATTATAATAGCCTCTTTTTACGCGTTTCATATCGTAAAACACCACGGCAGCGTCAATAGCTTTTGATATTTTTTCGATGCCCAAAAATACGGCAGTTGGTTGATTTAAAAAATTAGTAAAGTAATTTACTTCGTGCATCACCGGGGTTTGGTCGCCAACCAATACACTCACGGTTAGTTCATTCCTGTACTCAACCATTTTACGCATGGTTTGTTTCATAGCCACCGGCTGCCCGCCAAAACGCGAACGCACCTTGATAAAAAAATCATTAAATATGGCATTTGATAATGGTTTATACACGATCATGAACCGTTTATCAGTAACAAAATTGAAATTAAGGGCGGCCATTTCCCAGTTGCAATAATGCCCGGCAACTGCTATAATGCTTTTTCCTTTGGCAAAATACTCATGCACCAGCTCGGAGTTGGTTGCTACCACACGGCGCTGGATCTGTTTCTCAGATATGGTGATCATTTTTACCGTTTCCACTATCAGGTCGGCAAGATAGCGGTAATATTTAAATTCAATATCGTGGCGCTCTTTTGCTGTTTTTTCGGGGAAGGCATTGGCTAGGTTCTGCTGTACAACATCCCTGCGATAACGCACCAAATAATAAATAATAACGAATAAAATATCAGCGATAAGGTACAGAAACCAAAAGGGAAGTAGCGATATCAGGTATAAAAAAAATATCCCTAACCTTAAAAACCCTTTTTTTATCATTATTTTAACCAATTTTGAGCACAAACATAAAATATATGATTGAAAAAGGTGCTGTGTTCCCTATGTTTTATCTTCCGCCGGTTGAGTATTTTGTACAATTAAATACTTATAAACCTGATATTCTGATAGAAAGAGAAGAACACTTTCCAAAACAAACTTACCGCAACCGCGCCAATATTTACTCGCCCGATGGCTCGTTGGCATTGGTGGTGCCGGTTATTAAAGGTTCAAAAAATCACACGAAAGTTAAAGATGTTAAAATAAGCTACGATTTTGAGTGGCAGCGTTTACACTGGCAAAGCCTGGGCGCCTGCTACCGCAGATCGGCATATTTTGAATATTATGAAGACGATTTCGCGGCGTTTTACCAAAAACAAAAACAAACCACTTATCTTTTTGATTATAACGATGAGCTTTTAAAACTCCTGCTAAAACTGCTCAAAATTAAAACAGAAATAAATTACAGCGAAGAATATCACGCTGACTATACATCGGTGCCTGATTTCAGAACATCAATACATCCTAAAAAAGAAACTCAATTGCAGCAAAAACCTTATTTTCAGGTTTTTGAAGACCGAAACGGGTTCCTGAAAAATTTGAGTATTGTTGATCTGTTATTTAACCAGGGGCCTCAAAGTATTAATTATTTATAAATGGACGGCAGGATAAAACGCGTACGTTATAAGGTTCGCAAACGTCAGGGTAACGTTGGCGACCAGCCGGGGTTAGTAATAATTCCCGAAGGAGCGCTTAAACCCCATATCGCAATATTTTCCTACAATAAAGATGAACTCCTGACATCGGAGGGCAAGGATATTAAGGTTATACTTGATCAGTTCAAAAAATGTGACAGGCGCATTAAATGGTCGCATTGGATAAAGATCAATGGCCTGGGAGACGCCAAGCTGATAGATGAAATAGGTACGCATTTAAACATAAATCCTCTAGTGCTGGAAGATATAGCCAATACGCACCAGCGCCCTAAGTTTGATGAGTATGAAGACTATGCCTTCTGTACAAGCCGCATGGTTCACTTTAACAATGATGATGAACTGATAAACAATCAGTTTTCGGCTATAATTAAAGACAACCTGATCATCAGTTTTGAGGAAGATCATGAAGAGTATTTTGAAGCGGTAAAAACACGCCTTAAAGCAGGAAAAGGAGCCATACGTACCGCAGGGCCCGGCTACATGTGCTATGCGCTTACAGACACCATTATTGATAATTACTTTATGCTGCTGGCCCAGATTGGTGATAAGCTGGACGCCATTGAGGATAAAGTTTATAGCGATGCTGATAAAAGCATCATGTTTAACTCACAGCAGATTAAGCGTACACTCATCATTGTACGCCGGGCAAGCTGGCCCGAGCGGGACAAGATCAATGATATGATCCGTTCGGAAAGCCCGCTGATAACCTCCGAGGTAAAAATCTTTTTGCGCGATGCTTATGATCATTGTATACAGGCCATGGACCTGATTGAAAATTATAAAGAGGTAACTTCCAGCATTATTGACCTGTACTTGTCAATGGTAAGCAACCGTATGAACGAGATCATGAAGGTGCTCACCATTATATCGGTAATATTTATTCCGCTGACTTTTATTGCCGGAATTTACGGGATGAACTTTTCCCGCCAGGACGATCACGGGCATACCCTGCCTGATAACATGCCCGAACTTTACTGGCACCACGGCTATGTTTACGCGCTAATATTTATGTTTTTAATAGCCATTATACAGGTAATAGTATTCTGGCGAAAAGGCTGGTTTAATAAGTTATAAGTTAATATAGAATTATGACGTGGTTTTTGCGCACGCCTCCTCAGCAGGTCCGGGATAACAAGGCCCGTAAAGATGTCATTGCGAGGAGGTACGACGAAGCAATCGCGAACGCCATTTCTCTTAGCGCAAGGTCTGCGATTGCCACGCTACGCCCGCAATGATATTTTTGTAAATTAATTCTTAAACTCCGGCTTCAAATCTCTAGCCATTGCTTTTCTGAATTTCATCACTTTGGGTTCCGATACGTGCTCAATGTAGGGATTGTCGCCATGTGTTCTGTAATAACCCTGATGATAGGTTTCCGCAGGGTAAAAGGCATTAAACGGAACTATTTGGGTCACTATAGGGTTATGGTAATGCTTTGATTCATTAACCCTTTTAACAGTGGCCTGTAAAATGTTCTTTTCTTGCGGTGTGCGGTAAAAGGCAATGGAGCGATAATCTGTACCTTCATCGGGACCCTGGCGATTTAGGGTAGTAGGATCATGCGCGAAGAAAAAACCTTCGGCCAGTTTTTCATAGGTCACAATTTTGGGGTCGTAATAAACCTGCACTGTTTCGGCGTGATTTGTATTTTGCGAGCTTACTTCCTGGTAGGTTGGGTTTTTAGTATTGCCACCGGCATATCCTGAAACTACCTTATTTACTCCCTTCAGTTCGGCCAGGGCCTCGCTCATGCTCCAGAAACAGCCGCCCCCGAAAGTGGCTACGGCCTCCCCTGCTTTAGGTTTAGGCAATGCAGCAAACTTATCAGATGACTGTCCATCGGCGCAGCCGACAAATAAAAAGGCGGCTACGACATATAAGATCAACTTTTTCATAATTATAATGATTTGTACTTTTAGTCGTATTTACGCAATAAACCTTTCAGCCGGATGGTCATTAATAAGTAATCTTAAAGTCTCTCCCCTCGGGCTGGCGCTAACCTTGTTTGAGCGACCTTTTTACCATAACCAATATTTCACTGAGCCCATTGGTTTTGATCTCGAACGTGGTTGATAGCAGCATGCCCATTTTATCCTTCGTAAAACCTTTACCCGACATCCATTCCAGGTAATAAACAGGTAAATCGGCTATAATGGTGCCTTTATATTTGCCATAAGGCATTCTGGTTTGTACAATATCTATCAGTATTTTAGAATCGGGCTGTAAGTTTTCCACCCTGTAAAGGTAAAATTTACCATTGACCAATAAAGCCGAATTTTAATATTAATCAGTTGTGACAACGGATAACTTTTGCAACTGACGCATGATCAGGAAACCGGCCAATACAGACGCAGTGGCAATAATGGCTTTAAACCCAATACTGCTTATAAAAGGAGGCACATAAGTTACGCCGGTTTCATTAGCCACAGCAGGGTGTTCCACATATCTTCCATGATGTGGTACAGCTGCACTTTCAAAAGTATCGGCAAGTTCGGTCATCGCATCTTGCAGTTCACGACCGCGCATGGCCGGGCCATGACCGGATGCTAATGCCTTTGGATTAAGTTTGGCTATTTTACGTACCGAGGCAGCAGCGGCAGTCCAATCCGTGGTAAAATATTGTGGCGGACCTGTTAGCTTTTTGATATAATTTAGTTCACAAAAGACTGATTCTGTTTGGGTGGTAGCCACCGCGTCGCCCGCTATAATGGTGGCGTTTACAGGTAAAAATAAAGATATATGACCAGGCGAATGCCCGGGGGTTTCTATTATTTTCCATTCGGGCAACTCAGGTATCCCTTCATCCACATTAATAACCCGGATTTTGCGACGGATATTGATTGGTTTCACCGGGAAAAACACCGATGTCAAACTCATCAGCCCTCCTCCCACAAACGGATCAGTTGGCGGATAAGAAGAGCGGCCGGTTAAATAAGGTAATTCAAGCGGGTGGGCATAAACCGGCACATCCCAATACCGCAAAAGCTCCTGTAAGCCCCCGGCATGATCTGCATGACCATGGGTAAGTATAATAGCCGATGGCTTGGTACCTGGGCCAAAAAGGGCTTCGGCCATAGCTATAATTTTCTTTGAAGATCCCTTTAGCCCGGCATCAACCAATACCCAGCCTTTTGCCGAACCGGGGCGGTTAGCAATCATATATACATTCACAAATAACAATCTTGTACCCCACACCCGTTGTGCTACCTGGAAATACTTTGAGCTAAGAAGTCTGTTCATTCGGTTTACTAATTATTAACAGAACAACAAGGCAATGTTAAAAGTTTTATCGTCAGTTAGTTTACTATAAATTAAAAAAAAGCGACCGATTGTTATCGTTACGCTTACAAACAAATAAAACACAAACGCCCTAAACCTGTTAGGTACTAAAAGATTAGAGACAATGGAAGAATTATTGAATGCAAAACTTACCGGTACCGACAGCGCGATTGACGGCACCATCCAGGCCATAACCTATCCAAATTTTAATAATGCTTATGAATTTAAGTCGACCGATGGAACACTGCACCTGATCATTGCTAAAGAAGCCGACGGCCAGTGGATCAGGCTCACCGGTACGGAACCTTACCTATCAAGCTGGATTGATGAGCTGGCAGAGCAGGTAAAAATGAAATAAACACGCCGGCAAAATAAAGGGGTATTAAAACAAAACAGCCAGGATGATAAACACCCTGGCTGTTTTGTTTTAATATTAATAAGCTGATTATAATTTAACCGGTTTCATTTTAGGCGAAAGCAGGTGCATGATAAACCAGGCGAGTAAATAAGCACAACCACATATCAGGAAAATGATATTATATCCGGTAGTAAGATGCCCCGATTCTTTATAAAATTCCAGCACATGTCCTACTAAAATAGGGAAAAGTATCCCGCCAACAGAGCCGGCCATTCCACCTATGCCAACAACCGAGCTAAGCGCCCTTTTCGGAAACATGTCTGACGCGGTAGTGAATATGTTTGCACTCCAGGCCTGATGGGCCGCTGCTGCCAGGCTGATTAAAGCCACCGCCTGCCATATATCAGTAGCATATTTGGCTGCTATAATTGGCAATACGCACAAAGCAAATATAAACATGGCCGTTTTACGAGCCCTGAATACCGGCCAGCCTTTTTTGATGAAGTATGAGGATAAATAACCGCCGCCGATGCTGCCAATTGAAGTAGCGGTGTACACTACTATGAGGGGCAAACTTGGCTTGGTGAGGTCGAGATGGAATGTGCTCGAAAAATAAGATGGTAACCAGAACAGGAAAAACCACCATATTGGGTCGGTAAGAAACTTACCGATCACGAATGTCCAGGTTTGCCTGATGCCAAACAATTCTACCCATTTTATTTTACTTTCCTCTTCACCAGCAACAACAAGCGCTTCATCGCTATGAATATGGGCAAACTCTTCAGGTGTTATCTTTTTATGTTTTGATGGTATTTCATAAAATATCCACCAGAATATTAACCATATAAAGCCGATGGCGCCGGTAATCAAAAATGCCATTTGCCAGCCATAAATACCCAATATCCACGGAACCATGATTGGGGCCACCACAGCGCCAATATTAGCGCCCGAGTTAAATATTCCCGTAGCCAGCGCCCTTTCTTTTTTAGGGAACCACTCGGCAACCACCTTTATGGCAGCCGGAAAGTTTCCAGATTCTCCCAAACCTAATACTGCACGTACAACCCCAAAGCCAAAAGTGCTTTTAACCACGGCGTGCAGCATAGCTGCGATACTCCACACAATTAATGATATGGTGTAACCTAATTTAGTGCCTATCTTATCAATAAAACCACCAAAAAGAAGCAACCCTAAAGCATAAGCAGTTGAAAACGCGATAACTATATAGCTATAATCAGTTTCTGTCCATTTAAACTGAACTTCCAGCACCGGCTTTAATAGGCCAATTACTTGTCTGTCCAGGTAATTTATTGTAGTGGCAAAAAATAACAGTGTAACTACTACCCATCTGTAGTTTCCAACTTTGGTTTCTTTCATTATAATTGGTTTTTAGATTGATTTATTTACTGGTTTGCACCATTTCCATTAATTTAATAGTATCAGAATATAACTGTTCATACAAACGGTTCTCCAATACTTTTTTGCTGATAAGCTTGCTGCCCATGCCCACCGCGCAAACCCCGGCCCTGAACCAGGTGCTGATACTGTCGATATTCAAATCGACCCCGCCGGTTGGCATAAATAACTGCCCGGCAAACAGTTCCCTTATCGACGACATAAACTCCGGACCCAGGATGTTGGCCGGGAATAGTTTTATCAATGCCGCCCCATGCTGCTGGGCAGTACTGATTTCTGTTGGCGTCATACAGCCGGGTATCCACAATAAATTGTGTTGTTTGGCTACTGCCCCAACTTCCGGATTTATAGTTGGCGCTACAATAAAATCGGCTCCGGCTTCAATAAAGGACGTGGCCTCGGCAGCGGTTTTGATGGTGCCTATTCCTAACTGCAACTCGGGCATTTCTTCCTTTTGCGCTTTCTTTAATACTTTAAAGTTAGCCAGGGCAGCCGCGCCGCGGTTGGTATATTCAAATACCCTAATACCTGCTTTGTACAGCGTACGGGTTATCTCCAGGCTCACCTCCGCATCTTCATAAAAAAAGAGGGGTAACGATCCCTGGGTTAGTATGGCATCAAGCACTATATCTTTTTTACTCATGGTTTTATCGCTTTTGTAATTTCCTCAACCGTTTTAGTGGTTGCATCTCCTTCAATAAATAGTTTCTGATAAGCCGCCGACGTAGCAAACTCCAATGTTTCCAGCGGGTCAAGGTCATTATAAAACCCGTAGATCAGGCCGGCCATAAAACAGTCGCCGCTGCCCACTTTATCCACCACTTTATCGGTATCATATTGTTTTGAGCTATGTAGCCTATCTCCTGTGTACAATGCAGTGTAATATTCAATACCCTCTCCCGCGTCAAAACGGAAGGTGTTGGCTACTGCTTTGCACTTAGAGAATTGCTTAATAATACTTTCTGACGAATTCTGCGCTTCCTTCAGGTAAATGCTTTTCTGTCCCGATTCGGTAACATTTGGCTCTACAGGTATGCCCAGCATCCTTTCGGCTGCCCATATATTACCCATGATCAGGTCGGCATATTTTACCAGTTGCGGCATCACCTCAAGCGGGCTTTTTCCGTACTGCCAAAGTCTTGCCCTGTAATTCAGGTCGACCGATATGGTGATATTTTTTGCCGAGGCTACTTTCAACACTTCCAGGCAAACGTCGGCCACGTTTTGATTGATGGCAGGGCATATCGCGCTAAAGTGAAACCAGCTTACCCCGTCGAGCACCTCATCCCAGTTAACCTGGCCTGGCTTTAAATCGGCAAAGGCAGAGTAGGCACGGTCATATATGAGCGCATTATTCTTAATATCCTTACCACGGGTTAAATAGTACAGCCCTATCCTATCCCCGTGCATAAAAACAGGCGTCGTATCAACTTTTTTGCCTTGCAGGTGAGTTAATATCTGGGCCGACATGGCATTATCTGGCAGCGCGGAAAAATAGGCCGATGGTAAACCCCATAGCGCCAAGGCAGTAGCCACATTTAATTCGGCTCCGCCTACAAAAAATGGCAGCTGGTTATCGCTTAACCATTGCCCCCCCGCATCAGGACAAATCCGCAGCAGCAGTTCGCCAAATGAAAGTACGCTGCCTTTCGATAATCCGTTTTCAAAAGGACTGCTCATTATTGCTTATCGAAATTAAAGTAATTCTTAGCGTTATAATAGCATATATCCTGCACAATCTTGCCTGTCCATTCTATATCATTCGGCAGCTCGCCATTTTCAATATCCTCGGCAAACAGGTTACATACCAGCCTGCGGAAATACTCATGTCTTGGGAATGATAAAAAGCTGCGCGAATCGGTAAGCATGCCTACCAGTCGGCTCAGCAAACCAATGTTCGAGAGGGCGTTTAACTGCTTGGTCATGCCGTCCTTCTGATCAAGGAACCACCAGGCCGAACCAAACTGAACCTTACCAGCTACAGAACCGTCGTTAAAATTGCCGGTCATGGAAGCCATCAGCTCATTATCAGCAGGGTTCAGGTTATATAAAATGGTTTTCGCCAGTTTATTATCCAGATCAAGCTTGTTCAGGAAACGCGATAAAGCTACTCCCTGGGTAAAATCGCCAATAGAATCCCAGCCAGTATCCGGACCTGAATTGGTTAAACCGCGGGTATTATTATTGCGCAATGCACCAAGGTGATACTGCTGTACCCAGCCTTTTTCATGATCCCAAAGTGCAAACTGAAACAGCATGGCCGATTTAAACTTCAATATTTCCAGCGGTAATAGCGCCTGTTTATTCCTTATTTTTAAAAATATGGCGGTTATCTCGCTATCGGTATAATCTTCCGCATAAATCTGCTCCAAGCCATGATCAGATACCTGGCAGCCATTCGCCGCGAAATAGTCATGACGGGCCTTTAGAGCTTTCAAATAATCATCGTAGCTGGAAACGGATACATTGGCTACTGCCTCCAGCTGATCAATATAGGCGTTCAACGCATTCAGATCATCTGCATTCATGGCTTTGTCTGGCCTGAAAGCCGGTAATACTTTTACGCTGAAACCATCCTGTTTAATTTTTTGATGATGCGCGAGGTTATCCAACGGATCATCAGTAGTGCAAACAACCTCTACGTTTTTTCCTTTCAGGATATTGCGTACGCTAAATTCGGGCGTTTGTAGTTTAGCGTTACAATCGGCATATGTTTTCTGCGCAGTTGCCGGCGAAAGCAAGTCTGTTACACCAAAATAGCGTTGCAGTTCCAGGTGTGTCCAGTGATACAGCGGATTACGCAGCGTATATGGAACGGTGGCAGCCCATTTTTCAAACTTCTCCTGGTCGGTTTTGCTTCCGGTAATAAATTCCTCATTAACGCCGTTGGCGCGCATGGCCCGCCACTTATAATGATCGCCATAGAGCCATATTTTGGTCAGGTTCTCAAAACTTACGTCTCCGGCTATCTGATCAGGCGGCAAATGGCAATGGTAGTCAATAATGGGTAATTCGCTGGCGTGCTCGTGGTACAGGCGCTGTGCTGTTTTGCTTACAAGTAAAAAATCCTGATCTAAAAAATTCTTCATTAGTGTATGAGGCAAGTAATCTGCCTTTTTAAGTTTCTTAATATTATGTTTATTAAACCTCATCCTACCCTCTCCAAAGGAGAGAATTATTACATGAGGACTTCGCCGTTTAGGTGAGGCTGTTATTATTTATCAAACAACGAGCGTTTAATACCCATTTCCAACCCTCTTAGTTCGGCCAAACCTTTCAGCCTTCCAATTGCCGAATACCCGTGGTAAGTTTTATAGTTAAAATCATCGAGCAGTTTATGACCATGATCCGGGCGCATCGGTATCGCGATATCTGTACGACCATTTTGCTCCCGTTTTTGCTGTTCAAGGACGATGTTTTTCATCACGGCATACATATCTGTACTGCCATTCAGGTGCTCGGCTTCGTAAAAACTGCCATCATCTTCGCGCTGTACATTACGCAGGTGTAAAAAGTGGATGTGCTCCCCTAACCTTTTTACAATACCGGGCAAATCGTTATCGGCCCTTGCACCTAATGAACCACTGCAAAAAGTAAGGCCATTACTTGGCGACGGGCTGAAATTAACCACATCAGCCAGGTCCTGCTCTGTTGACACCACGCGCGGTAAACCCAGTATCGGGAACGGGGGATCATCCGGGTGGATACACATTTTCACCCCGGCAGCTTCTGCTCCCGGTATAATACCTTTAAGAAAATAACCGAGGTTATTTTTTAAAGCCACGGCATCAGTATCAGCATATCGTTTTAAATGTTCCTTAAACTCCGGAATGGTTAGTACCTTGTTGGTACCGGGTAAACCAGCCATCAGGTTATTGATCAGCTGGGCCTTTTCATCGGCACTGATATTATCCAGATAGTTTTTAGCTGCCTGCTGTTGCTCAGTGGTAAAGTCATTGGCGGCTCCCTCACGTTCCAGTATGTACAGGTCAAAAGCCGCCAGGGCAACAGCGTCATACCTTAAAGCGGTTCCTTTATTAGGCAACAGGAAATCCAGATCAGTACGTGTCCAGTCGAGCACAGGCATAAAATTATAGCAAACCGTATATATGCCCGCCGCGGCCAGGTTTTGAAGTGTGCTTACATAATTTTCAATGTATTTGTCCCTGTCGGGTGATGCCGTTTTGATGCTCTCATGGATATTCACACTCTCCACAACCGACCAGGTAAGGCCGGCATCCTCAATAATCTTTTTACGCTCATTGATCTCGTCAAGGCTCCATACCTCCCCGCTCGGGATGTGATAAAGCGACGTAACTATACCTGTGGCGCCCGTTTGCCTGATTGCAGTAAGCGTAACCGGATCGGTAGGCCCAAACCAGCGAAATGTTTGTTCTAAATTATTCACCATGGATCAATGGTATCGTATATAATAGGTTTGTTGTGACCGGCAAATTACACATCATTCATGCAAGTTGGAAGGGATATTAAAAAACAATCCACGCAAACGTTTGCGGATATTCTGAAATGCCCGGTGACAGAAAACGCCATGCGCAATAAGTTAACTACCTTTTATAATATTTACCAAGTGAGCATATATAACGTTTTAGCAAACGGCCACCATTATCCAAACAAAAAGGGCGACAGATCTTATAACCTATCGCCCTTTTATGTACTTGCTTTTAAATATCTGCTACCAGAAAATTGAATAAAGCGCAACTACTATACCAGTAACGATAAGCGCTCCGGCAGTAAATGCTCTTGATGGTTTAAACATAGCTGCATCTATTTCTAAACCATTGGTGGTAACACCTCTTGCAGCGTCAATTTTTGAAATAATGTACATACCTACAACACAAATTACAAATACAAAGCCCATACGGTCAAGGAATGGTATTTCGTAAAGCTGGGTTACCTTATCGTCCTGCAATGCCAATTTTGAAAAGCCATAAGGAGAAAGGAAGCTCAAATCGGCAAAACGAGGCAATAGTTTGAAGAAGCATGACATGATAAAACCACCTACTGTAGCAAATAAAGCCGCGTTTGAAGTCGCTTTTTTCCAGAAGAAACCCAAAATAAACATGGCAAAAATACCCGGCGAAACAAAGCCGGTATACTCCTGTATGTATTGGAACCCTTGTTTACCTTCGCCCATTAATGCGTTACCAATTACTTCAGATAATAAGATACCTAATACCATGGCTACTACCACACTCCATTTACCCAGGCTTACCAGTTTTTTATCGGTAGCTTCCGGGTTGATGGCTTTTTTGTAAATATCTAAAGTAAATATGGTAGCAATACTGTTTGCTTTACCAGCTAAGGAAGCAACAATTGCTGCTGTTAAAGCTGCAAATGAAAGTCCTTTTAAGCCGCCAGGCAATAGGTTTAATAACGAAGGATAAGCCTTATTAGGGTCTGTTACGCCGGTTGAGCTCATCATTTCCTGATGGAACATACCTTTTTGGTAAAGTACGTAAGCTGCTATACCAGGCAATACCACAATAACAGGCATCAATAATTTTAGGAAAGCTGCAAATAAGATACCGCCGCGGGCAGTTTTAAGGTTTGCACCTAACGCCCTTTGCGTAATGTACTGGTTACAGCCCCAATAGTTCAAATTGGTGATCCACATACCACCTATTAAAACCGTTAAGCCCGGCAAATCCATGTAATTGGCATTATCCTTTTTAAAGATCATGTGGAAATGATCATTGGCTTCGCTGTACATCGATTTAAAGCCGCTCATGATACCAGGCGTGTTGGTAAATGTACTCAGCTTGTCAAGTGCAAGATAGGTAGCTACCAAGCCACCTAATATTAACACAGCAACCTGTATAACATCGGTGTATCCGATAACCTTCATACCACCCAGGGTAATAATCACCGCAAATATTGCCAGCAACCATATACATAAGTGAATATCAAGACCTGATATACCGCTGATAGCCAATGCTCCAAGGTACAGGATAGACATCAAGTTAACCACAATGTACAACAGCAGCCAGAAAATAGCCATGATCATGGCCACCGTGCCGTTGTACCGCTGATGCAGAAACTGCGGCATGGTGAATATCTTGTTTTTAAGATACACCGGTATAAAAAATACCGCCACAATAATGAGCGTAATCGCGGCCATCCACTCGTAAGTAGATATGGCCAAACCCATCTTGAATGCCGATCCGCTGGTTCCGATAAATTGTTCAGCCGATATATTGGAGGCGATAAGTGACGCCCCGATTGCCCACCAGGTTAATGACCCTTCGGCCAAAAAGTAATCTTTTGAGGTGGCATCGGCGTTATGTTTTCGCTTATATACCCACCAACCGTAGCTGGCAACTAATACAAAGTAGATCAAAAATACAGCATAATCGCCATACGAGAGGGTTTTTAGATTCATTGTTTGGTTCTGTTGGTTTTAATATGTTAGTTTGACAATTATAAACTATATATAGCGATTTATCAAATTTTCTAAATATTCTTGCTTACCGCTAATGGCTTTAGGTTCGCCATTGGCAATTGCATAGTTACGTAAATCTTCCAACGAAAGCTTGCCTGTTTCAAAATCTTTACCTGAACCCGAGTCAAATGACGCATAACGCTCAGCGCGTATTTTTTTGTATTCTGATTTTTGAAGGATGTTATCAGCAGTTACCAAAGCGCGGGCAAAAACGTCCACACCGCCAATGTGTGCGTAGAATAAGTCGGCCGGATCTGTTGAGTTACGACGGATCTTGGCATCAAAGTTAATACCACCACCCTGGAAACCGCCTGCTTCCAATATAATCAGCATTGATTCGGTGATCTCGTTAATATCATTCGGAAACTGGTCAGTATCCCAGCCGTTCTGTACATCACCACGGTTGGCATCTATCGAACCTAATAAACCTGAGTCGGCAGCTACCTGCAGCTCATGCTGGAAGGTATGACCAGCCAGCGTGGCGTGGTTAACTTCAAGGTTCAGTTTAAAATCGTTCATCAGATCATACTTCTGCAAAAAGCCCAGTACGGTAGCTGCATCATAATCATATTGGTGCTTGGTTGGCTCGCATGGTTTTGGCTCAATAAAGAATGTACCTTTAAAGCCTTGCTTACGGGCATAATCTTTAGCAGTGTGTAAAAAGCGTGCAAAATGCTCCTGTTCACGTTTCATATCGGTGTTAAGCAAACTCATATAGCCTTCACGGCCACCCCAGAAAACATAGTTTTCGCCACCTAATGCAATGGTTGCGTCAATAGCAGCTTTAACTTGTGCGCCTGCATGGGCCAGCACATGAAAATCGGGATTGGTAGAGGCGCCATTCATATATCTTTTATGGCTGAACAGGTTTGACGTACCCCAAAGCAACTTAACACCGCTGGCAGCTTGCTTTTGTTTGGCATACTCAACCAGGGCTTGCAAACGTCTGTCGTTCTCGTTTACATCGTTACCATAATCAACTACATCCACATCATGGAAACAATAGTATGGCAGGTTCATTTTGGTGATGAACTCAAAAGCCGCGTCCATTTTATCTTTAGCGCGCTCAACAGCGTCTGCCTTTTCATCCCATGGGAATACATGTGTAGCCCCGCCAAATGGGTCAGCTCCGTTGCCGCAGAATGAGTGCCAATAAGCGCAGGCAAAGCGCAAGTGGTCTTTCATTGTTTTACCAGCCACTACCCTGTCCGCGTCATACCACCTGAAAGCAAGTGGATTGTCCGACTGCGGTCCTTCATATTTAACCTGTCCTATTTCTTTGAAAAATTCCTTTTCTCCTGTTATGATGCTCATATTTTTAATTATTGAGTTATTGAATTATTTTAATTACTGATTTATTGAGTTATTGAATTGCTTTCCTTTTATCTTTCACCCTTTACCTTCTTTTAACCTTTCTTGTAAAAGTTCCTTCCATTCCTGGTAAACTGGTTCAAATTGCTGGGTTGATGGTTCAATTAATTGGATGGCTTTAGCATTGCTGAAAGCCTGGGCGGGTGATTTGAATATCCCAGCACCTATGCCGGCGCCAAGGGCCGCCCCTACACTGCCATCATTATTATACAGCTCCACCGGTACGCCTGTAGCATTTACAAAAGTTTCGGTAAACAGTTCGCTCAGGAACAGGTTACTCTTGCCTGCACGGATCACTGTTGGATTCATGCCATTGCTGCGCATAATATCCAATCCATAGCGGAACGCGCTCGCTATCCCCTCTTGAACTGCCCTGAAAATATGTGCGTGGGTGTGCAGGTTCAGGTCGATATTCTGAATATGTGCGCCTACCTGTTTATTATTAAGCATGCGCTCCGCGCCATTACCAAAAGGTAATATCTGCAGACCGTCGCTCCCTAACGGGGCTTTTTTAGCCTCATTATTCATTTGGGTATAACTTAAGCCTGCGCCAAAATTATATTTTGCCCACCGATACAGGCTACCTGTGCCATTAATACATAGAAGCACGCCAAGGCGTTTTTGCTGTTCGGTATAGTTAACGTGGGCGAAGGTATTGATTCGCGATTGCTGATCATAAGCCAGTTGATCACTTACACCATAAATTACGCCGGATGTGCCCGCCGTGGCAGCAACCTCACCAGGATTAAGTACATTTAAAGACAACGCGTTATTGGGCTGATCGCCGGATTTATAAGCCACCGGGATACCGGGTTTCAAATTAAGTTTTTCGGCAACTGAGGCCAACAAGGTTCCGTGCGATGAAAACACCGGGTTGATAACAGGGAACAAACTTTCATCAAAACCAAAGTAATCAATGATCTCTTTGGAGATACCGTTTGTTTTAAAATCAAAGAATACGCCTTCTGACAGGGCCGATACCGAAGTAGTGATCTCGCCGGTAAGTTTCATGGCAATATAATCGCCGGGCAGCATGATCTTGCTAATCTTACTGTAAATCTCCGGTTCGTTCTCTTTAACCCAGGCCAGCTTGGAGGCGGTAAAGTTACCAGGCGAATTGAGCAGGTGCGACAGACAATTTTCTTCACCAATGGCAACAAAGGCCTTATCGCCAATTTCAACAGCACGGCTATCGCACCATATAATACTATCACGCAGTACGTTTTGATCTTTATCAACCAAAACCAGTCCGTGCATCTGGTAGGCTATGCCTATGGCGGCTATATCTGCGGAATTATAGACTTTTTTTGCATGGCAACGAGCCAGGGCCTGCTGTGCCTGCTCCCACCACATATCCGGAGTTTGCTCGGCCCAGCCGGGGTGTAGCGCTTTAATCGGCGATTCTTCATCGGGGTATTGCGCCGAGGCTACTATTTGCTGGGTAGCTGCGTCAACAATGCTAACTTTAACTGAGGAGGTACCTATATCAATGCCTAATAACAGCATATTTCTTTGGGGGTTAGTACGTGAATATTAAGATGTGTTTATTTTTTGGTAACTTAACGAGACGAAATTAAATAAATATTTGAAATTGCAATCGATTGCGTAAAATATTTTTTCCAACTTGCATTTTATAATGAAGAAAGTAAAACGTACCACCATTTATGATATCGCTGATAAGCTGGGCATAACCGCTTCTTCCGTATCAAGGGCGCTCAATAACAGCAGCCAGGTAAATGAAAAAACAAAGGAGCTCATCATCAAAACTGCCGATGAGCTAAATTATAAACGTAATATACTGGCCTCTAATCTGCGCAAGGGCCAATCAAAAACCATTGGTGTGGTTGTACCACGTATCAACCAGAACTTTTTTTCGAACGTGATTGCCGGCATTGAAGAAACCACCTATCAAAAAGGGTATAACCTCATTATTTGTCAATCGGGCGAAGATCATGATAAGGAAATCCAATGTGTAAATACGCTCATCAATCAGCATGTGGATTGTATTGTGATATCTGTATCGGCCGATAGTTATGACTATCAGCACCTGCAAAATGTAATTGATCACGGCATACAACTCATTCAGTTTGACCGTGTTGCCGAAGAACTGGAAACCTTAAAAGTAATTAATGATAATGTGCAGGCCTCATTTGAGGCGGTATCGCATTTAATTGAGGGCGGTTACAAACGCATAGCCCTCCTGGAAGGCCCTCAAAACCTGAATATTTTTAAACAACGTAAGGAAGGTTATTTAAAAGCCTTTAAAATGTATAACGTACCCGTTATTGATGAACTGATAGTTGAAAATGCCTGGACAAAGGAGCTCGGCGCCGAAGGTACACGTAAATTGCTGAGCCTGCCCAATCCTCCCGATGCCATATTTGCTTCTACATCAGATTTTTCTGCCCTGGGCGTTTTAGATGTTGCTAATGCTATGGGTATTAAGGTACCCTCAGAATTGGGCATTTGCGGTTATGCCAATGAAAGTTTTTCGGAAATCACCAGTCCGTCAATTACCACTATTGATCAATTTAGCGTTTATATGGGTAATACGATAGCTAATTTATTCTTTCAGGAGATCGGTAATACCGACACTACCGCCAAGCCCAAGATCATCAGTATTAAGCCGGAATTGATTATCAGAGGATCGACAAAACGGAATAAGTGAACACCTCTCCAAATTTCCCCCTTGGGGGAGACTTTCTAACAAAGCCCTCTCCTTTGGAGAGGGTTGGATGAGGCCTACTAAATTTTATCCACTAATACAACACATTACACTTAAAAAGTATATTTTATATTTAATATCAATTAGTAAATCTTATCATTTTTGTTACATTAAGCCTTAAATTCAACCATTATTAATTACAAGAAATATGGATGATTTTATTGCAGCAAGGTCGCAGATGGCCTTATCATTAGGTTTTCATATCATCTACTCCTGTATTGGCATGGTAATGCCTGTTTTTATGGCCATATCGCATTATAAATGGATAAAAACCAAAGACCCGGTTTATAAAAATATAACCATAGCCTGGAGTAAAGGTGTAGCTATATTTTTTGCCACAGGCGCGGTTTCGGGCACTATGCTGTCATTTGAACTGGGTTTACTCTGGCCGGGTTTTATGAAACACGCCGGTCCTATTTTCGGGATGCCATTTTCTTTAGAAGGCGTAGCCTTTTTTATTGAGGCTATTGCCCTGGGCTTTTTTCTGTATGGCTGGAACAGGCTTAACACCTGGTTTCATTGGGTTACAGGCATTGTGGTAGGTGTGAGTGGTATAGCATCAGGTATTTTAGTGGTATCGGCCAATGCATGGATGAACAGCCCATCGGGTTTTGATTTTGTAAATGGTAAATACCTCAATATCGACCCGGTAAAAGCTATGCTTAACGAGGCCTGGTTTTCCGAATCGCTGCACATGACCATTGCCGCGTTCTCGGCTACAGGTTTCGCGGTGGCTGGCATTCATGCGCTGATGATCTACCGCAAACGGAACGTTCACTTTCACAGTAAGGCATTCAAGATCGCCATTATATTTGGAGCAGCGGCAGCGATTTTGCAACCTTTAAGCGGCGATATCTCTGCCAAGGGAGCGGCCAAAAGGCAGCCTGCCAAGTTAGCTGCTATGGAAGCTTATTTTCATACCCAAACTTATGCCCCGTTACTTATCGGCGGCATACCAGATACTGTGGCTAAAAAAGTAAATTATGGTATTGAGATACCCGGCCTTTTAAGTTTCCTGGTGCATGATAACTTTAAACAAGAAGTTAATGGGTTAGATAAGATACCCTTTAAAGACCAGCCACCGGTAGCAGTTACCCACTATGCCTTTCAAATTATGGTGGGCTTTGGTGTGCTGATGATGCTGATTGGGATATTATACTTTATAGCACTGTGGCGAAAGAAAAGCTGGTTTAACAAGGGCTGGTTCCTGAAGATGTTTATATGGGCCACCCCAGCAGGTTTTATTGCCCTTGAAGCCGGGTGGACGGTTACCGAAGTTGGCCGCCAGCCCTGGATAATACAAGGCGTTATGCGCACCAGCGAGGCTGTAACGCCAATGCCAGGTATACAGTACTCCTTTTACCTGTTTACCTTTATTTATTTCACCCTGAGCATATTTGTTATTTTCCTGCTGAAACGACAGATACAAATGGTGCCCGAATTGTATGACCGTTAACCCGTAAAATTATGTTATACGTAGTTATCCTCTTTTTATTTGCTGCTATTACGTTGTACTTCCTTTTAGGCGGTGCAGATTTTGGCGCGGGTATCATTGAACTTTTTACATCAACCGATAATAAACACCGAACCCGAAAAACCAGCTACCAAGCTATTGGCCCTATATGGGAGGCCAACCACATGTGGCTTATTATTACCGTGGTAATTTTATTTGTGGGTTTCCCGGTTATTTACAGCGAGATGTGCATTTACCTGCATATCCCTTTACTCATTATGCTTTTGGGTATTATAGCCCGTGGCACAGCTTTCGCGTTCAGAAATTATGATGCTATCAAGGACGAAAAAACGCAGGGTTTTTATAACCACATGTTTGTTTATTCGAGCTTTGTTACCCCCTTGTTCCTGGGTATCATTGCCGGGAGTGCGCTGTCGGGCCAGATTGACCCAACTGCAAAAACTTTCGCCGGGGCTTATATATTC
This sequence comes from Mucilaginibacter sabulilitoris, assembly GCF_034262375.1. Classification (NCBI taxonomy): domain Bacteria; kingdom Pseudomonadati; phylum Bacteroidota; class Sphingobacteriia; order Sphingobacteriales; family Sphingobacteriaceae; genus Mucilaginibacter; species Mucilaginibacter sabulilitoris. Next base: position 5,070,612 of record NZ_CP139558.1, read on the forward strand.
AGCTGGCTCAACTGGTTCTCGGTTTCTGTGGGCCTCTTTACGGTAGCGCTTTGCGGTTTCCTTGCCGCAATTTACCTCATTGGGGAATGCCCGGAAGTGTATGACGTAAAGCGTTTTATAAAAAAGGCAAAAGCCATGAACATTGCGGCTGTAATATTGGGCGCGCTGGTGTTTTTAGCATCGCATTTTGAGCAGGTTCACCTGGCCGACTGGATATTTGGCAACGCCTTAAGTTTGATAGCCGTAATTGCTGCTACCCTATCGCTCATTTTATTATGGTTCATCATCTCTGATAACAAGAATAAACAATGGATCAGGGTGCTGGCAGCTTTCCAGGTAAGTATGATCCTGATTTCCGTTGGGCACACCCGTTTTCCCCGTTTTGTGATATTTAAGGATGGCAGCTCCATGTCATTACTTACCGATCATGCCACCGGAAAAACTATTGATGACCTGGGCATAGGCCTGCTGGTTGGCAGCTTATTTATACTGCCGGCCCTGGGCTACTTATATTACAGTTTCAAGAAAAAAAACAATGGACAAGTTGCGGATGAACATTGACCGTTGATTAATGGATTGCGTTGATTTCGCTAATTTTTATCGGCTTGTCATCACGAGCGTAGCGAAGAATCGCGCGGAGAGGCCGCCCACCATGCTTCGACGGGCTTAGCATGACGCTCCTTTTTATTGTCATCCTGAGCTCAGCGAAGGATCTTTTCGCAGATAGGCTGGTAACAGAAAAGATTCTTCGCTGAGCTCAGAATGGCACTGGGAGGTTAAGAAGATTTATCGTTGAAATATCTCCGGGTATTTCCTGATAAAATATACCGGGGTGCAGCTCCAGGCGTGGCAATAGCTATTTACCGGGTAAAAGTTATACGGCGATTTCAACTCATCATTAGGATCATAAACTTCCCAAAAGGTATCAGCGCCTTTTTTTATCATTCCCCCCCAGTAGTTTTCTACCGCTTCCTTGGCCTCGGTTTTTAGCCCGCTTTCGATAAGTGCGGCTACATAATAGTGATACATGTAAGGTGCACCGGGCCGTACCGCATCTTTTACTGATGCAAGTGCTTTCAAAGCGCCCTGTGCTTCTGTTTTAGAAGCTACCCCACTCAATATCATCCAGGCCTGGCCACCGTATGATATTTGCTTATTTGTTCCGCTAACAAACAGTCCTGATGTTTTGTCATAAAGGTTTTTATATGCCGCGTTCTTTAATTTCCGGGCTAAAGCAGGCACGTCAGATACTTCATCTTCTTTACCAAGCATTTTGGCCAGTGCGTAGGTTTGGTTCAGGGTATAAATGGTTAAACCCTGTAAGCAAGCCTGTTTATCAAGGCCGTCTTTCCAGTCAAAAAACACCCACCATTCCTTTCCGGCTTTTACGTAATCCATCATACCATCCTTGCCGGCATATTTACGGGCAATATCCAGTTGTTTTTTGGCTACCGGCCACAGGTCAAGCCCTGTTTGTTTATCATCTGTAGCTGCCACATACTCTTTTAGGGCAACGTTGAATAAAAAGCAATAATCAAGCAGCCTGTTACCCACCTGAGCATGAGGTTCCGGTGTTTCGAATACGTTAGATATCAACATACCGTCATCAGCAGAAAGGCCTGCCAGCAGGTAAAAGCAACGCTTGGTGAGGTTATTGTTTTGATAGGAATACAAGTTGGCCAGCGATTCAAGGTACAAGTCGCCTATCCAAAGCCTGCGATCCCGTTTCGGGCCATCCTCATATACCGTTTGCATACATTCCTTTAAGGTGGTAAGGCCAACACGATCAATATCGGCAATAAGCGGCGAGGTAGCAGGACCTAAAAGCGGCGGTTTAAATGCAACTGCGGTTGTAGCCTTAAATTGAATATCTGCTATCTGAAAATCAAAATAAGGAGAAGCACCGAGCAGTTCCATTTTTACGAACCGACAGGCCAGCCGGCGCGGTATAGTAATGGTAGCAGGCATTTCGGTAACGGTAACGGTTTCATCCTGCAGCCAGGCCCGGCTGATGGTACCCTTATATGGATCAAAGGGAACCGTCAATTCAGATGGCACCTCGCCAAATGTAAATTTTATTCTTACGGGTGCGTCCGGCGTTCCTTTCAGGGATTTGATAGTAAAAGAAAAATACCCGGTAAGGTGTTCGCCAAAATCGGCTACCGCGCCGCTCTGCGTTTTAAATGATTTGCTGTAGAAGGAACTCACGCTATCCGTATTTACAGCCTTCCACCCCTGAAACGCGGCGGGATCTTTTTCGAGCTTTACCATGCTTACCGGTTGCTTTTCTATTTCGGTTAAGCGGGGTTTGTTTTCTTCGGCTTTCTTTAGCCAGTCCTGCCGGTAAGCCTGATAAGGGTCCTGGGCTTTTACGCTACTGCTGATTAGCGCGGTGAAGGTTAACAATAAGAGGGCAATTTTTGGGGTGTGTAAATTTAATACCATAGGGGAATAGTTTAAGGTTTAATTGGTGGTAACTAATTGTACCCAAGATTTATAATTGGTTAAAACAATATAAATATATACATTTTCCGAAACCATCCCCTACTATCTTTTTAAGTAATAAATACAATTGTGTAATATTACATTTGTGATTACTCCAATTGTAGCGTGTGAAGAATTATCTTAAAATATTATCTATTGATGAATACTCCATCACCCCGAAGTACCTTCAGTTATCAAATGCTATAATCAGGGCCATTGAAAGCGGTGATATTGTTAAGGATGATATGCTCCCTTCTATCAACGACCTGAGCTTTGCCCTGGATACATCCCGCAACACCATTGAGCGTGTTTACAAGGAATTAAAGGATAAAGGCATAGTAAGTTCGGTGCCTGGCAAGGGTTTCTTTATCTCGAACACCGATTTTCAAAAGCCGCTTAAAATATTCCTGTTGTTTAATAAGCTCAGTGCACACAAAAAACTCATTTATGATGCTTTTGTGGCTACTATAGGTGAGCAGGCCACTATAGATTTTTACATCTACAATAATGATTTTTACTTTTTTAAAAAAATCATAGCCGAGAGTTCGCAAAGCGACTATGCCAAGTATATCATCATCCCCCATTTTTTGGATAATGAAACCAAAGCGCATGAAATCCTTAATACCATCCCTAAAGACAAGCTGATACTGCTTGACAACCTGGTGCCGGGCGTGAACGGCAAGTTTGCCGCCATTTATGAAAACTTCGCGTTTGACGTGTATGAAGCCTTAAAAAAGCTATTGGATAAATTAAGTAAGTATAATACCATTAAATTGATATTCCCGGGTAAAACCTACCACTCTAAAGAAATATTAAAAGGGTTTTTAAATTTTTGCAGGCAGTATGCCTTTGAATACGCGGTGGTTGACTCCCTGGCTGCCGAAGTAATTCAGCCGCAAACAGTTTACATTAGTTTGGTGGAGGATGGTCTTGTGGAGTTAATTAAAAAGATCATAGCCTCTGACCTAAAAGTAGCTAAGGATGTGGGTGTAATATCTTATAACGAAACCGCGCTTAAGGAGATTATATTAGATGGCATCACTACCATATCAACCGACTTTAAGCTGATGGGCAGCAAAGCGGCCGAATTTGCCTTAAACAACTGCACCGAGCATTTTGCAGTGCCATTTCATGTAAGGCTGAGGAGTTCGTTGTAAGCCCTAAAAAAGATTGTCATCCTGAACGAAGTGAAGGATCTATTAATGAACTTTGTATATTTAAAGAATAGATTCTTGGCTGCCGCTCAGAATGACAATTATTTATTAGCTCTTTATTTCAGGTTCCTAACCTTTATATTTCTGAAGAAAGCCTCGTTACCATGATCCTGCAATAGCAGGTGCCCTTGTGGTGCTTCGCCAAAGTTTTTCCAGACTTTGTATTTACTGATAGCAACCAGGTCGCGATAGGCTTTTGAGCCCCTATCATATTCCAACACTTTAACGCCGTTTAGGTAATGCTCTACGTGATTATTAGGATAAACTACTACCCTGCCTATATTCCATGAACCTATTGGATGTACGAAGCGCTCTTGCTTATTTGCCTTAATTAAATCATAAAGCGAAGCCAGCGTGCGGTCGCCGTCGCGGCCGAGTTTGGCGTCTGGGTGCAGCTTGTCGTCAAGCACCTGGTACTCCAGGCCAATGGCCGAACCATCTGTAATTTCTTTCAGGGTTACAAAGTATTTTACTCCGCTATTGGCTCCGGGAGTGAGCTTAAACTCAAACGAAAGATCAAAAGCAGCATAATTATCGTTAGTGACGATATCACCACCGCCAGACTCTTCTTTACCGGCCGAAGGTAATACATGCATGGTGCCTTGTGTATATTCCCATCCTTTGGTTGGGAAGGCTTTAAGCGTTGCGCCGCGCCAGCCTGTATTGGTTTTACCATCATACAACAATTTCCATCCGGCGGCTTTCTCGGCCGGTGTAATGCTGTTTGGCTGCAGGTTTACCACATACACATCTTTTGGAAATGGTTTTGGCTTTAAATTAGTGGTTTGCAGGTTAAAGTTTTTAAAATATACTTTTTTACCGGCTTGCTCTTGTTTGCTCACCGCATGAACCTGCAGTGCTATAAATCCCTTACGGTCAATAGTATCAACCACATCTGCAGCTGGAACGCCATTAACCCAGGTTTTCATTTCATTGCCTATGCATTCAATCCGGATATGGTTAAATACCCCTACTTTGAAAGCATCTTTTGCTTTGGCATTCAAATCAAGCGGATAAAGCCAATCGCGGCGGCCTTCATCATAAATACCGCCGGCCCATTTACGGTCTGAAGGATCTATTTCAAACTGTCGGCCGTAAACCTTGCCTTTGCCTTCGTGACCTGCGGGGTCATAGTGACTGCGGGTTTGCACGCCAGAATTACTGAGGTTACTTTCTATTTTAGCATCGAGCTCTAATATAAAATCGCCATACTCTTTTTCGGTTACCAAAAACGTGTTGCCCGAATTTAATACAGTTGTGCCTACAATTTGCCCGTCTTCTACTTTATAATCGGCAGTACCGGCAAGACGTTTCCATCCTTTAAGGGTTTTGCCGTCAAACAGGGCATTTTGTGCATGGGTTTTGGCAGGTAATAAAGCAGCCGCAGCAAACAGAACTATGGCAGGGAATACAATTTTCTTCATGTGTGGTGTTAATGTTGTTTTATGTAGATATTAAAATTGGTTTAAAAATCTCCGGCTTTATTGGCAATAAAGCATATTTACCGCAATATGCTATTTATTGCAATACACTTACAAAAAAACCTGTAACAAGACAGATACTTTATTACACTTTCACTTCCCAGCCCTTTTCATATTCCCGGCTCCAGAGTTTGGCAGCATCAGCATCGTTTAAAATATGGCCGTTTGATGGATCGATTTGCAGCACCCTGTCTACGCGATACGATATGTTGCCCAACTGCGGCAATAATGTCGATTTAAATCCGGTTTCGATAGAACAATTTAAACGTTCCGATCCCCTAATGGCCTCAATAAAATTTTTCAAATGAAGCTCATCGAGCAGTTCGGTTGGGCTTACTTTATTGGTAGCATCTACTTTAGTATTGTCGTTTACGCTTTTAACAGGTTTGTTGCCACCATCATAAACCTGGTATCCGTTCCCTCCATCATAAACCAAAGTGCCCTTATCTCCGTAAAATATTACTCCACGACCTAATTTCTCCATTTCAAATCCATTACAGCTACGGCTTTCCCATTGTGCGGCGGTATTATTCGGGAAATTATACATGATATTTTGCGTATCGGGGGTTTGCCAGTCATCATTAAAATGAAAACGGCCGCCTGTTGATACGACCTTGTTCGGAAAGTCAACACCCAAGCCCCAGCGCATTACGTCAAGTTCATGGGTTCCGTTGTTCAGAGCCTCCCCTGCACCCCAGTTCCAGAGCCAGTGCCAGTTATAATGAATGAGGTTGTCCCGATACGCCATTCGTGGCGCGGGCCCCTGCCATAAATCATAATTCAGGGTTTCGGGCACAGCCACCTCCTTGCCATAACCAATAGTTTGGCGATGATTGGTGTACCAGCCCTTAGCATAATAAGTTCTGCCAATAACGCCATTATGAAGCTCTTTTATCATGTTTTGAACATTGGCAAATGATCGTCGCTGGATGCCCATTTGCACAAGGCGCTTATATTTTTTTGACGCGGCAACGGCCATTTCGCCCTCATGGGGGTTATGACTGCCCGGTTTTTCTACATACACATGCTTCCCGGCCTGGCAAGCCATAATGGTTGCGGGGGCATGCCAATGATCGGGAGCGGCTATAACAACAGCGTCAATCTCCTTTATTTCAAGCATTTTCCGGATATCGGTAATGCCCTTAGGTTTTTTGCCCGTTATTTTAAATATCTCGTTTATTGTATTTTCAACCACTTTGGAATCTACATCGCATATATATCCAATTTCAACATTAGGCATGCCGGCAAAACGTTGGGCAAGGTACAGCCCCCGGCTGTTTGTTCCCATCATACCTAATACTACTTTGTTGTTTGGCGACCCGCTAAAAAATCCGGCTTTGGATATTTCTGGTGTGAGCAGAAAACAGGTGCCCGCTAATGAAGTTGTTTGAATAAACTTTCTACGGCTAATCATATCTGAATTGTTAATTGGTGATGTCCTGTTGTTCTGCGAGCAGGTATGGCAAATTAGTTAAGTTTTATAAAGCATCGAAGAAAAACAGATGATTTTTTTAATAAGCAAATGTAATTTAACTGTTACTTAAATAGCCTCTCGTATTCACCGATCAGCTTTTTGGTTGCCCTGCAATACCACGCCGTGATCAGAAGCGTTTTCAGATCATCCGGCGATACGGTTTCAAGACGTACCAGCATGTACTTATAATTGAGATAATGGTTGGTTATAAAAAACGTATCTGGATCAGCTGCCATCCACTTATCGCGCTCAAGTGTGTGTACAGCAAGCAGTTGATCTTTTAGTTTAACGTTGGCAACTATCTTTTTGTTCACATAAAAAGCCGGATCATTAACGTGCATTTTTTCGGTTACGCCTGGCAATGGTAACAATGTGCTGCGCAGAAACTGCATAAAAGCAAACATATCAGTCGCCATAATTAAGCTTTAAAGTATCTGAACCGGGATTTTGTAATCAAATGGGGGGCAATATAAAACTACACCTTATTCTTAAATTTAAAAATCCCGGTTTCAAAATATTTTCTAATAGTTAATTGGCAACGGGTTCAGTTTTATATTCTGACGCTGGTGCCAGTATGGGTAAATGGGATCAACCTCACTTGCGGCATCCAGTTTTTTAACCTGTTCTGTCGTTAAATTCCAGCCAACAGCATCCAGATTTTGTTTTAATTGCTCTTCGTTACGGGCACCTATTATGATGTTGGCAACGGTTGGCCTTTGCAACAACCAGTTTATTGCAACCTGTGCCACCGATTTACCCGTTTCTTCGGCTACCTCATCCATTGCGTCAACAATGTTGTACAGGTGATCAAAATTTGTTGCCGGCCCATGGCTCCCCCCCTGTACCGTTCTTGAATTTTCAGGAATTGGCTGGCCCCTTCTGAACTTACCGCTTAACTGGCCCGAAGCCAAAGGACTCCAAATTATGGTGCCCACCTTTTGATCGATACCCAAAGGCATCAGCTCCCATTCAAATTCGCGGTTTAATAATGAGTAATATGCCTGATGAGCTATATACCTGCTCCAGCCATATCGTTCAGATGCCGACAATGATTTCATTAAATGCCAGCCCGAAAAGTTTGAACAGGCAATATATCTGATCTTTCCGCTGGTTACCAGGTCATCAAGTGCGCGCAGGGTTTCTTCAACCGGTGTGGTGCCGTCAAAGCCGTGCATGTGATATACATCAATATGATCGGTATTTAAGCGTTTCAAACTGGCCTCGCATTGCTGAATAAGGTGATAACGCGATGAACCATAATCATTAGAACCATCGCCCATAGTAAAAGTTGCCTTCGATGAAATAAGCACCCTGTTGCGTAAGCCTTCCAGTGCCTGGCCCAGGATCTCTTCAGACAAGCCGCGGGAATAAACGTTGGCTGTATCGAAAAAGTCGACCCCGGCATCCAGGCATAAATTAATAAGCTTTCTGGCTTCATCAACCTGTGTATTCCCCCAGGCTTTAAAAAACTCGTTGCCGCCCCCAAAAGTGGCCGTTCCAAAACTTAACACCGGCACTTTTAGCCCCGATGCTCCTAACTGTCTGTATTCCATTGTGGTATTTTTGATGTAAATGATTATACATGGCCTACTACGACCCATGTATAACAAAGCTAAAACATATGGATTTTAACATGTGGTTTAGCATATCATAAGTTTGTCATTTATAGAAGCCACGCTCCCGTTGTAAAGGAAATTAATTGCTAATTTTGAACCAATGATAGCAGACCCGTTACGTGTATCACTTTTTGAAATGCGGCTGGAAGAAATTCACCGGCGCGATCCCTTTTTGAGGTATGAGATCACCATACGTGACTTTATAGCATTGTTCCCACTGAAATATAAAAACGGCGCTCCGGTAAAGCCAGAACAACCTACTTCTTTCGGGCTCGACAGGCATGTGTTTTTACAAGTGCTTGTAGCCTTTAGCCAATCGTTTAATTAACCGGTTGTTTCTTTTTAAGCCGGATCATAAATCCCCCTCCCGGAGCCATGTGAACAGGTATTTGCTGATTTTTAGTTATAAGCTGATTGGTAATAATATAGTCTGCCGCGTAGCGATCTGCATTTACGCCGTCTTTACAAATTACAGCATCATAGTTGGTATCATCCAAAAAGTCAAACCGGAGATTCACATCATGGGCATTTTCGCCGGTCATTCCGGCTATAAACCAGTCATCACCCTTTTTACGGGCGGTTACAATATACCCGGCAACTTTTGCATCAAGTATCAATGTATTATCCCAGGTGGTTGGAATACTGCCCAGCAGCTGCATAAACTCCGGCTCAAGCAATCCCTGCGACGGATTACCCGAAAACATTTGCAACGGACTATCATAAACCACAAACATAGCCAGCTGCTGGCACCGTGTACCGTCACTCATTACCTTGCCTTTTATGGGTGTATGCTGCGCATGAGTGGCGTTATCAAGTAACCCGGGTTCATAATCCATAGGGCCGGCAAGCATGCGGGTGAAGGGTAGCGTTAAATTATGTCCAGGCGTTGGCTTATTGCTCCAGGCATTATATTCGCTGCCTAAAACACCCTCGCGGGTGAGGTTGTTGGGATATGTACGGTTGAACCCTTTGGGTGGGTAGGCCCCATGAAACATAATCATGATATGCGCGTCGGCACAGGCCTGCGCAATTCGTTTATAAAAATTAACGGTTTTCTGATCATCGCGGTCAATAAAATCGGTCATGATAAAATCGGCGCCCCAGCGGTTAAATTGCTTTAAGGCACTGTCGAGCTGCTTGTCGAGTGTCATGGCCAGCGTCCACATACTTATTTTTACCCCTTTTGAACGCGCATAGTCGGCAATGGAATCAATATTCATATTCGGGCTGATCTTGAACAGGTCGTTGGCGTCGCTCCAGCCGGCATCCATCATGATCCGGTCGAAACCGAAACGTTTGGCAAAATCTATATAATATTTATACGTAGCGGTATTTACACCTGTTTTAAAAGGAACGTTAAACAGGTTGATGTCAATTATCCACTCCTCGGTACTTTTACCGGGATGTATCCAGGAAGCATCTTTTAATTTGCACGGTTCGGCCAGTTTATAAACAAGATCGTTTCCCGGCAAATCCTTGTCCACTCTCGAAATAAGCAGCGCCCGCCACGGAAACACGCGGGTACCTTTTGTCTGGGCTATGTAGTTAGCACGCCTGCTTACCACCCGCTGCGGAAAATCGCCGGGCTCAACTCTTTCTTCCAGTGGGTAAGCAGCATAAGTTGCTTGTAATGACGATTTTCCTGTACCCCTTAAAAACATGCCCGGGTAATCGTCCAGATCAGATTCGGTTACCCCCGCTTTGATGCCGCCGTTAAGTTCAACCAGCACCGGCGAATACATGTAAACCGTATCAGTCAAACTATCAAGTTGCTTGTAAGGGTACAATTCTTCAAAACTGGTATGATAAATATCCTGCCCGGGGCGCTTGTGTATTATCGGCGTCCAGGCATGGCTGCCTTGCGGAAAGTTAAATTGTGCAGTTTCATTCTTTACCGTGATATCGTTTTTAAATTGTGTGCTGATACGATACGCAAAGCCATCGTTGTATAACCTGAATATTACACCGAACTTATTTTTGAAAGTTATGCTTAGTTCATTATAAACATCGGGTATCAGCTTTCTTTTATCTGGAACAGCAGCGGTTATAACCGTATTTACTGTATGGCTTTTTACGGATGATATTTTAAGGCCGGTGCTTAGTTTTAAACCTGCTGAAAGTTCAAGATCAATTACCGAGGGTAAAACAACAGGCTTATCATCAACAAACACTGAATATGACAAATTATTACTGGTGCTGATCTCGACCCTTACTTTTTTATCGGGCGAATACAGAACCGGTACATCCGTGCAAAAACATTTTATGGGTATAATTAAAACGAGTAATGATAATAATACTTTATTCATAATTATAGGTAATGGCGGTATTGGTTGGCGAGGTCGGAATGCTTAAAATTATAAAATAATACCATAATCAGGAACAGGTCTAAATTAGAAATAGCTCCTCCTCGGATGCCGTCTTTGGTTAACTTTGCGCAAAATATTATCAAATGGAGAAAACTAAACTTACTATTAATAACAACGGTTCTGTAAAAATTGAAGGCGATTTTGAAATTGTAGATGCGCAAGGCAATCAATATGGTTTACAGGGCAGAACTGTGCTATCTATTTGCCGTTGCGGCATGTCGGCTAACAAGCCATTCTGCGACGGTTCGCATAAAGGGCATTTTGAGCACAACGCCATTGCCTTTGATTTGCCCCCTAAAAAAGTTTAACATTTAGCATATCCGCGATTTATTATAAAGCCTTCTGTATATTACAGGAGGCTTTTGCTTATAGCTGCTTTATCAGGTTTTTTATTGACTTTTGACACCTGACATTATGCGTTACTTTTTTCATATAGGTTATCATGGCACACGTTACAGCGGCTGGCAAAGGCATGTCGGTGTTACAAGTGTTCAGGAAGTTTTAGAAACCGCGCTTAGCCGCCTTTTTAAACACCCAGTTGCCATTGTGGGCTGTGGCCGTACAGATGCCTATGTACACGCATGCCAGTTCTTTTTTCATGTAGATATTGAGCAGGAATGGGATTTTGACTTGTTTTTCAGGCTTAATAAAATATTGCCCGATGATATAGCCATATTTGACATTATCCCGATGCAGGGCCAGCCGCATGCCCGGTTTGATGCCATACAACGCACTTATGATTATTTTATTCATAGCTATAAAGACCCATTTTTAAGCGATTTCAGCTCTCTCTATCCTGAAACAAATCTTAACATTGATGCCATGGGCAAAGCGGTGGTGCTATTGCCGCTCTACAACGATTACCGCGCATTTTGCAAAATGCCCGACCGTATTGATCATACCATCTGCACAGTAACCTCAGCCGGCTTATTTGTTGATAAAAGCGGCGACAGGTTGCGCTTCCACATATCGGCTAACCGCTTTTTAAGCAAAATGATCAGGATCATCGTTGGCCGCCTGCTTGATATCGGTCGCGGTGATATGAACGTTGATGAGTTTGAACATTACCTGGCCAATAAACAAACGCCGGCCATCATTATTCCGGCTTATCCGCAAGGTTTGTATCTTTCAAAAGTTACCTACCCCTATCTTGACATACCGCCGCGAACCACTTTTACAGGACCGCTTGAAAATGGTAATGAAGCGGGCTGGCAGGCGGTATAACAGCTATATATTTAATCTTTATAAATATGAGCTCGTAAATTGGTAATTTCGCCCTCTTACATTAACTTAATAAGATCCTGATGGTGTGGTTTGAAAAATTGAAGCTGAATAAGCAGTTGGTTAGATCGGTAAATGAAGCTGGTTTTACAAACCCGAAAGAATTGCAGCAAAAAACGCTGACCAGAATTATCGGCGGTCAGGATATTATAGTTATTGGCCCCGAAGGCAGCGGCAAAACAACCACCTATGTTTTAGGTGTTTTAAACCGGTTTAATTACGCCCCCGAAGGTGTTCCGCGTGTGCTGATCCTGGTTCCGGAAAAAGAACAGGTGGAAGCTGTGATGCAACAGTTTGAACTGCTTAACAAAAACAGATCCATCTCCATAGTTGGCCTGTACGTTACCCCAGGCATTGAAGCCCAGATGGACGCACTTGCCGATGGCGCCGATATTGTGGTAGCCACTCCCGACAGGGCCAGGGCTATTTATCTTAAACTTGGCCTCAACCTTAATAAAATTGACCTTTTTATTATTGACGACGCCGACCTCATGATTAAGAAGGGTATGCAACTACCTGTAACCGAGCTGGCAAACAGTATTACTAAATGCCAGCACCTGGTATTTACCGAGGTAATGCACAACAAACTCGAAAAAATGATAGCCCCTTTCATGAAGCTACCTGCAACTATTGAGGTAGAGGAATTGGAAGAAACCCCGATACAAACACATCAGCAATTATTATATCATGTGCCCAACTTCGGCACCAAGCTAAACCTGCTCAATTTATTTATGTATGATGATGAGCTGTTTACCAAAACCGTTGTATTTGTAAACACCAATGCCACAGCCGATAAATTGTACAAAGGCTTGCAAAGCCGCCTGCGCGACGCGGTAGCTGTTTTAAACCCGCGTTTTTTTGACACCCATGGCTTTAAAACTATTGAGGATTTTAAAGCAGCGTCCCATTCCAGAATATTGATCGCAGCTAACGAGAATAATGAAAGTATCGACCTGGTTGGTATTCCCTTTCTTATACATTTTGACCTGCCTGTCGAAAAGGAGCTGTACATAGCGCGCGTCACCAATCATCAACCAGACAGCGAAGATGAAACCATGGCCATTACCTTTGCCACCGACCTTGAATTAAGCCAGGTGAAGAAAATTGAACAGGCCACCGGCAAAAAAATCCCAACAGCCTCCCTACCCGATGAACTGGTGATTGAAAAAGAAGTAAAAGCAAAAAAAGAAGAAGAAAAACCCACCAAACCAAGCGCTGATGCTCCCGGCGCAGCCTTCCATGAAAAGAAGGCAGCCAACGCCAAAACCTACAATTACAGTTCGGGCCAAAAGGCTAAAATGAACAACAAGCGCAAACACTAATTATCTGGCACAATAAGCTATATATAAGTCTTCCACCTTTTTACGTGCCCAGGGCGTTTTGCGTAAAAATTTAAGGCTTGATTGTATACTCGGATTATCATTAAAACAATTGATACGGATGCGTGCGCCCAGTTGTTCCCAACCGAAATGGGTAACAAGTTCATTCAAAATTGCTTCTAAAGTTTTGCCATGAAGGGGGTCTTTGCTCTGTTGCTGCATCATGTAAAAGTACAGCTTGATTTAACAGATTGCTTAAAATTTAAACCACAATGCCAATAACTTTTCAAACACGTTGTTTTACAATTAGTTAAATTCAATTTAACCGAATCATAACCAAATTTCTTATTAATACGTTTAAATAACTATTCGGAATTATGTAAATTTTTAAGAGTTATTTGCTAAATTTAGTAATTAACATATTAACCTGATAATGTACTATTACTGAACTACCATTTTGTAATTTATCTGATATAATGAACGGCGCTAAGTTTTATTTTCTTCTATTTTTTCAAGCTTTATCATTATATGTATCTGCACAAGATTATCCCCTTCATTTTCAGCGCATAGGCAGCAGGGCCAACTTATCAGAGCTTAATGTAAACACCATTATGCAGGATAATCGTGGGTTTATATGGGTAGGCACACGTGATGGTTTAAACCGCTTTGATGGCAATAAGTTTAAAATTTTCAGAAATGACATTACCGATAGTACAAGCATTGGCAACAACTATGTTAACCATATTATTGAAGATAAAAACGGCGACCTCTGGATAGCTACTATTGGCGGTGGTTTAAATAGATATGATCGTAAAAAAAATCGTTTTCATAAGTATTTGCACAGTAACAGTAACCCAAATAGTATTTCCAGTAATTTTATAATAAAGTTAGCTTTTGATAAAAACGGCAACTTATGGATAGCTAATCAGAAAGAGGGTCTTGACGAATTTATTATCAGCGAAAACAGGTTTATACACTATAAATACGATCTCAATAATCCGCAAAGCATCAGCGATAATTATTTAAGGGCACTTTGTGTAGACAGGCAAAATAATTTATGGATTGGCACTACTGATGGCGGTTTAGACAAGTTTAATATTAAAACCAAAAAATTCACCATTTTCAGGCGTAACGAAAAGGATGATACTTCTATATCATCTGATAAGATAAATACCATTTTTGAAGATAGCAGTTATCGCTTATGGATAGGGACCGAAGGCGGTGGGGTTAACTTATACAACAGTAACAACGATACTTTTAAGCATTTTAAAAACGACCCAAACAACAGCAATTCACTTTGTTACAACGACATACAATGCATAACAGAAGACAGCAGCAATAATTTATGGATAGGTACCGAAAATGGCGGCTTAAGTGTTTTTAATGTTGCCCGAGGCAAGTTCAACACTTTCCACCAGGATGATGTTGACAACAGCAGTATTGCCAGCAATTCAATTGATGTTATATACAGGGATAATGTTGGTAATATGTGGATCGGTGCTTTTGCATCGGGTATTAGCTTATATAAAAAGATAAAAGAAAACTTTGTTCATTACAAACACAGCTCAGATCCTAATAGTTTATCGAGCAATTATGTTTTGGGCTTTTATGAGGACAAAAACAACAATATATGGGTAGGAACCGATGGCGGCGGGTTAAATCTTTTTGATCCTGTAAAAGGCAGCTTTATTACTTATAAACACAAACAAAATGATAAAACCAGTATTGCCGGCAATTATATATTATCGATAAAGGAAGACCATCAGGATAATTTGTGGATTGGAACGTGGGGTGATGGCTTAAGTGTTATGGATGCTAATACTCATAAATTCAAGTCATATAAACATGACCCAAAAGACAGCACCAGCCTAAGCGGTAATAATATATATGCCATAACCACTACGCCTGATCATAAAATATGGATAGGCTCTTTAGGCAACGGACTTAATTTGTACAATCCCGGGACAAATAATTTTACACGTTTTAAGCATAGCGCCAAAGATCCTAATAGCCTGAGCAGCGATAATATCAACTCCTTACTATGCGACTCGAAAGGAAATCTTTGGGTAGGTACAAATGATGGCGGACTTAACCTTTTCAACCCAAAAACCAATTCATTCACCAGTTATAAGCATAATGATTCGGAGAACAGCATAAGTAACAATACCACCCTTGATCTGCTTGAAGATAAAACGGGCAATATATGGATATGCACTTTTGATGGTTTAAACTGCTTTAATCCTCAAACAGGTAAGTTTACCAGTTATAAAACCCGGGATGGATTACCTAATAACTATACTTATGCTATTAAACAAGATAGCAAAGGTAACCTGTGGATAAGTACCAACAACGGCATATCAAAATTTAACCCGGTTACAAAATCCTTTAAAAACTTTACGGTTGATGATGGTTTGCAGGCCGATGAATTTAAGCCACACGCCGCTTTAAAAAGCAGTGATGGCAAATTATACTTTGGGGGGGTTAACGGCTTTAATGTATTTGATCCGGATAAAATAACGGAAACAATTTATAATCCGCCTTTAGTTTTAACCGACTTTCAAATTTTCACCAAAACCGTTCCGGTTGCAAATAGTAATGATGATTCATCGCCATTAAAGCAGGATATTACAGTTACTAAATCTATCACCTTAACACATGACCAGTCGGTAATTTCATTTGAGTTTGTTTCGTTAGATTATGCCTTAACAAACAGAACAGTTTACGCTTATCAGCTGATTGGTTTTGATAAAGGGTGGAATTATGTAGGGCGTAAAAATACTGCTACCTACACCAACCTGCCGCCAGGCTATTACATATTTAAGGTTAAAAGCCAAAATAGCGACGGTAAATGGTCAAACCATGAATTGAGTGTAGAACTCACTATTTTGCCTCCCTTTTGGCTTACATGGTGGTTTATGGCGCTATCAATTGTATTTATTTTGGGCGTTGTTTATGGCTTGTATCGCTTAAAGGTAAATTCCATCATCGCTCAAAAAGCCCTGTTAGAAAAACAGGTATCAGAGCGCACTGAAAAAGTTTTACAGCAAACAGAAGAGCTAAAAAAACAAGCTGCCGATCTTCAGCAATTAAACTCCGACTTAAAATCGCTCAACGAAGAGCTGCTATCACAATCAGAAGAGTTAGAGCTGCAACGCTTGCAGGAACAGCAAGCCCGCGAAGAGGCAGATAAAGCTAATCAGGCCAAAAGCATATTTTTGGCTACCATGAGCCATGAAATAAGGACTCCAATGAATGGTGTGATAGGTATGGCTTCGCTTTTAGGTGAAACCGATCTGAACAACGAACAGCGCGAGTATACCGATACTATTATAGCCTGCGGCGATAGCCTGGTGAACGTGATTAATGACATCCTTGATTTTTCAAAAATTGAATCAGGAAAAATGGAAGTGGAACAGGAAGATTTTGACCTGCGCCATTGCATTGAGGAGGTAATGGACCTTTTTGCGCCAAAAGCAGCCCAGCAGGACCTTGAGCTGGTTTACCAGATTGACACTGCCCTCCCCCAGCAAATTGTTGGTGATAGCTTACGCCTTAAACAAGTAATAACAAACTTAACCGGCAACGCCTTAAAATTTACACTTAAAGGCGAAGTATTTATCAAGGTATTTCTGTCTAAAAGTTTTGATAACGGTGAAATTGAAATAGGCTTTAGTGTAATGGATACCGGTATAGGTATACCAGAAGAAAAAGTGCCCGAACTATTTAATGCTTTTTCGCAAGTTGATTCATCAACTACGCGCAAATATGGCGGTACCGGATTAGGACTTGTGATAAGCCAGCGATTGGTAAACCTGATGGGTGGGCATATTTGGGTAGAAAGTGTTTTTAACGAGGGATCTGTCTTTGTATTTACCATAAGGGCGGCCATCAGCAAAAAACAATCGAAACATGTACCGGTAGAGTTTAATCCGACCGAAATGGAAGGCAAGAAAATACTGATAGTTGATGACAACCAAACCAACAGATTTATACTCCAAATACAATTGGAACTTTGGGGCTTATTACCGGTAACAGCATCTTCGGCTATAGAAGCACTACACCTGCTCGAGATTGATTCGAGAATCAATTTGGTTATAACAGATATGGAGATGCCCGATATGAACGGCATTGAGCTGGCAAGGGCAATTAAAAATAATTACAAGGGGCTTCCGGTTATTATGCTGAGCTCCGTAGGCGACGGCTCAAAGAAAAAGTATCCGGGCCTTTTTTCGGCCATTTTAACTAAACCGGTTAAACAAAATCAGCTGGGCAAAAGTATCCAGACCGAATTACAAAATCTCAAACCGGTATCCTTTAATGAAGATAAGTCATCGGGCGTATTTGATGAGAAATTCTCCATCCAATATCCGCTGCGTATTTTAGTGGCCGAAGATAACCAGGTAAATCAAAAATTGATTGACCGGATGCTGACCAAACTTGGTTATGATTTTAAAATGGCACAAAATGGCCATGAAGCACTGGACAGGTTAAAGCTGATTCCGTTTGATGTAATTTTCATGGATATTCAAATGCCAGAAATGGACGGGTTCGAAGCCACGCGCCATATACGTAAATACGCCTTTAAACAACCTTACATTATCGCCATGACCGCCAACGCCGGCCCTGACGACCGTGATTTGTGCCTTAGTGAAGGTATGGACGATTATATTGCCAAACCTATGAAAACGGATACGCTGGTTGAAATACTAAAAAAAGCATTCGAATCTATAAACAAAGGAAAAGAAGTTGTCTAACAACTCCTATCCCATCAGTTCCTTCATCAGTTTATCAAAAGCTTCCTTCATTTCGGCAAGGTCCTGCTCCAGTTTGGCCACCCGGGTTTCCAGTCCACTGCCCGAGCGGGTTCCGGTTTCTTCCGTCTCGTCATCCTCAGGTATTTCGGGTGTCCCGCCTAATAAATGGGCGTACCTTACCTCCTTTTGCCCCGGGCGTTTTGGTAATTGTACAAGATATGGCATAGCCGGATCAGCCAGTTTTTCGAGCATCTCCTGTACTTCCTCTATCGATTCAAACTCATACAACCTGCCAGAGTTGGTATTAAGTTCGCCTGGGGTTTGTGGCCCTCGTAGTATCAGCAAACACAGCAAAGCTACTTCGGCCGGTATCACCGGGAAAACAATAGCAAAATTGTGTTTATATTTTATGTTACGGATAGATCCGCCGGTTACGGTAGATATTAGTCCGCGTCTCTTCAGGGTATTTAATGCCTCAGTAACTGTCCCGTCGTCATAATTCACAACAGGTTTACGCGATGTTTTTTGATTACAGGCCGCAGTTAAACCATTAAGTGTCATTGGGTAATAATCGGGCGTGGTTTTACTTTTCTCCATCAGCGAGCCCAGTACACGCAGTTCAACGGCGTCAAGTACAGGTAAAGTTTTAGGTGAATCCATGGCTAAATATAAGCAGGTTTTTATAGCCTCAAAATAATAGCAGTTATTTTTAAACACTTCATGTTAATGAATGGTAAAATTTAGCTTAAATGTGTTACTTTGTATTACATGTCTTTATTCATAACATCACTAAATTCGGGAAGTAATGGCAATTGCTATTACGTGGGTAACGAGCGGGAGGCTATATTGGTTGATGCCGGCATATCATGCCGGGAAACTGAAAAACGGATGGCCCGGCTTGGTTTATCCATGCAAAAAGTAAAGGCCATTTTTGTATCGCATGAACATTCCGACCATATCAGGGGCATACCTGTGCTGGCCAAAAAATTCAATTTACCGGTATATATTACTCCGGGAACGCTGCTCCATTTAGGTAGTAGTCTGGATATGCAATATGTTCATCACCTGCGTGAGTTTGAAACGGTAAACATCGGTGAATTGCAGGTAACCTCCTTTCCTAAGGAGCATGATGCATCGGAGCCGCACAGTTTTATCATCAGCTGTCGTGATATTAACGTGGGCGTCTTTACTGATATAGGTATTGTATGCGACAGGCTTATCCGCTACTTTAGCCAATGTCATGCCGCATTTCTGGAAGCTAATTATGATGATGAAATGCTAGATAACGGCGGTTACCCTTATCACTTAAAAAGACGTATCCGTGGTGGAAAAGGTCACTTATCAAACAAACAGGCGTTAACCCTTTTTACAACACACAGGCCGGCGCACATGACCCACCTGCTACTCTCCCACTTGTCGCATAACAATAATAACCCGCAATTGGTCGAAGAGCTTTTTACAGCCTGCGCCGATGGTATAAATATAGTGGTAGCCTCGCGCTTTCAGGAAACCCCGGTTTTCCATATTGGCCACTCCGGACAAACCAGTACTTTAGTGGGTCAACTTGACCTTGGTTTTAATTTATAGTTTAGTATCAAGTAGTTAGTATCAGGTATCAAGACTAAAATCTTTGGTTAGGTGACTAACATCCAAAAAATACTTAATACCTGACACTAAAAAGCCTTACCCTGCATAAATATCCTATTGAGCATCGTGTATAACTCCGGATGCTTATGTTTAAACTCATCGGGTTTCTGAAAAAAGTATTCGGCTGCTACGGCAAAAAATTCAGCCTCACTGGTAGCGGCGTATGGGTTAATGTCCGAGTGACCTTCCTCAATTTTTCTGATCTCCTGGTGAATCATTTTTAACCAGGGAATTACATACTCGTGCGCCAGTAGGTTTTCGGGGATCCCGTCCGTTGCCCCATCTGATTTATCAAGCAGGTGAACAAACTCATGTATAGCGGTATTTTCTTTACCTGGCGACTGTGAGAACCCTTTAATTAGTGCCGCACGCGACAATATCATTTGGCCGTTCATATAACCATTACCCACCATACCCAATATATTCCGGTTTTCACCCTCAAACTGGAACTCACTATCAAAAGTATCCGGATATAAAATCACATTTGTTAAATTCGTGTATTTCCAATTCTTAAATCCAAATACCGGTATAACAGCGCTCGCAGCTATCATGACCCGGTCTGTATCTTCAACCACAGTGCCCACTCCTTCTATCGTGATACCAGCCAAAAAACTTGCGGTCTTTTGCTCAAACAGAAATTTTGCTTCAGTATCCAGATTTTGGTAAAACGGAATATGTTGCGCCAAAAGTGATTTATAAATATTGCCGGAGGCAGTGGTGCGGACCTTTGCTTTACGCCGGAGTAGCCAAAAATAGTAGGCGGATACGATGAATATGATACCAAGAATAAGGATTAAAGCCATAGCAGTTCAAATATCGGCATTAAGTAAAGTAAATCAACAGTGCGGTTAGGGCAGCTATTAGTGTATTTAAAAAGTTCACCATGTTGTTGCCGATGATCATTTGTCGCTCCAGCGTCGCACCTAACACCGAATCGGCTAAATTCCCCACTGTGCCGGCTATCACAATAACCATTATACTCGTGTCCCACCCAAAACCTATGGCATAAATCACGGCTATGATCAAACTCCCGCCAATGCCAATCAATGTACCTTCGAGGCTAATCACACCATCGAGCCCGCGCTGATCGGGTTTCCAGCTGATGATATTAAAAAAACGGCGCCCGTATACAGTCCCCAATTCTGACGACAACGTATCGGCAGTAGCCGAAGCAAAACCGGCAGCCATCATCAGTTGCCATAAATGAGTTGAGTTTGGTATTAGTAAAACCATTATGCCAATTATAGCCGCGATACCGGCATTGGCTAAAACCTGTCCGGGTGTGCGCCCCTTTTTGTGTTCTTCGGCGGTAGCAAAATTTTGTTTTTTGCTTTTTTGCCATGATGTGGCAGATGAACCCAATATAAAAAAGGTAGTCATCATAGCTACCCCGGTATATCCCGCCCCTGCAAAAACCAGGCAGGCCACCGCGGCACCAGTCAATGCGGCCAAAAATGTAAGCTTGCGGGCCAATAAACTATAGGCGATACCAGAAACCAAAATAAGGGCCAATAAGCCATAATGTGCAAGCATAATAACCAAAGGTATTTATTGCCGGGATAATAATTAAATTAAGCAGTCAATTCATACTTTTGAAGCTACTATGAAAGATATATTAGGACAGGCCATACACGATCATTATTACAAAAAGCCAAAGCATAAGTTATGGATCAATAATCAATACGGCCCCAAAGAAGAAATGCCCATTGACATTTATTTTCGGGATGAAGATGATATGCCCGATATAGAATGGCTGGCATTAAACGAGTGCCGCGGCGAGGTTCTTGATATTGGCGCAGGCGCGGGAAGCCATGCGTTGCTGTTGCAGGAACGGGGCTTTGATGTTACCGCGCTGGATATATCAGTCTTAGCTTCGGAAGTGTTGAAAGCCCGCGGAGTTAATAAAATAATCACTGCCGACATATTTGAATATCAGGAGCAAAAGTTTGATACCTTACTATTGCTCATGAACGGCATTGGCCTTACAGGTACTTTACTTAACCTGAAAACCTTTTTACAGCATGCCAAACTGTTGCTCCATAAAGGTGGCCAGCTTTTGTTCGACTCGTCAGACATAGCTTATTTGTATGAAGGCAAGCTACCTGATAACGGCCGGTATTATGGCGAAATCCAATATCAGTATCAATATCATCAGCAAAAAACAGATTGGTTCCCCTGGCTTTATGCAGATGAGAATACGCTTGCTGCCATTGCCGATGAAATGGGTTACAACATGGAGGTTTTACTGGAAGATGAATACAAACAATACCTGGTACGCCTAACGCTTAAATAAACTGTCATGAAAAAAACCATTGAATATATACTGGAAGGTCGTGAGAAAAAGATAACTGAAGATGATGTGGTAAGGCAGCCTTTACCGCATCAAAAGTTCAGGTTTGCCAATCCTTTTATTGTTTTGCACCACATGGGTCCGGTAGTTATTCAACCAGGACAATTGTCAAGGATACATCCGCACCCGCATCGTGGTTTTAGTCCCTACACCTTTATGCTGCAGGGTGAAGGTTACCATCGCGATAATGCAGGCAATGATAAAGTACTTAAAGCCGGTGGCGTACAATGGATGTTTGCCGGCCGCGGTATTTTACATAGTGAAGGCCCAACCGATGAGCTATTAAAACATGGCGGCACACAGGAAATTATACAACTTTGGATAAACGCGCCCAAGGCCCATAAATGGGACGAACCATTTTACCAGGCCGCAACACGCGAACAATTACCATTGGTGCTACAGGGAGATGGCTTGAATTTCAGGCTCGCCAGCGGCGATTACGAAGACAAAACAGGACCTATTAAAAACTTCACTCCTGTTATTTCCATTATAGGCGAAATTACCACCGGAAAAACCGCCAGTTTCACGGCTACTCCGGGCTACTGGACCTTATTATATATTACACGTGGCGATGTGGTAGTAAACGGTGAAACTATTGCAGCTCATAACCTTATTGTGTTCAGTAAGGAAAATGAAGATATTGCCGTGACAGCTACAACGGATGCCCAGGTACTTTATCTCTCGGCCCAACCACTTGAAGAACCGGTTGCCGCTAAAGATAATTTTGTAATGAATACCCCCGAAGAGAATGAACAGGCCATTTCTGATTATAAAAATGGCCTGTTCGGGAGTTTGAGTTTTTAAAATAACGAAGTGTTACTTTGTTTTGCGGATGTAAATATTTCCGTTCATATTCTTCATCATCATCTCGGGGCCGCCGCCTTCAATTTTGCCGTATACCCAGTCATCAATTTTCAGGCTGTACATACCGGCTTTATTGTTGCGCGAAACCGCGGGTTTTTGCTGGGTGTTGGTAACCACATCAAAATCGGTATAAATATCACCACGGTCTGATTTTAGCTTCACGTTAGCTTTTAATGTAGCCGGGAAGGTTACATCAACATTTCCGTTCAGAGTAGAGAAAGCCATGGCGGCTTTGGGGTCGATGGCCTTAAATTTCACATTAACCTCCCCATTAACGGTGTTGGCTACAACCGAACCTGAAACATTGTTCAGTTTTATGGAGCCATTCACATTGGTTACTTCCAGTTCGCCGCTCACATTGCTCACATTAATGTCGCCATTGTTCACCGTATTGAGTTTTAATTTAACATCGTTTCGCGGAACCTTAATGGTCAAATTGATATTCTTATTGCCCATGCTGCTGTGGATATTAACCTGGTTGTTATTTTCTTCGGCAGTTACATCCAGACTATTAGCCGGACTTAAACGTCGCATGCCGATAGCAGCCTCCTTAACACGTCCACTCTTTTCATCTCCCGATTGTGCGTCAATAAGTATATCTTTCCCCTCATAGCTTACCAATGTAATAGATCCGCTTACTAAATGGGCATTCAATTTATATGGCTTACCCGGATCGCTTAATGGTACCACCAATTGTTCTGAATTGCTACTTTGCGCCCAAATACGCGTACTGAGCAACAGAATAAGTATTAATACACCTCCAATTTTTATGGTTTTTGTCCTTTTCATATCGTAACCTTTATTATTGTTTTTTTATGTAAATATCCCCGTTAAGGGTTTCAAATTTGAATATTTTGCCACCCGCCCCAATCCGCACATCCGAGTTTTTACTGAGTTTGTAAACGGTGCCACTATTATTTTTTGATTGTGTTTTAACCACTTTGCCAGGCATTACCTCAGCATTAGGGAAATCGGTATAGAACTGGCCGTTCATGCTTTTAAATTCCAGGTCGGCAGCTAAACTTGCCGGGTAAGTTACCTTCACTTCTCCGTTGATAGTTTTGTAAGATGAGGCATCAGCTGGGATTTTTAGATAATTAGCGGTTACCGCGCCATTAACAGTATGCGCCTCGGTAGTACTCTTGGCATTCACAATATCTATCGGACCGTTCACATTATTTACTTTTAGCACACCATAAACATCCTTAACCGTAATGCGCCCATTGTTGACTGTTGATACGCGCAAATCCAAACCAAAAGGCACTTTCACGTTAAACTCCAGGTTGTATCCGTAGTGAATGCGCCTGTCATCATCTCTGTTACGCCAGCTATGTGGCCTTGAATCATAAGGTTCGGCAATATAAGCCATCACGGTGTCCTGTTTCTGATCAAAGGCAAGCTTAAATTCCTTTTTACCCTGCTCCAATGTGGCCTGATCATCTGCAGAAATGGTTTCGTCAATTTCCATGATCACCTTGTCGCCGGCATAACCCTGTACATTAATGGAACCGCTGATATTATAAATAGCCACCACACCTTTTTGCAGGGTAAATTGCTTACTGATATGTTGCTTAAACTCCTGTGCTGAGGCCGAAATCTGGACAAAGCACAGCCCCACGCCCGCCAAAACGGGTATTAATGATCTTTTCATATTTTGTTTTTTAAATTAGCTGGGTTATGGTTTCGTTGATCTTTTCACGTACACCGTGATCAAGATTTTTTTGTTTCAATAGTTCTTTAAATGACTTCACTGATCGTTTTTCCTGTAGTTTCAACATAACATCGGCGATGGCCGATTGCATTAAAGGCGAATCCTGCTGTACAATTGACTCAATTAGCCCTGCCCTCACCTCCGGATGACTGGCTAAATGAGCTAAGGCATCAAGCGTACTCAGGCGCACATTTACATTAGGGTCGTTATTTAGCGTAGCCAGCAACGCATCAATAACCTGTTTGTCTGCATGTTTTATTTCGCTGGTATAACTTACCCCCCTCATCCGCTCTGATGCCGATGGGTTCTCCAATAAGGCCAGCATCATGGTTTGCCGTAGTTCATGCACCTGCGTGGTAAGTGCCTGTAGTTGTTGCTCCTGGTTATCACTCCGGCTATTGTGAAAAACCCAATATCCGCAACCAAAACTCATTAGTATTATTATAATAGTATAAGCCAGAGGCCATCTTGGCTGTAACTGCCAGAGCTTGTTCCAGCTATCATGAATGTTATTCAAAAAACTTTTTTTGTCATTAACTGATGCAGTGTAAGTATCCAGCATAGTATAAAACCTGACCTTTACATTTACTGAAGGCTCCGGCGTTTCCATCTCACCCATCTTATCCCATAATGTTTTCATAATAACCACATCTTCCCGGCAGTTATTACAACCTTCTATATGCTTTTCCAGTTCTTCCTGCGTGGCAGGCGGCAACTGTTTGTTCATATAATCTGTAAACAGATCCTGGTATTGCTCACATTTCATCATATTTCTGTTTAACGTTTCCTTTTTAAATACACATTTTTCAACTCCTGCATAGCCCTGTGTACCCTAACCTTTACCGCCCCTTCGGTAACCTGCAGTATTTGTGCTATTTCCTGGTGCTTAAGCTCCTGAAACCTGCTCATAATTAAAACCTCCCGGTAATCACTGCTTAAATTTTCCATTGCTCCATGAAGTTCTGACCGGGTTTGCTTTATTTCAAGTTGCTCATCTGCTGCTGTACCTCCATCAAGTCTGTCGGCAAACTCTTCTACATCATAGTGCCTGGCTTGCTGCGCTATTTTTTTATAGCTGTCTTTTAATATGTTGCGCGCAATCTGGTACATCCATGCTGTAAATTCACCGTCTCCGGTAAAGGTGTTCCGGTATTTAAGCATCTTATAAAAAGTGGTTTGTACCATATCTTCGCTGCCCTCCCTGTTATACGTCATGTGAAACAAAAAGCCATACAAAGACCGGTGATGCCGCTCAAAAAGCAACCCCATTTTTTCCAGGTCCCCGGCCTTTATCCGGAGCATGATGGCATTATCAGTTAGTGTATTCAAACAGGTTTGGTTATCTTATTTATACTGGAGACTTCAGCAAAATAAAATGGTTACAGAAAATTTAAGAAATAATTCAATTTGTTTAGCAGCTATTTGAAATTACCTCATCGTTGGTATTCCCTGCATAAAGGTATTATAAAAAAGAAGGCCCTCATTGTTAAATGCTGGCCTTGCTCTTTCATGATAAGGTGTGTTAATATTTGTTGGGGTTAGGTTAGGTTTGATTTTATATAAAGGGGTATTAATTTATAGCATCAAGTATCATAGTGCCCATTAGCTTTGACTTTTTATCATAGGTTTCTGACTTTACAAAACGGCCCAGCTTTGGGGCAAACCATTCGGCTGCTTTGATGTGCACCGGAATACCTATGCCCATCATTTTTATTTTCATTGTAGCATCGTACGTAATGCGATAACAGTCAAAACTACCGGCGTTGGTATTTACGGTTTCAGCCTTATCAACCATGCGGTTGGTAATATCCATTTGTATTTGCGACATCGGCTGCCCGTTATTGCTCATGTCAATAGTTACCGCCCCATCATCCAATTTTTGCCCGGCGCTCAAATTAAGCGGGTAAGCCAGGTATTTGGCTTCACCCGTCATTTGCATATTACTGAACTGTTTCATGGAAGATGCGGGCACAAAGGCTTTCATATCAATTTTAATAGCATCGCCACTGCATATCATTTCAGAATCACCCCCTCCTACTGATTTTCCATTTTTATCGAAAACCTCACTATGAACACTTACGGTTGAGGCATCTTTTTTTGTAGCGGTATATATCAGCTTGCCTTGTGCGTTGCCTTTAGCATCCTGGTTTAAATAAATCAGCTTTTTCCCATTTACGGTACCTACAAACTGATTGCAGTTTTGAGCATTAACAAACTGATTACAAAAAATAAACAGAACAACTAATATAAATAGCTTTTTCATCCAGAGGTTATTTATACAAGTAAAAGTAAACTTGTAATTAACTGTTTACAATAGTATGAACACGCGTTCAACCTTCGGGTTTTACGCATTTTACCACGTCATTCGCCCGATGAAAACAATATATTACTTATTTATCTGGAGGAGATATCATTACCTGATTAAGCGCCAGCTGTAAGTTAAAATTTGGCTGCTCGGTATTACTTGTTACGTTATTTATATAAGTATGATTAAAATAAGCTGCAAGCGAGAGGGTGTATATGCCTTGAACCGGAGAGAACAAAGTACCCGCCTCATAACCTTTTTCATGATTTGCAGCCCGGGCTTTATCAAAACCCACCTTACTGTTTACAAATTCCGGATGAGTTTTAGCCCCGGTTACAAAAGGCACTAAAAAATCAACTGATTTTTGAATAGATGCTCCGTTTTCAGATTGATATACAAAATAGTTTTTCCCGGTTGCCCGGTAAATAACCATACAGGTTCTCAACAATGGTTCAAGCGTATAGGTATGGTAATGCAATGCATCCCTTTCTAAAAAGTCAAAACTTGTTCCGTCGGGATTAAGATCTTTGGCAATCTGTTTCTCCAGTGCATGGTAAATCGGTTGTACATAACTGGTATCATGCAATGTAAAAGTAGCCAGCGTAATAATCTTAATGCGGTGTGAATTCCAGTTGTTGAAACATGTTGTTTTACCGGGTTTCGCCGATGTGCTGTTAAGTTCGGCTTTGACAATACTTAATAACCAACTATCAATCTCAGTTCTGGCATCAGCAGCAACATCATTTCTTAGCAAATCGTACCCGGTAATCATATCCTCTAACTTGGTTTCATTAATAGGATCGCCGTTGGGTTTGTTGGTTCGCGCCCAGGCTAACAGATATTCCTGTGCTTTTTCCAAATATTGCTTTTGCCCATACAGCCTGTAGCATATAGCTAACGCATAAGCTTTGTTGCCATCCTTCAGTGATTTAAGACTGGCTGTTTTTGCAGGGTTTCCGGCAAGTACCCCCTGCGACACAATTGTTTCAATAGGATTTGGCTGTTCATCCATTGCCTTTGCAGCAGTTTGTCGATAAAGGTCAAAAACCTTCCGAACAGCTGCATTGGTTTCAATATTTCCCTTCAGCGCCTTAATTTCTGCAGCAGTTGAACTTACGTACTGTGCTTGTACATGCAACGCTGCAATATGGAAGGCGGCCAACAATAACATCCTTTTCATTGCAAACGTTAAAAGTGGCTAATTACCTGTTGACCTTTATTTAGACGTTGTTTACGTAACAGCGCTTCCAGGAAATAATAATCGGCGTAAATGATCGGTACGTCTATCTCGCTGTGGTTTGGTTTATGACCGGTACTATGCAATAATAAAAACCCCATATTGCTCCCGGCCGGCGCTTCATAACGCGTGCTTAGTATATTGATGATCTTATCGGCCTTTGACCTGTAATCTTTACCATTTTTGCTATAAGTGCTCAACTCATACAATGCTGACGCAGTTATTGCCGCCGCCGAAACATCGCGGGGTACATTGGGTATAGCCGGATCATTATAATCCCAGTATGGCACCAGGTCGGCAGGTAAATTAGGATTGCTAAAAATGAACCGTGCAATATGCTCGGCCTGTTGCAAATAAACTTTGTTATGTGTTTCCCTATAACACATAGTATAACCATATAATCCCCAGGCCTGCCCCCGGGCCCATGCCGATTCATCTGCATAACCCTGATGGGTTTGCTTATGCAGCACCTTGCCTGTTTCCGGATCATAATCCACCACATGATAAGAACTATAATCGGCCCTGAAATGATTTTTCATGGCTGTATTGGCATGTGCTACCGCAATTTTAAAATAGCTTGAATCGCCGGTTAAGCGGGTAGCTTCAAATAATAGTTCGAGGTTGAGCATATTATCAATAATAACCGGAAACTTCCATTGCGGACGGTTGTCCCATGATTTAATGGAACCAACAACAGGGTTAAACCTGGTTGAAAGTGTTTTGGCAGCCTCAATAATAACCTCCTTATAATGAGAGTCATTTGTTAAACGATAGCCATTGCCTATGCTATTATATACCTTAAAACCCATGTCATGGGTAATACCATTGGTTTTTTCCTTTTCAATATTGGCGCTGAACTTTTTGGCAAGCTCCATCCAGGTTTTGTCTTTTGAATATTCATACAAAAACCACAGTTCGCCCGGGAAAAAACCACTGCACCAGTCTTTAGAAGCTACCATCACCAATTTACCATCAGCACTCAAGGTACGTGGAGATACCAGCATAGATTTATCGGGATCGGCTTTTTTAATACTATCAACTTCTTTAAGCATTAGCGCCATCTGTTTTTGAGCAAAGGAAAAGGCCTGAGCCACATCGGTTTGCGAAAAGGCATTAAAAGCCAATAAATTCAGCACAAAAAAGGTAATAAAATATTTGGTTCTCATATAGGTTATACAAAGGTTCATAATCGGTTTATCGTCTAAAACCCGGGGTTGGTTATGGGCGATGATGGTCGGCTCAATATTACAACGTATTCCTGCTAAATTGAAAGCATAGTGAGTTAATTTTTACGCAAACGTTTTAGTTGACTTATTTATTTACAAAGTATAGTGTTATAAAATCAACTGAAAAGTCCATTTGAATTTCAAAATGCGTTTAAACACACCCCGGTTTAAAGTTTTTTATCTATTTTTATGAAAAAGCCGGCTGTGTTGTTATTTATTTTTGTTGATTTGTCGGTGAAAAGCCAATTATGAATTTTGATGCCATCACTATAAGAGATATTGCCAGAGAATTACAACTATCGGTATCAACAGTATCCAAAGCGTTGAGAGACAGTTATGAGATTAGTGAAAAAACAAAAAAACTGGTACTTGAATATGCAAAAGAAAATAATTATCGGCCAAACCCGATGGCGCAAAGCCTCAAAAAAGGCCATAGCAAATCTATAGGCATTGTAGTTTCAAGTATTGATAACCAATTTTTCTCGCAGGTGATTAATGGAATGGAGTCTGAAGCTTATAGCCAGGGTTATAATGTGATTATTACCCAAAGCCATGAATCGTATGATCTTGAGGTACAAAATGTAAGTCACCTTATTCACCGCGCCATTGACGGGCTTTTAATTTCCATCGCTACCGAAACCGCCGATGTAGAGCACCTCAGAAGGCTACAGCAACAAGGTTTACCTATTGTTTTTTTTGATCGGGTTAGCAGTGAAATAGATACGCACAAAGTGATAGTTGACAACCTTGGTGGCTCTTACCAGGCTACTATACATCTGATCGACTCAGGCTATAAAAACATTGCCCATATCACAAGTTCGGTAACATCATCAGTTACTACCCAACGGCTATCAGGTTATGTGCAGGCACTGGTTGAACGGGGCATAGAAGTAAATGACCAATATATCAAATACTGCGCCCATGGCGGCCTTAACCTGGAGGAGCTTGAACAGGCAGTAGATGAATTGTTGCAATCATCTACCCCACCAGATGCCATACTAACGGCGTCTGACCGGATCACGACATCAACTATGACCCTGCTTCATAAAAAAAATATAAGGATACCACAAGATGTGGCTCTTGTTGGTTTTTCAAACACGGTACTGGCCGATGTACTAAATCCCTCGCTTACATCGGTGCACCAGCCGGCCTTTGAAATTGGCAAAAAAGCAACCGAAATGTTGTTGAGCATCATTAACAGCAAACGTCCTGTTACCGAGTTTGAAAATGTGATATTGCCAACAGAACTGTTTATTCGTAATTCTTCATTAAAAGTAGCTCCTGAATAGCATCTTCTCAACTCCGCCCGCATCGAAAACGATTGCGTAAATAAAGCTGCCTTAATTTTCAAGACGATTACATTTAGTATATATTTTTGAAGCGTACCCCTTTGGTAGCAAACTGCTACTTATAAACCAAAACATTGCGGCAGCTTAGCGGATTTTGATATACCTATGAAAAGATCAGTACTATTATTATCAGTTTTTATTTGCACCTCTGTTGGCTTTAGCTATGCTCAGCAAAAAACGAGGCTCACAAACAATTGGGAATTTTTAAAACAAGATATCGGCGGCATATGGGAAGCAGTACGCCCGGTTACTCCGGGCAATCCTGAAAGTGTACCGGTATGGCAAAAGGTAAATCTGCCCCATTGTTTTAATGCCCGCGACGCGGTTGACCCCGATGTAAACTACTATCAAGGCCCCGGCTGGTACCGTACCCAACTGGATATTCAAAACCCTTATGCTGGTGGCCATACATTATTGCATTTTGAGGGGGCCGGGCAAAAAACGGATGTATATGTATATACTACCAAAGTAGGCTCACACTTAGGTGGCTATGATGAATGGACAGTTGATATAACCCAGGCTGTTGAAGATTTTAAAAAGACAGATATATATCAGAAACGCTTTAAAGGTCATATACCCATCGAAATTAGGTGTGACAACTCACGCGACCTGGAAACCATCCCTTCGCAACTGTCAGACTTTAATGTTTATGGTGGACTTTATCGCTACCTGAACCTGGTTTATGCGCCCGCACTTTCTTTAGACAAGATATTTGCGTCCGCACAGGTTGATAAAGACGATAAACAGGGTGATCTACAGATTAAGGCCCGCTTTTACAACCCAGCCGGTAAAACCGCTGCCGAAGGTACAGTGAGGCTTATCGATCCTCAGGGTAAATTGATCATGCAAAAAAACTATAGCGTGAATGATTTGAAAAGTGATGCGGCGATTGGCACATTCCAGATTAAAAAGCCAAAAGCATGGTCGCCGCTTAGTCCGGCTTTGTATACGGTAGAGGTCTCTGTTAAATCGGATGACCAGGTTTATGTTCAAATCGAAAAAGTGGGTTTCCGCAATTTTGAATTTGCCGATAACGGCCCGTTTTATTTAAATGGCAAACGATTACTGCTGCGTGGCACCCATCGCCATGAAGATCAAGCCGGTGTAGCTGAAGCTATGACTGATAATATGATGCGGCAGGAAATGCAAATGATGAAAGACATGGGCGTCAATTTTATCAGACTCGGCCATTACCAGCAATCGCGAACTATCCTTAATCTGTGCGATAGCCTGGGTATACTGGTTTGGGAAGAAGAGCCGTGGTGCCGCGGTGGTTTGGGTGGCGAAGGCTATCAAGCCCAGGCTAAACAAATGATGACCAATATGATTGAGCAGCATTATAATCATCCGGCTATTATTTTATGGGGATTGGGTAATGAAAATGACTGGGAGGGCGATTTTCCGGTGTATGATAAGGAAAAGATCAGGACATTTATGAAGACGCAGAACGATCTGGCGCACAGTCTTGATCCGTCACGTAAAACCACTATCAGACGCTGCGATTTTTGTAAAGATATACCGGATGTGTACTCCCCTTCTATTTGGGCCGGCTGGTACAGGGGCCTGTTCACCGAATATAGAGCTACCTCCGAGGAGGAATTTAAAAAAGTAAAGCACTTTTTCCATGCCGAATGGGGCGGCGACAGCCATGCCCTGCGCCATTCTGAAAACCCAGACAAGGCACTAAGCAACATCAAAAGCGGTAGCGGTACCGATGAACGTTTGGGCGATGCTTCGTTATACGGGGGCGCGGCCCGTGCATCCAAAGATGGCGACTGGAGTGAAAGCTATATCTGTAACCTGTTCGACTGGCACCTGAAAGAGCAGGAAACCATGCCATGGCTTACCGGTGCGGCTTTTTGGATATTTAAAGATTTTTCGACACCTATTCGCCCTGATAATCCTATTCCGTATATGAACCAAAAGGGTGTTGTGGAGCGCGATCTTACGCCAAAGGAATCGTACTATGTTTTCCAATCGTACTGGACAGATAAGCCGATGGCCCACATCTATGGCCATACCTGGCCGGTACGCTGGGGCGATGCCGGCGAACAAAAAATGATTAAGGTATACTCCAACTGCGATAATGCCGAGCTTTTTGTGAACGGCAAAAGCTATGGTATAAAAAAACGTAACAGCCAGGATTTTCCTGCGGCCGGCCTCCGCTGGATGGTTGTTTTCCAGGCCGGGAATAATGATATTAAAGTAATTGCCCACAAAGGTAAACAAACTGTTACCGATCAGATCAGTCAGCAATACCAGACCGAAAAGTGGGATAAACCAGCTAAGCTACAAATAGAAAAAATTAAGGATGAAAACGGCGAATCCACTGTACAGGTAAAACTGGTTGACAGCAAGGGCGTACCCTGCCTTGATGCCGTTAACTGGATCAACTTCTCATTAAGCGGTGACGGTACACTAATTGACGACCTCGGCACCTCTCGCGGATCACGTAAGGTACAGGCTTATAACGGCAGGGCTTTAATCAGCGTAAAAAACAATAAAGGTAAAAGTGTAGTTGGCGTGCAATCGCCTGGTTTAGAAACGATATTTATAAACCTATGATCATGAAGTTCAAAATACGTTATATTTTATTCTTTTTACCCTTGCTGCTCATCAGCTGGCAAACCGGTACCCCTCCCGATGTTAAACAGGTGGTGACCTTAACCTTAAAGCAGGACATTCTTAAAGAAGCAGCCTGGGCCATGCAGCAAAAGCCCGTTACGGTTACCGCCGAAACGTGCCCGCGCAGCAACGGGGGCAAACATGATTTTTATTCTGAAGGTGATTATTGGTGGCCCAACCCACAGGACCCAGACGGTCCTTATATTCAAAAGGACGGTTTAACAAATCCGCAGAATTTTGTAGCCCACCGGCTGGCCATGGTCCGTTTTAGCCGTATAATGGGCGCACTCGCATCAGCCTATAAAATTACCGGCGATAGCAAATATGTTAAG
The DNA here is from genome assembly GCF_034262375.1 of Mucilaginibacter sabulilitoris. Taxonomy (NCBI): domain Bacteria; kingdom Pseudomonadati; phylum Bacteroidota; class Sphingobacteriia; order Sphingobacteriales; family Sphingobacteriaceae; genus Mucilaginibacter; species Mucilaginibacter sabulilitoris. Next base: position 5,104,247 of record NZ_CP139558.1, read on the forward strand.
CAGGCGGTGTGGCACCTTAAAGCATGGTTCATAAACCCCGAAACCTTGATGAACCCCAACCTGCAATACGCCCAGGCTATTAAAGGTGTGGCTACTGGCCGGGGCATCGGTATAATTGATACCATACAATTAATGGAGGTTGTGCAGGGATTGGAAGCTATGCAAAACTCACCATTGATAGATAAGCAAACTATTGAGGCTGTAAAGAGCTGGTTTAGCCAATACCTTACCTGGCTTACAACGCACCAATATGGTAAAGATGAAATGAATGCCAAAAACAATCATGGCACCTGCTGGGTAATGCAGGCTGCCTGCTTTGCAAAGTTTACCGAAAATAAAGAGATATTGGATTTTTGCCGTAATCGTTTCAAAGAGGTTTTACTGCCCAGTCAAATTGCTGCAGATGGCAGTTTCCCGCTGGAGTTAAAACGGACAAAACCCTATGGTTATTCTATATTTAACCTGGATGCCATGACTACCATATGCCAGCTGCTGAGCAACAAACAGGATAACTTATGGACCTATGAAACTCCAGATGGCCGTTCGATAAAAAAAGGGATTGCGTTTTTGTTTCCGTACCTAAAGGATAAAAACACATGGCCCTACCCGCATGATGTCATGCACTGGGAAAGCTGGCCGGTTGCCCAACCCTCGCTGGTTTTTGGTGCAGCGGCATACAACAATGCCGATTGGCTAAACACATGGAAAAGCCTGGAACATTATCCTAAAGATGAGGAGGTCATCAGGAATTTGCCTGTAAGGCACCCGCTGATCTGGTTAAATTAAAGATCACATAAAAAAGATCCGTTAATATTAAGAGGGCACTGAAAAAGTAGTGCAATAAAACGAATTACGAAAAGCGATCAAGAGAAAAGGCAACTTTTACTTGGTCGCTTTTTTGTTCTGATTGCTTTTGTGTGGGTGATTTAATGTGGATAATACGGGCCTATAGGAGTTTGGGGAGTGCAAAAAACGGCTAAATACCTCTTTTTATTGTTTTTTAGGCGATCAGTTTGATGATCCTTTTCAGATTGACAGTAAAGATGGCCAATGCGCCCTGCATCTGCATGTTTTCGATACCATAAGCTATCGCCCGGTCATAACCATGAACGTTTTTTAGTTCACTGTTTTTGGCTTCGATCTTATACCTGTGTTTGATGCTTTCCTTATATTGTGTCGTTTCCTGAAAAGCCATCTGTTGTTGGTGCAGGTCTGACTTTATGCTTACAGAATAGGTCTTGGTTTTTGCCCCAGGTTTGTAGCAACCCTCCCTAAATGGGCAGATTTTGCATTTTTCAACATCAAAGTAATACGTGTCTGTCTGATTTGTTCCAACGTTCTTTTTTCCCTGTCTTGATTTTCGTATCGACAAATGCCCTGCAGGGCAAACGAACATATCAGCGTCTTTGTTATAATTGAACTTATCTTCTTCTTTTCTAAACCCCTGGGTAATGGTTGGGTTTAGTTTGGCTACCACCTTAATATCCTGTCCGTTCATTAACGCAAGGTTCTCTTTTCCTGAATAAGCCGAATCGCCGATGATCCTTTCTACTTCAATGCCGTTGTTCTGACTGATCTCCAGAAGCTTGGGAAGTTCCGGCCCATCGCCTTTTTCTCCCGAAGTGACCACCGCAGCGGTAATAATCCGTTCCTCCGTCATCGCCAAATGCGTCTTATAACCAAAGAAGGAACTATCTGCAGATTTATGGCCTGTTTTAGCATCCTTGTCTTTGGATAGCGTATAGTGCTCCTGAGTATCTGCTACTGTCTCTTTCAATAGATTCAGTTTTTCTTTTACCGCAGGTATCTGGCTTAACGTTTGATCAGCTTCGATGTGCTTTTCCAGCGCGCTGCAATAAGCCAGTTCCTTTTCCAGTTCGTCAGTTGTGTTCTTTTCAGGCATACCGGCCTTCATGTCTTCATCGATAGCATATACCGCTTTGCGGAGCAGTTTCGAGCGTTCCCGCAATACTTCCAATGCTGAATATGGGTTTGACCGTGACAGGGAATGCGTAGCATCAACAATGATGGATCTGGACCGGATGACCCCTTTTTCAATAGCGATAGCGACCGTTTTACCAATGAGCAGGTTTAACAGATCATTATCCTTTAGCCGCAGCTTTCTGAACTTTGTTAATGAACTGGGATCAATAACTTCTTCTTCAGGCGACATATCAAGGAAATATTTGAAAGACATATCATACTGCGAACGCTCAACCACATCAACGTCTGAAACCGTATAAACCGTTTTCAACAACAGATACTTGAACATCCGTACAGGGCTTTCTGCTGCCCGGCCGTTAGTAATGCTGTATTTGCTGATCAGTTCATCATAGATAAAGGTAAAATCTACCAGGTCATTGATCTTCCGCAGAAGATTGTCTTTAGGAACGATCAGGTCATATAAGCCCGAAAACGCGCTAAAATGGATCTTTTGTTGTTGAACGAGCATCTTGTAGTGGCTTTCTTTTGACACTTCAAGATACAAAAAACGGGGTTGAAAAACTGATTTTTCAACCCCGTTTAGCCTATTTAGACTTTTTCAGTGCCCTCAATATTAACGGGTCTTTTTTATGTTCCCTCAATCTTTTTAATTAAAATAGCTATTCAGTCGGGTAATTCCCTGGTAAATTTGATTTGGGTTAACACAGGGCCATCAGCGGGGTAAGTGATGTAATTTAACATTAAAAAAGAGCCGTTAATACTATAGGTTGCTTTCTCATATAATTGAATATTGCTTTGCGTTTTAACTGCCGGGCTATTTCCGTGCTGTTCAGATGTTTCTTTGATAGTAACCTTTAAGCTATCGCCCTTAATGAAATAAGTACCTGAAAACGAAGTTATTGATACATCACCATTATTGTGATATGTAAATGCCGTCATAAACGAGCCGTCGCTTCCAAAATATAAACGCCGCTCATAATTTGCTTCGACAGGAACAGCATTCCAGCCACCTAACAAGGTTTTAACAGGATCGGTTACTTGTCTCTTTTCTTTTTTGCATGCCGTGGTGATTAACGTGGCACCGATAAGCACGGTAAGTGATAAGCTGATAAAGTTTGATTTTAGTGATATCATAAAAATGCAGGTTTTATAAACATTACGGCTTACCAATATATTTTGCTACAATCAATTACAACTTAATAATTATTTAATAAGTGAATGATTATAGCGTTCGACGGATGAATAAAAAACGTCCTTCGCAATGTTTTTTAAATTTTGCCATTCAAACCCACCATATATCGTGTCGAAATCAATTTTATCCACCCGCCGAATTACCTCTTTCAGCACCTTTGCCGGTAGCGGAATACAATTTGGATAGCTATACATAAATGCCAGGTGTTTTTTACTTTTCGCCACGTAAATACTATCTCCTGTTAACAGTGCTGCACCTGCCGACAAGCCCTGCACCCTCAGCACACTGCTGCCCGGAAAATGCCCTCCGGTATTGATGATAGAAATACCATCCCACAGTATTTGTTCAGCGCCTTCCCAAAACCTTATCATTTGCCCTTTATTAAACATCCATTGCTCATCGGCCTGGTGAATATAAACCGGGCAGTTAAAAGCAGTTGCCCATTCGTTTACGTTGCTGTAGAAATGCGGATGCGAAAAGGCTATTGCCTTTATCCCACCTTTCGACCGGATGAAATCGACTACATCCTGGTTAAGCAACGGTATACAATCCCATAAAATGTTACCTCCCGGCGAAAGCACCAACAAGGCTCGCTGGCCGAGGGCAAATGCCGGTGTTACCTGCAATGCATAAAGCCAGGGAGTTAATTCAGTAATACTTACCCCATGACTGGCTGCAACTTCGCTTGAATTGGTCCACACCTGCCCATCCTCGGTAAAGTATTGGCGGTCATCATTGCAAACGGGGCAGATATCAGCTGATAGTCTATTAGCTGGATATTGCGTGCCGCAGGTACGGCAGGTGTTTTTTATTTGTTCCATTTAAATTACTGTTTAAGTGATCTGATTAAATTTCTTTAATGAGCATCTAATTTCAGCCATTATTGGACCATTTGATTAGTCCAGCTTTAACAAAGCAATTAGTCCAGATTTATTTGAAAGCATGGACTTTATTCAACAATGGAACAGGATTTACATCAGCTGGTTTTCTTATAGTTAAAAATAGCCCAGCTATTGAGCACAACGGCAAACAAGGCGATAATGCCTAATTGCCTCGTTATATCTTTAAAACCACTCCCCTTCAGAATTATCATCCGCATTACTTCAATAAGATAGCTGACCGGGTTAAATTTGGTAACCTCCTTTGCCCAATCGGGCATGCTATCGATAGAGGTAAACAGGCCGCCCATCAGTATGAAAACCATCATAAAGAAAAACATAATGAACATGGCTTGTTGCTGGGTATCACAAAAGGTTGAAATCAGCAATCCAAAACCCAAAACAGCCAGCAGGTAAACAGATACAAAGCTATACAGCAAAAAAATATTCCCTGCCGGTATAATGCCATAAATAAACCAGGCTACAATAAGCCCGAGCGTAAATACTACATTACCCAATACCCAGAACGGAATAAGTTTACCCAGTATAAAGTGATGCTTTTTAATGGGTGTTACATTGATTTGTTCAATGGTGCCAACCTCCTTCTCTTTTACAATATTAAGTGCAGTTAAAAAGCCCCCGATCATGGTTACCAGTATGGCCAAAATACCGGGAACCATAAATACATGGTAATTCAGGAATGGATTGAACCAGTTAGACGATGCGATATCAATTGCCGGTGCACGGTTAAACTTTGTGGGCGATATTAATTGCAGCCGTACTTCGCCGTTGTAATCTTTTATAATGCTGGTGAGATAAACGCCGCCCAAATTGGCCTTAGTGCCATTGATGGCATTTACAGCGATGAACAGTTTTTGTTCGTTCTCCCGCACCAGGTTGCGCTCAAAATCGTGCGGTATTTCCAGAATCAGATCGGCATCATCTGTTTCAATCAACCGGAATGCTTCTTTAAATGAAAAGTTGTAACCGGTGAGTTTAAAATAACCTGATGAGGTGATCTTGGAAATCAGTTTTTGCGAATATGACGAATGATCGTTATCAATTACCGCGATGTTGATATTCTTCACCTCATAATTGGCAGCGAGCGGCAATATTAGCAGCTGTATTACCGGCATCACAATAACCATGGCCAGGATGGCCCTGTTACGGAATATTTGCCTGAATTCCTTTTGCAGTAAAAATCTGACAGTTCTCATGATAAACGTATCTTAAAGCTTTTTAAACTTATTATCAGCAGAAAAACGGTTATGCCCGATAGTATGAGCGTTTCTTTCCATATCGCGCTAAAACCTAACCCTTTAATCATGATGGCTTTTACAATAATGTAATACCATTTTGCAGGGATAATATTGGAAAACACCTGCAGGGCTACCGGCATATTTTCAATAGGGAACATAAACCCGCTGAACAGGATGGTTGGCAACAGCATACCCATTAGGGAAATGAGCATGGCCACTTGCTGTGAACTCGTTTTAACCGAAATGAAAATACCCAGCGTAAGGCAGGTTATAATAAACAATGTGCTCTCTGCAAAGAGCAGAAAAACATTTCCGTTTACCGGCACATCGAGTACAAAAACGCTCAGCAATAAAATGGATGCCACATTAACGAGTGACAGTATAAGATATGGTACCGCCTTTGATGTTATTACCAGTAACGGTTTAAAGGGTGAAACCAGTAAAATTTCCATGGTACCGGTTTCTTTTTCTTTAACTATAGAAACAGCGGTCATCATCACACAAACCAGCATGAGCACTAACGCCATTACCCCCGGGACAAAACTGGGCGCCCCCTTGAGCTGGGGATTATACAACATCCGGATTTCGGGTACGATACGGTAAGGTGCACTGGTAGTTTTATTAACTGCGGCAAGATAATCCTGAATTATGGATGTTACATAACTGGTTAACGTAGTTGCATTATTGGGGTCAGACGCGTCAGCAATTACCTGTATTTTTACGCCGTTCTGGTGCAGCAGCTCATTATTAAAATTGGCCGGAAAAATAACAGCTAGCCGTATGCTTCCTTGCTTGAAGGCCTCCTCCATTTGTTTGGGGTTCATCACCGCTATCTCCGTTTCAAAATATTTGCTGGCCTCTATTTGGGTAATAAGCTGGTGCGAAGCAGGGTCATTAGCTTGGTCTAAAATAGCAATCCGGGCATTCTTCACCTCATTGGTGAGCGCAAATCCAAATATCAATATCTGTACAACAGGCATCCCGAACAGGATGAGCAATGTTTTACGGTCTCGCAACACATGCGCAAACTCCTTTTTTATAAATATTAAAAATTGTTTCATCGCCAAATGTTTAATCGCTTCGTTTTGCGCCGCGGGCCAGTTCATAAAATACTTCGTCCATAGAGCCAACGCCAAAGCTGCTTTTTAGGTTAGCCGGGCTATCCAGTGCTTTAATTTTACCATCTACCATGATAGATATACGGTTACAATATTCGGCCTCGTCCATGTAGTGAGTGGTTACAAAAATGGTTACCCCATCATCAGCGGCGTTATATATCAAATCCCAGAACTGCCTGCGGGTTACCGGATCAACACCGCCTGTAGGTTCATCCAAAAAAACAATTTTGGGCCCGTGCAGAATAGCCACCGAGAACGAGAGCTTTTGTTTCCAACCCAAAGGAAGTGAAGCAACCAGTTTCTTTGCCTCGCTTTGCAACCCAAGTTTGTCTATCAATTCTTCGCTCTTAGTTTTCAGCTGTTGGTCAGACAAGCCATAAATGCCTCCAAAAAACCTGATGTTTTCCAGCACGGTTAAGTCCTCATAAAGCGAGAACTTCTGGCTCATATAACCTATGTTCTTTTTAATCTGCTCAGTTTGTTTATACACATCAAAGCCTGCAATGGTAGCCTGCCCCGATGATGGAATGGACAAACCGCATAGCATGCGCATGGCGGTAGTTTTACCAGCACCGTTAGCCCCTAGGAAACCAAATATTTCGCCCTGATCTACCGTGAAGGTGATCTCGTTGGTTGCGATAAAATCGCCGAAACGTTTGGTTAACTTATCTGTTTTTATAACCGGCTCGCTCATGGTTAATTTTTTAATAGTTTAATAAAACTGTCCTCAATGGTTACCTCGGTCTTTTTCAGGTCTATAGCGGTAAGGCCCTGTTGTTTCAGATGACTTTTAATTTTTTTAAAATCGGGTTGTTTGTCCTTAAAAGCCACATGTGCATATTCGCCGAAGGCATAACTGTCAAGCACCTGGTCGTATTGGCGCAATGTTTTTAAAAGCGCATGCATGTTTTCGGCCTTTATCGCGTAGAGTTCTTCGGGATAAGACCTTACAATATTAGCCGGGGTATCGACAGACAATATTTTACCCGACTGGATCAGGGCGATATGGTCGCACAAATTGGCCTCGTCCATATATGGGGTAGATACTACTATGCTGATGTTTTGAGCCTTTAGTTGTTTCAGCATCTCCCAAAACTCCTTACGCGAAACCGGGTCGACCCCAGTGGTGGGTTCATCCAAAAACAACACCGATGGTTTATGGATCAGGGCGCAGCATAATGCCAGTTTCTGTTTCATGCCGCCCGATAGTTTACCGGCGCGGCGGGTTTTAAAGGGTTCCAGCTGGATATAAATATCTTTGATCAGGTGATAATTTGCTTCAACAGTAGTATTAAAAATGGTAGCGAAGAAATTGAGGTTTTCTTCAACGCTCAGGTCCTGATACAGAGAAAATTTGCCGGGCATATAACCTACCCTATCCCTGATCTGTTTGTAATCTTTCACCACATCAAAACCATCCACCGCAGCCGAGCCCCCATCCGGAAGCAATAAAGTGGTGAGCATACGAAAAATGCTGGTTTTCCCGGCGCCATCCGGTCCTATTAAACCAAATATCTCGCCCTGGTTTACCGAAAATGAAACTGCGTCAACAGCCGTTTTATCCTTGTCATAAACCTTGCTTAAACCCTTTACAACTACAGCTTCCATGATTATAATTTTACTTCTCCGTACATACCTATTTTCAGATAGCCATCATTCTTTACCCTGATCTTAACGGCGTAAACCAGGTTGGCGCGTTCATCTTTGGTTTGAATGGTTTTTGGGGTAAATTCCGCTTTGTCACTCACCCACTCTACTGTACCTGCATAGGTTTTATAGGTATCTTTAGTATCATCAACCAATACTTTTACTTGCTGACCAACCTTTACATGCGATATCTGGTCGCCGGTGATGTAGGCCCTTAGCTTTATAAAATCAAGCGCGGCTATCTTGTATATGGGTTTACCATCGGTGGTAACTTCATTTACCTCAGCATATTTGGTTAGTACCATACCATTTACCTCATTTACGATCCTGCATTTTTCAAGCTGATCGTTGATCTGTTGTATCTGCACATTCAAAGGTGCGGTTTGCTCATTCAGGTTGGCCGACGTAATACCTAATGATGATTGCGTTGCCGCGATTTGTTTTTTTACAACCACTACCTGCGTATTGGCATCATCCAGCTGTTTTTGTGTGGCGGCATCAGCTTTTAACAGGTTGGTAATACGCCTTTGTTCCCGCTCGGCCTGGCGCAGTTGCTCCTGTAACGAGGCTGTTTGCACGGCTATATCAGGTTTACTGCTCAATACTGTTGTTATCTGCGCCTGTAGTTGCTTCTTTTTTAAGTACAGCTGCACGCTATCGATATAACCTACTACATGGCCAGCCTCTAACACCTGCCCTTCTTCCAAATTAAGTGCTTTGATGGTGCCTGATGCTTCTGCAGAAACAATGGTTTCTACCGCCTCAAACGTTCCCGATGCGTCATATTTTTCTTTATTGTTATTACATGCCGTTAAAGCTGTCAAAATCAAAACTGATAGTGATAATGTTTTCATGATATACCTTTATTTTAATTACCTGTTGTTGTTTTTTGATTGTATTGTGCCATTAATAATTGTATCTCGTGCAGTATCTTGTTCTGCCTTGCCTGGTCTTCTGCATTTACCTCGCTTAAAAAGTCGTTGCCGTTTATTACGCCGTTTTCCAGTTGTGCCATGGCGCTTGTCTTTACCTTATCGCGCAGGTCAATTATCTCATTATCTGAGGCCAGCAGTTGCTGATATTTATCAATCTCGCCATCCTGCTGCTTTACCGTTAAGCTGGTGTTGAACAGAAAAGTTTCCTTTTGCACGCCTAAATTTTTACGAGAGATATTGATAATGGCCCTTTCTTTTTTGACGGTATAAAAAGCAGAAGGTGACCATGTCAGCTTAATTCCTCCAATATAATAAGCATCGGCGCCACCGCTGAGCATATTGAGCGCCGGCCTGCCCATCCCACCCTGAAAAAACGCGTTAAGTTTTGGCAGAGCTTTTGCCGTGATCATTTTATTCTGCACATCAAGGTTTTTGGCTTGCTCGTCATAAACCTGCAACTCAGGCCGGTTAATCTGTTTGGAGGCTATCACCCCATCTGGTTTAGCCAGGATGGTTTGACTGTCAATAGTTTTCCCGGTGAAAAGGCCCAGCATATCGGTATAGGCTTTGCGCGAGGCCTGCAACTCAATAGTATGCTGTTTTGTTTTTAAAAGATCGGCCCTGATCACATCCCCATTACTTTTAAAGGCGGTACCGTTTTTTATAGAAGCCTGCACCTTATTAAGCCCTAATTGCAGGTTTTTTATCAGTAATTCATTTTGCTTTACCTGCTCATCAATAAGCAACACACCAAAATACAGCTGATTAATGCGCTCTTTTAACTGATATAATGTTGTTTCTAATTGCTGTTGCTCAATAGCGGCATTACCTTTCTCCAGTTGTTTTTGCTGGCCCAGTACGCCACCATCATATACCACCTGGTTAATTTCCCCGTAAAACTTATACTGATCTTTACTGATAACAGGGATATTGGCATTTGGTAATTTGATAGGTATCTCGGTAACCGCTGATTGATAAGTAGCCTGACCATTGATATTCAGTTGAGGCAGGTAGCCTTTCTGTATATTGTCAATGGTGTAGTCGGCAGTTTTGGCAATCAGTTCCCTTTGCTGTATTAAGGGATAATTTTGCTTTGCCAGTGTATAACAATCATTTAAGCTAAGCTGACTGACTGATTGTGCCCGGCTATAAGAAATAGCCAGCAGCTGAAATACACATAAAAAGAATAGCTTGTTCATGGTTAATCAATTTATTTATTATTTTGATTTAGTCATTTGATTAAATTACAGTCAAAAAAAATGCTTATTCAAGCATCATTTTTATCCATTTGGGAATCAATAGTTTACGTTCATTCATTAAATGTTTAAATGCAGCCTCATTAACAGCTCCAGTGGTTTCAAATACGGGTTTGGTGATAAATGGAAATACCATCATACCTAAAAAACTCAGAAACAATTGTATAGGGTTAACATTTTTATTCTTTTCGGCCAGTTGTCTTATAAAATGCGATTTTAAAACATAGGTGTCTAATTGTACTGTTTTTCCAAAACGCTCCGGGTTATTTCTGATCTCACTCAGAACAAAAATAGGCAGATCTGGATTTTTCAGCAACATATCAATATAGTTTGTGGCTATCCAATCAATTTTTTCCTCAAGTGTGTTATCAGGGTTATTAAGAGCGGGCGCTATAAATGAAAAAAGTTGCTGCACCTTCTCCATCATAATTATTTCAAAAAGCTTTTCCTTGCTGCGAAAATAATAATGAAAAAGCGCAAGGTTTAAACCCGCTTCTTCGGCAATATCCCTGGTTTTTGTGGCGGCATAGCCTTTTTTTGTAAATACTATACGCGCCGCCTCTTTTAGTTTTTCTTCGGTCGAAAGATTATTTTCTTCAGCCAACTGCTCTTTTGCGTCTGTCATTTTTGTTAAATAATGTGCAAACGTAAAACAATTTTTAATTTAATCAAAATATTTAATCATTTGACTAAATTTATATTTCAACAATTATCCTCCTAAATATCTTGTCAAATATTAATCTATTGCATGATCTGTCTCGATATCCTGCCCTTTCCATATCTTTTTGGACGTCCAGTCTTCGTCGGGCTTTTGCCACAGCTCATCAGATGACGGCAAACCCAAAATCAAAAACGCTTCAGAACAAAGGTAAAGGCTGCCTGTAGATATATATCCTTCGCCAATGCCGGGCTGATGCCCATAAAGCCCTATTTGCAGCCAACCTTTGTCATCAAAAGTCCCCGGAGCTTCCAATTGTCTTTTAATAATGGTATACAAAGCTGCCCTCACCTGTTGTGGTTTTATTTGTGCAGGAAGCGCCTTCATTAACGCTATCTTTGATAACAACTGAAAAGCGCCAAAACGATAAGCCAGCGAGCGGCCAACTGGCGGGTACGTGCCCTCCGGCGATATCAGCCTTTCCTGAACCGCCGCATAACGTTGCGCATGTTTAAGTGCTGTTTCGTAGGTTATGCTTGTTTTTTTATCAGCATCCTGCAGGGTTTGCAATACCTCCAACAACATGGGCTGAATAACAAAACTGTTGTAAAAATCCCAGTGAAAATTCGGGCCGTCGCCATATATCCCATCTCCTTTATACCATAGCTGATGCTGTTTTATGGCATAGTCAATACGCATCCTGTCGCCATAATTATCAAATTTTAGCAAGGCAGCTTCTATAGAGGCGCTAAACAACAGCCAATTAGAATAGCCAGGGGTTATAACCCTTGATGATTTGAGCGCGACTATAACATTAGCTTTGGTAGCTGCATCCAAAGGATCCCATAGCTGGTGCGGTGCGCGCAATAATGCCTGCGCCAGAAAGGCGGCATCAACCACCGGCTGACCGCCCTTATTAAAATTCATAAAATCGGGACTATTAGGGTCTGTAGCATTGTGGAGCCCTATCCTGGCCAGTTCAATATATTTTTGCCTCAACTGCCCTTCGGGAGTTTGGTCAGGCCCTAATTCAAGCCAGGGTGCCATGCCGGCCAGCAAACGTCCGAAAGCCTCCAGGTAAGTATAATTTCCGCGATCATTGGTTTTAGCCTCAATCGGCATTAATTGTTTTAACTGATTTTTACTGAGCGATGTCAATACCGGATCGGCGATGCGCGACAATGATTTAACCAGGTAAGCCCGTTCTTTCAGGCCGGCATCGTTTTGTGATTGAGCCATTGCCATTGTCGACAATGGCAATACGAGTATTAAACCAAGGATCTTTTTTCGCATTACAGGGATAACTATTTTTTACTAATTAGATTCTATTACCAGTTTGTATGATCTTAATTCTCCGTTTTACCGGGGAATTTATCAAACAGGGTCTTCATTTGCTTAGCCATATCAGGATAATCGTTAATTACATTGGTTCGTTCACTCGGGTCATAAGCCAGGTTAAATAACTCTGTCTTCGAGTCCTGGGCGTGATTGGTTACTCCCCTATCGCTATTACTTGCTTTTACTTCCCGGTACTTCCAGTCGCCCAGCCGTACCGCTTCACAAATGCCATTATTTACATAATATATTTCCCGGTGCGCGGGATGTGCCGGAGCTTTTCCTAATAATACATCCGAGATCGATTGCCCGTCGAGCGTGCGCCCTTTTGGCAGCGGGGCATTTGTCCATTGGGCAAGGGTTGGTAATATATCAAGGTTACTTACCATACTGGTTACCGAAGCACCTACAGGTGTATGATTTTTCCAGTAAACAATAAACGGTTCGCGTACGCCACCTTCATAGCTTTGCCCCTTGCTGCCACGAAACATCCCCGCTGTACCTGCATCCCAGTGTTTTGTAGCGCCATCACCCGACATACGCGACGGAAATTCTATCCATGGGCCATTATCGCTCGAAAACATGAATATGGTATTATCTGCCAAACCTTGTTTTTCAACGGCATTCCAAACCTCCGCTAAACTCGCGTCCAGTTGTTCCACAACATCGCCAAGGTGCCCGCCATCTGACCGGCCTTTATTTTTTTGTGACGAAGCAAATGCCACCGGTAAATGCGGCACATTATGTGCCAGGTACAAGAAAAACGGCTGGCCTTTCTTCTGCCCCTTTATATATTTTATCGCTTCGTTCTTATACAGATCAATAAGTGATGAATCTGCCGGTTTAATAACTTCCGGTTTATGCCCTCTGAATATTTTTAAGGTAGTATCTGTTTGTACATAGGGAGCCCGGTAATCATGACTGTACAACAACCCGTAATAAGAATCAAACCCTTGTGCCATCGGGTGGTTGTAAGGCTTATGGTCGCCCAAATGCCATTTCCCTATCATAGCTGTTTTATAACCGACGGCCTTTAGCATTTCGGCAATGGTCACTTCCTGATCAGGCAAACCCAGTTCTGATCCCGGTCCAATTGGATAAGGCAAATTCATGCGGGAGGCGTAACGGCCGGTTAATAATGAAGCCCTTGATGGCGTGCAAGTTGGGCTGGCCACCACGTAATTTGTTTCTCGAATACCTTTTTGCGCCATTTTATCTAAAAAAGGCGTTTTAATAACCGGGTTTCCATAACAACTCAAATCTGAATATCCCAAATCATCGGCTAAAACAAAAATAATATTGGGGCGTTGCTGCGCACGGGCACTAAAAGAGATCAATAGCAAAGCCAGGAATACAAGCTTAACCGAGCGCTTATCCGTAAAAAAGGTCATATTGACAGGTTTATATTTCTGTTAAAGTAACCGATTGGTAGTTTACTTTGCAAGAAATATACGGTTATAATTTTGTTACAAAATTATAAGTCGCTATAAATACATTAGCAGTCAGCGCTATGCGGAAGAATTATCGGGAAATAAAGGTGGTAAACAATTACGGAACGAGCCCTGTAACAGTATTGGTTATGAGGTCAAAAACTCCATTTTTAAACTTTTCAGCCTGTATCTCGGCTATTCCTGCCTGTTTCAAAGCCATCATTTCTATCAGGTCTTTCTGTCCCAATACCAAAAACTCGAAATCTTTTTTAGTTATTTCTCCGTTCGCCAACTGCTGCGTCCATCTTTCCAGATCATTCTGAAGTGAGTCAATAATAGCCTGGCCATCAGCTGTTGCTGAAGCGATAAAATCTTTCAAGGTACTTTGGGCTAAGTCTTTAACACCGCTCTTAAGCGTTGCGAGTATATTTTTAAAATCTAAGGCCATGATCTTGCTTATTGATTTATTGTTACGTCAGATGGTTTTATTTTTTTGCTTTCGAGCTCGGCTATCTGATCAAAAGCTTTTCCTACCAATTGCTTTTCTTCCTGAATAAAGGTAGCACCACAGGTGCCATCTTTTTTCCACCTTGCCAGAAATCCGCCAAGCAAATTCCCCTGTGGATTATTCAAAATAGTCCATAGCTTATTTGTAACTTGATTATTAGGGCGGTGCGTATCATATTCAATAGCTTTATCTATTTTCAACTGCAGAGTTTTCACTTCCGCTTCATGTGTCGTGTAATTTTCGGTAGCTTTATCCATCACATCAAGTGCATCTACCTTTAAGGATGTAACCTGCGTGTATGCAGTTTGATCAAATGTTGCTGTGAGTGAATTGCAACCCAGCAGCAGGCATGGGAGCAATATAAGACCGAGGTAAAACCGTGCTTTTTTCATGACTAATGTTTAATTAAAGCTAAATAACTATTTTGATATACCACTCACAATCAGATCATTATTTGAAAATTGAGTATTTTTACGCAAAAAAATCACGTATTTTATACATAATTTATCATTTAACGACTTTGGTTTAATCAATAAGCAAAATTCTTGAACACTTTAACAGATTCAGACGCCATATTTCAGTATCACCGGTACATGATCATGTTGCATGGAAACCACGGAACCGCTGCTTTGGGCTGGAGAGATATACAAAGTCAGGCAATCCGTTTTGAGGCCATCAAAGCTCTGGCAGATATGAATAAGCATACCGTATTGGACGCAGGCTGTGGCCATGGCGACCTATTTCCATTTCTGCGTAGTTACTACCCGGAAATTTCCTATTGTGGGATAGAACAAATACCCGAACTTTTAAATGAAGCCAGACGGCGCTACAGCAAGTGGCCGCAGACATCGTTCATGTGCGGAGATTTTATAAATGGTGTCCTGCCAATTGCAGACTATGTTATAGCTTGCGGCTCACTTAACTACCATAATAATGATCCGGAGTTTATATTTAAGGCTATTGCTAAATTATATAGACATAGTAAACTTGGTTTTGCCTTTAACCTGCTAAGCCACGTAATAACTAATGGTCTTATTGTTGCCTACAATCAGGATGAGATTATGAAGTATTGCCTTTCCCTGAGCAAACAGGTAATTTTGAAGAACGATTACAGTGATGAAGATTTTACCATTTTCATGTACCGTTGAACAGACCTCACACTTTTGGGAATTTATTTACCTTTCCTGAAATTACATGATTTGATAACATCATTTAATTTTAGCTGATAAAATTATATTTACTTTGTTTAAAAAACTACTACACCTTATAAGCTTTTAACAAATGAAACAAGGATTATTAATTGATATGGACGGCGTTGTATACAGTGGCGAAGAACTGATATACGGGGCCGATAAGTTCATCAATCATTTATTGAGTAACGACATTCCGTTTGCCTTTATGACCAACAATAGCCAGCGAACAAGTTTGGAAGTTGTTAGAAAACTGAAGCGCTTAGGTATAACTGTCGAACCCAAACATATATATACAAGCGCCATGGCAACCGGTAAGTTCCTGGGCGATCAAAGCCCCAACGGAACGGCTTATGTACTTGGCGAAGGCGGTTTATTAACGAGTTTGCACGAAAATGGTATTACCCTGGTTGATACTGATCCTGAATTTGTGGTTTTGGGCGAAGGCCGGAACTTTACACTGGAAATGGTTCAGCGGGCGGTTGATATGATTTTGGCTGGCGCTAAGTTTATTACCACCAACAGAGACCCCTCCCCTAAAAAACCGAGATGGAACAATTTGGGTATCGCTGCCACAACCGCTATGATTGAGGAAGCTACCGGCAGAAAAGCGTTTGTAACGGGTAAACCCAGCCCGGTAATGATGAGGTCGGCCAGGAAATTCCTGGGATTGGAAACCGCGGAAACAACAGTGGTTGGCGATACTATGGAAACCGATATACAGGGTGGCGTACAAATGGGCTACAAAACCATATTGGTGCTATCAGGTATATCTACCAAAGACCAGCTCAGCCATTATGCATTTAAACCGGATATGGTTGTTGGCTCGGTTGATAAAATAGAATTTCCATTAAAATGGTGGTAAATAAAAACCCCTCTCCTGTAAACATTAACAGTTACAGGAGAGGGATTTAACAGCCGTTGGGCTTACTTAGTTTGACAGCGTTGTTGCATCTGCACCTTTTTCAATCTCATCTATTAATGACGAGGCTGACAGCGTGTAATACACATGTGCTCTTGGAGTAATCCATTTTTTATTTGCTACGTCAAAACTACCGCCCAGCTTTATAAATATTCCTGCATCGGCGGGGGTACTATGAGGGAAGATATAGTTATTTGAACCTTGGAACATAAACGACTGAGCCGCGCCGGTTGAATCAACAGGATTATAATGATCATTTTCCGGAATGCGGTAACCTTTATTGGTGGTAGCATTGTATATGGTAGTTTTACCGGTACCTCCAAAAAATACCACATCAAGCGGCACCGAGGTTTCAACCACGTCGGTACCTTCAAATATAGCTATACCACCAGCATTCCCACTATTTGGCAATAAGCCTGCGCTCATGCTGCCAAAGCCATCCCCATCATTTGTTACATAGGCAATTGCACGTATCCATTTTGAGGTACTGATATCTGTAGAATTTGGCCCGTTGATTTTCTTGTTACTGCCACCTACATAAAAGAAATCGCCTTTGTTAACAACACCCGATGTAAGGTTGAATTTATAAGTGCGGCCACCGCCGGTAGCCCATCCGGCTCCCGGTGCATCGCCTGCATTTGGTGCCGCGGTACCCGCATTAGTACAGGTTACTACAGCCATTGGCGTTTTTTCAAAATCAATAGTTTGGGTTGCCATAAACTGAAAATACTCATAGTTACCGTCGGCTCCCTTTGTATCATTTATATAACCGGTAATAATAACAGCGCCATTACCCAGGCCAGGTCCGGTTGGGTCAACAGGTTTGGTTGTTTCACTAATATCTGAACCATACCGGGGCCAGATGGATAGCGCGGGTTGCCCGTCATGCTGTCCAACAATTAATATCCCCGCTACAGTGGCGCTTCCCGGCAGTTTTGTATCAGCATAATTCGCCGTTGCCTCGGTATGCATAATAATACTATCGGCGCCATTAACCAGGTACCGTTCTCCTGCAAATGTTTCATCTGGCTTTGGGGCCGGAGAAATAGTTGCTGATTTAATTTGCACTAATGTGCTCTCATAAGCCCCGGGGTTGGTTTTTATAGCGTAACTGGAAGCCTGCTGCATCTTAACCGGATTATCTGACGATACTTTTTGAATATCAGATTCAGTTAATCCGCTGATCTGTAACGCACCATCAACCTTTTTCAGCATAGCGCCCTCTACCTTAACTACCAGCGAGTCGCCCGAATGGTAATTTGCGGCCGCGTCGCCCAAAGGGAGCAAAACACCCCTTGTTACCGAACGCCTGAAATTCTGAAGTACTATCATGTTTTTAGGCACATTTCCGGAGTCGGGATTGGAAATTACTATACCTACAATTTGGCTCGCGCCAACCATGTTATCTTTAGTTAAAGTTACATCGCTGCCCTTATAAAGGTCACGCAAATCGCTTACCGCTATAATAGGGCTTAAAGTACCTGCGGCAAAATCATGTTTTTTACATGCCGTCCACAGCAAAGTGATGCTGCAAAGGGTAATATATATCCATATCTTTTTCATAATATCTTTTAGCATTTAAATGTTTACTGTTTTTGCCACCAAACCTGTGTGCTTATTACATCGGGGCCTTGTGTAGCTACAGCCGCGTTATAATTTTGCCCGTTGGTTGATTGCAGGTACACCGGGTAATTTAACCGGGCCGGCATAATCCCGCCGTTTTCTAAACCTGCTCCTTTTGGTAAAACCGGGTGACCTGTACGGCGATATTCAAACCACGACTCCAGATCGGTAAAAAACAACGCATAATACTTTTGCTTGTGAATGAGTTCCATCTTTTTATCCAGATCGTAACTTTCATTCCATTTTACCAGATCAAAATTCAGGTAATTGGCCGGTAAGGCATATCCCCACATTGATATGGCACTGGTTACACCAGTTTCATAGTAGGTTTGGGCCGGTTTGTTTGTTATCCATCCTTTTGCTGCCGCTTCGGCCAGTATAAACTGCAATTCGGCATAGTTCATGATATTGCCCAACAGCGGTTCTTTTTGTAAAGGAGTGGTTAATGTAGATTTACCCTGAGGGGCCTGACCAATTGCATAACCGCTCGGAACCCCTGCATACTCACCATCGAACTGGGTAGCCCATTTACCAATGCGCGGATCGCTCCAGGCATTCAGGTTATCAACAAAAAAGCTGGCCAGTCTGGGGGTGTACCAGTCGGCGGGCCGCCAGGTTGCAAATGGCGAAACATAAGGCGCCGTGCCCGACCACTTTAATATAGCCGAATCATCATTACTTGCCATTATAGGATAGCCTGTAGAGTTGGTGTCAACAATCTCCTTTATCTTGGCAGTCGCGTTCATCTCAGTTTTTGCAGATACCCTTAGCAATAACCTTAAATAAAGCGAATTGCCAAACTTACGCCAGTTGGCTACATTCCCACCGAAGATGGGGTCGCTTGTACCGGTTACATTGGCAGCAGTCGCCAGTAACTTATTTGCATTTTCTAACTTGGCAAACAGATCGGTATAAATAGCCTGCTGCTTGTCAAATGCAGGAGTAAATAAATTTTCGTCTTTTGCCTTAAGTGCGTTGAAATAAGGTATATCGCCATAAGTATCGGTAAGCATAGAGAATACCCAAGCCTGGCATATTAGTGCTATACCTTGATAAGCAGGGCTATTGGTAGCAACCCCGCCTTCATAAACATCTTTAAAATTAGCCAGTTGCAGGTACCAGTTGTTCCATAAATAATCGGCCTCCGATTTAACAATATCATACCTGAATATTTTGCCGTCAGAATCGCCCATGTTTACGGTAACCTGCATCAGTTCGTTGGTAACCCGCTGGCTGCGGCTCATGTTGGCTTCAACCACATTGGCTATAGCGGGAGCCAGTAAGGCCTGCGGCAATGCGTGATCACTGGTGTTCGGATTGGTGTTAAGCTCTTTAAAGTCTTTTTTGCAAGAACTTACAGATACCAATGTTAACAGCAACACCGTGTTTAAACTATATATAAACTTTTTCATTTTAAATATCTTTTGATTAAATGCCAATGGTTAAGTTGACTCCGTATGTTCTGGTTGATGGAAATTGCCCCAGTTCAAAACCCTGACTAATGTAATTGTCATTAAGGGTGCCGAACTCCGGATCAAAGCCCGGCCATTTGGTTATGGTGATCAGGTCGCGGCCATAAACACCAATAGTTACACGGGTTAAGCCTAAGCGGCGCAGTAACGTTTGGGGTAAGGTATAATCAAATCTGGCTTCCCTAAGCTTTAGAAAATCGGTTGAGTAGGTTGTACCCTCCACATTATCCTTTCCGTAATGAGCGGTATAATAGGTAGTTAAATCCTGCGCTATCACTGTATTTGGGCTATAAGTACCATCCGCGTTTTTGACTACGCCATTACCTATAATGCCGTTATAGCGCCCTGGTAAGGTATTTACGCTTTTACCCTGCTCGGCCAATATGGCCGATGTTAACGAATAGGCAACCGCGCCATGCTGCGCATCAACTAAAAAGCTTAACGAAAAGTTTTTATAGTTAAACTGGTTACCTAAACTGGCTTTCCACTTAGGGGTGGTACTGCCAATGTATTTCATATCGTTTGTAATAACGGGATAGCCATTTTCATAAACAATTTGCCCGTCTGGTGAACGCTCATATCCCCTGCCATACAGATCGCCCATGCCGCCGCCTATGTAAGCTATAATAGCCCCGCGGCTTCCCGGGCCGGTTTGAATGGTTAAATTTTGAAGACTATCAGTTAGTGATAATACTTTATTCTTGTTTGCGGAAAAAGTGGCATTTATGCTCCAGTTAAAACCATTTTTCACTTTTATAGGCGATCCATTGACGGCAATTTCAATGCCCTGGTTCCGCACAGCTCCCGCGTTAATGATAGCCGCGCTTACACCCGATGCCCTGTCGACTGTTGCTGTTAATATCTGATCTTTTGTTTTACTTGTATATAATGTTAAGTCAAAACCTAAGCGGCTGTTAAACAGGCGCCATTCGGTACCCAATTCATAACTTGTAGTGTATAATGGCTTAAGATTAATATTGGCCAATTTTGTAGGATTTGCCAAACCGCCCGGAAAATCGGTAACCGGAGCATAACTGTATGAGGTAAGGTAGGGATCTGTTCTGCCGCTTCCTACACCGGCATAAGAACCCCGTACTTTAGCATAGGATATAGCCTCTGGCATTTTAAATATTTCAGATAAGATGGCGCTTCCGTTAACTGACGGATAAAAGAATGATACATTGCTGGTTGATGTGGGAGAAGCCAGAATACTACTCCAGTCATTTCGTCCAGTAACATCCAGGAACAAATAGTTTTTATAGCTTGCCGCGAACACACCATAAAAACTGTTGATGGCATACTTACTTCTTAAAGGAATGGCTGATAATATACCTGCTTTATTGGCTAATGTATAAACACCTGGGTACAGCAAAGAATCGGCCCGCAGTTCGTCTCTGTTGTAAGTGTTTTTTAACATACTACCGCCGCCGGTCAGGTTCAATTCAATATCCTTACCTATATTTTGTTTGTAATGAATTAAAAAGTCGTTGGTTATTTCCTGCGAAAACACACTTTGTGTACGGTACATCCCCTTCAAAAACTTCTCGGTATCATACGGGCGCTGTTCTGATCGTTGATCATTGGCAAAATCTAAAGCGGTACGTACCATTAAACTCAGGTTTTTCGTAAAGTTATAAGTAACCTGTATGTTACCTGTTAAACCATTCCGGTTAAGCTTGTTATTCATTTCGTTGGCTATCAGATAAGGATTATCCGGGTAGCTACTAAAAGGAAAACTTTGCTTAATATTGGTTTGGCCAGGCAGCCAGTAGTCTTTTAACCAGCTTGCGGGCGCATTTGGCTCCCAAAACATGTTCCAGTACATAACCGACTGGTTGTTATACCCGGTAGCCGGCAGGTTATCACTGGTTTTGTTAGTATAGTTTATCCGGGTTGAGATCTGTAATTTATCCGATACTTTTTGGTCAACCGCGAGCGCTACCGTGTTACGCTTATACCCGGTATTGGGTATTATCCAGGTATTATCAACATTAGTTGCCGAAAAACGGGCCGAGGTTTTATCGGTACCGCCATTTAAGGATACGGAATTGGTGAATGTTTTACCGCTGGTAAAAAAATCTTTACGCGCATTTGGATAAGCTACCCATGGCGTACGCACTGTTGCGCCGGTATGCGTAACCGGGTCATACTGAAAATATGACTGCCCATCAAACTTAGGGCCCCAAGCAGAGCTTGTACTGCGCGTGCTTGCACCGTCGGCTGTAGCGCCGAAAGAATAATAGTTGGCGCCACCTACACCCTGCCCGTACTCGTACTGAAAATCAGGCCAGCGTGAAATATCTTCTATAGCCGCGTTCGAGTTAATGGTGACGTTGATCTTCCCATCTTTGGTTTTGCCCGATTTAGTAGTGATAATGATGGCGCCGTTAGCGCCACGCTGTCCATACAATGCCGCAGCACCGGGACCTTTTAGTACCGTAATATTTTCAATATCGCTCGGATTGATATCATTAAGCCCGCTGCCAAAATCAACCGGCGAATCGCCATCAAGATAAGAACTGCTGCCGCTGCCTGTGGTACGGCCACTGCCGTTATTAATAACTACTCCATCGACAACAATTAATGCTTCGTTGTCACCGGAGAGGTTGCTTTCGCCACGCAAAACTATCCTGTTTGAACCAGTTGGCCCAGCGTTAGAACGGATAAGGTTTAACCCTGCTACTTTACCAGATAACGCGTCTGTCCAGTTATTGGAAAGATTTTGGGTTAATTGTTCTCCTTTTACAACAGTTGCAGCATACCCCAGCGCCTTTTCATCGCGTTTAATACCTAAGGCTGTAACTACTACTTCGTTTAAAGTAGAGTTTGACATACTTAAGGTAATGGTAACGCCTGTAGTAGTTTTATTAAATACTTGATTTTGTGCGGCATAACCTACGGTAGAAAAATTAATCGCGGTGCCGCTTGCTACCTGTACAGAAAACTTACCTTCATTTGTGGTAAAAGCCAAAAGCTTTTTGGCGTTGTCGCTTACAGAAACCCCGGGAAGTGGTGATTTATCATCGGCTGACATTACGGTACCGCTAACCAGAATCATATCGAGCTTTTTAATTACCAGGTTGCCGTTGATGTTTTTGATACCAATACCGGCCTGCTGCTGCAATACCTGGGCAAGCCCGTCAAACGAAAGCGATTCCTGGGGTAATGTGACCAGGCTACTCATTTTCACATCAGCTTCAAAAGAAACCTTGTAACCGTATTTGCTTTTCAAGGTGTTTACTATTTCCTGAACACTTGTACGCTTTTTTTCAAAGCTATACTGATCAGACGGATTAACCTGCGCCTTTACCATTACAGAAAAAAGCAACAGGAGTAAAACCGGAAACAATTTTTTCCGGGTAAAAAGTAAGCGTTTGAGTTGTTTCATGTTTTAATTAAAATATTATAACAGTATGTGGGTTTTTATATCGGTAATGCAGACCTGTGGCGTAGCTTAAGCCATGCAGCAAATTATCAATGCCGGTATCCTTCATTTCGCCGCTGAAACGCGCCCTTTTCCTGGCCGATTCCTGTACTTCAATTTTAATATTGTACCAGCGCTGTAGTTTTTCGGCTATAGTATCGGCACTGTCATCCTTGAAAAACAGGGTTTCATTTTGCAGGGATGAAGCATCACGCGGATTTACTTCTTTAATGATTGTTTTGTGCGTATTTGGCTGATAAATGAGTTGCTGACCAGCCTTTACATAATGGGTATGATTATTTTCGGTGATACCTACCAATCCCGTAGCCACTTTAACTTCGGTGTTTGTTTTTGGCCGCGAGTAAACATTGAATGAAGTACCTAATACCGTTACCGCTAAACGGTTGTCTGTGCGTATAATAAAAGGTTTATGCGGATCATGCTTAACATCAAAAAAGGCCTCCCCTGTTAACTGCACCTCGCGTTTGCCGGTACCAAACGAGTTGCTATAGCTAATTTTGGAATCGGGCGCCATAAATACCTGGGTACCATCGGGCAGGGTAAGCCGCCCGCCCAAATTTTGCGCGCTTTTTAAAACCTGTGTGGAATTATCGCTCCGGTACCTGGCATTCTGAACGAAAAGCCAGCCTAAAAAACAAAACAACAATAAACTGGCAGCAATACCGGTAAGCCAATACGATGTTTTAGTGCCATCTTTGCTTTTTGATTTTGGCAATTCAAAAATCCTGTCGAGCAAACGCAGCCATTGTTCGTCAATATCAGTTTGCTTTAAGGGTTGTTCAAGCTGCTTTTTTTTCCTTTCGAGATAGGTAAGCAAATAACGGTGTTCGGTTTGCTCGTTGATCCATTCTAAAACCTCATAGGTTTCTTCAGGTCCGCTTTCGCCGTTAACATAATTTAGTATTGTTTCCCAGTTCACGCTTTTTAATTTTACTTAAAGAGCATTAAAGGGCAACTTTCCACCTAAAGAAATTATTAATTTTATGTTAATTTAATGTTAAGTTTCAAGAAGTTAAAAGCTTCATGACTTAACATTTAACTATGCATATTAAAAAATTGAAAAGGCGATTATATAGTAGTAAAAATAAGATTGATTAGCATTAACCCGCCTGCAATTGTAGCCTGATCAAGATTGCTGTTACGTACAGCATGGCCCAACTGCTCAATTGCCTCACGCATATTGTATTCTACTTTTTTCTCGGTAATATCAAGAACCTGGGCTATTTCGGCATTTTTTAAACCTAACAGCCTCAGTTCAATCATTTCCTTACGGTGTAATGGCAGTCTGCTGATGAGCTCTTCAACAATTTTAATAGACTGTTTTGCCACAAATTTTTCAAATGGATTGTACGTATTCTCGGGGATATCAAAAGCATCGTTGGGTAACTGCGCTGTTTGATAACGGGACGAGATTGCTTTTAACGCGCCATTTTTTGCTGCCCGGAATAAATATGGCCTTAACTCATTGATCTGCAGTTTATCTTTTTGCTGCCATAAGTTCAAAAACAGGTCGGAAAGTATATCTTTTGCCAGGTCTTCATCATTTACAATAGACTTTACATAACGGAATAGCGGCGTATAATTATCCTTAAATATACTTTCAAATCCATCTAATGTATGCAATGAGGGCATATTTACTGTTTTCATAATAGGATTGCAAATTAAGGTCAGGTATATTTAGATAACAAAATACCAGGGTTAAATTTATATTAAAAAATTTCAGTATTCAATCTTATTACCATCAATTAATTTACAATAGTATTTTATTTAAACCACCAACGCTGCAAATATTCTGTTACTATTTCGAATTATTTTTGTCAATATCTTCGGCTGAAAGTAAGGCCATAACCTCATTTTTTAAAGTATCGGGAATAAGTATAATACTTTGTGAAACCTGCGCAGTATGTTTATATGCCGACTGGATTTCGGTTACTGGAGGGCAATATCCTTTGAGCACGAAACACCCTTTTTGGCTTTCGTACATAACGGTTATCCTCAACTCAGTAAGCAGATATATATCGCGATACACCGTACGGGTACTGATGTGGAACTTTTCCTTTAAATAATCAACGGTTACCACCTTTTTAGTTTGTAAAACCGCCAGCACTTCCAAAAGCCTGTCAACCCTGTTCATTTATTAATACTATTAAATTGCATATAAAAGTGCGGCAGCATATTGACAACTGTATGTCAGCACAAAAAATTATAATGAAACAACAAAGCCGGCTTTTCGTAAGAGCCGGCTTTGTTGTTTGTAAGTTTATTTGTAAGATCAGGCTCCGGGAATACCGGCGTCAAGCTTCACTTCCAAAGCAGCCCTTACATTAGCCGGCAGGCTCGATAATAAGGTATAACCGGTGGCAGTTTCAATATCCTTTACGGTTACAATATACTTTGTCCAATCGCTGTTAATATTGTTGACGTTTGGCGTATTAACTGCGATAACCCTTGTAGAGGCAGTTACCCTGCTCAGGTCACCATTTCCTGCGGGAATAATCACCGCCACCTTCCAAACATTGCTTGGAACATTGATATGACCATTATCAATTGTATTTGCAGCACCGTTTTTACCGGTACCTCCGGTACCATAGCTACCCATGATAATATAAATTTCATTTCCCTCTACCACCTGTTCACGCAAATAATTTTCCATGTTCGCCCAGGTATGTTCGTTGTTATTTGGGGCCTGTGGTATTATATTAGTCATTAAAAATGTAGCATCATTGGCACCTGTGGAGCTTGTACGGTCGGCCGAAGGACAATTATGTCCCCTGTCGAACCCGCTGTTTGTATAATTGGCTGTAACAACCATATACATGCTTGAGGGTAAACCTGCCCAGCCGGCAAAGTCATCTCCACGCGGGCTCGCATTTGTAGTATTTGTAGCATCCAGATGCCAGCTTACCCAGTTAGGCTCGCCTTTGGTAGCGTTATATGATTCGGTATAATATTTCTGGTCGATGAGGTAATTGTCCGAAGATGCAATATTGTTTTGAGCGTTTGACGGATTGCCAAACAGCAAATTGCTGTTATCGCCACTGGCCGGCGGAGCATCAGCACCGGCAGTTACATCACGCGGCGCAGAGCCGGACGGATTTCCGCTGTCACTATCACCGTCACCGCTGCCGTCATCAGGCGTACCTACAACAATACCCGGATCGCCTGTACCCTTAAAGGTAATATCGTCAATATTTATACGGTCGGTGGTGGTACCTACCTTTTTAATCTCAAAACGAACCTTGCCGGTAGTACTTACCTTAAATGAGTCGGTAACCAGTGTAGTATTGGTTTCGTTAATATCGCTGCCAACCTGGGTGTAGGTTTTACCACCATCTGCCGACATTAATAACTGCCAGGCCGATGGCTTGTCGGCACCCGTATATTTGCCATGTTTAATATACAAAGTAGTAAGGCCATTAATATCAAAGTTCATGGCAATATCACCAGCACGTAAACGTACCGATTTAAGACCGTCTTTTAGGTCGGCAGCAAGATTACCTATTACAGCGTCGTTAAAATTCCAACTACCGGTACTTAACGTTACATCGGCCGCGGCATAGGCCGTTTTTGTTCCCTGCTCAAAATCTTCGGTAATGGAATAAGGAGCAGGTGCCGGCGGCGGGTTAACCGGTGGGGTTTTCGTTGTATCGGTTGGAGGAGTAACTGATGGTTCACTAAGATCTTTTTTTGAACAGCCGGCAATGGTTAATATTAAACCAATACCCAGCAATAGGTTTTTAATTTTCATGATATTTTTTTAAGAAAGATGAATAAAGGACAAAGCAACAGCGTGCAACACGCTGTGCAAAAAGCTTAAAAAGGATAAGGTTTAGGGATAAAAGTAATACAGGAGCGTAATTAAGCTATGCTCCTGTATTAACTAATAATTATTTCTCAGGTACGAAAACCTTAAAAATAGAGCCATCATAGGTAAATGTTTTGGCTACGTTAGAAGTTTTACCGAAGCTGTAAACAGTGTAAGTAACTATAAATTTTTGATCGGTAATAGCAGTGCTTTTAAACTTATTTGTTAAAACTGCAATTAGTGCGGCGTTAAGATCATCATCGCTCCAATAAGTAGCATCATCTGGGCTGCTAATGTTAAAATCAGGATATTGTGCAACATTTGCCCTTGCAGCATCCGAACCAGCCTTGGTTTGCGTACCAATGTAAGTGTAATCGTCTTTAACGAGTGTGTAATTCACAGAAACATCTAAAATCCATTTACCACCGCTTTTGCTAAATGAAAGAGAACCTGTAGTTGGTGTCGCAACCCAGTTTGTGCCGTCAAATGTCATTCCGGCTATCCGTTGAAAGTTTTTACCGCCGTAATATTTATAACTTACATATTGAATATTTCCAGCAGCCGAATTTGAAGAAACCACTATGTCATTTTTTAATATTAAATTAAAGTATGTTGCGAGTTTAGCGTCATCTGTTGATGAAAAGTCATTATAGGGATGCCCGGTACTGGCGTATTGAGCGGCGGTAAGTGTATAACATTTCACCCAGGCACCATTAAGATAAATGAACGTATCTGTTTGATTTGGTATAGCCGATGGTGTAACACCAGACTCGAAATAAATATAAGTTAAAAACGACAGCTGGTTGGGCTGAGGATTTGGGTATTTAATACCTAAAAAGCTAATAACCTGTGCCGAAGTAAACTCCAGGTACTTTGGATTAGGTCCAAGAACAGTTGCATAATCAGCAGGAGTAACTGTATAAGATATATCTGTAAGTAAACTATCTGCTGGTTTTACAGAAACAGGCGATAATGTAAAAGTTACCGTTGCACTCGAACCATTATCTAATTGTGGGTATTTAGCGTCTAAAATACCAGGTATCTTAGTTTTGGCATCATCAGTTGACGTAAATGTAGTTGTTGTGGGCAATGTTATAGCCATACCTTTTTTAGTATAACCCTGCGGGGCAACATTTGGCTGCTTTTGGCAGGCGGTAAAAGCCATAGCTACAAAAGCTAATAAATAATATATCTTTTTCATGTAGTTATTTTTAAAATTTAACTTTTATACCTGTAGTGAATGTTCTGCCCAAACCATAATATACGTTGAGGTTTGCAGGATCACCTGTTGCACTTGCATCAAAACCATCTGATATAAATTTGGTATTCAGCAGGTTATTTACATTACCAATAAGTGATGCGTCAAGCCCTGCCAGTTTAAATTTGAATTTCGCATTTAGGTTCCAGGTAGAGTAATTCGGCAATTTATATGGGTGGATGCCTGGCACTGTAATATTGGCAAAGCTGAAGCTTGAATAGTAATTACCAAAGAAATTATAGTTTGTACCTAATCTTAAATCAGGCAAAACGTTAATATCAAGGCCGAACGCCGCAGTGGTTTGTGCAGCGTCGCCTACTTTAACTCCCTTTACCAAAGCCGCTTTAACGGATCCTATTTGTTCATGCTGATCGTTAAATACGGTAGCCGGACCGGTATTTTTGGTATAATACCAATCGCCATAAGAGAACATACCATTTAAGGTAATGGCTTTAATTGGCTGGTAATGTAATTCCAGTTCAGCTCCCTGGTGCATTTCGCTAACACCTGAAATATTTACGCTATATATCTGGTTAGTAGTATTATCTGTATATGAGTTTGAAAACGATTGGTCCATGTATGAACTGCGGTAAAGGTTCAGTTTGGCTACTAAGCCCGATGTTTTAAATTGGTAACCTAATTCATAGCTAAACAATTTTTCGTCTACAGTTCCGGTATTGATACTGTTTGTGAACTTCTGGAACACATTATCAAAATAAGGCGGTTTAGTGATGTAACCAATATTGGCAAACACGTTCATCTGATCATTGATGTTATAGTTTGCACCACCTTTAGCCTGGTACGTGAAAAAATTCACATACTTACTTGACTGATTTGGATCGTTGTTCAGATAGTTATAAAGGTCGACACGTTTATCGCCGGTTCCTGAACCTGATAAGGTGATAAAGGCAGAAAAATCATCCTTAGCGTACTCAGCCTGGGCAAATACGCCTCCGGATTCCACGTAATCTTTATTGTAATAATCTATCTTATCGCCAACTACCGCACGGTGATTCGGGTTATTGATATCACCTGATCTGCTTCCGGCAGCATTACCGGCAGTATACTGATCAAATACATAATCGGCACCTAACAAATCTGTAACCTCTTCATAATGGGTACCTTTATAATACCTGAGGTCAAAACCTGCAGACACATTAAGATACCTGGCGACAGTAGTATTATAGGTACTTCTTAAACCATACCAGGCATGATCATTATGTGAGGCATAAAGATAGGTTGAAGCAGAGCCATCAGGATTAGCCGCATTGGCTTTTTGAACCGCGTCAAAGTCAAATGGTGAATAAGCATTACTTACCCTTGGTGGAATAGTTGAGCCACCAACTGGCGCACCAATTGAGCCACCACCGCCCGTACCGTAAGTAGCATACAACACGGTCGACAGACTTGAATTGTCGTTAATAACCCAGTTATGGTTTAGTGAAAATACAGGTTTGCTGAAAAAGTTGTTATACGGATTGAATTGTTTACCATCCTTAACGCTCAGATAGTAGTTCCATTTAATGTCCTGAGGGGCATTTTGATATTCAGCTATAGAGCGCTCAGGTCTTTGCCCGTGTTTTTGTGTTGCTCCCATTACGGAGAAAGAGATGGTTTGTTTTGGACTTATTACTTTAGACAAGTTGAAAAAGTAGTTATAACCTAAAAAGTTGAGTCCATCGGCAAATCCGTCACCTTTGGTCCGGCCACCCTGGAACGTTGCCGCCCAGCCATTTTCAGTTAGCCCGGTTGATACTAATACTGAGGTTTTTTCATAACCGTCGCTGCCTATGGTTTGTGAAATATAACCACCTTTTTGAGTGTCGGTGTTGCGTGTAGTGATATTGATAGTACCACCAAATGATGGGATAATGATTTTTGACGCACCTAAACCACGTTGTACCTGCAATGAAGTGGTAACATCGGTAAGACCCGACCAGTTTGACCAGAAGATTGATCCGTTTTCCATATCATTAACCGGGATACCGTTAATAGTTAAGGCTACGTTACCTTTTTTTGAACCGCTTGAAAAACCACGGATGCTGATACGTGAGTCGCCAAACCCACCGCCTTGCGCTGTAGCCATGATACCCGGCGTGCTCTGCAATAACTGCGGGATATCACCTGTTCCTAATTTTTCTTCAATAAACTGCTGATTTATGGTTGAAACCGCGATTGGCGTTTTACGATCAACTGCAACGTCGCCGGTTACCACAACTTCGCTCATGGCATTGGCGCTTGCTTTAAGTTGAATTTCGCCAAGGTCGGCATTGCCCGAAAGAGTAATTTCTTTGGTTACATAACCTATATAAGAGATAACCAGCACTGTACCGGCATCCGTGCCTAAATTTAATTTAAAAGCACCGTTTAACCCGGTCGAGGTAGCTTTGCCCCCGCCCTTTACACCTACCGAAGCTCCGATAAGGGGCTCTTTAGTATCAGCATCAATAACCTTACCTATATAAACTGGAGCCAGCATTGTTTGCGTATTTGCACCGGTAGCTGTTTTATCCTGCTTTTCTTTAACCACAATGGTATGGCCAACAATGGCATACGTTACGGGCTGTCCTTTAAATACTTTTTCAAGCACTTTTGTTAAAGGTTGCTGCTTAACGTTTACCGATACCTTGTTACTGCCGGCAACCAGTTCTGTTTGCATAAAAATGTCATAGCCGCTTTGTTGTTCAATTTTATTTAAAACAGTTTCGAGGCTTACATTTTTTTCGGCAAGGGTAATATTCTGGCTAAAACTTGCGGCACTAAGATGAAGGCATACTGCAAATAATAAAGCTGCGATAAGTTTAATGCGCATAATAAATTTCCTTTTTGTAGCCGGATTTATCCGGGAAAAACAATTGGTAATCTTATTAAATGTATTTACCCGCCTGCTTTCACATACAGGCGCTGGAAATGTAGAAAAATCCATATTTTTGTTTGGGTTGTTTAGTAAAAAGTGTATTAGTCAATATGATTTATATTGTCAGCCCAATATTTAGCCGGAGGAGTGCTCGCAACACTTTCCGGTTTTTTTGTGGGCCAAACCTGACAACCGGCCTTGCGGGCTGCCATAATTGGTTCGTTTTATGATTTTACAATAATTTTCCTCCCGTTAATTGTGAAGTTTATACCGCTTGTTTTAAGTATTTCAAATATTTCTGAAACAGGCACATCTCTGGATATGCGCCCCCTGTAATGCTTTTGAGCCACATTACCCTGGTATTCCACATCCACATCATACCATCTCGACAACTGGCGCATAATGGGGCGCAGCTCGGTATTGCGGAATAGGAACTTGCCATTTTTCCAGGATACGGCCTCGTCCAAATCCGCACCTTCCTTTACGTTAATAGCATTTATGGTGTTTATTGATTGCTCACCCGGTTTAAGTTTGATGGTTGCTCCGCTGGTGCTGCTCATTACTTTTACACTGCCTTCGAGCAGGGTGGTTTTTGTAACTGCCTCATCCGCGTAACTGTTAATATTAAAGTGTGTACCTAAAACCGTTACTGTTTGGGTCGCTGTTTTTACAAAAAATGGTTTAAGCGCGTTTTTGCTCACTTCAAAATAAGCTTCGCCGGTTAACTCGACCTTACGCTCATTGCCAGTAAACGCGGTGGGGTATTTTAATGACGAAGCCGCATTTAACCAAACCCGTGTACCATCTGGTAAAACAACCTCATATTGCCCGCCACGCGGGGTAGTTAAAGTGTTCATGGCAACAAGCTGGGCTACTACCGGAACCTGGTCCGCCTGGCTGCTGGCCGTAACGTCATAAATCACTTTTCCACTCTGGGTTTTGTTAATGATTACGTTTCGCTGGCTGGCAATTTTACCGTTTTTGGTATCATCAAGAATTATTTGTGAGCCATCGGCCAGGGTTAATACAGCTTTGCTGCCACCCGGTAAAAGATCTTTTTGCTGATGGGCTAAAACTTTTTGCTCATCACCCTTTTTATACTTGCTCAGGGTAATTCCCAGGGCCAGCAGTACAGCTATAGCGGCAGCGTAACCCAACAACCTTCCGGTTATCTTTGGTTTATCTTCAGCACTTTTAAATCCTGTTTTTTTAACAATATTTTTCCAGGCTTTGTCTTTATTGGTTGCCGAAAGCAGCTCCAATTCATTGTTAATATTAGCTTCATCAATTAGCTTTCTGAATAATTCCTGGTTGCGCTCATCTGACTGGAGCCATTGCTCCAGTTCGTTTTTTTCCTGTGCTGTGAGCTCGTTGCGCAGGTATTTTGCGATCAGACTACCCAGGTCAAAGTATGGTTTATAATTACTCATAGTTGCTTTTCGTACATAAAGACACCTTACCATTAAAAAAGGATAAAGTGATGTGCATTTTTTTTAAGTTTTTGTGTGTGTTATTTTTGAGCTTCTAATACACAGCTTTTTTTGTATTAAGTTCCTTTCATTTTATGAAACATTATTCACAAACGAACAGGTAATGTATTGGAAACGGACAGTTTATTAAATCAATTCATTTAATAATTAACTCAATAACAACAACTTAAATGATTGGCATTGAGATTGTAAATTTATGGGTGGCTGGTAAATAATTGTTTTACCCTTAGCTGGGGTTGTTATGATATGACGAGATCAGTTCCCCAAAAGGAGGTTAAGCTTCACCGGGCATATTGATAAAGTTTTTACGAAACGGTAACATTTTAAAACAAAGAACTTTCAAACTAATTCACACTGAATAAAAATGTTTTTTTTTTAAACAAACGTTTTGTTAACCTGTCTGGTGTCTTCCTTGCTAATGTTGGCAACTGCCAGTGCAATGGCCCAAAACATATCGGGCAAACTGGATAGTTTGTTCATCGATCTTGTTAAAAACAACGAGTTTAACGGAAACGTATTGGCAGCCGAAAATGCCAGGGTTATATATCAGCGTTCATTTGGGTATGCTGATGCAGAACACCAGTTACCCAACACCAGGCAAACCACATTTAACCTGGCATCTGTCTCCAAAATTTTTACAGCGGTAGCAATTCTTCAGCTCAAACAGAAAGGTAAATTAAGTTTTGATGATCCTTATGTTAAGTACTTTCCTGATTTTCCCTGGCCGGCAATCACTATACGGCAGCTCCTATCGCATACCTCTGGCCTGCCCGACAATCAGATATTTGAAAAACCTTATCAGGAAAATCCGAATAAGATATACGACCTGAATGACCTTATCCCTGCTTTTAAAAACGATAAAAGAGGATTGCTCTTTAAACCTGGCGAAAAATTCGGCTATTCCAATACCGGGTTCGGGCTTCTCGCGCTTTTGGTAGAGAAGCGCAGCGGATTGAAATTTCAGGATTATTTAAAAAAATACATTTTCCGGCCAGCCGGGATGGTTCACACCTATATAGAAACGCCGCTTGTTCCCGTCGCCGATCCTGGCAGAGCCGTTCGCTACGAATTTCTCAGTTATGAGCCGGATCGTTTAAAAAGGGTTGATTCAGTAAAAAAGGACCGAATTCAGGCGGTCATTCTGGGTGCCATCTTAGGGCCCGATTGTGTGGTAAGTACTACACACGATTTGCTAAAATTCGATCAGGCCTTATATGGCAATAAATTGCTCAAGCCCCAAATATTGCAACAAGCCTTTGAACCGGCGGTTTTGAATAACGGAGAAAAGGCCATCATGGGCTGGGCCAATACAAACTCCTATTATGGTTTGGGCTGGATGATACTCTGTGATAGTACCTATGGAAAAGTTGTCTGGCATTCGGGCGGAGATCCGGGAGAAGTTACTGTTTTTTTAAGAAATATTACCCGAAAGCAAACTGTTATAGTTTTGGATAATGTAACGCACCGGAGCCTGCATCCACAAGGAGTCAATGCTTATTATTTATTAAACGACGGCCCTGTGCTGACCTTTAAAAAATCACTTACGCGGGCTTATGCCGATCGGCTGGTGAAAAAAGGTGCTGATGCAGCCGCAGTACTTTTTAACGAATTCAAAACAGATACCGCACATTATTACCCGATGAATGAAAAGGAACTGAACGCTATCTGTTACGATATGCTTGATGATGGTTATAAGACAGAAGCATTGGAGGCCTTAAAGCTCAACACCTTTTTATTTCCCGATAGCTGGAATGCCTACGATAGTTATGGCGAAGCATTGGCAAGAGCAGGAAAAAAAGAGGAAGCTATGATGATGTATAAAAAATCAATAGCCATCAACCCTGGTAATACCGGAGGTAAAAATGCACTAAAACGATTGGAAATTAAATAGTATCTAAAATGTCGAATAATTTAGTTCTGAAGGGGCGGTTATGATAATGTTTAGCGATAGGAGCCGCTTACTTTAACAGAGCAAGGGTAAGCATCAGGAACCAGGTAAACATTTCGGGGGTAAGTTTCATCCTGAGTAACTGCAACGCTCTTTGCTTTTGCTTTTTTACCGTATTTATTGACATATCTAGTTCTTCGGCAATTTCATGGTTCTTTTTACCATCAAAAAAACCCATAACAGATATTGTCTTATAGTTGGCAGGCAGCGCATGAACGGCCGAATGAATTTCGGCAATCGCTTCGGCAGTAATTATTGCTTCAATTACAGGAGGTTCTTCAGGCTCAGTACCACCTTGCTGCTGTATATAGCCTTCTACAACTTTATTATGCCTTATAGTATTAAGACTCGCGTTACGAACGGTGCTGTACAAAAAGTTTTTTATGGCTATTTTATCCTGCATCACCATTTCGCGCTGGTTCCAGTATTTTATAAACGCGTCCTGAACAATGTCTTCGGCCTGGTCTTTATCCCTTATCAGTTGTAAAGAGAAATAAACCAACCTGTCGTAATATTCCTTAAAAAGTGCATCGAGATCAATATTTTCAACTGATCCGTCTGCATTACTTTTGTGCGTAAATATTCCTTTTACAATGCTCATCTATCCTTTGCAGAAATAATTAATTGAGCATTATGCGCAGCATTATTGGTGATGCATAAATACCCGCCTCAAAATTGAAGTTTACGTGTTCAATTTAAGTTAATTCAGGATTAATAAATAACACTTAAGAAGTAACTTTTCAGTTGCAAAACAAAGGGCAAAATGAACAGCTATTACCTGCAGCAAACTTCGGCCATTTAATAAGGCATTTACAATAGTAAAAAAGGAAGAAATAATATTTCTTCCCTTTTTTAAATTAATAGTCGAGCACTTCGCACCGGTAGCCGCAATCATTAAGCAGTATAATGATACTTTGCGGCTGTATGTATTCTCCTTCAACCCGCAAAACCTTATCGCAGTCTTCCAGGTCAAAATTCACGCAACTACCTGGTATGTGCTCCTTTAATTTCCGGATAAGCAGTGCCGACTGTTTAATATCCTGAACATCCGTTTTAAAAACTTCAACCATTTTATTAAACTTTACTGTTGTTAACTTTTTCATTGTTGTTAAAACCGGTAATTAATACCCGTTTGCACCGCGATGCCTGTTTTCTTCAATTCGGCCAAGGGAACTCTTTTATTTATATCATTAAACGGTACCCAGTTTACCTTTTGATCTTTTGAGTACAGGTCAAGCTGTTGTGTAAAGTTATACCCCGCCGCTATCTCAACCGAGAAGTTTTTGGCCAGCATGTAATTATAGAATAGCGTACTTTTAAATTGTTGCACCTGGAAATAGTCGGAATTCATTTTCTTCGACAGGCGGTAAGAGCCCCCTCCTATACCAAGATCCCAATTTATGCCCATCGAACTTTTACCTGATAGCTGGTATTTTAATTTCTCGGAAATAGGCAACGTACCGCTAAAACTAAGCTTATCGCTGATGTTCCAGTCTATACCAACTATTGGCACCAGTACAGTCCCGAAAAATTGCTTTGAGAACGCCGCGCCTACAGAATAAGAGAATTTATCGGAAGTTCTGATTTTTAGCATCGCTGCGCCCGAATAAAGTATGTCCTCGCCCGAAATATCCTTCAGATCTGAAGATAACGTTGGCACGACAGAAACCAACAAGGCATATTTGGGCGAAAATGCTTTTTGAAAAGTAAGCGGTACCGAAATGGCATGAAATTTAGTGCCGCCATACTGGGAACCTGCACCAGAAAGAAACAGACCGCTGTACCCAACGCCGGCAAGAAAAAAATCAAGCTTACCATTTTGCATTTTTTTATATACGGGCAGCGTAAGTGCGCCATTTACCTGTTGTATATTCATTTTTTTACCGTTAACGGTAAATGGAGAGTAAGTATAATCGGCTTCGAACGAGCCTAACTGAATGGATGCCGGCGCTGGAGCGCTTTGCTCTACCGGTGTATTTTGCTGGGCCTGTGCAGATAATTTAAAAGATAATAAAGCTATTACTACGATTAAATACAAGATTCCTTTTTTCATAATGTGTTGTGGAGTTATTTTTTTGTTATTTTCCCCTTAGAACACATTAATCCTGAATTACCCTGACTCCTATTTTAAAAAATATTTTTTGGATAGCCCTAATGTCATTATTTGCAGTCTATAATGTCCTTTATTTATAGTTAATCATACGTTTTTTAGAAGATGTTAGAAATCAGGAAGCTATATTAATTGGCAAAAGTTCACTTTTACGCTACGGGTTACAATCTATCTATATTTCGTAGGATAGGTCCAGGAAAATCGTTCTCATTGCAAAGCCGGTAAACAGGAGCTCCCGTGCAGCATTTCGAAACTCTGCTTGAGCGGGATTGCCATTGCTGGCCGAGTATGATAATGAAATGCCTATCAGCATGAAAGCTCAACAATATTTGATTAGATAACCGTTAACACAATTCGCCTACCGTTATTTGACTTTTATTGCATTCAATTCTTTTTCTCTTTGCGCCTGCAAATTTTCCAGGTATTTTCTCGGATGTTCATCTTTGGCAGATGCCAACATGTCTTTAATTATCGCCACCTCAGCCACCAGCAATGCTTGTTCCTTAGAGCTAACGATGTCAGGCTGCACCCCTCTGCCTTCCCAGTCTGTATGTGTGACTGGATTGATCGAATAACTGAAGGGAATACTCGCGCTAAAATGATTGCCGATGCGGTAAGGCCGTGTGCCGTGTGCACCTCCGCCAGTGGCTTCGCCAATGACAATTGCTCTTTTCTGTGCCTGCATATTGTAAGCAAAGTCTTCACCAGCCGAAAATGTATCATGGCTAACCAGAAGGTAAAGCTTTTTGTCGGCCAACCGATTACCGGGTACAGTAGGGAGTGTCCAATATTGGCGCATCGTATGCTCGTCATTGTTAACCTGATCGGTCATGTGTGTCTCTTCTTTAAAAAAGTAGCTTTCAACCAGTATCACGCCGTCGGGCGCAAAGCCGTGATTATCGCGCAGGTCGAGGATGATGGCATCGGAATTTGCAAGCATCGCCATTGCGCCTGCCGCCGTTTCCTTAATCCAATCCCCCGGCCAAAAAATATTGAGCCTGAGGTAACCGATATTGCCGTCAAGTATCTCCAATTTACGAAAGGCAAAGTTATCATTGGCGCCTTGCCTGCGAAAATCGTCAATGACCTGCTGCGATGGTGGTGCGCCCGGCTTCTCATTCGGAATAACATCAACAGAATATTCCACCCCAAGGTGCCCATCATGGCTGATCGAATGGAGATCTTCGGTAAGCATTTTTGCCAGTACGGGACCGCTGCTAACAGTGTCATAAACGTGTGCCCGCATCCGCCTACGGACGGCATCAGTCATCTTTTTTGCGACATCCGGATACACATAATGGTTTTCGATTCGGGTAAGTAGCGTATCAATAGTAGACCTTTTATCGGCGGGGCTTACCTGTTGTTGTGCATATACTACTGATAAGTTCAAAATCATAAAGATTATAAATGAAAAAGTTTTCATGCAACAGTGATTACAAGGTTAAAAATGCATAGTTCATGGGTAATTGGATGTAAAATTTAAAAAGCATTTACAATCAAATACAATGATTAAGCTTTTCCATTTAAAATGTTTATTCCGCTGCCACCTGTCATTAAAGCCAGGTTATGCGTCCATTCCTTCCAGTCATTCAACGTATCCATTAGCTGCAGCTTCGTTTCGTAATGGTTATTGTACTGATAGTTTTTTGTGCGACGGGGTTGCAGCTTTTGTGACAAAGAGGTTTGGATATAGCTGTTATTCATCCCGGCCGGTAAAAAAATATGATCGCGCGTATAGGCAGCAAGCGTTTGACCACTTACTTTTTCGACAAGTAAGGCCAAAAAATGATAGCCCAAACTGGAATAAGACCATTTTTCACCTGGACGGGAAGGCAAAATGTGCCCATGGCTATAAAGAATAACTAAACCCTTCTCCTTGAGTTGCAAAACCACGGTAACAGTAAATAGCTTGGATACGGAAGCGAGTTCGAACTGGGTCTCGGCATCATTGGGTACTTTAGCGGCCATATCACGGTAACCAAATGATTGCTGGTAGAAGATATGGTCATTCTGCGCCGCCAGCACATTTCCATTCATCTCATAATCGGCTTGTAAAGCGGAATAATAGCGCTCTAGTGTTTTACTTATAGGCTGGACAGAAACGGAGGTACAGTATATGAGCACCCCAATAACAACGGCAAAAAGGATAATTGGCTTACGCATAAATGATCAGGCTGATATTATAAACCTACGAAATCAATGCCGCAACCCTAAAACACTGTAATTCAAATATATAATAAAAAATTCAACATACGGATATGTTCGTAAATGATACACCTGCCGCACGGAAATATTACATTAGCAATATTATAGAAACAGCCACCTTTTGGAGTGGCTGTTTTGTTTTAACTCAGCGCGTCTGCCGCAAATTGCCTGCATATTTTTACCTCTTTTATGGCGTCGGAACCATCGGGTATTTTATACTCCTGTTCTATAGTAACCGGAAATTTATAGCGATTCTTTTTTACGATCTGTAACACTTCTTTTATAGGAGTATCGCCCTGCCCCCATGGCTCATTCGGGCCATCGTGGAATTTGCGGTCCTTTAAATGCATGCTGGTAATGCGGTCATGGTATTTTTCAATAAAAGGAATAGGGCTGCTGCTGGTGCCTGCTACATAATGGCCAATATCCAGATTTATTCCGTTGTATTTCGACTGGCTAAGAGCGATATCCCACAATGTTGGGGTAGCTTGCGTATGCGCGTGATAGCCCACCATCATTTTATGCTTGGCAGCTATATCACCAAGCCTTTTGGTTTGGGCTTCATCGGGCAGCTCAACGGTAACATGGGTTACACCAAGCGCCTTACCAGCGTTAAAGGCATAATCAATTTCGGCATCACTGTTGCGGGCGCCAAGTGCATTCGGTTTCCAGGCATAAATGGTTATTCCTGCGTCATTATACTTTTTGCGCAGCGCTTTAAACTTATCCATTGGGGCATTAGCGCGCCATTCGGCGATCTGCTTATTAAAAGCTTCTGCCGCGGTCTTTTCCTCAGGAGTTTGTGGTCTGCCGTAACCGCCGCCTTGTCTTGTTGGGGCTCCGGCATAAGCTTCGGCGGCATCGCCCATCAGCTCAATAGCATTTATATTACAGTCGATACAGTATTTAAGCAGATCTTCGGCGGTAGAAGGCATGCTGCGGAACGAATAGGTGATCACCCCTATCTGCACCCCATTAATAAGGGAATTAGGTTTATCAGCCTTGTTAAAACCCTCAGCGAATACCGATTTTGAAAACAATAAAAGGCTAGTTGCGGCAATGGCGCTGCTGCCAATAAACTGGCGCCTTGATAGGTTATGTTTTTCCATACTATGTTTTTCGTGGTTTACTAATAAATTGGTTTATACCAAAGTTATTAATTTATTGAACCTCGCAAATTTTGTATTGAAACTGTTACCAGAAGCTCATACAAATAATAAACCATACCTTCCAAATAGTTATTAATCACGGCTGTTTACTTTTCGCAAAATGGAAATAAAACGAAATGATATATGATATTTTATGAAAGCAGAAAACATATATTTATCCAGTGGAATGATATTTGCAGTTTTTGTTTTATCAAGACTTAAACCCTAAGCTGGCAAACCTGAAATATCGATACTTGATTATTTAATTAATGAAAAGACCCTTTTTATTGGTAGGCAATGGTGTAAATAATGTTTTACAGGATTATAAATGGCAAAACCTGATCGATAACCTCATTGATCATATTGGCGCAAAAGGGCTTTTTAATACCCCAAATAAACCATTTCCGCTATTGTACGAAGAGATATTTGTGGAGGCTATTAAAAACCGTGACTACACCGAACTTGCATTGAAAGAATTTATTTCTGCGGAGGTTTTAAGGCTGAATCCCAGCAAAATACATCATGAAATATTAACATTAAAACCTCTTCATCTGCTTACTACCAATTATGATTTCACATTTGAAAAAGCATTGGACCCCGGGTTCAAAGAACCGAAAAACGAGGGAGCTGTAAAAGAAACCGTGTACAATATTTTCAGGCATCACAAAACTGGCGATATAAACCTTTGGCACATTCACGGCAGTGCAAATAATCCCTCATCGCTAACACTTGGTTATGAGCACTATAGTGGCTACTTACAACAAATGCGAAATTATATTGTAACAGGTACCGGTACATCATATAAGCAACGGTTTGAATCATTGATAAGAAGGCTTTCCAGGCCACTAAAGGAAAACCTCAGCTGGCTTGATTTTTTCTTTACCGAAGATGTGCATATTATTGGCCTGACGCTCGACTTTATAGAAATTCACTTATGGTGGATATTTACCTTCAGGCAAAGAGCTATCTTAACAAAGAAAATAAACATCCGGAATAAGATAGTTTACTACTATCCTACTGATCTTGAAACCTCCATCAGGAACAAGCTTGACTTGATGAAAAGTATGGGAATTAAAACACAACCTATACCATCAGATACAGCCAACAAAGCTATATTTTACACAAGGGTTGTTGATCATATCAGAAATCAATAAAGAGTTATTTATAGTAATAAATATATTTAATTTGCGTATATTTATTATACCGATTATTTAGCCAATGTGTAGGTTTATTAAATATCTTGTTGTTGTATTGATGCTGACCGCCAATAATTTATACGGGCAAGACAGCAGCAGGAGGTTTTCCTTTGAGTTTTATGAAGGAACATTTAATACAGCGGCAGATACATCTATTATTATAAACTCATCATTAAAATTTTCATCTGCCGGTATCAATGCATTTTATAACAGGTTAAACGCAGGTAAATACCAGTCGGTGATAAATGACCTTTTAAATTTCAAAGAAAAATATCAGCTGAATGACTGGTTGTACTATCAGTTAATTCGTAGAACAGCGCAGCAAATAAGCCCGAAAGAAGATAATTATGGTAATTATACCATGTATAAATGGTTTCTGCTTTCCAAATCAGGGTATGATGCAAGGCTGGCTTTAACAACAGATAAAATCATATTTTATGTGTATAACAATGAGGATATTTCTGATATCCCATTTTTTATGATAGATGGTAAAAAGTATATGTGCCTAAACATACATGATTACCCCAATACCAATTTAAACCAGGATCCGCCTGTTCCGGTAAACATCAACATGCCCGAGGCTAAAAAGGCATTTTCATACAAAGTAACACGGATGCCCGATTTTACTCCCGAAAATTACATTGAAAAGGAACTGCAGTTTACTTACAGGCATAAAGTTTATTATTTTAATATAAAGCTTAACCCGGATGTGGAACGCATTTTTACAAACTACCCCGGCGTTGATTTTGAATCGTATTTTAACATTCCGTTAAGTAAAGAAACTTATGGCTCACTTATTCCATTGCTAAAAAAAAATACTGCAAAAATGAGTCAAAAAAAGGGGGTTGATTACCTGATGCATTTTACCCGCTATGCTTTTTTATATGAGGATGATAACGCAAATTTCGGAAAAGAAAAACGGCTGTCGCCTGAGGAAACCCTGTTTTCCAAATACAGCGATTGTGATGACAGGGCAGCTTTGTTCTTTTATCTGGTAAAAGAAATTTACAATTTACCTATGATAGCCTTATTATATCCTACTCATATTGGCATGGCTGTCCAATTTGATAAACCTGTTGGCAATACCATTATTTACAAAGGCAAAACGTATTCTTATTGTGAACCAACCCCACAACAAAAGGACCTGCAAATCGGGCAGATTTCTGCTAAACTGAAAAAAATACCCTACCAGGTTGTTTATCAGTATAATCCTTAAAAATACGACAATGTTAAAGAATTGTTATGAAGCCTTACTCATGGTTGCAATAAGCAAATCAAGCTCTTGTGTATAAATATTCCAGCTATTCCAGTTAACGTTATACAAAGATCTTTTACCGTCAATAGCAACGGTGATCAATTCTGAATCCAACAATTCTTTTAAATGATGGGAAACCGTGGGCTGGGCTAAAGGTAAAACACCTACAATTTCACCACAGGTAAAGTGTTTGTTTTGCGCCAAAATACGGAGTATAGCTATCCTGGCAGGATGCGAAAGTGCTTTTGCAACTGCTGATATATGTTGATCTGTTGATGCGAATTCCCGCTTTTTGTGATTAGCCATACTCAGATAATTGGCAAAGATAGAAGCTATAAGCTATCAGTGTCTGAGTTGCAAATTTTCTTCATAAAATCTTCATTTTTCTCAGAATAAGACCTTTAATTAATTATCAAATTTAACATCTAAGATATTCGATTTGATAATCTTCTATTAACATAGAATTAATGACGTCGGGATAATTTTGCCTCATCATTAAATTATTATGTTGAAAATAAAACATTTACTCTTTTTAGCTTTTCCTGTCCTTTTAATTAATTCAAAGCTCTTTGCACAAAGCGGCGGAAAAATTGCGGGCAAGATAATTGACCAGAAAACAAGCGAAACCCTAATCGGTGCAACGGTTGGCTTACAGGGTTCAACCAAAGGCGCGGCTACTAATGTTGACGGAAGATATGTACTTACCGATCTTCAACCGGGTACATATGTAGTTGTTGTAAAATACATTGGATACCAAACCAAATCAATCTCAGATATTGTGGTTAAAGCAGGCGCGGTGACCAATCTCGACATAGTAATGTCAGAGGCAACTACAACAGCCCTAAAAGAGGTAGTGGTTAAAGCAACTTATCGCCAGGCATCGGTGGCATCATTATATGCTATTCAAAAAAACAGTGTCGTTATATCTGATGGTATTTCTTCCGAACTAATCAAAAAATCACCTGACAGAAGCACAAGTGATGTTTTAAAAAGGGTAAGCGGTACTACCATTCAGGATAATAAATTCGTGGTGGTACGTGGTCTTAGCGATCGTTATAATACTGCATCGCTCGATGGTACTCCCCTGCCCAGTACCGAGCCTAACCGTAAAGCATTTTCATTTGATATTGTTCCAGCCAACCTGATCGAAAATATCATCATCAGTAAAACAGCAACGCCAGATCTCTCTGCCGATTTTGCGGGAGGTAATATCCAAATATTAACTAAAGATATACCCGATCAGAACTTCATTAACCTGGGAGCCGGTTATAGTTATAATTCACAAAGCACATTCAAAAATTTTCAAAGTGGCTACCGCAATACGAGCGATTACTTTGGCTTTGACGGTGGCGCCAGAACACTGGTTGATAACTTTCCTACTACTGCTCAGATCATTGGCCCACCAAGATTAACGCCAAAACAAAATCTGCAGTCAATACAATCCCTAAACAACGATTTTACTGTATATAATAAAAATGCGTTTTTAGGTCAAAGCTATCAGTTTACCCTTGGTAACGTACAGGAAATAGGCAAAAACAAAAATCGTTTCGGTACTACAATCGCATTAACCTATCGTAATGCCGAAACCACCATTCCTGATCTGGTAAGGCAATATAACAACTTTAACTTCAAGGAAAACCAATACAAGTTTTCAACCAATATTGGAGCCCTTGCAAACTTTGCTTATAGTTTTGGTAATAATAAAATAACCTTTAAAAACCTCTATAATCGCGTTTTTGACGACATCTTTACCTTCCGCACAGGCTCAAACAACTCCAACGGCAGTTATGACAGCAGGTTTTATGCTTATGATCTTACCCAAAAATCACTTTTAAAATCAACTATTGATGGCGATCATAAAATAGGCGCAGGCAATGCAAAGTTAGACTGGAGCCTGGGTTACAGTAATATCAAAAACGATCAGCCAGATCAGCGCAAAGTAAACTATCTGCAATCAGGTCCTAATGAGCCTTTTGTAGCCAGCATAACCAATTTAGGTAAGGA
The DNA here is from genome assembly GCF_034262375.1 of Mucilaginibacter sabulilitoris. Lineage (NCBI taxonomy): Bacteria > Pseudomonadati > Bacteroidota > Sphingobacteriia > Sphingobacteriales > Sphingobacteriaceae > Mucilaginibacter > Mucilaginibacter sabulilitoris. The sequence goes on from NZ_CP139558.1 coordinate 5,148,335, forward strand.
AAATGCCCGTTTCTTTTCAAAACTGAATGAAAATATATATTCAGGTAAGGTAGACTTTAAGTTGCCTGTAAAGATGTTTGGTCAAACAAGCAACTTTAAAGCGGGAATTTCTTCTCAGTACCGTAAACGTGATTTTAACGCCCGTTTCCTGGGGATAATACTTAAAGATGGTACCAGCGACATCAGGTTAAGGCCTATTGAAACACTTTTTGGGCCAAACGCAGTCAACTCAGGTGCATTTGAACTTGATGAAATTTCTGCCCCGAATGACAACTACAATGCGCATAGCTATACCAACGCGGGTTATATAATGCTTGATAATAAAATAAGCGAAAAGTTCCGCGCGGTTTATGGGGTACGCGTTGAAAGGTTTGATCTGAAATTAAACACACTCGATCCTGATCAACAGCAACCGAGGGCCGAATTAAACAATACCGATTTCCTTCCTTCGGTTAACCTTACTTATAGTTTAACGGCCAAAGCAAACCTGCGCGCATCCTACTACCGTACGGTTGCAAGGCCTGAGTTTAGGGAACTTGCTCCTTTTAGTTACTATGACTATGAGTTGCTTGCTACCCAAATTGGTAACCCACTTTTAAAACGTACCATGATTGACAATGCAGATCTTCGTTATGAATTTTATCCGTCTGCCGGTCAAATATTCTCGGTATCTGCTTTTTACAAAAAGTTTGCTAACGCCATTGAGCCCAGCATTGATGATGTAAACTCATCAACCACCATATCTTACTTCAACTCAAAATCGGCTTACGTTTATGGCGCCGAATTAGAAGCACGTAAGTCACTTGATTTTATAAACGATGCAGGTTTCTTTAAAAACAGCACCATTTATGCAAACCTCGCTTTAACTAAATCAAAGATCCAAAACGATGATAATCCTCAGTTACTTGAACACGACAGACCGCTAGTTGGCCAGTCGCCTTATGTAATAAACGCAGGGTTTCAACATAACGCATTTGATAATAAACTGTCGGTAAATATTTTATATAACCGTTTAGGCAAAAGGATCTTCTATGCCGGAGGGGTAAATTTCCCAAGCGTTTATGAAGCACCTCGCGACGTTCTGGACTTTCAATTAGGGTATAAGGTACTTAAAGGCAAAGGTGAAATTAAAGTTAACGGTACTGATCTGCTAAACCAGAACGACACTTTTTATTATGACAAAGATAAAAACCCAGCCGGAGGTACAGGTAATACCTTTAAAAGGTTTACCCCGGGTTCAGCCTATTCACTAACCTTTAACTACAATTTTTAATACAAGCAAAAAAATCTCACAACTAAATTAACAATACAGATTTAATCGAACCCAAAAAGAAAATCATGAAAAAACAAGGATTATTTTTAGCGCTTATTGTAGCTCTTTTTTCAGCTGCGTGTAGCAAAAAATCGGCAACAATTGACCCACCTGTTGACGACACTACCAAAACACCTGTAAGCAATGTAATTACTGTAACAGGCGATATTTCAACTGCAACTACCTGGAAAGCAGACAAAATTTATTTGATCAAAGGATTTGTGTATGTAACTGGCGGTGCTACCTTGACTATTGAACCCGGTACACTGATCAAAGGTGATAAAGCAACCAAAGGTACCCTTACTATTACACGCGGTGCAAAAATCATGGCTGCAGGTACTGCTGATAAACCTATTGTATTTACTTCAGCATTCGAGTCTGGTGCAAGATCAAACGGCGACTGGGGTGGTATTATCCTGTTAGGAAAAGCACCTGTTAACCAAGGCGAAAACGTGGGTATTGAAGGCGGTTTGGATCCTAAGGGCGACCCTGCCAAATATATCCAGTATGGCGGTACCGATGCTAATGACAACTCTGGTACTTTAAAATATGTGCGTATTGAGTATGCAGGTATCCCTTTTTCACCTGATAACGAAATTAACGGTCTTACCATGGGTGGTGTTGGTAAAGGCACAACTATTGACTATGTGCAAGTTTACCGCTCGGGTGATGATGCTTTTGAGTGGTTTGGTGGTACCGTACAGTGTAAACACCTTATTGCCATGGGCAGCTTAGACGATGACTTTGATACCGACTTTGGTTTTTCTGGTAAAGTTCAATTCGGTATTAGCCAACGCTTTAAAACCATTGCTGATATTTCCGGCTCAAACAGCTTTGAGTCTGACAATGATGCAAACGGTGCTAATAAAACGCCGCAAACATCAGCTATCTTTTCAAACATGACCTTGTTAGGTCCGGTAACAAAAGTTGGCGAAAGTAACGTTAATGCCAACTATCAGCATGGGGCTCAAATCCGTCGTAACTCGGCTTTAAGCATCTTTAACTCTGTGTTTTCTGGTTATGTAGATGGTGTTTACATTGATGATTCAAAAGTAGAAACTGCAGGTGCTACCTCAACCAACTATACCGCTGGTCGTTTAGTTTTCAAAAACAATATCATTTTAGGAACTAAAAACAACGAAGTTAAAGGCGAAAACAAAGCGTTATTTGAAACTACATTAAGAGCTGAAAACGTTTTCAACGCAGCTTTATTTGCTGATGCTGTCGTAACTGATCCGTTCAAATTCTCATCTGATTTTGCTAATGCAGGTACACCTAACTTTACAGTTAAAGCAGGTTCAATTGCTGCTACAGGCGCTGCATTTACTGATGCAAAGCTAACCGATGCTTTCTTTGATAAAGTTGCTTACAAAGGCGCTTTTGGGACTGAAGACTGGACAGCTGGCTGGGCTAATTTTGATCCTCAGAAAATGGCTTATACTACTCCTGGAGCAGTAAAATAATATTTAAGAACATTTAAAAGGCTGCCTCATTCAATTTGAGGTAGCCTTTTTTTATATAAATAATTGAAACGCATAAAGAACATATGAAATTAACGAACCTTAATTTCAACGATAATGAATTATCACAATTTGCCAGGGCACTGGCATTACCGGTAAGGGTTTTTATTGTTAGAACAATTATTGAAAATGGGTTCTCAGTAAACCGCGGAGCACTGCATACAGCAAATTTCAATGCAGAAACCATCAATAAACATGTTTCAGAATTAAGGTCTTTAGGTTTAATTAAAGCCAACGGCGCAAAGGGTAATATCACTTATAGTATAGAACAAAACTGGTTCAAACAAATGTCGGTCAGGTTTTCTGTACTGTTCGAAAGCATTAATGGCCTTAACCCTGATTCTGCAAACATTAATAATATAGCAGATACGCCTGCTTTATTGTCCGAAAATGGGCAAGAAGATGCCTTACCAAACTTTGGTGCGTTTATTAAAAAACACCGCACCGACCTCAATATTTCGCAGGAAGATCTGGCCAAAAAAATCAAGATTGACCGTGCCCAGCTAAGCCGTATAGAAAGTGGTAAAAGCAGCTTAAATGCTGATAAGCTAAAAGCACTCTCCGGAGCTTTGTATTTAGATTTCGATGCCGTATCTAAAGAATATTACGGCTATCGTGTTGCCGAACTCATAGCTGAAAGCGGCTATAATGAGGTGATACTAAATAGAGCTAAAGAAAAACTCGGCAAACTATAATAAATCACTCCCGGAGATAATCTTCATTGGAGTAAACAAGCATTTATTACTCCGCACCTCAATGAAAAACTATATTTTTACCGTCCGATCTTCCGGATATGAAAAAAACAGGTTTTCTCTTTCTTTTTTTGTGGCTGTCATTTGCAGCAAATGCTCAATCCCCTGCTATTATCCCGCAACCCGCGGAGCTTAAAGTAATAAATCCTCAAAACACATTTATTATTGATAGCCATACCATTATTTATATTTCAGGCACTGAGTTATTAAACGCTACCAACTTTTTAAATAACTACCTGCAAAAACATTACGGTTTTATGTTAGCCGTAACACAAAACAAAAAGGAAGTTGGGGATAAAGCAATCTTACTACTATCAGATTCAGTTGCCGGCAGATCATTAAAGGGCTATCAGCTGTTAACAAAAAGCAGATCGCTTACCATTAATGCGCCTTCGGCAGAAAATATTTTTTATGGCATACAAACGCTCATACAGTTGTTGCCAACAGAAAAAATAAGCAAACAGCTGCCAATACCCGCCGTTGAAATTACCGACTACCCCCGTTTTGCCTATCGCGGCATGCACTTGGATGTAAGCCGTCACTTTTTTGATACAGCCTTTGTCAAAAAGTATATCGACTACCTGGCTATGCATAAAATGAATTATTTTCACTGGCATCTTACAGATGATCATGGCTGGCGTATCGAGATCAAAAAACATCCGGAGCTCACAACTGTCGGAGCATGGCGCAATGGAACTATTATAGGTTTATATCCCGGTACAGGTAACGATGGCAAACGTTACGGGGGGTATTATACCCAGGACCAGATTAAGGATATTGTACATTACGCAGCCGAACGATACATTACTATTATTCCCGAAATCGAAATGCCCGGCCATAGCATGGGCGTTTTGGCCGCCCATCCCGAATTAAGCACAACGCCCAATGAACCCAAACAGGTTGCCCAAACCTGGGGCATTTTTAATAAATTCAACAACGTACTCGTCCCTTCTGAAGCCACATTTACATTATTGGAAGATGTACTGACAGAGGTGATTGCGCTTTTCCCCTCCCCTTACATACACGTTGGTGGTGACGAATGTTCCAAAATCTGGTGGAATCAATCGGCATTTTGCCGCGACTTTGTTAAAGAGAAAGGACTGAAGGATATGAACGGACTACAAAGTTATTTTATGCACCGGATTGAAAAATTTGTGAACAGTAAGGGCAGAACCATCATTGGCTGGGATGAGATACTGGATGGCGGGGTAGCTCCCAATGCCACTGTAATGAGCTGGCGTGGCGAAACGGGTGGCATACAGGCGGCGAAACTTCACCATCGTGTAATTATGACTCCCGAAAAATACATGTATTTTAATCATGCCCAGTTTGAAAAGGAAGATTCGCTTACTGCTGCCAAATACGTGCCATTGCAAGACGTGTATCACTATGATCCCCTGCCCGCACAGTTAAGCCAGCAGGAAACCCAGTATATATGGGGAGCACAGGGTAACTTATGGAGCGAGTACGTTGCCAGCCCTGCAAAAGCAGAATATATGATTTTCCCGCGGCTGGATGCTTTAAGCGAGATCCTTTGGACACCTAAGCCTAAACAAAATTACAGCGACTTTCGTGAACGGTTAAAAACACAATTTAAACGCTATGACCTGATGCGTGTAAATTACAGCAAACGCTACCTGCAAACCGAATAATGGCCACAACTTATTTCACAGGTTGGTGCATCATTAAATTATTGATCAGGGTTTGTATTTCCTTTACCGGGCGTGCAAATACCAGGTAATTATGATTCCCTTTAGTGGCGTCCCATGTATTACTCCCATCGGCATTGATCCGAATACTTCCGCGCTGTAATTTAAAATAAGGGGCCGCGCCTTTTACTCCGGCCAAAACCGCTGTTTCGTCCCAACTCATACGGCCATCCGTGTCTTCTTTTGCCATGGGTATGGATATGCGAAAAACATCCTTAACCGGACTGTTTATAATGCTCTTGTTATGTATTAATGGCAACCCCGATTTTATCTTTGAACCAATCTCGAAACCACTGAATATCACCGGCCGGTTAAAATGACTGAAAACATATTTAGAAGCCGCCACCCGCTGATCAACATTAAACTCTTTGCCTGATGGAAATCTCCCGGCCATGGAAACCAGTTTAAGTACTTTTTTTTCTACCAGTGCCTGGCCTGTAAGGGGTGAAAACTTATCGGGCGGAGATTGTAGCAGTGTAGCGATATTAGTAAAAAACCCAACTGTAATAATGGTAACACTATGATCGGGTTGTTTGGCCAGAATTTTACGGTAAAGCGTTACAGCATCCGTAGCATCGATGTTTGACTTGATCTTATGCGGATATTTTGCGACTAATGTATCTGACCATTTTTGAAAATCTGCCTGATCCGAAGCGTCTTCACGCGGAACTCCGACAGGTATATCGGGTTTTTGAAAGTAAGTGTTCAGCACACTTAAAACTGCCGCCACCCGTGGGTAGCGCGTACTCGCCACAGTAGCCAGAATCCGAGCCTCGCCATGATCGGCAAAATAATGTAGTAGGGTAATGGCGCCGACATCGTCGTAATCAGGCCCCATGTCGGTATCAAAAATAACGGATACCTTCTTGCTAGCTTTACCGGATTGCGCGTAAACACTATAAGTACATAATGATATTACGATAACTAATACCAGTTTCTTTACCATGATAACCTTAAGATTGAGTTTACTTTTTATGTTTATCACAATATAGCAATTGGAAATTAATACAGAAAGCACAATGCAAACTTAAAATGCCGGTGATTGATATTTTTCAACAATGCAAATTCGCTCTTGGCATAAAAGCTCCTAATAGGTATGTTTGCGCCCTGCTTAAAGCAGTATAATATTTTTAATATATGCCAACAGATCAAACCAGCTCACCTGTACAGGCCGACCTTGTCAGGATCGTTTCCAGATATATCCTGTTAGAAGAAAGTCGCAGAAATTTAAAAGGTAAATGCCCTTTCCACGCCGACCAGGCCACTTCACTAATGGTATCTCCCGATAAAAACATTTTTCAATGCTTTGGCTGCGGCAGAGGCGGCGGGCCGATAGATTTTGTAATGGCCATAGAGAGCAAAACACGCGAAGAAGCTATCCAACTGATAACACAACACTCAAAGTTGGCAAAGTAAGGGTATACAGTTTTGCTGCTTTTACCCCGTGCTAATTTCAATATTTATAGTAGCGCCTTTTCCCGGTTTCGAATCAATATCGAGCTTGCCCCTTAAAAAGTCTACCCGGTTTTGAATATTTCTGAGCCCTATGCCTTTTTTATTTTGTAATGCCGTTTTGTCAAACCCTACACCATCATCTTCAACGGTAATAAAAAATTGATCTTCGGTTTGGCTGCACTGAACAAATATTTCCGATGCCCGAGCATGCCTTAGCGCGTTATTCAACAGCTCCTGTACAATACGATAAATGGTAATTTGAGTTTGCTGGGGAATAGTGCTTAAAATATTGAGCATCTGAAGTTCTACTTTCACAGTTCCTCCCGAAAATGATTCACAAAGATCATTTAATGCCACCTGTAACCCCGACCGCATTAATGATTCGGGCATCATATTCCGAGCTATGCGCCGCAGTTCCGATACCGAATCATCTAATTGGATTATCACTTTATTCAATCCGGCGTCTTCTGTCCGTAGCGCAGGGTGATGGGTTGCCTGCGACAGGTTAAGTTTAACACCGGCAAGCATCCCGCCTAAACCATCATGCAGGTCGCGTGCCAGGCGACTTCGCTCCCGCTCCTCTCCTTCAAGTAATGCATTGGCAATCTCAATTTGTTGTTTTTGTTGCAGCGAACTTAGTTGTTGTTCGGTTTTTACCTTTCGCTGTTTAAGCCTATAAACCAGGAAAAATATGATACCTAAAAATAAAACCGACCCGCACACGAACAATATTTTCTGAATGTTCGACCGGTTATACAGTATTAATATTTCCTTTTCTTTTTCGGCCGATTGATATTTGGCATCTAAAGCGGCTATATCTGTTTTGGTTTTAGCTTTATAAATACTATCGGCAAGCGAGTTGTATTCGGTAAGCCATTGGTATGCAGCCTTCATATTGCCCAGGCTGGCTTCTGTTTGGGCCAGTTCATGTAAAATCTCCTGCCGGTTGCGTTTAAGCGGTACTATGTGCTGCCTGTTATATAAATTCATTAAAACCGCTTTGGCAGCCTTTAAATTGTTTTGTCCCCTGTAAACCTCGTATTTTTCATACAGCATCGAATTTATGTCGTAAGGCATGTTTAGCTTATTGGCTAATGTTATCCCCGCGTCTAAAGCAGCGTTAGCCTTTTCCCATTCGGCAGAGCGGTTATGGTACATGCCATTTACCAGGTAATAAGCCGGCAGGTACGGAGAATCAACCATCGGCGATAATATTCTGAAAGCTTTATCTAAAAAGGGTTTTGCAGCTTTAACATTACCCATCAATATATTAGCTTTGGCCATGTTAACATAACAATCCGCAAGGCGCTCATCTTTTTTTCCCTGACTTATCAGCATGCGTATTGCCATGTTGTAATAATAAATAGCCCGGCTATGGTCTTCGTAATTCATAAAGCCCAGTCCAACATCCATATAATCAATCGCGACCCTTATGCTGTCTCCGGCTTTTACAGCCAATGGTATGGCTTTATTTAATAAAATATCGGTATAGCCCTTGCCGTTATCTTTTCTTTGTTCAATAATACTATAGTTATGCCATGCCCTTGACCTGTATAACCAGGCCTCTTTGGTAGAATAAATACTTAGTAAGGTATCTGCTTTCATATATTCCTGCTGACTTCGAAGCAGATCGCGATCAAAATAGGCGCCGCCGAGATAAAAATGAGCAAGCCCCTCATAAATGGACTTTTTAAGATCGAGCTGTAAAGATTGGTTGGCTAACTGAATGGCTTTGCCGGCGTCTATATTTGCCCAGTAATCGGATAGTTTAAATAAAATCGAAGCCTTGCCGGTGTCGGTATGTGCAACACTGAGCAAATGCTGCAGGCTATCTGTGTAGCGCTTGTTGTTCGCATTTTGTTGTGCATACCCAGTTATCCAGAACGTGGATAAAAATATAACCAGTGCTATAGATAGTCTTTTCAAATCGGGTTTTGGTCAGTTGATGATATGAGTATGTACCATGAAAATAAGCATTTGTAAATCAACCTGTCATTTATGGGCAATCAAAAATAGAAAATACCGAAAAACCAGTAGAGAAAAATTACAGGTTTTTGGGTATTGTTTCGCTGAGCGATCATGGGGAATTTTATTGAAAAAAATTGATATGAAACTACTATTTGCTTTAATTTTAACCTTTGCAACCCATACTTTATTTGCTCAAAGCAGTGATGCCCTGGCTAAGGGGAAAAATGTGTATGTAATGCAAACATCAGCCAATGACAATGTGAAGGATTATAAAGACGATGCAATAGCAGCCATTAAGGATTGGGGCTATTGGAATGTTGTTGATACAAAGGAAAACGCCGATATTATTTTTGATTTAAAGGCCGATTCGCACAAAGGCATTACCATTACTTCATGGGGAGGACAAACAGTATCGTTAAATGTAGCTTTGCTTAGCAAATCGGGCGAGAAATTATGGCAATCAGAAACGTATGAAACAAGTCCTAATGGTACAAATGGTTTTAATGGCGGTAAAGGTTCTTTACGCAAATTGATAAGAAACCTTAAAAAGAAATTCAATTAAGTTTGCATTCACTGGGATATTACCGCATCACCACTACATAGCCCGACAACACCTGTCCGTTAACATTGGTATTGATTTTATAATAGTAGGTTCCGGCCGGTACAGGCTGACCATTATAAGTACCTTCCCAGGCTTTCGGATAACCTACGGAGTGGAATAGCGGCTGCCCGTAACGATTAAATACATCAATTACAGCATCCTGGTAGGCCACAAGCCCCCGGATATCCCAAAAGTCATTAAACCCATCGCCATTGGGTGTAAACGTGTTTGGAACTATCAATACGGGTGATACTTTTACAAACGTTTGATCTGTGGTAACGCAACCTCTCGAATCGGTTACCTGCAGTGTGTAGGTACGGTCAACATCACCGGTTAATACCGGATTTTTTACGGTATTACTGCTTAAACCTGTTGCAGGTGTCCATAAATACTGCACATTTTCATCACTTACCGTTGGTGTAAGGGTTATTGTTTTGTCGCGCAGCACATACCTGGTGCCGCCTGCATTTAAAGTTGGGGGAGGGATGAATTTAATAGTCATTTCATCAGACGGAATATCACATACTCCGGTTACATTTGCAGTAAGCGTCAGCTTAACTGAACCACTTTGCTTATCTGCCGCACTCGGTATATAAAACGCGTCGGGTTGCGATTCGGAAGGACTAAAAGTACCGGTACCAGATGTTTTCCATGTAGCTCCACCCGGTATAAAAACCTGGCCCTCGAGTTTTACACTTTCATCCTGCATACACACTTGCCTGTCGTCACCCGCGTCGGTAGCCGGTGATGGCTTAAAGTTAATTGTCATTTCATCGGTTGAAATGGCACAATTGTCCTTACTGGTTGATGATAAGGTAAGGGTAACCGTTCCGGCCGCTTTATCCTGCGTTGATGGAATATATTGGGCATGTAAATCGTCGCTCGAAGGTAAAAATGTACCTCCGGTTTCGGGTGCAGTCCAAATACCTGTGTTTGTACCACCCGTAACACTACCCTGAAGCGGTATAGCTGTAGTGATTATACATTTGGTTAGGTCGGGACCGGCGTCGGCATGCGGAAGTTCATTTACCTTAACATCCGCCGGGGCGGCCGGACTGGTACAATCGTTAACGGTAACATATAAATTATAAGTTCCGTTATTGGCTGTAGTTGCATTATTAATATCAGGATTTTGAGCCGTGGATGTGTACCCGTTTGGCCCTGTCCACATATAACTTGCCTTTGCAACAGTAGGTGTCCGGAGCTGGATAGTATTTCCTACGCAAACCGGGGAGTTACTGTTAGCCACGGGTTTCGCGGGTTGGGGGTTTACAGTAACCACATAAGTAAACGCATCACCAGTACAACCAAAAGCGGTTGGTACAATATTGTAAGTAACTTTTACCGGTATGGTACTGGTATTAATTAACTTTTCATCAATAGTACTGCTTGTTTGATTGCTTACAGCCGGGTTGCTGATATTTGTCACCACCTCTCGGCTCCAAGTAAATGCGGCCGATTCTATGTTTGACTTTATACTGTAATTTACAGAAGCCCCGCTGCAAGCTCCTCCCGTAGGTTCGCTGGTAATACTTACTTCAGGTTTTACTGTCATTACTAAATTAAAAGGCGTTCCAATGCAGTTGGCAGTTTTATAATTAAACACATAGGTAACATCAACCGGGGCTACGGTGGTATTATGCAATACCTCCTTTATAACAGCTGCTGTTTGGCCCGATACCGCTGCGTTACTTATACCTGCTACAGCCGCCCTGCTCCAGGTGGCACTCACTCCGCCATTGTCAGGGCTAAACGCAATGGTAAAATTATGAGGAGTGTCGTTACAGGTTGAGGCCGTTGGATTATTGGTTACCACAGGCAGTGGATTAACCTTAACCTCGTAAGTAAAAGGAGGTCCCGAACAGCCGTTTGAGGCAGCAGTGATGATATATTTTACAGTAACAGGCGTATTATCGGTATTCATTAAAGTTTCGGAAATAGTTGCGGATGTTCCTGTTGATGGCGGGTTACTGATACCGGGTACAGCCGCTCTGCTCCATATATATGTAATTGCAGGTGTAGATATATCGGTATTAATAGTATAGTTAAGCGCCGTGCCACTGCAAACAATATCACCTGACGAACTTATAATATGCGGAGCCTGACCAACTACTACAGGAACAGGTTTTATTTCGCTGGTGCAACCATTAACAGTAGTTTGTACATAGTAGGTATGGTTACCTGTTAATGCAGGTGTATTATAAACGGCGTTATGTGACAACACAATACTACCAAGAGGATCATCAAACCATGTATAGGTACCTGTAGAACCACTTGCCGTAAGCGTAGCCGAATTACCCTGGCAAACAGGCGGTGCATCAACCTGCGGCGCTGCGGGTGTTAGAGTAATATTCACCGTTACCGGTGTACGGGCACTGGTTAAACCATTTTTGGTTACCTGCACATAATAAATGGCGGTTGCGGTTATAGGCGGCGTTTTAAATATTGGTCCTGTAAAGAGCTCATTGCCTCCATTGGAGGCATCAAACCATCTGTAAGTACCGCCGGGCGCAGTTGCTATTAAGGTAGCGGGATTGCCCAAACAAACAGATGAATTTGCAGCCGTTGGCGCAGCGGGCACAGCAGAAATGTAGATATTAACAGTAGACGACGCAGGCCCGCATACCCCTGATGGATTATTGGTTGTTAAAGTAAGTGTAACCGTAGTTGCTCCCGGAGCCGGTGTATAAACAGCATTTAAGGCGTCACGATCTGAAAAAGAGCCAGCTGCTGCTGACCACCGCGCAGATGAAGCGCTGCCGCCAATACTGCCGGCTAACTGAACAGGTGTACCACTGACCACATTTTGGTCGGGCCCGGCGTTAACTATGGCCCGTTCGCCAATAGTTACTTGCCTGCTGAATGTGCCTGAAGCACAACCGGCGGTGGCAAAAATGTTATTGGTTATTGTATATGTACCGGCTTTACTATCATCCAGGTTGATTTGCCCTGTTTCTTTATTTCTGAAAACCAAATCCGGCGAATCGGAACTGAATACACCCGCGCTTGCTCCAGCAGCGAAAACGGGTTTAGGGTCAGGGTTACCCTGGCAAAACGGCCCGTCATAATTGAATTGCGCGTTAGGTGTTGGTGTAGCTGTTGATATGATATTTATGTCGGCGCTGCTTGTACCAGGGCAACTACCCCCGTAAGTAAAAATCACCGTGTATTTTCCCGGCGTGCTTGCACCAACATTTATCTGGCCGGTTGTGGTGCTTACAAAAGCCAACCCGGCAGGTGTGGCGCTGAAAGTTCCACCTGCCGGATTATGAATAACGGGGGTAGGATTTCCTCCTGCTGTGCAGAACGTGCCTGAACTATATTCAAACTGTGGGTCATTAATGATTATAATTGTCACCGGCACCGGTATACGGGCACTTACGCATGGGCCATTTACCGTTTGCGCGTAATAAGTTTTAGCCGCAACTAAAGGTGGTGTGGAAAATGTATTACCTGAAGCCAGCAAGGTACCGCCTGTAGGTGCATCATACCATCGAATAATACCATCTGGAGAACTGGCCGTTAAGTTGGCTGATGAACCTAGGCATACGGAAGTTCCGCTGACTGTTGGTGCCGATGGTAAAGGTGTAATGTTTACCGTTACAGGTGTGCGCGCACTTGTACAATTATTAGCGGTACTTTGTACATAATAAGTTTGCACCGTTGTTAATTCAGGTGTAACGAATACAGAACCGGTAACTAATAAATTACCGCCTGTAGCTGCATCGTACCATTCATAATCACCGGGCGATCCTGACGCTGTGAGTGTTACCGAATTACCAGAACATACGCTGGTTGCCGGGACTGTTGGCGCGGGTAAAGCTGGCAGAACAGTCACCTTTATGGCTCTCCTGGCGCTCGCACAGCCCGATTCGGTAGTTTGAACATAATAAGTAGCATCGGCCGTTAATGCAGGTGTTACATAAACAGCATCAGACGAAAGCAATGTCCCCCCCGTTGGTAAACTATACCATTGAAAAGTTCCGCCGCCTGTAGATGTAGCAGTTAAAGTAGCTACAGATCCCGGGCAAATAACTGGTTCGGCTGCCACAGGAGGCGATGGCAGCGGGTTTACGGTAACATTTATTGCAGCACGGTCGCTGCTGCAGCCTGCATTCATGTGCTGTACGTAATAAGTTGTTGAACCGGTAAGCACAGGGGTTTGAAAATTAACACCATTTGCCAGCAAAGTGCCGCCGGTTTGCTGGTCATACCAAGCATAAGTTCCGGTAGGCGAAGGGTCTGCCGTTAGCGTAACTTTATTGCCGCTGCATATACCAACTGTTTGAGCAGCGGGAGGTTGTGGCGGAGCAGTTACGATAATGTGTACCGGAGTACGACTGCTCTGACAATTATCTACCGTTGTTTGCACATAGTAAGTAGTATTTGCGGTTAGTGGAGGTGTTGTATAATCGGGACTTGAAATTAAGGACGTTCCGCCGGTTGGAACATCAAACCAATCAAATACGCCGTCGGGCGCGTCGGCATGTAAACTAACTACCGATCCTGTACAGGTAGTAGTACCATTTGCAACAGGCGCCTGCGGAGGTGGTGTCACTTTAGCCGTTACCGCTGTGGCTACACTGGTACAACCTTTTATAATGGCCACTACATAATAAACTTTAGAGGCAAACAGCACAGGTGTTACAAACGTTGCACCTGTACCAACCTGGTTACCATTTGATGGGGCATCGTACCATGTATAACTATCACCCCCTGATGCAGACAGCGTGGCTACACCGCCCGCACATAAAGTAGCACCGGTAACAGATGGCCGGCCTGTAACATTAACGGTTACAGCAGTTCTTGGGCTGGTACATTGCGAAACTGTCGTTTGTACATAAAAGGTAGTGGTTTCTGTAATAAGGGGTGTTTGATAAGTATTGCCGCTTGCCAAAAAATTGCCCTCCTCAGGTGCATCGTACCACTGATAACTGCCCCCGGGGCCCGTGGCTACAAGCTTTGCGGAAGTATTTGGACAAACAGTTTGGCTTGAAGCGGTGGGCGCATTAGGTGTAATTATAGATGTTACACTAATGCTTTTTTTTACCGGTTGGCAGCCGGGTGTTTTATCACTTACAGTTACGGTATAGGTACCCGCTTTATTTACGCTTATTGACGACGTATTTTCTCCGGTATTCCAAATGTAAGTGTAAGGGCCGATACCTCCGGATGCGTTAGCGGTTAAAACAACACTGGTTCCTGAGCATATAGAAGTGCCCGATGATGACACAGTTACTTGCAGTGTACAATCCTTGCCAAATACTGTTTGGGATACCAGTACAAATAATAATATCAGTAAATATTTATACATACCGCCCTATTAAGTCACTTTATGCCTCAATTATTCTTATGACCGGTAACTTTATTCCGGGCTTTTCATTTTGAGCATGATATTTAAAGAGCTATTTATTGCAGATGTTTCTAACACCTGTTCAACTAAGATAGCGCGGGCATTTTTACGTATAAATATAGCTATTTGTTCTAAAAAATGAATAAAATGAACAATACAATTCGAAGTAATTAAATGAACATTCAAATCCACTATTGGAAAACTTTGATCCTCAAGAGGTTTCGGAGCCCCCTATTCTTCGATAATAATTACTAAATCAAATAATTTTTATCGCGGGATAATAACCCGCCCTGCTAATCGGCAAAACAGACTGTAGTCATTTCAAACCTAACACAGGAAAACTCAAGTCTGATTTTTAACCATTTATAAAAGATATTCCAACCCTGAAATTTGAAGCTTCACCAATTTTCAGCGGTCCGGGCAGTCTACAAGCATAGTTATTTGTATCATCAAAAGATTAAAAAAAACAACTATGAAAAAATTATTTATTTATGCTGCGTTTACCACACTTTTACTTTCATGCAGCAGCAAGGATGACCCCAAGCCGCCTGTGGGCTCAACAGGCAAGTATGACTTCTCTGCCGTTGATAAATTTCTTATGGACCACCTTTCCGTTTATGGTAACCATGTAGCCATTCTGGTATCACAAAACGGTCAGGTAATTTATAAGCAGCAAATCAATCTGGCAATAAACAGCAATCTGCCTATCGCGTCGGCATCCAAATGGTTGTCGGCCAGTGTAATCATGAAATTGGTTGATGAGCACAAGCTATCACTGGATGATACCGTTGGTAAATACCTGCCTATTTTTACGCAAAACCATAAGGGAAACATCACCATCAGACAACTGTTTTCGCTCACTGCCGGATTTGAAGGAGAGATCGATGCCGATAATATTGCCAGTAAGCCCGAATATCACAAAGACTTTACCCTGGCCCAGGCGGTAGATTCTATAGCGGTTTACAGTCCGCTTATTAACCCTCCGGGTAAGGCTTTTAATTATTGTAGTACAAGTATGCAGATAGCCGGCAGAATAGCCGAGCTGGTTTCCGGCGAATCATGGCAAGCCTTATTTAATAAAAAGATAGCCGGCCCATGCCACATGACTGCGCAATACTTACAAATGAGCGCCCAAAACCCTTTAATAGCCGGTGGGGTTCATACTACTGCCCAGGATTATTTAAATTTTTTGCAAATGATTGTTAACAAAGGCCTTTACAATGGCACAAGGGTACTAAGCGAAGACGCCATTGCCACCATGGAACTGGACCAAACCCGGGGCGCGGAGATACAAACCACACCTTACGTCTCTAATGTTTATTCCCCGTTCCCTACTTCTCCTGTAAGATACGGCATTGGCAACTGGCGTGATGAGGTCGACAACTCCGGTAATGCCGTTGAAACCAGCAGCCCCGGCTTATTCGGTACCCACCCATGGCAGGATTCCAAACACCTGATTGCCGGTATAATTTTCACCCGTACCGAGCCCCGAAAAAGCGCTAACATAAGTCTCCAGATCAGGCAGATGATCAGAGATATTGTAGATAAAAGCAGTAATTAATTTATGCACGATACAGAAAAAAGGGATGCTATGGTATCCCTTTTTTTTGTTTAATCATATATAGCGGATAGATTTCCAAAATCAGTTATTATAATGGAACACATCAGTGCATATTTGAAAGATCCAAAACATGAATAGAAGCAAACCATAGCTAAGTATGAACTTATAGCGTTAATTGACACAGCGCGAGTATAATCTTCTATTACTAAAAAATACAGTTTACTGAATACCCCCCCCAAAAAAAAAATCAAAAAGGTAAAAATCAGTTCCAGGCACTTATCGCTTTTAAAAAATCTCGTTAACACAAAAGGCCATGATAACCATGGCCTTTGTTTTTTGACAACTTGTATTTAATTAATTATTGGATCGGTAGTCTTTTAATTTCTCTTTCATTTCTGCCTGCAATTGCTGGTATTCTTTAAACTGACTGGCGGTAAATACGGCCTTTAGTTCTTTTTCCTTGTCTTTTTGTATTGATTTCAGTTGTCTGAACTTTGACAGTTTACCGCCATCTCCCTTAATAACGGGATCAAGCTTTTGAGCGTATTTCAGGTTGATGCCCTGAACTTTCAGCATCTGTGTCGAATCGAGCTTGAGTTTGGCTTTCATCATATTGGTTTGCATTTGCGCTCGTTGCTCCGGGGTTTTATCTTTCAGACTTTGAGCCATATTTTGAGCGGAGGCCGATTGTATCATTAACATCATAAAGCAAAAGCTTACTAAAGCGGCGATCTTTGATTTTAGGGTCTTCATATATTACTGTTTTTGTTTGAATGATTTATTTGTCTTTATTGTTTAAACATACTGTCTATGGACGCACAATTACCACACGCCTTCTTGCCACCGGGCGTACAACTACCGCTCCTACTGCCGGGCGTACTACAACACGCCTTACCGGTGTTACCACTACGGCCGGCCGCCTGATTACAGTTACCCTGCGTACAGGTGTTCTTACTATTACACGGGTTTGAGCATTGGCTGATAATGCAGTGGTAAATGCCAGGGCGATGATGAACAGGATCTTTTTCATGATTCTTTTTTTATGTTTTTATAAATTTTGATTAACTGATATATAGACTATAATATATAGGGCGGGTTTCTACTCTTCCGGCGAAGCTTCCAAAACAGGGGTTGAATTATCTTTTAGCCTGGGCGAATTATCCGGTTTAAACCAATCAATAAATCCCTGCATAACCAGTTTAAAAGGATTGTAACTCAAAAAGCCAGTGGTTAAACCATAGTTTACCTTTTCGGTTTCGGGCTGGTAAGTACCAAATAGCCTGTCCCAGATAATAAAAACTCCTCCGAAATTCTTATCAATGTAAATGGGATTGCTACCATGATGAACACGGTGCGATGATGGCGTATTCAGTACCTTTTCTATCACCCCAAGTTTGTCAACCACCTCCGTATGCAGCAAAAACTGGTAAGCAAGGTTTAGCGTGTAGGAAATCGCTATAAAATTTATAGGCATGCCAAGAAGGGCTACAGGTATAAAAAACAAAGGGCTGATAATTGCCGAGAACCAGTTAAGCCTGTAAGAGGATGTTAGATTGATGTGCATACCCGAATGGTGAATAAGATGAAATGCCCATAAGGGCTTCCAATTGTGCGATATGCGGTGAAACCAGTAATAAATAAAATCGGCGGTAATAAAGGTGAGCAGGAATGACCAGCCGTTACGCGGCAGTTGCAAAGGAGATAAATGATCAAAAAAGCCGAGTATGGTTAACTGGTACCCGGCAAACAGGTATTTAGAAAGCTGGAACCCGGCGAAAATGGCCAGGTTGGTAAAAGTTTCCTTAACCTCGTATGAGCCTTTTTCCTTTTTCCAGCTCCAGATAATTTCTGCCGTAATTAACAGGAACAGCAATGCTAAAATATAAATGCGGTATGGACCTATGTGATGTTTCATTTTTCTTGTGTTTTTATTTAAGCATAAAATTCACGAAGAAAATAATCACATGGCCTCAATAATCAGGTGAGCCTGTAAAAGCAAAGGGTGAACTGTCATTACCCCTGCTCCGGCAATTCCAAATAGTATTATCTGGCGGTAACGCCGCCCCAGTCCTCGGGTGCCAGATCTTCTATAGATTGCGAAAACGTCCACATATGTCCGCCGAGATCTTTTACGGTATATTGTCTTTCGCCGTAAGGAAAATCGGCAGGCGCATGTATAATTTCGGCTCCGTTTCTTTTAGCATGGTCATAGTGTGCTGCAATATCATGAACACGTACCAGCAGAGAGTGTAATTGACGATCTGATCTGGCTTCCGATACCATCTGCCCTTCGTTAATGGCTATGGTATCATTACCAAAGCTCAATTGTGCCCGATGGTTACCTACCCGCCACCTTTCGTTAAAACCAAATGTATTGCATAGCCAATCAATTGTTTCGGCCACGTTAGCGTAAACCAGCACCGGGATAATGGTACAGGGCGGCATAGTACGATTAGCCGTATAAGTATTTGCTGAATTATCCATAACCTTATTCTATTAAAAGTTGATATTAATTTGTGTTAACAGCTCCGGATTACTTGTTCATCCAGTTTTTAAACTCCGGCACACGCGCCTTGCTTATCAATACGCGTTCAGCTGGTTCGGGTTTTATTTTAACAGCAAGGCGGCCATTAAAATAAAAATCCACTTCGGTAATAGCCTGCCGATTGATAATAAACTGCCTGTTGGCCCTGAAAAACTGCTGCATATCAATCTGCTGTTCCAGCATATCCATGGTAAACTCCATTACATATTGCTTATCGTCGATAGTGCGCGCATATACCACTTCGTTAGCGGTATAAAACCAGGCAATCTTAGCCGCTTCAACTGGAATGAGCTTTTCGCGATAATGTACCAGGAATGATTTTTTGTAGGGTTTGCTGATCTGGTTTATCTGTTCCAGCAGCAACTCTATCCTACCGGTATTGATATCCTTTTCTCCTAATGAAAACAAGTTTTTGAATTTAGTTAACGCGTTACCTATTTCCTGTTCATCAAAAGGTTTTAATACATAATCTATCCCGTTGTTTTTAAAGGCTTGTATGGCGTAGTCATTATAAGCGGTAACAAAAATTACCGGTTTGGTAATACTAACCGCTTTAAAAATATCAAATGATATACCATCGGCAAGGCGTATGTCCATAAATATCAGGTCGTATGTTCCGACATTAAGGTTAAACCATGTTATGCTTTCACTTACCGAATTAAGTATGGCGGTAATAGCTATATCTTCATCAATAAGCTGCAGCAGGTGCGCCAGGTTACGCGCGGTTACGGCTTCATCTTCAATGATTACAATACGGGGCGATTTCATGCTTTTAAAGGTAGTTTAACAATAAATAGATCGTCGTTTTTTTCAATTTCTATCTCCCGCTGCAGCATAATCTTAAATCGCTCATTCAGGTTTATCAGACCGAGGCCGTTGCTGCTTTCGGGTGTCGGAATTTCCCAAAGATTATTACTGATAACCAGGTAATCAAACATAATATATATTTCCACTCTTAAAGGTCTGGAAGTTGTAGCGGCATTATGTTTCACCGCATTTTCCAGCAGCGGCTGTAAGGATAAATGCGGGAGCTTATGGGATAAAAACGGCTCGGTTACCATTATATCCAACTGGAAAGCATTTTCGAGTCGCATAGTGATCAATTGTGCGAATGACCGCAGCATGGTTAATTCTTCCTCAACCGTCACCAGATTTATTTTTGACCGCACAAGGGCATATCTGAATACATTAGACAATTCGCGCACATACTTTTGCGCCAGGTTTGGGTTTTCCCTAATCACACCTGAAAGGCTGCTCAGGGAATTGAATAGGAAATGTGGGTTCATCTGATCCTTTAGCAATTCCAGTTCGGCGGTCATATAAGCATTTTTGAGCTGTTCATTTTCCACCTCCTTCTTTTTCCCTTCGCGCATTAAAAGTATGATATTGATCACGATGCCCACCAATATTGTACTGAGTATAAAACGCACAAAGTACCCGCTGCCCACTACTGCAGGCAAGGCTTTAAAGCCAAAACCAAGACGCTGTATAATACCGCCTGCTATCATACATAACAGTATAGCCATGGAGTTGTACAAAACATAAATGCTATACTTTTTTTGATCGCGGTAAGCAGAAAAGCGTCCCCTGCTGCTTAAATTTAGATAAAACATCAGGTAGCAAAAGGCAAAGTTATATAACAGCTGGAAGCTCCATTCGCCAAAATCAAAATGCCAGTAGTGCGCAATAATACTGTTTTCGCGCAGGGCAAGCAATTTTGCCGAATTCATCATCAATGAAATAAGCAGCGAGCTATACCAGCAAATACGTCTTTCGGTTTTATCCATCAGATAAAGTTAATTCAATATTTTTTCAATAATTGAATATTACCGGTGAAGCTGAAAAAACGGAAGGTGAATTTTAGTAAGAGGTTTTAGAAATGCGAAGAGACAAAAGCTCGGTTTTTATTTATTTAAAGAATAACATGTGGGTGATGATCTGCAATTAAGCGATTGATCTCTTGCGGTTAATAAGTACGGCTAAAAGAAAACCGGTAAAAACCATTGCCATACTAAACGGAAAAATATACAGCATACCAAAGTGACTGGCTACCCCTCCTACCAGCGGACCTGTAAGGCCGAGAGAAAGATCTAAAAACAAACCATAACCACCAAGGGCTGCCCCTTTGTTTGAACCAGGCACCAATTTTACAGCCTCTACACCCAAAGCAGGGAAAATAAGGGAAAACCCAAGCCCTGTTATCCCTGCCCCAACAAGAGCAATATGAGGTATATTTGCCAGCCAAAGCACCAATAAGCCCGCAGATTCCAAGGCAAGGCAAGCCATCGCTGTTTTCATTCCGCCATAGGTATCTATGGCATTGGCAAATAAAATACGACCGAGGATAAATAGTGTACTAAAAACAGATAAACACAAAACGGCATCTGTCCAGTTCAGGTAAGCATAATACAGGGTAATAAAGGTTGATATCGTACCAAATCCTAAACCTCCAAGGGTGAGACAAATGCCATAAGGCGTAACCGTTTTTAACACTTTGAGGAAAGATTCTCTCGGTGCTTTGCTATTACCCATAAGCGCTTCTTTGTATTTTGCGTAGCAAAAGCCTATTATTGCTGCAAACATAATTACCAAGCCTATACTGCTGATACCGTAATTATTACTAAGAATAATACCCACAGGTGCACCGATAGCCAACGCGCCATAACTGGCAATACCGTTATAAGAAATTGCCTTGCTGGTGTGCTGGTCGCCAACGGCAAAAATAGCCCAGTTAATCGGGCTTGCCCCTATCAAACCTTCGCCGAAACCGGTTACCAACCGGGTTATTATCAACAAACCTAAACTCAGCGCGACATTGGCTTTTAACCAATAAGCAGCGCATAAGAAAACACCGCTAAGGGCAAAACCAATCATGCCCATAATTACTGCGGGCTTAGGACCTTTTTTGTCGACTATGCCCCCGGCAAAGCCGCGAAAAAGAAAAGTAGTAAGATATTGCAGGCTGATCACTACGCCGGCCACCATGGTGCTATAACCCAATTGCTGATGGATAAACACGGGTAATACCCCAAGACTTAAACCGATGATAAAATAGCCTATAAAAGTAAAGGTAACAAACCCGGCTATGGTTAAGGTAATTTTTGATGAGGGAGTGCCGACGCTGGTTTCTGCTTGCATAATGGCGCAAAGATAAGCAGATGAATGCACGGCACATAGTGTAAAATTAACACTTTACTTTTTCCAAACAATTTAATGCTTTTTACAGGGCCGGATACATATCTCCGGCCCTGCCAATATTAATTTGTTTTTTGAGGTTTCCCTGTTTTAGCGGTTTTCCATTGCAGCGCGTAATAGGTTGTGCGCACGCTGGTGGTGTTTTTTATAGAATGTAAACTGTTGGCGGCCTGGTAAATGACAGATCCCGGACTAAGTTGTTTCCACTGCCCGGAAACGAGGGCTGTTGGGTTTCCTTCTTTTACAATCAATAACTCCTCATTGGGGTGTTGATGCGGCGCATGCGCCGAGTCTCCGGGGTTCAATGTAGTTACGTGGAGCTCAAACTGATCAAGTGTTTCTGTGGGCGAGTTAAAAACATCGCGACGCTCTCCCTTTGCGTTTGGTATCACTTTAATATCTTTCCAGTCGTAAGCGGCAGATGTTAATACTTGCTGGGTATTATGCATACGTGCCACAATTGCTAAAGGGATACACATTACCAGGGCGGTGATGGTTACGAGGGTCATGTCTCTTCTGGTCATAAATTTGGTTAATTTGATTTGTAATGATTATACGGATAGATATTATTTAGTTTTTTACGGGTACCAATAAAACAGCATCGGCAACAATGGCCCCGTCGGCACCATCATTGGTAACCTGTACATAAGCTTTTTTGCCCCGCGGCAGTGTACTGGTGCCCAATGATACCCATTCGCCAGAGGTTTGTCCAACCACTTCTATATCCTTTTTATAGATGGTTTTATTGGTGGTATTTTGTCCGTCGAATAGTTTTATATCAACAGCATTTGAACCATGCGGGAGTTTGGCATAATAAAAGTAAATATGATATTCGCCTGCTTTTTGCACCGCAGGGATAAATTTCACATCAGCTTTAGCAGATAAGGTATCTATCAAAAGCGATGGACCATACCCGCCAACAGTTTCCCGTACCCAGTTTCCTGTTTTCACTATTCCATGCGGGTCATCATTATCAACCAGAATTTCGGGTACACTATGGTCAGCCAGCGGATTATTTTTCAGTTCTGTTTGTAAGTGCTTAATGTCTACACCTTGCACAGTTGTTTTGCCGTTGATAGCCTGACAAGCGGCAACTGCAGCCGATTGTCCCAGCACCATAAAAACCGGCTCCATGCGGATAGACCCATAAGCCATATGACTGGCGGATAAACAAACAGGCACCAGCAGATTAGTACATTCCCTGCTCTTAGGCGTGATAGACCGGTATGCCACCGGGTAAGGATGAACATCATGGTACTGAACATCACCTTCATTTTTTACCATGCCGTTAACCACAATACGCTCGGCATTATGGGAGTCCATAGCATAGGCTGCCTTTGCCACTTCATCATTTACGACTTCTTTTCCCATACAATTGGCCTGCGTCATGATGTAGGTCCCTAACATGCGCCGGGCCTCGCGCACATAAAGTTGTGGTGTCCAATGGTTATTCTCTAAATACTCATCCTTTGGGTAACCCCATTCCTGCATTTGCTTACGCAGGTGTTCCGGCATACGCGGGTCATGCCCTATAAAATAAAGCAGGCCTTTGGTATAATCTTCGTGTTCTTTAATAATTTTAGCACGGGTGTTATAATCGCCATCAGGGTATGCATAGTTCATGCCGATCATATCGGTTGAAAAGGGCCCGTTATTATTGATGTCGGTTTTATGATTGGGCATCAGGTCCATTTTCAGGAACCCATTCAGGTCTTTTGACGGCTTTGCGGCAAGGTATCTTAACAAAAGTTCATAGCGGGTTGAATCATAATTTGCGGGCTTTGTAATAGCTATGCGATTGGACGGATCATTACTCAGGCATAATCTGAAATTATAGGATTGTATCCTTTTATCGCCTGTTCCGTTTTTAGCGAGCACATCCGGGCTGATGCCCCAAAGCAGGCCGCTCTCCGGTTTTCCGGGTATTTTATAAGGATCGATACCATCCGGAAACTGATGCTTATCTTTTAGCTGCACGCCATTCACTGTTTCATGATACACATCATTACCTTCGCGACCGGTTGTATAGCTCACCCCGGCCTTAGCCATCAGGTCGCCCTCATAGGTGCAGTCAATAAATTCTTTTGATTTGATAATCTTAGGTGCCGATGATTTCCTGGAAGAATTTTCCAGTTCGATGGCATCAATATGAGTGCTCGTTTTATTAACTTTTCTGAGCCTGCTGTTCAGTACTACCTGGAAACCACCTCTTTTAACATAACCGGCAAAAATGGCTTCGGCCACTTTGGGTTCAAACGTCCATTGTTCAAATTTACCATAGTGCTGACCAACGCGGCGGTAAAAATCGAGTGCCAGCCCGGTAACTACATATTTGTTGCCTATATCGGTAAACCCCAACCCTCCGGATGATAAGCCACCCAACCGGTTACCCGGTTCAATAAGCAATACCTTTTTACCCATTTTGGCCGCGGTGTAAGCGGCAATTACCCCCGCCGAAGTACCACCGTAAATACAAACATCAACTTGAGTAGGTTTAGGTTGGGCCCGCACAAAAACTGATATAAATAGCAGCGGGACCATTAGAAATTTTGAAATAACTGAGGCAGGATTCTCAAATTTATTTAAAAACATATTCTAAGTTTATTGGTAGCCTTGAAGGTACAATAATTGGGCTGGTTATGGCAAATGTTTAATGTAATGAATTAGTTGCATACCAGTATTTACGTTATTTTCGTAACAACCCGATGGTATTGTCACTCTAATAGACAACCTTACAAATTAAAACAATGAGCAAAAAAGAAACATTTTCAATTAACGGCGAGGCCCTGCTTGGAAAAATAAAATCACTGATTAATGAAGGCAATGTAAGCCGCATTACCATTACAGAGAAAAATGGTAAAGAGCTAATGAGCTTTCCGCTGACTGTTGGCTTAATTGGTGTTATACTGGCACCTATTTTTGCAGCTGTAGGTACATTGGCAGCTTTAGTTACAGAGTGTACCATTACTGTAGAAAGAACAGATGATGATACCACCAAAGACGTCCAGTCTTTTGATTAATATTTGCCGGGCTTAAAGTAATGCCACTTTTTAATGCTATTATTCCTGATCATTAAATTCAAAAGCCGGCATTCCTTTATACCCGCAATTTTTCCATACAAAGAGCGCGCCTGCTAACGGTTGATTTTTCAGGTCATCGTCAGACAGGTCTTTTTGGGCAGTAGTGATATATAAATCAATCAGATTTTCGCCGCCAAAGGTGCAGGAGGTTACATTGGCCACCGGCAATGGCAGCGAAAATAATTGTTTGCCCGTTAACGGGTTCCATCGGCTTACCTGCCAGCCGTTCCAGTGAGCAATCCAGAGCATACCTTCATCGTCTATGGTCATTCCATCGGGATAACCGTCTGTTTTGGGTATGGTTATAATTGTTCTTTTGCCGGTTATTTCTCCGCTTTTATTGTAGGTATAAGCTACCACTTCGGATGTTGGCGTATCTATATAGTAAAATGTTTGATGATCCGGGCTCCAGGCCATGCCGTTTGAAATAGTGACATTACTCATTTTACGGGTAACCGGTCGATTGTTCTCCAGCATATAAACGCTCCCGGCCTGGTGTTCTTCGGTAAGCGACATCGTGCCGATCCAAAACCTGCCATCAGGGTCGCATTTGCCGTCATTATACCTGTTTTGAGGTAAGTGAGCTTCGGGGTTTACGATCATATCAACCCCGCCGGTTTTCCTGTCAATTATTGCAAGTCCGCTTTTTTTTAGCGCAGCCAGTAAGTTTCCGCTTTTGCACAATGCAACAGCACCCACCATTTCGCCCAATGGTGCAATTTCATGCAGGCCTTGTGTTGTTTTGTATTGGTGAATTTCTCCGCTCAAAATATCAACCCAATACATAACGCCACGTTTGGCATCCCATACAGGGCCTTCGCCAAGTTTACACAGGTGGTTAACTGCAACATCAACTTTGTTCATGTTCAAATTTAACAAAACATGTTGTTTACGCCGAAGAGATAGCGCGCTTTGAAGATTAAAAGTAATAAGGTTCCTATAAAAATACCAATTAGACAATTTGTTGTTAAGATAAATTGTTAACTGTAACATGTTAGACTATAATTTATCTGATTATCATATCCAAAACTTTCAATTCGGTATTTAACGCTTTAAAAACAATCGTTACGATATGTCGCATTTAAAAATGTCACTGCTGATTCTTTTATTTTTCAATTATCTTCCAACTAAACAAGCCTGGGTGCTATCTACCGTTTTGGCAGCTTAGGTTTCAGATTTTTTATTCCAAAACCTTATTCAGTGTTTCCCAGGTTGTATAACTTACACTAAAAAGTTTCGTAGGCTTATCTGCTCACGTTCTTTTGAACGCAGCGCAAAGGTGATGATCCAGTTTGTTATTATCGTAAACAAAAGGATAAGCACAATAAGCAGAGAATTACCTAACCAATTCAATAAAAACATCATGCCTATACATATTAAATTGACAATCGACAAACAGATTGTTGCCTGCAGGTGGTTAAGTCCTAAGCGTAAAATACGGTGATGAATATGGTTCCTGTCGGGTTCAAACGGCGACTTGCCCCCTATAATCCTTAAAGTGAATACCCTGAGTGTGTCAAATACCGGGCCTATCAGTATAGCAAATGTTAATGCTGGCGCATTTGAAATAAATGGCATACCCGGGCCGGTAATTTTACTCACCTCCATAAACCGGATGGCCATTACAGCCGATACCAGACCAATAAGTAACGCGCCGGTATCGCCCATGAATATTTTGGCAGGGGTTAGATTGTACCTCAAGAACCCGGCTACGGCCCCGGCTATGGCAAAAGCGACCGCTGCAAGTTCATACCGTTTAAAATAAACGAATAGAAATGCAAAGGTGCAGTTTACAATTATACCTGTCACCGCCGCCAGGCCGTCTATCCCGTCGATCAGGTTAAAAGAATTTACGATAAGCATGATAACCAGTACAGACAGCAACGAACTTGGAATATAAGGAAGCTGATAAATGCCAAACACGCCATACATACTGGTTATCCGGATGTCGCCGAACAACACCAATATAGCTGCCGCTACAAACTGTATCATGAATTTAGTACTTGAATTTACACCGGAAAGATCATCCTTTAACCCCATTGTAAATAAAATAATGCATGAAATGAACAGATAACTAACGGGCAGGTCCTTATCAATTAAACTGAATAAAAGCATGGTGATGATAAAGCTTATAAATATGGCTACACCTCCTAAACGTGGTATACCATGATCATGCTGTTTCCGGAAATGACCTACATCATCATATAAGTGCCGTGCCCTGGCTACATGCAAAATGGACGGAATTGCCAGGGATGTGATCAGTATTGATATGATAATGATCAAAGCATGATAAACAAAGTGATAAGAATGTAAAAGTTCTGCCATAGAAACAGTTCAGCATTATTTCTGCATTTTTATACGTATGAAAAAAAAATAAGTTAATTTGAAATTAAATAAATTGTATAATTTTTTGGAGGGGTTTGAGCACCAAAGCCAGAAACGGCAATTTGATTTTATTTTCACGCATAGCTTTTAAATCAAATTTCCATGCTGATATTCTGTTTTTTAGGCTTCTGCTGCTTACGCCGCCCGTAAGCATTTTAACCATCACCCGGTTAAGATAAAAGGTTTTGATTTTATGAAAATGAATAAAACGAACAAGGAGCTCATAATCGGCGGCCGAACCATATCCCATTTTATAAGGACCGAATTTCTCAAATAAACTTCTCCGGCAATAAAACGTAGGATGAGGCGGCATAAACCCCAGGTTGAATGAATTTGCACCATGCTGACATGAACGCCATTTACGTAAAATTTTACCTTGTTTGTTTATAATATCCAGATCGCCATACAATGCATCGGTATTTTGCTGTTCAAATACTGTTGCTACCGACTGCAGGATATCCTGATCGGCAAAAAAATCATCAGCATTTAAGGTACCTACCACCTCGCCGGTGGTCTGGCTAATGCCTTTATTCATGGCATCGTATATCCCCTTGTCAGGTTCAGAAACTAAGACAGTAATATATGGCCGATATTGATTAATTATTTGCAATGTATTATCGGTAGAACCGCCATCAACAACAATATATTCCAGATCGGGATAATTTTGCCCGATAACTGATTCAATGCATTGCCTTATTGTATCCTGCGCGTTATAAACAACTGTAACCAGGGAAAGCTTCAAACTGTACAAATTATGAACATACACCTATATATCCACAAATTAATATAATTTTAAAATCAATGCCTAATTATAAATTATTTAACAGCATATATGCTTCATTCTGCTTCTATATCACAGCTTCCTGTACCTCTTATTAAAACAGCAAAATAAATTGAGACGGTTTGGTGAACATTGCAGCGCTTGTTTTGTTAGCATTGTGTTCACACAAAAAAAAACCAAATAATTGATGTTCATATCATTTTTAATATCATTGTTGTAATAAATTATTATGATTAGTTTGTATTTTGGGATAAAACAAGGGAATAAGGTTATTGTTAAACATGCATAAAACTGATCTGTCTGCTTACAATAATCATCCTTTTAATCCAGGTGGCACTGCTTTTAAAAGATTATTATGGTACTATGTAAATGCTTTGTTTTTCAAAACCAGCGTTATTCCGTCAAGCGCTTTTAAGGTGTTTTTATTGCGGGCGTTTGGCGCTAAGATTGGGAAAAACGTAACTATAAAACCTTGTGTAAATATAAAATATCCCTGGTTTGTAAGTATTGGCGACCAAAGCTGGATAGGCGAAAATGTATGGATAGACAGCCTGGTGATGATTAATATCGGGGCTCATGTGTGCCTGTCGCAAGGCGCTATATTGCTAACCGGAAGCCATAATTATAAAAAAACGAGCTTTGACCTACTTACTAAAGGTTTAATTTTGGAAGATGGTGTTTGGATAGGCGCCGGAGCCATTGTAAACCTTGGCACAATCGCGGCAAGCCATTCGGTGCTCACAAGTGGTTCCGTGGCTACAACAAACCTTGAACCTTACTCTGTTTACCAGGGTAATCCTGCTGTCAAGATCCGTGAACGTAATATCAGTTAACCATATTTATTAACTTCAACTATGTCACTACAAAAACCTCGTCCCCATCAAATTATACTTATCGCGTTGGGTATAATGGTAATTATATTGGGAACGATGATTTTCCTGTACCCAACAGCTATTTTCCCCGACTCCAGCTGGGGGTTCCAGGTTCTGCAGAAAATGCAGGCCGGCGGCGATTTTAATCTTGCAGTTAAACCCTCCCAATCTGATATCAGTAAAAGTTATACAGAGTTTTTAACATGGTGGTCGCCAGGGCAATATCTCGTCCCCTATGCTTTCATATTAATCTTTGGTATTAATATAGGTCAGGCATCAGCAATCACTATCACCATATTTACCCTGTTGGGCCTGGCCGGTTTTTATTCATTTTTTAAAAAGGCAGGCTTTACACCCATTATAGCTACCGTTAGTGTGGTAATAATTGCATGCCAGCAGGCATTTATTATTCCTTTTGTTTTTTATAATGGCGGTGAAGTTTTGATTTTTGGCACCATAGGATGGTTCCTTTATGGCCTTGTTGCTATTGATAAAGCCGACTGGAAGCTGGCTGTATTCCTGTTGCTTTCGGGGTGGGTAGGATTTTTTTGCAAATCATCCTTTTTATGGATGTACGCTGCGGGCTGCCTGTATTTGTGGATAAAGCTGTCATCAGGACAAGCCACTATTGTAAACTGGATAAAAAAAGGTTTATGGATAGGTATTCCGGCTATTATTTCGTTGGGGGTTATTTATATTTCCTACTTATCAAAGGGTGTAAATCCGGCATCGGGATCAACGGGCTTAAAACTAACCTTGGAAACTTTCAGCTTCCCCCTGGCTTCGCCTATATTATCAGGTTTTTCGGTAGACGACCTTATGGGTGGCCTGTTGTATCATTATGACGTAGGCATGCTCAATGCTTTCTGGTCGTTAATTGCGGTACTGCTGGCGGCCGTACTAAGTATTTTAATCATCACCCGTATTGCGCAGCGCGTGCCCGAAAAGAGGTACACCCTGCTGGTTACCGTTTTTTATTGTGTTTCGGTGGTGTTTTTTTTCTATAACTTTTTACGGCAGGTAAATATATCATACGAAGCAAGGCACATGCGCGTTATCGGGCTGTTAATAATACCCGGAATTGTATACTTGGTAAGCAAAAGCAATTTAACCCTTAAGGCGGCTTTTGCTATGATTTGCTTTATTATCGCTTTTTTCAGCGTCCGGTATTTTGTACCAAGCTACAAACAAAACATGGCTGATAATGCCCGCGGGACTACCGGGCTGGCCCAGATATTTGCCGATCAGGAATCATTAAATTACATCATGGATCTGGACAGGAAAAACACCAATGCCCTGTTTGTATTTATTAGCCCCGACCTTGGGCTGGAAATAAAGCATAACCGTATAGTTACCCTTGACCCTATCGACGATGATATAAGTATAGATTATGACGATTATGTGCATCGCGGCCATGCCGGGCCAATATTTATTTTCCTGCCGGCAAGTTACATGGGCCCAAAATCAAATATAGTACGCAAATGTTTCCCTGGCTATAAAGGTTTTCGAATGGAAATGCTAAGTAATGATTATGTGCTGTACTCAGCCAAATAAACGCAGCGTTATTATAGTAACTATTTAATTTCCATGAGCATAAAACCAAAGGTGGCTTTAGTATTATCAGGTGGCGGCGCCCGCGGAATGGCGCACATTGGGGTAATTGAGGAGCTGGAAAGACAGGGGTTTCAAATCAGTTCGCTTGCCGGCACATCAATGGGTGCACTGGTTGGTGGCGTGCATGCATTGGGCAAAATGGAAGTGTATAAGAACTGGTTATACACACTGGATAAAATAAAGATATTCAGGCTGATTGATTTGAATTTCAGGGGGCAGGGTTTGGTTAAGGGGGATAAATTGCTTCACAAAATGCGCGATCTGATTGCCGACAGGAACATTGAAGACCTGCCCATCCCCTACGCGGCTGTTGCCGCGGATATTATTAACAAAAAAGAGGTGGTGCTAACCACAGGCAGCGTGTTAGATGCCATCAGGGCATCAATAGCTATTCCTACCATTGTTACACCGGTAAAAACCAAAGATGGTTTGCTGGTTGACGGTGGTGTAATTAATAGTTTACCCATTGACCATGTGAGCAGGCTCCCCAACGACATATTGATTGTAGTAAATGTAAATGCCCCCATACCTAAAGATAAAAGGCAGGTAACAGCTTCAGCGGATAAAGCCAATGTACCTGTTTACAGAAAAAGGATAAAAGCAATTTATAAACAATTACCTAAGATTAAAGCGTTGCGCCGCGAAGAAAAATTCGGGTATTTTGATGTCATCAGCAAAACCCTTAGTTTAATGACCTATCATAACACCCAGTTAACCCTCGAAAAATATACGCCCGACATACTGATCAACATCTCGAGGGATAGTTGTGGCCTTTACGACTTTTACAGGGCCGAAGAGCTTGTAGAAACCGGAAAACGCGCGACTATAACTGCTCTGGATGCTTACAGGAACAAACTGGGTTAATTAAATGCGGCCCCCCCAATTATTACTTAAGCAGTATTTTCCGTACTGTTGAACGCCCCTGATCGGTAAAGTACAGGGTACTTTCATCCTTTGAAAGGGCCAGCTTATAAGCAATAACATCGGCCTTTGCCCCTACGCCATCACCCTGCGCATTCTTATTATTTAGATTACGGCCTGCCAGAAAAGAAAGCTTACCATTAAATATGCTTTCTATTTTTCCCCGGTTAACAATGTATAGGGTCCTGGTATCCCTTGTAGCGATAAGACTGCTAACATCCATTAAATCAAGATCGCGGTAAATAAGTGTGAATACTCCTGATGGTGTGAGCTTGTAAATATGTTTGTTGCCGACAACCATAAATTTAACACCATTATATGCGCAATAAATTACGACAAAGGCTGGCAGCATTTTATCGTCCCCGATTAATGAATCCACCGGTGGGGTGTAGGTATTGGTACCCATACGAAAGCGGACAACCTCAAAATCCTCCAAAATTGCTTCGTGCACGGTATTATCTTCTTTAAGGCGCCGGTCGCCGCTTAGTTTTAAAAATTTACCATAGGGGTCAAACTGAAGGTCAAGGTAATGATAACTGAAACTGGTACTTTTAATTAACGGCGTAACAACCTGACCGTTAGGGCTAACTATCCAGAATGGATGTGTTGTAACATCGGTATAAGCAACATCTGCCAGTATATTGAGTGTCCCGTCCGGCGATACCACAATCTGGTCGGGAAATTTAAGCGATTGGCCAGTGGCACTATTAGGGATGGCCACGGTAGATACCACGTTGGATGTTGATATTTTACGGATGCTATTGTTCAGTCTATCGGTAATGAAAATGGTACCATCCTCGGTAATTTTAATGTCGCCCGGAGTTTCGAACCGGGCCTTAGAGCCCTGCCCATCAACATTGCCCTGCTGGTGGGACATACCGGCAATAGTTACAACCGTTAAAGGCGCATAAGGTACTTTATTGGCATTTAACAGCAAGCTCTTATTTGCATCGGCAACGGTATCATTCAGGGTTGGTTCTTCATTTTTTTTACATGCAATAATCATCAACAGTATACCTGTAAGCATAATTGGATAAAAATACTTTTTCATGGCAATTGATTTTTAGATAAGTCACTGCAATATAATCACTTAGATAACAGTATTCTTATACAATTTCAGCACGATTTGATGGCAAAATTGTACATGGTTTTCAATTGCCATGTTATTTATTATTTGATGCCGTAGAAAGGTTTAATGTTACCTCTTCGGTGATCTTGGGCGCGCGGTTCCAGAAAACGGATAAAATTAAAGATGTTCACAATTTTGGGTGACCTTTGATTTGTATCCTTTTCAATTTTGCTGCTTTTTTTGTTAAAAGAAGCCAAAAGCACGCGCATAACATACAAAAACAAGCAAAAAATGCTTGTTTTTGCATCATATTTATCATTAAAAGATCATTTAATATTTAATAACCGTTACACTAACCGGCCCCAGCAACCCGGATGATTCCAGCAAATTTTCCGGCCGGAAGCGATTGTTAGCAAGCCAGGTTTTCCGTTCACTTAACGGTAGTTTACTGTCTCCAATTAACCTATTAACCCAGGTATTTACGACCCTGATTTCCAATGAGTTTTCACCATTTTTTAAAGCTTTGGTGATATCTACTTTATATGGTGCAGTCCAAGCCCCGCCAACATCAACGCCATTGACGGTAACTTTAGCAATTGCCCTCACCATACCCAGGTTTAAGAAAACATGTTCACCATTTTTAACCGCAGACAAGTTAAATACATTATGATAAACAGCTGATCCTGAGTAATAACGAATACTATCATTAGGGTTAACAGACCAGTCCGTAAGGGTATTAAAAACAACCGGTTTGGCAGGGCCGCGCATTTTTGTATCAAAGCTCACTAACCAGGGTTTCACAATATTAACCGATTGTGATGGTAAAGGATAGTTAATTTTAGCATTATCACCATTTTTCGCGTCTGTATTGTTTCTGAATATGATAAATGCACTCTCCAAAGCCGCCAGTTCAAGGGGAACCATAGTGGCAGAGTCATTTTGCGTATATGAAGGAAGATTGCGTCTTTCGCCTGTTACAGCATCCCATAACTCAGGACTTTTGCCTGTGATGCGGAATTGCGGAGTGATTTCAACTGTTTTATTCTTTTGATTTGAAATAAAATACACAGATCCCTCATTTAAAGTACGATGAATAAACAACACCGAATCGCTTTGCGTTATTTTGCAATCAGGTTTTACCTTAACAAGGTTCAATACTTCCTGAGGCCCCATACCACTGATAACCATACCTTTACCTACCCTATTGACGATAACGGAAGATCCATCAATGTGTCCCCATAGTTCGTTTGCAAGATCCTGAACTTGTTTATCGGCCGAAGGATAGTTTTGTAAGCTGGGAGACGATAACGGTTTCGGCCCTAAAACCACCGCCCCCTCATTTACCAGCTCTTTAATCTTAAGCAAAAGCTCAGGCCTGATGGTTTTGAGTTGGGGCAAAACAAGAATTTTATAGTTCATTCCATCTGGCAGCCACATCCGACCTTGCTTTACGGTCATCCTTGTTTTAATCACTTCTGCATTTATATAATCAAACGAATATCCCTGCGGTAATTGTGGGTCCTGCACACCGGTCATTTTGGGAGCATCTTCACTGATAAAATAGGCTACATCTGCAACATACTTGCCTTGTTGCAGCATCATATTGCATCGTTTAATATATTTTATAAATATATCCATATCATAAAACCACGTGTTTAACCGGTTAAATTCAGTTCCAAAGAAAGCATTCACTCCCGGCGCCTTATCCTCATAAGGCTGATGGATATAAACATGCAACAAGCTGTTATTAATGCCTTCGGTAAAAAAACGATCAGCGCGCTGTTTCATCAAGGCAGGATACCGCGAAAATGGTGCGCCGGCACAGGTAAAAGACTCGGCAGATACCCTGGTTTTACCGTAGATATGCGCACTTGATGAAGCTGCACGGTTCTCGATATTACCTAAATCCCCTTCACTCCAAAACTCTCCCCCAATTTCATCTGATTGCCCCCCGTATTGCAGAAACTCCCCGGGAAATCCCCAGTGCCCATAATTTTCAAGCCAGGTAGTAAGCCCATTTTGATGGCTGATCTCTCTTAAACCGGCAACGTATTCGTAGGCAACGTTATCAGCTATAAAACGCCGCAGATCCCACAAAAAGCGATCACATTTGTCGGCACTACCAACCACTTTACCTTGTAATGCAGGAATATAAGGCGTGGGGTCGTAACCGTAGTTTTTTTGAAATTTACTTATAAAGTCGTCACTCCAGTTTTGCCCTCCGGTTTCATAACTGTCTTCAACAGTTACTTTCCAGGTTTTACGGTCCTCGGCAGGTATACGTTTGATAATTTCACCCAAGAAAGCATTAAAATGAGCTTTGATATGTTCTTTGCTCATTTTATCGGTCTCCAGTCCTGTACCTTCTGCTGACGCGGGTCCATTATGCACTTTGGTGGGTGTCATTCCGCAACGCTCTATTATCCAGTCACCGGCAGGCACGGTCCAATTCAATGTACCATCGGTAGTCAGGTAAGATGATATATCTAAAACCTTTGCAGGATCAATTACATATTTATTATCGTCGACCACTGGCTGCGCTGCCCATTGGTAGGCATCCCAATATGGAAAAGGTGTTTGCCACATTTTTGCCAGCGACTTTTCAATATAATCTTCCACCACAGGGGTGGCCGAAAGTTTCAACTCGGCTATTCCGCTATTTAGTGATGTTTTAGTAAATATGATCCGGAATTTTTTTGATGTACTTGCCGGCAAAGCAATAGCAGCAGGCCCATAAGGTGAAAAACCCACATTCAATTCACTATTACTCCGGTCTACAATAAAATGCTTTATGGTAGTATATGCACCATTTTCCAAAACCTGGATATCGCCCTCCAAATTCATAGCTGAATGTATGGGTACTATAGTTAAGCTACGGACTGTATATGGTTGCGATGAGTTTATATTAATGGTAAATTGTTTCCCGTTTTGAAATTTAAGGCTGGTAGTATCATTGTTATCGAAAACTTTATTAAGATTATTGATAACGGGTGTTGAGTTGATTTGTGGTTTTAAACTAATGATATTACTATCAAAATCCTTATTCACAGGATACGCTATAACTTTAACATCCTGAAAATTCTTTTCGGGTTGTACCAATTTTTTATGGAGTTTAATTGGCCCCTTTACTGAAATCTCTGATGAGGTAAGGTATCGCATGGCCTGTTCTGGTTTCACCCACGGACCACCAGACTGGCTCCAGCCTGGACTATTAAAAATACCTATTTGAATATTCAGTTCAGCAGCTTTCTTAAGCGCCGTATGCAATATATCCCACCATTCATCGCTAAATATTTTCACCTTGCCCGCCGGTACGTCATCCTGCCATATATTACCTATAAAAGCCCGGTTAATACCTACCTTTTTCATGGATTCCAGGTCACGGATTACGCCTTCTTTTGAGATGTTATCAGATATCCAATACCAATAAACACTGGTTTGAATAGAATCCGGCGCCTTTACAAAATTGTCTTCAAGCGCCTGCATTGGCATCGGTTTTTCTTCGGCCTTTGCTATTTGCTTTTTAACTGTACACGCATACAATAATATCCCACATAATAAAACCAGAACTAATGGTAATTTAACTTTAATAAACTGTTTTTGACCCATAAAAAGATTGTAATGATTAGGTTTTTGTGTGTTATTATAACCGGTTAAATTAAAAATATTTGTTCGTTTTTATCCATCACAAATATCAAAAGTCGCTTTGTTGTATAGTAACGGGACCAATCAGCCCAGATTTGAGTAAAGGTGAATCTTTGGTATAAAACTTATACGTTGAAAATGTGAACCTGTGGCTGGTACGAGGTAACCCTTTAGTTAGCCAATCTGGCCATTTACCATTGTTTATACCATCATCCGGAAAGTTTTCATCACCGATGAGCCTGTTTGGCCACAAATTCACCACTTCTATTTCCAGATGATTCTGCTTTTCCAGCACTGCGTTAGTGATATCAACCCTGAAAGGGGCCGTCCACGTTACACCCAGATTTTTACCATTCAATATTACCCTGCCCATATTCTTTATTTCGCCAAGATCAAGGTAAAGCCTCTGATTCTCTTTAGAGCTGAGATTCCGTGGCAAATCAAATATTTTATGGTAAACAGCTGTGCCCGAATAGTATTTAATACCTTCTTCTGTTCTTTGTGTCCAATCTTTTAGTTCATTGAAAACTATATTTGGGGGGCCACCCCATTTGGGATCAAACGAAACTAGCCACGGACCCGCGAGTGTTTTAACTACCTTGTTTATGGAGAAATTTTTATTGGTTGATGATACAGGCAGCACATTATTCACAAAGCACACAAAATAGCTTTGATACGCATCAAATTTTAAGGGCAACGTAGTAAGCTGACCTTTTACCACACATTCTGGCAGCGCTCTGCTTTCGCCTGTAATTGGATCCCAAAGTTGCGCATGGCCTTTAACGCTCCTGAACGAAACATCAGTTTGCACAACCTGATCTGTACGGTTTGATACAAAATAAATATCCATATCATCGGTATAGCGATGTGTATATCTCAGCTGTCCGTCGGCTGTAAAATCCTGCTCAACGTTCATGGATTTTAATATTTGTGCTGTAAGATCATACTCAGGATATAGATCATTAATTTGTGTATCAAGGCTTCCTCCCCATATGATTTTCCCTTTGCCATAAGTATGCGTGATTTGCTCAGAGGGTTCCTGCAAGGTTCCCCAAAGCGATCTGGATATTGTACGCACCTGCTCGTCGCATGAAGGATAACCAGATAATCCAGGTGATTTTAACGGTGGAGCACCCACTACTACCGCCCCGTCATTCACCAATGAGGTTATTTTTTGCAGTAAAGCCGGGGTCATTGTTTTAATAGCCGGTAACACCAGTAATCTATAACTCGAACCTCCCGGAAATACTATCTTTTTATTTTTCACTATAGCTTTGTATAACTGCCCGGGAGAGCAGCCGTCAAAGTTATATCCTTTCCTATCGGGCAATACTAAATCACCGTCCATAGCAGATGATGGCGGACGAAACACGTGAGGTGATCCTTCGGGCGATAAATATAAAATATCGGCTACAGCCTGTCCCTGCTGCAAAATATATTGGCAGCGCGATATATAATCGTGGTAGCCTCCAACCATCGGCCACCAAGTTTGGTTTCTGTCCCAATGTACTCCATACGGCCCCATGGTTGCGCCTGGGCGTAAAGAATCGGCCAGAAACTGGTTTTGAAAAGTATGGTATACAAAACGATTAATGCCGGTAGCAAAAGCCCAGTCACCTTGATTTTTCATAGCACCCGGATATTGTTTCCAGCCCTCATTATCCTGCGCGGTAAATGCTTCAGCTGGTACTAATGATTTGCCATTCACATGCCCTATTGAGGTAGCCTCAATACAACTGAATGATGAATTAAAGCCAAGCCCTTTGTTCCAAAACTCAGCCATAGGTACATCCGCCACAGAACCAAGCTCCAGATCGGCGGTCGGGTTCATATCGTAGGGTTCGATAGATAGCTCCAGACCGAATTTATGCGCGTATTTTTTTACCTGTCCGGCATGATTTTCCAATACCAGTTCCTGGGCGGTTTGACGCAGGTCCCATAAAAAGCGTTCGCTTATTTCTTCGCTTTCAACAACATTCCCGGCATAAACAGGATAATAGGGCAATGGATCATACCCTCTCCGTTTTTTAAATTCTTCACGAAAATGGGGTGTCCAGTTCTGTGCTCCCATTTCCCAACTATCCATGTGTAACCTTTTTAAACCTCCCGCCTCTCCTACATCTGGTCTGCCAGTTTTATTTACCAATTTGCCTACGTAATTATCCAAATGGGCATTCAGGGCCACGGTATCAAACTTATCCGCTTCAAAACCCAAACCTGGCACAGGCGCCGGGCGGGTTATAGCGCCATTGTTTCGGCGGCCAAAACGTATGATAGTCCAGTTTCCTTTCGGGGCCGTCCAGTTCAGCGTACCATCTGCCCGTAATTTATCAGTAAGATCAATGATTTTACTTTTATCAATCGCCGCGTTCTTAGGCATATCTTTATATTCGGCAACCGTTGGCAGATACTGCTTCACTCCTTTTACAGAAGAATAAGGCGCACGGTAATACAGGGCCTTTTCATCAATATCTGTTATTTTTGAAGAAGGCAAAGATGGCGTTGGATAAGCAAGTACCGCTACATCTTCATAAAAATCATCCCATTGCTTTTTCAGCTCAGGAGTAAACGCTCCCTCCCCAAAATATGGTGGTTTGGGTGCCGGTATAGGCAAGTTGATTGCTCGTTTCCCTCCCCCGGCTATGTTTACTGTACTACTTACTAAATGCTGCATCGACTGCTCAATTGGTACCCATGGCCCACCACTACCTGTCCATCCGGGCCCGATACCTAATGTTATTTCAATGCCTAAACGTTTCGATTCTTTTACCGCGTGAGCAAATAATTCCTGCCATTCGTCACTTAAAAATTCCACCTTCCCACGTGGAATACCCACGTTTACTTCCAAAAATACGAGGTTACCGATGCCAGCTTTTTTCATGGCCTCCAGGTCTTCTGATATAGACCGGGCTGACATATTTCCATCCATAAAATACCAGTAAACACCAGGTTTAGCAGAATCTGGCGGATGAAGAAACCCTTGTTTAAGCTTACTTATCTGGGCATTAACTGCATTCAGATAACAAGAACCTAAAACAAGAACTGATATAAAAACTCTATGCATTATTAAATATCATTAAGAAAGAATTCAATTTATCGGGATTGGTGGTTTATACATCAAAAGTATGATATGGATTTTTTGCTGCTATAGCCTGGTAAACTTTTTTTTTATACTTTTTGACATATTGGATGATATGTTGTAAAAAAAACGCTCTCATACGCAGCCCTTTACTATTTTTAGAAACCTGTGTTCAAACTATTTGAACCAGAGCGGGCTTGAAACCGTACAATTGTAAACATAGGATGAGCACTTATAATTTAATGTTTTTTTGAAATCAAAGGCCAACTATAACTCTTAGCGGTAGTTACTCTTATATATGCGTTTTTTAATTTTTTTATTTCTTGGGACACTTTTTGTTTTGACCTCTTGCTCCAGCAAACAATATCAATCTCTCTTTGAACAAAATAAAATCCCTCCAGATAGCCTTGTGCAGAAAACACCATTAAACAACTTTACTTATCGCATAAAACCGCAAGACATACTGCAAATCAGAAATTTACAAAGCGTTAAGTATATCGTTGACGAAGCACCACCTGCAGGGAACATTACTACCGGTGGCAATGCCACTACCGGCCAAACCTATCAGGTTGAAGACGATAGCACCGTGGCCCTGCCTGTTATTGGTCATGTAAAGGTGGTAGGCCTTACCCGTGCCGAAGCGGCAAAACAAATTGAGGCTCTTTATCGTAAAAGTTTATTAAAAGACCCACAGGTTTATCGTGCCCGGCACAACCATCATCTGGAAACAGGGCCATATCTTAGAAGAAAACCTAAAAGAAAACGATATCGCTTTTTGGATAAATAAACATAACCGCTACAGCGATTTGGTGGCCCAGGAAGAAGTGGAGCGTATGCAAAATATAAGGCGTCAAACGCTCAAACCCAACCTATTTGGCTCGCCCGATGAGCGTACAGCATGGCTTAAGCAATTGTGGTGGCAACTGCCACGATATGTAAGGCCAGCGTTATACTTTTCTTATCGTATGATATTTCAATTGGGAATATTTGAAGGACGTACCAGTGTAATATTTCACTTTTTACAGGGCTTCTGGTTCCGGCTTGTGGTTGATATAAAAATTGACGAACTTCTTAAAAACAAACAAAAACAAGCCTCAACCAATCAGATCTCGCCGTTCAAATTCGCATTGAAGTTTGTAATGCTGTTCCTTGTATTGTACTACTTCAACATCTTGTTTCTCGGCGTTACAAGTCCGGGTAACCACTACAGTAGTTTTTTAGCCACACATCTGAATTATATTGAAGGTTTGCGTTCCCTTTTACTATCGTGCAGCGCCCTTATTATTAGCTGGCTTGGTTTTGATGTTATCCACAATCATATCGACTTGTTGGTGGCGGGTAAAGGCGCTATTCGTTTAGCTTATGATTGTCTGGGTCTGGCGATTATGAGCTTTGTAACAGCTTTTGTATTTGCTTATCCCAAAAAGCTAAGGCAAAAACTTATGTTCTTAATTCCGGCTATTTTGGGGATACAGCTATTAAACGTAACAAGGCTGGTTTTACTGGCTTTATTCTGGAACAGGAAGGCAAATAAGGTAATTGATCATCACACGCTGTTCAATATCATCCTGTATATCCTTCTCATGATCAGCCTTTACTTCTGGATCAAACACAACCATCACCGCAAAGACACCATAGCAGAAACCAATCTGCCGGTCTCTGCTTAACTTCCCTCCCCCCGTAACTTTTCCCGTTAAAATTTCACCTGCAGCTTCTCTGAAGTAAGTTTCCCGTCTTTATAGTATTCAAAAAACCAGCTGTCATTCTTTTTCAAAACTATTCCGTTTGCCGTCGCATTGCTGGCTATAAAATAATCCTGTACCGAGGTTTTCAGGAGCGTTAAAACTATTTTTGGTGTGGTGTCAATCAATTGATAGCCATTGGCTATCGCCTGTGCATATAAGGTTCCTACCGGTGCTGATGGCTGACTTACTACAGTTTCTTCCGCAGCAGATTTTACCGGCGGAGTAACGACTGGTGAAACTCCAGCAGGTGGTGTCGCACTAACTTCCGGGGAGGCTACCGCTGTTTCTGCCGCTGCTGTTTTTACAGCTGGTGGCGAAGCTACCGCCGTTGTAGTAACTGCCGGCTGTCCTCCCTGTTCGTGCGTAGCACCATTGTACACATACTTGGTTTCATCCATCGATGTAAAGGCATCCCTTAATGCGAGATTATAGGATACCCTATACTCCTTTTCCCGGCTCTTGCCTTCTTTGCTTTTAAAAACCACGTTATTTTGGCAATCTTTTAATACAAGTGTAAGATTGGTAGTAAACATGCTGTTTTTTTCTAATAAATCGGCAGTAAGCGCGCTGCATTTATTGTTTGCAATTTCTGTGGGCAGGTCTGCATTATCATAGTAAACAGTAAATCCTTTATCCGTTAATAGCGCTTTAGTAAGGCTGTTTAAATTATACTGATCATTTTGTTTTAGGATATTGAACTTTTCGGGCACTATGATGTACTTGTAATTATTGATTGTATTTTGGGCATATCCCGAAATGGAAATAAATAAAAGGGCCAGTAAAATATATCTTTTCATAAACATGGTTTGCTAATAATTATGCTAAAATTAGCGTTTTTTATTGTATCACAAATGGCTTTAATTACAAACATGCAAAACACTGGTATCCCAATCTCGCAATATATTTACAAAAATAAAATCATAGCATAAAATGTTTCGGCGGCTTATTCGTCTATATGATTATAATACCATATATGTACTCAATATTATTAGCCCTACACTCTTTAATCCGCTGGTTAGTACTGCTTAGTTTATTATTAGCCATTTGCCTGGCCTGGCGGGGATGGCTGCTCGGTAAAAAGTACACCTCTGTAAACGACCAGGTACGGGTAATAACAACAACAATCGCGCATATTCAATTACTGGCTGGCCTGGGTTTATATGTCGTTAGCCCAATAGTGCGCTATTTTTTAAATCATTTTAATCTGGCGGTTCATGAGCGACAGGTTCGCTTTTTTGGCATGGAGCATGTTACCATGATGCTGATTGCTATTGTTGTTCTTTCAATCGGTTCGGCAAAGGCAAAACGTATTACAAACGACAGCGATAAATTTAAAACCATGGCTATCTGGTTCACCGTTGGGTTACTGATCATTTTATCTTCAATCCCCTGGTCATTTTCGCCATTGATCAGCCGGCCCAATTTCCGTCCGTTTTAATATCGATAGAAAGTTTTAAGCCCGATATTTATACTACCGCTTTTGCTGTAAACATACCGCTGTAATATTTGCGGTAACCATATCCTAAAAGCAGATTAGGTACTATCAGTGTAACCCCCATTAACCAGCCCGATGGTACTAAAATGGTGTGAAACAACAACACGTTTAAACTGATGGGAAACAGTACAACCGCCGAAAACGGTGCATAACGGTTTATCATTAACGATATGCCTCCTACAATCTGTATGGTTTTTATCATCGGGTAAAAATAACCGATGCCTTTAAGTCCGGCTATGAAAGCGCCTGTTGCACCCGTGTGCAAAGGTTGGTACGGTATAAAACGAAAAAAGTAATCAAGGCCAAATACAAGATAAATAAAGCCAAGTAATATGCGGGAAATTAATACCGTAATTTTCATAAGGGTATGATCGTTTAATATGAATTTCAATAAACTTATGAATTAGATTGGCATTTTCAAATAACGCTATGGTATTAAGTTGTAACTCAAACCGTTTTGTGCGGTTCTGCAGGTTTAATGCCGTGCGTTTTAAATTAAATAATGCTAATTAACATTATTTAACTAACATTCATTTGGTGGTTTGAATTTGCTTTCTTTAATTTATAACGGAATGTTAGCATTGTTATCCCAAATCAAAATTTATAAGCTATCGCTTATCTGCCTGTTTGTTATCTTTTTACCATCGGCACTTTCTGCGCAAAATCTTTTTCTTTCAAAAATAGATATATGCAATACTACCGACTTCTGCATGGACTGCGGCGACCCGAAGGCAACTTGCGACCAGTTTACGCTTGATTATATAAGCGACCAGATAAACCGGAAATATATTTTAAAGGATGCCAATGGTTCCATAACTTTTCAGGTTTTGGTTGAGCCGTCAGGTTTCAGCTGTGTACTTAGCCATACCGATATAAACACAGGCCCGCTAACATGGGAACTCATCAGGTAC
The DNA here is from genome assembly GCF_034262375.1 of Mucilaginibacter sabulilitoris. Classification (NCBI taxonomy): domain Bacteria; kingdom Pseudomonadati; phylum Bacteroidota; class Sphingobacteriia; order Sphingobacteriales; family Sphingobacteriaceae; genus Mucilaginibacter; species Mucilaginibacter sabulilitoris. The sequence goes on from NZ_CP139558.1 coordinate 5,191,903, forward strand.
CTCAATGGTAATATATGGCGGCCGGCGAAGGTAAACGGCAAACCAGTTTTCGCTTCCGTTAATGTTGTTTTCCGTTTTATCAATGGCAAGGTATCGGCCGCGATGCAAAGAATGGACCTGTCCGAGTTAAAGCCTGCTGGCGATCCCGGCGTTTATAACAACAGAACTGTTTATACTAACCCATCGTTAAAAAATTACGAATTTAAAACATGGACTAAGTACAACTCGCCCCTGCCAGATAACATTAGCCAGGCTGCTGTAATTGATAAATCTGATATTTTATGGTACGGTACAGCACGTGGATTGACCCGGTTTGATGGGCAAACCTTTAATCCGGTTAATGAATACAATTCGCCGTTTAACTCCGAAACTGCCGTGGGCGACATCACTGTAGATAAAGACAACAATAAGTGGGTGTACGTAAATCATAAAATGTTCAAGTACACCGATGCCGGTTGGCAGATATATGATTTTAAAAAGTTTTTATCGGCCGGTGTTACCCACATCTTAAATAGCCGCCGTGGTGATCTCCTGTTTACCACCAAAGACGGACTGCTGGCTTTAAGAAAAGACAAGGTTATCTTACTCAATAAAAAACTCATACCCCAGTTACCTTCAAGCAACGTTCTTTATGCCTTTGAAGACAGCAAAAAACGTTTCTGGATAGGCACATCAAAAGGTACTATGATGATGGATCATAACGTTCCAACTACCTATAGCAAATCCAATACCCCTTTGAAAGGCATGTACATTTCAGGGGCAACAGAAGATGAGAAGGGCAATATTTATTTCTCGCTGAGGGATTGCAACCAGGTTCAGGGCAATAATGAAAAAGAAGGCATAGCAGTACTGCGGGCCGACGGTACATGGCTTCATTATAATGACCAAAACTCCGGTATGCCCTCAAACCGTGTTAACGACATCTTGTATGACAAGTATGAGCATATTTTGTGGGTAGCCACTGAAGAGTCAGGCCTTGTAAGGTTTGATTTGAAAGATGGCTGGGAAAATTACCATAACAACAATTCTAATGTGCCCGGGCACACCATTTATCAATTGGTACAGGATTCAAAAGGGGTTATTTATGTAACCACTGCCAATGGCCTGCTTATGATGAAAAAGATATAAGTTAACATTTTACAAAAAACAAAAGCGTTCAGGTTTCGTAATTTGAGCGCTTTTGTTTTTTGTATGAAGCACAATTGTCAGCAACCGTTCAAAAAGAGGCATATGCGTATTTTTAAGTAGCTATTTTGATTAAAGTTGTAGATATTTGTTTAAACATCTATTATTAACTTATCATAAAAATGGAAATAGGAATTGACAGTTTTGCTGCGGCAATGTTTAATGATACTCCGGACAAAGCCGCCCGTAATGTTAACGTAATGGCTCAGTTGCTGGAAAGAATTGAACAGGCAGACCAGGCCGGGCTTGATGTATTTGGCATTGGCGAACATCACCGTAAAGAATTCCTGGATTCGGCGCCTGCCATGATACTCGCGGCGGCGGCGGCACGTACCAAACATATCCGCTTAACCAGTGCGGTAACCGTGCTTAGTGCGGCCGATCCTGTACGTGTATTTCAAAACTTTGCCACGTTAGATCTTATTTCCAATGGCCGGGCCGAAATTGTGGCCGGGCGTGGTTCTTTTGTAGAAGCCTATCCCCTTTTCGGCTATAAGCTGGAAGATTATGATCCGCTGTTTGCGGAAAAGCTGGACATGCTGATAAAGATCAGGGATAACGAAACCATAACCTGGTCTGGAAAGTACCGCGCGCCGCTTCATAACCAATCCATTTATCCGCGGCCGGTTCAGTCTTCGCTGCCTATATGGTTAGGTGTGGGCGGTACTCCGCAGTCATTTATCCGCGCCGGCGTTTTAGGGCTTCCGTTAATGGTTGCCATTATCGGCGGCGAAACACACCGTTTCAGGCCGCTTATTGATCTTTACAAAGAAGCCGGTGCAAAGGCCGGGCACCCGGAAGATCGTTTAAAGGTGGGCCTGCATTCGCTTGGCTATGTAGGTAGTACCAGCCAGGAGGCAACCAACGATTTTTTTCCCGGATACGCTGAGGTATTTACCAAAATAGGCAGGGAACGCGGCTGGGCTCCGGTAACCCGCGCGCAATACGACGCGCAAACCGGGCCAACCGGAGCATTGATAGTGGGCAGCCCAGATGAAGTAGCCGAAAAAATACTCCGCCACAGTGAAGCCCTGGGCGGTGTTTCGAGGGTAACCTTTCAGATGGACAATGCCGCGCTTCCGCAGGAAAAAATATTAAAATCAATCGGTCTTATCGGGGAGCGCGTTATTCCGCAACTGCGTTAACTTTTTATTACCTGAGTATATCACTGTCCTGAGCTTCTTTAATATATTGCTGTGCATCTGCCGGTAATAGCAATCGCCGGGCGGCCAGTTCATTTACGGCCCTGGTTACTGCTGCAACATATTGTGCATGCGTGCCATAACGCTCCTCAAGCGATAAACGAGGATCTCCAGCGGCAAGCCTTTCCGCTTTGGTATTTTTAAACGGAATAAGCTGCCCTGCCGCTTCTCCCCCGTCGTTAAGTCCAAAACCTTCCCTTCGCAAGGCCCATCCGGTTAAGGTGGCTACCGGCGCGGCAACCGGAGGTAAACGGATACCGGCTATCTCGTTACCATCAACATCTACTTTTGATACAAAACTTTGATAGGCAGACCGGTGTACCGGCTGCTCCGGATATTTGCTGATGACGCCTTTAGTAAAATCGGGACCGTAATCATAATAATATCGGGTAGTGACGATGCCATTGTAGGTAACGCCGGGTATAGTGGGCCAATTTAACACCTGGCGCGGTACTGTTCCTGTTAATGAGCCGGGGTTCACCACCGCAAGGGCCGCTGTTCCATTGGCTTTACGCGGCACCTGGCTTTCCGGTGGCTTAATACCTTGGGTAACCCAATCATCAAGCGCTATAAATAGGGCTCTTAAAACAGGTTCGGCCCTGGTTGGGTTTTGCAACTGCTGGCATACGCCTGTACTTTCTCCGTTGCCGCTGCCATGCTGCATGCCCGACAGTAAATAGAAACGGACATTATCAGGATCGGACAGGTCATTACCCATCAAATCGGTATGCAGCAACGAAGCCGCCTTAACCCAATATTCATTGGCCGAGTTAATCTCCATTACTTTGGGTTGATTTAATTTACCGGTATATCTTGCTATACGTCCCCCTGTTTTCCCGCTCAGTTTATCATGCAACACTGGGTAAGCAAAAGGGAAAATACCTTCGGGATATAAATGGTTTATCCGGTTTCGTTCTGTACGGCCAGGCTGGGCAAAACGGTAATTTATCCCTACACCACTCCCTCCGCCAAGCCAGTTTTCTATTCCGTCAAACACCCTTCTGCCCTGTTCATCCTGGTTAAAACCCAGTGTCTGAAAATCGTTCATGTACCGGGCAGGTTGTGATATGGCAAAACTGTAAGTATATCGCACATTTCCCGCCAGCGGATTTTCATGACCCGCACCATCTGTTTTGGCATATCGCAAAAACGAAACAAAGTCTCTCATTGCAGCCAGCCCCAAACCGGCAACCAACGGATCTTTGGCCGGATAAATAAATTCGTAAATGGCGCTTTGCTTAAACGAGGTCCCTGCCGGCAATAAGCGTATTGACCGTTCATCGGCATATTCCCAACCCGATGAAGGTATGCCCCTTGGCTTATCATTAAGTAAATCCCGAACAGTTAATACCGCCTTATCCTTTGCCAACGAAGCGGCAGTATAAGCCAGTTTATAACTGGTAATGTTGTCATTATCAAATGAGATATACTCATAAGATGGCCCGGTTATCGCCGAACCATCTTTATTTCTTGCCACCGGAACAGTAATGGTCATATTATGATTGCCTGCCGTTGCCGAAATATCCCAGCCGCACCAGGCAATGGTATAACCCATATTCAATAAAAACGCGTCGCCGGCTTGCTCTGCCGTTTGCGGATCATTGCCGCCGCTACTATTGTTGAGCCCGCCAAATAACTTACCGCCCCGGTTTGGCAATTCGGTAAATAGTTTGTGGTTACCCCGCTTCAGGTCAACCGGCTTTAGTATGTAAATATCCATGGCGTACTCCACCATACCACGGGCATTTCGCGGGGCGAGCCGTATATCGGTAATAAGCGCATTTTGAGGTAAGCGCGGATCAACCTCACCATAAGCTTTGCCAGTTAACTTTTCGTAAGCGCCAACTGATCCAAATATTTTACCACCATAGGCAGGTTCAATACTGTTGATCTCAATTTTTACGATACTGCCCCTCGCCTGCTGCATCAAAAACAGTCCGGCTAATAATGACAAAACAAACGTGCATCGTTTTTTTACGGCAAAATTCCTTGATTGATCAATTTTCATAAATAGCAAATTGTAGCCTAATTTATAGATGATTTATCAAAAAAGACCTTCGTAGCAGAGCTGTTACTTATCAATAAGATTTATTTGCATTCTACCGATCATGAAATATAAAATACAGGCGTTGTTAAAACCTGCGGCCTATCTCCGGATTGTGGATTAAACAATACAACATGCTTCTTAAAAGATGAATGTAAATATTTATCCCTTCGGATATCTCAGTAACCATAATATACTCATCGGCCATGTGCGACCGCGCTGAATCACCAGGGCCCATTTTTAAGGAGGGTACATTTAACCATCCCTGATCTGAACTGGTGGGAGAAACATAGGTCTTCAATCCCAGGGCAACACCCGTACGCACTACGGGATGCATGCGCTCCAAACACGATGGATGAAGTATTCCCTGCCGCGGAACAACTTCGCAGCTGGTATGATCTTTAATAATAGTCAGTACCTCCTCTGCCGAATAGCAATCGCTTAAACGAACATCAACGGTGAAGTGGCATTCATGAGGCACTATATTGTGCTGAATGCCGGCATTAATTTCGGTAACCGTCATTTTAACCGGCCCCATAAAGCCTGATTGTTTAGGGAACATAAAATCAGAAAACCAGGTAATATCGGGCAGGGCTTTGTACAAGGCATTGGTACCCTCATTTCTGGCTGCATGGCCCGCCTTGCCAAAAGTAGTGCAATCCAATACCATGCACCCCATTTCGGCAATAGCCATGTTCATTTGTGTGGGCTCGCCGACGATGGCAAAATCAATCCGGCCAATTTCCGGAAGGATGACTTTTAATCCGTTATCTCCTGAATTTTCTTCTTCGGCTGTGGCCGCGAAACATAAATTATAAGCCAGATCAGGAATATTATAAAAGTATATAAACGCCGAGAGTAAAGATACCAGGCAACCGCCGGCATCATTACTGCCTAAACCGTATAATTTACCATCAATAATTTCGGGACAATATGGATCGCGCGAATAGCCACCATTGGGTTTTACCGTGTCATGGTGTGAATTTAACAGAATTGTTGGTTTGTCGTTACTAAAATATTGGTTGTATGACCATACATTATGATGCAGGCGTCGGGTCTTAATACCGCGGTTTTCCAGAAATACCTGAATAAGATCGGCGGTTCGATCTTCGCTTCCACTTAGCGATGGAGTGGCTATAAGTTGTTTTAAAAGCAAAAGGGCATCATCTGCCAGGGTAGATGTAGGAGGCTCTTCTGTAAGTGGTTCATTAATTACTTGAAAAGACATGTTTTTATTATTAAATGTTAGAAAAGGTTAATTTTTTGAGGGGTTAAATAACATAGCTGTACATAGGCAGTTACGCCTATTTTTACTTTGCAGTATGTTATAATTCACACAACTTTTACAGCCATCCCAAAAACTTTGCTGCTGGGTTATTTCGGCGTAAGTAACTGGTTCAAAACCCAGCTTGGTGTTCATTTTCATGATAGCCAGGCCAGAGGTAATGCTAAATACGCTGGCCAACGGATACCTGGTTCTGGATAATTCAAATATTTGCGCTTTAATTTGGGAGGCGACACCCTGGCTACGGTGTTTTGGAGATACAATAAGGCCACAGTTGGAGACAAATGTTTCATTGTCCCAGGTTTCTATGTAGGAGAAACCGGCCCATTCACCCTTTTCGGTTACGGCAACTATCGCTTTACCGGTATTAATTTTTTCTATTATGCAGGATGCTGATCTTTTTGATATTCCTGAGCCTCTTGCTAATGCGGAGCTTTCCATTTCTCTGATGATCTGGTCGGCATAGACCACATCTGACGGAATGGCTGACCTTACAATAATTCGTTCATCTTCCATTTCTTTTTAGTTTGTTTCCGGCTGAAACCTGTTTTTGTGCTTTAACCGTACCTGCGGCATCACAAAACCAAAGCCAGATCATAACCATAAAAAAACCATCATCATAACAAATTATCCATCAATATTTTACAGTAACCTACAGCTCGTGAAATTGAAGATTCCACTCGGTTTAACCCTATTAATTTGATAGGGATTTATCAAAATCATCATTATTATCAGGTAAACTACAAGGGCAAAATATACTACCTGAGCAACTCATCTATTTTTAAAAACCGGTAGCCCCTGCTTTTTAATTCCGTTATAAGGTAAGGAAGCTGGGTATAGAACTTTTCCTTTCTTTTAGGATCGGTACCTATATGTGTTAACAAAATAAAGCCGTTCAACCCATTTTTTTTATTTTGTTCATAATCAAGGATCGATTTCATAACCGTATTATTATCCACATACCTGCTGCCCATCTCCGGGAAAGTATAATCGGCATTTGATCTTGTACCAGGCGTAAAATTAACCAGCTGCAGGTTTAACCTGTCTGTCCAGGATGCTATCGTATCGTTATACCATTCATAGGGAGGTAAAAAATAACAGGCTTGCTTTTTATCAACGTTAAACTTCTTCAATTCACGGTAAGCCTGCTTCAGGTCCTGTTCAAACTGTTGCCTGGTAATCAGCAAACTATCCCTGTTACTCCAGTCGCAATACAGCAGGTGTTTATCAGAATGAACACCCAGATAATTACCATCAAGTTTAAGTTGGCTGATCTGCTTTTTATAGTTTTCATTTCGATAAAAATTTCCGGTTAAAAAAAATGAACCATGAACATGCTGTTGCTTTAATGTACGGACAATAAGCTGAGCGCCATCTCCAAATTCATCGCCAGTGAAAACCAGGGCTATTTTTTTGGTGGTAGTGTCGCCGCGGATAACAGCGCCCATATATTTTGTAACCTTTTTACCGCCACTTTCCTCATAAGCTTTGCCCGCGAGTAAATAAACCAACGATGCCGTGCCGTCCATAGTAGGCTCATTGGTACTATAGTCGCCTTTATCATCATGATAAACCATCAGATCTGATTGAAAATCTGCATATGCGTCGGGCTTACTTAAGGTAAGTCCGCGCAAACTCTTGAATATACTGCCGTACACAGGGCCGTCAACCAGCGCCCCATCCAGCGGATAGTGATTTAAAAACGCAAGCGAGGAATGCGGGTCTTTTGGTGTATCGCCATTTGCAGGCAATCCATACACCATACACTTACCCCAGGGGTTGCAGCCAAACAACCAATCAATACAGGCTTGTTCAAGCGGTTCATAAGTGCGGTCGCCACTTAATTTGCGGTACAGGGCGCATTGTATGGCAAAAGACGTAGTTAAATTATTTGAGCACCAGATAAAAGGAATGCCGCGATAAAACGCATTATGCTGTGCTTTGGCCCAAACCCTGTCTATCCCTGTTTTATAATAACTTATGAGTGCAGCCTTTGTTTTCTTATCAGTTTCGAGGGCCAGCTCATAATGTCCGAAATTATGAAACGGATACCACTGGTAATGTCGGGCGGTGTCCTTCCCCATCCATGGCGTAACTTTTTCTTTTGTGGCATATTGAAGGGATTGTTTGATGTATTGTTTCCGGCCTGTTAATCTGTACAATTGGGCCGATGCCAGTTCCATATCGTCGGTCCAGTTGTCTTCTTCATAAAAATAAGGAGCGCGGTTTGGCGCGGTTTGGCATACACCCGGTTTTGCAAGCCCAAGGCTATAGGCAGAAAGCGACTTATCCCTAAACATGGCGGCCCGCGCCTGATTATTTTTATCATACACAACAGCAGCCAATGCAAAGGCGCTCGCGAATTTACCAGCGGTAGAAGCAAGCCCTGTCGATCTGTTTTTATATAAACCTAAGCCCTGAGGCTTATTGCTGGCAAAGTACACCGCACGGCCGTTCCCCTTTCCCATTCCATAATCAACCGAATCTTTATTGGGCAAACGCATGCCCGCATGGTCACGGTCATCTGCCAATTGGTTAAACATCCAATCCTTTTTAGGGTTCATTTTGAGCAACCAATCCAACCCCCATTTTGCTTCATCGAGCACATCAGCTACTCCATTGTTACCCTCAAGGCCGTTTGCCTCATACTTATCAGTAAATACACCAGGGAAATCACGATAAGCCGCAAGCAAATGATAGGTAGCATTAGCCGAAGTGGTTACATATTGCAAATAATCAGAGGCATCGTGCCAGCCCCCGGACACGTCAATATGTGTTCCATCGGACATGGGGCCATATACGGTAAACCCATCTTTAGTATGACAGGAGTCTTTCAAAAAAGGATTAAAGCCGCTTCGTTGCTGCCGCATATAACGCAGACAAAAGTCGGCCGTACCAGCGTAAATATTATCAGCCAGCCGAAATTCGGGCGATGCGATGTCGCCGCATTTGATATAGTAAATTCCAGGGCGATTAAATTTTGTAAAATCAAGACGACAAGATTGGGTGAAAGGGCCATAAGCACCGTAGGTGCTACCTGTGCTTCCGGTAAAAACAACTGCAGCCGTTTTAGTATCTATTAGCTCAAATATAGGCGCAGGCAAGCCTTTTTTACCCACCCATACCCCAACTTTAATTCCGGATAGCTGATACCCTAACTGATTAACCCTGATCCATGCTTCAGGTTGCTCCTTATTTTTAAAAGCAACTGTAATGAAAACCAACATACAGCTGCATGCTATTTTACCAATACTAAAGCCACGCATCATGCCTATATCAAATTTGTTTTAACGTAATATAGATTTTAGTTTGCTGAATAATAATAATTCAATGAAAAAATCAATTCAAATCTGTTCCAGCCTTTTGAATAAGCCCGAGAACAGGGTAAGAAAACGTGAAGTGACACTACACTTTATTGCATAAAAAAAGCGCTCCGTATCTCACCCCGGAGCGCATTCAATGTTCCTACAAACATCGATCAACTAAACTCAGATCTCTACAATCTAAGATCTTGGCAATTTCATAAAATCATCTTATTTATCACTCGATTTAATGAAATTTAAGCATATCAGTAACAAGCTTTTTACAGAAAATCGTATTTTAATATATGTTATATTAATTTCATAACATAAATAATACAATACGCAGTAATTAGCGGTAAACCAATTTTAATTATATGATAAAAATCTTATAAAACAGCTATTGGTATAAAACCAATTATGTTTTTGAGCAGGAAAGGATTTTATAGATACCGCAAATTTAATTTACATTTATAGTACACAAAAAACTACTTTCATAGTATCTATGTATATACATATATAAAAATACAGTAAACCTTTCTTAAGAAACAAGCCGTGGAGGCTGCTTAGGCATCATGATATGACAATCGGTTTCGGGCTGAAAATAGGTTGTATTATGAGGAATAATCTTAGTTACAGGAGCTTCAAAAACCGGATTTATGAAGGTTGCAGCCAATATGTGCATATGCACCATATTGATAAAAGGTACATGCTCTTTTTGCGGAACAGGTACTTTTTCAGATGGCTGAGCATGGATTATGTTTTGAGCATTTAGCCGGGTGGACTTATAATTTGGAATACACTTGAGGAACAAAGTATGCTGTGTTACCCGCATCTGAACGTAATTATAAGCGTTTTCACCGAAACGGATCTGCCCGCTGATATTTTCGTACCTATCCCAGTTTTTAATTCCAGGCAAATTAACAGGCACCTCAACTTCCTCTAAATCTTTAGTGTTATATAAACCTTTTGCAGCCTGTTCATCAAAGAGCTTATTGGTGCGGTAAGATAAGTACTGGTGTAAAATAAGACTACCGCCCAAACTGTAGAGATGGATACTTAAGAGTAGTATGGCGGCAATTTTCTTCAACAGGTATTATTTTTGATTTATAACGTAAATATAAAACAAATCGGCTATTTGTCCAATAATTTATTGATTATTTTAATGAAAATTTCCCAATATTTATACCTGTAAGATTGACAAATCTTCATATTATTTCATTTTATTTGAACTATGTCTGCCACCGGCGTTTTTAAGCAGTATAAAGGGAGTATCCATATTCCAGTCAGGTTTTACATCATCTTCATTCATAAAACCCTGAGCGTAATTGCCTAATAAAATATCGGGTTTACCATCAGAATTGTAATCTGCTACATCCATACAAATCCAACGGCCCGCTTTTTCAATTGGTAAATTATACGGTATAAAATGCATGGATTTGTCCTGTTCAAAATAAGTAAACCCTTCGGCCGGGTTGTTTTTCAGATCAGGAAAAAAAGCAATTAAAGCAATGTCAAGCTGGCCATCGCCATTAAAATCGGCTGCTATAGCTTTGGTTGCACCATTAACCGGGTAAAAATAAGCCTGCTTATATTTAAAATCGCCCTGGTTCAGGTAGATATAAACACCATGATAGGGTTTTAAAATTTTTGAATAATCACTATTATCCCCGCAGGTATAAAGTATATCAGGTTTTCCGTCACCGTTGAAATCAACCAGCTGAAAGCTGCTGGAGCCATAAACTGGTGGAAATCTCAATAAATTAGTTGCGGTAAAACCACCTTTATGGTCATTCAAAAACATCCATATCCCCTCATCGGCCTGCGCAAATAAACAAATCACATCCGGCCAGCCGTCATGGTTAAAGTCACCGGTTATAGCATGCTCCGCTCCAGGTATCGTACAGATCACATGCTTTTCAAATTTTCTATCGGGTAATTGTTTATACCAGTACAAGCCACCGGCATTGTGGCCAAACCCGCATATTATCCTGTCAGCAAGCCCATCTTTGTCAACATCAATTGTTAGGGATTGTACAGGTCGTGGCAGCTTATCAGCTATAATTTTTTTTTGTTTTTTCGCAGATTCATCAAGCCCGATATCCATAACGTAACCGTTTAGTATATCAATAGCATCCATTGAACCAATAAAGGTGAAAGCCCCTTGCTCCTTCTCCCCGGCATCTTTACTGAACTGAACATCAACAGCGGGCGAGCTGTATTTGTGCGTTGTTTGCAACTTTAAGCCGTCAGACCATTTGAAAACACTGCTATTTAAACGATCACTTGTATAAATGTGATGCCCTATGGTATCAAACGCAACCATAGTAGTTGTAGCCTCAGCCACTTTATCATGAATGGGCTTTAATAATGTAAAAACGCCCCAGTCTTTAACGGGAGCAACCGGAACATGGGCCGGCTTTAGCGCTTTGGGCGCAGAGGCTTTATAATAGTTAACTATTTTCAACCAATCTTCATAAGGTATTGCCGATTTTGAAAACGGATCGTTCACGTACTGGTCATCCGCGTAAACCTTTACCCCTAAACGTGGTGCCATCGCGGGTAATACGTGCTTCAGCCAGGTTTCCTGGTTAAGCATGGAAGGTGAAGGATATTCATGACAACTTTTGCAATATTTCTCGGCAAGAGCCTTTCCATCAGATGTAGCAACAGCAGCCGGCTTATCATTATTACAACTTAAGGCTATTGAACAAATACCAATTACCGATAAAATAATAACCGTAATGATTGCGCGCTGTTTACTAAATAACATTTTGATGGTAGATATTGATGGCTTTAAATATATGTTTTTGACTATAATAAAAAGAGCCGGCGGTACCGGCTCTTTTATAAAAAAATGTGATAAAGGTAATTTCTTGTCGAGTAGACCTGGGGAATTTCACCCCAAGTCCCTCATAGAACCGTGCTTGATAGTCTCCCATCACACGGCTCTTATTAACTAATACACCGGGGTCTGTCCTTGACTCCGCGTGTTTTGCTTTCATCCTTTGCTACCTCCTGATCGCTCAGTTTTGCGCCGGATATAGAAAGCCTGTTAATACATCCCCTTCGCTCCATTCCCATTACAGGAACTTCATTACTAATACGGGATGTTCCGCCCCCGTGCCATCCATCGGTACTTTCCCTCTTGCCGGTGCACCGACTTGAGGTTTTCCCTTAACATGATGGCGACAGGTTCTCGCGTTCCATACAAAAGCCTGTGTTAAGCTCGTGCCACTTATACACCGGATGCCGCAAAGCCTGTAAACAGGTTCCCGCCTTGCTTGTCCCTGGGTCGCTACTGTTACCCGGTTTTGACATCGTCTAATCCTTTCGATGCCTCATCAGTGGTTCACTTGCGTTCACCTTCTTAACACTTACCTGACACCTTTAATGATGCCTTTTCCGCTAACGCTCACTACCAAGGCACTTAACCAAAGCAGCTTAGCGGCGGTTTGGTACCCGCTCCTGTAAGCCGATACCGAGGGGCCGTCCCTCATCTTTTATACAGCTCGCAATCAGTGGTTCTGCGAACCTCTGATTTGCTCGCGACACTCAATAACCTGGATTTTGCTTTAATGCTGAAGACTTTCCGTCCGACTCCAGATCAATCTGAGCTTGAGGAATTGGATAGTATTCATTTTTATTTGGTGTAAAGCTTGCGCCACTCACATCGGTTATTACCTTACCGTCGAAACTAAAGTAAGTAGCCAGTGCTTGTTGTGCTATACCCCAGCGAGCAATATCGAAGAAACGGTGGCCTTCCATAGCCAACTCCAGTTTACGCTCGAAATAAATAGATTTCAAAGCGAGGGCTTTGCTTGAAAAATAACCGGCAGGATACTGGCTGATCACATACTTTGCTGCCGGTGTTGTGGTATATCCACCCATTGGGTTGGCCGCGTTTTTGTAAGTATACACAAAACCAGCCGGATTGGCCGCCCTTGCACGTACACGATTAACGTAAGCCTCACCTAAGTCGCCGGTACCCAATTGAGCTTTAACTTCGGCAGCCATTAACAGTACATCGGCAAAACGAATGATGTTGATCTGGTTAGCAGTACCCGGCGCCCAAGAATGGCTATCGCCATAGGTGCCTTTGGTAGCCTGGAAGTAAACGTTCTTTTTAGCTGAGTACGGACCAGCGGAACTTTGTTCGCGAATCCAATCCTGACCTGGATGATTACCCCAGTCAAGGAACGGGATACCCCGGCGACCAACAGTCCAATCAAGACGAGGGTCGAGGTTACCGGCATCCAGTGTGAACGGAGCGGCAGATGCAATTCCTTGATCGTTAACAACCGGATGTGAGTTATAAGCATCAAGGAAAGGCAAACCATTGTCATCGGTACGGAAAGAATTGGCTAAATCAAGCGTTGGCTGGAAAAAACCGCAGCAACCGAAGGGGCTGTTATATGGGTAATTCAGCATATCGCCATTATTGGCTTCGCTGGTGGTATTGGTACCGTCATTGGCTGCTTGTTGTACGGCAAACACGGTTTCCTTATTGTTTTTAGTAGCAGCGCTAAAATTATCAAAATAATTGGCGGTTAGGTCATAAGCCACGCCGGCAGAATTTTTACCTGATGTTATAACAGTAGTAAACAAGGCGTCAGCATCAGTATATTTCTTTTCATACAAATAGCTCTTAGCCAAGTAAGAAGCTGCAGCCCATTTGTTTACCCGACCAACCTGCGCCTGCGTTTCCGGTAAATTATCGTATGCAAACTTAAAATCAGCTTCAATTTTTGGCCATATATCAGCGGTATTAGGCTGCACAAAGTTGGTTGTGGTTTCATCAATATAAGGCACATTATTAAACATCTTTTTCAGATCGAAAAAATAATGTCCCCGTAAAAATCGGGCTTGCGCAACCGCCTGTGTTTTGGCGGCATCGGTCATGTCTGTAGCTGCAGCAGATGCCTTAATCACGTTATTACAACGGGTTATACCTTCATAATCAGCCCGCCATTTACTGTTCAAAAAGCCGTTGCTGGCATCAACTGTAAAACGCGCAATAGAGTTAATAGCTGGTTGGTCGGTACCAGAGCTCCCTTTATGGGCATCCCCCCCAGCTACAGCACCATAAACCCAGTTATCAGCGGCAGCTTCCCACGGGCCGCCACCGCCAAATGCCGTGTTAGTACCCTGCTGACCATCCAATGCCGAGTAAGCGCCAATCAGTAATCCATCCACACCGGCGGCTGTATTAATTGCTGCAGATGGCAAAGCACCCAGCACAGGCTGCTGTAAATATGACTTTTTACATGAAGTTTGTATGATACCGGCTGCCAATAAAGCGTAAACCGATAAGCGTTGAATATTTTTCATCTTTTTCTAATCTTAAATAATTAAAACTTAACCTGTAAACCCAATAAGTAAGTACGTACAGGCGAATAGTTACCACGGTCTACTCCAAAGTTAGTACTGCTGTTGGTGGCCTGGGTATTGATAACACCTGCATTAGTATCAACAGCCTGGTTGCCTGAACCACCACCCACAATTTCCGGATCAACACCGCTGTATTTGGTAATGGTAATCAGGTTGGCACCAGACAAATAAACCCTTAATTTCTGGATACCTATGCTTTTTAGTATTTGAGGATCAAAGGTATAGCCTAACTGAACGTTGCGTAAACGAAGATAAGAACCATTCTCAACATAGTACGAATTAGGTACAGTGCTGGTACTGAATGAACCATCGATCTCCTGTATTGGGGCTTTAGCATTCATGTGTGTTGGAGTCCATGAATCATACAGGGCGGTTTTGCTTTTTGCACCCAGGAAATTGGTATAAAAATCAGTCCACCATTTAACGTCATTCCAGATCTTGTTACCATATGATCCATACCAGAACATGTTCAGGTCAAAGCGTTTGTATGAAAAGTCAAGGTTTAAACCTCCGGTAAATTTAGGATTGGGGTTACCCAATAAAGTACGGTCATTAGCATCAATTTTGCCATCGCCGTTAACGTCAGCATATTTGAAACGGCCTACGGCAGCATCAGCCTGGTAAGTACCACCGGCTTTTTGATTAGCAGCGTCGATATCAGCCTGTGAGTTCCAGAAACCGGCTGTCTGATAACCAAAGAAACCACCTACCGGACCACCTACTTCGTTCCTTACGATAAAGCTACCGTTAAAGCGACCACTGTTTTGATCAAAATAGGGCTGACCAAGCGTTACTTTTTTAATAACGTTATGATAGGTAGTAAAGGTTAAAGTTGCATTCATCTTTAAGTCAGATGACAAATTTTGATGTGTAGTGATGGCTACGTCCACACCGGTGTTATCCATCGCGCCTACGTTGGAGTAAGGTGCACGGGCTGTACCCTGTGTACCGGGTAAGTTTGGATTGTACAACAAGTCGGTAATGCTCTTTTTATAATAATCGGCAGAGATCTCTAATTTCTGGTTAAAGAATGTTCCATCGAAACCAACGTTAAAGTTTTTATCTGATTCCCATTTGGCGTCTGGGTTACCTATCCTGTTTTGAGCAAAGCCCGCAACAGTAGAACTTGAGGTACCGGCAATATCATAATAAGAATTGGTTCTGTTGCCTGCATAAGTAGTAAAGGCGTTTGGTGGGTCAACGTTATTCTGATTACCCATTACACCATAACCAGCACGGATCTTTAAATCGTTTATCCAGCTAACACCTTTCAGGAAGTCTTCCTGAGATACACGCCAGCCGGCGCTTACAGCCGGGAACCAGCCATACACATCATTTAAAAAGCGGGTCGATCCGTCACGACGAATGGTAGCATTTAACAAATACTTATCATTAAATGTATAATCTAAACGTGCAATAAGTGGAGAATACAGCCTGTCTCTCTGCAAAAAGCTGTAAGCAGTTGGCGTACCGGTACCACTTGTTATAGTAGTATAGTTAGGATCAAATATAAAATAACCAGTGTTGGTTGCTCCCAGAGCTTGGTAGCGATTTTTAACTACCTCATTACCTACCAATAATTTGATATCATGTTTACCAATAGCCTGGTGATAAGTTAAGGTGTTAGTCCAGGTGTAGCTATAACCGTTGTATGAATTTTCAGCGTATGAATTGGTGGTATTGTTCTCAGAGTTCTCATACTCCGGATAAGTGAACGAGTGGTTGTAGTTTGAATAATACTCACCACCAAACTGGGTACGGATGGTAAAATATTTCAGGAAGTCGACCTCTGCAAATACATTACCGAATAAGCGGTTGGTAATACCGTAGTTGTTTGCAGTACGGTCGGCAATAGCCACCGGGTTGCGGGCATTACCTAAGTTAGCGGTATTTGAACCGGCGTAGTTTCCTTTAATATCATATACCGGTATGATAGGCTGTTCGCGGAATGCCATACCAATTGATGAACCTTCGTCGTTTTGGTTGATCTGTGGATTTTCAGATACGGCGTAAGAAATGTTTTCTCCTACACGGATATGATCAGTGAGATTATAGCTGGTGTTAGCCCTGACAGTATACCGCTTAAGATAAGTATTGAGCAAAGTACCCTGCTGGTTAAAGTAGTTCATAGAGAACAGGTAACTTGCTTTATCCGTAGACCCATTGATATTAAGGTTATGGCTTTGGATAGGCGCTGAGCTAAAAATTTCATGATACCAGTCAGTACCTGCTTTATTAGCTTTAGTTATACGATAAAAGCCTGATGGATCTCCCGAGGTATAAAATGGATTAACACTGTATTTTGCAGGGTCAACAGCGGGGTCGCCATCTTTAATACCAAATGGGCCAGACTTACCTGCATTAATATAGTCAGGTAGCACGTTGCCGTTAGGGCCATACAGATTGCTGCTCAGGTCAACAGGGATGTTTTTCAACTTCGCCGTATTCTGAATAGCCAGTGTTCTGAGGCTCATCATTTCAGTAGGGTTCAGCAGGTCATAAACGTTACCACCCTTAGGCTGCTGGGTACCATAGTAGGCATCATAGGATATATTTGTTTTGCCTTTACCCTTTTTGGTAGTGATAATGATTACTCCGTTTGAGGCGCGCGCACCGTAAATGGAAGCGGAACTCGCATCTTTTAAAACCTGCATGCTTTCAATATCATTAGGGTTAAAATCATTTACGTTAGTGGTAGGCACACCATCAACTATGTACAGTGGTTGGTTGTTACCAAAGGTATTGGCACCACGTATTTTTACCGCAGGCGCCTCACCTGGTTGACCAGATGCCACAACGGTAACACCTGCCGCCTGGCCTTGTAACTGGTTTTCAACCGAACCTGTAGGCTGCCTGTTTAACGCGGCAACACTTACCACTGCCACGGCGCCAACCAAATCTTTTTTTCGTTGTGAGCCGTAACCTGTAACAACAACTTCGTTTAATGAATTATTACCCGCTTTTAAGGTAATGTTGAGATTCGCATCCGAACCTACGGTGATATCGGTTGTTTGATAGCCGATATAGGAAACAGTTATTACATCACCTGGTTTCAGGGCAAGTGTGAAAGTACCATTAACATCTGTAACAGTACCGGTGGAGGTTCCTTTAACTCGTACAGACGCGCCAATTACAGGTTGCTTGTCATCGCTCCCGGTAATTTTGCCTTTGTACTTTGTTTGTGCAGTAACCACCAATGAAGATACCAGGAAGCATAACAGCATACCAAGATACCTTCCCTTTAGAAGTAAACTTTTAAGCATGATTTTTAATTTATTTAGTTAATATATTGGGTTAAGAACTTTGTTCAATAAACTGAAATTCAATTATTTGGCTTAAAGCAGTGGTAGAGACACCGCAACCCGGTTTTTGCATTTTTTGACCGAAAGCAATGGTAGAGGCATTGCCGGCATATTGCTTTAAAAGCAATGCCATAACAACTTTATATGGTTTATTGTGTAGGTCAATAACCCAATAATAGTCAAAAAAGAAAGCGTAATACCAGCTATTGTGTAGGCAATAACGGTTTATTAATAATAAATATATTCACGGGTTTGAGTTGTGAGATAAGCCTTGCGGCAAAACCCGGAATAATATATTAGCTTACGTATTTTGCAAAGCCCGTAATCGCTGTATAAACTGCCGGATTGATTGTGAGATAAAGCCATGCGGCTGTAATCCGGTTAAATAAATACATAGCGAAAAAGGCTATTATTTAATATATAAGCTAAGATTCTAAAAGTTTATTACTGTTTAGTTTCAACATTTATTTATAATCGTATTAGGTAGAAAATCATTTATCCGTTGCGTATAAATGATATTGGTTTGAGACTAAAATAGATATAGTGTACTACTTACACAAGCAAGTTTAAAGAATTGCGAATTAATTATTTCATATATGAAAAACAATTAATTCTTTTAAAAAGATTAACCATATATTAATAAATACACCGCAAATTGTTAATATATTTTAAATATTTGTAAAGTAACTTTTCAATAAAAAGCTACCCAATTAAGGTTAAAATCACATAAACAAAGGTAGCCGCCAAAAAAAATACAGCTTTTTTAATTTTTTTAAAATGTCTGAGGTTTCAAATAACAGATATTATAACTTAAATTTTGTCCGCAGTACCCATCTGTCCAATCCGGATCATATTGGCTAATTCTTTTGAGGTACGTATCAAGTTTTGTTCGGTATATGCCAGGGCGGTACCAATATCAGCCGGTTCATTACCAATGGCAATCAGCACATCAAAGCATTGATTAAGTTGCTCATTATCTTCGATGGGCAATTTACCGGCCATGCCAATTACAGGTATCCCCCGCGCTTTTGCCCTGCTTGCTACGCCGTAAGGGCCTTTACCCTGTAATGTTTGTTCATCTATACTCCCTTCTCCGGTTATAACGAGGTTGCTTTTTTGTAATGCTTTATCAAATCCGGTAAGTTCAAGCAGATAATCGATTCCGTTTACCAGTTTTGCGTTCAAAAACGCATGCACACCTGCAGATGCCCCGCCAGCAGCTCCGCCATACTTAGCAGCTGACATATTTATATTTAATTTTTTAAGCGTTACTTCATTTAAATTTGCCAATGCTTTATCAAGTGTTTTAACTGCTGCCTCATCCGCTCCTTTTTGAGGGCCAAATACAGCCGCGGCGCCCTTATTACCTAATAACATATTATCAACATCGCAAAGCACAACGATATCGCAATCGGCTATGCGCTTATCTATATTTGAGACATTTATGCTATGAAGCTTTGTAAGGTTTTCGGGCATATTTATCAAAGGTTCACCTTGTTGGTTTAAAAAGTCTATTCCAAGCGCCTTTAAAATACCTGTACCGCCATCAACTGTGGCAGAGCCGCCCATGGCTATTAAAATTCGCTTTACTCCTAAGTCGAGCGCTTTTTTAATCATTTCGCCGGTTCCGTAGGATGTGGCCCTGAGCGGATTGAATTCATCTCGTTTTAACAACCTTAAACCCGAAGCATCAGCCATTTCGATCACAGCTGTTTTACCGTCCTCAATCAACCCAAACGAGGCGTTGATATTTCTGCCTAACGGATCCTGCACCTGGACCGGAATATATTTCCCGTTTAGTTTTTGAATGATCAAAGCGGCCGTTCCGTCACCGCCATCGGCTATCGGGAAGCATTCTGTTGTGCACGTAAGTTTGCTTTGTTTTATTCCCTTTTCAATGGCCTGTGCCGCTGCCTGGGCAGTTAAACTGTTTTTAAAAGCGTTAGGAGCAATAAGTATATGCATAACGGATCAGAGTAAATAAGACAGGATATACACCATTACAAAAGAAGTTAATCCCATACAAATAGTGGCAATGGAATATACCTTCAACATTGTTTTCATTTCGAGACCTGAAAATTTCGCGATAACCCAAAAATAAGCATCATTGGCATGTGATATCATCATTGACCCTGCCCCCATTGCCAAAACGCAGAGTATATGTCCTTTATCGGTATCTAAACCAAGCGCATGTAATAAAGGAAGCACAATGGAGGCCGCCGTTATAATTGCCACTGTTGATGAGCCCTGTGCTGTTTTTAAAATAAAGGTTAGCAGGAAAGGAAAAAATATCCCCATACTGGCCAGGGGCAATGCGCCGCCTAAATGATTGCCAATTTTGGTTGCCGCCAGTACAGCTCCGAAAGCTCCGCCGGCACCTATGATCACCAATATACCACCAGCCTTTTCGGCTCCATCCTGCAATAGTTTGGCAACCGTATCTTTTCTCCAGCCGCGCCTGGCGTTAAACGCAAGCAAAATACCTATTGCCAGGGCAATTACCGGGTCGCCTGTCACCAGGAGAGTATTGATCCATTGATTGGAAGCACCGGGATCAACCACAAAAAAAGATTTTAAGGCAATTAACATTATAGGGATTACAACCGGCATAAAGGCTTTCATAACAGATGGATATGTAATATCATCACTAACCGAAAGCTCTTCTTCTGTTGTTGGTTTAGGTATTTTGCTGCCGGCGTAGTTAGCCCACAGATAACCGGCAAACATGGAAGGGATGGCTGCCATAACGCCGATCAATATCAGTTTACCAAAATCAGCCCCAATAATACCGGCTGCGGCTGCGGCACCTGGATGCGGCGGAATAAGACAATGAACGGCATATAAACCTGTTGCCAGCGAAACCGCCATAATGATCATAGAAATGCCGGTGCTTTTAGCAAGTGACTTGTTTAGTCCGCTTAACACAATATAGCCCGAATCACAAAATATCGGCAATCCAACTATTAGTCCGGTAAAGCTCATGGCAAGGGCGGCCCGTTTTTCACCGACGCACTTTAATATAGCATTGGCCATTACATGCGTACAGCCGGTATATTCCAATATGGCAGCCAGCGTAGTACCTAAAACTATAAGAACCCCTAACGATTTCAGGATATTTCCAAAACCTTCTTTAATAGCAGTAAGTACACCATCGAACGGTAAACCTACACCCAGTCCAACCAAAAAACAGGCAATTACCAACGCGAAAAAAGCATGCACCCTAAATTTAGCGGTGAACAGTACGATCATCCCTATCCCTATTGTAAGGCAGGCTAAAACTCGTACCAGGAAAATATCCATAACAGTTTATAATTTGGCCACAATTTACACCTTTTAATATTTCCCTTAAATACAATCTTTTATAATAGTATGATGTCAGGATAATTTAATGGATAGTGACTCAGCTTGAAATTAGTGTATAACTAAAAATAAATCGAGATTTGAAAGGCAAAGTAGGCAACCCTTCATTTAATATATTCATATGAACATACAAGAACAAATTGAAAAGTATATTACCGGCCAACCTGAACCAAAACGTAGTGACATGGAAAAGCTGCATAAGTTAGTGCTTGAAGTATTACCAAAATGTAAATTATGGTTCGATGATGGTAAAAACAGCGAAAATCAAACCATTAGTAATCCTACTATAGGATACGGGCTTCAAACAATAATATATGCTAATGGAAAAACCAGGGAGTTTTTTCAAATTGGTATGAGTGCAAATAAAACCGGAATCTCCATATATATTCTTGGCATCAAGGATAAGACATACTTAGCCCAAACGTATGGGAAAAAAATAGGCAAGGCGAGCGTGACAGGTTATTGCATCAGGTTCAAAAATTTAAAAGATATCAATATTATTATACTTGAAGCGGCAATACGATATGGGTTTGAGGCTACAGGTGAGAATTAAATTCCAAACTGAGACACTAAAGCGAACATGCACCGTTCGCTTACATAGCATACTGCATAATAAACATTTATGGAAGAAAATGTTTATTTTTTAAAAAGGGCTTATATATTATATAACTCATGGTTCAAAAACCCGTTCCTGAATTTGCCATGCGGGTCATATTCTGCCACTATCTTTTTAAAATCATTGAGCTTTTCATAACGCGACTCTAATATTTTGGGTGCCATGGTGAATATCTTACCCCAGTGAGGCCGGGCATTAAAAGGAGAAAGTTCCTTTTCTATCAGTGGTAATAATTTTAATACAGCGGCTGTTTCCTGTTTCCAGGTAAAATGGATGGCCACCGAGGTTTGGTTATGACATGGGCTCATCCATAAATTATCAGCGGCGATGGTACGTATTTCGGTAATAAACAAGTGCGGCCCAATCTGTTTACCTAAACGAGCTACAGCTGCAATGGCCTCTACCGCGTGGCGCAGCGGAACAAAAAACTCTGATTGAAGTTCTTTACCACTGCTTGGTGTAAAGCCCATTTTAAAGTGCGGCAAACGCTCATACCATGGGCCGGGTACGCCCATTTGTTCGGTACAGTTTTCGGCAGAGAGTGCTATTATTGGATGCAGGTTTTTTGTGGCAGCCTTTGCACCGTAGAACTCAGCGCTATTTTCGTCCTTGTCCACCCCTATTTTACTTTTTATCCAAACCTCATTTATACTATCTTTCTGCCAATCGGTAAACAAGCTGACGCTATAACCCGCAGAAACTATTTTTTCAAAATGCTGCTTTACCTGCGCCATAGGCATATCGGTAAAAACACGCTGGCGCATCATAAATGTTGGCTGTACTTGTAGTGTAACTTTGGTGATAATACCAATAGCGCCAAGGCCAACTACAACGGCATTGAGCTTTTCTGCATCAGTTGCTTTTGAAAGATGAACAACGCTCCCATCAGCAATTACCATTTCTAATCCGGTAACCGCGCTGGCAAGGTTACCATTCTTTATGCCCGATCCATGGGTTGCAGTGGTACACGAACCGGCAACCGAAATATGAGGCAACGAAGCAAGGTTATGTAAGGCAACCCCCTGCTCATGTAAATAAGGGGCAAGCTCGCCATATTTTATGCCACCTTCAACCGTAACTGTATGCGCTTTTTTATCAAGGCTCACTACCTTATTCAGGTTTTTTGATGATACCAGGTTATCTTTACTATCGGCAATAGTATTAAAACAATGCCTTGTGCCTAATCCCTTAAGCTTGTTTAGTTTTTTTACCTGCTGTTGTACTTCTGCAACCGATTTGGGATAGAATACATTATCGGTACTATAGGTTAAGTTGCCCGACCAGTTTTTTAATCTTTCGGGTTGCGCGAACGCTTCAAGCGATGATAACAAGGGTGTAGCCATTAAGGTAGTACTTAACTTGATAAATGTTTTTCTTTTCATAATTTTTAGGTTATAACAATGTAGCACTAAAAATTCAGAATAATCAAAAGAACGTTTAATTTTCACTTTTTCAAAGCGCCTGATTTTTAGTTATCACATAAAACATTTTAAGCTGCAAATGCTTTTATACATAATCAATTAAACCAATAAGTTTATACCGTTATGAAACATGCATTCATTTTTGGCACCAGCATTTTTTTAAGCACCCAAAACACCGTAGCACTTGAAAATGGTGACAACAACACCGAGTTTTTGAAGATCCTTTCTTTTTACAAGCATCAGCAAGGCATGGCAGATCATGTGCTCAGCATTAATGCCACCATTTATTCAACAGCCGGCGATGTGATCAGGGTAAGCGATAACAAGCTTGAAGAAGGCCCGATAGATGTTCATGTAGAAGCTGAGCCTAACCGGGTGTGGATATTTCAGCGCGGCCACCATGAACCTGTGTTGGATGTATATCAGCTGAATGAGCATGAATTTCACGGTTTATCAAGCCACATTTTAAACGAAATAGGCGTTCAGCACCCCGACGCGGTATTGACAATTAAAGGCAACTTTAAAGTTGGCGACGCACACCTCTTCATTGAAAATGAAAAAATGTTTGTAAACAGTAATGGCTATGCAAATGGTGTTGAAAATGCGCACCACGGCGTAATTCTATCGACGGGAGCTGAAGTTTAGCAAAGCGATATCCGCGGAAAGCCTGCCGTATTCTTAGTTAAAAATAGCCAACCATATAAAACCGTATATTTGCACCAATGCTGTATAGGCTTTTAAAATCGGTATTGGTTATTACCTTGCTTTTCACTTTTCAAATAAGTGCAAAAACAAGCCAGGATAGTTATGTAGTAAAAAAGCTATCCGTTAGCAACAATACTTCAGATTTAAAGAAAAGCACGCCACCGTTTAACATTTATGCCGAAGCGGGGGTAAATATTCATTTGCCCGCTATAAAATCATCGGCACACACGGCGGACGTTTTTTTAACAACCTGCAATTTTAATATTCTTAAATCTGCTGCCTGTTTGTATTCTGGCAGGCGCAGTTCTGTTTTTATATACCGGTTTTACCGGCTAATCCTCTTTCCTTTTCATGGTTTCTGGTAAAATAAGCTGATCATTTAATTTATTTTTTAACGCGGATTTATTGTATCCGTTTTTATCCATACTTAAATTATCAGCATGAACCATGTTTCGGAAAGTGCCCTGGTTGTGGGCATCCTATTATTAATATTTATCGTGCCTGTGTATGTCGTCGCCAGGTTATCCAGAAAAAAAAGACAAGCCAAATTAATTGAGCAGCTTCAAACCGTAGTGAGCTCACATCAGTTAGACTTAACCCATTCAGAATTGCTCGACAATAAAATCATTGGCTGGAGCAAGGAAGACAAAATGCTCCTTTTTGCTGTTCACCATGATGATGGTGTGATTATTAATGACCTGAGCGCGGCTTCGCGGGCTTATGTTATTAGAAACATGAATGGCAGTGCAGTAAAGTCAGTTATGCTCCAAATAGCAGATAACAATAACATGATTTTGTGTGGCATCCCCTTTTATGAACAGTTTACTGATAACGAACTGAAACTTAAAAGACTCGAAACACAAGCCAGGGATTGGGAACAATTACTAAATGTTCATTTTAAACGGTAACCACTATAACTATTTCCATTAATTTATCACAAAGTAAAGCCCTGCCGGTATAACGTGCCTGTTGCACAAGAAAGCATGAGGGCTAAAGTTAACGGGCAAATGACCAAAAGGTTGTTTGCCCGTTTCTGTTGAAGGGGAGCAGAGTCGCTATAAAGGCATTTGTAGTTCTGTGAAATCGAGTTATAAGATTATAAAACGGATTATCAAGACTCCCCGATGGTTTTGTTTTGCTATTTTTATTTGGCGAGGGCTTTAGCTTCAGTAGTTTTTTGAGGTTATAAGCAACGGCAGCCATAATCATACACTTGTTTGCCATCGCAATACCCTTTGTATTTACTTTTTTCATTCCGGTGAAATTGACCAGGGTACCTAATACCGGCTCGACGGTACCTTGCCTTACTTTCCGCATCTTCCGGCCTTTGCTGCTTTGTACACGCTGCTGCATCTGCCTGTATATATCCTTAATGGCAGACTCTCTGATGACCTTTGTACCTGTAGATGGATTGGTGCAGCTATCTTTGAGAGGACAAGTCGCGCAATCGCTAACCGAAGTTTTATAAAGCTTATGCAGGCCATTGCCTTTGGCTCTGAAATGTCGGAAGGTAAGGTATTTTCCCTGTGAACAGATACCGGTCATGCTCTTTATCATAGGTGAACCCTTCCCTGTCATCTTTGTAGCCTGAGCGGTTGGGTATATACCCTTCGATCTGATGTTCGATCAACGCTAAGAGCCCCGGCTCACTGCTATAGCCTGAATCCGCCAGGACTTCATGCACTGTCAATCCATTCTCTTTAAGGGTGTTTACCGTCTGCGTTAATATCTCGGGGAGACATTGCCCATCGCCTTTATCGGCATGGAATGCTTGTATGTGGGTAATTACGTGATTTGAGGTATCCACACTCACCTGGCTTAGGTAATTTAAGGCCAATACTTTGCCCGGCTTGTAAGATATGCGGGCATCAGTGTCGGATGGGCTTACCCTGGCTTGATTTACCGGCTTGGGTTTTTGTTTGGCAGAAGCCTGGCTGGCTGAAAGATGATCAGGCAGGTGAATGATATTATCCGAAGATAGCTTTTCAGTGTGTGCATCCAACTCCTTGCCATAGCCTGCAGCATCATCCAATATCTGACGTTCGACCACACTGGACAGGGCGGCATTGGCTTTCACCAGCACACTATCTACAGCCTGTCGCCGACCAGCGA
This sequence comes from Mucilaginibacter sabulilitoris, assembly GCF_034262375.1. NCBI lineage: Bacteria > Pseudomonadati > Bacteroidota > Sphingobacteriia > Sphingobacteriales > Sphingobacteriaceae > Mucilaginibacter > Mucilaginibacter sabulilitoris. Next base: position 5,217,825 of record NZ_CP139558.1, read on the forward strand.
CCAAACCGTTATCGATACATTGTTTCAGTACCGTTTTGAAAATGGCAGTAAACGTTTCCTCCCCGTAAAGTTGGCGTGTCCGGCTCAGGGTGGAATGCCATGGTAGTTCTTCATCCAGGTCATAGCCGATAAAATAAAGAATATCCATGCGCATCCGTGATGTGATGATAATACGTCGGTCGCTATTCATGTTTTCCAGATAACCCACCAGCATCAGTTTAAAGAACACGACAGGGTCAATGCTCTTTTGGCCTTCGTTGCCATAATACTTCGCGGTCGAATCATAAAGGAAAGAGAGATCAAGTATGCTTCTTAACCGCCTGTAGAAATTGTCAGCCGGAACGTAATCGGAAAGCTGAAATCGGATGAATAGCTTCTCCTGGTAATCTTTTTTGCCTTGCATGCCTTTAATATACAAAACAAACAGCTGATTAACAAATACTTATAAGAAAAAAACACAATTGCCAAATTAGCAATTGTGTTTTTTGAAAGACCGCTGTTAGTTGTGCAACAGGCACGGTATAACCGCAGGGCTTTACTTATCATGAAAGTCTGTTATCTGTATAATTAATATGCAGCTATTTAACCCAGCTGTATTTCTTTCAGCGCTTCCGAAAATATTTCGTAAGAGCGTATCCTCGCTGCCTGATCATAAATATGCGAAGTCACCATTACCTCATTAACCTGCGTTTGCTGCAAAAAAGCTTGCATGCTTTTTTTTATTTTTTCCTTGTCGCCAATAAACAGGTAAGCCAGCATCTGGCTTACGGCATAACGTTCACTGATATTCCATACGTTATTCATATGATCTACAGGTGGTTGCAAAAGTTTGCGGTTCCCGGTAATTACACCCAGGAAAAATTGCTGCACTGATGTTGCCAGTCGCTCGGCTTCCGTTTCTGTATCTGCCGCTACCACATTTATGCAGGCCATTACATAAGGATCTTCAAGATATTCAGATGGTTGAAAATTTTCCCGATATATGCTTATAGCTTCTGTAAAATGTGTTGGCGCAAAGTGGCTTGCAAAGGCATAAGGCAAACCCATGGCCGCAGCTACACGTGCACTCTCGGTGCTGGAGCCTAAAATCCATATTGGTATGTCTAAACCTTCACCTGGAATAGCCCTTACTTTACTATCCCAGTTATCATCCGAAAAAAAGTTTTGAAGTTTTTGAATATCCTTGGGAAAATTATGAGGCATGTTAAAATTGGCGCCCCTGATAGCCTGTGAGGTAACCTGATCGGTACCGGGAGCACGCCCCAGGCCAAGATCGATACGACCGGGATACAGGGAAGCTAACGTTCCGAATTGTTCAGCCACAATGAGCGGGGCATGATTAGGCAGCATAATCCCCCCCGAACCTACGCGGATAGTTGATGTGCCACCCGCGATATGCCCTATAAGTATAGCCGTTGCCGAACTGGCAACATTGATCATGTTATGATGTTCGGCAAACCAATAGCGGGTGTAGCCTAACTTTTCCGCATGTTGAGCCAACTCGAAACTGGCGGCAAAGCTATCCGCTGGTGTGTGACCTTCTTTTACACTGGCGAGGTCTAAAATAGAATATGATATTTTTTTTGATTGTTTAATGTCCATTGCTTGAATTCTTTATATGCAGATCACTTTTCAAGGCTATCCAAACTGCATATTATTCAAATTTAAAAACTTCTGCAACGGAACGTATATATCGCTACGTTTATATGACTTTATATAAACCATATCGGAGCTTTCCGATATATCAATACTTAAGCTTAACCATCGGTTGCGGATCAAAAAAATGATTTAAAGGACCGTGACCATTACCGGTTTTTACATCTTTACCATGCGCTATTGCCTCGTGAACATAGATTTCAGCTTTTTTAATAGCGGTGATCATATCATAGCCCAGTGCTAAACCAGCAGCAATAGCCGATGATAATGTACACCCGGTTCCGTGCGTGTTGTTACTGTCGATGTAAACAGATTCAAACCTTATTTTAATTCCGTTTTTATCAAGATAAACATCACAAAGCTTGTCCTGGCCCAAATGTCCCCCTTTTATGAGTACCGCGTTACAACCCAGTTCAATAAAGCAACCAGCAGCAACTTCCATATCTTCAATATGCTTTATATCCAACCCTGTTATTAATCTTGTCTCATCCAAATTGGGTGTGATTAAAGTTATCAGCGGAAAAAGTTTAGTTTTTAAAACATCCACCGTAATATCTTCCATCAGTCGGTATCCGCTGCTTGATATCATTACAGGGTCAAAAATGATGGGTACATCAGGATATAACCTCAATATGGTTGCAATATCCATAGCTGTTCGAGCGTTGGGGATCATACCTATTTTAACAGCCCAAGGTTTAATATCATCCATTACAGCTTTAATCTGCTGCAATACAATTTCTGACGGGATATGATGAACAGCCGTCACTCCTATTGTGTTTTGTACAGTAACCGCTGTAATAGCCGAACTCCCAAAGCAGCCATACGCGCTAAAAGTCTTCAGATCGGCCTGTATACCTGCACCTCCGCCGCTATCTGAGCCCGCTATAGTCAGCACCGACGGATATTTATATAATCCCGCCATCATTGAAATATCCCATTTTTCACACTGTACATTTCACCCGTGTACTTTGATTTTATAAGCTGAATAGCCATCCTGCTCCGCTGCCCGGTTTGACAGTAAAAAACCAATTTTTTATTTACCGGAAGTGTATCTATCCTTTCTGTTAACTCATACAGCGGGATATTAATTCCACCAATGTTAAAATCCTCATATTCATACGTTTCCCGCACATCTATCAGGCAAATATTTTCTGGTTCCTGCTGGACCCAGTTGTTCACCGTATCCATGCTGATCTCCTGATTAAGCACAGGCTCTTCTATTTTACTTTGCTGTTTTTGGGTAGTAGTTCCGGTTTGTTTAACCACATTAAAAACCGTCATGCTGTTGTCGAGCATGTTAAGGGCTAAAAATTTACCCGAAAGAACTTCGCCAAGGCCACAAATAATTTTTATGACCTCATTAGCCATATACGTGCCAATAATTCCGGGTAACACACCTATTACGCCTATTTCGTCGCAATTAGGTACTTCATCATCCGCCGGAGGTTCGGGGAATACATCACGGTAGTTTGGGCCACCCTGATAGTTAAAAACGGCCACATGACCCTCAAACTTAAATATCGAACCAAACACCAACGGTTTGCCTAAATCAACACAGGTATCATTAACCAGGTACCGGGTAGTAAAATTATCAGAGCCATCTATAACTATATCATACTCATTTATAATACTTTCTGCATTTTCAGCGCTTAATTTCACCTGATACTCTTGTATAAAAATGTGAGGATTCAGGGCTTCAAGCTTTTGTTTGGCTACCCTGGCTTTTGGTTTACCAACGTCGGCGGCGTTATATAATATTTGCCGCTGCAGGTTACTGATATCGACAACATCTCGGTCAACTATGCCAATTTTCCCTACCCCTGCTGCCGCCAGATATTGCAGTACAGGGCATCCCAAACCACCGGCGCCGATCATAAGTACACTGGCATTTTTTAACATATTTTGGCCGTTTATTCCTACTTCCGGAAGTATAATTTGGCGATTATAGCGTTGTAATTCTTCCTTTTTTAACATTTTTAACAAATTATTTTACCAGGCAATTATCCCAGTCTTTCCAAACCGGTTCATACCCCTGCGCCCTGATCATTTTGGCAATTTCCTGCGGGCTACGTTCATCTGAAATTTCAAATTGTTCCAATGCCTCAGGTTCAACAGCATAACCGCCAGGATTGGTTTTAGAACCGGCACTTATAGACGTTATTCCCAGCTTAATGATATTATTCCTGAAATTTGACGACTCCCGGGTTGATATGGAAAGCTCCACTTCCTCATTAAACAGGCGGTATGCGCAGATCAGCTGCACCAATTCCCGGTCGCTCATCTCTACCTTGGGCTCCAGGCCGCCGCTGAAAGGGCGCAGGCGCGGGAACGACAGGCTGTATTTACTTTGCCAGTATTGTTTTTCGAGATAATTTAGATGGAGGGCGGTAAAAAAGCAATCGGTGCGCCAGTCTTCCAGACCAATCAGTACGCCTAAACCCATTTTATGGATACCAGCCTGCCCAAGCCTGTCGGGTGTTTCGAGACGATATTGAAAGTTGGATTTTTTCCCTTTTGGGTGATGTTTTTTATAATCTTCCTGGTGGTAGGTTTCCTGATAAACCAGTACGGTATTTAAGCCGTAAGGCGTTAACTGCCCATAATCTTCCAGGTCAAGGGGTTGCACCTCCATTGAGATATGCGCAAAATGCGGACGGATCAGATCGAGCGTTTTTTTAAAATAGTCTACGTTTACGGTAAGGTTAGCCTCTCCGGTAACCAGCAGCACATGATCATAACCCATATCCTTAATTACCGCCACCTCCTGCATAATTTCCATAGGCGACAATGTTTTACGCCTCACCTTGTTATCATAGCTAAAGCCGCAATAAGTACAAATGTTATTGCACTCGTTTGACAGATAAAGCGGCACGTATAGCTGTATAACCTTTCCAAAACGCTTCAGGGTTAATTGCTGACTAATAGCTGCCATTTGCTCGAGGTAAGGAGCGGCAGCGGGCGATACCAGGGCTTTAAAATCCTCTAATGTACGTTTGGATGCAACCAGTGCCCTCTCCACATCAGCTGAGGTTTTGGCGTAGATGCTGGCTTTGGTATCATCCCAGTTATAGGTTTCAAAAATATCGTTAAAACTACTCATCTAAAAAAGAGGTTAAAGGACTGCTGGCTATGGCATGTACAACCGGCAATGCAAGTTTTGCTTCAAATGCCATACGCCCTGCTTCAACAGCCATTTGAAAAGCAACAGCCATTTTTACCGGATCGTTTGAAACAGCAATGGCGGTGTTCACCAGTACCGCGTCGGCACCAATTTCCATAGCTTTGGCAGCATCAGATGGTGAACCTATCCCGGCATCAACAATAACGGGTACGTTGCTTTGGCTAATAATGATCTCTAAAAAATCAATCGTCTTTAACCCCTTGTTGCTACCTATGGGCGATCCTAATGGCATTACAACCGCAGTACCCGCATCTTCAAGCCGCTTGCACAAAACAGGGTCGGCATGAATATAGGGCATCACCACAAAGCCCATTTTGGCTAATTCTTCAGTAGCCTTCAGGGTTTCAATCGGGTCGGGCATCAGGTATTTGGGATCGGGATGGATCTCCAGTTTTATCCAGTTAGTCTCCAAAGCTTCACGTGCAAGCTGGGCCGCGAAAACAGCCTCCTTTGCATTTCTTACACCAGACGTATTCGGCAGCAAATTAATATGCGGATATTTTAAGCGGATCAGAAGATCATCCTGCTGATTGTTTTTTACATCTACACGCTTCAGCGCAACGGTAACCAGTTCGGACCCGGAGGCTAATAGCGCCTCCTCCATTAAAGCAGATGAGCTGAACTTACCAGTACCCGTAAACAAACGCGAGTTAAAAGTTTTACCGGCTATAGTTAACATATTTTATGCTTGGTTTAAAAGTTTGGCATTTAATGATTGGTATATTGATTTTACAGTTTGCGGTGCATCGGCAGCATAGGTTATTGCTCCCGACACAGCCACACCGTACAGTCCTGTTTGCATAATCGGCTCTATATCCTCCGGCAAAATGCCACCAATGGCAATTATGGGGGTGTTGATTCCGGCGGCTTGTACCTTCCGCATGATATCCTCATATCCGCTTAAGCCTAAAACTGGGCTAAGCTTTTCCTTGGTTTGGGTAAACCGGAATGGCCCCAAACCAATGTAATCTACCCCTTCGGCAATCCTTTGCTGTATGTGCTTAAAAGTATTTGCTGTTCCGCCGATGATCATTTGCGGGCCGATAATTTCCCGGGCCTGTGCTACCGGCATGTCCTGCAAGCCCAGGTGCAAGCCATAAGCGCCCACTTTTAAGGCAATTTCGGGATGATCATTTACAATAAGTTTGGCTTTATATTCAAAACATAACTCACTGACTTTAATCGCATAATCTAAAATTATATTATGCGACTGATCTTTAATTCGCAATTGTACCCATTTGCAGCCCGCATCAAGTGCGGCCTTAATTGCGGTGAGGTGAGTGCCGTCTTCGGGCTGCTGCGATATATAATGAAGTTTATCTATTATCATGATTTTCAGTCAGGATCTGTAATTCCTGTTTTAGGTTTTTAAAATTAGACAAGGCTATTTGGGGTTCATTCCAAATGGTTCCCAACACCGCCACACCATCAAAATTCATAGCTTTTATTTTATTTATATTTGATATATCAATACCACCTAAAGCAATTACATTCAAATTTTTACCTTGATTATCTAAATAAAAACTTTCAGCAAGATTGGTCATGTATCCCGGTTTGGAAATACTATTAAATACCGGACTCAGAAACGCATTATCAAACCACTTTAGTGATGGCAATGCCGCCATGTTATGTATTGATGTGCTTAATATGTATCCTTGCTTGTTCTGTGCTGCCAGTTTTCCGGCATCTGTATTTATCCTTTCTTGTTCTGTATAATGCAAACGTTCTATACCAAAGTCCTGCGCTAAAGCATGATGCTGGTGTAAGGCTATATAATGGCGGTACGGCTCATCTATCTGTGTCAACAACGCAGCTACCTGCTTCCCGCCATAACCGGGCTTGCGTACATGAAGGCGGGTTAAACCGGCTTCAAACAGCTGGTTAATGATACCCGCTTCATTCGGTATAGCTTCAGGATTTGATATGACTATTAGCTGCATAAGTTTTCATTTTATCAATAATTCCCGCCTATGTCATTGCGAGGAGGAACGATGAAGCAACCGCAAACTGTGCAGGTCTCTGTATAGCATGAGATTGCCGCGCTATCGCTCGCAATGACATATTTTTAGCTCTCATTTCTTAACAAATCAATTATGTCATTACGAGGAGGAACGACGAAGCAATCGCGAACTGCGTAAGCCTCCGCACAGCATAAGATTGCCGCGCTATCGCTCGCAATGACATATTGTTTTGTAACTTACAAGTATATCTCACTACCCTTTTCAGTAAATTCCTTTGATTTTTGTTCCATACCTTTTAGCAGTGCGTCTTCATCTCCTACGCCGTTCTCTTTGGCGTATTCCCTCACGTCCTGCGTAATTTTCATGGAGCAGAAGTTAGGGCCGCACATGGAGCAAAAATGGGCTATTTTGGCACCATCAGCAGGCAATGTTTCGTCGTGAAACTCTCGGGCTGTATCAGGGTCGAGCGAGAGGTTAAACTGATCTTCCCACCTGAATTCAAACCTTGCCTTGCTCAGCGCGTTATCGCGGTATTGAGCCCCGGGATGCCCTTTAGCCAGATCGGCAGCGTGCGCGGCAATTTTATAAGTAATCACGCCGTCTTTTACGTCCTTTTTATTTGGCAGACCCAAATGCTCCTTTGGCGTAACATAGCACAGCATGGCTGTACCAAACCAGCCTATCATGGCCGCGCCAATGGCCGAGGTAATATGATCATAACCCGGCGCTATATCTGTAGTAAGCGGACCCAAAGTATAAAAAGGAGCCTCGCCACAATGGGCCAGCTGCTTGTCCATATTTTCTTTAATGAGGTGCATGGGTATATGACCCGGCCCTTCAATAATGGTTTGCACATCGTGTTTCCAGGCTATTTTGGTGAGCTCGCCAAGGGTTTCCAATTCGCCAAATTGCGCGGCATCGTTAGCGTCGGCAATACAGCCTGGTCTTAGACCATCACCTAAAGAAAAGGCGACGTCATAAGCTTTCATAATTTCGCAGATGTCCTCAAAATGGGTATACAGGAAATTCTCTTTATGATGAGCCAGGCACCATTTGGCCATGATAGAACCACCGCGAGATACAATACCGGTAATCCGTTTGGCAGTCAAAGGCACGTAACGTAACAACACTCCCGCGTGAATAGTGAAGTAATCCACCCCCTGCTCGGCTTGCTCAATTAAGGTATCCCTGAACAATTCCCAGGTCAGGTCTTCGGCTTTGCCGTTAACCTTTTCCAAAGCCTGATATATGGGCACTGTACCTATGGGAACAGGCGAATTACGGATGATCCATTCGCGGGTTTCATGAATATTTTTCCCGGTAGAAAGGTCCATAATAGTATCGGCTCCCCAGCGGCAGGCCCATACAGCCTTTTCAACCTCTTCTTCAATACTGGAGGTTACTGCCGAGTTACCGATGTTGGCATTGATCTTCACCAGGAAATTACGCCCAATGATCATAGGCTCTATTTCGGGATGATTAATATTTGATGGGATAACCGCCCTGCCGGCAGCCACTTCCTGTCGTACAAATTCCGGCGTAATATATCCTTTAGGGGTGTTTGCCCCAAAACTATGACCCTGGTGCTGATGGCTCATTACCTCATACTGCCCGTTCAATTGTTCTTTCAACAAGTCGATACGCTGATTTTCGCGGATGGCAATATATTCCATTTCGGGAGTGATGATACCCTTTTTGGCATAGTGCATTTGTGAAACATTACGTCCGGCTTTGGCACGTAGTGGCCTGGACACATGCGCAAAACGAAGGTCATTTAAACTGGCATCGCTTAATCGCTGCTGCCCGTATTGTGAAGATATTTGATCCAGCTGCTCCACATCGTTACGGTTCAATATCCATTGTTCGCGTAAACGCGGTAAACCTTTTTTAACATCAATGGATGCATCAACATCGGTATACGGACCGCTGGTGTCATATACCGTTACCGGCGCATTGGGTTCTGTTTCGCCAAAACGGCCGTGCAATTTAGTATCGCTCAGGCTGATCTCACGCATGGCTACATGAATGTCATGGAACTGCCCTTTCACGTAAACCTTTCTGGATGCCGGGAATGGCGCGGTAGTAAGTACCTGTGTTGTCGGAATTTTTTCTGTTTTCATATGGAGGTGAGTTTTTAGCCGCCCTGGGTAGCTGTAATGATGATAATGTGATCGCCGTTGTTGAGCAACACTGTTTGCCAGTGGGCTTTGGAAACAATGGTTTGGTTAATGGCCACGGCCATGCCCTTAGCCGGGCTGCCAAGAATATCTGATAGCAAAGTTTGCACTGTGCACCCGTCCGGAATTGTATAGAGCTGCTGATTTACGGTGACTTCCATTCAATTTGTTAGTTAAGAAAATAACGATAGGAATGGCCCCGTTTAAGGAAGGAAAAAACAACGCGCACAGTTGCTTTCACTTTTCCCTTCGGCGGTACTAACCGCATCAGGTTCAAAGGGTATTATCTCAGTCCATTAAAGGACACCCCTAAAGTTGCTGTAAACCTAAGTAAAAGTTTTTTAAACCGGCAAGTCTTTTTGAATTTTAATTAAACCAACCAGTTTTCATCACATTCAATTTATCACATTGGCATGCTTAAAACTGAAATATTGGATAAACTTTTTAAATCGCTTTTCTGATTTGATGAATTGCTTGAGCAGGGTTAACTGATTTTGCGCCCTGATCATGTTTTGCTGTTTATAGGTGGTATGGTAATAAACATCGCCATTTAAAAAATCTGTCAGGAACCTGATGGCCTGCATGTAGATCATGTACTTGCCCGAAAAGGTGAAGTACTCTTTTTCGGCGGTTGTAAGCGCCGTACCCATTGCCGAAAGGTAGCCCTTGTAAATGGCGTAAAAACATTCCTCATTGATCTCTATCCGGCTAAAATCACGCTCTTCCTCATTGGCCGGGGAAAGGTATGTGCGTAGCATATCGCCTACATCGCTCAGGTAATAGCCGGGCATTACGGTATCCAGATCAATTACACACAGGCCGTTATGGTCTTTATCGAACAATACATTACTGATCTTGGTATCATGATGGATAACACGCAGCGGCAATTTATGATGTTCCAATAACTGCTGATAGACAAAAAGTATGTCCTGGTGTTTATAAACTTCCTTTATAGCATCGTCGGCTATTAGTAACCTGTTGCTATTGGTAGTGCTGCAAGCCTCTTTGAACTGATCAAACCGAAGTTGCAGATCATGAAATTGTGGCAGTGTATAATGTAAATTTTCAAGGTTAAAATCCTTCAACAAATATGTAAATTTTCCAAACTGCTGAGCTGCCTCAAAAGCCTCTTTCTGATTTTTGATCTCGGTAATGGTTACAGAGTTTTCAATAAAAGGGAAAAGCCTGTAATACCCACCATCGCTTGCTTTTACCATGTACCCGCCTGATACCGCCTTAACCGGGCCTACGAAAAGATAACTGGGTTCTGTTTGTTTTAAATAAGTTTGCAGCATGGCCACATTTTGGGCAATTGCTTCCGGGTTATTAAAAACACCGGTATTAATATGCTGAAGAATATAGTTTTCGGCACCGCACACCTTCCAGGTATGATTGATCAGTCCCGAACCAAATTCCGTAATTTTATAGTCATTTACATGGAGCCCATATAGTTCAAGGATCTGATCAAGCATAATAAAGGTCAAATAGTTATACCAAACGTACTTAATTGGTCGGCAAAAACCCTGCGCAAACGTTTGTGCTTTTTTTGAGGGGCTGTAAGCCCGGCCTTTTTCGCCTGCAATAACTATTTCATATAATACTATCGCTTATTTTCATAAATAAAAATCGGCGAACGATTTACGCAATAATTGATTGGCTGGAAGCGATTTACGCTTTTAAGCTCATAATTCAGTCATTATCATTACGGCGTCTGGCTTAAAACAACATATATCAAACGTTTGCGCGATAATTTTAATAATTAAAACAACATTTTTTTAAATACGATCAATAACTTCACTTCTGAAAAACACACTTGTAAACAAGCAAACCACACATAAACAATTCACATTATACTTAGCATAAATGGACAGAAGAACATTCGTAAAAAGCAGCGCAATTGCAGCGGCAGGGTTTACCATATTGCCATCGGGCAGTTTATTTGCAAATGTAACCGGTAAAGCACGACTTGGTTACATTGGCGTTGGCGCACGCGGGATGAGCCACATCGCCGAAGGCGCACTGCGCGATGATGTAGAAATTGTAGCAATATGTGACACTCAGGAACATTCGCTAAATATTTGCCGTGAGTTTCTGGCCAAAAAAGGCAGACCTGCTGCTAAAGAATATACCGGTAGCGCCGACGCTTATAAAAAACTGCTTGAACGGAATGATATTGACGCCGTAATTATTGCAACACCATGGCAATTCCATTACGAGCAGTCCATTGATGGCATGAAAGCCGGCAAATATGTGGGTTGCGAAGTTATAGCAGGCTTAACTGTTGATGAGCATTGGGATATTGTTAAAACATCTGAAAAAACCGGCATACCTTATATGACCCTCGAAAATGTATGTTATCGCAGGGATGTTATGGCTGCACTGAACATGGTCAGGCAGGGCTTGTTTGGCGAACTGATACACCTGGAAGGTGGTTATCAGCATAACCTGCGCGATGTTTTATTTAACGATGGCAAAGGTAAATATGGTGGCAAAGGTGTGGAATTTGGGCCAAAGGCTTTAAGCGAAGCACAATGGCGTACCCAGTTCAATATTGACCGTGACGGAGACCTTTACCCTACCCATGGCGCTGGCCCTGTAATGAACTATATTGATATTAACCATGGCAACCGTTTTACCAGCCTGGTTTCGTTCAGTTCAAAGGCACGCGGTCTTTCAACTTATATAGAAGAACTTGCTCCCGGTCACCCGAATGCTAAGATCAATTACAAAAATGGCGATGTAACTACCACTATGATCAATTGTGCCAATGGCGAAACTGTTATGTTATCGCACGATACGCATTTGCCCCGCCCTTACTCGCTTGGCTTTCGGGTTCAGGGTACGAAAGGTGTTTGGATGGACGTAAATCAATCAGTATATATTGAGCATCAAGCCAAAAAGGACGATGTTTGGGACCCGGCGAAGGAATGGTTTGAAAAGTATGACCACCCACTATGGAAAAAGCACGATGCCGAGGCAGCCGGCGCCGGTCATGGCGGTATGGACTGGTTTGTGTTTAATGCCTTTGTAGAGGCTGTTAAACAAAAGAAACAAACCCCAATTGATGTTTACGACTCAGTAACTATGAGTGTAATAGCCCCGCTATCTACGCAATCTGTTAAAGAAGGTAATAAAACACTGGAGTTCCCCGATTTTACAAAAGGGAAATGGCAAAACCGAAAAAGCACTTTTGCTTTGGACGATAGTGGGTTTTAGACCTCATCCAACCCTCTCCAAAGGAGAGGGCTTTAAAATATTTTTTTCAAGTCTCCCCCACTGGAGGAGATTTAGAGGTGGTTAATCAACCGGCAACCCATCTTCAAAGCCCGACTGATCACCATCGCCGGTACTCTTTTCTGTATCCAGGTTCCAGGCCGAAGTTAGGAAATAAGGAGTGTTGTTCATCGCGTCCTTATTACTGTAAGTACATTTAATTATCCTCGTTTCGCCCGGAGCGAGGGATATATAATTATCGCTGAATATTACCGGTAGTATATCATCCCCTTCTTTGCCTTTTAAGGCCCTCAGGTGAACAAAAAACGCTACCGATTTGCCGGTGTTGGTAATGGTAACTTCATGGGTGGTGCTATCACTGCCCGCGCTACCTTGTATATGGCTAAGTTTTAATGCAGTTTTAGGTATTTGCTGCAACGCGGTATAATCTGTGTAAGCAGACTCTGGGGTGGTGAACCATGTTGATTTCTTCCAGTTCAGTACCTCTGCTTTTTGGGATAACCAGTACCAATTAATGCTTTGTACATTACCAGCGTTATCGGTAAGCTGTAACCTCACAAAATAAGTTGGCGATAATCCGGTTACGGCTGGTATGGCAAAAAACATTTTGGAGGCATCAGCGTCGACAGCAGCGGGTGCAGTTTTGGTGTATTTTATTGATCCATCTATATTATAAACCGTAGCTTTTACCTGTAAGCCGGTAAACTTTTTAGCATATGAATTAATAATACCTACCTCCTTTGTTTTGTACGAATACATCACATGCAATGGCTCCATCGATTTTTTCATGCCGAAATAGGTACCTGCAGGGTACAGGTAATAATCATAAGTATGCCAGATGATGCCCGGCCAGGGGTTGCTCAACATCCACTGCACAACACCGGTAGCGGTATCGTATTTTTTTAATCCGTAAGCTTCCATCATAGCCCGATGGGCCTCATAGTTTTGCGCCTGTGCCTTGGCTATATAATTTTTAATAGTTGCTGATGCCCCGTAGCGTTCCGTTAATGCCTTGTCAAATACTTTTGTTGTACCGAACGAGCCCGTACCGCAATGGTATAACCAAGCTGCTGAAGACGTTGATAGCGAATCTTTTGGAATAAATTTGATCAGGCTTTCATAAGGAGGAATAGACGGGCCCGGCGATATTTCCGTAGCGAAACTCCAGGTGCCGCCAAATTTATGGGTACTGTCAGATTCCCAATAAATAGGTGGCACCCACTCATAAGGACCGGCCATTTTTACACCGCTATAGCCCGAAACTTTCGACTTGCCTTCATTAGCAGTTGCAATTACGGGATTTGGCCATTTCAGGGCTTTTTCAATCTTCAGATAATCGCGCTCAACAGAAGTATCGGTTGGTGGCATATCGCTGCCGTTAAGCCACACCAATAAGCTGGCTTTATTGCGCAGCCAGTACATTACGCTGCTGTCTGATGCCATGGCGACTTTACGCTCTGCTGCGTCCCAATGCTCGGGATGCTGCCATACGCCGCAGCACATCCAACCAGTCATTACCAGCATGCCGTATTTATCGCACAGGTCGTAAAAGTTATCATCCTCCATTTTACCTTCCGAACGGATGATGTTCATGTTCATATCACGCACCAGCTTCACTTCCTGCTCCTGTCTTTCGGGCGAACGGCGCTGAAAAATATCTGGTGACCATGCCGCTCCGCGGATCATGATCTGTTTGCCGTTCACCATAAACACTCTCGATTCGTTATTTAAAAGTTTGGAATCCATTTGTTTGATACCAAATTTCTCCCACAACGTATTGCCCACTTTGCCATCAACCTCAGCCGATAGGTCTACCCTATTCAATTCGGGCTTGCCGTACTGCCAGGGCCACCAAATACGCGGATTCTGTATATTTAGTTGCTTAAAAGCCTCGGACGTAAAGGTTATATTTTTTGATTCCTTAGGCATTAAATGTACTTTTTGTTCAAAGGCTACATCATTATTAATATGTCCTTTAATTACAGCATCCTGGGCGGTATTGGTATAGTTGGTCACTTGCGCATCTACCGTTAAATGGGCTACGGCTAATGATGGCAGATCAAATTTGGTGGTAACCAGTGGGTACTGCACTCCTACTTTGTCATAGGTTTTTAATTCAATATTATTTACTATCCCGCCGTTATAATCGGGCGGATAAGGTATCCAGTCGGCATAGTCAATTGCTAAGTCGCCTCTTGATTTGTTAGGCGTAAATGGTCTTACCACCTCCAGCGCAAGTACATTATTGCCAGTGTAATTGATGTGGTTGGTTACATCTAACTGAATGATCCTGAAAGGGCCTTTTATCCGGGTTGAATCGGCTATTTTTATGCCGTTGAGCCATACATTAGCTTTGTAATTAATACCATGCAAACGCAGTATCACATTTTTACCATTTTCTGCCGCAGGCAAGGTAAACTCACGCCTAAACCACCAGGGTTTGTCTAATTTGGCGTCTTTTAGTTTCATCAGGTTTCGCCCCATAAAAGGGTCAAAATCATATATCTTATTGGCCAGTAAGCCGGCAATTATAGTTGTGGGCACGCTTACCTTGTACCAGCTTTGGGTATCGTAATTTTCTTTTGAAATTTTATCGGCCGGTGCCGCATCGGTTACGGCCGACTGCATTTTCCAGTCATCCTTTAAGATCAATTGAAAATTTTCCTGCCTTGACTGCGAAAACGCCTGGCAAAAAGTAAAGGGTAAAATGAGCGTAAATATGAGCTTTTTCATGCTATAGCTATTTTATTGTTGACTATCATAATATAAGGCCGCGGCCCCTATAATGCCGCTATTCTGCAATTCCGACACTTCTACCTTTATACGTTCGGCAGTTTTTGTGTAGGCAAAGGTTTTGATCTCCTGCCACATGGTTTGCTCAAAAAATTGATACGCCTGCCTGACTGAGCCCCCCAGTACAATCAATTGCGGATCATAAGCATACATCACCTGTTTTATGGCATTACCTATGTGCTTGCCCAACTCTTTATAAAGTTCTAAAGCCTTTGCATCGCCTTTTTGAGCATCCTCAAATACCTGCACCCCATCTAATCCATACACATTAGTAAAAAACGAGCCACTGCTATAATACTCCAATATATTATCCCGGTACGGAAATAACCCAAACTCTCCCGCACCGCAGTTAGATCCGGCATACAGATGTTTGTTTATCATGATACCTGCTCCTAAACCGGTTCCCAGCGTTAACCCCACCATCGAATCGACATTATGGCCCTTGCCAAAATAAAACTCGCCTACGGCGAAGCAATTGGCATCATTATTCACATAAACGGGTATGTGGTAACGGGCTTCCATTAATTGTTTTAGGTGCACTTCTTTCCATGATGGTATATATTGTACATCATAAACAATCCCTTCGGCTACATCAACCACACTGGGTACGCCAATGCCAATAGCCGCAACGTTATTTACCTTCAATAAGGCATCAACCACTTTATAAATATCATTTAACACTTCTTCTACAGAGCCGTCACTCTTTATTTTTTGCGATACGATAGCTGACAGCGAACTGCCTTCAACAATCGCCCCGCGTATGTTTGTAGCACCCAGGTCAATCCCTATAACTTTAGTATTATTCATTAGCCGTTTTCTTTTTTATATCGATAGTTTTATTAGTGATAAGCGGTTTGGCCCAAAAGCCTACGCTTAGGATATAGCCCAGGGTAATGTACAAAAAGAACATACCCGCCCTTAAACCAAATGCATCGCCCAGCAGGCCGATAACAGGAGGTATTAAAGCGCCTCCGATAATAGCCGTAACCAACAGCCCCGCGAAAGAACCGTGATCTTTGCTGACAGAATTAAGCGCAAGCGAAAAGATGATCGGATACATTACCGAAGCAAAAAAACCAACCAGCGGGAACGCGATCAAAGCCACATTTGTTGGCCCAAACAGAGCCGCTGTTAGACAAATCAAAGCCAATATGGTGAAACCGATAAGCACTTTACGACTGTCCATTACCTTTAATAAAAACAATCCAAGGATACCTCCCGCAGTCATCAACCCCCAGAAATAAGCCACGGTATCAGCCCCTTTGGTTTGCGGATCGAGGCCATGGTAAGTATTTAAAAACTGAGATATCCAGTTGGCAATGCCTTGCTCGGTACCTACATAGCAAAACATAGCCACCAAAAACAGGATAACTATGGGTTGTTTAAACAAGGCAAAGTGCGTTTGTAAAGAGCCTACTTGCTCATCTTCCTTCAACTCAACCTTAGGGAATTTGGTAAACGCCAACAAGATGACCATGGCAAGACAAATAACCACGAAAAGCCAGTAAAGTGAGATCCAGGGTAAATTTTCGGGGACTAACGAATGCAGCAGCCCCATAATGCCCCCGTGATTATCTTCTTTTAATGCCTTAACCATATAAGAGTACACAAGCGGACTAAGGAAAGACGCTAAACCGAATATAAGCTGGGCAAGTACCGAGGTAAAAGCGTAATTCTCTTCGCCGCCGGATGTTCTTAGCAGTGGATTGATCACCACCTGTAGCATAGCCATTCCGCAGCCGATCAGGAATAAGGATACTATGGCGCTTAAATAATTTGGAACCGTAGCCAACAGCAGCGAGCCTAAAAAAGCCACTATAAATGCAGCCACCATTATTTTCTTCTCCTTAAAAGTTTCGAGCATAATGGCCGATGGAACCGACATAACACCATACGCTATGAAGAACGCCAGCGGGAGCACGCCCGCCATCGTATAGCTCAACTTAAATACTTTAATAATATCTGGTATTAAAGGACCTATTACATTGGTTAAAAACGAGATAACAAAAAAGATCAGCATGATCAATGCTACAATGTAGTAGTTACGTTTCATTGGTTATAAATAATGGTTTACAATTTTGATTGCGTTAATATCCGCAATTATTCTTTTAAAGATGCAACTTATTTAATTTGTTACAATTACTTTTTAAAAAAATTTAAAAACTAAATTAATTGTATATGGATGATGGGCAAGCAGGAGAAATCGCATCAATCCTAACAAATATACGCTATGCAAAATTAGATTGTCTTATTTTATAAAGCCAGGTTTTACAAATGGAAGAGACATTATCAAGGGTTGTTTTTTACCTTGAGCAATATTTTGCTGATCTTAGAATACAGCTTCAAAAACTAATCATTTACTGTGGATATTAAACAAATCATTAATCAGATCTATGTGATACCGGAAAAATCGGCGTTAAAACTCGAGCAGTCTATAGAGCAAATCAGTTTGCCAAAAGGGCGTATCCTTTTTGAAACCCAGAAAACCGGCAAAAGCGTTTATTTTATTAAAAAAGGCATAGTAAGAGCATATTTGTTTCAATATGATAACGAGGTGACCTTTTGGTTTGGTAAAGAAGGTGACACTGTTATTTCGATGCGGAGCTATGTTGAAAACAAGCCAGGATATGAAAATATTGAACTTCTGGAAGATTGTATACTGTATCATATCAAAACACGCGATCTGAAAAAGCTTTTTGATGAAGATATACATATCGCTAACTGGGGCAGAAGATTTGCCGAGATAGAATTGATCAAAGTTGAAGAAAGATTAATTTCCCGGCAGTTCAGTATGGCTGCCGATAGATATAAGGCACTCCTGGAAAACAATCCCGACCTGATCAAAAGGGTACAACTTTGCCACATAGCATCTTATCTTGGCATTACACAGGTAAGTTTGAGCCGGATAAGATCAGAGATCAGATAATTTCATTATTTATCCTATGTTAATTTTCAGGTTGATGCCCATCACGACCTTTACAAAAAAATAACATATTATGAATTGGATCTTATTAATAATTGCGGGCCTTTGCGAAGTGGCATTCGCATCATGTTTAAGTAAAGCAAAGGAAGTGACCGGATTTGAAGCTTACCTATGGTACGGCGGTTTTTTTATAACCATGACCCTGAGTATGGTATTATTAATAAAAGTTGTGCAAACCATGCCTATAGGAACCGCGTATGCTGTTTGGACCGGTATAGGCGCGGTAGGCACCGTATTGGCGGGAATATTAATATTTAAAGACCCGGCCACTTTTTGGCGCCTGTTTTTCCTGAGTACTTTAGTAATATCTATCGTTGGGCTTAAATTTGTTGCAGAATAAGGGTATCGTATTGCTTCGAGGAAAAAAATAAAGCCGGCGTCAACCTTATGGTAACCGGCTTTATTTTTATAGGCAAAACCGCTATTGATTTATCCTGAACGATTCTGTAGCGGTTATAGTAGTATGTGTGCAGGTCATGGCTTGGGTTCCGCCCTCGCTTGAAATGTATTTTCCATTGTTCCCCTTAAACGAAATAGTTCCGTTTGCATTGAAAACCCAGTCAAATTGTTCCCACGGGCCAATGGAGGCTCGGTTACAGTTAATGGCCTGCGTTCCGTTTTCTGAGGATACATATTTACCGGAATTTAGCAAAGCTACTTTTCCGCCTCCTGCATTAACAACAGTAAACTGCTCCCATCCCTGTGCTGCCGGGCGATTACAGTTCATGGCCTGGGTACCATTTTCAGAACTTACATATTGGTTATTTGAACCTTTTATGGTAACCGTTTGTCCGAAGGGGACTGTGCCGGTACCCCCTGCTACCGGCTGGGTTGGCCGTATTGCGGTAAGGCCAATTTGCCCTTTGAGCATTTTACCCCCATCGCCGGTTAAGCGAAGGTAATAATCGGCCGAACATACTGTACCATCTTCATCCAGTGATAAAAAATTAGAACCAGCCGGAACAAATGATGAGTTTTCTGATGTTTTAGCAATCTGGTTCCCCTCATTGTATTCATCAAACATCGATATATAAAGTCCCTGGGCACCGCCCCTGATCAGGTTATAAAACTGGGTCCACATTAAATCGCCGTGTGCCCTTTGCCGCAATTGCAGATCACCTGGCAACACGCAAGGCTGATAATCAATACCATTGGTATTACAATAAGCCTGGTCACCAACCTGATGGTCGTTATAAAAATTATTAGCCTCGGTTACATTGGCTATTTTGCCGATCATCCATGGTGATATCATATTCAGCGCATTACAGGTTGGTAAAAAATTGGGCTGTATATCAATTGCGTTGGTATCGCGCCATGAGGCCGGTACTCCACCTATTACATAACAACCCTGGCCTTTAAACCAATTGATCACATCTAAACAAACAGCTGAAGAAAATGGATGGTTAGCGTCCTTAAAACCCAGTCCCCAGATACATACTACCGGTTTCCCATTTTGTTTGGCATAGGCTGATGATGAAGTATATGCCGACATTTTATTAGTCCAATCAGTTTTGATCTCCGATTGCATATTCGTCCATCCGGTTATATCATACATGATATAAAATTTACGGCCACTGGCCTCGGCTGCGGTTTTTACCTTAGCGGTTATCGCGTCACGCACAGGTCCTTCCCCACCAGTAGGGTTAAAGCGTTGCAGGGCGGCACAGTCTATATTGTTTTGCTGCATCCACTGAAACTGTACATTTACAGTTTGATCATTAAAAGATGAGAATAATTTTGCCGGACTTCCATTATTCAAATTAGCAAAACCCGTTTGATACGAACTGGTATACTCACGCATATCAGGCCATGATTTGATGCCTATATTATTTGTTGATGGTGCCTGGCTTGCATTCGGCGCCCAATGCCACCAAATGTTAATTGGCGAACCATCGCCAATGGCAGCAAACCAGCCCTGGTAGCCCACCGTTATCTTCCCCACCACATCACCTACCGGCGAGGAGAATGTTTTTTTACTTTTCCCATCAGGGGCGATTGATGAATTGCTTTTAAGATCCTTTTTTGAGCAGCTGCTTATTATAGCCAATAAGGATAATAAAAATATGGCTTTAATATTTTTCAGATTCATAATTTAAATGTTTAATAATTGGTTTGATGTTGGTTAATACTCAAGAATAGGCGCATTTAACCCTAAGGGGGTACAAAAACATAAATTTTCATAGATATTACAGTCAATAAGTCCGGAAGCTTTGAGGATAAAGCCACTCAGTTACAATTGGTTATTACTATAAATTAAGCGCCCCGCTATTAAAAAAACCTTAATAAATACTTAATTAATAGGTATCATTTCAATTTATAATTAATACGGATGCAGTAAAAAGAAAAAGCCCGAACTCTAATGAGTCCGGGCTATGATTATCATTGTATTGATGGGTCTATCTACTGGCGCAAGTCCTATGAGCTTACCTCCATCCACCGCCGAGGGCGCGGTAAAGGTTCACAATGGCTTGTAGTTCCTGTAGTTTGTCGCTTACGCCGCTTAGCTGGGCGGCCAGCAGGGTTTGTTCAGAGGTGAGTACATCGGTATAGTTGGTTGCCGAGCTGTATCGTAATAATTCCTGAGTATAGTCAACAGATTTTTGCAGGGCTATGATCTGCTTGCTGCGCGCATCTTGCTTCTCTACAGCTGTTTCATGCGCATATAGGGCGTTTGAAACTTCCTGCCCGGCCACAAGTAAAGTTTTTTGAAAACTGTTTAATGCTTCCTGTTGCTGGGCTTGCGCGGTATGCAATCGAGCTTTATTTATTCCCTGGTTAAAAATGGGTTGTGTTAACCCAGCTGCAGCGTTATAGAATATAGATTTATTGAAAAAATCTTTTAAACTTAGGGTAGATAATCCGCCCGAAGCCGTTATGGTAAACGATGGATAGAAATAAGTACGCGCTAAATTGGTATTCTCAAACGCGGCCCTGAAAGCAAGCTCACTTTGCTGTACATCCGGTCGGTTAGTTAGCAGCTGCGTTGGTATCCCGGTTTGCAGTTCAATTACTACCTTTTGATCTGTGAGGGTACTACGTGTTATTGGGCCGGGCGGTCTTGAAAGCAAAATATCTAAAGCATTTTCTGTTTCACGGATACTTCTCTTAATATCCGGTATCGATACCTCGGCAGCATAACGGTTGGCTTCGCTTTGTACCACGGCGGCACCATTCACAACAGCTCCAGCTTTCAACTCTTTCATGGTTTCCACATCCTGGATGCGGTTTTTCAAAGTTTGCTGTGTTATTTCCAGTTGCTTATCGAGGGCCAGCAAGCTAAAATAATTATTTGCAATATCAGCTATCAGTTGGGTTTGAACAGCCCGTTTAGCGGCATCGCTTTGCAAAAAGCTTGCAAGGGCAGCCCGTTTGGTACTGCTTAGTTTACCCCATACGTCGGCCTCCCAGGAAGTACTTAAGCCGGCTTGATAAGTGGTAGTTAAGGTGTTGATATTAATGCCCGGAGGAAAATTTAAACCTGCCTGAGATTGTTTTGACCGTTGCACACTTGCATTACCACTTAAACTTGGAAAAAAGCCTGCCTTACTTTGCTGCAAAGCAGCCTGTGCTTCCAGAATTTTTTGTACAGCGGTTTTAAGGTCGAGGTTATTGCTTAAACCTTCCTGTATCAATGATTTTAAAATGGTATCGGCAAACAGGCTTTGCCATGGCACAGAAGCCATTGTGGCGGTATCTGTTGATTGCTGGTCGCGGTACAGGCCATTGGTATTTACATCCGGCCGCTTATAGCTTTTGGTTATCCGGCAGGAAAATAACGCCGCCGAAAGCAAGGTCAATAAAAATATATACTTTAAACAATTTCTGTTCATAACTGATCTTTTTAACCGACGATTAATGGGCCTTTTCTATTTCAATTGCATCATCGTCATCTTCTTCATCATGCTTTCGCTTCCCGCTTACTTTTTCCTGCAGGTGCTGAAAAATAATAAACAATATAGGGATCACAAATACACCGAACACTGTACCTACAAACATGCCTCCTACCGCGCCGGTACCTATAGACCGGTTGCCATTGGCTCCCGCCCCGCTCGAAACCATCAGCGGCATAATACCGAATATAAAGGCAAAGGAGGTCATCAGGATGGGGCGTAAACGAGCCTCTGCACCTGCTATGGCGGCTGGTATCAGGTCCATGCCCGATCTTCTTCTTTCCAGCGCAAACTCTACTATCAGGATAGCGTTCTTGGCCAGCAAACCGATGAGCATGATGAGTGATATCTGTAAATAAATATTACTATCGATACCAAAGATCTTTGCAAATAGGTAAGTACCTGCCAGACCTACGGGCAATGAGAACAATACAGCGAACGGCAGTATATAGCTTTCATACTGCGCACTTAGCAAAAAGTATACAAACACCAGGCAAAGCATAAATATGTAGGCCGACTGTGTACCTGTGCTTAATTCCTCACGTGTAATACCCGAAAACTCGTAGCCATAACCTGCAGGTAAGCTCTCCAAAGCGGTTTCCTGTATCGCTTTAATAGCATCGCCTGTACTGTAACCCGGATTAGGCTGTCCTGATACCGAAATAGCCGTAAACAAGTTGAAACGAGATATAGATTCCGGACCAAACACCCTTTTCAGCGAGATAAACGACGAAATAGGTGCCATAGTACCGGCACTGTTACGCACAAATATTTTGCTTAAGCCAGTTTCGTTGGCGCGGTAATCATAATCGGCCTGCACCATTACACGGTATTGTTTACCAAATTGGTTAAAGTTGGAGGCATACAGGCCACCATAATACCCTTGCAAGGTATTCAATACCGAATTTACAGTCACACCAGCCTCCTTACATTTGGCTACATTGATATCAACCTGAAACTGCGGAAAATTGGGATTGAACGACGAGTTCAAGTTTTGAATTTCACGACGTTTGCCCAGTGCGGCTATAAAATCGTTACTTACCTTATACAGTTCATTCACGGTATGGCCGCCTTTATCCTGCAGTTGAAATTCAAAACCGTCGGCGTTGCCAAATCCCTGCAATGTAGGTGGCGAAAAATAAAACACGGTAGCTTCCCGCAGCCCACTGGTTTTGCCGTAGAGCTGCCCGATAATACTTTCCTGGCTATCGTTTTTATCTTTACGGTGTTCCCAGGTTTTCAGCTTCATGATCACCATGGCATAAGCACTGCCCGACCCCGCTATGAAGTTAAAGCCTACCAGTTTAAGCGTGCTTTCTACTGCCGGGAAGGTATGGCCTATACTATCTATTTTGTTGGCAAAGGCATCGGTACGCTCCATTGACGATGCCGGCGGCAGGCTAATAGCAGCAAACACAACACCCTGGTCTTCGTTAGGTACAAAGCTGGATGGCGTGGTTTTCACCAGGTAAACCAGCGTAGCGGCGAAGATCACTACAGCCATAACTGCAATCCATTTTTTATGGGCCAAAAAGTTTACCGATTTTTTATACTTGCCGCTTACCGCCTCAAACGATGCGTTGAAGATGGTGTAAAACCGGTTAATAAAACCATGCTTGGGTTCCCCCTTTTTATGTGGTTTTAAAAACAGCGCACATAAAGCGGGACTGAGGGTTAACGCATTTACCGCTGAAAGCAAAATGGCTACTGCCAGCGTTATACCAAACTGCTTATAAAATACACCGGTAGAACCCGATATAAACGTTACCGGCAAAAACACTGCCGACATAACCAGCGTAATGGAAACAATAGCTCCCGATATTTCGCTCATGGCATCAATAGAGGCCCGGCGTGCAGATTTATAACCCTGATCGAGCTTGGCGTGCACCGCCTCGACGACGACAATGGCATCATCAACCACAATACCTATGGCCAGTACCAGCGCAAAGAGTGTAAGCAGGTTTATGGTAAAACCAAACAGGTTCAGGAAAAAGAAAGTACCAACAATAGCTACCGGTACCGCAATTGCGGGGATTAGTGTCGATCTGAAATCTTGCAGGAAGACAAATACCACAATAAACACGAGTATAAAGGCTTCAACCAATGTGCTGATCACTTTTTCAATAGAAGCATCTAAAAGTTCATTGGCATCAACCAGGTAAGCGATCTTCATTCCCTTGGGGAAGGTTTTTGAAGCTTCGTCAAGGATCTTTTTTGATTGGTTAATAACTTCCCTGGCGTTGGAACCTGCCGTTTGACTGATGGCCACACCTACCGAGGGTAAGCCGTTGGTGATGATGTGGAAGGAATAATCGAGCGAGCCTAATTCAACGCGGGCCACATCATTTAAACGCAGCAACTGTCCGTTACCTACCGATTTAATGATCATGTTGCCAAATTCGGCCGCAGTTTGAAGCCGCCCCTTATACCTGATCACGTATTGAAAAGACTGGTTACTATTTTCGCCAAACTTACCTGGGGCTGCCTCAATGTTCTGTTCATTCAGCACATCTGTAATATCATCCGGAACCAAACCATAGCGCGACATTACATCGGGCTTCAGCCATATCCGCATAGAGTAATCCCTTGAACCAAATACCTGGGCGTCGCCCACCCCGGTAACACGCTGTATCTGGGGCACCAGGTTTATCTTGGCGTAATTTTGCAGAAATGTTTCGTCGTAAGTTCTGTTTTCACTGTATAATGAAAATATGATCAGGTTACTGCTCTGGCTTTTGGCTACCGTAACACCAGATTGTGTTACTACAAGCGGCAATAAACTGGTAGCGCGCGAAACCCTGTTCTGTACGTTTACAGCAGCAAGGTCGGGATTGGTTCCTACTTTAAAATAAACTGTTATTGACGCCGAACCATCATTACTGGCGGAAGAGGTCATGTAGGTCATGTTCTCCACGCCGTTGATCTGTTCTTCAAGTGGAATGATCACACTCTTGAGCACCACATCAGCATTGGCGCCGTTGTAAAAAGCCTGTACCTGCACCGTTGGGGGCGCGATATCAGGGTATTGAGATATAGGTACGCTAATAAGACCCAATATACCCAGTATCAGTAGTAAAACCGAGATAACAGTTGACAGTACCGGGCGTTCTATAAATTTTTTAAGCATGATAGCGCTTTTACAGGATTGATAAATTAAAGGTCAATTACTTAAGGTTACCATAAACCGATCCGGCGCTTACCGCGGTAGGTTTAATAGTGGTACTGTCCCTTAAATTAGTGGCACTTTCCAATACTATTTTATCACCGGCATGCAAACCGCCAGTTACTACATAAAATTGTCCGGCGGTATTATCCATTACCGTAATTGCAACATTTTTTATCTTATTCTTACTGTCAACCAGGTAAACAAAGCGTTTATCCTGCAACTCGTAAGTAGCGCTTTGAGGAACAAGTAAACCCGCCTTAATGGTATTTGGGATCCGCACCGTAGCACTGCTGCCACTGCGGATAAGTCCCCTGGGATTGGGAAAATCGGCTCTTACGTTGGCAGCACCGGTAGCTGTGTTAATGAGCCCGTTAACCGTTTCCACACGACCGGTATGTCCATAAGTTGTACCATCAGACAATATCAGCGATACGTTGGGGAGCTTACTCAATTTCGCCTTGAAAGTGCTTGTGCCCGTGCTGTCTTTACTAAAGTCAAGCAATTGCTTTTCGTTCATTGCAAAGTAGGCGTAAATATTGGAGGTATTATAAACCGTAGTTAAGGGATCAGTAGTGCTGCTGGTTACCAAACTGCCTAATTTATATGGCAGTGAGCCAATAACGCCATTTACCGGGCTGGTAATGGTGGTATAACCCAAGTTAACCTTTGCATTTACTAAACTTGCTTTGGCTTGTGCCAAGGCAGCCGCTTTTGATTGCTCGGTATACTCGGCTGATTCCAGTTCATAATGGCTGATAATATCTTTTTCAACAAGCGGTTTAACTTTATTCAGCTGCATCTTAGCCAGGCTCAAATCGGCCTCGGCTGTTTTAATGCCGGCCTGTGCGGTGCGTACCTCCTGTTCATATTGCGGTGCGTTTATTTTAAAAAGCAGCTGACCTTTTTTTACTATCGAGCCTTCATCAACATATATCTTTTCAACATAACCATCAACTTTGGGCCTGATCTCAATGTTTTGCTGCCCCTGTATACTGGCAGGATAATCAACATTTAAAGTGGCCTGCCGTGGTTGCAAGGTAAGTACTTTATAATCTAATATCTGTTCGCCCTGACCGCCGGCGCCTTGTTTTTTGCTGTCTCCGCAGGAAGCTAAAATGCCCGCCGATAAAACGGTAGTGAAAACCAACGCTACGTTTTTGGACAAAGTTATTTTATTGTTTTTACAGGATCTTTTGAAGAACATCATAGGTAATATAATCGTGAAAAATTTAGGGCAAAACAATATCAGCCGCTAAATACGGTATAATTTTTAGTTAGATGGCTGAAAGGTAGTAATGTTACAGCCTATATTCCAAATATATAGAATTATAAAAATGAAGAATTTTATTGATGCAGCATCAGGAATGACATTATTTTTTGGTGCAGATCATTCGCATCAAAAGGTTTAGCTATAAAATCATTCATGCCAAAATGAATACATTTTTCCATTACTTCGCGAGTGGCATGTGCTGTTATCGCAATAATTGGGATGGCGCTTTTTTCATCGCCCCAGTTTCTGATGGCCTCAGTTGCTTCATATCCATTTAATTCGGGCATATCCAGATCCATCAATATAATATCATAACTATTTTTACTTAGCATTGCCAGGGCAATCTTGCCATTGTCGGCTACATGCACCTGATAGCCTCGTTTTTCCAGAACTTTAATAATGAGCAACTGATTTAAATGATTATCCTCGGCAACCAATATCCGGGCGTTTTTAACTTCATCTTTCATGATGTCGTTATCAATAGCAACCGTGGCTGGTTCATATTGGTTATCTGGCATCGTTCCGCATTTATAAAAAGGCAATAAAAACCTAAAATCAGAGCCGTCGGGTGTGCTCGATTTTATAAATATATCCCCGCCATGCAAATCAACCAGATGCTTGGCCATGCTTAACCCCAGACCTATACCGCCAAGCTCATGGTTTTGGCGTACCTGATCAAGGCTTTCAAATATTTTACCCTGCTTTTCGGCAGGGACACCAACACCTGTATCCTGAACGCTAAATCCTAACCATACAATATCTTCGGTATCATCAATAATATATACTTCAATAAAAACAGACCCTACCAGTGTATATTTTATAGCATTGGAGATAAGGTTCAACAAAATGTGGCTTAAACGCATTTCATCGCCCAAAACCTGCTGCGGAACATCTTTATGAATATAATGATGTATATGCAGCGCCTTTTTATTTACCAGAGGGGTTAGCATATTCATGGCATTGTAAACAATGTCGCGAATATTAATTGACTTCCGTTCCAGTTGAACATTACCTGCTTCTATTTTTGAAATATCAAGTATGTTATTTATCAGGCTTTTCAAAAATTCACCCGATTTAATAATAGCCTTGATATATTCATTCTGCTCGTTGTTCATTTCCGATTCCTGAAGCAAAACTGCAAAGCCCACAATGGCATTCATTGGCGTTAAAATTTCATGGCTCATATTGGCGATAAACACCTGTTTAATTTTTTCAGATGCCTCGGCCCTGTCGTTCAGCCTTCGCTCCTTGATCCTCGAATCTTTTAAATCAGAGATGGTATGTTCCAGTTTATCGGTCATTTGGTTAAAGGCCACGGCTAAAACACCAATCTCATCACGCGAGTATACCTTTACCCGGGTATCAAATAATTCTTTCGATACTTTTTCAGCTCCGGTTATGATTTCTTTTAAACCTTTTTGAATGCCCTGGCTTATGGAAATGGCAATAAGTATCCCCGTAAATTCTACCGTAATTGCCAGCCCAATCAATATTCCGAGCACAAGATTTTCAAACCATCGCGAGCCTTCGCCCAGACTATAAGAAAATCCATCCTCCATTGGGGTGATGGCTTTATCTATGCCCGTTATATAACTAAGAAATTGATGTGTTTCGGCTGTAGTTATTGTTCTTGAAATTATCCCTTTGTGCAAACGCTCACTGATGGGTAACAGCTTCATTAATATGCTTTCGGCCTTTTTCCAGTAAAATATGGTCTGTTTTAAATACTTTACCTCGCTAAAACGAAGCATTAATTTAATCATGCCATCAATATCATCAGGATGGTTGCGACCGGCTAAAAACCCTTTGCGGGCCATTTCATAATCGGGAGGTGTTTTTTCGAGAGCGGCCCTTGCCAAACCATCGCCCATAGGTACCTGCAAAAAGTTCCGAAAGGCTTCATAATCCTTTTCGTCATGCGAGTATGCATAAATGCGCAAATGAGCCAATGCATCTTTTTGTGCTTTTGACCAAAGCCCCTCACCGCCAACATAAGAGCGTACTGCCGACAGTGTTTTTATAGCAAAACTAAGTGTAAACAATTCCACTATTATCAAAAAAGCCATGATACCTATGGTAAAGTAAAGCTTCTTTGCAATTGGAACATTCTTAAACCATTTTACTAAAAAAAAAGACTGCATGACACGGGTTAAACTATTGTTTATTTTAACTTCTAAAAATAATTTAAACAGCTATTTTATTTTTGTTCATAAATTGATATAAATTTCAGCTTATTCACCATAAACAGCTTCATTTTTATTGTTCATTTTATTATTAAAGTAAAAAAGCTGCCAATGGCAGCTTTTTTACTTTAATAACTTACATTTAGTTACAAATACTTTAATTATTTAATGAAATACAGCTATTGAGGGGAAGTAATACCCATTATAAGCAATGTCTTTTATTTGAGCTCCGGTTGCTGCGTTATAAATAACCAGATCATTAAAGGAGTAATTTGTAGTGAAGCCGGAATGTACTGTACTTACAATCAATTGATCACGGCCAACACTATAGCCAATGCCTGAGCCATACAACTCCCTGCCCGTAGGTATGGTTATAAACGGCGTAGTAAACGACGCACTGTTTGCTGCTGTATATTTATAAATTTGGGTACCGCCTGAGAATGTTCCGTTGCGTGCTATGAAAATTGCGTTTTCGGTGGTAGATGCTGTTATTGAACCAGGGTGCCATGCGGCCCATGAACCATATATCTGGAAAGGTACTGTTACGGTTTGTACTGCTAATGTAGCTGGGTCAATACGCACAAGCTGTGTGCCACCTGCAGCCCATACAGCGCCATCTTTGCTTTTTGTAAATGCAACCAACATGCCCGTAATTGTTTTAACAACAGCATTAGTCGTAGCATTAAGCACTACAACCCCATTTGATTGCGATAATACAAATACATAGTTACCTGCCTTTATCATGTCGCCAACCTGGCCGGTAACACCGCTAAGCTTAGTACCCAGTGCCAGTGTGCTTAAATTAATAGGATAAACACCTGAACCGGTACTTAAGAGCCCCTTTGCAGAATCGATACCTACAAAGGCCCTGAAATCATTACCGCTTTTGGCGGCAATGCGGGATATTTCTTTTAAGGTATGCGGATTGGCAACAACTAAAGGCCCGCCTACTTTGCTTACCAGGTACAACCTGTCGTTAAAAATTGTGCCG
This sequence comes from Mucilaginibacter sabulilitoris, assembly GCF_034262375.1. Classification (NCBI taxonomy): domain Bacteria; kingdom Pseudomonadati; phylum Bacteroidota; class Sphingobacteriia; order Sphingobacteriales; family Sphingobacteriaceae; genus Mucilaginibacter; species Mucilaginibacter sabulilitoris. The sequence goes on from NZ_CP139558.1 coordinate 5,247,310, forward strand.
TATTGCAAGGTGCTTGTTGCTGGGTTAAGGTTTTTACCCGGGTTTTCTTTTGTAAAAAGACTATCAGATATAGTTCCGGTTCCATAATCATAAAAGCTTACTGTTCCGGTTCCGTGCCCGTACCAGCCTTCGTTTATCAGAAAAAAGCCATTGTCGTATTTTCCGGCAGCTTGTGTGGCAAGTGTTTTGGATGTACCCGAGGTTTCGGCAGGAACGGGAGTGTTGGCATCTTTGCTGCAGGAACTTATGATACCCATTAATAATACGGGCAAAACGTACGGTAGCTTTTTCAAGGTAGTTGTTAAATTTTTCATGCTGTTTTTAAGTGTTATTTATTGTTCAGATTTATTATTCATTTTAGTTTACCATACTCAGATCGGCTATGCCAAATACTTCGGTGGATTGCTCGCCGAGCCAGCCCATATCATATAGTATCCCGGTTTGTATCTTGATAAAATCAATGCCTTTGAGTTTTACCCTTTTGCCATCTTTATCAATAGCGTTGGAGATGTCAACCTTATCACCATCAAGGGTATTATCGGCATAACCATAGTCAAAAGCACGGCTGGTGATGTACTCCGGGTTGCTGTCGTCAACATTAGACGATGGTAGTTGAGTGCCGGTAAGGGTATATTGATTTGCGGTGATCCATTGCGGCCAGTATGGTTGCGTATTAAAAATATTCTTTTTTACAAATCCGGTATTTCCCTGGTTATCACTCCAGGCGATATCATCAGCATCTGAAGCTGGTTTGGTGTAGGTTACGGCGTAATTACGTATGTAACCCTCTTTACCATACTGACTGCCTTTTAATTCATACCAGGTATCATCGGGCTTGCCATTACCGTTTTCATCGGCCATTACCCAGATTACTCCCGGCTCCGCAAACATGTTAAAGGCATTACCATACACAATTATATCTTCCTTGTTGGATACGTTTAAAACCGTATGGTCAAACCCATATACCACGTAACCGCCGCATGCGCCCAGCGTTAACAGGTTGTCCTTGTTTTTTAAAATGAGCTTGGCCTCGTCAATGGTTCCAAAGCCGGTGTTAATAAACTGCCCCGGAGCAGGCATATATTCAAAAAACGAGGTAATATAAAGGTTACTGCCGGCTGTTGCAGACCGTATTGGCGCTTTGATATAGGGCATTCCGATGTATATAGTATCACGGCGGATAATGATACTGTCGCGCCTTACAATAACAATGGTGGTATCATTTTTTATAATGGTATCGCGCCGGATAAGGGTATCCCGTTTAACAAGGGTATCTACCCGGAGCTTTTCAACTTCGACAACTTCTTTTTTGCAAGATTGCATTAAAGCAAAGCCCAGCAAAACAATAAGCGGAATGAGCATGCTACGATTAAGGTTCAAGTGTTTCATTTTATAGGTTAATTGTTAATATTTTTTAATAAACAAATGCAAAGTGCCCGGGAATATCACCGGTTTGTACCGACCATTTTTTCTTCCCTTTTGGATCAAAGCAGTACAGTGTCCCCGGTGTTATATAATCTTTGGCATCGGTAACAAATACTTCTTTGGTAAACGGATTTACAGCAATGCCATAGGGTACGCGTATCTGCACTTCAGTTCCATCGGTAATAAATTTGCCGGGTATCACCGTTTCGTCCTTTACATTGAGCATGGTGTAGGTAGTGGTATTTTTGCCCGTTTTGTAACTAAATTCATAACTGTACATATAGGCGGTGTCGCCATCAATCCACAGGTTGCTTACGCCAAAATCAAAGCGCTTTTTAACCTGGTCGGTTTTGGTATCAATGACGAATAGTTTGGATGATATATCATAATAATCGCCGCGGGAGGTTACATATACATCGCCATATTTATCAGCCTTTACACGGTCGAGATTGATGGCAACGTCGATACGTTTCAGCTCGGTAAAAGTGGCCAGATCAATCACTGAAACCGTACGTTCATAATCCGGCGGGCTATATCCCCCTGAATTTGCCACATACATCTTTTCGCCTACTATGGCCATTTCTTCGGGCTGGCGGCCAATGGTTACCTTGCGGGTAATTTGCAGCGATGCGGTATCAATTTCATAAACAGCGCCATTAGGGGCATGCGGATCGCCCACTTTACCCAGATAGGCGCTAACGTAGGTACGGCCATTATGAAAAGTAACGTAGCGGCAGTTAGCGATATTGATGAGATTGATCCGCTTATTGGTTTTCAGATCGAGCACCTCAACCTTGTTGGAGTTGTTAACCACGATGTACACCTTTGAGCCGTATACGCCAACATCATTACCAACATCGCCCAAACCTTTTGGTATCTGTGGGTTAGCCGTTCCGTAGATATTTTTACGAAACGTTCCGGACAGGTAATCAAAATAATCAAGCGATGCCTTGCTGGAACCCATGTTACCTTCATCGAGCAGGTAAAAACCTTTGGCGTGGTTCACTAAAGTATCCCCCGCGCTGGTAGTGTCTTGCGGGGGAGTAACAACAGTCTCTTTTTCGGGAACCGGCGCCTGGTTTTTACGACAAGAACTGTAAATGAGGATGATACATCCTAATAAATACAGTATTTTATGATTTATACTTTTCATAGGTTTAAAAAGTTGAACTTATGGTGAAACGGTAGTTACGCTCGGGCATAGGATAGTTAAGCGTTATATAATTGTATTGGCTAAATACATTATTTACCTCGCCGGTGAGCCTGATTTTATGCTTATTATATGTGGTGGTATAGGAAAAACTCACATCACTGGTATACCAGGGCTGTAAGTAATTTTCGGGAGAGTTTACTTTTGAATCATACCGGCTGGCCACGTAAATGTAGCTGTAGTTAAAGGCAAACTTGCGCCATTCGGCACCAACCAATACCGAGCCGCTGTGAAGCGGGGTATAAGGTATCTGCTGCCGGTAATTAACATCGGTTGGATCGGTTACATCTATCGCTTTTTGATGGGTGTAGCTGATGCCCGTATTGATAAACACCTCACCGGGCAATTGCCATGTAGCCTGCGAATTTATTTCAAGTCCGCTGATGTGCACCAAACCGAGGTTGTACATCGTCCACCGGGCAAGATTGAGGCCCGGAATGGCTACTATTTTATCTTTTACCTGGTTATAATAGGCATCGGCCTGAACAGCGAAGTTGATGAGGGTATGCTGGCGAAAAGTTTTATTATAGGTAAAACCAAAATCGTACTGTTTGGTATACTCGGGCCGTAAAAAAGAGTTACCTATAAAGGTGTAATACAGATCGTTAAAAGTTGGCAGCCGGAAAATGCTTTTATAAAAACCTCTCAGCCTGAAATCGGGGTTATTAAGTGGCTGCCATGATAACAGCACCGTAGGCGTATATTTTGTTTTTTTACCCGCGGCCTGCAGCGTATCAACCTGGTCGTTTACAAACGTACCCAGCAAACTGGCCTGCGCGTTAAAACGCTTAAAATGTAGTTCGGTAGCCAAAACTGTTAGGATGGTATTGCGTACCGGGCGAACAAACCGATACAGGGCCGAGTCGTTCTGTGTAGCATCAAGGGAATTCCTCTGGTAATCGGCAGAAAGCGCGACGCTCCAAAAGGAGTTAATACGGAATTTATTAGCTGCCGACAGGTACAGTTCATGCTCATCATATTTATTTTCGAGCAGCCCCCTTGTAGTAGTTATTTCCGGATCAAAATAATGCGTATAATCGTCTGAGTACTTGGCGCCCAGCATCAGACTATAACTGTCGCTGAATTTTTTGTTATAGCCCGACTGTACAAAAACGTCCCTTTCCTTTTGCCGCTGTTTAGATTCAAAATTGTTATTTACCGTAGGCCCTGGCAATCCCCGGTCAGAATGGTACAGGTAACCTTTAAGTGTCCACGAGGCGCTGTCCTTCAGTTTACCGTATAACCCGGCTTCTACACGCTGCGCGTCAATATCCCCGTTATGCCTTATCGCTGTAGTATCATAACCAGTATTGCCATTGGTTGTTCTGAACTTGTACCGGCCGTTGGCATGCGTTACCTCGGTACTGATACTGCTGTATAAATTATCGCTCAACTTATATTGCCACAACAATGACGGATTTACCAACCCGAATGAACCTGTTTTAAAGCTGAGTTTACCATTGGTACGGCTGCCCGCTTCAAAATTGGGTTGTTTGGCAACCAGGTAAAGAGAAGCCCCTGCCGCGAAACCTTTGGCCGGTTGAAAAATGCTGCTTTTTTGCGCATTATACAGGTCTATTTCTTCAATATTATCAAGCGAGAATTTGCCGAGGTCGACCTGTCCATTCTGGGCGTTGCCAAATTCCACGCCATCATAAAAAACAGCTACGTGATTGGTGCCCAGGCTGCGCACGTTAATGGTTTTGAGCCCACCTATGCCGCCATAATCTTTTATCTGCACACCCGAAAAAAACCTGAGCGCATCGGCAACGGAAAGGCTGTTCAGTTTTTCGAGATCTGTGCCCCTAAGTATCTGCACTGGAGTGGCCGATATATTGCGGAGGGATAAGCGCGCGGCGCGTATGGAAACCTCCTTAAGATGGTGGTTTTTTAAGGTATCTTTTGATACTGATCGTGCTGTGTCTGAGTTTTGCGCCAACAGGTTGCCGCAAAACACTCCCTGCATTGCTACAAAGCAAACAGGTAAAACCAGCGTACGCAAATAATGGTACAGGTGTTGCAATATTTTCTGTTCGTAAAAAATTAAACAAACAGCAAACAGGGTATAACAAATGGAAATACGCGTGAGGTATCCTCATTCCAGCTTCAATCCCCGAAAGCTATGAATACATATAATGCAATGGCAGGTCTTCTGACTTACTCCCCGATATTCCGGCCTTCCCATCCGCACAAGGCGAAAAGTGGCTAAAGAATGGACATCGGTTAAAAAGAGCTTACAGCTGCGGGACAGTTCCGGAGTTACACCGGATTCCCTTTTAATCCCAAAACCAATTATGGTAATGGGAACCAAAAGCGATGCAAATATAGAAATAAAAAATACAGTGAAATTTATTTATTGATACCCCAAAGGAGGTAAAATAAGGGGGAATAAGATTAATCCCCCCTTTTAAAGAAAGACTAAACTTCCGCCGTTACGGCCTTCATTTTCTTGAGCGCGGTTTTAGCTACCAGCAAGGCATCCTGGGCATAATAGCTTTTATTAAACACTTCGCATGATATAATAAGTGGGCTCTGCGGCTTTTTAACCAATTGCAAAATACGTTTTACAGGAGCCACGCCGTCTCCAACATATACGCGGTCGGGCTCTGATATTTGCTCCGGGCTGATACCCGACGGATAATCATTTACATGAAAAATCTCCAGCGCAGGTTTGCCCACAAATTGCAAACTTTCTACCGCTGACTGGCCTTTATAAACGTGAAATACATCAAGCAGCACACGAGCATCGGCATCGCCGCATTGGATGGCCACATACATTACCTGGCTTATATGTTTAAGATTTACCGAGCCGCCCCACATTTCCAGTTGAGGCATTACGCCGGTTTCTCTACCCATTTTTAATATGGTGAGATAACGTTCGGTAATTACATCCAGGTTTATTACTTCACCTTTGGTGGCACCGGCCGGTGGGGCGGCTATTCTTTTGCAGCCAATTTTAGCCAGCAGCTCCATTTCGCCCTGCAGTTGTGTTAATGCCTGTTTGCGGGTCGCTTCGTCATCAACTATCCATTGGGCAAAGCCTATCGCGTTCTGTACCGTAATACCCAGCCCGTCAATTATCTTTTTAGCTTCAGCGGGTGTACCCCCATTTTTAAGATAAGTTTGCAGTGTATCCATCCATATCTCTACCGAAGTATAACCCGCTTTAGCTGCTGTTTCCAGCTCTTTAACAAAACCAAGGTTATGCCCCCTTATGGTGCTCATATTTAAGGAGTACAGAAAATCATGGTCATTTTTTTCCACTTTAATTGCTGCCGAAGCCGTGCCGCCCAAAGCAGCTGCGCCTGCCGCCAAACCAATAGTTTTTAACACTTGTCTTCTGTTTAATGAGTTATCAGCCATGGGGTATTGGTTAATAAGTTAAGCTTTTAATATAAGCAATGGTTACCGGTATCTGGGTACTGTATGACGGACTTTCATCTTCAATAAAATAATGCTTGATGCCAGCTTTTTTTGCCGCCTTTAACACTTCCGGTATATTGATCTGTCCTGTTCCCAGCGCCACATCGTTCCTAGTATCGGTGCCACCGGTTAAGTCATTAGCAACACCTTTCCTGATATCTTTCAGGTGCATCAGCTTCATGCGCGAAGGATACTTATTGATCAGCTGCGCCGGATCCTGCCCGCCATGAAATGACCATAGAATATCAATCTCAAACGACACATATTTAGGATCGGTATTTTTGGCAATATAATCAAACAGGGTTCCGTCTTCGTACTTACCAAATTCGTAACCATGGTTATGATAGCAAAAGGTAAGTCCGCTTTGTTTTAATATTTTACCAACGCGGTTAAAATCGGCTGCGGCTTTTTTGGCATCTTCCAGTGTAAATTCCTTTTTGTGAGGTATCCAGGCTACCATAACATAACTTGCACCCAATGTTTTAGCCATTTTCACCACGCTTTCTGGGTCTTTAACAATATCATCATATCCTGCACCTATGGATGGTATTTTGATACCACGCTCATCGCAGAGTTTTTTAAATTCCTCTTTGGGCATACCTTTAGGTCCCTCTCCTTCCAGTTCGGTTATGCCAAAGGCTTTAATGGTATCTAAAACAGCCGCAGTAGCCGTCGGCATACTACTACGGAAGGTGTAAGCCTGAACGCCAAAGGCGCTGGTAAAAAGTGGCTTGCCACTTTGAGCAAAGCCATGTGAGTGCCCCAAAGCCGCCGCAATCCAAACACTAAAGAAAACTGAATATCTTTTCATAAAAACAGGATTATATATTTTATCTATTGAAACTGGATATCTTTTAAACTCAATATACCATCACTTGGTTTGGTGTGTTTAATGGCAAAAAAGTAAATATCGTGCTTTCCGGATATTGTTTTTTGTACTTCCCCGGTTAACCAATTCGTTTTTTTCCAGTCGCCTGTTTCAGCATATTCGGCAGAACTGATCACCGGACCGGCCTGTGAATCAATACGCACCTCAATTTCGCCTGCGGCATCTTTTGAGGCATACTGATAAACAAACTTTTTGATGTTCGACAAGTCAACGTCTTTAAACATTACATACGATTTATGGTTACCTGCCGAAAGATCATCTTTAAACCGGTTAAAGCCCTTCAACTCATCAGCGTAAACTGCTTTTACATTGGCATTGCGCAGGGTAACTACATCCGTACCGGTTAATGGGCCAACTACCTTGCCCCCTTTATCGGTATATGATGCCAGTAAGGTATATTCTCCACGAGGCTCTGCGTCATTAAATTTAAGGTTTAATGTACCATGCAATGGTAAACGTATAGCCTTGTTCTTTTTGTCGGTCAGTGAAAAAATATATTTTACAATTTCTTTTGTATCAGCCGCAGATAATTGTGGGTGAGCGCTCATTACGTGCTCTGTCCCCCAGCTGCCTGCTCCGCCCGCAATAATCTTTTTTGATAACTTATCAGTTGATCCTTTTTGGGTTTTATACCTGTTGGCTATAGCTGTAAAGCTTGGCCCTACCGCTACTTTATTAATGGTATGGCACGACTTGCAATCGCTGGCCGCCATCAGCGCTTTGCCAGGGTAGCTCACCTCCGTGGCCGACAATGCCGCGAGGTTTTTAACCGTCTTATTATCGGTCGACGGCTGTGGATTGTAGATATAAAACAGCTTTACACGTTTAGGATCTATTACTTTATCCTCCTTGTCCTTAACCACTACATTATATTTAAACGGCTTGCCTTTCCATATAAACGATTCATTATCGGCACTGGCAATCCTGACAGATGGTACAGTATTACCTACTCTCACCATAATGGTATCCCTGCCAACCAGGCCAGCCTTATCCGTTACTTTAAGTATGGCTTTGTACGTTCCGGGTTTGGTATAGGTGTATTTGGCCGATGAGGTTGTCGCCCCAACGACTTTACCGTCAAACAGCCATTGATAGGTTATCTGGTCATCGTCGTCCAGGTCTTTACTGCCCTGGCCGTTAACACTAACGGTTAGCGGGGCCTGCCCGGCTATTTCTTTTTTAACCGGCATGGTTTTAAGTTCGGCAGTAAGATATTTGGTATGCTGATACAGTGATTGCATAGCCGTATCGGTTATACCTGCTTTGGCTATCGGGGCACGGTTGCCGGTGTTGTATTCAATTTTCACCAAACGGGCGTCCTCATTTTGAGCTCCGTAAACTGAGCCGTATTCGAGCATATAAAACACGCCATCCGATCCAAATTGCATGTCTATTGGCCGCCTGAAATCTCCTGTTGATGGCATGAATGATTCATTACGCAAATAATTTTCGTTCTCATCAAACCGCAGATCAATTACCCAGTTACGCATCCAGTCGGCCACAAACAAAGCTCCGTCATAGTATTCTGGGAATTTGTTGGGATTTTTCACATTAGCATTGTACTCATAAAAATCGCCGCCTATGGCACATCTGCCGCCCATTCCCAGTTCAGGAAACTCGTCGGACGAGGCATAAGGGTACCAGATCATGGCCGGTGTAGCCGGTGGCAACACATTTAAACCGGTATTGTTTGGTGAATTATTTACTGGTGCTTTAGGATCAAAATTTGGACCCGGTGTCGCGTTCACAAAATCCCAATGCGAGTAGGCAAAGTTATTGCCCACAAAATATGGCCAGCCAAAGTTACCCGCCTTTTTGGCCTGGTTAAATTCATCATATCCCCGCGGTCCGCGTGGCGAATCTTTACCGGCATCGGGCCCTATCTCGCCCCAATACAGCACCGAGGTTTTAGGATTTACCGCAATACGGTAAGGGTTACGGCAACCCATTACATAAATTTCAGGTTTGGTTTTAGCAGTCCCTTTCGGAAAAAGGTTTCCTTCGGGGATGGTATAAGTGCCATCGGCTTCGGGATGGATACGGAGTATTTTACCTTTAAAATCATTGGTATTACCGGCGCTGCGTTGTGCGTCAAGACTGTAATGCTCCTGACCCGGACGTTCGTCTAAAGGTGCATACCCATCCGAAGGGAAAGGGCTTGAGCTATCGCCGGTTGACAGGTACAGGTTACCTTCCTTATCCCAGGCTAAAGAACCGCCATGATGCGCGCCGCTTACTTTTTGCACCGGTACTTTGAGCAATATTTTTTCGGAAGCAAGATCAAGCACATTCTGCGGGCTCAGCTTAAAACGCGACAACTGAAAATTAAGCGGCTCCACAGTTTGCCCCGCCGGCATATAATAAATGTAAACAAACTGATTGGTATCAAATTTAGGGTCGAGAGTTAAGCCGATTACCCCGGTACCACCCTCATACGTAATAGGGAATTTACGGATAACCTTAAATTGTTTGGTTTTTGTATTGTAAACAGAAAAGTTCCCCATCAGTTGCGTAAAGAAAACGCGGCCATCGTTAGCAACCGCCAGTTCCATAGGCGATGCGATATTGTTCACCAGTACGGTCTTTACAAAGCGGCTTTGATCGGGTGCTACTTTAGAATATGATTTGCTGTAATCTAGAGGCTTACCATTGCCCATGGCGTATTTGATACCGCCAAGCAATTGTCCTAAAAATAACGGATCGCTGTAGCTTTCGTCGGTATGGCCGCAACCGGAATAAAATGAGCGGCCGCCGTCAAACTCATGGTACCAGGTTATTGGGTGATCGGCGCCATTGGTGCCGCCATCATAGGTATTTTCGTCTAAACTGGCCAGAACATGTATGCCGCTATAAATGGATTTATAGTTATACCATTCGTCGGTACGCTCCCACCTGGCGGGGAGGTTAGCGGTTATGGGATTGGTTCTGTCGGTAACGTCAATAGTGGCCTTGCGGATGTTGGAATTATTGGGGTGGCTGGAAAAATAAGCACCTACCAATTTGCCATACCATGGCCAGTCGTATTCGGTATCGGCCGCGGAGTGCACTCCGGCAAAGCCGCCACCCGCTTGTATATAGCGTTCAAAAGCCGCCTGTTGTACAGCATTAAGCACGTTACCCGTTGTACAGTTAAACACAACGGCCTGGTATTTTTTTAAATTGTCGTCATTAAAGTTCTCAGCATTGGTTGTGGTATCAACCTCAAAACCGTTCTCCTTACCCAGCTTTTGAATAGCAGCTATACCAAAAGGGATACAGGAATGGTGCCAGCCAAGCGTTTTTGAAAAAACCAGGATGCGTGGTTCGGAAGCCGGCTTTTTAAAGGAATACAGCGCGAAGCTAAGCCCAGCCAATAAAAGGCAGGTGAGTTTTAATTTTAATGACATAATGTGAGATTTAGTTGATGTTTCAATCAAATCAACCGGCACATCAATCATCCATAAACAGCGCTTTTACAGCGGAATTTATACGCGACGCTAAAAAAGCACTATGCAATGATAAATACTACCGGTTAATTAATTGGTTATTACAATATTAACATTTATTGTGTATTAAATACACCAATAAACAATTCTTTAAATATTGTAAGTAAATTGTTACCTGCAATTTACCCGGTAGTGCAAGCTCCAATTAGTTAAGTAAAGTTTATCTCAATGCTTGTTCAATTCTTTTTCAATGCGTTCCTGTAATTGTTTCTTATATTTTTCATCCAGTTTTAATTCATTGGCCTGGGATGAATGGAAAAGCCCATGAACCATACGGTTAATAAGTATGCTTTGCCGTTCAAATATTTTGCAAACGTTACAACCTGCCAGGTGAATTTTCAATTCCAGCTTTTCGCGGGCAGATAGTCCCAGTATTTGTTTACGCTCAATTAACAGTGTAGCCTTACGGCAGTTATAAGCTATTTTAGTTATTTCATCCATAGTAATATTTCTTTAAATCCAGTTTTTTTGAAGGCACTCCCGCAGGTTAAGCTTGGCCCTGTGAATAATAACCCAAAAATTAGCAGATGTAACTTTAAGCTCTTTACAAATAACATCGGTGGCTTCATCGTCCATGTGTTTCATGGTAAAAACAGAAAGCCAAAGCGTTGGCAGCTTCTTCATACATTTTTGAAGAATATTATTAAACTCCTTACTGGTTATCAAATCTTCCTGCTCAACCCCAAATTCCTTTGGCCGGTGGGCCACGTTCCAGTGACCATCTTCATGGTCAAAGAAATCATCCTGTTGCTGTTCTGCTTCGGCAACTTCTGTTTTTTTGGCAAATGCAGAAGATTTTTTGCGATAAATATCAATTACCTTATTTTTTAAAATGGCGGTAAGCCAGGTGCGTTCAGAACTATTCCCTTTAAACAGGTGAACTTTTTCTAAAGCCGCCAGAAATGTTTCCTGCACCAGATCCTTCGCCAATTCTTCGTCATTAATACGGGTATAAGCGTAGGTGTACAAATAATCCGCGTAAAGTTCTACCCACTTACCCGGATCAACAGATGCGGTAGCGAACAGATCGGCTGTTGTATAATTATCGTTTGACATAATTTGGTTAAAAGCTGGCTATTTATATTTTTTTCAGATCATTTTTTGGCTTAGTCGTACCGGGGCCGGTTTCCTTACAATATTTTTTTATTTTTTGTAAGGCTTGGGTTTTATAAGCGATAAAGGATAAAGTTGAGAGAAGAGCTTTGGGTATTATTAAAGAGCTTTTAAAGTGACTATGAGGTTATTAAAACACGCGTAGTTAATCCAAAACACAGTCTTTAAAAATACGCTGTCTGATAATCTTATAATCTAAAGTATCACAGTTCAAAAATCCCATAGTCTCCTAAATCCTGCAAATTCCGGTTACCTTTGCAGGTAATGGATTATTTCAAAAAGCTCCTCGACCTGCTGAATAAAGAAAAGGAGGAGGACCGTAACGCTTATCTTAAACTAACTGAAAATACATCAGCCGCAGACCGAAGACTACAGGGGCTTTCCTGGTACCCCATCGCCATAAGAGGTACCGAACCCGGCAGAGGCGATTATATTAATGTAGAAGTTGAGCGCACCACGCATAGGGATATGGCGCACCAATTCCGTTTTGGCGTACCTGCGGCCCTGTTCTCCAATCATGATCCTAAAAACGACCGGGTAGAAGGTATTATCACTTACCAGGGCGGCGATCGCCTTAAAATTACTTTATATACCGAAGAATTGCCCGACTGGAGCCGCGATGGTAAGCTTGGCATCGACCTGCTTTTTGATAACAACAGCTATGATGAAATGCAGAAAGCGCTTAAACAGGCTTCGGCATTGGTAGCTAAACCTCAGGAAGGCAGGCTGATCAATATCCTTACCGGTGAAAAATCACCGGTTTTCAGTACCATACCACCTCTATCTGTTCCTGGTTTAAACGTACCGCAAACTGAGGCGGTTCAAAAAATAGTTTCGGCGCAGGATCTGGCCATTGTTCACGGCCCTCCGGGTACGGGCAAAACTACCACATTGGTACAGGCCATTAAAGCGCTCTTTCAGCAACATCAAAAACAAATACTGGTGGTTGCCCCAAGCAACACCGCAGTTGACCTGCTGAGCGAAAAACTAACCGACGAGGGCCTGAATGTATTACGCATAGGCAACCCGGCCCGGGTATCTGAAAAATTATTCTCACTGACGCTTGATAGCAAAATGGCCGAGCATCGGGATAACAAGGAGGTTAAGAAGCTAAAAAAGCAGGCCAGCGCCTATAAAGACATGGCGCATAAGTACAAGCGGAGTTTCGGCAAAGCGGAGCGAGACCAGCGCAAAGCCCTGTTTAACGAGGCCCACAAGATTATGAAGGATGTTGCCAATACCGAGCAATTTATTATTGATGACCTTGTGGCCAAAGCTCAGGTAATTACCGCAACTTTGGTAGGCGCCAATCATTATACTGTGCGCGATGTTCAGTTTGATACCGTAGTTATTGACGAGGCCGGCCAGGCACTTGAGCCGGCCTGTTGGATCCCAATGCTGAAAGCTCAAAAAGTAATCCTGGCAGGCGATCATTGTCAGCTTCCCCCTACCATCAAATCGGCAGAAGCGGCCCGGAACGGATTGAGCACTACCCTGCTTGAAAAATGTGTAGCCTTGCATCCAGAAGCAGTGGTGTTACTGGATGAACAGTACCGCATGAACGAAGCCATTATGGGCTTTTCGTCGGGCGTATTTTATCATAATAAGCTCAGGGCACATACTTCGGTAGCTCAACGATTGTTATTCCCGGATGACAAGCCGGTTTCCTTTATAGACACTGCAGGCTGTGGTTATGATGAACAACAGGAAGGCACCAGTCTGGCAAATCCCGAAGAAGCGGTATTTCTGTTGAAGCATTTAAATATCTTAATCAATAACCTGAACAAGTTTAACGATTTTCCAACCATAGCCATTATCGCTCCATATAAAGAACAGATCAGGGTATTGAACGAGCTATTGGCGGCCAACCCGGAATTGGTTAAGTATAGCAATTATATATCGGTAAATACGGTTGATAGTTTTCAGGGACAGGAACGCGATGTGGTTTATATCAGCATGACGCGCAGCAATGCCGAAGGTGAGATCGGTTTTTTATCTGATATCAGGCGTATGAATGTGGCATTAACCCGTGCTAAAAAGAAACTGGTTGTTATTGGCGACAGCTCCACCCTAACCCGCCTGCCTTTTTATGCCGATTTTATTGATTACACAGAACGCCTGAATACTTATGAAAGCGCATGGACGTATGCCGGTGACTAAGCTATTGCAACTGTGCTATTTTTCACATTAATTACACAATTATTTAATTAACGCAAACGTTACCGGAGATAAATACGCCATTTTATGGCATTTTAGTGCATTTTTATACTTACCTTGTCAAAAACCAACGACAAATAAATACGTAATAAATACACTAAGCCTATGCCCCCTCTTAAAACTTTAGGACAATTCATCATTGAAAAACAATCCGACCACCCTTATGCCAAAGGTGAACTATCCAGACTACTGCGCGACATTGGTATAGCTGCAAAAATTGTTAACCGGGAAGTGAACAAGGCAGGCCTTGTTGATATGCTTGGCCAGGCAGGCAGTACCAACATTCAGGGCGAAAGCCAGCAAAAGCTCGATATTTATGCCAATGAGCAATTTATAGCAGCCCTGAAAAGTGGCGGCGAATGTTGCATTGTAGCATCAGAAGAAAACGAAGAAATAGTGATGCTGGATACCGACGTTTCGTTGGATGCCAAATATATCGTAGCTATCGACCCGCTCGATGGTTCGTCCAATATTGATGTAAACGTATCTGTAGGTACCATTTTTTCTATATACAGAAGGCAAAGCACCGTAGGCAGGGCTACCCTTGACGATGTATTGCAAAAAGGGCTTAACCAGGTAGCAGCGGGTTATATTATATATGGCACCTCAACCATGCTGGTTTATACCACTGGCCGGGGTGTTAACGGCTTTACACTTGACCCATCCATTGGTGAATTCTGTCTTTCGCACCCAAATATGCAAATTCCTAAAACCGGTTTCGTATACTCTATTAATGAAGGTTATTACGTACATTTTCCGCAGGGTGTAAAATCATACATTAAATATTGCCAGGTTGAAGATGATGCTACTCATCGCCCCTACAGCTCGCGCTACGTTGGCTCTATGATAGCCGATCTGCACCGCAGCATGATAAAAGGGGGGATTTTTATTTACCCGGTAACGGCGGCCACACCCGGTGGAAAGCTGCGTTTGGTTTACGAATGCAACCCCATGTCGTTCATTATTGAACAGGCCGGGGGCCGTGCGACCAATGGCAAAACACGCATTTTAGAACTGGAAGTTAACTCGCTGCACCAGCGTACCCCCATTTTTATCGGCTCCGAACAAATGGTGCTAAAAGCCGAAGAATTTATGGCAGAGAGCGATGAAGATCAGCTAAGTATTGGTTTGGTTGGATAGGTAGCCTCACCATTGTCATCCTGAGGAACGAAGTATCTATTCGCGAGCTATACAAGCCGCAGAATAGATACTTCACTCCGTTCAGCATGACAAGTTTAAGATTTAGAGAGGGCTCACAGCCACCGGCCCTACGGAACAAAGCATGCCATCGGCAAAGCTTTGGTACTGGCTGCAATTTTTACGAAAAAGCCCTGCCAGGTGCCTGGCGGTTTCTTCATAGCTATAAGGATCTGCCCAGGTATTCACCGGGTTTAACATACCAGAAGGTACACCAGGGCACCATGCCGGTATCATCAGATCAAAAACAGGAAGCTTTTGGTAAGGTACGTAATCCAGCTGTCCTTTAAGAGCGGCTTTGATCATTGCCCTGGTATAGCTCAGTTTTATACGTTCGCCGGTACCGTAGGAGCCGCCTGTCCAGCCGGTATTAACCAGCCATACATTTAACGGATATTTGTCCAGTTTTTCGCCAAGCATTTCAGCATATTTCATGGGATGCAATGGCAAAAAAGCCCGTCCGAAACAAGCCGAAAAGGTGGCTTCGGGTTCGTTGATACCAAACTCCGTTCCGGCAATTTTTGCGGTATATCCCGATAAGAAGTAATACATGGCCTGCGCCTTGTTTAATTTGGCAATAGGCGGCAGTACGCCAAACGCGTCGGCGGTAAGGAAAAATATATTCCGCGGCACATCACCTACAGCCGGGTTTACGGTGTTGTTGATATGACTTAAAGGATATGATAAGCGGATATTTTCGGTTTTTGAGATATTGTTAAAGTCAACCGTTTTGGATAGCGGATAAAAACAAACATTTTCTAAAAGCGCCCCGCGTCTCAAAGCTTCATAAATTTGGGGTTCCTTTTCGGCGCTCAAGCCGGCTATCTTGGCATAACAGCCTCCCTCAAAGTTAAAAACAGAGTTCTCGCCCCAGCCATGTTCGTCATCACCTATCAATTGCCGTTCGGGATCGGCCGAGAGCGTTGTTTTGCCGGTGCCCGATAAACCAAAGAAAATTGCTGTATCTCCATCTTCACCCTTATTGGCGGCGCAGTGCATAGGCAGTATATTTTGCTGGGGCAGAATAAAATTCAACACAGCAAACACGGCTTTTTTGATTTCGCCCGTATAGCCCGTACCCCCTATCAAAATAGTTTTCCGGGTAAAATTAATAATGGAAAAATTATGCTGCCGGGTGCCATCAATAAAGGGATCAGCTTTAAATCCCGGAGCCGATATAATTGTCCATTCCGGCTCAGTATCTCCATCCGGACGCAGGAACAGATTATAGGCAAACAAATTCTGACTGGCTGTTTCGGTTACTACCCGCAATGTTAAACGGCTGTTTTTTTCGGCACCAACCATGGCATCCCGTACAAAAACAGCACGCTGATTAAGATAATCAACAACCTTAGTGTACAGACAATCAAACACTTCTGTACTGATCGGTATATTAATATCGCTCCACCAAACGGCGTCTTTTGTCAGGCTGTCGGTAACAATAAACCGGTCTTTAGGTGAACGCCCGGTAAATTCACCGGTATCGATAGCCAATACATGCTGATCAGTTAAATCGCCCTCTCCACGCTTCAGAGCCTCTTTTATTAAGTTTTCAGGAGTTAATTGACAATGGGTTTCCTGAGCGATGTTACGCCCAGGAAGCCCCAATTGCATTGCTGCATTTTTATTAGTGATTTGTCCCATATCACATTAAATTTAAAATTGGTTAGGACAAAACTAAGATTCCAAAAATGTATTTCAAAATACATAATCACTGATAATCAATAACTTGTATTCAATACACTAAGTTGTTTACAATTACTAATCAAGCAGTTAGCACGATAATTCACAATGAATTATTATTGAAATATTTATTGCTGTAATATTGACATAAATGGCTCAAAATCATTTATTATACATCATTTTCACAAATTTTGTACTGATAATTACAGCATTTATACTTTTATTTAAACCATACTGTTTGCGTGAAGGCACCATTTGCGGCTGCGTCCCAAACTTCCAAACGTGCCCAGGTCCTCCCTTTCATATCTATGGGTACATTAAAAGTTTGCGCTCCAAACGCTTTAGTGTAATCAAGGTTAACGCGTTTTCGGTATACCTTTTTACCATCACCGGATACAATCTCCGCAAAACCCAGCGGAAATGTCCAATTGGCTTTGAACGTTACCTTACATTTACCATCTGCCGGCAATGTTATAGTTTCGCCAGACTGGCGGCCATTCACTTTAAAATCTGTGATCAGTACTTCTCCTGTGGTCGAAAAGAATTTGCCTTGCTGCAATACATCCAATACGGGCTGCCAGCCATCCTTAAAATCGGGCTGTTTATTGAGCTGTATGTAGTTTACGTTGAGGTGCGCGTACATCTCGTTTTCGGGTTCAATGCTGAACAGATCCGCTTCCGCCAGCACTTTTTTCTTTAGTCCCCAATTATTCATATCATCCAGCAGGTCGAGTGTACGCTTGCCCAGTCGGGGTTGCGACAGATCGGCCGGGAGGGCTTTCCAGGCAGCGCCAAGAAACCTGTCCGATTTATAAAATGCCTCTTCCTTATAAGTATCCGGGAAACCGGTTGAACCTTTGGTACGGGCATGCGCTGTCCAGGCCAAACCATTCTCGGCTTTAAGCAGGGCCAGCATGTCATTTTTGTCGCCTATGTGGTATATTTTTCCATGTTCGGCATCGGTGGTTTCAAATGGGGTCCCGGGTTTACGCGACATGATCCAGTAAACCGGTTTTGGAAAAAACTCCAGCCAGTGACCGCCGAAAAATTCATTGGGCTCCTCTCCGGGTAACAACAAAAAGTTGGGAGATGATAACCGCCTGCATTGGTCAAATAATGATTTTAGCTCCAGTAAACGCTGTTCGTCCGGTCCTTTAGGGTGGGCCGTATAATGAAACTCGGCCAGGTGAACAATATTTACGCCCAACCTTTTAAAAACACTAACAAACGATGGACTATCGGGCACAGGTTTACCGGCCAGCACCACACTCATAATAAATTCATTATGAAAATGGCTCGCCATGGTTTTATAGCCTTGCAATGGTTTATAGCTATCGTTGTGAGTGTATTGTTTAACGTTTGTAAGCAGTTCCGCAGCATCTCCTGTACTAAGCAGGCAAAAGAAATTAAGTCGTTGTTTTGTACCCGGAGGCGCGTTAAACCAGGGTACATAACGTTTATCGCCATTTAACTCCTGCCTTATGCCTAGACCGTAACCTTTAAGCATGTTACGATAGTTATTGCCGTACCAGACAAACTTTAAGTTAAAGGCTTCATCAAGCGGGTAAAAATATTGGTGC
Organism: Mucilaginibacter sabulilitoris; assembly: GCF_034262375.1. Lineage (NCBI taxonomy): Bacteria > Pseudomonadati > Bacteroidota > Sphingobacteriia > Sphingobacteriales > Sphingobacteriaceae > Mucilaginibacter > Mucilaginibacter sabulilitoris. The sequence continues at coordinate 5,265,532 of NZ_CP139558.1, forward strand.
GGCGCCGGGAACACGGCTATGCTTCCGCCTGTGTTGGAGCCAATAATGGTTCTGTATTTTACAGCGAGGTTTTTCGCGGTATCGGGTTGGTTAACATCATTTGCCTGTAAGTGTTCATACACATCGCTCCAGCTTACTTTTTTCACGGGCGATTGTTTGGCCACTAATCCGGCATCGTAAAGTATGGCAGTAGAATCAACCTGTGTGGATATTACAGCTGCTACATTAAAAAGCGGCTGACCATTGTACAGGGTAATCTCCAGATCCCCTTTAAAATTCGGCGCTTCAACGCCGCCTATGATTACGGTAGTACGCGAGCCTGATGTACTTATGCTGACATTCTTTTTATTAAAATCAACCCTATAAGAGTGATGAGGCTTTGAAGGGACTTTATCAAAAAATATGTTCCACCCGTTTTGCGATATAAGGTCGCGCTTACCTTCAGTAAGTATAAACTGCGGGTCAACATCACTAATAATCTGTTGATATACACCGTTTTTACTCAGCTGAATGTTATGAAACAATGCAGCATCTTTCTTCAAATTAAGCACCAGGCGACCATTACCATTATTACCTGTCGGCCAGGTAAGTGTAACAAGATCATTGTCTGTTTTTACGCTTACGCCCGATTTTGGACTGAAATTTTTAATGTTAATACCTTGCGCTCCGGCTTTGTTACTAAACATTAACAAAACCAGACTACCTATTGCTAAGTATTTAAATTGAAGATGCCTCATTGTAAAATTGTTAAATTATTGGCTAACTACAGGCCAGCCGTTTTTATACTGAATAGGACTTATACACATTACCCTGCCTTTTTCTTGATGCACTATTTCAATAGCGTGGTAGGCTATAAAACGGTTGCCTTTCTCGTCCTGAAATATAGAGTTATGGCCAGGGGCCGTGTACATTTCATTCTTTACCAGGATAGCACTATTTAGCGAATTATTGCTCTCGCCAAGGCGCACAAACGGGCCAAAAGGGCTACTCGCTTTGGCTATCATTACTGCATAATTTGCCTTATCACCGCAGCAATTATCCCCTGAGTAGTATAGGTAATAAATACCCTTATAGTAATCAAGCCAGGAACCTTCAATAAGGTTACTGTAAGTTTTATCTTTCCCAGGATATACTACTGCTACCGGCGAACTGCCCGATTTAAAAGCCGACCAATCGTCTGTCATTTCCTGTACACGCAACGGCTGAAAATCCGAACCCCAGTACAGCAAATGCTTACCTGTTTGGGGATCAACAAAACCTTTGGGGTCAATAGACTGAAAACCCTTTCCTTTTAACAGAGGTTCGCCCTTATCAATAAATGGCCCAAGCGGATTATCGGCATAAGCAACTGCCAAACACTTCCCGGTGAGCTCATTTGGATCCGCTGAAAAAATCATTACAAACTTGTTCAGTTTGGTGTCAAAGAAAACATCGGGCGCCCAAAAATTATGCGTATTCGATGCCCATTTTGGTTTTTGTGGCAAGGCATCACCCTCATATTTCCAGACAAGACCATCGGCAGACGATGCAACCTGTATATTCATCGTTTTGCCATTATTGCCGCCCTGTGTAGCGTAAGCATAGTATTTATGGCCTACCCGAATAACGGTAGGATCGGGAAAATTCCGATCCAATACCACTTTAATTTTGCCTGCAGCCGCTTGCTGTGCATAACCATGGTTATTTATTCCGCCTATGGCTATCAGCACAAATAAATATTTAAGTAGGATTTTCATAATAATCTGCACACTTGAAATCTACTTGCCCCTGTTGGTTAAACTTTTTATCAGCTCGGTTTCTTCGGGCTTGTATGGAGTACCGTCTTTGTGAAAGATATCGTGGAACCATAATTTAGGCTCGCTTCCGTCAGGCATTGGTGTATCCCAGGCGTAAATAGTATTGGTTTTTCCCGAAACAAAACCCCAGTTGATAGCACCTACATTTTCTTTTTTTAGCATAGGCAGCACGGTACTGAACAGGCTATTACGCGGACGTGCCATGTATTCGGTACAAATAAGCGGACGGCCCATCATTTTAAGAAACTGTACGGTTTTCAGGTGTTCGGGCTCTGTGGTATAGTCATGATAGGTTATCACATCTGAATTGGCCACCTGGTATGCATTCAAAGTTTCCAGTTTCCAGCTCCACACACCTGCGCTTACCGGCTGCGTTGGGTTTACTTCCCTTGCCCATTTAAACACGTTTTTTAACAAAGGCAATGATTTATCGCCTTTACCGGAGTTGCCCGGCTCATTATACAAATCCCAAAGCAATATCCTTTTATCGGCCGAAAAATGCTTTAATACATCTTTTACATATTTTTCAAGTGCCGGGAAATTGGCTGGATTTTCAGAGGCCGGCTGACCTGGATCCTGCATCCAGCCTGAGTTATGGATACCAGGTTTTGGCTCGGGTTGCTTACCAATTTTGGCTTCCTTGTTCCAGCAATCGTCAAAAAACACAAACATGGTTTCAATACCGTGCTTGCTGGATATGGTAAGATATTGATCCATCCGTTTTTTAAAACCTTCAGGATCCTGCTGCCAGGCAAGGTGGTGCAGAAACACACGCATTACGTTCATGCCAATGCCCTGTGCATAACCGAGTTCTTTATCTATCGTTTTAGGGTCGAAAGTATCGGCCTGCCACATTTCCAGCTGATTAATAGCCGTACTGGGTATAAAATCGGCACCTACCAGCCATTGATGCTGTGCATACCATGTTTGTGCTTTTTGCGTGGGCCATACCTGCGCCGGCGCCTTTTGCTGGGCCGAAACCTGCATACTGAATGGCAGTAGTAAGGCGGCAGCTAATAGTTTTAATTTAGTTTGCATTGTTATAGTATTTATAGTTTTAATTGGGCTTATTAGTTAAGCTGCCTTTTATCATCCAAACAGCATTATAGTTATTATAGGCATTGGTTGATGTAAGCGCGATCACGGTATCGTCATTAAGTACACATAGTGAGTTCCACAAACCGTGCTTGCCAACAGGGACATTAAAAGGCGTGGCCACATTTACAAAGTTTTCGCCTTTATTATTGCCTACAGCTACCTGCATACAGGCCAACTCCCAATTGTGCCCGCGGTTCATAGTGCTTTGGTACGATAGAATGGTTTGCCCGTTGTGTAGCTGACGTAAGTATGGGGCGCCCGCGTAAACGGTATCGGGTAGTGCAGGTATTAACGCATAGGAACGCTTAGAATCATTGGCACCGACCGGTTTTTTCCAGTTTTGTGCAAAGCTGTTACGGATAATTGACGGCTTAAACTGGCCAGTGGCATTATCTTCTATAGAAAACAATATTTCCCGCGTTCCCTTCAGAATAATGGGCACGGGCATCCCGTCGCGGTGATGAGGTCTGAATGAAACTATCTCGGGCTGCTTTGTCCAGGTTAATCCATTATCTTTTGATCTGAATATGGATATATTTTGCTCGTTCGATTGTGTGTAAACACCCTCGTTAGAAAAGTACAATTGAATTTCGCCGGATGGAAGCTGTAACTGGGATGGCTCCCAGCAGCCGTCATCAAACTGATAGCTTGCCTCATATATCAACCGTTCGTCCCGCCAGGTTTTGCCTCCGTCATAGCTTTTTTTGGTGCAGATAGCAAAATGCTTTGTAGTATCCAAAATACCATTTATCTTATGCGGACGGGGATTATAAGATGCCAACAAAGAATGATCTTTTAACTCCAATATTTCCGGCACGGCCATGCTGACGCCCGGAACCGCGGGAGCAACAATTACGGGTTCAAGCCAGGTTTTACCCAAATCAGTACTGGCTATACACTCCACTCCACCCGCACGCTCGTAAACACAAAACAAACTACCGTTGCTAAGCTGTATCATGCGGGCATAATTTGCGCTCTTAGTTCCTGTAAGTGGAGCTATTTGCTTTAAGGATGATTGATCCCATGAGATATCTATTTGCTTTGGATGCTGCTTAAAAACCTGTTTATGCTGCGCCTGCACCAAGTGCGGCGCGAGTATAAAAATTAACCAGATCCTAATTTTTACCATTATGAGTTATATCTTGTTATCTAAAAATTATTTATCATCTACATCGGCAAGCCAAAAATTAAATGGCTTATCCCTGTCGCAGGTTAAAGTGCCGTTATTAAACTCCAATTCGGCAGCGTGTATAGAAGTGCGTTTGGTTGAATAAGAATAGCACCCGTCTTGGTCAAGTCCGCCCTCATCCTGGTGCGTTTTACGGCCGGGATGCGTGAAGTAAATGATATAGGCATGTTCGCCGCTTATCACTACATCGGCATGTGCACCGGTCGGTGTATCTTCGGGGCGATGACCTGGTGTGTCAAGCACAAGCCCCTGCTGTTCCCATGTTTGTGCGTCTTTAGAACGATAAACACGCTGGCCTTTCCACTCGTCTGTTATCATCCAGTAATAATTTTTAAACCGGAATATTTTAGGTCCTTCATGCGACTTACCACCGATTGCGGGTTTATCATCAACTTTCCAGTTTACAAAGTCGGTGCTTTGGGCCGTTATAGTGATGCTGCCCAATTTCTGATCTTTATACCACATGTGCCATTTGCCATCTGGAAATTTCATCAGGGTTGGGTCGATGATATTATGATCGGGCAGGTTAAGAGGACCTTCATATTTCCAGTCCCATAGGTTTTTGCTGGTATAATGTACAAGGTGCGCGTCGCCGCCCCAATTGCTGTAAACTCCGCGAATGTAAACCACAAACATGTGGTAAACACCTCTTTCATAAACTACATCGGGCGCCCAAAAAGTATTCTGGCCCTGTTCAAATTCCAGCTTTAAGGCACCTTTGTAAACCCAGGTATGCCCATGGTCTTTGGAGGTAGCTACACCAATTGCCGAACCATAACAATAAGCCACACCCGGCGACTGTACATTAGCCCTGCGCTGGGTGTATAGCATCGTCCACTCCTTTTCGGTGCGGTTATAAGCCAGTACCGGGTCGGCTGCGCCATCATATATAGGATCGCGAAAAAGAGGCGACGGCGGCGGATTGGTAACCGCCTTATCTTGCGCCTGTGCCTGGATGTTGCACAGCAATAGCAGGGTTAAGCACTTAAAAACAGCTTTCAATTTAAATGTATTAAGTTCAACGTCTGTTTACTCCGTTACCGGGAACGAAGCAATCCTTAACCTTGCCCCTCCCATAGGCACCAGTGTTAGCTCTGAAACTGGCTCAGCTGTTTTAACCGGGCTTTGAGGTAACACACCGCAAAGGCCATACTGGTCAATTGTCCAGCCGGGAATCTTCTTTCCTTTAGCTTTAAGTTCAATAGGCGCGTTAGTGTTGGTAAAAGGATTATCGTCTTTAGGCCAGCTGCGATGAACGATCTCGAAAGATTTTTCGGGATGCTTTTCATCAAGTACCAAGCCATAGTTCCATGGTGAGGCCGCATGAATTTCATAAGATGGCCATTTTCCCGGATCAGCAGAGGGTTGCCAGTGCGAATCGCCCTGGGTTGCCTCCCTGCCATCTTTCTCGGTATATTGCTCATCAATTTTCAACGAATAAGTTAGCGGACCATAATTTACACTTACGCTATTTTTGTTAGCGGTCCATTGGCGCACTTGTAATTGCATCGGTAGCTGCAGGGTTATCTTATCACCATTTTTCCAGGTTTTAGATAACCTGATGTAGTCGCCGGTGCTGGTGTTCACTTCCACGCTCTTGCCATTTATTTTTACGGTAGCTCCCTTACACCATGCAGGTATGCGCAGGTACAATGGAAAGCTTACGGCTTTTGGCGTATTAACAGTTACGTTCACCTGATCTTCAAACGGATATCTGGTAGTTTCAACAAGGTTTACCTGTGTACCATTACCTACTTTGGCAGTAACTTGTCCCTGTGTGTACAGTTCGGCGGCTAAGCCATTATCGGGTGTAGCCATCCAACGGTTTTCGGCATAATACACCCAGCCCGCGGCATGGTTATGCTGGCAGCAACGGCTACTAAAAGGGTTCATCATTAAAAATGGCCCTTCGTTGGCAATACCCGGATGATGGTCTTTACTATCGCTTACCACCATATTGGGCGCGGTTAAATAGCGTAACGAGCGGTAATCGGGCATAAAGGCCGCAGGGAAAGTATTGAATGCTACATCCTCGCAATTCTCGGCCCAGAAACGGTCGCCGGTATTGCCGAGCAACATTTGGTCTGACGTCATTTGCTCAACCATACCGCAGGTTTCTACCGCCTGGCGAGGATCATCGTAACCTTTGCGCGCATTTTCATCGGCGCCAAACATACCACCCGGAACCTGACCATATATAGCACGCACGAGTTTAAAATCATTATAGGTAGCATCCAGATCTTTAGGGTCATGGCTTTGCAGGTAATAAGTAGCCGGTTCCCTGAAACACTGAGCCACGTTTACGTTGTGCCAGTTGGGCAGATCATTAACCTGGCGCCAGTTGGCTGTATTCTTATCGAGCTTGGCGGCCAGATCAAGCAGGAATTTATCGCCGGTACGGTTATACAACCAGTATACGCTGGTCATGTTATCGCCGCCGCGGCTGTTTTCCCAGTAATCTTCTAAAAATTGATCATCGGGTATAGATAACTCATACTTAAAGTACTTAGTCATAAAAGGTATCACCCGCGGATCTTTAGTAAACTCATAATATGATTGCAGGCACCATAACATTGGCATGTTTGTCCACAGGTCGCGGTTGCCCTTATTCTTCCTGTCGGGGCCAAAATCGCCGTTATCGCGCTGGTTATTCAGCACCGCGTCTATCCAGAATTTAGCTTCGGCAATCATTTTTTTATCGCCCAGCATATAGCCGATGTTGGCATAGCCTTTCAGCCAGTATGGCAGTTCTTCCCAACCATATTTACCAGTGCCTTCCTTATTTAACCAGGCATTATCTGTTTTAGATAACCATACACTTATTTCGCCCAGGTTACCGGTAAGGCCATCACGCTGCAGTTCAAGCGCTTTTTTTAACCAGCCTCCGGCTTTAATACTCCCCACAGGCAATTTGGTAAAATACTGCTTTTGCAGCGGAGCGCGGTTATTTACGTAAAACGCATTTAGCTGCTGGTTATCAATTTTAGTTACCGTTGTAGCCTTAACAGCGGTTTGAGCTGTGGCGGCATACACGCCCGAACAAACCAAAGCGGTTGTAAAAAAGAGGCTTTTTTTAAGGTAGTTTATTTTGTTTTTGAAGTGCATAATAAGTTCATTATTATTTTACTAAGGATGGATCATACAACTTAGAGTTCACTCTTTGCAGCGATTCAACGGGCATTTTAATTATCTTACGGTCATAGGTCATAAAACCGTTCACCTCTCCTTCTACATCGGTTGTTTGAGTGTATACTGCTGCAGATAGCCCTAATTTGATTAACTCCTGCAGCCTGTCAGTGAAGGAACTATATTTTTTAAACAGGTCATCGGCGTTTTTAAAATTCTGGTAGCCCCAGTTTTTATTGGCTTGCCAGGTATGGCCATCAACCGGCCAGCCTAAACCACCAAATTCGCCCAAAACAACGGCCTGTGTTTTGCCAAATATTTCGGGGCGTGGCATAGCCGGGTGCGGATAATTATGCAGATCGACTATATTGCCGGTAGCGTAGAAATTACCCCCACTGGCGCTGTTCACCAGGCGCGACGGATCTTTTTTCATAGTCCATTCGGTTATCTCAACAGTTTTAAACTGCCCCCATGCTTCGTTAAATGGTGTCCAAACTACAATGCATGGATAGTTATATAATGAACTGATAATGGCATTCCACTCTTTACGGTAATAGCCTTCAGACTCTGGCGTACGCTGCTGATCTGTGGCTTTATCCAGCACGCCAGGGCGGTTTTCCCAGCGATTACCCAAATCGCCACTTGGCATATCCTGCCATAGCAACATACCGTTTTTATCGCAGTAAGTATAATAACGGGCCGGCTCTACTTTAATGTGCTTACGGATCATGTTAAAGCCCATCGCTTTCAGCTTATCAATATCAAAATTCATAGCCTCATCGGTCGGCGGCGTGTATAAGCCATCCGGCCACCACCCCTGGTCAAGCGGACCATATTCAAATACAAATTTGTTGTTCAGCAACATACGCTGTACGCCATTGGCATCGGCGCCTAATGATATTTTACGCATGGCGAAATAGCTTTTGATCTCGTCAACAGATTTATTGTTGCGGATAACAGCCACACTCAGATCATAAAGGAACGGGCTGGTTGTTGACCATAGTTTCTGATCTTTAATATCCAGAACCGCGGTTGCGCCTGCATCTACAATTTTTTCGTCAACCTGTGTTTTGCCGTCCCAGGCGGTGATTTTTAACTTATCACCGGGCTGGCTATTTGAAACTTCGGCCGAAACCGATAGTGTGTGATCATCAATATTAGGGGTTTGTTTGGTGGCGTCGATATGTGTTTTAGCTACGCCCTCCAGCCAAACGGTTTGCCAGATACCGGTTACCGGAGTATACCAGATACCCTCAGGCTTTTTAACCTGCTTGCCGCGCGGCTGCGGACCATCATCTGTTGGGTCCCATACGCTAACTTTTATTTCCTGTTTAGAACCGCCTTTTAAATAAGGGGTGATGTTGAATGTAAAGGGATCAAAGCCACCTTCATGTATACCTGCGCTTTTGCCATTCACAAAAACCTCAGTGCGCCAGTCAACCGCGCCAAAATGCAACAGCACGTCTTTACCCTTTAAGGTTTTGTTTAAGCTGATAGTAGTTTTGTACCACAGCATGCTATCCTTACCTACTGTTTTACCTACACCGGAAAGCGCCGATTCAACAGCGAAAGGCACCAGTATTTCACCTGTGTATTTAGCAGGACCAGTTACTGCTTTAGGCACTATGGCATAACTCCATATACCGTTTAAGTTTTGCCAGTTGGCCCTAACCATTTGCGGGCGCGGATATTCTGGCAGCGGAGCTTTTGGGTCCACCTTTTCGGCCCACGGTGTGGTGATTTTATCTTTAATAAGATGCCAGCCACCTTGCTGTGCATTGGCTGACAGAGACGCTGAAATCAGGAGCGATAAACAAAGATTAAGTTTTTTCATCGGGTATTAGCAGATGTTTAATAAATATTAGGGTAACAATTATTTCATAAAGATAAGGGGCCACACCGAAGTATGGCCCCTGTAATTTGTAATTAAAATGATACTTTAGTTAAAGGGGAAAATATCATATCCTCTACCCCTGCTATCTTAATACCCACACGGGCAAAAACATAACTTTGTGTTGGGGTAATGCCCGGGATAGCCACATTCATAGTGATATTATTTAAACTGGTAATATCCGAGCCGGCCAAATCCGTGGAGGCTATATTGTCTCCTCCTGATACAAACTGGGTTTTATTGATATACAGCGTTACCCGTTCTATATCTTTTGCGTTAGCATCGGTAATTACTTTTTCGATGTTAAAGGTCGCAGTCACCTTACCGCTACCGGCAGTTAGCTTTGCATCCCTTATCATATAAAACGGAGTTACCTCTACATCCATAGTTTGGTTACCGGTAAGTGCTACTGCTACTGTATCGCGTTTACCTGATGCCAGCTCTTTCCATAAAAACGGACCTTGATTTGGCGGTATGGTAAATTTATAATTACCCTTAAACAATAAAGATGAATAAGTACCATCCTGCCCAAAGGTTTGACCAATAGGACCTACTTTGCCAAAGCCCGCCTGATAAAGTTCATAAGGCACCTGGTTATATTCAACCCCTATGGATTCTCCTTTATACATCAGCCTGCCGGTAAGTTTTAACGAGGGCGCATCGTAATTATCTTTCTTACAACCCACGGTTGCCAGTAAGAGCGCCAGTACAATATGATGAAATTTTATTTTCATGATCTTAATTTATAAGTAAATACTTATTGATTTGGTTGCTTAACAATTTTAGGGTTGGCTGATATTACATCATTCCCTATTTGTGAATAATAATTGCCTAACTGGAACCTGTTTCTGCCGGTTACAACCGATGGTAATACCTCTTTAAATAACCATTTACCATTATTGGCATTTCCGGGGTTGTAATATTTATATGGCCATAAACCATAAGGCTGTGTGCTGCGTTTGTTTGCTTTGCCGATATTGCTAACCAGGTCAGTAACAGTCATTGGATTACCATCCCAAACCGCGGTGGCCAGTCTCCAACGTTTCATATCATACAGGATATGACCTTCAAATGCTAACTCTACGCGACGCTCATGTACTATGCGGTCAAAGGTAATATCTGTTAACGGAATAGTCAGACCTGCACGCGCCCTTACCTGGTTTATATAATTGGCAGCTACCGATTGCTGACCCAGTTCAAAAGCAGCTTCAGCTGCATTCAACAATACTTCTGCATAACGGTAACGGATGAAAGCCACCTCGCTACCACGGCCACGACGACCAGAACCAACTGCCGGATCAAGGTATTTACGGATGTAAAAACCAGTTTGCGACCTGAATTCTTCGCCATTTACCACGCCATCTTTACCTACTACCTGTACCGCTGTTGTTGTACCAGGCAGTGGTTTTAAATGACCTGCATCATCGCTGGTAAGCACACTGCCATCTGCCAATTGATAGCCGGCCCAAACATCAGTCTTTTTCCCCTTAAATGAACCGCCCGGTAACAATAACGTACCTGCAAGCCTTGCATCGCGACCAGCAAAAATATCAAGCTGATTAGTATAATAAACAGGGTTACCTGAACCATCCTTTGTGCCAAAAGGAGCATAGGTATTATCCAGCTTTTCAAATGCTTCGGCAAGGTTTAATGACGGGTTTAAACGGCCGGCATCCAACCCCTCATCTGAAATTGAAAACGGCTGATTGTTGGTAGTAAAGCCATGTACCTTACCGCTGTTAACCTTAAAGTCCTCTACAAATATAGCCTCCTGGTTTACACTGCTTTTATCAAGAAATATAGCAGCAAAATTATCGGCCAGATCAGGCAGTACTTTATAAAGCTGGTAAGCGCCTGCCCCGCCGTTAATGATTGACTGTGCTGCTGCCAGCGCTTTGGTATAGTATCCGTTGGCCATGCCTGCAGGTATACCCACTTCGCCGCCTTGTAATGATACCTGCGGTGTATTTGCACCATATTTTGCAATAGAACCCGCATATAAAGCAGCCCTTGCTTCCATTGCTAATGCAGCAGCCTTGGTGGCTCTTGACTTTTCGTTAACATCAGCGGGCAGCTGGTCTTTTATTGCTTCTGCTTCGCTGATCACAAAATCATATAATTCAGATTCCTTAGCACGTGCTTTTTGCAGCGGTGTAACATTTCCTGAATAATCATAAGCAAGTGGATCTGTAATAAGGGGTACGCCGCCCATCCGCTTAACCATTTCAAAATAGTAATTGGCACGCAGAAACCGTGCTTCGGCTATAAAACGGGTTTTGTCGCCCTCGGTAAGTTTTGTTGCAGCAGTAGCGCGCTGAATAAACAGGTTAAGGTCGCGGATGTATCCGTAATCCCATATGTACCATTCGTCATAGTCCCAACCGGTTCTTTGTACTAAAAATGAACTTCCATTTTCTGATGGAAAAGATTCACTGAAGTCGGCAAAAGTGCGCCATCCGGGCTCCACATCTCCATTGGGAGATAAAGGATACTCTCTTACCGGATGTCCATCCAGGCTTGAAAAGTCTCTCTGCCTATTGTATAAATCGCCTAGGATAGATAATACCAACGCAGGGTCTGAAAAGGCCAACTCGGTAGGCAATACCTGTTTGGGCGGCACATCTAAAAATGAGCTATCTTTTTTGCATGATCCCGTAACTAACAGGGTTGCAATTATTGTGATTAATGATATTTTTTTCATTGAAATTTAAACTTGGGGGATCAATTAAAAAGTTAAATTAACACCAAAGTTGAGTACCTTACTTTGAGGGAATTGAAGCCCGTTATCATCGTTAACTTCGGGGTCAACAGAGTATTGCTTCAGGTTATCAAACGAAAACAGGTTGTACGCGTTCACGTAGAATCTCGCACGTTTAATTTTAACCCTGGTTAACCATTGCGATGGCAATGAATAACCCAACTCTATGGTTCTGGCCCTTAAGTATTTTACGCTGTGCAGCCAAAAGGTTGAATTCCGCTGTCCATTTAGTTCATAATCGCTGTGGCCAAAACCAGGGTTTACCCTATTTGCAGGATATTTACCGGCTACCCACGGACTGTTCACATCAAACGGATCGGCGCGGTGCCACCTGTCTTCAAAAATGCTATTTAAGTTTCCGTTGTTCTGGAAAGCCCATCTTGACTCATAGTTCTGGAACCAGGTATAACCGGCGCCTCCTGAGAAATCGGCATGAAAATCGAAACCTTTGTACGCGGCACCAAGTGTAAAGCCAAAGTTGATGTTAGGCTGTTTTCCGCCACCAAAGCCAACAGGGCGTTCGTCATACTGGTCAATTTTACCATCGCCGTTCTGATCTTTATACATCAGGTCGCCTGGCAGCAGTGAACGGTTGCCCTTACCATCATTATTAATGGTATAATTATTAATTTGTTCCTGTGATGTGAACTGACCAATTACTTCATAACCCCAGTCAATATGTGAATACCTGTTTGCGGATGAGTTACGGTACTGATCCCAGGAGTTGTAGAAAAGCGGATTATATTGGGTCAGATCTTTAGAGCGGCTAAATGAAAAGTTACCACCCACATTGAAGCTTACATTACCAATTTTACTAGCATAATTCAAGGCAATTTCTTCACCGTATTGTGCATCGCTGTTAGCGTTTTCCTGTGGCAGCGAATAACCTATTTCGATAGGTACTATTATATCGTTTTTATCACCCAGCAAGCCGGTACGTTTACGGTAGAAATAATCAAATGAACCTGTCAGTTTGTTGTTTAATAAACTGAAGTCCATACCCACATCGGTGATCTTACTCTTTAACCAGGAGATACGGTTAACGGGTATACCCTTATCACGTGATACGGTTACTGCGTTACCATCTAATATGGCAGTACCCTGGTTATAGTTATAACCAGGTAAATAAGCGTAAGCCGGCACAATTGGGTTAGCTGAGTTATTAGGATCGCGGTCGTCACCCAGTACACCATAAGATGCCCTGAATTTTAAATCATTAAGCACGCTGTTGTCGCCTAATATTTTCTTCGCGAAGCCTTCCTGTGTTATACGCCAACCTGCAGATACACCCGGAAAATAACCAACACGTCTGTCTGGAGCAAACAAATAAGAGGCATCCCGTCTGGCCGAAGCTTCGAGGTAGTATTTATTATCGTAGTTATAATTTACACGACCAATGTAGCCAATACGTGCTTCTTTATCGTCGCTATCCTGGTACTGATCGGTAGTAGGGAAATAAATAAGCGGCAGATTATTTGAAATTGGAGAAGCATGGATCCAATTTCTCAAGTGATTAAGCTCAATACGTTCGGCAACGAATGTTGCGCCAATGGTGCTTTTGCCAAATGTATTATTGTAATTAATCTGTGCCTGCATGGTTTTTGCAAACTCTTTCTTTTGTTCACGCTCACGCCATGGGTTGGTGCTACCGCCTGTTACATCATAAGTATTTGTTTCGGGCCTGTATGTATACGCCTCATAGGTATATTCCTGGTTATTAAGTAAATAATCGGCAATATAATAAGAGTATAAACCTTTAATGGCTAAACCTTTAACACCTGGTATCTGGTATTCGGCATTAAAGTTGGTTTGCAATACGCGCCAGTCGCTGTGATATAAACCTGACAGATCTTTATTCAAAAACGCGTAATTTGATTCGGTGTGACCAATATCGTTCAAATAAGCAGGGTTGTCGTTAGCATACGGACGCTCTAAAGGCGTGTTACGCAATACGGCGAATTTGGCCAGGAAGTAATCATCGCCTCCCGGTACACCAGGGTTTTCGCGTGTTTCGATACGGCCGTTAATATCCAAACTAACCTTTAAACCATTGGCAACCTTAACAGAAACGTTCGACTGGATATTGGATCGGTTAAATTTATATTCCTTGCCCAATTGTGAGTTTTGGAACAGGTTTGTTGCCGATACATAATAATTTACTTTGTCGGTACCGCCCGTAAAGTTGGCATTAACCGAGTTTTGGGGGGCATTATTATTGCTTTTCAACACATAATCGCGCCAATTAAAACTGCGGTAAGCCGGATCGGTGCCTGCTTTATATTTATCAAGCTCGGCCTGGGTTATACTGGTAGAACCGTTGGTGTTTACATCCGCTTCGGCTTTGTAGCGCATGTAATCGTACGAATTGGTCAATACGTTAGGGAACCTTGTCCAGTTTTGATAACCGGTGTAGGCATCAATATTAATGCGGCTTTCACCGGCCCCTTTTTTGGTAGTTACCACCACAACGCCGTTTGCCGCACGTACACCATATATAGCTGCAGAACCATCCTTTAACACGGTGATACTTTCCACGTCATTTGGCGAAAGGTTATTAAACTGTCCTTCGTCTTGTTGTATACCATCAATTACATACAACGGCGAACCCATGTTACGGATCTGGATGCTGGCGCTTGCTCCCGGTCTTCCTTCAGATTGTCTGAATGTTACACCTGGTATTTTACCTGCCAAACCCGTACTTACCGTCGAGCCGGCGTGTACGCGCTCCAGATCTTTACTGGTTACGCTGGATATGGCACCCGTTATGGATTCCCTTTTTTGCGTTCCGTAACCTGTTACCACAATTTCCTGAAGGGATGAACTGCTTGATTTTAACCTGATGGCGATAGTAGTGCGCCCATTGATCGGTATTTCCTGGGTTGTAAAGCCTATGTAAGTAACAACCAGGGTCCCGTTAGCATCCGGAACTGACAGACTGAAATGACCTTTAACATCGGTCGTTGTGCCGGCCTGGGTTCCTTTCACCCTTATCGCCACACCGGTGAGCACTTCGCCGGTAGTATCGGCTACGGTGCCGCTTATCTGAATTTTGTTTTGGGCCGACGCCGAAAACGAAATGAGCTGATAAGCCACGATGAAAAAGATAATTAGTGATACTTTTGGGCCCCATTTACTCGGCGGCCATTGCAAGCGGAGGTAATCCGCCTGCCGGAGTAGTAAAAATTTTCTCATAAATGATTAATTAATTGGTTAAGTGTCAATTTAAAAATGTAGAATTGACAGATTTAAATCACAACGTAAAGAAAAAGGATTTCCTCCCGCCCTATTAACCAAATCATATCAATTATTAGTCAAAAAGTATCATTTTTTACCAAGACGAAAACCCTTAACGAGAATAGTTATATTTGTTTCAGCGAACGATTTTGAAACCTATATATTTAATTTACTTTCTATTGCTGCTACCCTGCAGTATATGCCAGGCGCAGTCATACTATTTCAGGCATTACCAGGTTGAGCAGGGCCTTTCAAATAATACGGTTTACTGTACCATACAGGATAAACGGGGCTTTTTATGGATGGGAACCAAAGATGGCCTGAACAGGTTTGATGGCTATACCTTTAAAACATTCAGGCATAGCGCAACGGACAAAAAAAGCATATCCAGCGATATGATACACGCCCTGTGCCTGGATAAAAACGGCAACTTATGGATAGGTAACGACCTTGGTATTGACCGCTACGATCCCAAAACCGAAAGTTTTGTACACATCAACCCCTTAAATAAAGATGCGGTAAGGTGTATTGTAATCGATAATAACAATAACTGCTGGTTTGTTGGGGGGCCAGCCCTCATGAAATATGATGGCAAGTCGGGCAAAATAACTAATTTTAGATCATTTCAGCATTTTGATGTCACATCAATAGCTATTAATAACGGTACGGTCTGGGTTTCGTCTACCACAGGAACTTTAGAGAAATTAGACACTTTAACTCATTCATTTACAAGCTACAGCATGTTTAAAAACTCAAAATGGGTAGCATCAAATTTTATTGAAAAAATATACGGCGCAGGAGATAATAAAATATTTGTAGGCACTACCAACCAGGGGTTTAAGGAGTTTGATTGCGCTACCGGTAATTATCGTGATCTGTTAACCTATAATCCAGACAAAACCGAGGTATATGTAAGGGATTTTGTGAAGTATTCCGATAAAGAATATTGGATAGCTACCGAATCGGGAGTGTTTATTTATAATGTGCAAAAGGGTACTTTCCTTAACCTTAAAAAAAACTATCATGATCCGTATTCGATATCTGACAATGCCATTTACGCGCTTTATAAAGACGCTGAAGGCGGCATTTGGGCAGGAACTTATTTTGGCGGCGTAAACTACTATCCTAAACAATATTCAACCTTTAACAAATTTTACCCCGCGTCTGACAAAAGCGGTTTACAGGGTAATGTAGTGCGTGAAATTTGCAAAGACCAGTATGGTAATTTATGGATGGGTACCGAAGATAACGGATTGAATAAACTAAGTCCCGATAAGCAAACCTGGACGCATTATTACCCCGGTGTAAAGAACGGCATATCAAATACCAATATCCACGGTTTGTTAGCCAATGGTAACGAGTTGTTCATCGGCACTTTTGAACGAGGTCTGGACATAATGGATATACCCACAGGTAAGGTGATACGTTATTATGTGTCGGGCAAGGCAAAAAACATGCTGAAAAGCAATTTTATTATTACCTTTTTAAAAACCCGCTCGGGTATTATCCTGGTGGGTACCACTCACGGACTTTACCGATACAATACCGGCACCAAAGATTTTACACTTGTAAATGGCGTGCCATTGTATGATTTTATATACTGCATGACCGAAGATCATAACGGAAAAATATGGGTAGGCACTGTACATGACGGTATTTATACTTATGACCCGATTAAGGATACTGGTAGTAAATTAAACGCCACTTTCGATATAACCAAGGCCCTTAATAATAGCTCTGTCAACGGGGCATTTGAAGACAGTGATCATAAAATGTGGTTTGCAACGGAGGGGTTTGGTTTGCTGAATTATGATCCTGAAAAAAAGACCTATAAATTTTATGACCTTAACAATGGCTTCCCGAGTAATTATATTTTCCGGATACTGGAAGACGATAATAAAAACCTTTGGGTAAGTACCACCCGCGGACTGGTATCTTTAAATATAACCAGCAAAAATATTAAGGTTTATACCAAAGCCAGTGGTTTGTTAAGCGACCAGTTTAATTATAATTCTGCCTTTAAAGATACTGATGGCACCATGTATTTTGGCTGCGTAAAGGGTATGGTTAGTTTCAACCCTGCGCAGTTTAAAAAGAATGCCTCTGTGTCTCCTGTGTATATTACCGGTTTCCAGGTGCATAACCAGGAAATTTCGGTCAACAGCAGCGATTCCTTGTTGCACAAGTCTATTATTTGTACTAAACAAATAAAGCTCGATCATAACCAGTCGTCGTTCAGTATTGATTTCGCGGCCTTAAGTTATTCATCGCCCGAAATGAGCCAGTATAAATATATGATGAAAGGGCTCGACAAAGGCTGGACGTCATTAAAAACCAACAGAAAGGTTTATTTCACCCAGCTTTTACCAGGGCACTATACCTTTATTGTTAAAGCGGCCAATTACAGCGGTATATGGGCCGATAAAGAAACCCGGTTGGATATTATCATAACCCCACCTTTTTGGGAAAGCATCTGGGCATATATTGCCTATGCCTTGCTCCTGCTCTTTACCGTCTATTACTTACTTAGACAATACCATATCCGCACCCGCGACAAGAATAAACGCTTAATAGAAATACTGGAAAACGACAAAGAGAAACAAATATATAACGCCAAAATTGAATTTTTTACTAACGTAGCGCATGAGATCCGCACACCGCTCACCCTTATCAAAGGCCCTATGGAAAAGGTGATCAAAAGGGCCGGAAGTGTTCCGGATATTCAGAATAATCTCAAAATAATGGAGAAGAATACCGACCGGCTTTTAGATCTTACCAACCAGCTGCTCGATTTCAGGAAGACCGAAACCAACGGTTTTAGTCTTAGCTTTGTTAAAACAGATATAACCGAATTACTGGCCGATACCTTTTTACGGTTTAAACCTATGGCCGAGCAAAAAAACCTCTATTACAAGCTCAGTCATCCACCCAAAAACATGTATGCTTATGTGGATATTGAGGCTTTTACCAAAATTATAAGTAACCTTATTAATAATGCCATTAAGTACGGTAAATCAACAGTAGAGGTTGAACTGCTGGAATGTAAAGATGATGACTGCACTTTTTCCATAGAGATAAAGAATAATGGCTTTATAGTGCCTTATGAGATGCGTGAGAAAATATTTGAACCTTTTTTCCGGCTTAAAGAATCGGAAAAGCAAATTGGAACAGGTATAGGATTATCCCTATCGCGTTCACTGGCCGAACTGCATAAAGGTGTGCTGGTATTAAATAAGCCGATGAATGAGCTTAACATTTTCATGCTTACACTGCCCGTACATCAGGAAAAGGAATTTGACCTGTACAATATACCTGATGAGTATGAACTGACTGATAAAAACAAAGAGGAGGATTTTGACTTTATGAAACCAATTATACTTTTAGTGGATGATAATCCCGAGATACTTGATTTTATTTCGGACGACCTGAGCGATAAATATTCGGTAATTAAAGCCCTTAACGGCCAGGAAGCGCTCGATATGATCGAGATTGAGAATATTCAGCTAATTATTAGTGATGTGATGATGCCAGTTATGGACGGCTTTGAACTGTGCAAAAAAATAAAGACTAATTTTGATTACAGCCACATCCCCATCATATTACTTACGGCTAAAAACACGCTGCAAAGTAAAATTGAAGGCCTTGAAGTTGGTGCCGATGCCTATATAGAAAAGCCGTTCTCGCCCGAACATTTGCAAGTGCAAATAGCCAACCTGCTCATCAACCGCAATAAAATAAGGGAACATTTCGCGAGTTCGCCGCTGGCCAACATCAACACCATGGCATACTCCAAACCCGATGAAAGCTTTTTAGATAGGCTGAACGCTGCCATCAACAGAAATATTCAAAACCCCGATCTGGATGTGGAGCACATAGCCAACCTCATGAACATGAGCAAGCCAACGCTGTACCGTAAAGTAAAAGCCATATCAAACCTTACCATTAACGAACTGATTAATATTACCCGCTTAAAAGCAGCCGCTAAATTGCTTGAAGATGGCGATTATAAAGTATACGAAATTGCCGCCATGGTGGGCTACAGTTCACAATCGCACCTGGGGCGTAATTTTTTAAAACAGTTTGGCACTACCCCTACCGAGTATCAGCAAAATAAACGAAACCTTAAAACCCGCCCGCTTTAACGGGTAATTTATTGCTATGAAAAATATTATAAGCACGATTTTCTTTGTATTAATTACAATTATTACCTGCTTTGCACAGCAAAAAAATGCAAAAACATTTACCAATCCGTTGTTGCCATCAGGCGCTGATCCATGGGTTATTTATAAAAACGGGTACTATTATTATACCAACAGTACCGGCCATAACCTGGTGATCTGGAAAACGAAGCATATAACCGAGCTTGACAAGGCCGAGAAGAAAACTGTTTGGACACCAACGGCAGGCAAACCCTATTCCAAAGAACTATGGGCGCCCGAACTGCATTTTTTAAAGGGCAAGTGGTACATGTACTTCGCTGCCGATGATGGGGATAACAATCATCACCGCATGTATGTAATTGAAAATGCATCGGCCGACCCTACACAAGGTGAATGGACATTTAAGGGCCAGATTGGTGATAGTACCAACAAATGGGCTATTGACGGATCGGTTTTTGAAAACAAGGGCCAGTTGTACATGATATGGGCCGGCTGGGAAGGTGATGCGAACGGTCAGCAAAATATTTACATAGCAAAAATGAAAGACCCGGTGACCATAGGCAGCGAACGCGTTAAAATATCAAGCCCCGAATATCAATGGGAAAAGTATGGCGATTTGCATGACGACAATAACCCGGCACATGTAAATGTTAATGAAGGTCCCGAAATATTGACACATAATAACAAACTGTTCCTGATTTACTCAGCGAGCGGTTGCTGGACGGATTATTACGCGCTTGGGATGCTCACCACCACCACAAACAGCAACTTGCTTGACCCCGCTTCGTGGAAAAAATCCGCGGAACCGGTTTTTAAACAATCACCCGAAAATGAGGTTTATGCGCCGGGGCATAATTCATTTTTCAAATCGCCCAACGGTAAGGAGGATTGGATATTGTACCATGCCAATTCAAAACCCGGCCAGGGATGTGGCCGAGATCGCTCACCGCGCGCTCAAAAGTTCAGCTGGAATAAAGATGGCTCACCTAATTTTGGAATACCTTTAAAAACAGGAGTAGCGTTGGTTGTGCCTGCAGAATAAGCTGGTTAGCTGTCGGGGTATAGTGTTAGTTTGACATCATGATTACATTGATAACATTATCTTGCAGTATAATATAACCTAAAAACAGCAGCACATGAAAATAGTTATTGTTGGTGCAAGCGGCACTATTGGTAAAAAGGTAACCGAAGCCCTCAGAGGCGAAAATGAAATTATTACGGTTGGATCTAAAAGTGGGGATGTACAGGTTGATATTACATCGACTGAATCTATCGAAGCATTTTATAAGCAAATAGGCAGTTTTGATGCATTGGTTAGCGTAACCGGCAACGCGCATTTCGGTCCGCTAAAATCAATGACCAACGCCGATTTTAGCATTGGCATACAAAGCAAACTTATGGGGCAGGTAAACCTGGTGCTTATCGGTCAGCGATATATAAACCCCAAGGGTTCGTTTACGCTTACATCAGGTATTTTATCTGATGATCCTATAGTTTTAGGCGCAAACCCAAGTACGGTAAATGCAGCTATCGACGGCTTTACCAGAGCTGCTGCCATTGAGCTAGAAAACAACGTACGCATTAACGCTGTAAGCGCCGGCGTTGTTGAAGATTCTCCGCATTATTTTCCTTACTTCCCGGGTCACATACCCGTGTCAATGGATAGGGTAGCTAACGCCTATTTTAAAAGCGTTTTTGGCGCCATAACCGGGCAAATAATAAAAGTTTGGTAATACACCCTTCTCCTGAAATAAAACAAGGCTGCCCTGTCAGGGCTCGTACTTCTTTAAATATCCAATGAGTCTTTCAAAAGTATATAAAATAGAGACCGAACGGTTGCTCATCCGTTGTTATGAGCCAGCCGATGCCCCTATATTGCTGGATACGATAACGGTTAGCATAGATCATTTAAAGCCCTGGCTTCCCTGGGCCCTGAAGGAGCCAACAGATATAGATACCAAAATTGACATACTTCGCAAATTCAGGGGCCAGTTTGATTTAGGTGAAGATTACACTTACGGTATATTTAACAAAACCGGTACGGAGCTTATTGGCTCTACGGGCTTGCACAACAGGCTGGGCCCCTCAGAACGCGAAATAGGTTACTGGATCAGCGTAAAACACATTAATAATGGGTATGCGCTTGAAGCCGTTTGCGCGTTAACCAAAGTAGGTTTTGAGTTTGAAAATTTGTCGCGTATTGAAATACATTGCGCCAGCGCCAATGTCAGGAGTCAGAATATTCCGCGGAAGCTGGGTTATAAGCTCGAAAAAACATTAACCAATAGCCTCACTTCGCATGGCGATAGTATGGTGTGGGCAATGAACAGAACCGATTATGACAGTGCGGCAATCAGAACAACTCCGCTAAAAGTTTATGATATTATAGGCCGGGAAATTACCAATTATTAAAAATGAGGATTACGAATATCACAATTTAGTATAAACGCCATTTCATTTTAATTTTAAGCTTAAAAAACATAAGTTTGGTACTTTAAAACCCTTATAAATTTAATGAACCAGGCAACTGAACCATCAACCGTTCCGGCATTCATTCGCAATGTTGTAGGCACTATACATCCCGATAGCCATACTTTTTTAATACATAAAGTAAAAGATGCCTGGGTTGAAATTACTTACAAGGAAGCCCTGGAAAAGATAGACGCTATCTCTGCATGGTTCTTGCACATGGGTATCAGAAAAGGCGACCGCCTTTCGCTGCTTATTGAGAACGGCCCCGATTATGTGCTTTATGATCAGGCCCTGCAGCAGATAGGTGCGATAAATACCTCCATATACCCTACCCTTGCCGAAAATGATATTGAATATATCCTGAACGATTCTGGAGCCAAAACCATCATCGTGGGTAATCCATTCCTGTTTCGTAAGGTGCTCAAGGTGGCCAACAACTGCGAGTCGCTGATCCGTATTATACCAGCGTTTGATGATTTTGAAAAATACAGCGATAAACTAACCCTGAATGCAGGTGTTATCGGCTTTGATCAGGTGATACAGGAAGGCCTTGAGCTTGTGGCCCGATATGATCATGCCATAAAAGCAGCACGGGAGGCTATTTTAACCACAGATATTTCTTGCCTTATTTACACATCGGGTACTACAGGCATACCTAAGGGGGTGATGCTCACGCATCATAACCTTACCCAAAACGTAATTAACAGCCTCATCCAGATCCCGTTTATTGATAAAGAGGATCTGTTCCTGTCGTTCCTGCCGCTGTCGCATGTGTTTGAGCGTACAGCTACCTACCATATTTGCCTGTACAAAGGCTGTAAAATTGCTTTTGCCCAAAGCCTGGAGTTATTGGCCAAAAACATGGCCGAAGTTAAACCAACCGTACTCAACTGTGTACCCCGTTTGTTGGAGCGTATACATGATAAGGCCATTAAAAATGGCACATCTGCGGGCGGCGTAAAAACAAAAATATTTTTGTGGGCGCTGGATATTGGCAAAAAATACCGCCTGGTTAAGGAGGCCGGTAAAACACCTGGCCTGATTTTAAGCAGCCAGCAAAAAATTGCCGAAAAGCTGGTATTCAGCAAAATAAAAGAAAAAACAGGCGGTCGCTTAAAATTCATGGTATCTGGAGGTGGCGCGCTGCCTAAAAATATCGGCGAGTTTTTTGGCGATCTGGGCATTATCATATTAGAAGGTTTCGGCCTTACCGAAACATCGCCTGTTATGGCGGTAACCGAGCATCACCGTGTAATATATGGTACCGTTGGCCGCATTATTCCGGGCATTGAGGTGGCCATTCAAAATGTAGACACCCAGCATATTTATACCATACAAACTCACGATAGCTTTAAAGAAGACCTGCAATCGGAAGAGGGCGAGATCATTGTACGCGGACATTGCGTAATGAAAGGCTACTGGAACAAACCCGAAGAAACCGCTACCGTCATTGATCCGCAAGGCTGGTTCCATACCGGCGATATCGGTCGCTTTTATCGTGGTAACCTGCAAATTACCGATCGCCTTAAAAACATGCTGGTAAATGCTTACGGCAAAAACATATACCCCACCCCGGTAGAAAATACTTATCTGAAAAGCCCTAAAATTGAACAGATATTTTTAGTTGGCGACAAACGAGAATACATCACCGCTATTATTGTCCCTTCACGCGAAACCATGCAGGAAACATTCGGTCTTAAAAATGAGTTTTTTGAGCAGTCTGATGTGTTTATTGAAGACAAGGAATTGGTTGACTGGATTGGTCAGGACCTGCGTAAACTGAGTAATGAACTGGCTAAATTCGAGCGCATTAAGGCATTCAAGGTTAAACGCAACCCGTTCAGCATGGACGATGGCGAAATAACCCCTACCATGAAAGCCAAGCGAAAAGTGATCGAGAAAAAATACGCCGCCGATATTGACGAAATGTACCTGCAGGAAACCGAGGCTGATTAATGACCACTGATTTATATGATTTCGCTGATTACGTTGATTAACTACTTCAACTAACCCGTTATTGCGAGGTAAAAAAACAAGAACGAGCCAGCAAATAATTCAAGCCAATCCTGAAATCCTATCAATCAAGGTTCAGAAAAAATCAACGTAATCAGCGCAATCACACTAATCAACGGTCATTTTTTACTAACTTTGTTAGTATGAAGCGATCCGGAAGTGCCGACTTGCCCTTACACTATGGCTATGTACCGCAATGGCTTGCCGAGCGTATGGCTAAGCTGGGCCTTGCCGTGGTAGAAAATATCGTAATAGATTATGGTAAGGATGAGGTTCTCCGCCGTTTGAGCGATCCTTTCTGGTTTCAAAGCGTGGGCGCGGTAATGGGTATGGACTGGCATTCGTCGGGTATTACCACTTCGGTAATGGGTGCGTTAAAAAGGGCAATCAACCCGTACAGCCGCGATCTGGGCATTTACATTTGCGGCGGTAAAGGAAAACACTCTAAACAAACCCCGGCCGAACTGTTAAGAATCAGTGAGACTACCGGACTCGATGGCAATTACCTGGTTAAATGCAGCAAGCTAAGCGCTAAGGTTGATAACACTGCCATACAGGACGGCTTTCAGCTTTACACCCATAATTTTATACTGAGCGATACCGGCAAATGGGCCGTGGTACAGCAAGGCATGAGCGATGTAAGCCGTACGGCCCGTCGTTATCACTGGCACTCTGAACAGCTAACCTCCTTTGTTAACGACCCGCACACATTCATCTACGGGCAAAACCATGGGCTCATTCTCAACATGACCGATAAGCAGGCTGATGGTTCCCGAAACGGAGTGATGCAGATAGCCTCCGAAAATCCGGAACACATGCTCCGGGAGATCAACAAACTGGTAATGCCCGGTCATCATCATGTTACTGCCAAAGATGTAGACCTGAAACGATTGGGCGCAGTACTTTGGCTGGCACATGAAAAACAACCATCCGATTTTGAAGAGCTGCTGTTACTCCAAGGCTTAGGTCCGCGGACTTTACAGTCTCTCGCGTTGGTGAGTGAGGTGATCCATGGTACGCCATCGCGATTTAAGGACCCGGCAAGGTTTTCGTTTGCCCATGGCGGTAAAGACGGTCACCCCTTCCCGGTACCCACAAAAGTTTATGATGAAACTATCAGTACGTTGCAAAATGCGGTTTACAAAGCAAAACTGGGCCGGTCTGAAAAAAATGAAGCTATTAAACGGCTGTCTAAAATTGCTGAGAACGCCGAAGAGGATTTTATTCCCAATGCCAATTTTGACCAGGTAATAGCACAGGAACGCGAAAACTCATGGAAATATGGAGGTCGCACTGTTTTTGGAAAAGCTAAACCGCCGGTACAACAGCAATTGAAATTATTTTAAGGCAACGCTAATGGCCTTTGCCGAATCAAGGTGTGCTTTTAAAGCCGGAAGCGCTTTTTGAGCAAAGTCTGCAATATTAGGACTCCGATACTGGCCGGCAAAATCATATTGTTTAATCTCCGTTTCGTATTCATTAATTATTTCCTGTAGGTAGGCTTTATCAAATTCCAAAGCCCTCCTTTTACCCAGGTTGTCAACTATTTGCCGGTGTGCGGTGCTTATCGAGTCAGTGGGCACTACAAAATTATCAGTCTGTAACTTTTGCAGATCGGCAGCAAGCTGAGTATGCCCGTCAATCATCATTTTTGCAAACTGTAATACCTGTTGATCTTTAGAGTTGGATATAGCAAGACCCGAAATTTTCACAAAGGCGTTGCTTGCTTCAGCCGCGTTTTTTAAAAAGACCTCTTCCCTGGCGTTCACCGCGGGTTGCTTGTTATAATTATTGGCCCGTTTATTACTCTGGCAAGCAGATATCAAACACAAGGAAATAAAAACCATTACATAACCCGCTATTTGCTTCATCTACAGTTTGTTTATATTTTATGCAGGTATAACAAAAATTTAACCTTCTGGTTTACTTAAATACCCACGGCATTTTTTTCATTTTTAATTGCGTAACCAAAAGGTTTCGTTTATATTTGTAACCATACGGTTTCAAATGGCCGTCGAATTATGTATAGAGATGTTTTCAAGGCCATAGCCGACCCTACCCGTCGCGAAATTATCAACCTCATTGCCCATGAGCGGATGAACTTAAATACAGTGGCCGATAAATTTGACATGAGCCGCCCCGCGGTATCAAAACATATTAAAATACTAACCCAATGTGGCCTGCTGGTTATTAAACAGCAGGGCCGCGAAAGATTTTGCCAGGCTAACCTTGGCCAGCTAAAAGAAGTAACCGACTGGGCCGAGCAATATCGCCAGTTCTGGACGCAAAAACTGGATGCCCTGGGCGATTTCCTGAACAAAGAACAAGAAGAATCAACCAACAATGTTAAACATAAAAACAAAAAGCTATGAGTGCACAACCTTTTGTGATTGACCGAATTTATAACGCCCCTGTTGAAAGGGTATGGCAAGCCATTACCGATCATAAAAAAATGAAAGAATGGTATTTTGACCTTCCGGATTTTAAACCTGTAGTTGGCTTCGAATTTTCATTCAACGGCGGAAGCGAAGAGAAAACCTACGTTCACCTATGCAGGGTAACCGAAGTTGTCGAAGGCCGCAAATTATCGCATACCTGGACGTATGAAGGTTACGAAGGCGAATCTGAAGTTACATGGGAACTGTTTCCGCAGGGCGATAAAACAAAGGTGGTACTAACTCACACCGGTTTGGAAACCTTCCCTCCGTTAAAGGATTTTGCAAGAGAAAGCTTTACTGCCGGATGGACAGATATTGTTGGCCGCCTGCTGAAAGAGTATGTAGAAAAAGCACAAGCTTAACAATTAACTTAATTTATAATTAAACCTGCCGTTATTTAAAAGTACCAGCAGGTTAAATAAATATATTATGCCTGAAGAACAGTTTAAACTATCAGACCATTTTGGCTCATTCCATAAAACGGGAGATACTTATGATATCAGGTTTGAACGTCTGCTCAATCACCCGGCCGGTAAGGTGTGGGATGCCCTTACAAAGCCCGAACAAATGGCAAAATGGTTTGGTTCAGCCGAAATTGATTTAAAAATTGGCGGTAAAATTAAAGTGCAATTGATGATGGCTACCGTAGAAGGCAAAATTACCCAATTAGAAACCGGGCGTTTATTGGAATATACTTTTGGTGAACAGAATATCCTGCGTTGGGAATTGATAAAAGAAACGAAGGACACTTGCAGGTTAATATTCACCGAACACCTGGCACCGCTATCTGACCTGCAATATACAGCACCCGGCTGGCATGGCTATCTTGACCTGCTTAGTCTGTCGCTTGATGGTGCTATTGAAAAAAGACCAACATTTTCTATAGAAGAATGGCAGGATATATCGGAGGTAATAACGGCAAAGTACAAGCGCATCATTGAACAGCTTAAGTAAAAAGCTACAGTACAACGTTTACTTATTATATTCGGGTTTCGAATGATGATTACCAACCTTACAGATCATATCAAAAAATTTGTTGAGCTTAATGACGCGGACATTGAGCTTGTTAATTCGGCAGTAACGATAAAATCTGTCAAGAAAAAGGCGTTCCTGCTGGAACCCGACCATACCTGCAAAGAAATTTATTTTGTAAGCAAGGGATGCCTGCGACTGTACTTTATTAACAAAAAGTTAAACGAACAAATTACCCAGTTTGCCATTGAAAACTGGTGGATGAGCGATTATTCGAGCCTGGAGAGCGAAACCCCTTCCAACTACTACATACAAGCAGTTGAGCATTCTGAGATTATCAGCATCAATAAGAATAAACTCGAAGACCTTTTTGAAAAAATTCCGCGGCTCGAAAGATATTTCAGGATAGTCCAACAGCGGGCTTTTATCGCCGCACAAAGGCGCATTGAATATATTTACACCTTTAACGATGAGGAACGCTACCGGAACTTTAGCGATAGGTTCCCGGGGTTTATACAACGCATACCTCAATACATGCTGGCATCATACCTGGGCTTTACGCCGCAATTTATGAGTAAAATCAGGGCCAAAAAAATTTAGCTACCTGCAGATTTTCTTAATCTTGATTCATTTTTCGGGGCTTGTTTTGTCCGCACCTTTGGGTATAACAAAAACAACAAGAAAATGGGACCAAGAATTGTAATCGGCAAAGTAGAACCGGAAGCATACAAAGCATTAGGAGCTTTAAGCAACTATATTGAGCACAGCAGCTTAACAAAAACACATAAGGAACTTATAAAAATTCGCGCCTCGCAAATAAACGGTTGTGCCTATTGTATTGATTTGCATACCAAAGATGCCCGCAAAAACGGCGAAACCGAACAACGCATTTATGCCCTGAACGCCTGGCGTGAAACCCCTTTTTTTAACGACGAAGAAAGAGTCATACTTGCCTTAACCGAAGAAGTTACCCTGATACAAAACCATGTATCTGAAGAAACCTACCAGGCTGCAGCGGCTATTTTAGATGAACATTACCTGGCACAGGTTATTATGGCTATTATCAATATCAGTGCGTGGAACAGAGTTGGTATAGCAACAGGTATGCAGCCGGGCTTATAAGTTCTGCTCTACCTAACTTGTCATCCTGGCGCAGCGAAGGATCTATTAACGAATATGCCTAACGCAGAATAGATGCTTCACTATGTTCAGCATGACAATCCTTTTGCACAAAAAAAGCCGGGTCTTTTTCAGGAGCCCGGCTTTTGGATTTGGATTTATAATTTAATTAGGACACGAATTAGAATACTTGTTCAAATTGGTTTACAGCGTCTTTACTTTCAAGCACCGAGTGCCCCATTAAAAACTCATCAACCTTACGGGCAGCTTCACGACCTTCAGATATGGCCCATACCACCAACGATTGTCCGCGGCGCATGTCGCCTGCTGTAAACACTTTGCTTACATTGGTACGGTAAACGCCCTCTTTAGCTTTAGCATTTTTGCGCTCATCAAGCTCGACGCCTAATTGGTGCATCATGCCTTCGTATTGAGGGTTCAGGAAGCCCATAGCAAGGAATACGCGCTGGCATGGAATTTCACGTTCCGACCCTTCAACCGCATGGAATTTCACCGGTCTGCCCAGAAAATCCTGCTCCCACTCCACATCAACCACTTTAAGCGCCCTCAAGTTGCCTTCATCGTCACCTAAAAACTCCAGGGTATTTACACCCCAGAAACGGTCGGCGCCTTCTTCGTGTGAGCTGGTGGTTTTTAACACCATAGGATATGTTGGCCATGGCATGTGTTTGGTGCGTTTTTCAGGTGGCTGAAACATCACCTCAAATTGTTTAATTGAATTTGCACCCTGGCGGTTTGATGTACCCACACAGTCAGATCCGGTATCACCACCACCAATAACTACAACATCTTTACCGGTTGCCAGTATATCTTCACCATCAACAGCTATATTGCTTACGCGTTTATTTTGCTGCTTTAAAAAGTCCATTGCAAAATGGATGCCTTTCAGCTCACGGCCCGGAATGTTCAGGTTACGGGGTATGGTTGAACCGCCTGCCAGTACAACAGCGTCGTTGTTACGTACCAGTTCGTCCGCAGCTACGTTTTTGCCAACTTCACTGTTTAATTTAAATACAACGCCATCTTTTTCCATTACTTCAACACGGCGCTCAACAACCCATTTTTCTAATTTGAAATCAGGGATACCGTAGCGCAATAAACCTCCCGGTTTATCATCACGTTCGTAAACAGTTACCGAGTGACCTGCTTTTACCAGCTGCGCTGCCGCTGCCAGTCCTGCCGGACCAGAACCCACTACTGCTACCTTTTTACCGGTTTTAGCCAGCGGGGCGGTAGGTTTTACCAGGTTTTTCTGATAGGCTATTTCAATAATATGCTTTTCAATTTCCTCAATAGCTACAGCCGGTTTGTTTATACCCAGCACACATGCCGATTCGCATGGTGCAGGACAAATACGGCCTGTAAATTCAGGGAAGTTATTTGTTGATGATAAAATATGGTAAGCCTCTTCCCAGTTTTTACGATACACCGCATCATTAAACTCCGGAATAATATTACCCAGCGGGCATCCCGAATGGCAAAAAGGGATACCGCAGTTCATACACCTGGCCGATTGCTGATTCAGCTTTTCGTCGGTATATAAATTAACAAACTCATTATAGTTCTTTACGCGCTCAGCAGCGGGCACTTTCGTAGGAAGCTCCCTGTTAAACTCCTGAAATCCTGTTGGTTTTCCCATTGAAATTTAGCCTATTGTTTGATATTGTAATTTCTCTAATACTTTTTTATACTCTTTTGGATATACCTTAACAAACTGTGTTGATGCTTCGTTCCAGTTGTTTAGTATCTGTTGTGCAAGCTTGCTGCCGGTTAAGCTGATGTGCTTACGCAATAAGCCCAGTATTTGCTCTTCGTCCTGTACTGATAGCGGATCAAGATCAACCATTTCGGTGTTGCAATTTTCGGCAAAGCTACCATCCGGGTTATAAACCCAGGCTAAACCGCCGCTCATACCTGCTGCAAAGTTTCTGCCTGTTTTTCCCAAAATCAGCGCGCGGCCACCGGTCATGTATTCACAACCATGGTCGCCTATACCTTCAACAACTGTTGTAGCGCCAGAGTTACGTACCGCGAAACGTTCGCCTGCCATACCGCCTATAAATACCTCGCCAGATGTAGCTCCATACAGGGCCACATTACCGATGATGATATTGTCTTCAGGTACAAAAGTTGCGTTGGTTGCAGGATAGATAGCCAATTGTGCGCCAGATAAGCCTTTTCCTACATAATCATTGGCTTCGCCTTCCAGTTCAAATGATAAACCTTTAGTGGCAAACGCGCCAAAGCTTTGTCCGGCTGAGCCTTTGAATTTATAGTTAATGGTATTATCAGGCAATCCTGCTGAACCGTATATTTTAGATACTTCGTTTGACAACAAGGTACCGATGGTACGGTTAACGTTAATTACATCAAATGATGCAAACACCGGCGTTTTATCTTCAAGAGCAGCTTTAGCGCTTTCCAACAGTTTCCAGTCCAATATATCGCTCATGCCATGATCCTGGCTTTCGCTGTTATACAGGGTCATACCTTTGGTGTTGGTTACCGGGTGCAGTATGCCCGAAAGGTCGATCTTTTTAGCTTTCCAGTTATCCAGATGATCTTTCACTTTCAGGAATTGAACGCGGCCAACCATTTCATGAATAGTACGGAAACCTAACTCAGCCATAATTTCGCGAAGCTCTTCTGCCATAAAGCGGAACAGGTTAACCACGTGTTCAGGCTTACCTGAAAATAGTTTTCTCAGTTCAGGATCTTGAGTAGCCACACCTACAGGGCAGGTGTTTAAGTGGCATTTACGCATCATGATACAACCGCCTGCAACGAGGGCCGCAGTAGCAACACCCCATTCTTCGGCGCCCATTAAAGCTGCAATAGCTAAATCGCGACCGGTTTTTAGCTGACCATCTGTTTGCAGTACCACACGGCTGCGCAGTTTGTTGCGTACCAGTGTTTGGTGAGCTTCGGTTAAACCAAGTTCCCATGGTAAGCCTGCATGTTTTATAGAGCTTATCGGCGATGCGCCTGTACCGCCATCGTAACCTGCAATAAGGATCACATCAGCATGAGCTTTAGCAACACCAGCGGCTATGGTACCAACACCGGCTTTTGAAACCAGTTTTACGTTGATACGTGCGGCACGGTTGGCATTCTTAAGATCGAATATCAGCTGCGCTAAATCTTCAATTGAATAAATATCGTGGTGCGGCGGGGGCGAAATTAAACCTACACCCGGAGTAGAGTGACGGGTTTTTGCAATCCAGTCATCAACTTTATGACCGGGCAGCTGTCCGCCCTCACCTGGTTTTGCACCTTGCGCCATTTTTATCTGTAATTCATCGGCATTGGTAAGGTAGTTTGAAGTTACCCCGAAACGTGCCGAAGCAACCTGCTTAATGGCCGAACGCATAGAATCGCCGTTTGGCAGTTTTTCATAGCGCATTTCATCTTCACCACCCTCGCCGGTATTGCTTTTGCCACCTATGCGGTTCATGGCGATAGCCATAGTGCTGTGTGCCTCATGTGAGATAGAGCCGAATGACATGGCGCCTGTTGCAAAGCGTTTCATGATGTTTTCGGCCGGTTCAACCTCATCAATGCTGATGGCCTCACGGTGATGAGCAAAATCAAGCAGGCCACGGATAGTGAAATGCTTTTCGGTTTGCTCGTTAATTACTTTAGCATAGTTTTTATATACCGCGTAATCATTAGTACGGGTAGCATGCTGTAACAAGTGTACAGTTGTTGGGTTAAACAAGTGAGCCTCGCCGCGGCGTTTCCACTGGTAAATACCACCTTCGGGCAGCAGGTTATCAGCGGCTTTGGCGCTAAAGCCGATGCGGTGTTTGCAAAGGGCCTCGCGTGCAATTTCATCCAAACCTAAACCACCTATGCGGGTCACAGCTCCGGAGAAATAACGATCAACAACCGCTTTGTTTAAACCTAATATTTCAAATACCTGCGATCCGTGGTATGACTGTAAGGTTGATATACCCATTTTTGAGAATATCTTCAGCAAACCATCGTTTACAGATTTTACGTAGTTTTTATGCAGTGTTTTAATGTCAAGACTGGTTTCCAGGCTGCCATTGTTTTTAACCGTTTCAATGGTCGATAGCGCCAGATAAGGGTTAATAGCAGTTGCACCAAATGCCAGTAAACAGGCAAAATGGTGTACTTCCCAGGCATCGCCGGTTTCAACAACCAAACCTACCGCGCCACGACGACCTTTTTTAATCAGGTGGTGGTGTACTGCAGATACGGCCAGCAATGACGGGATTGGCGCGTGCTCAGAATCAACCGCACGGTCAGACAGGATCAGTACCTCAAAGCCATCATCAACAGCGTCTTCGGCATAACGACAAAGCCTTGCTATGCCTTTTTCAAGTGAACCCGGCATGCCATCGGCATTAAAATAGGTTTGCAGTGTTTTGGCGTGGAACAAGCCGGTATCAATACTGCGCAGTCTTTCTAATTGGTGATTTTTTAATATCGGGTGTTTTAATACTACGCAATGGCAGTGCATTTTATCTTCATCAAGCAAATTGCCGTTGTTACCTATAAAGGTAGCCAAACTCATTACCAAACGCTCACGGATAGGATCGATAGGTGGATTGGTAACCTGCGCAAAAAATTGTTTAAAGTAGCTTGACAGGTGCTGAGGTTTATCCGACAATATAGCTAACGGCACGTCAGTACCCATAGAACCTATAGGTTCTTTGCCGTCAACCGCCATTGGTTTAATAATGGTATCAACGTCTTCACGGCTATATCCAAATACCTGCTGATAACGGAACACAGAAGGCTCAGAAAGGCTCGCAAAAGCCAAACGTGGCTCAGCCAGCTCGCTCAGGTTTATTTTGTAGTTTTCCAGCCAACGACCATAAGGCTGCTGAGTGGCAATTTGTTGTTTAATTTCTTCGTCGGTAATAATGCGGGCCTGCTCAGTATCAATTAGCAGCATTTTACCGGGCTGCAAACGACCTTTACGTAACACAGTGCTCTCATCAATAGCCAGTGTACCGGCTTCGGAAGCGGCAATTACACGGCCATCATTAGTGATCACATAGCGCAGCGGGCGTAAACCATTACGGTCAAGCACAGCACCAACCAGTTTACCATCTGTAAAGCTGATAGCGGCTGGGCCATCCCATGGCTCCATTAAGGTTGCATGATACTCGTAAAATGCCTTTTTAACCGGATCCATTTGTTCGTTGCCATCCCATGCCTCAGGTATCAGCATCATCATTACGTGCGGTAACGAACGACCTGAATGCAGCAATATTTCGATGATATTGTCCAGGCAAGCCGAGTCAGACTGGTTGTTATCAATCACTGGCATGATCATCTCCATTTCTTCGGCAGTAAAATAAGCCGAAGCATAAGATTTTAATCCGGAGTAAAACCAGTTAAGGTTACCGGTAAGTGTATTGATCTCGCCATTGTGAGCAATTAAGCGGAATGGCTGAGCCAGTTTCCATGACGGGAACGTATTGGTAGAGAAACGCGAGTGGATCATGGCAAAGCCTGATGCGATACGCGGATCATTAAGATCTGAATAGTATTTACGCAGCTGATAGGTAGTTACCTGACCTTTGTAAACAATTGTTTTACATGACAGCGATGTAAAGTAAAAATGATCGCCAGCACCGGGAATAGTTTCGGTGATGGTTTTATTAATATATCTTCTTAATATGAATAGTTTGCGTTCAAAATCCTCGGCATTGGTAATGCTGGTTGGCCTTGCAATAAATATCTGCTCAACATCAGGTTCGGCCTGACGCGCGGTTTCGCCAACAGCCATTGAATCTACAGCTAATTTGCGGTAACCTAACTTAATAAGACCTAACTTTTCAATAGCATTGGTAATTACATTGCGGCAAGCTTTTTTCTGTGCCGAATCTTTTGGAAAAAATATCATCCCAACACCATACTCACCTGGTTCAGGCAGGCTGATCTCCAGGTTTGAGCATTCTTCCATCAAAAATTCATGAGGTAGTTGTATCAATATACCAGCCCCATCGCCGGTTTCCGGGTCGCATCCGCAGGCGCCGCGGTGTTCCATGTTTTCGAGCATGGTGAGCGCGTCGTCAATTATCTGGTAAGTTTTATGACCATTAATATTGGTTATAAATCCAGTTCCGCAGGAATCGTGTTCAAATTCTGGCCGGTAAAGGCCCTGGTGGCTCTCAGTTTGATTCATCGTAAATTTAAACCAGTTTTATAAAAAGGGTGTAATTACGAAATTACAAAATACTACATAAATTATAAAATCATCGGTTATTTTTAAAAATTTCTAAAAAATCCATTACTAAAGTAATGTTTATTTAACAAATCGATAACAAAAAAGATCGATTATTGCGATAACATAAATCAAATACGGTATTTTCTTATTTAGAATCAATATAAAGTTGCACAAACAAAGCAATATTCAGTTATACAAGCGGTAATTTTTGCTTTAACAGAATTTAATTTTGTGCAAAATTCAACCTTTACGATATAAAATATCGCCCTTCGCGGGTATTGCGTATTTGCCGTGTTACGCCATGTTTAAAGGTAAGTTTAAGAATTATTAACTTCGCAAAAAATTTGAAACAAATGCCCGAAAAAAATAAAGCTGTTTTTTTAGATCGTGATGGAGTACTTAACCAGGAAATGGGCGACTATGTGTGCCGTTTGGAGGACTTTCATGTGCTTGATAATTTTGAGGCACTGAAAACTCTGCAAGACAGGGGTTACATGCTGTTGGTAGCCACCAATCAGGGCGGCCTGGCCAAAGGCTGGTACACTGAAGATGAACTTGCAAAAATGCATAGTCACCTGAAACAGGTTTATAAAGAGCACGGTGTGGATATAGTAGATTTCTTTTACTGCCCCCACCATCCGCTGTTCACCGGTGATTGCGATTGCCGCAAGCCTAAACCCGGTCTTTTGTTACAAGGAATAGAAAAATACAATATCGACCCGGCAAAGTCATACTTTATCGGCGACCGTGAGCGCGACGTAGAAGCAGGAACCGCCGCAGGCGTAAAAGGAATACTGATAGACAGCGACCAACCAATAAGCACTGTGCTGGATTTGATAGATTAAGAGCCCCCTCTAAATCTCCCCCAAAAGGGGAGACTAAAAAAAAATATTTTAAAGCCCTCTCCCTTGGGGAGCGTTGGGTGAGGTAATAACTTTTTTACAAAACCTAAAACATTTTAGCCTCGTACAACTTTTACCACTATCACCAAATAAAACTACATGCAGTTAAGCCGCTATCTAAAAAACTACGATACTTTCATTGCAGCGTTAATTGGTTTTGTTGCTGTTCAAATATTTTGCAGCTATAGCGGTATCGGCATTTCGCCCGACTCTATTATGTATACCAGTGCCGCCCGCAGTTTAAATGCAAATGGCACGCTGCAAACTTTTAACCATATACCTATAGTTGACTTCCCGGTGTTTTATCCTCTTTTCCTGGGGAGCATTATGTTTGTCACAGGTACCGATCCGGTTGTTTACGGGGCGATACTAAACGGGCTCATGTTCGCAGCCCTGATATATACCAGTGGCTGGATCATGCACCGCTTTGTGCCCTCATCGCGCGTATATAAATGGTTAATGCTGGTGGCTATTATATTGAGCCCGGCGCTTTTACAGGCTTACTCCTACTTATGGTCAGAGACTTTATTTATACTCGAAACCCTGTTATTCCTGGTTGCATTCAGGCAGTACCTTTTAAAACATACAGTTAAAGCTTTATTGGTAGCCGCCCTTATTGCCGCCATTAGCTGTATAACCCGGTATGCTGCGGTTACTATTGTAGGTACTGGGGGCCTGCTTTTATTACTCGACAGGGTTTTACCGCTTAAAAAGAAAACAGTACACATTATTATATACGGTTTCACCTGTATATCACTGCTGGTTTGTAACCTGCTATTCAACGCCTTTATGTCGGGCACAACAACAGGCCCGCGCGAACCTTCTATTACTCCGTTCAGCAAAAACCTTTACTATTTCGGCACCGTCATGTGCGATTGGATGGGACTTACCCCCGATCAGTATTTTTTGGCTACGCCATTGGCTATAATAATATTGGTTGGCTTTATAGCCGCGCTGGCTTACAATTATTATCGCCGTCATTTAAACAGCTTCGAGAACCTGGCCATTACCTTTGCTTTGGTTTACGGGCTGTTCATTATTTTGTCATCGACCTTTTCGCGCTACGAACGTATCAATCATCGTTTGCTGGCGCCTATTTACATACCTGCGCTGTGGGGTTATACCAGCTGGGGCCTGTTATTATTAAAACGGATAGCCAATATAAATACCCGGAGAATAGTTGCGGCAGTATTTATTATACTGATGCTGGGTTTTGTTACTAAAGAATACCTGATTGATAAGGCCCGCTATAACGATCAGATAGCCGACGAATACGGCAACCCCGGTTATACCGATAACAGCTGGATGGAATCGCCATTTGCAGGCTACCTTAAGCATATTGATAAGAATATGTTTAAACCGGGTATTACCATTTATACGGACGCGCATGAGGCGGTATATTTCTTCTCGGGCATGTCATCGTACCTGGTACCTCATAAATTCTTCAAAAAAGATATTGCTAAGTTTTATCAGAAAAAACGGTTCTACCTCATCTGGTTCAAAAATCTCGAGAACCCGGAACTGATCAATATTAAGGATATTGAAAAAGTAAAATCACTGAAAATGATCAAAGATTTTGGCGATGAGGGTGCTATTTATGAATATAGTGAATAATCGGGGCTAAAATTTGCAAAATTTAAAAATCATCAGATTTCATTACACCTTATTGCGAAAATCTTAAAATTTAGCAATTTCTGATTCAAATATTTTGATTTAAAAAACAACTGTCTATATTTGCGACAGCTAATCTATAGTTTTACTATATAAAAATGAACGGTATCGCACTACATCATCTTCATCTGCATCACCACCATGTGGTGATCAGCTAATATGTATGTTTCTACGCGAAATAACAACCTCCGTTTATACTCTTTTTTATCATAGTTTCTTAAACTCAATCTTTTGAAAACACTTAAAATAGCAATCCAGAAATCTGGTCGGCTCAACGAAAAATCTGTTGAATTATTAAAAAATTGCGGCTTAAACTTCGAAAATTATAAAAGCTCGCTCATCTCCCCGGTATCAAACTTCCCTTTAGAAATTCTTTTTCTGCGCGATGACGATATTCCCGAATACGTTCAGGACGGTATTGCCGATCTGGGCATTGTTGGCGAAAACGTGATACAGGAAACCGAAGTTGAGGTAAGCTACCTGCAGCGTTTGGGCTTTGGCAAATGTTCATTAAAAATAGCCGTGCCAAATAACAATACCATCCAAAGCCTTGCCGATTTAAATGGTAAAGCCGTGGCCACCACCTACCCGGTTATACTGGGTAAGTTCCTGAAAAAGGAAGGTATAAATGCCGATATCCGCACCATTTCCGGTTCTGTTGAGATTTCACCCGGCCTGGGTTTAAGTGATGCCATTTGCGACCTGGTTTCAACAGGCGGTACTTTAAAAAGCAACGGATTAAAACCATTTGTAGATGTGATGTCATCAGAGGCGGTATTGATTGGCTGCAAAGATTCTGAAAAAGACGACCTGATACAGGAACTGATACAACGTATCCAGTCTGTTTTACGTGCCAAAGAAACTAAGTATGTGGTACTTAACGTTCATAGAGATAATCTTGATAAAGTAATCGCCCTACTGCCGGGCGTTAAAAGCCCATCGGTAGTTGGACTGGCCGAGGCCGACTGGGTAGCAGTACATACGGTTATACCTGAACGCGATTTCTGGGACAGGATAAGCCAGCTGAAACAAGCCGGCGCGCAAGGCATTGTGGTAATGCCTATTGAGAAAATAATATTGTAGCCCCCCCGCCCCCCTAAAGGGGGTGGGAATAAGGCTATAACATAAATATTAACCTTTTAAATTCCCCCTTTTAGGGGGTTAGGGGGCTTATGAAACTATTTAATTATTCAGACCTAAGTACAGCAGACATCCAAAAACTGGTTCAGCGCAATGTTGATCCGGCCAATGAGATCCGCACTATTGTTGATGAGGTAATTGCTAATGTACAGCAGCATGGCGACAAGGCCCTGTATGATTACGCCCGCAAATTTGACAAGGTTGACCTTAGTAACCTGTACCTTGACAAAACTGATTTAGAAGAACTTGCTGAATCTGTATCGGCAGAACAAAAAGCTGCGCTGCAAACCGCATATAACAATATCCATAAATTCCACAAATCGCAGGTAAAGGCTGAGGATAAGGTGGAAACCATGCCCGGCGTAACCTGCTGGCGCGAATTACGACCGATTGAAAAAGTGGGCTTGTACATTCCCGGCGGCACGGCTGTTTTACCAAGTACTTTTTTAATGCTGGGCATACCCGCCCGCATAGCTGGTTGCAGCGAAATTGTAGTTTGCTCACCACCGCAAAAAAACGGCAAGGTTAACGCCTTTATAGCGTATGTGGCACTGCTGCTTGGAATTGAGAAAATATATCTGATTGGTGGTTCGCAGGCCATTGCGGCTATGGCTTATGGTACAGAAAGCGTTACTAAGGTTGATAAGATTTTCGGCCCCGGCAACCAGTTTGTAACTAAGGCCAAAACCATCATCCAGTCGACAACTACAACTGCTATTGATATGCCGGCGGGCCCGTCAGAAGTATTGGTAATTGCCGATGAATCTGCAAACCCGACTTACATAGCTGCCGATCTGCTGGCACAGGCAGAGCATGGCATTGATAGTCAATCGGTATTGGTATGTACATCGGCCCAAATAGCGCAGCAAGCACTTGCCGAAGTGGAAAAACAATTACCTGTGTTGCCACGTGCCGAAATAGCCAAACTGGCCATTGATAACTCGTACATAGTAGTTACATCAAATTTGGATGACGCTATGGACTTCAGTAACCAGTACGCTCCTGAACATTTAATACTGGCAACCGAGAGGTGGAAGGAGATAACCGGTTTTATCATTAACGCGGGGTCGGTTTTCCTGGGTAATCTAACCCCGGAAAGTGCTGGCGATTACGCATCGGGCACCAACCATACCCTGCCAACCAGCAGCTATGCGAGGGCTTATTCTGGTGTATCTGTCGATTCGTTTGTTAAAAAGATCACTTTCCAGCACATCACCCGTGAAGGCATCCAAAACATTGGCCCAAGCGTTGAAATTTTGGCAGAACTGGAAGGCTTGCACGCACACAGGAATGCAGTATCAATAAGGAATAGTAATTAAAAAAGTTAAAACATGTCATTGCGAGGAGGTACGACGAAGCAATCGCGAATGGTAAAGATTAACCTTGCAAAGTTCGCGATTGCCACGCTACGCTAGCAATGACATAATTAATACAACAATGTACAATATCAACAATATACTCCGCGAAAACATCAAAAACCTAACTCCCTACTCCTCCGCACGTGATGAGTACCAGGGCGAGGCCAGTGTTTTCCTGGACGCTAACGAAAACGCATTTGGGTCGCCTTTGGAGCAGGCGTTTAACCGCTATCCCGATCCTTTGCAGTACCAGTTAAAAAAACGCATCACCGAAATTAAGGGCGTACCACCTCGCAATATTTTTGTTGGCAACGGCAGCGATGAGGCTATCGATATCCTTTACCGCAGCTTTTGTAACCCGGGTGTGGATAATGTGATTATTGTGCCCCCTACTTATGGCATGTACCAGGTATCAGCCAATATTAATGATGTAGAAGCACGCAAGGTTTTGTTAACCGAAGACTATCAGCTTAACCTCGAGGGCATTGCCGAAGCCATTGATGAGCACACAAAACTCATCTTTATCTGCTCGCCCAACAACCCTACCGGCAATTCTATTAACCGCGCCGATGTAGAAACTTTACTGGCAAACTTTAATGGGCTGGTAATAGTTGATGAGGCTTATATCAATTTCAGTCGCCAAAAAACTTTTATACAGGAACTTACGGAGTATGCAAACCTGGTAGTATTGCAAACACTTTCCAAAGCATGGGGGTTGGCGGGTTTACGCGTAGGCATGGCATTTGCCAGTGAAGAGATTATTGAGGTGATGAACAAGGTAAAACCACCCTATAATGTTAACGAGGCATCGCAGCAACTGGCTTTAGAAGCTTTGAACAATATTGACCAGATCAACGCCTGGATTAGGGAAACCCTGCTACAACGCGACAGACTGGTGCTTGAACTTAAAAACTTTGATTTTGTGCTGGATATTTACCCTTCGGATGCTAACTTTATCCTCGTGAAAACTACCGATGCCAACAATATTTATGACTATCTGGTCGGCAAAGGCATCATTATCCGCAACCGCTCCAAAGTTGAACTCTGCGAAGGCTGCTTACGTATTACCGTAGGCACACCCGAAGAAAACACTACATTACTTGAAGAGTTAAAGAAGTTTTAAATGAAACTTTTTATGCACAGAAAGATGAAATCATTAATTCAATAACTCATTAAATCAATAATTATAATAGATGAGTAATTTACAGAAAATATTGTTTATTGACCGCGACGGCACCCTCATTACCGAGCCTGCCGATGAGCAGATAGACTCCTTTGAAAAACTGGAGTTTTATCCCGGCGCGTTGACCTACCTGCCAAAAATTGCCAAGGAGCTTGATTTTGAGCTGGTAATGGTTACCAACCAGGACGGTTTGGGTACAGCGTCATACCCTGAAGATACTTTCTGGCCGGTGCAAAACTTCATCCTGAAAACGTTTGAAGCCGAAGGCGTAAAGTTTAGCAATATCGTGATTGACCGCACTTTCCCGGCCGAAAAAGCGCCTACCCGCAAACCCGGTACCGCATTGCTTACACAATACCTGGATGCCGAAAAATATGACCTGCAAGGTTCATTTACTATCGGCGACCGCAAGAATGATGTACTGCTGGCCCGTAATTTAGGCGCTAAGGCTATTTGGCTCAATAACAATTCGGACCTGGGTGGTGCTGAATTTACAGAAGCTGATCATATTGGCGATACCATTGCCCTCGAAACTACCGACTGGCAAAAGATCTATGAGTTTCTGAAATTGGGCCAGCGCGTAGTTGAACACCGTCGGGCTACTAAAGAAACTGACATTTACATCAAAATAAACCTTGATGGCACGGGCGATGCCAAAGTATCAACCGGACTGCACTTTTTTGACCACATGCTTGACCAGATAGCCCGACATGGCAGTATTGATCTGGAGATCACGGCTAAAGGCGATCTGCATATAGATGAACACCATACCGTTGAAGATACCGGCATTGCTTTAGGCGAGGTTTTTGCTACCGCTTTAGGTAACAAAAAAGGCATTGAACGCTACGGTTTTTGCCTGCCTATGGACGATTGCCTTGCACAGGCAGCCATTGATTTTGGCGGGCGCAACTGGATAGTTTGGGAAGCAGAATTTAATCGCGAAAAAGTGGGTGATGTACCTACAGAGATGTTCTACCATTTCTTTAAGTCGTTCTCAGACGCGGCCAAATGCAATCTGAACATCAAAGCCGAAGGGCAAAATGAGCATCACAAAATTGAGGCTATATTTAAAGCCTTTGCAAAGGCAATAAAAATGGCCGTTAAGCGTGATGTAGAGAAGATGGTTTTACCAAGTACAAAAGGGGTATTGTAAGCCCCCCGCCCCCTGAAGGGGGTGTTTTTGATTAGCATAATGGACAAGAATCAAGAAAATAAAGTAATCACTTCAAAAGCTCCCCCTTTAGGGGGCGGGGGGGGCGTCGGCATCATTCGATACGGCGCCGGTAATATATTTTCGCTCACGGCGGCTTTAGATCGCTTGGGTATTCCTTACGGTATGATCAACAAAACCGAGGATTTTGACAAGTACGACCGGTACATTATTCCGGGAGTTGGCCATGCGGGCGCGGCCATGAACAAACTGAAACAAACCGGGCTGGTGCCTACCATTAAGGCACTTAACAAACCTACACTTGGCATTTGTGTAGGCATGCAGTTGCTTACCTCCTATTCCGAGGAAGGAGACAGTGATTTATTGGGCATATTCCCTATAAAAACACTGCGGTTTAAGGATAGCAACACCTATAAAGTACCGCATACTGGCTGGAACCAGGTGTTCCCCGAAAAGGAAAATTTATTATTTAAAAATATACCGTCCGGATCACACTTTTACTTTGTACATTCATACTTTATTGAGTATGATAAAGCATACACTTTATCATCGGCCACATACAACAATGAATTTTCGGCATCAATTTGGCATAATAACTTCTACGGAGTACAATTTCACCCCGAAAAATCGGGCGTGTACGGCGAAACATTGTTAACAAACTTTTCAAAATTATAGACGACATGTATATTATCCCTGCTATTGACATATTGAACAAAAAGGTGGTGCGTTTACGTGAGGGCGATTACGGGCAGGTAACAGAATATGATGTTACACTTGAAGAAATGATTGAGCGTTACCAAAGCAATGGTACTAATTTCATCCACATTATTGACCTCAACGGCGCTAAAAATGATTTTAGCAATCAACAATACCTGTTTGATGTGATCCGCAAAACCGACATGAAGGTGCAATACGGCGGCGGCATCCGCAGTATTGACAAGGTTAAAGAACTGATAGATGCCGGTATCCATCGTGTAATTGTTGGCACACAGGCGATTACCAATCCAAACTTTTTGCCTGATCTTGGTAAAGAAATCTGCGGTAAAGACAAATGCTCCGACCAGGTGGTTATCGCTATCGATGTGCTCGACGAGGTGATCAAATACTCGGGATGGATGGAAAGTTCGCCCATTAAACTAAAGGATTACATTGATAAATGCCTTGCATTGGGCTTTTTCCGCTTTTTATGTACCGATATTAATAAAGATGGTAAACTGGGCGGTGCAGGTATTGAGTTGTATGAAAAACTGCTTGACCACTCACCGTTCATCAAACTTATTGCGTCTGGCGGTGTAAGCTCTATGAAAGATATTGAGCAGCTAAGCCGTTTAAAGGTAGAATCGTGCGTTGTAGGCAAAGCCATTTACGAAGGTCACATCACCATCGAGGACGTAAAAAACTGGAACCTGGACGCGCTGATATCGATTTAGAAATTCCTTTTATACTACTTTGTCATTGCGAGCTATAGCGTGGCAATCGCGAATATACAGAACAGACAAGCAAGTTCGCGATTGCTTCGTTCCTCGCAATGACATTTATAGACACCCATGTTAAGTAAAAGAATCATCCCCTGCCTTGATGTTAAAGACGGTCGTACGGTAAAAGGTGTAAACTTTGTTGATCTCCGTGATGCCGGCGATCCGGTGGAACTGGCCTGGAACTACTCCAACCAGGGCGCGGACGAACTTGTTTTCCTGGATATTACCGCAACTGTTGAACGCCGCAAAACCATGGTGGAGCTGGTGAAGGCCGTTGCCCGGCAAATCAATATTCCGTTTACCATCGGCGGTGGTATTAATGAGATTGCCGATGCTGATGCCTTATTAAATGCCGGTGCCGATAAAATATCCATCAATTCGGCCGCGGTGCGTAACCCGGCCCTCATTGATGAACTGGCCAAAGTGTTCGGTGTTCAGTTTGTGGTGATCGCTGTAGATACCCGCCATAATAACGGTAAAAATATAGTTCATTTAAATGGTGGCCGTTTACCAACTGAGCGTGAGACGTTGGAATGGATACTGGAGGCCGAAAGCCGCGGTGCAGGTGAGATCCTGCTTACTTCCATGGACCATGACGGCACCAAGAACGGATTTGATAACGGTTTGCTAAAAACTGTTAATGATGCAGTACACATCCCGGTTATAGCCTCTGGCGGGGCCGGCGCGGTACAGCATTTTGTTGACGTATTTGACAAAACAAATGTAGATGCAGCCCTGGCGGCGTCGGTATTCCATTATGGCGAAATATTGATCCCCGATTTGAAAGCTGTATTAAAAAGTAATAATATTGAGGTAAGGATTTAATTGGGTGCGGGTTGACCGGTTCGAGTTATGAGGTGCGAGATTCAAATCGTACCAGTATGGGCAACAGGAATTTGGCAACACGAACCCCGAACCTTGTAAACACAAACCACAACCCTGGCAACAGGCAACAGATATGAACATAGATTTCAACAAAACCGACGGACTGGTACCGGTAATTATACAGGATGAGCAAACGCTTGAAGTGCTGATGCTGGGCTATATGAACCAGGAGGCTTACGATAAAACCGTACAGGAAAACATCGTTACCTTTTTCTCCCGCTCAAAAAACCGCCTGTGGACCAAAGGCGAAACCAGCAGCAATTTTCTGCATGTAAAAAACATCAGCATTGATTGCGATAACGATACCATCCTGATCAAGGTTAAAGCCGACGGCCCGACCTGCCATACCGGTTCGCGCAGCTGCTTTAAAACAGAATACAACCAGAACTTTATACTGGAGCTGGAGAATATTATTGCCGACAGGTATGAAAACCCGGTTGAAGGATCATACGTGAACAAACTGCGCAGTAAGGGTCTTAATAAGATAGCCCAGAAAGTTGGCGAAGAAGGTGTTGAAACCGTTATAGCGGCCCTGGCCGAAACAGAAACCGATCTGATCAATGAATCGTCAGATCTGGTTTTTCACCTGCTTGTGCTACTCCGCGAAAAAGGTCTCGACCTGAAAACCA
The DNA here is from genome assembly GCF_034262375.1 of Mucilaginibacter sabulilitoris. Classification (NCBI taxonomy): domain Bacteria; kingdom Pseudomonadati; phylum Bacteroidota; class Sphingobacteriia; order Sphingobacteriales; family Sphingobacteriaceae; genus Mucilaginibacter; species Mucilaginibacter sabulilitoris. The sequence continues at coordinate 5,310,441 of NZ_CP139558.1, forward strand.
TTGCAAAAAATTTAGAAGGAAGACATAAATAGCAGTTTGGAGTTTTGAGTTAGCAGTTATGAGTTGGTGCTCATGTTTCAATACTTAACTCAAAACTCATTATTCAAAACTCATCACTCCCTATGAATGTTGAAAAAATAGCAGAACTTACCGGGCATGGCAACCCCATTTTTACGCTGGAGCTTTCTCAAAAACCGGGTATACTATTTACCGGCGGTAACGATAAGGGGCTGGTGGAGTGGAGTTTGAAAGATTTTACTTTCATTAAAGTGATGTTCCCGGTTAATGCTTCCATTTATGCTATTCACGGGCCTGAGGGTTACCCGATATTATTAACCGGCCTGCGCAGCGGCGAAGTGCTGGTATTTGATTTTGTACGGCAAAAACTCATCAAATCGCTTGCGCACCACCGCAAGCCCATATTTGATATTAAATCTGTAAGTAAAAAAAACGAATTGCTTATAGCCTCCGAAGATGGCACCGTATCGGTATGGAACCTTGCCAGCCTGGAGATGGTGCATACCATCAAAGTATCGGCAGATACGGTACGCTGTATAGCCATCTCGCCCAATGAAAAACAGGTGGCCTTTGGATGCCGCGACAACACTATAAAAATTTACGATCTGGACGATTATACGTTGATCAAAGCCATACACGGCCATACCATGTCGGTTTTTGCTTTGGCATACAGCACCGACGGCACCTACCTGGCCTCGGGCTGCCGCGATGCGCAGATCAAGATCTGGGACAGTGTTACCTTTGAGCCTATCAAAAATATCCCTGCGCATTTGTTTGCTGTTAATCATATCCTGTTTCACCCTACCCGGCCATATTTTGCCACGGCCAGCATGGATAAGGGCATCAAGATATGGGGAACGGACGATTTTAAACTATACAAGATCATCAGTCGCGAAAAGGGCCATCCCGGCCATGTGCTATCTGTTAATAAACTGGCCTGGAACGGCGATCAGTTGATATCCGTAAGTGATGATAAAAACGTCGCGGTTTGGGATATAAAATTTGATTGATTCGAAATAACAGACAAATTCAGGAGAAATCAATAGACAAACCTGGGAGACAGATGTAATGTGTCTCTACAAAAAAACCCAAAAAAGTGTGTCAGTCTGAACTTGTCGAAGACCCGCGCCTAAGACCTGCCCACCATGTTTCGACAAGCTCAACATGACAGCCCCCTATTATTATGCGCTCACTACATAAACCTCTTGATACTATGCAACTGATGCGTATGGCGCTTTTGCTCCTTTGAATAAATGCCGGTACTATCTATACTATCAATCTTCACTTTACCCGATGCATGTATGATATATTCATTATTGAGCATGATGCCAACATGCGTTACCTTGCCTGCCTCGTTATGAAAAAAAGCCAGATCACCTAAACGGGCTTCAGTTAAATCATTTACCAAAACACCTTCATCAACCTGCTGACTGGCATCGCGTTTTATTTTAATACCATTCAGCTTAAATACCGCTTGTGTAAACCCGGAGCAGTCAATACCAAAATGGGTGCGCCCACCCCATAAATATGGAGAATTCAGGAACGATTTAGCAGTTGTACCAATATCTTCACGCTCGCCTATTTCACCAATAATCTCAAAGCGTTCAGTACCTATATTGCACGTTGTTCCCTCTAAAAAAGCGAGCGAGCTGCCCACAGGTAAGTAAATTACACTATTATCGGCTGTTTTCCATGCCTGGGTTACTGCACGGTAGGTTAATGGGGCGGATGTCTGTTTAATGCTTTTATAAGCCACATGGCCAAGCATAGTAAACTGCAATCGGCCTATCCATCCAGTATAATTGTCGCTTTCGGTGGTAATTTTCACCCAGCGTTCCTGCCATTCAATAATTTCGAAGGCCTCACCAAATAATACCTGCGACACCTGTTCGCTCCGGTCATTGGGCTCTGCACGCAGCGGTACTACCGCCAGATTACAAATACCGTATTCCATTTACAAATGTGAAATACAAAATAAAGAAAAAAATTAATGCTTTTATTAATAGGCAGGTAATTACCCCATCTCTTTAATAATCATGCTGTCAAAATATGTGGCACAAAAAAAGGGACAGTAAACTATCCCCTTTTTAATATCATATAAAAAAGCTATTACTCGTTCATGTGCAGCCATTCTTTTTTGGCCAGCAGTTCTTCTTCGCTTTCGCGGATGTCTTCATCATCCACGCAGCAATCTACAGGGCATACTGCAGCACATTGCGGCTCGTCATGAAAACCAACACATTCGGTACACTTATCGGGCACAATGTAATATATATCGTCAGATAGTGCCGCCTGAGTTTCCTCGGCATTTAAAGTATTTCCATCGCCAAAATCGATAACACCCTTAAGCCCTGTGCCATCGCTAAAGCGCCATGCCGCGCCAGCATCATAAATAGCATTATTTGGGCATTCGGGTTCGCAGGCCCCGCAGTTTATGCATTCATCGGTGATTTTAATCGCCATATTTCTAAATATCTAATATTCTCAATTAACTTTGCCTGCAATTAACAGGCGTACAAATATAACAAAAAAAGGGTTTCAGGGTTTAAATCCTTACCACATATATGTCAAAATTTAATATAAAAAACTCAATAAATTCATTTTCAAGCTTAGGAACGCTGTTAACGGAGCCAGATGCACCGCTTATGGCCGTAATTAACGACGAGCAATATCACAATGCCTGGTTTACACCCGAAAGCGTTTTGCGGGCAGTAACTGCCATTGGCAAAATGCTCAACAAGGCCGATCTGCAAACATGGCTGTCAAAATATGAATCGGGCAACAACGGGCAAAACAAAAAAGTGGGCCTTATTTTGGCCGGCAACATCCCGCTGGTGGGCTTTCATGATGTGCTGTGCGTACTGGCCTCGGGCAATCACGCGCTTATCAAAGTATCATCGCAGGACGCTTACCTTATCAAACACATTTTGCATCGTTTAGTCGATATTGATGGCAGCTTTGCCGCTCAATTCAGTTTTGTTGAAAGGCTTACTGATTTTGATGCCATTATAGCTACCGGCAGTAATAACAGCTCGCGTTACTTTGACTATTATTTTAGCAAAGTGCCCAATATTATCCGTAAAAATCGTAACAGCGTAGCCTTACTAACCGGTACTGAAACCGCCGAAGACCTGCTTAACCTGGGCCACGATGTTTTTGATTATTACGGGCTGGGCTGTCGCAACGTATCCAAACTGCTGGTTCCGGAGGATTATAATTTTAACCACTTTTTTGAATCTATTGAGAGCTTTAAGACTATCATCCATCATCATAAATACAGCAATAATTACGATTATAATAAATCTATATACCTGGTAAATGGTGATAAGCATTTGGATAACGGCTTTTTAATGGTAAAGGAAGACGACAGGATGGCATCGCCCCTGGCTGTCCTGTACTTTAGCTATTATACCGATCTGCCAGCAGCACAGCAAATACTTATGGAGCAAAGCGAAAATATACAGTGCATTGTTACTACTTCCCCTATCAGCGTACCTAACCAGGTAGTAGGTTTTGGCCAAAGCCAGCAACCCGCTTTATGGGATTATGCCGATGGCATTGATACAATGGATTTCTTGGCAAATCTTTAAAATTACAATACCTTTGGGAGGTGAGCCAAAAGCTGAAAGCCGAAGGCATAAAGCTTTTTATGGTGATTAATTGCTTTAAGCTTTGTGCTTTAAGCCTTAAGCTCAAAAAAATGTATATTATAAAAGTTAAAGGCGTTGCCAAAATACCTGATTATGTACAACTGCGCGATGATAAATTTACGTTGCTGGCTTATTTCAGGGTTGACAGGCCCGATAAATCATTGGACAAGGCGGGACTGGCCGATAAGGCCGAATATATTATGAATATTATAAAAGACCTGCCGTTTGGGCAGATCTTAAAATTAGAGCTATAAAAATAACATGATCGGAAACTCTGTAATTAAGCTAAACAATGTTGATATTTTTCAGCAGTCGCACCTGGTACTATCAAATGTTAACCTGCATGTTGACAAAGGAGATTTTGTATGGCTAATCGGCCAGACAGGATCTGGTAAAAGCAGCCTGCTTAAAGTAATTTATGGCGACCTGAACATAAAAAATGGCACCGGCCACGCCTGCGGCTATGAGTTAAGCAAACTTGCAGGCCGCGAAGTTCCGTATCTGCGCCGCAAGCTGGGCATTGTTTTTCAGGATTTTCAGTTACTTACCGACCGCTCTATTGAACAAAACCTGCTTTTTGTGATGCGCGCCACCGGCTGGACAGACAAAAAACTGATTGCCGACCGTACACTCGACGTGCTTGAAAAGGTAGGCCTGCGTTCAAAATTAAAGAAAATGCCGCATGAACTATCGGGCGGCGAGCAGCAGCGTGTGGTTATTGCCCGCGCCTTGCTTAACGACCCGGAGATTATCCTGGCCGATGAGCCAACCGGTAACCTCGATCCCGAAACATCCGAAGAAATTGTACTGCTGCTCAAACAGATCAGCCAGTCGGGTACTTCGGTATTAGTTGCAACGCATGATTATCACATCATACGCGCTTTCCCTTCGCGCATCATCAAGTGCGAAAATGGCAAGGTACTGGAAGATGCGGAGATATAACCACTGATTTTGGGGTGATTGTTGTAATTGCGTTGATTTTGACCGTTGATTCGGGGTGATTTTTATGATTTCGTTGATTTTTATATGAATCTTAATTGTCTGGACCACGATTTCTGAGATTAAAAGATTATCACGATTATTTGAACAGATTAAAAATATCCTATAATCTCAAAATCTGTTTAATCATGGTTCAGATAAAATCAAAGAGGTAATCAACGCCATCAGCGTAATCAAAAAAATCAACGGTCAACCTGTCACTCCTGCTTAAAAGGCGTCATGGCTTCCTGATAAAATCACATACCACTGACAGCTTGTCGGCTTTAGGGTAATGGCAGGATACTTGATTGGCACTATCAGCTATGAATTTTAACGATATGTTGAAGAAAAAGAAGAAAGAAAATACGGATACTACAGAAAATATGAATACGGCAGAACAGGAAAATTTACAGGACGGGCAGGATGTGGCCCAAACTGAAGCTACTGAACAGGAAACGGTAGCAACACCAACAGCCGAAGACAAATTGAAAGAAGAACTGGCACAGGCAAATGATAAATACCTGCGCTTGTATGCCGAGTTTGATAACTTCAGAAGACGTACCATCAAAGAGCGCGCGGAAGCCCGCGAAACCGAAGGCAAAGAATTGTTGGTTGCCTTATTACCGGTGCTTGATGATTTTGAGCGTGCCCAGCGTTCAATGGAAAAAGCGGTTGATGTGGCTCCTGTTAAAGAAGGGGTTACCTTGATCCAGAACAAGTTAAAAAATATACTCGGGCAAAAAGGCTTAAAAGAAATGGAATCAATAGGCGCACCGTTTGATGCCGACCTGCACGAAGCCATTACCAATATACCCGCCCCTACCGACGACCTTAAAGGTAAGGTAATTGACGAAATGGAAAAAGGCTATTACCTGAAAGACCGGGTAATTCGCTTTGCCAAAGTGATAGTAGGAGCATAATTGATTTCGGATTTGGGATGTTCGATTTGAGATTTTGATATTTCAATTGATCATCCATCCAAACATCAGTGTAAAAATTTAACGATACATAAATCCGAAATCGAAATTTCGGGATCCGAAATAAATAAAGAACATGGCTAAGAGAGATTATTACGATATACTGGGTGTTGCCAAAGGGGCAAATGCCGATGATATAAAAAAGGCATATCGTAAAATGGCTATTAAATATCACCCCGATAAAAACGAAGGTGATAAAGACGCGGAAGAAAAATTCAAGGAAGCAGCCGAAGCTTATGAAGTATTGAGCAGTCCTGAAAAACGCCAGCGTTATGATCAGTTTGGTCATGCGGCCAATGCTTCATCGCCAAATGGCGGCGGCTACGGCGGCGGCGGCATGAACATGGACGATATATTCAGCCAGTTTGGCGATATTTTTGGCGGCGGCAGTCCGTTTGAAGGTTTCTTTGGCGGCGGCGGTCGCCAGGGTGGCGGTGCCGGTGGCAGGCGTGTAGCCCGCGGCAGCAACCTGCGTATCAAAGTTCGCCTCACTTTAGAAGAAATTGCTAATGGCGCCGAAAAGAAAATTAAGGTTAACAAACAAATAATCTGTAAAACCTGCGACGGTTCGGGCGCTAAAGATAAATCATCGTTCCAAACGTGTAAAACCTGCGGTGGCTCGGGCGCGGTGCGCAGGGTAACCAATACCATACTGGGCCAGATGCAAACTACCAGCACCTGCCCTACCTGTAACGGCGAAGGTTCAACCATACTGTCAAAATGTAATGTTTGTCATGGTGATGGCGTAGTTCGCGGCGAAGAACTGATTACTATTAACGTACCTGCCGGTGTAAGTGAAGGCATGCAACTGAGCATGAGCGGCAAAGGTAACGCTGCCCCACGCGGCGGTGTACCAGGCGACCTTATTATACTCATTGAGGAAATACCTCATGAAACCCTTAAACGCGATGGCAACAACGTAATATATGACCTGCATGTAAACTTTGTTGACGCTACTTTGGGCACAACCATTGAAGTACCAACCATTGACGGCAAAGCCAAAATAAAAATTGATCCGGGAACACAGGGCGGTAAAATACTGCGCCTGAAAGGCAAAGGCGTACCGGAGGTAAACTCTTATCACCGCGGCGACCAACTGGTGCACATCAACATCTGGACACCAAAAGCGCTGAGCCGTGAAGAACGCGAACTGCTTGAAAAACTCCAGAACTCACCCAACTTTAAACCCAATCCGGGCAAAAACGAAAAAAGCTTTTTCGAACGGATGAAGGAATATTTTGAATAAGGCTGAGAGCAGAAAGCGGAAAGCCTAAAGCATTTTTTAAAGCCCTGGATTTAATACGAGGGCACTGAAAAAGTCCAATTAATATGTGAGGTAAAAAGGAGGGCTTAAAAAAATCAATTTGATACGTTGAGAATCGTTTATACGACTCGGCGATGAGACTTGTAGGCCTATAAGACAAGGAAAAGGGGTTGTTCGTGCTTATTGAACAACCCCTTCATTTTTGCCGGATTTTCCGGGACTTTTTCAGTGCCCTCTTTAATACTCCGGGGCTTTTTGTTTGTTTGCTTATTGTTTATAACTTGGTACTGAATCAACCATCACTACCTATGAACAATAAACCGGCAACTCAAGTAGCTGTAATTGCTGCTTTTTTACAAATCGCTATTCAACTTATTTTTATCTACATCGGTACAGATGCTTTCGGCATGAACGTATATCTCCGTTATCTTCTATCTGGATTATCCATGCTTATGTATCTCCTGGTACTCGTTTTTTTGTTAAGCGTACTCAAATTCTTCAATGAAAAAAACAGCATCATAACCGCTTTTGGTGTGTACATTGTTTTTACTATATTTTATAATATTTTAAACATGATTGTTGGCATGTGGGTCACCAATCTTGTTACCTATTATACCGTTACGAGCATTTTTCATTTTTTATTGGTGTTGTATGTGGTTACCATGTCATTTATGGTTAAGCATCCGGTAATACGCAAGGGTTTTGTGCTGTTTGCTATTTTATCATTGATAACCGCTGTCACCGTTATGGCTTTGCCTATGTTATTTGGATTACTTCATATAGGCTTTCAGGCATACCGGTATATTTACCTGGTAAATGTGCTGCCGCCAGTTGCCGCCATCGTTATTTTTAACAAAACAACCGAAAGCACCAAAAACCCCGGTTTTACAGGCGACAAACCTTTGTTTAACGACGACCGGTTTAAGCCACTACCCTAAACTGCTGGTGTAACATTCTTTAATTGTCTGTATCTAAACCGTACTAATCATTTTTAAAGCCATTAAATGCTAAGCATACGCCACATTGATAAACAATACGCAGGGCACCGGGCCCTAAGCGATGTAAGTCTTGAAGTAGAAAGCGGACAAATATTCGGGCTCCTGGGGCCCAACGGCGCCGGTAAAACCTCGCTTATACGTATCGTAAACCAGATAACCGCCCCCGATTCGGGCGAGATTTATTTTAACGGTCAAAAGCTTAACCAGTCGCACATTAACCGCATAGGTTATTTGCCGGAAGAACGCGGGCTTTATAAAAAAATGGAGATCGGCGAGCAAATGATATACCTCGCCCGCCTGAAAGGCATGAGCCGCGACGAAGCCAACAAGCGTCTCAAATACTGGTTTGAAAAACTGAAGATTGAGACATGGTGGAAAAAAAAGATCGAAGAACTGTCAAAGGGGATGCAGCAAAAAGCCCAGTTTGTGGCTACCGTGCTGCATGAGCCAGAACTCATTATCCTTGATGAACCCTTCAGCGGTTTCGACCCGGTAAATGCCGAAGTAATTAAAGACGAGATACTGGAGCTAAACCGTAAGGGCGCCACTATCCTATTCTCCACCCACCGCATGGAATCGGTAGAGGAACTTTGCGACGCCATAGCCCTGATCCATAAATCGGAGAAAATACTCGACGGCAAGGTAAAGCAGATCCGCAACTCCTACCGCAACGAAACCTACCTGGTAGAGTATATGGGCCAGCAACTGCACTTTAATGGCGTACAACCTTTTGAGGTTATTGGCGAAACCGTTTCTGACGATAACAGCCATACCATCCGCATTAAATTAAAGGAGGGCAATAACTCCAACGATGTGCTGCAATACCTTATACCGCAAACCCGTGTTAATATGCTGCAGGAAGTGGTACCCAGCATGAACGAAATATTTATTGAAAAAGTAAACCAGATACGTTAAACCATGAACAAAGTATTACTTATTATACAGCGCGAATACCTTACCCGTGTAAGAAAGAGATCGTTCATTGCGATGATATTTGTTGTGCCGGGCCTGATACTGGTTATGGGGTTTGTGATAGCATTGGTAGCCAAAAACAGCGACAAGCTAACCGGCATGCAGGCCATTAATGTAATTGACGAAAGCGGCAACTTCATCTCAAAGTTTCACAATACCGAAAACATCAGGTTTAAACCCGGCGGCCAATCGCTTGAAGCTTTAAAAGCTATAACCAAGCATGATGAAAATCTGTTGATACTCTCTATCCCCGCCGATTATGAAAAAAAGAATAACGTTAAGGTATTTTCCAAAAAGAAAACCTCATTAATTGTTACCGGTGAGATAGAAAAACAAATGAACGAGATAGCCATCAATAACGGTATGCTGAAACACCATATCGACCCGGATATTTTACGTTCCATTAAAAGCAATATTAGCGTAAATGCTGTTGAAGTTACTGATACGGGTACGAAGGACGCCAACGTGGGCGCCAATATGGGTGTAGGTATTGCGGGTGCTATTCTCATCTATTTATCATTATTTATTTATGGTGCACAGGTAATGCGGGGCGTTATTGAAGAAAAAACGAGCCGCATTATTGAGGTGATCATATCGTCGGTTAAACCTTTTCAGCTCATGCTGGGTAAAATTATCGGGGTTGGGCTGGTTGGCTTAACCCAATTTGGCGCCTGGATTGTTTTATCGGTCATATCAACCAAAATTGCCGGGCAGGCCTTTAGTTCGCCCCAGGGCTCTATGATGAGCTTCCTTGCCATTTTGCAAACTATACCACTGGGTTATATTTTGGCTTGTTTCCTGTTTTATTTCCTTTCAGGCTACCTATTGTACAGCGCCCTGTTTGCCGCAGTAGGTTCGGCGGTTGACAGCGAAACGGAAACACAGCAATTCATGTTCCCCATTACCTTACCCTTACTCTTCACCTACATATTATCGGTATCGGTATTATTCCGCGCGCCGGACAGTGCGCTGGCCGTATGGCTTTCTATGATCCCTTTTACATCGCCCGTGGCCATGATGGTAAGGATACCGTTTGGGGTGCCTGGCTGGCAGTTGGCCATATCTATGGGCTTAATGATCGCAGGCTTTTTATTTACTACCTGGGTGGCCTCGCGCATTTACAGAGTCGGCGTGCTTATGTATGGCAAAAAAGTAAGTTTTAAAGAATTGAGTAAATGGTTCTTTTATAAAGAGTAGCAATAGATGATGAGCATACACAATTAAATCAGATACCAGTAAACACAAAAGCCCCCTTTATATGATATAAAGGAGGCTTTTTTAATATTAAAATGAATTAGAATGAGAAGCGTATCCCTAAACCAAACCTGGCTGCAGAGAAATCTGAATTATCGCCTACATAAAACGCGGGGCGCCAATCGAACGACAGATCAAGCGGGGTTGTAGCAATTTTATAATCTAAACCGGCCATCGGGCGGATATAAAAATCGGTATTGCCATTGCCAAAACCTAAAGCCGGGCCAATTCCCAAATAGTAATTTAAACCACCTGCATTTTGGATAGGCGCATTATACTGATAGTATGCGGCCAAATATGTGCCGCCGCCGCCAAATAACAATTCGAGCTGGCCTGCGTTGTTTTTATCAAAAAAATGCTTTAAGGCCGGACCTACCAGGGTAGAGCCATCACCAAAATCAACTGAAAGGCCCGCAGAATTTTCAGTATCTGTGAATCTTTTTTGGGCCTGGGCGTTGTTTACAAAGTAAAAAGAAGCGGCTAAAAATAATAATAGTAATTTTTTCATAATGATTGTTTAGATGAACGAATAAGTACTTTTTTAACATCCCCTTAAACAAATATCATACCGATTGGGCCTCGGCGGGGTAATTTATATTATGCTTTTAAAGCAAATAAAGCGACTAAAAACAGCCTGTTAAACGCTAATTATAGTCTAACAAGCTGCAATACGGCCTTTTATTACATTTGAACAAATAGTATTACAAATTTTTGAGCTGATGAATTACCTATGTATAAATAATAGTACGATGGAAATTTGAAATGTTAAAATTGGGTGTATTGTAAACTATTAAATACAATTTACTGTTCCTTGTATGCTTATTTTACAGCCGCAGCTCTGCCTTGTATTCAAAATAATACTTAATAATGACCTGAATGTTTAAACAATTTTGGCGATTATTTATTTTAGAAGCATGATTAAACGTGTTGCCGTAATGGATCTTGGTACCAATACCTTCCATTTATTAATTGCCGAGGGCTCTGCAGCCAGCTACCGGGAAATCGCACATCGCCAGGAAGCCGTAAAGCTTGGCGAAGGCGGCATAAATAAAGGTTACATTTTACCGGAGGCGTACAAACGCGGACTGGATACCATGCTGAAATTCCATGAGCAGATACAGGCCAGTCAGGTGCAGGAGGTGCGGGCTATAGCCACATCCGCGTTGCGCAGCTCGTCAAACGGGAACGATTTCATGAAGGAGGTAAAAGCCAAAACAGGTATCGAAATAGAGATCATTAACGGCGACCAGGAGGCGGGTTTTATTTATAATGGTGTAAAAATGAGCGGCTGTTTATCGGCCAAAAACTCACTGATCATGGATATTGGCGGCGGTAGCGTAGAGTTTATTTTGGGCAATGCCGATCACATTATCTGGAAACAGAGTTTTGAAATTGGCGCAGCCCGGCTCATGGACCTCTTCCACCGCACAGACCCTATCCCCCCTGCATCTATCGAGGCCCTAAACCTCTACCTCGAAGATCATTTATTCGATCTGTTTACCGCGGTTGCGGGGCACAAGGTTGATTGTTTGATTGGTTCATCGGGCGCGTTTGAAACCTTTGCAGGCGTTATTGAAACAGAGAAGGGCCATACTTTTGATTTGAAAACCATTAAACATTACAGCTTTGATGAAGAAGAACTGCTTACGCAAACCAACAAATTTGTACAGTCAACCCATCAGCAAAGGGTCGGCAATAAAGCCATTATCCCGGTACGGGTTGATATGATCGTAGTGGCGTCGCTCATTACCCGCTTTATTATGCACAAGCTGGATATATACAATGTGTTAATGTGTACCAACTCGTTAAAAGAAGGCGTTTTGGCGGATATGCTGGGTTAATCCCGGTGATGAAGACTCACCCCGGCATCGCTTCGTTCGCCGACCCTACGGCTTCGTCGCAAAGAGGGTGCAGAAAAAAACGCATCATTGCGAGGCACGAAGCAATCTCTACATAGGCAGGTCAATGATGCAGATTTAAATTATCTGCCTTGCTTTGTATAGCATAGAGATTATTAATGTTGTGTTTGTTTTTTTAGTGGTAGCAATGAGCTCACTCCGTTCGGTTGGCTTTGTACCTCGCAAGGACGTGTAGTGATCCAGCATAAGCGCTAATCGGGTAAGTCTAAATTCTGGATCATAAAAGGTACTCCGTAAGATGAAAGATTACATTTCTAAATGACAAAATTTCGCTTGATGCATTGATCATAACCCCCCGAAAGACACACACGTTGAAAAGCCTATTGCCAAAACAAGTATTGCACTCAAAAGCCATATCCAACTTCGCTTGGTTATGGCCATAACAATGCAAACAATTACATGAGCCAGTATTAAAAATGCGTCAAATATAAACCCTCCGCCATTGGTACCAATTGTTAATAGTGAGGTATAAATTACCAGTACAAGAATATTAATGCCCACAATTTTCATCCCGGCAGCACCTTTATTTTGCTGCTTTACGGGGATGCTCTTTAACTCTCCGGGATTATTTTCACCAGTGGGTAATGGGTTTTGGTCTTTATTATCTTCCATTATACAGGTATTTCGCTTCGTAATTGTTCCAGGTATTCGCGTTTATCATCACGGTAAAAAATGTTCATAGTTTCAAACGGGATGATCTGCATGTCTTTATTTACAATATGTACGCATGATTTTTTAATGGCACGTACATCAAAGTTCTGCGCATCGATAAACTGCATAATGATCACTCTGAACAGGTTATCATAACTCAGGCTGGGGGCGTCAATTTCGGGCAGACAGCACAGCAGCGAGTGCAAATGCTCCTTTGCCTTATCAACTGAATTACCCGTGCTGAACATATTGAGCAAATGCCCTTTCAACCGTTCGTCCTGCTCATACACAATGGTGTTACGGGAGTTATCCAGCAGATCGTCGGGGTTTATCATGCGTGTTAGCGGAATTACCTCACCGCCCAGTTTTAGCGCATAGCCCATCACCAGCGCATCCGGGTTGCAGGGTACCGGTATCAGGTCGTTTTTATTAAATATGTTAGTTTGTTCCAGTATGGCAGTACGTACTTCGGTCAGGGTATAACGGTCGGTTTGCTCATTAAAATTCTCCAACCGGCCGGCCTGCTGCGTAGGCTGAAAGGTTACGCCGCGCACGCAAGGCTGTTTCAGCGCGTATTCAATAATCTTCCCTATTTCATCGGTATTTAAGTCTTTTTGCAGGGTAACCACCAACGTGGTGGAGAGGTTATATTTATTCAGATTTTCAATGGCTTTTATCCTTACTTCACGCAGATCTTCGCCCCTGAGTTGTTCTAACGCTTCTTTCCTAAAGGAATCAAACTGCAGGTAAATCTCAAAATCGGGCATATAGCTGGCCAGTCGTTTTACAAACTGTTCGTCCTTGGCAATCCTGATGCCGTTAGTGTTCACCATCAGGTGTTTAATGGGTTTTGTTTTGGCTATGTCCAGTATTTCAAAAAACTGCGGATGTACGGTTGGTTCGCCCCCGCTTATTTGTACCACATCGGGCTGGCCTTCATTTTCAACAACTACATCAAACATCTGCTCAATTTCGTCCAGGGTGCGGTGCCTCCCGTAACTGGGCGAAGACATGGCATAGCACGTAGGGCAGCTTAAATTACACCTGTCGGTAACTTCTACCACAGTAAGGCAGGAGTGCTGCTCGTGATCCTGGCACAGGCCACAATCATACGGACAACCATAATGTGTTTTAGCGTTAAATTTAAGCGGCATTTCGCTGCGCTTAGCGTAGTTACGGCAGTTTTTATAATAGTCTACATCGGTGGCTATCAGCACCTTTTCAAAACCATGCTGGCGGCAGTTCTTGAGCATGTAAACTTTATTATCCTCAAAAACTATCTTGGCATCAACCCTGCGCAAACAGGTAGAGCAAATGCTCTGCGTAAAATCATAATATATGTACGGACGTTCAGGCATAAGCTTTTATAAGTTTTGAGGGATATAAAAATACTTTATAATAATACAAAATACCACTGATACAAACCAATTGTATTACCGACAACCCAAAATCAAAAAAGTAATCGGGCTTTATAAATTCAATCAACAGCCTGAATAGCAGATAGCTCACCATAAACACCTTAAAGCGTGCGCCACCGGCAAAACTGTGCTTCTTTTCAATAAGCTGCAATGCTACCCAAAGCAGCAGCCAGAATATAATCTCATACAAATTGGTAGGATGCCTGCGGATGCCATCGCCAAAATCAATAGCCCAGGGCAGGTTTGATGCTATGCCATAAGTGCCGTCTTCCAGTCCTGCCAGGAAACAACCCGTTCGCCCGATGATCATGGCCAATATAAGTGGATAAACCATCATATCTCCCGATGAAACCGTTACCCCTATCTGCTTTTTGGTAAGCTCTACCCCTATTAAGCCGCCCAGCATACCGCCAACAATGGTTTTGTTGCCCATAAAATAGATCAACCCAAAATGCGACAATAACATAGGGTTCTCCAATACTCCCACTACATGCGACCCCACAAAAGCCCCAAAAGCCGCACCTATAAATATGAGCAGGCGGTTATGATCGCTAATCTGATCAACGGTTTGCCTGCGCAGATAAAGATAGTAACGATAGCCCACAAAGTAACTGAGGGTTTCGCACACAAAATGCACCGGGATATGTGATTTGCCTATGGTTATATTTACCGGAAAATGCAAGGTTATAATAATATAAGCCCTAAAATACTCTTTTTATTTTATGCCTTGTTCTGAAAAGACTCACCCCGGCATCGCTTCGCTTGCCGACCCTCTACGGCTTCGCCGCAAAGAGGGTGCAGGAACTTTTTATTATATGTTGTATTGCATTACTTATTCAGTAACCCTTCCTCTTTCCCCAACCCTCTTTACGGCGAAGCCGTAGAGTCAAGTTCACCCCTGCCTTTATAATAACGTTATCCACAAAATTTCTGTTTTTACCCCCCCCTGCCCCCCCCCATTTCAACAATAACAATAGTTGTTAAAAACTGTCTTTATCAGACCAAAGGAGGGTGATCCAGCGTAGCGCAGATCGGGTGAGTCTCCCCCATTTTTAACTTCCCCCCATCCTTTGTATATTGGGCTCTCAAATACGTATTAATGAAATTAACATTTACCAGCCTTGCATTGCTTGCCGGTTTAGCGCTCAATGTGCAGGCACAGCAAAGAAATATCAATCCCGACGATACTACCTCCAACTACAACCCGGCCGAAGCTTTTTCGCCGCAGTTTTATACCGACAAGGGAAATGATTTTCATGCAGCCAATGGTAACCCAGGTCCGCGGTACTGGCAAAACCGGGCCAACTACACGCTGAACGTAAAGCTGGATACCGCTGCCAAAACCATCAGCGGTACCGAAACTATCGATTATATCAACAACAGTCCTGATGCCTTACAATACTTGTGGCTGCAAATGGACCAGAACACTTATAAAAAAGATGCCCGCTCCAACTTTGTAACCGGCAAAGTGCCTAACCCGGCCGATCATACCACCGGCTACCAGATTGAATCGGTAGCGGTTGAGGAAGGTGGCGTAACCAAAGAGGTGAAATATGTGATTAGCGACGCGCGCATGCAAATACGCCTGTCAAAAGCGGTATTGCCTAACAAAGGAACCATCCGCCTAAAAATTAAATACCATTACACCATTCCTGGTGCTTTCGGGGGCCGTACCGATTATGCAGATACCAAAAACGGGAAGATATTTGAAATTGCACAATGGTTTCCGCGTATGTGCGTGTATGATGATAGTCGCGGCTGGGACACCTTACCATTTTTGGGCAGCGGCGAGTTTTACCTGGACTATGGTGATATTGACTACAGTGTAAATGTTCCCTGGGATATGATCGTAGCCGGCTCGGGTGAGTTGCAAAACCCTAAAGAAGTGTTAACTGCCAAACAAATAGCCCGTTTGGAATCTGCCCGTAACAGCGACAAAACCGTAATGATCCGCGACCTGGCTGAGGTGAACGACCCGGCAAGTCGCCCGGTGCAAAAAGGCACCCTTACCTGGCACTTTAAAATGCTCAACACCCGCGATGTGGCCTTCGGCGCGTCTAAAGCCTTTATATGGGATGCCGCCCGTGTAAACCTGCCCGGTGGCAAAAAATCATTGGCCATGAGTGTTTACCCTGCCGAAAGCTATGGCAACGATGCCTGGGGCAGAGCTACCGAATACCTGAAAAAATCAATCGAATATTTCTCTGAAAAATGGTTTGTTTACCCTTATCCTGTTGCCGTTAATGAGGCGGGTATTGCAGGAGGTATGGAATATCCCGGTATTGTGTTTGATGGCATTACCGACAAAGGCGCTGTATTATACTGGGTAACTGCACATGAAATTGGCCATAACTGGTTCCCGATGATCGTAGGATCTGACGAGCGCCGCTTTGCCTGGATGGACGAAGGTTTGAACACTTTTATTGACGTGTATGCTTCAGATGCGTTTAACAAAGGTGAGTATGCTCCGAAACGCGACAGCGAATATGCTGAGAATGGCGGCAATCCGGCCGATGAGATTATCCCTTTTATTACCGCACCGGGATCGCCAACTATCATGACCGCGCCCGACGCCATTGCCGAAAAATACCGTCACCCCCTCACCTATTTTAAACCCGCTTTCGGACTGGTTTTGCTTCGGGAGCAGATACTGGGTAAGGACAGGTTTGATTATGCTTTCCGCAACTATATAAACCAATGGGCCTATAAACATCCGCAGCCGGACGACTTTTTCCGCTCGATGGAAAACGGTGCCGGCGAAGACCTGAGCTGGTTCTGGAAAGGCTGGTTCTACAACAACTGGACACTCGACCTGGCGCTCATTGATGCCAAACAGGTAGATAATAAGACAGGGAAAGGCATAAGTATTACCGTGGTAAGCAAGCAAAAACTGCCTATGCCATTTACGGTAGAGATAAAATATAAAGACGGCAGCAAAGCCCGCACCTACCTGCCCGTTGAAACCTGGCTGCAAAGCAAACAGATAACCCTAACCCTGCCTACAAACCAGGAAGCAGAAAGCGTAACCGTTGACCCTGATGCCGCCCTGCCCGATTTGAACAGGAAGAATAATATGTTGAAGGTGAAATAGAGCCTCACCCAAGCCCTCTCCTTTGGAGAGGGCTTAAAAATTAACTTGAAATCGCGGAGATAGCCAACGAAAATAATAATGATTTCAGAAATAGAGCAAGAGACATCCGATATTGACTGGTTTTTCACTAATGGAAAAGAAATTGGATTTGTAGCATCAAGTGGTGGTAAACTACCTAATTCTATTTCAAATAAATCATTAGATGAAATAAAGCTACTGGTTGATTATTTTAGGAGTTTGCCACAGAAAAGTGAGGTATCTATAAATCCAAATCTTAATCAATTTATTATACCTGGCACAAATAAGAAAAGCTACCTTTCTTATTTTATTGAAATGACTGAAAAAGGTCTTTTTTCATTTGATAAAAGTGTTTCAAATAGGTTTTCAGATACTAATTATCATTTAGTAACAAAACCCATGGATCCATTTCAAATTTCTGATCTGCCATTAGAAATACTTAAAATATTAACCAAAACAACTATTAAAGGGGATATCGGGCTAAATTTAAATGTGGCCTGTTTTGACAACCAATAATCTCTCTGCTACCGCAAGTGCATTCTACTATAAACTTCGACTCCTGAGACGTCTCTCCTTGTGGTTGCCCGAGTTTTGTCAAATCCCGGTATCCGAAGTCTCCGACTTCGGATAATTATGCCAGTAGTCTTCAGACTACCCGAATAAAATCTTACTATCCTATATCAAATTATTCATCAAAAAAGCCAAAACTTCTTAAACTTTTATAATCCGCCAAAAATTTGTTAAAACGCATTAATATTGATGATTTTATTATTGTTTAGGAATACTTTTGAATGAATTTCGGATGCATTTGAATGTTTATATGTTAAAATAAGAGTTTAAAAAGTTCCGGATAAAGAGCCTCAACCATATTCCGAATTTTAAAAGACAAGGTTCTCAAAAACCGTTCACCTCATTAATTTGTCAATCTTACAATCCATATTAAACTATTAATAACCTAAAGCTTTATCTTTGTTAAATGAACACAGCCGATCTGTTGCAACGCTCTTTGCGGTTTGATTTTTTGACCCAGGATGAAGGGGTTTACCTGTATAATAATGCGTCTACCGCCGATCTGATGTATACCGCCAACGAACTGCGTAAAAAGCAGGTTCCACATGGCAAGGTTACCTGGCAAATAGATCGTAATGTTAATACTACCAATGTTTGTATAGCCAACTGCAAGTTCTGCAACTTTTTCCGCAGGCCTGGCCATGACGAAAGCTATATTACTGATATTGAGACTTATAAAAAGAAAATAGAGGAAACTTTTCGTTACGGCGGCGACCAACTCCTGTTGCAGGGCGGTCATCATCCCGATCTTGGTTTGCAGTTTTATACCGACCTCTTCAGGGAGCTTAAACAGCTGTACCCCAAGCTAAAACTACATTCCTTAGGTCCGCCGGAAATTGCACACGTAGCCAAACTGGAAGGCATGGCTCATATAGATGTGCTGCGCGCTATGAAAGAAGCCGGACTGGATTCGCTCCCTGGTGCTGGTGCCGAAATACTGAACGACCGCGTACGCCGCCTGATATCAAAGGGCAAATGCGGCGGGCAGGAATGGCTTGACGTAATGCGTGCCGCTCATCAATTAAACCTGCCTACATCGGCAACCATGATGTTTGGGCATATTGAAACTATTGCAGAACGCTTTGAACACCTCGTTTGGATTCGCGAAGTGCAAGCCGAAAAGCCTGAAGATCATTACGGTTTCGTAGCATTTATACCCTGGCCATTCCAGGATGATGGCACGCTTTTGCGTAAAGTGCGTGGCATCACCAACAACGTAACCGGCGACGAATATATCCGTATGATAGCCCTGAGCCGCATTATGCTGCCCAATATCAAAAACATACAGGCATCATGGCTTACAGTTGGCAAGCAGGTAGCCCAGTTGTGTTTACATGCCGGCGCAAATGATTTTGGATCGATCATGATCGAGGAAAATGTGGTTTCGGCAGCCGGTGCACCGCACAG
This sequence comes from Mucilaginibacter sabulilitoris, assembly GCF_034262375.1. Lineage (NCBI taxonomy): Bacteria > Pseudomonadati > Bacteroidota > Sphingobacteriia > Sphingobacteriales > Sphingobacteriaceae > Mucilaginibacter > Mucilaginibacter sabulilitoris. The sequence continues at coordinate 5,329,626 of NZ_CP139558.1, forward strand.
GTTTACCGCCAAAGGCATACAGGAATCCATCATAGAAGCCGGTTTTGAACCGCAGCTGCGCACTCAAAAATACGACTGGCGTGATATCCCCGCCGAAATTGAAGAACAGGTTATAAATTATTAGTATCTAGTTTTGGGTATGAGTTTTGAGTTTTACTTCTAATCTAATATTAATATTACTCAAAACTTACCACTCATTACTCACCACTTAAAAAATGGAACATCACATTGAGGCATTAATTTTCGCGTCGGAACAGGGTATCCGTTTAGAGGAAATTATGTATTGCCTGCAGGCCGCATTTGAACGCGATTTCACTACCGAAGAGGTTACTGAAAGTATAAACGCCATTCAAAATAAATATTTGGCCGATAACCTGGCAATTGAACTGGTTAAAATAAATAACGGCTACCAGTTTTTAACAAAAAAGCAGTATCATCCGGTAATTAACCTGCTACAGCTACAACGCTCCAAAAAACGCCTCACCCAGGCGGCTTTAGAAACGCTGGCCATTATTGCTTATAAACAACCGGTAACTAAAACCGATGTTGAACAAATACGAGGCGTAAATTGCGATTACTCGATACAAAAATTGCTCGAAAAGGAGCTTATTGCTATTATTGGGAAGTCGGAAAGTATTGGAAAACCCATTTTATATGGCACCAGCAACATGTTTATGGACTATTTTGGAATAAACAGCATAGAGGAATTACCTCAAATTAAGGATTTTACAACCAGCAGTGTTGCCATTGGCGAGCAAACAGAATAATTTTAAAAGATATTTTTAATAAAAATGATTTTAATTATTTTTACTACTGAATTAGCCGATAAAAGTAACCCATAAAATTTATACTTTTAGGCCTATTTAATTTATATTGATAAAGTTTTACAAATAAAATCCGTTACAATGGGAGCGCCAAAAAAACCGACCACTAAAAAGATCGACAACTCGGAAGATGAACTTGATGAAGACGATGATCAACTTACTCCTGCTAAGAAAAAAGTAGTTGATGAGGATGAGGATGATTATGATCTGCCTTTAGATGATGATCTGGGTAGAGGTTATGAATCATTTGACGATGACGACGACGACGATTATTAATTTTTAATACATAACTAATTTACAAAGCATTCAGAGGTATGCCCCTGAATGCTTTTTTTATATTCAGCCTTCCTAACATTACCTATGGTCATTACAGAAGTAAGCGATAAAGCATCAAAAAAAGCATTTTTAAACGTGACCCGCATCATTTATAAAGATGATCAAATCTGGGTTTGCCCGCTTGATAATGATGTGGAAGCGGTGTTTGATCCGGCTAAGAACAACTTTCATCAGGACGGTAAATGCACACGTTGGATACTAACTGATAATAATGGCCAGTTGATTGGCCGGGTTGCTGCATTCATCAATAATAAAAAAGCCTATCACTATGAGCAGCCTACCGGCGGCATGGGCTTTTTTGAATGTATTGATAATAAAGAGGCAGCGTTTTTGCTGTTTGATACCGCAAAAAAATGGCTGCAGGATAACGGCATGAAAGCCATGGATGGCCCAATTAATTTTGGCGAAAATGACAACTTTTGGGGTCTGCTGATTGAAGGGTTTACCCATCCCTCCTACGGAATGAATTACAATCCGCCTTATTACAAAGCATTTTTTGAGGATTATGGCTTCAAGACCCTTTATGAGCAGATCACCAATCACCTGGATGTACATAAACCCTTTTCTGAAAGATTCACCAAAATTGCCAACTGGGTAATACAAAAGCCAGGATATGAGTTTAAACATTTCAGGATAAAGGAAATGGAAAAATTCGCGGCCGATTTTATTTCTATCTATAATGATGCCTGGCGCGGTTTTGAAAACTTTGTACCTATAACCCAGGCCACCATAGCCGAAAGCTTTGAAAAAATGAGGCCGTTGATGGATGAAAAGCTAATATGGTTTGCTTATGTTGACAATGAACCGGCATCATTCCTGATTATTTTACCAGATGCCAACCAGATGCTTAAGCCACTAAATGGCAAGCTTAACCTGATAGGGAAACTCAAATTTTTATATTACAGATGGAAGGGCGTGTCAAGAATGCGGGCCATTGTAATGGGAACCAAGCAAAAATTCCAGAAACACGGATTGGAGTCGGCAATATTTATTAAATTGAAAGAATATGTATTACCTCTGAAGCAATATGACGAACTTGAATTATCCTGGGTTGGAGATTTCAATGAGAAAATGATTGCCATACATAGCGCTGTGGGAGCTACATTTGGCAAAAAGCATTTAACAATGCGTTATATTTTTTAATAAGCCCGGTTTGAGCCGGGCACAAATTATGCAGTTGCCTTTGAATGTCTAAGCTCTTCAAACAATTCGATTACCTTTTTTTGCAGGTCAATGACTTCTGTTTCACGATCCATTAAACGTTTATTAACAGTTTCAAGCTCGTTTACAAATTTTTGATCCTGCTCGGCATCATTAAATGTAAGTAGCTGAACTACTGACATTTCGAACAAGGTAGCTATTTGCTCGAGCCTTGATAAATTAATATCGGTAATCCCGGTTTCGATCTTTGAAAAAGCGGGAATAGAAATATCTAATCGCTTTGCAACATCCTCCTGGCTCCACCCTTTTTGATGACGTAATAGTCTGATTTTTTTTCCAAGTGTTTTCATGTGATTTAATAATAGTATTAGGTTTCGCGAAAGTTAATTACTTTGCAATATTATTTATTATTGGGTTAATTATCAACTAATTTGTATATTTTTTTATTTAAGAGTGAACATATCTAAAACATTTTGCGTTTAAGTATGTTTACGCCCAAAAAATACCTCCTTAAATATCGCTATTCCAACGCATTAACTCATAATTAATTTGATGATTATCATCAAACCGTAATTTAAAATCATATTTAATAAAGTATTTGCAGATTAAAAATCCTGTTGTATCTTTGTACTGTAACTTTTTATATTACAGATGAACGGGCAATTTCAAATAGCTATACACATACTCACACTCCTCGACCATGCGCCCGGTGAGCTTTTATCATCTGAATATATTGCCGGTAGTATTAATATAAACCCGGCATTGGTACGCAAAGAAATACGCAACCTGCGTAGTCATGGGCTCATTAATAGTAAAGAGGGTAAAACGGGCGGCTATTCGCTGGCTTTGCCATCACAAAAAATACACTTTAGTGATGTATACAAGGCGGTTAATCATCATCCGGCTTTGGGGCAGGCTAAAAATATGCCAAATCCGCAGTGTCCGGTTGGCCGTCAAATTAATCAGCACCTTAATGCCATGGCCAACGAAGTTGATGCGGCTATTATTAATAAACTAAGCACCATTACCCTGGCGGATTTTAGTCAGAAATTCAAATAAAAAAATTTATTAAAAACTGTAACAAATTTAATTACATTAAAAACAAACAATATGAAATTAGCATTGATAGGCGCCACAGGAAATGTAGGCCAAACCATTTTAAACGAAGCATTACAACGCGGGTATGACGTAACCGCAATAGCCCGCAACCCCGAAAAGCTCAATATCATAAATGATAAGCTTACGCTTAAAGCTGTTGATATATTTGACATTGACAGTTTAGCCGCTGTACTTGCCGGACATGACGCCGTGGTAAGCTCTTATAATTCTGGCTGGACAAACCCTAATATTTATGACGACTTTATAGCCGGTTCGGAGGCTATACAGAAAGCGGTTAAGCAATCAGGAGTTAAGCGTTTACTGGTAATTGGCGGCGCAGGCAGCCTGGAAATTGCTCCTGGCGTTCAATTGGTTGATTCGCCTGATTTTCCGGCAGCATACAAACCTGGTGCATCCGCAGCCCGCGACTATTTGAATATTTTGAAGCAAGAACAGGATCTGGACTGGACATTTTTAAGTCCGGCTATTAACATGCACCCGGACGCGCACGGCGAGCCTACCCGCAAGTTCCGTTTAGGCACTGATCAACCCGTATTTAATGAAAAGGGTGAAAATTTTATACTTATTGAAGACCTTGCCGTTGCAATTATCAACGAACTGGAAAACAACCAGTTTATAAAGCGAAGGTTTACGGTAGGGTATTAATAGCCTACCTATTGTCATGCTGAGCGGAGCGAAGCAATTGGCTTCACCCAACCCTCTCCAAAAGGAGAGGGCTTTAAAATGCTTTTTAAAGTCTCCCCCCTTTGGGGGAGATTTAGAGGGGGCATCCTCGCAATGACATATTTAAGAATATAAGTTTCTTATTTAATAAACTTGGCTGCTACCCAATTGTCTGTTTTTTTATGAATAATATATTTCAGTCCATGTTTACGGGCTTCATCAGTAATGATTTCCAGGTCGGGTGATTCGTAAAAACCACTGAAATAGATTTCACCATCGGGTTTCAGCACTTCGGCATACCGTTCCATTTGGTCGAGCAGGATATTGCGGTTAATATTTGCCAAAATAATATCATATTGCTCGTCAGGGATAGCCTCTTTTGAACCACATAGTGGTATTATATTATCGATACGGTTTAACGCCGAATTTTCAATGGTGCTATCAAAGCACACCGAGTCATAATCAATGGCAGTTATTTCAGCTGCGTTGAGTTTAGCAGCCATTATGGCTAAAATACCCGTGCCACAGCCCATATCAAGTACGTTTTTACCTTCAAAATTATTCTCAAGCATCAGTTCGAGCATCATGGATGTAGTTTGGTGGTGCCCGGTACCAAAGGCCATTTTGGGGTCTATTACAATTTCGTACGGAAACTCAGGTTTGGCCGCATGAAAGGTCGCCCTCACGTATATTTTATCAGCTATTTCTATGGGTTCAAAATTACTTTCCCATACCTCGTTCCAGTTTTTTTGCGGAATGAGTGTTATTTCATAGCTAAAAGTAAACATATCCCGATATGGTAGTAATTGCTCACTGAGCTTTTCTTCGTCAAAATCAGTAGTAGGTATGTATGCTTTAAAACCAAATTCCAGTTCTTCAAAAGTATCAAACCCAATTTCACCCAAAGCGTTGATCAGCAGGTCTTGCTGATAATCTTCGGTGGTAATGATAGTAAAAAGCAGTTCGTAGTAGTTCATTATTAAATAAATAACAAATAAGTCATCCTGAACTTGTTCAGGATCTCTCAGGACAATTAATCTGTGCGGCTTAATGCGCGAATGGAATGCCGAAATAAGTTCGGCATGACGTTAATTATACAGAGCTTTCCATTTCTTTATCTTGTTGTATGGCTTTTATAATCCTGGGTTTACCCAATAGGTATAATATTACAAAGGTAATAACCCAATAAATAAGCTGTATTTCAGAAAGGTACCACCAAAAGCTCAGCAAAGGTTTCCGTCCTTGTGTAGGGTCCCATATAATGTAGCTAATAGAGCCTGCAAACGCTATACAAATAAAAGCAATGCAAATCCCGATAATTACGCGGGCTTTTAAACTATGTGCACCTTTACTATCCCATAACGGTACAATAATGAGGTACTGGGTTAAAATGCCCACCACCAGCAGCAAGGGCCAAAAAAGATGAAAGTAAGCCATTAAACTGTATAAGTTGCCGTTACCAATCTCGATCAGCTTCATGGGATGGTCGGGCATGTTGTATTTAACGACCATCCAAAAAATGCCGAAATCAATTAAAACCGGTAACAAAACCTTTAATAGCTTCTTCATGATTTAGATATGAGTATGGAGATATGAGATTATTTGTTTTTAGTCTCTAACATCACAGATTTGTTTCTGTTTGAGATGTACGCGGTTTGATGTTATCTCAATACTCTATACTCATATCCCAAATCAAATTAATTGAATGTTTTTATAATATCAACAAAATCGCGCGATTTAAGCGAGGCACCACCAATAAGGCCACCATCAATATCTGGCTGGGCAAATAGTTCGGCAGCATTTTTAGGGTTACAGCTACCGCCATACAATATGGTAGTATTGTCGGCAACTTCCTGGTTATATTTAGCGGCAATCTCTTTACGGATAAATTCATGAATTTCCTGAGCCTGTGCTGATGATGCAGTTACCCCTGTGCCAATAGCCCAAACCGGCTCATAAGCAAGCACCAGTTTAGAAAATTGTGCCGCATCTAAATGGAACACACCTTCAACAAGCTGGGTTTTAATCACGTTAAAATGCTCATTGGCTTCACGTTCCTGCAGGGTTTCACCAATACAAAATATCGGGTGTAAATCATTCGCTAAAACGGTATCAGTTTTTTTTGCCAGCAATTCATTGCTTTCGCCAAAATACTGACGGCGTTCAGAGTGACCGATAATTACATAAGTGGCACCAACCGATTTGATCATTCTTGCAGATATTTCGCCGGTATAAGCGCCAGATTCAGCCTGATGTGCATTTTGTGCCCCTACTGAAACTTTTTGATAGCCCTTTGCCAATTGAACAAGGCTGTGTATATGTATAAAAGGACTACAAACAACTACTTCCTGTGTTCCGGTTGCTTCATCTTTTACCATATTGATGATCTCTGAAAATACACCCAAACCTTCATTATAATCAAGGTTCATTTTCCAGTTTCCGGCAACAATTTTTTTCCTCATGATTTTTATTTTAGTGTGATTAATGTTAGATGATTGAATAGAATATAATTTTCTATTCCTTGTGTAATTATTAAAACCGCCTGTACTCCTCGGTTAACTCAAATATTTTTTTTAGTATATTTTGTTCGGTTTCGTCAAACACCCTGTGTTCGCGACGGTCAAAAACTTTCCGGGCGGTTTCAAACATTTTATTAATGAGATATACTTCAAAACCTTGTGCTCCTCCCCATGCAAAATCAGGTACAAAATGGCGCGGAAAGCCAGATCCGAAAATATTGGCGCTTACCCCTACCACTGTACCGGTATTAAACATGGTATTAATACCACATTTAGCATGATCGGCCATGATAAGACCGCAAAACTGCAAACCCGTATTACGAAAATGTTGCGTACTGTAATCCCAGAGTTTAACATCCGCATAATTATTTTTAAGGTTGGAGTTATTGGAGTCGGCACCTATGTTGCACCATTCACCTAATACAGAGTTACCCAGGTAACCTTCGTGCCCTTTGGATGAATAGCCCCAGATCACGGCGTTATTCATTTCGCCGCCCACGCGCGAATATGGCCCAACTGTAGTGGCACCATATATTTTAGCCCCCATTTTAACCTGAGAATGTTCGCAAATGGCAAATGGCCCGCGAATGTGCGTACCTTCCCAAATCTCAGTATTGGCCGCTAAATAAATAGGGCCGTTGGTGGTGTTAAATGTTGAACAATCGGCTATAGCTCCTTCTTCGGCAAAAAAATCTTCGCCAATAATAGTATTGGTTGAACTTATAGTGCCGCTTTCACGGCCTTTGGTAAGCAGCTGAAAATCTTTCCGTAACTCTATATCATTCTTCCTGAAAACATCTTCAGGGTAACGGATAGAAACAAACGGATTGGAATATTCAACAACACTGCTAAACTCAGCTTCTGTTGCAAAATTGCCTGCATTAGTTTGGTTTAGTCTTACTGCCAGCAGCTGATCATTGTACTTGAGGGCCTGACCGGTTTGCAGCTTATTAACAGCATCCAATAAATCTTCATCCGGACAAACAGCTCCGTTGATAAACAAATTATCGGCTTCAATTTTAGCAGGAAACTTAACCCGTAAATAATCAAGCGTATGAAAAGAAAATTCCTGGTTTAAATATTTTGCCCACTTTTCGGCTATGGTAAGTATACCTATACGTAAATCGGCCACGGGGCGTGTATAAGTAAGGGGTAGCAGTGTTTGGTGTGCGTTATCGTCAAAAAGGATAATAGCCATGGCGCAAAAATAAAAAAAGTCCCCCGATACGTCGGGAGACTTGTAAATATTTTAATTAAACAACAATTATTTTTTGTTGTAACGTGTACGGAATTTATCGATACGTCCTGCAGTGTCAACCAGTTTCATTTTACCGGTATAGAAAGGGTGAGAAGTATGAGAAATTTCTAATTTCACTAATGGATACTCGTTACCGTCTTCCCATTTTACGGATTCACGGGTATCGATGCAAGATTTAGTTATGAAAGAGTAGTCGTTAGACATGTCTTTAAAAACAACTAATCTATAGTTTGATGGATGCAGATCTTTTTTCATTATATATAAATAAACTTACCTTCTGTACTTTTAAAAGAGGCGCAAATGTAATTAAAAAACTGAAAAGTAAAAAATCAAAAGTAAAAAGTTTTCCACTATTTAAATATCATAAAATCAGCGGTTATCAACACTCTGGCACAGTTCAACCAACACCCCGTTAGCGCTTTTAGGGTGCACAAAACATACCAGTTTATTATCGGCACCCAGCTTTGGCTTATCGCTCAGCAGCACAAAGCCCTCTTGCTTTAAACGCTGCATTTCGGCTTCAATATCATCCACATCAAAAGCTATATGGTGTATGCCTTCACCTTTTTTTGCTATAAATTTGGCTATGGCACTATCTTCATGAGTAGCCTGCAGCAATTCAATTTTGTTGGGCCCGGTTTGTAAAAAGGCTGTCTCCACCCCCTCCTGCTCCACACGTTCGGTCTTATAAACGGTGGTGTTTAATAACTTTTCATATATATCGCCTGCAATTTTAATATCACTTACCGCTATGCCAATATGCTCAACTTTATTCATGTCCAAATATTGTAAATTAATGGTCAGGTTTGATAATTTAGCCCTTGTTTTAAGTGAATTTCAATAAAAACTTGCGTATCTTTGTTTTGTTAATACATTTAGAATATGAATATCCCAATTTATTTAGATAATAATGCAACAACCCCGATGGATCCACGGGTTTTGGAAGCTATGTTACCTTATTTTAACGAAAAATTTGGTAATGCTGCCAGTCGTAACCATCCTTTTGGATGGGTGGCCGAAGAGGGTGTTGATTATGCACGTGAGCAAGTGGCCAAATTAATTGGCGCTTCTGATAAGGAGATCATTTTTACTTCGGGCGCTACCGAGTCAGATAACCTTGCCATTAAAGGTGTATTTGAAATGTATAAAGATAAAGGCAATCACATTATCACTACCGTTACAGAGCATAAAGCCGTGCTTGACGCTTGTAAACACGTGGAGAAATTGGGAGGAAGGGTTACTTATCTGCCGGTTAAAGAAGATGGCCTGATAGACCTTGCAGAGTTAGAAAAAAATATGACCTCGGAAACCATTCTGGTGTCTATCATGTATGGCAATAATGAAATTGGCGTAGTACAACCCATCAAAGAAATTGCGGCTATAGCGCACAAACATGGTGCGTTGTTCATGACAGATGCAACACAGGCGGTTGGTAAAATTCCGGTTGATGTTAATGCTGATGGTATTGACCTGCTGGCATTATCGGCACATAAAATATACGGACCTAAAGGCGTTGGCGCTTTATACGTACGCCGTAAAGGCCCACGTGTTAAAGTTACTGCCCAGATGGATGGCGGTGGTCACGAACGCGGTATGCGTTCTGGCACTTTAAACGTACCGGGTATTGTTGGCTTGGGTAAAGCCTGCGAACTTTGCGGTTTAGAAATGGAAAGCGAAGCAAAACGTCTTTCAGCTTTACGTGATAAACTACAGGCATCTTTAACCCAACTGGAAGAAAGCTATGTAAACGGTAACGTTGAACACCGTTTGCCACATGTAGCCAACATATCTTTCAAATATGTTGAAGGTGAAGGCTTAATGATGGCCATGAAAGATTTGGCTGTATCATCAGGTTCAGCATGTACTTCTGCCTCATTGGAGCCGTCATACGTGCTGAAAAGCCTGGGCTTGTCAGACGATCTGGCACATTCATCTATCCGTTTTGGATTAGGCAGGTTTACTACCGAAGAAGAGGTTGATTACGCTATTGAAGTAACCAAAAAAGCGGTTACCCACCTGCGCGAACTATCACCACTTTGGGAAATGTTTAAAGAGGGCATCGACCTTAACTCAATTGAGTGGGCAGAACATTAATCGTTAATAATAATATGCAGATGTGCAGATTTCAAATGTGCAATGTATCAAAAGATAAATATTACGAGTTTTGATTATCAATAATTCATTAACTCACTAATTCAATAATTAAAAGAAAATGGCATATTCAGATAAAGTAATCGATCACTATACTAACCCCCGCAACGTGGGCACTTTGGATAAAAGCAGCCACAAAGTTGGTACCGGCTTAGTTGGTGCGCCTGAGTGTGGCGACGTTATGCGCCTGCAAATTCAGGTTGATGATAACAATGTTATCACCGATGCAAAATTTAAAACTTTCGGATGCGGTTCAGCAATCGCTTCTTCATCATTAGCTACAGAGTGGTTAAAAGGCAAAAGTATTGACGATGCCATGAAAATTGACAACATGGACATTGTTGAAGAACTTGCACTGCCACCGGTAAAAATTCACTGCTCAGTATTAGCAGAAGACGCTATTAAAGCAGCTATTAATGATTTCCGCGTAAAAAATGGCTTAGCGCCAATTGAAAGCGAAAAAGTACATCATTAATTGGTAGCAAGTATCAAGTAGTTAGTATCAAGATATAATTGGTACTAATCTTGATTAGAATACTTGATACTAACTACTTGATACTAAAAAAGAATAAAAATGGTAACTGTAACTGATAAAGCAAAAAGTAAAATAGAACACCTCATGCAGGATTCAGCACTTGATGCGTCTTATTTTCTGCGTGTTTCTGTTCAGGGAGGTGGTTGCTCTGGTTTATCATACAATCTTGATTTTGATAACGAGGAAAAAAAAGGCGACCAGTTTTTTGAAGATAAAGGCATCCGCTTTGCGCTTGACATGAAATCGTTCCTGTACCTTGCCGGTACCGAGCTTGATTTTACCGACGGCCTTAACGGCAAGGGCTTTGCTTTTAATAACCCTAACGCAAGCCGTACCTGCGGCTGCGGCGAGAGCTTCTCTGTATAAAGGCAGCTTACTTTTTAACAATATTAACACCGGCCCCAATTAGGGCCGGTGTTGTTTTAAATTGATTTTCATAAAAATTTGTCATCCTAAGGCACGAAGGATCTTCTTCAACTATACAAATCACCTAACAGATTCTTCGCTACGCTCAGAATAACAAAAGGGCAAATTAAAACATACTCTCTACCCCATCCGGAGCTACCTGCTCAACACTCCAATGCTCGATTATCTTACCATCAGCAATGCGATATATTTCATAAAGCGCGAACAACTTCTCAGCACGTTTAAAGGACGATTGTACAGCGACAAAATCACCTTCGCCAATAATGCGGTATAACTTAGTATCGCGGGCCGGGTCATCGCTTAAATAATTACTCAGGCTTTTACCACTCTTAATTACCCCGAAGTCATGTTCAATATAATCATGATGAATAAAACCGGCAGCTGGTTGCTTATTGAAAACAGCGTTGTAGAAACCCTCAACTACATGCTTACTATCGACTGTTGTTGCACTTTCGTTAATTTCATTAATGCCATTGGTAGCGGTAACAGATAAGCCCGTTTGATCGGGTATTTCCTGTATCGCGTCCCAGTGTTCGGCCAGCATACCATCTTTTAGTTTAAAAAGATCAATAACCACCATGCGTTTACCCATAAACCGGATATCCAGATGGGTAACCACGAAATCGCCTTCCTGAATAGCCCTGATGATGGGAGATTTTGCCCCAGCAAGCGGAGCCGGCAGTGTTTTTAAATAATTGATCATTTCAGTAACGCCCGCCCTACCCTGTTTTACAGTTGGGTTATGCTGAATATAATCTTCGCGCACAAACTCCGGTATAAGCTCGGCCTTGCGCTGGCCAACAATCAGTTTATAAAACGACAATACTCTTTGTTTATTTGATGTGGTATCCATAATAGTATTTGCTTTAACGGCCGGGTATACGCGTACATAAGCGCAGCAAAACCCCCATGCCAATAGGTTTACAATTTTCATTACCTGTTCTAAAAAAATAAATGTTGTAAAAATTAGTTCGTGCGAAACACTGATGCTAAAAGCTCAGCATTTTTAGCAACCTGCTTAGCAGGCCGGATTTTTGGCAATCCTTCTTTGATATGTTGTAAAAATAATTATGGCTTAAAGATAGATTATTTTAGAGATAAGGATGAAAGATTTTGGGATAAAAGAATTGACTTAGCTATACGGCAAAGACTCGCCCGATCTGCGCTTCGCTGGATCACCCTCCTCTGCACCTGCGGCGCAAAGAGGGTTTAGGAATAAAAAACAAATAAAACGCGTCATTGCAGGTATGAAGCAAAAAGCCCCCTCTAAATCTCCCCTTGAGGGAGACATTAAAATACTTTTTTTAAGCCCTCTCCTTTGGAGAGGGTTGGGTGAGGCTTTCCACCTCGCAACGACGCGTGTTGAAATTTTAAAAACCCTCTTTATGGCGAAGCCAAAGGAGGGTCGTCCAGCGCAGCGATGCCGGGGTGAGTCTCTCCCCCCTATTCCTCTGCAGGGGTTACATAAAATCGGTTGTCGAAATTTACCAAAAACAGCTCGGTAGTAGCGCGGGTACAGGCGGTATAAAACCAGCGCAGAAAATCCATATTGATCATTTCTTCGGTAACATAGCCCTGGTCAACAAATACGGCATCCCATTGCCCGCCCTGGGCTTTGTGACAGGTAATGGCGTAGGCAAATTTTATTTGCAGCGCATTATAGTATGGATTGAGCTTTAATTCGTTATGCATAGCACGCTTATTGGCCAAATGCTCATAATCTTTCATCACCTCCAGGTAAAAACGCTTCTGATCGGCCTGTAAAAGGGCAGGCGAATCGGCATATAGCGTATCAAGCAATACCTTACAATCAAGCACCGGATCTTCGGCATAGTCAATAAACTCAATCTGTACGTCGGCAAAGCGAAACCCATACATATCCTCTATGCGGCGTACCTTTTTAATGCGGGCTATATCGCCATTGGCAATAAAGCCGGTGCTGCTCTCATCCTGATCCTGTAACCAGAAATAGTTGTTTTTAACCACCATGATCTGGTCGCCGCCGGTAAGTTCTTCCTCGCGATATAAAATCCTGTTCCTGATCTGACCGTTATATTGGTTAGCATTTTTGTTAGAGCGGCAAATAATGAGCGTACGGTCGTACCCATATTTCCGATAAGCATACTCCAACCCTTCAGAAAGCCGTTCACCTGTCATCCTGAAAACATCCTTATAACCTTTGGTAGTTATTTTCGGAGTAGTTATTTCCGTTTTACGGATAATGTCCCTGATACGGGTGGCATTATATAATATCCCAGAATTTTTTCCCTGCCGCAGCACATCGGTAAGTTCATAGCTAAATATGGTTACCCCAAATTTATCCTTCATGATTTTCTCATCTAGGGCAGGGCTGTTCTCAGAGCCCACAGGCGGCAATTGGGCGGTGTCACCCACTAATACCAGCTTACAATTTTTAGTGTTATATACGTATTTCAAAAGGTCGTACAGCAGCGATGCCCGATTGCTGCCATTAGGCTCGTCAGATATCATAGAGGCTTCGTCAACGATAAACAAAGTATCGCTGGCCAGGTTATCGGCAATGGAGAAACCCTCATCAATAGTTAAGGCCGATTTTTTGCGGTAAATGCGCTTATGTATGGTAAAAGCCTTCCGGCCAGAATAGTTGGTGATCACTTTAGCAGCCCGCCCCGTAGGCGCCAGCAAAACAGCCTTATATTTATATTGGCGCAAAGCCTTTACCAAAGCACCCAATACAGTGGTTTTACCTGTACCGGCATAGCCTTTTAATATAAAACACTCGTCGCCATCGTCGCTGATTAAAAACTCGTGCAGGCGATCAAACAACTCCAGTTGCTGGCCAGTTGGCTGATGCGGAAAAGCTTTTCGTATATGATCGGTTTCAGTCACCTTGCAAAAATGCTGATAAGTAATTTAATTAAGTAAGATTAGTTTTACATTTGACCATGGAATTTGATGAAAATAAAGACGAGGAAATTGAAGATAAATATTCGGAAGACGATTATGTAGATATTTATTCGAAAGGCGCCATATTAGGCTTTTCGGTTTTTTTTGGAGTTATATTTGGCGGCGTACTACTTATGCTCAATTTAAGGGCTGCCGGATATAAAAGAGCAGCCTGGCAGGTTTTGCTTTTTTCGGCCTTTTATCATATTCTTTCGGGCGTACTCATTAGTGCTACAGGTTTAAGGGTAAATGTAGCTGCTATAAAAGCTGGTGCAAGCGGTACGCCGTTGAACCCGGCAGATATGCAGACTGTTATATCCCTTTATGCCTTAACTTTGCTCATTAATTTAGCGGGTGGCCTGGTGCTAACAAGATATTTCTTCAAAAAATATTTCCCCGATAACGACTATTATCCAAAACCAATATGGACACCTCTATTAGTAGCTATACTGATTGCTATAGCAGCTTCTTATATTGTAAGAATAGGTTAAGGCATTTTTAGGCTATTTATAGAGTATCTGCCTAAAAATCATCTTAATAAAAATACTTAGAAGTTGGATTAATCAGGATTAACTGAGGGGTGGTTTATCTTAAAAAACCGTATAGGATTACAGCTGCAAGTATTACAAGTATCATTATTGCGTGTTTCAATACACTATCAAAAGATTCTTCCATTTTTTAAAATACTCCCGGATAAACCACACCGGGAGACACCTAACTTTAACTAATAAAACGATTATTGAATTTATACGGATGAGCTATTTTTTAAGTTGCAAATAATAAGTCTTGGGTTATTGGAGTTTTGGGGCCTAAACTTTCGGGTTATTCCCGATGCTCCAGTTTTCAAAATTGAATTTCGTCCTGATTTTGCCTCTTTCTGCATTTTTAGTATTGAAATGCATTAATACTTAAAAAATATTACTTTTGTTAAACTGGCATGAGCGAATACAATTATAACTACCATGATGATAACTTTAGCCTTGATGAGGCTCATGGTTATACTTTACTGATTCAAATAGAAAAAACATCGTTTTCATATGCGATAACCGATCAGGATAAGCTGGTGGCCTGTGCAGATATGCATCCGCTTGATGAATTAATTAACCCACAAGAACTGCTCGATCTTTTATCCGCCAATTACAAAAATGTGGTTATCGGTTTGCCGGCAAACGGCTTTACACTGGTACCCCAAGCCCTTTTTAATCACGAACGAGTAACCGATTTTGCCCGTTTTCTTGATGTAAAAGCAGGCGAAAAAATATCTGCCCAAATATTGGACAGCGATAATACCATTGTTTACAAAACTGATGAGGGCGTTGTAAATGCTGCCGAAGAGTTTGGACTGCGCAATACAGTATTTGCATCAAAAGGATGGATAACGGCTATCGCTCAAAATAACCCTGCCGATACAGATCTTTTTCTCCATATTAATAATGGGATTGCCGAGTTTACCGCTTTTAAAACCGGTAAATTACGCTTTTACAATAGGTTTGAATTTCAGAACAATGAGGAACTGACGTATTTTACAGCGTTGGTAACCCAGGAGCTTAACCTACAACCCGCAGATATCAGTGTTTATTTAAGCGGCGATATAGATGCTGACGGTGAAAGCATTGCGCGCCTGGCCGAGTTTTTTGGCAAGGTGGAGCTGAATAACCTGCAGGTTGTACAGATGCCGCGGGAAATAAATTCACACAAAGTATTGTCACTTGCCGCTCTATTTCTATGCGTATCATCGGAGGCAGTTTAAAGGGGCTTAGGCTCAATCCACCCAAAAACCTTCCGGTACGCCCCACAACTGATCTGGCAAAGGAGGCTCTTTTCAATATATTGCAAAATCAGATAGAATTTGAAGGTATTAAGGTGCTCGACCTGTTTAGCGGTACCGGCAATATATCTATGGAATTTGCATCAAGAGGCGCCGCACAGGTAATTTCTGTCGACCGTAGCATCCATTGTGTAAATTATTTAAAAGACGCTTCGCGACAGCATAAACTGGAGCAGATAAAGGTTTATAAGGAAGATGTTTTTAAATATCTGCAAATGGAAACCGAGCAATATGATCTCATATTTGCCGATCCGCCTTATGACCTCAACAAGATTCCCGAAATATCCAAAATAGTTTTTGAACGGAATATCCTAAAACCTGGCGCGTTACTGGTTGTGGAACACCAGTCTATGCAAAATTTGAGCAATCACCCGGCTTTTGTGGAGCAGCGTAAATATGGACATTCTTCCTTCTCATTTTTTCGGGCAGACGAGTAACCTGAAACACACAAACCAATATGGCAAACGATAAAGTAAAAGATCTTAAAACCGAAATCCTCTCGAACAATTGGTACACCCTCAAGAAAGTTACTTTTGACTTGCAACAAGCCGATGGGTCATGGAAAAACATGTCGCGCGAGGCTTATGACCGGGGCAATGGGGCGGTTATCCTGTTGTACAACAAAGCCAGTCAAAATGTGATACTCACCCGTCAGTTCAGGCTACCAACCTATATTAACGGCAACCCAGATGGTTATTTGATTGAATGCTGTGCCGGGCTGCTGGATGAAAACAACCCGGAAGACTGCATCCGAAAAGAAACTGAGGAAGAAACCGGCTATAAGGTTACCGATGTTAAAAAAATATTCGAGGCCTACATGTCACCGGGGTCCGTTACCGAAATCTTATACTTTTTCGTGGCCGAATATGCCAAAGACATGAAAATCAGCGATGGCGGCGGCCTGCCAGAGGAAACTGAACATATTGAAGTACTGGAGCTTCCGTTTACCGAAGCGTACGATATGATTGGTACCGGTGAGATAAAAGATGCTAAAACTATAATGCTGCTGCAATATGCTCAGCTAAACAATTTATTGAGTTAATTTTTGCCGATATATACCTATTTTTGAACTGTATAAACATCAACCTACCATGAAAATCGCTCTTTTCCCCGGCTCTTTTGATCCAGTTACCAAAGCTCATGTTGATATTGTAAAACGGTCTGTGGGTTTGTTTGACAAGGTTTATATTGGCATAGGCGCCAACAGCAGCAAACAAGGGCTCCTGAGCATCGAAACCCGCGAACAAATGCTTAGGGCGGTATTTAAACATGACGAGCGCATACACATAGTAGCTTATGAGGGCCTTACCGTAAACTTTTGCAAAAGCATTGGCGCTACTTACATGATCAGAGGGATACGTACCGTGTCTGACTTTGAATATGAAAAGGCGATAGCCCAGATGAACCACGCACTGGTACCTGATATTGAAAGCATTTTTATAGTAAGCAAACCAGGCTATTCATCCATAAGCTCAACCATAGTACGCGAAATTATGCGGCACAACGGCGATGTTGCCCAGTTTATTCCTAATGAGGCATTAATTTATTTGTAGCCAGTTTTTCTTTATGCAACACATCTAAAATAGATGGGAATGTATTATCGATAATTGGCTCGATATGCTCTTTTTCAAACCAGCGTACATCGGTAATACCTTCTTCTTTCTGGGGTTTTAATTTCTCTTTGCCCTTGCTCTCCATGTTAAACCAGTGCGTTTTTTTGAGCACCACTTCGCCACGATTGATATATACGTGGTAGGTTTTGCATATTTTGTCTTTTAGCTTGCTTACTTTAATGCCGCACTCCTCCTCTACCTCGCGCACAGCAGCTTCTTTCACTTTTTCATCTTTCTCAATTTTCCCTTTAGGCAGGTCCCATTTATCATTGCGGTAAATAAATAAATAATTGCCTGCAGGGTTCATTACAAGCCCGCCGGCAGCCTCAATAAGCGTTATATTTTTTATAACAGATTTTAAAAATGCTTTAGCGTCACCGCACTGTATGTAGAACAGTTTATTTTGATTTGCCAGTATCCAGGTGTAAATAATTCGCAAATCAAACGTCTCTGCGTCAAGCTTTTCATACTTTTCAGCCTTGGCAGGTTCGGATTCTGTTATCAGGATAACCTTTTCGTTAATATAAATTCTGTATTTTTGAGCCATGTTCAATAATAATGAGATCGAGCAGCAAGTAGCTGAATTCCTGCTGCAAATTAAAGCAATTAAATTACAACCTAACAATCCTTTTACATGGGCGTCGGGATGGAAATCGCCAATTTATTGCGATAACCGTGTTACACTATCTCATCCGTCTATCCGTACCTACATCAGGCAGCAATTAACGGCCGTTATACAAGAAAAATTTGGCAGTGTAGGCTGCATAGCCGGTGTGGCTACAGCAGGCATTCCGCAAGGGGCACTGGTAGCGCAGGACCTTGGCCTGCCTTTTATTTACGTACGTTCAAAACCAAAAGATCACGGAACCGGGAGTTTAATTGAAGGTGATATAACAACTACCACAGGAAAAAGAGTTGTGGTTATTGAAGACCTTATATCAACCGGAAAAAGCAGCCTCCAGGCCGTTGAGGATTTGAGAGCGGCAGGTTATGAAGTAGCTGGCCTTGCCGCCATATTTAGCTATGGCTTTGACATTGCCACCGAAAACTTTAAGCAAGCAAATTGCCCGTTTGTCACCTTATCAAACTATAATGCGTTAATTAAATACGCCGAAGAACATCAATATATAGCCGATAAAGACGTGGCTGTTTTAAAACAATGGCGTGAAAACCCATCAGCATGGGGACAAATAGCATCCAGTTAAAATTAGTTTTAAGTGATGAGTGGTAAGTTATTTTTCACCATACACTCAAAACTCAGTACCCATAACTTTCAACTCAAAGAAATGACCACCTTTACAAGTAATATCAGCATCAATAAACCCATAAATGAAGTTTATAATTTCTTGGCCGATTTTAATAATCACCAGAAACTGATGCCAGAAAATATACAGGAGTGGGAATCAACAGCCGACGAGGCTAATTTTAGTATTCAAAATATGGCTAAACTATCTTTGAAGGTAGAAAGCCGTATTCCGGATGAAGAAATAAGAATCATACCGGCAGCCAAACCGCCGTTTGACCTGGAAATAAAATGGTCGTTATCTTCTGATAACGACCATACCAATGTTCTCTTAACTATTAATGCAGATCTGAGCATGATGATGAAAATGCTCGCCTCGGGGCCCCTGCAAAAACTGGCCGATTATGAAACGCAAAGTTTAAGTGAGATATTAAACTAAGTACACATCAACCTTAAGTTAATAAACTTTTCTTTTCTGTATATTATTAATGGCTATTATAACATTTATAATAACCAAAGCGATAATTAGTACTCCCATGACTGTTATTATTTAATAATTGTATAAAATTGTTTAGTCAAAGGCTGTTCCATTTTTTCCGATTAGTTAATTATGCCGTAAAACGCTCTTAAAGGCATTTTCTACACTAAATATACTTATAATTTGGGCAATAATATACACAGCAGTGTCAATTAAGCTAACCACACTATATTCTTCAATCCCCAAATATCCCCAAACATAATGTGAGCTTTATGCGCCGGAAATGAAGTATTTACCGTATTTTTGCCGCAAATTACAGGTGCAGCATGATTACGGTATCCAATCTATCTTTACGTTACGGAAAACGGACTTTGTTTGAAGACGTTAACCTTAAGTTTTCTCAAGGCAATTGCTATGGCATTATTGGCGCCAACGGAGCAGGGAAATCAACTTTTCTGAAAATCCTTTCTGGCGACATTGACCCAACAAGCGGTTCGGTAAGCTTTACCCCCGGTGAGCGTATGGCCGTATTAAGCCAGAACCACTATGCTTTCGACGAATTTTCGGTTATTGAAACCGTTATGATGGGCTACAAAGAAATGTATGCCGTTATGAAGGAGAAAGATGCCATATACCTGAAAGAAGATTTCAGCGATGCCGATGGTGAGCGTGCGGGTGAACTGGAAAATTTGTTTGCTGAAATGGATGGCTGGAATGCCGAAAGCAACGCCGCTACCCTGTTAAGCAATCTGGGTATTAAAGAAGAATTTCATTACAAGCAGGTAAAGGATCTTGATAACACCCAAAAAGTACGTGTGTTATTAGCACAGGCACTTTTTGGTAAACCAGATATTTTATTACTGGATGAGCCTACCAACGATTTGGATATACATACCGTAAGCTGGCTGGAAGATTTCCTGGCCTCGTATGAAGCCATCGTATTAGTGGTATCGCACGACAGACACTTCCTGGATACGGTTTGTACCCACGTAGTTGACATCGATTTTGCTAAAATGACCATTTATACTGGTAACTATACGTTCTGGTATGAATCAAGCCAGCTGGCCTTAAAACAACGTGCCGACCAGAATAAAAAAGCAGAAGACCGTGTAAAGGAACTGCAAGAGTTTATCCGTCGTTTTAGCGCCAATGCTTCCAAATCCAAACAAGCTACCAGCCGTAAAAAAGCGCTTGATAAAATCAACCTCGACGAGATACAACCGTCAAACCGCAAATACCCTGGCATTATTTTCAATAACCTGGGTCGTGAAGCGGGCGATCAGATACTACAGGTTGAAAACCTGAGTAAAACCCTTAATGGCGAACTTTTATTTAACAATATCAGCTTCACAGTAAATAAAGGGGATAAGATTGCTATCCTGTCGCAAAACAGTTTGGCAACCACTGCCCTATACAATATTTTAACCGGCAGGGATACCGATTTTAAAGGCAACTTTAAATGGGGTGTTACCATTAACTCCGCAGACATCCCTATTGATAATGCCGATTATTTTAAAGGAAAAGACGAAAACCTTATTGACTGGCTGCGTGAATACTCACCGGGTGAAAAAGATGACCAGTTTATTCGTGGCTTTTTGGGCCGTATGTTGTTTTCGGGTGAGGAAGTATTGAAAAAAAGCAATGTATTATCGGGTGGCGAGAAAATGCGCTGCATGTTTAGCCGTATGATGCTGCAACAGGCCAACGTTTTAATGTTTGATGAGCCTACCAACCACCTCGACCTGGAATCGATCACTGCGCTTAATAATGGCATGAAAGATTTCAGGGGCACAATCTTGTTCACTTCGCGTGACCACGAGTTGGTAGAGACCGTAGCCAACCGTATTGTTGAGCTAACCCCGGGCGGCTATATAGATAAACTGATGACCTACGACGAATACATTAACAGCGACGTTGTACAGAAACAACGCGAAGATTTGTACGCTATGGTATAACTGTAAACAGTTTTTTTAAATAAAAAGGCATCTTTAAAGATGCCTTTTTATTTATATCTTATTCCTAACCTCTGGCCGGGGTAATATTTTAGGTTCAAAATGTTTCCTGGTTTTGATAATAACGGTCGGCTCATTATCTATAACCTTTGTATCGTTAACTTCGCCTATCTTTTTAGCTTCTTCTTTTAATTGCATTTTCAGCAGGTCGTCCTGGGGTTTCTGAATCCTGAAATACCATCCAAGTATTCCAAGTATGAACAGAAAAACACCAATAGCAAGCAAGGCATAAAAGTATAAATAGTACTCGGTGTACTTGCCGCTTAAATCAGTAATTTTTATATCTGTATCTTCCTTGTCTTTTGTTAAACCATCAGATATTGCAGTAAATAATAAGCTTGCATCATTAAATATGTGATTTTTTGATCTGGCTGTAACTCGTGCTAAAAAGTCCCGCACCTGCTTTTTTGCATCCTTTGGCTGGTTATTTATTATTGAGGCAACCCCTTTTTGAATTTCACGGTTAGCTATCTGAGGTAAAAGCCGGCTTAGTTGTTTTTTTATCTCTTCATTACTTTCATTTACTTTGAGCCTATCCAACAGCACTGTTATTTTTGTGTTGTCTTCATCTGAATAACTTAAAATATTATTAAATAACTTTCTGATATTTGTATTGGTAGTATCATAACTCATATCTGTTTTAAAACCCAGATACCAATCCCTGGTGTCTTTTGCGGTGAACGGGGTATCCGTTTCTTTTGCCAGGGAATAAGCTTTGTAGCTTTCCTGGTATTCTTTTTTCAGGGTGTCAATATTAGCCGATCGTTTTTTTAATGAATCGAGCCGGTGAAAGGTTTGTGATTTATCAAATTTATTTAAATGATTATCATTATAATAAAACGAGTAAACAATGAGTACAAGTCCAAACATAAAGCCAAACTTGTACAAGCTGTCGGTGGGAAACGGCAAATTAAACATAGTGTTAAGGTTTTGATTTATAGATAAATATAAATAAAACCCCACTCTAATCAGCGAATAAATGTAAAAAAGGCTAACCATTTCTGATTAACCTTCACAATACATTTTTGATATGCTTTCCTGACAGAATATTTTAACATTCGTCTTCACTCGTATTATTTGCTATGAAATAACCGAAGGCTGAACTTGCCACTAATGCTATTATTAAAGTAATCATAACTATTATTTTTAGGTAAATGTCTATTAATACCACAAAAAGAAGTTATTATAGTTTTATTGATTTTAATTATCACGAGTTTCATAACAAAAAAGGCCAATCATTGAAGAATAGCCCTTATTTATTCATAATTATTAAAAAAAATTAACTATAGTTTATTGTAGCTTTCTGTTAGGTTATTTTGGATTTGACCATACTGCAACAGCTATATGGGACGGTGAACCACTTTTCTTCAAGCTCATTTCCTGACATATCATAATACACAAAGCGAAACGTTTTGCCTTGCAACCCTCAAAAAAACAAGCTTAACATAAGATGAAATGATAAAAAAACTTAAAAAACCCGCTGTATTACAGCTAAATTTCGTTTATTTGCAACCCGGAAAAAAATAACCTGACTTGGTAGCTCAGCCGGTAGAGCAACTGACTCTTAATCAGTGGGTCGAGAGTTCGAGCCTCTCCCAGGTCACTTAAGGAGACAACACATAGGTGTTGCCTCCTTTTTTTATGCCCATAAGAAAATGATAACCACGTCATTAGGTCCCCACAAAAAAGAGTTCAAAATTTTCCGGTAAGACGTTATACTAATTTAAAGTATTTGCTATCTTTCATTGGCGATTTCGATCTTAGGTTCAAAAGACTTCTATTGTAAAATAAAACTTGCCGGGGCATAAGCACCAAGATCAAACACGAATCCATCCTTTACAACCTTAATTGGCTTTCCGCTTATTTCGCCACGAAGGTTTACTGGCGTGGCCTTGCGAAATGTTTTACCCACGGGTAGCGTAACGCTAACCATATCATTATTGCCTGCTTGTTCCCATAAGCGTAACAATGTCCCTTTATTATTATCGGGGTCTTCGCCGAAGGCCGTTATTAAAACACCAACCCTTGAAACTGAGATGCCGGTTTTACGGGCTGGTAATTTTCCGGCTTCACCTTCCGCCACACCTGTTAACAATGGTAATCGTGTTTCCCATCCATTTTGAGTTAGATTGTTAACTGTGTGAGTACCTTTATTAAGCGGCCATATACGCACGCTTTCGCTCCATGAACCTTCCTGCCATAGAGCGAAGTTGGTATTCCACATATTATTGTAAAGGTTTACAAAAACAGATGCAATGGTTGGCACATAATCCATCGAGTATTTCCACAACCCGGGTTCACCAAGGCTTAGTAATGGCGCATCCGCTGAAGCCAATGCCATACCCGATTTGTTGGCTTGGGTAATGGCGACTCCGGTAGCTGCAGCCATAAGGTACCTGTTCGTGCCGGGGATAATATCTATTGCAGGGTCAATTGGACCTCCCAAACGCCCTACTGTAAACTTCGGCTTCTCCACATTGAACGGAAAACATAGCCATCCACCTTCAGCTTGCTTATCAGACGTTTTTGAGTCCACAGCCCATTCAACATCTACATAAACAGCATTTCTCGGGAAGGTAAACTTCAACGTATATCCCTTTGCAAAGCCATCTGTTGTCACCGCCGTTAATGCGGCAATATCTGCAACGTTGGTGTGCGTAACCGCTATTTTCCAGGCATTTGGTGTGAACGCCAAATAAGGTATTTCTGATGCCTTTGGCATGCCGGGTTTACCAAAGTCGTTTAGTCCCCAACCATCCTTTACGCGGCTGTATGCGTTAAAAAATCTATCTACCTCATTGGTGCTAAAACGCTCATGCAAAAACTGCCCGATAGCATACCTTGATGATTGATCAACCAATTCACGACCGGTTGATTTTTCAATTAAAGAAGTGATACCTCCCTTTTTCAAATCAAAAACAACTTTAAAATAAGGGGTACTAAAACTTGTTGCTTCGTCCGTGGTAATGATTCCTTCCTTTAATTCATTGAAAGCGAAACTGGTGTACCCAGAAGCAGCCACCTCGTTCACGTAAAAATATTTTCCTTTTTCCCAGGGATTTTCGATCATCCCTGATCTTTTCCATGGCAAGGGGTTATATACCACCATACGTTTTCCTTGTTTGTTAACCGCAGCGGCCAATAAATCAAGATCAGTATGGAGCTCTTTGCTTACAATCTCATTGGTGTTACGGATGTACTGCCGCTTGTCATCATAAGAGCGAAGCCATTTTCGTTTACTTCCTGTTGCAGTATTATAGGCATCGCTATTTTTAAGCGCCGCATAATTTCCGTTTTCCGGAAGTGGTTCTGCAGCAGCTTCGTCCATCCATCTTTTCCATGCATCGCCATAGCTGTAACGAGGGCCGAATTCCGCATTCATGCCCCAGGTGTGTTCGGCATATAAAAGGCTCTGTT
This sequence comes from Mucilaginibacter sabulilitoris, assembly GCF_034262375.1. Lineage (NCBI taxonomy): Bacteria > Pseudomonadati > Bacteroidota > Sphingobacteriia > Sphingobacteriales > Sphingobacteriaceae > Mucilaginibacter > Mucilaginibacter sabulilitoris. The sequence continues at coordinate 5,354,134 of NZ_CP139558.1, forward strand.
CGTAAGCTTTCGCCAGCTTTGCGGCAACAGGTGCAAGCGGGATGCCCCATGATTCCATCTGTGTGTGCAAGCCATCGAGCGTTGATTCCAATGGGCGGATATTCCTTGCCATTTTTGTTTCCTGCGGATTTGATTGTAGGCCATGGATCCAGGTATCGGGGCAATCTCCCTTTACAGTTGGCAGATCGGGTTTTTCGGCGAGCACAGCTTTAGCAAAATCGTCAAGTGTACCAAAGTGAATTTTTACACCGGGTAATTCTTTTGCAGCATAGGCAAGAAGTTTGTCAATTTCCGCTGAGGTTGGTGGGCCATGATTATCGCCTGTCATTTGCATGGCCAGGTAGTTCTTACAGGGCCAGTTTGGTGTTGGCTTTATGTCGGATCCATAAAGGGGGGTATAGTTGCATAATACTTTTGATCCATCGGCCCCTTCCCACCAGAACAGCTCGGGAAAACGTGGGTACTGGCTGGCGGGGTTACAGCCCAATTGCAAAAATTGTATGCCTGCATTTTTTAGTAAGGTTGGCAAGATCCAGGAATGGCTTGGTACATCTGTCATTTTTGCACTAATGGGTAACGGTAGACCGTATTTTCTTGCTACGGCTGAAGAAAACCCCACCCCCCTTACCAGATCTTCATAATCCAGCGACTCTGTATGCATGGTAAACGGAAGTGCGTGAACAACAATTGTTCCTTCCTTTATTGCTTTTTCAATTCTTGCTTTTCGTTCCGGTGTTTGTAACGGACCGAGTATTTGTGCCTGCAGGGGCCAGCCGGGAACCGTCCAGGCAAAGCGTTTTTCTTTTGGCTGCGTTCGGCTTTTTTCAATTACCGTCAATGCATTGTCCATCATTTCTTCCCTGTACCGTTTAAATACATTTTCAGGCAGATCAGTAAATCCCAAATCGAAATGGGTTTTAAACACTACCCATATATCGGTTACTTTTGGATTGATATTCTTTTTTTCAACAGCTTGCTGGGCATTAGCCGCAAACCCAAATAGTACAACAAAAAGAGAGTACAGTAATTTTTTTATTTTCATATAATTACATTTTTAAATCAAATAGCCTGCTTGCATTAAGGCACAAATTGTTTGGCGTTGCAGATTAGATATTTTACCAGGCTTTTATTTTTTTTTTACCGTTCTGTTTAATTTCAAAAGGACCTTTGCCATTCATCAATATTACCTGGCAAATTTTGCCTCAATAGTTATAAATCCCATTGCCGGAACGATAATTCCTTCCTCCGCCTCCTTATTGGTATTTTTATCACCATCAATTATGGTCAGCGATTCCGGTTTTCGGCTAAGCCAATCAACTTTTACCAACTCATCTTTTTCCGACACTGACCGAAGCCTCAACTGTGTATTATTCCCGATGCTATCAGTTTTAAGGATTGATATAAGTACCTTAGAGCTACCTTCTAAGGATAAAGGTGGCTTGCTCTCTATGTTCTTGTTTACAGGAGTGGCAATTAATGGCTGTGCTTGTTCAAGTCCAAAACGATTGGATAGCCCGGCATTATAGGCGGAGTTATGTGGAAGAATCCGGTAACGAAACTCTATTTTACCTTCCTGACTTAATGGATAATTGGTATGCCAATGATTATTTAAAGCCCATGAATAAATTGTGGCACTTGGATTAATATTTTTAATCCATTTTTTTGAATCGGTAGCGCTTCCTATAATATTCGCTGTCATATTTCCCACTTCAAAAACAGGGGCATCCAATGAACACCAGGTTACTCCTTTACCATTATTGGATATATCCAACCATCTTTGAAAACCTATCCAATTTCGGTTTGCACCCAATAGCATATCGGTGTCTATTTTCATTACTCCCCATGGGATATCAATCCGTATTATGGGATTATTGACATTAAACGCAAATCCAAAATGTATTCCCTCCTTTTTTAGGATGGCCTGTTTATCAACAATATTTTTAATTTCGAGATATGGGCGCCCAGCAATAATGGTAATCTCCCGCTTTAGGCTATTGCATCCTTCTGCTTGTGATTCCACCAAAATTGAAGCTATCACCGGGCCGTTTTCCTTAATTGATATTTTCACGTTAGAAGTACCGGTAGCTTTTTCCGGGCTATCATCGCCATGCAAGTACCGATAACTATTAAGATTACATGTAGCCTTTGTATCAACAAATTCCTTTGAATCATTGGTTAAACTGGATATATCACCCGTTTGTGAATCAATAACCACACGTACTACTCCATTATCCAATATATTGCCTTGTACAAGTTTCCCTGTATTGCTATATTTCTTATTTTTCAGAAAGTAATTTTTTGACCCAAAAGCAGGAATATCTTTGGCAAGAAAAACCAGTTCTCCAGTTGAAAGGCGTTGTGAAACGATTGTATTTCCCTGATCATCCCTTATACTATTAAAATTCTTACTTTGTTCATTAGAAATATGAACCAATCCGTCGCGCGCCCAGGAAAGGGTATTAAAAACACCTACAATTGGACTTACATTTTGATTAATTGAAGAAAATGCCGAACACATTAGTGATTTACTTCGGTCTTCAGCTTGCTGAAAATAGCCAAATTTAACGTTCAGAATATCATTGGTAATGGGTTGCTTAGAAGGATCGTTATAACACCAGGTATGTTCTGTACCCATACTTACATTTCTCCAGGCCTCCCTGATTTCCTGCCGTGGGGCCGCTTCTCCCGGACGCAGCATCGTCCAAAGCGTCTCATCCTGAATTAAACGTTCCTTTGAAGCCCGATTCATACTGGTTTGCTTTGCAGCAGTCCCCAGACCATCAGTCCAGTATTCGGTAAAATCGCCGGATAAAACCGGCAGTTGATCGCCATATTTTTTTTCAAATGATTGCATGATCTCTGTTGCACTGGCAATAACCAGATGCGGAAAGGCATAATCTTCGTTCCAGCTTTTAACAGCATCCGGCAAATCTGCATCAATTGGTGTATTATCAGCCATTGCCCAGGACATAGCGAAAATATCATAAGGATAGTAGTCTGATTTTTCCAGTTCTGGTAATTTTTCAGCAAGATACTGGTCAACAAAATGATCTCGTGGATGATCTGTTTTTACAATTTGTAATAATTTAGAAGTATCGGTCTGCCCAAGCATTTTTGGCCAGTAATCATGTCCTTTGGCCCTTTCCCCGGGAGTATAATTACCAGGCTGCAGAAAAAGAATTTTTGATTTACCATCAGGACCTTTCCACCAAAATGGTTTAAAACTCATTTTTGTAGAACGCCCGACCCTGTCGGACCCATTATTCATTGCAAGAATGTATTTAATACCTTGTCTTGCGGCAACAGGCACTATTCCCCACGACATACCTGGAACGTCTACCTGAACATACGTTTCGATTTTTCTTTCGGTTAATTTTTCAAGTTCCCTGCTATGACCAAGAAATTCAAACATTTCTTCATCCGCCGCTGCGCTTGTATTGGTGTTGACATAACTGGCATCCAAATGTAGGTAGCCTTTTTGCACAGCATCAATGATATACTGTTTTTGATCAGGAGTGGCTCTTTTAAGAAATCTTTCCACAGGCCATAGTACTTCCGGATTCCACAAATAGCGAGAATCTTTAGGATAATTAGCCGTTTTTTTTGCCAACTCAATACCATTGATCAGATTTCTTCTGTGTATAGTTTCTACGTTGGCCTGTGTATTGGTATAGCCTATATCAACATGCGAGTGCGGATAAATGTAAACGGTCCATTGTCGCAGTGCCGGAACCATGATCGAGCCCTTTAGTTCTCTAGTCCCTCGTTTAAGAATGAATTTCGCCACCCCATCAGATTTTACACTTGCGCCAGATGGAAGTAATACAGCCATGCTGTCAATCCCATTTGTAGTACTTATCCGTGCTATCTCTTTTTTTCCATTAAATTCAACTTCAATTGTTCCTTTGCCCGAAAACTTAGTTCCCCCAAAATACAACATAATCTCTCTCCCTGGATTCCCATCAGGACGATGCCGATAAAAGGATTGCACTTTAAAATCCAAAGCTTTAGGGAAATCCTTTTCAAATAGCAAAGCCGGTTTGTGTTTTGTACTACTCTTAGCCCATAAAATGGGCGTGCTCAATAAGAGGACAACGAAAACATATGAGCTTTTTGAGATAATTCTTTTGTTCCTCATTTAATTAATATTTTTTTAGTTTAGAAATGGTTTCTAAATAGAGACCATTTTGACATCATTTATTGTAACCTAATTTGTTTGACAGCTATATCTTTTGCTAAGGAAAATTCCGTTACCAAGCAACCACACTGTCATAATTAAAGAATTGGTTGCGAGATAGTCTAAACCCGCCCAAATAGATCCAGGAAATAATAAGCTTTATATGTACAAACATATGAACATATAATTTAATTCCAAATTTATTAAAAGATATAGTCAAATACCCCTAATTGTAGTGAAGATTCCTTTATATTCCTATATCATCTTTAATGCTGCGTTCATAAACCCTAATGTATAAGCCATCCCCGCATGCCAGGGTGCATCACACGAAATTTGTGGGCTGTGATCCGGGATCAATACCCCTTTAAAATTCTTACTTTTTAAAATTTTCAATATTTTGAACATATCAATATCTCCTTCATCAACAAATACTTCCCTGTAGTGCGGTGCTTTACCTTTTACATTCCTAAAATGGATATAGGCAATATGATCTGCATATTGTTCTGTAGCCTGATAGACATCTCCTTCGGTCATCTCGGCGATAGATCCCAAACAAAATTCTAAAGCATTCGATTTTGAGGGCTTAATATTTAATAGCTTTTGATACATATCAGGCTGATACACCAACCTCGGGGTACCCCTCAGCACAGGCACGGGTGGGTCATCCGGATGGGCGGCGAGTACTACGCCCGCCTCTTCTGCTACCGGAACCAACTCATCCAAAAAATAATTCAGTCTTGACCATAGCTCGTGATGCGTTATCGATTGCATATATCCTTTTTCAGCATTGGTTTCATAGACCATATTCCATACCATCCCATTTGGAATCGGTCTGTCATCTATTCCATCCATTCCTACAGAAGTAGCCTTTCCGCGTGCGAATCCTCCGGTTATGCGGCTGCTTACACCTGCGAGGCTGAAGTTATAACCCATTATGGGAATCCCCGCTTTCCCAACATTCCTGATGATCTGCTTCACATCTTCCATTTGTTGCTTTTTGCGGGGTCCGTCTAATAAAATATCATGCCAGTTTGCGGGGTCAAAATTTTCAATGGCTTCTAATTCAAGGCCTGAGCTATTTATTTCTCTTTTTAAATCCAACAACTCTTCCACTGACCAAATCTTATCAGGGTCGCCAGCTTTCCCCCAGCCCGAGCCGTCACCTATCGGCTGATCATTATTGCTTATTTGATTCCCTTTATTAAAATAATCTACCAGGTGCACAATCAAATGCGTACACCCACATTGTTTGGCAAAATCAAAATGCTGTTTATTCAGCATATGTTTATATAAACCCAATCCTAATTTCATAGTTGTATTTCCTAAGATCAAAAACGACACTTAAAGTATCCCGTATTTCTTAAAGGCATCGGTGCTGGACATCCCATTTTCTATTTCCTTTCGTACCAGTTTTTCTCCACGCGCTTTGATAAGTGCCTTATTTACGACTTCCACTTCATATTTAGCCGGAATAACAAGTACCCCATCTAAATCCCCAAAGATCAAATCACCAGGCTTTATCCAAACATCACCCATCTGGATATCACAATTATAATCAGCAACCTGTGTCCTGACACCAGAGTCCTGGGCGTATCTTCCCCTGCTGAAAACCGGCCAGTGCTGCTCCATCACTTTTTCGGAGTCCCGGTAAAATCCATTAATGACGGCCCCTACAGCGCCTCTCTTTTTTGCGGTTGCTGTAAGTATTTCTCCCCAGTAAGCGCAGCGCATGTCACCACCGGTTGCCACATAAATTTCGCCTTCTTTTAACTGATCGAGAGCTTCTGTAAGCTTGCCAAACGGCTGTTTTTGCGGGCCATATACATCGATCATCAATACCGTCATAGCCCTGCCGATAAGCTTATCTCCATCATTGACCGGTTTGATGGGCTGTGGCAGAAACTGATGATAACAGCCCAATTCATCAAGTATATCTCCCACAACAGGTGTGTACAATTCTCTTTTGAAGAGCTCAATTAGCTGTGCATCATTTTTCCAGATCGGATTGTTATTATTATTATTATTGGGTTCCATTATTTGTTATATCTTTTGAATTTCTGGTAAAAAAGTATTTGATTGAACAGTTATTTTAAGGCAGATTGAATAATATCGAACAAATCAATCTTCTCATTGTCGTTTAAGGGCACATAAATACAATCGTGAACATGCGTATTGCTATTCTCAACAATGATTAGCTCCGCGTCAGTATCCATAGCTATATTGTGCCAGGTATTAGCCTTGATGTTATAGGTAATTCCAGGCTGCATTTTAAGACAGTAAAAAGAATAGGCATTTCCATTACGCTCTGCTGCTATCAATACCGCCGTCCCTTTTAGCAGGATAAATACCTCATCTGTCTGCGTATGTTTATCGATCTTAACAATGTCTGTAAAACCCTGGCCCGGCATGTAATTTAATTTCGCCACCTGCCAGTTATCCCGAATCAAAAAGGGATCATAACCCTCTCCTTTGTATATGTACGTTTCGATTAACATTTTCTGTCTTTATTTCTTTGGCCTGGGATCATAAGGAATTGTGCTTTCTTTATATCCCCCATCAATATATATTTCTGTCGCAGTATAGTAGGCCGCTTTATCACTGGCCAGAAATGCACAGGTCCATGCCACATCATCAACAAGTCCAACTCTACCCAAAGGGATCCAGTTATTAAATTTCTCTCTGCCGAATTTATCGATCTCCTCCCTGTTCATTTCAGTTTCTATGGCTCCGGGAGAGACGGAAACTACGCGAATGTTACGTTCAGCTAATTCGAGCGCAAGGCACTTTGTCATCATATTTAATCCTGCTTTAGCAGCGCAATAATGGATCAGCCCTTTTCTGGGTACTTTATCATGAATAGATGAAATATTGATGATAACACCACTGTTTTGATCTACCATTCTTTTACCTGCCTCTTGTGAACAGATAAATGCGCCCCGTAAATCAACATTGAATACCCTGTCCCAATCATCCAAATTCAGGTGCAGGGCATGCTCTATTGTTTCACAGGCAGCATTATTCACTAAAATATCGATCCCGCCCAAAACCTGATCAGCAAATTCAAACATCGCTACAACGGATGCCTGATCAGCAACATCCGTACGAAAACAAGATGCCTTTACCCCATATAAAGTCTTCAAATCGCTTACCACCGCTTCTGCTGCCTGCTGATCATGAAGATAATTGACCAATATATCTGCGCCGCAAGCAGCCATGGCATGGCATATCCCCGCGCCAATGCCTTGGCTCGCCCCGGTGACGAGAACTCTTTTATTTTTTAAATCGATACTGTTATTTATCATATTTTTTAATTATCAATTTGATCAAATGCTCAACCATTTAGGGTAATCAGATAAAACGAGGCAGCCGTCAGCTGTAATTAAAACATTATCCTCAATTCTTACCCCGCCATTAATTTCCATTCCATAAATACCAGGTTCAACGGTCAATAACATTCCTTCCTCTAAAACACCAACCGAACCTGGCGATAAAGTTGGCCCCGGATCGTGATACCTGAAGCCGACATGATGCCCCAACGCATGATTGTAGAGATGACCGAAACCTGCTTTATCAATATACGTTCTGGCAGCAGCATCAACTTCTCCCATTTTAACACCTGGTTTCATCATGGATATGGCCAATTGCTGTGCTTCAAAAACCGTATTGAAAATTTTTTTTTGATGGTCAGACACTACACTTGTTTGCCCGGTATGGGTAATATCAGCCCAGTAACCATTTACACAAACACTCATTTCCAGCATTATCATTTCGCTTTCTTCCAGTATTCTCCCGGTCGTTCTGTTAAATCTGCCCCCAAAGGCAGCATTAACACCGGATTGGATCAGGGGCCACGCTTTTGCAAAGTGAGCCCCGTTTTTACCGGTCATGGTCTGCACTTCCATTTCTATTGCTGATGCAATAATCGCTTCGGAATTACCAACTTTTAGATTATTGTAGAATGTTTGTATGGCCATAGCTGCAACTTCATGAACAAGTTTCAAACACCTTACATCTTCCTCATTTTTATATAAATAGAGTTTCAGCAAATCGTTAGTCACATCATTAAAACCGGAATCACTTAAGCCAAGCAATTGTTCAATCAGATCATAAGGCAAATGAGGCTGCTCGCCCGACATTCTGCAAGGGGCAGTGCCTCCAATATTTTTTATAAAAGAAACCGGATATTTATTCAGCCCTCTTTTACCTATTAAATCTTTAAGCTGACTAAATAAATCCTTCCATGGATCAGCACAATTAATGTTTCCCCATGGGAATTTTCTTATTTCTATATTACCTGGCAGGATATCATCCGGTTCCAGCTCAGGAACAAATAAAACCGGTGCATCATCTCTTGTATATACCAGGAATGACAGGCCCCACTGGGGCATATATCCCAAAGCAAGCACCAGTTCGTCGGGTCTCCAAAAAACAAGAGCTCCAAGTGAATGTTGTTTTATAATTTGCTGAAACATCAGGCGTTTTTGCACATTCATTTCGATCGGTTATTTAATGCGTATGGTTTCAATTGAGTAAGGTTTAATCTTTAACTGGATGCCTTCATGTGCTTTAACCGGCGTATCGTCTTCCTCTATTATATTGGTACTGCTAACTGAATTTATTTTACCAAACCAGTTTATTTTGGCATCAACGGTTTTACCCCGCATATCAACCAAGCGCATAATGATGTTATTCTCATCTTCAGATTTCTTTATTGTTGAAATAACAAGATTATCACCAGTTACACCGGCGAAACTAAAGTTCAGGGGCAAACCAGGCCTAAGTTGATCTACGTTCAATACTACGGGTTGAAGGGGTTGATTTTGCTGTTTCCCTGAATGCACACTATTTTGCCAGTCGCCTTGATTGGATGTTAAGCTAAACTGAAAAGAATGATTACCGGTTTGCAAATAATAGTTGCCTTCACTATGACAACTTTTACGGCTTGATAATAAAATAGGCTGAAGAACGGTATTGATATTGGTAGAATCTGTGGCATCAATCCAATCAAATACTGCAACAGAACTGCTAATGGTAACTGATGTGTTATTTTTACTTGCATTAAACCAGTCCTGAACCTCACGCGGATGAACCTTACTGCATTCCGTAGAATAATCCTGAACACCATAAGAAAACCCTGCAGCACCTTTTATTTCGCTCTTTCCAACCTCTACTACGCCCATTGGAACCTCATAAGCAACTTTTGATTGTGTTTGCTTTAACGGGAAAGCCATCCTGTACTCGCGGTAGCGTTCGCCGGAAAACCCTAAGATCTCCGCTTTAAAATCAATCTGCTTTAGGTCGTCATATAACGTCACCGTTTGATGGATGGTGGCAAATTTTGTTTGCTGAGTGAGCTCCCATGTTTTACGTACAGGTCCGTATTCTACACAATTCCATTTGGGTTTATATTGGCTTACTTTTTCAAAACCATTCATTGTTACCGGTTGCACATCATTGAATTCCCCAGCTCCATTACCTATTGATTCCAGCTGGAATATTTCGCCCCCTAATAACTTCTTAGGCTCCAAAAGCTCTGTTTGCAGATCTTTATCGAAAACGCTTTTGAGACCACCATCGGCAAATTCAACTTTATAAAATTTATTCTCATATACATTTATATTAGCTGTGGCGTTAATGGCAGATGCATTGGTTGGCGCTAAAGGGACTCCATTTTTATTCAACCCATTTATATATGGTTGCAGGTAATAACTTTTATATCCAAGCGATGGTACTTTACTTGCAACAAAAGCGAGCGTTATCACTTCGTCTGATCCGTTGGCGGGTTTTGCTTTTACAAGCTGACTCGGAACTTCAATGCCAGAGGCTGCGTCAATAATCTTATAGGACAGGGTATCTTGCCCATACACATTTACACTCACCTCTACCTTATCGCTCCGCTCCCATGATAATGGATTAAAAACTACAATAGCGCGACCCTTTTTATTAAAGCCTATTGATTGCGTGATAGAAGTTAAACTCTTTTTTAATATATCATTAGCTATAGTGTAAGCATTTTCAAACTTATTCCTAAATGTCAGGTCGGTCATATCTCCATGTTTTCCACCCCAGCCATGATCGGGATAAATAGCATTTTCCCAGGCTGTGGTAAAATCTTTTTCGGGATAGTTCGAAAAATCATTTCGAATAGTGGCGTTAATCGCAGCAAATTTTTCGGCTGCTGTAAGCGTTCTGTTAGCCATCCTTGAGTCTGTTAAGGCATGTTCGTGTGTGGGCCCGTGGATATATAACCAAACATTGGGGCGTTCACCGATCAATTTTTCGTACCGCGCGTTTGGCGCATCAAGGCCTTTAAATGAGGCGGCCGAACTCGAAAATTTCAGTTGAGGTAATCCTTCGCTTTTTGCAGATTTATTCCATGATGCCATCAAAGAGCTAAATTCCATAGGTTGTAACCAATCGGAAGAAATAAGAATAGGAAGCGCCGGTTTGAATTTGTTTGTTTTGAAATACACATCCCAAGCATTAAGGTGATTAATTACCCCTTCTTTCTTTTTTTTATCTGTTTTTACGTCCCATATATCCCTGCCAGAACCATCATAATGGCCGGGAGTATACATCAACACATTGCTGCCATCAGGACTGTACCAACGGTAAATGCCTGCCTCGTGTCTTGAAATATCGAGATACTTTATTCCTGCTTTGGCCAATATTTGTGGCATTTGCATAGCCCTTCCTGGGACATCTTCATTTGAGGCCACGGTAAAATCACAGCCAGGAAGTATTTTTTTTAACCATTTCCTCCCCAAATAAGTTTCACGGATCAATGCTTCCCCATCATACATGGATTCATAAGGCATATTATAAGTGCCTCCCCATTCCAGTCTTCCCTCTTTGGTATATTTCAGGATGTCGTTATACCGATCGGGGTGTCTTTTCAAATATTCCCGTAAACTCAAGGCATCTTCTACGCGAAAACAATAATCAGGATTTGTCTTCATGATCGCCAAAACCGGGGTAATCATTTTTTCATCTCTGAATTTTTCACAAGCTGCGATGGAATCCATCCAGGCTATATCCTGATGGCTGGAACTTATGAAATTGACGGTGCCTTTTTTAAAGTAAGAATGATCCGTATTTTTTGATCCATGCGGCCGGTAATTGGTTTGTGCGTATAAATTGACCATGCAACCATAGGAAAGTATTATAGTTGATATGATTAGTTTTTTCATTTGATGATTTTTAATTATCGAATAACTCATAAAATATTTTTTATTCCTGCTCAATCGAGGACAGTTTTGTATTTTCCTTCCAGTAATGTTCAATTTCTTCAAGTGACTCTCCCTTAGTCTCAGGCACATATTTTTTCACAAAATATGCTGCCGGCAACATTACCAATCCATATAAAAGGAAAACATTTCCTACGCCTATCGAGTCTCTTAGAATTGGATAAGTTTGCGTTACAAATGTTGAACCCAGGAACAAAGACAGGGTTGCCATAGACATTGCCCTGCCCCGTATTTTTGTTGGGTAAATTTCAGAGATCACTACCCATACCCCTGGCCCCAGCGTAGAAGCAAAAACGGCGATATAGTATATAAACGAGCTAAGCAGAACATTTCCTGCAACACTTTCACGGGTAAATGCCCAGCCTATCAAAAACAATGCAACACTTAGCCCAATGAACCCCCATATCAACAATGGCTTTCTTCCCCATTTATCAATCTTCCAAATGGCTAACAGTGTAAATATCATATTGAAGAAACCAATTACAGACGCGCTGCCCATCGCGGAGCCTGCCTTTAATCCCGCTTTTTCAAAAATAGCGGGTGCATAATACATCACGGTAGTGATTCCTGATAGCTGGCTTAAAAAAGGCAAAGCCAAACCGATTAGCAAAGCAACACGCATACCTGGTTCCAACAGTTGCCTGAAACTCCCCGTTTCTCCCGAAATGGCTTTTTCTATTTCAAACAATTCAGATTCAGCTGAATCTTTCCCATTTACACGTTCAAGAATCCTTCCTGCTTCAGCGGTTTTGCCCATTTTTACCAACCATCTGGGGCTTTCTGGCACAAACAACAGAAATATGAAAAACAATAACGCAGGCACCATGTTTGAGCCCAGCATTCCCCGCCAAACTTCAGCCACCAGGTAGTAATGCATAAAACTACTGGCGCTTGCAGCCCCATTGCTTGCATAGTTCAAAAGGAATGAGTTTGATAAATAAGAACATAAAATTCCTAAAGTAATGGCAAGCTGATATAGTGAAACCAACCTACCCCTTAATTTTGCAGGTGACAGTTCGGAAATGAACATAGGGGCAACCATAGCGGCGAAGCCAACTCCGATACCCCCGACGATCCTTGCAATTACAAGGAAGGCCGGGGTTATGGCAATGGCACAACCGATAGCAGATACAATAAATAAGATCGCTGAAGAAAGCAATATGAGCCTTCGTCCATATTTGTCGGCCAAATAGCCCGAAATCGAGGCTCCAAATACACAACCCAATAACGCAGAACTCATTAACCAACCTTCCATAACAGCAGATAAATGAAACTGGTTTCGCAAAAAGTTAATCGCTCCGGATATAACAGCTGTGTCAAACCCAAACAAAAACCCGCCTAATCCAGCTGTAAAACAAATCAGTGTTACATATGCGTTGCCCTGTAATTTCATGCTATTAGGTTGTGTAAAATTTTTAAGTCTTTTTGTTGTTTTTTATAATTTAGTTCAGATTGTACACTAAAGGTAATTAATAAGCTTTCTAATATCCCAGATTCTGGGTAAGCTTTGGGTTCGCATCTATTTCTGCCTGAGGTATCGGGAATAAGTAATGTTTAGCCTGAAATTTTGCGGTGTTGTTACCAGGGAAAGTATATCCCACCATGGGAACAAAAGCATCATTTTTCGTATCGTATACCATCCTTGTTCTTACCATGTCAAACCAGGTGATGTTTTCAAAACAAAGTTCATGGTTTCTTTCGCGCCACACAGCCTGGCGAAACTGGTCTTGGCTTAAGCCGGTCAAAGGCGCCAAATTTGCCCTTGCGCGTATCGCATTAATATAACTATAACTATTTGCATCTGCAGTCCCGTCTGCCTCATTTTGAGCTTCAGCATAGAGAAGCATGATATCCGAAAGACGTATTATAGGGAAACATTTACCGGAATATTGCCCACTCGCCTGAGCCACGTCATCCCAAAACTTGTAAATATGTTGCCCGTTTTTGAACTGCACATCCACCCCTGTTGAAAAATTGGGGGCATGAGAAAAAAAGAACTGCTTTTCCTGTTTCCGCTTATCAGATGCGCTATATGATGCAAAAAAAGTATCTTCCGGCAAAAGTGTACCTATTTCTTGCTGTCCGTTAGAAATGAAACTGAAACTTGGGAGCGTAAAGGAAAACATCGGGTTCCCTGCAATTGCAGGCGCAAATTGCACCATAAAAATGTTCTCCATTTTATTATCATTTGCCGCGTCGCGGAACTGATCATAGTTCTGGTAAAGTGTATATTTCCCCGAGTTAATTACATCCAAAGCCTCTTGTTTAGCCAGTGGCAATTTGTCCTTTTGCTGCAAAGGGAAACCTGCCATTGTCTCATAAACCTTTGCTAAAAGTGACTTTACTGCCCCAATAGCTACTTTTCCCGTATTATCTGAAAAGGGTAATCCGCTTTTTTCTGCAGCAAGTAAATCAGGCACAATCAGTTTTTCATAAACGTCTTTCGTAGCTGTGCGTGGTATCTGAAGTCCCGTTGCACTGGTGGTAGGTTCGGTAACTAAAGGAACATCGCCAAACTCTCTGACCAGGTTAAAATAGAACCATGCCCGCAAAAATTTGGCTTGTCCCAGTAACTGATTTTTTTGCACATCGGTAACAATGGAGGATGAAATTAAAGGTATATTCTGAATAGCCAGATTTGCCGCGTTAATACCTTTATAGGAACTGCGCCACCATACATTAAAATAAAGATCTGTAGTTTGCATGGCCAGGTTCCGCAAGTTGGCATTGTTATTAGATTGATTGATATCACTTTTCGCCTGACCGGTTGGATTTTCCAGCATAAGCATGGCATCTTCTTCATAAAGGCCCACAGCTGCATAGAAATCACGCGTAAAAGCATAGATACCATTTACAGCGTTTTGTGCCTGCTGGTAGCTTTTGTAATAATTTTCCGGAGTATAAAAACTTGCGGGCTTTTCATCCAAAAATTTGTTGCATGAAATTGCAGATATGCTGAAAAGCGCAATTGATAATATTATTATTTTTTTCATCATCTTAATTTTTTAATTATAAAGTGGCATTTAAACCAAAATTAAATGTCCTGGCTTTTGGCTGAGCATAGAACTCTATCCCATAAGCGAATGGCTGTGGGTAAGTTGATACTTCAGGATCGTAGCCTGTTTTATATTTAGTAATCAGGAAAGCATTTTGCACCCCTGTAAACAGGCGCAAATTCTTTAAATGCAAGGCATTGCAAAGGCTTTTCGGTACAGTGTATGATAGTGAAATATTCTTGCCCCGAATGAAAGATCCATCCTGAACATAGTGACTATCCTGACGTAATGAAGGGCCATCACCATTTAATCTTACCTGTGCAATGCTGGTATTTTGATTTGCAGGTGTCCAGGCGTTCAGAACAGTCGTATAACCGTTGGCAAGGGTTTGTCTGTCTTCGGAAGTAGCATATCCAAGGTTTAATACATTATTACCCTGACTTACCTGAATATCGACAACCAGTTCAAAGTTTTTATATGAAAATCTATTGATGAATTCTGATACAAAATTCGGATAAGCATGACCCAAAATAGACTTGGTATCCGAATCCTTTATATCGCCAGGTTTGGCACCAACCAATGCAGCCTGTGCAGCTTCATCGGTACCCCAGGTTCCCAAACGGGTAAGTCCGTAAAAAGTTCCAACTGGCTGTCCAACCCGTAATATATTGGTTTGGTCAAGAAATGACGGGCCTGGAAAAATATCCTCATTGTGCAAGCCTAATGCTAATATTTTGTTTCTATTAGCTGAGAAATTTAAAGTAGTACTCCAGTTAAAAGCACCTACAATATTGTTTGTGTTCAGAGCCAATTCAAAACCCCTGTTGCGTACCGATCCTATATTGGTTAAAACATTATCAAATCCCGATGATAAAGGAACCGGGGCATACAATAACAGACCATTTGTAATCTTGTTGTAAACGTCTGCTGTAAGATTGATACGGTTGTTAAACAAGCCTAAATCTACACCCAAGTCGGCCTGATCCGTCTTTTCCCATTTAAGATTGGGGTTAGGAATTGTACCTTGTACTTCACCGCCAGCGCGGTTCCCTGCAAATATCGCTGTATTAGACGACAAAGCTCCAATAGACTGGTATTGTCCAATCTCAGAATTTCCGGTGCTGCCATAGCTTATTCTTAATTTCAAATTGCTTATGGTTTTAGAATCCTTTAAAAAGTTTTCTTCTGATACCCGCCATGCAGCAGCAGCAGAGGGAAAAAATGCATATTTGTGGTTTGCACCAAACTTGGAAGATCCGTCGTATCGGCCTGTTGCGGTGAACAAATATTTATCTGACAAGGAATAAGTTACACGGGAAAAATAAGAGTGAATTTGCCAGTCATAAGCGCTGGATGTGGGCGGATTGGGAACTATTCCAGCACCCAGGTTATTCCATAAATAAAAATCACTATCAAAATTTGACGCGGAAGCACCAACTATTTGATCATGCTTTTTTGCCCACTCCGTACCTAAAACAACATTTAAGTTATTTGCCTTATTGAATTGCTTTTTGTAGGTAAAATAGCTCGAACTCTGCCAGTAAAGTGACTTCTCCGAATTTATACCTGCGGATATATTCTGATAAAGGCCTCGCTGCACAGCCGAACCGCTGGAAGCGTAGTCATTTTCATCGGTATAGCTTTCTGCTGAGAAGCTGGTCTTGAATTCCAGATTATCCGATAAACGGATATTGAAATAGGTGTTCGCTAAAACATTGATCCTGTTATGAATATTATAATAGTTGGTTAAAAGATTTACCGGGTTATCAGCGCCTTCGGAATTTAAATGCATAAAGTTACCTCCCCATTTACCATCAGGCAGTTTTACAGGAATCATCGGAAAAGCTTCCATGACTTCGCGTGGGGCTGTTAAACCACCTACCCCATCATCTTGTATTCTTTCCTTTGATGAAACACCTGATAAGTTTAAGCCAGTAGTAAGCCAGTCGTTAACTTTTGCATCAAGGTTGATTCTTGCTGAATATTTTTTATTATAAGTAAATAACATTAAAGCTTGGTCATTCTGATACCCATAGTTCATATTATATTTCAAGTCAGAATTACCCCCGGAGATCGACAAATTATCATTTTGAGAAAAACTCGGTTTGTATACTTCTTTCTGCCAGTCGGTATTATATTTAGGAGTACCATCGGCATTGTACAGCAGCGGCTCCAGTTTTGCAAAATCCGGATATGCCCTGCCGGGAACAAAAGCATAAGCTGCCCTTTCCATGGCTTGATATTGTGTTGAATTCAATAACGGTATCTCTCTTGGCAATACATTATATCCTCCTGTAAGACTTAAGTTTACTACAGCCTTCCCGTCCTTGCCGCGCTTGGTCGTAATGATAATTACACCACCCGAACCTCTTGCTCCATAAATTGCTGTTGAAGAAGCATCTTTCAAAACATCAATGGTTGCAATATCGTTAGGGTTAATGGTAGAATAATCTACGCCAATTACTCCGTCTACTACAAACAGTGGGTTATTGGAAGCATTGATAGAGTTAAATCCCCTTATATTCACACGCATATCGCCAGGACGACCGGAATTAGAAGTAATGCTTAAGCCAGGAACCTGACCTTGCAGTGCACCAAGTGCATTTGGAGATGGCCTTTCGGTAATTATCGCACTGCTAACAGAGGCCACAGAACCTGTTACGTCTACTTTCCGCTGTGTTCCATAACCGATTACCACTACGTCTTTCAGTGCGGTATTTTCAGACACCATGGAAATATTGATGACTGTCTGTGTATGTACAGCCACCTCTTGTGATTTATATCCAGTGCTGCGGAACACGAGGATAGCGTTGGTTTTTACCCTTAATGAAAATGCACCTTTATCATTAGATGGGGTGGCATTTGCCGTGCCCTTTTCCATTACAGTTACGCCGGGCAAGGGTAGTTTATTTTCGTCGATGATAATCCCGGAAACTGTTCTTGATTCCTGGGCTCTTACGCTGAGGGCGAAAATCGATAGGCTTAAACAAATTAAAACCCAAAGTTTTCCAGATCCATTGAGATGTAGATTTCCTTTCATTAATTTAAATTTTAGTGTTAATTAGGTTTATTTGAATTTATATTGGTAATTCAAAAATACTTGGGTTTCAAGCAGGTTTTTAAAATTCATTTAATGGATACTTAAACTATTTTAATCATATATTTAATTTCATCCATGTATTATTAAAAAAACATTACATTTAAACACATAAACAAACCCTGAAAATTCATTAAAACTTCATGAAACCTAATCTGATTAAAATTGGGAACGATGACATTAATTCCCTCTTAATTAAGAAAATTGAGGAGCATCACTATAGTTCCCCCTTCCATTTTCACAATTTATGTGAATTAAATTATGTGGTTGATAGCTGGGGAAAAAGGATGGTGGGAGATAATATTGATAATTTCTCAGCGGGTGATCTGGTTTTGATGAGTCCTAATCTTCCTCATATTTGGTATAATGATCCTTCTGTTTTAAACAACCCTTCCGAAAATAAATTGGCAAAAGCGGTTGTTATTTATTTTCCGTACGACTTTTTGATGAAGACTGCGGGTGATGATATCGTGATATTGAAGACCCAAAAGTTACTGGAAAAGGCCAAAAGGGGAATAAGGTTTTACGGAAAAACCCAGGAGGAGGTAACTTTAAAACTGAATCGTATCATGGAGAAAAATGGTTTTTCTAAAACCATCGAGTTTCTGGAGATCATGAATATTCTTATTGAGTCAAAGGAATTTGAACCACTGGCTTCCGTGGGCTTTACGCATAACCTAAATGAAAAGGATACAGAAAGAATGAACAAGGTTTTAAAATATATCATGCAGAACTTCGCTAAACCAATTTCTTTAAATGAAATTGCAGAAATTGCAAATATGACCCCGCCGGCGTTTTCCGGTTTTTTTAAAAAAAGAACGCAAAAATGCTTTAGTTCATTCTTAAATGAAATACGGATAGGACATGCCTGTAAATTATTGCAGGATCTTGAAATCCCCATCTCAGAGATTTGCTATTTATCAGGTTTTCAAAACTTTACAAATTTCAATAAATTCTTTAAACATTTCACCGGTAAAATCCCTCGGGAATATAGAAAGCATTGTATTGATTTACAAAGTTAAGGGGTAAAAATGACTATTTGGAGATAGTCACAATCAGACAATAATTTACCTTGATAATGTTACCAGATTTATAACCTTGTATAGATTATTAAATAATTCGTTATAGTTTTCCTCATCGAGTATTTTTTTGCTGATTAACTTGTTACCCATACCGATAGCGCAAACACCCGCCCGAAACCAGGATCTAATATTTCTCCGTTCCAAATCTATTCCACCAGTAGCCATAAAGAGCATATTCGGGAATAACTCCCGAACGGCGGATAAAAAATTAGTCCCTAACACCCCTGCCGGGAAAAGTTTAACCAATTGGGCCCCTAAACTCTGGGCATTAAAGATTTCAGTAGGCGTCATACACCCAGGTATCCATAACAAATCATTTTGTTTTGCCAAATCCGCTACATCAGTATTGACAATAGGCGCTACCAAAAAGTCAGCACCTGCAGAAATAAAGTTTTCTGCATCCTGAGCAGATTTGACGGTACCAATACCCAGGAATAAATCGGGCATTTCGACTTCCTGTATTTTTTTTAAGATCGAAAAATTGTCCAATGCGGCTTCTCCCCTGTTAGTATATTCGACCACCCTTATACCTGTTTTGTATATTAGTCGTATAATTTCAGCGCTTACCTCCACAGAATGACAATAAAACAGTGGCAAAACCCCCTGATGTGCGATAGCTGCGATTAAATTCTGTTTATTTTTTTTCATTTTGAATAGCTTCTTGAATTTCCAGAACATCTTTATCGGTTGCATCACCCTGAACAAATAATTTTGTAAAACCAGCGGCTGTAGCAAATTCCAATACTTCCTTTGCAGACATTCCATTATAAAATCCATAAATCAGTCCGGCCATATAACAATCTCCGCTACCCACTTTATTTACAATATTTAGTGCATTATATTCCGTGGAAACACAAAGAAAGTCATCCGTAAATAGTGTTGAATAATAAATAAGGCCGTTCAGGGTATCAAAGCGGAAGGTATTGGCCACAACCTTGCATTTTGGATATTGCTTAATAATTTCTTTCGATAGAGATTCGGCTTCGTTCATATATGCTGTTTTATTTTCAACTGCAGCATTTTTAAATCCCGGACTTAAAGGGATATCCAACATGGTATTGAAGGCCCAAAGGTTACCCATGAGCAAATCGGCATACCGGGCAAGCTGAGGCATAATTTGTGTAGGTTTTTTTCCATATTGCCAAAGTTTAGGCCGATAATTCAGGTCTATAGAAATCGTTACATTTTTACGTTTAGCTACTTCTAACGCTTCTAAACAAATATCAGCTGAATTTTGGCTCAAGGCCGGGCAAATAGCGCTAAAATGTAACCACCCTACCCCGTTTAAGGCATCCTCCCAATTAATCTGACCTACGTGGAGATCAGCATAAGCACTATGAGCGCGATCATATATTGCACCACCGTGTTTCAGGTCATCGCCGTTGTTTAGAAAGTAAAGGCCAATTCTTTCACCGTGATAAAGCACATTAGATAAATCAATGCCTTTTTCATTGAGGTGACTAATTAATTGTTCCGAAACATTATTGAGCGGTAATGCGGTAAGATAGGCAGAAGGCATGCCCCAAAGAGAGAGAGCAGAAGCTACATTAAGCTCAGCACCTCCAATAAAAAAGGGCAGATTTTTTTGTTCAATCCACCGACCCTTAGTGTCTGGCATGATACGTAGCAATAGTTCGCCAAATGATAATATTCTACCATCGGCCTGTTTTATTATTATTTTGCTCATATTAATCATTATCAGGATTACACTTAATGTCCGGATTTACGAAAACTGAATCCAGTTAATTAGGCAAAAGCATTGTTCTTCGCCTAATTGAGGGGAATTAGTTTCAATAAAAATCCAAAAGTATATTGGTTGGAACTATAATTGTAACACTCTATTAATTGATACTTAAAGTATTTTATTAATATACTTGAATAGTCCGGATGGCTAGACCAAGCCATTCCATGCGCATTAAATCAAATAGTTGTGTTGGGTAAGGATAACAGATTAATATAGTCAAGTGTAACGAAATGGCTTGTTTGCTATTCCGAAATGAGGCGATCAACGACATATCAATATCTATGATACTCAGACTATAGTTAAGATTCTTGAACTTCGTAATAGTAATGACGTTGCATTCGGTCGCGTTGTTAATGAAACCCCATTAATGCTCTTTTTCATAACGGAGAATATTGAGAATTTGACAATTTCTAAAGAAGTGATTGATATTATCAATGGCTACGATAATGTCACATATTACAGATAGATTAATTTACGAAAACAAAAAAGCTATGTCAAACTATCGTTCTATGTATTTGACCGAAATTAATGAGAACGAGGATCAAACTTAGCAATATGGCTGATCGGTTGATTTTACTCATCAATTGTGTTTTATCAATGCATTTTCTCAAACGTCGAATCCTTGGCAATTAATACATCAGCCATTTTATAGGTAGATATCTATTTTACTATCCCGGCAAAGCAGCCAATTTCCTCAAATCCTCCATAAAAAGGTTCGAAAACTGTGGTCGCAACGTCACTTAAGGAGACAACACATAGGTGTTGCCTCCTTTTTTTTTGCCCATAAGAAAATGATAACCGCGTCGTTAGGTCACCACAAAAAAGAGTTCGAAATTTTCCGGCATGACTCTATAGTAATTTTAAATTGGGTCTATTTTCACTCAAATTATTGAGAAATGACATTTTTTCGGAGTTCGATTTCCTGTTCAGGTTATTTAAGTCGGGAGCCACTTCGTGCAACTGGGTAGATTTCGCAATAACGCAGAGAAAATTCAAAATAACAGTAGCCTCGTCGGCATCAACGTTAATGTTATTTTTTTCCAATATACAAATAGCCTTTTTGATAGTCACTTTCTTTTCTTTAAAGCTAAATGAACTTTGATATCGATGGTCATTTAATCAAGTTGATATTTCACGCTTTTTTTGACCGATAAAATTGTTGATAACATTTTATTCAGGCAAAGTGCCCCCCCAATTAACATTGATGTTTATGAGGGGTATCAAATTGATGATATATTTTTTATCATTTATTTCTAAACTTTAAAAAAAGATCATTGCATGGTTTCATATTAACCTGTTTATCGATACAGTTTAACTTAATTGTAACTTTTTGAAGATCACTTTTCAAATCATTCGATAAAACCTGATACTCTTTTTTAGGTTAGTGAAGTCATCGAATTGAATCTTATCATCAATAAATAACCTTCTCGCTTTGGAAACGAAAAATTCCTGGTCTTCAATTTGCTTTTCTACCAGGTTGTCAGGTAGGTAGTTGTAATATGAAGCGATCAAAGCCCAAAAAGAGATTGCGTTATCTCCAAAAGCCAAGGTCATTATAATCGGCGGCCGCAAGGGTAACACGATCATGCTCAGTGATAAGTAGCTAATATGAGCAAGCCGGGTATAATGTTATTAGTGTTGTGTCCGGCCTGCTATTTCCAATGATGTCATCTTTTGCTCTGCAAAAGCCACTGTTCTGTTATCCCCGTTTTTGATATACCCTCATTGCAAAGGCATAAGCCACGAGCATAATTCCTATGCACCAGGCAAGAGCTACCCATATTTCATTACCTACCGGTTGGTTTGAAAGCAGCGCGCGGATGGTTTCCACTATCGCGGTCACCGGCTGATTTTCCGCGAAAGCGCGAACCGGGCGCGGCATGGACCTGGTAGGCACAAATGCAGAGCTGATTAACGGCAGGAAGTGGATGGGATAAGCAATTACACCCGCGCCATCCACTGATTTTGCGGACAATCCGGCAATCGCTGCAATCCATGTCAAAGCCAGCGTAAATAACGCGAGTATGCCAGCCACGGCAAGCCATGACAATACCCCAGCCGGTGAGCGAAAGCCCATCAGGAGCGCCACGAGAACGATCACGACAACCGACATCACATTGGATACAAGCGAAGTCAGCACATGCCCCCACAGCGCAGCCGAGCGCGCAATTGGCATAGAGTGAAAACGCTCGAATATGCCCCTTTGCTTATCTAAGAATAGGCGGTAAGATACGTAGCCAACACTGTTTGCGACCGCAATGAGCAGTATACCGGGCAACAGGTAATTCACATAGCTGCCTGTGCCTGTTTGAATTGCGCCTCCTAATACATAAACGAACAACATCATCATCGCAATCGGCATAATGGTGACTGTAATGATGGTGTCCAAGCTGCGAAAGATGTGGCGCATGGAACGTCCAAGCATGACCTCCATATCTGCGAAAAAATAGTTCTTTATCGTTTCCATTTTAATTTTCCTCCTTTTTGCCGATAATTGAAAGAAATATATCCTCCAACGTAGGCTGTTTTTCAATATATTCAATTTTTGCGGGTGGAAACCGCTTTTTCAGCTCCACTAACGTGTCGCTCACGATGATCTTACCCTGATGAAGAATAGCAATCCGATCGGCGATCTGTTCAGCTTCGTCCAGATATTGGGTGGTCAGGAAGACCGTTGTACCGTTTCCTGCAAGCGCTTTGACGATCCTCCAGAACTCGATACGCACCTCGGGGTCAAGCCCAGTGGTCGGTTCGTCGAGGAAAATGAT
Source organism: Mucilaginibacter sabulilitoris (assembly GCF_034262375.1). NCBI lineage: Bacteria > Pseudomonadati > Bacteroidota > Sphingobacteriia > Sphingobacteriales > Sphingobacteriaceae > Mucilaginibacter > Mucilaginibacter sabulilitoris. Next base: position 5,377,245 of record NZ_CP139558.1, read on the forward strand.
TGGCGGATCTCCTACAAGGCTCATGGCGATGTCGAGTCTGCGGTGCATACCGCCAGAATAGGTGGAAACCCTACGGTCAGCGGCATTGCCCAGCCCAAAACGGTTCAGCAGATCGTCCGCGAGCTGGCGTGAATTTTTGAGATGCCGCAGCCGGGCAATCATGATCAGGTTTTCCCGCCCTGTCAATATCTCGTCTACGGCGACAAATTGCCCGGCCAGGCTGATCGACTGTCGCACGCTGTTGGGCTTTGACGCCACATCGAATCCGTTTACAGTAACGATTCCCCTGTCTTGTTTCAGCAGCGTGGTGAGGATCTTGACAATCGTTGTTTTGCCTGCGCCGTTAGAGCCAAGCAAAGCGAAAATGCTACCTTTTTCCACCTCGAAATCTACACCCTTCAGCACATAAAGCTGCTTATAGGACTTATGCAGCCCTTTAACTTGAATTGAATTGTTTTGCATATCCGTAGCTTTTATATAATTGTAACTTTTGACAGATCAACCCCTACGCCTTTGAGTGCGGCATAGGTCAGCTTATCCATCGTGGCCCCGTCAAAACGGATGGTTTGGAGTGTACGGTAAAACCGGTTCGTTAAGGCATAGGTGGCGCGAAAAGATACATTCCGGAGTGTTGCGCCATGAAATGTAGCTTCATGCAGCGACGTGCTTTGAAATTTAACGCCGGTAAAAGTTTGCTTATCAAAGCATACTCCGCTAAGATCGGAATATTTAAAAACCACGCCGTTAAAGACACAGTTTTGAAAGACCGTTTTCCTGAGATCGGTCTTGGTCAGCATAACGTCGATCAATGAGGCATTGGTGAATTTTGCATCGTTCAACGCCGAACTGCGGAATTGGGTGCGTACGAGGATGGTCTCATTAAAGCTCGCTCCTGCAAGGTCATTGGCAGAAAAAGTGCAATCTGTCAGGTTCGTCCGATCGAAATTAGTTTCACTTATATCGCTGCCCACAAATGAGCTGCCTGTCAGATCCGCGCCTGAAAAATCAGCGCCACGCAGCGCACTTCCATTAAATTTCCGTTTAGGTGCGGTAACGCCCGAGAAGTCACTCCCCTGCAGGTTGCTCCCGCTGAAGTTCATTAGCTCCTGTGAACCCGACTCGTTCGTAGCCTGCGCTCCCGTTTGTTCTATGCCGGCAATGCCGTCGCTGGCCATTTTAAAAGCTGTTTCATCGGCTGCGGATGGAGCGTTTCCTGAAAAATAATTCAGGTCAACACCAAAAATTTCAGCGAGGCGGTTAACCGTAATAATGTCCGGGATTGACTCCCCGCGTTCCCATTTCCCAACGGCCTGCGGGCTAATAAATAAGCGTTCAGCCAGTTCTGCCTGAGAAATATTTATCTTTTTTCGTGCTTCGGCAATTTTGCTACCGATCATCTTCATTTCCATAATACTGTTTTTTTATTTGAATTTTCGACACTACAAAGATAGATGGGTTCATTTTTAGGGTCAGCAAAAACCTGGCTACTATTAGTTGTAATGACGCTACTTATAGTTGTTATTTAACAATTTACACCTATCAAGGACGTATTATCTCCGAATATTTTAACGTGAACTTTTGTTAGTGGACATTCAGGTATGTTTGACTCTCCCCGCCCCATGTAGTTACGGGTGATAAAATGGTGGATGAAATTTTGCCCCCATTGAACGTAGTATTTAGATCAATTCCATGTCTTCCAATAGTATCAAAAGATGATTCTGAAACCAGATTTTGCCATTGACAATACAAGCGCTAATGAACTAAGTGGATTTATAAAGCTTTAGTTTTTTCAACAAAACTGCAATTATCTCTCTATGGAGATAAGTAGGATTGTCGAAGAGTTTCTCCTGAATTTAATTTAGTATTATAATTGGTGTGCTGCGGCAATCACCTGCAGATTGTCTAACCTTACTACCAGGTGTATATATAGAAATTTCAACGGGTGTGCTATTTTTTTCATCATAATTGTGGCTTTGAATAAAATCCGTTCCCATAAATTTACCGACACTATAAACCAATCTAAAATCCCATTTATCCTATAAGTATGAAGACAAAATTCATAGGAGCTATTATCTTACTTTTTTTTTCCGCACGATCATTTGCCCAGGATTTTCAAAGAACCAAGTTTGGGGTAAAAGCTAACACCCAATCTATAGACATAGAAGTTCAGTTTTACTCCGCAACAATTGTCAGAATTATTAAATTGCCCGAGGGCGGGCTTTTAAAACAGGAAAGCTTATCGGTAATAAAAGAACCTGAAACAACTGCTCTAACTGTCAACGAAAAAAACAATACCGTTTATTTAAAAAGCACAGCTTTGCAGGTTGCATTAGATCTAAAAACTGGCAGGGTTTCTTTTTCAGATGCCGGGGACAATCCATTGTTTACAGAAAAAGATTACGGCACTCAGTTTACGGTAGTGAACGATGCCGGTAAAATTAGCTCTTCGGTAAGGCAGGCCTTTCTGTTAGATAAGGATGAGGTTATTTATGGCTTGGGCCAGCAACAAAATGGTAAACTGAACCAGCGAGGCCAAAAGGTATACCTTCGGCAGGAGAATATGAAGGTGGGTATACCCTTCTTCCAGTCAATTAAAGGCTACGGCGTATTTTGGGACAATTACTCACCGACAACATTTAACGACAATATCCAGGAAACTTCCTTTGATTCGGAGATAGGTAACTGTGCTGATTACTATTACATGTATGGCAAAAACCCTGATGGCGTTGTGGCCTGTATGCGTGATCTGACCGGGCAGACACCAATGATGCCGTTGTGGGTTTATGGTTTTAACCAATCACGAGAGCGTTATAAAACTCAATTTGAGCTCGTTAATGTGGTTAAAAAATATCGTGAATTAAAAATACCGCTTGATGGCATTGTGCAGGACTGGCAATATTGGGGCAAGGATGATAACTGGAATGCAATGGGCTTTGAAGCAACCACTTATCCCCGACCACAAAGTATGGTGGATAGCGTGCATAAATTAAATGCGCATCTTTTTATTGTATCATGGCCGGGTTTTGCCCCTAAAACAAAACAATACCAGGAGTTTAAGGCCAAAAACATGCTCATTAATTTCGACACCTGGCCACCCGGGGCAAATACGCGCCCGTATGATGTTTACAACCCATCTGCAAGGGACATTTACTGGAATTATCTGAATAAAGGTATTTTCTCCCTGGGTACTGACGCATGGTGGCTGGATTCGACCGAACCGGATCATATCAATGTGAAAGATGATGATTTCAATCAGCCTACATACCTGGGCAGTTATCGCAGCGTAGAGAATGCGTTCCCATTACAGCACACCCGCGGAGTATACGAGCACCAACGTCAAACCTCGCAGGATAAGCGTGTGATTTTGTTAACCCGTTCGGCGTTTGCCGGACAACAACGCTATGGTTCTAATACCTGGAGCGGAGATGTTGGCTCAAACTGGCCCACACTTAAAAGACAAATACCCGCGGCTGTGAATTTTTCTTTAACTGGTCTTCCTTATTGGAATGGTGATATAGGAGGCTTCTTCGCCGGCAGTTTTGTAAAGGGCGGCGGTGCTAAGAATCCTGATTTCCAGGAGCTTTATGTACGCTGGATGCAGTTTGCAACTTTTACGCCGATGATGCGTTCGCACGGAACAGATATACCGCGGGAAATATACCAGTTCGGCAAGCCTGGCGACTGGGCCTTTGATGTACAGGAGAAGTTCATCAACCTGCGTTACAGTTTATTACCATATCTGTATTCAACCGCCAGGAATGTAACACACGGCTCAGGGTCCTTCATCAGGGCCTTAAGCTCAGAATTTAATACAGACAAGCAAGGCTTTGAGAACAACAGTGAATATCTGTTTGGCCGCTCCTTCCTGGTAGCTCCGGTTACTGATAAAGGCACTAAAAGCTGGCCCGTTTATTTACCATCGGGTGCTACCTGGTACGACTTCTGGACAGGAGAGTCGATAGCCGGAGGCAAGACGGTAGACCGGACAACGTCTTTAGATATCATTCCGGTATACGTAAAAGCAGGTTCTATTGTACCGTGGGGACCTAAAGTGCAGTATGCTACGGAAAAAAAATGGGATAATCTGCAAATCAGGATTTATCCGGGTGCCGATGGAGATTTTACGCTCTACGAAGATGAGAACGACAATTACAACTACGAAAGCGGGAAATATACGGAGATCATCTTCCATTGGAACAATGAATCCAGCACACTGACGATCTCTAAAAAGAAAGGGGGCTTTACAGGTTCCCTCTCTAACAGAAAGTTTAATATCGTTTTAGTAAACAAAATGAAAGGGACAGGAGAAAAATTATCCAAAAAAGTTGACAGGATCGTTAATTATAAAGGAGAGGCCGTTTCAGTAAAGATGTAGGTTAAAACAGTGCCGTTGCTATTTGTTTAACCGGGGAATGGCAACGGCACACTTTCAAAAACGGTGTATGTTATTTCATAGAATCAGAAATTGTATATTTAAAGCTCATTTTGATTAATTGCTCTAAAGGCAAGCCTAAATTAAAAATCCGGAAACCGCGCGTTAGCAACATATGACCGGAGTTTTTTTATTTCTTTAAATCCTGGCACTATGTTGAATAAGGCGCCATATTAAATATACGGTTGTGAGAGTGTTGTTTATCTTGTTATTGTTGTTGATTACCCATGGATCATTTGCGCAACAATTTCGTGCTTATACCCCTATAGAAAGCAGTAACGGACTTTCAGAAAGCAGCGTCAGGAGCATTAATCAATTGCCGGACGGAAGAATAGCGGTGGTTACGGTGGGCATGGTTAACCTGTATAACGGGACATCGTTTCAATATATCCACATAAATGATGAGCACACCTATCCGTTAATAGGCTATATAGGTTTTCATCATGTTTATGTGGAAAATGAAAACCATCTCTGGATCAAGACACGGGGAAAGCTCATGCTGATTAACCCAGGAACAGAACGATATGAAGAGCACCCGGAAAAAGTATTGGCAAGTATGGGCATTCATGAGCCCCTATCGGACTTTTTTATGGATGCCGGAAAAAACTTATGGTTGATAACAGTTTCCGGCAAGCTATTATACCGGGCTTCGGCTTCCAACAAAACCACGACCTTTTTATCAAGAGTAATGTCTCCGGCGGGATCTTCTGACCCCATTTACGATGTCGCCGTGACTGATGGAAATTTACATGTCTTCTATCGTTCGGGATTAGTGGTTGTTTATGATGTAGTTACCAAAAAGGAGATCAGCAGGCAAAATACACTGGAAGGGTTAACGTCCGGTGCTTATATGAACACTTTATACGTGGTTCAGGGCAACCACACCCTTTATCTGTTAAGAAATGGTAAGCGTGGCGTGATGCTGGTTTATAACGATAAACAGCGAAAGTGGGAAAAGGTGATCGAAACTGACTACTGGCTAAACTCTTTGGCTACCGGGCCCGGAGGGGAAGTTGTGATTTGTTGCAGGAAAGGACTTTGGACAATGGATAATACCCTTAAGGAACAAAGATTCAGCCCGACACTTCACCTGGTAGACGGCACGCTTATCAATATAGAGGTCAGCAACTTGTTTTTTGACGCCCAGGGCGGCCTTTGGCTGGGAACGTTGAATAAAGGGTTGCTATATTTTCATCCGGATCGTTTCCGGTTCAGAAATATCGGAAAATCACTCTTTCCTTTGCAGGAAAACCAGGAATTATATATTACCAGCTTTGCAGAAGATAAAGCGGGTGGTCTGTTGGTCGGAACTGACCAGGGAATTTTCCGCTATTCCGATAAGGAGGAAACACTTACCCTTTTTGCACCTGTTTTAAAAGGTGTAAACTGTAAATCCATGTTATCCGATCAACAGGGAAATATCCTGGTTTGTACATCTGAAGGTTTATTTATTATCTCGGGAACAAAGATCAGTCGTTACGCATTTGGCAACCTGAACAGTTTACTGAAGATAGCGGAGGGACGGTATTATATTTGCACCGAAAATAATGGTCTCGCTGAATTTAATATTTATTCGGGTAAACTAACCAGCATCCCCATAAAAAATGCAGATAGGGACAAACTCAGTTCGATTCGCCAGATGGTCTGGTACCAAGGCTCGTTATTAGGAATCTCGAACAGCGGGTTATTTACTTATAATACGCATACCAATGAGTTTAAATTGATTAACTATCAGCAAAACTTCCGCATGTTTCATCATAATAACCATCAATATAATTGTTTGCTGGCCGACAGCCGAGGTTTGTTATGGTTTGGTACGCAGGACGGTTTAAATGTTTGGGATGGAAGGAAACAAAAGTTGCGTAGTTTTCATACTGAAGATGGTCTTGTCAATAACGCGATCCAGTCGATTACCGAAGACGATCAGAAATCGATCTGGGTTTCAACCGCCAATGGAGTATCTCGTGTCAGGGTGCTTGACAGTATTCCTGAAAGACAGTTTAATTTTATGAATTTTAACCATTACGACGGTGTAATAAATAATGAATTTGCACAGGGGGCATCTTATATGACCCGGAACGGATCACTTTTGTTAGGCGGAATCGACGGTTTTAACAAAGTGGATCTGCGGCGGATCTTTGATGCCCGAAAAAACCTTGATCCGATTTTTGTAGACTTCCAGGTGTTTGGGCAATCCATTAAACCAGGAGACTTTTATAATGGAAATAAAATTCTGAAACGTTCAATCACTACCTCCACGGCCGTAATATTAAACCATAATCAAAATTTTCTTACCCTCGCTTTTTCGGCGCTTAATTATATCAACCCCTCTCAGTCTTATTATCAGTATTTTCTGGACGGCGTGGATGACAATTGGCATGAGACGGCGACAACTGATGGAATTGGCAGGGCCACTTACACCAACCTGGCCCCGGGATCATACCAGCTTAAAGTGCGGGCCGCGGACAATAGCAGGAATTGGGGTGGGAAAACAATTACATTAAAGATCACTATTCTTCCTCCGTGGTGGAAAACTACTTTCATGCTGGCGTTATATTGGATAGCCGGGATCGGGTTCATCTACTTTACCATTTTATGGATCGTCAGAAAAAGTAAGGCCAAACAACTTAAACTTCAACAGCAAAAGCTGGATGAGATGAAATTCAGCTTTTTTACCAATATCAGTCATGAACTGAGAACGCCGCTTACCCTGATCCTAAGTCCGCTTGAGGTGATATTAGAAAAAGTCGGAGATGCACCGCTCAAATCCCAGCTTACGGGTATCTACCGGAATGCACAATCATTATTAAACCTGGTTAATCAGCTGCTTAAATTCAGACGACTTGAACTAAACGGAGAAATCCTGCATTTAAACTATGCGAATGCTGACTTGCTAACCGCCAATTTGTGCAGACCTTTTCAGGAGATAGCACCTGGCAGAGGCATTTCCTTTCAAAGGATTTGTCCGCAAGAACTATGGCTGTTTCTTGATCAGGAAAAATTCGGTATGATATTGAATAACCTGTTATCAAACGCGTTCAAGTTCACTCCGGATGGAGGAGCAATAACCCTTACGATTGAAAACACGCTTTTACCTGACCGGCTTACCCCTGCTATATCCGTCAGTGTTGCTGATACAGGTTCAGGTATACCCGAGGTCGATCTTCCAAAAGTTTTTAACCGGTTTTTCCAGGGGGGCAATCAGGGGGCAACAAATACAGGAAGCGGTATAGGACTTCACCTGGTGCAGGAATATGTACAATTGCATCATGGCACTATAGACGTAAAAAGCGAACCTGGAAAAGGGAGTGTGTTTACATTTTCTATCCCGTTAAATCTTGAGCCTCTTTTATCGGAAACGATCAAACAGGAACCCGATATAAGTAGAACTACTGGCAGGATCAGCATTTTAATTGCTGAAGATAATGATGAGTTCCGTAAATTCCTGGAAGAACAGTTAATACAACTATATGATGTCATTCTTGCTGCTGATGGGAAGGAAGCCCATGACCTGGTGCTAAAACAATCGCCAGACTTGATAATCAGCGACATCATGATGCCTGGCATGAGCGGTATAGGGCTATGCAGCAGCTTAAAAAAGGATATCAGGACCTCGCATATACCAGTAATACTATTAACAGCCTTAACTTCCGATGAATCGCAATATGAAGGATACCAGGTAAGGGCGGACGCTTATGTAACCAAGCCGTTCAATATTAATATTCTTACAGTACGGATACGCAATCTGATTGAGCAGCAGGAACAGCGTAAACAGTTGTTTAAGACAGCTATCGTTATTCAACCCTCTATGGTAACTGCTTCCGAAATTGACCAAAAATTAATAAAAAGGGCTTTGGACTGTGTAGAGAAAAAATTGAGCGACTCGACATACTCTGTTGAAGAATTCAGCAGCGATATGAACATGGAAAGATCGGGGCTGTATCGTAAATTGGTTTCCATAACCGGGCAGACACCATCCGTTTTCATTCGCTCTGTAAGACTTAAAAAAGCAGCGCAACTGTTAGCTTTGCGGGAGATATCCGTAGCAGAAATTGCTGATCGCGTAGGTTTTAGCAATCCGGCATACTTCAGCAAATGCTTTCAGGAAGAATTTGATGTTAAACCTTCTCATTATGCAGATCATCACGCGGCCAGTAACGAAGCTTCTCAAATCAACTAATTGCCAATAATTCTGACGTTAGGCAGCGTTTATTCTTATTTGTAACATAAACAAGCGTTTATTCTTCCAAATTGCCCGCAATTTCATCACAGTTATTATTTTTTTCAACATCAGTGTTTTTTACAAGGGCTTATCCAGCCGTACCTTCAACTGTCTGATAGCCAATATCAGAACCAGTTATAAAACCAATTTTCATTCAAGATGAGACTAACAGCTAGCGCTGATTCGGCTGCCGTTTTTCAAGCCCTCCTATTGATTGTGTAATAGCAATTAATAGATTAAAACTGTAATGAGGTAGCCAGTCACCTTTATGTATATCCCGATCAACTAATTAATCAAGGTTTAACCATTAAAACAAAGCTTATGAACAGACCATACTAATTTTTTATCGATTAATAAGTGTTAAAAAAACAATTATTAATCCCCTTTTCCAAAACCTATAAACCAATAATTATAAACTAATTTCATGAAAACAAACAGACTTTATTCAAAGTGCAGGTTGCTATGTGCCTTTTTCTTAGCATTCCTGTCTCTGTGTGCCAATGCCCAAAACGGTAACATAACCGTAAAGGGGATAGTAAAAGATAACAAAGGTATACCGCTCCCAGGAGTAAGTATCAAGGTAAAAGGAACTGTGACGGGTACCCTGACTTCACTGGAAGGCGATTATAAACTGAACGCCCCCGCTAATTCGACGCTGGTATTTACTTTTATTGGTTTTGCAACCAAAGAAATTCCAGTACACAACCTTAGCGTAATCAACGTCACGCTTTCAGATAACAACCAATCACTGAGTGAGGTGGTTGTTATAGGCTATGGCGCGCAACGAAAAGCTGATGTAACCAGCGCGGTCACGACAGTCAAATCAACGGATTTTGTGACGGGGCCAGTCTCTGATGCCGCTGAATTGCTTAAAGGGAAAGTGGCGGGTCTTTCTGTTTCAAGCCCTTCAGGTGACCCCAATGCCCAATCGCAAATTATGTTACGCGGTAATAATTCGTTGTATGGTAATTTAGGGCTGCTGTATATTATAGATGGGGTTCCGGGTGATTTGTTGACTGTAGCGCCGGAAGATATCGCCGAAATATCGGTATTAAAAGATGGATCATCAGCGGCAATTTACGGGGTACGTGGGTCGAATGGTGTAATCATTATCACAACCAAGCGTGCCAGCGGCAATGCGATCAACCAGGTGGATTACAATGGCAATGAGACTTATAGCCAGATTTCAAGAGAACCAGCCTTACTTACCGGAGATGATTACCGGAGGCAGATTGCTGGAGGTACCAGGCAGGCCTCTTACGACCTTGGAAGCAATACCGACTGGATCAAGGCCATGAGCAATAATTTTCCGGTTTCCCATATTCATGGGCTAACTTTCAGAGGAGGTAATAACCAGACAAATTACCTTGCTTCCCTGAATTATCGTTACAACCAGGGTATTTTCCTGAAAAGTGACCACCAACAGATCACCGGCCGGGTTGATATTAACCATTCCATGCTGGATGGAAAACTAAAATTCAACCTTGGCCTGCTGCAAACTAACTTTAATGACCATCCATTTAATGTTTACGATTATGAGCAGCAACTGAAAATGAACCCTACTGCTCCCGTGAGGATGCCGGATGGAAGTTTTTACCAGGAACCCAACAATTTCGAATACCAGAACCCGGTATCTGACATTTTTAACACCGATCAGCCGCAAACAAGCTTCACCAGCAAATACAACGCTACGATAACTTTTTTACCAATAGAAGGTTTAAGGTTTTCCGCTATCGGTTCCTATACAAAGCACGGTTATCTGAACCGGTATTTCGCCAATTTTGAAAATATTTCAACCATCCGTGATAACCAGGGTGGTGTAGCAGATATTCAGCAGGGGCAGTCTGTAGACAGGTATCTGAATTTTTCGGCTGAATATTCAAAGGCCTTCGGCGACCACCGCCTAACACTATTGGGTGGTTATGAATACCAGGATAACAATTCTTTTACTACCGAAATGGGCAATCATAATTTCCCAACTGACCTATTCGGCTACAATGCCATACAACAGGGGGCCGCGCTAAAAGCAGGTAACGCTTTGATGAATAGCGGGCAGAGTTTAACTAACCTGATCAGCTATATTGGCAGGCTGACTTACAATTACAAGGATAAATACCTGCTACTCGCAAGCCTACGTGTTGATGGAGCAAGCCAATTTTACGGAGCAAGTAAGCCTTTCGGAACATTTCCTGCTGTACAAGCCGGATGGAGGATCACCAAGGAATCATTTATGCAAGATCAAAAAATATTCGACGACTTGAAGTTCCGCGCAGGGTATGGCGTAACAGGCAATCCCCCAAGACAATCTTTTCTGGGTGTCGGTTTACTTGGCTATGGTAATTATATTTTATATAACGGCCAGTTTATACAAACGCTGGCCCCAGCTCAAAATGCTAATCCCGGGCTTCGCTGGGAAGAAAAACATGAAACTGATTTGGGACTGGACTACAGTTTGTTAAAAGGACTGATTACCGGCACCTTTGATGTTTACCAACGTAAAGTAACTAACCTGCTATATAATTTTTCGGTGCCCAGCCCACCTAACCTTTACCCCTCAACGTTCGCCAACGCGGGAACAATGCAAAATAAGGGGCTGGAGGCCGTGATTAATATCAATGCTATACGTAAAACAAATTTTCAATGGACAACCTCCTTTAACTTCTCTACGAATTCCAACAAGTTAATCAGTCTGTCTAATGACCTCTACAAAGCCACAACCCCTTATTTTACCACTGGTAACACCGGCGACCCTATCACCACTTTTACCAATATCGTACAGGTGGGTCACAACATCGGCGATTTTTATGGATTCAAGGTGACGGGCGTATCGCCGGATGGCAAATGGATTTATCAGGAGCCTGACGGTACCACTAAGCAATATGACCAGTTTAACCACAGTTTTAATGACAAGCAGGTATTAGGAAACGGTATTCCCAAATACTACGCTGGGTGGAATAACACGCTCCATTACAAAGATTGGGATTTTGGTGTGACCATGCGCGGTGCTTTTGGTTTTCAGATTCTAAACGCCCTGCGGATGAACTACGAAAACACCTCTGTAACTAATTATAACCGCTTAAAATCATCGGAGGATAAGGTATTTGGTACTGCAGTGCTGAACAAAACCGTACCGCTTGAATTCAACAGTTACTACGTAGAAAATGGTAATTATTGGAAGATCGACAATATCAATCTGGGATATACCTGGCGCAAGCTGAAAAGTAAATTCGTACACAATCCGCGAATTTATCTTTCTACCCTGAACACCTTCACCATTACCAAATATAAAGGCCTTGATCCTGAAGTTGACCGTTTCGGAGATACGAACGGGCTTGCTCCAGGCATGGAATCCCGTGACACCTACCCAACGATCAGGACATATACCATCGGGCTTTCAGCCAGTTTTTAATCACCATGTTATGAAAATTGAAATGAAAAAGATATGTTTTATAATTAGTGGAATAATATTCCTTTTCGGAAGTTTTTCCTGCACAAAACTGGCAACCAAAAACTATAGCCAGATCGTATCGAGTGAATTTACTCCTGGTTCTGCCGATGTTGCGGCATTAGTAGGGGCTCCGTATACCAGTTGGAGGACCTTGGAATTAGGCAGAAGCTCCAACGCCATATGGCGGACAAATGAAATCTCCGCCGATGAAGAGGTAATCCCACAAAGGCCAAACGGATGGGTAGATGGCGGCATTTACAGGCGTATGCATACCCATAAATGGACGGCAGACGAAGATAACAGCTATCAGATCTGGACTAACGCCTATGCGGGAATCACCGGATGCAACAGGGTATTGTACCAGATAGATGCAGGCCTGATACCGATACCTACATCAGGAAAAGCACAGATTACAGCAGAACTAAAGGTACTGCGCGCGTCTTTTTATTATGCACTGATTGATTTTTTCGGGAACGTGCCTATCGTGACCAAATTTGATCTACCGGCAGGTTTTGTACCAACGCAAAGTACAAGAAAAGAAGTATATGATTTCATCATTTCGGAACTGACGTCTAATGTGCCCTTACTAAGTACGCTGAATGATGCTACTACATACGGGCGTTTCAATAAATGGGCGGGAGAAGCCTTATTAGCCAAAATGTACCTGAATGCCGGTGTTTATACCGGAACCCCGGATTATGCGAATTGTATAACCGCTTGCAACACCATTATAGCATCCGGCCTTTATTCGTTGGAAAGCAATCAGGCTAATGTTTTCCTGCAGCAAAATCAAAATTCGAAGGAGATATTGTTCGCCATACCGTTTGATCAGGTTTTTACTGCAGACGGAAACACGGCATGGACCTTACACATGGAAACGCTTCAACCGGAGAACCAGGCGACCTACAATTTTCAAAACTCGCCATGGGGCGGTATCTGCGCCATTCCACAATTTATCAATACGTTCGACCCACAGGATAGCCGTCTGACAAGTAACTGGGTGCAGGGTCAGCAGTACACAGCAGCTGGGGCACCACTGAACGGGACAATAGGGGCTTTTAAAAACAAACCCTTAGCCTATATCAATTCATTGCCCGGAGTCGATTCCTCTGAAGAAGTACATGGTTTCAGGTTGGGCAAATACCAGATCGTTGCCGGAGAACTGGTGGGTATGAGCAACGATTTCCCCTTGTTGAGATATGCCGACGTACTGATGATGAAAGCAGAAGCTTTGCTAAGGTCGGGAGATGCCGCTACCGCAGCAACACTGGTTACCCAGGTAAGGCAAAGGGCATTTACCAGTAACCCTGCCAAAGCCGTCGTTACAGCCGCGCAACTTTCCTCCGGAAGTACAGTGTATGATTATGGGTTGAACAATCACCTCACAACCACCCATGAAACGGTATCAGATATTCAATATGGCCGCTTTCTGGATGAATTAGGATGGGAATTTGCCCAGGAAGGAAGGCGCAGACAGGATCTGATCAGGTTTGGCGTATTTACGACCAAATCATGGTTGTCGCACTCGCCTAATGGCGCATACCGCACGTTGCTTCCTATACCAACCAGCGCGCTTCATACCAATGGCAATCTGAAACAAAATCCGGGTTATTAAACATACCTAATAAAAAGAAGCTAATCGAGTAAATAACAGGGCGAACTTAATGCCGCCCTGTTATTTATCTAATATCATTGACAATCGAGCTAAAAAATTAATCGATGCCATGGCAAAAGAGTTACACCTGTCGAAAAAGAAAATAAGATGGTTTAAGGGATTGGCTATGCTCACACCAATTGTACTGATGATCATATTTGAATGTGTTTTGCGCCTGGTTGGATATGGGCATGATACAAATCTTTTCATACGTTACCCGGACGATCCATCTTATTGGGTGATCAACAAGTACGCTTCAGAACCCTATTTTTCTGATACCGCCAATGCGACAAGGGGAAACATTGAGATTTTTAAAGTAAAAAAGGCCGCAAACACTGTAAGGTTATTTGTTCTGGGCGAATCTACTACTGCTGGATATCCTTACGGTCACAATGGCTCTTTTCACCGCTGGCTGCAATACCGGCTTATGCATAATTACCCCGGTATTCATTTTGAAATTATCAATGTTTCATTAACAGCCATTAATTCTTATACCGTTCTGGATTTTGGTAAGCAGATCCTGGATTATCAGCCGGATGGCGTCCTGATCTATACCGGGCATAATGAATATTATGGAGCTTTGGGTACCTGTTCAACCAGCCATATTGCCAATAACCGAATGGTAGTTAAGCTGGTTATCGGTTTGCGGCATTTCCGGACGGTCCAGTTAATTGAAAATATTTACCGACACATCAAAAACAATCAAACCCCATCTATTGACAAAAGAGAAAATTTGATGAAACGAATGGCGGCAAGTCAGGAAATCAGGTATGGCTCAACAGAATATTACAGTGGGATCAACCAGTTTAAAACAAATATGGATGAGCTTTGCGGGTTATTACAACATCAAGCCATCCCGGTTTTTTTGAGCACACTGGTGAGCAATGAAAAAGACCAGGCTCCCTTCATCAGCAGCCTCAGATCAGCTAACGCCGCCGATAATTATAAAAAGGCAAATATCTTATATGCTTCCGGTAATTACCGGTTAGCCAGACAACAGTTTGTTAAAGCTAAGGAATTGGACATGCTCCGCTTCAGGGCACCGGAAGCAATAAACGACATCATCGAATCTTTTGCCATAAAGTATAAAAATGTACATATCGTAGATGCAAAAAAGACATTTGAACAGCACTCACCACACCAGATATTGGGATATGAAACTCTTTTGGAACATGTACACCCCAATCTTTATGGGTACGCGCTGCTTTCTGATGCTTTTTATCAAAGTATAGAAAAGGCAAACCTGATTAAAGGATATGCACAAAGACAAATGTCATTTCAGGAACTTATACTTAAGATGCCAGTAACCCGTGTTGATTCGCTATATGGTGTATATACAATTATGATGTTAAAATCAGGTTGGCCTTTTAATGACCCTATTCCCGCCAGTTTTAAACGGGGGAATACCACGGAAGAGCAATTGGCAGGTTCTCTATCCGTCAACCGGATCAGTTGGGCTGGTGCTATGGATCAATTGTTCAGGTGTAGTATGCGGTCAAATGATAAGAAAACAGCGTTGAAGGCGGTTGAAGCCGTCTTACTGGAGTCGCCCCAAAATATAACCTATAAAATTTATGCAGCAAGGCTGAACTTCGATCTTAACAATTTTAATGATGCCGAGTTTTATTTTAAGATGGCCTATGACCAGGAACAATCATTCGAAAACGTACAAAATATGTACCTGATGTATTTAAAAACAGATCAGCCGGAAAAATCACTACCATACGTTGAGCAGGCATTAAGACTACGTCCACAGGATGTTAATTTACCCGGTATGAAGTCAATAGTCAAGAATATTACGGACTTGAAAAGTAAACTTAAATCATCACCCGGCAATCCGGAATTAATGAATAAGATCGGATTAGACTATCATATAATAGCAGTTGAAGACGTAGCTCGAAAGTATGGAACAACTTATTAATCATGACTTGATGAAGAAATACTCACCCAATAAAAAATTCGGACTGATACTCGGAATAGGCTGCGTAGCATTCAGTATATATTTAACAATCTCCAAGCACAACCACCTGTTATTACTTGATGTAATAGGACTGACATTGCTTTTAGCTGCATGGTTATTTCCAGATCTGCTAAATCCCATTCGGATATTCTGGGATAAAGTGGGTAAAATTCTGGGATATCTAAATTCTATAATCATATTGTCGATTGTGTTTTTTATTCTCTTAACTCCGATTGGCCTTCTGATCAGTCTGCTTAAAAAAAAGGGGATTGAAACGAAATGGCAAAAGGAAAGCCTAAGTTACTGGCAGGCTTCAGAACAACCGGAAAAAGATTCATTCAGGCGACAATTTTAGCTTGATCTTAAAACTTTCATAAAATGGAAATAATCTTTGAATTTTTACTGTTCCTTAAATCACGTAAGCGCTACTGGCTAATACCTTTATTTGTGATTTTGTTTTTACTGGGGTTTTTATTGGTATTGGCCCAGGCTTCGGCACTTGCGCCATTTATCTACACTTTATTCTAAGCGCATGTATATTCTTGGGATTTCAGCATTCTTTCATGATAGTGCCGCCTGTCTTTTGAAAGATGATCAAATCGTCGCAGCCGCACAGGAAGAGCGGTTTAGCCGAATAAAAAACGATGAGGGCTTCCCGGCATGTGCTATCCGTTATTGCCTGCAGGCCGGTAATATCGGGCTAAATGAGATTGATCATATCGTTTTTTATGAAAAGTCATTTTTGAAATTTGAACGGTTAGTGGAAACCTATCTTGCCTTTGCGCCTAAAGGTTTCTTTTCATTCATCAAATCGATGCCGGTTTGGTTAAAGAAAAAGCTTTTTTTAAAAAAGACTATACTACAAGGCCTGAAAAGCATCGATGAATCGTGGAATTCTTCAAGCCTCAATTTATTATTTAGTACGCACCACCTTTCCCACGCGGCTTCCGTATTCTATCCCTCACCCTTTGAAAGCGCGGTGATATTGACATTAGATGGGGTTGGCGAATGGATAACTACTTCCGTATCAACGGGCAACGGCAATAAAATAAAATTTCACAAGGAAATCAAATTCCCGCATTCTATCGGGCTGTTATATTCTTCATTTACCTATTACCTGGGCTTTAAGGTGAATTGTGATGAATATAAGGTTATGGGATTAGCTCCTTATGGTAAACCTATCTTCGCTGAACTTATTTTCGAAGAGTTGATAGACTTAAAACCAGACGGGTCATTCCGGTTAAACTTGAAGTATTTCACTTACTGTACCGGGCTTACTATGACGGGGGCTGCTTTAGAAAAGCTTTTTGGCGCCCCGCGCCGTAAGCCAACCGATCAAATTACGCAGTTCCATATGGATATCGCCAGTTCTATACAAACCGCAACAGAGCAGATCATGTTAAAAATAACACGTGCCCTCTATCTGGAATTTCGCCTTGAAAACCTTTGCCTTGCTGGAGGGGTTGCGCTAAATTGTGTGGCTAATAGTAAGGTACTTCAACAATCCGGATTCAAAGATATCTGGGTTCAGCCTGCTGCCGGTGACGCCGGGGGAGCATTGGGAGCCGCATATACAGTATACCATGATTATTTAGAAAGCTCACGGAAGAGTACATTCCCCTCGGACAAAATGCAAAATGCCTTACTTGGGCCATCTTTTGAAGATTACGAGATAAAAACTGAGCTGTTAAAGCAAGAAACTGTTTTTGAAGAACTAACCAAAGACAACTATTACAGCGCTGTTGCAGATGAGATTGCCCGGGGCAAAGTCGTTGGCTATTTCAGGGGCAGAATGGAATTCGGCCCGAGGGCGCTTGGTTCAAGAAGTATACTCGCTGACCCAAGGAATCCTCACATGCAAGCCATTCTTAATCAAAAAATAAAATTCAGAGAATCTTTTCGACCTTTCGCCCCAGCTATTTTAGAAGAACATGCTTCTTTCTATTTCGAAAAAGTCGGCAATAGTCCATATATGTTACTGGTTGCTGATATCGCCAAAGGGGTAAGATTACCGCTTAATAATGAAGAAAATGCGTTGTGCGGATTTGATCGGTTAAACCAAGTACGATCAAATATCCCGGCTGTGACTCATGTAGATTATTCCGCAAGAGTTCAGACAGTCCACAGTGAAAACCACCCTGATTTCTACAACTTGATAACTGCTTTTTTTAATCTTACCGGATGCCCGTTAGTGATCAATACGTCTTTCAACCGGATGGATGAACCCATTGTCAATACAGTGACCGAGGCGTTAACTTGCTTCTTACATACAAACATGGACATTTTGGTAATTGGAAGTTTTCTTATCAGGAAATAGGTAAAACCTTAAGACTGTCAATAAAAACAGCCACTTCTGTCGGCTCCGCAATTAGTTTTCTGCTTAGATATCTTTCAGCATCAATAGCCGCCATACAACCGGTACCCGCCGCTGTCACCGCTTGCCGGTAAACATGGTCCTGTGCATCGCCACAAGCAAAAATGCCTTCGATGTTTGTTTTGCTTGATCCGGGCTGAGTAATGATATATCCATTCTCGTCCATATTGATCCAGGCATTGAATATTTCGGTATTAGGATGATGGCCAATAGCGACGAAAAATCCGGTCACATTTAGTGTTCTTTCCTCAGCGGTTTTATTATTAAATATGCTTACACCGGTCACCACCTGTCCGTCACCAATGATCTCTTTGGTTTCCGTATTGTAGAGCACCTCGATATTGTGGGTATTTTGAACCCGATGTATCATGGCCTTTGAAGCACGAAACTCATCACGACGCACCAGCATATATACCTTTTTACAAAGTTTAGCAAGGTAGGTGGCCTCTTCAACGGCGGTATCCCCCGCCCCCACGATAGCAACCTCGTGCCCGCGAAAAAAGAACCCATCGCAAACAGCACAGGCTGAAACACCAAAACCGTTGTATTTTTGTTCTGATTCCAGTCCAAGCCATTTGGCTGAAGCGCCCGTAGAAATAATTATCGTATCAGCCGTGATGATTTGACTGTCGTCTATTATAACTTTATGCGGAAGGCTGGAAAAGTCGACTGATGTCACATAACCAAACCGAATATCCGTACCCAGGCGGGCTGCCTGTTTCTCAAAATTCTCCATCATGGCTGGCCCTGTAATTCCATCCGGATAGCCTGGATAGTTTTCAACTTCGGTAGTTTGAGTCAATTGTCCTCCGGCAACCAAGCCCGTGTATAACACAGGCTTTAGATCTGCACGGGAGGCATAAATGGCTGCAGTATATCCCGCCGGACCTGAACCTATGATCAGGCATGTCACATGTTCTATGTAGTTATTTTCCATCTTCATTGTTTGCTAAGGTTCCGTTGAAAGTAGTTTTTCCGCATTTAAGCCAGTTCAGATATTCGTGTACACTTGGAGTATAGCCGATGGGATTGTTGACAAGTCTTTGCTTATTATCCACTATGGCATACAAGGGCTGGGAAACCTGGCCGAAATTTTCTGCCTCAAAGGTAGCCCACCTGTCGCCGTAGGTCAGTATATCTTTCTTGTTTTTATCCTTAGTCTCGAAAGTAAAGCGCTCGAGCACGGGCAATTTTGCCCGGTCATCGACGTAAAGGGATACGAGAATATAATTCTCCTTGATGTAGGTGTTCACAGCAGACTGGCTCCAGACATTTTCCTCCATTTTCCGGCAATTGACACAAGCCCATCCTGTAAAGTCTATTAACAGCGGCTTATGCAGGGAATCGGACAGTTTCAATGCCTTTTCGTAGTCATTGATCACGTTCGCCTCCAGTCTGCTGTTGTCACCGACACTTTTGTTATAGATGCTGTAGGTAAGTGGCGGCGGAAATCCGCTGAGTAACTGCATATTGGTCTTATCACCAGGCAAAGCGCCCGGAATTAAATAAGCCGCGAATACCAGCGCAATAATGCCTATGACCTTGCGGCCTATACTGCTCTTTTGTCCTTTATAATCATGGGGCAATCTTAAAATGCCGAACGAGTACATTGCCAGACCAAGCGCAATAACTATCCACGTAATCAGGAATACCTCGCGCTTTAGTACGCCCCAGTGCATCACCAGATCAGCATTCGACAAAAATTTCAGCGCTAAGGCGACTTCGATAAATGCCAGTACTTTCTTGACAGTATCCAGCCAGCCGCCTGATTTTGGCAGCGATTTGAGCATACCGGGAAAAATGGCAAATACAGTAAATGGCAATGCCAACGCGATACCGAAGCCTGCAAGGCCGGCAGTAAGCGGCCACGCGCCTCCACTCAATGAGCCCACAAGCAGCGATCCCAGGATTGGCCCGGTGCAGGAAAATGATACCACAGCTAAGGTAAGCGACATGAAAAAGATACCGCCTAAATTGGTAATGCTGCTCTTTTCATCTGTTTTATTGACAACGCTACTCGGCAATGTGATCTCGAAAAAACCGAAGAAAGATAGGGCGAAAAAGATAAATATGGTGAAGAACGCCAGGTTAAGCCACGCATTTGTGGAAATGGTATTGAAAATCTCAGGGTTCACGTTTCCCAGGATATGAAACGGGACACTCATCAAAATATATATCAGGAAAATAAAAAGCCCGAAGACCATCCCATTCTTTATAGCAACCTTCCTGTTAGGCGAAGCTTTGGTAAAAAATGACACCGTTAGCGGTACTATCGGGAAAACGCAAGGCGTCAGCAATGCGATCAGCCCCCCGGCAAATCCCAAAAGAAAAATAGCCAGCAGGCTTTTTTTCTCCATTGTATAACCGCCACAGCCGGAAATCGGGCTTTGCAGATCGATCGACGCTATCCTTATTTGGGGCTGATCGGCATTGGAGCGTGCAACCCCGGCTACAGGGATTTGAAAATCAACATCCATAGGATAGAATTCCTTACCATTACTGGCGAAAATGGTTAGCGTGCCTTTAAAGTCGGGAGGAACAATGCCGTCAACTGCCACTTGCACTGAGATAGAAATGTTTCCTTTATAAATGTTTGTTGACTTACCTTCAAACAGCGGGTCTTTCAGCGCTGCAGCAAAAGAGCCAAAAGTTGGACCAGATTCGATATGCACCTTTTCATATTGAAATTTAAAAGCTGGCGGAGTAAGCCCTTCTACGTTATTGTTTATGCCATAAACATACCATCCATTGGGCAATGTTGCCATCGCCTTTATGTTGTAGGCTGAAGGGCCTGTTTTTTTGCAGGAAAACCCCCATTTTAACACTGGCTGCGTCTGACCTGTAAATGAAGCCGTTACAATTGCCGCCAATATTATAGCAAGTTTGACAATGATCTTTTTCATCCTTTTTAATTTATGGCAATGTCGAATGGTATTGTTTCAGGCGGGAGGCACTTTTTGTCGTTGCAAACCATGTATTCAATAGTGCCGTGCAAACTTGTTTTGGCTTTTGAAATCACCTTGATGGTTTGTACAAAGCTTACGTCCCCTTTAAAATATTTGACATCCACTCCAAAGTTTTTGTCGTGAACTACTTTGAGCTCGCCTTGCTCGTTTATCTGGCCGTTCATTTTCAGAAGCGGATTTCCGCTAAATGTTATTTTGGTTGGGACAGGGCCACCTGCCGGGGTGGTTTCGGAATAAATATGCCAGGGTTCTGAAACTGTGGCAGACAAAAAGACATTATAGGTGTAAGCAGAAACTTTTTTGTAACTGAAGTTCCAGCTAACCGGCTTGTTTTGCGCATGCAATGGCAGCCAAACAGCCAACGTGAGGATGATTGATAATAGCTTTTTCATTGTATTAGCTTTTATAGGAATTGATTGTCCTGATACTTTTACCTATGCTTGGAAATGGTTCTGCTGCGGCTTCATGTTCAATAAAATAGTATTGTAACCCGGCTTTCTGAGCAGATTCAAAATATTTTCGGTTATCCAGCACGCCGTCGCCAACAGGCAGCACCGTTGTATAGTCTTTGCTCAGGTCTTTAATGTGCC
This sequence comes from Mucilaginibacter sabulilitoris, assembly GCF_034262375.1. Classification (NCBI taxonomy): domain Bacteria; kingdom Pseudomonadati; phylum Bacteroidota; class Sphingobacteriia; order Sphingobacteriales; family Sphingobacteriaceae; genus Mucilaginibacter; species Mucilaginibacter sabulilitoris. The sequence continues at coordinate 5,398,891 of NZ_CP139558.1, forward strand.
ACAAGGGGAACCGCCCAGGGTATCTGCTGAACAATTGCAAAGGGTCCTGCCCAGCCTTAATTGCCCAGGCGATGTCCAGTTCAAACTTCAGTGCGTCCGGATCGGTTTGTGTTAGAAAAACCTCGTAGGGTATTTGACCGTCAACTATCTTAAAGTCGGCAGGCTCATTATGATAGACCAATTGTATACCTGCCTTTTTACAAGCCGGGGCAGACTGATTTAAAATATCGAGTGAAAATTTGATTTCATCCTTCGTGCCTATGGGTAAATGAGCAGCCACAAGATATTGTAAACCGCCTGCCGAAGCATCCTCCAGGATCTCATTCAGATTATCCTTGAGGTTCTTCATCGGAGGAATGGTCATTGGCTTGCCGTCCGCGTCTTTTGCCCCTGCCGGCATTTTAAAAGGCGCCCCAAAGACATGGTGCGATCTCCAGGACATTCTCAAGCTTTTCAATAACCCGGTAAATTCTTTGGCTGGCATCCCATAGTAATCCCCTTTTTTGCTGAATGCAGATTCAATATTCTTAACCCCAGTTTCGGCTACCTTATGCATTGTGCCGGCAACATTGTTATCTATGACATTGAAAAAGGTGAACAATTGTACTCCGGGAGCGGGGAGGGTGTTAGCGGTGCCTCCGGGAAGGCGAAAACCGGTCATGGCAAGTGCAAGTGAGCCGGTTAAGCCCGTTATGATGAATTGTCGTCTGTTTTGCATTTGAATGTGTTGTTAGAATGTTTTTAATCGAAAAAACTCTATTTTAACTGGGCCTTATATTGTTCAGGAATATCAAAAACACGTCCTAAAGAATTTGCAATCAACTTCTTCATTTCATAAGGGTCAATAGCGCCTTGTGTACTGTAGATCACTTTTCCGCCCGGTGCAATCAATGCTGTATAAGGCAAGGCGCCTTGCCAATCTTTATTAATTGCATCTATGATCTGATCTTTGTTGCCGTCTGCGATATAATTCTTAAAACTTGCCTGTTTATTTTCCAGGAAGCTTAATGCTGCCGGCGTACGACCTAACTCATCCATACTGATGGAGATTGTTTCAAAATTGCGGAGCCTGTACATCCTGTTTATTGTAACAAAATCAGGGAACTCAGTTACACAAGGACCGCACCAGGTTGCCCAAACATTTACCAGCCTATAATTTTTTGTATCATTCGCTAACAGTGCTTTCAGGCTGTCAACTCCAATTTTCTCCAGAACTACCTTCTCCTCTTTCCATTTTGCAGCTTCTGCGGCAACAAGATCATGCTTTGAGGGCCATTTGATCGAGCATCCGAATGTCTTGGTCTTTTCAACTTTAACCGGCTGATTTGCCAGCAGGTTATTTAAGGTATTTTTTGTATCAAAAGATTTTGCTGCGCCAGGTACGCCGAAGGCATCGTCAATACGGCCTGTATACCGCAATTTTCTTTGCTGGTCAAAAATAAATACGTGCGGAGTGGCCTGGGGGCCATAAAGTATAGAAGCACTTGAAGTGGCACCGTCAAATAGGTAAGGAAAATTAAAGTTTTTCTCCTTCGACCTGGTCTTCATTTCATCAAAGCTGTCACCAAGGTCGGTATAACCCATTTCATCTAACCGGATGGACCCGGCATCGTTGGGCGAGATGGCAACGAACGCTACATTTTTAGGTGTGTAATCCGTAACCAGTTTCTTAATCGTATCCTCATAAGCCTGTGCGGTTGGGCAATGGTTGCAGGTGAAAATAACAACCAGGAATTTACTTTTTACAAAGCTTTTAAGGGTATAGGTTTTACCGTCAACACCCTGCAATGAAAAGTCGGGGGCCGCTGAGCCAATTGCCAGTGCAGGGTGACTATTTAATTGAGCTGATGCTATCCCGATTGAAAGGCAAACGAAGGCCATCATCAAAATAATCCTGCCGAAGCCCGTGGCCCGGAAGTAGTTTAGTTGCATAACGACTTATTTTTAAGGTTAATAAAATGATTATGCAACCAAATTAGCGGGTGAGCAGTTGATAAGGAAGCGCCGGTGAGTAGTTGACAGTTGGAAATGGTAGTTGACGTGATTAAGGGGGTAGTTGGCGAAAACTAATCAAAATCGTTTTAACAATCCATCCTTCCGGCTGCGGGAAACATTAACAACGGACCCATCGCTCATCACAAGATACCCACCCTCGCCGCGGACATAACGATTGATTTCGTTCATATTTACCATAAAGGAGTGATGCACGCGCTCAAAATGAGAAAATTCATTCAACTGTTCTTCAACCTCTTTAAAGGTTCGGGTAGCGGTTATTTTTCTCTTGTCTTTAAGGAACAAAAGTGTGTAATTATCGTCCGCCTCACAATAAATAATCTCCGCAACGGCAATTAACTCAAATCCGTGTGAAGTGGGGATAGCGATTTTATTAAATGAATTAGGATTGTGCTGAAAACGTTTAAAAAGGAGGTCAAACTGTGCGGCCGGTGGCCTGTTAACCTGTAGTTTCACCTTATGAACAGATGCGATCAATTCCTTTGGATCGACAGGTTTGAGCAAATAGTCCAATGCACTGAATTTAATGGCCCTAATGGCATACTGGTCAAAACTGGTAGTGAAGATGACAGAAAAATTGATATTTTTGACCTTTTCCAGCATTTGGAAACCGTTCATTTGAGGCATTTCGATGTCGGTAAAAATCAGGTCTGGTTTTAGTGTTTCAATGGCATCCAGGCCCGCCTTTCCAGATCTGAATGTCCCGGTCAGCTTGATGTCAGGACAATATTCCTGTAACTGTATGCTGAGCGTATCAATGCAATGTTGCTCGTCGTCGATAATAATGGTTTTAATCATAGCAGATAGGTAAAATTAAAATAACTTCAGTCCCTGCCGGATTCCCTTCTGTATCGGTCAAATCATTGATCGTGACGGGAGCTTTGGATGGCGTTTCATTGTACATGATTTTAATGCGCTGGGTTGTCAAATCAATTCCGTAAGACCGATGGTTTTTTACATGGTTGTTCTCTTCCGGCACGGCCTGAGCACGACCGACCCCGTCATCGCTTACTTTCGTTATTAGCATATTATCCGCTTCGGTAATTACAATTTCCACAAGGCCGGGCGTTTCCTTTGGCATCAATCCATGCCATATCGCATTCTCGACGAATGGTTGTATAATAAGCGGCGGTACCTTTATCATCGAAATATCTACATCATTTTCAATTGTAAGGTTATAAGAAAAACGATTGTCGAACCTAAGCATTTCCAGTTCAAGATAAAGCCTCAGCGCGTTTAGTTCGTCTTCAAGGGTAATTATAGTGTTTTGCGAATTTTGTAATATCATCCGAACCAGGCGAGAAAATTTAGTCAGATATTCCGCGGCATCAGTTTTATTATTTTGCAGTATGAAACGGTTGATCGAGTTGAGGGAGTTGAAAATAAAATGCGGGTTCATCTGTGTTCTCAGCATTTGCATTTCCAGTTCGGCTAATTTTTTGGTATTCTCTAATTTCTCTATCTGTAATTCATTTTGGGTTAACTGTCTTAGATGATCTGCATTTTTTCTTTTCAAATAAGCGTTTCTTATTAAAACGCCGAAAATTAAACACAGACCCAGTACCCCGATAAGCATAAACATGCGTTGTTGCGACACGCTTTTTAATTCCTCAACTTGCAATTGCTTATCCCGGTTGAGCAGATCTATTTTAAGTTTTGCCTGGGCAAGCTGCGCGGATGCTTTAAAAAAGGCAAGTTTCCTGGCCGATTGGGTTATGCCGATGACCTTATTCAGGCTTGTATATTCTTTCAAATGCGCATATGCACTTTTATAGTTTCCACGGCTTTCTTCAATTTGGTACAATAGATAATTTGCTTCCAAAACATATTGCCTTGCACCGCTCTGCGAAGCGCTGCTCAAAAGTTCCTTAAGATAGACAGATGCCTGCTTGGGTCTGTGCAACGTATTATAGGTTTTACCCAGTTCGAGCAATGTGCGCATCACCCAATTGTTATCATTTACCTGTTTGAAACCGGTAAGCGCTGTATTCAAATAATAAAGCGCAGTATCATATTTCCCCATCGACACATACATTTCGCCCAAAAGTGTATAGGGTTTGGAAAAATCATATTTGTCGGTTTTATTTAATGTGCTTAAGTAAGATTGATAATAATACTTAGCGTGTTCAAAGTCATCTTTCAGGGAGTAGACCTCCCCTACTTTAAGATAATTCTGAATTTTTAAGCTGCTATCTTTTATACGCCCGTAGAAATCCAGGGCGGTTTCATAATCTCCTACATCTGCATAAAGTTGACCAAGGGCTACATTCGCCTCTTCCGCGTGAAAATTTAACGCCTCGATAGCATATTGGAATGACTTATCATAATTCCCACGCTCTTCTTCAGCGAGCGCCAACAGACTGGAAGAAGCTCCGATGCCCGACGAATCACGCATTGCTGTGAAAATACCCTGGGCTTTTCCAAATGCCGTTACTGCACCGTGAAAATCGCTTCGTGCCCATATGGCCTGCCCCCAACGTATGAGCGCCCAGGCCCGCCCACTTCCATTGCTAAAGAGCGCGAGCGCTTGCTTCCCTTCAAGTTCTGATTCAGAAAAGCGCCTTTTGGCATAATAAATAGAACTAAGGTTAAGATGAGCGTTGCCTTCGCCGTTTATATAATTTATGCCTCTCGCCCTTTTTACTGTTAAGATAGCGAGTTCCCGTGCCTCGGTATATTGCCTGAGGTCTATCAAATGTTGAACAGATTTATTGTTCGCGTCAATGGAGTCTCGCAGTTTTTGCACCGCAGTGGATGTACCATTTACCGGTGGGTTTGATTGGGCACAGCAAGTCAAAGCAATGACCATTACCAAAAGAAAGGCAACCGGACTGACTACAGAAAACCATATAACTCGTTGCATTAAGCATTAAAGTTAGCGAAGATTTGGGTGTCCAAAGTAAAGAAAATAGATTTAGTTAATTAGTTCGCCCAGATGTGGATATGACAATTGGTTGTTTCTTAAATATGGCAAAGAAATCAAAATTTGACAGGCTTTATAAGATAAATCAATTTGCCGTTGATAGGACAATGACAAACTGATTTTAAATTAACAATTGTCCACTCTATAATGAGTTTGTCGATAATTTATAAATTACCGACTTATGCCCAACAATTGTAATGTGATATGGCACAACGCCTTTAGAAAAATCCACCTTTTTACATGGCGTTACAGATACGCCAGGTAAACTAACAAATTGAGGTTTAAAAAGCTTGGGGTTTAAACCTGGCGTTAACGGCATATAAACCGTCTTTTTAACCGTATCAATTACTAATTGATTACCGGCTAATCCCTTCCCCTTAACAGTTTGAAGAACAGCATCCGCAGTCATGTAGCGACTAATAAGCTTTTTACTTTCACTTAAGGTAACCGGCATAACTGTACCGTGTCGCGGCTTAAAATTCATAGATACTTCTTCATCTATTACCTTAAAATTTTTAAGATCAGTTGATTTTGTAAATTGGTAAAGGCCACTGGTGTACATATCATACATCAGGATAAACCCGGTGCCATCGTTCAATTTAAATGTGCCCGCCCCTTCAACCGGCTTTGTAGTTTGTTGAACATATTTATCACTTTGAAGCGAATAACCACCGGTTAAGCTTTTGGAAACGGCAATTTTAATTCCCGGCATCCTATCTTCTGTTTTAAAGAACAAATAATAAGTATCATCTTTCTTCTCTATATCGCCATCTATACAAGCGGCGCTGTCTGGACTAAAGAATAACTGCTTAGGCTCACCTTCAAAATCTGTAAACTCTTTATTGGCATATATATAATAGATCTTATCGGGATTACTGCCCTGTTTTAAAGAAAAGTAAACCATATATTTTTTAACAACATCATCGTAGATGGTTTGTGGCGCCCACACGCGCAAAAGACTATCCTGATTCGGAAAACGTTTTTGAAAATTAATATATGAGGAAGACCAATGAATCAAATCTTTTGATTTAAGTAGCACCAATCCACGGTTAGAATTCCATCCCTTATCAGAAACCATATCTGTTGCAACCATATAAAATGTTTTCCCGTCGGCGCATCGCAGTATATGGGGATCCCGAACACCGCCGGTTTCACTAATAACTGAACTATTTACAACCGGTTCGTTATGATTTAATGCAAAATAATGGTATCCATCCGTGCTGATTGCGAATCGGATGGCCTCCTCACTTTTTTGATTTCCGGTAAAATATGCAAACAGGTAACCTTGGTAGTCTGATTCAAGACCCCGATTGTGTTTTTGCGCTGAAACTGTTAATTGACAATTGAACGAGAAAAAAATTATTAAGGCAATATTTATCGCAATTCTTGTGTATTTCATATCAAAATAAAAAATCATAATATCGTAGGTTATTGCAACTGATCTAAAATCGGTTTGCTCACTGCCGACAGTTCTTTGTTCTCTGGTTTAAGCACTTCAAAAACTAAAATTTCATTTTTTCCGATATGCAACCATTCACGAGGCACATATAATGTTTGCTGTGGGCCGATTTGCCAATATCTGCCTAAGTTATGGCCGTTAATCCAAACCACTCCTTTACCCCAATCGGTCATATTCAGATAAGTATCTCCTAATGAAGCCAAAGAAAAAGTCCCTTTCTTCATGACCGGTGTGTTTAAATTAGACAAGCTGGGTTTAGGTTTGTAATTGCCCACAGTTTTTAACGGCAACGGAAAGTTTTGCCAGCCCGTTACTTCATTATTTTGAAAAAACACCTTACCCACTATTCCCTTTTTATTCTGTAACAAATATTTACCAAAATTGATGCGCCCCAGATTTTCTACCAAAATATCCAATGTTACATTTCCATCGGGCAAATTGACGTTAATACTATCCAATCCTGTACGACGATCGAGCTTTCCAACCGTTTGCCCATTAATTATCACTACAGCGAAGTCTCTAAGGTCTTTTACCTTTAGTATACCTGATTTTCCTCCTTCAACTTTTGTGCGATATAACATAAAGCCGTAATCGAGTTTCATGTCCTCAAAGGTTAGCGGGCTTTGACTACTCCTGCCTTTAAGCTTCAATTCGTTAAGGTCAGCCACATTTTCAAGCTCAATTTTGGGTATTGAAATGGTCGGCTTGGCCGGAGGAACAGCGGGCAAATTAATACCGGCGGATAGATGTTTTTGAATTACATTTCTAAAGGCCTCAAATTTCGATGTCGGGTTTCCTGCTTCGTCAAGAGGGGCATCATAATCGTAACTGCTGATTTGCGGTTCAAACGGAGCTTGATCATTATAATTAGCACCGTTCATAAATCCCCTGGTTGTTCCGCCATGAAACATGTACATATTTATAGAAATTCCGGCTGCAAGCACAGAATCTAATTTACCGGTATATTGATCTGCCGGCACAGTATGGTGTTTTGTCCCCCACCAGTCAAACCATGCCGGATACCATTCAGCAATGTAGTAAGGCCCTTTGCCTTCGTGGTTTTGATTGATGAGTTCTTTTACCTTAGCCGGGTTATCTAAACCGTTAACTGCCGGCAACAAACCAGGTAAATGTCCTTTTACCAAATCAGCCGCAGGGTCGCACGTATATAACAGGCCGTCAAATCCGGCATCTTTAAACATTTTTTGATTAATCGCAAGGTATTCCTTATCAGCGCCGTATGATCCATACTCATTTTCAATTTGAACCATCAGGATGTTACCGCCATGATTTATTTGGTACACGGATAATCTTTTTCCCAGTTCTTTAATGTAATTTTCGTATTCCCTTAAATATTGAGCATTCTTACTTCTGACAATTACCCCCTCTTCATTCTCTAACCAGTACGGGTAACCGCCAAACTCCCACTCGGCACATACGTAAGGGCTTGGGCGCAAAATTACCCATAAACCCTCCTGCTGGGCTATTTTGATAAACTCAACAATATCATTGTTACCTGAAAAATCAAATTGCCCTTTCTGAGGCTCATGCAGGTTCCAAAAAACATACGTGCCTATGGTGTTAAGCCCCATAGCTTTTGCCATTTTCATTCTGTCACGCCATGCTTCTCTTGGTATGCGGGGATAATGTAGCTCACCGGAGATCATCTGGAAAGGTTTCCCATCTAAAAGAAAGTCTTTATCTCCTAAGCTAAATTGATGTTTAGGTTGAGCTTTGACCAAGCTGCCAGCCAACAAGATGGCCGTTAACAAAAAAAGATTGAATGATCTCATTAAAAATATATAAAGTGTTATTTAATAAATAATTGGTTCATTGCTAAAAACCGCATCAAGGTTGCGATTATGTTTAGCTGATGTTGCTAAAATGGATGTAAAATCAATTAATAAAAAGGGGCTAATCAGTAAAATCAGAGGGGCAAACCACGAAAAACATGTTCAAAACGATTGTTTCGTAATGCTTGGGGCCAAAGCAAAAAGAATATCAATACCGACAAGCATAAGTTACCGCTAAAGAATGATTTTTAGCAATTTTCAAACAAGGTTATTTTCTTTCGGCCCCCTGGTTAACCATGGCGTTATTAAAACTCTTTCTGAACTTTTTGATGTATTCAGAAGGTTTTAAATCAAACACTTTTTTAAACTGCTCACGAAAATATTTGATATCTTTTATTCCAACGGCATAGGCAGTTTCCAATATATTTAAATCGCTATGGACAAATAACTGTGCGGCTTTTCGCAATCTGATCGACCTTATAAAGCTATTTGCTGGTTGCCCTGAAATCATTTTGATCTTTTTGTAAATCCCCGAATACGACATATTTAATTCAGAAGCTAAGGATTGAAGATTAAATTCCGGATCAGTGATATGCTTTTCCACAATCCGGATACAGGAATCCAGGAACCGTTTATATTCAATTGAGATAGTGTGTGGGTTATTGTTCAGTGTAATTTCATTATAAAAGTATTGCTGAAGTGTGTTTCTGCTTTTAAGTAGCCCGTTGACCCGTGCTTTCAGGATATCTTTGTCAAAAGGTTTTCCAATATAATCATCAGCGCCCCCTTCAATGCCCTTTAATTTGATCTCATTTGATGCACTCGCGGTTAAAAGGATCACGGGGACATGAGAGGTTGCCATATTTTCTTTAATAGAAGCACAAACTTCTATTCCGGTCATACCCTGCATCATAACATCACATATAACGATATCAGGCCACTGCTCTTTAATAATTTTAATTCCGTCATCGCCGTTTGGCGCTACAAGAACGTTATATTCAAGTTTAAATATCTGACGAAGGTATTCTCTCATATCCTCATGGTCATCGATAATTAACAGCGTTTTGAATTCCGACACTGATACCCCCACACCAGGATCCGCTACAGATATTATATCATTGGCTGTAGTTTCAGAATCGATCAGTTCCATTAAGAACAAGGAAGTAGTTGTTGGCTGTTCTGAGATCATCTGATCTTTTAAATGCAATCTTCCTTTTTTCAAAGTAACGGTAAAGGCTGTCCCCGTTCCGGCCTGACTGTGATATTTCACGGTTCCGGCCTGGCGCTCTACAAAATTTTTAACAAGATAAAGGCCGAGACCAAATCCTCCGGTTGATGTACTGGCCAAATCAGATACCTGGTAAAACCGGCTAAAAAGTTTGTCGCCCACCTCGGAAGATATCCCACAGCCTGTATCCTCAACAATTATTGATATCTCTTGTTCAGATTCTTCCGCGCAGACACGGATTTTTCCGAACCTGGGGGTAAATTTCATGGCATTCGAGAGTAAATTAAACAATACGATTTCTGTTTTTTCTCTATCTGCATAAACATTCAAACAATCGGATGATGATACAAACTCCAAATTAATTTGTTTCCTTTTCGCTTCATGTACAAAACATAAATAAACCTCCTTACATAAATCTATTAAGTTTACCTTGCTTATTCTCAGCTGATCAGATTCCGACTCTGCCTTTTTAAAAAGAAGCAGTTGATCAACCAGACCTAATAGCCGACGGGCGTTTCTGTAAACAATGTTTAAATTGGAGGTATCCATCACCTCTTTTTTATTATACAAAAGTTCCTTAATGGGATTAATGATCAATGTCAATGGTGTTCTGAACTCATGAGAAATATTAGTAAAGAAGGCGAGCTTTCGTTCACTAAGTTCTTTTTCCTTTTCGCTTTCATAGTGAGCTATTTGAATTTCATATTTTAACTTGGCCTGGCGGTCCCTATACAAGAGATACAAATAAACCATTCCGCCAATAAATATGGCATAAATTGTATATGCCCACCAGGTTCGGTACCACGGGGGGGAAATAATGATAGTAAGGGATTTTGGCGTCTTGTTCCAGATGCCATCATTATTACTTGCAATTACCTTAAATGTATAAGTTCCAGGATTAAGGTTAGTGTAAGTAACCTTTCGTTGATTATTATTAAAATTCCATTTTTCGTCAAAACCTTCCAGCTTATAACGGTAAACATTCTTCTCTGAATGAGTATAATTAAGTGATACAAATTCAATTGAAAATACATTTTGGTCGTAATTAAGAAAAGCAGTATCAGCTATGCTAACCGGTTTTTTCAATACTGAATTTGTACCTGACCTTACGGATTTATCAAACACTTTAAAATCAGAAAAGTAAATTTGCGGGATTTTATTATTCAATTTAATTTTTGACGGATCGAAAACCACTATACCGGAATTTCCTCCTAAATAAATCCGACCATCAGCAGACCGATAAATAAGCGAATGCGAAAACACGCCGTCGCCTTCATCAAAATTAGTGATGGCTAATGTTTGGGGCCTAAACTTTGATACCCCTGTGGCAGAATTGATCCAAAGATTACCAAAGCTGTCTTCAACGAGATTATTAAAAACATTACTTGCAAATCCATTTTTACGTGAATAAACAATAAAAGAATCGCTTTCCGGAACGTATTTATTCAATCCATCGGCTGTACAGATCCAGATATTCTTTTTGCTATCCTCGAATACACAATGCACAATATTATTGCTCAGGCTGCCGGCAATTTTATCATTATAAGTATAGTGGTGAAAAATCCCGGTTTTCGGGTCAAAACGATCAACCCCGTTTCCGCTCGTTCCAATCCATACATTACCCTTGTTATCTTTTAAAAGATTATAAATGTGGTTACTGGCAATTGAATTAGGATTTTTATCATCGTTATAATAATGTTTAAATCGCTGTTTTTCTTCATCATATATCTTTAAACCGGCGTCTGTTGCCAGCCAATATTCATGAGGACTTACTTCAAGAATATCTCTGAAAACATCTTCATTGAAGAAATTACTCAGGGCAGAATGATGAAAGTGATGTATAAATCTATTGTTGGTACTGTCAAACTTATCAAACCCATTTTCTGTTGCTGCCCATAGCACACCACTATTGTCTAAATATATTTTGCCAACCTGATTGCTGCTGATACTTGATGGATCATTTGTGTGATGAAATAGCTTTGTCGCCTTGTTTATTAAATCAAACTGATAAAGTCCTTCGTTGGTAGCCAACCACAGCATATTGCCTTGCAATAACATACTTTTTGCTTCGCGAGGTGCGATTGATAAGGGAATGAAGTGGAATTTATATTGCGTAAAATCAACTTTTGTTAAAGCATCTTTACCACAAAGCCACATAATTCCGGCTCCGTCATTATAAACATAGCCATCGGCAATACTATTAACATTTCCAATTTTTCGCCATTGACCATTACCCTTATTAATAAAATAAAATCCACCGTTACTCCCAACAACTAAAGTGGAATCATTAGCCTGGTCAATGCTAAAGGCGCCAATATTAAGATTATCATGACTTGAAAAGCGGGTATACCGTTGGAGCTTAGGATCAAAACAAAAAAGACCGCTCCAATAGGTACCCACCCAAATACAGCCACTTTTTTGATCGTATAAAAGGCTCCAAATATCATTAGGACTTTTTTTAAGCTGAGATTCCGTTTGCGGATAATTTGTAAAACGTTTACTGACCTTATCGAATTTATTTAATCCACCATTCCAATTCCCTAACCAAAGCTTTTTCTTGTTATCCTCAACAATTGCGTTTACCGACTTCCCTTTTATTGAATGGTCGTTCAGGTTAGGTTTATAGCTAATAAATGATCGTTGATTTGCCACATATTGATTAAAACCGTCGTCGGTCCCTATCCAGATGGTTCCTTCTTTGTCACATAATATCGAAAAAATCTTGTTGTTACTTAGCGACTGTTTGACTTTATCGCTGTGATAAAATCGTTCAAATTTCTCTGTGTTGGGATCTAAAACATTTAGGCCGTCCATTGTCCCAACCCATATTTTTCCGTTTTTATCTTCTGCAAGGGCATTAATATAATTTGAGCTGATGCTTGCCGTGTTCCCAGGAATATTCACTAAACTTTCAAAGGAGTAGCCATCAAATTTACAAAGCCCATTATCTGTGCCTATCCACATATATCCACGCTTGTCCTTAAGTGCCACTGTTATATTTTCAGATGGCAGGCCGTCATGAGTAGTATATGATTTCAACGCAAAGTTTTTGATATCATTGATTGGAAGGTTTGTCAGAGTTTGCGCATTCAGACCAGTTATAAAACAAACATCAATAAGAAAATACAAGAGAACTTTATACATAATCCATTATCACTTTTAATTACCCGTATAAAATAGGACTTACACCTTCGCAAGCCATTAATAATATATTGTACTTAATACACTTATAAATATCATAATGACGCGACCCTAAAGACGTGAAGAACACAGCCTGTTAGTTGTATGAGGCATAGGCGAGAATCTTCAATATTGATGCATTAAATTCCATATTTGATGCATTTCTCGCTTTTGATAATGACAACCAAACTTCATTTAACCGCATGAAACAATTCCTTCAAATTTAGCCTACCCTCTCGTAGAATGCTGAAACATTAAGTTTATAAGTACTCAAATTTAAAAATTATTAATTGTACTTATAACAATAATTCAAAATACCACCAAGTATTAAACGGAACTGCTACATGTTAGAGAAAAAACAAATAAGAAGATGGCAAAAAGTTGAGGTATTGTATTAAAAGTATGTAAAATGACACTTTATCCCCGCAATATTGAGGCTTTACCCCCTTTTCAATTTCTGCTTTTTAAGAGAAATTTAGGTTAAACCATATAAACACAGATTTTACCTTTTTATTATTAATTGTAGCCGCTTTCACTGGCTAATCAGATTGCTGACAGCCGCATCTGGTAGCGATTGATGGTTAATTATGGCCCGGGATCTGATTTTTTTGATATGTCTACCACAAAAATATTTGAATTACTCCAGAATATACATCTGGTTGTTTTACAATCACCCTATGTCATTACTTGCTTCGTGACAACGTCAGGAAGGTCTCCCCCATGTCTAAAGTCAAAATCGAACAATCATAAAAACTAATTATTTAACATTTAATATAAGCACATGAGAAAAAATTTAACTATCGGGGCACTATGCTGCCTGTTAGCCTCCTTAGTGAGCTGTTCTAAAAACGCTATTGAAAAAAACGTTGACCTGTCCCGGCAAAATACTAAAAAACAAACACTTGCACTTTCAACTACTAACACAAACGGTTTTAGGGGCATAAACTGGGCCGATCCAAATGGTAATGAGGGTGACGGAAGGGTTGTATTGCCCAGCGGTATGACAACATCCCTCACCTCAACGCAGGCCGCCGCTTTGGCAACCAGTATATCCAGTGCCGTTAAAACAAGTGGTGGAACTACCATCAGGATGCCGATAAACCCCTGGACGGCATCAAGCTCAACCTATTGGCCGGTTTACCAGGCTGCAATTAACGCAGTTGTGGCAAACGGTTGCAAAGTGATCCTTTGTTATTGGCCAGTTGGTGTTCATCACGTACCCGATACAGCACAGTGGCATACCATGTGGACAACTGTAAATAATGTATATAAAAACAATACATCAATATTATATGAGCCAATCAATGAGCCTGTTGATTATTCAAGTACCGATTTGAACAACTTATATGCCGGTTTTTTAACCACTTATAACCCGGCGGATGGAAAATGTATCCTGGATGGCACCGGTTATGCTGCAGACGTAACTGCTGTTGGTGCCGATTCAAGATTAGCCAACCAATACCTTGGTTTACACTGCTACTGGTGGTTCTGGGGCTCATACAATGTTTGGTCAAGTTATTATAATATCATGTCGGCCAGAACAGGCTCCTATGCTTCCCGTACAATAGTTACAGAGGTTGGTATCGAAACATTCAGAAACATGAGTTTCTGGTGGCAATGGGATACCGGCGTATATGTTGATCAGGCATTCCTGACCGGATCACTTGCCTATGCCAAGGATAATTCAATGGGAACAATTGCATGGTCTGGCGTTAATGATATTGATACCTATCGCTGGTATACGGCAAACAATAACCTTACCGAGGTTAGCCCCGGTACTGCAAATATGTTCAGATGGTCATGGAAACTTACTGCTTCACCTGTTTGGATAGGGCCGGTTGCTGATGGCAGGTACAAGCTTCAAAACCGGGCTTCAGGCCTCATGCTTGATAATTTAGGCAGTACAACTGATGGCGCAGCTATAGCTCAATGGGCCGACGGAACAAGTAACAATCAGAAATGGAATATAAGCTATACAGCCGGTTATTATACCTTAAGCTGTGTAACAGGGAAAGAATGCCTTGATGTGGGTACCAATACTACCGACGGATCAAATGTTTTACAGTATGTGGTAGGCACAAGTACCAATCAACGTTGGTCGCTTGCTTCTACAGGAGACGGATATTACAGGGTGATTAACCTTACAACTGGTAAATGTCTTGATACAGGAGGTTTAACTGCTAATGGATCATCTGTACAACAGTGGTACCAGGGTTCAAGTAACAATCAGCAATGGAAACTTATCGCTCAATAAAAATACTGCGCTATTGCCGGGTGTAGACACCTGACTTTGGTTAAAAGGCTGTCTTAAAAAAAGGCAGCTTTTTTAGTTGATAACTTATTTCATTAGTAGTTGTTTACGTCAAATTGAAATATAAAAAGCATACTCTGAGGCTGTCTAAAATCATATATAAAAACCTTTTCGTAGAGATGTAATTATGCGTTTCCTGTAAAACAGAACTCTTTTGATAATGATCATGCACTATAAATTGCATACGGGCGACGCAATTATGCGTCTCTCCCCCAAATTAACATTCTTAGGTCACACATAAAACAAGCCCTCGATAGACCATCACAATTGGAAGTTCTATCGAGGGCTATAGTTAAAACAAGTTATGAATTACATCACTTAAATATGTAACACCAGGACATATTAATATCCTGGGTTGTTGGGCAACAATTTTTTGTTAATATCTATATCAGCCTGGGGCACTGGCCATAGCCATCCTTTGGCAGCGTTAAATGTTCTGGTCTCTAACTTAGCCTGTTTAAATTGCCATGTGGATGTGCTTGCTGGATTACTCAGCAAAGATTTATCATAGCCATACGCATCATGTACCAGGGACTGATCCTTCCATCGCAACATATCAGCATACCTGGTACCTTCCATAAAAAATTCAACCCTGCGTTCATGACGTAAAACCACCCGTAATTGTGACTGGCTTAAGCCCGTACCTTCTACAGCTTCAACTTTTGGCATGTTTACCCTTGCCCGAACCTGGTCAATGAGTGTATAGATTTCTGCCGAGGTGCTTCCAGATTCAATTAAAGCCTCAGCACGAATCAGCAATACATCAGCATAACGCATCAGGATAGTATTAAGGGAGCAATTATTGGGGTCCGCAATGCCGATTGCAGCGTACTTACGCGGACGCGCTCCCGATGGAACTACGTCATTAGCAGGAATGTAAGTAGTTGAGCCCCATTGGGAGCCGGGCAACACAACCGACGCAGCCAGTCTTGGGTCACGATTGAGATAAGGATTTTGAGAATTGTATCCTGAAGCCGAATTAGTGATAGGCAATCCATTGGTCATATAATATGAATCGATCAAATCAGCAGTCACGTTTGGCGTTGGCCAAACACTCAAAGATAAGGCAGATGATGGCCATGGCTGTGGCTGTGTGGTTGGTATATATTGGATATCAAAAATCACTTCGCTGTTGTTTTCATGTGCCTCATCAAACGTCTGACTATAATTGGGATATAGACTGTAGGCTTTAAGATTGATTACATCCTGCGCCGCCTGCGCAGCATCCGCCCATTTCTCATTATATAACAAGACTTTGGCTTTATAGGCCAGTGCGGCACCCTTTGTTGCGCGACCAACGTCAGTACCAGAATAGGAGGTTGGCAGTGCTGCTGCTGCATCCGTCAGGTCAGCTACGATCTGGGTCAGCACCGTGGCTTTGGCTGTCCGGGAAACATAAGCGTCCGAAAGTAATTGAACTTGAGTAATTAAGGGTACGTCGCCAAAATAAGCAATCAGATCAGTATAAGCGTAGCCACGTAAAAACTTCGCCTCAGCCGACATTTGACTCTTTACTACAGCATCAACATTTGCGGTGGCAACATCCTTTAAAAACTCATTAGCCCTGGAGATAATGGCAAAATCCTGACTCCACTTAGCATTAGGAGCCCAGCTGTTGGATGTTGTCTGCCATTCGCCTACTTCTTTAGACCCTTGCCAGGCATCCTGACAATAGGCGTTATCCGATTCAAAATCAAACTGAAAAAATTGCGACGGTGTTGCATTGGGCTGTATCGCATTGTAAATTCCAACCAAAGCCATTTTCACCTGGGTTTCATTCTGGTAGAAAGTTGTAGGAGACAAACGGTCTTTTGGAGTTTTGTTAAGAAGGTCCTTTTTGCAGCTTGCAAGATTGATAGCAGCAAATACGATTAAGACTTTATATATAGTTTTCATGATTTTATCATTTAGAAATTAACATTTACGCCTGCGGTCATAACACGAACCTGCGGATACGCTTCAGCCCTGGTTTGGTCTGCGGTTTGTTCGGGGTCAAAGCCTTTGAATTTGGTGAACGTGAAAGCGTTTTGCACATTCGCATATATCCTGAGTGAGCTTAAGCCAATTTTTTTAATGGCAGCCGGACTTAAGGTATACCCCAATTCAATATTTTTGATCCTCAGATAGGATGCATTTTCCACATAGAAAGACGAGTGGATATTGTTTTTCCCTCCATCCATTGTCAGACGAGGATACGTATTAGATTGGTTTTGTGGTGTCCATCTGTTTAACCACCAGGTACCCAGATTTGCAAATCCGCTAAAGGGTGATGCTATTTCATAATAGGTATAGCCCTGCATACCCTGTACACCCTGAAAAAATGCACCCAGGTCGAAACCTTTCCAGGCTATATTGAAGTTAAATGCATACGTAATATCAGGGAACTGCTTGCCAATGATTTTTCGATCATGATTTTGGTCGACTATACCGTCACCGTTTAGATCAGCATATTTTATATCGCCAGGTTGGGTATTGCTGTAATCAGTTACTTTAACAATACCTGGTTTAAGTGTATAATCACGCTTTGCATAAGGAATCGATGAATCGCTGTTATTTTGCCATGTAAAATCAGAGATCTGATAAATTCCCGTCATTTGGTAACCGTAGAATGAATTTATAGCAGAACCAACAACAATTGCTTTTGGAGAAGTAAACTGCTGGGGCACATTCATGCTGAGGATCTTGTTTACAATATGTGATACATTCAGGGAAGTTCTTAATTTGATACCATTATCAAATGCCTTTCTGTAGGTGATACCAAGCTCGAACCCCTTGTTTTGTACTTCGCCTGCATTAGCCATTGGAGGTGATTGGGCAATCGTTAATGGGATCGGCTGGGTCAGCAAAAGGTTCTTAGTCCTTTTATCAAAATAATCTGCAGTAATTTCAATGTTATTATGCAAAGAGATGTCGAGGCCCAGATCCAGTTGCTGAGCAGTTTCCCAGGTCAGGTTTTTATTAGTCATTTGAGTAATAGCAACACCAGAATTAAGTGTTCCGCCGAACGAATAGTTCTGGCCAGAGCTCAGGATATCGCTGCCGTTATAATAATTGCTGATGTTTTGGTTACCCAAACGGCCCCAGGAAGCACGAACCTTTGCAAAATCCAGCCAGCTCTGGTTTTTCATGAAACCTTCCTTAGATACTACCCAGCCAGCAGAAAATGAAGGAAATGTTCCCCATTGCTTACCTTGGGCAAACCGCGAAGAACCGTCTCTCCTGATATTGGCTTCAAATAAATATTTTTCATCAAAAGCGTAATTAAAACGGCCAAAATATGAGCGAAGACCAAGGTCATAACTCCCGGCGTTATTGGTTTGGGTGGCTGGATCGCCAAGGTTCAATACCCGTTGCGTGTTATTCACAAAATGTAAACGATAACCGCTTTGCCAGTCATAGGTAAACTCCTCTTCACTATAGCCAGCCAAAAAATTAAATGAATGGCGATTCATTGTCTTGTTGTATTTCAATAAACCGGTAAGCAACGAGTGGCCGTCAATCTCACTTGTTGCAGTCAAATCTGAAGGTAATTGTGTAACGGTTCCGTTTTGGTTTTGCAAAGTCACGTTAGCGTGAAAAGCATTGCCATTGGTGGAGATTACGTTATAGCCGTAAGTAAGTTGCGCACTTAATCCTGGCAAAATTTTATATTCAGCTTCGGCCTGGCCACTAAAATTATAGCGTTTTGTAAGATTTGTACTGCCTTCTTTAATCTCTCCATAATAGTTACGTTCGCCGTTAACCGAAACCCAGTTTCCGTTGGCATCTTTAAGCGGATGTATTGGTGCTAAGGTTGCATACCATTCGGCGTTCCAAAGGTCGGTTGGTTCATTTTTTATCCCCACGTTTCCGGATATATTGCCTGAAACACGGAGTTTTTTATCTTTTAGATGGTAGCTGTCAAGATTAAGGCGGAAGTCTGTTTTCTTATAATTGGTTGCAACCAATATGCCATCCTGATCCAAATGGCCCAGCATAAAGGAATAATTAACATTATCACTGCCCCCGGTTGCACTTACCCTGTGATTTTGCATATAAGCATTACCATAGTACACGTCAAAATAATTGATATCCGGGTACAACGGGTTATTGTGAGCCGCATACTTTTGGATTATTGAGTCGGGATATGTGGGGGGCGTTCCACTATTTATATCTGCCTCATTATGCAGCGTAGTATACTGAACCGAGTTTAATACTTTAGGTAGCCTTGTCGGGCTCTGAATACCTGCATATCCGCTATAATTGACACGGATTTTGCCTGCCGATCCCCGTTTAGTGGTAATTAATATAACACCGTTCGCAGCACGGTTACCGTAAATAGCCGAAGATGCGGCATCCTTCAGCACTGAAATTGATTGAACATCATTAGGGTTTACATCTCCAATGGTTCCCGGAAAACCGTCAACTAATACCAATGGGGAATTATCTCCAAATGTTCCCACCCCGCGAATGTCTATTACGGTATTGTCATCTCCCGGTTTACCTGAGCTTTGCAGCGCAAACACACCGGAAACGGTGCCCTGTAGTGCCTGGCTGGTATTTGTTAAAGGGCGGCTTTCCAGATCCTGCGTATTTACAATACCTACAGAACCTGTCAGATTTTCTTTCTTCTGCGTTCCGTAACCTACCACCACCACATCATTCAGGGTTTTCATTGATGGTTTAAGTTTTATTGCGATATCAGTTTTCCCGTTAATTGCAATTTCAACTTTCTCATAGGAGATATAAGTTACCACGAACACAGCATTTTCGGGTACATTGCTAAGCTGAAAGTTGCCTTTTATATCAGTTAGCGCACCTTTATTAGTTCCCTTTACATTGATAGAAACTCCTACCAGCGGCTGATCATTAGTAGCATCAACCACAGAGCCCTTTACAGTAATTGCAGCTTTATAAGAAGCTGTTCGAGCTGATATAGGCCTGTTGTGGTGAGTTAATAAACTGGGGGTTGACGCGTTAGCACCAATTGGCAATATGAACAATGCCAAAGCGTTAAATGTGGTGCGGAAACCCCTGGAATACAAATAATTTGAAATAAGTAATTTTCGTTTCATAATTGGGTTATAAATAATTTAAGTTGTTGGGTTGGATAAGCAGGGCAGCAATATGTCAACATGGCCGGTAAAAAGCCGCCGACAACCGAAAAGCATGTCTTTAAATGAAGAAATGCAGTTCCCGGAATCAGCTATAACATACAATTCCCATGGCAGGTGTACCCTGGCATTTTCGTGAAGCGTTTTTAATTAAGATGCCGGCGGTTTTCCTTTCTCCGGAGCATACGCTACTTTCAGAATCTTTCTCATGATGGTTTTATTAAAAGAATAATTGGTTTACACGATGGTCATTTCGATATGACTATTCGTGAGAGCAAAGTCTTTTAAAAACACAGAAAACAAAAGGGGCTAAACGGCAAAAAAGAGGGGACAAAGAGGCAATATCATATTGAAAAGCAATTTTCCATGACTTAGTCTTCAAAACATGCCTTCAAAAGTGATATATTTTTAAATCAACGTAGAGGTATAATATGCAATGGCTTAGAATTGTGGCATTAATTAAAAAAATCACAAATATTTATTAGCATAGCTAATGAAGGGCACTTAGAAACTCAAAAAAATCCTATTTCGAAAGCTATATATGTTAAAATAGAAGTTCATAATTTAATATGGATTTATCTTGTCAGGAATAGATGGTACATTCGCCGGGCTGGGTATTTTTAATTATACTTCGACGACAATTTGAGTATGGCTTTTTATCCTATTACTAATGCTATTATAACAAACAGCTTCCTTGTTTTACAGATGCTATATTTCCATTTCCAATAAAGCGTAGCTTAATGTCTTACCATGGGTATCCATCACCAAAGATGTGGTAACGCCTCCGGATAATGCCTGGCTACATACAAACTGTAAAGCATGGATATTGGGCATTTCGTAGCGAATGACGTTACCATGCAGAATACTTTTTAGATGAAGGCGGACCTTTTCGGCTGTCACTCGTTCACATAATAAATCATAGTCCTTTTCTTCATAGGGAATAAGGGACAAAATGAGCGTATTACCCTTGTCTCCCGCGCGACTATGTGCGATATCATAAAGCCTGATGCTCATATTCTTTCAAGGTTATCTTTGCCTGTATTTTGTTCCTGTCAATCAGGGTGGATACGATCCCGATCACTTCATTGGTGTACTTTCGCACGCCACCACCTCCCGCTGGGCCGTTGGTATAAAGTGCCTCTACCTCCT
Source organism: Mucilaginibacter sabulilitoris (assembly GCF_034262375.1). Lineage (NCBI taxonomy): Bacteria > Pseudomonadati > Bacteroidota > Sphingobacteriia > Sphingobacteriales > Sphingobacteriaceae > Mucilaginibacter > Mucilaginibacter sabulilitoris. The sequence goes on from NZ_CP139558.1 coordinate 5,420,040, forward strand.
CTCCTATGATCGCCGCTTCTCGTTCATGAAGTGCATTTCCTGCTACCCGAAGCCTTACTTCATAGGGTTTATAGTCGCTGCTTAATGATGATGGATGAACTGAAGTATGCCCGATGTAGTCAAACCTGAGCGCCGAAAAGTTGTCATTTAACCTCTGTTTGATAATTTTCCCGGCCAATTTCGCGCGCTCCAATGCATGGGCACCGGCATAAGTAATCTCGCCTTCTCCTCTAAAACCCGCCTTATAACCAATACTTACTTTTAGTGACTGCGGTTTTATACAACCACCTCCTCCATTCATTTCTACCAAATCTGAAGCTGTTTGCCGCAAACTGACAGTCGTAAAATCCGCGATGACATCCGGCGTAAAATAAGCATGTGGATCGGTAACCTCATACAACAACTGTTCCTTGGCCGTTGCCAGGGTGATGCTACCGCCAGTACCTTCAACTTTGCCGATGATGGAGCTGCCATCAGCGTAAACATCCGCGAAGGGATGTCCCAGTGTATGCATATTATCGACCGGCTTTTTTACCGGATCAGCAAAATATCCCCCGGTAATCTGCCCTGCACATTCCAGCAAATGCCCCGTCACGGTTGCTTTCCCGATAATATCCGGGTCATCTAACGACCAACCGAATTCATGCACCAAGGGTGCAACAAACAAAGAAGGATCAGCAACACGTCCAGTAATTATGATATCAGCATCAGACTGTAAAGCCGGCAAAAGAGCATCCGCTCCGAGATAAGCGTTTGCAGACAAAAGCTGACCGGAGCAGGAAATGGGTTTCCCTGTTTCCATAGCGATCTCTTCACCGGTGAAATGTTCCAAAACATCATCACCTGTTATCGCTGCTACCTTAACTGAAATACCCTGTTTTTTGGCTATTCTAATAATTTCATCAGCCGCTGCAACTGGATTTGCCGCACCCATATTGGTGATCAGCCGCACCTTGTTCTGTTTAAGCACGGGCAGCAGCAGTTCGATCCGACGTTCCAAAAGCGGGTCATATCCCTGCATGGAATCAGCCGCTTTTCTTTTTTGGGCCAACGCGATGGTGCGTTCGGCAAGGCATTCCAATACTAAATAATCAAGCGCCCCCTTTTCGGCTAAAACCACCGCGGGTTCCAGCCTGTCCCCTGAAAATCCGGCGCCACAACCAATCCTAACTTTGTTTTTTTGCATAGTTTATATATGAATAGCCCCGGTTAATATTGCGATAAGCGTCATGATTAGTGTTGTTCCCAAGGCCCATTTGAAGGTGAACTTCTGATGATCCGCCAGCTCTACTTCAGATAAGCCGACCAGCACAAAAGTAGACGCTGTTAAAGGGCTCAAGGGAAAACCGGTTGTCATCTGGCCCAATATAGCGGCTCTGCCTATTTCTATGCTGTTTAAGCCATAATGCATTGCCGCTGTTTTCAAAACAGGGATAACGCCGAAATAATACGCATCGGGGGTAAATACCAGACTTAACGGCATCCCTGTTACACCTACCAGTACAGGCAAATAGCCAGCGTGTTCTTTGGGTATAATAGCAACCATAGACAGCGCCATGGCATCGATCATTTTTGTACCCAAAAGGATACCGGAGAACACTCCCGCTGCGAAAATTACGACCGAAACGGAAAATACGTTTGCAGCATGTTCCTGTAACCTCTTCCGTTGTTCCACCTGGGATGGATAGTTGACCAATAAGGCCACCGCAAAACCCATGATAAAAAGAGCTGCGGGAGGAACAAGACCCAAAACCAGGGCTACTATCAACAAAACAGTGAATATACCGTTGAACCAAAATAATTGCGGACGACGTATTCTTTTTTGATTTTCCGAAAGTTCCTGCTCATGGTCATAATCCAGATGTACAATGCCCAAACGACGACGCTCCTGCCGGCCCAGCCAGTAAGCAACACTCAATACCCATAAAATGCCGCATGCCATGGCCGGAAGGACCGGGATCAGGAGATGGGTCGGATCCGTCTTCATCACATTAAGCGCCCTTGCCAGCGTACCCGACCAGGGAACCAGGTGCATGACACCAGCACTTAAGGCCACGATACAAGGTAGAATCAGTTTATTCATCCCCAGTCTTTTATATATCGGCAACAAGGCAGTTATGGTGATCATGAAAGTGGCGGTGCCGTCACCATCCAGATGAACCAACATCGTTAATATGGCGGTACCCAACGTAATCTTAAGCGGATCGCCTTTGGCCAGCTTAATAATTCGCTTGATGATGGGATCAAACAAACCTGTGTCAATCATGATGGCAAAATACAATACCGCAAACACAAGCAATATCCCTGTTGGGGCTACCTGTTTAATTCCAGTCAATATCATTTCGCCTATTTCCTTTGGCTCAAACCCGCCGACAAGGGCAAAAATTACCGGTACAATAATGAGCGAAAGCAAAACCGAAAGCCGCTTTGTAAATATGAGCGATAAAAAAACGATAATAGTTAAAAAACCCAGGATCGATAGCATATGGTTTTAATGTATGGTTCCGTTAGCCAAAAATACTTTTTGAAAGAACAGGAATTGGTACGATACCGCGCTGCTCCAGTAAGGCCAGTCGTGTTTGCCCGGCCTTTCAATATAATCATGTGGTGTACCGTTGGCTAATAATAGCTGATGCAATTTGCGGTTGGGTTTAATCATGATATCATCAAACCCACAATCAAAAATCAGCTTTACATCGTTGACCTTCATCTTATCAACCATACCTACAGCACAATATTCGCGGTACGGGTTCGCGGTATCCGTTGGCGGGCCAAGCAAATGTTCAAAGTTGGCGCTGCGCGATTTGGCAAATTCGGGTGGTACATTCCAGGTAGCGGTGTTGATATTCATTACACCACTCATGCTGCCGGCAGCGCAATACATATCGGGATGCCGTGTGGATAGGTACATCGCCCCATGACCTCCCATTGACAGGCCGGCTATAATCCTGCCCTTACGGTCTTTTACGGTGCGGTAAGTTCCGTCTATCTTTTCTACCAGTTCTTTAGTTATAAAGGTTTCGTACTGACTGCCTTTATCCAGCGGGCTGTCAAAGTAATAACTCATCAGCCCCGCATCGGGGGTAACAATGATAAAATTATACTGATCGGCAAGTTTGTGCAGCATCAGCTTATCATCGGTTTTTGTTAGCCAGTCGCGGTAATTACCCTGCCCGCCATGCAGCAGGTATATCACCGGGTAGTTCTGCCGGGAAGCCTGGTAAGACGCAGGTAATACCACAGCGGTTTTAACCGTTTTTTGCATGATCTGGCTTGAAATATTAAGCGTATCCACCTTCGCCGCATAGCCATCCATGCAACCCAACCAGAGTAAAAATGTAAAAATAAAGCAGATTCTTTTCATTGGGACTTATTTCATTTGACTTGTTTGTACTATCTGCAACATCCTGCCCTTTTGTATTAGCAACAATTTGCCACATGCCGTCTGTCAATGAAGATCCTTTCTGCGCAAAATCCTCCCCTACTACCGATTGACATCGTAGTCCTGTTTTTACCTGATCCGAGTACGTATCTTAGCTAAATCCCGATCATGGCAAAACAAATTATTGAAAGAGTAAAGATGTAGTGTTTCTTATTGGCTTATTGGTCTTGAGTACTCAATGCGTAAATACAACACAATGATAATAAAATCTAATATAACTATTTGATATAATGAAAAAAATGCAGCTTTTTAGATTTTGCTTTTCTTTAAATAAGTGAAGATTTTTTTGCTTCTTTTCGTAATCTGCCTCATGATACGCGGTGATTCGCTAATCTTGGTGAACCCGGCACTTTCAAATTAACTTGCCGCAATCAAAGACGCAGTATGGATGAGTTTTAAAATTTTTCAAGATATTTTATCATTAATCAATGGGTTATTCTCACCCTCCGATTAATCAAAAGACGGAGGGGTTCGATACATTTTGGATCAAATCTTAAAAACTGCTGATTTTACGCCGTTAAATATCCTTTTTTCTCCTTAAGGCTACTATTCGCTTACAATCCGCAATAAATGAGTTCAACAGGCGTACTTTTGGGTCACACATACGAAATCAAAGACCCTATCAGGGATCTTAGTTTCCAATCGGATAACGTCCAAAATTTACTTTAAAATGCTGCCCGCATAACCTTCAATGGCTCTTTGCGGGGCGCGGTTAATGTAAAACGATCTGTCCTGTGGTGCCCAGGTGCCCAGGCCATCAACATAACGGTTAAACATGCAGAAGGATGCGGCTATCAGCACCGTATCATGAATTTCTTTATCTGTAGCACCTTCCTGCCGGGCTTCATCTACCTGTTCCGGAGTTACATACTTGCCGCCTTTTTGCACGCTGGCCGCAATGGCTAATAAAGCCTTCATTTTGGGTGGCAGGCTGGCCGAGGTGAAGTCGGCTTTGATGGCATCTATCTGCTCCATGTTGCAATCCAGGTAATGGCCGGCGGCAGCCCCATGCACATTCTGGCAAAAAAAGCAATCGTTTAAATAAGATACGTAAGTGCCTATTAGTTCACGCTCGCCGCGGCTTAAGGTATTGTCGCCGCGTAACAAGAATTCAGCAAGTGCATTTAAAGGAGCTTCTGTTTCTGGCCGGTAAAACATCAATCCCCTGATGCCGGGCAGGTCGTTATTTAATTCAATATGTGCCATGGTGTTTTTTTATAATGAATAATTATTGCTGCGGTTGCGGCGGTAAAGTATAACCCTTCGCCATACGTACCCCCATCTCAACATAAGCTTCAGGGTCGGTTGGTGTAAGACTGGCCAAACCATCAACATAACGATTAAACATGCTGAAGGAAGCCGCTATCAATACGGTATCATGTAATTCCCGGTCGGTAGCTCCGAGTGCTTTAGCTGCATCAATATCGGTTTGCTTTACTTCTGTACCTAATATTTGTACTTTACCGGCTATGTTTAACAGGGCCTTCAGCTTGTCGCTTATGGGCGCCTGTTGCATGTCTTTCAACACCTCATCAACAATAGGTTTATCATCCTCATACAAACATCTCGCGGCGGCAGCGTGACTGCTGTAGCAAAACGTACAGTTATTGCGGTACGATACATAAGCCGCTATCAGCTCACGCTCAGCTGGTGATAAGGTAGATTCGCCACGCAATAAAATTTGAGCCAGTTCATAAAGTGGTTTACCTGTTTCGGGCCTGAACATCACGAGTGAGCGGATGCCGGGGACCCCTTCGGGTACATTAATATGTGCCATGATTTTTTATTTAGATTGTAATTGATCAATTATTTAATTCTTTACTTACGCGCTTGAAATTCTAACTTTTAACCTTCTTTTCGTGCCCAAATAGTACTACCAGAAAGCCTACTATAAAAACTAACGAGAAAATGAAAATCGCATTGCCATATCCGCCAAGAGTTGATACCAGCACACCTACAAATAATACAGCGGTGGCCGTAAATATCCTTCCTATGTTAAAACAAAAACCGGTAGCTGTGGCCCTGATACCGGTTGAAAATAGCTGTGGTATATAAGCCGATAATACACCCTGGCTTGCACCAAAAAATAAAGCCAGTATACCTATTTCCGCGTAGATAACCGGGCTGAACGTATTGTTAGTTTTAAACAGCACGAATGACAGCACAGCACATACCGCAAAACAAATGAGCATTGACCGGCGTAATGTTAAGAGGTTTACCATCCATCCCGATAAAAAACCACCGGTTAAACCGCCCATGCCTAAAAACATCATGCTTAAGCCACGCTCTTTAGCGGCATCATGATCGGTAATAAGGCTTTGCACCCAGGTTGGGAGCCACGAAAATATGGCCCACAAGCCTATCAGCATAGTGCCAAAGGTTAACGAACCTACTATGAGTTCGCGGCGATGAGCAGGTGACAGGAGCTTATTCAATGGGTTGTTGCGGTTGACAATATCGTTACGATAAGTGAGCCAGCTTTGCGATTCGGTTAATACCCAGGTTCCGATTAAAGCAAGTGCCAGTGGCACTATACCGATGAGGAAGCCTGACCGCCAGGACGATACCACAAAATTGATAGCGCCCGCCGAAAAAATACCCACCGGAAAAGCGATAGATAAAATGCCGATAATTACAGCCTTGCTTTTGGCGGGCCAAACCTCGCTTACGAGTGTAATGGTTGTTACCAGCACACCGCCTACGCCAAAACCACTCATGAAACGGCATAGCACAACACCCCACCAATTGGGCATTTGCCCGGTAAGTATGGTGAATATACCGTAACAGCTAATTGCCATGAGTAATGTGGCTTTACGCCCCATTTTATCGCTGATAACACCCCAGGTAAAACCTCCTAAAGCCCAGCCAAAAATAAAAATGGCGTTGATATATCCGCTCACCGCGTTGATCTCATCAGCAGGCAAATTACCTTGCAAGTCTTTCACTACCACGGGTAAATAGGTAGACATTAAGGTAGATACTGTGCCCCCCAATGCACTGCTTAAAAAGCAAATGGAGAATAACATAACCCGGTAAGCTGCGCTGATACCTGTTTGTGGTTTTGCAGCTGCCTCATTAACTATAAGTGTGCTCATGTTATTTATTTTAAAAGGTCATCAAATACTATCGATACATAATAAATGGCTCCAATGGCCGGCGAACCATACGATTGGTAAATTTGCTTGTTAAAAATATTACTGCCGCCCAGTTTAACAGTCGATTTGAATTTTGGAAGTTTTTTGCTGATCTGTGCGTCAACCACCGAATAAGCATTTACACGCCCCGGACGGGTGCCATTAAAGGTACCATACCAATCAAATGCGCTTTGCCAGTGCCACGCCACGTTAAACCCAAAGTCGCTGGCAACGTTGCTGTTGCCAAAAGTGGCATTGGTTGCCCATTTTGGTGTGTTAAAAGCGGCGATGTTATTCGGATTGGCATTGCGCAGGTTAAAGGTTGATAAAGTGGCGTTGCCTCCTAATGCATAGCCTTTACCAAATAAATAAGTAAGGCCGGCGCTTGCTCCCTGGGCCGATACCTTGTCGGGCGCATTAGTGTATAATTGAAACGCATGAACCTTACCGTTAGGGATATCACTCGCAGCCGCGGTGTTAATTGTACCATCGGCAGCAACAACAGGATTTTCGGGCTGAATAACTACCGTATTGAGTATAAAATTGGTGTAACTGCTATAGTAGTAGTTTGCATCAATTAAAAGGTTGTCATCAATCAGGCCTTTATAACCCACTTCAAATGCTTTTTGCTGCTCAGGTTTTATATACGCTACGTTTGATTTTTGCAGCAGGTTTTTATTGTTTGCAACAGCTTGCGGGAAAGGCGTACCTGCCTGCATAGCTGCGCCAAATGCAGCGCCGAAAGCACTTACAGACGACGCAGTAAATGAGTTTTCATAAACGTTTAACCCTGCACTGTTTTTAGGTGCACCACCTAATATGGTAATTGGGCCTACGTTAAGGTGAATAAACTGATCAACAGGAGTTGGGTTACGGAAGCCTGTTTGATAGGATGCCCTGAAATTGTGCATTTTATCAACGGTATAAACTGCCGAAAAACGAGGGGTAAAACTGCCTTTAAAGTTTTCGTTTTTATCATAACGGATGGAAGCTGTAAGTTTTAGGTTGTCGTCAAACAGTTTTTTTGCAGCTTGTAAAAACGCGCCATATTCCTGTATGGTTACGCGGTTGGTTTTGTCATCAAATAAGCTTCCGTTGGTAAACATGCGATAATCGCGAAAGCTACCGCCTGCAAGTAGTTCAAATATCTTGATAACCTGGGTAAAATCATATTGACCATCGGCATGGTAAAACTTGCTGTTGCTGAATACACCTGCGCCGCTCAATCCATAATTATGGATGGATGCATCTTTGGCGCTGTTAAAAGCTTCGGTACCCGGTAAAAAACGGCCCTGATCGGCAAAGGCTCTGGCAGCCGTGTTATCATGAGCTGTTACGCCGGCTGCATTGCCAGTATATGCTGCTGAATAACGGGTAAACCAGGTATCATCTGCTTTATCTGGTGTTACGGTATTGCCATTCAAGTCCTTTACCCAATCGCGGTTAATGAACTGTGCAAGCGAGCGTGTGTTGTAAGAATCGTGCGAATTTTCTGAAACCGAATAACCGCGCACAAAAAAGTTGCTACCTTTTAATTCTACGCGGTGTGTTTGCAGCACAAAATTATTCAGGTCAAAACGGCTACTGCCTGTATAGCTTGCAGTACCACGGCCATAGTTATACTGGTAAATTGCCTCTAAATTATTATTGATACGGTATTGCAGCGCACCGTTTAATTTAAGGCTGTAAACATTGTAGTTCATTAGGTCTTTCTCTTCATAACCTGTGCGTGATACCAAACCAATACCCGGCAATGTGCGTGACACTTCATCTCCATAAATGTTCAAAGCATCGCGGCCAGGGTTATTGGGACCGCGCTGCGCTGCGGGCGTAGAGGCACTTACATCTGTATAATCATCAGCATACCAATCGCGCCCGGTCAGGTATGATGCATTTAGTTTAAAGGCAAACTTATCGTTAAAAGCTTTGGCATACCGGGCAGCAAAATCATATAATCCCTGAGGCTTTACAGCTGATTCGCCAAAATGGTTAAGGCCTGTTTTTACCTGTACAGTTAAACCCTGGTATTTGAACGGATCTTTTGTTTTTAAAGATAATAAGCCGTTGAATGCCACCGGTCCATACAATGCGGAGGCGGCACCCGGAATAACTTCCACACTTTCAATATCAATGTCAGACGCACCAAAAAGGTTACCTACAGAAAAATTAAGGCCTGGGGTTTGGTTGTCAACACCATCAACCAGTTGCAAAAACCTGCTGTTTCCGGTACTGTTAAAGCCCCGGGTGTTTACCTGCTTGTAGGTTAAGCTGCTGGTTACTGCTTCAACACCTTTTAAGTTTTGTAGTCCATCATAAAAAGAGAACGAAGGGTTTTCTTTGATGGCTTTTAGGCTCATTTTCTCGATACTAACCGGCGATTGCAAAATGCTTTGGTTAATACGCGTTGCAGACGACACTACCTCATCAAGTATGATGGATTTTTGCTGTAGCTTGAGATTAACAACTTCGCCTATAGAAGTAACATTACTTTCTATAGGCTCATAACCTACAGCTGTTATCAGCAGCGTAAAGGGTGGTTTTATTTTATTAAGATTAAGGCTAAAATTACCTTTTGAATCGGTTATGGTACCGGTTAGTTTTCCATTTATGCTAATACCTGCGCCGGCAACCGGAGAGCCGGTAGCGGCGTCGGTTAAGGTACCCGTTATTTTATTTTCCTGTTGTGCAAACAAGTTTACTGATGATAGTAATAATATGATGAATAAAAGTTTTTTCATGTGACTGAGTTCAAATTAATTAGAATAGGGCTTTATTTTTTTAAATGATCATAGCCTTGCGGTAACCGGGTATAGCCATGGTTAACCAGTCGATCTGCCAATACATTGTAATAGCCAGCATCGGCCGGTAATGCGGTAGCCAACCCGTCAACGTAGCGGTTATAGAGGCAAAATAAAGCAGCAATAAGCACGGTATCATGTATTTCAACATCAGTAGCGCCTGCGGCCTTAGCCCTGTTGATTTCGGTTGTGGTTACATTTTTGCCGCTTTGGCCTGTTAGTTTGGCAATTGTGAGCAAGGCTTTCATTTTCTCACTAATAGGTGCAGTTTCAATGTTTTCTTTAACTCTTTGCGCGGTATCGTTTTCGCCAAAATAGAGATCGGCGGCGGCCGTGTGGGCTGTGGTGCAAAACTTGCATTGGTTGCCGTGTGATACAATTGTGGCTATCAGTTCGCGATCGCCTTCTGATAATGTAGAAGGTCCACGCAGTAAAATCTGTGTCAGATCGCGAATAGGAGCCGCACTATCTTTACGGTACTCCAGTAGCCCGGTAATACCAGGCAAATGTGATTCAAGCGGAATATATGGCATGAGCTTAATTTGAGATTTAAAAATTGGCCGGAGAGTGGTGTTCCTATTGGCGCTATACGATATGTACCGCAACTTTTGCCAAAGGTTAAACACACCAAGGCAAACTATTTATTGTGCAGACTAATTCAGATAAAGCAATTCAATAGTACTAACAGCACTATCCAGAAAAAATAGATTGTAGAGAGGGGTTAACAGGCAGTTTTAGGTGGTTGCTCAGGAATGTCCTGGTGGTAATGAACCAACGGCTGTACAGCTCGTACTGCAGGTTGTTGTAATGTTTTTATGGGGCAGTTAAACTCAATTTGAGCAAAAGAGATATTTAGATTTTCTTGCACAATGATTTTGAAGGGAACATGGTCTTTTTGCGGAACGGGGTTATCCTTGGCGCTTTTGGTATTTAATACATTATTGCCGACCAATTGGGTAGTGTCGTAATTGGGAATACACATCAGGTGAAGCCCTGTCCGTGTCATTTTCATTTTTACATAATTGTAATTGACAGATCCAAACTGGATTTGCCCAACGATATTTTCAAAATTTGCCCAATCGTGAATATTGGGCAGATTAACAGGAATAATTATCTCTGTTAAATCCTTACAATTGTAAAGGCCTTTGCGGGTTTGCTCAGTAAAAAACTTGTCTGTTTTATAAACCAAATATTGACGAAATGCCAGCTGCCCGCCAATATTCAGCAGATGAATGTTTAATAACATCAGAGCAACAAACTTTTTCAAATTGGTTTAATTACAAAAGGTTAACTAAAGATGTGATTTTTAAGCGTGGTTTCAAAATTTATTTTGAATGAGTGATAAGGTCCCTTTGATGCACGAAATTATTGGCAATGCTTACGTTGAAGAACAGTTCGAAATTTGTATCGTCTGGAGTACAAAATATTCTAAAGTGAACTCGAATACAAAAAACACAGACCAACACTTACTTTTTCAAATCTATAATTTTCTTATGATCACTTATAAAGGAGTTAAGTTTGTTGACCATAGAGACTCCATAGTTGATATAAACTTTTTTTATTTTAATTAAACAAATTAATAATGAACGACAACGCATTAGAATTATTTAACCCTCAAAGTAAATCTTTGGTTTTTAAAGTTTTCACGTTTGAGAATGATGAGTATTTTAATAGTTTAAAGCAGTATAATTATTTTTCTGTGATCTTGATTTTATCAGGTAAAGGAAGTCTTATGGCCGATATTTCAGAATACAGCTTTAAGGAAAATAGCCTTATGTGCTTTTCTCTTTATCAGCCGTTTAAGATCCAATGCGAAAAGGGTTTCAAAGGGATCATGGTTAATTTTCATCCTGAGTTTTTTTGTCTTCATAAACACCGGAACGAAGTTTCATGCAATGGCGTTCTTTTTAATAACATTTATGCGTCACCGATCATCAATTTACCTATTGATGAAACGCAATATTTGTTAACAATTATAACCGGGCTTAAAATTGAAATGGAACGTACGGGAACCCATCAACTCGAGGTATTGATATCTTATTTAAAAATATTGCTGATCAACGCCTCCCGAATCAAAATTAAACAGACGCATTTGGAATATGCTTCAATTGAAAAAAGACCGGTTATTCTAAGTAATTTAAAAAATGCCATTGAGGAGCATTTCAAACTACTTCACAGTCCTGGCGACTATGCTGAATTACTAAACATTTCCACCGCAGCGTTAAATAGAATAAGCAAAACTCACTTTAATAAGACATTGTCAAACCTCATAGCTGACAGAATAATTATTGAAGCAAAGAGACAGTTATACCTAACCTCCAAACCCGTTAAGTTGATCGCTTACGAATTGGGGTTTAATGACGAGTTTTATTTTAGCCGTTTTTTTAAGAGCAATGTGGCTATATCTCCTCAGTATTTCAGAGATACGGTTGGCTTTGACCGTGAAAGTATCTGATACCCAACAAAAGCTAAATTTTTATGATAATAATTTCGTGATCGCTTATGGTTTATCCATGTCATTACCCGATTTATCCATGTTGCCAGGTTTTGCAAACAATGACATTTGCATCATGACAATAGAACAAAGATTTCCGCTACCCCCATGGGATATGGAAAACGCGGCACAAAAATTACAAATCATAGAAGACGAATGGAACACTCTTGACCCGGAAAAAGTAATAACAGGTTATGCTCCTGAGGCTGAAGTTCGCTATGGCACAGAGTTTTTGAACGGACATGAAGAAATTAAACAATTCTTAAACCGTAAATGGGAACAACAATTGGGTTTTAAACTAAAGCTGGATCTTTGGGGGGCACTTAAAGGCAGGATGGCTGTAAGGTTTGAGTGTGAATGGCATGATATTGCCGGACAATGGTATAGAAGTTATGGTGTACAGGTTTTTGAGTTTGACGACAATGGATATGTGCAAATGAATTTTACCAGTTTTAATGACGAACCTATAACTGAAAGCGATCGAAAATTGGTGTGAGCTGTTCGACGGTTGTACTTTGGTCACTTAAGAAGGCGCCCTTAATCGGACGTCTTCTTCTTTTGAACCGCAAGCACCAGCCTAAATCAGGAACCATACTACTTTAACAACTTTACCATTATATTATTTATCCACGCTTCCTGCTTCGGAAAATCACGATAACTTTTAATATCACTAAGTAACTGACTGTCTGGATTTATCCCTGCAGATTGCAGTATGGCATAATCCTGCAACGCTTCTGCGAAAACCTCCCATCTGATAGAGTCATACGGACCATCGGGCCCCGGATAAACCACAAACGGATCGCCCTCGGCTATACCCGGATAGGCGGTAGCAGCACCCTCATTGAATGGATCGATAGATTGTTCGGTATCCAGCTTATACCAAAAATTGTATCCCCAGTGCAGGAAACCCTGCGCTTTTAGTTTATAGAACAGAAAGCCCGACATGCGTATTTTTGCCAAAGGGGTATCGTAAAAACGATTAAGCCATGGCCCACGCGGCCCGGTACAATAATAAACCCAATGCGGTATACCTTCTTTTAAATAACTTTCAGCCGAACTGATAATAGGAACCGGAATATCAGTCAGCTTTTCACGGCCATACCTTATATCGCTCAGCGCGTCCATTACTTTCATCCAGGGCGCTAATTCATGCAGAATATTTCTTGCTTTTTTGTAGTTTTCGATATGTTCAGACCATGGCTCATCGGATAAATGGAAATAAGAGTTTTCCAATAAATTCTCCTTCTTTAAAAAGTGATGGAATTCCGGAAGATATTGCTTCAAAAAATTAATATATACAGGGTCTGTAGCTTTCAAGTGCTCATCCCATAACATTTTATACGTACCATCTTCGTTTTTAGCATATATGTGCATGGCATCCGCTACCCCCCAGTACAGCCATAAATGGGCCCACTCAAACTTTGCATAACCTAATTCATGGCACATATCAACAAACCGTTTTACGTTTGTCCAATCAAAAGTATACTTGCCCGGGCTGGTTTCATTAACAATCAGCATTTGGCAGGGTTTCTTAAATACAGCCCGCAATTCAAACAGGTTTTGAATAAAAGCCACATCATTGCCGTGTTCAATCAGGTTTTTCATTTGCGCGCGGGTGAGCTGCCACCAGCGTTCATCATACAACGCTGTTTTATAATACAACGCTGTGGCTTCGCCCCGCCACCAATGGGTTACGTGAAAATCATGACGCGGTTTGACCACCAAACGAGCCACCTTAATTTTAACCGAAAGGTGCTGTTCCTTCTGCGCTTTTCCTTCTGTCCATGATAGTTTTACTTTACACTCATGCTCGCCGGGCAATATCGCTGCCGGTACGGTTAAGGTTATCCAAAATGAACGGCTGGCATAAGGTGTTGCGTCGGATTTGGAAACAGGGTAAAGCGGTTCGGGTAACATCCCCGGCAAATAGCCAATACCGTCTATTTCCTCTTTGCTTACATCAGTATTGAAATGCGGGAAAGGCACCAGTCCTACATATCGCACCTGTGTATGGATATCTCCGCCTTCTACAACGCAAGCAATCTGCGTTTGATCCTTCATTTGGTTATGGAATGCCACCTGAAAAGATATCTTGCTGTTTCGGGCGGCGAGTAGTGTCATATTACTCCTTTGCAGCACCGGTGATTGTGGAAACACTTTATTTAAAGCGCTTTCCAGCCAAACATCCATATGTTGGTTAAGTGAGTCGGTTTTATCTGCCGCATAAACTGAGGGAATGCTAAACAAGCAGAGGATAAACGCTCGTGAAATGAGTATCAGAATTTTGCTTTTCATCTCTATGACGATTTCTTTAATAGGTTATAAGTTTATAATACATGAATACGTATTCAAAATTATTATAAAGCTAAAAAATCCACTCATATTTTACTTAACTTTTAAAATAAAAATATATATTTTTAACCCTTTCTGTTTTAACAACAGTCTGAATTCGTATTCATAAGAAAAAATAATCAGCGCTATTGGTTCACACTCTCCTCACGCAAAATCGGATATCACGGGTATTTATATAAATTATCCATTATATTAGGGCATTAAACACAATTCCAATAGTGGCGCCAGGATTAACTTATTCCTGCATGTTTAAACAACAATATATAAAAAGCAACGTATAATGTGTGGCTTCACAGAAGCACGAAAAGCTAAAATATGATGGATTTCTAAATCTGATATATTTTAGCACCTGCCTTAAACTTATAAATGGAAAATAAAAATTACTTCATACGCCTGATAGCTGGCATACTTATTATATCATCTTTTGTAATGTGTACCAAAAGTACAAACGTAGCCGAAACGGCGCCAAACTCCACTCCTGCTCAAGATACAATTCCCGAAACCCTGAGTACCCAGGCAGTTGCTAACTGCAATTATACTGTTCAGCCTTCTGAATGGATGGTTGACGGAACAAAGATACCGGCCGGATCTACAGTGTGTATCCCTGCCGGAACCCGAGGCGCTTTGCTGCTTAAAAACTTTAAAGGGACAGCGGCAAATCCTATAATTTTTATTAATAAGGGTGGTAAAGTAACCTTTTCAACAACAGCTACTGCTTCATATGCTTTTAAGACACAAAACTGCCAGTATTTCAAAGTATTAGGAAACGGAGCTCCAGGTGTTACCTACGGATTTAATGTAAATGGCGGCAACATCGGCATGACAATGGATAATTTGAGCTCTGATTTTGAGATCGCAAATGTTGAAGTTCGTAATAGCGGATTTGCGGGTATTATGGCAAAAACCGACCCTACATGCGACGCTACAACCTGGCGGGGCCATTTTACAATGAAAAATATCATCATTCATAACAACTATGTTCACAAAACAGGTGGTGAAGGGCTGTATATAGGAAATTCCTTTTATGCCGACGGGGTATCACTTGCCTGTGGTAAGGTTTTACCTCATGATGTAGTGAATGCCAAAATATACAAAAATATAACCGATTCTACCGGCTGTGAAGGTATTCAGGTGGGCAGCGCTACTTCAGGATGCTATATCTATAACAATACGGTTAAAACTCCAGGGATAAGCCCGTTTGCAAATGACCAAAACAATGGCATACAAATAGGTGAAGGTACCGGGGGCAAATGTTACAATAACCTGATCAAGAACGCGCCCGGTAACGGCATTATCCTGCTCGGCCTGGGAGATAATATATTGTTTAATAACTATATCATAAATTCAAAAGCTTACGGCATTTTTGCAGATTCAAGATACACCCCGGGGCCTCATTTTTGGTTTATAAACAATACCATCATTGCGCCAGTTTTAGGTGGTATAAAATTAAACTCCGAAACTATTCCAATGAATACAGCCATTAACAACGCTATCATACACCCAGGATCAGGCCTTTACATCATCAGAAAGAGCACCAGTGTTAAGCTTACGGCTTCAAATAATTATACAAGCACAAGTGTAAGCTCATGCAGATTTGTAAATTACGAGTCGGATAACTTTCATTTATATTCGGCATCACCGCTTATTAATAAAGGAGCAAACGCTTCAACATATGGGGTAAATTCCGATTTTTATGGTATTAAACGTCCATCGGGTAACGCCTTTGACATTGGAGCTACTGAGTATTGATATTGCCGGCAAACATCATATCCGATCCTGGTGAATAAGGTATAACTTTACAAATTGCTTTGCCTTAAGCTTCTAATTTACTATGTTTGCATAGTAATATTTATCATGAAATTCGCCTGGCTAAAATATTTACTGGTATTTGTATGTATATTTTCTATACTGGAGAGCACCGGCGTGTCAATTACTTCGATTTTTAAAAAAGCCAGCGTTTGTCAAACCGATTGCAGCCTGGTTAATGACGATGACGATGCAGCAGAAAAGACCGAAAACAAAGAAAACAACCCGAAAGAATTTTGGTCTCTAAATCCTGATCTCTTGTTGCCGCAGTTCCACATGCACGGTAAAGTAATTGATTATCCAGACGAAAAAAGCAATCATCACTTAGCCTGGGTTCCCCCTGTACCTACCCCTCCGCCAAATTATACGATTTAATTTTATTGTTACTGTTAAAAACTCTTGCCACAAAGCTGGCAGGTAAAAATATTATCAAAATTAAATCTATAAATCATGAAACTTCCCTTTCAATTCATATTGCTATTTATGTTGTTCTCAGTTGTTAGTAAAGCTACATTTGCCCAACAAGTAAATCATAATACCCTGAAAATCAACGCTACACCTATTGTCAATTCTCTCGATTATATTGTCAAGCTGCAACCCGTTAGTTATGAATATGACCATAACGGATACAAACAACTTAACTTACCAACCGGTAAACAATTTGGTTTTACTGCACATGATGCAAAACTAATAGTCCCATCTGCTGTAAGTAACCGCAATCACTGGTATCCAGCAGGCAAGGGCAATCAACGTGCAATTACCACACAAGAGGTTAACCTTGAAAAATTAGTGCCGTTATTAGTTGGCGCTGTAAAAGAACAGCAGGCACAAATCAACGATCTTAGGACCGAGATAGAACAATTAAAAAAAAGCAAGTAGGCTTAATTGCATACATAAGATGTGGCAGTTGCCGCATCTTATGTATTTCGCTTTGTTCATTTGCCTTATTTATATAATAAAGTTACTGCGGCAAAATTTCGGTAGCAGCTGGTTTTGCCCCTACGCTGCTCTTAGCACCCTTAAAGCCGTACCAATAAGTAGTCGCGGCAAAATCCGACAGGCCATTTTCCCAGCCGAGGGTTTCTAAGGTGTAACGAAAGGAACGATTAAACGTCACACCGTCAAGATTTCTGGTACGGGTGAACGTATTGTACCCGTAGGAGTCCGGGTTATCGGCCCGTGGTGCGTTGGCAAAGGGCGTTTGATACAGCACTACCGGCGCCCAGGAAGTGTTATAGTAATCTTCCGTTCCTGTGCCAAATTCTACAGGAAATTTAGCGCCATCCGACCATATCTTCTGATCTCCCTCGCCGTACCATTTATGCATGTGGTTGTAAACTGCTAAAACATCTCCCAGGAAAATACCCTTGCCGGTAATCGCGTTTAACTCCCAGTCGGCAGGTCTGTCTTTTTCGGTTTGTTTTATGGCTACGTTATTTTCATTTTTCCAATCCGCATGAAAATACATACTGCGATTATCCCAATGCCACTTATCAGAAACGACCGACAAAGAAGCCTGGATAGCAACGGCGCCTTTATTCAACAGCGTAATTTTGGCCGATTTTTGATAAGGCATTACCCAGCGGCTAATCACCGTTCCATCGGCGCTAACTGTTCTGTACCAGCTTTGCAGCTGCTTACCGCCAACACCACTGCCAGAAAAATCGCCTACCGGACACCAGACTGTTTGTTGTCCGTCAAACTCAATAGATAGTATAGTCGAACGTAAAGCCTGTTCATAGTCTTCATTTTTTGAGGTTTTGATTTTCAGCGTAATCAAACGTACAGCCTGCGATCTGGAAGGTAAATTCAAAGATGCCTTTGCTGCCGGAAGAATTGTACAGTCCATTTCTGATTTTCGCCCGGGAATGGTATTTGTCGGGGTCAACAGCTTTTGATCAACCGAATCTGCAAGTTCTTTGAGTTTTTTTAACCCGGACAGGGTAAACGTTCCCACTTTGGTATCTGGCGAATAAGTTCGGTAATTTATCTGATAATAACGTGGCTGGTTATCCGTGTCCAGATCTTCCCAGGTAATTTTGCAATGTTTTGCATAAGGCATGGGCAAATAGAGTGTGCTCCCTCCTTTTTCTTTAGCTTCATAACTGGAATGTGGCTCCAGCAAAGCTTTTCCTAACGGCAACCCGCTTTTCATAAGATCATAGGCTGGGATAACCAATTCTGGTTCGGTATTGCGGTCAAAATAGATCCGGATATTTCCGTTGCGCCGGAAAGTTGTAAGCCAAAATCTGACAACAGCACCGGGGCCATCGGCATCCATCATTACCTTTTCCTTGCGTCCATTCACTTGTTCCGTCCTGATGTATTGTGACCGGTCATCATTGGCAAACCATCCTGGTTGATCGGGCGATACAGAATTTCTGTCGTAACTGCTGGCTTGCATCGTTGTATATACAGGTGCGGGCCATCTGGCAACTGCGCCGGCATATGTCATTTCCCTGAGCAGGGTTTTCAAACTAACACTTGTTTGTGCAGAGCAATGGCCATAATAAAACAGGAATAACGCCGCAATTCCCGGCCAAAACATAATTTTCATTCTCATAATTTATTCAGGTGTCAGTTCTTTAGTGTATTTGGGACTTAATTGTGAAATAAGGCTGTATATTAATTTCTAAGAACAAATTGCCAGCCCCTGCTCAAATCAGTTTTTTTAAATGTACAATTTTCTTACAACCCACAACAAACGAAACTCAATGCTAATATTTTCAGATTGTTACCTGACTATAAAACAGCTGCCTAAAGCAACCTTTCGCCTGTAGATAACGAATAATAAAGGTGTTAGCTAACAGGAACATGAGCATTAAAAACAACGTCCAATTAAAACTGCCGGTCATTGCGCAAAAAGGTCGCTTGAATGATAAATTGGTACAGCTTATATGTGCGCCATTATTCTGGATATTAGCCATCAGCGCAATTATACGATACGTTTATTACTCCGTATTGCTTAATACCATTGCCGTTGATTCGGCATCTTATTTAAACTTTCATGCCAACATACTGCTAGGCGAAACAGATGGCCGCCGCACACCGGTCTATCCGTATTTTATAAAACTGATTAACCTGTTTGGCAGCCAAAGCCTTATTGACCATATTGTTACCGCGCAAATTTTAATATCTTTTTTATCCATTATTCTGTTTTACAAAATAGTACGCACGTTTTTTAAAAGCCGTATTATGATATTCGTTGCTTCAATATCGTATGGTGCAATGCTGCCAATTATCAATTTTGATAAAATGGTACTTACCGAATCGCTCTCCGTTACCTTCGGCTTAATTTTCATGTATATGGTGATTAACTATCTGCAAAAGCCTGCTCATTTAAAAGCCTGGCTGCTTACCTTGTTTGTATTTATAGCCATCATGCTGCGCCCTTCGTTTATCTATTTGCTGCCTTTGGTAATAGTTTTTTGGGGGCTAAGATTGCTGATATTCAAAAAAGATCGCAGCATGTGTCTGTCTGGTTTGGCGGCATCAGTAGTTGTGATATTTTTAATACTGGGCTATTCCGTTTTAAATAAAAGGAACAATGGTTTTAACGGCATCTCGCAGATAAGCAACGGCAATCAAATGGCTGTTATTGTCGGTGCTAACATTTACATGTACGGTAACGACACCGAAATATCGACGGCCGTAAAATACAATTCAGAGCTCGAACAAAAGTACCCAGGCAAACATGTTAGCGGAATAAACATTATGCAACGGTTTGATCCGGACAGGGTTCATATTTTTATTGTTAATTGTATAAAAAACCGGCCTGTGGCTTATATGCAATATATTGGCAGTAAACTGTTCGATCTGCAGGCTGTTAACATATTTACCAATTACGCTGGGCATAAGCGAAGCTCTTTGGCGTTTAAGATAGAGAAGGCTGAATATTCAATATTTTATATAACCTTTAATATCCTTTACTTTTTTATTTTGCTTGACCTGATTCTGATCATTATCGTATGGATCAAAAACAGACAAACTCCCTGGTTTAACATGGTGCTTTGGCTGCTTATTTGCGGCCAGATGACGATAGCCATCCTGGGTGGCTACTCTGAATACCAGCGACTTATCCTGGCTATTATTCCCGCATTGCTTATCGCATCGTTTTCTTATATTGATAAAATATATTTCATGGTTGATATAAAAAGGCGTTCTGTGTTGGTTTAATATACCGGCTTGTCATGATATTTGGTTTGAAAATAGATTGTCGCAAAATCCCCCTTAATTTGTCATTTTCAGCACGTTGCTTTTTATAATGTTCACGTTATGTTTGTATTATAAAATCAACTAATAGAATTATTTACCTTAAGACAAATAAAATGACTACAACAGAAAAAACATCCATTACTGTAGAAGCTACCGTTAATGCCCAAGTTGAAAAAGTTTGGAAAACTTGGAGCGATCCTGAACATATTGTTAAATGGTGTAGCCCATCTGACGACTGGCACACCCCCAGGGCAGAAAACGATCTGCGCGAAGGTGGTAAATTCTTGTCGAGAATGGAGGCTAAAGACGGGAGCTTCGGTTTTGATTTCGGAGGTGTGTACGACCGCGTAAAAACCAACGAAGAAATAGCCTATACCATCGGCGATGGACGGAAAGTAGAAATCTGGTTTACTCCGGATGGAGATACCACAAGAGTAAAGGAAACCTTTGAAGCAGAAGATATCAACCCTATTGAAATGCAGCAAGGCGGCTGGCAAGCTATTTTGAACAATTTCAAAAGCTATACCGAATCGTTAAAATAACGGAGCGGTATAGAACATCATCACAAATAAATTAAATGATTATGAATACCCTGGATAAACAATTTAGAGCAATGCTGCAAAAAAGCCCTAATAAGGGAGGCTGGACTTATTTGGTTTGGCCCGGTTCTGTTGAGTTTTTTGGAACAAAGGGTTTAGTGAAAGTAAAAGGCCTGGTTGACGGTCACCCATTTCAAAGCTCATTTATGGCCCTCGGCAACGGTACGCACAAATTACCTATAAAAGCCGATCTGCGTAAGTTGATTTCAAAAGATGTTGGTGATATGGTGACCATAGATTTGCAGGAACGTTTATAACATAAATAAATCCTGCGGAAATTATAAAGCCTTTCAGTATTGCTGAAAGGCTTTTGAATATGAATAAGGTTTTAACCAATGCTGGTTTGCATTAAATTATCGGGTAATTGGCAGGTTCTGCTTCCATCTGCTGAGTAACAAGCGCTTTAATTTCAGGAATAATTGACAGGTCTACTTCGCCATACGCTTTTTTCATTTGATCTAATGTATTCAGCCATCCCTTCACCCGTTCAGGCGTTGGCTTTTCTTTGTTTTTCAACAGCTCTAAAGCTTCCTGGCCAATTAGCGCGGCTGTATACAGCTTTTTAGCATTTTCATTAATATCATTATTTATCAATCCGCTATTGATTAGTGGTTCCAATGCGGTATTATTAGCTTTCCATTTTTCAAGTTGTGCGGCAATCAGTCCGGCATCTGTTTCATTTGGGCTATTCAGGTAATGTTTCACGGTCATTCGAAACTGTCTTTGTATCTCCGAATCAACAAAAACAATATCCGATACATCCGTTAAAGGGGCCGTTTGGTAGGTGGCATTTAATGGCTTTGTCATTCGGGCGAAAAGTTTTTTATAGCCTTTTACCGGGGTTAAAACATCAGTAAGTGTTTTTAGTGGTGTAATATCTCTACCTCTTGTAATACGCCTCAAACCGCGTTCATAACTGCTGATATGTTGCACCCCTATTTCATCTAATTGTGTATTGATCAGAAACAGGCGGCGATACATATCATCAATATCTTTTACCTGTTCAGGCGACCAAAGTCTTTCAGCAATGGCAGCCGCCCTCGGCCATATCCTGGTTTCTATATTGTCTTTATCAACTGCTTCAGCCCATTGAGCAGCTTCACCGCCAATAACTTTTGATGCAAGCGTATCCGAAAGCTTATCAACCAGCAAATCATTCTGGTAATGCGTATAGGCCGGCATAAAAACGTCCAGATAGAAGCCTTTGGAAACAATAACAGGATGCCCGAGTTTGGCGGCAGCATTCATTTTCGAACCGTCTGTCCACACCTGCACGGCTACATCTTTAGGCAGGTTTTCGGATAAAAGCTCCTCCCAGCCTATGGTATGTACGTGATGTTTGGTTAACAGCCGCTGCACCCGGTTTACAAAATATGCTTGTAGCGCATGGGTGTCAGGAATATTGTTTTTTTTCATAAAGGCTGCTATATCAGGATTGTTTTTCCATGATACGCCATTGTTTTCATCAGCGCCAATGTGCATGTAAGGTGAGTCAAAAAGTAAGGACATTTCTCCTAAAAATTTATCCAGAAAAATATAAGTGGACTCTTTAGAAGGATCAAAAGAGGGGGTTGGGCTGGTATTGATCATATTCATAATATCCATTGGCTTGCCTGTAAACGCGAAACGCGGACCTGGCTGATACATTGCGCCCGGAGTACTTGACAGATACGGATACCCTGCCAAAAAACTGGTAGTATGCCCGGGCATATCAAATTCAGGCACTATTATAATACCCCGTTTCTTAGCATAGGTAATCAGTTCCCTGATCTGTGCCTGTGTAAAATATTCGCCATAAGAACCTTTTTTTTGTAGCCCGGGATAAACTTTTGATTCTATCCTGAAACCTTCATCATCAGAAAGGTGCAAGTGCAATATGTTCATTTTTACCGCTGTCATAGCGTCGATGTTCCGTTCAATTACATCAACCGGAATAAAGTGACGAGCCACGTCTATCATCAGGCCGCGCCATACAAAACGAGGACTATCCTGAATATTAACCGCCGGTAAAAAGAAACCCTCCTGATCATGCTGTACCAATTGTAAAAAGGTTTCGAGCCCGTGTAAAGCACCTATGGTTTCAGGAGCTTCCAATACGATGTTTTTGGTGCTTACCGTTAAGGAATATGACTCATCCCTGCCTATTTTCATCCCCTTCTTATGTTTTACATTTATTATAAACAAACTGGTATCGCTTACATCTTTAACCGTTATACGCTGCTGCCCAAAATACAGCGCTGTACGCCTGTTAAGTGTTTGGAACGCACGGTTAACAGCAAAATACAATATACTATCACCTGGGTCAGTTTTTACGGCTATGGTAAAGTTGGCCATTAGCGCGAAACGTCCACTGGTAAAATTTATATGCTGCGGAACCGGTAAAAGGGTGACGGTTTTCATATCCTGTGCATTAATTTTTAAAGCCACAAGCAACAGAAAAAGGGTTTGCAAAATTTTTCTCATGATGATAAGGGTTTAAGATTATTTAATATTTTGATGCCTTTGGCGGTACAAATGCCTCTTAAATAAATGGTAAGGGTATTTGCTACCAGGTCAAAGGGTGAAAGTTCAAACTTGTCATACTGTCCTGTTCGGGTGAGGGAGCGATACAATAATCCCAAAGTCTCCAATACCACGGGCTCGTGGAGTTCCGGATGAAAATAACCCTGGTCTATTCCATCTTTTATAGCGTTTATAATAAACTTGTGATATATTTCCTGATATTTTGAAAGTACATTATCATGAATTTCGGGGTAATAATAATTAAGGTCATGGTAAAATACAGGCGCCGCTTTAAAATCCTCTTCCAGACCTTTAAAAAATATAAAGAACAACCGATTTGCCGGATCCATATCCGACCTTCCAAAATCATTAAACTCCTGGCTCATCCTTCCATAATGTATTACCAGACAAGCCTCTAAAAGCTCTTCCTTGCTATTAAAATGCTTATATACTGTTTTGGTAGATATACCTAATGGCGCAATGATTTGCTGAATGGTCATTTTCCGGATGCCGTTCAGTAAAAATTGCTTAAGGGCGTTTTGAATGATATCTTCTTTAGTCATTTACAAATGGAAAATAAAATTATAAAAATATTTTCCATTTGCAAAATACTTTTGTTCGCCATCATTAGACCCGCCATGATATCGTTCCTTGATGTGAAGCAATAATGAAAATACTTTTCACTTAAAACAAAAGCCTGCAGAAAATACATTCTACAGGCTTTTTACATAAGCGTTTATTTTAATTGGGCTACTTCACCTCATCCAATTGTAAAACCACACTTGAGCGGTGACTATTTACACGCGGGTTTACGCCAACGTTCATTAAGAAATCTCCGGTTAAAACAAGGTCGCTATCCAATGATGATTTTGAACCCGGATAAAGGTTAATTTCCTTAACCTGATATTTCTTCTGCGGATCAAGGCCTTTTAAACGGATAGGCACTTTAGTACCGGCTCCATAACGATTGTTCACCAGATAGTTAAATACAACGCCTTTTGATTTGGCGGCATCGACATACATAATGCTGGCAGCATCATTATCCCACGGGCTTTGCAAACGGTATTGGTCGCCATGCCATATCGCGTCTTTTAACTCGTCATAACTTTTCAGAGCGCCATGTATATAATTCATATCCTGCTCACCCAGTTTGCTTACCACAATGTCAAAACCCAGCTTACCCATCATAGCTACATCAGTACGGAACTTGATTGGTTGCTTACCCCAATCCGTAACATGGTTTGAGCTGGTGATAGCCGGGTAGAAGTAAGAATACTCCCACTGGATAAAAATCCTTTCCAGTGGATCGGTATTATCGCTTGGCCAGTACTCAGTGAAATATTTAAGCGCGCCGTAATCAACCCGGCCTCCACCGCCCGAGCATAGCATTAAAGGAACCTTAGGATACTTTGCCCTTACACGCTCCAGCACTTTATATAAGCCGCGCACATAGTCGGTATATAAATGCGACTGGTCTTTTTTCAGGTAAGCCGAATAAGCATTGTAAATTACCGCGTTGCAATCCCACTTAATATAAGCCAGATCAGGATTTTTGGTGAACAGATCGTCAACCACACCAAATACAAAATCCTGTACTTTTGGATTAGTCAGATCAAGCACTAACTGGTTACGGAAATATTTCTCCGGACGATTAGGTTGTTTAATTACCCAATCCGGATGTTTATGATACAGATCACTGGCCGGATTAATCATTTCAGGCTCAATCCAGATACCGAATTTTACGCCATTTGCCTGTGCCTCTTCAACTAACGAACTGATGCCATTTGGTAGTTTTTGTTTATTTTCCTGCCAATCGCCTAAACCGGCGTTGTCCCCATTACGCGGATATTTGTTGCCAAACCAGCCGTCGTCGAGTAAAAACAAATCAACGCCCAGTTTTTTAGTATCTTTTAATAATTCGGCAAGTTTGCTCTCATTAAAATCAAAATAGGTGGATTCCCAGTTATTTAATAATGTAAGCCTTGAGCCCTCGCCATCCACAATCTTATACTTGCGGGCCCAGCGTTGCAGCTTACGACTGGCATCGCCCTTACCCTGGTTAGAATAGGTGTAAACAAATGCCGGTGTGGTAAAATCCTCGCCGGGTTTTAAATGATACTCTGCAGCAGCATTGTTAATGCCCGGTATTATTCTCAGGTTATCGGAAACATCAAGCTCCAGGTCAATTTTAAAGTTGCCCGACCATTCCAACGCACCTAATAAAACTTTGCCCTCATCTTCGGTAGCCGGTTTATCCATTGATACCATGAACATTGATGGCTCATACAAATTGGCGCGGGTTCCCAGCTTACTGTCGATGGTTTTAATTCCATGCGTTAATTTCGCTTCTTCGGGTTGCATTTCCAGCGCCCAGTTGCCGTGATATTGTTTAAGCCAAAAACCTGCACCTTTCAAGTTTAGGTTTGCCGATGCGAATTTATTGAGTGTTACAATCCCCTTTTCGTTATGCTTGATAACCGACCATTGTTCGGTAACATCCTCTTTAAAATAGGTTTTATAAAACAACTTTACCTCAAAATCATAAACAGGGTCTTTAAGGGTGATTGTTAACAGCGATATATCATCATCAACCTTTGTAACCACATGGCTCACATAAGCCAAACTTAATGATTTATTACCATCTGCATGGGTAACTGTGATGGCGGGCTCGGCCAAATTTGCTGAACCCGACGGCGTATAGGCCGAATTCAGGATGCCCGAATCATCGGCCTGATTATACATCTTCTGAATGTTTTCATACTCTTTGGTGTTGCTCAGTTTTGCACCAAAATAAACCATCTTCAGGTTTTTGCCAGCATCGGTTTGCAGTACCAGCGCATTGTTCTGGGTTTCAACGGGGATGGTTACCGTTTGTGCAAAACTGTTACCTGCGGTAAAGGTGGCGCCAGCCAACAGGCACAAGGGTATTAAATGATTTCGAAACGTTTTTCTCACTTTTATCAGGTTATTATTTAAGGTTACTATATCAGTCTATTATTTTACTTCAAGCTTATACAAAGCGGCATCGGCAGCGCCAATTTTTATATTCATACTGGCCTGGTTACCCTGCAATAATTCACGAACAATATATTTCTTTTGCAGGGAAAGTCCTATCCTTTTTGCGTCAATTGTTAATTGCTTTGGCTCGTTTGAGTAATTAAACACAGCCAGGTAAACCGCGTTGCCAATTTTGCGTGTAAACATTTCAGAAGCGTTTTCGCCGGTGTTACCTTCTACTGGTTCAAATGCTTTACCGTTTTCAATAACTTTAAGCAACTCTTTATTCTGGTACCAGGCCTTTGCCCTAGCACTCCATTGCCCATGTTCAGAAAAATCATCGCCGGTAATAAATGTACCTGTAATAGCTGCAGAGAGCATCCGGGCACGATTGGCGCCTTTACTTTCTGTTGATAATACTACGTGATCGGCATCAACATAATTGTATAAAAAAGTTTGCCACCAGCCATAGCTTATACTGTTGAGGGTATATTGTGTATCTTTTATCGTTTTAAAAGCATCACAGGCAATACGACGAGTGTGTACATACCGGCAGGTAGCCAAGCTTGGCGAAATAGCGGCGTAGATCAGCATCTGATCGCCTAATTTATTGATCAGGTATTCCATACCTTCGCGATAAGCCTGCATACCTGTAGTAACTTTCGGGTCATAAAAATGAGTTGACTCGGCAGTGGCATGCCCTAAAAAGTCAATTTTGATCATTTTAAAGCCGCATTCCCTCAGTTTCCCGATAACAAGGTCGATATGTTGTTTGGTACCCGGGTGTGTCGGATCGATGGCGCGGGCGCCATCTATATCGTGGAAGCCGTTGCCAACCTTTGTCCATAGGTCGCCATAAGTATAATTGCTGCCCTGTACTTTTCTATCCGGACCACCTTTCCATCCCCAATCGGTAAATGGGGCCCAGTAAACGCCTGGCTGCAATCCTTTACTTTTACAGTAATCAGCAAACTGCTTCAATTTACTATAATCACCCTCCAGGCCGCCTTTCAGCATAAAATCCCAGTACGAATCCAGATCAATAAAGGCAGTGTTTCCGGCACGGAAATTTGATAGGCTATCAGCAAAAAAATCAGCAACCTTTGTAGCTTTTTCGTAGTTAAGTTTTTCCTGCATTACGCCCCAGCTGTTCCAGCCTACGGGAGTGGGTTTTGTCCAGTTAAAAACAAAAGGCGGTTCGGCAATACGATTGGCCCTGGCATACTCTTCCAAACCGGTGCGCCAGTCGGCAAAATACCCTACAAATATTTTTGGCGATCTGATAAGGTCACCGCTAATTTCACCATGCGTTATATTGTCGCGGGTAACACTTTCTTCGGTATATCCACTCCAAACGGTTACGGTATTACCACTGTCTGTTTTGGCCGTACTGCGTACACCTGTTTTCCATACTTCGTGCTCCACTGAACCTACGACGAAGCCGTTACGAGTTGTGTTGTCATATACCGCCCCAACCTCCGCGCTCATGTTAATGAACGGTGCGACAAACGGTTTGGCGTTATAGCGGATGAAGGTATCATTATCAAACGGCACAAAAATGCTGCGTGCATCGCCGGTAACAGCAGGAATATTCCCCGAAAATGGCGTTATGGAATTACTTTTTAAGTTTTTACCTGTAGCTTCTATTTGGGTGAGAAAAAATTCCCTGTTTGCATAAGTATAAAACACCTGCTTTACAGTGGTTAAATTTTTACCGGTTAGCGTAATTACATGTTTTGTGCCCCTGCCAAAACCGTCATTTACCAGAGCTTCACTGTATACCCTTGAGGTATAGTCTTTTGACGCAGCGGTTTTATTATTTATTTTAAATGTAGCGGTTACATTGGAATATGCCACGTATTTACCCTGATAAACAGTATATGTTCCGTTCGCCAAGTCGTACAAGATAGAGCTACCTTCGCCATAGGTAATAATAACCTGTTTTGGGGTTGCCGGCAGGTGAGCCGATACCGCAAATGGCAATAATAATAAGGCGATGAACAGCCTGGATGATGTTCTTATAAAATTATTCATTGTTGCGATTAATGGTTGGTCAGGCTTTTTGGGCAGTTACTGTTTTTATTGCCCCGTTCACTTTAACCTTCACACTGTGAGGCGTGGTTGAGATAATTTTATAGCTGGTTACCTTACCATCTTTCCACTTAAAATCAACCGTAAAATTGCCGCGGGCTCTTAAACCCTTAACCTCGCCTGATGCTTTCCAGCAATCCGGAATAGCGGGCAGCAGATTGATATAACCCTCGTGGCTTTGTATCAACATTTCGGCAATACCGGCGGTAGTACCAAAGTTTCCGTCAATCTGGAACGGCGGACCGGCAGACAACAGATTGGCATAAATGCCACCGCCTGAACCGTAATTTATATCAGTACGCAGTGTTGGTTTCATAATTTCGGTAAACAATTTGTAGGCCCTGTTACCATCATGTAGCCGTGCCCAAAACAATTGTTTATAAGCAATTGACCAGCTTGGCCCATCGTCGCCGCGTACATTCAAAGTTTTTTTTGCGGCTTCGGCCAACTCGGGTGTACCTTCTGGAGTAATTTCAGCGGCCGGGTATATACCGTAAAGGTGAGATATATGTCTGTGTTGTGGTTCCGTTTCCTGATAATCTTCCAGCCATTCCTGTATGCGGCCATCTTTGCTGACTACGCCTGCCGGAGGTATTTGTTTCAACCTTACTTTGAGGGTATCACGAAAAGCCGGGTCAATACCTAATGTTTCAGAAGCGGTAATTACATTGGTAAATAACTCCCTCATGATCTGGTTATCTATAGTTGCCCCCATGCAAATGCTGGCGTGCCGACCGCTGCCATCGGGCATCATAAAGCTATTTTCGGGTGATGAAGACGGTGCGGTAACCATCCATCCGGTTTTAGGATCTTTAATGAGGATACTGCTGTAAAATTGCGCCGAACCTTTTAAAATAGGATAAATACTTTTTAAATAAGCCTTATCGTTAGTAAAAGCATAATGATCCCAAATATTACTGCATAACCAACCCGAACCTGCTTTGGTGACACCCCATGAGGCACTTTCACCGGGTTCGGTAAAGCCCCATACGTTGGTAATTACATGAGCCACCCATCCGTCGGCGTTGTAATACGCTTTAGCGGTTTTTTCACCGTTTTTAACAAGACCGCGCACCAACTCAACCAGCGGTAAATTAAGTTCAGAAAGATTAGCTACCTCTACCGGGAAATGGTTCATTTGTACGTTCACATCAAGGTGATAATCACCGTTCCATGGCGTGTGTATCTGATTTGCCCATAATCCTTGCAGGTTTGGCGGCAACAAACCGATGCGGGTACTGCAAATACTCAGATACCTTCCAAACTGAAAAAACAGTACAGGCATATCCTTATGAGTATCGGGTGATTTATGAAAACTTAACAATTGCTGATCGGTAGTTTCAGGATTATCGCCATTTACCCCTAAATTAATATCTACCCGATTAAACAGCTTTTGAAAGTTTGCAATATGCTGTTGCTTTTGCTGTGCATAGGGCCTTTTCATAGCGGCATCAAGATCACGCTGGATACATTGTTTAAAATCGGGCTTTCTGAAATCGGTAGCTGCTGATATATAAATAATAACCTCAGTAGCATTTTTCACAACCAGACTGTTTGATGTAGAACTAATGCTGCCACCTGTTAATTTAGCCCGTACATTGGCCAGGTATTGCATGCCATTTCCATCGGTACCATTATCAAGACGGCCCTGCATTTGCAGTGTATTTCCTGATGTGCTGGTAACAGATCTTTCGGGGCGTGACATATTGATACTAAAATTAAGCTGGCCGGGTTTATCGGCTGTTAACCTAATCATATCCACATCATCACCAAAGCTGGTAAAATACTCGCGTTTATAGGTAACGCCGTTAACCTGGTAGCTGCAATTGGCCATAGCATTACTTAACGAAAGCTCTCTTTGATAATTGGTTGCCTTTGCATCGGCCTGCTTATAGTCAAACTTCAGGTCAAGATCGCCTAAAACCTGGTAGCAACCCCATTGCCTGCCGCCAGAACCCGGGCCTTTACATACAAAGTCCTTATCAATCAGGGCCTGAGCTTCCACATTTTTTCCGGCGAGCAGCAATTCGCGTATTTGCGGCAAGCTTTTATAAGCATCGTAATTGTTGGCATCCTGCGGTGAGCCAGACCACAGGGTAATATCGTTCAGAACAATTTTTTCATCATTCACTCCGCCATCGGGCATCATCCCCAGGCGCCCGTTTCCGAGCGGCAGGGTTTCTTCCCAGGTTGCGGCGGGTTTGTCATAATGCAATCTTAACACCTGCTTTTGGGCAAAACTCCATGTTGATGCAAACAGCAGTACCGTTGTTATAGATGTGAAACGTTTGGTTATCATTAGTTTAATTTATAATTAGGATAATTAGGCTTTTACTGGTATTACGGGGATATTAACGGCGTCTTTGTTCAGCTCCAAAACAATTACCGAACAGTTTTCGTCGGGTAAAGTGGCGGGCAACTCAATCTTATAGTTATCCTTATCCGTTTTAATAATTACAGCACCACCATTCATAAAATAGGCTTTGGTGATTTTAACATTTGCTAAAGCCGGAATACTTAATGTGCCGTCTTTACGCTGAAATATATGCAGATAAACTTTATTGCCTTTGCGGGTTGCACCATAGGTTTCATTAGGAACATAAGGACCACCCTGGGTGCCATATATGCTTTCGCCGTAGAGTTTTAACCAGGCACCCATTTCCTGCAGGCGTTTAACCTGTCTGCCTTCAATATGGCCATCCATTGCTGGCCCTACATTAAACAGCAAATTGCCATTACCCGATGCCGATGTTACCAAAGTTTGAAGACATTGTTTAAGCGATTTCATCGGATCGTTAGGTTTCCATGCCCATTGGTTACAAATAGTAATGCAGCTTTCCCAAGGTTCATTCATGTTTAGCTTGCCAATGGTTTGCTCTGGCGTTAAAAAATCGCCTACCGCATCCCCATCCAATTTATCGTTTACTTTACCAAGCCTGTTATTTACAATAACATTGGCATCAACACTTTTAATAAATTGGTATATTTCTTTGCCGTCGGCGGTTGTCCATGGTTTTTCCCAATAGCCATCAAACCAAAGCATGAAGGGTTTGTATTTGGTTATCACCTCGCGCAATTCATTTTTCATGCGGGTTTTAAAAGCGGTCATGTTGCCTCCTAAGCCTTTGCTTTGTGTAGTGTCATGCGGGTTATGGATAGGATAATCAGGATCATGCCAGTCGAGTACGGTAAAATATATACAAAAGGTTACGTCCTGTTTTTTACAGGCTTCGGCAAGCTCGCCTACTATGTCCCTTTTAAAAGGCGAATTAGCAACATTATAATCAGAATAAGCGGTAGGCCATAGGCAAAAACCATCGTGATGTTTGGCCGTAATTACCAAATACTTCATGCCGGCATCCTTTGCCGTTTTTACCCAGACATCGGCATTAAACAACCGCGGATTAAATTCGTGGTAAAGGCTATCATAGTCGGCCTGTGCAACCTGGTCATTACGGCTCCAGCCAATTTCTGTTCCGCGCTGAGTTACCGGCCCGAAGTGAATAAACATACCAAAGCGCTTATCCATAAACTGATCCATAACCGCTTTAGGTGTTTTTTGCTGGGCAATGGCCGTACAGGTGCTCATTACCAGTGCTATCAGCAACGCCGCCTTTTTCTTCTTCATATTGGGTTTATAATAGTTTACTTGTTGTTCACAAAAAAATGCACAATGCGACAGGCATGCCCCTTGCTTGCGCTGTTTTTTTGTTCGCTTATCCTGATCCGGAGCACATGGCTGCCGTTAGCTAAATTATCCCCCAGTAAATGATAAATAGGCAGGTGCAACCAGCTGCTAAATTCAGTGAACAGATCAAGATCTTTAAATTCGTCTTTGTCAACCGCGTAGGATATGGTACCCGCATCGCCGCCAGCAACTACGGCTATACCAACTGCATTGCCTTTAAACGGCAATGATAACTCAGAACCCGGCTCGGTAGCATTTAACACCGGCACATTCACAAACCCATCGCGGACTTGTAAGCCGTCCGAGGGTTTCCAGTTTGGCGTAATTTGCCATCCCTCACCCGGTTTGGCGTTGGTCAGATCATAATAGCTACCGTTTTCAAAACGGGCCTTATCAATTGGTTTAGGTAAAGTCAGTTTAAATGGCGCTTTGTATGTAGTTTCAACACAAGTCTGCAGCAGGCTTTTAATATTGGCGAAATACAGCTCCTGACCATAATGGGCCGGGTGTATATCTTTAAAATCGTCAGCCCAGCTTAGTTCCTTGTTTTTTATTTTATCATTAACTTCTAAAGCCAGGTTTATATAGGGTAGGTTATAGTGAGCGGCCACCATTTCGTGGTTTACCAGCTCAGGCGATACTTTGCCCTTGCTATAATTTTCTATTTTTTGAGGGTCGACAAATGCCATGAAAACAATGTCGGTATATGGATTAGCATTACGCGCGTGCCGCACAATACCTTCTAATGAGCGCACCTGTGTAGTGCTATCGGTACCCCTGTCGTTCACAGCGGCTTCTACAAATAACAGATCGGTTTTGCCTGAGTCGAGCACGTCTCTTTGTACACGGAAAGCATGAGGTAAACTACCTAACGAAGGAATGCCTGCAGCGATGAAATGAAAATCGGTTTCAGGGTAGGTTTCTTTGAGGTATTTGCAAACCTTATCACGCCAGCCCGGATTAAAGGTAATAGAACCTCCCAAAAAAGAAACCGTAGCTTTTTTCTTAACTGCAGCGGCGTAATAAAAGTTATTAAGCTTACTGCCTGTTTTAATGTAGTTGCTATAAGGCAGCACCTTTTTTACCGGATAAGAATTATTGATAATAAAATCGGCGTAATAATCCGGGCGATCAATCTTAAAATGATGTCCCTGCAATTCCATTGGCCCCTGGGTTATAGGGTTTATACTCATCGGGCCACCTAAGGCCAGGTATTTTTTTTCAAAGGGGTAAGTGTTTTCATCGGGCGGAGCAAGCTTGTCATTTAAGCCAATAGTGTGCAATACCGGTACACGGAATGACGCCAAACCTTCCAAATTATCAATAGGATTATCATTGTAAGCTATGGCCTGATCTTCGGTAAAATGGTAAATCTGTTTTAACTCTTTCCAGGCAGCGGCATCGCCGGGGCCCTTTCCTTTGCCTCCCGGCCAGCTTTTAATGTCGCACACCGGAGTTTCCGCATAAATGCAGCTTACCTTATCCGGGTTACGCTTGGCCCAGCCATAAGCATATAACCCGCCGCGACTTACAGCCTCCAAAGCCACCTTTGGCGCAAAGGCCAGTTTGCCAGTCAGGTAAGTATAAAATTTATCCCAAACCTGCAACGATGCCGGGCTGCCATACTGGTTATCAACATTAACAAAGGCTACATAAAAACCTTTGGTTAGCAATATGCTGTCAATTTCGGTATGCCAATCAGGGAATGAGGCGCGCCAAACCCATGGGTTACCCGGCAGCGGATGCGTGGGTTTTACGTAATAAGCATCGTGGCCATCAATATTCACCTGCACTTTCTCAAAGCCTTTCCACAATGCTACTTTGTTGTCCTGACCTTTTACCTGCAGGCCAGCGCTGATTGCTAATGTTAAGATTAATAGGTGTTTAAATTTTATCATTTTTTATATGGAAATTTTTATCAGTACAAGGCATAGCCCTGTTTGAACATTAAAAAGTTGCAGCATATAATTATTTGACCTCGTTTTATTGGCGTGGTAAATGTATTTGGTAATTACCTTGCAAAAAATGGATAAACCATCGAAACAGATGGACAATCCCTTTAAAAATCAAATAAACTGCCGGTATAAATGGTTAAATAGATGCAGAGAACGTATAAAGCCGGCCCGCTTCTGTTTTAAAGCTATAACCAAAATCATTGCCTGCGTTTGCATTCTTTACTACCTTAACAGTAGTTTTTAATACATTAGGAACACGAAGCTTGCAGTCGCCTCCGGCTAACGATTTTATGGTTAGTTTAACGATCTTACCGTTTTTCCACTGCATGTCGGTAATTTCAAAATCGCCTCTGGCACGCAGGCCCTGTACACTGCCGGTTGCCCATACTTTTGGCAATGCCGGTAATAACTGAATTTCGTCAGTTTGGCTTTGTACCAGCATTTCGGCTACGCCTGCGGCATATCCAAAATTTCCATCAATCTGGAATGGCGGGTGTGCGCAAAATAAATTGGAGTAAAGGCCACCACCTTCATTATAGTCAACCCCGGAGCCGCCAACCAGCGTAATAAAGTTTTTAACGATGGTATGCGCGTGGTCGCCATCCTGCAAACGCGCCCAGAAGTTCATTTTCCAGGCCATTGACCAGCCTGTAGATACATCGCCGCGTGCCAGCAAACTTACTTTAGCGGCTTTAGCCAGGTCGGGGGTTTTAATGGTGCTTATCCTATGACCAGGATGCAAACCAAAAAGGTTTGATGAATGACGGTGCGTATCTTTAGGATCATCGCGGTCTGTTTCCCACTCCTGCAGCTGGCCCCATTTGCCTATTTTGGGTTTTAGTAAATGCTCGCGCATATCGGCAACCCGATCACGATATGCCTTATCAATACCTAAAGCATCGGCAGCCTCCATATAATTGGTGAACAGGTCGTATACAATCTCCTGATCATAAGTCACCCCATCTTCGGTAGGTCCATGCTCTGGCGACCAGCCCAGCGGCGAAACCAGCGTACCATCAGGGCGGCGTTTCAGGTGATCGTCCCAAAACTCTACCACTTCTTTCATTATAGGGTAGCCGAAGTTTTTCAAATATGCTTTATCCTTTGTAAAAGCGTAATGCTCCCAAATCCCCTGCATATACCAGGCACTGCCGGGTGTATTCCACAAAAAGCTGGAACCTCCATAAATGTTGTTTTCGGTTTTAACCGTCCAGCCACGAACGCCGGGATACTGTTTCTTTGTGCTCTCCTTTTTCACCTCACGCATACTGTTAATGTAATCGAGGTAAGGAAAATGGCATTCGGATAAATTTGTTGGCTCGGCCAGCCAGTAATTCATTTGTATGTTGATGTTGGAGTGATAGTCTGATCGCCATGGCGGATTATTGCTGTTGTTCCATAAGCCCTGTAAGTTGGCCGGTAAGCCGCCTTTTCGCGATGAATTGATGAGCAGGTACCTGCCATATTGAAACAGCAAAGCCTCTAACTGCGGATCACCTTCAGTTTTATAATCCAGCAAACGTTTATAGGTAGGCAAAGCGCTTCTCTGAGCCGGTGTATTACCTAAATTCAGGGCAACCCTGCCAAATAGAGACTGATAATCATGAAGATGCGCGGCTAATAATTGCTGATATGTTTTAACTGTAGCAGCAGACAAGGCTTGTTTTACCCTGATATCAGGAGCTCCGTCGCGCCAGTTTTGTTCACGTTTGTTGCTGTAATTTGTAGCTGCATCCAGGTATATGGTAAAGCCATCCGCCTGCTTTATATTTAGCTGTGAGCCACCGTTACCATCCGATTCTACAGCTACTTGTCCTCCTTCTGTTTTTACGGTTACTGCAGCGTTGTAAGCTAAACCATTATCGAGCTTACCGGTAATTTGCAGGGAAGTGCCGTTACCTGACACCACTGCGTTATGCGCATCCTTCAGTTTAATGATGGCTGAATAAGCGCCTTTTTGATCAGCAGTAAAATGCAGTACCATTACCTTATCAGGAAAGCTGCAGAAATACTCACGCTTATAAGTCACACCATTATCGGTATAGTTTATTTGCTGCACAGCTTTGCTGATATCCAGTTGCCTGCGATAATTTGGTGGAACTTTTTGGGTAGAATCCTTACCCTTAAAGTCAATATACAAATCGCCAAAAGCCTGATAGGCGCCGGTTTCGTTTTCATCGCCTGTCCATAAGCTAATTTCGTTAAACTGTATGTGCTCCTGACCCAAACCGCCAAATACCATCCCTCCTATAC
Source organism: Mucilaginibacter sabulilitoris (assembly GCF_034262375.1). Classification (NCBI taxonomy): domain Bacteria; kingdom Pseudomonadati; phylum Bacteroidota; class Sphingobacteriia; order Sphingobacteriales; family Sphingobacteriaceae; genus Mucilaginibacter; species Mucilaginibacter sabulilitoris. The sequence goes on from NZ_CP139558.1 coordinate 5,456,366, forward strand.
GACCATTACCCATGGGATAAGCTTCGGTCATCCATGTTTTGGCTGGTTTATCATCCCAAATTGTTAAACTTTTTTGATGTAAGCCTGGGTTTAATTGCTGGGCTGTTACACCTGATGCAAACGCTACTTGCGTAACGAACAGCGAAAAACAGAGTATTTTTCTTACCATTTTAAAAAGGGGAATTTCTATTAAAGATGAAAAATTTGTTTAATTGGTTAAACCGCGATTTTGCCGCAATCACTTCTAAATGATATTTCGACCGCAATTTGCGCTAAAATAAATATTAAATGTAATGCTTACAGTTTTAATTTTACCCATATATTAAGCTAATTTGGCATCGGTACAATTACAGTATTCAGGCAATTGCCAATTAGCTTTATAGCAAGAGCCAAAATGAAGAACAACTACTGCTATTTAATCTTATAACCAAACAATTATTTAGTAATGAAAAACCTCTTCCATGTTTTGCCATATTTGCTTACGGGCAGCGGCTTCTGGTAATGGGATTTGCGCCGGGTTAGTTTCTTTCCACCAACGCTGAGTCGTTGTATCGGCAGCCATTTTGGCCATATCCTTGTTAAAATTATGCCCGGTATATTCAAAATAACTGAACAGGTAATACTTTCCTTCAATTTTTTGAACATAGATAGAATAGTTACGGATATTACACTCCTGAATCTTTCTCAATACTCTGGGCCACACGGCAGCATGCAGCTTTTTATAGTAGGCCATTTTCTCGGGCTTTAATCCGGTCACCATACCATAGCGTTGTACTTTCGCGATATCGGCTGTAGTAGTTTGGGGTAATGTTTTATTTTGCTGAGCATTATTGCAGGCTGCAAAATACATACAGCAAATCATGATAAAAACTGAGGTTAACCCTATCTTATTCATAAAAATCAAATTATCTGAATATGTAAAAGAGCATTGCCATAATAAATACCAGTAACAATGACAGCACTTTATAATTCCCTAAACCATGCCATGCCGCGCCTTGCAATGGTTCCCATGGCGACCGCCAATAAAGCGTTGAGCTCTCTTTAGTATGTTTTACCGGATACGCGTAGGATAATGTTACTTGTATAACCACACATATCACAAACAAATAAAAAGCCATCATCATGAATGGTATTTGTCCGATAGCCGTATCGGGATATAATTTATTCAAGGTAAACACCAGCACACCAATAGCAGAGCCTATCCATAAAGTGTATTTGGCTGATACTGCCGATGCCTTTTCCCAAAAAACACCCAATAAAAATACACAGGTAATGGGTGGAGCAATATGGGCGATAATATCGTTCAGTCCATCAAAAATGCTTCCATACTTATTTAATAACGGCAGCAACGCCAGCGACAATATCAACGATACCCCCGCAGCAATTTTACCAATTTTAACCAAGCTGGCATCTTTAGCTTCGGGGTTGTACCGCTTGTATATATCATAGCTTACTATGGTTGAAATGGAGTTTAACGCGCCGGAGATCTGGCTCATTAAGCCTGATAATAATGCGGCCACCAACACCCCTATTAAACCCTGCGGGATAAGCTGGGTAATCATTAAGGTATAAATACCTTTACTGTCAAAAACCTCCTTACCCCCTACAATACTTTTTAAGGCTGAAATATCCAGGTGACCGCTTTGTGCCAGCGTGTAGGCGAACAAGCCCGGCATTACGAAGATAAAAACAGGTAATATTTTAATAAACCCGCAAAACAGCGGGCCAACCCGGGCATGGTTTTCATCTTTTGCACCCAACACCCGCTGCACAATGGTTTGGTCGGCACACCAGTACCAGATACCTAACACCGGATACCCTAAAAATACTGCATACCAGGGCATGCCACTTGGGTCGCCGTGCGGACGAAGCATCGAGAGCTTATTCATTTCGCCAGTGTGCTTCAAAACGTCAACCATTGGCTCCCAGCCACCCATTTTAGTATAGGCGGCAATGCTCATTATAATAGCGCCACCTAACAGCACTACCGTTTGGATAGATTCGGTCACCACTACCGCCGTTAAGCCGCCAACAACGGTATAAATGGTGGTAATAATGGATATGACAATAACACTTGTGTACATATCAACCCCAAACAAAGTATGCAGCACTACCCCACCTGCCAGCAAAGAGAAAGCGATATGGATAAGTACTGCGGATACTACCGATATAATAGCAAGCCAGTCGCGGCTGGCCCGGTCGTACCTTTTCTCTAAAAAGTCGGGCAGGGTAGCTACGCCTGATTTAATGTAAAACGGCGCGAAGAACAAAGCCAGCAATATTAAGGTAAACGCCGCCATCCATTCAAAATCGCCGTTAAGCAAGCCTTTGTCAAAACCGCTTTGCGCGAGACTAACCAGGTGAACACAGGAAATGTTGGTTGCAAATAATGCCAACCCAATCATAGGCCAGCGCAGCTTTTTACCTGCTAAAAAATACTCGCCGGCCTCGTTATTATTGTTTTTGGTTTTACGCTGATGGCGTATACCCGACCACAACCCAATTACAAAAATAAAGGCGATGTACAAGGCGCTGATAATTAAATCGGGAGTATGTATCATAAATAAATTCTAAATCCTAAACTCTAAATCCTAAATTGGCCCATTTTCACTCACTACTCACTTAAAGCTATCAAATCACAACTGCTTCCCGTTTCCTGAGGTGTGTGATAAACACCATTGCTGATATTAACCGGATGTTTAAAATGCTGTTGCAAATGTGGTATATGTTCCAAAAACAAAGCCTCATGCCCTACCGAAATATGATTGAACAAGACCAGGTGCTGGTGCAGTTGCCCCATATCGCCGACGTGCGGCACAACGGGCACACCAAATTTTTTACACAACAGACTTATGGTAATAAATTCGCTCACCCCGCCAACCCGCACTGCGTCAACCTGAACAAAGGATGCGCAACCGGTTTGCAGATAGTTTTTAAAGATGATTTTATTGGGTACATGTTCGCCCAGCGCCAGTTTTACCGGAGCAATGGCATCGGCCAGGGTTCTGTGAGCAAGCACATCATCAGGGTGCGTTGGCTCTTCTACCCAGTATGGGTTCATGCTCTTAAATTTATTGCAGATCGATATAGCTTGCGGCAGGTTCCATTGCTGGTTAGCATCAAGCATTACCTTTACTTTATCGCCTGCAACCTCCCTTACAATATGGGCGCGGCGTATATCTCTTTCCGGATCAACTGAGCCTACCTTAAGCTTCATTGCTGTAAATCCTTCTGCTAATGCTTTTTTACAGTTTTCGCGAACCTTTTCGTCCGAGTAATTAAACCAACCGATAGAAGTATCATAACCAGGATATCCCGTTTGTAAAACGCCTAACCGCTCACTGCTTGTCAATTGTCCATCGCGCAGCATTTGAATAGCCTGTTCATGGGTAAGCTCATCTTCGAGGTACGATAGGTCTAACGTAGCAACTATTTGCTCGGGCGAAAGATCGTTCAGTAATCTCCACAGTGGCACACCTCTTTTTTTGGCCCAAAGGTCATAACAGGCGTTGGTAACCGAAGCCAGCGCCAGGTGCACCACACCTTTATGCGGCCCCAACCACCTGAATTGCTGATCGTTTGATAGCTGATTGAACAGTTTACCAAAACCGGCCATCATTTCTTCAATATCGTTACCAACCAATTTACTTGCGTAGTAATGCGCGGCCTTGCAAACCAAGTCATTACCTTCGCCAAGGGTGAAGGCAAAACCAGTACCTGTTAACCCGCTGTCGTCAAACAAACGGGTTACCGCGTATGAGTAAATAGGGTCTTTATGTATAGCATCACTGCCAGCACTGCCATCAAGTGCATAGCGCACATCATCAACTTTAATATTTTTTATCATTCTTAAGGCTGCTTTATTTAAATAGATTGGTTTATAACTCTTCTGTAACCCAGCTCGGCCCCGCCGCTTACTGGCAAAATGCAGCCGGTAATAAACCGTGCCTGCTCAGATACCAGGAACAAACAGGCATCGGCCACCACATCGCCTTCGGGGCAATAACCAAGGGCATGTATTTCATTGAGATAATTAGCAATGATTAATGAATCGGGCTGCTGCCGGCTCCAGGCACGCAGCATGGGTGTCCATACCCCCGCCGGTGCGACAGCATTAACCCTGATGCCATAAGGCGCATAATCAAGCGCCATTGATTTGGTTAACGCATTAACAGCGCCTTTGGTAGCGCTGTAAGCCGCATGTATCTGTTGCCCTATTTCGCCTACCAAGCTGCTTGTGTTCAGGATATTTCCACGTGTTTTTTTTAATTCTTCAATACCAAACCTGGTAGTATTATAAATACCTTTCACATTTATATTAAACAGATTATCCCATTCCTCGCCGGTAGTTTCATGCACTGCCTTTGATGGGTTTGATATACCTGCGTTATTATGTATCACATCAATTCTTCCAAAATTGGTGGCTGTTTTTGCAACTGCGCGTTCCATATCAGCGGCAACGGATACGTCGGCCATAATAAAAAGTGTTTCTCCGGACAATTTTTCAGCAGCTTGTTTAATGCTCTCTTCCGAATTGGAGATAATACTGAGTTGGGCTCCTGCTGTCTGGTATACTTTAGCGCACTCAAAACCAATACCTTCTGTACCCCCGGTTAAAAAAATCACTTTATTTTTTAGTAGCATGTTGTTGATAGTTAAAATTTAATACACCGCATCGCGTTAATTGATATTGTGAAAGCACAAGCGGGTACTATGATTTTCTTGACCTGGTTAAAATTGGTTATTACTGAATAATCAAAAGTAATAGCACCTATTGTACATTATAATAGGCAAAACATTTTTTTTAATGGATTATACAATTAAAATCAGCCATCAAAATAGTTTCAGGTAACAAAATAGTGTGATAGGTGTGCAATACGCTTTGATCGATTGTTTTTGCGAATTGTTTTGTCTATAATAGCATAACATATTATTGGTAAAACCTTTTAACAATGTAATATTCAATTGCAAATTCAAATATTACCTGCATGAGCAACACCTTTAAAAGACGAGATGGCTTTATAGGAGAAAAACTTTTTGGCATCCCTCAAAAAATATTAAAGGAGGCTAAGGAGCGCGACCCTGAACTTTTTCCTGTTTACATTACCAACATTGGTTATTTTCCGAAAGCTACATTCCACTACCGCGAACGCAGAAAAGGCTGTGAGGACAATATACTTATTTACTGCCTGCAGGGAAAGGGATATTATATATTGGATAGCAAACGTTACGAGGTACACTCTAACCAGTTTATTATTATACCGGCTACAGACAAATACATTCGTTACTGGGCCGATAAGGATGACCCGTGGACTATTTATTGGGTGCATTACACCGGCGATAATATTCAGGCCTTTAATAAATCGCTTAATTTAAGCCTCATCAAAGGCCCGGTACAAATACCATTTAATGATAAAGCCATTGAAATATGGCAAAATATTTATCAAACCCTTGAAATGGGTTACAGCATTGAGAACCTCTGCAGCGCCAATTTTTGCCTGTACCATTTGATAGCCATATTTCTGTTTCCGCAAAGACATATTCAATATGATAAGGAAGATGATGGCGACATTATTACTAAAACCATCAATAATATGCGCGATAACCTGAGTAAAAAGCTCACGGTTGACGACATGGCAAATAAACACAATTTGTCAGTTTCCCACTTTTCCAACATTTTCAGAAAAGCTACCGGAATGCCACCTATTGATTACTTTATTCACCTGAAAATGCAAAAGGCATGCCAGCTCTTATACACCAATGCCGATAAGATTAAGGAGGTTGCTACAAAACTTGGGTATGACGACCCGTATTATTTTTCGAGGATATTTAAAAAGTATATTGGCACCTCGCCGGAGCAGTACAGGGTTACAGCGAAAAATACAGGATAATATACTTATCAAACGGTCTGCTAACCTGAGCTTATGGAAGGGTTGAGCGTAGAGCCTTTGCCCAAGAGTCTTCGACAGGTTGACAGGCCCTTTCCCGGAAATATTGAAGAAAAGATCAGACTTACGAAGTTTTAAAAGCTTCATAAGTCTGCTTTAAAGAGGTAAAATATCAAACTACTTCCCCCAGGCCTTATTGGGTTTTGGCCCCATAACTAACTCTAATGTTGCTCCTGATGAAATGGCAGTATAATCCAGATAACACCTGTGGTATGGCCTGCCATTAAGCGTAGCGCTTTGTATATAAACATTGGCAGGCGAATTATTTTTTGCTACAATAGTAAACGCTTTGCCTTTGGCATACTTGGGATCAAGATTGATCTTCGTTCTGTTAAACACCGGACTGGTAATTTCGAAACGCATATCGCCCGGGCAAACCTGTGCAATACCACTCGCGGCGAGCACATACCAGGCCGACATCTGCCCTACATCCTCGTTACCTACCAAACCCTCTACTTTATTATGATATGCTCTCTGACAAATAATCCTTGTCCATTTTTGGGTGAGCCATGGGGCACCTAAGCGGTTAAATAAAAACGGAACGTGATGCACAGGCTCATTGGCATGGTTGTAATAGTTGTTCCATAGCAAATTGGATGGTGCTTTTTCAAAGAAGTCGGTTAAGTCGGCAATAGCTTTTTGGTTACCACCTAACAGTTTGGCCAACCCGGGCACATCCTGCGGTACAAACCATCCCTGCTGATAAGGGTTACTCTCTACTGTGCCATAACCTTGCTGTAACCTTCCCTCCGCTGGCCATTTCTCCCATTGGCCATTATCCATTTTAGGGCGAAACCAGCCCTTATCCTTATCGAACACATTTTGATAAGCCAATGCCCTTGCCGAATATTTTGCAGCGTCGTCTGTTTTACCGGTGGCTTTGGCCAATTGGGCAATACACCAGTCAAAATAAGCATATTCAAGGGTGCCAGATATACTGCTGCCACCTGTGCTAAAACCGCGATCTCCGTTGCCATATTTAGCAGCGGTATTTAAGCTGTATTGATAAGCCTTATCAATATCATATCCCTTAATACCTTTTTTATAAGCATCTGCAATAACTGATATAGACGGGTTGCCGATCATGCACCCGCTGTAAGCGTTTAATAGCTCCCAGCGGTCAAAATATTGACTGCCGTTTTCGGTAGCTAAAGTAATTTGTGAATTGATAAGATCATTCACCAAACCAGGATTGATGAGGGTTTGCAGCGGCATCTGGCTTCGGAAAACATCCCAGCCGCTAAATATGGTTCTTTTGGTAAAATGATCTGCCGTGTGTGCTTTCAGATCGCCACCGGGATATTTTCCGTCTACATCCTGAAATGTGCGCGGATCGATCATGGTATGATACAGGGCGGTGTAAAAATTATACTTTTCTTCGGTTGAGCCGCCTGTTACCTGTATTTTGGAGAGCGCCTTGTTCCACAGGCTCCGGGCTTGTTGATGAACCTTGTCAAAATCAAAATCCTTTATTTCAGTTTCCAGGTTATTCCTGGCCCCTTCAATACTGTTGTAGGAGATGCCGGCCTTTAATATTACCTGTTCATTAGCCTTGGTAGCAAAATCGGTATAAAAACCCAAATGCTTGCCTAACTTTTCATTTGTTCCCGGCAATATAGCCGCATGTGCTATGATATTCTGATATTTTGCGCTTTCAATATCCTGCAATTTACGACCCTGCCCTTCTGGTATGTTCGCGCTCCACACGCCATAGTCTTTTAAAGGTTTGTTAAACCGGGCATAAAAGTAAACGGTATAAAAAGATTTTCCATCGCCGTTGCCCCAGCCCCCGCCTTCGGGTGTACATTTTATCCAGCCTTGAATGGTGTGTTCGTCAACTATCTTAACATATTGAGCAACCGATGTGCCGCCAACGCGACGGGCCAGATCTATCTGAATTCTTGAACCGCTGTTTTCCGGAAAGGTAAACCTCATGATACCGCAGTGAGGCGCGGCTGTAAGCTCCGCTTTAATTTTGTTATCAGTAAGATTAACAGAATAATAGCCAGCGGAAGCTTTCTCGCTTTGCTTGTCATAATAAGAACGATAGCCGTCATGATCTCCTTCTTTGCCCGCGCTGGTTTGCAATGTACCGGCAGTTGGCATCACTAAAAAATTACCCAGATCTCCATACCAGCCCACACCACTCATTTGGTTTAATGCAAAGCCCTCAATGGTTTTGTGCTCATAGCTATAACCAGACCCATTATCACCTCCGGTTATCGTATTGGGGCTCACCTGCACCATTCCAAAGGGCACCGCAGCACCCGGAAAAGTTTTACCAAGACCAGCCGGATTACCCGCCAAATGCATATTGGTACTGGCGCCAATAAACGGGTTCACATAATCAGCTAATTGCTTTTGTTGTGCAAATACGTTTGCACCGGCAAATAAGCTTATACTGATGAAGGTGATTTTAAGAATAGTACTATTTCTGAGCATTGTTGATCTTCTAAAATTACTAAATCGATTTACTGGATAAATATATAAATGTTTAGGGTATTCGCCAACAGATAAATATCCCTTAACCACACCAACAAACATAGATTAAAATATGATATTGAATAGATTATTTATGGAAATAATAGGAAATTTATTATTTAAAATTACCGCTTCTATTTCCGTACAATAAGTACGTCAATTTTTTTACAATGGCTACAGGTTTAGTTTGCTTGTTTAACAGCCGTTCCCCAGGTGTAGATCCGTTTAATACCGGGATTTTTTTTCAGGTTGGCCACCGTCTGACCGGTAATTTTGGTTTCATTTAAATTAACCGCCTGCAGGTGTTTTAACGAAAGCAGATCGGCGCTCACACCATCAGTAACCGGATTTTTTTCGATCCGCAATTTCTCAAGGTTAGTAAATGACCGCAGTATAGCCAAGTCTTTATCCGTAAAATTATTACCCGATAGGTTGAGCCAGATAATGTTTTTTGCCAAAGGCATTAGGTCGGCCTGTATATCGGCCATTTTAATACCAGAATTTGCAGGAAGCGTAACATCAAGCATTATCGGTTTCTTCAGCATCATCCTAACCATAAGCCCTTTTGTTCGCAGGCGGTTCACCAGCATAGTATCAGCCTGTAAAGGAATATCCGGATTAATAGCCTGTATAAAACCCTTCTCACCTTCTTCCCCTCCAGCATCGTTATTAAAACCCAGGTAGGCACCAATTTTAGATTTAATACTGTCGGAATTTTTGAGCTGCGCTATGGTTTTACCTTGAACGGCGTTGGCCTGCGCTATCCACCATTTAATAATCAGTACTTCGGTTTTGGTAAGGGGCGGTTTGCCATCGGCCGGCATAAAATCCTTATGCTCTGGGTCGAGCGTAATACGCTTATACAATTCGCTTTCACTGAGTTTACCGGCAACAACAGCCGGTCCGTTCTTGCCGCCCTTTAATAAGGTTTGTAAACTCTCTACCGATAGATTTCCTTTTTGCTTGCCCCCCTGGTGGCATTGCGCGCATTTTCTTTGCAGTATAGGCGCCACCACATCTTCATAGATCATTGCGCTTTCAATGCTGGCCGGCTTATCGCGTACTTCCTGCATCAGGGTGCGCATGGTCAGATAGTCGCTGCCGTGGGTAAGGCTCGCACCCTGGTGGCCGCTGTAGCTCATCAGGCCGATTAAACCCACAAGCAATACCGAAAACAATTTACCGGGGATACGAACCTCCTTTTGAACCTTATCCGTAGATATAAAATACAGCAGCCCTGAAATGGCCGCCAGCATAATACCCGAAAACTTATGCTGGGTTAAGGTAGCCGGGTCATAATCACCCGAGAGCGATAGAATATAACCAAATATACAGGCCAAAATTGCCGATATAAAGCCTATGAGCAAGGTTACAGATACGGCAGGCTTCAAATTTTCGTACTTTTTAAAGTAGGATAAAATATTAAAAACTGCCGCCAATAAAATAAAACCAATAGGCAGATGTACAATAAGCGGGTGCAAATGGCCCGAAAATTCAGTTATATTCCCTAATATCATACACGCGTTAACTTTACCGGGGCCGTGTGGTAAGCATTCCACTGGCATACGTACACATTTTTATCTTCATCTACACAAACATCATGGCCATGCTGAAAAATTGGATTGGAGGCCTGTAATGTTTGCTGCAACACACCGTTTTTATAAACAGGAGCAGCGCCGCCCGGATTCGATACTACTTTGTTGTCGGCATCCAATACAGTTACAAATCCCGAATAATCAAAGCGTTTGCCCTCTGCATTTTTTGACCAGCAAACACCGGCGTAGATATTTGAATCATTAATTACCGCACGGCATACATACATACCCGGCATGTCAATTTTTTTAATGAATTTGCCATCAAGCGTAAATATCTTGAAACAGTTTTCTTCGCGCGAGGTACAGATCAGCGTAGGGTTATTTTTGTCGCGGGTATCAACCGATACGCCGTGCGCATTAACCAGGTTATGGTCTTTATTAGCGTTATGGTGACCACCAAAATGGCGGATGTATTGGCCTTTACTATTATACTGGATAATATAGTCAGATCCATAACCATCGGCTACGTAAATATCGCCATTGGGCGCTACCGCGGTTTCGGTTGGTTTAAACGGCTCATCGTCTTTGTAGATCCCTATAGTACGAGGGTGACCTATAGCGAATATCAATTTACCATCGAGCGTGGTTTTTAATACCTGGCCCGACTGACCATAATTGGCGCCTGTTCTGTCTAAAGCCCAGCCGCAATCGGTTAGCAACAAAAAGTCTTCGCCGCCCTCTTTACTGATTGATAATCCGTGGCCACCAGGCAACGAAGTCCCCCAGTAATCCAGCAATTTGCCCGATTTATCGAAGATGAGGATATTGTTATTGGTGTGGTCGCCCAACATTATGAGGCGGCCTTTACTGTCCTGTACCATTTCGTGGCAATTGGCCAGCGGGTTGCTGTTCACGCTTATTTTTGCCCAGTTTTTATCGGCTTTGTAGGTAAAGCCGCCTTGGCCTATTGTTTGATCATCTGACTTCATATCTTTATGTAATATTGCAAAACTTTTAGCGGGTGCAGTTGCCACCAATGCTGATGCAATGGCAGAATTTTTTATAAAATTTCTTCTCGATTTTTCCATGGTTTATAATATGTTAAATTGTTCGGACATAAAGGAAATGAATCGGGAGTTAAGAACCAAGAGAATAATAAAAAAAGTGTGATTTAAGTGCATTTAATTATCGTTTATGCTGATTCTTATATCCGGTTTTTCTCACTCTTATCTAAGATAATATATCTTTCACAACTTTTCCTTCAACATCTGTAAGCCTGAACCGCCTGCCCTGAAATTTATAGGTAAATCGCTCATGATCAATACCCATCAGGTACATCAGCGTTGCCTGAAAATCATGTACGTGCACCGGATCTTTAACAATATTGTAGCTAAAATCATCCGTTTCGCCATAGCTTAAACCCGGTTTTACGCCTGCGCCGGCCATCCACATGGTAAAACAACGCGGATGGTGATCGCGCCCATAATCATTAGCGGTAAGTTTCCCCTGCGAATAAACGGTACGGCCAAATTCGCCGCCCCATATTACCAGGGTATCTTCCAGTAGCCCCCTCCTTTTCAAGTCTTTTATTAAAGCGGCAGTAGCCTGGTCGGTAGCCTTACATTGGGTGGCAATGGCCGATGGCAAACTGGTATGCTGATCCCATCCCTGGTGATATAGCTGCACAAACTTCACATCTTTTTCGAGCAGCTTACGCGCCAGCAGGCAATTAGCAGCATAAGTGCCTGAATCGCGGCTATCCGGCCCGTACATTTCAAAAACTTCATCAGGTTCATCGGCAGTGCTCATAACCTCGGGTACGGATGTTTGCATGCGGTAAGCCATTTCATATTGTGATATGCGCGCTTCTACTTCCGGATCGCCGTATGCTTGGTTTTGCAGCTGGTTAAGTTTTGAGAGATAGTCGAGCATTTCTTTCCTGTCCTTGCCATCGTAGCCATCGGGATTGTTCAAATACAATACCGGGTCTTTCCCGGCCCTGAACTGTACACCCTGGTGTTTTGATGGCAAAAAGCCGTTACCCCAAAGCCTGGCATAAAGCGGCTGATCCTTTTGTCCGTTTTTGGAAACCAGTACAATAAATGTAGGCAGGTTTTGATTATCAGAGCCTAAACCATAGCTTATCCAGGAGCCTATTGATGGCCTGCCCGGGAGCTGGTTACCGGTCTGGAAAAAAGTAATAGCCGGGTCGTGATTAATAGCTTCGGAATGCATGGATTTGATAATGCACAAATCATCAACCACCTGGGCGGTATGCGGCATCAATTCGCTCATCCAGGTTTGGCTTTGGCCATGCTGGCTGAATTTATAGTAGGAAGGCACCATAGGCAGCGCGCTTTGATTGGCGCTCATGCCGGTAAGCCGCTGCCCTTTGCGTACCGAGTCGGGCAGGTTTTGGCCAAACATGGTAGTCAGTTTTGGCTTATAATCAAACAACTCAAACTGCGATGGCCCCCCGCTCTGAAACAGGTACACCACTCTTTTGGCCTTTGGCGCAAAATGAGGTATGGCCCGCAGAATATCGGCTTCCAGATCGCCCTGAGTAGCAGTGGCAGCGCCTTTTGGCGAATTACCGAAAAGACTATTGCCAAACAATGATCCTACAGCCAGAGCACCCAGACCAAGCGAGGTTTTGGTTAAAAACTGACGCCTGTCGAGCTTTTTATTAAGTTCGTTAAATTCAGGCGTGTGCAGCCTGAACTCTTCATCATGGTGAAAATCTGACATCCTTTTTATCTTTTAGTTAATGATGCATCGGAGTTTAATATGGCGTTGGCTATAACCGTATTGGCGGCTATTAAAGCACCATCTATCTTTTTATCAACTTTATATTGCCCAGTATTAAGCCAGCCTTTTTCCTTTTCGGGGTGCTGCCTGAATTTTTTGAGCTCCACCTGTTGCAGGGTAAGCAGCAGATCAACCTCTTTTGGCAGCGGCTTACGGCCGGTTAACTTACGATACGTATTTGTAATGGCGGCACGGCTGTCATTTGACCGGCTTATTTGCTCGCCCATAACCTTGGATGCCTCAACAAATGTAGGATCGTTAAGCGTTACCAATGCTTGTAAAGGTGTATTGGTTGGCTGCCTGCGCATAATGCAATAGCTTCGCGATGGCGCATCAAATGTAGCCAGCGTTGGGTTAGGCACAGATCGTTTAACTACTACGTATAAACTGCGCCGATAAACAGCCTTGCCGGTATCTGGGGTGTAGGTGGTATTGTTTATTTCCCATAATCCCTCGGGCTGGTATGGCTTTACACTTTTACCCCCTATTTGGGTATTTAATAACCCACTGGCCATTAAGGCGTTATCACGTATCATTTCGGCCGTCATGCGGTAAGCGGGGCCGTGTGACAGAAAACGATTTTCGGCATCTTTTTCAACTGCTTCTTTACTTCCGCGTGAATCTTGCCGGTAGGTGGCCGACATTACAATGAGTTTATTTATTGCCTTTACATTCCAACCCGATTCTACGAACTGAACCGCCAGCCAATCCAGCAATTCCGGGTGACTTGGCATTTCGCCCTGGTTGCCAAAATCTTCGGATGTTTTTACTATACCCGTACCAAAAAAGTTTTGCCATATTCGGTTCACCGCTACCCTTGCTGCCAGCGGGTTATTGGGATTAATTACCCACTGGGCCAACCCTAACCTGTTTTTGGGGGCGTTTTTAGGAAATGGCAATATAGCTTCCGGAGTGTTCGGAAAAACCTGTTCACCCGGCATATCGTAATTACCCCTTTTTAACAGGAATGACTTTTTAGGTTTGGGCATTTCCTGCATTACCATTAACTCGTCGATATTTTCTGTCGAATCAGCCAGGATAGTGCGAAGCGCCTTTAACTTTTGTTCTTCGGCTAGCATACCTGGGTCAACCGCGGTTAAGTAGTAAGCTTTAAGCGAGTTGGTTTCATCGGCAGATAACGATGCCTGATCTTTAGCAGCAATGGCAGCCCAGCTTGCTTTTTGTGCCAGTGTTTTAACTTCAAACGGTGTTAACGTACGGTTGTAAACTGCTATGTCATCGGCCTTACCATCTTTAAAACCACGCCCGCGCCACCAGCCGCCAATTTGCAGCCCCGGCTGCGCGCCACCGCCAACAAACAAAATATCTTTGGTGAGCTGATCCATGGTAGTTTCCATCTTCATCTCGATGCCGTTCAGATACAATCTGAAACCTGCCGCCTTTGATGATCCATCGTATGTTGCTGTAAGCTGGATCCATTGATCGCGCGGCACATCGTCAATGCTAACTTTAGTAATAGCATTCGACGGTCCTGTATGCGCCATGTTCAATTCCAGTTTATTGTTTTTAAGGTACAGGTGATATCCTCTAAAATTGTATAAGCGCTCGGCACTGCTTTTATGAAAAATAACCCCTTCGGTAAGTTGTTTAGGAATATTAACCCATATACCCACACTAAAAGGTTCGGATCTGCGGAACACCCCTACCTTATTCAGATCGAGCCAGGTATCACCATTAAGTACTATGGCTTTGCCATTGTCCCTGTTTTCAAATACCGGTTTATCGCCCGGTAACCCGCTTTCGCGTTTCATAACACCCGCATCTTTACCGCTTACATTGCTGACCAGGTTACCCTTATCAAATGTGTAGTAAGCCTGTAGGCCATTGGCAGGCACTTTATCGGCGGCCAGTTTTTTGTAGCCTCCGGTATTCAGCCAGCTTTCAAAACCGGCTGCGGCTTTGCTTTGTACGAGGGAAATATTATGCTGCTCCTGCATTATGTTGTTGTTTATAAACGCCAGTATTTTTTCTTTTTGCTTAGTGGGCAGCATCAGGGTTGGTGTTGGCAAGGCATCGTCCCATGAAATTTGGCCGGCTTCTTTTACGTTGTTAAAAAAGCTGTAAAGCTGATAGTAGTTTTTTTGCGATATCGGGTCGAACTTATGGTCGTGGCATTTAGCGCAACCAACCGACATGCCCAGCATAGCGGTGCCAAAAGTATTGGTACGGTCAATTACATATTCGGTTTGAAACTCCTCTTCTACTATACCACCCTCCATATTTTGGGGGTGATTACGGTTAAAAGCGGTAGCAATGATCATGTCACGCGTAGGGTGCGGCATCAGATCACCAGCCAGCTGCCACTGGATAAATTTATCATACGGAAAATTGCTGTTAAACGCCTTGATCACCCAATCCCTGTAGGGCGACATATCCCTTAACCTGTCAACCGTATATCCGTGCGAATCGGCATAGCGGGCAACGTCAAGCCAGTCAACCGCCATCTTTTCGCCATAATGCGGAGATTTAAGCAGACGGTCTACCTGTTTTTCATAAGCATTGGGCGAGTTATCTTTTAAATAGTTGTCTATTTCCTGTAACGTCGGCGGCAGACCTGTTAAATCTAAAGAAAGGCGGCGCAGCAGCAATTCCTTATCGGCCTGTTTGGATGGTTGTAGCTTTTTTTGCTCCAGCTTGGCCAGTACAAAATTGTCTATCGGGTTATTTACCGTCCAGTCTTTATGGTCAACCTCAGGCACATCGGGTTTTACAGGTTTCACAAAGGCCCAGTGTGGTTTATATTTGGCCCCATCTTTTATCCATTTGATCAGGATTGCCTTTTCGGTAGCTGTAAGGGTATGATGCGATTCGGGCGAAGGCATCATGTATTTTGGATCGGACGACAGGATACGGTGAAAAAACTCGCTTCCTTCCAGGTTTCCGGGATCAATGGCCACCTTACCTTTATCTTCGGGTAGCTCAGCATAAGCAAATTTGGCTATATCCAGCCTTAAGCCAGCCTTTTGTTTGGCTTTATCAGGGCCGTGACATGCAAAGCATTTATCAGAAAGAATAGGCTTGACGTCCACATTATAATCCAGTGATTTGGGCAGCACATCATAAGCCTCCTTAACATCAGGCGGTAACGTGACCGATGAAGTATAAAAATACATACCCGCAGCCAGCACCAATATGGCACCCATAAATATAAAAAGAAGCCTTCGCATGAAGAGAAATTTATACGGTTTATAATTTTATAAATTTACAGGGTGTAAGTGAGTAAAAATTTCACAAACACAACTTAAGTTTACACAAATCCGACTTTATTTCATAAACAGATACCATTTTTTTTAAATTGCACATATCGTATTGATATGAACAGAAGCATTTTAAAGTCGACATTTTCCCTGCTGAATACCGATCATGTTCAGTTGAACAAAAACTGGAATTATAAAAATGTTACCAGTACTTTTTACCGGCTCTATTACATTGACGGCGGTGAGGGAAAGTTATATAACACTACAGACGAGTTAAGACTGGAAGAGGGTTATTTATACCTGATACCGAGCTTTACTACCTGTAATTATTATTGCGATAATTATTTAAGCCAGTATTATGTTACATTTTCAGAAGAGTCGGCCGATGGGTCATCGTTATTTTCGTCAAACCGGAAACTTTTTAAAATAAAAGCTGCTGAAGCAGATATTATCTGCTTTGAAAAGGTATTGCAATTAAACCCCAATCGCAGCCTGTTACACGTTTCTTATAACCCTGCGGTTTATGAGAAACGGCCTGTATTAAAAACTTTTACCGAGCTGAATGAGTTTATGCACGTATCGGCCTATGTAGAAACCTATGGTATTTTGCTGCAGCTGATTTCCCGGTTCCTGAAACCCGAACATTTTTTTGTGGAAGACAACAGCGTTATCCACTCTAAGATATCAGACGCTATTAACTATATACAAACTAATCTGCAATCGGTCATTACCGTTGCAGATCTCGCCAAGCGGGCCAATCACAATCCGGATTATTTTTCGAGGCTATTTTATGAAAATACCGGCGAACGGCCGCTAACCTATATACAATCCAAACGAATAGAGCGTGCGCAGTTGCTGTTAACTACTACCAATATGCCCTTTTATGAAATAGCTACGGAAACAGGTTTTGAAAATTTATCTTATTTTTCACGGATATTTAAAAATATAACAGGGCAAACCCCCAGTTCATACAAAAAGCACAGTCTTGTTATTTAGCAGGCCGTCAAAATTGAATTAGGTCAATTAAAATATTAGTTTTAAATTGTTAGCTTTTAAATAATGCCCATTGCGGGCGTTAACAACCATATATGAGTTTAGAACCTTTTATCGCGTTTTTTTTGGTTACCCAATACAGGAGAACTTTAAAACTGCATGACATCAACAACAGTCAGTGGAACCAATACGTGCAATATGCATTTTGGGCATCCATAGCTTTTATATGCCTGATGTTTGCATCAAGTGACCATTGGCTATTTGCTATATTTAGTCACCTTTTTACGTTTCTTTTATTAGCGGTACCTTATACTTTTGACGAATTTAAAACCAACCGGCCGCTGGTAACATCAGTGCTTCCCTATGTTGTCATTTCACTGTTTTCTACCATTGTTCAAAAGCTTTTTCTTAATTTTTATAACGATTATAACGAGTTTTTTGAAAGTGCCAAATGGTTTGCCATATTATGGTTTTGCGCCATGTGGTTTATTAACCGCAGACAAAACAAGGCGCTGGAACTCGAACGTAAGAGGCGGCGGGACGAGGAAGAGCAAAACCGCATGATGGCCGCCATGAAGGTAAATCTTGAAGGCGAAGTAAAACAACGCACTGCAGAGCTTACCAAACAAAAGGAGGAATTACAGCAGGCCCTGTCCGAACTTAAAAGCACACAGGCACAGCTGGTGCAGCAGGAAAAAATGGCGTCGCTGGGTGAGCTCACCGCCGGCATAGCGCATGAAATTCAAAATCCGTTGAACTTTGTAAACAACTTTAGCGAGGTAAGTATTGAATTACTTGATGAATTAAAAGAGGGTGTGTTTAAGCATCTTCCCGATGACGATAAAGAGGATGCGGATGATATTATTAATGACCTTACTCAAAACCTGGCCAAAATAAACCAGCATGGCAAACGTGCCGATGCTATTGTAAAAGGCATGCTCCAGCATTCAAGGGCAACTACCAGTAAAAAAGAGCCTACCGACATCAATGCCCTGGCCGATGAGTATCTTCGTTTAAGCTATCACGGGCTGCGGGCTAAGGATAAATCATTCAACGCCGGCATGAAAACCAGCTTTGACCCAAACATTGGAATGATTGAAGCCATGGCCCAGGATCTGGGCAGGGTATTATTAAACCTTTATAATAACTCATTTTACTCGGTTGCCGAAAAGAAAAGACTCATTGGCGAAGGATATGAGCCAACAGTAAGCGTAACTACCAAACATATCACACCTCCATCTGGCGGCAACGCGGTTGAAATTACGGTAAGTGATAACGGGATGGGCATTCCGCAAAAGGTGCTGGATAAAATTTACCAGCCCTTTTTTACCACCAAGCCTACTGGCCAGGGAACCGGTTTGGGCCTGTCTATGAGTTATGATATTATAACCAAAGCACATAATGGTGAATTGAAGGTAGAAACTACCGAAGGGGAGTTTGCACGCTTTACTATTACTATCCCAACTGCGGGTAAATAAAAAAACGAATACAAAACTTAACTTTGGGGGCATTAATAATATATGAAAATACTGGTTGTTGACGATGAGGTGGACGTACAACCTCTGTTTATGCAACGCTTCAGGAAAGAGATAAAGAGTGGCGAAATAGTATTTAACTTTGCGCTATCGGGCGAAGAAGCTATGACCTACCTGGAAAAGAACCATTCTGAAGTGATACTTATTTTATCGGACATTAACATGCCGGGCATGAGCGGGCTGGAGCTGCTAAAAAACATAAGGCATACTTATGAAAAACCGCCTCCGGTTGTAATGATGATAACAGCCTACGGCGATGACGAAAACTACAGACAATCGATGGAATTGGGCGCTGATGATTTTTTGACCAAGCCCCTTGATTTTCATAACTTAAAGGAAAAACTAAAACATATAGAACAATAATGGCCAAAATACTGGTGGTTGATGACGAATCTGATCTGGAATTGCTGATTAAACAGAAGTTCAGGAGAAAGATACGCGAAAAAGTGTATGATTTTGTATTTGCTCAAAATGGGCTTGAAGCTTTAAAAAAACTGGCCGAAGAGCCTGATATTGATGTGGTTTTAAGCGACATCAACATGCCCGAAATGGATGGCCTCACCCTGCTCACCAAACTGCCCGAGGCTAACCCCATACTAAAGGCAGTTATGGTATCGGCCTATGGCGATATGGATAATATACGCACGGCCATGAACCGCGGTGCTTTTGATTTTGTATGCAAGCCCGTAAATTTTGATGACCTTGATGTCACCATCGAAAAAACGTTATCACACGTTATTGAGCTTAAAAAAACCTTACAGGCCATCAAGGAAAATAACATACTGCGCATGTATGTTGATGAAAATGTTTTAAACTTCATGACGCATAAAGAGTTTGAAACAAGCCTGTTATCAAACGAAACGGTTGAAGCTACCGTTTTATTTGTTGATATATGCGGTTTCACGGCCATATCTGAACATATACCTGCCAATACGGTTGTTGGTATCATCAACAAACTTTTTGATATGATGGTGCACGAGATCATAGCGCAAAACGGGCATATTGACAAGTTTATGGGCGATGCCATCATGGCGGTTTTCAGGGGTGAATATCACCTTGACCGTGCTATTGACGCGGCGTTGGCTGTGCGGGAAAAAATACATACTGCCGATGCTATTGTATATGGTCAAAAATCATTCAAACCCGAAGTATCCATAGGCATTAATTCTGGCGAAATGATATCGGGTAACATTGGTTCAACCTCATTAAAACGGTTAGATTATACAGTAATTGGCGACGCCGTAAACCTTGCGCAACGTTTACAATCTGTGGCACACGCCAACCAGATCATTGTTACCGGAGAGGTTTACGAAAAGGCAAAAGAATCGTTTGAACTGAATAAAATTGGCGAAGTAAGCCTTAAAAATAAAGCAAAACCGGTGGAGATATATGAGGTGGTTTCTTAATGGCATAAAGTAATTAGTATCAGGTATAAAGATTAATTCTCAGTCTTCTATCATAGCTTCTATCCATCATCAAACAACAAAGTTTTAATAAAAGAAATTTGACAAAAGAAGAAAAAAATTCGATCTGTACCTTACAGTTCTCAGGTTTTTGGCATTTAGCATAACCCCCAATTTAAGGCGTATTTATCTTGATGTGGATTTAGATTCACACAAAATGTATTTAACGGCTTACTATTCATACAATCCTTCTGAATTGGAGTCGGAGTTACTAGATGATATTGAAACTAATAGTCAGGCACATATTCCAGACTTCTTAATTTACACAGAGGTCAAGTTAGGCAATGATTATGGTGAAAATAAAAAGCACGATTTTGTTGTGTTTGCAATTTATGAAGAGAGCTGATGAAATATTCTAAAGCGTTATTCATGTCTCAAAATAAATCTTGATACCTGATACTAACTACTTAATATTAAACTAAAACTCAATGTTCCCTCACCCTTTTCTTTAACACCCCACCGGCTGCCTCTTTAATGCTGTTGGTGAATACAAACGCTTTAGGATCTATGCTGTGTACCAGGTTTTTTAACCGGCGTACCTCTAAACGGGTTATCACGGTAAAAATAATATCAACGGGATGGCTCACATCAAAACTTTCTTTCAGGAAACCACGCTCGCCTTTGTATATCGTGATGCCACGGCCCATTTCCATTACTAATTTTTCCTTTATGACCTCGCTTTGGGCCGATATGATATTTACAGCAGTATATTCTTCCAAACCGTCAATTACAAAGCTTATGGTACGTGATGCTGTATAATAGGTTAAAATAGAATACAAGGCTGTAGGCAACCCAAGTTCAAAGGCAGCGATCAGGAAAATAATAATGTTAATACCTAAAATAATTTCGCTGATGGTAAAGCTGCTGCGTTTAAGGGTATAAAGCGCCATGATCTCGATACCGTCAAGCGCACAACCTCCGCGTATGGAAAGCCCGACACCAAGACCCATAAAAACCCCTCCAAATATCGAAACCAATAATTTATCCGAAGTAATAACCGGGTATGGTACATATAATAAACAAATTCCCAGTGCTATAACGCATGCAAAGGTTTTTAAGGCAAACACCTTATTAACCTGATATATGCCCATAACTATAAACGGAATATTAGCTATTATAATAACAAAGGCAATATTGATATGATACAGTTCATGAATAAGCAGTGATATACCGGTAACACCGCCATCAAAAAAACTATTAGGCACTAAAAAACCTTTAAGTGCAAAACCGCAAAATAAAATCCCGGCTATTACAGTTAATACATCCTTAATTATTGCAGGTAAACTGTGTTCCGTTTTTGTCATGAATTATATTTTTAAAATTCTTTTTTAATGATTTCTTCTAAATGTTCCTGTTTAAGAGCGCTGCGCAATTCAATAACCGTTTTGGTGAAATAATGATGGCCCTGAAAAAAAGCAATCTGTATTTTATTCCACTCCCCTTCTGTTTTTAAACCATCGGTAATTACAAGTTCCGAAAATAGCTTTTTACTGAGTACAAAAAAATCATTCCGGCCTAAATAATCCAAATCGGAATCACAAATAATTTGCCCTAAATAGTTATGCGGATCCTGGGGCAATTTGGTAGCCATAATAATATCACATATCTGTTCAATATCATCACCGGTGTAATCAAAGCCGGGCAAATGCAAACGGGCTATTTCGCACGACCGTAGTTCATGATCTGTTTTACCACCATATAAAAACCCCGAATCATGAAACAACGCGGCTGTAAGCAATAGTTTTGTTTCATATTCTCCTACCCTTTCGTTATTAGCTATCAACCCGGCTGCATTATATACATCAATGGCATGCATAGCGTTATGATAGTAAAAATGCTCCGGCAGCTCTTTGTCTAATTTGTCCAGTATAAATTCCCTGGCCTGTTCTATCTGCATCAGTATTAAAATAGGTTGCTAATATAATAAATTGCAATACGGAAGATGTACGTGATATGTTTCTGGGATAAACAAAATACAAGCCGCTCCTTATCCCTGTATACAAGTAAACAATTATATTAGCCAAATGAATAGCTGGTTTAAAAGTTACAAGGGTATTATACTGCTAATGGGAGGCATTATAGCAGGCAGTATAGCCGGGTTATTTTTAGGCGATAAGGTGGCGTTGATAAAACCCATCGGGGATATTTTCCTTAACCTGCTGTTCACGGCCGTTGTTCCGCTGGTTTTCTTCGCCATAGCATCGGCCATTGCCGGACTCGATGGTTCCAAAAGGCTGGGCAAATTATTGGGTGTTACCTCACTTGTATTTGTATCAACCGTATTGGTGGCGGCCATTTTAACCATCATAGCGGCCTGGATATTTCCTATACACCAGCACCTGGTAGCCAGCCCCATAACCGAAGCTATAGTTAAAAAACCCTTCGGCGATCAGCTTACACAACTATTTACCACCGGCGAGTTTTATGAATTACTTTCGCGTAAAAGCATGCTGGCGGCAATCATTTTTTCGATACTGATAGGTTTTGCCACTTTACAATCAGGGGAAAAAGGCGCGCCCTTTGCCCGTTTTTTACAGAGCGGTAACGAAGTGTTTAAAAACATATTTATCCTGATCATGAAACTGGGGCCGATAGGCTTGGGCGCGTACTTTGCTTACCAGGTAGGTGTGTTCGGTCCGCAATTGTTTGGCGGTTATGCCCGTTCCATGGCATTGTATTATGGCCTGGGCGCGTTTTATTTTGTGGTAATATTTAGTTTATACGCTTTTATAGCCGGCGGTATTACCGGTATAAAAAGATACTGGCGCAACAACATTATACCATCGGCAACGGCTGTAGGTACCTGCAGCAGCATTGCTACTATACCCGCCAACCTTGATGCTGCTAAAAAAATCGGCATCCCCGATATTATTGCCGATGTAACCATTCCGCTTGGCGGTACACTGCATAAGGATGGCTCCAGCATATCCTCTATTGTTAAAATGGTGGTGGTATTTGCCTTGTTTGGTAAAAGCTTTAATAGTGCCGATACCATTGCGCTGGCACTGGGCATGACTGTTCTGGTAAGCCTTGTAGAGGGCGGCATACCCAATGGCGGTTACATAGGCGAGTTGCTGTTTATATCGGCCTACGGCTTTCCGCCCGAGGCCCTCCCTCCTGCAATGATCATAGGCACACTCGTTGATCCCATGGCTACCCTTTTAAACGCCACAGGCGACACCGTTGCCGCCATGCTGGTGACGCGCTTTATGGAAGGTAAAAACTGGCTCAAAAGCAACGAAACCGTCTCTGAAGACAAGCCTGAGATTTAATACTTCAAATAATTATATTTGTTAAGCGGGCACCTTATCATCCTGTTTAACAAATCATGCTGCATATTTTATACATTATAGCTATTACCGCCGAAGCCATGACAGCTGCCCTGTCGGCCGGCCGCCGGGATATGGATTGGGTGGGTGTTTGTATCATTGCCTGGGTCACTGCGCTGGGCGGCGGTACCGTGCGCAATATTTTGTTTAACCATTACCCTATGAGCTGGGTGGAGCACCCGGAGTATTTACTAATCACTGCGGGTGCGGCTATCCTGGCGGCAATTATTGCATCGATAATGACTAAACTAAAAAAGCTGTTCCTCTATCTGGATGCTTTAGGTCTGGTAGTATTTACCATTATAGGTTGTCAGATAGCACAGCAAATAAATCTGCCTGTATTTATTATTATGCTAAGCGGCATGATCACCGGCTGCGCGGGCGGCGTACTGCGCGATGTATTGTGTAATGATGTACCCCTATTATTTCATAAAGAGATATATGCCAGCGCATCTATAGTTACCGGGGCAGTTTACCTGGGCATTGAATATTTAGGCGCAAGCTCTGGGATTGCCATTATTGTGGCCTGTGTTATTGGTTTGGCCTTACGTTTATTATCCATTCGGTATAAATGGCAAATGCCCAAATTTGTTTACCACGAAGAATGGCATTAAACAAAAAACGGCCGCCCTTAAGGCAGCCGTTTTTTACACTAATTATTAATAATTACCAACCGGTATTTTGGGTCAGTTTGGTATTGGTATTTCTTTCACGCTGCGGAACCGGCCACAGGTAATATTGTGCTTTCATAGTAACTCCCTGCTCATTTGGAGTTGAAGTAGCAGGACCAAATGTGTTGTTTTTCACATCATAAATCTGGTGGGTACGCTGAATATCAAAATAAGCCTTATTCTCATAGGCAAGCTCATGATAACGCTCTTTCCATATTGCAATGCGAAACTGATCTTTTGATAATCCAGCCAAAGGTTTCAGATTAGCACGTGTACGTATCTGGTTCACAGCATCATAAGCATCGGCGGTTGGGCCATTTACTTCGTTCGAAGCTTCAGCATAGGTCAGCATGGCCTCGGGTAAACGTAACAGCGTCCAGTTCTCATCGCATTTGCCGCTGTTAGCAGTACCCGATACAGAACTTTCAACCTGGAAGTATTTATACAAACAGTGCTCCCCAAAGTTAATCGTGTCTGCTGGGTTATTGGCGTTGGGATACTTGGAAAAATAAAATTGTTTCTCTTCGGTACGCTTATCGCCGGCTTCATAGCTTTTAAAGAAATCATCTGTAGGTATCATTGCACCTAAGTGATCGCCATATGCCCCCACCTGAAGATTAAACGGAACAGTTAACTGAGTTATAGCGTTTGTGGCTACCCCAACCAGGTACTGACTCTGGAATATCAGTTCGCCCTGATTTTTGTGCGGGTTATCATGCAGGTAAGCGTAATTATCAAACAGGGTGTATAATGGCAATACCTGTTTAGCTTCCGCAGCTGCCTTAGCGTAGTTTTCGGTTTTTTGTAACGGATAACCGGCCATAGTAAGATAAACACTTGAAAGCAGGGTATGAACCGCGCCCATTGACGTCCTTCCGGTTTGATCGGTATTTGGCAAACCTGATTGTTCTGCTGCGAGCAGGTCATTTACAACCTGGTCATAAACCTGTGCCTGTGGGGTACGCTCTGGATATAAAAGCGGACTTTTCAAATCAACCGGAGCAGTTAGCAAAGGCACATCGCCATATAACCTCACCAGGTGATAGTAATAAAACGCCCTCAAAAAATAAACCTCTCCAAGTAATGATTTTTTAACAGCTGCGTCCATGTTTATAGCAGGGATACGCGCCAAAGCCAGATTACACTCTTCGATAGCGGTGTAGCAGCTTTTCCAAACCGTTTCAAAACCAGGGTTGGTTGGATCGGTATTCTGGTTAATTACTTTTTTGTTATTGGTACTTTGTCCCAGCGTGGTAGTATGCCCGGCAAAAAGTTCTAAGGTGATAAATGGAGCTTCACCATAAGCATCGCCATTTTGGAAAAAGTAAAGGCCATAGTTGATGTTATTAATATAACCACCATAAATTCCGTTTACAAAAGTGCGGGCCTGGTTGGCAGAAGTAAAGTAATTGTCTTGTGTAAAATTGCTCCGGCTATCTTCTTCAAGATACTTTTTGCAACTGCTTACACTTGTTATTATGGCCAGCATCAGGATACCGGTACTATATTTTTTAAAATTAAATTTCATGATCTACGATTTAAAGTATCTAATTAAAAACTTGCATTTAAACCAAGTAAAAATATTCTTGGCTTAGGATAATCATAAAACTGTATGCCTTGGGTAAAGTTGCTGTTTGTTTGTGCCCCATTGACCATACCAGCATTATAGGTTGAGGTTTCAGGATCATATCCTGTATATTTTGTGATCAGGAACAAATTTTGAGCCTGCGCGTAAATCCTTAAGCGGCTTAACTTTATTTTATGAGTTATTGATTCGGGGAATGTATAACCAAGGGTAACGTTTCTGCCACGGATGAAATTGCCGCTTTCAACTTTTGTAGAGTATATTTCTGTTGAATAATATACGTAAGCTGGCCTGTCTTCGGCTATACTGGTATTCTGATTGGTTGGCGTCCATGCATTCAGTACAGTAGCATAACTGTTGGCCTGGCCTGTACGGTCCTGACCTGAGTGACGGGTTAGGTTCATGATCTGGTTACCATAGTTAAACTGAAGCTCAACCCCTAAATCAATGTTTTTGTATTTAAAGGTGTTGGTAAATGTACCATAGCCCGAAGGAGTTGATTTACCGAGAATTTGTTTGTCGTCAACAGTAACCTTTCCATCGCCATTTGTATCCTGAATTTTCAAGTCGCCTGGCAGCATGTTATACTTGGCAGCTTCGGCTGCTTCAGCAGTTCCCCATGTACCTAATACTTTGTAGCCATAAAAAACACTGGCCGGCTGGCCAACACGTAACAAGTTAAATTGCGACAGGAAAGTTGGATCAAGGAATATATCGTCATTGGCATCACCTAAATGCAGAATTTTATTTTTCAGGAACGATATATTGAAGCCTGTATTCCAGCTAAAGTTCTCTGTTTTGATGTTAACTGTATTAAGGGATAGTTCGATACCCTCATTTTGCAAGCTACCAATGTTTTTATATACGCTTGAGAAACCGCTTGACTCAGGCAGTGGTGCATTAAGTAAAAGCGCTTTGGTTTTTTTGATATAAGCGTCCGCGTCTAAAGTAATGCGGTTGTCAAACAATCCGAATGCAACACCAAAGTTGTATTCGGATGTTTTTTCCCACTGCAGATCAGGGTTACCCGGGCTGCCGATATCAATTACAGTAGCCGAATTACGGTTGCCACCAAACGGATAGCTACCTATTGGTAAAAGTGCCTGTGACCTATACTGACCAATTTCAGAGTTACCGGTTAAACCATAGCTAAACCTTAATTTCAAGTCAGAAATAGTTTTGTTGTCTTTCAGGAAATCTTCTTGAGATACACGCCAGGCTAAAGCCGCTGATGGAAAGAAACCATATTTTGAACCTGCACCAAAACGTGATGAACCATCTTCACGACCGGTAACGGTTAACAAATACTTATCTTTATAACCATAATTTACACGGGCAAAAAATGATTGCATTTGCCATGCATAATAAAATGATGACGGTGTTCCGGGAAGCGCGCCTGCACCAAGGTTATTAAATTGGAAATAATCGTCGGCTAAGTTAGATGTTGATGAACCAACGTTTAACTCATTGAAATTTTGACGCTCAGTACCTAATACCACATTCAATGAATGTATCTTATTGAATGTTTTATTATAGGTAAAGTGGTTTTCCCATTGCCAGAAAGTATCATTACGCTCATTAATAGAAGCAGAGCTATTACTTTGATCAGCTGTGGCACCACCTACCAAACCGCTTGCAAATTTCGGATCATAGTTTGCAGATGTAGTTACACCGAGTGTACTGCGAAATTCAAGGCCCGGTGCAAGGTTTAAATTTAAATAACCGTTACCACTGAATACGCGTGTTCTGTATAGGTTATGTACTTCATTTGCCTGCGCAACCGGGTTATCACCGCCTTCCATGTTTGGATAGTCGGTTCTTTTTCCGTAAGTACCGTCAGGGTATTTAATAGGTACAATCGGGATCATTTCAATTAACATACGGGGAATATTGTTACCCCCGGTTCCATCATCGGCAGAACGGCGCTCTGAATTGTTATAGTTAAATGTAGCACCAACTTTTAACCACGGTTTTACCTGGTGATCAATAGTTAAACGCGCGTTATAGCGTTTCTGATAGCTGTTTAATATAATACCTTCATCATCGGCGTAGTTCAGGAATAATCCGTAAGTAAGGTTATCACTGCCGCCTGTAAATGTTACGTTATGGTTTTGGCTATACGCGGTACGTGTAGTAGCTTTTTGCCAGTCAACGTCATATAACGGTTTCAGGTTAGAATCGAACAGTTTACCAATTAAAGCGGTACGAATCTTTACCGGATTATCGTCGGTATATTTACCGGCTGCCCAACCTGTTGGGTCGTATTTTTTGATGTTGTTATAAGAAACATCTTCTACGTGTAAAAACTGTTCTGAATTTAATACCGGTAGTTCTTTAGCCATATTGCTTATACTTCCGTAAGCATCATAACTAACACTGCCGCCTTTTTTACCACGTTTGGTAGTTACCAAAATTACACCGTTTGCACCACGTGTACCGTAAATAGCTGTTGATGATGCATCTTTCAGTACGTCGATAGTTTCGATATCGTTAGGGTTAAGAGAGGCGCCGCCTTCTGTCCAAACAACACCATCAACCACATATAAAGGGTCTGTCGCAGCATTGATAGAGCTGTAACCGCGTATACGGATTTTGGTTGCACCACCTGGTGCGCCAGAGTTGGTTGATACGTTAACACCGGCAATTTTTCCGGCAAGTTCCTGCTCTACGTTAATGGCAGGCCTGTCTTGCAATTGTTTAGCGTTAACACTACCAACCGAGCCGGTTAAATCAACACGTTTTTGTGTACCGTAACCTACCACAACAACCTCATTTAAGGCTTTGGGTGTTTCAACCAGGGTTACGTCAAGCTGTGCCTTATTGCCAATAGCCACCTCCTGGGTATTGTAACCAATAAAACTGAACACAAGCGTTCCGTTACCATCGGGCGCATTCAGGGTATATTTACCATTTACATCCGTAACGGTACCCAGGTTGGTGCCTTTTATTTTAACGCTTACGCCAGGTAGCGGGCCTTTGGCATCGCTTACCGTGCCTTGTACCTTAATTGCCGCAACCGGTATTTCGGGCGCGTCTTTCTTTTTTACTACAATAGTTTGATCAAATATTTTGTATGCTAAAGGCTGGTCTTTAAAGCATTGTTCAAGTGCCTGTTCGAGTGAAGCATTTGATACTTCAACATTTACACCTGCGGCTTTTGATACATCCTTTTTGTCATACAAAAAGTGAAAACCAGTTTGTTTTTCAATTGACCTCAGTACTTTTTCAACGGTAGTATTCTTTTCATGTAGGGTTACTATTTGACTGTAACTTTTTGCGCTGACATTAGTAAGGGCAGCAATTATAATAATAGCTGTTAGCTTCATAGCCAGTATTATTTTTGATAATTGAGGCCATGCCAAAGGCGTGGCCTTAGAATTAAAATTCATAAGTTTGTAGAGTTTGGGTTAAACATTAACTTTCAATTCGTCGATTGCATTTTTTTGGGACCCAGATATTTAGCCGGGAAAGTGCAGCGAACACTTCCCGGTTTTTTTATGCTCCGTATTTTTGTTGCCGGCATGTATGATATACATGATAAAAGCGACAGAATAAAGGCAGCGGGGTCCGGCCCTGGGCTAACTTATTTTTTGTATTTCTTCCATCATAGAGTTGTTTAAATTGAACAATTGGTGATTTATTGGTATGTATAATTTATTCATATTGCAAACTGTGTTATTCCATTATGGTGATGTGCTTATCCTCTATCCTGAAGTTAACGCCTGCATACTTAAGCATGCCCAGCAATTCAGATGCTTTTACGTTGCGCGATATGCGGCCCGTAAACTCCCTTACAGGTATCTGTCCCTCGTAACTTACTTCCACATCGTACCAACGGGCTGCCTGGCGCATGATTGACTGTATGCTGGCATCTGTAAACTGAAACAAACCATCTTTCCAGGCCACCGAATCTTCGGCATCGGCATCATCAATTATCCTTATTTGGCCGCTTTGGTTAAGCGATGCCTGCTGACCAGGTTTTAAAATACTGGAGTAATTGTTATTACTGATCTTAACAGCCCCTTCAAGCAGGGTGGTTTTCATTACCGCCTCATCATTATAGGCCATCATGTTAAAATGGGTGCCTAATACTTCAACCACGGTACGGTGCGCTTTTACCCTAAAGGGTTTAGCAGGGTTTTTAGCCACCTCAAAATAAGCTTCTCCGGTAATTTCAACTTCCCGTGTATTACCTGTAAATACCGCCGGAAAGCTAAGCGTTGAGGCCGAATTGAGCCAAACCTTACTACCGTCGTTTAATACCAACTGGTATTGCCCCCCACGTGGAGTGGTAATAGTATTCATAACAGGCACACTATTATCCGTGCCGTTTTGGCCGTCCTCATACACCAGCTGCCCGTCGCGTGTTTTATTTATCCGGGTGCTGCCTTCTTTTGCCAAAACACCGTTTTTGGCATCGTCAAGATAAATCGTTTTACCATTTGCTAATGTTAATAAAGCGCGATTACCTCCGGGCAATACATCATGTACGGGCTCTACCTTGGTTATGTTTTTTTTAGGATCACGCTCCTTTTCTGTATTTACCAAAACGTAGGCCCCAAAACCCACAAAAAGTAAAAAAGCGGCGGCAGCACCAAGCTTTATCCAAAGCTTATTGTTATCCGGAGGCTTTATTTTGTATATATTATCTTCCTGTTTATTGTTTTCAATAATGCTGTTAAGCATATCCATGCTTTTTGCGGGGTCAAAAAGCGGTTCATTTATTTCAAGGTTGTTCCAGGCTTCATGAATAAGCCCTGTTAGTTCCGTATCATCTGCTGATGCATGAATGATCTGAAAAAGCTCGTCCCTCTCCTGCTCTGTAGCCGTTTGATTATAATAACTATTGAAAAGATAACGTAACCTTGCATTCAATGCACTCATACCCTGTAAGTGTTTGTCTAAGTAAATAATTGGTAATGCGGTTTTAGGGCAACCTCAGATACATGACAACTACAGGTATAAAAAAGGGGGTATCACTTTTTAAAAAAAATGAAAAAAGTTTTTAGTGTTATCGTTAAAAGCGCAATAACTTCCAGATGCTCATGCACGTACTGGGTTATGGACGTAGTGGCAATTTGCAGATATTTTTTTACCGTTTCGCGCGATAGCTCCAGCTGGTCGGCTATCTCGGCATATTTAAGTCGGCCGTGCCGGCTCAATAAATAAACCTTTTGCTGCTGCGGCGGCAACTGGTCAATAGCCTCATCAAGCAGGTTGTAGTACATATCGGTATCAGCGGTCTCGGTTATGCTATTACCTTCAAGGTCATCCTCAAACGTTTTAACCATAACACGTTCTTTTGCCAGTTTTTTTAAGCAGTTTAAAGCGTGGTTTTTAGAAATAACAAACAAATAAGCTTTAAAGTTATCAACCCCAACCAGTGTTTCACGTGTCAGCCATATTTTTACAAAAACATCCTGCACTACCTCTTCAGCCAGTTCGGTTGAGTCTGTTATGCGTAACATATGAACCCCCAATTGCTGGTGGTATAACATAAACAACTGGCGAAAAGCATGCTCATTGCCCAACGCCACCTGTAACAGTAGTTCGCTCTCATTTAACTGAGCAGTATCAAACATAGATTAGTATATAAATAATGGCAAATAATAAAACCTTTTAACTTTTTATGCACTATTTTAAACAGATAAAACATGTGCTATAACAGTATTATTGTGATAAGGTTTATTCTTTTTAGAGAACCATTTCATTCTATAAATGCAAAAATTAAGGTTTATTCCTAATGCTCAGGCGGTTGTCCTGTTAATTTATTTTCAATCCTTTTATCTGGGATAAACCACATGGCAGATACAAACGCGTACAAAATAAAACTGGCCATACTGTTTATCCAGGCGATACCGATGGCTACGACATAAACAAGTACCGAAATTTTAGCTTTCCAGTCGTTACCCACGGCATCCGCTATTAATGAATTTTCGCCATGATGCCGTACAAGGGCTGCTGTTAAAATGGCATAGGCAACTCCGCACATGACAAGTATAAAGCCGTAGCATGCTACAGGCCATGTGGTGAAATGGTTTTCGCCCATCCAACCGGTTACAAATGGTATGAGCGACAACCAGAAAAGCAGGTGAAGGTTGGCCCATAAAATCGTACCATTTATTGATTTTACTATTTGCAGAAGGTGGTGATGACTGTTCCAGTATATCCCTACGTAAACAAAGCTTAATATATAACTTAGAAAAACTGAGATGAGCGGCTTTAACGCCTCAATGCTATCGCCATGGGGCACCTTCATTTCCAACACCATAATGGTAATAATGATGGCGATTACGCCATCACTAAGAGCTTCCATCCTACCTTTTCCAAATGCCATTTGTTGCTTTTTGTTAATAATAGTGCAAATTAATTTTTAGTTCCGAATACCTGGTACCTCTTCATTGCTTCAATAAAATAGTAATCGGCATAGGTTAAAGGTACATCAATTTCGGTACCTGCAGGGAAATGGCCCACGCTGTGTTTTAAAATAAAGCCTCCGTTTGTTCCGGCTGCTGCTTTATACTGCGGCGATGACAATGTTTTAAGAATGGTTTGCGCCGCGTTAAAATATTCCTGCCCGCTATTATTGTCGGCATAACGGCACAACTCTAACAGGGCCGATGCCGCTATGGCTGCTGCCGATGCATCCTTTAAAGCATTGGGGATGTTTGTAGCATTATAATCCCAATAAGGTATTTTATCGGCCGGCTCATTAGTGTTGTGCAATATAAAACGGGCTATATGCTGCGCCTGATCCAAATATTTTTTATCCTTTGTTTCGCGGTACATGACGGTAAACCCATACAACCCCCAGGCCTGCCCGCGCGCCCAGGCCGATTCATTGGCAAAGCCCTGCGCCGTTTTCTTTTCTTTAACCGCTCCTGTTTGCGCATCATAATTAATTACGTGATATGAACTGTAATCAGGACGGTAGTGGTTTTTCAAGGTAGTGTTGGCATGGGTTACCGCTATTTTATAATAGCTTGAATCGCCGGTTTCATGCGTAGCCCAAAACAGCAATTCGAGGTTCATCATGTTATCGATGATCACCAGGTAATCTGAAGGATTTTTAGAATCCCATGACTTGATACAGCCAACTTTTGGATTAAACCGGGTTGACAGCGATTTAGCGCTATTGATAAGTATCTGCTTATATTCAGGCTTAGGTTCAATAACATTGGCATTGCCAAAGCTGCAATACATCATAAAACCCAGGTCGTGTGTATGGGTATTAAACTGCTCCTTAGCCAAAACACCCAAAATGCGGTTAGCTTCGGTTAGTAATTGCTGATCGTGGTTTTGCTGATACAGGTATAATAAACTGCCCGGGTAAAAACCACTGCACCACCAGCCCGAATTGCTGTTTTCCTGTTTATTATTATCGGGGTGATAGGTTTTCGGGAACTCTTCCGGACCTATTCTGGTTGCCAGCAACTTGTACTGTGCATCGGCATCTTTAAAGTTTTTTTTAATGGTTGATAAAAGCTGTTTTTCTGGCTTATAATTATCCTGGGCAAACAAGCTGCTACTAAAGGAAATTAAACAAAATACGCAAGCTACAGCGGGTAGAATTCTGAATCTCATAGAATATGTTTATAACTGACTTTGGCTGGCTATAAAAATGCATATTTTGTTGGAATTACGTGTAAACATTTATTAAAAGCTTACATACTTTAAAGTCTTTTTTAAAAGGGTTTACCTTACCCGTATTGTTTGGCAGCTCAAAAAACCAAAATGGTTATTTCAAAACGAATATCCCTACTCACCCAACCCAAAACAAACGTATTCATCACCCGACTTACTGCCAATTTTACCGCCGCCGCAAGCTATCACCACATATTGTTTACCATCAATTTCATAGGTTGCAGGTGTGGCGTAACCAGCGGCAGGCAACTGAGCTTCCCAAACTACTCTACCAGTCTTTTTATCAAAGGCACGTATCTTTTCGTCTTTGGTAGCGGCAATAAATACCAACCCGCCCTTAGTAACCAGCGGACCACCATAGTTCTCCGTTCCGGTAATGGGAATGCCCCTTTTGGTCAGTTCCGGGTATTCGCCCAAAGGAACTTTCCATAACAATTTGCCCGAGGAAAGGTCGATAGCGTTCAGCGTGCCCCAAGGTGGTTTTATACCCGGATAACCATCTTTATCTAAAAAGCGGTTATACCCTGTCATGGTATAAGGCACTTCATCAACTGCTTTTTTCTCTGTTTTGGTGCTTGTTGTCCTGTCGCTGGTTGGTTCTTTGGCTACAATTTTAGCCGCCTTAGCTTCAGGTAATTTCAACAAAAATGCCAGCAGCGCCTTTTTATCCTCAGGGGTAATTTGTTTAAATGATGGCATCATATTCCGTCCGTTGGCAATGATCTGGCTTACCTGCTCCTCTTTGTATTTTTTGCCGATGTCAACCAATGAGGGATACGATGTGCCATTCCCCTTCAATTCGGGGCCATGACAGGCCAGGCAGTTTTTATTATAGATCACCTGCCCGATACCTTTCAATGAATGATCACCGGTTGATTTGGGCACATCTATCATCACCTGCGCCCACGGCAGTTCGGAACTGTTCACATACATGATCTTTGATTCCTGATCAACTGCCGCGCCGCCCCATTCACCCCCACCATCAAACCCGGGAAATATCCAGCCCCCTGCCTTACTTGGTGGGGTAAACATCAGCCTGTTTTTCACCTGATTATACTTTTGCAACATGTCCTGATGTGTTTCCGGCGAAATGTCAGTTATATCCTCCGGATTAAATATTTGCCGTGCAAAAGGTTGCGGCAATATTGGAATAGGCTGTGTTGGCCAGGGTTGCTCGCCAGGCAAAGCCATAGTAGGCACCGGCTTTTCTAATATCGGGAATATTGGTTTACCGTTGGTGCGGTCAAACATAAAAATGTAACCGTGCTTGGTGGTTTGCGCCACGGCATCTATTTGTTTGCCATTATGCACTATTGTTACAAGGTTTGGATTAGCCGCCAGGTCACGATCCCACAGATCATGGTGCACCACCTGAAAATGCCATATCAGTTTACCCATAGCTGCGTCAAGCGCCAGTAACGAGTTGCCAAACAGGTTTTTACCCTTGCGGAAACCACCATAAAAATCGCCGCCGATGGAACCGGTAGGGATATATACGATGCCCCGTTTTTCGTCGAGCGCCATACCAGCCCAGCTATTGGCGCCTCCAAATTTTTTCCAGGCAGCGGTGTCCTGCCAGGTTTCATAACCTTTTTCGCCAGGCTGAGGTATGGTATGAAAAATCCACCTCAATTTACCTGTACGCGTATCATAAGCACGGATATGACCGGGAGCGGCATCTGCCGATTCGGCTACACGCGTGCCTACTATAAACAGATCTTTATAAACCACACCTGGGGTGGTGCCCGCTACAAATGATTTTGTTTCGCGCCCCAGATCTTTGGTCAAATCAACATATCCGTTCTTTCCGAATGTTTTTACCGGTATGCCCGTTTCTGCGTCAACGGCAAAGGTTTTTGTGCCCACGCTATAGAATATACGCTTTTCACCACCATCATCATTCTGCCAGTAAATCACGCCGCGGCTAACTTTATAATAAGCCATCGGGTCGCCATTACCTGTAGTATCGCCTTTCGCAGGATCAAACAGCCACTTTTGTACACCTGTAGCAGCGTTCAGCGCAAACAGCTTAAGTTTAGGACTGGTGGCGTACAATACCCCATCAACCATAATTGGATTGCACTGATTTTGGCTGTGGTTACCTGTATCCCTGTCATGAGTGCTGTAAGTCCAGGCTACCTTTAGCTTATTTACATTAGTAAGGTTGATTTCCTCGTTTGACGAATAACGGTTGCCCTCCTTTGTACCTGCATATGTTTGCCAGCCGCTGTATTCGGGCATATTATCAGTCTTCGGACTTTTACACGAACAATACACGACAGATAAAATGCCTAACAAAGGGAACATCCTCATTTTCATAAACGAAAGACTTAGGTTTTATTTATTAATTAAACTGGTTGGTGCAACTTCATTGCTCAGCAATTTACCAAAAAGTTCCCATCGTTTTTCGGGTGCTTTGGCAGTACCGCCATTTCTTTCAATGTAATTTTTCACCAGGTCTTGTCCGTAGTTATAATTAATTACATAGCTGCGGTATTTTTTAATAAAACTAATTGATTTACTGGCCGTTTCATCATTCATCAAACAGTATTTCATCAAATAGCTCTGCGCCTTATCGCGTGACATGGTGTTGTTGATCAATCTCCGTGCAGCCTCATTACGGGCATAGTTTAAATTACCTTTAATAGCCAAAGCCTTAAAATACAGCTCGATACCCGCGGTATCCAAGCCGGCCAGCGGCAGCAGCACATTTTTAGCAAATTTTACCTTTTCGTCACCAGGAAAAGCTACCTCAATTCCGTAGTTGGCGCTTCCCTCGGCAATGAGCGATTGCGGGCTGAAGAGTGGATAGAGTGATATCTCCACCCATCCTTTGTCATGATACAAGTTCTTCTCCAACAGCATGTTATATACATGGTGACCCGGGTAACTTTCATGACTGCCCACATCAATAGCCCGGTCAATAAACACTTTGAGATCGGTATTTATTTGCACGGTGCTTTTATAATTGCCTTTGTACCAGTTATAACCACTCCATGGCTTATTGGTTACATACTCCAGCGTAAATGTTTCGCCGGCAGGTAATTTATAATGAGCAAGCGTACGCTTACGGGCCTCGGCAATAGCCGCTTTTATTACCGGATCAAGCTTATCTTTAGGGATAATAAACTTATTGGCCAGTTTCTGAAAACGGTCGTTCACGCGTCCTTTTCCGGGTAAAATACTATCTAACAGTGCTATTTTAGTTTTAAAATAGTCTTCTGTATAAACCGGGGCGGCAACACCAAAAAGCTCTCTTGATTCCTCGTCAAAAGGCCGTTCTTCGCCCGAGAATATCCTGATGCGGCGGCTAAAGGCAATCAACTGATCGGCCATCCAGGCGGCCCGCATTTTATTGGTATCAATTGCAGATGAGGTGGATATCACTTTCAGTTCATTCATCAGGCTGTTGGCATTTGCCAGCAGGCTGTCTTTGGGAAACTCCTTAGCCGCCTCATTTTTAGGCTTTAACGAATCGGGACCATAATAGGCATCTACAAAGTCACTGTCATACTGGCCTATGGTTAGGCCCAGTTTTACATATTCGACAGCAAGACTGTTCAGTTTTTTATTTTCGAGCTCCTGTGCCGGATCATGGCCGCATGATAACATAAAAAGTATAGGTAAAAAAAGCAGCAATTTCTTCATGGTAAATTTGTCCTGTTCAAATAAATGTTGAACAAGATAATAATTCCATTGTTTATAAAACGAAAATAGCCGATCGGGTTCTTGCTAACTTTTTAAAGTTTTATTTTAACATTTAATGACTTAAAAAGCCGTTAAAGCTTAGTTTTCAGCAACTAAAAGCTTTCAAAACCTTTTAAAAACAATTCATTTTAACACTTTTTTACACGCTTTTTTGAATTTTAATAAGTATCAGCTAATTGATTCCCAGTACCGAATAAAACAAAACCGGATGTTTTTGATGTTTGTACGATAACAAAACAGCCCTGCTTTCTATGGTCAGAAAGCAGGGCTGTTATTGATATAAATATACAAAAATTTATTGAATTTAAGAGCATTGCGGCAGGCCTTCGCACGTCCTTCGACAAGCTCAGGATGACAGCCCCAGTTACTTTACGCCCAGTTAAAATCAACTATCTTACCGTCCAGTTTCCATTTATCGGGTTGCGGGTTGGTTGCCCAATCGAGCGGCTCGCCGAGGGGCTGTACTTTGGCCGCCTCAGAAAAAGCCTGTTTAATAGCAGTTTTTTGCGCCTCACCCAAGGCCTCGGGTTGGGCCGATATAAAGAGCGGTGCGCCACTGCCGGCCAGCAGTTCCAGCCATTGTTTATTCCGTTCCCAGCTGATATCGGTGGTAAGGCCCACGCAATCGCCATCAACGGCATAAAACTTATTGTGCTGCGGCAAGCGGAAAGCAAGTGTGTTAACACCCATTTTACGGGTACGGCTCCACTCCTTACCGCTGGTATCGTCGCCTATGCGGCAAAGTTCAAACACACCGGCCGAGAGGTGGCTCATGGTATTACAGCCAATAATATACATATCATTACCAGCCGCAGCGCGAATAGCTCCGTATAGGTCATTAATGATCTCGGCCGTAGTTTTGCTCCGGTCGTTAAAGTTCCAGCCGGGAGCGGTTATACTCCCTTTCATATCAAAACCCCATCTGCCGGTAATGTCATAGGTGCTGAAATCATGCTTAACCATATCATACCCCCATTGCTTGTACACATCAAAATTGTGTTTGATACGGGCAATGTTTTCGGGTATAGTGGGATCAAGTACCGGATTTTTAGGGTTATCCCTGCCGGGGATCTTTGGCGCAAGCAAACTGGCTTTTTCATCATGTTTGGCACAAAGCGGCCGCATCCATAAACCGGGGCGCATACCCAGCTTTTTGATTTCACCGGCCAGCAGGTGCATATCCTTAAACTTATCGTTTGGCTTTGAAAAATCATCATTCCAGCCGCCATCTCCTGGCAATAGCGGTGAGTATTGCGCCCAGCCCGCGTCCACTACCGAAAACGGACGGTTATGGGTATCTGTAACCAATTCGGCCATCATAGCTGTGGTCTTCTTGATCAGATCGAACGAATTATTGCCATAAGCAAAATACCAATCATTTATACCATAAACAGGTTGTTTGGGCAGACGTGGCTTAGCGCACATCATACCGCAAAACCTGTGTGTGGTAAAGTATGGATTTTCGCCCGCAAGGCCATCGGTAGTAATAATATCGGCAGCATGCAGCTCGCGGCTGCCCAGCAGTACACCATTACCACCCGAGTGGGTATCTAAAGTAAGTTCAAGGCTATCATTAGTCAGCCCCCACCAACATATGCTATGGCAGCCTGTTTTTACCCCAAAGCAAGCGGTTTGTTTATCGTCATGTATAATTACATACCACGGATTTTTAACCCCGTCGGGTTTGGTTTTCCATTGCAGATCGCCATAAGAGCGTTCCCAATGGTCGCCCAGGAATTTGGAACCCGGCGACAGGTTATGCTTCCATTTTAAGCGTACCGAGTTAAGCTGCTGTGTTAGCGAAGTAACAAATACGCCTTTTGCATTACCCGCATTTTTTAAGTTCACCGTAATATCTTTATAGGTAAACGTTGTGCCGCCGGTGCCCTGAAGTTTAAACCATTCATCGCCAGATTGTGCCCAAACCTCATCGGGAGCATTAATAGCACTTGTTTGTGCCGAGGTTGCATAAGTAAGCCTACTGAAAAGCACAGCTGCCACAGTAGTTGCAGAAAGTTTTATAAAGTGTCGCCTTTGCATAGTGATGTATTGGTTTTACAACGTTACTAAAAGGTTTCAGCTAATGAAAATATTTTGTAAAACAACATAGACTCACCCCGGCTACGCTTCGCTCGCCGACCCTATACGCCTGCGGCGCAAAGAGGGTGCAGGGTTTTTATTTTATTTGTGTTGCATTGATTATTAAGTATTCATTCCTCTTTCCCCAACCCTCCGGCTTCGCCGCAAAGAGGGTGATCCAGCGAAGCGTAGATCGGGTGAGTCGGGGCGCGGAGAGGCCTGCCCACTATACTTCGACTGAGCTCAGTATGACATCGTTCGCGATTGCTTCGTCGTACCTCCCCGCAATGATATATTTTTGTTGGATATATTACTTTTTCTGTTTCGACTCCAATGCAATAGGGTCAACTTCAACAAGCTCGAGCGATTTTACCATATTCTTTGTGGTGCTTTTGTATTTTTTAAAATGTGGCTTTTCTAAATGCGCCTTATACGCGTCGGCATCGGCATATATTTCAAAAACGGTGATGTGTGTAGGATTATCTTTGTCGGCAACAGCATATAGGGTAATTACTCCGGACTCAACACGCACCGAAGT
The DNA here is from genome assembly GCF_034262375.1 of Mucilaginibacter sabulilitoris. Classification (NCBI taxonomy): domain Bacteria; kingdom Pseudomonadati; phylum Bacteroidota; class Sphingobacteriia; order Sphingobacteriales; family Sphingobacteriaceae; genus Mucilaginibacter; species Mucilaginibacter sabulilitoris. Next base: position 5,495,901 of record NZ_CP139558.1, read on the forward strand.
TTCGACATTTTCTTTCAGTGCAGCTTTATACTTATCCAATTGAGCCGGATCAATCTGAAGTTTGGCCACACGTACAATTTGCTTTTTGTTTTGAGCGGAGGCGCTACCGAGTAAAAATAAGGTTAACGTAAACATTGCAAAAATTGGTAACAGCTTACGGCTGATTTTCAATAATCCTGTTATACGGGCATCTTTTCCAAATACTCCCGGCCTTAAAATTACAGCGCCCATCTTTCCCGCTTTTCCTGGTGGCTGTATTGATCGTCCGTCACCTGCTCCATCCAGTCAACAGGCGAGCCATTATCTTTTTCCTGTACGGCTATATGGCTCATGGCTGTAGTGGCGGTAGCGCCATGCCAATGCTTTTCGCCGGGTGAAAACCATACTACATCTCCCTGATGGATTTCTTCTATTTGTCCGCCTTCACGCTGTACCCAGCCCCTGCCTGCCGTAACAATGAGTGTTTGCCCAAGCGGATGGGTATGCCACGCGGTGCGGGCCCCCGGCTCAAAGGTAACCAGCGCCATAACTACACGGGATGGCTCTGGCGGACTATTAAGCGGATCAATGCGTACTTCTCCTGTAAAATATTCTTCCAATCCTTTACCCGATGGCTGTGAGCCGCTGCGTTTAATTTCCATAATTAGCTTTTTATTGATATATAAAGATAAGCCATAACGGTTTATTAAGTGACGTATGTAGGGCTTTTTTGTTTTTATTATTGGAGATAGTATGGCGTTTCGACTCACCCCGGCACCGCTTCGCTCGCCGACCCCCTCTGCGCCTGCGGCGCAAAGGGGGTGCCTGGTGTGGAAAGCCTCACCCAACCCTCTCCAAAGGTGAGGGCTTAAAAAAAGTATTTTAATGTCTCCCTCAAGGGGAGATTTAGAGGGGCTCTTTGCTTCGTACCTCAATGACGCGTTTTTTATTTACTTTCTTAACCCTCTTTGCGGCGAAGCCGGAGGAGGGTGGTCCAGCGAAGCGCAGATCGGGTGAGTCAGACGCGGAGAGGCCTGCCCACCATGCTTCGACGAAGCTCAGCATGACACCTGTTTTTACATTAATTAAAATATATAGTAAATTCCGTTTGCTTGTCGGCAATGGTTTTGAGGCTAAACTCGGAGCCATGGTTTAGCAGTATTTCCCTAACAAGAGTAAGGCCTATCCCCTGTCCGTCTTTTTTGGTGCTGAAAAACGGCGAAAACAGGTTGGCATGTTGTTCCGCGCTTATGCCCTTACCCGTATCGGTTATGACCAGTTTTTTCTCGGCAGGCATGGCAGTAAACTTCACCAGGCCGCCGTCTTCAATTGCTTCAATGGCATTTTTCACAATGTTTATAAGGGCCTGCTCTAACTGCTGTTCATCGGCCATGATACTGATGGCTTCTTCGGGCAGGCTAAATTCAAATATTACCGCGTTATCCCGTGCTTTCGCATCCATTAATATGGCTACGGCATTTATTACCTTTTGCAGCACAACGGGTTGCTTGTTGGCCGGCGGCAGTTTAACCAGATCGGCAAAATTGCGCATAAACAAGTTAAGGTTCTGGTTTCGGTCCATAGCTACCTGCAGGGCATCCTTTAGCGTATCAAACCTATGGTTCTCCCAAAGCTGGTTAGTTTTCATGGCCGATTGCATAATGGAGTTTACCGGACCAATGGTATTATTAACCTCATGTGCCATCATCCTGATCACCTTGCCGTACACCTTCTTTTCGGCAGCTAATATCTCTGCTGTGAGGTCCTCTATCATAATAAAATGGCGCGAAAAACCACGGTCAACAAAGTGCGATTTTTGCAGTTTGAATGAGTTTACCCCATCGAGCTTAATGACTATTGTTTCGCCCGATTTAATTTTTCTGATCTGTTTAAACAACGGGTGATCCAACTCCTGAACAGATTGGTTACGCAGCTCATCCTCAGTAAGCGAAAGCAATTGCAGCGCTTTGGGATTGATTTGCTGTATTCGATCATCAAAATCAAGGATAATAATACCAGTTGGAGAAGTATGTATGAGTTTCTCCAAAAAGAAATGCTGCTGTTCCTGCCGGGTGCGTTCTGTTCTCAACTCATCCATCATCTGGTTATAAACATTAATTAGTTCATCAATTTCGTGCTTACCGGTAGATAAAAACTTAACATTAAAATCCTTGTCTTTAATGGCATCTACCCCTTGCATTAATGATTTTAAAGGCTGAATAAGTTGGTTGTAGAGCCGCCATGCAATGATGATGGAAATGATTACAAACACCTCCGAAACGATGAAGAATATTTTGTTCTGATCGAAAATAAAGTAAGTAAGCACCAGCGTTATAAGGTGCAGTATCACCACGAACAAAATATATTTAGTCCTCAGTTTCATCGTATGGTATCTGGTATTTATCCAAGCGCCGGTACAGGGCACTGCGCGTGAGCCCCAGCGAGGCGGCCGCTCTGCTTATTTTGTTCTTATGATGATCCATGGCCCGTTTTATCATCTCTACCTCTACTTCTTCGAGCGTTAAAGTACCTACGCCGGGCAATTGCATGTTCCCTTTTTTCACCGGCGATAATTCAAGCTGCGACCGGAAATCATCAATACCCAGTTCGTCTTTTTTACTCACCAGTATAGAGCGTTCTACCAGGTTTTTTAACTGCCTGATGTTACCCGGCAACGGCAACTGCTGCAGCCATTTCATGGCGCTTGCAGCTACCGACAGTTTGGGCCGATTGTATATTTCCTTTAAGTTATTAATAAAAAAGTTTACCAGCAAAGGGATATCCTTTGGCCGCTCGCGCAGCGCGGGCAGATAAACCGTAATGAGGTTAATACGATAAAGCAGGTCTTCGCGGAACGTGCCTTTGCTTACCATATCGTTAAGATTTTTATTGGTGGCACATACTACGCGCACATCAACCGTTTTGGTGCGGCTGCTGCCCAGCACCTCGTAGGTGCGATCCTGCAACACACGCAGCAGCTTTACCTGGCTGCTGGCATCCAGATCGCCAATTTCATCTAAAAAAATGGTGCCTTTATTAGACATTTCAAAACGACCGATCCTGTCAAACCGGGCATCGGTAAAGGCCCCCCGCACATGGCCAAACATTTCGCTCTCGAACAGCGAGGTAGATACCCCACCCAGGTTCACCTTTATAAAAGGTTTATTACGCTTTAAACTGTTCTGGTGAATGGCCTCGGCTATCAGCTCTTTACCCGTGCCGCTTTCGCCCATAATAAGGATGGAAGCATCGGTTGGGGCTACCCGGCCAATAGTTTCCAGGATATTGAGCACCTGGGGGTCTTCGCCAATAATATGCTGAAAATTGTAGGTTTTATCTAACTGCTTACGGGTACGGTGCTCGGTTTTACTTTCCTGCAAATCGAGCAGGGTTTTAACCGACTGGATAAGGTGCTCATTACTCCAGGGTTTATTGATAAAATCATTCGCGCCCATTTTCATACCTTTTACGGCCAGTTCGATACTACCCCAACCGGTTATCAGTATAACAGGAATACCCGCATTAAGCTGTTTTATTTTGCCCAGCAGTTCCAGTCCTTCGCTGCCCGAAGTATCTATCGAAAAATTAAGATCGAGGATAATCAATTCCTGGGTATTTTTCCGGATCACCTTTAAGGCATCGCCCGGATTTTCGGTGCATACCGTATCATAACCCTCGCTTTTAAGCAAGAGTGTAAGCGAGGTTCGTACAGCCAGATCATCATCAATAACCAATATCATAATAGCAGGTTAATATCGTAATTATTCTTCATGTAAAGCCACCGCCGGATAAATTGCCGCGGCCTGCCTGCCCGGGTATAGCGAACACACAAATACCAGCGCGTAAATAAATATAACAGCCAGCAAAATGGCCATGAGGTAGATGCCTGCCGAAAGGTCAAAAACATTAAGTATTGGGAACTGCACCGCGAAGAATGTGCCGACGATTAACGATATCGTTGCCAGTATCATTGACTCGGTAATAAGCTGTGAGGAAACAGAACCGCCCGTAGCCCCTACCGCCCTGCGCAAACCAATTTCGCCGCGCCTCCGGTTAATATTATACCACAATACGCCAAATAAGCCCAGGGCAACATTAATGATCAGGAAGCTACCTACTATGGTTAATACAATCATGGGCACTAAGGTAAAGTAGTTGATGTTTGTACGTTTATTCACCATGTGTTCTATCTCTACGTTTGAATCTTTCATGTAATTGGCCAGCGTTTTATATAAACGAGCTTCAAAAGCGGCCCCGGTATTGGGGGCTACCTTTACCATGATCTTTCCAAACCAGCGGAAAGCCCCGGTGTCCGCACGATGGTAAAGAGCGTAACCGGAAGGGGCATAATCTCCTTTTACTTTAACTCCCTGTATCACGCCTATTATCTGCATTCTCTGTTTATCGTCAGCATTTCCTAATACTTTACCTATAGCGGTTTCGCTGCCAAATATCTTTTCTTTTAACTCGTTGTTTATTACCACATGCTCATACTTGCCAATGGCGTCTGCCTTATTGAACCAGCGGCCTTCGAGCACTTTTGCGTTTAAGGCTTCTTTATAACCATCGTCAGACGTGTACCAGTTTACAGGACTTGTCTGTTTTTTATTATAAGTAACCAAACTTGTCCACATGCTATTTGAAAACGGAACGTTGTTACTGCAAAAACTTAGCTCCCTTATCTCGGGCATGGCTTTAATGGTACTTCTTAAAGTTTCATAATACCTGTTAACCGAGTCGGTACTTTTGCTTTTAAAGGTATTGTTGTAAGATACAACCCATAAATTCTTGTACTCAAAGCCCATCGGTTTTTTATAATTGTTGTAATAGTAAACCAGCAATGTAAACACTGCAAACAACACCAGGAATGAGAATAACATCTCGGACATCAACAAAAAGTTTTGTTTCTTTTTATTCCAGATCAGTTTAAATAAATGCTTTAACATGATATTTTAATTTAAATGATTTGACAGTTTTTATTGTGCTTTTAAAGCGGTTACCACATTAAGCTTTGACATACGCCACGCCGGGTAAACCCCAGACAGCAGGCCAAACAAAAAGCAGATGAGCAAACCAATAGCTAATACGGTGAAATTGACAGACAATATTAAATTAGGTATCAGATTAAACCCGTTTAACACCTGGATAGCCACAAACGATAACACAACACCAATGAGCCCGCCCAATAAAGTGAGTATAATATTCTCCACAATAAACTGGTAAACCAATGTTTTGGATGATGCGCCAAAAGCTTTGCGCACCCCTATCTCAGACGAGCGCTCCATGATACGGGTAATATTAATATTCACGAGATTGAGGCTCGGCAACAGAGTTACCAGCAGCACAAATATGCCAATGGCCGTAAGCACAATGGTCACCCCGGATTTATCTTCATTACCGGTATTCACATAGCTAACGATATAGGAGTCGGCATGGCTGTACATTTTGACAACATTTTTATTTTCTTTAGGCAGCCTTTGCACCATGGCATCGTACTCGGCGCACATCTTTGATAAGTCGGCTGTGGAGTTGGCCAGCATTATTCCGTAGAAATCACCCTGGTATCCCTTGCCTTTCCTGAAATCTGTTTTTGATACGGTAAAAGGCAAATAAATATCACTGTATATCATGTAACTGGTTATCGGTACATTTTTCACTACGCCGGTTACCTTGTATTTTACGTTGTCGGCTTCAATATATTTACCTACTACCGATGGAACATCGCCAAAGTAGTCCCTTTTCATATCTTCAGATATTACGGCTACTTTATCGGCATTATCAACCTGTTGTTTGGTAAGGGCTTTACCCTCAATAAAATCATATTCCATAATGTCCCAATAATCGGCGTTGGTATACTTATAGTTTACGGCCAGCTTTTTATTATTAACATAGGTGTTAGTACCGTTATAGCCCGAAGAAATCCCCAGTTTAACCGGTGTTTTTAAACCGCCCACATAATGGCTCAGGTAGTAATAAGACAAAGCACTCGAGCTGTTCCCGTCCTTCTCTTTTGACTGGAATTTTGAGATGTACAATGATCGGTCGCGTTTCCTGTCGGGATAGCTGTCACCGACAATTTTTTCAATAAACGAGGTTAGCACCAGCAAAATGGTAAGCGTAAAGCTGATACCAAACAAGCTGATAAAGGTGAAAAACTTGCGCCGGCGCAGCACCGCTATGGCTATTTTAAAATAATTTTTAAGCATGATTGTAATTTTAAGCAGGTTAATTACTGAACTTGTGAGCCATCAAACAAGCGCACAAGCCTGTGGGTTTTATGGGCCATATTCTCATCGTGCGTAACCATTATAATGGTAGTGCCCTCGTTACGGTTCAGGTTGATGAGGATGTCCATAATTTCGTTGCCCATGGCGCTGTCCAAATTACCGGTAGGCTCATCGGCCAGGATAATTTCGGGGCGCCCCACTATGGCCCGGGCTATAGCCACACGCTGCCTTTGCCCGCCCGAAAGCTGCGTTGGGAAATGCTTTATTCGATTAGCAAGGCCCACTTTTTCCAATGCTTCTGTGGCCAGCTGTTTGCGCTCCTTGGCGGTGCTGTCGCGATATAATAAGGGCAACTCTACATTGTCGAGCACCTGCAGGTCATTAATGAGGTGGTAGCTTTGAAAAATAAAACCAAGTTTTTTGTTGCGGAACTGTGCCAGCTGTTTATCGTTCAGGTGATCGGTTTTTTGATCGCTTATTTTGATCTCTCCTTTTGAAGGCGCGTCGAGTAGTCCAATAATGTTAAGCAGCGTGCTTTTACCACAGCCGGATGGCCCCATGATAGATAAAAATTCGCCTTTAGCCACGTCAAGGTTTATGCTATTGAGTGCCAAAGTTTCTATGGTGTCTGTGCGGTACACCTTTTCGATGTTTTGTAAACGTATCATATTTTTAATTAATGAATTATTGAGTTAATGAATTAGTGATGGTTATTTTAATTATTGAGTTATTGAATGACTGAATTATTGATTGGTATAGTTTTTTGACTTGTTACTTTTGAATTTTGACTAATCACTGATAGGTTATTTTATGATTGCCTTCAAAGTCATATAACGACAGGTAACGCAGCTGGTAGTAAGCCCCCCAGAAATCGCGGAGCGAGGTTATGTAATCGCGTTTGGCCTGGTCGTTCTCGCGAAAGGCAATACCCAGGTCAGTAATACCGAGATCACCAAGCACATAGCGTTCACGGGCTATCTGGTATTTCTCTGATGCTATGCTATCAGCCTGGGCGGTGTACACCAATTGCTCCTTCATCACATTAAAAAGCGACACCTGCGTTACTATCTGCTGCTGAAAGGTTTGCTTGTCCTGCTCTACTGTGTATTCGGTAAGTTGCTGGTTGGCCATTGCCGTTTTGGTGCGCGATTTCGACCTGCCCCAATCCAGTATAGGTACAGATAACTGTACCTGCAGTACCTGCTGATTCTGCGGATTCTTATACACTCCCGGAATGCTGGTGGCCGTATTTGAAAAGCCCAGGTTGGCATTAAGTGTTGCGGTTAAACCTGTTTCGCCTTTGGCTTTGGCTACATCGCGCTTAGCTTCGGCCATGCGTCTCAGGAAACCAATGGCGGCCGAACGGTTTGCAAAGGCTTCGACCAAAACTTTATCCGGGGTAACACGCATTTGGCTGATATTTTCGGGCACCATCAGTACAATTTTATTATCGCTCTCCTGCCCTATATAACTGCGCAGGGTGAGGGTGGCAATTTCTATATCGCGTTTTGCCGTGCCTACGGCTTTTTTGGCATTAATAAGCTCCAGTTTTAATTGCAATATGTCGTTTTTTGATACTTTCCCCAGCTCAAATTTAATGTTGGCAATGCCCATTATTTTTTCGGTATTGGCATAATTGGTTTCGGCAATGTGCAAGTTAACCTGTGCCAGCAACAGATCAAAGAAATAACCCTCAACTGTTACGGCTATATTTTCCAGGTCCTCAATATAGGTCTGTTTGCTCTCGTTGTATTTTAACGGCTCAATGCGTTTGTCCCATTTAAGGCTGTTGAACTGAAACAGTGGCTGTTTATAAGCAATACCATATGGAATACCGTTATACAATACGTTATGCCGGTCAAAATCATTAAAGCGCTGCAGTTGGGTTGTACCGAAAATAGTACCGCCGGTAGCTGTAATGCTCTGGCTAAAATCAAGCTGGAGCAATGAGTTATCGTTGTGCACCGGCTGAAACAATATGGTACCATCAGGCTGCTGCACCTGGGTAAATGTTTTATTATAATCGGGTAATGTGCCGCTTAGGGCAAGTTGCGGCTGATAGTTTGATTTATAAGTGCGGTATTCCCAATATTTGGTCTCGCGCACGGTGGCAGCCTGTTTAGCGGCAATGGAATTTGTTTTGGCCATTTCAACCACCTGTTGCAGGGTTAGCCGCGTGGTATCGCTGCTACCCTGGCAATAGGCCGTAGCACTTATGATCAATAATAATATGATGTATAAAAGTTTCATTCTCTTTAATTTGTATAATCCGATAACCCACTCAACCCTCCCGCCAATCGGCAGGAGGATTAATGTTATGAAGAACTCCCTTCCCACGGGGAGCTGAGTGGTTTAATCAGTTAATAGTTATTTCCTTTGAGTTTTTATACCCGCTCATGTCTGATGTGATAATCTCGTCGCCTGGTTTTACACCATCCATTACCTCCACATAATCAAAATTGGTAAGGCCAATATGTACTGTTCTGCGTTGGGCCTTGCCATTGCCCACTACAAAAATGTCCTGCAGGTTTGAGCCCTTAAATGCAGGTCCGTTGGCCACCCGCATAATTTTATTGTGCGTAGCGGTCACCAAAAAAACATCAACTTTCATGTTTGGGCGAAGGAGCTTGTTTGACCTATCGTCGAGCTGTATATCAAAAGAAATAATACTGTTTTGTATAGATGGCGACACGTTGGTAACATGCCCGCGCAGCTGGTTGTCATTGATGCGGATAATTACCGGGATGCCGCTGTGCAGATCATCAAGCGAATTATCAGATATGCTACCCTGAACTTTAAAGCTGCTCAGATCGGCTATGCGGGCCAGGGTTTCCCCCTCATGTATGTTGGCACCTATGTTTTTGTTTACGTAGGTAATAACACCTTTGCGGGTGGCAATTATATTGGCCAGGTTTAATTTGCGTTGCAATTCATTCAGATCGTTCTCCTGTATAGCCGCGGCTATTTGGGCCTCTTTGATCTCGATCCGCATGGTTTGCTGTTTGTTTTTTATTTCATTTTCGAGTTGTTTTTTCTCCAGTTGGGCCACTTTAAGGTTAAGTTCGGCCTGTTCAATACCCTCGCGAGTACCGCCGCCGGCTTTATACAAGCGCTTGGCATTCTCAACCGCGTCGATAAGGTTACTGATGCGCAGTTGTTTAATATCATTGTTCGATTGGATATCATAAAAGCTCTTGCCCAGATCGAGCTTTAGTTTGCTGATCTCGTTCCGTTTTGATTCGAGCTGAAATTTTAGTTTCTCGTATTCGGTTTGAGTTGCCGATTTATCGAGCGTGATAATGGATTGGCCGGTATTCACTTTATTACCTGCATCCATCAGCGCGTTTTTTATGGAAGCATTGATAGGACTGGTAATGATCTCTTCAAACTCAGGCAATACCTCGCCCGTAGCATTGATAGTATTTTCTATATTGCCTATTTCAACCTGGGCGGTGGTGATTTCTGCTTTGTCTATTGACGACTTGATATATCCCCGCAAAACCCAAACCGCCAGTATTAAACCTGCTATAGTAATTAAAGTAACCCAAACGGCTTTTCTTCGTTTTTGTGTGGTAACTTCAAGCGCTATTTCCTTATCCATTATTATACTTTTTGGATACGGTGTTGCAAGAGCTATACCAACATTAAATAATTACTAATCAGTTATTTATGAAATTTTTATTTAAAAAAAGTGATCGATTCCGGACATTTTTTTTGATAATGGACAAGGGGGAATGCCGGAGGATACTTGTGATTCGACTCACCCCGATAACGCTGCGCTTGTCGACCCTCTGCGCCTTTGGCGCAAAGAGGGTGTTTTAATATTTAATCATTTCCTGTCATGCTGAACGGAGTGAAGCATCTATTCTATAATATGCATAGTTTACTAATAGATCCTTCGCTTCGCTCAGGATGACAAATAGACTAAAACTTCCTTCAGCCCTCTTTGCGGCAAAGCCGGAGAGGGTGATCCAGCAAAGCGTAGATCGGGTGGATCTTAGGCTGGGTAAAAACCTAATGAGATTGCTTGCCATTGTTCGCGATTGCTTCGTCGTTCCTCCTCGCAATGACATGGGTTTCACCTCTTCTTCCCCGCAATGACATGAGGGGTTATCGAAGAGTCGTGTGGAGAGGGCCTGCCCACCATGCTTCGACAAGCTACCCATGACATAATAATTTAAGCAGGCACAAGTTCCATATTTAATTCAAGGGCGAGTCTTTCTAATCGCCTTTGTTTCTGTTCTTTAAGAATGTTCTCATACGAGTGAAGGCCCTTCTCTACAAAGTCGGCGCCTTTTACGATTAAACGCCAGTATTGAGCAGCCAGTTTTCTGGCTGTAGCTTTAATAGCTATCGCGGGGCCTTTTCTACCCCTTAATCTTCTTGCAAATGAACCCCAGCCGATATACTTGCTGTTCAATAATCCATGGGCCATCTGTTTGAATATTTGCCCAACGGTCGGCTTACCCTTGCTTTTACTTTTGTTTTTCTTTCCAGAACGGTCATGCCCCGGCGATAAACCAAGCCAACTGGTGAAATGTTTTTCACTTGGCCATCGGCTAAGATCCGAACCTACCTCTGTGTATAACTGTAACCAGTTGTAATCTGTAATACCCGGGAGTTTGGTCGCGTCTTTACCATCAAATATTTTCAACAAGTGATCCCCCAGATTATCGATATTAGGTTTGTTGTGACGGATCGCTTTGCGTTTCCCGCCGCTTATTCCCGGCGGTAGGCTCTTGTCCCTGTTGATCCGCTGTAAAACACGATCAATCTGACTGTCGCATTCCTGTATCTGACCCTGATAAAAACCATAGCCCTTATAGGCCTGACCCAAGGCAAAAAGCCCCTGGGCTGTATAATGGCCCTGCAAGGCCTTCAATAGTTCTTCTCCTTTATTCTCCCTGATCTTTTTATGGCACAGTGAAAACAACTTAGCAGGATCACGCTCACCCTGCAGTATCGCATCGATCAACGCCATGCCGCTTACTCCATGGACCTGGCTTAATACCTCCGGCAAACGGATATTCATTTCTATCAGTGCCTTCTGCATGTGTTGAACATGCATGGCCGCACTCCGAAGGTGATCCTCCCGAAGACGCTGATAACTACGCAATTCTTTGATGTGCCCCTCTGAAACATAACAGCGGTTCAGTAAACCATAGCTATGCAACTGCTGTATCCACTGGCAATCCTTTACATCTGTTTTTCTGCCTGGTAACTGCCGTGTCTGCCGACCGTCAACAAGCCACACATCTAATCCCGCATCCAAAAGAATATCATAAAGCACATACCAGTAAACTCCTGTCGCTTCCATGGCTACCGTACTTACTTTATGCTCCAATAAATAATTCTTAAGTGATACCAGATCACTGGTGAAAGTTTCAAACGAACGAACCGGCTGACTTTCAAGCCCCACGAATAGCTTACGGGCGCCTATATCTATGCCCGCTGCATGAAAATGCATCTTTTCCATCCTTATAATCTTTTTTAAGAAGCCGTGCCCGAAGGAGTTTAAAGAAAAGACAGGCTACCCATCGGACAAATCACTCTTGTAAGGATCGTACCATACCTTCAGACTCTATGCTTCAGAACCATACTCAGCAACAGGCAATAAGCACTATAACTTGATCGGACACACTGCACGGCTCAGCAAAGCTATGTCATTTCTCCTTCAGAGGCCAAGGATTTAATCACTCAGCATGACACCTCGTTCCTCGTAACAACGGGTGAAGAGAAGTAATCACGTTTGACGGAATTAATAACCCTTTTTGCGAAGGCGTAGAAAGGGTGGTCAAGCACAGCGATGACCGGGTGAGTCAATAGCCCGTCTTAATTTTCCTTTAAATGCTTTTTTATTTTTCCTAGCAGATCAGTTATTTCAAATGGTTTGGCCAGGAAATCGTCGGCTCCAGCTTCGTAGGCAGAGCGCTCAATATCTCTGCTGGCCGATATCATGATGATGGGGATACCTTTTGTGTTTTTCTTTTGCTTTAATTTGCGGCAAATATCACGACCGTCAAAGCCCGACATCCAGATATCCAACAGCAACAAATCTGGAAACTCAGTTTGCATATCCAAAAGTGTAGCTCCATTAACTGTCGACGAAACCTCGTAACCTTCAAAATCAAGCATGATCTCTACCGCATCCACAATCCCCGGATCATCGTCCGCTATCATTATCTTTTTCATATTTACCGGCAAGTTCATACACACCGCAAAAATCAAGCCTTTAATAGTAAAAAAGACAGTTAATTTAATTATTGTGATCTACAGGTTTCCGTACAGGCAGCGAAAAGTAAAATATAGAGCCTTGTCCTTCTTCGCTTTCTACCCAGATCCGGCCTCCTTCGCGCTTAATAATTTCTGATGAGATGTACAGTCCTAAACCCAACCCCGGAAACGTATGCTGCGTTTCGCCGCTTACCCGGTAAAACTGTTCAAAAACCCGTTGTTGTTTTTCTTTTGATATACCTATACCAAAATCCTGTACACTTACTACTACCTCATCATTATTCAGGTGGGTATTAATAATAATGTTTTTTGTATGCGGCGAGTACTTTATGGCATTGGTGATGAAGTTTACCAGTACCTGGCTTATCCGTTCCCTGTCGGCATGAATAAAGCCTGTTGGTTGCAAATCTTCAATAAGGTTATGCTTTTCTGTAGTTCGCTGTAAATCCTCTACCACTTCGGTAATAAGATGGTTAAAATCAAACGTGGTATAATTAAACTGGAGCCTGCCCGAGTTTATTTTGGTAACGTCAAGTAAATCGCCAATAAGGCTGTTAAGGCGGTTTAACTGCGCATCCATTTTTGAGATCATTGATGCTTCGCGGGTGTCGCCTTTTTGGGTCAATATTCGTTCCAGCACTTGGGTGTACGCTTTAATACTGGTAACAGGTGTTTTTAGCTCGTGACTCGCTATTCCTATAAATTCATCTTTTTGTTGCTGCAGTAATTTTTGCTCCGTAATATCGATGGTTACCCCTACCATGAGTATGGCCTTATCGTTTTCATCATAACTGGCTTTTCCAGATGCGCTTACCCAATGGATAGAACCGTTTGGCCATTTAACCTGATATTCTGCACTGTATACACTATGATTCGCTACCGCCGCCTCTACCTTATCTTTTACAGTGTCCCGGTAATCGGGCTGTATTGCAGCCATCAGGTCGGCGAAGTTAAAAGTAGCGTTAGCGTCAAGCCCATAATTGGCTTTACATTGCGGGGTACAGGTCATTAAACCAGTAGCCAGTTCAAGCTCATATGAACCCAGGCGGCCGGCCTCCAGAGCAATCTCTAAACGCTGGTTGGTTTTGTGTTGTTCTTCGCGGGCTTTTTTACGTTCGGTAATATCCCGCGCCACGGCAAATAAGTAGGGTTTTTCAGACAATACGAGGCCAACCATATTTATTTCAACCGGGTAAACTGTTTCGTTTTTCCGTTTATGAATGGTTTCAAACGGAGGGAGGGTTTGTGTTTGCGCCAGCTTAAATGATTCATGAAATATTTCGCTTATGTACAAAACATCAATATCACTTACCTTAAGTTTTAACCCCTCCTCTTCACTATATCCCCATTGCTTAAATGCTTCCTGATTTAAATAGGCAAATGATCCTTCCTCGCATATCAGCATAAATACATCCGAGGCATTGTCTGCCATAAATTTAACTCTTGTCAGTTCCTCTTCCGCGTTTCTTTGTTTCGTAATATCAATAACGGTACCCAGCAACCGAACGGGGCTGCGGAGTTTATCATAATAAACCTTGCCCTCAACTTCAATCCAGCGTGTGCGTCCATCTTTCAGCACTATCCTTACCGCATAATAAAGACTGCCTGTTTTTAGTGCCTGCGCGTACGCTCTCTCGCGTATGTACCGGTCGTCGGGGTGCAGTTTTGATATAATCCTGTTATGCGGAGTTGGCCCATCCTCCCCGAAAATAGCATTAAAGCGAGGCGAAGTAATAATGCTGCCGGTGGTAAGACTTAAATCAAATGTGCCCATTTCGGCAGCATCAAGCGCAAGCCTTGCCCGTTCTTCAGCATCTTCTATTTTACGCCGGGCAATCACCTCTTCGGTAATATCCTGCATGGTGCCGTTAAACCTTATGGCAACACCTTCTTCATTAAAACGTGTTCGCCCTTTTGCCCTGACAACGCGCTCGGTTTGTGTATGCGGATCAATTAAACTATATTCAATATCATATTTACCGCCGGACGATGGGTTCATCACAGCCTGTATTGCTCTTGATACTCGTTCACGATCATAAGCAACTACCGATTTTAGGGCCTGGGTGAGGTCTATTTCTTCCCGGGGCAATAAACCAAACCATTCCTTAAGCCTGTCATTTGCTATAAACTTATTAGTCTGTGGGTTCATGTCCCAGGTGCCAAACTCGGCAGAATCAATAGCAAACTCCAATTCGGCCTTGCTTTCTGTTATTTCACTTAAGGTTTGTACTTTTTCGGTGGTTTCAGTACAGGCTACTATAATTCCCGCAGGTTCGCCCAACTCATTTATTACCGGGCTGTAACTAAAAGTCCAGTAAATATCTTCAATGGCTCCATTACGATAAAATGGGATCAGCTGGTCTTCGCTCCAGGTTGCGCCACCACCAGAAAGCACCTGGTTAATAAGCGGCTCCAATATGTGCCAAATCTCGGCCCAAAAAACCTTACCGGGTTGACCCAAAAGCGTTGGGTGCTTACCATTTACCCCTAAACTTGGGCGATAAGCATCATTATAAAAACAAATCAGATCGGGGCCCCAGTACATGAACATCGGGAAGCGGCTGTTTAAAACAATGCCTAATGCAGTACGCAGACTTACAGGCCAATGATCAGGACTCCCCAATGATGTTTGCGACCAATCATGAGCCCTGATCAGTGCACCCATCTCGCCACCGCCCTGCCAAAATTTATAATCTTGTTGTTGCATTTACCGCCGCCATATTAAAAGGTATGCCTATTTCTCTAAAATAAAGTCCTTGTAATAAAATTTCTTTATTTTAAATTAATAAATACAACAACCTGCGGGGCTAAAATTTGTTTCGCGAGGCTATTAAAAATCAGAATATGCCATTGGATAAAGGAAAATTATATCAGCATGCGATACATTATGCTGGTACTCAGCCTTTGCCGATAAGCTTTTCCAATACGAGTCGTTATTAAACGCGTCCCAGTGTTTGTCCCTGTCGGCCTTATCATTAAAGGTGGTCATGTACATAAGGTTTGGCATACGCGGACCGGCTATAACTTCGGAGTAAAATACGGCATTAAAGCCCAAACGCTTAAAAAGGCCAACCTCATCGCCATCATTAAACATACGCACCTTATTGAAATTATATTTTTCGGTAGGGCTTTCGTAGCTGCGCAGTTCATATACCCTATCTGCTTTGTTGCCGGTTAAATTGGGCACAGCCGGGGCCGGCATTTTAGGGAAAGCCTGCATTACAATGGTTTCAATACGATTATAGGGGGCATCTTTATAGTCGGCATCGATATAATCTTCGCCATCGGTTAGGTATTTGGTGTCGGCCTGTAGTTTTTGGTCGATACCGGTTAGCTTATCCATTGATGTAAAAGGCGTAAAAACATAGATGCGCAGGTCTGCAGTATCTTGTTGTATCGGTTTAAATACGCCTACCTGGCTAATCCCAGCCCTGTGCATGGCGGGTACATAGGCCTGTTCCAGATAGCGTTCAATCCGACCTTCCTGAGCGGTAGTTTTATAATGATATACCTTAAGCTGATAGTAATATCTTTTGGCGGCGCCGGCAGAAGAAGCAGACATACATCCTATCATTAATACGATAGTAGCAACAAGGTTTAAGGTGGTTTTGTAACGTAGTTTCATAAGCAGATTTAATCAGGTAAATATAATTTCAAATCTGTTAATTTCCAGTAGATTCCCTAAATGTATTTGTCACATTTTTATACCATCAATATGCCTGGCTTAGGGTATAAAAAAGAGCCTGTAAAATAATTTACAGGCTCTCTTATATTTTACTAAAACGGGTTACAACTCGCGCACCCAGATATTACGGAAACTAAGCGGCTCGCTTTTATCACCGTGAGCTTGTAGTTTTATAGGTGTGGCACCATGTTTTTTACCTTCATAAGATGGTTTACCAACGTATTGAGTTGGGCCAAGCAGTTCAAAGTTGTTTTCAACCAGCACACCGTTAAAGAATACAGTAGCTCTTGCGGCTGATTTTAATGTACCATCCTCGTTAAATACAGGAGCTGTCCAAACCACATCATAAACGTTCCACTCACCTGGTTTGCGGCATGGGTTTGCCAACGGAATAGCTTGTTTGTAAATACTGCCCGCCATACCATTTACATAGGTTTTGTTGTTATAAGCATCTAAAACCTGCAACTCATAACCCGGATCGCCTTTACCCAGTGATGCTAAAAACACACCGCTGTTACCGCGGGCCTGGCCTTCGCCTGTTATATTTGAAGGCACTCTCCACTCAATATGTAATTGGTAGTTGGTGAATGATCTTTTGGTTTCAATACCGCCGGTATGTTTATCAACCGTTAATACATCGCCTTTAAACGGCCATTTTGCCGGGCTTTTATCTTCGTTTGATACCCATTCGTCAAGGTTTTTACCATTGAACAAAATGATAGCATCAGAAGGGGCATCACCCAATACTTTGGCAGGGGTAACTACCTTTGGAACTGGTTCGTATACTTCTGTGTCTTCGTGTTTGGCGCCTTCCTGTGCGTTAGCCATCAAAAAGCTTCCGGCTAAAAGGGCTGTTAATATAACTGGATATTTCATATTGGTATTATAATTTGGTTTAAACGTGAAGCGTATTTTTTAAGTATGACGCGCTTTTGGTGATACTTACATAAGGATCAATATTGGTGTAATTTTCCTGTTCAACAATAAAATGTTTAACACCGCCAAGTTTGGCTTTACCCAATATGGTTTTAAAATCAATATCGCCATTACCTATTTCAGTATTTAATTCGGCGTTGGTTTTATCACGATCTTTAATATGCACAAAAGTAAAACGGCCCGGATGTTTCTGGAATATAGCAACCGGATCCTGCCCGGCACGTACAACCCAGTAAATATCCATTTCCATATTCACAAGTTTAGGATCGGTGTTGTTTAGTACTACATCATAAAAAGTAGTATCACCAACAGGATGCCATTCAAAGTTGTGATTATGATAACCTAATTTTAAGCCCGAAGCTTTACAGATCTCGGCAATCTTATTCATTTTTTCAGCTACGGCTTTACAGTCGTCAACCGTTTTGATGAAGTTGTGGTTTAATGAAGGGATGATAATATAAGTTTGACCGATAGTATTAGCCACCTCAATATAGGTTTTCAACTCATCGGTTTTACCCTCGCCAAAATAGCTGTCAAGGCCGTAGTGGCCGCTTGGAGTAGTTAAACCATTATCTTTTAGCAGTTGGCTAAAATCTTTACTGTGTAAACCCCAGTAACCTGTTTCTTTATTGTAACCAAAGGTCTCCACTTCCTTGTAACCGGCTTTAGCCACCTGGGCTATAACACCTTTTACATCTTTTGGTAACTGGTCGCGCAAGCTATATAATTGCAGCCCGATGCCATTAGCACTTTTGGCCGAAAGAAAATTAGGTTTCATCATTACACCTGCAGTAATTAATCCGGCCTGTGCTAAAAATGTTCTTCTGGTTGTCATGTATATTTATTTGGTTAATGTATTATTAGAGCAGTTATTTGCGATAAGGTTTAAACGTCGCAAATATGAACCGCTTTACGTAATGATGCTACTTTGTCTTTTTGCTTAGGTATAAACTCCTGCGCAACAAAACCTTTATGCCCGGTAGCTACAATGGCTTTCATAATGGCAGGGTAATAAAGCTCCTGTGTTTCATCAATTTCATTACGCCCCGGTACACCGCCGGTATGGTAATGATTAATGTATGGATGAAACTCCCGGATATTACGGATCACGTCGCCTTCATCTATCTGCATGTGGTAAATATCATACAGCAGCTTAAAGTTTTCTGATCCCAGTCTTTTAGCTAGCTCGGCACCCCATGAAACCCTGTCGCACTGGTAATCTTTGTGGTCAATTTTACTGTTCAGCAGTTCCATTACCAGAATTACGTTGTGTTTTTCGGCAAGGGCTACCAATGGCTTCAAACCTTCCACACAGTTATTCCAACCCGTTTCGTTGTCTTTACCGCGGCGGCTCCCGCTAAAGCATATCAGGTTCTTATAACCGGCCTCTGCTACTTTAGGTATCATTTCCGAATAGTTTTTCTGCAATTGCGCGTGAAACTGCTTATCGCCAAAACCATCGGTCAGGTTTATTTCGGCGCCATTACACATGGACGAATAAAGGCCATATTTTTTTAATGTAGGCCAGTCGGCAGGGCCAACCAGGTCTATACCTTTAATACCAATATCCTTGGCCGCGGCGCAAAGCTGCTCCACGGTCATATCGTTATAACACCAGCGGCAAACCGCGTGGTTAATATTGCCCTTTAAGGTATCAGCTGCCATTTGTTTTTCTTGTTCGGGTTGTGTAAATGAGGTTAACATACCTGATGCCGTTATGGCTGCAGTGCCGGCAAGCATATTTTTGATTGCCGATCTTCGGTTTTGATTTGATCCCATGATTTATATCTCGGTTTGTGCAGAAGGTTCCTGTATATCTAAACCCGGCTTAGTAGCCATGCTTGTTTTATCCCTGAATAATAACAGGAACAATACCAGTACTAAGGCGGCTATACCAGCCGGTATAAGCCAAATGGTTTGCCAGTTATGCGTCGTATCAGAGGTTTTCCAATGGTCTACTATCGGGCCGGAAATGTATGAACCTATAAGCATACCAACACCATATGTGGCTAAAGTAATAAAGCCCTGGGCCGCGCTTTTAAAACGCTCACCTGCTAAGTTATCGGTGTATATCTGTCCTGTTACAAAGAAGAAGTCATAGCATATACCGTGCATCACAATACCGGCAATCAGCATCCAGTCGTTATTACCAACGTTTCCGTAAGCAAAAAATATGTAACGCAATACCCAGGCTAACATACCCACAGCAAGCATTTTTTTAACCCCCAGCCGCACAAAGAATAAAGGCATCAATGCCATAAACAACAATTCAGACATCTGCCCCATTGATTGTTTACCTGCTGCGGCCGTCATACCAACCTCATTTAAGAACGGATTGGTAAAGTTGTAGTAAAACGCAAGCGGTATGCATATAGCGACAGAAGCCAGGAAAAAAGTAAGGTATGACTTGTTTTTAAGCAAGCCAATGGAATCAAGGCCTATAATATCGCCAAATGATGTTTTTTGTCCTTTTTTAACGGGAGGAGTATCTGGTAATGTAAAACTTAGCAATCCTAAAATTAATGACGCTATTGATGCCATTTTAAATGTAAGCACTAATGTTCCTGCTTTTTCCCATCCAAGCCATCCTATTGTTAAACCTGCAACTATCCATCCGGCAGTTCCAAACACCCTGATCCAGGGAAATTCTTTGCTCGGATTTTGCATTTGCTTAAATGATACCGAATTTACCAATGCCAGTGTTGGCATATAGATAATCATGTAAAATAAAATATTTGGATAAAATTTATCAAAATCAGCAATGGTGGTAGCATAAAAAAGGGATGCGGCCCCAAGTAAATGCAAAACGCCCAGTATCCTTTGTGCCGAAAAATATTTATCGGCAATTAATCCGATCACAAAAGGAGCAATGATGGCCCCTAATGATTGTGTAGCGTAAGCACCCGCATTTTGAGTACCTGTTGCCTTTAACGTTACCGTTAAATAAGTACCCATAGTAACAAACCATGCTCCCCAGATAAAAAACTCCAGGAACATCATTGTAGAAAGTTTCACCCTGATTCCAGTGGTCATAATAATTTTATAAGGTAGATAAATTCAGGGTTATTTCTTCAGCGATAAAATGTATTTAACCATCTCCTTGGCATCATTAACAGCTAATGCAGGGTGTGGTGTCATTGGAATATCGCCCCAGTTACCTTTACCACCTGCAATAACCTTATTGGCAAGCGTTTCAATATTGGCCTCGGTTGGCTCATATTTAGCAGCAACATCCTGAAATGCAGGACCTAT
Organism: Mucilaginibacter sabulilitoris; assembly: GCF_034262375.1. Lineage (NCBI taxonomy): Bacteria > Pseudomonadati > Bacteroidota > Sphingobacteriia > Sphingobacteriales > Sphingobacteriaceae > Mucilaginibacter > Mucilaginibacter sabulilitoris. Next base: position 5,516,214 of record NZ_CP139558.1, read on the forward strand.
CAGTTTAGTATCGACTTTGTGGCAGGTGTTGCAATCTGCAGCAGCCATTAAGCTCTCGCCTGTTGTTGAGCCCGCTGAACCGCCAGTTGCTTCGGTGCCGTTTTTGGCAACAACTGTATCGGCATCAGAATTTGATGCTTTAGCTGTTTGATTTGCAGCATTAGTGCTGTCAGCTCCGCCTTTGTCTGATGAATTGCCGCCACAAGCGGTAACTACCGCACTAATACAAAGAATAAAAAAAGCCTTTTTCATAAATAATTTGTTTTTTAATAATAACCTGCCAGGATAATATCTGTTTTTATTTATTGCTCCTGGCGGTTTTACGCCTGATTTTTGATAATTGATTAACGAGGGCGAAAAATACAATTTTTTATAACAAATGGTGTACTTTTTACACCGTAACTGTGTTTAAAAGTGTTGTTTTTTTCTTACCTCGCATGTAAAACACTAAACCGGCAAAAGCAACTATCAATACTACAGGGATAATAAGGGTTGTATTCAATACCTCAGGGCCAGCCGCTGATCTGGCCGCGTCAAAAGCTTTGGCCATATCTGTTCCTGCCGCCGCCGAACGGTAAGCATCAATATTAGCCCCGGCGGGGAGTTTCTGAACCATGATACCATCATAGTATCCGCCCATGAATATCATATAAATGGATACGCCAAACATACCAGCACCACCCATTAAGTTTAATCCAACAGCACCGGTGCGCGGCAAATTTTCTGCTACAAAGCCAATCATACATGGCCAAAAGAACGCCACACCCAGGCCAAAAACAACGGCAGCTAAATAAATGGCATCGCCAGTTAAATGAACCATCAGGTATATACCTAAAGCCGATAGAATGGCTGAGATAAGCAGTACGCCCTGAGGAGCCAGGCGGTGTACTATAGGGCTGGCAAACGCCCTGCCCAGTACTTGTACCGAAGCAACAAAGGTTAGGATCAGGATAGCGTTATCTGTTACCGTTTTGAACAGTACATCTGTCCATTGGTTGGTAAATAATTCGGTAATAGCCGTACCGAACATACATACGATCATGAATATAAATAATGGATTAACCAATGCCTTATACATATCGCCTGTGCTAACACCTGCGGATACCCGTTCGGTAACCGGAAATTCCAGTTTGGAGAAAAGAAAACCGTAGATGAGTGTAGGGATAAGCATCAGTGCTACCTCCAGCTGTGAAATCCAGTATGGTTTGGGCGATACGCCATGTGCAAGCGCGGTATCAAGCCCGAATACGATAAGCGTACCGATAACAATACCCGCCGGAAACCACAGGTGAAAGTGATTTAATTTGGTAGTTTTATTGTCTGTATACAAAGAAGCAACCAAAGGATTACAGGATGCCTCAACAGTACCGTTGGCAATGCCAATCATTAAGGTTGAAAGAAAAAGTGTCCAGTAGCCATTAGCAAAAATGGTGAGCAGGATACCAATCAAATGGAAAACAAACGCAGACACCAGCAGTTTTTTCATGCCGATAATATCTACAATAAAGCCTCCTACTATAATAGCCAACGGGAAGCCCCAGAAAGCCGTTGCAGCAATTGTTCCCAGTTCTGAAGCATTAAGATGAAATCTTACACCCTGGTCGTTCAGGATACCGGCACGGATGCCAAAAGATAATGATGTTACTAACAGGGATAAGCAACTGGCCCTGAAAAGCTGTGTACGGTTAATGGTTTGCATTTAAAGATACTTAGGTTAAATTAATTGGTTAATTGGTATATCAAATATAATGCTTTTATCTTCTCACACATCTATTTATGTCATTGCGAGGAGGAACGACGAAGCAATCGCATACCCGGCTTATTCGTCCTGCATGTGAGATTGCTACGCTTCGCTCGCAATGACATACTTTGAGTTTTTTAAATTCCCAGCGTTTTCCGGTTAAAAGCATCGTCAGAACCTGACGCGGCAAAATCATCAAAAGCACGCTCGGTAACCCTGATGATATGATCTTTTATAAATGTGGCACCTTCTCTTGCACCATCTTCCGGATGTTTAAGCGCGCATTCCCATTCTAATACGGCCCATCCTTTAAAATCATATTGGGTTAACTTGCTGAATATGCCCTTGAAATCAACCTGACCGTCGCCCAATGAACGGAAACGGCCCGCGCGGTCAACCCAGTTCTGGTAACCACCATAAACACCCTGGCGACCAGTTGGGTTAAATTCAGCATCCTTAACATGGAACATTTTAATGCGGTCATGATAGATGTCTATATATTCCAAATAATCAAGACATTGCAGCACAAAGTGTGATGGATCATACAGCAGGTTGGCACGTTTATGATTGTTCACCTTCTCTAAGAACATTTCATATGTGATACCATCATGCAGATCTTCGCCCGGATGTATTTCGTAGCAAAGGTCGATACCGTTTTCCTCGTACACATCCAGTATCGGTGTCCAGCGTTTGGCCAGTTCGTCAAAAGCTGTATCAACAATACCGGCAGGGCGCTGCGGCCATGGGTACATCATTGGCCAAAGCAAGGCACCACTGAAAGTTACCGAAGCGTTTAACCCAAGGTTCCTGGAAGCCTGCGCAGCATATTTCAATTGCTGCACGGCCCATTTTTGTCTTTCGGCTGGGTTATTACGATAAGCTTCGGGCGCAAAAGCGTCAAAAAGCGAATCATAAACAGGGTTTACTGCTACCAACTGTCCTTGCAGGTGGGTTGACAATTCAGTGATTTCTAATCCGGCTGCATTTACAATGCCCTTTATTTCGTCGGCATAAGTTTTGCTTTCAGCCGCTTTTTGCAGGTCAATAAAACGCGCATCTAATGTTGGCAGCTGAACACCTTTGTAGCCAAGGTCTGCCGCCCATTTACAAATAGACTCCAAACTGTTAAATGGTGCAGCATCGCCTATAAATTGTGCTATAAATATGGCTGGTCCTTTTATGGTTGTCATGGTAAGTTTTTAAATAGAAAATTCAGTCCACTTTTTATCTGATTTGCCCGAGGCTATTACATTTTCAATAAATGCCATGCCGCGGACACCGTCTTTAATTCCGGGATAGTCCTGTTCTTCAGGAGAAGGGGTTTTGCCTGCGATGCTTGCCTTAACGGTTAAGGCAAAGTTGCGGTACAGGTTGGCAAAAGCTTCCAGGTAACCTTCCGGGTGACCCGGAGGGGTACGCGTGTTATGCTGTGCAAATGAACTGGTGTAACCCGCGCCGGTGCGCCATACCTCCATTGGTTTATCGGTGTACATCAAGGTTAACGAATTGGCATCGCTCTGGTGCCATTCTAAACCGCCTTTTTCGCCGTAAACGCGTATTTTAACATTATTTTCTTCGCCGGCTGCAATTTGGGTAGCGGTTAGTACACCGCTTGCGCCGTTATTGAATTTAAGCAGCGCAGCGCCGTCATCATCAAGCTTACGGCCTTCCACCACAATATTAATATCGGCACATATCTGCGTTACTTCCAAACCGGTTACATATTCGGCCAGGTTAAAGGCGTGCGTGCCAATATCGCCCATGGCACCAGCTATACCACTTTTACCAGGGTCGGTACGCCATGAAGCCTGTTTATTATCATCGCCTTCCAGAAAGCTGCTCAACCATCCCTGAGGATACTCCACATATACTTTACGTATTTTGCCTAGCTTACCGGCTTTTATCAATTGCTTAGCCTCTTTAATCATTGGGTAGCCTGTGTAAGTATGGGTAAGGCAAAACAGTTTACCTGTTGCCTGTACCACCTTATCCAGTTCTTTGGCTTCGGCCAGCGAAAAAGTCATGGGTTTATCTAAAATAACGTGGAAACCATTCTCCAGCGCCATTTTTGCAGGATCAAAGTGTACGTGATTGGGGGTTACAATACTGATAACCTGTACACGCTCATCTTCGGGCAGTTGTTTTTCTTTTTCAATAAGCTCGTTGTAAGAGTTATATACCCGGTCGGGTTTTATACCAAGCAGCAAACCGCTGGCTTTTGATTTTTCGGGATTGCTGCTAAAAGCGCCGCAAACCAATTCATATTCACCGTCTATACGGGCGGCTATACGGTGTACAGCGCCTATAAAAGCACCCTGACCGCCGCCGATCATTCCTAATCTTAATTTCATTGATTGTGTTTTGGTTAATTTGGTTAGATCGAGGGGAGCAGGTCAAAATAAACAGTGATCATTCACATGACCACTATTTATTTGCTAATCATTCCAAAATTTCCGAAACACTACTCACCCTTTCAAAAACAAATTTAGTTATCATGTAGCCCAGGCTTTGTCACCTTTTTTGTAAGGAACGCAGCCGTCATATCGTCCGGGTACAGCAATGTAGCGCAGGGCTTTTGTTGCACCAACCTCTGATGTGAAGAAGCCCAGCAATGTAAGTTCCTTCATCATTCTGAAATAATGGTTAGGATCTTCTGGTTTCTTGTTTTTGGTATAAGCTTTTTGTTCCGCGTCAAGCTCGGTAAGCAATTCGGTGCGTTGTTTTGCATCGGCTTCCATAAACTTTTTGCCATTTTTTTTCTTGCTGGCATCATCCAGATCAGCTATACCTTTTACAAATACCTTCTGATCATCCGGCGTATAGCAATCCTGAACCATCAGGGCCATAAAACTGCCCACATTTGCTGCTTTTGCACCCGGGGTTGTAGTTGCAGGCAAAATGGTTTCGCTAACTTCATTAAATAAAGCAACGTTGTCTTCGTCAAACAGTTCGTTTACTTTTTTTGAAGTTGATTTACACCCGGAAATAAAAAACTCGGCCCCAATAATGGTACCTCCAAGTATTAAACCAACCCTGCCAATAGCTTCTCTTCTATTCATAATTTGGTTATTGATTTATTTAATTATCGAATTGTTGAATTATCGAATTATTGATTTAATAACTATTGAGTCGCTATATGCTGATCCTTAAGAAATCAATAATTCAATAACTCAATAATTCAACCCTATTTATAGCTTACGCTTTCAGTTTAAACCCATCAGGATAATCCCTCTGGATGTATTTGTTAACTGCATCAAAGTTGGTTACCTTCATTGCCTGGTTATCCCATACCAATTTCACGTCTCCACCCTGAAGATCATGACCACGTACAGCAAGGTTAGCCATTAACAATGCTTCGGTAAGCGGACCGGCCTTGTCAAATGATGAGCTTAGTTCGGTTTTACCGTATCCGGCAATACAGCCTTCAACCCATTGTGCGTAGTGTCCATTAGCACCGCCTGGTACACGTGCCCATTTTTGAGGCGCATTAGCGCTTTGGGTAAGTGATTTAGGCAACAGCGTTGCAGCATCAGAATAGGTGCTTGCGTACATTTTACCTTTTGTACCGATGAACAATGTACCGTTACCTTCTTCGCCGCCAAATTTTTCACTTGCTCCTAATTCAGCAGGTCTTTCTGGCTGTATACCGCCATCCATCCAGTGCATAGTAACGTCACCTTTGGTTTTATCAGTTTTAGGGAATGTTAAAGTAATGTGGCTTGACGGAGGGCAGCTTTCAGGGAAGTGACCTTGTTTAAACTCATCAACATACACACTACCAACGCTGGCCTGTACGTCTTTAACATATTGTAACCCGAGTACACGGAACGGAGCTTCAACCAGGTGACAGCCCATATCGCCCAGGGCGCCGGTACCATAATCCCACCATCCGCGCCAGTTAAATGGCACCAGTTTATCAACATAGTCTTTTTTAGGCGCAGTACCCAACCAAAGGTTCCAGTCAAGTTCTTTAGGAATGTTAGGGTCGGGCTGAGGCCATGCGATACCTTGCGGCCACACAGGGCGGTTTGTCCAGCAGTAAACGGTATGCACATCACCAATCAGATCAGCATCATACCATTCAGACATGAGGCGGGTACCATCGTTTGATGAACCCTGGTTACCCATTTGTGTAACCACTTTATATTTTTTCGCTGCCTCGGTCAGTAAACGGGCTTCCCAGATATCATGCGTCATTGGTTTTTGCACATAAACGTGCTTGCCTAACTGCATCGCATGGTAAGTGATAATGGCGTGGTTATGATCAGGAGTAGAAATAGATACGGCATCAAAATGTTTTGATTCCTTATCATACATTTCGCGCCAATCTTTATAATATTTGGCTTTAGGGAAAGCAGACCTTGATTTAGCAGACCTTCTGTCGTCTACGTCGCATAAATAAGCGATTTCGGCTTTGCCGCTTTTGTAAAAGTTGGCAATGTCGCTCTGGCCTTTACCGCCGGCGCCAACACTGGCAATAAGCAGCTTATCGCTTGGTGCAATAAAGCCTTTACCGCCCAATACAAAGCGCGGTACGATCATAAAACTTGCCGCAGCAATAGTACTGCTTTTAAGAAACTCCCGCCTCGACGGTTTCGGAGTACTTTTGTCCTGTTCTTCAGTCATGGGTATTATTATTTGGATATCTGGTTAATTAGATCTCGTTCTTTTTTAAGGCGTCAACAGCATAGTTTGCCGCCCGGGCTGTCATAGCCATATAAGTAAGTGACGGGTTTTGGCATGCAGCCGATACCATGAATGAACCATCGGTTACAAACACGTTTTTGGCATCCCAAACCTGGTTCCATTTGTTAAGAACCGATGTTTTAGGGTCATGGCCCATGCGCGCGGTGCCCATTTCATGGATGCCCCTGCCCAAAAACGGATTAGCGCTATGGCTTTGTACATCTTTAGCGCCCATTGCTTCCAACATTTCTTTAGCATCCTTCTCTATTTCGATACGCATCTTAAGCTCGTTCTCTTTCAGTTCAGCATCAAAAGCTAAAACTGGTAAGCCCCATTTATCTTTTTTGGTTTTATCAAGAGTTATCTTGTTTTCATGATATGGTAGTGTTTCGCCGAAGCCGCCCATACCTAACTGCCATGATCCTGGTTCGGTCAAGGCATCTTTGAAGCCACCGCCAATGTTCATTTCGGCAATGTCACGGCTCCAACCTTCGCGACTTGCGGCTCCCTGATAGCCAAAGCCACGGATATAATCACGTTTTTCGCCATTTAGGTTACGGTAACGCGGGATATAGAAACCATTGGCACGGCGACCGAAATAGTATTTATCCTCATATCCTTCTATCCTGCCCGACGCACCTACATTAAGGTGATGATCCATTACGTTATGGCCCAGTTCACCGCTGCTGCTGCCTAAGCCATCCGGCCAAATATCAGTAGCAGAGTTCATCATTATCCAGGTTGAATTAAATGTTGAAGCATTAAGGAACACAACTTTTGCAAAATACTCATAGGTTTGATTGGTTTCCGCATCAAGCACCTCAACACCTTTAGCTTTTTTAGTATCCTTATCGTATAATATTTTGGTAACTATTGACCATGGACGAACAGTTAAATTGCCAGTTGCCATAGCTGCCGGCAATGTAGCCGACTGTGTGCTGAAATAAGCCCCGAACGGACAACCCAGCCAGCATTTGTTACGATACTGGCAATTGGTGCGGTTATTATGCGGCACGGTGATATTAGCGGTACGGCCAATGATCATGTGACGTGCTTCTTTATAAAATTCTCTTAATCTTTTAGATACGTCTTTCTCTACGCAGTTCATTTCCATAGGCGGCATAAAATCACCATCGGGTAAAATGGGCAAACCATCTTTATTACCGGAAATGCCTGCAAATTTTTCTGCATAGCTGTACCACGGCGCAACGTCTTTATAACGGATTGGCCAGTCAATGGCGATGCCATCTTTCAGATTGGCTTCAAAATCAACATCGGCCCAGCGGTATGACTGCCTGCCCCACATTAATGAGCGGCCGCCAACGTGGTAGCCCCTGAACCAGTCGAACCTTTTTATTTCTGTATACGGGCTATCTTTATCACTTGCCCAATAATCTAAATTGGTTTCGTTTAATGGATAATCGCGTTTTAATACCGGGTAGTCTTCGATCATTTTCTGGGTGCGGCCCCCTCTGTGCGGGAACTCCCATGGTGCTTTATTAGCGTTCACATAATCTTTAACGTGTTCGATGTTTCGGCCACGCTCCAGCATAATGGTTTTCAAACCTTTTTCTGTTAGTTCTTTGGCAGCCCACCCGCCAGAAATCCCTGAGCCAACTACTATAGCGTCATAAGTGTTTGCAGACATATTTATTCGGTTAAATGAATTTGTTTATTAATTGGTTACACCGTTAAATGTATGAATAAAAATTATTTTACAAATATTTCATTGTGTTTTTTTTACACTTAGGAATTAGTGATCAGCTTTGAGTTCTGAGTACGGAGTTTAGCCTCAATAATTTATATCAGGTAAAACTCATAACTCATTACTTTCAACTTAATACTATATATTCCCTTTTTTCATTTCACTAACCGCATAGTCGGCCGCGCGGGCGGTCAGGGCCATATAGGTTAGCGATGGGTTCTGACACGAGGTTGAGGTCATGCAGGCACCATCGGTTACAAATACATTATTAACAGCATGCACCTGGTTCCATTTATTAAGCACAGATGTTTTAGGATCATGCCCCATACGCGCGCCACCCATTTCATGTATGTCCAAACCGGGCGCCCTATGATCGCTGCTCGCCTGAATATTGGTAAAGCCGGCGCTGGTAAACATTTCTGTTAACTGCTCAATGTAATCCTTTTTCATCTTCTCATCGTTGTCATCATAATCCATCGAGATCTTTAACAACGGCACGCCCCAGTCATCCTTTAACTTGGCATCAAGCGCCACGTAGCTGGCTTCTTTAGGTATGGTTTCCCCCATCATGTGGGAGCCTACCGACCATGGACCCAGGTCATCATTTACCAGGTTATCTTTAAGGCTGCTGCCTATGCCATCCCAGCCGCGCTGCCTGCGCCTGTAAGCACTGAAGCCAGATGCGTAACCGCGTAAAAAGTCGGTTTCTTGTTTGAATACGTTCCTGAAACGCGGGATGTAACCGCCGCCGGCCGGATTGCGACCATCGGTTGTCCACTCTTTAAAACCATCGTACTCGGCACTCATATGTGCCGAATAATTATGAAAGGCCACATATTTGCCCAATACACCGCTATCATTCCCTAATCCATTAGGGAAACGGTGCGATGTAGAGTTTAACAATACAAGGTTAGTATTCATGGCGGCCGCATTTACAAAAATGATGCGGGCGAAATAATCAATGGTTTCTTTGGTATTGGTATCAACAACACGAACGCCGGTTGCCTTACCCAATTTATCGTCGTAAATAATAGAGTGCACCACAGAAAACGGGCGCAGAGTTAAATTGCCCGATTTTAATGCCCAGGGTATGGTTGACGAGTTGGCACTGAAGTAGCCGCCAAACGGGCAGCCACGCTGGCAAAGAATGCGCTCCTGGCACTGCGCCCTGCCCTGATCCAGATGAATCTGGTTTGGCTTTGATAAATGCGCACACCGTGCACTGATTACGTGACGGTTGCTGTATTTACTTTTAACATGCTTGCTGAAGTATTGCTCAACACTGTTAAGTGGAAACGCTGGTAAGAACTCCCCATCGGGCAGTTCGGCAAGACCATCTTTATTGCCTGATATACCCGCAAATTTTTCAACATAACTGTACCATGGCGCTATGTCTTTATAACGGATTGGCCAGTCGACCGCAAAGCCATCTCGGGCGGGACCTTCAAAATCAAAATCGCTCCAGCGCTGTGTTTGCCTGGCCCATAATAATGATTTACCCCCTACCTGATAGCCGCGGATCCAGTCAAACGGCTTATCCTGAACATAAGGGTGCTCTTTATCTTTCACAAAAAAGTGGGCAGCATCTTCATGAAAGGCATAGCAACGATTCACTATAGGATTAGCTTCCTGAACAGCCATCGGCATTTCGCCGCGGTGCTCAAACTCCCAGGGGTACATATTAGTTGTAGGGTAATCCTTAATATGCTTTACATCGCGCCCACGCTCCAGCATCAGAGTTTTGAGCCCTTTTCCGGTAAGTTCTTTAGCAGCCCAGCCACCACTCATCCCCGAACCAATTACTATAGCATCAAAAGTACGGTCCTTAACGCTATCAATATTTAAATTAGCCATTTCTTATACTGCTTGCTTTTTCCTAACCGGGTAAAACGCGTTGTACCTGCCCGGTACCAATTCGTAAACCACTTGTTTAGTCATAAAATATTTTGAGGTGGTATAGCCGTTTACCGTTTGCCCTTTGACCATACCATAAAAACTTTTCAATTCAGCAGGATAGGTTGTACTTTTAGGGTCTTTATCCTGTTCAATACTCAAAAGGGTTTGTTCGCGCTGTTTTTGATCACACTCGCCAAATGAACGACTGTATTGCTTTTTAACAAGATCTGTAAACTGGCCCATACCGGTCATAAAATCCTGCTGATCTTTTTTGGTATAACAATCATCAACCATTTTTAATACAAATAGATGCAACTGCAGATCCTTAGCACCAGGTGTATTTGTTTTAGGGATAATGGTTTCGGCCATATCACCAATCAGCTTTTCCTGATCGGCATTAATATCAACATTTTTAAGTTTAACTGAGGCTTTGCCGCTATTATGTACACACGATGGCAATAATGCCGCCCCCCCAATAATTAATGCCAGATTTTTAATAGCGATACGCCTGTGCATATAAAGTAAATTGTTTTAGCAATGTTTAATTAAATATACCTGCATTATAAAATGTATACAGGTATATTTTTATAGTTGGTATGTTTTGGTTCGTAAACGATTTTCAAACTTAGTAATTTTAACTACCTTAAAAAGGGTTAGTCTGAAATTTATTCTATTTGGAAAGTTACCTTAATAATATTAATAACCCCATTTTTTCATGATTTGTAAATCAATTTTTACACAATCAACCGGGTCTTTACCCTGATAGGCTTCCTGCTCAATAATAAACAGCACGGTACCACCTTTTCTACTGGCTGCACGTACAATTTCCTTAACCGGCAACACACCTGCACCCAATATGGTACTTTCGGTATCATCGCCATCGCTTCTTGGAGCCACCTTAATTTCGTCCTTTACGTGCAACGATTCAAAACGTCCCGGATATTTATTAATAAAATCAAGCGCTACCCCGCCGGTACTGAACATATTGCCAATATCCATTTGCTGTGCAACCAGCTTAGGGTCGGTATTTTGGATGATAAAATCGTACAAAGTAATATCCCCTACTTTGGTACTGATCTCAAAATTATGGTTATGGTACCCAAATTTCATCGCGAATTTTTGGCACAGTTCACCGCATTTATTAAACTGCTCCATAAAACGCTTTAAAGCATCGGTATCATGGCGCAGGCTTTCATCAAGCCAGGGACTGATCACATATTTTTGGCCAACTGTAGCGGCGTCCTCAACGGTGTATTTCCAGGCGTCGGTAAAATCATTTTTAGCGGCGTCCCAATGCTGGGCTGTCATCACAGTATGGCCGCTTGGCATTTTCAACTCCAGATCGGTAAGTAGCTTTTTAAAATCCTTAGCTGTATAACCGTAAAACTTACGGTCGACGTAGTTGGCGTGTTCAACATGGTTATAACCGGCATCTGCCAGCTTTTTAAGCGTCGCCTTCGGATCGGCTTTCATGGCATCACGTACGCTATAAAGCTGTACCCCAACACGTTGCAGGCGTTTTTCTCCGGCTAATAAATTATCTGGCAACAAAGTTGCGCCAGCCAGTGCGATGGCGCCGGTTTTTAAAAATGATCTGCGGGAGGTTTGCATAGTGTTTTTTGTTTAAAGGTTAATATAATTGGAGTTAAGAGATAAGAATTAAAAGTCAAGATAAAAGTAATTTATATCAAAACGAATTATCCTGTTATAATTCTATATATTCTCTGTGATTCTAAATTCCGAATTCCCCCTACTTGCTCATTGGAAATGCAGGAAACAATAATTGTGAATTACTTACAAAGGCAATGTGTTTACTATCTGGCGACCATGATGGTGTATTGATAGTGCCCTGCCCGCCATACAGATAGGCCACTACTTTTGAAGGGCCACCGCCCACGGGCATCACCCTGATGAATACGTGCTTATAAAATGGATGATCGCCGGGCTCTACTTCATTTTTAAGGAAAGTAATGTAGCATATCCATTTACCATCGGGCGATACATGCGGGAACCAGTTGTTATGATCGTCGTTAGTGATCTGGGTTTGTTCGCTGCCATCGGCTTTCATGCGCCAAACCTGCATTAAACCGCTGCGCACGGAATTAAAATAAATGTATTTACCATCGGGTGTGTATTCGGGGCCATCATCAAGACCAGGAGTAGTGGTTAACCGTTCTTCGGGACCTCCGCCTGAAGGGATACGGTAAACATCGAACTCCTTACCCCGCTGACCACAAAATACGATGTACTTGCCATCGGGCGACCAGCCATGCATATAGCTTGCACCATGTCCTGTTTCTGTTACCCGTTTAGCCTCACCTCCTGATGATGATACGGTATAACCAATTGATGGGCCGCCATCGCCGCTACTAATAGCCAGCATTTTGCCATCGAACGACAACACGTGATCGTTATTGTTATTTTTTGCCTGACCGGTGTTTAAAACGGTTGGTTCACCGGTTTTAAGATCGAACTTAAATAATGAACCCTCACTGTTATAAATAAGGGATTTACCATCATGCATCCAGTTTGGTGCCTGCAACGACTTTGGCGATTGATAAATAACAGTACTGTTTTGCGTAGCCATATCCAACAATTCGATGCTGCTGCCCAGGTATTGTTTATACGGAACTAACGAAGTTGGTGCAGGCACCACAATACGTACATTATTAAAGGTAGCTTTTTCAACTACATCTGCATTATGCGAACAAATGAATATACCTACATACACTTCGTCGCCCAGGTCAAGGTCGTCTACTTCTTCACTTACAAACATATCGCCTTTACGGGCTACCGACATGGTATAGATGTTACCTTTCCGTTCCAGCTGGATAACATCTGCGCCTGTAATGCTTGATTTTTTTTCTTCGGTTATACCGCCAACTGCTTTACGGTATTGTAATGATGTAAGACCATCGCCATGAACAACAGCGTTAATATGTTTGGAATTAGAATCGAGCGAGGTACGTATCATTAACCCAACCTTACGGTGCGCCTCTACACCTTTGCCAATAAAGGCCGCGTTGGTACGCAATATAAAATCGCCTTTCATGCGTTTCCATACAAAATGAAAAGCATCGCTTGTGGCCCATATATTACTGCCCGCGCCCGCCAGATGGTACTGCTGCAATTTAGGATCATACTGGGTATTGCCTTTATGCTTTACAATTCCCACATCCGTTTCATCATCAAATATCCCTAAACCTGAAGATTGCGCATTTGCTTTTTGATAAAAAAAGGCAGCGCATATTAAGCAAAAAAATAAACTAAGTATTTTATTACGCATGGTGTGGGTGTTTAAGTTACACTATATAATTGGTTCACTAAGTTATAAATTCCATTCGTAAATAAAACAGTACTATTTTATCAATATCATATATTTTACACAAGGATATTTGGCCACCGATATTAGTTCAACAAAAAAAGAGTAATGTAAACATTACTCCTTTTTAATTATATATATACCTTACCGTTATTCAACTTCAAACAGCGATTTAGTTTCTTGTGAATATTTTACAACCGGCACAGCAACAGGCTTTACCGTGCAATACTCCAGCAAAAATTGCTTCTTGGAATCGCGGTATGAACTCACCGCACCTATCATGCTCAGGAATTTAATATAACACCAGGCCAGGTCAAGCTGATGAGCTTTAAAGCCGGAACGGGCACTTTTAGGGAACAAATGATGATTATTATGCCATTCGCCGGCTACATAACCAGGCCATAGTTGATTGATAGACATGTCATCACGATTATGATCAATACCATCACGGCGCTTGTCCTGACCTTTACCGTGGCCTTCATAATTAAAGGTACGCACCCCTACGGCCCATATTCCGGCAGAACCAAATACGGCACAAGCCAGCGCCGGACCGCCCAATAAATAAAACGCCGCAAACCAGAAGCCCCAATTAAGGATGATGCCGGCAACGGTACGATACGGGTTAGCGATAGTACCCCATTTTTGGTACTGAGTGTAGGTATTCGGTTTTATGCCGGTATGTTTCATTAAGTTGATGCAACGGTTATAGTCGGCCTCACTCATTTTGCGGGCAACAGGCTGGTGGTTAACATCGGCCAGAAAGCAATACATAAAACCGCCCTGCGCGTTATAAGGATCGCCGGGCTGGTCAGACAATGCATGGTGCACATGGTGCGATATAGCATATATCTCTTCAGGAATAATTTTGAGTGTAAGGTTTTGCGTAAAAAACCTCCAGAATTTATTACTGAAAGTATAAGCGCCATGGGTACAATAGCGGTGGTGCCATATGGTACCGTGTGTCCCCATGATGATCATACTGTACACAAAAGCTACGATGAGGCCGGTAATACTAAAATATTTAAATATGAATAAAGCTAAAAATGGCACTAAGGCCAATACCAGGAGCCAGCTCAGGAACGAAAGCCAGTTTTTTTTATCCTTAAATACATTCAGTCTTGAAAAAAATTCTTTTACAATTTTGCCATTGGTAGGTTTTGCAAGGTTGCCATCTTCGTCTGTCCAGCCATACGAGGGTGGTTCAAGCACTGAGTTTAAAAAAGCCATTAAGTTTTGGGAGATTAGTTTAAATAGAGAGTAGTTTAATTGCGTACAATGTAAGTGAAATATATCATCAAATTGTCATTTTCTAAATATAAATATGATTAATGCCAATCCCAATAAAAACCTAAACCCTTTTCGGAATAGTCCGTTGAGTTGTAAGTGGGATAAGTCAAAATTTGAGCAATGATTGTTGAGATGATAGGCGTTGACTGGGCTTTTCAAATATTAACAGTTATACGTAACTATTAACTTTCTTGTTCAGGACTCTTTGATATATAAACTCCAAACCTGAACTTATATTTCAATGAAAGTATAATATTGTCAGATTATTGTCAGGAATCAACCGCTGATTGGGATGATTATTTCGATTTCGTTGATTATTAATCAGCTTGCGGCATACAAAAGTTTGTCATGCTAAACGTAGTGAAGCATCTGTTCTGATGCTTGCAATATCATGATCAGATCCTTCGTACCTCAGGATGACAAATGGAGTTTTTTGTATAACTTGCTGGTACAATTTCATTCATTACTACTCTCCCGCCACCAAACAGCGCTCGCCTAAAAGCAGGGCTATGCAATGCTCATAATTATCGGGCATCTGAATTTGTTCCACTTCTTTCATGTAGCTTTGTTTTATTTCCTTACGCCGGCGTGCTTCAATAAAACGACGTACCTGCTCACGGTTTTCTAATATCAATCCGGGCACCTTAACGGGTTTATTATTTTCATCTTTAGCTACCATGGTAAAGTAGCTGGTATTGGTATGCATTACCGAACTGTTTTTGATATTTTCTGATACTACCCTGATACCTACAACCAGTGATGTTTTTCCCACATAGTTAACCGAGGCCATAAGCGATACCAGCTCACCTACCTCAACCGGCTGTAAAAAATCAACCGTATCAATAGATGCAGTTACGCAGTAGTTCCCGGCATGTTTGGCAGCACATACATACGCAACCTTATCCATAAGTGACAATAAAATACCTCCATGTATCTTTCCGCCGAAATTGGAGTATGATGGTATCATCAGTTCGGTAATGGTAGTTTGCGAAAAACCTACTGTTTTGTAATCAGATTCATCTGTAAGTGCTGTCATGTGCTATGGTTTTGTTACAAGTTTAAGCATCAGCGGGCGAATTATTGCAACAATTGTATTACACACACTTATTCTTTTAAACTAAATTAAACCTTTGCGGTCAATAGCCCTATATAACCTGAACTATGACCAGACTACTACTACTTACTTTTATTTGTTCCATTTTTATAACCCAGGTGTTTGCACAACAGCCCCGTGAAGTTAGCGGAACGGTTGTCGACAGTGTGGGCTCGGTTCCGGGCATTAATGTAAAACTAACCTCTGATAAGGATAGTATGGCCGTTGCCACCAGTACTACAGGTGTTTTCAGTTTCCCGGCGGTTAATTCCAAAAACTTTAAAATAACGGTAAGTGGTATCGGTTATCAAACGTTGGTGCGCAAATTTGTGATGGATGATGATATCAAACCCATAAAACTCGACGCAATTAAGGTAAAAGTACAAACCAACTTTTTGAAAACCGTTACCATTGTTGCAGCCGTCAACCCCATCACCATAAAAGAAGATACGGTTGAGTACAAGGCCAGCGCTTATAAGGTACGTGAAGGCTCCCCGGTTGAGGACCTGTTAAAAAAACTGCCGGGTGTAAGCGTTGATAAGGATGGTAACGTTACTGCACATGGCAAAGCAGTAACCAAAGTACGGGTAAACGGTAAGGATTATTTTACGGGTGACGTGCAAACAGCTACACAAAACCTGCCTGCCGACATTGTAGATAATATACAAGTAATTGATGATTATGGCGACCAGGCTAATTTAACCGGCATAAAAACCGGCGATCCCGATAAAATACTGAACATCACCATACAAAAAGGAAAAAGCCGGGGCAATTTTGGCCAGGGAAGCGTTGGTGTTGGTAACGATGACCGCTACCAGGCGCGTTTATCGGCCAATACATTTTTGGACGCCCGCCAGATAGCTCTTATCGGTACTTTAAACAACACCAATACCAACTCATTTAACCTGGGCGGCAGCGGTGGCGGCGGTGGCAGGGCCGGTCGTGGTGGTGGCGGAGGAGGCGGTGGCGGTTCGCAGATCAGCACAGCAAATGGTATTACCACCAACCGTTCCGTAGGTACCAATTACCGCGATGACTGGAGCAAAAAAATGACCGTTTATGGCAGCTACAGTTTTGCAGACAAGGATAAAGACCAAAACAGCACTACGGTTGAACAGAATCTTTTTCAATCAGGTACGCTTATTAATACTGATGACAGCAAAGATCATAACCACGGCATTAACCACCGGTTTGATTTTAACATGGAGTACAAGATTGATACTACAAATTATTTAAAAATAAACCCCAGCTTTTCATACGGCACATCAAACGATGTAAGTACTGATGTTTTCAGCAATACACGTAATAATACACTGGTTACGGGTAATGAACTCGCCCTGACCGATGCTACCTCAAAAAGCGGTGGCTTTAATGTACTATACAACCATAAATTTCATAAAAGAGGCCGTAATTTTAGTGTAAATGCTGGCATTAGCCTTTCATCAGGTGATCAGAGCCTTCATGATGAATACACTACCAAACAGGATACGATTACAACCCAGCTCTTTCAGCAGATAAATTCTAATAATAATTCACAGCGGGCTAATGTTCGCTTATCCTATATTGAGCCTATTGGCAAGTCAACCTATCTGGAAACAAACTATAGTTATAACTATTCAAACACCGATAATAACCGATACAATTATCGCATTGACCCGGCAACTGGTAAGCAAACTTATGTCGATTCGTTAAGCACCCTTTATAATAACCAGTTTATTACCAATCGCTTTGGTGTAAATTTAAGAGGTATAGGCGCTAAATATAATTACACCATTGGTATGGCCGTGCAACCGTCAACCCTTAATGGCGAATCGCATAACCAGCGCTTTCATACCAATACCATGAATTATATACCTACCGCGAGGTTCATTTACAACTTTTCACGTAATCACTCTTTTACGGTTAATTACAGCGGTTCAAACAGTCAGCCTTCATTTACACAGTTGCAGGTTCAGCCCGATTATTCTAATCCGCAAAACAGGGTTTATGGTAACCCCGATCTGAAGCCGTCATTTACTAATAATTTGAACCTGCGCTATAATCAGTTTGATATAGCGAGCGGTAATTCCCTGTTCACCAATATTTCTATCAGCGAAACACAGGATGCCATAGTGACTAATACCAAACCTGTTTTTGATAGTACACAAACACCCGGCAGTACCACACAGCATGACAATACAATACAGGAAACCCGCTACTTGAATACCAACGGCCTTTATAATATTAACGCGAACTACTCCTTTTCAAAACCATTTGCCGAACGCAAATTCACGGTATCATTAAACGGCAGCGCGGGTTACAATAATAATGTATCATATATTGAAGATGAGCGTAACGTAGGCAAAAACTGGACGCTAAGCCAGGGCGTCCGGATCAGGGCTGATATTGATAGCATTATGGACACTGAACTAAGCGCCAACTATAGTATCAATACCACCCGCTACAGCATTCCGTCATCCTTAAATACTGATGCCAGCACCTGGACGTTGGGTTTAGACGGGCGAAATTATTTCTTTTACAGCTGGGTGCTGGGTTATAATTTATCGCAAACCATAAACCATGGTTTTAGCAGCACAGTAAAGGCTAACCCTACCCTGTTAAGCACTTACCTGGAATACCAATTTTTGAAAAAACATATAGCCTCGCTGCGTTTCCAGGCTTTCGACTTGTTTGATGAAAATAAAGGTGTAACCCGTACTGCCGTGGGTAACCAGATCATAGATACGCGTACCAACCGCTTAGGCCGGTATTTCATGGTTACGTTTACCTTACGCCTGCAAAAATTTAAAGGCAGTCGCCCGGGTGGTGGTGGCGGCGGTGGTGGCCGAAGAAGAGGTTAATATAAAACGTTGCTTTTTTGAAATTGAGTAATGCTGTTTTATATTTACCCAAATTGAATTTCTGTTGAAAAGAATAATACTATCAATTACAGCCCTTTTTTATTTAAGCACCGGGTTAGCGCAAGAAACCGTCATCAGGAAACATCGCCTTACGGACGAGATAACTGAAAAAATATCGGTTTTAAAGAGCGATAAGGCTACCCGCCAAGGTTTGTACCAAGCGGTAAATGAAAAAAACATAGCCATTGCCAGCGGCAATTTTGAGAATGACAAAAAAGCTGGGGTATGGCATTATTATAACCCCAAAGGCCACTTGCTTCAAAATTATGATTATACCAATAAGAAATTATTGTTTGAAGCTCCCGAAGACACAACCTCAAGTTTGCGGTATTTTGTTGATAAACAGCTAACCGATACCGACCGTACCACCAAACCAGTTAAAGCGGGAGGCCGGTATTTTGGTTATTTACCCTATTTAAGCGTATTTAAACTTCCGAAGGACCTGGAAAACATCAACAGGATGGTCTCCTATGCTGTTGTAGAACTGCTGGTGAGCCCGGGCGGCAGGCTGGCCGATTTTAAAGTGCATATATTCAGCGGCGAGAGTTACCACCGGGTATTTAACATGAGTACCAATATGCCCAACGAAGAAGACAAGGTATTTACACCCGCAACGCTCAACGGCGAACCAATAGGCTGCCGTATCATGATCAGATGCTGGATTGATAATTATGGTGGAATAATGATGCCTTAGAGATCCTCCCTTGTCATCCTGAGGTACGAAGGATCTGTTCGCGAACTATACAAGGGGTAAAACAGATGCTTCACTCCGTTCAGCATGACAAGTGGAGTAAATTAAAAAAGCCCGTTAGTACATAACGGGCTTTCAAATTTATATGACCAACACCTGCTTAGTGAGCGTGGTGACCATCCGGGCCATGCGCGTGGCCATGTGATAATTCTTCCGGAGTTGCAGGGCGTACATTTAATATACTGCCTTTAAAATGCAATTCCTGACCAGCCATCGGGTGGTTAAGGTCAACAATAACTGAATCTTCGGCAACAGATACTACCTGTGCTTGGAAACGGTTACCGTTGTTGTCCTGTAAAGGCAAAATGCTGCCAATTTCAGGAATTTCCTGACCCTGGAACATTTCTTTTGGCAGGTTAGCTACAGCTTCTTCATCATATTCGCCGTAAGCATCCTGTGCAGCAAGACGAAACTCATAAGTATCGCCGGTTGACAATGTGCTCAGGTTTTCTTCAAATTTGGGCAGCATCTGGCCGGCTCCAAATAAAAAGGTTAACGGTTGTTCTTGTGTGGCGCTTTCGGTTAAAACTTCGGCTCCATCCTGGTCAACATACAAATCGTAAGTTAATGACACTACGTGCTGTGGTTCAATCTTCATTGTAAAGTATTTTTAAATAAGCAATCAGGCTTCTGCCATTTGTTTTAAGGCGGCGGCCGTGTTATTAGCAGGTAATCCGCAGGTTTTATCTTTACAAACAAAAATTTGTGTTGACATACCAAACTTATCCTGCAACAAAGGTAAACTTCCTTTTGTACCACCCAACATTATTTTGTTGGGTATGTAATTATTTTCCATTTCCTTTCGCATAGTTTCGGCTTCGGTACCTGTTATTGCAATTTCATAGGTTCCAAATACTTCTTCCAGCAATAATATGGTCCAGTTTGAATAAGCTGTACTATATTTAGCCAGTTGCGGCATTATATTGCGCAACAGCTGCGCCGAAACTGCTGCATACCTTTCTTCATCAAAAAGCAAGCCTAACTTTTTAAGGTTGCGTGCCATGACCGAATTACTGGCCGGGGTTACCCCATCCATAATTTCCGATTTTCGTGCTATCAATTGTTCATCATCATCGGCTGTGTAAAAGAAAACACCGCTTTGTTCATCATAATAATGCGCTATGGCGCTATCAGCCAATTCTTTGGCTTGTTGCAGCCAGGTTTCATCAAAAGTAATTTCGTACAGGCTTATAAACGCGTCTATAACATTAGCATAATCATCTAAAAACGCTACAGGGCTATCATCTGCCGTATTGCTGTTATAAACCCTTGATAGCCTGCCATTTTGGCTTAGTAAATTATTAACAATAAATCCGGCATTTTTAAGTGCCAATTCAAGATATGCCGGTTTATCAAAAGCACGGTACGCATTGCACAGGCCTTTTAGCATTAAGCCATTCCATGATGCCAGGATCTTATTATCGAGGCCCGGTCTTATGCGGTACCTGCGGGCCTCAAATACTTTTTTGCGGCTTGCCTTTATTTGTATCAACAGGTCATCAACTCCAAGTCCCAATTTCTTAGCCAGTTGTTCGTCGGTTTCCCTGCGAAATAAAACATTAGAATGTTCCTCTTCCCAATTGCCATCATCGGTAATATGGTAGTAAATACAGAACAAGTCTGCATCTTTTTCTAAAATCTGTTCAATTTCCGCTTTGGTAAAAATATAAAACTTGCCCTCTACTCCTTCACTGTCGGCATCAAGCGCAGAATAAAAGCCCAGATCTGGTGAGGCCAGCTCTCTTGTAGAAAATTCAATAATCTCATCTACTACCTGCTCGTACAGTGGGTCGTGGCTCCAGGTATTTGCATCGGCATACAAGCTGATCAACTGGGCATTATCGTACAGCATTTTTTCAAAATGCGGCACATGCCAGCGACCATCAACCGAATAGCGGGCAAAGCCCCCGCCTATATGATCATAAATGCCGCCATAGGCCATTTTATGTAAGGTGAGTTTTACCTGTTTGGCAATTTCATCGTCTTTCATTAAATGGGCATAGCGCATGAGCAATTGCCAGTTGTAGGGCTGCGGAAATTTAGGCGCGCTACCGGTGCCGCCTTCATATTTATCAAAATAACGTTTCCAGTTGTCACCAATCAGTTCCAGGTCGGCTTTGGTATATTCAGGCTGTTCTGCAATAAATTCTATCGATTCATATTGCCGGATGCCTTCGGTAAGGCGTACGGCATACTCTTCGGCTTCTTCAGGTTTTTGTTTATAAAAATCGGCGAGGTTAAATAATAAAGATGTCCAGTCGTTTTTCCGGAAGTATGTACCTCCATATATGGGTCGCTGGTCGGGCAGGCAGATACAGTTAAGCGGCCATCCGCCACGACCGCTCATAAGGGTTACCGCGCTCATATATATCTGATCAACATCAGGGCGTTCTTCCCTGTCCACTTTAATGCAAACAAAATATTCGTTCATCACGGCGGCAACCGCATCGTCTTCAAAACTTTCGTGTTCCATTACATGGCACCAATGGCAGGCAGAATAACCAATACTCACCAGTATGAGCTTATTTTCGGCTTTCGCCTTATCCAGGGCTTCTTTACCCCAGGGATACCAATTTACCGGATTATTGGCATGTTGCAATAAATAAGGAGATGTTGAATTAGCCAGGCGGTTCATAAGCAGATGTTGTTTGATTGCAAATATGCGGATATAAAAGTACCTGTAAAGTATACCGGGTTTATTTGTAAAAGTTTTTACTGAGAAGTGTTTTTTATAATGAAAGCGACTCACCCGGTCTGCGCTTCACTGGGCGACCCTCGTCGTAAGCCTCACCCAACCCTCCTAAAGGAGAGGGCTTTAAAATGTTTTTTTTAGTCTCCCCTTTGAGGGGAGATTTAGAGGGGGCTTCAGGCGCAGGCAGGGTGATTTAAATAGTAACAATCCCATTACTCTCCCTATAAAAATAAGCGAAATTCACTTATAAGCAACCGGTTATGTATTCAAATTGTCAACTTCACAAATTATTTACGTTTCTTTGCGCCTTTATTTTTAAAAAACTCGAATGCGCTATTTTAAACTGATCGACCTTTTATGCGCACTGGGCTTAATGGCCGGTGCAATACCCGTGGCAGCGCAAACTGCCGATACCTCAAAATACAATCACCAGGATGTGTTTGGCCCAGTTACCTGGCCTGTTACCGGCGAAAACACCCGGTCGGCAGGTGGTCAACCTTCCCCTAACTACTGGCAAAACCGTGCCGACTACCAGATAAAAGCGACCCTGAACGAAGGCCGCGATACCACTATAAATGGTGAAGTTACCATTACCTACACTAATAACAGCCCTGATAAGCTGGACTATCTATGGTTACAATTAGATCAGAACCTGTTCCGTCCCGACTCACGCGGCGCAGCAACTACGCCGGTATCGGGCGATCGTTTTGATGTACGTGGTTTTAGCAGAGGCGGGTACCACATTGGTTCGGTAACAGTTACGTATAAAGGCGAAACTTATACCACTACCCCCGTTATAACCGATGCCCGTATGCAGCTGCGTTTAAAAACACCGCTTGATGCTAAAGGCGAAAAAATACAGGTAAAGATCAATTATGATTTTGCCATCCCCTTTTATGGAGCCGACCGCATGGGCCGCAAAAAGTTTAAACAGGGTTATGTTTATGAAATAGCGCAGTGGTACCCCCGCATGTGTGTGTATGATGATGTAGAAGGATGGAACACACTGCCTTACATGGGCCTTGGTGAGTTTTACTGTGAATACGGCAACTTTGATTATTATATAACTGCTCCTGCAAATATGATTGTAGTTGGTTCCGGCGATCTGCAAAACCCGGAGGAAGTACTTTCCGCAACACAAATCAGCAGGCTTGCCAAAGCAAAGGAAAACGACAAAACAGAAATGATTGTTAAACCGGAAGAAGTTGGCAAAGGTGCAACCCGTCCGTTTAAAGGCACCTTAACCTGGCACTATAAAATGGAAAACAGCCGCGACATTGCCTGGGGTGCGTCGAACGCGTTCATATGGGATGCCGCCCGCGTTAATTTCCCATCTGGTCGTAAAGGCATTGCCATGTCGGCCTATCCGGTTGAAAGCGCTGGTAACGATGCCTGGGGTCGCTCAACCGAGTACCTGAAAAACAGCATGGAGATCTATTCAAAAGCCTATTTTGAATACCCGTGGAACTCAGCCGTTAACGTATCTGGTGTGGCTTTGGGTATGGAGTATCCGGGAACTATATTTTGCCTGAGCAACTTTAAAAAAGGACAGCTCTGGGGCGATGTTACACATGAAATTGGCCATAACTGGTTCCCTATGATTGTAGGATCAAACGAACGCAAATACATGTGGATGGATGAGGGTTTTAACACTTTCATTAACGAGTATGCCTCCCAGCAGTTTAATAACGGCGAATACAACGACACTACCAAGCAGGCTCAAACCATATTGGCTTCTTTTCGTAACAGCAAAGACCCGTTGATGACTGCTCCTGAAGCTATCGGCCTGAACGACTATGGCCAATACTATAACAAAACAGCTTTAGGCTTGGATATGCTTCGCAATGTAGTGCTTGGTCCGGAGCGTTTTGACTATGCCTTCCGCGAGTACATCAAACACTGGGCGTTTAAACACCCACTACCTTATGACCTTTTCAGGGCCATGAACGATGCTGCAGGCGAAGACCTCAACTGGTTCTGGAAACCCTGGTTCTTTACCACCTGGAAAATTGACCAGGCCGTAAACAATGTAAAATATATTGACAACAATGCAGCGAATGGCGCAATGATCACGCTAACCAATAACGAAAAAATGGCGATGCCTGTAGACATGAAAATTACACAGGCCAATGGCAAAACAGAAACATTGCATCTGCCGGTAAACATTTGGCAGCGTGGCGGCGTGTGGACATTCAAATACCCATCCACAACACCTATCAAAACTATTGTGATAGACCCGAATCATGAGTTACCGGATATTGATCTTAAAAACAATGTTTACAGAATGAATTAAGATTCAATTCTCGAACAAATAAAAAACAGCGATGAGGCTTTGCTTCATCGCTGTTTTTTTATACTTTTCTTCCCTTTATGAAGAAATATCTTTTTTCCTTTTCTCTCTTCGCTTTCCTGTTAATTACAAGCCTTGATGCATTAGCTCAAACTCCACAATCATGTCCGGCAACCGCCAAACGTCATCAATCCCCCGCAAAAACAACATATTATATCAACCCGCAAACCGGCGATGACGGTAACACAGGCATCAACAGTAAAATGCCCTGGAAAACTTTTAAACCTGTAAACAGCCTCATGCTTGCCGCGGGCGACAAAATAGAGATCATGGCTCCCGGCGATTTTAACGAGTCGTTGGTATTAATAGCAAAAGGTAAGAGCATGGCACATGTTACGGTAAACTTCGCGCCGGGTACATATAACTTTTACCCAAAAAATGCTTTTAAAAAACAGTTCCATATCTCCAACACCAATGATAAACCTTATGAGCTAAAGGCAATTGCGCTTTATATAAACAACTGCCGCTTTGTTGATATAAAAGCACAGGGTGCTAAAATACTGTTACACGGTAAAATGATAGAAACCTGTGTAGATCATAGCGAAAACGTCAGCATTAGCGGCATTACTTATGACTACTTCCGCCCTACAGTATCCGAATTGCAGGTTATGAATACCGGGCCGAATTTTGCCGATCTAAAAATCCATCCTGATTCTAAATATAGTATTAAGGATAGCCTGCTCACCTGGGAAGGCGAAGGCTGGCGACACAAGCCAATCGAACTATGGCAGGTGCTTGATCGGCAAACTGGCGATCTGCAGCGGACCGACATTGCCGTAAATGATATTAAATATGCAGAAACCGATAATAATATGGTTCGCGCCTATTTTAAAAAGGATCCCGGATTTAAAACCGGATTGATCTATCAAAACCGCGATGTAACCCGCGATTGTGCGGGCATTTTTATACAGCGCAGTAAAAACATCATCCTTAAAAATATTCGCATCAATTTTATGCACGGCATGGGTGTGGTGAACCAGTTTTGTGAAAACATCAGCATGGATGGTGTTAGCGTTAAACCTGATCCAAAATCGGGACGTACCTGCTCAGCCTGGGCCGACATACTCCACTTTTCGGGTTGCCGTGGTAAAATCGAGATCAAAAACTCCTATCTTTCAGGAGCTAATGATGATGCTATTAATGTTCATGGTACTTATTTAAGAATCATGGAATCGCCCAAACCTAACCAGGTCAGAGTACAGTTTATGCATGATCAAACCTATGGGTTCGATGCTTTTACAGCCGGTGATAGTATAGCTTTTATCCACTCCGAAAGTTTACAGCAATACGCAGATAACCTGGTTGTAAATGCTAAAAAACTCAACGATAAAGAAATGCTGCTTACTCTAAAAAGGTCTGTACCTGGTGGCATTAACCCTAAAGATGTAATAGAGAATACCACCTGGACACCACAGGTTTGGATACATCGCGATACTATTACCAAAATACCAACCCGCGGCGTATTGGTGACCAGCAGGCGCAAAGTAATTATCGAGGACAATATTTTTCTGCATATCCACATGAGCGCTATATCCATTGCCGATGACGCGGCCAGCTGGTATGAATCGGGCATGGTAAAAAATTTAACTATCCGCCATAACCGTTTTGTTCAATGCGGCGAGCCGGTAATTATCATTTGCCCTGAAAATACCCAATCGAACACGGCGGTGCATCAAAATATATCTATCATCAATAACAATTTTGATTTACAGGGGCAGCAGGTACTTTCGGCCAAAAGCACTTCGGGCGTACAGTTCCTGAACAATAACATTAAAGCAAGAAAGGTAGCTGATATAAAGGATATGATGACTATGAAGGATTGCACCGGAGTAAAAACATCAGGTAATACCATCAGCCAATAGATTTTTTCTTTGTTACTATAATAAATAGCGATGGGCGAAAACCACATCGCTATTTTTTTGCATGCCGTGCGGTTTATGCTTAATATTATAACAAACTTTAAATTAAACCTTTATGGCCTGCATCAAGACGTTTATTTCCGTTATCATATTTGCATTTATTTTATCTACCAACGCACTATCGCAAACAAGTCATAAGCTCAGGGTGTTGGTGTTAACCGACATTGAAGCCGACCCGGATGATTCTCAATCCATGATCAGATTTTTGACCTACAGCAACCAGTGGGATATTGAGGGTTTAATTGCCACTACTTCCATCCACCAAAAAACCCGGGTAGCGCCCGAAACCGTACGTGAAATTTTAAACGCCTATAAAAAAGTCCAGCCCAATTTATTAAAGCATGAAAAAGGGTATCCCACCTTTGAATATTTAAGTGCGAAGGTAAAAAAAGGGCTGCCGGTTTATGGCATGGAGGGTGTTGGTAAAAACCACGATTCGGAAGGTTCTGAGTGGATCATTAAAACACTTGAACAGCATGATGCACGACCAGTATGGATATGCGCATGGGGTGGCACCAACTGCCTGGCGCAGGCTTTATGGAAAATTCAACAAACCAAACCGGCTGCTGAGGCACAGGCTTTATATAAAAAGATAAGGGTTTACACCATTTCAGATCAAGATGATTCCGGTCCATGGATTCGTAAAACTTTCCCCGGTTTGTTTTATGTGTGCAGTCCGGGTTATACCTATGGGCAGGCAACATGGCTGGGTATGTCATTTTCTTTCCCCGGCTCAAATACACAGGTAATTAGTAACGATTGGCTGGCCAAAAACATACAGCAGGGCCATGGACCACTGGGTGCTGCCTACCCCGACGTTGCTTATGGCATGGAAGGTGATTCTCCGTCTTTCTTGGGGTTAATTCAGAATGGATTGAATGACCCGGAGCATCCAAACTATGGCGGCTGGGGTGGCAGGTATGAGTTTTACACTCCGCCATTATCAAAAGCACCTGATCCCTTTGCGCGACCAAACTGGCCTGTTACAGAGCAGGAAACCCGCCCGCTTTGGGCTAATGCAGAAGATTCCGTTTATGTCGATATTGATAGAAAAGGTTACAAAAGCATTCAAGCCACTATATGGCGATGGCGTCAAGAATTTCAGAATGATTTTGCAGCCCGCATGACCTGGACTACCCGAAATTACGCCGCAACCAACCATCCGCCTGTACCCATGTTGGCTCATGCCGATCATTTCACCGTAAAATCCGGACAACTATTTCATTTAAACGCGAAGGGAACTCACGATCCTGACGGCGATTCGTTAAGTTATTTATGGTTTCAATACCCCGAAGCCGGAACCTATAAAGGTCTGGTAAGCTTTAAACCATACTCATCCAACCTGTATGATCTGCCTGTTACGGCGCCGGTAGTGACATCGGCGCAAACCATTCATTTTATTTTAAAAGTTACAGATAAAGGCACGCCGGCTTTAACCCGGTACAAGCGTGTAATTGTAACCGTGCTTCCCGGATAATGAGGTCTTCAAAACTTTTTGAATGCATTTTAGAAAAGTTTGCTTATATATGCCCTCAAATTTGTATAAATCTATTTCGCATTTATGATCATTGAACCAAGAATACGCGGCTTTATTTGTTTGACTACCCATCCAAAAGGCTGTGAGCAAAATGTTATAAACCAGATTAATTACGTAAAATCAAAAGGTGCTATCAATGGCGGCAAAAAAGCTTTGATCATTGGCGCTTCAACCGGCTTCGGGCTGGCATCCAGGATCACCAGCGCGTTTGGTGCCGGAGCATCAACCATCGGTGTTTACTTTGAAAAACCACCTGCCGAAGGCAAACCTGCATCTGCCGGATGGTATAATACCGCGGCGTTTGAAAAACAGGCCCACGAAGCAGGTTTATATGCCAAAAGTATAAATGGCGATGCTTTTTCTGACGAGATCAAACAAAAAACCATCGATCTGATCAAGGCAGATCTGGGTCAGGTTGACCTGGTGATATACAGTCTGGCTTCTCCGCGCAGAACTAATCCTAAAACTGGTATCACCCATAACTCGGTGTTAAAACCCATTGGTGAAGTATTCACCAATAAAACGGTTGATTTTCACACCGGGGTGGTATCTGAAATTTCAATAAACCCTGCTAACGAAGAGGAAATAGCCAATACCGTTGCCGTTATGGGCGGAGAAGACTGGCAATTCTGGATCGATGACCTAAAAAAGGCCGGTGTTTTGGCTGATGGCGTACTCACTGTTGCTTACTCCTATATTGGCCCCGCAGTTACCGAAAAGGTTTACCGTAAAGGCACCATCGGTAGGGCTAAAGACCATCTGGAGGCTACTGCAAAACAGATCAACGAACAGTTGAAAGATATCAATGGCAAAGCGCTGGTATCGGTTAATAAGGCACTGGTAACACAAGCCAGTTCGGCTATTCCGGTTATTCCGCTTTATATTTCACTGCTTTATAAGATTATGAAGGCAGAGGGTATACATGAAGGCTGTATTGAGCAAATGCAGCGTTTATTTGAACAACGCCTCTATACCGGTGGTGAAATGCCTACCGACGAGCAGGGCCGTGTGCGCGTTGACGACTGGGAAATGCGCGACGATATTCAAGCCCAAGTAGCTGAATTGTGGCTACAATCAACCACCGAAACGCTGCCCGAACTGGGCGACCTGAAAGGCTATAAAACCGATTTCCTGAACCTGTTTGGTTTTGACGTTCCCGGAGTAAATTACCAGGAAGATGTGAACGAAATGGTAGCAGTACCGGGATTGGTGAGCTAAAAACTTCTTTGCAGACTTACGAAGTTTTAAAAACTTCGTAAGTCTCTTTTTTATCAAGCAACGTATATTAACGGCATACCGGATAAAATTAAATTCATTCTACAAACTCCAGAATATCACCTGGCTGACAGTTCAATATACGGCATATCGCTTCAAGGGTTTCCAGTCTTACAGCTTTAGCTTTCCCGGTTTTAAGTATCGACAGATTGGCCATAGTAATGCCTACTTTTTCGCTAAGCTCTGTTAATGACATTTTTCGCTTTGCCATCATCACATCCAGATTTACAATTATAGGCATGATTTATACGGTTAAATCCTGTTCGTCTTTCAATATTTTGCCCTGTTTGAAAGCTCTAAACAACAGCAAAAATACAATTCCTATGCCCATGCTTATCCAATCGTTATTTAAGCTCTGGATATTGAATACTGCATCCTCCGTAAAATAACTATGGAATATAACAGGCATCAGCATATTTAATAAAAACGCCAGTACAGGAAAACCAAGTAAACTCAATGCGATAAGCCGTAACCTGTTTATATTTTTTTTGGTAAACGAGAGGCCTTTTGACACATCAATAATAAAATTTAAAAACGCGGCTATCAGGTACAAAAAGTATAATGCAATTATTATCACAATAATCAGCATAACTGGATTTATGATATCTCTTGCCGTTTTACTAATAGGTATCATGATACAGTTTTCACGACTGTCATACCTGAATTTTACGGGCACATCGGCCTCATGTACGAGGTAATTTTTAGTACCATTCTTGTTGAGCAATACTTTATCAATAACAGCTTTGCGTACGTAAGATTGTTTATGCTCCACATAAAACTTTACAGAATCTAAATCAAACTGTACAAATGTTGATTTCTTCAATTTCCAGCCGGGCAGTTTAATATAATATTGCTTTACGCCCGGAATATCCAGCTTATCATGATTTATACTACAGGTATCGCAAAGCATACCTCCGCCCATACGCATCACCCCGCCCATCTGCGCACCTCCCAGGTCAAGAAACTCACCATTCCGTAACTGACGGGTCAGCTTAACCTTTTGTTTCAATTCCAGATACTTAAAATAAGGCAGGGATGCAGGAACCTCGGGATCAATTTCAGGCAATTGCTTGCTCCAGGTATAAGTATCACCGGGCACATTGTCGGTATGGTATATTGTATTAACGCTGGTGAAGTAAAGGCTTGTTATTATCATAACGCTATAAAAAATCACAACGCTAATAATTAAACCATTAACCAGCATGTTGGTACTGATCTTGATTTTCATAATTTGATTATCGGTTTAATGACACAATAGTATTAAATTTTATTGAATTACAAATATATTTTATTGAATTACAATAAATAACTATCATTACATAAACTTATTTGGCTTTACTTTTAAATCATTTTATCTATCACCTTCCCACTTATTGTTGATATTTTTATCGCGTCCATCGTCAATCTTCCTTTCCCCTTTCGGCCCAAAATATTAATTTCGCTGTTTCAAGAAAAGAGGAAACAGATTTTGGATTATTTACAGGGTTTAAACCCCGAGCAAAGGGCAGCGGTTGAGCAAACCGAGGGTCCGGTGATGATTATTGCCGGCGCCGGATCGGGCAAAACAAGAGTTATTACTTACCGTGTGGCGCACCTGATACGCAAGGGTGTGGATTCTTTTAATATACTGGTGTTAACCTTTACCAATAAGGCGGCGCGCGAAATGCGCGAGCGTA
Source organism: Mucilaginibacter sabulilitoris (assembly GCF_034262375.1). NCBI lineage: Bacteria > Pseudomonadati > Bacteroidota > Sphingobacteriia > Sphingobacteriales > Sphingobacteriaceae > Mucilaginibacter > Mucilaginibacter sabulilitoris. The sequence continues at coordinate 5,547,044 of NZ_CP139558.1, forward strand.
TAACCCATGTAGTTGGCGGCGAAGCTAAAAATATATGGATGGGTACTTTCCACTCGGTTTTTGCCAAGCTGCTGCGCGTGGAAGCTGAAAAAATTGGCTATCCGAGCAATTTTACCATTTACGACACTGACGACAGCAAGAGCGTATTGAGGGCCATTTTAAAAGAAATGAACCTTGACGATAAACTGTACAATGTAAACTTTGTACTCAACCGTATATCAGCTTCTAAAAACAACCTTATATCGTGGCAGGAATACAATAAGAATGAGCAGATACAGGCCGACGATTTTTCGAGCGGACGCGGCCAACTGGGCAAAATTTACGAAATGTACGCCACCCGCTGCTACCGTGCCGGCGCTATGGATTTTGACGACTTACTGTATAAAACCAATGAGCTGCTTAAGCTACACCCAGAGGTATTGAACAAGTACCAGCATAAGTTTAAATACCTCATGGTTGATGAGTATCAGGATACTAACTTTTCGCAATACCTTATTGTAAAAAAACTGGCCGCTGTAAATGAAAATTTATGTGTGGTTGGTGATGACGCCCAAAGTATCTACGCTTTCCGTGGCGCCAATATCCAGAATATCCTCAATTTTGAAAAGGATTACCCCGATTTGAAAGTATTCAAGCTGGAGCAGAATTACCGCTCAACCCAAAATATTGTAAATGTTGCCAACAGCATCATCAGCAATAATAAAGAGCAGCTTAAAAAGAATGTTTTCTCTGAAAAGGAAACGGGAGACAAGATAAAGGTAATGCGCGCCTTCAGCGATAATGAAGAAGGTAAAATGGTTGCTGAAACCATTATGCAGGACAGGAGTCTGAAAGGCAGGAAATGGCACGATTTTGCCATTTTATACCGTACCAACGCACAGTCACGTTCCATGGAAGAGGCCCTGCGTAAACTTGGCATCCCCTATAAAATTTACGGTGGATTATCATTCTACCAGCGTAAAGAGATCAAAGACCTGATAGCTTATTTTAGGCTTACCTTTAACCCCAATGACGAGGAAGCGCTTAAACGCGTTATCAACTACCCAAAACGAGGCATTGGTGATACCTCTGTTGATAAGATCATTGTAAGTGCCGATCAGCATGGCATAACCCCGTGGGAAGTAATTGTGGAACCAGGTAAATATTTCGACGGTAAGGCTCCCTCTACCCTTAATACCTTTGCCACCATGATCCAAAGCTTCCAGGTGCTTGCAAAAACAAAATCGGCTTATGAGTCGGCCTTATATATTGCACAGCACTCGGGTTTATTAAAAGATCTGTATGAGGATAAATCTGTTGAGGGGTTAAACCGTTACGAAAACATACAGGAGCTACTAAATGGTATCAAGGAATTTTCTGAACGAGAAGATATTGAAGAAAAGGGCCTGGATGTTTTTATGCAGGATGTGGCGCTGCTCACCAATGATGATAAGGACAAGGATAAAGACGCCGATACGGTTTCATTAATGACCATACACTCTTCTAAAGGACTTGAATTTCCGCAGGTTTATGTGGTGGGATTAGAAGAAAACCTATTCCCATCACAAATGTCGCTCAATTCGCGCAGTGACCTGGAAGAGGAACGCCGTTTATTTTATGTAGCAGTTACCCGTGCCGAAACAAAGCTTACCATTAGCTATGCCACCTCAAGATTTAAATTCGGCACGCTTATTAGCTGCGAACCCAGCCGTTTCCTGGATGAGATAGATGCCAAATACCTTGAACTTGATTATAGCGCAAAACCGGCAAGCAGCGGCAACCCGTTTTTTGATGATGAGCGTAAGGCCTGGAGTGGCGGTAAACAGGCCGATGCATTTTCAAAACCAAAACCGGCCACATCGGCCCCGGTAAAAACCACATCAATACTGGCCAAGGCCCACGTACCCTCGCCAAACTTTAAACCATCAGACACTTCAAACCTGCAGGTGGGCATGGAAGTTGAGCATGAACGCTTTGGTTTTGGTAAAGTGCTGAGCCTGGAGGGTAATAAGCCAGATATTAAAGCTACTATATTTTTTAAAGAGATAGGCCAAAAACAGTTGCTCCTGAAATTTGCCAAACTTTATATTATCAACAATATAAACTAAGGGTTAAATCCCTATTTCGTGTAATTTTTTCCCCACCTTTTCCCAAATCCCGTAAAAAGCACCTTATTTACAGTGTTTTTTACGGGATTTTGATGATGGCATACCATTTGGATATGTTTCATGACTTAATTATGAGGAAATAAAGCCATGAGCGATCACACACAAAAGAAAACTAATAAATCTGTAGGGAAAAACATTAGAGCATTACGTCACCAGCGCGGATGGAGCCAGGAAGATGTGGCAAACCGTTTGGGTATTTCTATTCCCGCTTTTTCAAAAATTGAAACTGGCGTAACTGACATTAACTTATCGCGCCTGGAGCAAATTGCAAATATCTTTGAAATAAATGTGGCACAAATGCTGGCCATTGATGCCGAAGAGATTGATGTTACTCCATCAAACTTAAGTATTGCTCAAAAGAAACTTATTGATCGCGAGTCGGAGATTTCAAATCTACAACGCAAGGTAATTTTACTTTACGAAGAATTGCGTAATAAGAGCATTTTAGCCCTGTAGTTTTTTTTAAATGTGTTCTGTAAACCTTACAGTTATGGTTTTACAATTCATTTATTACTACACAACAATGATCAATTTGCCCTGCTGAAATTAAATATTGGTTAATTATATTTAATTTCAGTGAATTTTACTGGCAAATGTAAAATAAGTGCGCCTATTTACGTTTTATATGCTCCAAAATTAAAAATTTGGAGTAAAAATTGTGGCATATACATTTTATCATAAATGTATATGTCAAATTATCTTATATCTATTTCAAAAAACCAGGCTTTGAAAGATGGTACCATCCACGACCCTAAGAGCAAACTTAAGATTAAGGCATTTGACCTTTTACAATCACGGTTTAAACCCAGGCAGGGCGAAGTAAGATTTTTTGTTACTGCTGGCGACGAAACGCTTGCCTTTGAAACGGAAGGTTATAACAAGCACCGTCAGTTGCTTATTTTGCAAATGATATCCTGGTATTGCATTTATCTGGGACTATTTGAGGCGCAAATACACTCCACCTGGCCCTCAGCTTTTAGTCTTAACTAAATTAATAAATACTACACTAAAACATTGTTGATCAGGAGTTAGTTCCTTGTGACGGATTGTGGAGCATGTCGCTCATTTCTATTATCTTTTCATCAATTTCCGAAACGCATTTATCCATCATATCAATACATTCCTGCTGATCAACCAACCCTTCTTTTTCAAGGTTAATTAATCCACGCAAGGTAGCGATGGGTCCCCTGATCTGGTGAGAGAGGTACGAGGAGTGTTCCGAAAGCTTTTTGTTCTTGATCTGAAGGTCTTTTGTACGCTCGTCAATTATTTCTTCCAGGTGGTGGTTAATACGGTCAAGGTTATCTTTTTGTCTTAAAACTTCCCCATTCAACATGGTAAGCTGTGCATTGGTTTTTGCTTTACGCTTAACATTACCTACTAATAAGCCGATAACAACCAACAATAAGCCAGCAACCATGCTCACCGCCCAAAGCCTTGACCTGTCATAAGCCTGACGTTCGGCTACCCGTTCATTTTCCTTAATTTGCTCCTCTTGCTTGCGTTTCGCCTCAATCAGGTTCATCTGAACCGAGGTATTCAATTTATAGGTTGTACTGTCAAGTTTATAAATTTCCCGTAAATAGTATAAGGCCCGTTCGAAGTTTTTGCGATTATATTCCAGCTCATATGTGGTATGCTTGTAATCGTAATCAAGTTTGGGGTCTTTAACCAGTTGGGTATAGGCTACACCCTCTTTTACAATTTTTTCTGCCTCATCATATTTTTTTTCAGTAATGTATAAAGAAGCGAGTGTAAGGTTAATGCTGGCTACCGACTCATTTAAGTCCTGGTGTTTTGCAGCTCTATTAGCCTTTAATAGCAGCTCTAACGCCTTATCGTACTGATTAAGCTGATAATAAATAACGCCTCTGTTTTGCAACGCCTGTACCAGGTTTACCGAATCCTTAAGCTCTTCAAAAACAATATTACTTTTTTCGTAATAATTCAGCGCCTGCTGCAAGCTACTTTTACGTGTATAAACGTTACCTATGTTTAATTCAAGTGAAGCTATCAAACGTCGGTCCTTTATCTTAGTGGCTATTGCCAGGGATTTATTCAGGTAATCAAGGGAGCGGTTATAATCGTGGTCCCTGAATAAAATACCTATATTGTTATATACTTTTGCCTCGCCGCTTAAGTTACCCGCCTTTACGAAAAAATTAACCGCGTTTAAATAATTATCAAAAGATTTTTCTGGTTGATCAAGATAATATCTTCCTATACCTAAAACACGGTAAGCTTCGCCAATACCATTAAAATAGTTTATTTTTTTAGCCATTTCCAAAGCCCTTGTGGCATCGGTAACAGTCTGTTCCGGATCTGTTAAGCGGTTGCCATAAGCCTGCCTGTTTAAGTTTATAACCGCAGCTGTATCAATTACCGTCACTTCGTCAAAATCCTTTGCATATACAGTAAGCGATATAAAAAAGACTAATAGAAATGTATAGGTTTTTCTCATCAGAGGACTTTTACGTTCAATTAGCGTGAAAGTTATGAATTATGCTCTAATATATCTAATAACGACGACAAAAAACGTTGTGGAAAAATATTTTTATTTTTTTCTTTTAAAAACGAAAAACATATTTATATTTGCATTGTAATTAATTGATATACAATAATTTACTAAATATAAATATATATTAACATGTATTTTAACGAGCATAAAAAGGGCAAAATCACTATAATAAACAGTGAAAAATACTTGAAGGGTTTATATTTTAATTATTATACTATCTAATAATGCAAAATAATAGAAAGAGGGGTGTTTTTTTTACTTTACCAATATTCTTATAAAGTTTAAAAATACTAATTATTTAGAATATAATAACTGTAAAAAATGACACAATTCGCTATACATATTTTGTGAAAAAAAAATAGATTTTGTGTAAAAAATTGATAACAGGCAATAGTTTAACACATTATGAAATTTCAAGAAAGAACAATAAAACGGGTATTATACCCTATTATTAAATATTAGTTACAATATTATTTAACAACAGTTAATCGAATAGAATAATAATATAAATATTAACCATTATGAAAAGGATCATCTTATTAACATTACTTGTAGTAAGTACAGGAGTTTTATCATCATCATCAAATAAAACTGCGAAACAACAAATTGCAAGTTTTAATAAAACGGCTTCTGCATTTAAGAGAGATTTAGGCAGTGCTGACTAAGTTTTAAATTTTTATCGAATAAGTTTTACCCAAATGGACAGAATAAAAATACTATAAATCATGAAAAAATTAATCCTCTTCACATTAGCCCTCCTTTTTACAGGCATCATTTCGTCTTGCAAAAAAGAACATAAACAAGCTGAATTATCCTTTGTCCATTTATACGCGAACGGCTTCAAAAGAGATTTGGGCAGTGCCGATTAATTTGAAACATGATTAAAACAATAAACGCTTAAACTAAAAGGGAATATGAAAAAAATTATTGTGATAGCAATTGCAAGCCTAAGCATAGCAGGTCTGGCATCATGCAAAAAAGAAAATGTAAGGCACGAAACGGCCGGTATTAACCTCACAGTATATAGCCCCAAAAGAGATTTAGGCAGTGCCGATTAACTAAGTAACAACAAGAAATTATCATAAACAATTAAAAATATTTAATCCCTACAAAAAATTCAAAGTCATGAAAAAATCAACAATCATTGCAGCTTTAGCTCTAAGCACTTTCTTAACTTCAACAACTGTTTCATTTGCTTCAATTAACGAAGGTGGTAAAAAAACTACTGCTGTATCTGGTCCAAAAAGAGATTTAGGCAACGCCGACGCTGTTTCTGGCCCAAAAAGAGATTTAGGTAACGCTGACTTCGCCGCCGTTTCTGGTCCTAAAAGAGACTTAGGTAACGCTGATTTCGCTGCTGTTTCTGGTCCTAAAAGAGACTTAGGTAACGCTGACTTCGCTGCAGTATCTGGTCCTAAAAGAGATTTAGGTAATGCTGATTTTGCTGCTGTTTCTGGTCCTAAAAGAGACTTAGGTAATGCTGATTTCGCTGCAGTTTCTGGTCCTAAAAGAGATTTAGGTAACGCTGACTTCGCTGCTGTTTCTGGCCCTAAAAGAGACTTAGGTAACGCTGACTTCGCTGCTGTTTCTGGCCCTAAAAGAGACTTAGGCAACGCTGACTTCGCTGCTGTTTCTGGTCCTAAAAGAGATTTAGGTAACGCTGACTTCGCTGCTGTTTCTGGCCCTAAAAGAGATTTAGGTAACGCTGACTTCGCTGCTGTTTCTGGCCCCAAAAGAGATTTAGGTAACGCTGACTTCGCTGCTGTTTCTGGCCCTAAAAGAGATTTAGGTAACGCTGACTTCGCTGCTGTTTCTGGCCCCAAAAGAGACTTAGGTAACGCTGATTTCGCTGCTGTTTCTGGTCCTAAAAGAGATTTAGGTAACGCTGATTTCGCTGCTGTTTCTGGTCCAAAAAGAGATTTAGGTAATGCTGATTTTGCCGCTGTTTCTGGCCCAAAAAGAGATTTAGGTAATGCTGATTTTGCCGCTGTTTCTGGTCCTAAAAGAGATTTAGGTAATGCTGATTTTGCTGCTGTTTCTGGTCCTAAAAGAGATTTAGGTAATGCTGATTTTGCTGCTGTTTCTGGTCCTAAAAGAGATTTAGGTAATGCTGATTTCGCTGCTGTATCTGGTCCTAAAAGAGATTTAGGTAATGCTGATTTCGCTGCTGTATCTGGTCCTAAAAGAGATTTAGGTAATGCTGATTTTGCTGCCATATCTGGTCCTAAAAGAGATTTAGGTAATGCTGATTTCGCTGCTGTATCTGGTCCTAAAAGAGATTTAGGTAATGCTGATTTCGCTGCTGTATCTGGTCCTAAAAGAGATTTAGGTAATGCTGATTTCGCTGCTGTATCTGGTCCTAAAAGAGATTTAGGTAATGCTGATTTCGCTGCTTAATTATTAAGTAGTAAACACGAGAACGATATTCACTAGGTTGATAATTTTCAACCTTTATAAAGTAAAAGTTTTACAAACGCGGTTCATACTAATAGTGGTATGAACTTCTGCTGTCTAAATCAATAAACATCAATATATTTGCTGCAAACAGATAACTATGCAGCACATAAAACAATATGTAAGCGATAATAAACAACGCTTACTTGATGAATTATTTGAACTATTGCGTTTTCCTTCGGTTAGCGCCGATCCTAAATACAAACCTGAGGTATTAAAAACCGCGGAGTATGTTGCGCAAAAATTGCGCGACGCCGGCGCCGATCAGGTTGAAGTTTGCCAAACCGCCGGTTACCCCATTGTTTACGGTGAAAAAATAATTGATGCGTTAAAACCTACTGTATTAGTTTACGGACATTATGACGTACAGCCACCAGATCCGCTGGAACTGTGGAAAACTCCTCCTTTTGAGCCCACCATACGCGACGGTAAAATATATGCCCGCGGCGCATGTGACGATAAGGGTCAGTTTTATATGCATGTAAAAGCATTTGAACTGATGATGCAAACCAACATCCTGCCCTGCAATATTAAATTTATGATTGAGGGCGAAGAAGAAGTTGGCTCAGCAAATCTGGGCATTTTTGTAAAAGAAAACAAAAACCGCTTAAAGGCTGATGTGGTGCTCATTTCTGATACCTCGATGATCAGCATGGAACACCCTTCGCTGGAAACCGGGCTACGCGGGTTGTCATATCTTGAAGTAGAAGTAACGGGACCTAACCGCGATCTGCATTCGGGTGTTTATGGCGGTGCGGTGGCCAACCCGGCTACGATACTGGCCAAAATGATCGCTTCATTACACGATGAAAACAATCATATTGCTATACCGGGCTTTTATGACGATGTTGTGGAGCTTACCCCCGCCGAACGTACCGCGCTGAATAACGCTCCTTATAATGAAGAAGAATACAAAAAAGATCTTGAGGTTGATGAACTTTGGGGCGAAAAAGGCTATACCACCTTTGAACGTACTGGCACCCGGCCTACGCTTGAAGTGAACGGTATCTGGGGCGGCTACACAGGCGAAGGTGCCAAAACCGTATTGCCATCAAAGGCCCATGCTAAAATATCTATGCGCCTGGTACCCAACCAAACATCCGATAAAATAACCGAACTGTTCACCAAACATTTCTTAAGCATAGCCCCGGCTACTGTTAAGGTAAAGGTAACCCCTCATCATGGCGGCGAACCGGCTGTAACACCAACAGACAGCGTGGCCTACCGCGCTGCGCAAAAAGCCATTGCTGAATCGTTTGGTAAAGAACCTATCCCGACACGGGGTGGTGGAAGTATCCCTATTGTTGCCCTTTTTGAAGCGGAACTTGGTTTGAAAACTGTACTGATGGGTTTTGGTCTGGACAGTGACGCCCTGCACTCTCCGAACGAGAAATATGATATTTTTAATTACTACAAGGGCATCGAAACCATTCCCCTGTTTCATAAATATTTTGCCGAACTGAGTATATAAATACCTTTTGTCATCCTGAGGAACGAAGGATCTGATCGCCAAATAGATCCTTCGTTCCTCAGGATGACAATTTGTTTATCCTTGAAAGCTATTGGATAAATCCATTATTTTTTTTACTTATTCCTCAAACACCCTCTAATCCGTACTGTTTTAAAACATCTGCAGGTACGCCCTCCCATTTGCCTGGCGAATTTCCTTTGTAACCTAAATCGGCGATACCTATTTTACTGGTAAAAAAGCCAATAGCTGTAAGGTCGCGCATTTTATTAAAGAAAGTAACGCCGGGCAGCATATCAGGTTTTGCTTGCATAGGGTAAGCAATTTGAGTTATTATGTCAACCTGCTGCTTAGCTGTACAGCTCTTAAATTCATTATTGTACAAATTAAGGCATTTTACATCAAGCCAACGCAGGCCACCCCGCATAGGTAAAGCATGTTCCGGTTCATCTTTTACAATAAACTCAATAAAATCTGTCACCTTTGCATCAGATGCACTGCCGCTATGTTCATCATGCGGAATAATAATATCAGCCAATACAGTAATGGTAGCTAACTCATGATCGGTAAAAAACTTTTCGTCCTGAAGTTTTTTCTCCCTTTCAGTTTCATAAGTCTGCCTACCGAGCTCTGTAATAGGTTTCTTATTCTCAGCTTTTTCATCAGGTGTTGTTTTACATGCATCCAGCAGTACCGCTGTTGATACCGATAAACCTATGGCCTTTAAACTATCTCTTCTGTTCATGAGCTAAATGTTTTGTTTTCTTTTTTGATCTAAAATATATTCAGCAGTACGCATAGAAAGCGCGAGAATAGTCCAGGTTGGGTTTTTCTCTGATTGCTGCGTAAATGCCGCGCCATCAACCACAAAAAGATTGCGGCAGTCATGCGCCTGGCACCATTTATTTAATGCCGACTTATCGGCCTTATCTCCCATTCTCACCGTTCCTACCTCATGAATACCTTTACCCGGTTTATCCAAACCATAGTTTTTATCAGGCCCTGCGGGCTGACCAAGCGGTATACCTCCCATCGCTTTTATCAGTTCCTGGCTTGTTTCCTGCATGTGCTTGGCTTGTTTAATTTCCTGGTCGCCCCATTTATAATTAAACTTCAATACAGGGATACCGTATTTATCAACTACAGTATTATCTATTTCACAATAATTATCCTCTTTGGCAATGTCGGTGCCGTGACATCCCACGCCGGCCAGTGTTCCATAAAAACGACGGTAATCATCTTTTAACGATTTGCCAAAGCCGCCTCCCGGTTTCATCTTTCCATCGGGCCCGGGCAGGTAACCATTAATATAAGGTACCAACGAACCTTCAAATCCAAAATAACCGCCGTATGATGGCATCATCATACCACCAAATATTTCAAGATGATATCCCCGGGCAAAATCAAGCTTTTTATGATCGCCCCACCACGGCGCATACAGATGCAGACTACCCACACCATCTTCATTAAAACGCCTGCGATTAAGTAATTGCGGCAAAATAGCGGCTCCACCTCCCTGCGTTGAATCGTGCAGGTATTTGCCTACTACATTACTGCTGTTAGCCAAACCGTTAGGATGTTGCGGAGATTTGGAATTAAGCAGAATGCGAGCTGACTCACAAGTACCCGCAGCCAGGATAACCATTTTTGCTTTTACCGTATATTCCTGCATATCATCCTTATTAATATATGATGCGCCGTTGGCAAGACCATCAGTTCCGGTTAATATTTCGCGCACTACCGCATTGGTAAGCACGGTGAGATTACCGGTTTTTATGGCAGGTATAACCAGGCAGGAGGAGGCCGAAAAGTCAGCATATATTTTACAGCTCCGGTTACATTGTCCGCAAAAAAAGCATGATCCACGGTCTTTGTTACCCAGTAGAGGCGCGGTAAGTACAGAACCGCGACCAGCTATTACCTTAATACCTAAACCCGTAGCCGCTTTCTTTACAAACAGTTCATTGAGCCGGGGTTTTGGAGCCGGTAAAAAGACACCGTCGGGATCATTTTCTAATCCTTCGTTAGAGCCGTACACGCCAATGAGTCGGTCAACCTTATCATAATAAGGTTTAATATCATCGTAAGTTATGGGCCAGTCGTCGCCTACACCAAAGCTGCTGTATGCCTTAAAATCTTTCGGTCCCATTCTTAATGAGATGCGTGCCCAATGGTTGGTACGCCCACCAAGCATTTTTGAACGGAACCATTGAAAATTGCTATCACCTTTTTGAGTATAAGGTTCACCGTCAATTTGCCATCCACCATAAGCCGCATCGAAATCGCCCATGGGGCGGGTAGCGTTACCCCCGCGCCTTAATGATTCATAGGGCCATTTAAGCTGCAGCGAATCTTTAGCCGGATCAAAAAAAGGCCCGGCTTCCAGCATAAGCACCTTTACTCCTGCGTTTGCCAGCACGTACCCAGACATGCCACCACCCGCGCCCGAACCTATAATGACTACATCATAGACTTCGGCCGACTTTTTAATCTGAATATCTTTCATACCCTAGTTAAACTGCTTTACCGGTCTTTTCAACCAGTTTTTTTGTGGCCAAAACTCCGGCGTCGTCATCCAGGTATTTACTTTCGGGTGCATACATTTTAAACAAGCCACCTTCATATTCAATACTCACCCAACCATTAAAACCCGACTTTTTGATGATACTGAACATTTTATTAAAATCCGTTTCGGTATCATTGCCTTCAGCATCAAATAGATGTGTTTTAGCATGCACACCTTTGGCATAGGGCATAAGCTCGGTAATACCTTTATACCGGTCGTACTCTTCCAGGCATTTTGTTTTCATATAGGCCTCGATAGTTTGTGCTTCGGGTTTGGTACGGTTGATGCAAAAGTTTCCAAAATCGGCCAGGGTACCGCAATGGCTGTTATTTAAACTTTTCATAACACCAGCGAGCCAGGCGCCGTTGCAGGATATACCTACGTGATTTTCTACTATAACATCTACCTTACTTTTACTTCCATACTCAATTAATTTGGTCAAACTATCCTCTGCCGCTCTGGCTACCTCATCGGGTTTCCCATCTCCCTCCACATTCACCCTGACCATGGGGCAACCTAAAACAGCGGCAGCATCTATCCACTTATAATGCTTTTCAATAGCTTTTATCCTTTCTATCGCATTTGGATCGCCCAGTACACCTTCCCCATCAACCATTATACGCAGGTTATAGCAGCCATTATCGGCCGAGCGCTTTTTGAGTTCGGTTAAAAACTGAGTATCTTTTGCTTTATCGGCAAAAAACATGGAGCAGTAATCCAGCCCTTCAATTCCGAAGTCTTTTTTTGTTTTGGCCGGAAAATCAAGCGGATCGAGCTTTTTGCTCCAGAACTGGCTGGCTAATGAAAACTGCGAAAGGGCAAGTTTAAAAAACAATCCATCCTCCTTGTTCTCTGTTTTTGCATATAAATAATTGGGAATAGCGGCGGCTAATCCAATGCCTGCGGCGCCCATCACAGCAGTGGTGAGAAAGTCTCTTCTGTTTAATGTCATGAGAAAAAAAATAAGTGAGGTTTCTATTTGGTAAAATTTACAAAATAAAGATATGACTTAATTTCTATTTAGCAAATTTTACCAAATAGAAAATTTAATTCAGTATTTTTGAGCTTAATTGATGTATTTTAAGCTTTATGGATACGATAAGCGAACTGCAAGACTTTGTAAAAAACGGATATAAGCATTATATACCCCACATATCGATAGACAGCGCCATATTTGGGTACCATGACCACCAGTTGAAAATATTATTATCAAACTATAAAGCCCTTGATGGTTATTGTTTACCCGGTGGTTATATTAAGCGCACCGAAACACTGGATGAGGCTGCCAACCGTATAGTTATGGAACGAACGGGATTAAAGGACCTTTACCTGCAACAATATAAATCATTTGGCGACCCCGACCGGATAAAATGGAGTGAAATTGATTTTGAAAACTTTTTGAAGAAGATTGGTGTAGAACCTATAAAAGACAGCTGGTTGATGGACCAAACCATTTCTGTTGGCTATTACGCGCTTACTGATTTTTCGCTGGTAACCCCACAGGGCGATTTCATGTCGGATTTTTGTGCCTGGTTTAATATTAACGAAATCCCCCCCTTGCTTTTTGATCATGACCAAATGGTAAAAGATGCATTGCATACCCTCAGAATACAATTATACTATTACCCAATTGCCGAAAAGCTGCTGCCTCAAAAATTTACCCTTACCGAAATTCATTCTGTTTACGAAACTCTATTAGGCAAAAAGCTGGACATTCGTAACTTTCCGAAGAAGCTTGTATTCCTTGGCCTGATTAAAAAGCTGAGCGAAAAACGTAACATAGGTCCTCACAGGGCCCCTTTTTTATACAAATTTGATATAAAAACCTACAATAAAGCCCTTGAAATTGGAACAACATTATCCTAAATATGCCAATTTTGCATTTTATATAACGCTAAAATAATATTACCCTTTTATTTATATTTACCTATGAATAAGGCATTTAGTTTTTATTTTTTACCAAATATGTAAAAAATACACTAAGGTAAACAAGTAAAAAAGGGCAGCTGTTAGTTAATTGTTCGGGAGATAATAAAACTTGATATATGTTGAATATAGTGGCAAAAATCTAAACAGATCGTCGATGTTGATATTTGGGAGAGATTGACTTTTGATAAGCGTTGGATTGCACGATTGGTTTCTGATATTAATATGACATTTTTTATCATTATAATTAAAACAAATCAGCAAAGTAAGAAGTATTATTATATATAAAACGTACTATTATGGAAGCCAAGGACAAAGCAAAAAACGACGCCGCAAAAGAGGTTCGTGAGCAAAAAGCAACAAAACAGGAGAAAAGCGCCGCGGCCAAGGCTGCAAGCAGGTCAAAAAGACGACCACTTTTGTAATCCCCCACTAAAAAGGTATCAGGTCGATGGGCACACAGTTCACCGGCCTGTTTTATTATATTTTAACGTGTTCGCAATTGGCCAGAAAAGCTTCATTAGCATCCGCGCCAATACCCGGCTCATCGCTGATATTTAGCTTGTACCCTTCGTAAGTTACTCCTCCTATACAGGGGTCCTGCAAATGGCCCAGCATACAGGTATCCATATCATAAAATTTAATATTAGGACTGGCATATACAAAGTGCAGTTTCGCGCTCAGTGCAATGCGGCTCTCAAGCATCCCCCCCATCATGCAGGCAATACCCTTTGCAGCTGCCTCATCATGTATTTTCTTAGCTTCCAATATACCACCTGACTTAGCCATTTTTATGTTAATATAATGACATGAACCGCTGTTGATCTGTTTACGGGCATCATGATGGGTATAAACACTTTCATCGGCCATAATCTTTACCGGCGATAACTGCATGAGCTGTGGCAGGCGATCATCATACCAGGTGCGCATAGGCTGCTCGCAAAATTCAATATCATAAGCGCCCATTGCCTGCAGCGCAAACACGGCTTCGTCAAAACTCCAGCCCTGATTAGCATCAATACGTATCTTTAAATTGGCACCTACAGCCTCACGGATCTGCCTGATACGTTCTACATCTTCAATGGCATTTTTACCCAACTTAACCTTCAGAATAGTTGCGCCCGAAGCCTTAAAATCAAGCGCCTTTAATGCCATAGCGTGCGGCCCCGATATACCAATGGTAATGTCTGATTCCACCTCCCGCCTCTTGCCGCTTAATAATTGGTATAACGGCAGGCCTACATTTTTAGCAGCAATATCAAACAGGGCCATGTCAAAAGCGCTTTTTATGGTGGTGTTACCCGCGGTAAAATCATGCAGCTGCTGCATACGGGCGGGAATATCCAGCGCATCCTGGCCTTTCCATAGCCGGGCAAATTCGCGGGCCATTACCAAACACGTATCCTGTGTTTCGCCGGTAATCACCGGAAAAGCCGAGCACTCGCCAACGCCATAAAATCCTGCATCGGTGTGTATCCTTATAAAAACATTCTGCGCATGATCCATGGTTCCGGTAGCAATAGTGAATGGATCCATCGGTATGCTGAAACGGTATATATCTGTATGGGTAATAATTACTGGCGTATTTTTCAAGATTTGAAGTATTTAAAAACTAAATTAAAACAAATTATCACAGACCTTACTATTTACCAAACGACTTAACCTGTTCATAATTACATAACCATTTTAATTGCTGCATTTTTAACATTCAAGTAGCGAAAAACAAATTAAAGTAACATTTTGATTCAATAATTTGCACATTAATACTATTACATTATATTTGCGTTACTACAATACAGTACAATTCAATTTTAGCCTCTTTTACTCTTATTCACAGAGAACTTGTCAGGCTAACTTAAAACTTTTCTTAACAACAATACAATTAACATGGCTTTAACAAACACGCCTGAAAAATTTGATTATAACTCAACCAGGAATAAGCTTATCCTGTCTGAATATGGCCGCAACGTACAAAATATGGTAAAATATATTGTAGCGCTGCCCACTAAAGAAGAACGCAACCGCTACGCGCAAGTGGTAATTGACCTTATGGGTTTTTTAAACCCGCACCTGCGCGACGTTGCCGATTTTAAACATAAACTCTGGGATCACCTGCATATCATTTCTGATTACCAGATAGATGTTGATTCACCCTACCCCAAGCCATCGCCTGATGCCATACACCTTAAGCCTCAGCCATTAAGATACCCGCATCAGCGTATTAAATACAAGCACTATGGCAAAACCATTGAGCTGATGATAGAAAAGGCAAAAAGCATTGACGACCCGGACCGTAAACGCCACATGGTACAGGCTATAGCCAATTTCATGAAAATGGCCTATGTACAATGGAATAAGGACTCGGTTGCTGACGAAAGTATACTGGCTGACCTTTTCGCCCTATCAGGCGGAACATTGAAGCTGGAAGATAATGTTAATCTTAACCGTGTTGAGTTCCGTCCTAATCCGAGCAATAACAACCAGAACAACCGGGCCCGAAATAACAACCAGAACAACCGGAATAACAATAATCAAAACAATCGTAACCGGAATAACAATAATCAAAATAACCGTAACCGGAATAATGGCGCCAAGAAATATTAATTAGTAACCGCGTGCTAAAAGGCAAAGGCCTGGTTTTATAAAAACCGGGCCTTTTGTTTAAAATAATATTGAGAAAAGCCAAAAACGGGCTGAGTCCAATCGATAAATAAACGGTAGAACTAATGAGCTAATGCTAATGCAGATGTCCATTTATTTTATAATCTTTGCCGGTAATTAGCATAGTTTTTACTATGTTGAAGTATGTTAAACGAATCATCATCCAATCAATTATAAAACTCCTATGAATAACGCATTTGTGATAAACGGCGGGAAACCGCTAAAGGGCGAGATAACTCCACAGGGAGCAAAAAATGAAGCATTGCAGGTAATTTCGGCGGTATTGTTAACCGATCAGAAAATTACTATCAGTAATATACCCGATATAAAGGACGTAAATAAGCTGATAGAGCTATTGGGGGATATGGGCGTTATTGTAGAGAAAATCGATGATGATACTTATACCTTTACAGCCAAAGATATTGACCTGGATTTTTTTCAGTCAGAAGCTTTTAAATCAAAAGGGGGCGGCCTGCGCGGATCCATCATGATAGTAGGGCCATTACTGGCACGCTTTGGTAAGGCGGCTATTCCTAAACCCGGAGGCGACAAAATTGGTCGCAGACGTTTGGACACCCACTTCCTGGGATTTGAAAAACTGGGCGCACGGTTTGATTACAACCCAGACAATGGCTTTTTCAATGTGGATGCTTCGAACCTGCAGGGTACTTACATTTTGCTTGATGAAGCATCTGTAACCGGCACAGCTAATATTGTTATGGCTGCTGTTTTGGCCAAGGGTGTTACTACCATATATAATGCCGCTTGTGAACCTTACCTGCAGCAACTTTGTAAAATGCTGAACCGCATGGGCGCCAAAATAAGTGGTATAGGTTCAAACCTGCTTACTATTGAAGGTGTAACTTCACTTGGCGGTACCGAGCACCGTTTACTGCCTGACATGATTGAGATTGGCTCGTTCATTGGTCTTGCTGCCATGACCGGTTCTGAAATTACTATAAAAGATGTAAAATATCCTGAACTGGGTATGATACCCGATGTATTTAAACGCCTGGGTATTAAACTGGAGCTACGCGGTGATGATATTTATATCCCGGCACAAGATCATTATGAGATAGAAACTTTTATCGATGGCTCCATCATGACCATTGCCGATGCACCATGGCCAGGCTTTACCCCCGATTTGTTGAGTATTGTGCTGGTGGTAGCTATACAGGCAAAAGGATCGGTGCTTATTCATCAAAAAATGTTTGAAAGCCGCCTGTTCTTTGTAGATAAATTACTGGATATGGGCGCGCAGATCATTCTTTGCGACCCTCACCGCGCTACCGTTATTGGGTTAGACAAGCAGGTGCAGCTGCGTGGTATTTCCATGACCTCGCCCGATATACGGGCAGGTGTGTCATTACTAATAGCAGCGCTATCGGCGCAGGGCAAATCGACCATTTATAATATAGAGCAAATTGAACGTGGTTACCAGCATATTGATGCCCGTTTAAAAGCGCTTGGTGCGGATATAACAAGAATTTAAGCTAAAAAGCTGAAAGCATTAGAATGCTCAAATAATTTAAAGGCTTAAGATAAAGTACTTACTTATATAGTAAAAAGCTTTTTATCTTAAGCCTTTTGCTTTCTGCTTTTTTTTAATAGCTTTAGCTTTCAGCTTTGCGCCTTTGGCTCAATAAACCTATTTCTGAACAATGTCATACAAAAACCGAAGGTCTACCTACGTTTATTTTATACTGATTTTTGTATTTGTAAAGGTTGCTCTCAATTTATTTGCTATAAGTCATTTCGGTTTCCACCGTGATGAGTTTTTACACCTGGTACTTGCCGATCACCTTGACTGGGGATATAAGGAAGTGCCTCCCATTATTGCTGTACTGGCCAAACTATCTATAACATTATTCGGCGATTCCGTTTTCGCGGCACGTATTTTCCCAACTATTTGCAGTGGGCTTATCATCTGGTTCACGGGACTTATTACCATGGAATTTGGCGGGCGCAAATTCGCTATAACGCTTACCAGCCTCGCACTTATATTTTCACCTGCTTTCGCAGCAAGTGGTTATCTTTTTCAACCCGTAGTGTTTGATCAGCTTTGGTGGGTGTTAACCGTTTGGCTGCTTATTAAATACCTCAACACCACCGATGTTAAATACCTGTATTGGCTTGGCCTGGTGGTTGGACTGGGGATGCTCACCAAATACACCATGGCATTTTTCACGTTCGCGCTCATTGTGGGTATCCTCATCAGCAAACAACGTAAACTCTTATTTAACAGGCATATATTGGGCGCAGCTGTGGTGGCTTTTTTAATTTGTTTACCTAACCTGATATGGCAAATTCATCACCATTGGCCTTTAGTAAGCCACATGAAGGCCCTGCGTGAACAGCAGCTCAATTACATTACACCTGCTGACTTTATTGAGCAGCAGCTCACCGTACATGGTATTGCCTTATTCGTTTGGTTTACCGGTTTCCTTTTTTTAATATTCTCTTTCAGGTTGCGCAATTTCCAATTTTTGGCCATTGCCTATGTATTGATATTCCTTTTTTTATTAAAAATGGATGGCAAAAACTATTACCTGTTCGGCGCTTACCCTATGCTGTTTGCGGCGGGAGGCTTTGCCTTTGAACGGTTGCTAAAAACCAACGGCTATGTACTGCGCACATTTGTGGTGGTGTTGTTTGTGCTTCCGAACTTGTTTCTGTTCCCGATGGTGTTACCTGTTTTATCATTGCAGCAAACATTGGGTTTCATTGGGTTTATAAACAAAAATGTTCCGGCATTTAATTTCATAACCACCTGGGAAGATAGAAAACAACACTCCCTAACACAGGATTACGCGGATATGTTTGGCTGGGACGAGCTGGCAAAAAAAGTTGGCCAAGCCTACCGCAGCTTAACACCTGAACAGCAAAAACAGACCATTATTTATGCTGATAATTATGGCGAGGCGGGCGCCTTGCATCATTATCGTAAACAGTTTAACTATCCCGGTGTAATATCACTTAACAGCAGTTTTTCGCTTTGGGCGCCTGACAGCCTTAAGTGTAAATACCTAATTTATGTGGATGATGATAACGGCGGCAACATCAAACAATTTGTTGACGGAAAGATGATCGGTTCATTCAAAAAATTAGGCGAAATTGAATATCCCCTTGCCCTTGAAAAAGGTACCGGCATATACCTGATAACTGATATTTTGGCTCCACTACAGGAAAGATATACTAAAGAGCTGGCCAGGAAAAGACAGGAATAAAAGAGGCTAAAGCCACGTCTCTTTATTGAGAAGAAACATTTTGGTTATTTATAATGAGTTAGCTTTAACACTTGACCATCTTTAGCAGCCAGAATTATAAGAAATCCGCCCCCGAGCATCCCTTCAGGTAACGTCCCGTTTAAAACCCAATAACCGTTTATCTTATAAACCTCGTATGGTCTTTCTTGTAATATTTGATCTTTGCCGTATACTTTAAATAAAATAGGTTCAGAAACAGCAATAGCAGTTTGTTTATTTGATATTACTTTATCAACTTTTATTTTAACGTCCGTTTTATTTACCAAAGCATCTTTAAGTTCACTTTTAGCTACCTCCAACCCAAGCATTTGATGCTGTTGTGCTAAACTAAATAGAGGCATTAAGATTACTAATAAGGTTAGGCCAATTTTCATTGCTAAATCTTAATAAAAATGCACCATGCAACAGCATAACACCTTTTACCTTTATCCTTTTCGCCTTTAACCTAAAAAATTAAGCCGAAATTGCGTTTATAATATCATACTGGGTAATGATCTCAATTTTACCCTCATCCTCAACCAGCACGGCTATATTATCCTTATTGATCATTCCCGAAATTTTATCGATAGATGTGTTCAGGTCAACAAACGGAAATGGCGCTGTGGTTATGTTTTTTATCGGTTGTGATTTGATGGAAGGGTTTTCGATCAGCGAATCCAGAATATCACTTTCGGTGATCTTGCCTATTACCATCCCCTTTTGGGTAACCGGTATTTGCGATATATTAAGTGATTTGATGGTATTGATGGCCTCGAGCACGCTTTTTTCGCAATCAATGGTAATAATTTCCTGGTACTCTTTTTTATTGATGATATCGTGGGCGGTGAGTTTGCCATCCTTTAAAAATCCACGGTCGCGCAGCCAGTCGTCGTTATACATTTTACCGAGGTAACGTGTACCATGGTCAGGGAAAATGATAACTACTACGTCGCCCTCCTTAAAACGGTCTTTCATTTGCAATGTACCAGCCACTGCAGATCCGGTTGAGTTACCGGCGAAGATACCTTCCTTACGAGCAATTTCACGGGTCATCAGCGCCGCGTCTTTATCGGTTACTTTTTCAAAGTGATCAATCAAGCTGAAATCAACGTTCTGCGGTAAAAAATCTTCGCCAATACCTTCGGTAATATATGGATAGATCTCGTTTTTATCCATGATACCGGTTTCCTTGTATTTTTTAAATACCGAACCGTAAGTATCAATACCCAGTACCTGTATGTTTGGGTTTTTCTCTTTCAGATAACGCGCTGTGCCTGATATAGTACCACCGGTACCCACACCCACTACAAGGTGCGTGATCTTACCTTCAGTTTGTTCCCATATTTCCGGACCGGTTTGCTCATAATGGGCCTGCGAATTGCTCAGGTTATCATACTGGTTTGGCTTCCATGAATTAGGCACCTCCCGCTCCAGGCGAGACGATACAGAATAATATGAACGCGGATCCTCAGGTTCCACATTGGTTGGGCAAACAATAACCTCGGCGCCAAAAGCGCGCAGGGCATCAAATTTTTCTTTTGATTGTTTATCGGTACTGGTAAAAATACATTTGTAACCCTTGATTACCGCCGCAATAGCCAGGCCCATACCGGTATTCCCCGATGTACCTTCAATAATGGTACCTCCTGGTTTAAGCTTGCCACTTTTTTCGGCATCCTCAATCATTTTAAGAGCCATACGATCCTTAATGGAGTTGCCCGGATTGGTGGTCTCAATTTTAGCCAAAACCGTAGCAGGAATATCCTTTGTAACCTTATTTAATTTAACCAGAGGCGTTTGGCCAATGGTTTCTAATATATTGTTATACCACATAATTTAAATATCTACTAACCCGGTATACTTAGCCTGGTAATACCTCAAAATTAACTTTCTTAAGCGATATATTGTAATTTAAATTGGTTCAGTTGTTCACTAGTTTATTAAGCCATTTGTCTTATCTGATTTAGATTAAGTCAATATTTCAATCAATGAACAAATAAACCAATGAGCTAACTTAAAACTTCAAATGTTTTACCGTTAAGCCGTTGTTGATTAGTTGTTTTAATGATTCAATACCGATATGTAGATGCGTTTCTACATATTGCTCCGTTACTGTCGAATCACTTTCGGCGGTTTTAACACCTTCGGGGATCATAGGCTGATCAGATACCAGCAGCAGCGCACCTGTCGGAATTTTGTTGGCGAAACCGGTGGTAAAAATAGTAGCGGTTTCCATATCTACTGCCATAGCCCGCAAATCTTTCAGGTATTTTTTAAAGGTTTTATCATGCTCCCAAACCCGGCGGTTAGTGGTATAGCAAGTTCCGGTCCAGTAATCGCGCGAGTAATCACGTATGGTGGTTGATATGGCTTTTTGCAGGGCAAATGATGGCAGCGCGGGCACTTCGGGCGGCAAATAATCGTTTGAGGTACCCTCTCCCCTTATGGCAGCTATGGGTAATATCAGGTCGCCAACATTATTTTTCTTTTTTAACCCGCCGCATTTACCTAAAAATATAACCGCTTTGGGATGTATAGCGGTAAGCAGATCCATTACAGTGGCGGCAACCGAGCTGCCCATACCAAAGTTAATAATGGTGATACCATTGGCAGTTACACTTTGCATTGGTTTTTCGACACCCATGATAGGGGCGTTATCATGCCATTGCGAAAACAGCTGTATATATTTTGAAAAGTTGGTGAGTATAATATATTCGCCAAAAGCTTCCAGCGGACGGCCGGTATAACGCGGCAACCAATTGGCCACAATAGCTTCCTTAGTTTTAAGGCCCGATTTTATGGGTGTATGTACCTCTTTTACTACCGGTGCATCGGTAGGGTCTTTTTTAACATTCAATTCTTCATTCATATTTTTTCCTTTAATAGCTTATTATCAAGTAGTTAGTATAAGGTATCGGGATAGATATCTTTGATATTCGACAGAGTAAAGTCTTGATACATGATACTACCCTATTTGATACTATCTACCTGATACTGAATAAAACCTGTTTATACAACAAACCCCGGCGTTGCACCAGGGTCTGCATTTATTTTAATAAAGATAGCTGATTAACTATATCAAATTGTTACGCTACTTTTAATTTTTTCAGATCCGATTTTTCAAATTTTTCGTGGGCATAATCTAATGTTACCTGCAGGCGTTTCACATCTTTTTTAGACGGGAACTCAAACATGGCATCAATCATAATAGCCTCGCATATTGAACGCAAACCCCTCGCCCCAAGTTTAAATTCCATTGCCTTGTCAACAATAAACTCCAGCACTTCGTCGTCAAATTCAAGTTTTACGCCTTCATATTCAAACAGCTTTTTGTATTGTTTTAAAAGGGAATTTTTAGGCTCGGTTAATATATTACGCAACGCGGCCCTGTCAAGCGGGTTTAAATAGGTAAGTACCGGTAATCGGCCTATCAACTCAGGTATTAAACCAAATGATTTCAGGTCCTGTGGGGTGATGTATTTGTAGAGGTTTTTCATATCAACCTCCCCATCATCGCGTTTTAGTTTATAACCCACTGTTTGTGTACGCAGCCTGTTGGCTATTTTACGGTCGATGCCATCAAAGGCGCCCCCGCATATAAACAATATATTACTGGTATTTACCGTGATCATTTTTTGATCGGGGTGCTTACGTCCTCCCTGTGGAGGTACATTCACCATAGTGCCTTCCAGTATTTTTAACAAAGCCTGCTGCACACCTTCACCAGACACATCGCGGGTGATGGAGGCATTATCACTTTTACGGGCTATTTTATCAACCTCATCAATATAAACAATACCTTTTTCGGCCAGTGTTACATCATAATCGGCAGACTGCAACAAACGGGTAAGTATACTTTCCACATCCTCCCCCACATAACCAGCTTCGGTCAATACGGTAGCATCGCAAATACAAAACGGAACGTTAAGTATTTTAGCCATGGTTTTTGCCAGTAAGGTTTTACCCGTACCGGTTTCGCCCACCATAATGATGTTTGATTTTTCTATCTCAACCTCATCCTTATCAATACGCTGGTTTAAGCGCTTATAATGGTTATATACTGCTACAGAAAGTATCTTTTTGGCATCATCCTGACCTATAACATACTGGTCAAGATGTGTTTTAATTTCGGCGGGTTTAAGCAAAGCCGGTGCAGAAGGTGAAGCTTTAACTTTACGCACCTTTAACTCCTCAGCCAATATTTCATTAGCCTGATTCACACATTTGTCACAAATATGTGCGTCAAGACCCGCAATCAACATCAGGGAATCCTGTTTTCCGGCACCGCAAAATGAACACCTGATTTCCTTACTGCTCTTATTCATCTGATTTGTTTGTAATCCAAAATTAACTAATTGGAATGATAAAAAAAAGTAATGAGTTTTGAGTATAGGGTTTTGAGTTAAAACGAACAACTGTTAAGATATCATTATCACTCAAAACCCGGAACTCAATATTCATTACAGGCCAACTTATTTAGCGCCTTTACTACCTTTTAAAATCTCGTCAACCATACCAAATTCCTTGGCTTCTTCTGCAATCATCCAGTAGTCACGATCTGACGCGTCCCAAACTTTTTCAAAAGATGCACCACTATGATCGGCAATGATCTGGTACAACTCTTTTTTCAATTTGGTGATCTCATGGTAAGAGATCTCAATATCTGACTGCTGACCCTGAGCACCGCCCGATGGCTGATGAATCATTACCCTTGCATGTGGCAATATAGCCCTTTTACCTTCGGTACCTGCGCATAATAATACAGCTGCCATTGAAGCTGCCATACCTGTACAGATAGTGGCCACGTCATTTGATATAAACTGCATGGTATCATAAATACCTAAACCTGCATAAACTGACCCACCGGGTGAGTTTATGTAAATCTGGATATCGCGTTTACTATCTGCCGACTGCAAGAACAGCAACTGGGCCTGGATAATGTTTGCGATATTTTCATAAATGGCATCTCCCAGGAAAATGATACGGTCCATCATGAGGCGTGAAAACACGTCCATCTGGGCAACATTTAACTGGCGTTCCTCAATAATATAAGGAGTCATGCCGGTAGGCGTATATATACCACTTGGCATTCTGCTCCTGTCAACACTGGCTATAAATTTATCTACGTGAAGGCTGTTAAGACGATGGTGTTTAACAGCATAATTTCTGAATTCGTTCTTATCGATGTTACTACTCATGGTTTTTGTTATGTTGTTTTTAGGATGCAAGATTTTACTTGCGTTAAATATAGTTTTTAGTTGAATACAATTTTAGAAAGATAGTTTGTATTAAGTAAAAATATTCATGTGGTGAAGTATCTGACACACGTCATTGCCAGGTAGGAAACAATCTCTGCGGAGATAGATCAGACTGGCATGATGCTCTGTACAGCATAGAGATTGCTTCGTACCTGGCAATGACGCGTTTTTTATTTGCATACAAAGCTCTGATACAACAAAAGCAACCTTGTGAGTTGCTTTTGGTAAAATATTTTAGATTATAGACTTACGAAGTTTTAAAACCTTCGTAAGTCTGATACCGGATATCTTATTTTTCCGAAACCAATTTATTAAAATCAGTAAACAGGATATCTTTTTTATCTAAGGTTATTACGCTTTTAATAAAATCAAATACCCTTAATGCTTTTACTTCTTCAAATATTTTGTTAGCATTCTCTTTATTTTGCAGGTATTGTACAGTGTACTGGCCTAATTGCTCATCAGGAATAGGCTGAGGGCTGTACATTCTGAATTGCTGATCTAACCGCACTTTAGCAAGTTCAAATACTTCTTCGTATTTAATCTCGATCTTATTGTCCTTAATGATCTTGTTTTCAATCAAGGTCCATTTAAGGTTGGTAGCAAAATCATTATAACCACCTTCCAGCTCTTCGTCTGTAAGTTTTTCGTTAGTAGCCTTTAACCAGCGTTTTAAAAATTCGTCAGGTAAATTAAATTCAACTTTGGCTACGCTTAGTTTGTAGATATCGTCCTGCAGTTTGCGTTCTGAATCCTGAACCATCATAGCTTCCAGCTCTTCAGTAATTCTAGCTGTAAATTCCGCTTCGGTAGTTACTGTACCTTCACCAAATAATTTGTCAAAGAACTCCTGATTTAAATCGCTTTCTTCTAAACGGTTAACATTTTTAACAGTTAATTGAAAGTTTGATTTTAAATCAGCTGCCTCATCTTCTTCAATTTTTAATAAACCGGCAACTTTTGGCGCATCGTTATCAAAAGCTTTCTGAATATCAAACGTTAATACATCATCTTTTTTAAGGCCGATCAATGAAGCTTTAATAGCTTCGTCTTTGATCTGATCTAAACGTACAGATGCAGTATTGCTTATACCATCCTCAAAAACAGAACCATCTGGAGAAAGTTGAACCAATTCTGCATAAAGAACGTCATCATCTGCCGATACGTCAGGATTTGTCATTTTGCCATAACTGCGGCGAATATTTTTGATACGTGAAGCAAGCGTTTCGTCATCAACTTTGATCACATATTGGGTTGCTTTATCTTTTGATGAAAAATCAATGTTGAACTCAGGCGCCAAGCCCAGTTCGTAATTAAATTCAAAATTATCGTTGAAATCCCAATTGTATTCTTTATCGTCATCAAGCTTTGGCAATGGCTGTCCTAAAACTTCCAGCTTTTGCTCATCGATATATTTATTTAAAGAGTCTGATAACAAGTTGTTGATCTCATCAACTAAAATACTTTTACCGTACATTCTTTTTATATGTGATGCCGGTACCATTCCGGGACGGAAACCTGGTAATTTAGCTTTTTTAGCATTTTCTTTTATGGCTTTGTCAACACGTGGCTGGTAATCTTCAGGGTTGATGTTGATTTTAACAACTGCATTCAGGGCGTCTACTTTTTCCTGTGTAATATTCATCTTTTTACCGGGTAATTTAATTTAATCCTTTGAAACGTAGCCTGAAAACCAATTTGGCTATACAAATTTCGAGGCGCAAAATTACGAATTTATTTTGAATTTATTTAATCGCGCGTTGCTGCCGGAGTAAATTTATTAACCTGGTTTTTTTTAGGTTTAATCGTTTTCAGATAGGCGTATATGGCTTCAAGATCGCCGGTTTTCATGGCGCCATACCTGTACCATGGCATAATGGTTTGGTATTCACCCGGTTTTACAGCTATCGGTTTACTGCTGCTATCGGCATATTCTTTAAACCTACTCAAAAACTGTTCTTTTGTCCAGCTACCAATGCCGGTTTGCTTATCAGGTGTAATATTGGCTGATCTTACTGTACCTGCTCCCGGTACAGTATAGGCATGCCCCCCAGCATATTCCAGTCCTTCAATCAGTTTCCCTTGTTTATCCTGAGTATGGCAATCTTTGCAAGCAGCAATGGTAACCAGGTATTCACCATATTTAACGGTATCACGTTCGTTGGGTATGGTACCCAGCGTAGCCTTTTGCGGCATGGTATGTACCAATATATTTAAAGGGAAGTTGAGCTTGCTTTGAGGATAACTGACCTCGATAGGTTGAACACTGCGCAGATAAGCAATAATAGCATAAACATCCTCCCTTCCCATTTTTGAATAAGACGGCCAGGGCATTAGCGGGAAAATAGCCGAACCGTCTTTTTTCACTCCA
This sequence comes from Mucilaginibacter sabulilitoris, assembly GCF_034262375.1. NCBI lineage: Bacteria > Pseudomonadati > Bacteroidota > Sphingobacteriia > Sphingobacteriales > Sphingobacteriaceae > Mucilaginibacter > Mucilaginibacter sabulilitoris. The sequence continues at coordinate 5,573,658 of NZ_CP139558.1, forward strand.
GTGGTAATGGCCCTGAACAGTTCGCCGTCTGTCCAGTTTTTTAAATGATACGGTGTAATGTTAGGTACCTGTACGTCGCCTGGAAAACCCACATTGGCATCAAACTTTTCGCCCCCTGCTCCCAGTGTACCCGGCTTCATGGGGCCTGCAAATATGCTCCAGTCCCGGGTAGAATGGCAATCCATACATAAGGTGATATTATTGGCCAGGTATTTACCACGTTCAATACGCTGCGGTGTAGCCTCAACTTTAATGGTTTCCGGTTCGCCCACATTAGGCAAAGCCAGCGTAACATAACTTATACCGGCTACAACAATTAATACCACAACTATAACAGTATAGAGGGTATATTTTAAAAACTTTTTCATGATAAGATAAGGGGCATTAAATTTTGGCGTATCAATCAGTCAACTTTTTGAAGATGTGACGCGCCCGACTTATCATTATTTACGGTGGATGGTGAACCTTTATACTGAATATCTGAAGCGCCGCTGGAGTGCACGTTTAACGTTTTTAATACGTTAATCTTGCAATGGCTCGCGCCCGATGTGTTGATGGTATAATCGCCAACAACAAAATCAAAAGCGTTTATTTTACCTACACCACTAAAATCAACACTATGCGATGCTGCCTGCCCCTTTAAGTTCAATTCACTTACGCCGCTGCCCTCGCTTTTTACATTGGCCGCGTTTATATCGAGGTTAACTTTTGAAGCACCCGACAAGTGAATCGCAAGATCATTGGTTACTATTTTGCCGGTTGATGAAACCTCAACCGCGCCTGATGACCTGATCTCGTTAAGGTTACGTATTCCAACATTTACTACCAGGCTATCATCAAAACAGGTTGTTTTTTTTAGCTTAATGGTTAGTTTATCCCCATCAACGGAGGTGGAAATATATTTAAGTAAATTATCATCACCTGTAATTGAAATTACTGAGGAGCTATCCTGTTTTAGGTGAATTTTAAACGCACCCGATATTTCGATCTTTTTAAAATCATTTGCTTTGCGCTGCTCTGTGCCTGTCTTTCCCGACCCATGCACGCAGGCAAACTGGCATGATGATAATACACTTAATGATGCGCAAGCCACAATGGCAATGGCTAAACTTGTTTTCTTCATAGTTTTTTAATTGTGAGACGATATTTAGTAAGTTGAAGTTACATAAAAATAAAAAAAGCTACCATACAATGTGGTAGCTTTTTAGAATATATGATGAACTTTTGCAAAAGTTGGATGGATTAAAGACCAGCAAACTCGTCAACTACTTCTCTGTGAGCCAAGCCATTAAGCGTATCCCTGTAGGTTTCGGCGACAAAGTTATTATTGTTTACTTTAGTTGATATCGCGTGATTTAAAGTATATACACTTGAAGTACCGGCTAAATCAATTTTAGCGTAATCGTTCACATTAACATTAGCATTGTAGGTATCTACATTTAAACTGGCGGTAGCATTATTATGCAGGTTAACTTCAAGGTCGATGGCAGAAAGTTTGCCGAATGATTTTACCTGTGCATTGTCATAAGCGCTTATGGCACGCAGGTCATTAGCAGTTACCCAAACTACCAGTTTTTCGGGTTTGTATGATGTAATACGTAATACCCCGTTTTGGCTTTGAACCAGTGCGCTTTCGGCATAGTAACGATTGTAAACTTTTACCTGGTCAGCATTGCCTGCAGATACATACAATTCAACGTTGCCACGGATTTCAATTTTATTGATCTTGCTTACATCGGTTAAAACAGTAGCGTTGCTATTATTATTTACTGATGCATAAGTTGAGCTTGTTATTCCACCTACTAAAACTAACATAGTGATGATGGTAAATAATTTTGTTTTCATGTTATTAATATTTTGATTTTCAATTAATTGTATTGCCTTATTTTTTAAATACATCTATATGACGCCCCCAATTTTAAAACGTTACAGCTATTTTGGGCCAATTAGATGTATGGCGGTATTTTATCGGCGAACGGCACATTTATATCGGTGAATGGCGTAAATATTTTTTTGATTTTTTTGTGGATATGGCTGTTTTTTGCTGCCGCCCGAATTTCTTGTATAACTTTGCGCGGTTTCAAGCCAGATATACACTTATTATGAAGATCCACGTTATGGGCGCCTCCTGTGCAGGTTCAACCACTTTGGGTACAGCCTTGGCCAGAGAGCTCGGCTATCCTTTATTTGACAGCGATAAATACTTCTGGGAAACATCCGAACAACCTTTTACCGTAAGGCGTGATTCAGAGCTGCGCAATGCCATGATAACACACGATATCTCCGGGCAAGAAAATTGGATATTGAGCGGGTCTTTGGTAAGTTGGGGACCTGCATGGCTCCGGATGTTTAACCTTGTGATATTTTTATATATCCCCCACGACATCAGGATGCAGCGGCTCGAGGCCCGCGAACTGGAACGATATGGAGACCGCATTTTTACCGATCCCGAATACATTGTCAAATACCAAACCTTCAGGCAATGGGCATCGGGCTACGATGACAATATTACCAATGGCCGAACTCTCCAGGTACACCAAACATGGTTAAGTAAATTAACCTGCCCGGTTTTAGAAATAAAAGGCGATACCTCCATACAGCGACGTGTAGAGATAGTGTTAAATAAAATAAAAGAGATCCGCTAAAAATAAATAATAAACTCTCGGTATTTATTCGGTTCTCAAACTATTTACAGGATTAGCCAGGGCAGCCTTTATGGCTGTATATCCCACCGTTAACCAGGCTATAATTATAGAAGAAAAAATAGTAGCAGCAAAAAACCATAAACCAATCATAATATGATAAGTGTAACCCTGCAACCATTGATGCATAAAATACCAGGCTAATGGCGCCGCGATTAAAAACGCTACGATAACCAGCATTGTAAATTCCCTTGATAATAGGATTACAATATCTTTGACAGGGGCACCAAGCACCTTGCGTATACCAATCTCTTTTCTGCGTTGTAAAGCCATAAAAGATATTAAACCATACAATCCCAGGCATGAAATAAAGATAGCAATACCTGAGAATATCGTATAAAGCTTTGAAAGCTGATTTTCCTGTTTGTAATAATTGGCGATAGTTTGATCTACGAAATTATATTCGAGTGTAAATTCAGGAAAATCCCTTTTCCATATACGCTCCATAGCAGCGGTGATTGATTTTGTTTTCCTCAGATCGATTTTTATACTGGCTATTCGATATCCGTTTTTATTGGTTGTCATTACCACAGGATCAATAGGGTCACGAAGCGAATTGGTATGAAAATCTTTCATTACACCTACAATTGGAAAGGTTTGTCCGCCCACGGTAACAGGCATACCAATAGCATCTTTGGGGTCACGGATGCCTAATTTTCTGATCACGGTTTCATTAACCACATACTCATGAATAGTATCAGAAGCAAAATAAACCCTGCCGGCAACAATAGGGAGTTTATATACATCAAAGAAATCAGGCTCGGCCATTTTGATATTAACTATCACATCGGGAGTAATGCCTTTGTGGCCCTCTTTATTTAAATCGGTAAACGAGCCGCCATCGTTAGATGAGGGTAAAAACATGCTGAAGCTAAGTTTTTCTATGCCCGGGACATTTAGTAATTCATTATGCAGATAATCGATTTTTGTGCCGCCAAGGCGATCATTGGGAAATCTTGCATAGATGACAGCGTCTTTTCTAAATCCCATATCGGCCGTGCGGAAATAGTCCATTTGCGAAGCTACTACCAGCGTCCCAATAATGAGCCCCTGTGCAATTACAAACTGAAAAACTACCAATCCCCTTCTAAACAAAACACCTCTTTTTTGATCGCTGCTCGCGGCACCTTTTAAAACAGTTACCGGTTTAAACCCAGAAAGCACAAGTGCGGGGTAAAACCCGGAAAGAAATGACACCAACACTAAAGAACCAGACAAGAACACCATGAGCCTGGGGCTATAAAGCGTGGTAGCAGTCAGATGGATTTCAAGCAGATTATTTATAGCAGGTATAGTTATAACAACAATGATGAGGGAAATGAACATGGCAAGTAAGCTGGTGATCCCTGTTTCACCTAAAAACTGAAATATCAATTGCACCCTACTGCCTCCCAAAACTTTCCTGACACCTACTTCCCGGGAGCGGTTAACTGCCTGGGCGACAGTTAAATTGATAAAGTTTACGCAGGCCACAATAAGTAAAAACAAACCTATGAGACTAAGCGCCAGGATCAGGTCTTTACTAAATGTGCGCCCCGTATAATTTCCATACCTTTCATCATAATGCAGTTCGTTCAACGGTTGAGGCGAAAGGTTATAATCCGGATTTATAGGTTTAATATGCCTGTTGGTAAAGTCGCTAAGTGATTTAGTAAGCTGGCGTAGCGTGTGCCCGCTGGCAAGCTCCACAAAACAATAATTTCCGTCATTAATACCACTCCAGTTGCTTAAGGTATTTTGATTATAAAGGGTAGTATAGGACAGTACAGCTTTTATCGGAAAATCCGTGTTCGGCGGTGGGTTATCAAGCACACCGGTAACTTTTACAAACACGCCGTCCATTTTAAACATTTTTCCTACTATGCCTTTCCAACCCCCAAAGTATTTTGAAGCTGTAGCTTTAGTTAATAATACAGTATTCGGTTCGCTGATAGCTGTTTTTATATCGCCATCGACCAATTTAAAATCAAATAGTTGAAAAAACTGCGGTTCGGCAAAAAAGACACCGCTTGTTTCCTTAAACCCTTTTAATACGGAGCCGTCCTTAGCGGTTACAATTATCTGCACATCACCGCTTTTGGTTATTGCGGCGGCATTGGCTACTTCGGGCAACTCTGCACGTATCACTGATGTTACGGGCACCGGCACACCCGTTCTATATCCCCGGTTAACTGGGTTTCTCCCGATCCTCACCACACGGTATATCCTATCTTTTTTTATATGGAAGCCATCAAAGCTTTCTTCATACTGAACCACGAGAAATATTAAAAGGAAGGCGGCAAAACCTACAGTAAGACCCGCGACATTAATCACCGCGTTACTTTTATGTCTTAGTAGATTTCTTACCGCCGTTTTGAAGTAGTTTTTTAACATAGCGCTGTGATTGAAGTGATCAAAATCTCTATTATATAAAGTTGATCCTTACAATTTCAAAACAGATGCCATGCTATTAAATATCTGAAAATGTGATATTTAAATATTATTTATCAATACAAGTGTTCGTTTATGATACAAGTAATGTTCGATTTTAGTTATGACTTTTAATCATAACAAACATTTTCTCTATCGGTGACTAGCTTGTTCCTACCTATCCAGCGGTATCCAGGTTTCCATATCCACATGGCCACGGTTTCCCCAGGCATAATAAGGGATCAGCCTCACATCAACCGCATTTTGCTTGGGCGCCGATATCTCCTTGTATAATTTATTTTTCCAATTGGCCTCATCACGTACATCGGCTTTACCAACAAGACTCATGATATCACTGTTATCTATTTTGATCATCTCGGGTTGGAGCTGATTTTTTGATGAAAGTGCGATATTAAATACTTTTTGCCCTTTTGCTAAATCGGCAGATTCGAGACAGTATACCACGGGACCACGTTTAACGGCCACCTGATTGCGGGTTTCCTCAACCAAAGGATTAGCTTCCATCATGGTTACTGGCATAGGCAGATTTAACTCTATCTTATCACCAGTTTTCCAATCACGGTTAATCTCTGCATAACCGCCGCGTGAAAGTGTTTGAGTAACAGCTTTACCATTTATCGTTAAAACCGCATCTTTGCTCCATCCCGGAATACGGAAAAACATAGAGGCCGACTTACCCGGGGCCTGTTCAATCTTGATACCAATCTTACCATCCCAGGGGTAATTGGTTGTTTGGGTTAATTTTATTGCGGAACCATCCTTCAGTTTGGTTTCGAGCGTATTGCCACCATAAAGATTAAACCACAGTCCTTTATCAGATATGCTGTAGGCGTAATCACTAATTTCAGATATGGTACGCACCACATTAGGCGGGCAACAGTTTGATAGTTTAATATACCCTACCCTGTCTTTTGACCAACGTTGGCTGAACGGCAGATCATCAGAATAACTCAACGGATTAGTATACAGGAAATCGCGGCCGCTTAAACTAATACCGGAAAGCACACTGTTATACAGGGCCAACTCCATCACATCAGCATATTTCGCATCTCCCGAAATTTGCAGCATGCGCCAGTTCCATAACACATTGCCAATATTGGCACAGGTTTCATTATGCGCGGTAAAATTGGGGAGCTGATAATCGCGCCCGTAAGCCTGATGCACCTTTTGCACATCATTCGGGTTATAAGATGTACCGTCGGGCGAAACACCGTCGTAAAGTGAACCGCAACCGCCTGTAATGTACATTTTACGATTCACCACATCGTTCCACATCAAGGTGAGAGTATGCATCAGGGTAGTATCCCCCGTTTCAGCATAAACATCGGCAACGCCTGCAAAAAGATAATTGGCACGTACCGCGTGCCCCATAGCTTGTTTTTGCTGCCTGAATGGGATACGATCCTGGTTATCATCTGTTCCATTCTCCATCAACCCACGAATGTTGATTAAATTTTTGGCCAATTCGAGATACTTAGGATCGTGTGTAGTGCGGTACATCTCCACTACGCCCATATAATGCGATGGGCAAATAGCGTTTCGTGCTAATTCAGGAGAAGCTGTTTTATAAAATTTGTAAAGATAGTCTGTTGCTTTAACGGCCAGTTTCAGCATACTGGTTTTACCCGTAGCACGGTAATGCACACAAGCAGCGGTCATTAAATGGCCCAAATTGTAGGTTTCGAAATTTAAACGGTCATTAAAGGCTTTTTCCTTACTGCTGCTTTTACGTTCTTCAATAATGGTTGGGGTATGTATATAACCATCAGGCCTTTGTGCTTTGGCTATTACCGCGATAGTTTTATCCATCAGGGCATCCAGCTTAGGGTCGTGGGTTGACGCGTACATGCTGGCTACTGCTTCAAACAGTTTATAAAAATCGCCGTCATGAAACGGCGGGCCCTCATGCGATCCGGTATCCAGCCCGGCAGCTATTTCAAAATTCCGAAACGCGTGACTGATCTTTGGGTCGGTATATATTCGCCATAGGTTGGGGATCATGGTATCACGGCACACCTTAAACCTGTCGGCCCAAAAGCCATTTGTCCAGGTAACATTACCCATATCCACGCTGCTTAACTTGGCAAATTTACTTTTGTCGGTGTTTACCAAAGCCTTGTTTTGGGCATAGGCACTCCCCGTTAATACTACCAAACAAACAATCAAAAGCTTCATCATTTTGCTCCACATATCTCTAAATTTTATTAATCCCTTAAACTTATAATTTTTACCGGCCCTAATAAACCCGCCGGCAATAATGACCTACCTTCTAACCGATAAACTGCATTAGTCCAGGTAACACGTTCCTTTTCAGGCAAAGCATGATCACCCATTAAACGGTTGGCCCAGGTATTGCTAACTTCAATTTTTAGCCGGTTAACACCTTTTTTTAAGGCTTTGCTGATATTTACCTGATATGGATACGCCCAGGCCACACCACAATTTATCCCGTTTACATACACTTCGGCAAGGTTCTCTACACTACCTAAATCGAGCCATATTCCACTCTTAGCGATATTATTCCATGTAAACGACTGACTATAGCTTGCTGTACCCGAGTAATATTTGATATTATTTTCTTCACGCTTAGACCAATCCTCCAACTGATCAAATATTACAGCCTTTTCAGGCCCGGCGTATTTTGGATTGAACTGAACTTTCCATGCACCGGTAAGTGTTTGCACCGGGATTTGAACGGACCAGTTTTTACCCTTGGCAATTCCAGAAGCCACAGCTTTTTCACGCAGGACGATAAACACCGAGCCGTTTGGAGCCAAATGAACAGGTAACATGGTACGCCCATTTTTTGACTGCCATTGATTTACGGCATGAATTTCACCTGTAAGGGCGTCCCAAAGTTCGGGCACAAAACCTGCTGACCTTAAAGATATATCAAGAGTGCGTTCCGCTGCCTGTTGGTTTGATATAAAGTACAGTTCAAAATCTGATGAGCGCCTGTGTGCCCAGGCTATGTCTTTGGCTTTTTTATCGTTTTCCTGTGCTGTAAAATCACGAGCGACACCCAACTCATCAAATGTATCTTTTTGATACGGACCGATAATTACTTTACCTTTTTGAGCCGCATTACTCAATAGTCTTTTACCTTCCTTCGCAACCGTCGCATCATCAGCCATACCGGGTGCACGCATTGGCTGATTATTAATCAATACCGTTGCCCCTTCATTTACCAATTCCTGTAAGCGTTTTACAACCTCTGGCGACGTAAGCCCCGAATCCGGAGACATGGCGTGCGCGCCGGGTATCACCAGCATAGCATAACTTGCACCTCCGGGCAGCGTGATCCTGCCATTTTTCACTGTAGCTAAACGCAATAAGGCATCACGGTTAAAGGAATCGTAAGCATAACCTCGCAGCGGATCTGTCCAGTTTTCCGGTAAAGCCATGTTGGCCGAGTGGCTGGCATCAGAGATACTGTTTACTATAGGTTCGCCTTTATTAGCCAGTCTTTCCTTTTCCTGAGCCACCATTTCAGCGCCGAATATCCCGGGCAAGGTATTAACCAATCTATCAGGTAATATCGCCCGCCGGGGTGTTTCCTCGCCCGTAAACACGGCTATATCAGTTACCGGATGGCCTTGCTGCAGCAAGGCCTGGCACCGCTGTATATAATCAAACCATGCTTTACCGGGTTTCCACCAGGTTTGGTCGCGCTGAAAAAACATGCCGATGCCGTCCAGCGTCATACCGGGTTTACGGTCGAGCCATGGATTGTGCACATTTACATGAAACACATAGCGATTAATACCCAGGGCAAAATTCAAATCGGCCATGGCTTTCAACATGGCAGGATGTTCGTCCCATAATAATCTCAATTCGGTAAAAGCTTCGGCCTGGATAATATTTTTTCCGTAAATGTGCCCTCCCGAAATGGCATCGAGCATATCATTGGGCTTATCATGTGTAGGACTGCGAAACCAGAATTCACCCATCGGCACATCAGCCAGTTGATAATGCAGCATGCCGTCGCTCATCATTGTTGGGGCCACGCTTTCGGCCGTAAAAGTGCAGCCTTTTTCATATGCCAGTTTGGCCATAGTGCCATAAAAATTATCAACCAACAGCTCGGCAATGGTTTCGCGCACATCGCTCAGTACTTTTTCAGATTCACCGGCGCTTTGCACCGGTATACCAGCCATTACGGGCAGGTAAGGTAGCAGATCATACCCCCTGCGTTTTTTAAATTCTGCCGCAAATACCGGCGACCAGTTTTGGCTGCCGCATTCCCAGCTGTCGATATGGAATATCTTTAAAACTTTCTTCGCCAGTTCCGGCCCTGCTTGCCTTACCGCCTCCCCAAACCAATGATCAAACTGTACTTTAGCAGCTTCGGGATTAAATTTATCACATTCCAAACCATTACCCGCGCCACCAGTTGCATTGGTGTGCCCGGTGGAGGTGTGCCCTATACGCAAAATAGTCCATTGCCCTGCGGGTACATTCCAGTTAAGCCGGCCATTGGCATCGAGCTCATTGGTTAAATTAATGATCTTATCTTTAGGGATGCATAGCTCCTGAGGTAGTTGTGTGATGGTAGTACGTTTGCTTATACGCCATACTTCACCCGTTTTACTCTCATACTGGTGAATGCGAGGTTCGGCAGATAGCTCAATACCCGAAAGTTTAAGCGAAGGTTTCCATTTGGCAAAATCAAGATCTTCCGCGCCCGGTTCTGAGCCTGTTTTATCGTATACAAACCTGAAATATCTTGAGGTAGTGGGCACAATTTCATTTGTTATTTCTGCATCACCATCCTGCCAGCCGTGGCGCGGTGGCTGCAATTTACCTAACGAGCGAAATATTCGGCCATCGTCGCTTACTTCTACCTGTAAACGTTCAGATTGATAGTTACTGGCTGTGGTATGAATTACCAGCGAACGGCAGGTAAAAGGCTTTTCAAATTCCAGTTGTATCCAGCAGGGTTCATTAGTGGCAAAGCTTTTTTTGTTGCCGTTTTCGGCAAGATATTGCAGATCAGTACCGACAATACTGGTGGTTACCTTTGGCCGGGCATCATAACTACTTGTACCCTCACCCGGTAAAGAAGGATACGCCAGCACCTCAATGTCTTTATAGTAATTTTTGTAATGCGCGGGTTTAGGTAACGTATCCTGATAGGTTCTCCCCCCTATAACCAATGTTTTTGACCATACCACTTTTTGCATAGAAAGCTCCGGCGTAATCCAGGGGCCACCGGCCAAAGCAAAACCATCGCAATCATGCATGGCCAGTTTAACACCTATGCGGTCGGCTTCCTGCATGGCAAATTTAACCATGGCCCACCATTGCGGTGTAAGCTGCTCTATGGCAGGGGTTAAATATGGTGGATTAGCTACCCCTTTTATAGGCATCAAATAAGCGCCGCCAATACCAGCCTGTTTCATGGCCTGCAGATCGGCAGTAATACCTTCACGGGTCACGGCGGCCTGCATCCAGTACCAAAATACCCAGGGTTTAGCCGATTCGGGTGGATGAAGAAATGCCTGTTTTAGCTCATCTTTTGAACGGGAAACACTTCGTACCTGAGCTGTTACCTGCAATACCAAACAGCTAACACAAAGGGTAAGTATAAAGGTGAATTTCCTCATGCTATTATTTGAATTTTATTTTACGGGCCGCATCACCTGCTTTATCAGCAGCACCACTGTAAGGCGCGATATAAAAACTATAATGATAATTTCCCGATGGTATGCGATATTGCTCAAGTGGCTCGGCTACTTCACTCCAGCTATCATTACCTCCCACGCCCATCTGCTTCAGATCAATGTTGAGGGTAATAAAACTCGCGTCTTTCAGCTTGTTGGTGTGTTTGGCATGTACTATATTATCCTCCGTGTAAGGCCAGGCGCTCATACTAAGCAAACTATCGGCTACCACCAGCAGACCACCGGTCTTGTTGTCAGATAACAACATCCAGCGTACATCTGTACGGTTACCATTTTCCTGCGGCACCACATAGGGCTCCATAAACTGATGAATGGGTTTCGAATAAACACCTGCGTCAGACCCTGTGCGCCTGTCGACGTAGTTCTCATACGGGCCCCGGCCGTAATAGGTGATGTTGCTATCGGCCCGGAGGATAGCCGTTTGCATACCCACTTTAGGCAAGTTGGGAAGGTTTTTATCGGCGTGTAAATCATACTCAATTTTTATATTGCCATCCCCTTTTATTGAATATACTATTTTTACTATTGCGCTATCACCAATTAAAGTATAAGTGCTGTTAACTTTTACAACTCCCTTTTGGGGTTGCTCTACAGTAATACTTTTTAGCTTAGGTTCATTATTAAACCATGACTTTAATTTCTTCTCAGCTTTCCATCCGCGATGATCATTATCTGTGACAGGTCTGGTAAAGTGCGGTAACAAGGGTGCAAATATCTGCTGTTTTCCATTCCATAAGTAAGAGTTCAACGCACCATTCGTTTTACTGATTTGAATTTTAAAATTGCCCCCGCTGATATTATATACAGATGCATCATCCGCTAAAGTAATATTGGGATAATTAGCAGACCTAGATTTTGTGACAAGTGTACTCGAGTTAAGTTCAAACTGATCTTCAGCCACCTCATACCCTTTTGCTGCCCAGGGTTTATCTTCCGCAAGTGTAAAATGAATATCAGCCAGGTATTCGTGACCGGACTTTAATGTGGGCAGATAAGACTTTATGCTAATAACCGTATCCCCATCAGCTACAAGGTTAATATGCGGCAATTGTTTTTTAGCGATGATATTGCCATCTTCCCGTACCTGCAGGTACACATCATATTCATTCAGGTTAGCTACACTATGCCAGTTTTTGATATGGATGAGCCCTTTAGCTGCATCGGTTAATTCGCAAACAGCGGGTTGAAAAACATGCTTGCATTCGTATATGGCAGGCTTGGGACGACCATCTGACGCCACGATTCCCTTGATGGTGAAATTATCAAAATAATGCTCGCCATAGTCGCCGCCGTAGGCATAATATGGTGTACCGGCTGAATCTTTCTTTAACAAACCCTGATCTTTAAACTCCCAGATTGCACCACCGATAATGCGTTTGGTTGACCGCCACTGATCCCAAAATTCTTTCAGGTTACCATTAGAGTTGCCCATCGCGTGGGAATACTCCACAAAAAATATAGGCCGGGTATCGCCGTTCTGCTGGTTAGCCAGCAAAGGAGCTGTATACAAGCCGGGATACATGCGGCTCACAATATCCACATAAGGCTGATCGATTGGGTTTTGCAAGCGATGAGAATGGTCGTTAGTTTTAGGATAGCGCGGATCTGTCGGATCAATATATCCTTCTGCCTGTGGTGTTCCCTGTGCCGGTTCGTAATGCACCGGGCGGGTAATGTCAAAATCATGGATCCAACCGGCCATTGCCGCATGATTAGGCCCGCGCCCGGCCTCGTTGCCTAAACTCCAGATGATAATGCTCGGATGATTTTTATCGCGCATCACCATGCGTGTAGCCCGGTCGAGATAGGCGCCGGTCCACATGGGGTCGTTACTTAATTTTGAACCCAAACCATGCGTTTCCAGATTGGCTTCATCAATTACGAGGATACCGTACTGATCGCACAGGTCGTACAAGTATGGGTCCATTGGATAATGACTGGTGCGGATACAATTGAAATTAAATCTCTTGATCGTGCGCACATCGTTCAAAATATCCTCGCGCGACAAGGCCTTACCTTTTATCGGATCGTGATCGGGACGGTTTACACCATACAGGTAAGTTATCTTCCCGTTGATAAGCAACTTGCCGTTGCCCTTACCAAACTCAATACTCCGGATACCAACTTTGCAGCTTTTTACTTCAAGCGTGTGACCGGTGCTGTCAACCAGCGAGAGTGTCAGCGTGTACAGGTTTGGTTCTTCATCACTCCACTTATCGGGGTTTTTCAGTTTGGTTTCCAGCAAGCCGAATTTTACATTGTCTAACCGCGGATATATTTCATTAATAATGCTTTCTACACTGCGTTCAATCGGTTTCTGTAAAACCGCCTTGTTGTTTTTATCAAAAAGCCGAGCCTCGATCTTATATCCAGGAACAGCTTTACCGGTAAGGTTCTCTATCCGCGGGCGAATGCTGAACACCGCGTCTTTATACTGTTTATCGAGTTTGGCCTGCCATTGAAAATCGGCTATTCTCAATTTTGGTTCGGCCAGCAGCATTACCTCCCGGTGGATACCACTCATGCGCCATTGATCCTGGTCTTCCAAAAAGTAGCCATCGCTCCAGCGGATCACCTGTACCGATACCACATTTTCTCCGGCCTGCAAATACGGGGTAATATTAAACTCGGAGGGTAAAAAACTATCCTCACCATAGCCTAAGAATTTCCCGTTCAACCACACCTTAAAACCAGAACTAACACCGCCAAAATGCAGGGTAATATTCATATCCTTCCAGTTGGCTGGCAAGGTAAATGTGCGTTGATAACTGCCTACACCATTATAATCCTGCGGCACATGAGGCGGATTAACCGGCCGGAAAGGGTAAACCGCGCTTTTGTATATCGGCCTGTCATATCCTTGCATTTCAATACTTGATGGTACAATGATCTTTTTCCACCCGCTTACCCGGTTCCTATAAAAATCCTTTGGTGCATCGGTAGGTTTTGATGCATAGCTAAAATCCCAATAACCATTTAACGACAGTATCCTGCCCGACTTTTCCCGATCACCTGCTAAAGCTTCCTGCACACTGGCATAAGAATAAGCTGTTGCGCGTGCCGGGTCGCGGTTAATGCCATCAACCTGTGGGTTTTCCCATGGCTCTGCATCGTAAACAACAGGCACATTGGGTATAGGAGCAGGGGTTTTATCAACCAACTGAGCGTAACCGCTAAGGGTAAATAACAGATTAACTATTATGGCTATGTATTTTCGCATCTATTTTAGGTAGCTCCTATGGAGCAAAACTCTTTTGTTATTTTTCTAAAAATGTTTTGTCCCTCTGGGACATTAAGTATGCCAACAAATCCTCTCCTTTGGAGAGAATTTAGGAAAGGTTACAGCGCACTATAATCAACCGTATATTTCGTCCCTTTGGCAATGCTCAGTTCATAAATATTTTTACCTTTTGCTTTTACAGAGCCTTCTTTACAAACCGGCGTAGAACTGCTCGCAAAACGTAAAATTCCTGTACCGGTATCGCCACTTACCTTAATTTGTTTGGTACTGCAGTACACTTTTATATCTCCTTTTGGTGTGGGAACACTGCCTTCCATCCATTGCAAGCCACCCAGTTTTGGTTCTATAGTATATTGCTGATATGCCGGTGCAGTAGGTTTAACACCCAAATAGTATTTACCCAACAGGTATATGGGGCTTGCACCCCAGGCATGGCACAAACTTTTACCAAACGGACGACCATACATGGCATAGTGCGCAGATCCGCTTTTGTTAGGATCATATTCCTCCCAAAAGGTGGTGGCTCCCAGTTTAAGCATGCCTCCCCAGTAATCTTTCATTTCTTTAAGCACATAACTTTGCTCTCCCATAGCGCAAAGGGCTTCCAGTTCATAAAAGCGCATGTACGGGGTGGTTATCTTTTGAACTTTATCGTTCAGCAGTACATATTTTTTAACATCATGCTTTTGTGCCTCAGTGAAATAGTTAAAGAAAATGGAGAACATGTTGGCATAGCGGGTTACATTATCTGTTTGCTTACCATTTACACGGCTATGCACCAAAGCATGTTTCTGATTGTTCCAGTAATAAGTGAATATTTTTGATTTTAACCCTGTTGACAATTGATTATATCGCGTTGCACCCGGCTTATCCTGCATGATATTGGCACACAAAGCCATAGTTTCCAGGCTACGGCAGAGCAGCAATTGTTCAAAACTTACTTCGCCCTGTTTGCTCAGTTTATCCGCCCAGTCAATAAATACCCAATCACCGGGCAAACCTTCCATCAGCCCATCCTTATCCCTGCGAGATAAGCAATAGCTCATCAGGCTTTGCATGCGTGGGTACATTTGTTTAATAAAGCTTTTGTCGCCTGTGTACTGATAATAATCATAAATACCCATAAACCAGTAAAAGGTATAGTCCATAATGGTATTAATGTGACTGGTCACCGGATCTTTTCCCCTGAGTGCATATAAAGTGCGGGTAACAGTAGGCGAATCAAAATAGAGATAATAATTCATCAAATAGCTTTGATAGGCATCACCCGACCATACCCACCTATCGCGTTTAATGCCATCAATAAAGAATTCGCGGGTGTTCAGATGCAGGGTATAAGCCGACACATCCCATATTTTATTGATCTCGTCGTCAGAACAACGGAAGCTCCCTCTTTGCTCTACCGGCGAATATTCATACAGCATGGATATGTCATCTGCACTCACATTATCATCAAACAAAACGTTAATATACCTGAAAGCCCGTGAGCCTTCCATAGTAAAATCAGCCTTTTGCGGCTGGTTAATATGTATACTGTCTAACAGTTCGCAGGTAGCGGTAGCCAGCGCTTCTTCTTTTGACTCACCATAGCAAACCTTAACATTACCGGTTCCTTTTAGTCCGATCAACTTAGCGTAACCGAAAGTCTCCTTACCAAAGTCAACCAGTATGGAGTGTTCTTTTCTTTCTGTTTTTTCCGGACGATGTTCTTCAGTAGGCAAACGAAATGTAGATGGCGTTTTATCAGCCGAATCAAAATTCCATGCCCCGGCAGCTACGTACTGTGTAGCCGATACATCCGATGTTTTGCCTGAGGCGTCAATCCATTCCTTGTCTTCATAGGTAACCAGCCATGATGTGTCCGATGCCAGATGCGGCCCCTTTACATATATAGCAGGTACACCACCCTGGTTATACACCTTTAGGCTTAACCTATGCTTACCTGCCGGGATATTAATAGATTTTGGATAACCAGAGAAAGCTTTTCCATCAAGCTTCACATTATACTGCCCTTCAACAGCAAGTTCTACTGTTTCGGCATTGGGCAGCACGAAGTCCTTATGAAAATCAATAAGCGCGTAATGGCTGTCGAGTTTCCAGAACGGCGGAAAAAATGCCCCGCGTTCGGTACGCCTGTTTTGCATTTTATTGCTTAGCCATACTTCATAATCACCCGGGTACCAGATCCATGTTGCTTTCTGCGCTCGGGCCATGTCTGCAAAAAACATAAAGCCAAAACAGAGCATAACAACCGACCAGTTTTTAAATTTCTTATAGGTATAAATGATATTCATGATTAATGTCCGTTAAAAATGATGTATAAAATGATCATCACCACTGTAAGTAATGCCCAGGCTAACTTTACGCGCTTAGTTGGTTTTGCAATCCTGCTGATTTCCTCCGCATCGGGTTGATATATCTCGGGCGAGGAATCCAGTAAGGAGATAATAATTGCTGATACAGTAAGGAAAACAAAAATATAAAATGACAGCAGCAGATAATGCGGCCAAAAGTGATACTGATCTGAAGGAAAAACCCACAAATAAACTACACCTGTACCCAAACTAAAGGCAGAACCGACGGAAAGTACAATATTCACCGCTTTGCGGGTGGTACGTTTCCAGTAAACCGTTAACAAAAAAACCACTGCCAGCGGCGGAGCTATAAAGCCCAGTACCGATTGAAAAACATCAAACAGGTTTAACCCTTTAATACTATCAATAGCCAGCGCCATGCCAATGGCAAATATGCAGCCGGCTACAACTGTTATTCTCCCAACCCTGATCAGATCTTTATTGGTAGCATTAGGGTTTATCTTTTCGGCGTAAACATCCATGGTAAACACGGTGCTTAACGAATTTAATGAGGAACCTATGGTACCAACTAAAACAGCTATCAATACTACAATCACGAGACCATTCATACCGGGTGGAAAAAGGTTGGTAACCATGGTCATATAGGCCAGCGCCGGGTCACTCAGATGCGGGTATAGGATAAAACATAAAATACCGGTAAGAATAAATAAAGGCAGCGATAATATTTTGAGCCAGCCTATAAAATTCACACCCAACTGTCCCTGTTCCAAACTTTTGGCACCTAACACCGATTGTACCATCGCCTGGTCGGTGCAGAAAAAGGCAACTGCGGATATCGGGTAACCTAATAAAATAGCATACCATGGATATTTAACATCGCTGGCCGGATGGATCAGATTCCAGTAATTGCCTGGTACTTTATGAAAAACGGCCGATAACCCACCGGCTTTATTTACACCCAAAACGGTTAAGGTTAAGGACACACCAATGAGTAGCAGCATTTGGAACACGTTTACTTTAGCAATGGCTTTTAACCCACCCGTAAAAGCGAATAACCCCGCGAACGAAACCAGCACAATCACTGATTGCCACATAGGTATACCCAATATTTGCCGCACCAGGAAACCACCGGCAAACAAACCTAATGACAGCCAGGAGATAAGCATTTTAATAAGGGCATACCAGGCCAAGATATTACGGGTTGAATCGCCATAACGGTTACCCATAAATTCGGGCATGGTTGACACTTTCGCTGCAATATATTTTGGTGCGAAAACCAGTGCCAGCAGCATCAGGAATACAAAAGCGTACCAATCGAAATTAACAGCGACAATACCGGTTGTATAACCAATACTGGCAAAAGCCAGCAACATGGATGGCCCAACATTGGTACCCCACATGTTGAAACCGATGCTCGACCAACTCAGTGATTTATTAGCCAGGAAAAGCGTTTCGTCAGATTTCTTCTTGTTACCGAAGCTGGCCCGATAGCCGATTATCATGAGAATAATCAGGTAAAAGGCTACCACAGCATAATCTAATGTGGTTAAACGTGACACGATATTGCTCATGGCGATGATCATGCGCTTAACTGGTTAGCGGTTAAATGAAATTCAGCTAAAATATCATCTACTTTTACCGGCTGGCCAGTTTGCAGCGAACGATCCATAGCCTGTAACAGCGCTATAGTACCTATCCCCTCTTTAATATCCGGGTAAGCGGTATAGCCTTCGGTAAGGCTGCCTGCAAAATATTCTAAATAGTTTTGATATTCACCGGCATGGTGGCTTTTGCCTTCAAAACGGAAGTAGTGTTTTAATTTATGCTCCCAGGTAAGCATACGTTCCTCACCTGTTTTATCGGTTATAGCATAGCGCAGGTCCATATAATCGCCCTGACTACAACCTTCCATACCTCTTAATACGCAGCTCATTTCGCTATCCCGGGTTACAGGTTGTACCGGACCTGTATAGCAGCCGCTTACCCGGGCAATGCGGCCATCTTTTGCTTTAAAAATAAAATGCATGGTATCAGGGTTCTTTAAACCGCCCTTCGCTCCGTTAGCACTCAGCATGCCATAGCCCATTACCTCTTCAATATTGGGCAAATACCAGCGTATAAAATCGGTTGGGTGGCTTAAGCCGCCGTACAGCCATTTAAATGCCTGTTGTAATGACCATGGTTTTTCAAGAAACCAGCGGTGGTCGGCATGGTAATAAGCTTCGACGGTGATCAGCTCACCTATCAGCCCGTCTTCATAATCCTTACGTTGCTTTTTCATCGGCTCAAAAAACCGCGAACTTTGACCAACAAATACCCGTTTACCGCTTTTTTCTACCAGTTCCAACAATTCAGCAGCTTTACTCAAATCATCAATAAAGGGTTTGGTACAAACTACGTGCTTACCATGCAGCAGCGCTTGCTTTACATGGTCGGCATGCAGGTGATCGGGCGTATAAATGGCTATAATGTCAATTTCCGGGTCATCAAGCATATCCTGGTAATTGGTAGTATAATGATGGAAGTTAAACTCTTCGGCCCTGCGTTTACACATCTCTATATTCATATCGCAAACCATCTTCAGCTCTAGTTTATCGCTTTGCAATGCTGCCGACATGGTACTGCGGCCTTCGCCTAATCCTAATATTCCTATCTTCATTAATTTTTGCATCATTGATCTACTGAATTATTGATTTTATTTCTGTTTTAATATTCCCAAAGGCTTAAAAAACACCCATACTTCGCCGGGTTTTGTTCCAGGCAAACCTTCCTGATATTTTGCCATCAGTTTGTTCCATTCATCTACCCGTGGATTGTTCTTTGTTGTTAATGGATTGAGTTTATCAAGGCTTTCACCTTTGGGTATGCTGATCACCAGCATTAACTGCCTGCCGTTTTTAAATACCAGTAACTGCTGAAAATTCGCATTGCAGAACCCTTTGGATACCTCGGGCCATTGCTGAAATTGAGTAGCGTGATAGTTCAGGTATTCCTGTTGTAGTTTGGGATCATTTACCAGGTTGGCGCTTAATACTATGTTTTCCCATTTTGTTGAACTGATGGTATCCGCACACATCTTTCGGTTGAAATTGTAAAATGGGTTATCGAAATATTTAACCGTGTCCTGTGGGTATTCTGATTTTATTCTACTGACAAGTTCATCGGGATTAGGTATAGCAACATATACAGCAATGCGGTTTTTCCACTGAGTGATATCATCTGTATCAAGTGCAAAACCTTTAGCCAGGTTATTAAGTGCATGTGAATGGAATACGGAATCTTTAGGGCCTATGATCTCCACAATAACAGGTCTTTTTACTTGCTCGGATTTCGCTGATGAAGTGCTGTTTGATTTTGCGGCAGGTTGTTTACAGCCCGAAAAGCACCCGAAACCAATTGCAATACATATTAATACCATTTTAAATATCTTTTTGCTCAATCTCATTTTGATGTATCTATTTTATGATTGATGGGGCGATTATCCGGATTAACCGATCTATACTTTAGCAGATACTGGTAAGGAGCTTCCAATCCGGCAGTATTCTTAATATTGGCAGCCACCTGTGGACCATTATTTTCCCATACATCACCAGGCCCGTTGGCATTCTGTAGGAATTTCTCGGCTGGGCACCAGTTGTTTTTAACGGTGATATAAGATGAGCCTTCGTCGCAATAGAGATAAAACCAGTGTACCGGATCGTGGGCGTACGGAGCTTTATAAATGCTATCTACAACATTATTGCTGATAACAGAACCGGGCTGTGCTGATAACGTATAGATACCCGCCACATCATACATGTTGCGGGCATAATGATGTATTTTATTGGCAGTGATATGATTATCACTCATTATGTTGGCAGTCTTTGTCCACCCCCAACCAACGCTGATACCGGTATAGTTTACATCACAAACCTCATTGTGCGCAATGGTAATGCCTTTTACGTAGCCAGCGCCAATACCTACGCACCCCCAATCCTCGTTGGTGGCATCGGTTATCAGGTTATTTTCTATCCTATCATTGGTGCACACTTCCCTTTTATCCGTTGGGTTATATGGTAAATGAACCTCCACTGCCTCATCTGAATAAACACCTGTAAGTATGGCTGTACCGCCGATATCCTTAAACAGGTTGCCATTTACTTGATTATCGTGCGTGCCACGCTTATGATCCAACCCTGTTGAGGCCATATGCTCAAACCGGCATCCCTCAAATGTGGTGTGTTCTGCGAAGGATACTTCAACAGCAGCCGCAGGCCGACCAACCCAGGCCTGGTTTTCCAGTCCCTTTTTATCGGGCGTGCCCGGTATTTTGAGTTTGTAAGCATCCAGCATATACATGCCTGCCTGATGGGGTACCAAACCAGCCTTTGAGGGATATAGCCAGGTGCTATGTTGAAATGAAATATTTTTAAAACTAACATAACTTACCGGGTGATCTATAGTACCTTCTACCTTTACAATATTTTCAAGATAAGGAACTGTTACCTCGGCTGTATTCATGTCCTCGCCGGGGCGCGGGATATAATAAACTTTGCGATGCTCTGTATCTAAATACCATTCACCGGGCTGGTTTAGAAACTGCATGGCATTGTTTAAATAAAAAGCAGAATTACCGGTTTTTTTGGAGATCCACGGCGCAGGCCAGGGATGTTCTGACTGGATACGGCTTTCGGGTTGATAAAAGGATAGCTTTGCACTATCTCCCTGTACTTCAACTGATTTAATGCGCAGCATAGCTATAGCCCACCATTGGTGAATAAACATTTCCATGCCTTTTACATGGGTTAGGTCTGATGATTTTGGTTTTAGTATCCAGCAGGTTTGGTTTTGATGATCCCAGGATAAAATGCGGTTCATAACCGGTGCATCCGTTTCCCTTGCGCGAATGGCTTTGTTATTGTTAATCCAAAGCTGTCTGAATAATAAAGCCTCATTGCCAATTAAGGGGGCATCGGCTTCCCATACTTTTCCTTTAGCTTCTTCAGGCAAGCCTAGTATATTGCTTGTTAATTTATGCCAGCCAGTTATATTAATCCCTCCACTTATTACCGACTGGCCATCTGCGGCACCTTCAATAATGGTAGGATTATCAACCGTACCGGAATCCTCCGGCCGAATGAATAGAGGTTCTGATAACTGGTAAACACCTTTTTCAATCCGGATGTGAATACCCCCTTTTACGGAAGGGTCATTCAATCTGCGTAATTCGCGGGCTTTTCTAAGGGCCATCGCGACTGTTAACAACGGTTGCTGTTGCGTACCGCTATTTTTGTCCGATCCGTTGGATGCAACCCAAATTTCAGCCGCAAAAATGCTGTTTGTTAAAAGTAAATTTAACAGCAACACAAAAATAAATATGCGGCTAAAACTCATATCAGCAAGTTATTGGTTCGAAGTTTGAAAAACTGATTTTAAATAGGCCGTGTTAGCACTATAATTCCATTTCACATTATGCACATCCTTGGTATCTCGTGAGCGCTCAATCACCAGCCAGCCGCTCCATCCCATTGTATCAAGAGTGGCTTTTACTTTTTCCATGTTAATCTTTGGGTCATTCTGCAGCCATTGGCCATCGGTATCGGTACAATGGATCATTACTATGTTTTTCTTCCCCAGTATTTGCAGCTCCTTTTCCAGATCGCGGTTATTATCAAGCGCGTTCTGGAAGTTGAAGTAACTTTTTATGGCTGGCGAACCAATATCTTTCAATAACTGCAATTCACTTTTAGCATCCAGCGAAGTCTCGATACCGATTACAACACCTGCATTTTCGGCAATTTTGCCAACTTCTTTCAAGCGGGAAACAATAGCGGGGCGCAGATTAGGGTATTTAACCAAATCTCCCTTAATACCCATTGGTAAAAAGCCCACCTTTACATTCATTTGCTTCATGGTATTAATGCAATCGGTAACTGCTCTTACCGCTGTTGGCCGTTCGGCAAACGACTGCGCAAAAAAACCGGTCATACCCATAGACGGTATTTCAAGGTTCAGTTGCTTGGCTTTATCTAAAAACTGCTTCCGAACCGAATCTTTGGCCAACTGATTATCAAAGGTTTCACGATTACCCAATCCTCCCATATCTACTTCAACACCATCGGCACCAATATCTTTGGTAAGCTGAAAAGCACCCAGCTTTTGCCTTTTCAATATCATCAAATCAACTACAGCAACTTTATACCTTTGATTTGCTCCTGAACTTTGGGCAAAGGCGTATTGCAATGGTAAACCCATTAACAAAGCCATGCCTAAAACCATTATATACTTACTTTTCATAACTTAATTTTTTGTTGCAGCTGCAAAAACCTTCTGTAACTGATCAAATCCTTTTATCGCATCAGCAGGCAATTTTTCGCCTTTATCGCCAAATACATACATGGCGGGTTCTTTTTCAATGGTTACTTTTGATTCATCAATCTTTCCACTTTTATCTTTTATAGCGTTGATGTTCAGATGGAAATTCTTAGCAACGAACTCATATAACGGGAAGCGTTTGGAAGGACCAAAATCATGTCCTTCTGTCGGGAGATGTACGTTTTCTACCGAATTACCTACACCATAATAGCCGTACATCTTTTTGAGATAAGGAAAATCATGCTCAGGCATATGAGCTGTCCAGTCCTGACCATCAGATATCAGCAATTGCGGATGTGGGGCAGCCATGGCGGCAAGCTCTACATTGTCTGTTCCACCACCGCATTGGTGTATCGGCATGCCGCTTTCGCAGGGGCAACCGCCATAAAAGTATGATGATACGGCAACAACAGGTGCACTCAGCTTGATGCGATCGTCCATAGCAGCCATCAGTACTGTATGGCTACCGCCGCCTGAGCCTCCACTGATGCCTACCCTTGACGGGTCGGTTTCTTTTAAAGAAAGCACATAATCCAATATCCGGATAGCCCCTAACGTCTGAATGGTTTGTGCCAGGCTGCGGCGATGATCCTCATACTTAAATTGCAGTAATGATTCGCCCCAGGCAAACAGGTCATAGCTGTAGGCCATAGCGCCCATACGCGCCAATGTTGCACAACGGATCTGACAATCGGCCCGGTAACGCTGTTGCGGCCAATGCCCATCTGGACTTAAAATCACGGGTATTTTTCCCTTTATTTTTGAAGGTTTATATAGTGATCCGTTGATGTATAAACCTGGCAGTATTTCTATAGCGATATTTTCAACTGTATAGCCGTCAAATATTCTTTTAGTTGTAATGATTGGTTTTGTTGCGGGTTTAGCCGGTAAGGGTGACAATTCTAATGCCTTATATAACTGTGGCCTTAATATTGCCTTTCTTGCTTCCCAGCTATCTTTATCATGATATTGCAACGCGATGCGATCAAGCTCTTTCCAGCCGTCGGCCACTGGCCAGCGGTAATATTCATACTCCTTTAATTTGTACATGCCAGGACCTTCCTTGTTTACTTTCAGATCGAGTGGCGCAAGTACATTATCCAGCGTTGTATCTACATCAGGACGAAAACGCCATTCGGCATAATTTATCCATTTGTCCTTAACTTGCGCCGGTGAGTATTTGATCTTTACGTGATATTTCTCCTGTATCTGATCCAATACATCCTTTAGCGGCTTTTTGTACTGAGCATCAGTAGTTTGCTGTGCATAAATAGTATGCATGCCCAATAAAAGACATATCAACAAAACAAATAACTTTTTTCCGGCCATAACCATTTATTTTAATACATCCACTTCACCTTTTATTACAGGCAATGTATATCCCGCCACCTTTGGCCACTCACCATTCTTTATTTCCTTCAAATCCAGTTTTGACGGATCAATAACCACGTGTTTTATCTTTTTACGGCGCCAGGTATAAACTATATGCACCATTCCATCTGATGATTGTATCACCGATGGATAAGAATACTGACTAATAGGCGAATCCTCCAGAATAGCAGCAGCATACCAGTTAACGCCATCCTTAGAAACTGATACGTTTAACGGCGTACGTGCCCCTTTTGCAGCTGTACCGGGCGGCAATACATGGTTATATACTAGCAACTGTCTACCATCCTTTAGCGTTACCGCATCTGTACCTGAGTTGTTATTAGGCAGGTTGGTTTTTTCAAGTGGCGACCATGTTTTCCCGTTATCCTTTGACCAGGATGTTAGTATTGCACGGTTCTGGCTACGGCATAACACCTGCAGGCTGCCGTCTTTATGAAACAAAATACTTGGCTGTATGGCTTTCAAATCTTTCCCGTCGTTGATCGGACCTATCAATGTCCATGTTTTTCCGAAGTCTTTACTTGCCTCAAAATGTACCTGCCAGCCGCTACCTTCAGTACTTGATGGACTTAACAATGTACCATCTTTCAGCAATACCGGTTTATTTTTAATGGGCCCTAAAATATTATCTGGCAAAGCCCTTTGAGCTGACCACGTAATGCCTCCATCGGCCGACGTTCTCATGAACCCTTTCCATTTGGCAGGACTTGGGCCTATTTTGTAAAATAATAACAGATCGCCTTTCGGAACCTGATATAGCACAGGATTCCAACAGGCGTAACGTAAAGTATCGTTCTGTATACCATTGGCTACGTTAACCCCTTCGATCCACTTACCATTAACCAACCGGCTTACCCAGATACATACGTCAGGATTACGCTCCTTTGTGCCGCCAAACCATGCAGCTACCAAACCCTTAGGCGTTTCGGCAATGGTTGATGCATGGCATTCCGGATAAGATGCTTTGTCGTAAATAAATTCATCCGTCACTATTCCTTTGCGCCATGGGGTGGTTTGTGCTAAAACATTCCCGGCCATTACGCAAGTGCTTAATACAATGAGCAAAACCTTTTTATACATAACTTTAATTTTTTAGCGTTCAAAATTTACTGTGCCGGTTTCTTTGCAGCAGCATCGGCTGCCTTTTTAGCTTTAACAGCGTTTACATAGGCCTTAAATAGTTCATGCCAGTTACGGCCGTTACTGTTCAGGTACTGCTCATTTTTAGTTTTATAGATCTCAAATATGGCCGATACCTGTTTAATGTTCTTAAAATCAATTGCCTGTTCACGGGCTTGTTTCAGGTTAGCCAGGATAGCCGCCTCTTCAGTTGCCGTCAAATCGGGCACAATAGCTTTATAGCCTGCAAGGGTAAAGGCTACTTTGCCAATGGTATATTTATCCAGTATCAACTCTACCTGCTCATCGGTTAAATCTTTACGCAAACCGGTCATGAGATTTTCATGTACCGATTTGGGAAGCGAGGAATTGATAATGATCTGGCGATCCATTGTGCTCAGCATTTTGCCGGTGGCAGGATCAATACCCGCAGGCACGGATTCATAAGAGTGGCTGTTGTTCCAATCACGCACTGCTTTCAGGTGGGTAGCTATCACTTCCTTTACCTGTGTTGCTTTTGCAGCGTCGTTAAGATTAAGCGAGCTTACCCAATCGGTAGCCTTTTTATCAATTTCGGCATCGGCTTTAGCCTGTGCCTCGGGCGATGGCGCAGGTTTCGCAGCTGCCTGATCCTGTGCTTTACTTATGTTCGACAGCATCAGTAAAGATGCTAATGCCATACCTGCTATGCTTAATTTTTTCATCGTGAATAATATTTTATAATTGGTTTAACTTTTAACTTCAAAATCATAACTGCCTGATCCAATTTCAAAAACAGCCTTTCCATTTTCCATTTTGAGGAATTTAATGGTCTTTACAAAGCTTACCTTCTGGCCACCTTCAATTATATTCCCATTAGTATTTGTAGGTAAATAAACTTGCGCCTTACTATTAGGGGGTATGATAATATGCCAGACAAAATTGCTCTTATTGCTCGTCCAGTTACTTTTTACCATACCATAAGGGGTTTGATATGAAGCGTTAACGCTATCGAGGTTTTTAATAACCGAAGGGTTCATTACGATTTCCTTAAAACCGGCATTAACCGTTTTAATTCCCGCCAGATTCTGGTAAAACCAGGCAATCAAGTCGCCAAGCAACATAATATGGTTGCGCGAGTTCATTGCGGGATTGGCCGTATCACCGTTCCACAACTCCCAGATGGTTGTAGCACCATGCTTAGCCATATAACCCCAGCTTGGGTAATCGCTGTTTGATGCTATCTGGTAAGCCATATCCGGCCTGCCATATTCTGTAAGGCCACGCATAAGCCATTGGGTGCCAATAACCCCGGTACTGATATGACCGTTCGCTTCGTTCTGCACTTTATCGACTATATTTTTAAATACTGCCTGTCGGTTTACTGAGGGAGTAATGCCGAAATAAAGGGGCAGTAAATTAGCAGTAACCGTATTATTGTCGTACTTAAAATTCTTTTTGTCGAGGTATTCTTGATTAAATGCTTTACCCACATTCAACTGCAAAGAGGCAAAAGCTTGGACATCGGCGGGTTTATGAAGCAATCTGGCAAATTTTTCCATTAGCCCTGCTAAATGATAATAATATGCTGTTGCAATGAGCTGGCCATCAGTATTACGCGCCGGATCTTTAGAGTGGATAAGCTCTGGCGATTCAGGTGGCACACACCAGTCGCCGTATTTGTCTTTTGTCACCAGGTAATCCTTCATATACTTTACCCGCATATAATCCATCCATTTTTTCATGGAAGCATAATGCTTTTCAATTGGCGCTTTATCAGCAAACTGACGGTATAGCATATCGGCTACCAAAATATAAGTACCGGGCCAGGTCATGTTATCGCTGTAGTAATTCCAATAAGCCGGGGCAACATCAGGTATCGCGCCATCTGGTTTTTGCGATTCGGCAATGTCATCAAGCCATTTAGCATAAAGGTTACCGTTAGCAAACACAAAACTTTCGCCTAATGAACCAACCGCACGGTCGCCCAGCCAGGGCATACGCTCATTACGCTGCGGGCAATCAACCGGCATCCCTTTGTAATTACT
Organism: Mucilaginibacter sabulilitoris; assembly: GCF_034262375.1. Taxonomy (NCBI): domain Bacteria; kingdom Pseudomonadati; phylum Bacteroidota; class Sphingobacteriia; order Sphingobacteriales; family Sphingobacteriaceae; genus Mucilaginibacter; species Mucilaginibacter sabulilitoris. Next base: position 5,600,922 of record NZ_CP139558.1, read on the forward strand.
TAAGATTCCCCAGTAAGCGTTTTGATAAATCTGGTTTACAAGTTGGTTGGAGGTTTCAAAATGTCCTATGGTTGTCATGGCATCATATACTACCTGCCCTTCAAAATCAGATAATTCAGGTTTGGCGGGATAACCGCTGATTTCCACATACCTAAAACCGTGGTAAACAAATACCGGGTGCCAGGTTTCTGTTTCACCTCCTTTCAGGGTATAAACATCTGTTACCTTAGCATCACGTAAATTGGCTACGTATAATTCGCCATTAGGTTGTACGGTTTCGGCATAGCGTAATGTTACTCTATCGCCACGATTACCTTTTACCCTCATTTGCAACCAACCAGCCATGTTTTGCCCCATGTCCATTATCCAGGTACCGGGTTTTAGCTGGGTAATGCCAACAGGTTTTACAACGCTCATCACTTTGATGGGCTCATTCATCTGTGCCACTAACTTGCCACCTGGTGATTCTACCAATCCGGCGTTTAACCATTTACTATCATCAAAGCCGGCGTTGCTCCATCCAATAAATTCTTTGGTAGCATCGTATTCCTCACCATCATATTCATTGTTGGTACGAATTGGACCATCTGCGGTGAATTTCCAGCTGCCATCGCTTATAATTAACTGCTTGGCACCATTGGCATATTCCACCTCCAGCTGCAGCAGCATTTTTGGAAAACCAAATTCTTTGATCTTTTTGGGCTTGTACTTTGGGCGCATCGTAAAAAAACGGCCATTACCCAATACCGTGGCAATAGCATTCGTGCCTTGCTTAATATTTTCAGTAACGTCAAAAGTGCTGTACTTTACCGATTGTGTATAATCGGTTGGAGGTTCGGCCAGCACCTGATCGCCAATAATTTTACCATTTACGTATAGTTCGTAATGCCCCAGGCCAACAATGTAAACGGTGGCCTTTTTTATGCCCGGTTTAACATCAAACTGTTTACGGTAGTAGCGGGCCGACAAACGGGAAAACTTTGAAACACTATCCCAGGGGAAGCCATTATCATAACCTACCCAGCGGGCTTTCCAGTCAGCAGCATTAAGCAAGCCTTCCGTCCATTTAGCGGGTTCGCTCCATTTACTTTCGCCGGTGTTAGTCCATACTTTAACCTTCCAATAACAAGCCATACGACTCTGTAATGGCTTGCCTGCATAATTAACCATAATAGACTGATCAGAATTTACCTTATGAGAATCCCACAAATCGCCATGGTTGGCTGCCAGCATTGCAGGACTTGAAGCTACAAGTATCTGATAAGCCGCTTGATTGGTATTACGTGCATCGCTCAAAATCTGCCAGCTTAAACGCGGATGAATAGTGCCAATACCCAAGGGATTTTCCAGCATTTCGCATTTCAGGTTTTGCAGGCTAATATTAGCATAACAATTTAAGCAGATGCTTAAAACAGCAGTAAAAATGAGGGCGATATGTGTTAATATCCGCTTCATTATTATTTGCCCGAGAAATCAAAATACAACGTTAATGGCAACGAATCTTCAATGTTCTTGTCGTAATTAAAGTATTTATTCTTTTGTCCGCTTGCTCCCAGATATTCAGGTTTCTGCGATTTGGTTCCTATAGGTGTTATGCCATGCATAAATGATATATCGCCTGACGGAAAAGCTGGTGCTACATTGTAAACTTTTTTAGGGTTTGCAGGCGTAAATAACCGCATAAATACATCCTGGTTATTGCACACTATGGTTATCGGCTGGCTTGTAGTTTCCAGTTTCATCCAGTACAGATTAGAATAATAACCTTTAAATTCAGGATATACTACATTTCCCTCTCCGGTGATGGTGTTGTTATAAACTTTATTCCAAACGTCAAGAGACGTTCCCTTCATCCGGTTTTTCCACACACGGTATGGGCCATCGCCTAAATAGGTTACGCCTTTTACTTCTTTTTCGGGGAAAGAGAAGTTTACACCGAGCATTGTCGCTTCCTCTCCAATCGGCCAGTATCTTACATCCAGCTGAACCCATCCGGATGGATAAATGACCCACTTAAGCATAGGCTCGGTTTTTTTAGGCGGGAATTGCGCTTCAATAACCAGGTTATCCCCTTCGTACCGGTGATTCAGTTTTTGAAAGCCCGACTGGTCTTGTCCTTCTATCAATACGGGTCCGTTATTAAAAGGAATATTGCCTTTAGCGTTTTTTACTTTTACCATTATGCCGGAGTTCCGGTTAAACTCCAGTTCGAGACCATTGTTAGCCTTAACTTTAAACAGCGAATCTGTTTCTTCTATTGAGGCTTTGCTACCCCCGGTTTTGGTGATCATGCCCGCAGTAATTTTATCATGACTGCTGATAGGGAAACTCCATGTAAATATTTCGTTTTTAGAAGGATCAATGGCAGTTACATACAACACGTCAAAACTTTGCCAACCGGCAGGTAATTGCAGTTGCAGGTTACCATATTGACCAGGGATTACGTCCGGCGATGTAATAACACCTGTTTTAGAGGCAACACCCGCCTTGTGATACGGATTATCAAGCTTAACCAGTTTATAGCTAAAGCTGCACTGTTTCAGGTTGGTATAGAAATATCGGTTCTCTAATCTGATAGCTCCGTTAAATGCCGGAGTTATTTCTGTTGGCTCCACGTAAACAGGGCTCCAAACTTCCTTGATAGTATAATAACTTCCTTCCTTTTCGTGATAAGGGCCTACAATACCATCCGGACCATGGTCGAGGTCAGTATCCAGTTCGCCATTCTTATCTGTGCGCACTACAGCTTCATCAGCAAAATCCCATATAAAGCCACCTGCCGATAGTGGGGTGTGCCACATCTGATCCCAAAAATCATCCAAACCAGCACCTGCCCCACCATCGTAAAGACCGTGCAGAAACTCTGTTGGGAAAAATATATCATGCCCATGCATGGCAGTACCTGTGCCGTAATCATAATTGATATAATGCTGGGTATTTGTACCCCTGAAAATACCCCATGGATGTATCAGCGGGCGCTTCTGTATATCCAATTTATCAAATAAATGGTCAAGGTCGAAGTTAAAGCCACCTTCGTTACCGTTGTCCCAAACTACTATAGATGGATGATTTATATCTTTTTCAATAAGTTCTTTCACCAATTTAGAACCAACCTGCGTATCATAATGCTGATGCCAGCCGGTCAACTCGTCGAGCACAAATAATCCCAGTGAATCACAGGCATCCAAAAAATGATCATCAGGAGGATAATGCGACATACGCACCGCGTTCATGTTCATATCCTTCAGCATCTTTACATCCCCGATGCTTATATTTTTGTTAAGCGCCCTGCCGGTTGTTGGCCAGAAAGAATGACGATTAACCCCTTTAAACTTGATCTTTACGTTATTTACATAAATACCATCGTGCACTCGTAATTCCACCGTGCGGAAACCAAACCTTTGCTTAACGGTATGTGTTGCCTTGCCATTCTGATTAAGGGTAAATACCACATTGTATAGGTTGGGTGACTCCGGAGTCCATAATTTAGGAGAAGCGATCCGCGTGGCTATGTTAACCAATGTATCGCCGACGTTCACTTTAGCCGTAAAAGCCGCTCCTATTTTTTGACCGTTGACTGCGTATATCTGCCCTGTAACAGTACCGGCTTTAGCAGACGAAAGTTTTAAAGCAGCCTTTAAATTACCATTGGCTTTCGCATCAACCGCGTAATAGTTGATATGCGCCTGAGGCATTGCCTCCAAAAATACCGGACGAAAAATACCGCCGAAAATCCAGAAATCGCCTTTTCTTTCGGCTGCATTAACCGAAGGATTCGCAGAGTGTTTAGAAACAGTTACCTCCAGCAGATTGGTTTTGCCATAATTAAGCAAACTGCTTATATCATATTTAAAACGATAAAATGAGCCCTGGTGGATAGCCCCCGCTGATTTGCCATTTATTTTAACTTCGGTATCGGTCATGGAACCATCAAAAACTATATTTATAGCTTTTCCCTGCCATGCAGAGGGTACCGTAAATTCATATTTATACAGCCCTTGTTCCTTGCCCCTTAAACTATCTTTGGCCAATCCATAATTATATTTGCCAAAGCCTTGAAACTCCCAGTTTGATGGTACCGGGATGGTAGTCCATTTGCCGGAATTACGCCCCTGGGTGCAGAAAAACTGCCAGTTAACGGTATGATCGCTACCCGTGCCTGATAAATACATTTTTTGTGTTTCCTGGGCGCGGGCTTTTAACCCGGTTACAATAAACAGTGCACATATACATATTTTTAAGCAGGCAGATCTCATAGGTTTATTAGTTTGAGGTTAAGGTGAATTTTAAAGGATTATCTGTGCGAAATGGTACCGCCGGTAATCCGTTCTTATTATAAAAATTAGGTTGGGCCGACTCTGACCATGCAAAGCGGGAGGCCATAGGGTTACTTACAGAGGAAGCCGATACTACCACAGTATTGCCTTTTATTGTAGCTTCGGCAGGCACAAATTTGCCGTCCTGGCCGGCTATGGTAAAATCGGTAAGCGGTTTACCGTCATGGCTTACCAATCCGCTGCCTTGATAATTAAACTGCAGGATGATTTTATTGCCGCTCACCTTCATGCTTTTGTACATTGGCCCGGAAAAGACTACGTTCTTTTGCCCATAAGTGTTAGCCAAAGCCTGTAATTCCAACCGGTGACCTACCTCCCATTTAAATGGGGGGTGAATATTTTTCAAATCATCGTTCAGATCGGTAGTTACGATCATACCTGTATGTGGAATTTGCAGCGCCAATGTTTGCGCCTCGCGGAGTTCAGGCTCAGTAAATTCTGTAAAAGGCACTTCGCCTTTACTTTTAGAATAATAGAACGGCGCTATTTGCACGTAATAAAACGGCATATTTTTATTGCCCCACAGCTTGCGCCAGTTATTGATCAGCGCCTCCATTTTGTAGGTATAACTAATGGTTTCGGCCAAAAAGCAACTGGTTTCGCCCTGGTACCATAAAAATCCTTTTATGGCAAATGGCGACAAAGGCTCTATCATTTTAGCATAGAATTTACCAGGGTCATTTGAAATTTGAATATTATTGGCCTTAAAGTAAGGAATTGCATCATATGCCTCCTGTGGCGCCCAGGGCTCAATATGGCTACCACTTACAGCCGATGAAATGATACCTACGGGAACTTTTAAATCATCATTTAAATTTTTACCGAAGAAATATCCGGCTGCCGAAAATGCCCTTAAAGCCGAATCTTCTGCCACACTCCAGCCCGAATGGGTAGCATCTGGTTTTTGCAGATTTTTTTGGGTAACCAGAAATATCCTGATCTGGGGGTTATGTGCGCGTTGCAATTCATCAACGGGAGAATTAACCGTACTGGTATCGGGCTTTTTTACCTTGCTGTTCTTACGCATTTCATACTGCATATTTGACTGTCCGGAGCACAACCAAACTTCGCCAACCAAAATATTATTAAGCTTTATGGTATTGATGCCGGCGATTGTTAGCGTTGCCGGTTCAGCAGATGCAGGCATGGGGCTAAGCGTTACCATCCATTTACCTTCGGCATTAGCTACAACTGTTTTGGTTTGATTTTTAAAGTTAATGGTAACCTTTTCGCCCTTAGCAGCAGTACCCCAGATTGGTACAGGCTGATTACGCTGCAGCACCATTCCGTTACCTAATATTTTAGGCAAAACAATCTGCGCCCTGCTTTTGGTAAAATAAAACAAGCTTATGGCCATCCAGCAAAAAAAAGTTGCTCTCTTCATCCTTAATAGTTGCTTGTTTTAAATGATTTTATATAGAACACTGCCTGTTTAACAGCCTCGCCAGGTTTAGGCAAATCATAATCCTGATCTGTAGGAGTATCCGCATTGGGGAAACGCCTAACGTCGCCAGTTCTGAAAACTACGCGGTTAACGGTAAGCACAGGCGCGAAAAATAAACTGGTTAAAACATCCTTCCCGTTTACGTTTACAGTATAAAAGCGGGTATTTGTATGCAGTTTTAAAATAATGTGGTAAGATTTCCCTGCTTCGTATTTCATAATATTCTTATCGCGATAGCCCGCTTTGGTATAAAACCTGCCAGCCGAATCAAGTGTAAGCCTGATAGCGGCATCGCCCTTTTCATTCTGAAATTCTATGTCCAGCTTACCGGTATTATTTTGGCCTGGAACTATGGTAAAATCGGCCAGTAGTTTTTTTGATGCGGGTACAACCCGCTCTGCTTTAGCATAATCAAACGGGTCGCTATCCTTTAAAGTCAGACTGCGTTCTCCGTCAGGGGCTTTTTCTATCGTAACCGGAGCCCATTGCGGACTGTAGGTATTCCATTTTTCCAGCTCCTTACCTGCCGGCATATCGTTAAATACTTCATTAGCATGCGCATCGGAAACTTCAGTTACTGGTACAGGTATAGATGATACCCAAATGTCCTCTTTATTCATACTATAGGTAACCCATAGTTTGCCGTCGGGTGGCATACCGTTACCTTCTTCGATACCGCGTACATATTGAGGGCCATAAGATTTATAAGCTCCGCCGTAACGTAACGAAGTGATCTCTCCATTCACCAGTAAAAGGTTAGTATAATTCAAACCGTCCTGACTTGTAGAAATAGCCAGCGGCCACCGAAACTCTGACGGATTATAAACCGTAGCGTATTTACCGTCAGACGTACGTTGCCCCCATATTTTGGCATTACTATTTACAAAGTGCGGAGCTCTTGAAGCATTTGCCGGCCAGGTTTTACCATTGTCGGTACTGATAGCAGTGAGCGCGTTTTTCCATAAACCTACTACCCTCCCATCTGTCAGATGATAAAAGTTAAAGGCTTTATACTCTTTATGCAGCGGTATTAAAGGGTCTTTTCTGTCGGTTTCCTCAGCCCATTGCATCATCATTAATGGGTTATCCATTAGTTCATCACACGCCTGTACAAAGCCTTTATCCTTACTCTTTTTATAAAATGGATAGCTGGTATTTTTTTCAGCCCATTTAGGATTGTAATGGATAAAATAGATGGGGCCATATTTACCATCGGGCAAAACCTCACGCACTACACGACCTATACCCAAACCATCATTAGGATCATCATGGCCATCTAAACAAATACCGTAAAAACCAAGTACCAGCAAACGTTTTGATTTGGCGGTATAAAACCCCATACGCTGGTGCATTACCGAATACAGGTCCTTAGCTACGCCCGGATGTCCTTCTTTTGTAGTACCATCGGGTATTTTATACTGAGGGAATACTACGGTTGGTTTTGACCAGGTTTGACCATCTTTGGAAGTAATTACCAGGGTTTGACCCGGAGGAACACTCTCGCCAACCTTGTCACTCAGGTATTCCACATAAAAAGTATTGTTCCAGTAAGCCAGCATGGGCGCATGGTTATAGGTAAAACCAAAGCCATCTGCCAGTTCAGGATGTTCGCGATTGGCACGAAATATTTGCTGACTATGTACACCCACTACCGGGCTTAGTTGCCCGTGATGATAATCTACATTAACAACAGTATTACCGGTGTAATGCACCGTATCCTGCGCCATTGTGGTAAAAGCAGTTAAAATTAATATAGACAATATACTAAATGTTTTATTCATGTCGGCTTTGTAGTTTTTCAACCGCGTTCCTTTAACAGTAAGTTCAGTTGCTTTTTAGTCACTTTAAATATGGTACCGTGCTTATGCCCTTCGGGCACTTTTACACTGTCTGATATATCGGTAAAAGTTTTAAAGTCGGTAGTGCGCATAGCACCATATCTTTTCAAACGGTATGAGTCATAGTAGATCAACCAATTGTCACCGGCTTTGGTCATCGACGGCCCTTCGCTGTACATTTCGGTAAAGCGTTTAGTGTAATTGGTATAAGGCCCAAGCGGGTTATTGCTGAATGCCACCAATATGTTCCGGTTTGGCCGGGTATTATCTTTCATCACCAGTACGTAATCATTTTTTGCCCGTTTAACAATTTCAGCATCAATTACGCTGAATCCCGGATCGAGGAATAATTTTGTCGGTGCAAAGGCTTTAAAATCTTTAGTTGTGGTGTAATACAACCGGTGATTATTGTTTTCGGGTTCCTCACCTTTTGGGAATCGGTTAGGGATAGTTGAGGCCCAAACAATTATAAACTGACCTGCTTCATCATCGTAAAAAAGTTCCGGTGCCCAGGCATTAACCGCTGTTGGCTCATAAGCCATTACATTAATATGCTGCTGAGCCGACCAATGAAGCAGATCTTTTGAACTTGCGTAACCGATACCCTGGTCATCCTTCCAGCCTGTTGTCCATACCAGGTGATAAACACCGTCAGGTCCCTGTGCTATGGAGGGATCGCGCATGATCTTGGCATTACCGGCCTCAGGCTTTAGAAATACATGGTTAAGGGCATTCCAATGGTAAGCATCATAACTGTACAAAAACCTAAGACCTCCACCTGCAGGTTCACGAAACGAAGTGAACATGTATACGCTTTTGCTTGTTTTGCATGATAGTATCAAAACAGAAACAAATGCTAAGACTATATATTTTACAGATCGGTTCATGTGTACTATTTTATGATATGTTTATATAGCATCAATGATCAGTACCCAATCATTGCCATTTGCTTTTTGGCCGGGAGGTTTAAATTTAAGCGTTTTTGCTTTGGCAACCGTTCCAATCCCTGTAATTTGTCCGTTACGCGGGTTATACCACGATGCCTTTATTTTAGTTCCGGTCAGTTTATCTGTATTGATGTTTATTTCCCTGCCTGTATAAGTGTACACAAAAGCATAGTTTTTACCGCGGGTGGCAATTAACCTGTCATATTTTTGACCCTGGCTACCCACAATTAAGGATTGATCAGGTATCCGCTCAAAATACGGACGGGATAACATCAGCTTTTTCAGGTAAACCATTTGTTGTGCACCGGCATCGTTAATAGAATTAAACCAGTATCCTTTTGAACCATACGCAGTTTTCTTCTCGCCGGGTTTGTGCATTTGCATTACATCGTTGTTACCATAAGTATAACCGCACGCCCCTGCAAATACCGACCAGTAACCATAACGTCTTACATCAGCCGCTGTCCATCTTGGCAGGTTAACATTATGCAAACCATGTGGTATTCTTTCATAAGATGGCTCGGCATCAAGTGTAGGCTTTATGGGTGTTTTAGCATAATCAACCTGCACATATTTCCAATTATCTTCACCATAGTTCAGATCCTTTTTGGAAGTGTCCTGTGCATAGGTACGGTGACCTGATTGAAAACAATTGAAGCTTAACCACAGCTGGTCATGAAACCATGTAGATGATTGTGTGCGACCACGTGGATGGAAGGTAATTAGATGCTCCTTATCCAGCTCATTCAACGTACTGCCAATAGCATTCCATGTTTTCAAAGAATCGGTTCCGGGAATATCCCCGCCATTCATCCAGATAATGTTCGGACGGTCACGGTATCTTTTAGCCAAAAACTCAGCATATATTTTCGCTTTGGCTGCACCAATATGATTTCCCTTTACTACTGATCCCCATACAGGTACCATTGCAATATATATCCCCTTTTCGGCGGCTTTACTAACTATCCAGTCAATATGATCCCAATAATCGTATTCGTTGCCTTTACCAAAAGTATTACCAGGAGTAACTTTAGGCATGGCTATATTTTTACCGCTTAAAGCCGAATCGCCATAGACATTCGCTTCGCCTATGCTGTGCACCACCATCACCTGAATTACGTTAAACCCTTGTTTACTGCGGGTATCCAGATATTGTTCAGCTTCTTCCCTTTTCAGTTTTGAAAACAGAAGCCAGCCGGTATCACCCAGCCAGAAAAAGGGCTTACCATCGGCAGTAAAATACCGGTGATTATCGGATACCTTTAAAGGTTGCATGGCTGGGTTATCGCTCCTAAAGGAGAAAAACAAGACGCATGCAAATACTAACCAAACAATTTTCTTCAACATAAATAATTAGTTATGGGTTAACCATAAAATGGAAGTTCCGGCTTTCGGGCTTTTTATTTCGATACCATTGCCACCTTTGATTTGTTCTCCCGCAGTGGCCTTGCCTGTCTGGGGATCTATCCATTGAGTTTTATAATCGCCAGCTGCCAAATCCAAATGAATGGCCTTATCAGCACTGTTGTAAACAATATAACCCTTTACCGAACTTAAAGCCCATTGGTCTTTCGGTGTACCTGGTAAAGCAACTGGTTTCATACTGCTTGCTGCAGTTAAAAACTTCCCATCGGTTTCGGCGGGTAATACCGGTAACGAACCACCCGCTATAAAAACAGCCCATCCAAAATGATCATAACCATCGGCCGAGTATAATACAGCCTTATCCGGATATTTTGTACGGTATTCATTTACAGCACGATAAACCTGCTCAAATGATGACGCTTTAGGTTTAAAAATACGGGCCTGCTGGCGCGGAGCAAGGCTTTGGCCTCCTATCGGTGCATAAGCCGTTCCGTTGGCCTGATAATACCAATACCTGATATCAATAGCGTTAATAACCGACGCCTTTGTTGGATCAGCCAGGATGGCGTCCTGCACATCCTTTGTGGCGCTGAGTCCTATAATTTCTTTCTTTTTATGGGTGACTTCCCATTGCTTAATGGTTTCAACCCAAAATTGCACAAAGTGAAGCGGGCCGGTGAACTCTGCCCCAATCAACTGAATCACACCGTTATTTCCCGCAAAATTGTCAAGACATTTATTGATATAAGCCTGGTGCAGTTTACGCCTTGCAGGATTTGTTTCATCATAAAACTGTTCGGCCATAAACTGGCGTTTGTCGCCTGCATAGGGCACAGGTTCCGGAAAACCACTGCTGTTGATATTGTTGGCGGTACGCCATGGAAAATCAGTATAATGCGCCCCGGCTTCAATAATATTATGCTGGAAATAATTCTGATGAACAAGAACCAAGCCTTTCTGATCGGCCAGATCGGCAAATTTCTTTAAGCGATCCCAATACCATGTATTGTATTTGGTAAGATCATATTTGCTTAGCCCGTCATAGGCAAGCTCTTTACCGCTACGGGCAAAAGGCAGTTCATAAAACGGCGCCCATACATCGCCGTCCATACGGCGGATGCGCTCATGATCATCACGGCGGCGGTCATACCATAAACCGTAATTATGTTCAAATGCCACAATATTATCTTTAACCATCCAGTTACTCACCTGATCCAGATCGTCGGTTAACCCGGTTCCGGTTTGTCCGGGCACCCAGCGGGTAATAGCCGGTTTGGCGGTTGTTGATGTATAATCGGGATGAACCGTACCGTTCCACCATGGGGTTTCAAAATGCTTACCAGCCATCACTGTATTACCGCGTACCAACCAACCATTTTCAACGCTCATTTTAGGAGCCTCGGCAGTTGATGCGGGTTGCTTATAAGTAACCTGATCAATGGTTTTAACACCAGTTGACGCAGTACTGATCGGGTTTCTTTCAGATGCTTTCCCAATCCAATCGTTAATGGTTACAGCAGGTTTTCTTGCCTGGGCCATTAATTCTGCAGCCTGCTCAACAGTTGGGCTGCTTGACGGCTCCGTTGCCGGATATAAAATAGCAGCTTGTTTGCTCACATCCTTATTTAAACGGTTGGCCAGTTGTGTATAGTAAAAGCTGCGCGGATTAATAGTGCTATTTGATGTTGACCAGTAACCGTCGCCTGCAAACTGTGCCCACGTACCAAAAGCCCAGTTTTGAGCGGTTGGCGGTTGGTAGCAATCCACGCGGGCGGCAGTACAGTTCCAAAACAAGCTGTTGGCCGTATTCCAGCCAGCCCCTTGTCCATCCTGACCACGATTCATATAACTCAGCGCCTGACCATCTATATTGCCTATATCAAACAATATTCCTGATGCCCAGCTATCGATAGAGCCGCTGAAACTGTATGATTGAGATGACAAACATTGTACAAAAGCATTTGGGCCCGGAGCGCAATATCCCGCAGCAAAATCATGAAAACCTTGTTCTGAATATAAGCGTTGAAAAAGGGTTTGACCGCCCATAGTAAGGAATGTATTACGACGCTGCCCCCCTATTTCGGATATTGGAGCAAGTGATCTGCAATCCTCAACAGTGATACGGTTGCCCGTTGGTGTTATAAATACTGCTGAGCCGGCGAAATGTTCAAACGTTACCTGGCGTACCCAGGCATCAGAAACATTTTCCATGGTAATAGCCATCCAGCGATGAGCTTCATCCTTTGGGTTTGCTGTATCATAAGCAGATCGCAGCAATAAGTTTTCGATACCTACCTGTGCTATCCGGCCCGGCCATTGGTAGGCAGCAACTAAGCCTCCGCCATAAGCAGTATCTAAAGCTGTGGTAAGCGGAGCATCAAGCGTAATTATATCGCCATTAACTGTTGTTACTTTACGATCCCAGTAAAGATCGCGTTCGCCGGGTTTCCAGGCTAAGGCGGTAAGATCGCCGCCAAAATGATCTGTTTTTAAGGTATTGATCCAGGCTTGTGTGCTTGGCCGGTGTACTAAAACCATATCTCCGGCTTTAATACCAGAGCCTGCGCCTATATGCAGGGTGTTGGCGTTTACAGGTACATAAGCATCTGTAATTTTAATTTCTTTTTGAGTTTGCCTGTCGTTTTTACCTAAAACATGTATAAAAGTTTCCCGGTCTTTCCCGGCTGCGAGTAATATGGTTCCGTTTGTTCCCATGCCGCTGCCCCGCAAAATTATTCCAGAGGCATTTATCTTAAGACTACCATTAACCTGATACGTTCCTTTAGTTAGCAATACCGCTCCACGGATACCATCCTGATCAGCAGATAATGAGGCTACATAATCTAAAGCCGCCTGTATCCGTAAAGTGGCATCGCCAGATTTTACCGGTACTACAATACGTATTGGGGCTTCGGGTATAGCTTTTTCAGAAGCCATGTAGCCGCAATATGAATAATCAGGAATACGGTCGCCGTTGGGGGCAATGGTATAAATCAGCTTCCCGCTTTTGTCGGCAGCAACAGGAGGTTGCGGTTTGACTACTTTCTTTTTATTCTGAGCAAACAAGGGTGCATGCAATTGCACACACCCTAACATTAACCAAATCAGAACATAAAGATTTTTATTAAGCTTAAATCCAAACATCACCGTTCGTATATACTTATTTTATATTAGCCAGTTTCTTTTCGCCTTTCATGGCTGCTGTATTCAAATAAACCTCAATATTGCTATAGCCACTGCCATCTTTTGCAGGCTGTGCAGAATCATCCGGGTTTTTAGGATTTAACCCATGTGCTTTTTCCCAGTCATCAGGTAATCCGTCATTATCAGCATCTTTGTAAGGTGTACCTTTGTACTCAGGGTAACCACCAACTTGCCATGGCGAAGTGATGATGCCCAGTTTATAAGAGTCTCTTGGTAATTTACGTACCTTAAACTGATAATCGGTATCGGTTTTCATTTCCTTATAAGCAATTTTACCGGTACGTACCTGCTCGGTTATACGAATATCAACAGGATCGCGTTTTGGTAAAGTAGCACCTGCATTCGCGATAACAAACTTAAGCGCGTCGTTAGCCGAAAGAATATTTACGGGGGTCATCGCGAAAGGTACATTTGATTTCATATAATCTTTATACTCACCTGCATCAGATAATTCTTTACCTCCCGGACCCTCAACTTGTATACCACCAGCCCATGGATCTTTTGTAATTGCAGGATAGCCTTCCATTACGTTACCAACGGCATATACACGGCCAAATACTTTTTCCTTTAGCTTGCTGCGACCTGATTCTGGTTTAAGTATGCGATGCCCAACCGGTTCGTCTTTCGGAGTAACCGGACCCGGTTTAAAATAATTGTTAATGATATTATAATTAGTAGTATAGTCGCCACCATCCATTGAGCGGTGGTGCCAGTTGAATACTACGTTATTGATAAAGTTATAAACACCATTCCAGCCTACTGATGGGTTACGACCTGTATTATCAGCCCAAAGATTGCGGAGCATAGTACTGTTTTCACCACCGGTAGTGCTACCGAAAGCGTGGTTCCAATAGTCAAGCGATTCAGAGTAAATACAATTTTGTATAGTGATATTAACCGTTCCTAATTTCTGTTCCTTTGAGCCATCCTCCGGATCAAACATGTGCCTGTACATCGAAAAATTTTCGTCAAGACCCCAGCTTGCAGATACGTGATCGGCAATGATGTTACCTATAGGGTTGCCGCCTAAAGCATCGTCCCTGCGGCCAACATTGGTTTCGCCACGACGGAAGCGCATGTAACGGATAATTACATCATGAGTGTTTACCCAAAAGGATTCTCCTGCAACACAAATACCATCACCAGGCGCGGTTTGGCCTTCAATAGTAATATAAGGAGCCCTTACTATAATTGGAGTTTTAATACGGATTATACCAGCAACGTTAAATACGATAATACGGGCACCGCCTTTTTCACAAGCATCACGCAAGGTTCCGGGTCCACTATCAGCAAGACTGGTTACTACATAAACCTTCCCTCCGCGACCGCCAAACGTAAATTTACCACCGCCCTCAGCACCCGGAAACGCGAGTATTTTAGCCTGCGGCAAATCGGTTGGCCTTGCAGCCCACGGCACGTATACTTTTCCTTTTCGCTGATCGGCCTTAATGATTGGTAATGCTACCTGCCATGCTGAATCTGAGCGGCGTGTTGCCTCTTTCATCAATGCTTCACTCTCTTGTTTAACCTTCGCCGGTATATCGGGATATTGCGCAAAAGCCGGCTCAGTAAAACCCAACGCTGCTGCTATTAAAAATAGGCCTGTGTGTTTTTTCATATTTAAATTCAAATTATTAGACTTTTAAAAGAGCAGAAAACAGTTCGTCCTCTGCTCTTTAATATTATTGCTGCGGATCGAAAGAACCTCCCCAACCCTTATTTTGAAGTATATTGGGGTCGCTGCTTATTGTAGCTGTAGGTATACCAAAGAAATCAACAGATGTTTGTACATTCAATGTGTATTTATTATCGAGCGTTACCGGGGTTATCGTAAAATAAGCATAGGCTGCGTCCGCAGTCAGCTGATCACGACCCGGATATGGAGGAAACAGGCTGGCAGGAGCACCTGCATTCAATGTGATCCTGATTCCAGATCTTCTTGTTCCATTAAGCGTGCTTTGCAGCATATTTCTTCTTCTCAGGTCCCAGAATCTTTTACCTTCGTAAGCCAGTTCAATTTTTCGCTCAAGCATAATAGCGTTGATCATTTGATCATGATTCATAGTAGGAGCTAAACCATAAAGGCCATCGCCTCCAGCCTCAACTCCGGCACGCTGACGTAAAGAGATTAATGCACTATATGCTTCCTGGCCCTGATTTAGATTACCAATTTCTGCCGCGCATTCACCTAAATTCAGCAACACTTCTGCATAACGTATCTCAATCCAATCATTTCCTGAATACATAACATTAGCGGCTGCCAGCGTTGGATCAATAGCCTTGCGCAAATAGAAACCGGTTGTTGTAGCTGACCCGGTAATTGGCTCAGTTGTTACAATTTTGTTTGATGATGGGTCGGTGTAATAGTAAGTCCATAACCTGAACGCATTATTGCTGTTTATTGGCCAGTTACAGCCATTAAACCCTATAGTTTTATCAAACCGCGGGTCACGGTTTTTGTAAAATGATTGCAATGTGTACGGATATTTAGTTGACGCATTAGGCGCCAAACCATCAAGCATTGGGTATGATTGTACCATTTCCCATATTGGTTGGTTTGATACAGATGGATTACCAGTACCTGTATAAGCCGGTCTTGTAGAAAGATCGTAACCATTATTATCCTTTTGCTGATCGCCGGTAGCTGAATTATACCCTGTAACCATTATGGCTTCGGTATTTGAATAGCCTTCAACAAACCATAGGCCTGCATAATCGGGCATTAATTTATTACCCGCTGCATCACAAATATTTTTTGCTTGCAGGTTAGCATCATAAGCCTGTTGCCACCTGGCACGATCATTTGTTGGATTGAACTCCGGGCTTGCCCAGGTTAGCAGAACCCGACCTTTAAAAGCTGCTGCAGCCTGAGAAGTAATTCTGCCGTAATCATTCTTAGAATCAGGCCATCTTTGTGGTAAACTTTTAATGGCAGAATCTAAATCGGCAACAATTTGTTTAATACAATCCGACGTTTTGCTTCTGGGTAACAAGGCCGCTTGTTTATTTGCATCACCCACCGCATCTAATGGAGTTAATACCAAAGGAACTCCCCCATATAATCTAACCAAATCAAAATAACGATAAGCTCTCCAAAATAGAACCTGTGCAGCAAATCTCTTTTTTGTATCTGGAGTCAGTTTACCGGCTGCCAGATCGCGTAAAAAGGTATTGATTATCCTGATTTTATTATATGGGCCCGATGTGTTACTACTGCCGATGTCATTAACATCATTGTTAGTGAGGGTGCCTTGCATAAATTTATTATCATTATAAGCTTCATCACAAATACCATTTAAGGTACTTGATACAGAGCCTCCGGTATTACCATACCAGTTAGGTAAATTCTGACCATATATAAAGTCGACATTTTGTTTTACCAAAACTGAGTCGCCAAATATCAAATCGGGAGAAGCGCTTGTAAGATCTTGTTTGTTTAATACTTTCTTACAGCTTGTTGATAGCAATGTATAAACACACCCTGCTAAAATTATAATATATAATTTTTTCATCTTAATAGTCTTTTAAAATCCAACATTTAAACCAAACGAATATGTTTTAATAGTAGGATAAGTGTCAAACGTACTTCCATTATCTCTGTAATCGCTATATGGATTATAGAAGTTAAACGGATTAGTTGCCACCGCATACACCCTCAAACTTGCAACACCTAACGCATCGGCAAATTTTTTAGGTAAATTATAACTCAAATTCATATTTGTTACCTTAAAGGTTGTTGAGCTTCTGTACCATAAAGCCGACGGCTGGTCATATTGCTTAGAAAAATAAGGGGCTGGATATTTTGCGTCCTGATTAGTTGGCGTCCAATGGTCTGCCCAAAAAGCTGGCGCATTTTCAAGTGCGCTTGCGGTTTCTTTTGCATCTCCTTCAACCTGTCCGTATCCGCCATATGATATACCCATGGTAACTCCCAGTGTTATTGATTTATATGAACCTCCGAAGTTTAATCCCACATTATAGTGGTTGCTTGATTTTTTGGCAATATAATCTAAGTCTTCAGTATTAATTTTACCATCAGGGGCGGTATATTGGTTGTTTGCATCTTTTGGCCCTCTTACATCCTGATAATACGGCATACCTGGTTGCGGAGCCTCTCCGAATAAAGTATAGCCCGGATGCGTTGTAAGCCAGCTATCAACTTGTGCCTGATTTTTGAAAATTCCAAGATAACGGTAACCTAAAAATCCAGGATCGTCTGACTTGCCAGCGACATCAAGATATGTACCGATATCGCCCGGCTTCTGATCAATTAATACATTTCTTGCATCTGACCAGGCGAAGTAAGGATTGAAGTTATATGTAAAATCTTTTCCTATATGATCTTTCCATCCTACAGATATTTCATAACCAAAGCTGTTTATGGACAGCTTATTTTCAGCCGGAAGAGCTGCTCCAATTAAAAATGGAACAGATGCAGATAGCTTAGTCAACATGTTATAACGATGGTCATGATAATAATCAGCGCTTACTGACAAGCGGTTTGAAAAGAATTCTGCATCAAAACCTACATCTACCTTCAGGTTACTATCCCATGTTACATCAGGATTTGCCAGCAGAATGTTTGGTTCAACCGTTGTACCTCTGTCCAAAGTAGTATTCGAGCTGCCTCCGCCGTTGCCAAAAACAGCCGCATGCCCGGTGGCAAATTTATAACTGTTTACAAATTGCCATGGTGAAGTATTATCGTTTCCTAATAAACCTACTGAGCCTCTGATTTTGAAGAAATTAATAAATTTCAAATTGTCTTTAAAGAAATTTTCATCAGACATTACCCAACCGGCAGATCCCGAAGGGAAATAACCCCATTGGTGGCCTGGTGCAAAATTCGTATTAGCATCAGCTCTGAAAGCTAATTGTAAAATATACTTACTATCGTAATTATAATCTAAGCGAGTAGCATAAGCTTTTCTGCCATACTCTTTTACCAGGCTGGCCTGATTTGATGATTGCGTACCATAGGTAAAGTTCTGATTGTCCTTACCGCCAACAAAAGTACCGTCAGCTTCGGCAGCCACACCTTCCATGTAATTTTCTGATTGCTCATAAAGTGCAAGGAAAGAAATATCGTGTTTACCAAATTTACGCTGATAATTGATGATGTCGTTTAACTGGTAAGTGTTAGTATAGTTCGGGTTTAACCTTACACGGTCGCCGTTCTTAATTGGAGGAGGGGTGCCTACTATTGTACCACCTGGTATATGCCCGTTAGTACCCGTGCCCGAATATTGGTAGAACTGATGGGTTGAACCATACTGTTTACCAAAGAAATTATTTATATTTCTGTTATAAGTTATAGTAGCGCTTAAGCCCGGTACAAAAGGCACATCATATCGTCCGTTAGCAGCTACGTTAAGTATATAATTATTTTGCTGTGTGTAATCACCTGATTTTTGAATTTCAAAAAAATTGATATTATCTTTTGATGCATTACCGCTTGGGGTAAGCAATACAGGATTACCATCAATATAATATTTTGTCCACTGCGGAGTCTTTGCAAGTGTACCAACGTCATCATCTAAACTCTCCCCGCTGGTTTTAAACCAAAAGCTTTTTGACTGGTAAATATCACCACTAACTGATAAGCCAACTTTAAGCCCTTTAGCAACTTTTGCATCAGCGCTTGCACGATAAGTCCATTTGTCGGTGTTAACTCCATCAAAATTTGAACCCTGTTTTACATAGCTGCCCCCGGCAAAAAAGGTAGCCTTGTCTGTACCACCGCTTACGTTTAACGCATGGCGCTCAACCGTCGCTGTTTTCCATGCCACAGGTAGCCAATAAGTTTCGTTGGCCGGATTTGCAAAGTAACTAAGCTCATCCGGAGTATAATATCCGGCAACCTTCGCGTTAGTTACTGTATTAAAGCCAAGTTCATTCAGATTATAGTTATTTTGTGTTTGGTAGTAATCATTAAGATAGGTAGCTTGCTGCAAGCCAGTCATCATTTTAGGCAGCATGGCAGCGTCAGACAAACCGTATGAACCTGCATACTCTACTTTAGCATTTCCAGCTTTACCACGTTTGGTTTTAACTATAATTACACCATTTGCACCCTGTACACCGTAAATTGCTGCGGCTCCATCTTTTAGTATAGAAATACTCTCAACCTCACTTTGGTCAAGCAGGTTAAAATCTGCCGGAGTTCTGAAAGCATCGTCAATAATATAAAGCGGAGCTGTTGTGACTGAGTTAAGGTTCCCAAATTTAGGATTTCGGATAGTTATAGCTCCCGCCGCGCCTGGCCGGGTATCGCCCCCACTAACAGATACATTTGGCAACTGGCCTTTTAAAGCCTCTGACAGGTTAGTTGTAGGGATATCCTGAATAGCTTTAGTGTTGATTGTTGCAACGGCACCGGTTAAGTGAACCTTTTTTTGTGTACCATAACCTACTACTACTACTTCGTCCAGACTGTTAGAAATAGGTACCAATTTAAAATCGGCGTTCATTTCACCTATTCTCAAAGTCTTTTCCTGGTATGCATAACCAATGTATCTTACACCAACCACTATGCTTTGTAAGTTGGTAGCCGTAAGTGAAAAGTGCCCGCTGGTATCGGTAGTAGTACCAACGTTACTGCCTTTAACCTGAACAGCAACGCCTATAAGTGGTTCATTTTTGTCGTTGCTCCTAACCGTTCCAGTTATGGTTCGGTTTTGCGCCATTAGTGTACTACCTGTTAGAAGCAATACGGCAAACAAGAGGAAAATTTTTCTCATAAAAAATTAATTTGGGTTTCATATAATTGGGTTAATTAGTTGGTTATAATCTAAAATGCGCTGTAATTAATACTTCTCAATTATTAATTACAGCATTTGGATTGCATAAAACTGTCAGTTTTTAGCGTTCCTTTCTTTTATACGTTTTTGCCATTCTTCGCCCTCCTTTTTCATATCGTAGCCTTGTGCTGATAAATAATTATTTATGCGGCCTTTAAATTTGCCAAACCAGGCATGTTTTTTTTCTGACGACTCTGCATCTATCGCATTTTCACGGGCCTCTATTAACCATCCTTTGATCTTTCCTTTTTGCTCCTCCGTAAGATTTGGTAATTCATCCTGATATGCAGTATAAGTAATGGGATATACTCTATAAGTCATACCATCCTTTACTTTGTCTATTTGTTCGGCATTTAATTGTGTGCTTAATTTTGAGAGGTAGGCAGAGTGCAAAACCTTCAACTGTTTGTTTACATTACTGTCTATATCAGCCATTTTCGCATTCGCAGCTGTTTTGTCATCGCCTGCCTGTTCTTTTATTTGCTTGCGTTTTGCATTTCGCTCCTCATATATATTGTTTAAATCGCGGTATTGATCTACAATAATATCAAGTACCTTTTTAAACTTTACCGAGTCGGTAATACCTAATGCATCTACTATTTTACCTGAACGTAGCGTAATTACTTGTGTATAACTGTCCTGACTGTTGGCTGCCGGCGACGTTTGCGCACAGGCTAACATAACTCCCGAAAAAGTTATCATCAACGTTATTATATATTTTCTCATTCTCATCATTACTAATTAAAATCTATTTTAAATACATTTCTCTCCCGCCGAAATTAAAGGAGATACCGATAAAGCCTATAAATTAAACTTGCATCATCCTTCTCATTCTGCTATAATTTAATTGTGTTTATCACAATTAATTAAATACACATATTTTATCAATTATCTAAATAAAACTAAAATGTACGTTAATTACGTTGGTTTATGTTCTTGGGGTAAAGCACTCCGTAAAACAGGATGCTTTAACAAATATCAAATATTAGCCATTGCTATTTCTACCTGTATTTATCAATTTATTGTACGATCCTATCATAACGCCATTTTTTGCCCGTATCTTAACAACGTCAAAAGAATGTTACTTTTTTATAAACGGTGTTTACTTAAAAATTCATAATTTTAAAAATTATAAACCAATCAATACACAGAATACAATCTGTTTTTTATAACCCAGTTAGTGATTTTTTAAAAATGAAGCCCCATTTTCTTAAGGTTGCTGTAAAACCGCAAAACTCATTTAGTATCAGGCATGACATTTTACCCACCTTCAGGGGTATATGGCATTACCATCCGGAATTGGAACTTCACTATGTAATTAAGGGAGAAGGGGTGCGGTTTATTGGTGATAATATCAGCAATTTTTCGCCGGGCGAAATCACATTGCTTGGAGAAACACTTCCACATTGCTGGCGCTGTAAGGATGAGTATTTTCAACCTGATTCTGGTTTGAATGTAGAAGTGATCGTTATTCACTTTTTACCAGACTGCCTGGGCAAGTACCTGCTTAATTTACCCGAAGCTTATTTGTTGCCCAAACTATTTGAAAAGGCTAAAAGCGGAATGGTAATTGGTGGCACTGCAAAAACAGAATTAGCCAAACTAATGCGAAAAGCGGTAAATGCTACCAATCTCGAACGCATCATCGTGTTGCTGTCCATACTTAAAATATTGGCCGAAAATGAAGACTTTGATCCTATCATATTATCACCTAACGAATTCCATCAATCTAACGAGTCTGATACTATTCGCCTTAATAAAGTTTGCTCCTATACATTAGCTAATTACAAAACCGAAATTAGTTTAGAGAAAATAGCTGCCATAGGAAACCTTAGTGTAACTTCTTTTTGCCGATATTTTAAACTGATGACCAAAAAAACCTATTTTGATTTTTTAACCGAGATCAGGATAAGTCACGCCTGTAGGTTTTTAATTGAAGATAAACTACCTACCGAAGTATTATGCTTTGAATGCGGATACAACAATATTTCGAACTTTTACCGTCATTTTAAAAGGGTTACCAAAATGACCCCACTGGAATACAAAAGAAAATACCTGAAAGGACAGCCAACTAACTGACCTTTAGTAATTTTTTATACCAACACTGTTTTGCAAATGTGTGTAGTCGCTAAATAAATGCTCAATCTGGCTGCGAACAGAAGATGTAAAATTGCCTACTTCGCGCCTGGTAGTGGTTGATATTTTCAATCCGCGTTTTGTTAAACAATATTTCGCCACTACCGGGTATACATTATGCATAACATCCATATTATCAATCAGAAACTGCTGCACCATATCCACTTCCTGTTGCAAAACCGGGTTAGCATAATTATTGCATAACCAAACAATCATTTCAGGAAAAAAATTGCCCTGGATACAAGAAAGCCCCGCAGAACCAGCTTTCAGCGATTCAACCGCATGCGCCATATAAGCGTCATATAAGCCAAACGCCGGATTAATTTTCTCGGCTTCCAGCTTTTGTATTACTTGATTGATATCCAGGCAAGTATCTTTATGATAAATAACCCTGCCCGTTGCCACAAAAGCGTTTAATTGTGATGGGGATAATAATCTTTTGTATGGAACAGGACATTCGTAAAACCCTAATGGAATGGATGAAGTTTGGTCAATCAGTTCAAAAACACGGTCATTAAATAGTTCATCCGATTCGTTTTGATCGGCCAGTAAGCTGGTAATGGCTATTACAGCGGCAGTACCGGCATCGTGTATCCTTTTTACAAAATCTGCTTGTTTGCTAATTTCCCCGCCAAATGTACCGGTGGCCACTACTGGCACTGCCCCATTGGCAACTTTTATAACGTGCTTAATTACCTGCAGGCGTTCCTCACCGGTAAGTTCAAACATTTCACTGGATAAGCAGTTGGCAAACAAGCCCGATGCGCCGGCCTGCAAATACATTTCGGTTAATCGCGTAAGCGCATCATAATCAACATCACCATTACTTTTGAAAGGAGTAAGCATTACGGGTATAAAACCTTTATTTTTTTGTTCCATTTTAGTGTTTTTTTGATGTGTTTTTGTCGATTTTAACAAATTTTCACATCGAAAGCTGCCTTGTTTTGGTTAATAGTATTCCCGTAAGGAAAATAGTGAGCGTACCCGCCACAATAATCATATTGGTATTTAAAGTACTGCGGAGTGACGCGTATTCATCAGGAATAATTGTTGGGAATGTGAGCCACAAAATAACCACTAACCCTATCAGTGTAGCGATGATGGCCTCATGGTTGCGGGTTTGCCTGCTAATGATACCCAGCAAAAACAACCCAAGCATACCCGCGGCAAATATGCCCGAAAGCTGCCACCATAAATCGAGTATACTTTTTACACCTATCATGGCTATCCCCGCTCCCATGCCCGCTAATCCGAATATTACAGTGCCAATGTGCAGTAAATTAAGTGTTTGCTTTTCGTTAAGCTGAGGTTTAAAGTATCGCTTGTAGATATCTACTGTAAAAACCGTTGCTGATGAATTCATACCTGAGCTAATAGTGCTCATGGCTGCTGATAATATGGCCGCTACGATAATACCAACCAATCCCGCAGGTATTTTAGTTACCATAAAATGCGGCATTATTTTATCTCCATAATCGGCTGGTGTTAGTTTGGTCATTAAACCGCTAATCTGCTCGGGTGTAGCTGTTAAAGGCAGGCGCTCTATAGCCGCCTGATGTTTTATGCTTAAAATAAGATCGGGGTGCTGACTGTAATAGGCATATAAACAGGAGCCTATCACAAAAAACAGAAACGATGCAGGCACATATATCCACACACACAACCATACCGATTTTGCAGCCTCTTTGGTTGATTTAGCAGCATGATAACGTTGTATATAGTTCTGATCCATCCCAAAGTTATTGAGATTGATAAAGAACCCGTAAAACAACACCACCCAAAAAGTTGGCCCGGTAAAATTAAGGGAGAAATCGCCCAAACTAAATTTATGATCGGCCTTGCCAATATCCATGATCTTTGTAAAGCCGCCAGGTATGTTGGTAACTACCAGATAGATAATTAATATAGCGCCCAATGTTTTAATAATTCCCTGTACTACCTCTGTCCATATTACTGCTTTTATTCCACCCGATACAGTGTACAGGATAATGGCAATTCCCATGATCAGCATGATCATTTTCATAGATATGCCGGTAAGCGCCTGAAGACTCAATGCAATACCAAAAAATACCGATCCCATACGGGCCAACTGTGTTAATAAAAAGCAAACAACTGCATAAGTACGTGCCCACGGGCCAAAGCGTTTTTCAAAATGAGTATAGGCTGATATCTCCCCGGTACCACGATAAAATGGTACAAAATATTTTACCGCTACCCATGCTGCCAACGGCATCGACAGGCTAAAGACAAAAGCATTCCAGTTACCACCGTATGCCTTGCCCGGCACGCCCAAAAAAGTGTTACTGCTTAAAAATGTGGCATATATAGAAAGCCCGATAGCCCAACCCGGTATTAAACCTGATGCCATGGTAAACTGTTCGGCATTCTTATTTTTACGCGAAAAATAAAAGCCAACCAATACCATCCCGATCAGGTAAATACCTATAATGGTAAAATCGAGCACAGGCAACACTTTCATGCTTTAAATTGGATTTTCATTAAGATTTATATATAGTGGTTTACTATTGTATAGGCAAATGTAGTATTGTACTACTGCCCTTTCATATAATATTTTTTCAGGGTATTGTATGATATTATCATTTGGCTTTACAACTGCTAACGGCTTGCAACACTAATTTGAGCCGGTTGCAATCCATCGGCCGCTGCACTGATTGTTATAGATCCAGCCCTTATTTTTGACTGTATAACAGCGAGCCCTAAACCATTGAATACACGGTGCTCGTTACCCGCAAAAGGGTCAAGATCTGTTTGCGATCCATTATCAACGGCTTTTAATATACCGCTACCTCTTACCTTAAATTTAATAAGCTGATTGGCATTGGGCACCAGATTGCCGTTTTTATCCAGAACTGATACGGTGATAAAAGATAGATCTTTGCCATCGGCTTTTAGGTTTATTCTGTCGGCTTTAAGCTGTATGCGGTAAGGCTCGCCGGCTGTGGCAACCTGTGTTGTTAAAACAATCTTACCATTTTTGCGCGAAACTGCTTTTAATATGCCTGGTTCATATTTAACCCGCCACATTACATGCAGATCATCGCCGTTCTTTTTCCTGATGCCCAATGATTTGCCATTCAAAAAAGCTTCTACCTCATCGGCATTATTATAATAGGCCCAAACATCAACGGTTTGGCCAGGTTTCCAGTTCCAGTGCGGCAACAGGTGCAAAACAGGCTTGTTTGTCCACTCGCTCTGATACATGTAATAAACGTCCTTGGGGAAGCCTGCCAGATCAACTATCCCAAAGTAAGAGCTGCGTGCCGGCCACAAATACGGTGTTGGCTCGCCTATGTAATCAAATCCCGTCCACACAAATAATCCCGACAGGAAATCATATTTCTTAATGATCTTCCACGTTTCTTCATGAGTTGAACCCCAATAAGCCGATACATTGTCATAGGCCGATACGGTAAAATCAGCATTGCCATTTTTCAAAGGCGTTTTACCATCCTTTGGCCAGCGCCTGATGCTGTCTGACGGCATATCATAATGCCCGCGAGTAGCCAGTGCCGACATATTTTCGGTTGCAATAAATTTTTGACCCGGATAATTCTTCTGAAAATCAGCATAAACTTCCTGGTGATAATTCAATCCAACCAGATCAAGCGCTCCTGACTGATAAATAAAATTCTTTTTAGGATCAGCATCACTCAGCGCCGAAGTAACCGGCCTTGTTTTATCCAATTGTTTCACCAAGCCAACCAGCTCGCGGCCAATGCTAATACCTGTACTATCAAACTGTTCCCTGATCTCATTACCAATGCTCCAGACAAATATGGAAGGATGGTTGCGGTCACGCAGCACCTGATCCTGCAAATCCTTCACATGCCACTGATCCCAGTCCTGGTGATAGTCGAACTTGCTTTTCTTTTTCTTCCACATGTCAAAAGCCTCGTCCATTACCAAAAAGCCCATCTTGTCGCACAGGTCAAGCAGTTCCGGAGCAGGCGGATTATGAGATGTGCGAATAGCATTGCAACCCATAGTTTTTAATATTTGCAGCTGGCGCTCAATAGCGCGTATGTTTACCGCAGTCCCCAAAGCCCCCTGATCATGGTGCATACATACACCCAATATTTTCATGGGTTTGCCATTTAAGCTAAACCCTTTATCAGCATCAAAATTAAAATAGCGGATGCCTGTTTGTGTGGTATGGTCGTCAACTACTTTGCCGTTTTCCAACACTTTTACCACTACTTTGTACAGGTATGGATCGGTAACAGACCATAAACGTGGATTATTTACCTGCAACGATTGGTCAACGGTAACAACCGTATCAGTAGTGTTATTTATGGCCGATATTTTTTGTACAACCAGCTTCCCTGCGGCGTCATATACTACGGTTTGAACAGCTAATTTTTTATTTATTGCAGGCGATTGATGTACAGCTACATTCAGGGCTATCTCCGCTGATTTTTCATCAACATGCGGGGTAGTTATAAACGTACCCCAATTGGTAAGGTAGGTTTTGGCAGTTGTTGCCAGCCAAACATTACGGTAAATACCTGAGCCGGTGTACCAGCGCGAATTTGGCTGATCGGTGTTATCTACCCTTACAGCAAGGGTATTTTGCCCGCCAAATTTCAGGTATTTACTAAGATCATACCGAAAGGATATATACCCGTTTGGCCGTTTACCAAGATAATGCCCGTTTATCCAAACCTCGCTGTTATGAAATACCCCATCGAAATCAATAAACACATTCTTGTTTTTTGCAGAAGCAGGAATTGTAAAGCTCTTCCTGTACCAGCCTATGCCCGCAGGTAAACCACCTTCGGCTTGTGTGGTTGGATTTTTTGCATCAAACCGTCCTTCAATACTCCAGTCATGAGGCAAATTTAAATTGCGCCATTTGGCATCGTTAAATGCAGTATTTTTTGCCTGGGGTTCATCACCCAAAAAGAATTTCCATCCGGCATCAAAATTCTCGGTTTTGCGTGTATTTTGGGCCTGTACCGTGATTGCACAACTAAACCAGATCAACAATAAAAAATAGCGGTAATTCATAAACTTATATTAACTCGTACGAGGCGCATGTGATACGTCTCTACATCCTTCATTTATTGTTTCTTCTTTTTAACCGGTGGTGTTACGAAATTCAACTCACTTTTACCCATATCTTTAGACGTAGCCACCGCAATACCCCGCTGATCTGATTTGTTAACCGCGCAGTAATAGTGATAAACCACACCCTTATATTTCACCACGAATGATTTATGGGCGAACATATTATCATAAGGTTCTGACGATTCAATGAGCTTTTCTCCAGTCCAATCCGTCCAGTGCACCAGGTCGTAAGAGGCTGCAAAGCGGTTAAACACGCCCGATGTACCGGTTTTCCAGAAAGCCCCGAAATAAAACATCACATAAACGTCACCTATCTTTTGAATGTAAGGGTCTCCGGTAATGCCGTCGCCATGATTCAGCACCGGATCTTTACCAAAACGCTGCCAGTGCAGCATATCATCAGATACGGCCATGCCTATACGCTCGGCTCCGCGCTTTTTGTTCACGCTATCGCCATTGGCATTGTAATACATTACGAAAGGATGCCCGGTAAGTTTCGTTTTATCCCATATTACGGTTTCTTTGTACTGGGTATGATTATCCCACCAGCTTACGTTGGCGTCGGTACTTGACAATACCGGATGCCCTAATCGCTGCCAATCATGAACGGTGCCCGGATCTTTGTCGGTATAGGCTATACTGATAGACAGCAAGCCTTTTTCATACCCGGTGCTATGTCCTCCGAAATATGACATCCAATACTTATCCTGATATTTTTGCAACTCATAAGAGCCTCCCCATTTATAATCCTGTAAGGCTATATATCCAGCTTTCTGGTTACCGTCCCATTGCGAAGTGTCAGAAAAAGACAAAATGCGGCCCTGGGTTTTCCAGTGCAGCAGGTCTTTACTATCGGCCAGCCAGGTTTCATAACCCCGGCCATTAAATATAATGTAGGTCATGTACCACTTGTTCCCTTTTCTGAAAACACTTGGGCAGTCGGCTTTTCTCGAATTGCTGTCGGGCACTATAACCAATCCATACTTATAAGGTGTCTTTACCTGCTGATATATATCCTGCATTACCTTATCGGGTACAGTTTTAGCCTGGGTTTGCGCGTTTGCTTTAACTGATGCTATGATGCAAACCAATAATAAAATGTGCTTAAATGTGTATTTCATACTTTTCTTACAATCGTTTTACCTGGCAGTGAAGGTGTAATTACCAGAACCGGCCTTAACCAGTGCTTTACCGTCACGGTAACCTATAAACTTCATATCTTTCCTGCTTTTTATATTTTGCCCGTCCGCGGTAATCAAAGCAGTTTTATTCACCGGCAGACAGATGGTAGCAGTAGTATTTGCGGGGATGCTTACGCTCAGTTCAAACTTACCCGCTGCCTTTTTCCAGCTGCTTGATATAGTGCCATAAGGCGATTGGTAACTGGCACTGGCCGAGGTTACATTCCCTACTGTTTCGGGCCTGATCTCAATTTTGTTAAACGCAATGGCATCATCCGCGGGGCGGATACCTGCCAGCCCGCTATAAAACCACTCCATTAAATGGCCCAGCATAAAGTGATTGTTTGATACAGAAGGCAGTGCTGCCCATGATTCGGTTAAAGCAGTTGCCCCATGAGCCAGCTGATAGCCATAACCCGGCACATCATCACGGCTATTCATATCAAATATCACATCTGAGCGACCTTCGTCATCCAATACCCTCAGCAGGTAGCGGTAACCAATATCCCCCGCGGTAAGGCTATTACCACGGTCGCGGATATCTTTCACAATGTTGTTCACCACAGCCGTTTTATATTGCGGCTCAACCAGGCCTGCATAAACGGACATGGCATTTGCAGCCTGACTGCCGCTGCCATATTGTTTGGTTTCGGCATTGAAGAATTTTTTGTTATAAGCTGATTTTACTTGTGCTGCCAGTTTTTTATAAGCTGCAGCATCTTCCGTTTTCCCTAACATCACCGCAATTTTACCGGCAATATCCAGATCGTAATAATACAAGGCCGATGCAGTGATACCTTTAGGGGTTAATTGCGAAACACCGGGATGCTTTGGCCCAAGATCATACCAATCGCCCAGACCCTGGTAAAGCAGGTGATCTTCTGCTTTTTTATCAAGATAAGTGAGATAGCGTTTCATCATATCATAACTTTCGGTCAATACCTGTTTATCGCCATACCACTGGTATACATACCATGGCAAAATGATGGCATTACTCCCCCACTCCGGCGAATCGCGAAAAGGTTCATCAAACTTTACAAACTCAGGCGCTATCTCCGGAATCAACCCATCCTCGGTTTGCGCTATACGCATATCATTGATGCATTTATGGGTTAAACCGGTTATATCATAATTATAATGTAACGAACTGCCAACCAGATGCGCCTCTTCCAGCCAGCCCAGCTTTTCGCGGTGAGGGCAATCGGTAAATACACTAGCCATATTGCTTTTCATGGCCCAGTCAATCAGCTTGAAAGTCCGATTAAACAGCTCATTTGAGCAGGTAAATTTGCCCATAGTAGCCGCGGCGTTACGGGTATGTAAACCTTTTATAGCTACTATTACCGGTTTACGCGATGTATTGGTCTCATTTTGCGGTGTTGCACCCTCAACCTGTAAATACCGGAAGCCGTAATAGGTAAACTGCGGTTGCCAGGTTTCCAAGCCATCACCCTTTAAAATATAATTGTAATAATGAGGGTTACCGGATGCTTTTTGATTGGCGCTCCCGTCAGCATTAACCAGTTCGGCCGGAATGATCCTTACCGTATCGCCTTTTTTGCCCTGAACGGTAATTTGTGGAATACCCGAAAAGTTTTGCCCGAGGTCATATACCCATTCACCCGAACTGAGCTGCTTTTTACTTTCAGGAGTAAATTCCTGCATGATCTTTAGCGGATCGGCCATTTGCGCATTTAACAAAGACGGCCCGTCCACAACTATTGCCTTTTGCCATTGGTTATCGTTAAATCCATTGGCATTCCACCCTGCTTGCTCCAGGTTTGCATTATAATCTTCTCCACCATAAATGCTGGTAAAGGTTATAGGACCCGGCGCTGTTTTCCAGGAGGCATCACTCACTAAATTCTCTGTCTTTCCATCCTGATATTCCATCACCAGCCTGCATATCATTTTGGGGTGACCATATCCGCCGGTAAGTTTGCGGTAACGTTTATCGCGCGGGATATAATAAAACCCGTTGCCCAACATTACTCCTATGGTATTTTGACCTGCGATAAGCTGATTGGTGATATCAAATGGCACATACAGCGCTTGTTTGTTGTATTGAGTCCATCCGGGATCGAGGAAATGGTCGCCCACCTTTTTGCCGTTCAGGCTCAGGTCAAAATGGCCCAATCCGCATATATAAAGTGTAGCTTTTTTAAGTTGATTACCGATACTGAATGTTTTACGGATGAGCGGTAATACGTCATTGGCCATGCCCAGTTTTTTGGGACCTCTGCCATGATAAAATGGAACAATGGCTGATGTATCGGGCAGTTTATCATACGCTATCCAGTCGGCTCCATTCCAGTCTGTTTTACTCAGCAAACCCATTTGCCAATTGGCCGCTGCACTCCATGCAGAAACCTGCTGGTGATTATCCCATACCATCACTTTCCAATAGTATGTTTTAGATGCCTGCAGTTTTATGCCTTTATAGATCACCTGCAACGAAGCAGACGAACTCACCTTTTTTGAATCCCACACATTACCGGTATTGTTCTTTAACTTATCAGCATCATCGGCTACTAATACCCTGTATGCGGTTTGCAATACGTTGTGCTGCCCACTTTCCAACTCCCAGCTTAACCGCGGCGATGCCGATTCAATACCCTGCGGATTTTGCTTGTATTCGCATTGCGGGTTAATAACTTTTATCCCCTGCGCAAATAACTGCACAGGTAATATCAACAGCAATAAATAAATTCTTTTGATCATGATGTTATAAGTTACTGCATTTCAATACCCGATATGCATAAGCCTGTTGCCTGTATACCTGTAATAACCAGTTTATAATTGCCTGCATTAATACTTGTGCCGGTTGTGGTTGCCACCGTGCCCGATTTGTTTTTAGGTACAGGCTTAAAGCTAATATTTTCTTCGTTCATCAACGTACCATCGGCGGCAAGTAACTGCATTTTTGCAGTGAAAGTTTTATCGGTTTGGTTATAATATTTAATGCGCAGGGCATACATAGCGCCCACACCCGGTGTTACCGGGAACGATACGCCATTACTGCCATCTTTTGTAAAGCGAACTACGTTTTTACCATTCAAAGTATCTTTTACTATCCCATCGCCCTTTAATTCGGCTGTTTCGGTTTTGTAGCTAACCGTTTTACGCAGATCGGTAGCAGGTTCTAATGTAGTTACCGGCAGTACGATAACGGTGTACATGTATTTACCTTTGTTTTCGCCCAATGAAACAAGGTCGCCTTTCTTAAATCGCTGGCGATAAACTGCCAATTTGTGCCCGCCATCGGCGTCGGTTTCTACAAACTGACCTGTTACCTCATATTTACTTAGCCATGCGGGCCGTTGTTGCGGATCTGCATCCATGGCTACAAAAACGTCTGCGTCGGCATTTACTTTAAAGGAAGCTGATGAAACGGATTTTATATTATTTGTCCGGATCCAGTCGGCACCGTATAAAACCGGAGGCAGGTTGCTAAAGGTAATTTTGTTATCTGCATATTGTTTTTGCCCAATGTCAAGCCAACTTTGTACCGAACAGCCCTTATCAGCTTTTAATTGCTCAATTACACCATGGTTATAAATGCCCGATTTTGCTATAGGATTTAATGAACTTACCGCGATAGCTGAAATAATGGCTTCACCAGCTTCAGCATCCGGGAAAGAAACCGTTAATGTTCCACCGGTTACGTGAGCGGCGACCGTTTTCTTCATGGCATTAGCATAACCGGCTTCTTTAAAAATATCGAGGTTTTTAATTTTGGTTATGCCGTTAACAGCTACATCAAATAAGCGCCATCCGGTGCAATCCATCCCCCCTCCGGTACCATACCAAGGTTCCGTAAAATAGAATTCAACTCGATAATCACCATCCGGTACTGGAAAGTTAAACCTGAGCTTATCCATGCCATATCTGAATGTCTGGAACAAAGCTTCATCTTTAGTGCCAGAAATATGATCAAACGTGCGCTGCTGACTGGCAAAAAAGGCCGGCATGCCGGGATAATCGTCAGTCCAGCTTAATGAGCCGGTTTGTTTTTTATTGTCCTGGTGCTTGTCTGCTACCCATATATTTCCGTAACTGTCTTTATAATCAGGGCCTCCGCAATTTATACGATACAGGTAATTATACCCTGCGGCAGGTTTAAGCAAAACAGTGTTTTGGATAGCTGTTTTTAAATGCGGGGCAGTTGGCAAATGATTAAGCACGATCTGGTCATGCGTCACCGCCTTCCCATTTACATATCCAATAGCATACAAAACATTGTATTTTATATCAACCGCATCCCATTGAAAATGGGTACCGACGCCGCCACGCTTCTTTTTTCCAAGCGAAATATGCTCAACATCGTTAAACAGCTCCACCTCATCGCAATTGGAATAAACAGTTATGCTATCCTTTTTACCTGCTGTTAACCAGCGGTTTGGCCAGGTATGTGATACAATGTAAACCATCGGTCCCCTATCTTTTGGAGCATAGTTGGCCCGGTACATATAAAATGCGTCCGTAGGTTGCCCCCAGGGAGTAAACAGCCCTTTATAATTTATGGGGCCAACCCTGTCCAGCTCACGTTGCCCTTCGCCGCCTTGTATGCGGCCCGGATTTTCGTGCGAATATAACAGCCACTGAAAATGCCCTGCAACCTGATCTTTAACCGATTCGGCCAGGCGCACTTTGGTTTCCATCAGTTGGTTTAACCTGTCCTCGCTTAGCGGACCGTTTTGGTTAAAAGCTCCTTCCGTATGCAAACCAAGGCTTCTCCATGCACCGTATTCGCCTACCAGGACCTGTTTTTTAAGGTCTTCGCCATAAGTTAGCGGGTTGCCACCATACGTACCTGTCCAGTTTTGAGGTACGTCCCAGTCGGTGCCGGAACCACCGTTGCAGGTAGTAATTTTGCGCTGGAATGAGGCTGTTGGGTCAAGTTTGCGGATCAGTTCGCTGCATTCCCGGGCAAAATCAGTTGGTAACTTGCTTTCGTTCTGTAAACCCCACAAAATAACAGAAGGGCTATTGCGGCGTTCCTTGATCCAATCAACCAGCAAAGCCTTATAATTTGCCCTGAACTCAGGCGAATTGAACCAAATATGTGCCGAATATTGCGGCCACCACAGGATGCCCAGCTTATCCCAATATTTGTTATATTCCAGATTATGAGGCTGATGCGCGTCTCTGAAGGCATTAAAACCAGCAGCTTTTACCTGCGTTACTCTCGATTTGATCTCGGCATTGCTGAAAGCCTGGCTTTTTCCCATCAGGTGCTCGTACTCGGCAACGCCGTTTATAAAGACTGGTTTTCCATTCAGGTAAAACCGGTTGTCGCCGTTATTCCGACCGATAGGCCAGCTGATCCAACGGATACCGTAGGGTGTCTTGATTTGGTCTTTCAGGGTACCATTTTCCCATATTTGCGTGATCAAATTGTATAAATACGGGTCATTTAACGACCATAAATGAATGTTTTTAACATTTTTCAGCGCATTTTTGACCACTATTTTATCTCCTGACTCCACATTGCCGGTAGAGCCCGTTTGCGCAACTGACTTCCCCTTCTCGTCAACCAAAATATTTACAATTTTTACATTTGCTGACAGGTTACCATAATTTTTTATCTCTGTTTCGAGGTTGAGGGTAGCTGATTTTTCCGACACGGTGGTATCGTTCCAGATGTGTACCCCAAAAGGTTCAATCCGCACGGGATTGGTAACTATCAAATGCACCGGCCGGAAGATACCCATAGGCTGCGAACCTTCCGAAAAACCGGTTTCGTCTGAGCAGCCCCCGCACACCCACGGCAGATCTTTAATGTAGGCTGGATGATCGGCCCTGACGGCTAACAGGTTTTGCTTACCCGCTTTTATAACATCGGTAACATCAAGGGTAAAAGTGGTGCGGCCGCCGGCATGGTAACCTACTTGCCTGCCATTCAGCCACACCGTTGCGTAAGAACCCACGCCTTCAAACCATAAAAAATATCTTTTGCCTGTTTGCTTTACCGGTAAGGCAAACACCTTGCGGTACCAGGCATACCCATGTTTGTTTCCATGTTTCAGGCGGCGATAGCCTTCGTACGTATCCCAGTTATGGGGTATATTTGCGGGCAGCCAGGTTTTTGTTGAAAACCCCGCCTGTTCAAAACCTGCATAGGCTTTACTATTTTGCTCATCGGCAATGGTATGCCAGTTAGTGTTGAGCAATATATCCTGCCGTGTATTTTGCTGAGCGGATGCGATATTCGGCATAAAAGCAGGCAGCAGACCGATAAAAAGCACAATAGCCAGCTGATGTTTCAGCCCGCTAACGCGTGTTTTTATGTACCCAATACCTCCCCCCATTTTATAATTGTTTCAGATCGGCACTAAACCGGTAGGTTTTACCTTGCTGTGTGTTAAGGCTCGTAGTTTTGTCCTGATAGCGCAGATGGCAAACGCCGCCTGTTTTTGACAGCACCTCTACACTTTGCAATTTTCCGTTTTGCCAGGTAAAATTCAGTTCAAAGCCGCCGCGGGCGCAAATGCCTTTAATATTGCCCTCTGCCAGCGCAGATGGCAGCGCCGGAAGCAGTTCAATATCATTACCCTGGCTTTGCAGCAGCATTTCGGCCAGACCTGCCGCGCCGCCAAAGTTCCCGTCAATCTGAAACGGTGGGTGTGCGTCGAACAGGTTATGATAAACACCACCTTTTTCTTTTCCGGAGGTTACATCGGCTGGTGAAAGCAGTTTCCTGAACATCATGTAAGCATGATCGCCTTCGCGCATCCGGGCCCATATATTTACCTTCCAGGCTATGCTCCAGCCTGTGCCTTCGTCGCCACGGTATTGCATTGATTTTTCGGCAGCCTTCATCAATCCGGGTGTGTCCCAGGTAATATCGGTGCCCGGAAATACTCCCCACATGTGCGACACATGGCGGTGCGTATCGGCAGTATCGTCCTTATCTTCCATCCACTCTTGCAACTGGCCATATTTGCCAACCTTGTTTGGCGCTATCTTGTTATATGTTGTCCTCAGTGTATCTGCAAATGTTTTGTCGATGCCTAAAATTTCTGATGCCTTGATGCAATTTTTAAACAGGTCGCGGATGATCTGGTGATCCATGGTCGGCCCGACCACCAGTCCGCCATGTTCCGGCGAATTGGATGGGGCGCTGATAAGGTATCCGGTTTTAGGGTCTTTCACTAAAAAGTGTACAAAAAACTCCGCCGCGCCCTTCATTTCGGGATAGGCATGGTTCTTTAAAAAATCTTCGTCCTGCGAGTATAAATAATGCTCCCACAGCTGATGGCAAAGCCAGGCGCCGCCGCTCACCCAGATACCATGATTTGAGGCATTTACCGGCGCGGTACCCCGCCACTGATCGGTATTATGGTGCAGCACCCAGCCCGGCGCTCCATAGTGTGCCTTTGCTGTTTGCCTACCGGTTTGTACCAGATCATCAACTATACTGAGAAATGGCTGGCTGCAAGCAGAAAGGTTTAGCACCTCCGCAGGCCAGTAATTCATCTGTAGGTTAATATTGGTGGTGTATTTACTGCCCCACGGTGGTGTAAGCAAATCGTTCCATAAGCCCTGCAGCGTTGCCGGACCATTGCCGGGGCGTGAAGAAGATATGAGCAGGTACCGGCCATACTGGGCATATAGCGTTACAAACTCCGGATCGGGAGTTTCCCCGAACTTCAGTATCCGCTCATCGGTTGGCAGGTCCGCGTTAGATCCTTTGCCCAGATCGATAGAAAAGGTGTTGAAATACTTTTGATAATCTTTAACGTGTGCTGTTTTGACGGCGGCGTAGCTTTTATTGGCGATAGCCGCTATTTGCTTTTTACATATTGCCCCGGCATCTCCCGAAACAT
Organism: Mucilaginibacter sabulilitoris; assembly: GCF_034262375.1. Taxonomy (NCBI): domain Bacteria; kingdom Pseudomonadati; phylum Bacteroidota; class Sphingobacteriia; order Sphingobacteriales; family Sphingobacteriaceae; genus Mucilaginibacter; species Mucilaginibacter sabulilitoris. Next base: position 5,637,091 of record NZ_CP139558.1, read on the forward strand.
CATGATAGTTTTTAAAATTAGTTGCGGCAGCTAAATAAAAGGTGGCTTCGGTAGCGTCCGTAACACTGATATTATTTGCGGTTACCGATACCCTACCGCCTTTATGCTGAACATGCAGATAACTTTCACCTTTTAACACCCCGTCATGTATTTTTAATGACAGCGCCAGCGTATGATCATCTATTTTGCGGGTGATATAGTTTTTATGCAGACTTTTCAACAATGCCTTTAAGGTGATGCTGCCCGGTTTGCTAGCAGTTAAATGAATAGCGATCACCTGGTCGGGCGCACTGCTCAGGTATTCGCGGGTATAGGTTATACCGTTCGCTTTGTAAGTTACATGGGCTGTAGCGTTACTGATATCCAGGTCGCGTTTATAATCTGCTACTGTTTGTTTAGGAAATTGCAGATATACATCGGCAAATGGCTGGTAGTCGGCGTTGTAGCGCGGGTATGATGGCGGGTTTTCATTCTGTACCCAGTATTTCCATTGTGATTTTAACAGGATGCCATTCTCGGGTTTCTCTCCTTCTGGATAAACGGCGAATTTTTCTTTAACAGTAGTAAGTCCACCTTTGTCAAAAAAATTAATGACCTGAACTGCTATAGTGTTTTTACCAACATGCAGCAAACCTGCCGGAATGGTATACTTACGACTATTAGTATTTGCCGATGAACCAATGAGTTTACAGTTAACGTAGGTAAAATCCATATCGCGCACGCGGCCAATATTCAATATCATGTTTTTGCCTGTCATGTTCGCCGGAACATCAATGGTAGTCCTCAACCAAACAGCACCATCAAGGCCTTCAAAACCGGGAATAGTTTCCCAGCCATTTGCTGCAGGGAACGTGATGGTTTTCCATTGGCTATCATTAAAACCGGCAGCGGCAGGTGCTATAGCCGAGCTTACCTTTTTTAACCAGGCGGCAGAATCCGCTGCATAATTAGCTTCATTGCTTTTCATGCCCATAAAATGTTGCTGGGCCAACGCCTCGGCTTCGGGTTGTTTGCCGTCGAACAAGAGCTGACGTATGGGTTGCAAATACTTTACCGCCCCTTCGCGCTCATAATGGCGCGGGCCGCCTGTCCACAGTGTTTGTTCATTAAACTGGATACGGTCTTCATCTGCTCCACCAAATATCATGGCCCCTAAACGACCGTTCCCGATGGGTAAAGCATCAGTCCATTTTTGAGCTGGCTGTTTATACCACAGTTTTAAATTGGTTTGCGCACTGGCCGAACCAGCTGTAAGTGTTAGTATTGCAGCAAAGCCTAATTGTTTAAAGGCCAATGATAGCATGTTTTTCATAGCCTAAATTTAATTAAACAACCAGCGTAAATCCTTAATATTTCCAGCATTGCTTAAACCGGCATCATAAACCGGGATAACAGCGCTATCGTCAACTATACCTAAAATTAAACAGGCTCCCTTACCCAGGGTAAGCGTATTGGTACCTGCTTTAAAAGTGTAAGAATGAACATTAACAGGCGGCATCCCTTCAATTTGTATGGCATTGGCAATTTTACTATCGGCCTGGCCGTAATCATTGGCGCTGGCATCAGTTTCCAGCTGCGGCGCGGGAGAATAACCAGCATCTTTGGTGCTGAAAAAGCCCACTAATACTTTTACAGGTTTACTGTTGGTAAATTTTAGTTCTGTACCATTTTTAAGCTGACTGGCCTTGTTTAGTTTTATAGCTTTTAATCCGGCCAGTTCAGGTGCCACATTTTTTATCGCGACGGTTGTATCTGCAAACACCTGCTCACCGGCAGTAAGTTTATAATAGCCTGCCGATTGGATATTTACAGCGGCATCGGTTAAAACAATCTTTTCTGTTTTTTTGGCCGAAGCTTGCGGCGATTTCAATGAATCAATGTTCCGTTTAAAATTATCAAACTCCTTTTGGTAAACCGGTAGCAACTCTACCCACGTTTTCATTTTGGCATCGTTGCCCCCAACCGGTATTTTACGCTGCTTGGTTTGCATGCTGTTGGCATACAGATAAGTACTTTTGGTCAAATCGACCAGTTCCCTGAAATATTCCAGGCTACTTTGCAATTCGGGCAGGGCTTTTTCAAGGTCGGCCACGTTATCTGAGTATTTATAACGCAGCACCCACAACGCCGCTTTTGCCTTATAAGCGTAGCTGTTGGCCAGCGCGTTATAGCAGTACATATCGTTTTTGAGCCTGTTAAACTCGGCTTTGTCTTTTGTTATACCTGCCGATGCCTGGTCAATAGCTTCAACCGCTTTGCGGCCCTGGGCTATTACACTGTCAATCACTTTAACAGGGGTTTCGCCAATATGGGGCTGATGCTTCCATTCCTTTTCGACGTATTCACTCATCATTTCGCCTACGGGGCCTTCGGAATTATAAAGCAAGGAGAACAGGCCAAATTTCTCGGGGTTAACAAACTGCGCCATCAACATACCCAGTGTCATGGTTTGGCGGTTACCATCGGTAATACCAAAACGCCTTAACAATTCGGGAGCAATATTGCCTGATTGCTCATAAGCCGTTAAAATATCCTTGCCGCCTGTTTGATTACTGCCATATTTACCGGCAAGTTGTTTTGCCCAATAATTTATTTCGTCTGAGCGGTCGCGGTGACAATTCCAGGCATAACGGGCCCATTCTTTATACCAGATCCAGTCACGGTCAATTTGCAATAAACGCGTGTTACCGCTATTATCGGCAGTGTATGGCCAGTCCCAGTAGGAGGCCTGCGGATAAATATGTAAGCCATTGGCGCCATAGCTATTATGCATAGCCAGCACACATTTCTGTATAAAATCGGCCGACCCATAACGGAATGGCTCGAGGTTGGCCAGAATATGCACGTTTTCTATCTGCACGGTGCCAATGCGGCTTAAAGTACGGTGCAGATCGGCCCAGGGGCCATGGGGCTCATACGTGGTAAGCGCCTCGCCGTTATATTTGGCCATAGTGTACAGGTTGCTATATAATGGCTTGGCATACTTCATTACCGAAGGCGCGTCGCTGTCATGTGCACGCAGTACAATAGGCGGCTCATCGGTACGGTTTAATGCTTTTAAGCCATCCTGTACGCCCGGGATAATGGTTTTGGTGAACCAGTCTATATCGTCCTGCCCTACACCTTCCATGGCTTCGCCCAGGGTAATGAGCAAACCTACGTTAGGATATTTTTGCACAAAAGTGGCGATTGATTTGCGGGTATAATCGGCAATAATGGGCACTATATGGCGGTTGCGGTCCTGCGTTTTGAGGTTGTTTTTTTCGGCAAATGGCTTGGATACAATAATGTTGTAAAAACCCTGTATCAGCCAGATACCGCGTTTATCGGCCTCACTGGCCAAAAAGCGGTACATGTCTTCATTTTTTTTGAAGGTAGCATCATCCACCTCTACAGCGTAAGGATATTCCTTTACTTTTACCAGCGAGGCAAAAGGGTGACCGTTCCAGAGGTAGAGGGAATTCATCCTGTTTTCGGCCAGCGAATCAAGGTATCTTAACCATAAAGCCTTATTATAAAACCAGGGAAAGTTTTCGGGCGTGTACGGATATTCATAAACACCACGACCGGGCAACAGGGCAGGTTTCTGCACTCCTACACAAGCGCCACGCAAAACCATTTCGGGCTGATCTGTTACCGATAGTTTAGCAGGCAAGGCGCGGGCACTTTTAATACGATCGGCCAGTTCAAGGCAGCCATATAAAGCCCCCGAGTTATCGGCACCTGCTATAATCGTAGTATTACCATTGCTATTGATGGTGAAACCTTCCTTACCGGGCGTTTTAGCAATGGAGATGTGCTGCTTTGATAATGCGGCTTTAATAACAACGTCCTGTGAAAGACCGATGAAAATGATATTGCCCGCAACGGCCTTAGCGCCTTTTTGCGTGGTAACGGTGTACCCTGCCTGCTGCAAGGCCAGTTTTAATTTTTGAGCGCCATAGTCGAGCCGCTCATGGTGTTTTGCGGGCAATACGATGGTTAACTTTTTAACCGGGTTTTTAGCTGTTACCGATAAGGCAAAACAACTGAATAACAGTATAAAAAAAAAGTGGCAAGTGTGGGCTGTTTTTATTTTCATTTTCAAAATCATTTGCCGCAAAGCCATTTCAGGGGACTTAACTTTGGTAAAGCAGGTATGTTAAGATGGTATTAAGATTTGTACTTAATTGGTTGTATAATATCCAAAAATATTGGTCTGAGATGGTTTTTTCATCTGATATTTTTTCAAGGTACTATACGATATTACCATTATCACCAAGCTATTAAGATGAGCTCGTTCATATCCGTTGACTAAAATCAACGAATATGAATTTATGGAATAACTAATAATAAACTATTTTATACAGTTTATTAAAGATGACATGGTCAGTAGCGCAGTAAAGATCTGCTATGGTTAACCAGGCAGCTTTACCAGCACATGCTTTAACAGTTTGCTGCGTGTAAGCACCTTGCCGTCGGCATAAATGATAAACCCTTTGCCTTTATGATATTTGGTTCCGGTTTTATCCCACAAGATGCTGATGGTATGGCCGTGATACAGCACATTATCCAAAGCAAACCATTTCCATTGATTTTGCGGAATGAGGGGATAAATTTCGAGCATATTATCTGCCCGTGGTTTCAGGCCCACTAAATCACTGATTACCAGATCACAGAAACCCGAGTGGTTGTAATAGCTGCTGCGCGGATTGTCGCCTTTAAGCCAGTAACCGGTCTTCTCGTCCTGGTATTCACCTAAATAAGGCACGCCTCGCTTGATGTGCGACATGGCATATTTATGCAATTCGTTATAAAAAACAGTTGGCGTCATACTGCCTTTGTTCTGGTAGTTGGTAAGCAGATTTGCCAGCCCCTTAAGGGTTTGCGTAGTGGCGAACGGCCATACCGCCCCATCCCACTCGCAGCCATGCCCGGTACCATGCGTCCGGAACAAGGGGTGCCGCCGTTCGGCTGTGGTGATACCCCATGGCGCGTTGAAACCTTTGGTATCGGTTAACTGATCCCATTGTTTGGCATAGTCCGGTTTATCTGCCGGCAGGTTAAAATACCAGGGAATAAAACCAAGTTCCTCACGTGCATCGGCGAAATTTCCGTTGGGCTTTCGCACTTCAAAAAATGAGGCAGAATCGCTCCAAAGGCTGTCCTGTACCAGTTTTTTTAATTCGGCTGCCTTTTGGGTGTATTTGGTTTGCAAGGTATCGTTCCCCAGCAGCGCCGCCATTTTGGTGAGCGCTATGGCGTTGCCATACATATAACTGTTGATGGTAGGCCGGATATTTTTAATTTTTCTCGCCCCGCTGATGGATTCTTCCATGGCGTCGCGCACGTCAAACTGCCAGAATAATTTGGAGGGTAATTGCTTTTCGGTCTCCCATTTGTTATAATCTAAGTTTAGTGGAATCAATGCCTGCCGTATGAAAGGTTTATTGAGGTTAACGAGGTAATAATTGTAAACCGCATCATCAATCCAGCTGCTGAAGGCATGCAGGTGTGGCTTTTTCTGCTTTGGATCGGCATACAGCCAGAAGTTGATATACTGGTTAATATACTGCGGATCATGCAGCCAGCGGCCCTCGTAAACCTGGTGACCAAGCGCGCTGCTGGAGCTATTGTAAACCCCGGTAAAGCTTACCGGGGTAATAAATTCGGTAAAGATGAATCCGTCGGGTGTTTGCTTGAGGTGTTTTCGGAAGGTCCACCAGCGGTAATAATATATTTTCTGGATAGCCGAATCGGGACATTCAAACAGCGGTACGTTGTTGGCGAGCCATTCATACGCATGATCGTTGGTGATGTAATTCTTTACCGTTTCGGTATCAATAGCATTAAAATAGCCAACGTAGCTTTTCAGCTTATTTGGGTTGAGCAAATGTTTTTGCTGCGCGAAAGTATTACCCGCAGTAAAGCCAAACAAACCGGCAATCAACCCCAGTATTACAGATATCTTCTTCATTATTTTATATTTCAACCATGGCTTTAATTACACCATTGGCCGGATTGAGCCAGCTTTCAAACTGATCTTTCACCTCGTCAAATGTTACCCGATGAGTGATATAGGTTTGCGGGTCAACCAATCCGTTTTTCATGGAGCGGATAACGTGCTCAAAATCTTCGCGGGTAGCATTGCGGCTGCTCATGAGGGTAGCCTCGCGCTTATGAAATTCCGGGTGGCTCACGATGATCTCGTCCCTTTGCAGGCCAACTAATACGTATCTTGCCCCATGAGCCATATATTGAAACGCGCCGTTTATAGCCCTTTGGTTGCCTGTGGCATCAATTACCACGGTTGGCATATCGCCATTGGTGATGGAAGCCAGGCGCTCCGTCATGTTTTCGTCTTTTACGTTTATGGTATGGGCCACCTTTAAATTATCCTTGCAAAAAGCCAGGCGCTGCAGGTTAACATCGGCAGCAATGACGCTTGCACCGGCAATACGGGCAAACTCCATAATACCCAAACCAATAGGTCCGGCACCGATTACCAGCACAAACTCACCAGGTTGTACATTGGCCCGGCGCACGCCATGCGCGCCTATGGCCAGAGGTTCAACCAGCGCCAGTTCATCAAAGCTTAAACCTTCGCCATGTACCAGTAAGTGCGATGGCACCTGCAGATATTCGGCCATACCGCCATCGGTGTGTACGCCGCAAACCTGTATATTAACACAGCAATTAGGTTTACCCGAACGACAAGCTATGCAAAGCCCGCAATTAAAATAAGGTATAAAAGTTACTGATTCGCCTTTTTCAAAACCCTGCGCATTGCCGGCATCAATGAGTTCGGCAGCCAGCTCATGGCCCAGCACTCGGGGGTAGCTAAAGAAAGGCTGTGTACCTTCAAAAGCATGCAGATCGGTTCCGCAGATACCTATCCGTTTAATTTTAAGCAGGGCGTTTCCGGGTTTTACCTGGGGAGCTTCGGCGGTGCCGTATTCCAGTTTTCCGGGTGTTATACAGGTTAGTACTTTCATTATTTACACAAATATCATTTTACAAAGAAACGCCTCTTTTCCACGGAATAAAATCATCCTGACCATGCCTTACGGCACTTACTTCAATTTCGCCGCTGGCTACTTTCACTACATAGTCCAGTATCCGTTCGCCGGCCTGCTCAATGGTTTCATCCCCTTCTACAATAGTACCGGTATTGATATCGATTATATCGCTCATACGATTAAACAAAGTGGTATTAGTAGCGATTTTTACTACAGGAGTTATCGGGTTACCGGTTGGCGTGCCCAACCCGGTAGTAAATAAAACAACATTGGCACCTGAACCAACTTCGGCAGTGGTCGATTCCACATCGTTACCCGGGGTACATAATAAATTCAATCCGGGCTTGGTCACCTTTTCGGGATAATCCAGCACATCGGCTACCGGCGACGTACCGCCTTTTTTGGCAGCTCCCGCCGATTTGATAGCATCGGTAATCAAGCCATCCTTAATATTGCCCGGCGATGGGTTCATGTAGAAACCGGAACCTGCCTCCTCGGCACGTTGGCTGTAGCTGCTCACCAGGCTTGCAAAACGTTCGGCTTTATCTTTATCAAAGCAGCGATCAATCAGGTTTTGTTCTACACCACACAGTTCAGGAAACTCAGCAAGTATAACCGAACCTCCCAGCGCCACCAGCAGATCGGATGTATAACCGATAGCCGGATTAGCCGAAATGCCCGAAAATCCATCAGAACCACCACATTCCAAACCGATAACCAGTTTGCTTAATGGTGCAGGTTTACGCACATTGGCATTGGCCTGCATTAAACCGGCCAGTGTTTGACGGATAGCCTGTTCCAGCAGGTCAGATTCTTTACCTGTTTTTTGCTGATCTAATATGTAAAGCGGTTTATTAAAATCTGGCGACCGCTTGTTAATTTCTTCCTGTAATATCCTTACCTCTGCGTTTTGGCAGCCCAGGCTTAATACAGTAGCGCCCGCAACATTTGGGTGGGTAATATAACCTGCCAGCAAGCCACATAAAGTAGTAGCATCCTGACGGGTACCGCCGCAGCCTCCTGTGTGCGATAAAAATTTAATACCATCCACATTCGGGAACAGCTTATCGCCGGTACTTTGGGCTGTGCCGGCGTCAATTTCGGTATACAAAACCTCATCTATAGTACTGCCCCCTTTTATTTTATTGATCAGTTGCTGTGCTTTTACCTCGTAAGTTTTTTTGCGGCCATAGCCCAGCTGTTTTACAAGCGCTTCCTGCAATACCTCAATATTACGGTTCTCGCAAAACACCATGGGTACCACCAGCCAGTAATTGGCAGTGCCTACGCTGCCATCTTCCCTGTGGTAGCCGTTAAAGGTTTGACTTTGCCATTTGCTTACATCGGGTTTGTGCCAGTCGGTATGGCTGCTGCCTGTTAAAAAGCTATTGGCAGCATGTACCACATTACCTGTTGATAATAAACCGCCAACGGGGATATGGCTTTGCGCCTTACCAACCAACACACCATACATAATAATTTCGCCACCTTCGGCAATATCGGCAATGGCAAATTTATGTTTAGCAGGTATGGTATCAACTAATTTATAGGAGTTGTTTTGGTAAACAACCTCTTCACCGGCCTGCAGATCGGTAAGGGCTACCAGAACATTATCTGCCGGATGTACTTTTATAATTCTTTGTTTCATGACGGTTTAATATTAAATAGTGCTCAGTTCCAGCTGCCCTTTCGCGTTAATCAGATTAAATTGCTCAATTACGGCATCTTTAAATCCGGGTAAGGCGCTCAGGTCAGCATCCCACAGTTCCTTATTACTTAATACGTTTTGTACTACAGTATTGATATCAGCATTTTCCCAAACTTTTGAAAAATATTCAGCCTGACTATCAGTAACCTTATAAATATGGCCATTTGCTGTTCCGGTATACTGGCCCAGTGTACCGCCTTTAAGTTGCATAAACCTGATGAAAGCCGCGAAACCAAGCGCCATACACTCCGGCACGGCATTGCTCTGCTTGTAATGGTTAAGCAATAAAGGGATCACCCTCATTTTTATTTTGGTGCTGTACTGCATGGAAATGCTTAACCACTCGTGCCTGATGTTCGGGTTGCGGAACCTGTCCAAAACCTTACCAGCAAACTCCGTTGCTACGGCATCATCAATCTGATAAGGGATGGCAGGTTTAATTTCATCAAGCATTAACCGGGTAATAAAGCGGGTAAACTGCTCGTTGTCCATGGCTTCTTTCACCGTTTTAAAGCCCGACAGGTATGCTACCGCGCAGCTTAACGTATGTGTACCGTTCAATAAACGCAGTTTTAACTCCCTGAACAATTCAATATCAGGTGTTATAACCACCCCTTTATCGGCCTGACTGAATGATAATACCGACGCTATTTTCTCGTCGCCTTCAATTGCCCACAGGCTATAAGTTTCAGACATGATGCTCAGGTTATCAGTGTAACCATTTTGAGCTTCAAGCGTTGTGTTTAATTCTTTATCGGGGCTGCCGGGTACAATCCTGTCGACCAGCGAATTGCAAAAACTGTTGCTGCTTTCCAGCCAGTCCATGAAGGCAGGTTCCAGCTTGTTGAGATGGGCAAGCTCCAGTACTATTGATTCTAATTTTTTACCGTTATCAACAATCAGTTCGGTAGGTATAATGGTCAGGCCGCTGTCAGCGCTGCCGTTAAAGGCCTTATAGCGTTCATACAAAACAGCAAGCAGCTTACCGGGGAATGATTCCGGCGGATGTTTGCGTATATCTTCCTTTACCAGTTTAATGCCTACCTCGGTGGTATTGGAAATTACTACCTCCAGATCGGGACTTTGGGCTACCTCTAAAATGGTGTCCCACTCCTTAGCGGCTGATAATACCCGGCTGATGGATGAACAGATCATTTGCTCGTTTACCTCTTTGCCATTTTCAATCCCTTTTGAATAAATGGTGTATAAGTTATCCTGTTTATCAAAATCAGTTACCGAACCGGTGTCTGTTGATTTTACCACTACTATCCGGCCGTTGAATATGCTTTTACGGTTGGCCTTGTCAATGTAATAATCGGGCAAGCCTCTTAAAAGCACTCCTGTACCAAATTGTAATACTTTTTCGGGCAGTTCAAATATTGACGTTCCGGGAAGTTCAAGACCGGGAACATTGATTTTTTTTAAGTTGTATTTTGATAAGATCATTCTACTAATTGCTTTGGGGTATCTATTTAATTTGATTTACTATTACTTTGCTGTTGTTTGTTTTACCAGCCACTGCACTACATCGTTGGCTGCTTTAAAGTTGTCAAAATCGGCCGGCAGTTTACGGCCATCGGTATATTCATTGTAAAACCACGGATCACCTACTGCCAGTACTGTGCCTTTGCCATACCTGGCTGTGGCAACAACGATATCGTTTTTGTTGCTGAGCCGGGCCACAGCAGGTAATGTGAGCTGTAGAGTACTTAGCTCCTTGATGTATATCTTTTTAGCGGTTTTAAATATGGTATTGTCATCGGGTATATTTATTGCCCCCATTTCAAACTGGCGACCAACAACACGGTTAACACTGTTTTCATTAAACTGTATGCCGAATTTGGCCATCAACTTGTTCAGGTGTTTAAATTCGGCATTGCCAGTATCATTATTTAAAACCAGCAGTACGCCGCCTTTTTTAACCCAGTCGCTTATGGCTTTAACATGTGATTCCTCAATGTATTTCGCATCCGGATTTTCTTTAGGGATATCAGGATCTGTAATAACATAAACCGCCGCTTTTTTAAGGTTTGCAGCATCGGGGGCTTGGTATAAGGTTGCTGTATGTAAGCCGTACGTATTAAAAATATGCCCGAATAAAGAGAAACCATTATTGTCCCACTCCTCCCATTTATAGTGAAAAGGGATATTGGCGCCGGTCATATCTTTATGATGCTCATTATTAAAATAGCTATCGAGCAATACCGTTTTACCCATGCCGGCTTTTGCATTTGCCAGGCGCTCTATTTCGGCGCTGGCCAGCATAAAGCTGCCTACGCCTTTGGTTTCGTTTACTACAGGGCGTTCGCTGGTATAGTATTTATAGCTGCCATCCCTGTATGGGTTTCCACCCAGGCCAACAGCGCCGCAAACACCTTTGATATTAACCTGTCCGGCAGCATCGGTTTCTATAAACTGTTTCAGGATACCGGCATAGGCTTTTTGCGCCACTGGCAGGTATTTAGCGGGCAGATAACCTTCCCTTACACCTTTGGCTAATGTGTAAACAAACATGCACGATGCCGAGGCCTCCAGGTAATTGTCTTTTTCTCCTGCTTTATCCAATACTTGGTACCATACACCGGTATTTTTGTCCTGGTAGTTGGTAATAGCAGCAGCAAAACGATTTAAAATTGTCAGTAACTCGGCACGTTTTGGATGATTTGCCGGGAAATAATCCAGGGCATCCACCAATCCCATACCGTACCAGCCATCAGCGCGTCCCCAAAATACAGGAGATTGCCCTGTTTGCGGGTTGGCCCATTTTTGTTTTTTACTTTGATCCCAGCCATGGTATAATAAACCGGTTTTAGGGTCGCGGGCATGTTTTTCCATCAGGATAAACTGGTTCGCTACATCATCAAAATCAGCATCTTCATGAAACACGGCAGCATACTGTGCATAAAAAGGGCCGGCCATATATAAACCATCGAGCCACATTTGATCTGGATATATTTTTTTGTGCCAGAAACCGCCTTCGGGTACGCGCGGGTGCTTGCTCAACTGGTTACGCAGCAAAGTAACTGCTTTATAGTATTTGGGAGTGTTTAAAACATTGGCCAGCATAAGCACACTACGCCCGGCCAAAATATTATCAAGCGTATAATTTTCGGCTTTGTAGGTACGAATGGCACCATCGGCAGTTACATACCTGTCTGCAGCGCGCTGTATGTATTTAAAATATTCATTGTCAGCAGTTTGCAGCCAAACACTTTGCAAGCCTTGCAAAACCACACCCTGGTCATACGACCAGTTATGCCCCGGTAAAGAGTCCTGCCACAAATGCATAGCGGTAGCCGCCATCCGCTGCGACCAGGGTTTTTCTGTTTGCGCATGCAACAGCAAGCCCGAAAAAAGTAAAGTAAATGCCAATAATAATTTCTTCATCATACAGATTATTTTAATGCTGATACATCCCAGTTATCATTACCGCCAAGGATGTTTTTTACGGTGTATTTTTTTATTTCAGATTCGGTAAGCTGGTGCGACCATGCTGCCCTGCCCTGCACACTGGCTCCCTTGCCTGTACTTTTATATTCGGCAAAAAAAGCTGTCTTCTCATTTTCGGGATTACGCCAGTTATCCCAGCCTGTTGCAGATACCGGGCTGGTCATATCAGTATTGATAAACACAGTTTTTCCGTAAGGGCGCCACGGCCTGCCCAGTAAAACTTTGGTCACGCTATCGGCAGCGGTAAGTGTGCAATTAAAAAATACAAACCCGAACTGCTGACGTGGCGTTGTAGCCGGAGCTGTAATAAACGAATTCCGGAGATTTTTGATTGTACAATGCTCAAATACCGCGGTTGCTTCGCCAAAAATAAAATCGGTAGTACCTTCAATGTAGCAATCCTTATAAAACTCGCGGCTACCCTCTGTAGCGGCATATAAGGTATCCTGATTACCTAACAGGCGGCAATTAAACACAGCGCACCTGTCGCCCTCAACGTGCAGTGCCACGGCCTGACCAACAGGTCCCGAGGCATTTACGATAGTTAAGTTTTGCGCGATAAAATCATCACCCTGCACCAGAACGGTGTAGGTGGTATAGGTAGTAAATTTTGGCTTGCCGAAAGCATCCTTTCCCTGCGGATTTTCCTTGCCTGAATAATCGCTGTTGGTAATAATGGTATTTTCCTTGTCCTCCCCAATCAGCGAAATCCTGGTTTTCCATGAAGGAATAACCAGCTTTTCGTGATAAGTGCCTTTTTTAATAAAAATAGAAATCTGCTGCTGCGACAGATCGCGCACGGCATTCACAGCTTCCTGTATGGTCTTAAAATCGCCGGTACCATCCTGCGCTACTGTAAAATGGGTTGGATAGGTAACTGCCTGCGCCAGCAAGACAAGCGGTGCAAAAAGGGTTAGCATTAATAACTGTAATCTCTTCATCTTTTCCCTCTCCAAACTATTTTACTACTAATACATTGTTAGCTACCCCCGCGCCAAATACAGCCTTATTTTTTGCCTTTGATGTATCCGTATTTAACAACTTAATCCCCGCCGATTTTTTACCGCTGATTTTGAAAAGCAACTCAGCGTTCTTATAAGTTACATGATCAAACATGATGTTACTGCCATTTTGGATGTTGATAAGCGGATTGCTGTCTTTACTTTGCAGGTACACATTTTTCAGGCTCACATCCTGCCCTTCAATAATATCAGCTCCTTTGTCGGTTTGAAATGTACTGTTTTCTATGTGGATGCCCTTGATGCTCATTTCGGGCAATCCCCTGATCATAAGCGCTTTTTCTGCGCCGTTGCACGCTACATTATTTACATAGAAATTCCGGAACGATGGGGTGGCTTCCGTTACCGGGATAGTAGCCTCATCTTTAACTACATCATCTTCGCCGGGCGATTTACCGCCGTAGTACATATCAAACAATATGGCCTCATGAAGAATAGCCCGCATACTGATATTTTTAATAAAGATATTTTCGACAACGCCGCCGCGGCCACGGGTAGTTTTAAAGCGTAATCCAATATCGGTACCGATGAAGGTACAGTCGTACACAAAAATATTACGTGCACCGCCAGACATCTCGCTGCCTATTACAAAACCACCGTGTGCACGGTAAACCACATTATTGCGTACCACCACATTTTCAGTTGGCTTACCTCTCTTGCGGCCTTCCTCGTCGCGGCCAGATTTGATACAGATGCCATCGTCGCCGGCATCAAACGTGCTGCCTTCTATCAGCACATTTTTACACGATTCCACATCAATACCGTCGCCGTTTTGCGCGTTCCAGTTATTCCTCACCCTAACATTCTGCACATTCAGATCTTCGCACAACAGGGTATGAATATCCCAGGCCGCGGAATTTTGAAGTGTTACTCCCTGCAGCAATACTTTTTTACAATTGGTAAGCACCAGCATGTTCGGCCTGAAAAAATCTTTCATGGGCTCATTATCGGCAAGGGTTTTGCCCCGGCCCAAAATACCTGCGCCTGGTGTTTGAAGGCCCTTTACATAACTTGCAGATGGGTACCAGGTTTTTCCGTTCTCGCTCACTATACCGCCAGATGCCACCAGCTTTTTCCATTCGGCTTCGGTGAGCCTTTCTTTACTGATGGCGCGCCAAACTTCGCCATGCCCGTCAATAATACCATCGCCGGTTATGGCTATATTAGTCAGGTTAATACCCGAAATTGGCGATTCGTTACGTACGGCTACATGTCCTTCATAATTCCCCTCAACCAGCTTGTACTGGCTTTTATCATCAGTAAACTGCAGCAGCGCAGCCCTGTTTACATGCAGGTTTACATTACTTTTCATTACCACAGGTCCGGTGAGCCAAAGCCCCTGCGGAATAAGCACAACGCCTCCTCCTTTCGCACTGCAGTCGGCAATAGCTTTATTGATGCTGCCTGTATTTAGTGTAAGCCCGTCGGGCTTTGCGCCGTACTTTAAAATATTGAAAGTATCTTTTTTAAATACCGGCATACTTACCCGCGGTAAATTTTTCCAGGAATATGGCGAAACCTGGGCTGATGCCGACAACGCCCCTGCAACAAGCAGGGCCACTATACCGAATGATCCTTTTACAGACATGTTTTTATTGTAATGGTTGTTATAATTGGTGCAGGACAAGTACAATTCAAGAGTTTTTAATCACCCGAAAGCAGCCAATCCCTAAACAAGATTAATTACTCTGGGTTAATAAAAAAAAGATATGCCCAACTAAAACTATGCAATCGTTCCCGGAAACGATTGCAGGATTTCCGGCTTATTAATTGTATTAAAGTAAACTTTGCAAACTCTAACAAATTTCATTTTTTACAGTAATTTAGCCGCATAACAAATGATTCCTATAATTATAAAACCGTTTGATCTTAACAGGATCAGTACAACAAATCATGTTTGAATCTTACACCATAAAGGATATAGCAAAGGCTCTTGGTTTATCAACATCAACCGTATCAAGAGCGTTAAACGGGAGTTATGAGATAGGCGCCGAAACCAAAAAACTCGTACTGGAGTATGCCGAGAAGGTAAACTACCGCCCCAACCCTATTGCTTTAAGCCTTAAGGAGCAAAAAAGCCATTCTATTGGCGTAGTGGTGTGTGAGGTGGCCAATGACTATTTTTCGCAGGCTATTAACGGTATCGAATCTATTGCCTATAACCGGGGCTATCATGTTATCATCACGCAAACGCACGAATCGTTTGATCGGGAAACGGCCAACGTGCAACACTTGCTGTCAAGACATGTAGATGGCTTGCTGGTTTCCTTATCTGCCGAAACAGCCGATACCTCACAATACAAATATCTGCATGAGAAAGGTTTTCCGATTGTATTTTTTGACCGGGTTGCGCCTGATATTAATACGCATAAGATTATCGCCAACAACTTTAAAGGGTCATTTGATGCTACAGAACTTTTGATAAAAGAGGGCTTTACCAAAATTGCGCACCTCACCAGTTCAAGCAACCTGGTGATTAGCCGCGAAAGGTTTGATGGTTTTAAAGCCGCGCTTGATAAATACAGCCTTCATTTTAAGCCCGGCTATTTAAAATATTGCAACCATGGCGGCATGATACAGGACGAGGTTGAGTTTGCCGTTAAAGAGCTGTTAAACATGGACGAACGCCCCGACGCCGTTTTTATAGGCAGCGACAGGCTTACCATCAGCTGCATGCACATACTCAAAAAAATGGGTATGAAAGTCCCTGAGGATATTGCCATTGTGGGCTTCACCAACTCAGATGCTACGGAATTATTTGATCCGCCTTTAACGGTGGTACGTCAGCCGGCTTTTCAGATAGGGCAGATGGCTACCGAAATGCTCATCAAAACAATTGAAAGCAAATGGCCGGTTGAAGAATTCACCACAGAACAGGTAGAAACCGAACTGATTCCCAGGTCATCATCCCAAAAGCCGCTTTAACGCAGGTACTGGTACAGGAAGGCGGCTATACCCGCACCCACTACCGGGCCTAAAATGGGAATCCAGGCGTAGGCCCAGTCGCTGGTGCCCTTGCTTTTCATGGGTAAAATAGCGTGCATAATACGCGGGCCAAGGTCGCGGGCGGGGTTTATGGCATAGCCTGTTGTACCCCCGAGGGCCAAACCTATCACCCAAACCAGCAATGCCACCGGAACAGCCCCCAATGAACCCATGCCAACGGGCGTTTTACTTGGCGTAATTTCGGCTCCTGAAATATAAAAAATAGTAAATATCAACACAAAAGTACCTATGATTTCGCTGGCAATGTTTGATATGTAGTTACGCACTGCAGGGCCTGTACAATAAACCGCCAGCACAGACCCCGGATCATTGGTACGCTGAAAATGGTCATAATACATCAGCCATACCAGGAATGCCCCGGCAGCCGCGCCAAGCATTTGCGCCGCTATGTAAGGCAGCACGCTTGCCCAGACAAACTTACCCGCAATGGCCAGCCCGATGGTAACTGCCGGATTAAGATGGGCCCCGCTGTAAGGCCCGGCAACAACCACCCCTACAAAAACGGCAAGCCCCCAGGCGGTGGTGATCACCATCCACCCGCTGTTATTTCCTTTGGTATCTTTTAAAACTACATTGGCAACTACGCCATCACCTAAAAGTATAAGCAGCATAGTGCCTATAAATTCAGCCATGAATGGAGACATATTTATATAATTTAATGGTAAATAATTGGCTGGTTAAAATAGTTACAATAATTCAGAATCGGGCAATTCTTCGGCAGATACCTGTGCCGTGCGGATAGCTTTGCGCCAACCGTGTACTGCCTTTTTTATCTCTGACTCGTCGCCCTCCGGCACAAACTCTTTTTCAGATTGCCACAACTGTTGTATCTCTTCTACACTGTTCCAATACCCTACCGCAAGACCAGCCAGGTAAGCGGCCCCAAGCGCAGTAGTCTCTACTACATTAGGCCTGATCACCTTACAATTGAGCAAGTTTGATTGAAACTGCATCAGCAGGTCGTTCTTAGTAGCGCCGCCATCAACCCTAAGCTCTTTTATCTCCATTCCACTATCAGCTTCCATGGCTTTCAGCACATCCATTGTTTGGAAGGCTATGGATTCGAGCGCGGCCCTTGCAATGTGCGAGGCGGTTGTACCGCGGCTAAGACCAACTATGGTTCCGCGTACATCGGGTTTCCAGTATGGCGCGCCAAGCCCTGCAAAGGCGGGCACAAAATATACACCCTGGGTATCGTTCACGGCCAAAGCCAGCTGCTCTACCTCGGCCGATGATTTAATTATCCCCAAACCATCGCGCAGCCATTGCACCACCGCGCCACCAATAAATATGCTACCCTCAAAGGCGTATTGTATTTTGCCATTAATTTTCCAGGCTATAGTAGTTAACAGGTTATTTTTTGACTCCATAAACTGATCGCCAATATTCATCAGCATAAAACAGCCGGTACCGTAGGTGTTTTTAACCATAGCCTTATCAATACACATCTGGCCAAAAAGCGCTGCATGCTGGTCGCCGGCTATACCCGCGATAGGTACTTTTGATGCAAAAATAGTGGTAGCTGTTTCGCCATAGATCTCACTTGATTGTTTTACCTCGGGCAACATGCTTTTCGGAATGTCGAAAATCGCAATCAGCTCATCATCCCATTGCTGAGTTTGTATATTAAAAAGCATGGTACGGCCGGCATTGGTAACATCGGTGATGTGCACGCGGCCGCGGGTAAATTTCCAAACCAGCCAGCTATCTACTGTACCAAATGCCAATTCGCCTTTGTTGGCTTTTTCACGTGCGCCTTCTACGTTATCCAGTATCCACCTGATTTTTGAGGCCGAAAAGTAGGCATCTATAACCAGACCGGTTTTAGAGCGGATGAGATCAGTATGGCCGTCCTGCTTTAGCTTATCACAAAAGGCAGCGGTACGGCGGTCTTGCCAAACAATGGCATTATAAACAGGCTCACCACTAACACGGTCCCACACAATAGTTGTTTCGCGCTGGTTGGTAATGCCGATGGCCTTCAGGTTTGTTCCGTTAATGCCCATCTTAACGGTTGCCTCGGCTGCCACACTTGCCTGGGTGCTCCAGATCTCGTTCGGATCATGCTCTACCCATCCCGATTGCGGAAATATCTGTGTAAATTCTTTTTGCGCGACAGATCTAATCTGTCCTTTATGATCAAATATGATAGCCCTGGAGCTGGTTGTGCCCTGGTCTAAAGCTAAAATGTAATCTTCCATAATGTATGTTTCCCTGGTTTTGTATATAATATAATTGGTATGGTATTGTTTAATTAAGGATGATAAGGTTCAAGCAGGTAGCCATTAGCCAAATCGGTAAAAGTCTGTACCTGTTCTACTTCCCAGGCCTTGTTTTTACCAAGTTCCTTTGCTATTAAGCTGGCAACCTCTGGCGCCATATCAATGGCGGCACGCGCGTTCAGGAATAAAGCCCTCACCCGGCGGGCCAGAACATCCTCCACACTACGGGCCATTTCGTGCCTCACTGCCCATACTACCTCAACTTTAAGGTAAGGCATATCCGGGTGCAATTTACGGGCCCACTCTGAATTTTCTTTTAGCAGGGCAAGTATGGCTTCTTCATCGCTTCCGTAAACATATAAATGATCGTTACGGTCAACATTGGTTTTGCTTCCGTGTATAGGCAAATCTTTGGTTACGCTTGGTTTGGTGATTAATTTACCAATTTCAATAGCTTTATCAATAGTATCCTCTCCCATACGCCGATAGGTTGTCCATTTTCCGCCTGTTATGGTGATCAGACCTGATTCAGACACCAGCAGTTTATGGCTGCGCGATATCTCTTTTGTTTTTGATGATCCGCCTTCCGGGGCCGCCAGCGGGCGCAGGCCGGCAAACACGCTCAACACATCCTTACGGGTTGGTACTTTTGTGAGGTACTTTTTGGCGGTACGGATAATAAATTCAATTTCTTCTTCCAGTGCACGGGGTTCCAGACTGTGTTCGTTAAGCGGAGTATCAGTGGTGCCAACCACCAGCTTATCATGCCACGGCACGGCAAAAAGCACACGCCCATCTTCTGTTTTTGGGATCATCAACGCATCCTCGCCTGGCATAAATGACCTGTCGAGCACAATATGTACACCCTGGCTTGGCCTCACCATGGCCCTTTTGCCGGGCTTATCCATCTGCAGCAGGTTATCAACAAATACGCCTGTAGCATTAATAACCGTTTTTCCTTTCAGCTCATAGCTTTGTCCGGTTTCTACATCGGTAACAACAACACCCGTTATTTTTTGCTGATCGCTTTTAAGTAGGCTCACTACCTTAAAATAATTAAGAACGGTTGCCCCTTGTTCAAGTGCGGTTTGAGCAAGGTTAACCGCAAGCCTTGAATCGTCAAACTGCCCGTCGTGGTATACAACCCCTCCGTACAACCCTTTCTGATTAATGGTAGATAATTTAGCGATCACATCCTTTTTTGATATGTGCTTTGCCCGGCCAAACCCCAGCTTGCCCGCCAGCAGATCGTATATGGTTAAGCCGATGGTATAAAAAGCGCCGCCCCACCATTCATAATTGGGAATAATAAACGATTCATTTTTTACCAGGTGCGGCGCGTTTTTAAGCAGCAACCCACGTTCATACAAAGCCTCACGCACGAGGCCAATATCGCCCTGGGCCAAATAGCGCACCCCGCCGTGTACTAATTTGGTACTGCGGCTTGATGTGCCCTTTGCAAAATCAGCCTGTTCAAGCAGTATGGTTTTATACCCCCGCGAAGCCGCATCCACCGCGGCGCCTAAACCGGTGGCCCCGCCCCCCACTATAATTACGTCCCATATTTTTTCGGGGCCTACTATTGACGTTACGATATCGTCCCGATTTGTTTCAACCATGATTACTGCATTATTAGCCTGTATTGAGCTATTTCGATTTAAATTTCAAATTTATACAATAATAACAATTCGAAACAAATCAAAATATTAACAAATTGAATTTTTAAGAAAAAGCCGCGAAAAACGCACGATTGATAATTGGTTTACAAAAACAACTATAATGTTTTGCGATTTCGAAACAAAATGAAATAAAACACATTATATACCCGGCAGAACTACAAATTATATAGAAAAGCTTTAGCGATATTGTTACTTTTGGGCAATATATTAATTGAACACATGAAGAGTATAACGGAGAGGCATCAGTTAATTTTAAAGAAACTACAAGATACAGGGCATGTAAGCGTACAACAATTAAGCGCCCAAATGAAAGTATCGGAGGTAACCATCCGAAAGGACCTGAAACTACTGGAGGATAAAAACCTGCTTTTCAGGACTCACGGGGGCGGATCAAAAACTAACCCATATACCAGCGACAAGCCAGTATCAGAAAAAGAAAAACTAAACGCGGAGGAAAAAAACAAAATAGCTAAAGTGGCTGCCTCCATGATAGGCAATAACGACTCCATCATTATCGCCTCCGGAACAACCATGGTTGCGCTGGCCAGGTCAATTAATCCTCAAAAACACTTAACCGTAATTACCTCGGCCCTGAATGTGGCTATGGAGCTTTCTAGTCATCAAAACGTTGATGTTTTACAATTGGGCGGGCAACTTCGCCAAAATTCATCGTCGGTAATGGGACCTTATGCCGAACAGATTTTACAGGATGTATCGTGCAGTATTTTATTTTTAGGTGTTGATGGCATCGACCTGGAAATGGGGTTAACAACCACCAGCCTGATGGAAGCCCGTTTAAACCAAAAAATGATTGAGGCGGCCCAAATCACTATTGTTTTGGCCGACAGCTCCAAATTTGGGAAGCGCGGACTGGGTAAAATTTGCGCGCTTGATCAAATTCAGCACGTTATAACCGATAACGGCATTGCCCCAGCAATGGTTAAGCTATTGGAAGATCGTGGCATTAACGTTACCATAGTTTAGGTACCGGGTATTTGCTATATTTATAAATAAATATCCACACAATGAGCCTTATCATCAAACTGCTTATAGCCCTTATTGGCGTTATACATTGCTACATACTTTGGCTGGAGATGTTTGCCTGGACCACACGCGGTCCTAAAGCATTCAATAAACCTATTGAAGAGCTAAAAAACAGTAAAACACTGGCCGCAAACCAGGGCTTGTATAACGGATTTTTAGCCGCCGGCCTGTTCTGGACATTTTTTATTACCGACGAGCGATGGCGCGATAATGTGGCTTTGTTCTTTTTATCATGCGTAGCTATTGCGGGTTTGTATGGTTGTTTCACCGTAACCAGGAAAATACTTTATTTACAGGCTGTACCCGCCCTACTAACTATAGCATTAATTTTACTTAACAGATAACAAGCTCATTTTCTGATGCTTTTATTTTCTTCACAAGCAGATAAATGATACTGAGGCCTTTTATTTAATTAAAGGCATTCGGCCTAAAAAACGTCTCTGTATATTTATAGCCGTATTGCATTGCTGTAACCGGTTTACAAATTACAAGCTTACCTATGAGGCATTTTTTTTATCTATCTGCATTTTTTATTCTCACATTTCTGTCTTCCGGGCAAAAAGTCGCCGCCCAACAATCTAAACCCAACGTCATTATCATCTATACAGACGATTTGGGCTATGGCGATATCAGCTGTTATGGCGCTAAAAACGTACATACACCCAACATTGATCGTATTGCCGCAAATGGACTTTTATTTACTAATGCTCATGCTACTTCGGCTACCTGTACGCCTTCGAGATATTCATTGCTGACAGGGCAATATGCCTGGCGTAAAAAAGGTACAGGTATAGCCCCTGGCGATGCCGCTTTGCTGATAGACCCAGCCCGCCCTACCCTACCAGCGGTATTTAAAACCGCCGGATATGAAACCGGGGCAATTGGTAAGTGGCATTTGGGTTTGGGTGAAAAAGGCATCGGCCCAGATTGGAATGGCGAAATTAAACCCGGGCCAATTGAACTCGGCTTTAACACCTCATTTATTTTACCGGCCACGGTTGATCGGGTACCGTGCGTTTATGTTGAGGGGCACAGGGTAGCTAATCTTGACCCCTCCGATCCCATAAAAGTTGATTATAAAAACCCGGTTGGAAACTGGTCAACCGGCGCTAACCACCCGGAACTGTTAAAGTTAAAGCCCTCGCACGGGCATGACCAAACTATTGTAAATGGTGTAAGCCGGATAGGATACATGACCGGAGGAAAATCAGCATTATGGGTTGATGAGGAAATAAGCAGCGTGATAACTAATAAAGCTGTAAAATTCATTGAAACCAATAAGAGTAAACCCTTCTTCCTTTATTTTGCTACGCATAACATCCACGTACCCAGGGTTGTGAATAAACGTTTCGCCGGTAAAAGCGGCATGGGCGCAAGAGGTGATGCCATATTGGAACTGGACTGGACCACAGGTGAAATTTTAAAAACGCTTGACAGCCTGAAGCTAACCAATAACACCCTGATCATATTCACCAGCGACAATGGCCCCGTACTGGATGATGGGTACCAGGATGAAGCAGTTGCAAAATTAAATGGCCATAAACCTGCGGGTGCGCTAAGGGGCGGCAAGTATAGTGCCTTTGATGGCGGCACAAGGATTCCGCTTATTGTATCATGGCCGGGGCATGTTACTAAAGGTGTCTCAAACGCACTGTTAAGCCAGATTGACTTTTTAGCCTCATTTGCCGCATTTACAGGACGTCCGCTTAAAGATTCACATGACTTGGATAGCAAAAATGCCATGGATGTACTACTGGGCAAAAACACTACGGGCAGGGATCATGTTATTGAACAGGCGTTAAACAACACTTTGTCATTAATATCCGGCGACTGGAAATATATTGAACCAGGCAATGGGCCGCGAATGAACACCGAAGTGAATATTGAATTGGGCAACGACCAAAAACCGCAGCTTTACAATATCAGAAATGATATTGGTGAAAAACATAATTTAGCCGATGCAAACCCCGGCAAATTAAACGAGTTGAAAAATTCCCTGCAAAGTATTAAAAACCGATAATTGGCACTCTTATTTATAATAAATGCGCATTAAAACACAATTCTTTATTTATATACCATTGGCTCTTTGCTGCGCCTGCAAACCTAAAAGCCAGCCTGTGGTCAGTACCAAGCCGCAGCTAACGGCTCAAAAGAAAAAAAAGCCGGTTTGCTGCGAATCAAATATCCCCAGCAGGTTTGCCAGTTTGCAAACACCGTCTGAAAGTTCCCTTTCGGATATTCCCGCGGGAAACAGCACACATAAGGGAATGGTATGGATAAAAAACGGAACCTTTATGATGGGCGGTGATAATAAGCAGGCCGCAAATGATGAGTACCCTAAACATAAGGTAATGGTAACCGGGTTCTGGATTGATGCAACTGAGGTAACCAATGCTGAGTTTGCCCGGTTTGTTAAAGCCACAGGCTATGTTACCACAGCAGAAAAAAAGCCCGATTGGAACGAGCTTAAAAAACAACTGCCTCCAGGTACCGCAAAGCCTGATGATAAATTGCTGGTACCGGCGTCGCTGGTATTCAGTTCGCCAAAACAAGCTGTTGATTTAAATGATTATGGTCAATGGTGGTCATGGCAGACCGGAGCCAACTGGCGCCATCCCCATGGCCCTGGCAGTAACATTCTTGGTAAAGAAAACTATCCTGTTGTACAGGTTTCATGGTACGATGCGCAAGCTTACTGCAAATGGGCCGGTAAACGCCTGCCTACCGAAGCCGAATGGGAATGGGCGGCCAGGGGCGGCCTTACCAATAATATATACCCCTGGGGTAACGAACCTGTTGATTCAGGAAAACCCAAAGCCAACACCTGGCAGGGAAGTTTCCCATACAAAAACCTGCTGACCGATAAGTTTTACTTCGCGGCGCCTATAAAATCGTTCAAAGCCAATGGTTATGGGCTGTATGATATGGCCGGCAATGTGTGGGAATGGTGCAATGACCTGTACAACGATAAATATTACGCTTCCATAAATAAACCTGCTGGGGTAGCTGACCCGCAGGGGCCTGCCAAAAGCTTTGACCCCGAAGAACCATACGCTACAAAACGTGTAATAAGAGGCGGTTCCTTTCTGTGTAATGACAGCTACTGTTCAGGTTACCGCGTAGCCCGCCGCATGAAAAGCACCGAAGACAGTGGCATGGAGCATCTAGGCTTCAGGTGCGTACGGGATAGATAATACCGATTCGGTTTTTATATTACTTAACAAAAAAAGCCGCACATAATATGGAGGGCACTGAAAAAGTCCCGGAAAATCCGGCAAAAATGAAGGGGTTGTTCAATAAGCACGAACAACCCCTTTTCCTTGTCTTATAGGCCTACAAGTCTCATCGCCGAGTCGTATAAACGATTCTCAACGTATCAAATTGATTTTTTTAAGCCCTCCTTTTTACCTCACATATTAATTGGACTTTTTCAGTGCCCTCCCATTTTGGAGAGGCTTTTTTTAATACATTTAAAAGTTATATATAATTATACCTTAAAAAAATAGACTTGAAAGCACATTACCGGCACTTGGCATCGATGGCTTAAGTCCCAGAAATTTAGAGTATTGTGCCACAGTAAGAGCGGTTTTAAGTTTACCAGATAAGCCGCTTATTAAGCTGGAAGATTTGCTGGCATACGCGGTTTTATCAGTATTAGCCAAAGGCATGATGCTGGCTTTACTTTTTAAATAATCGGTAACATCGGTTGAAACGGCAGGCTTTTGAACCGCAGTTAATCCTAATGCGGGCGTAAGTTTAGCCATAATAGCATCTTTAACGCCACTGATATTACTAAGCGACGGCAACGACGATGTACTTACATTTTTAGATGCGGCTGCGCTCTGCACCTTTTTTAAAATTCCTTGTGAAAAAGCGGCACTGGTTGTAATGCTTAATGCTAAAGCAACTAATAGGATCTTCATGGTAAATATGATTTTTAAGTTATAACCAAAAATAAATAAAAAAGGAAAACAAAAAACTATATATTCAGAATGATACATCCGGCTAACCTGGAATTTCATCTTGTAGTATCAGGCTCTGTATTAACACTGATAGTGCTCCTTGTTGGGAAATTAGCAGGCACCGGGTAAGTTACCTTACCTTTGGCAAGCCATTCTGTAGCCCTTATCAAAATTGTTTGAAAATCGATACTGCGATAACTAACGGGATATATATCACCTGACCATAAATGCCCCATGCTTGATGCATACACGTTTCCTTTTCCATATTTAACCACCCATTCAACCGGCCAGTTTTTATTGGTTTCAGCATCGAATGCGTATGATAATATGGTAACATTCTCCGCAGGGCCGCGGGCGTATTTATATAGTTCAATATCGGGCGTCACCCATTCGTTTGGAAACCCTTTGTTGATGGGATTGGAATTAAGTTTATGAATGAGCAGATCGCTCCTGTTACCGTGAAAAGTGCCCTCTCCCTCGCCGGGTGGAACACGTTGAACGGCTTTGTTTTTATCTATATAAAGCGCATAACCCGTTTCTTTTGAACGCCAGCCCATGCCTATCATACGATTATAAGCATCCCAATGAGCAAAGGCGTTATTGGCCGAATGAAGTATATATAATCCCCCACCCGAACTCACGTAGTTTTCCAGTTCCTCTTCTATTCTGCGCGGCCAGCGCAGGCTTGGGTTTTGAATATTGTTGGTGTTTTGAATTACAACATCGTAGTTTTTAAATCCGGGATCCCAGGTAGCCCAGGCGGTATCATTTACTGTTCCAGGCGCTGTAGAAACAGCAACCTCAAAAAGCCCCGATTTATCAAGTATCTTTTTTACCTGTTTGGTTGTTTGCCGCCAATCGTGATTGCTAAAGCCGTCAACTATAAGTACGCGAATGAGCTTATCATGATTATTCTGCGCGTAAGTTACAGTGCATAATAAAGCCAGCACAAGGCTGGCTATCATATTCTTCATTTATTTGTTATACGTTATTTTATAAATAGTTCCCTTACTGTCATCGCTCACATAAAGTGAACCATCGGAGCCTTGAGCCAGGCCGCAAGGGCGGTGGTCCGCATGGCCCGGATCTTTTTGCGGACCTGCAAAGCCATCGGCAAAAACCTCCCATTTACCATCGGGCTTGCCATTTTTAAACGGCTGAAAAACCACAAAGTAACCGGCCTGTGGCTCGGGAGCTCTGTTCCATGATCCGTGGAATGCGATGAAAGCTCCGTTTTTATATTTTTCCGGAAATTGGTTGCCTGTGTAGAACAATAGGCCATCCGGCGCCAGGTGGCCAGGATAAGCGGCTACAGGGTCGACATATTTAGCATCAGCTTCTTTCACACCATCTCCCCCATATTCGGGGCCTTGCATCTTTTTATGTTTTACATCGTCATAGTATAAATATGGCCAACCGGCATTATCACCTTCTTTAAGCGCGTACATACACTCGGCAGGTAATAGAGCCGATTGCTGAACGGTATAAAATTTAGGAAAAAGATCATGCAGGGCATCACGGCCATGCTGCATTACAAAAAGCTGGTTATCCTGTGTATTCCAGTCCAGACCAACCACATTGCGCAAGCCGGTTGCAAAACGCACGCCATCACTTTGCTTCTGATTTAACTTATCGGCCTTAAAACGCCAAATACCACCCGCCGAATCTAAAATAGGGCATCCTTTTCCCTGCGGATCAAACTCACTGCAAATATTTGAATACGCGCCTATGTTTACGTACAGGTTCCCGTCATTATCCAACGCTATGGCTTTGGGCCGGTGAGCTCTTTTTGTGGTGAGATTACTCACTACGGTTTCGGGATGTTCGGGATCAACTACCTCATTGTTACTGTTCAACTTAAAACGGTAAACATCACGATCTGACGATGCATAAAGATATCCGTTCTTAATTTGTATACCTGTTCCACTAAATGAGCCAAAGCTGGTTTTTATATCGGCTTTATCGCCATTATCATGTAAAACGACTATACCTTTACCGTTTTTAAGTCCGCCAAGGTGCACATAAATATCGCCCTGCGGGGTTACCGCCATGTGTCTGGCACCGCCCAGATTATCAGCAATGGCTGCTGCCTTAAATCCTTGCGGAAGCGTAAGGCCTGCATTATCTGCTACACTTTTATGCGTCAATGTGCTATCACTCTTCATTTTAAATGACAGCAATCCGCCCATTGCAATAATGGAAAAACAACATGTAAAAATTATTTTTTTGTTCATGATAGGTTAAATTGATGATGAAATAAAAACAACTATAAGCACCCTCAGTAAAAACGATGATATCAATTATAACAATTAAAATTTGTCGTCATTGACTTCTATCCAGAAGTTATCAGGGTCTTGTAGGTAAACCTGTTTAATACCGTCGGGCCTTAATTGCGGCGATTTAGAATCACCTTTCCAGTTCCCATATTTCACATGCATCTCGTCAAGGTGTTTTGTAAAATTTTGCAGATTAGGTACCGCATACGCAAAATGTGAATTGATATCGTGTTCGGTAACCGCCGCCGCGCCCTGAATAATATGCAGCTGATTATGCTCGCCGGTTTTAAACCACACGTGCTTGCCATCGTGAAATGGTTCGGGTATCACTTCAAGCTGCATCACGTCTTTATAAAACGCTGCGCTTTTAGCCATGTCTTTTACATAAAGCGCTACGTGATTAGCCCGGGGACCTCTTTGGGCAAATGCGTATTGCCCTGCTGTTAATGCCAACAGAATTAATAATGCTGTTTTTTTTATCATAATGTATTAAAGATTTAATGAATTAGCCTTTTGTTCAAATGTAGATACTAATTTCAACGCATAATAATTTTCCTTTGCATCTTTCCTGCTTTATATCATTATTGTTGCATGAAGGTTTTTATTAAATTTCTCATTTACCACATTTTGTTATACAATGCAGTTACTTCATGTGTTAATTACACCCGTTTTATTTAACTTGCAGCTAAATAATTAACCATCTGTCCAAATATTTTCCCATGAAAGCTTTAAACAATGGTGTTTGTAAAATTATCTTGCTTGTAAATATATTTTTGATACTTACGGGTACTTAAAATTTATCTTTCACAACTTATCGCATTATTATACAATTCTTGACCAGGCAAGCATTTCACCTTGTCACGTGCTATTTTTTGCATAAATTGTATTAAAAAAATCTATAACAGGTGTTATTTATGTCGACTAAAAGCCTAAATATGTTTGATCGTGTTATTCATTATATGAGAAACAATGGTCAGTTTTCAAAAAGAATAAAAAAAAGATATGAAACATTCTGGCACGATTCACAGGCAGAGGAAATAAGAAATACACCCATGAGCCAATACGACAGCATTGAAAAATGGAAAGCCGCTCCGTATTGGCAACGAAGGCTAAGCAATAAACATAATGCCCGTGAATTTGCCAAAAAGAACGGTTGTAAAGTACCCGATTTGTATTGGAAAGGTACCGATATTGAAAACCTTGATTTTTCAAAGCTACCGTCCCATTATGTTATTCGCCCCACCATAGGCCATTCCTGTAATCATGTTTTTGTTATGGATAACGGGCAAAATCTTTTTGATAAAAAACAGTATTCACACGAAGAGATAAAGAAAATTTTAAAATGGGAAGTGACTAAGAACCCCGTCCTGGAGTTTTTGGTTGAAGAGTTTTTGCAAAATGAAGAAGGAAACTATGCTATACTTACCGACTACAAATTTTATTGTTTTAATGGCGAGATAGCCTGCTTATACGCTATTAACAGATTAAGTCCCAAAAGTGGTTTCGGTACATTTTATGATGAGCATTGGAACCAGTTAAAAAAGGTACAGTTCAATTACCCCCCAATAGACAATCAAAAGGCACCACATTGTTTTAAGGAAATGGTAGAAACCGCTAAAAAGCTAAGCAAAAGCTATGACATGTTTGTACGTATTGACTTATATGCTACGGCTAAAGGCTGTGTTTTTGGTGAGTTTACACCCACGCCATCAATGGGAATGAACTTTACAAGTTTTGGTAAAAAGTTAATGTTAGCCTACTGGGATAAATACTGCTATGGTTACATTTAGTCTAACCCGATTTCAGGACACCTGATCCCGATTTGTTGCTTTATATACACATTCCTTCACAATAAAATTCCATTATGTTCTATTTGTGTGTACTAAAAAGAGGATCGCTTGGAATACACTTTATTAAAAAACACACAACTAATAAGAATATCCTATAATATATACAATAATACTTTCGAGAATAATTTGAATATCAAGTCATTTATTACACATACAGTGTATTTTTTTTGTTAATTATATTCAGCGTCAAAAATTCAGGCATGCATATTGTTAATTAAAATAATAATCTGCCTTGAGCGGGTTATTTTTAATTAATAGTAGTAGGGAGACTAGCAGGGGTGCTAATCTCCCTCTTTTTTATAAGGAGTCGTATCAGCGTATAGCAAAATTATTAGCACCGCGTTAATGGGTAATAATTTCCCCAAAACGTGCAAGTGAATTAAATAAATTTCTCAGAACGAGGAGGTGCTGTTATTTATTGAGAGGGCAAAAGAAATATTATTAATGATACACTTACGCAGTGGCTTTGGTGCGCCTTAATTCTTCAAATAATTCAATTATTTTTTTTTGCAGATCAATGATCTGGGCTTCATGCTCCATCAAACGCTTATTGGCTATTTCAAGTTCAATCATACGCTGCGGGTCTGGCTTACTCTCCTCTTCCAGGGTAATTAGCTCAATTATGGACATTTCAAATAAGCCTGCCATTTGCTCAAGCCTGGATAAACTAATATCCGTTACTCCCATTTCAATCTTTGATAAGGCTAGAATAGAAATATCAATCCGTTTTGCAACATCATCCTGGCTCCATCCTCTTTGATAACGCAGATATCTGATCTTTTTCCCAATTGTATTCATGTTACTAAAATAAACAGAAATTGATAAAAAATATTATAGAAAATAAAGATCAATTGCAAAACTGCTTGCAGCGTAACATCTCAGCCATCCACTGTAATAAATTATAAAATTTTATATCACGGATGTTCCGAAAACGGAGATGTAACAATTGTGTAAAATCTGCGGCAGACAGTCCTAACAATGTCATACTTAACTTAAGGTTAAGGTAATCCATTGCAATTATATTAATTTTACTTTTTGGGAGAATTGTTAACTGACAGGATCCAACCTATGTAACAAAGTTGTAGCAAAGACGAATATCGTCTGATTGAAAGCAGTTAAAAATGAGGAGAGGGCGTATATTTCAAAGTTAATATACAAACTTTACAATTTTATAAATTCATTATTACTTCATAAACAAACCTCATATTGGTATCATCACGAGCTTGTTTAAATAGTAATTGATGTTAAAAACACTATTTAAAGCTAACCGGATTCATCCAGGAACATCATTTTAATAAGATGCACCGGGCCTAAATGAACCAGGTTAAGCAAAAGGAACTTATTCTTCTGCAGAACAAAAAATAATTCCTAAAAAATCTAAAAAAACGTAACTTTCCTGCGAATTTTACGTATTATGTATATTAATTAATAATTAATACGTTGAGACTTATTTTAGCAGTCTTTCTTTAAGGTCGGCGTTTAATTGTGTTACCGTTATAATAGTTGAAAAGAATGATCAGCAGACAAAGAAAA
The DNA here is from genome assembly GCF_034262375.1 of Mucilaginibacter sabulilitoris. Taxonomy (NCBI): domain Bacteria; kingdom Pseudomonadati; phylum Bacteroidota; class Sphingobacteriia; order Sphingobacteriales; family Sphingobacteriaceae; genus Mucilaginibacter; species Mucilaginibacter sabulilitoris. The sequence continues at coordinate 5,667,838 of NZ_CP139558.1, forward strand.
CGCGCTTTAAATATCATCAGATGCCATAAAAATGTGGAGGTTTTAAATTTGATCAAATCTGAACAAGCTAAAATTGAAAATCTGAAAAGCGAGCTATGGACTACACCCAGTCCTGAATTTATCCGCTATTTAAACGGCGACGTTTATATTATCAACGGTTTTACAAAACACCAGACTGTAAAAATTGAGCTTGAGGCATTGATGACAGCAATTGAAAAGGCTGAGTTAAATTTTAAAGATTATCATCGTCATCTGGATTCGTTATTGAACCAAATCAATGCTATTAATTCCCAGTAATTAACCGGCTTATCCTATAATATAATCCAAACGCTACTCAACATAATTTTCATCAGATATTAGTTTCAGCTCGTTTAAGGCGATTTTGAGTTGGTTAATTACCTCCCGGGGCGTTATAAACTTCATGCAAATATTATCTTCGCAACTAAGCTTTCCGCAGCCGGTACCATGATCACATGGAACTGACTTATTTAAGAGCAAAACCTGATCTTCAAAAAAACTAAATGGTTTCCATACATTTTTATTTACTGTGCCGCTGAACAGTACAATAACCTTTTTCTTTAATAAAGCGGCTATGTGCGAAAACCCGGAATCCAAACCTAAAAACAAGCTGCATTTTTTCAATATATAAACTGATTGAAGAATAGAGTATTTGCCAATGCACGGAACCACGTTTGGCATTGCCGAAATGATATTATGCTGTTCAACAGACAAATCCTGATTTATGCCTACTACATAAACAGGTATTTCTTTTGATAGCGCTTCAATTGTTTCTATGAAAAATTCAACGGGCCATTTTCTGGCCTGGGCACCTGTACCTATATGAACTACTAAAAACTGGCTCGGGAAATTCAGATCGGGAATTTCTTCATAAGGCATATCTTCCTCGTTCCAATAGTCAGATAAATGATTGGGAGGCAGCTTCAAATAATTAAAAAGGGGGTTAAACAATCCGGAAACATGCCCTTCATGTTGAAATGGCAATACAACATCTAACAAAGCCCCGCCGCCGCCAACATCATAACCAACGAACAACTTTTTACGAACAAAAAACTTTATGAAAAAGTTATTCCTCAGGTCGCCCCTTACATCGTATATTAAATCGGTTGTTATTTTACTTAACTGATTTATATAGCTTAAATAAGACGTCTTGTTATTCCTTGCAAAGTAAGGGGCATCTGCAATTGTTACCGAATCAACATATTTTAGCCTGCTTGCAATGGTAAAATTTTGACTGCTCACTAATAGATTAATATGATAACCGGTAATGCTCTTCAGCACTTTTATAGCCGGCAGCATAAGTATCATATCGCCGATATGTGCAAGCTGAACAATGGTAATTTTACTAAAATTTTGTGTGCTTAGCTTTTTATTCGATGCTTTGGGCACCGTCGTATACAGTAATCTATCAATTAGTTTAATCCTTTTTATTGTTTTCCCGGGCATATTGGGAGAAAACCTATACTTTATTTCTTTCATTTCAAGGTAGTTTTCGTATCATCTGTAACTTATAGGACTTATCACAAACAGGTTTAAAAATGACTAAGGAGGATTTTTTCGCTTAACGAATTTTAATAAGCGTTTACAGCAGTAAAGGCAGGGAATATTCGGCTATACTGTGCATGTAGCGGAACATATTTCAACGGCTAACCTGGGCAAGTTGCCTGATATATTTATTTAATTAACTGATCAGGGATCTGATTCCGGATTTTTTCGATTATTGACGTGGAGGAATATCCACTTACAAAGTCAATTGTTTTTACTTCTCCGCCATTGGCTATAACTTCCCTGGCGCCAATTATACTCTCAACCGAATAGTCTGCCCCTTTAACCAAAATATCCGGCATAAGCTTATTTATTAAGTTAAGGGGGTCATCTTCGGTGAATACAACTACTGCATCTACAAAAAACAACGAGGCGAGCAATGCAGCCCGGCTATTTTGATCATTAACAGGCCGGTCTTCGCCTTTAATACGTTTAACCGAACTATCGGCATTAAGCCCAACAATAAGTTTATCGCCAAGCGTAGCCGCCTTTGAAAGATAAGTAAGATGCCCGATGTGCAGTAAATCAAATACACCGTTTGTAAAAACCACCTTTTTTCCTTCGCATTGCCAATCCTGCAGGCGCAGTTTGAGTGTGCCGGCATCACTTATCTTGTTCAGTAATAATTGTTCAAGGCCAATTTCCATAGTTATTAAAACAGATTATCAACGGCTTTACAAAATATATGCCCAATCAATATGTGCATTTCCTGTATACGTGCGGTAGTATTTGAAGGCACAATGATATTCACATCACACATACCTTTCATTTTACCTCCGTCTTTACCCGTCAAGCCAATGGTTCTGCAGTTTAATTTTTGTGCCGATTGAAAAGCTTTTAAAATCCCCTCGCTATTACCACTGGTTGAAATACCTATAAACAGATCGCCGGGTTGCGCTAATGCTTCTAATTGCCTTGAAAAAACAAAGTCATAACCGTAATCATTGGCAATAGCAGTAATTGCCGATGTATCAGTAGTTAATGCAATACCTGGTAATGGTTTACGCTCTTTAACAAAGCGGCCGGTTAATTCTGCGGCAATATGCTGGGCATCGGCAGCGCTGCCGCCGTTACCTGCAATTAATACCTTATTCCCGTTTTTGATAGTGGTACTGATAAGTTTACTGCCTGCCTCAATATCTGCAACAAGTACTTCAATAATTTTTTTTATGGTGTGGTAATGCTCATTAAGTTCTTCTAAAACCATTTGGGCTGATGTTAATAGTTAATAAGATTTGGTTTGATATTCAAATTGTATTTGCACTGTTTACGCGCAGTTTTAAAGCAATGGTTTAACTTGCTGCTTTTTGCTTTCGGCAATATCCTTTATAATTTCTGCTACAGTGGTAGTGGCGCTTCCCATGTGGCGTATTACAATAGCTGCAGCATGATTAGCCAGCTCACATGATTCTTCTAAATTTAACCCGATGCCCAAAAAATAAGCTATGGTTGCTAAAACAGTATCTCCTGCACCTGTAACATCAAAAACTTCGGTAGCTTTTACAGGCAGGGCAATTTGATCATCCTCGCTCAAAATTACCATCCCTTGTTCCGACAGGGTAACTACTAAATAATCGGCAGCAGTTTGTTCAAAAACAACATTGGCGGCGTGTTTTAGGCCCTCCATTGTATTGATCCTGTCTATTTTTGCAGCTTCGGCAAGTTCTTTTCTATTAGGTTTAATAATATAAGCGCCTCTGTATTTAGTAAAATCGGTACCTTTAGGATCTATGATCACCCTTTTACCGCAATCTTTGGCTGCCTCAATAATCCGCTGGGTTAAAACCGGCGAAAACAAACCTTTGTTATAGTCAGATAAAACAACCAGATCGACCTCATTAATGCAAGCCATGATCTTATCCATCAGCGCATCTTCGATATCTAAAGGCAGTACATCTGTAACTTCTTTATCTAACCGTACCAACTGATGACTTCCGACCAGCACACGTGTTTTTACTGTAGTTGTTCTGTTATCCTCTTTAATAATAGTATCAATCTCCGTTCCTTCATCTGTTAATAACCGGATAAGCTGGTGTCCCATTCCATCATTACCAATTACTCCGGCAACAGTTACCTGTGCTCCCAGGGATACCAGGTTTTGCACTACGTTACCAGCCCCGCCCAAAGTGGTTGATTCGCTGTTTACATTAACAACAGGCACAGGTGCTTCGGGAGAAAGCCGGGTTGCGTTACCCCATATGTAATGATCGATCATCAGATCGCCTATTACCAGAATTGTTGGTTTTTTTGTTGGTTGCTGAATATAATTTAACGTGGCTGCATTCATAGGTTTTGCTTTTTATTTGTTAAGGGGATTCTGTTAATAAGCGTTTTCTTCTCCTTTTATAATATTGGCTACGGTCATATAAATTATTTTCAGGTCCATCCACATCGACCAGTTTTCAAGGTACCAGATATCAAATTCAACCCTCTTTTGCATCAAAATAGGATCTTTAGTTTCACCGCGGTACCCATTTACCTGGGCCCACCCGGTTATTCCTGATTTTAAAAAATGACGTACCATGTATTGGTTGATGATTTCACTGTATTCTTTTGTCATGTTCAGCGGATGCGGGCGCGGGCCTATAACACTCATATCGCCCAGCAGTACATTAAAAAACTGCGGTAATTCGTCGAGGCTTGTTTTGCGCAGGAAACGGCCGATCTTAGTAATTCGGTCATCGTCTTTGGTGGCTTGCTTATCCGTTTCATTATTCATTTTCATGCTCCTGAACTTATAGCATAAAAACGATTCATTATCCTTACCGCTTCTTAACTGTTTAAACATAACAGGCCCCGGGCTTTGTAGTTTTATAATTAACCCAATAATTGGATAAAGCCAGCTTAATAAAAATATGATCACCAATGAGCTGAATACAATATCAAATAGCCTTTTCTTAAACCTGTTTTCTACCTCTTCCAGTGGCTCGTTCCTGTTACTTAATACAGCAAACTCACCCATGTAACTCAGTTTTAAACTATCGGCCATTGAACCTGATATATCTGGAACCAGTTTTAAACGAAGGCAATGTTTTTCTGCTTCTCTTTGCAGGAAAGCGTATTCTCCAATCCGTTCAGGCGTCAGGGATACATATATATCCTTTATTCCGCTTTTTGCCGCGTAATCTATCTGCTCCATTATGGCCGGCAAAATTTTCCCTGAATTATCCAGGTATGAATTGTTTTCCTGATTTAAAAAACCCTCAAAAGCAAAATGATTATCACGATCCTGAAAAAAACCAGCCAATCGCAACCCCATTGAGTTTAAACCAATAACGGCAACCGGACGGGTAATCTTAAAGTGTTTTTTTAGATTACTTTCAAAAGTAGAGCCTACAAACCTTGTTGAAAGCATACCAAACAGCGTCACTCCATAAAAAATCACTAATTCACTAAATGATATGTGATGACTTGACAACATCACATACGAGAAAAACAGGATTGTGTACAGCAGAAAGCTCTTAATTGTTAACCGGTATATATCCTCCAGTTTATGTTTTACTTTACCGGTATAAAGGCCAAAAGTTATAGCAGCAAGTATCCATAGATAATTGGTTACTATTAATACACTCATGTCGATACCAGTTTTGGGATTAAAAAAACCGTCTACCATTAAAAATGACAGGTTGACAACTACAATATCAATAACCGACATTAGCAAATAAATCAGGTATAAGTAACGTGTTTTCATAGTGATTTGAATTAATGCATGTTATGATTTGGTTAGGGAGAAAACATAGTTATCTGAAGTACAACTATGTTGTTTATTCACAAACTGATAAAGTCTAACCCTATCATTTATGATTGTATTAATCAATAGCTTAAATACTTAACAATAATACAATTTAACCAGCTTAAAACAGGGCGAATTAAATCAATGGGTAAATAATGTATAAAAACGAGAAATAATGTACCGTTTTTGTGCACACTTGTTCAGGCATAAAAAACAGCTGATGAATGTTAACGGCGCTGGGCAGCCTTACCCAAATTAACCATAAATTTTTCACGGGCAGTAATTACAGATAAATAATACCTGATATAAAATACCACTATTTTTTCTGCTAAACGCAGGTCTCTGCCTTTTTTTTGAATGAGCTTAATACTTCTTACCGGCGGCCTGAGGTCATAAATAAAACTCATGATTGATTGGAATTTACTTTTATTGCCTGGTTTATCAAAACCAGCTTGTCCTCCGCCTACACGCTTTGCTTTGCTTATCAATTCGGTTATACTATGCCTAGCCGGATGATTAATTATAGCATCATCAGCATATTTAATATTAAAACCTGCATTACGGGCCCTTATTGACCATTCATAATCACCACCAGATAGCAGATTTTCTTTAAATAGGCCTATTTTATCAAAAACATGCCGATAACTAAACATATTTCCGGTAACACCGGTACCATCCTGGTTTACATACAGATCCTGATTAAAAGCATATATTTTTTCATATAGTTCAGCTTCTGTAAGCTTTTTTGAATGATAATATAAATTGATCCTGCCCGCTATCCGGTCACAATCACTGTTACCTTCTAAAAACTTTACTGCATTTGTTATCCAGTCTTTATCAGCAATGCAATCAGAATCTGTAAAACCTATGATTGTTCCTTTTGACAACGCTATACCGGTATTACGTGCAGCATATGATCCGGGAATTTTTTCTGTAATTACTTTACAATTTTCGGGTATAAAAAAACCTGCAGGAATTTTATCCTCCGTGTAGTTATTTACCACAATAATTTCAAAAAAGTTGCGATCATAGCTTTGTTCATTTAGCGAATTGAGACACAACGATAATCTTTCCCAATCTTTATAGGTTGGGATAATTATTGATACCATTTCTTTGTTCATAAGTTAAGGGTTTATTTAAGGCAAATTGTTTCCATAAAACAGGTGGCTTTACGCTGGCACTATAAGCGCCTTTAAACGTTTTAAAAACACTTTTGCATTAAGGCTCACCACCTTTGAGTATTTAACATCTAAATGATACTTACCCATGAGTTGGTTAACATACTCAGGTATAGAAAGATAATTATTCATCAATTCGGTATATATGTAAGTATCAATAGCCCTGGCCAATTGGGGTGTAAGTTTGTTTGAAGCCCGTAGTTCATCTTTAATTTTTAGTCGCAGGCTGATGCGGTTGTCCATTATCTGTTTCAGTTTTGCCTTATTGCGGCTCTTGGAAACGGAGTTATCCGAAAAATAAACTATTGTTTTTACTGAATCATCAACCGCTACCTTTGCGTTATTTTTTAAAAGGCGAAAAAGCAGATCATATTCCTGTGAAGAGCTAAGTGTTTCATCCCAGCCGTTAACATCAAAAAATGCCGGTTTATACCATAAATTTGAACTGGTAATACCCAGGTTTGATGTAATTAAGCCTCTCCAAACATTTTTATCTGCATGTCTGATTATTTCAACAGTCCTGTTCTTTATTTTATAAATAAGTAAACAAGCACCAGCAATTATATCGGCCCCTGTGGTAAGCGCTATATTAAACTGCTGCTCCAGTTTATCCGGAAGCAACTCATCATCAGCATCTAAAAACTGTATCCAATCTCCTTTAGCTTTATATAAACCATAATTACGGGCGGCAGGGGCTCCTTTTTTAGGCTCGTCATAAACGAAAATCTTATCAGGAAATTCCGACTGGTATTTATTCAACAATGCTAAAGTGCCATCAGATGAATTATTGTTTACTAAAATAATTTCAATATCCTGATAAGTTTGATTTAAAACACTATCAACGCTCCGGTTTATAAAACCCTCACAATTATAGCAGGGAATAACTACTGAAATCATTTGTTAATTAGCTTTATCAATTGGTGATACGGACTTTTTTCTTAAACCTGCCAGGGTGGCTTTGAGCTCGGAACCCATCATTAAATAAATCACACCTGAATAAGCGGCACAGAGAATAAGCCCGCCTATGATATAGTTTACACCGGCAACATTTAACAGATATGCGACAGCAAAACTACAGACCGATGCAACTATTGGAGCCTTAAGAGCTATCAAAAATTCAATTACCGATATTTTTATCGGGATGAGGTAATTGAAAGAGTATTGTGCTACCAGAACTACTACAATTTTATTGAGTAATACAGCCCAGGAAGCACCTATTATTCCGTAATAATATATACCCAGCGCTAATGTTGGTAAAAATATCAGCGCTTTAAATATCTGCTGCTTCATTTCAAGGCCGGGCCTACCCAGTCCTCTTAACAGGGAGGTATTACCACTTACCAAAATGTGGCACATTACCGAAACTGATAATATTTGTAACGGACCTACCGTTTGCTGCCATTTTGCCCCAAATACGTGATTTATAAATTGACTGCCCTCTACAACAAAGAAAATCATTACCGGAAAAACAAAAATGCAGTTAAACAATACTACCTTGAGGTAATATTTTTTAAGCGAAACCATGTCACTTTGGTTTTTGCCATATATGGGGTACATTACATTATTGATAACAGCCATTAACCTGCCCCTGAAGGTATCAGTTAATACAAAGGCCAACGTATATACCCCTAAAGCAGAGGCACCTAAAAGTTTCCCTATTAATAAATAATCAATGTTATTATACAGGTAATTTAAAATATTTGAACCCGTTGTATAAACGCCAAACCCAAAGACTTCTTTAAAGGCCTGTTTATCCATTATAAACGCAGGTTTCCAGCCTGTGGCTTTAAAAAATAATGGCATCGCGAAAAACACGTTCCCTACCGAGTTAAAAACCAGGGCCCAAACCCCTGCGCCCCTTAAAGCCATGATTAGCGCAATAACACCAACTACTATATTTGAAATATTATCAATAAGCGCCAGTTTTTTGAATTTCATTTGCTTGGTAAGCTGTGCTTTATGCACCAGGTTTACAGGGCTTACCAAAATACCAATACTAAGTACCGGGACAATGAGTTTAAGGATAGGTTTGTCATAAAACATGGCAGCTAAGGGGCCCACTCCTAAACTCATTATAACAAATAATAAAACAGACCAGATTACTCCCGTCCAGAATGCCGTATGGTAATGTTCATTACGTAAATGTTCATCTTTACGCTGTACCAGCGCGGCGCCCACTCCCAAATCATTAAGGATCTGTACAAATCCGGTAAACACCGTCGCCATTCCTACCACTCCAAACTCACTTGGGAACAGGAGCTTGGCAAGTACCAACTTTAAAATAAAATTAAATGACTGATTTATAACCAGCTGGATAAAATTCCAGAATATTCCGGAAGCGACTAACTTTTTATCCGTAGTAGACGCGGTTTCAGTAAGTACACTACCCATTTGATTTAAAATGTTTTTTTAGATCAATAATCATATTTTTTATATAGGCTTTTTGCAGATGTTAAATCAATCCTATTGATTATGTAAAACAGGATATGATTTTGTTTTACTTAATTCGGGCTGAGGGTTGGCAATCTGGTGGTATAGGCGCAGGTGGTTTTTGATGTAATTATCCACAGAAAAATCATCGGCATACTTGACACAATTTTTCTTTTTATCAGCTATTTCGTTTTTATTATCCAGGATATGCCCTATTACTGTGGTGAGGTTATCTTCATCCGGCGAATAAATCCATGAACTATTAGGGTCGTAAATTTCCTTGAGCCCTCCCCTGTCTGACTGGCAAACCGGCACCGAATACGATAATGACTCTATCACTGTGCGGCCGAAAGGCTCGTTCCACAAAGCAGGAACTATCAAAACATCAATTTGTTGGTAAAAGTCATCAGGTTTTGATACCCCCATAAACTCATACTCGATACCTTTTAATTTTCCCTGAAGCTGAGTTATAAACTGAGGATCGCCTTTGCCTGCAAAAATAATTTTCAGGGATAATTTTTGCGTGTCACTCAACTTAGCCAATTCATTTGCCAGGTATAACACACCTTTATCTTCCGCTATTCTTCCAATATATCCAAAATGGATTTTTTCGGTAACCGGTCTTCCTTCTGCATCCGCCGAGCTTTTGGCAGCGTTATAAACCACGTTACTAAGCTGATCAGGAATTTGTAAAAAGGCCTTATGCTTGTTCAGTATATATTGGCTTATTCCTATAAAATAGTCAGGGTACGAAATAAAATTTCTTTTTACACTGTTGGTTACCTTACATGGCAAGCACAGGGTGTCGCAATTTTTATCGTTGTTAAATAAACTGCATTTATGGCAAAGCAGGTAATAATCGCGCGTAGTGTGCACCAGCGGTATTTTATTATCTTTTATAGTTTTCCAGATAAAAGGCGAAAACCCCTGTATGGTATTGGTATGAACAAGATCGGGATGTATTTTTTTAAGAATTGCCGATATGCTGAAATGATAAAATATATTACAGCTATCAATAAAATGCCATAAAGATTTTAAAGCTCCATTTGCATTGCCCGCACCGCCGTAAGTAGAATATATATTCCGTTGTTTTAAGCTTATTACCGTAACACGGTTAACACGATAAACTTTATTAGCAGGGCCTGTAGTAAGTACATACACCTGATTACCCGCTTTTGTTAATCCTTCGGCTAATAGCTGAACCGATATTTCGGCTCCGCCAACAAATGAAGGGTAATAAAAACTATTTATAAGTAAAATTCTCATACGGCTTTATTGTATGAACCATCGGTATCCATAACTACGGGCGCAACTGCTTGGTCGGCTAAATATTTGCTCAATACATATGATCTTATTTTTTCAACAAAGCAGCTTTCATCAAAAGATTGAGCATGAGCGCGTAGAAAATCAGGATTAAACTCCAATTGTTCAAACAGATTAACCGCATTTGTTAACGCCGGCACAGTTTGTTCATCAAAAAATACCGCAGTAGCTCTTGATGCATCTCTTTTAAAGGGAATCATGGTATCTAACACACCTCCTTTACCATAAGCAATAACCGGCCTTCCGGATGCATTTGCCTCAAGCGGAGTAATTCCGTAATCTTCTAACTGTGGAAATATAAATGCTTTACAGTTAGCATAAAGCCTTGCCAGGTCGGCCGCGTCTAAGCCGGTTAAAAATGTAATATTACTGCCGGCGTTTTCCTTTATTTCTTTTTCCCTGGATCCCTTGCCTACAATAACCAATTTTTTATCGGGCATTTGATTAAAGGTCTCAATAACCAAATCAACCTTTTTATATGATTCAAAACGCGATACCACTAAATAGTAATCGCTTACCGATTGAGATACATAAAAGTTTTTACACTTTACCGGTGGGTTAATTACGGTAATTTCATTTGCTGGACTGTAGGCGTTCTTGATACGATGCACAACTTCCTGTGCATTTGTAATAAACCAATCGGTTCTTTTTGCAGATTCAATATCAATTTTCTTCAATATCGAAATTACTTTCCCATATGCAGCTCTTTTCAGCGGGTTAGCGTGTGTAACTTTAGCGTACGATTCAGTATCCCATACTAAGCGGAACGGATTATGGCAGTAGGTGATAACAAGCGCATCATCAGCTGTTTGTACAAACTTGGCACAATGCGTGGTTGATTGCAGGATCACATCGTAATCGCTTAAATCCAAACGCTGCATGGCCAAAACACCTAAAGGGTAAAAAAAGAGCTTCATTCTTTTTTCACTCTTAATATATTGTCCAAACCTGCTGGTTATAATGTTGCAGTCTTTAAACTCCGGATAAGTGTTATTTGCGTCATACGCCAAGGTATAAATAGGAGCATCAGGAAATGCATTGTGAAAACTTAATGCTACCTGCTCTGCACCGCCTTTACGTACAAGATCATCATGCACAATTGCAATTTTCATATATAGATGTTTAATTATTGAAAAATCCTCCTGTATATCTGCCTCGCTTTAATTATACCTCTGCCCAAGTATCAAAATCAACCATTATAGTGTGGGCGTTGAAATGAAATTAATGGTTAAAGCCAGTTATATTTTTTTGCTACACAGATAAAACAGCGTCGATAATGGAACTTTCGGATGCCGGATCAAAATATTTTGTCTTTTCATTGGTGATGCCTTTAAAGGCCTGTATGTCTGAAAGCACTAAAAGACAGTTATTGCTTATGGCTTCAATAACACCAGGCTTTGAATCACCGTTAGATGAACAATTGACAAAAACACTGGCTTTTTTATATAAGTAACTAACCAACTCTTCATCAAAGCTGTTGATTATAGTAACATTGGTTGATGATACCCATTCCATTACATAAAATGACTCACTTTTTTCTTTTATGACGACGACTAATTTTCGCCCCTTCAGTTTTTCAGATGAAAAGGCTTTTAATAATATTTTCAAATTCTCCTGCTGATCAATTGTGCTTATCAGCAGAAAAAAAAAATCCTTTTCTTTTGATGGAGCAATGTCTGGCTTAATCTCAGGCGCTACATATGATACCGACATCCCCGATGATCCTGTTAAATCAGGCTCAATTGTGGCAGTTTTAACCAGGTAGCATTTAACATTGCCGACAATTACCCTTATAAGCCGCAATAATAAACCGGCCTTTGGTTCACTAAGGTCAAATGCCAATGAATAGGGTTTCATGTTCGATATTTGTAAACCGTTAAATAGCTTACTTTCCAACAAATTGCTTGTAACCCTCGTAAGCATCCTTTTTAATATACTGGCCCGAGCTGTCTTTATAAATAAGGCCATAGCATGCTTCTTCCGGATAGCGTTTTTTCAAGGATGACTGATCAAATAATTCATAAATGAAAAAACCTTTGATAATCCCCTGATCTATAATTTTTCTGATGTTTTGGGTGATGTAATTATTCTGCCTGACAAAATCTACACTGGTAGTGCCCTTGAACTGATTAAACTCTGTTATCCAGATAGCTTTATTAAACCGCTTACTTATGTAAGACAACACATTACCAACGGTTGGTTTTACATTGGTGATATCACCCATATTTGAATACCAGTGACACCCGATTATGTCATAATTCACATTATTTTCCTTCAGCAACTCCAGATAGTAATAATGTATGTAGCTAACAGACAGGGTGATTTTTATATTAGGCTTAACTGCTTTTAGCCCATCTATAAAGCCTTTTATAGTGGCTATAAACTTTACTGCTTTTACGGTATCATAAGAACCCTGTTTAACCTTGCCTCCGGTGTTATGTAACCTGATTTTATTATCTCCTTCGTTATTTACCTCCACTACCGGAAAGTAATCGCCATAACGCGCACCAAAATTTTTTCCTTGCTGGTAAGCTATTTGGTAAACGGAGTCGGCATTGTTGCTTTTAAGTCCGCTTTGCATAACCGCCGGAAGGGCCGAAATATTATTTTTTTTTAACGAGTTTAAAACTTTAATAAAATCAGGCTCTTTTTTGGCATACCCGTTCGCATCCAGTAAAACATCAAACCGATAACTGCTTAATTTAAGATCGGTTATAGCACTTATTTGTTCATCCAGATTATTGCTATAATCCCGTTGTGTTAACGGATGACCATTTATGCCCCATACAAATGGTGCATTATTGTTTTGGGCTTTAACCGTTATACTCAAAAAGCACAACAAGATTACAAGGCGCATAACTTTGCAAGCTTTTAACATGGTCATATCAGCATTAAACATTAAAAATATCAGCTTATCAGAGCTTGCTTAAATTCGGGTTTTTGGCTTGCTTTAGTTAGTACAAAACCTAACCCTATGAATACCCATAATGAAGGATAGGCAAATTCAGGAACAGATACCATCATTATCAGATAAACAATCAGCAGCCCAATGCTATAACATGTGGACAAAATGGGTACAGATATTTTTAGCCATATATTTTTTAAAACAAACCAGGTGAAAACAAGAAATCCGATAACACCATTATTGGGTAACAAAGTGGAGAAAAAATCTGTTGAGCGTACATATCCAAAGCCTACGCCAAACGCCTGGTTAAATCCGTTAAGGCTCGCCCAAAATTCTATCTGGGTCATAAAGCTCTTCCCTCTTTCGCGCGAAGAACTGGCGTCTCCTTCTATTTTACCACCAAAAATAAAGTTGTATAAAGCATCCAACAACTTTTGGAATATACTTAACTGGAGCACAAAACAAATTACAATGATGGCAATACACGCATAAAAGAAAACTTGATAATGCCTTTTATAAATACACCAGTACGCCATAAACAGCATTATAAAAAAGTAGGCTGTAGTTGAAAATGTAAGTAGCAAACACCCCAGAAGCAGGTACGTGTCAAACCGCCTTTTTAAAGCAAATGTGATAACCCAAAACGGAAATACGGTAAAAACAAACATGGAAGGTTCGCCTGTATACGATTTCAGGCGCATTAATCCAATTCCCCCTAAGCTAAACGTTTGAAATAAGGAGGCTGATCTGTTTCCATATCCCACGGTACGATTAACCACAAAATCGCCGTTTATACCTGTTGCTGCAAATAAAAGAAACTCATACAAACCATAAAAGCACAATAAGCGCAGCCCCCAGTAAATGTAATCTATTGTCTTTTCGTCAGCGAAATATTTAACATAGCCATATACAATAAAACCAGCTATAAGAGACAGTGACTGTGTTATATGCGAAACACGATAAAATGTCTTGGTTAAATCGCCCCTGTTGATCAACTTCAGATCATCGGTAAGTTTTAATTGGCTCACCAGGTTAATAAACTGCGACCCTATACTTAAAACGATTATGATGCAAAAAAAGTAAAGAAGTTCAAGGTAAAACTGTTTCTTTTCTTCCTTTAACGGTGATAACGGTATTATAAAAAATAGCAAGCCCGTGAACACCGCAGTAATTGTTGTGCCGGGTATTGAAGGCACAAGAACAAATGAAGTAACAGGAAAAAATAACATCAGGATATTGACATATTTTTTCACAAATGTCCCGGTATCCTGCACTGGGCTGTGCAAAGTTTGGCTATGTATCATGTTTATACAAATAAGACGATATTATGGCAGCGGTTTTGAAAGCTTAGGAGATAATACTTACCGTGTAAGCTTATCTTTCGCCGTACCCTATGCCATAGCCATAGCCAAAATATCCCGCCTTTGAAAAATTGACATCATTGATAACCAGGTACAAATTATCAACATTATCTTTTGTTTTGATCTCGTTGATAATTCCTATCTGTGCTTTATCGGTATAATTATGCCTGCAAACATAAATTGTAATATCCACATGCTTCTGAATAATCAAAGCATCTGAAACCAAACCTACCGGCGAACTGTCAATGATGACATAATCAAATTTCTCTCTTAAATCTTCAATAAGATAATTCAACTTATCACTAAGCAATATTTCACTGGCATTGGCCACAACCGGACCCGATGTAACGACAAAGCAATTCGGGTGGAATAAACTGGGTTTGATAAGGCTGTCTACATCCAAATCCTCCAAAACATAATTGGAGAAGCCGAAATCGTCGTTATTAATACCCAGCGCATGGGATAATTTGGGTTTACGCAAATCCAGTTCAATCAGCACTACTTTTTTGCCGGTCATGGCTAAGGTATTACCTAAGTTGCGGGTTAAAAAGGTTTTGCCCTCACCATTAATACTTGATGTGATCATGATAACATTTGATCGCTGATCATCAAGTATATTGCCCAGCTTTGTTCTTAAGGTTCGCAGGCTTTCTGTTACCTGTGACCGGGAATAAAGATCAGCTTTAGATCTGCCCGATAATGACTGATGACCTATCTTTCCAATAATTGTTACGTCGGTATGTTGTTCAATATCATCTTCCGAGCTTATTTTAGATGCCATCATTTTTCTGGTGTTCACCAAGCCAAAAGGCATGATCAACCCTAAAAAGAACGACATAATGTAAATAATAGGTTTTATTGGCTTTGCGGGTTCTTTACTGCTCTTTGCGCTATCAATTATTCTTGAATAAGGCATATCTGCAGCCTTAGCCATTGATGTTTCTTCCCTTTTTTGTAGCAAATAAACATACAGCTGTTGTTTCAGCTCTTGCTGTCTTGAATAATCCATTATAGTGCGCTGCTTGCCAGGTACGCTTCGTATGGAGCTGGTCAAAACATTGTTTTGCTTGTTTATTCCGCTGCTGCTCAGCTCCATTTCATTTTTGTAGCTATCAATGCTTTGCAATAAATTATGCCGTACAACTGCTATCTGCTGATCCAGGTTAACAATTACAGGGTTGGTTTCTGTATAAGATAATCTTTGCTTTGTCCTTTCGTTCTGCAGTTCATTGTACTGGCTAAGGCTCGAGGCAAAAGACGAATTCTGAATGTTTAGCGAACTTGGGATAACTTTATCATTCCCGGGATCATTTAAGCGCTCTTTCAGATCTTTAATAATTGAAAGCTGAATTTGCTGTTGCTGGTATTTATTGTCGTTGTCGCTTGCGTTACCTACCAGCACTTTTGCCTGCTCATCAATATCGGTGATATTATTGCTGCTGCGATAATTCTGATACTTCTTTTCTACGTTGGTTAACTCATCGCCAACAACAGCTAAACGACCATTAATAAAGTTGATCGTACTGTCAATGATGCTTTTCTTATGCTGAATATTATCGTTCAGATATTGGTTCATCAGATTTTGCAGAATAACCTCACCTTTTTTAGAGTTTGGATAATATAAAGTTAAAGCAATGGTTGTTGTACCTTTATCTGTGAACTCCGCATCGTAATTTCTGGTTATATCAGCTATCGCGTCATCTTCAGACACAATTTGGGTAGAATATTCTTGCTGATAAATGGGTACCCCCGGCCGTCTTGTCAGGCTGATATTATACTGAGGAAGATTTATTTGTTCACCAAATTTAACATTGCGGTCAATATTTTCTTTTTCATTAACAATATGTACCATTTTATTGTTAATCACATCAATTACGTATTCACGTCTTTTCAGCGAATCAACTTTGGTGTTCAGTATTTTAACATCAAACGGCGACTCATCATATATTTCAGTTGCCAGAAACCCGCTGTTTAAAAACAACTTTATGTTGAGATGCATACCCTGAACCACTTCCTTTATGAGGTTACGTGACAGTAACACATCGCCTTCGTTTTTCACAACCTCGGTAAGGTTTAATGCAGATGCAACTCCGCCATTAGCATAGGCCGAACTGGCATCGGGATTATTGGGTTGCTGCTGTAAAAGCAATGAACTACTTATAAGATATTGCTTTGTAGCATAAGTATTATAAACATAAGCCAGCCCAATACAGAGTACAAGACTTATTGCAAACAAATACCAGTAATTTTTAAATTGTAACAGAATGCTCTTAAAATTCATGATGCTTTTCCTTTTGAGAATAGATTTTAATGTCGTTGTTGCTGCAGGTTCAATTAACAGGATAATTTTATTGTGCTTAAGGTATTTACCAATAGCGTTTGGCTAAGATTATAGCCGAAACGACAGTTGCTGCAAGCGTAATGTATTTGATTAAGTTATTATCGTTATTTAACACCTTGGTTTTAAGTGGCTCAACATACACTACATCGTTTTGCTTCAGGTAGAAATAAGGAGAATTAAGCGTTTCCTTTTTCGTCATATCCAACTTTACCGAGAAGCTCCTTCCATCAGGCTGTTTACGTATAAGCAATACATTACTGCGTCGACCATAGATTGTCATATCGCCGGCATAACCTATGGCATCTAACAATGTTACCTGCTCATTTGGAAGAATATAAGCTGCCGGATGGTTTACCTCTCCCAGTACAGTAACTTTAAAATTAGTAAACCTCACATCAACTACCGGATCGTTGAATGACTTTACAGCTTTTTCCCGTACCGCCGCCCGGGCTTGCACAGTGGTTAATCCGGCCAATTTTATTTTTCCTAACACAGGAACCTCAACATCTCCTTCTTTACTAACCAGGTATCCGGCAAGTGGGTTTGCAGAACCTGAATTTGGGTTGCTGCTGTTCACATAAACCCCATTTCTGCTGTTGATACTTACAGTAGCAGCCGGATCAGTTGTATTTACATTTATTGCCAGGATATCATCAGGTTGAATGATAGGTTCAGTATAGGAAGCTAAAGCCAGCGGTGTAGCTGTATTTGCCTCAGACATATCCTGAAAGTATTTGATTTTCTTGGTGTTAGCACAAGAACACATCAGGAACAGTATAATAACCGTAAATGAAAGCGATACCGGGAAACATGTTTTTTTCATAAAAATTAAAATGAGTTATTATGTAGTTTAGTACTATATCAACCATGCTCTTAAATTACGGGCCTTATTAATAATCGGCCTGAATAAACGCGTGTGGAGGTTAATATAGATAGTTGAGCAACCTACATTGTCTTTTTTATCTCGCTGCATTATAAAGCTTCGCCATTTCGCTTACAGAGCAATTACTTTTATTTAAGACAAATTGTCAGCAATGGAAAATTATAGCTGTTTAACAATATTTTTTCCATTGAATTCTAACAAATATTATCAAAATATTAAAGAATATCGCCTAAGTTTTGGTGTTGATACATAAATGTAAAAATTTGTGTAGCAGATGAGAAAAGTGAGAAATCACCTATTCAACAAGCAATTTTGACGATAAATTCCCGGTTAATGACGTTGTATTGATGATGTAAACACCGCGGTCTAACTTGCTAAGTAAGGTTATATATAAACTTGCCGTTCCCGTGTCATCGGTCACAAACTTTTCAGTTTGCAGCAGCTTCCCCGACATATTACTTATCGATACCGACACATTCTCGCCCTTGGCAAAGTTGTTTGCATTTAAATAAAAACTACTACCTGAATTCGGGTTCGGATAAACGGTTATTTTCTTTGTTCCCACATCAAGCAGCCTGTTAACTTGTAACGCTGCTACAGAAGTATTTGAAACCTGAAATAGCTCTACACCGGCAATACCTACCCTATCGGCAGTTGGGTTAAACCTTAAGGTTAAAACACCATCATTTACGGTGGTACTGAAATCTTTAACCAGGGCAGTTCTATATCCTACTTCCCTGAAAATATCGAAATTGGTCAACACCTCCTGGTTTTCTATAAATGTTGAAAACACCCTCGACGCCGGAGCGGTCCAGTAATTTTCAACAAAATGCATCCTAACCAGGTAATCGCCATTGGTAACAGGTATTTCTAACCTTGTTTCAGCAAGCGCTGCTGCTGCTGATAAATAAGAGAGATATAACGAATCAATATCAGTACCCGCCACACCTGTTGGAGACACCTGCTGATCAAGCTTTACCGATCCTTTGCGAAAGTTTTTATCAGTCTCATACACGTTATTACCTATTGTTACATTAGCATCTCCTCCGCCGGCTTTTATCCGTCTGATTACATTCACGGTACTGGTACTGCTATTGCCAATGCCATAAAGCGGGATGCGAAGCGGTGCAGAGGCGCTGTTATAATTTACCAGCAAAGCCGCGTTTTTAATGCCCACCGACGATGGTGTAAATTTCACTGTCAAAGGTGTAGTTACCTGTACTTTAAGGGTTGATGTTTTCAATGCGGTTACGCTAAACTCGCTGGCGTTGGGCCCGGTGATGCTTACCCCCTTTAATGCTATATCCGAATCGGTTGTACCATCAGGGTAAGTTAGTCCGGTATTTTTAACGGAGATAGTAACCGATGTGGATGCTCCTGTAAGGGTTGGATCAAAATTCACAGCAGTTACGGGCGTTGCAGCCAGGTCTGAATAATGAACCGATCCCGAATCAGGTTTTATATTATCTACGTAATATACATTATCCTGATAATCATAGTTAGTGGCTGCAATGCCCACATAATCACAATCCAAAATGTAAGCATTAGGCACAATATTTCCATTGGCATCCATTACCTTCATTACCCTGATACCTATAAGTCCATCAGCATTCTTTGTCCTGTCTGAGTACGAACTTCCTACCTTAATTCCAAAAGCAGTGGTTGGGTTAAATGTACCCATGGCAGGTGAACTGGAAGTATTTGCAAGCCTCGGCATTAATGACTGGCCATCCAAACTGTTGTGTGTAAATACGGTATTAGGCGTTGGTGAACCCTTCCTGTAATATTGGAAAGATTCAACTGCCGCGCAGCATCCGTGATAGGCAGCCATTTGATGAACAGTTACGGGTTTGCTCGGATCGGCCTTTACAAAATAGGAAGCAACCACTTCGCTTGAATTGGGTACACGAGTGGTACCATTAATATTGCCATCATCATGCCCAAAACCTGTGGTTGTTTTAAAACCAAATGCCGATATAATTTGGCTGGCATAAGGCTCATATATACTCTCACCTTCTTTTTGCCAAAGACCAACAAGTACAACTTTTTTAACCGGGGCCAGGCTATCGTTGCTGGCGATCGTTAACGTATCTGTAAAGAAGCTACGCGTTGAAGCAGCATCTCTGGCTCTGAACTGTATGGTTATCTGGGTAGAAGTTCCCGGGTTTATCCCTATAGGTACTGTTCCGGTAGAATCGCCGCTTGCTGTGACTATTTTCCAGGCTGCGGGTTTAGATAAGGTTAATTTATTTATGTTCAACCTTGCTGTTCCCTCATTACCTATCTGGAGCTTTATTTTATCATGATTGGCGTTATATGGCGTAATGGGATCTGTCCTTCGCCATGGGACCTGGATCAATGAAAATATTAAACGGTCATCTGAAGGGAAGGCGTCAGGGTTTTTCAAAACCATATACACTCCTTTTGATGATTGCGCGGCTATACTAAATGTATAATCACTGGTTATTCTCTGGTTATTATTAGCGTCAACCGCCTTTACTTTCAGAGTGTAATTACCCGCTGCAGTGATACTGAATGGTGCTGTATAATTAACATAAGTACCATTGTTTACTGAATATTGTAATGAAGCGAGCCCCGAGCCGCCCAAATCGTTAGCGGTTATAATTACTTGTACCTGACCATCATATACACCTGCCGATTTCAGTGTACCTGTAAATCTTGCACTTGCCGTGGGCAAGGTAGCATCTGTAACGGGGGTGGCAGGAGCAAAGGTTAAATAGTTCATTTTGGTATTACTACCTCCATTGGCATCAATGGTTAACTTGCCATCGCTCACCTGTACAGTTGCAATCGCCGATTTATATTTCGAAGATGCAGAAGGTATAAAATCACTTATTGTTGGTAATCCTTCTACATTTATCTCGTGATTGCTATCATAGTAGCCATCATCACCCGCACTTACTGTTACGCGATATAGTCCGTTGGGTACAACATACTCCCAGGTACCCGGTCTTTGACCGGCGGTAGAAGCCTGCATTTGTACAATTGAGCGCAGTTTTTCGTCACTGGTACCGGTCCGGATACGCATATTAGCCTGCAAATCTGCTGGCTGTTTGGTCACAGGGTCTATCCAGCCATATTTCCGGGTTGCATCAAAAGGCAGGCCTGTATCCCCGGTATAGCCTGCCGGTACAGTTGAACCTGATGGTAAGAAATCAATATTTACGCTTTGCGATACGGGAATATCCGTACCGATAATTGAAAAATCATCAAAACTATAAGTAACCGCTGTTGTCGCGTTCCGGTGGGTGGCATATATGGCGGCATAGGCTGTACTGTTAGTTAAGCCCATGCCTGTTATGTCCACACCCGTTGAAGAGTATCCTGTACCAGCATTTGTGAAATTTACACCATCGGTTGAATACAGACCATCTACTGTGTTAGTTGAAGGATCAATTACCAGGCGCAAACTCACTGTTTTTGTATTTAACCCACTTATTGCAGCGGTTATACGCTGATCAGGATTAGCTTTTCCGGATACTGAGCTTGAAACATCATTTAACTCCTTCCTTAACTCTACCTTATTTCCGCTTACCGTTAATTTAATATAAGTTTTATCATCCAAACCATACCAGATACCAGCCTGCTGAGATTGCGTACCATTTACCGGATTGATTAGCTTCACGTCAATCTGCAACTTCTTATCGGTAGGTATCTTTACTCCTAAAATATTCAGCTGGTTGTTATTGGTCAAAAAATCTATACCTTTGTTGGTTACCAGTTGCAGCCGGCCGCCAGTGAGCGTTATTTTTGATGGCTCATACCCCGGAACAAGGCTATTAGATGGTTGCCCGTCGACAGCTAATCTTGTGCCCGAATAGTCATTTACTGTAGTAAATCCCGTACCCTGTCCATTCTTATCTGCTATAGTATTATTTACGGGAGCATTGAATGATAAACTATATGGCAAGGTTACCTGTAACGATGTACAAGGAAGGGTACTTAAGGGGCTGCAGCCATCCTGTGCATAAACAGCATTACAAAGCAGGCATAAAAGCAATAGCGCTAAATTTGCCTTGTACAGCTTTGCCAAACCGAAACCGGGGTAATTGTTTTTTTTCATGACAGTTTTTGAAATTGTTTTGGAAGAGGTTTTTATGGAGACCGTTAATACGGATTGATTCCTGACAGAAGAATTAAGCAGCAGCCTCCTGATTAACACAAGAGGCTGCGCCACTAATATTTATTTATATCACTTTTTATTTAATGCATTTTTGAAACTGAAGCCTTTGCGATATTCTGATCTTCAGATTTTTTATTTACCCGCAACAGTGTAATTTGTGACGTTAGGTTAGGATTATCATTCCAGTTAAATTCACTGATATATAAATTCCCATTCATAACATCCTCCGTAATATCAAGCGGGTTGGCAAAACCGGCCATCCCATCCAGTCCATAATTACTGGCGCCCGTAGCCGCGCGTACAATATCATATAAGTGCCCGTCTTTTAAATGGGCTGGGTTGTTATCTTTAACCATTGAACCGGGCTCCAAAACCATTATATCGCCACCGCCACTAAACCTGCAAACTAATAGCTTCCCTTTAAGTGCACCATTAAAGGCATCGTTTTTATATTCAATTACGCCATTAGGCGATTTATTAAAACCAAAATCAAACGCTGCCCCGCGATAATTCACATCCGGCTTGATTGTGGCCGGGTAAACAGGATTATCACTATACCCGCGATTTATAACATATTCGCCCCTGAGCGGGTTAGGATGACCAAAAAAGCCTACCGGTTTGTTGGGGTCTATTCTGAACAGCCAATCGTGCTGAACCGGCACATTCATGGTTGAAGGAACATCCGGACCATTATAAAAGGTTCCATCAGGTCTTCGGGTACCCTTTACAGATTCGGGAGAATTTCCGCCTCCTCCCGACCCATTAGCCGGAACATATAACTGCCCATTGCTATGCCAAACCAAATCATAGGCGTTACGGATGCCCGACGCATAGATAGTAAGCGGGGAATTTACACTATATGGATTGTATGTACCATCGGGCAGTCGGTAAGGACTGGCCGACGCATGGTTAATTAAATTTTGATCGGCAGTTGTTTGTACATTAAGGGGTAACTTTATCTTATTAAGCTTCTTAATATTAAGTCGTAATATAGCTCCTGCCAGTAAGGTTTCGTCCCTTTGCCAGCCCTTATCATATTTCCCGGCCGAAGTATTACTTCCAACTGATATGTACAATGCACTATCGGGGCCAAATGCCATACTGTTAACCATATGGTCTCTGGTTGATCTGGGTAGTTTGGTAACAACCTGCTCTTCATTTTGCAGATCCGCGCCGCTTAATCTGGATATATTGCCATCAAACATAGGGGCGGCAACCAAACCTGATGATGAATATGACACCCACGCAATCAGGTTTTTTGCTGTTGATCTTATATCAAATGTTAAACCTATGGCAGTTGTTTCACCACGCTTTTTTACGAGTGTATTAATAACCCGCATGTTATTCAGCATTCCCTGGTTATGGTCAACATCATACCTTTCAATGCTGCCGTCCATTTTTAAAGCGTAGAACCGGCCATCGGGACCAAAAGTTAAAGAAGTGTACTTTTTATTTTGTGTTCCAGGGATTGATATTTTCGTAAATCCGGCTTTTAAAAGATTACTTGAATCTACTGGTGCTGCCACCGTAGAAAAGGTTGTTTCAAATGGTAAAAACGAAGCACCGCTATATGATTTTACGCTATCGGTTATAATAAATTTATATACAGTATTGGCTTCAAGTGGTCTTAACGGCGAAAAGCTTATCGCGTCGCCCCCGCCTGTTCCCTGAACATTTCCCTGAACACTGGAAACCTCACCGTTACTGATTTTCAACAATTTAACCGTTTTGGTGTTTATAGTAGCATTATCAACTCCCCCTTTAAAGCCATCTACTGCGGGTACTGACAAGTTATTTGCCGCTATTACTGAATTATTCACTACCCTGGCACCGTTAACCGGGTTTGATGATATTACATAAGGCCGGTTGTGGTCAACAACCCTTAATTCGAGATTCATTGAAGCGCTGCTATATCCATCGGCCGATAGTTTAACACTTGCTAAATAATTACCTGGGGGCAATTTTCTCGCCTGGGAATAATCTAACGTCACTGAGGTATCACTTGCCGATTTTACCGGTAAAAATTTCAGCCAATTTTTGGCGGATCCGGCATAAAGAGCTGTTAAATTATAAGCTACGTCAGCATTTACCGAATTGTGAAGCCTTAATGTACATACTTTAGCATCATTGCCTGTATTTTCAATGAGTAAATTTTGATTATTTGCCGAAAGATAGACGTAGGGAGCGATGTTAACGGGTGCAATTTCAATATAGCAAATTTTGGTGTTTGTACCGCCGTCTGCATCAATTGTCAAGAAGCCATCACTTACCGTTACCGTAACAGTGGCTGTTTTAAACCTGCCCGGACTTCTTAACCTTCCCAGCGGTTTAAAATCTGATATCGCTTTAACTCCCTCAACGTTGATACAATTATTCTCATAAGCCTTGCCCACTTCGCCATCGCCTACAGCCACATTAACTTTATAAACACCATTAAGTAATTTAATTTCCCAATAGGCTTCAGTTTTTTCTCCCTGAAATACTCCGTACAAAAAAGTGTTTATATTATTAGCCTGCATGTGAACAAATGTCGAAAGCAGAACATCCTCGGGTTCTGTACGCGCTCTGCCGTTACCCCTTAGATCAATCGGTTTACTATCAGCTCTCCTTTTCCAACCGTATTGTAGTTGCGCGCCTTCGTAAGTATCTGGCCGGTAACCAAATGATTCCCCCATGTCTTTAAGCCATCCTGGCGGCGGGCTTGTTTTATCATCCTGAAAATTTATCTTAACCGGCTCTATCAACGGAGTTTCAGTCAAGTAAAGAAAAGCTTCTGAACTTTCTTTTTGCCTGTGGGTAGATGCCTTAATTATTGATTTATAATTATTACAAAGAAAAAACGCCAGGGCGCAAAATAAAATAACATATAAATAAACCCCTCGCTTCATGCTTTTTAAGAAAATACCACTCATCTTGTATAATTAAAAATTAATCAGTACCCGCGCAAGGCACTAACTTAAATTAAGGACTGTTAATAAGGATTTTTGCATATTTAAACCCACTTGAATAAACCGCCCTTATTATATAATATTTATTACGGTCGGGCTTAATTTCAAAATGGGTATCTGCTTGTCCCTGCGCATTTGTTGTAATTTTTATCGTTTTAAGCTTTTTACCATCCATACTGTATAAAGAAATGGTTACGACTTCATTTACTTTAAAATTTCTAAGTTTTACATATAGCGGCCCGCCACCATTAGGATTCGGATAGGCCTGTAAAACGCGCTCATCACCTTTCAGATCTTTGGTCGCTTCTTTCTCGCCGCCATTTTTCTTTACTGAATCTATTATCTGGGCGCCGCTGACGTCTACCACTTTTATGGTATCCTCTATACTGGTTACCTTAAGCTTTGCATTTAAGGCATCTTTTAATGGCGAACGCAGATATACTTTAAATGTCAGGGAACTATTTTTTTTCAGTATTAAGGGAGCTTTTTTGTTAGGTAGGGGTATATTGGCTATTTTAACTTTGGAGGCATCAGTTCCATAAATGCTAATGTCTTTTACTTTTACTGTCCTATCTCCCCTATTGCTCAATGTTACTTCATACTCTTTATCCTGATACTCATTAGCTGCAGTTTGTGGGACAGCTGTGAGGGAGAGCATTGCGGGTGGTGGTGATGAACCCGTTACCTTTAAAAGCGTGATCTGCGAAATAAGGTTAGGATTATCATTCCAGTTATACTCAATTACATATAAATTGCCGTTAACAACATCTTCAGTAATATCCAGCGGATTAGCGAAGCCCGACATACCCACCAGGCCGCTGTTCCCCGAACCGGTAGTAACCTTAACAATATCATAAATACGATCATCGCTGCCCACGGAGTTATCTTTCACTAATGAACCGGGCTGCATAACAATAATATCGCCGCCACCGCTAAAACGGCAGACCAATAATTTCCCTTTTAGCACACCGTTAAAAGTATTGCTCTTATATTCCAATGCTCCGTCTGGTGAGTTATTTAAACCAAAATTGTACGCAGGGCGATAGCGTATATCGGCCACAATTGCGGGCGAATAAAGCGGATTGTCTGCAAACCCACGGTTTATTACATATTCGCCCCGTAACGGATTAGGATGACCATAATAACCTACAGGTTTATCTGGGTTAACCCTAAACAGCCAATCATTTTGCACTTGTACACCTGTAGTAGCGGGTATAACCGGGCCATTGTACAATGAGCCATCGGGCCGTCGCGTGCCGGCTACCGATGCGGGAGAATTCCCGCCTCCGCCAGATCCGTTGGTTGGAAGATATAACTGGCCGTTAGTATGCCAAACCAGGTCATAGGCGTTACGTACCCCCGATGCATAAATAGTTAATGGTGAATTGCTGCCATACGGATTATAGGTACCATCGCTCATGGTTGCTGCTACAGCAGGAGCGCTATTGATAACACTTTGGGTGGAAGTTGTTTGTACATTAAGCGGTAAAACAAACGCATTAAGCTTAGTAGTATCCAATCTTAACACCGTGCCAGAGAGCAAACTTTCGGCCCTTTGCCAGTCATTATCAAACGACCCTGCAGAGCTGTTGCTTCCCTGGCAAATATAAAGCGCGTTGTCTGGACCGAAGGATAATCCGTTAACCATATGGTCACGGGTAGAACGGGGAAGCTTGGTAACCATTAATTGCTCGTTTTGCAAGCTATCACCAGATAAACGCGAAATATTACCATCAAATGCAGGTGCGGTAGTGAGTCCTGCCGAAGAGTGCGAAACCCACACGATTACATTTGTCGCGGTTGATCGTGGATCGAAAGCTAAACCTATAGCCGAACGGTTTCCATATTTATTAATAAGGGTTCTTATTGTTTTATCAAGCGTAAGTGACCCGTCGGCATGATTAATAATGTACCGCTCAATTGCCCCATCGAGCCTTAATGCATAAAACTTATCATCGGGTCCTATTTTTACCGAACTGTATTTTTTATTTTGTGTTCCAGGTACAGCAATTTTGGTAAACTGTGCGTTAAGCAGCGTAGATGAATCTATTTTGGCTGCTTCGGTTGTAAAAGTAGCTTCATAAGGTGCAAACGCAGCACCCGCATATGACTTTACATCTGATGTGATAACAAACTTATAGATAGTGTTGGGCAACAAGCTTGATGATGGAGAAAAGCTTATGGCGTCTCCGCCGCCTGTTCCCTGTACCACACCGGGTACCAGCGTTAATGAAGTATCTACTTGCTTGTATAATTTTACACTTGCATTTGTAATAGTGCTGTTATCAACCCCTCCCTGAAAACCTGCTACAACAGGCACACGCAAATTATTGGCAGCAATACTTACTGTGCTTACCGGAATATTTATAGCTCCGTTTGCCGGCGTTGATGAAACAACATAGGGCCTTAAGCTATCAACAACACTTATTTGTACAGGAAGTACCGCACTTGTAAACTGACCTGAGGTTGCTTTTACCGTAGCTTTATAAATACCTACGGGTAAATTTTTAGCTGCAGTATAATTAAAAGCCACATTTGGTTGTACCCCTGTTTGCGCAGGATTTAAGCTAATCCATCCGGTTGCACCGCTTGCATAGGTTACTGCTACATTGTAGGCTGTTGCCAGATTATTTGAGCTCCCTAATGATACCGAAACCGAATTGGTAACAGGCGATCCCTTTTTTATAAGTAAATTTTGATTAGTTGTGGCCCAGTATAAGTATGGATTTAAAGATACCGGAACGATGTTGGCAAAGTTGAGCTTGGTATTAATACCGCCATCGGCATTTATAGTTAAATATTCATCAGCCACTGTTACCCTTGTTGTTGCTGATTTAAAACGGCCGATGGTGCCTTGTTTACCACTGGGTATAAAGAGGTTTATGGCGTTCACTCCCTCTATATTAATGCTATGCTTTTCGGGCGAGGCATTAACCGTACCGTCGCCAACCGAAACCGTTACATCATAGGTTCCGTTAGGTACTTTAGCTTCCCAATAACCTTCTATCTTTACCCCGTTAAATGTACCGCCAACAGTGCTTATGGTATTGGCCTGCATATGTATTAAAGTAGCAAGTAAAATATCTTCGGGCAGGTTACGGTTACGCGTGTTGGGCGTTAGATTGAGCAAACTTCCGTCGGTCCTTTTTCGCCAGCCAAATTCAAATCCGCTTCCCTGGTACAAGCCTGTTCGCAGGCCATAAGGCTGTCCGTAATCTCTTATATAACCTAACGGAGGTACGGTTTGTGGGTCCTGAAAGTTAATCTTCATTGTTTGCTGCTGTACAGCATTTATAACATTAAGATTAACTAATAATGTAGCCGGTTGGTAACCAGGCGCAGCAGCAGTAACTATGGCCTGATATGTACCTGCATTAGTAGTAGAATCTATAGCAGCAGAGTTAAATACTATGGTATCGGTAGGGTTTTGAGGTAAGTTCAACCAATCAGCATTGGTTTTTGTTAACGTATAAGTAGGGTGCCCCTGGGTTGATTGGATGCATACCAGCTGCGGTATAACATTCCCCCCCTTTATTAATGTAAAGTTCAGCGTGGCTGGTGCAAAAGAGAGTACTTTTACAGTGGCTGGTTCAAGATTAGTTATCGCCAGATCATCAAAGTTATAGGTTATGGGTGCGGTCCCATTTCGATAACTTGCATATATACCGGCATAAGCCGTACTATCAATCAAACCCATCCCGGTTATGTTAACCGTGCGCGAAGTATAGGCCGCCCCGGCACTAATAAAGTTAACTCCATCGGTTGAATAAAAACCCTCGGCTGTACGCGCTGCCGAATCGATCACCAAACGTAATGTTACTGTTTTAGTATTAAGTCCGCTTATAGCCGCGGTTATACGCTGATCGGGATTGGCATTTCCGGTAGCGTTGCTTGATACATCGTTAAGCTCTTTTCTTAACTCTACCTTATTTCCGTTTATATTGAGCTTAACATAGGTTCTATCGTTTAAACCATACCATAACCCGGCCTGTTGAGATTGTGTGCCATTGTATGGGTTTATTACTTTAACATCCAACTGTAGCTTTTTAATTGCCGCAATTTTCACCCCAAGAACATTTAGCTGATTATTAGCAGTTAAAAAATCAATTCCTTTATTGCTCACCAACTGCAATCTGCCGGCAGCAAGCGCTATTTTTGATGGTTCGTAACCCGGTACCTGGGTATTGGATGGCAGCCCATCTGCAGCTAACCTAACACCCGAATAATTATTTATTGTTGTAAAGCCTGTTCCAAGCCCATTTTTATCGGCTATGGTATTACTTACAGCAGAATTGAATGACAGATTATAGGGTAAATTAACCTTTACTGCACTACATGGCAAGGTACTTACATGATCACAGGTATCTAATTGCGGGTATGCCATTACTTCATAGCAATGAGCATAAGCAAAATTAATGATACTTAATATGCTAAAACAAAACGATAATATAATTCTAAGTGTCAAAATTTTGGCCATAGTCAATCGTAAATTTTGGGGGAACCAATAAATGAATGATTTTAGGAATGAAACAGTACTTGTAGCATTCCTTATCGAACCTTTGCGGTCTCGAATGTTACAGCTTAAATCTTGAATACGCTTCGCTCTTTCGCTTACATAGCAAGCGTTTCGGCAAATAAATATTGCCTTTTGTAAGTCACAAGTTTACTTAATATGTGGCAAAAAAACGGCTTTACAGAGCTGCTTGTACAGTAATTGTGTAATTGTGAGAAAAAAATCAGGCATTATATATCGTGGCTTTATTGGCACTGAACAATTTGTTAATAAGCCATTTTTAACATATAAGTGCTATAACTGTGCAAAAATCCAGTGTCACTTTACAAGTTTTCACAAATTGCTGCACAACCTTACCACAGCCCAAAATCATGCCTCCTTTTGGGTTAATTTAGAATAATTAATAATCTATGCGATTTTTTAACATTTAAAAACAACAGAAAAGGGATTTAGAGCACTAAAGTCAATAAATACAATACCTAATTAAATACATTACTTATGAAAAACGGTGAAAAAAATTGGATGGTGCTTTATACGAGGTCAAGGTGGGAAAAAAAGGTTGATCAACTATTAAAGGATCAGAACTTCAATTCTTTTTGCCCGCTTGTTAAAACAAACAGGCAATGGGTTGACAGAAATAAGGTAGTCGAGGTTCCATTATTCAGGTCATACCTTTTTGTTCAGGCAAATCACCAGGAGCAATCCAGGATCATGCAAACCTCCGGAGTAGTAAATTTTATATCGCACTGTGGTAAACCGGCAACAATTAATGATACCGAGATTGAACGGATAAAACTCATTGTAAAACAATATACCGATATCGAGGCCATATCTTTAGAAAACATCAATATTGGCGACTCGGTAAAGGTTATTAATGGGCCCCTATTAAATCATAAGGGAGAAATAGCCCAGGTACAGGGCAGATCGGTTGTTATGGTTATAGATAATATCAATTGTGCTCTTACCGTAAAAATAAATCGCAAGGAGCTTTCACATACAAATCAGTTATTGTTTTCTTAAAAAATGGTATAAGATTTTTTTTCGTTAATATATGAACTATGGCTTAAGTGAATATAACTTATCAACAGCATTCCGTTTTGATAAACCTTTTTAAATACTCACTTAGTTTCTGTTCAAATTATAGATAATCGATTATGGATAAACATTACGGTCAAATAGTTGAACTAATTATCAGAAAGAATGGCTTCAGCATAAGTGAACTTGCGCGCATTACACGTATGAACAGGAGGTCGGTATATAATTGGTTTAATCAAAAATATTTAAAAAAGGATATTATTTATCAGATAGGGATAATCATTAATCACGATTTTTCGGTAGAATTTCCTGAGTTATTCAGGAAAGATGATTTTAAAATTCAAAACCCCTCAAATTTAAATGATCTTACATTCTGGGAGGCACCGAATCCATCTTTATGGAAAGATAAATACATTGAGTTATTAGAGAAATACAATACACTGCTGATAAACAAAATAGAAAGCAACATGTAGTGTAAAAAATCCTTTTTTAGTACAGATCAGTTAATTAGAACCGTATTCCTTTCAGAATACGGTTTCTTTTTAAAAGAAAATATTTGAAAAAAATCACTATTGGGAAATAGTATATTATAAGGGGTATTAAAAACGTATAATTATATCGGGCATAATTAGGTAAGAAGCTCCTGATATAAATCAGCGTAAATAAATAAAGCAGCATGAATTTCATGCTGCTTTATTTATTTACGAATTGTTAAGTTTTAAGGAACCAATATCACAGAATTCCATGGTACGTTAACCTTTCTAACTGCCGAGTTACGGAATATTTGTTTTTCTTCCCTGCTGTATACGCTCATCTCTACTCTCTGATCCTTATCTGTAGGGGTTATCGTTATATCCAGGCTATATTTGGTTTGATACCTGAAAGTATACGTTGCTGTACTGGCATCAATATCATAATCATTAAGCTTCTCCCCTGTACCAAAGGTTACATGGCATTTACTTTCGCAGGTTACTATTATTTTTCCATAGCCGTAATAGCTCTCAGTTGGGGTTACCTCCTGTACTTTTTTACAACTTGTCCCCACCATTATTAATATGGCCGATAATATTAACCCTACCTTTTTTCCTCGGTTTAAAATCGACAAAAAGGGCGCAATACTCATGCCTACCGGTTCAATCTCACTAAATTTTTTGTTAAAATTTTTCATACTCGTACTGTTTAATTAAGTAAATGTAAAACATCCATATAGTAGAATTCCGGTTAAACTCAAAGTGTATATCATAATGTGAAAATGTGTAGAACTCTGAGAAATGATGGAAAAACTATCACAATAAGCAAGTAAATAAGTGAACAGGTGTCCACTTTTCATAAATTTTAATCCGGTGACTTTGGGGATAATTTGTAATGATGTTTTTGATTGAGGTTAGCCCTTTTATTTGAAATTGTGTGAATTTAATTGTTCAAATAACGGGAAGGGGGGTTTACAAAAAATTACTGTTTAAAATGATAGATTTGATTGACTATGAAATTGTATTCATCAGAATTAACAATTTAACAAATAGAATATTCAACTAATACAATTAATATGGAAGGGTTAATTACAGTATTGTTTTTAGCGAATATTCTGGTTTGGGCTTACAACAGGTCAAAGCAAAAAATGAATTAGCATCCCTAAGCGATTCTTTGCGTACTATCCGTTAACCAGTAATTTTTTTTCAAAATGAGTAGGCTTATTGTATTGGATGATAACCAGATTGAACTATTCATTATCAAAAAAATGTTAATGAAATACAAAGCATTTGATGATACGCTATATAGTACGGATGGTAGAAATGTGCTCAAATTTCTGCAGTTGAACAAGTTAAAAGAAAGCAGTTTGCCCGAATTACTTTTTATTGATCTTCACATGCCCAAATTAAGTGGCTGGCATTTTTTAGACAGGTTAAAAACTTTTTACCCAGAATTGCAAAAACAAATAAATGTGTATATCATCACTTCGTCCGTAGACCCGCGCGACATTAGGAAAATGGATAACTACCCCTTTGTTAAATCTTATCTGATCAAACCCTTAACCGGCGAGGTTTTAGAGTCAATTGTACGCGATATTAATTAAGCGACATTTAACCAGCATTTAAAACCTGCCTGTGTGAATTATTATTAAGCGTATGTATAACAGGTATTATTTAATTGTGAAATCCCTTCACAAATTATAAAAATTTTAACTTTTTTCTTGATTTTTAAAACAAACTGCAACAATATATGTATATTGTTAAAGCATTTTGATTTTGAAATTATCATTTTACGTATTTGTCCCTATATATTACGTGTTTATATTAAAAGGGTATTCATTATTAATACTAATTTTAAATTAAATACCATGCTGATCCTTCTTGATAAAGCAAATTTTGAAACTGGAATATGATTGTTAAAATTTTACTTATTTAATTGAGCTATGGACAAACATTACGGCCAAATAGTTGAATACAGGGTTAGGAAAAATGGTTACTGCATCAGTGACCTGGGTAGGTGTATGAAAGTAAACAGAAGATCCATTTACAACTGGTTCAATCAAAAACATTTAAAAAGAGATGTTATATTTAGGATTGGGTGTATCATAAGACATGACTTTGCCCAGGAATTTCCTGAAATTTTTGAACCGGATGACTTCAAGGTTATTTATAATGTACCTGAGCTGCCAACGCGCAATCCTTTGAGCTTTGATTATAACGAACAAGAGTGTTGGAAAAATAAATACCTCACTCTATTAGAAAAATACAATGAAGCTCTATTACAGAGCACAGAAGTATCATCTGAGTACAGTTCGTTAATATCTTCTCTGGAATTGCCGAAAGAAGCCTAACTCCTGAATCTGAAAACTGTAATCTCTCAGCTTAGCATTATGCTTTAGCTGTCATGCTACTTCCTGCGCTGTGTTCTGTTCAGTTATAATCAGATCAATTCCTCCTATCTTCTTGTTTACTACTTTTCAGTTAATTAAATCATTAACATATCGTTAAAAAAGCTATATTTTTTGCGTTAAAAGCAAAATCACATTGCTTTATTACAAATTTTTCAAACTTTTTTTTGTAACAAATTCAATACACTAAGTTTTTCGTAAAGTGCTGAAAACTAAAGCAAATAAGCGTAAAATATACAGTTTAAAATTGTTTCAAGGTATTTAATTTTTATCAAATTATTAATTATAAAGATATTTCGTGCAACATTTTTAACAAAAGTAACGTTTAGCTAATACTATTAATTAAAAATACCCGCTTATGTTAAAAAGAAATCAACTTAAAATTGCAAGTTTGACGGGCATCGCCTGCCTTATTTTAGCCTCTTGTTCGAGGAAGGATGACGTTCAACCATTAAACACACAATCAACAACAGAAACAACCACAACTCCCGAAACTTCAGACGAAGTTAAAACACTGGACGTATCATCCACTGCTAAAATCACAGTTTCCGGTTCCACTTTACAATTGGGCGTAGTAGGCCACCCAATGGGCGATGCGCCTTATGTTCAAACACCTGCCACTACGCAAATTAAATTGATCAAAGGAATGGGAATGACTTGGTACAGGGTTGGTTTCCAAACCAAATCTGACGGCACCATTAGTGTTCCCTGGTTATTTGAACCGTTACAACAGGCAGCACAGGCCGGTGGCGTAAAACTATTACCCATGTTGTACACCCGCACTTTAGATCTGTCTGCAAGCCAGTCAGCTTCTTATAAGGCCGGTAAAACATTAGGAGCTAATTTTGCTGCCAAGTACGGTAAGTATTTTACTTATTATGATCTTGGAAATGATCTTGAACTGAAATTATTGTTGCCCAACACCACGGGAACAAGCCAAACTCATTATGACAGGGCTAAGTTTAATGTCGTGGCCGCCTACCTAAAAGGAATGGACGAAGGTATCAAATCAAAAGATTCCGATGCAAAAACGATGGTGTCTGCAGGTTGGTTACATTATGGCTTTATCAGAATGTTAGACTGGTACGGTGTAAAATTTGACGTAGTGGCTTACCACTGGTATTCTGAAATGGAAGCAATTGCACCAAACAAGCCGTACTACATACCAGACATTACCAAAAAACTGGCTTCATTGTTCCCTGACAAACCTATCTGGTTTACCGAAATCGGTTTGAGGTATAAAAAAGTTAGCACGCATGAAGCGGATCAGAATGCATTTATTTCAAAATTCGTAGCTAAATGTAAAGCTAATCCTCAAGTTAAGGTGGTCATGGTTTATGAACTGTTTAACGAACCGGATAAAAGCCAGTTAGAAGCCAATTATGGTATCCTTAAATGGACCAACCCTTATACTGTTTTTGCGAAGAAAATGTCAGCTAATAACCTGACAATAAATTAATTCAGCAATAAATTAGTCAATCTTTTTAAAACACTCTATAAAGCTGCCTTAACCGCTTTATAGAGTGTTTTTTATTTTATGGCAGAGCATCCGCCTTGCGTAAATCCGTTTAACTTTAGATGGCAAAAACTCATGTAATCATACTTGAATATCCTGCCACGCACATTTCTCACTTTGTACACAATTAAGTATCAAAACGGGCATTTAACACCCGTTTACGGCCTATTTTTAATAATTTGTTGGCGTTTTTAGACATTATCATGATGAGATAATGTTCGGCAATAAAATATATAATGAAAATCAGCCAGACTAAAAAAAATTTAACCATTGAAACACTTAGAGGCCTCGCTATAATTTTAATGGTATTAGGCCATGTCATAGGCTCAGGTTCAGATAATGGGTTAAAGGTAGCAGACGATTCGATATGGAGGTTTTCCTATTACGCATTCCAATATATCCGAATGCCATTGTTTACCGTTATTTCCGGCTTTGTTTATGCTTATAAACCGGTTTCAAGATTTACTTCCAACTCTAAATTTATAACGGGAAAAATTAACCGCTTATTGATTCCCCTGGTTGTGGTGGCAACGCTTTTTTACCTGCTACAATACTTCACCCCCGGAACCAATTCCAAAAATGACCTGGGCGATATTTGGCACATTTACGTATTGCCATACGCCCATTTTTGGTTTTTGCAGGGTATGATGTGTGTGTTTCTGATCATTACCGTTCTCGAAAACTTTAAAGTTCTTGATACATTAAAATCAGCCATGGTTTGTTTGGTAATTGCGGCACTCATTTTTATTTTATTGCCTTTTAAATCTTTCTACTTCAGCTTAAACAGGGTACCATTTTTATTAACATTTTTTATCCTGGGCTTGTCGCTCAAAAGGTTTTATGATGTTATATTTAAAAAAGGCATAATCAGAATAGCAGCCGTGATTTTTGTTGTGTCCTTAAGTTACCAGCTGTATCTGTTTGATGTAGATGCAGGTGAAAGGATTGCTAATTTTTTAACATTCTGTGTTGGCTCATCTGCCTGTATATTAATGATAAGCCTGGGCTACCAGAACAGCAAACTGGTTTGGCTTGGCGATTTTTCTTATGCCATTTACCTGTTTCATATTTTTGGGGCCGTTACGGCAAGGGTGCTATTGGCCAAACTATCGGTGCATAATATCCCGCTTCAAATACTGATCGGGTTAACCGCAGGGGTAAGCTTCCCGGTACTGCTCAGGTTATTATGCGGGTCTAATAAGATATTATCCGTGGCATTTTTTGGCGATAAGATCAGTAGCAAAAAGCCTCCGGTTCCGATAAAAAGTACCGGAAGCGTACCTAATAGTCATAGTCGAATTTTCCCCTATTAACATAATTTTATCACTGAAAGAAATAATTAAATATGGCAAACCGTAAACGGATATTAATAACCGGAGCAGCCGGCTTCTTAGGTTCGCATTTGTGCGACAGGTTTATTAAAGAAGACTACCATGTAATTGGTATGGACAACCTCATTACCGGTGATCTGCGCAATATCGAACACCTCTTTAAACTGGAAAACTTTGAGTTTTACAACCACGATGTTTCCACCTTTGTGCATGTACCCGGCGAGCTGCATTACGTCCTGCACTTCGCCTCGCCGGCAAGCCCTATTGATTATTTAAAAATACCCATACAAACCTTAAAAGTAGGTTCACTGGGCACCCATAACCTGCTGGGCCTGGCCCTGGCCAAAGGGGCCCGGATGCTCATTGCCTCCACCTCTGAGGTATATGGCGACCCTAACATCAACCCGCAGCCCGAAGAATACTGGGGCAATGTGAACCCGGTTGGTCCGCGTGGGGTGTATGATGAGGCCAAGCGCTTCCAGGAAGCCATCACCATGGCTTACCATACCTTTCATGGGTTGGAAACCCGCATTGTACGTATATTTAACACCTATGGACCGCGTATGCGCCTGAATGACGGCCGGGTACTGCCTGCCTTTATCGGGCAAGCCTTAAGGGGCGAACCGCTGACCATGTTTGGAGATGGTTCACAAACCCGTTCTTTTTGTTATGTGGATGACCTGGTTGAGGGCATTTACCGCCTGCTGCACAGCGATTACCCGCAGCCGGTAAACATCGGTAACCCCGACGAAATCACCATCAGGCAGTTTGGCGAAGAGATCATCAGGCTTACCGGTACCGATCAACAGCTCATCAGCCTGCCTTTACCGGTTGATGACCCCAAACAGCGACGCCCGGACATTACCAAAGCCAAAAGCATTTTAGGCTGGGAACCAAAGGTTTCCAGAAGCGAGGGGTTAAAGATCACTTTAGATTATTTCAAATCCCTGCCCGAAAAGGAAATCAATCATAAGGATTTTGCATACTATAACAAACTGCAGAAATCATCAATACCCGAAACTAATACCAAAGCATAGAAACCTATTAATTAAAAAGAAGAAGCCCGGGCAATGAGTCAAAACAACTCAGTCCGGGCTTTCTTTTGCATCCTAAAATTTAACTTATTTCTGATAAGAGGCCTGGTAAGCTTTTGCAGAATCTTTAAGTTTAGATCCGGTAACGACATTAAATACACCGTTCTTCTTTAACGTATCAATCAGTTTTGCATTATATACGTTAACCCCTAACTGATTTAGGTGACTGTCATCATAATACATACTATCGGGCAAGTTCATTGCTTTATTAAAATTATAATACTCTCCTAAGCCGGCAAAGAGCCTGTCAATTTCATCGTTATTGGTATAAGAGTTATAGTTTGATTTGGAGAAAGGCGCCTGCACTATAATGTATTTAATATTCTTTGATTTCAACGCGGCCAAAGTTTTCTTAAAGGCTCCCAACTGCAGGGCCGATATGGTAATTTTTTGAGTAAATCTCACTTTCTTAGGTTTAAACCGCTCATACGATTGCACATACCCTCCTGAGATATAAGTATCCCCTTTTGTATCATTTTTCTTTTGTTTTTTTAAATGAAAGGCATTGTTAAAGGCGCCAAATATTAAACTATTATAAAGCCTGATATCATTTATCTCAAATGACATTTTTACGATATCCTCATCCATTAACCCGCTTGATATCAAATCTATTTGCGATTCTAAGCCATCCACACCAAATAAAATAGGATATATGTCAACTATTACCAATTTGGGTTTCAAATTTTTGACGTATTTATCAACCAAATACTTTGTTTGTAATGGCGATTGCGAGCTTGAACCCAGGTTAAATACAGTTAAGCCTTCTTTTTTAAATATTCTTGGGTCATAACCTCTGTAGGCATGTGACGACCCCACAACTATAACGTCGACTCCCTTTACCTTTTCCGCCTCACTCATACGCTTGCGGGTAAAGCCCAAACTTCCAAAATTGTCAAAGTTTTTGGCGAGCGACGCGGGCATAAACGTTCCGAATATCAATATCGTTACCACATAAAAAACGCTGGCAAACGCAATAAACAAGCATAGTCTAACTGTAAATCGCTTCATCACTAAAATTGAAAATAAATAAAATCAGACCCCGTTGTTTGCATGTACATACCTATACAAACTATGATAAACGAATAAAAGCTCCACCTTAAAACAGGTGTCCATCTTATTCCAATGTTTTCAATAGCGTATCTTCCCTCCCTGCCAATCCATTCAACAATCATGAAAGCTATTATTATAAGCAAGATCACCGGTTTAGGAGAAGTTTGGGGCGCTTTAAATAAGTCTTTAGAAAATATGCCGGTTATAATTTGCATGGCTTGCCCTAAGCTTGCCGCACGGAAAAATATCCAGGCCAGCACTGTTAAAGAGAACGTTAACAAAATATCAAAAAACTCCCTTGGTGTAGGGAGTGATCTGCCCTTTGCCACTATCTCTAAATTGCTCCTGTTTGTTTTGAAAATAATAGAGGGCATAATGAAAAGTGCATTTAAACCTCCCCATATAATAAAGGTCCAGTTTGCGCCATGCCAGAAACCGCTTACCAAAAAAATGATAAATGTATTTCTTACCCGCATCCAGGTGCCACCCTTACTGCCGCCCAGGGGAATATACAGGTAATCTTTAAACCAGCTGGATAAGGAAATATGCCACCTCCGCCAAAACTCGGCTATATCCCTTGAAAAATAGGGAAAGGCAAAGTTTCTTAATAAATCGATGCCGAATAACTTAGCTGTACCTATGGCTATATCAGAATAACCCGAAAAATCACAATAAATCTGGAAAGTAAATAACAAAGCGCCAAGAACCAATGTGCTGCCCGAGTAGTTTGACGAATGATTAAAAATGAGGTTGGCATACTCGGCGCAGTTATCGGCAATTACAACTTTTTTGAATAGCCCCCATAAAATTTGCCGCAAGCCGTCAATCGCCTTCGCGTAATTAAAGTATCTTTTTACCTTCATCTGTGGCAACAGGTGGGTTGCCCGTTCAATTGGCCCGGCCACCAAAAGCGGAAAAAAACTTACGAATAATGAATAGTCAATAAAATTACGTTCGGGTTTAATGCGGTCTTTGTAAATATCGATAACATACGATAGGCCATGAAAGGTATAAAATGAAATGCCAACCGGCAAGATCACATTAATTGTTGAAAGCTGCATGTGTATGCCGAGGTGACTAAACGAATCGACAAATGATTGCGCAAAAAAGTTATAATATTTAAACACGCCTAAAAACCCCAGGTTAACGCCAACACTTAACCAAAACCAGCCTTTTTTACTCCTTATACTGCTTGCCTCAGACATTTTTATACCTGTAAAATAATCGAGCAGGGTTGAGAAAATAAGAAGGAA
Organism: Mucilaginibacter sabulilitoris; assembly: GCF_034262375.1. Taxonomy (NCBI): domain Bacteria; kingdom Pseudomonadati; phylum Bacteroidota; class Sphingobacteriia; order Sphingobacteriales; family Sphingobacteriaceae; genus Mucilaginibacter; species Mucilaginibacter sabulilitoris. Next base: position 5,707,317 of record NZ_CP139558.1, read on the forward strand.
AAGGAATCTGTAATCCCAGCATGAGTAAAAATAATAGCTGGCTATCAGAAGAATAACATTTTGAACCCTGAGACTCCGGTTATTTAATGACCAGTATATTATAAAGATTACAGGTAAAAAAAATGCAAAGTTTAATGAGTTAAAAAGCATGAAAGAAGATTAAAATTTTCAGTATTCCGTTTCTCGTAAATCAATAATTTATGGCGCAATATCCAACGTGCTAAATATATTCAGTTTTCAAACGCCACACGGCATATTGCTTTCTCGCTTTACTACACATTTATATACATTTTTTGTTCACCAGTATTCTACAACAACATCTGATAATGAGGATGTTGATATTAATAAATTGTTAAAATCATCGTATTAAATAAGGTAAGAGATATGGTTGCCTGACAGAAATCAACCCCTTACGGTTTGAAGCAAACCATTGGGTTATTTTGCTTGACGAAAACTTTTTTCCTACTTTTGCATCAAATAATCCCAACACTGTATTTATGTGATAAGTAATTTCTTTCAGAAAAAAATAAACGCAAACCACTAAGCCGGTCGCTGCAATTATTCAATTTAAAGAAATTATTATGCTTACCCTACAAGGTGTTACCTACATACACCCTAACAGAGATGTATTGTTTTCCGATATAAATCTCACCATCAACAAATACGATAAAATTGCACTAATAGGCAATAACGGTACAGGCAAATCAACCTTGCTTAAAATTTTAGCCGGGAACCTGCTTTCTTCAAGCGGACTTGTGAAAGCCAGTTCGCAGCCATATTACGTACCTCAGCTTTTTGGGCAATTTAATGATTACAGCATTGCCAAGGCCTTGCAGGTAGAGGATAAACTAAACGCCTTAAAAGAAATATTGGATGGCAATGTAACCGACGAAAACATGACATTGCTTAACGACGACTGGGCAATTGAAGAACGTTGCCACGAGGCCTTTGCGCATTGGCAACTTCACGGGCTGGACCTGACCCAAAAAATGGCAGCACTTAGCGGCGGACAAAAAACCAAGGTTTTCCTGGCGGGTATCAATATACACCGGCCGCAGATAGTTTTGTTGGATGAGCCCAGCAATCACTTAGATACATTTAGCCGCGATATTCTTTATGATTATATCACATCAACCACAAATACCCTGATGGTGGCGAGCCATGACAGGACATTGTTAAACCTGCTCAATAATGTTTGTGAGCTCGGCAAACGTGGTATAACTGTTTATGGCGGCAATTATGATTTTTACGCCGAACAGAAAAAGATGGAAAGTGACGCTTTGAACCAGGACCTGAAAAGCAAGGAAAAAGCATTACGCAAGGCAAAGGAAACGGAAAGAGAGTCAATTGAACGGCAGCAAAAGCTGGATGCCCGCGGCAGGAAAAAACAGGAAAAGGCTGGCCTGCCTACCATTGTCATGAATGCATTTAAAAACAACGCCGAGAAAAGCACTTCGCGAATGAAGGGTATACATGCAGAGAAAGTAACGGGCATTTCGCAGGAACTTACTCAATTGCGCTCAGTCCTCCCGGATGTTGACAAAATGAAAATGGATTTTGACAACTCCAACCTACATAAAGGTAAAATATTGGTCACCACTAAAGACGTTAATTTTGGCTATAATGGTCAGCTGCTTTGGAAACAGTCTTTGAGCTTTCAGATTATCAGTGGTGATCGTATTGTTATAAAAGGGGCTAATGGTTCGGGTAAAACCACACTTATTAGGATGATTCTGGGACAATTGCATCCACAATCAGGAAGCATTGACCGGGCCGGAGTTAAAACCATATACATTGACCAGGACTATTCACTTATTGATAATACCCTCAAGGTTTATGAACAGGCACAGTGGTTTAATTCAGGCGCATTGCAGGAGCACGATATTAAGATCCGTTTAAACCGGTTCCTGTTTACCAGAGAATATTGGGACAAACCTTGTAAAGCCTTAAGCGGCGGGGAAAAAATGCGTTTGATGCTTTGCTCTTTAGCCATAAGCAACCAGGCGCCAGATATTATGGTACTGGATGAACCGACAAACAACCTCGACATTCAGAATACAGAGATTTTGACCGCTGCTATTAATGAATACAAGGGCACGCTACTGGTTGTATCACATGATGAACATTTTTTAAAAAAAATAAACGTGGGGCACTCAATTGATATAAGTTGAGTATTGCCTCTTAACAAAAAAGATCAAGCCCCTTACAGCTATTGCCATAAGGGGCTTAATCATTTATACTGTTTTATCAGTCGGAGATTTCGTTAAATAAGATTTATTGCTTGTTCCAGAAGGTAAGCTCACTCATGTTACTGTAATTACTATCTCCGCTGTAAACCTTCATTACCCTTATACGAATGTACCGTACAGGTGGAGGGTTACTGATCAGGTCAAATTTCATAGGTGCTTGTCCATCATCTGATCTTAAACATTCTTTAAGCAATACCCATCCTTTTGATTTTGCCTCGGCCTCCCAGCCTGGATCGCTGCTTGACAGGGTTGTAGCCGCGTTTGTAATATCTGCAATTCCCCACACCTGAAAATCAAGGGGGTTATGATATCTATCATTAGAACCCTCATAGCGCCCCGTTTCTTCTATTCTACCTAAGTTATCATACACTTTTCCCAGGTCAAAGGTAATGTGATGAGGTAGCCTTTGACTGCCATCGCTATGGAAAATATTTGGATAATTTTGCGGTTCGGTAGTACCGTCCCAAAGTTTACTAACACTTGTTTGCCCCTCATAGGTTCCGACGTCATTAGGAAGCGGATTTTCTCTAAAGAGCGACTTATCACACTGAACAAATGAATACACCCTCGGAAAAGTATCATAATCAGCCACGGTAAAAGTATCAATAGCTCCTCTTTCGGGAATATATGATGATTGATATTGAATTGGAGAAGCCAGTTTATAACTCGGCAGCGTAATGGTTTTGACGTTAGGCAACAACGTAGCTGTGCTGGCTGCTCCGGCACCGTTTGTGTATTTGATAACCGTATTAATGTTAATAGTATCCGGGGTGATAAAATTCAGCACCAGTGATCCATCTTCATTAAGCACATAAGGATTAGCCGCATCATATCCCCTGTTTAATAATTTGCTTGTGTAAACCGGGCCATACACTTTTACATTATTTACTTCAGTAGGAATAGACTTATTTCCCTTGGCATCATAAGAATATATCGTAAATGAGTAGGTATATTCTGCCAAACCTTTAATAACCGTTCTTACCGAATCAGTACGGGTATTGATATTAACTATCTGCGAATCGGCCCTGTTGTTCCAGTAAACCACATATTTGGTGATAGACGGGTCGCTGCTTGCTTTCCACTTAAGACCAACCTCTAAATTACCCGGTTGTATTACAGCCGGTCCTGCGGCCCCGGTATAAACTATTTCATGACCATCAAGAAAATTTCGAAAATCAGTTGCATGGTTGTCTTTCTGGCAACTGTACATAATGACTGACAGGATGCAGCCAAAAAGTATATATATAAGATTTTTCATGTTTCTATATTTATAAACAATTAACTTATTGTGGCTGACCGTATAGTGAAAGCTCCATCACGTGCGCAATATTACCTGCTGACCATGTTTGCGATACCGAAAGACGCAGATAATGTACCACAGGCGCATTAAGCGGAACATTAAAATTAACACCGGCCAATACAAACGCATTATCCGCGGCATTGGTAGAACCTACTGGCAAACCAGATGGTGGATCGGGATAACGGTAATTAGCCAGATTTATCCAGTCGCCTACTACCGCGCCAACGGGTGCCGTTAATGGCAATTGGGCATCTTGAGGCGATGGTACATTTGAACCCCACAGTGAGAAAACCTTTGGATTACCGTGGTTAAATGCATATTTATCGCCGCCGTCTGGCCGCTCCCACATTACAAAGCGGCTTAATTTATAAGTACGGCCAACATTAAAGGTACAAACCCATGGTGGAAGAGCTCCGGGGTTAGTGTGCCAGCCATCGGAGTTTCCGTCTGTTTTTCCGTCCCACAGGTTAGGTAATACCCATCCGTAGCCTATAGGGCTGTCTGTGGCCAGCTGGTACACACTAAACTGGCTCTTATCAAGTAATTGTTCAAACAGCGGGTTTATTGTCTTTTTGAGCGTGTCTGAAATGTTTCCGAATTTATCGGTTATATAAACACCAAACTCCCTGGCATCCGTATTAAAACCACGTACAGAATAATTAATGGTATCGCTCTTGGTGTAAAACTGCTCCTGTACCTCAAGCTCATTTGTTGATTTATCAAAGGCAATCACAATTACGCCGATTGACTTTTTTTGTGGATTTAAAGCGGTTACGTTAACCCCTCCAAAATCGGTTTGTAAAGCAGAGGTTTCACTCACCAATGAAAAAACGGGAGTTTTAGGATGTACGGTAACCGTAACCGGGTCAGACATTACCTCAGAGCGGCTAACAGTATATAATGTAACATTATAATCCTTTGAGGCAGCAAAGCCTTCTACGTTTACCGTATCGCTGTAATAGGATGATTTTGTTTCCCGGTCTTCCTTATCCCTGATCTGGTATTTAGCCAGTACATAAAGGATATTATCTGACTTTGGCAAATCATAGGTTATATAAGAGCCTCCATTATAATTATCAACTTTTACATTAGTAACTACAGCCGGTTTGGTTTTATCGGTCGAAGCAGGCCTGTTATAGCCATCGTTACGTTTACATGAAATTATGCTTATCATCAACATACTTAAAAAAAGCAGCAATGAGTAATTCTTTATATTTTTCATCATCTTTCAATCATTATTTAGTATGAATTATACATTACCAGCCGGTATTTTGAACAAGATTGCTGTTATGCAATAAAGCGTCGTCTGATATGGGCCACAAATAATTCCTGACGTTAAAAACAGGTGTAATTACCGTACGCGGGCGATAGTAGTTGAGCGACTGCTCTTCGCTTACTGTCCACCCCTGAATTGGCTGGCTTAACACGCTCTGAGTTTCTTTCCATCTGCGCAGGTCCCAACCGGCCTGGCCTTCAAAAGCCAGCTCTATGCGGCGTTCCTGGTGTATGATCTGACGTAAACCATCTTTGGTAGTATATTTATTCGGGTTTCTGGAATAATTATTCCATGCTTCAACAACTCCAGGTATACCGGCCCTCGTACGTACCCTGTCTATATATGGAATAACCTGTGCAAATGGTTTACCCTGTTCATTCAATGCTTCGGCGTATAAAAGGTACAAGCCGGTAAGCCTTATCAACGGTATATGGAAATCAACCGCCTGAAAGCCATCATCATAAACTGATTGATAATTAACCAGTTTTTTAGGCCAGTAGCCGGTAATATTGATATTCACGTTATCATGCGGACCTGCAAATGACGAAGGACCGCGTCCCTGTACATAAAAGGGAGATTCCGGATTATAAATTCCATTACCAAACCATATCCCTCCGTCAAATGCCACATCGGCATAAAATCTGGGTTCGCGGTTAAAGTGCGCTTTTACAGTTTCGTATGATTGTTTAATGTAATACCGATTGGCTTCGTCGCCCGCCTGAATAGTATAGCGGTTGGTATAATCCCAGGTTTTGTCTTCATTAATTGGCACACCTTTATTGGTATAAAACAATTCCTGCTCGGCAATAGGTATAGCAAACGTTCCGGGATTTGAAAAGGCATTCACAACCGATAACGCGGTAAACCTCGGGGTACAGAAGCCTTGCCTTCCAAAAGTTGGATTTAATGCCCAAATCAATTCGGTATTAATCTCCCACTTTTCGGTAATGGCAGTTTGCAGCGTTAATTCTAATTTTAAAGAATCATTAAGACTTGGAATATTGCCCGGCGGAATAAAAGTGTGCAGTTTGACACCATTAGCTTCACAAACAGTAATGGCTTCCAGGGCAGCAGTTGCTGCTTTATCCCATTTTGTGGCATCATAAGTTGCATTAAACAGGGCCTTGCCATCTTTATTTTTCAAGCTTATATAATCCGGGTTGCCATTAAAAAGCGGGCTTGCCGCGGTTGCCAGAATTTCGGCTTTTACCGAGAGCGCGATTGGCTTGGTTATCCGGCCAAGCTCTTTAGCCTGGTTTTGTATTGCTACCGGCAAATCGGGAGCAGCCTCGTCAAGTAACCTTACCATGTAATTTACCACAGAATCAACCGGGGCACGTTTTACTTTTACGGCTTCCTCCGGACTATTGATAGGCAAGTTTACATCAGTAATAGGAATGGGGCCATATAAACGGAATAAGTAGTAATGATAATAGGCCTTCAAAAATTTCACCTCGGCTATCCACCTCTTTTTCTCATCAAGCGTAAGGTCAACAGGTTTGTCAATATTTTCAAGCATGGTATTGCAGCGCCTTAGCGCTTTGAACATAGCCTGCCCGCCATTTGTACCATCCCAAAAATTCAACCCAACGTTGCCGGTATTTTGCGTACCCCTGATCAGGTTAAAGCCTACGGGATCAAGTCCTCTAAAATCGGTTACATTATTGGGGAATACTACTTCGGCAGAGGTGGTGAAGCCTACGTTATTTTCCAGATATACAAATTGCTGTAAAGTAGCGTAGCAGCTAAACAGATAATTTTCGGCCTCATTCCGGTTCCTGAACGCATAATCTATGGTACCAACGTTTTCAGGGGTAACGTCAAGGTACTTTTTACATGACGCGCAGCTAATTGCCAATATTGCCGCACATATATATTTGTAATATGATTTCATATCTTAATTAATAATAGGTTAGTACTATAAGCTAACATTTAAACCCACGTTAAATACCTTTTGAATGGGATATGCAAAAGCATTACCGCCCTGCTCAGGGTCCCACAGTTTGAAAGGGCTCCAGGTGAACAGGTTAAGACCGTTAAAGTATATCCTGGCATTTTTAACCAGCAGGGATTTTGAAATCCGGGCCGGCAGTGTGTAGCCTATCTCTAATGATTTAAGCCGCATGAAACTGCCGTCGCGTAACCACCAGGTACTTTGCTGCCTGTTATTCTCGATAATAGCACCATTTGGGCCAAGCCGCGGATATAAAGCGTACAGGTTTTGGTTAGCTTCAGACCAGTGATCATCTGCATATGCTTTCAACAATTGTGTGTCGCCTGTATAGTAAGCGTTAGGATCGGGACTCTTGATAAAGGGAGCCGTACGGGCCGGATCAATAAAGAAAGATACTTTTGCCTGTCCCTGAAAAAATGCCGACAGATCAAAGTTTTTATAACCGGTTGAAATACCAAAGCCATATACTATCTGAGGTATTACCGGATTGCCAATAAATGTCTGATCGGCCTGATCAATTTTACCATCGCCATTTAAATCGCGGTATTTAATGTCGCCCCCCTGGGGTGCAAAACCATTAGTACTGAATATTTGTGAAGGCGAGTTGCGGGCCTCATTATCGTCAACAAATAAGCGCTCGGCTACATATCCCGAATAACGGTTAAGCGGCTGCCCTATATTGCTCCGATAGCTTTCCTTGTAATCAGGCTGTTCATACTGTGTAAACTCGTTGGCCGAATAAGTGAAGTTTCCTCTTAACTGGATATATAAATCCTTACCTATTGATTCTTTACCGTCAACTGAAATATCAACCCCCTTTGACCTTACCTTGCCAATATTGGCCGATATACTTGATTCCAAACCCATTGTTGTGGGAATGCTTTGGCGCGCCTGCAGAATGTTGTATTTATCGTTCTGATAAACCTCGGCAATCACGTTTATCTTTTTAAGCAGGGTAAATTCCATCCCCAGGTTAGTTTGCTTAGATGTTTCCCAGGTTACATCGTCATTTTCATAACTATTTATAGATACACCGTTACGATTATAACCATTGTTGGTTCCAAAACTTGCAAAGTTGCCCCCGTTAAGATTTACGTCTGACAGATAGAAAAAACGCTGGCTTCCAATTTGGTCATTACCAACCAAACCATAGCTTGCACGCAGTTTAAACCGATCGAACACGTTGTACAAACTGCCCCAGAATTTCTCTTCAGATATGATCCAGGATGCGCCGATAGTTGGAAAGAAACCAAAACGGTGGCTTTCAGAAAAACGCTCAGATCCGTTATAACCAAAGTTACCTTCAAGATAGTATTTGCCTTTATATGAATAGGTAACACGTCCGGCTAAGGTTTCATTACGATAAGGTAATGAGTAAGGTAATGTGTACGGATTTTGCTTTGTTTGATCAATATTAGGATCTTTATTGTTGGAGTACAGTTGCTGCTGACGGGTTCCGATCAGCGCTGCGCTTACTGTATGATCCTTCCCAAAAGTTCTGTTGTAATCCAATACTCCCTGCATGTAAACCTGGGTTTGCAGGTTATCAGAATAGGGATCCCGGTCATAGGAAAGATATTCTGTTGCCTGGTTAGGCTGTGAATTTATCCACTGCAGCGTGTATTGGTTTGTGGTTTTATCATAATCAGACGCGTAATAATAAAACGGATTATAATATAATTGCGACCGGAAATAAGAGTACCTGTTAGTACTGAAAATTGCATGAAAATTTAGCCCTTTGGTTAAAAACTCCATGCTTTGATTAAGCTCCAGCTGGGCCAGCATTCTTGATTCTGAAAAATTCTGGTGACCGGAAAGCAATGCCGCGTATGGGTTTGTATACTGATACGATCCTGCCCCGCCGGTAGTAGACGGTATATTGCCAAACAAAATGTGCTTGGTGTTGAGATTAGCAGCATCGGGCGGGTAATATGCCGGAAAATCAACCGGGCTGGTGTGCATCACCAGGTTATACAAATCAGTTGATAACGTATTGGCGTCATTAGTACGCGGACCATTATACTCATTAAAAGTACCTGATAAGCGTACAATCAGTTCCGTTTTATCGCTAACGTTGATATTTACATTTGAGCGCAACTGGTAGTTTTGAAACTTAACATTATTGTTGTTATTATTTCTGATGTCGGTTCGTAAAATACCGTTATCATTGCTATAAGAACCAGCCACATAATACTTGGCCACACCGCCGCCGCCGGATATACTCATGTTACCACGCTGTGTACTGGTACGGTCTTTAAACAGCATTTTAAGCCAGTCAACCGCGGGATATACATACTGATTGCTGCCGGGTTCATTATTTAAGGCAGCCTGCGTGTTGATGATTTTATTTTCAGGATACGGGATTGGGTTGAGCGGGTAACGTGTTCTTACCGCTTCGTTATAAAGCCTCATATAGGTGATAGGATCAGCGAGTTGAATCGATTGCACCGCCTGCGAAGATGCATTCTCTACCCTTACATTGATTTGGGCCTTGCCTACCTTCCCCTCTTTTGTTTTAACCAAAATAACACCGTTACCTCCCCGCGCGCCATATAATGCGGTGGCGCTGGCATCTTTCAATATCGAAAAGCTTTCAATGTCATCAACATTTAACCTGGCCAGGTCAGCTGAAGTTAATTCAACGTTGTCAATCAAAATCAATGGATCCTGTTTGTAGCCAAATGTGGTTACCCCGCGTATAAAAAACCTTGAATTATCTTGTCCGGGCTGCCCACTTGGTGTAAAGGCAATTATACCGGCAACCTGTCCGGCCAACGCATTGGTTAAGTTACTCGCCGGTATTTTTAAGTTTCCCGGTTTTACCGTGGTAACAGAGCCCACCAGGGCCTCGCGGGTTTGTTTACGGTTATAGGCTGTCACCACCACTTCATCGGCGGTCTGTACGTCTTCTGCCAGCGTGATATTAAACACCTTGTTTTCAGACGTCACCGTAAAGTTTTGTGATTTAAAACCAACAAAGCTCACTTTAATAGTAGCTCCGTCTTTCACATCCAAAATAAACTTACCGTTATTATCCGTAACTGTACCCTGCTTAGGGTTGTCCACAACGGAAATGTTTACACCCGGAAGTGTTTCGCCTTTTGCATCTTTGACCGATCCTGTAATGGTTATATCAGCCATGATCATAGCTAGCTTAACGGGAGGCTTTATAACAGGTGCATCTTTAATGATGATGGTTTTACCATCAATAATGTAAGAGAGCTGAAATTTCTTCAGGGCTGTATTTAGCACATCCTTAAGGTCGATGTTCTTAAAATCAACACTGAGTGTATAATTCTTCTGCGGCCCCTTCGGCGACCAGAACACGTTGTATCCGGTTTGCTTGTTAATTTCGCTGAAAAGCTGTTTCAGGGTAACATTGCTTTGCTTATAAGTTATATTTTGTGAAAAAACCGATGCGCTAACCTGCATAAAAGCAAGCATGATTATGAGGCTCGTTATTTTCATTATCAGAAGGAATTTCTTGATGTAGCACGAAGGCTTACAAATGTTTGTAGTAAAATTTTTGTACATTTGTTTAGGCTGGTTAATGTTAAAATGTTATCTCCAATAGCAATTAATTTAATAAGCTCTGAGGTCAGGGACATCGCGAGTGTCTCTGATCTTGCCTTTAAATTATACTCTTTCTGGTCAGGTGGGGTCTTTCATTGTCTTCTCGGTTTAAATAGTTTAAAGAATATATAATTAGGTTTATTTATGTTTTGCAACCCTGATGGTAGACCCCTCAATAATGAACCGGGCATCAGTGGTTTGCTCAATGATCTTTAATAATTTGGCTATACTGTCAAATCGTTTGGTTACAGCAACAAGCGTTTCTTTTTTTACGCTCTCATCCTCAAATACAACTTTTACATCATACCACCGGGCTATCTGCCGCATAACAATTTCCAGAGGCTCTTCATCAAACCTGAAATCGCCATTTTTCCAACTTATCGCTTCCTGCGCGTCTACGTCCGAAATTTTAAAATTGGTAGTAAGATCAGATTCCTGGTTTGGCTTTAATATAGCCTTATCGTTTCCTGAAGTAACTTTAACAGAACCTTCCAACAGCGTGGTTTTGGTGTTGGGTTCATCGGGATAGGCATTCACGTTAAAATGAGTTCCTAAAACCTCCACACTCTGTTTATTGCTAACCACCCGGAACGGATGTGCTTTATCATGCGCTACTTCGAAATAAGCTTCGCCATTGAGCTCAACTACACGCTCTTTTGATAATGCGAAGCTAACCGGGTATTTTAATGATGTGGCCGCATTAAGCCACACCCTGGTGCCATCGGGCAAAAGCAGCTGATACTGCCCTCCTTTTGGTGTTTCCATGGTATTGTATTGCAACGCATCGTTCGCCGGCACACCTGAACCAGCGTCATAAATCAATTTTCCGTCGGTTGTTTTTATAACACGGCTTCCGCCCTGCTGCAGTATTTTACCATTGCTGATATCGGCTAACCGCACTTTAGTTCCGTTAGCAAGTGTTAAAATGGCTTTGTTGCTACCAGGCTGAATATTTTGACTGAGTGCGGCACCTTGTTTTTTGCTTTCCTTGTATTTGGCGTTAAATACAATTAAGCCGGCAGTAAGCATAATCAGTACCGATGCGGCAACGGCCCATTTTTGGTAGTTAAAAGATCTTGTTTTTGGGAAATTGATCTCGCTCATCAGGCGTGCCAGCATTTCCTCGCGAACACGTTCTTCGTCTTCCGGAAATTCAGCTTCCTGATTGGAAACACTGTTGTACCATTTGGCCAACGCCTGCTTCTCTGAAGCTGTGGCAGTGCCCTCCTTATCTTTTTTTATTAAGTCGTAAATTGTTTGGCGGTTCAATTGGTATTGCGCTTTATAAGTACATGTTACGCAAACCACACTTTACCCTACATCAACTTTAAAAAATTTAATATTTTTTTGAACCCTGCTAAAATGGGAGGAGAATCAGAAAATAGAACGGTAAACATGAATGGCGACAATTAACATTACGCCGTATTTTTTAAGCCCCCCACGAATGATCTTAAGGGCACGGGTCAGGTTAGCCTCTACCCCTTTTTCAGAAATCTGCATTTGGGCAGCTATCTCTGAGTTTTTCATACCAATTTCACGGCTGTAGCGAAATACCAGGCGGCATTTTTCAGGGAGTTCTTCAACCATCCCATCAATATACTGCTGCAAAAAGCGAGCGTCCAGTTTATCTTCTTCTTTAGCAATGGTTTCATATTCAAAATTTTTCCGGGCGAGCTCACTGCGCCGTTGCTCTTTTTGATAATAGTGATACACACTTAATTTTACCGAGCCAGCCAAAAAGCCGGGCAGGTTTTGAATATTTACCTGGTCACGTCTTTCCCATAGCGAAATAAACACATCGTGCACAATGTCTTTAGAAATAGCCCGATCCTTACAGTGATTCCATGCCACAGCCAGCATTACCCGCCAGTATCGGTTATAAATCTCGGTAAAGGCAGTTTGCTCACCTTTTTTTAAATAAAAGGTTAACTGCTCATCTGTATATGAGCCATAATCAGACATTAAATTTCAGCTTATTATAATAATTGCGGAAACTTGTACAGGAATAAAAGAAAAAATGACCGTGCCGACAGTCCATGCTGTAAGGAAATACAAAAATAGATAGTTCTTTTTTTAGGGGTAAATATTTCTTCATACTTTAATTTTCGCGATGGAAAATAGTTAAGTTGACTTATCAGATTACAATTGGTTATGGAAATGCACTTTGAAACCGTACACTCAAGGGCTAAAAATAGATAAAAGCTATTAAAAAGAGAATTTTATCTATTGCAATCTGCAAAAAACCTTATAATACCTGTCTTCTATTCAACACAACTACTGAGCTGCATTAAATTGTGCGAAGCCATTTATTTGCCGGCATATATAATTAAACCTATCCCAATTATAAAAAACAAAAACATAACCATAAGATATGAATTTACGCTACGGGGTGCATTCCTGAATTCTTTCCAGATAAATACTCCCCACAATGCCGCTATTAAAGTTGCGCCCTGCCCTAAGCCATAAGAGATTGCAGGCCCTGCCTTACCGGCTGCTATAAGGTTAAGGGAGTTACCCAAGCCCCATATTAAACCACCAAGAATACCAACCAGATGCGTTTTAAACTTTCCTTTAAAATATGCCGCATAAGTAACCGGGTTCCCATCTATTGGTTTCCTCATCAAAATAGTATTAAAAACAAAATTGCTTATGAAAATACCTACCGAAAAGACCAACACAGCGGTATAGGCGGTCATTTTGCCCGCCACCGGACTTGCAAAGTTTTCTAAATCCATAGATGCAGCTATAAAGCGATAAAAAAACGACATCAGGATACCGGCCAACAACGAAATAAGAATCCCTTTTGATGACACTTGCTTATTAGCCGAGGAAGCCTTTTTATAGGCTATGGCGTTAAGAATAATAGCAATTACAATTAACCCTACACCCAGAAAAAGGATAACCGGATCACCTTTTTGAGCTGCAGCGTAATTAATAAACACACCCACTACTAGCGCAAGACCTATACTGATCGGGAAAGCCACTGCCATACCCGCAATAGCAATAGCCGCCGAAAAAAGAATGTTCGCGGCATTAAATATAATTCCGCCCAGTAAGGCGCTGCCTATATTATCGCTATCGGCCTGCATAAGATTAGGCAGGAAACTCCTTCCCTGGTTACCCATGCTACCCAGCGTAAAAGCCGAAATAATAGAAAATAGTAAAATGCCGATAACGTAATCCCAATAAAATAATTCAAACCGCCATGACCTGGCCGACAGTTTTTGGGTATTGGCCCATGATCCCCAGCAAACCATGGTTATTACGCATAATAACACGGCTGTACCATAATTCTCAACGATAAACATAATTGGTTATTTAAATTAGGTTAAACTATTTGGCGTGTGAAGTTTCAGCAGGTTTATCTGAGTAAACCAAATATTCTGTGGCCCTCAAATCATAATCCGGATTAGGGTTTTTAATTAAAACCCGTACGGTGTGCTTTTTATTGGGTAATTGGTATTTCCAGAATAATTCATAGCGGCGAGTAGTATACCTGGTTGGTAGTTTGGCCGTTTCCACCTTATTCCCGTCAATGTACATATCTGCTTCAAAAATATAATCGGGCAACTTATTTTTCTTTTTATCGGCTGCGCCACGCAAGGCAAAGCCTGTACCTTCAAAATCAAATGTGATTTCATTTGGATTATTAACAGGCGGCAATGATTTTTTAGCCACTGGATACAAGCCATCAAAGCTTTTTTCATACCTCACTGCTTCCGGTTTCTGCAGCTTTATAGTAACATCAGCTGCCTCTACAGTCCCTCCATTTCTTTTTATCATTTCTAGCGCATGCTTATAACTAATGGCGTAAACCTTATTAAGCGACATGGTGGTGTATTTAAAATCCATATCTTCTATATCTTTTAAGCCCATTTTCCAGTATGCGGGAATTTTATTATATCCTAACATGGCGCCCAGGATACCACCAACAGACGAGGGGTTACAATCTGAGTCCTGACCCGCACGGGTAGCTATTTCGAGCGTTTTGGTAAAATCACCATTGCCATATAATAAACCCAATACTATATATGCCGAATTAAGTTTAGCGTCGATATCAAAAGGATGAAAAACGCCTTCGGGACAGCCAACATCAGACGACCATTTCTTTTGGATCTCGAACCAGCTTTGTTTCCAGTCTTCAGGATATTGCTTATGCCATTTGATCACATCTGAGATACACTGATAAAATTCGCTTTGCTCAGGTATGGCTTTAAGCGCTTCCGTTACTACATAATTAATATCGCTCGATGTAAATGCTAAACTATACATGGAGCTTACGTATACACCGCCATACCAACCATCACCATAATTCATGATGTGCCCTACCTTGTCGTCAATTTTTGTAGCTGCTTTTGGCATACCCGGGCTCATTAAGCCAGAAAAATCGGCTTCTATCTGAAAATCGATATCATCTGCATGTGGGTTATTTATCCAATAACCCGATTGAGGCGCTTTAATACCGTTAAGAATATTAAAACGAGCAGCCTGATTAGCATGCCATAAATTATACCCGGCATGTGCAAACGCGTTCGCAAAGGAATCTACAGGCGCATCAAGGCCTGCTTTTTCAAGTACATCCACAAAGGTCAGGTCCATATAAATATCGTCATACAGATCAGGCGACTCCTCCATAGTTTTTTTCAGGTATCCATCATACCACGTTATCGGCTGATAATCCTGAATAAGCGTACCCTGAAACCTGAACTCCGTTGGCCCGCCGAAGGTAACGCCGATGGTTTGCCCGGCCCATCCACCTTTTATTTTATCCATTAATGCATCTTTGGTAATTTTCAGGGAAGAGTCCTGATTTTTGTTTTCTGTACAGGCTATGCCGCCAAGGCATAATAGTACAGCTAAGGCCAATATTTTTAATCTGGTCATATTATAATTAGTTTCTGTATGTCTTTTATAACAGGTTAAGCAGCAATATTTATTAATGCCTGGATAACTGAAAAATTCGGTTTAGAAATTGGTTTTATACAATCTAAATTTACTGATCTTTATTTAACCATTTAAGTATAAATTCAAACGCTTAACTAAGCAGCCATTAGCACTATCTTTATATCAGGATCAATTATATAATTCATCGTATGTGCGCTAAAATTTTAGTAGTAGGAAGTAACAATACCGATATGGTTATAAAAGCAGATCGCCTGCCCAAAGCCGGTGAAACCATACTCGGAGGAACCTTTTTTATGAATCCGGGCGGCAAGGGTGCCAACCAGGCTGTGGCCGCCGCGCGATTAGGCGGACAAGTTACTTTTATTTCAAAAATAGGTAACGATGTATTTGGTAAACAAGCCGTTCAGCTATTTAAAGATGGGGGAATTGACACTTCATTTATATTTTCAGACCCGGACAACCCGTCGGGTGTGGCGCTGATTACCGTTGATAACGCAGCCGAAAACTGTATAGTGGTGGCATCCGGCGCCAATGCTACGCTGTTACCCAAAGACTTGCAGGAAGCAAAAACGGAAATTGAAAATGCCGGTGTCGTTTTAATGCAGCTTGAAATCCCTCTTGAAACTGTTGAATATGTTACCGCGATAGCCAGCTCCTGCAATGTTCCGATAATCCTCAATCCGGCACCAATATGTGCTTTATCCGATAAGTTATTGAAGAACCTTTACATTATTACTCCAAACAGTGTTGAAGCGAGCATGCTTACAGGGATAAAGGTAATTGACCAGGAGTCGGCTAAACTTGCTGCAATAGCAATACACAAAAAGGGTGTAAAAATTGTAATCATTACCCTGGGGGCTGAAGGTGCTCTGATTTTTAACAACGGCGAGTTTATAATGGTAGCTGCCGAAAAAGTTAAGCCTGTTGATACTACCGCGGCAGGCGACGTGTTCAATGGAGCTCTGGCCATAGCCGTTGCGGAAGGAAAAGGTATAGAAACCGCTGTAAGGTTTGCCTGTAAAGCCGCGGGGATAGCAGTAACCAGATTGGGCGCACAATCATCAGCTCCTTACAAAAGAGAAATGGGAATTTTTTAAAGATTTAATAGAAATTTAATTTCGTAAAATACTGTTTGACAATGTTTTTTCAGAACTTTATTAAATGTCAAAAAAATATTCCCTGCTCTTCTGTCTATTTATCGCAGCCACATTTACAGCATATGCCCAGTCGCCGACACTCAATGGCGTTTACGTTGGTGCAGAGTTATATACCACGCCTTTTCAGGGTATGCAGATCAATAACATCGTTATCTATTTCAAAAATAATGGAACCTTCAATAATACATTAAACCAAACCGATTGGAAGACCAAAGTTAGTGGGGCCTATACCATTACAAATAACATGGTACATTTGGCCTTCAAAAACGGTGATGAGGGTAAAAAATACAAATTGGCGGCCAACGGCAATCTCGAAAGCACGGCTGGCATTAAACATACTTTACACAAGGTAAAAAAAGTAACAATCCTTCCTGCTGCCTCGTATGAAAAAAGAACGGCTTCTACCAGCGGTGGTATGGGTACAGGCATGCCGGCTGTAGGTGCCTTTTCATCAGATTTTTTATATTTTGACGGAAAAGGGAATTTTTCTGCAGACCGCTCCAGTATTGTGGGGATAACGGGTGATGCAGCAGGCGGCACCGTGGGTGGCAAATTCGAAAAAAATGGTAAAAGCAGCGGGACTTATAAGCTGGGTGACGGAGAAATAACATTAACATTCGGCAACGGGACTGTTGCCAAACACAGCTTTTTTTACAGCCCGCCAAACGAGGAGGACCTGATTTTACTGGACGGGGAATTCTATTTCCGGGAGGATGAGAAGGAAAAATCTGTAACCACTCAGCAAGTAACCAGAGATACCAGACCCCAAACCAATGCACCCGCAACAACCGGGTTACCTACACCGGCCGATTTGCTGACTAAGCTCCGGGCACAATACGGTGGTGAAAGTATAGATAAAATTACAACCATTAAGGAAACAGCCACCATAACAGGCAATATACAGGCTATCGTTTTGACAGATATCGCTAATAATAGGATACGCGCCGAGCTAAGCCAAAACGGAAAACTACTGCTGGTAAAGCAATTAGATGGAAATAACGGTTGGCAATGGCTGAGAGGAACAAAAAAAGCGCTGTCGCAAGATGAAAAGGATGAACTAATGATAAGCCTGTACCAGAGCATATTGGGTTTGCATAAAAAACTGAGCAGCAGCTTCCTTACAGGTACGGTAGCTGCATCCGGAGACGATTATATCGTCACTTTTTATCGGAATAAAAACAAACTTGTTTACCTGATTGGCAGTGATTATACCATTAAAGGAAACGCTTATAATATTAATGCATCGGCGCCCAATATCTCTGTATATAAAGATTTTACCAAAGTAAATGGGATAACTTACCCTGCCATTACAGAATCTACTGATGGAAGAACCAAGATCACTACAACCACTACCTCAATAGAGTTTAATCCTGTTTTGACGGATGATGCCTGGAAAATACCCGTTTATTAGTTAAAAGTCAACACCTGAAATATCATTTTGATGTAGCATAATTATATGTTTTGTATTTAGAATACAACAAAGATGAGCAGATGCCGTTGACTGCGTGTAGGCCGATTGAGGATTTTTGCCAGCAAAATGAGAAAGTTAATATTATCGTAACATTTTTCGCCTCGAACCCGTGCTGCTGAAATTAATTGAACAGAACAATTTGCTTAAATATGCCAAAACATAAGGTTAAATACAGATTTAAGTGTAAATTAGAACTAAAATTTTAACGTTTCTAACATAATAGAATGACTGTATAAATACCCGCTTTATTTTTTTATCAATAAATTATTTATTCAGTTGGCTTTTATTTTTTGGAATCCGCTTACACGATTGGCTTCTGTTACGTGGGCGATAACCCCGCCCCAAAGTGTTTACAAATTTAAGAAACTAAGTTTTTTATACTTTATTTTCATTTCGCTAAGTGCATCAGCACAACAACAAAGTAATACCGTAACACAGGTAAGCGGGCGTATTACCGATGCCGCATCCGGGGCGCCGCTTGCGTATATCCGGGTCAATTTTACAGGCAGTTCTTACAATACAACTTCCGATAAGCATGGCAATTATTCATTAAGCGCTCCCGGCTCATTTAACCAGGTATCCTATTCGTCTATGGGATATATAACCGAATTCAGGAAAATTGATCCCGGGCAGGTCAATAACGTATCTGTTAAACTCAGGTATGCTGAAACCCAGTTAAAAGAAGTCAAAATAACATCTGCAAAAAGTAAACGGTACCGCAACAAAGGAAATCCCGCTGTTGAACTCATTCAGCAGGTTATTGATCATAAAGACAGTAACCGGATGCAAAGTTCAAATTACCTGCAGTATGATCTGTATGAACGTATCGGGCTTTCATTTTTCAACCTTTCCAACAAATTCCTGAACGGGCGCTTTTTCAGCAAGTACAAGTTCATGCTGGATACAACTTCAAAAATAAAAGGGCAAACGCAAACTTCGTTACCTGTCTTTTTTAGCGAAAAACTGTTTCAAAACTATTATCGCAAAGATCCCTCAACGTCTATCCAGATCCTTAATGCTCAAAAACAAACCAACATCCTTAAATTTATCGATACCACAGGGCTCGATATTTATGTCAACCGCCTTTATGGTAATAATGTTGATATCTATTCAAATAACATTTTTATTATCAATAGGCAGTTTCTGAGCCCGATTGCAAACCACGCACCAGACTTTTATAAGTTTTTTATTACTGATACTGTTAAAACAACCGCCGAAAAATTAATAGAAATCAGCTTTACCCCACGCACCAGAGGCGACCTTTTGTTTGAGGGTAGGTTATACGTTACAATGGATGGAAAATATGCCGTTAAATCGTGCGAACTGAATGTAAATAAAGAGATCAATCTCAATTTTCTGCGCAGCCTCAAAATACAACTGGATTTTAAGCGTGACTCAGATCGTTATTTCCTGGTAAAAAGCGATGTTAAAGCTGATTTTGGTCTTTTAAAGGAGAAAGGGATGGGGGTATTTGGTGAACGCACGGCCGTATTTTCCAACTATAAATTAAATGCCCCGCAGCCCAACGCCTTTTATGAGGGAAAAAGTCAACAGGTTCTTGAAAACTCTAACAAGGCTGACACAGGTTATTGGGCTCATCACCGCCCGGATACATTAACCGCCCAGCAGGCTACTGTATATGCGCATATTACTAAATTAGAGAATATGCCCTCATTTAAAAGAACCACGTGGATCGCTTCTGCACTTACCGGAGGTTACGCCAATGTCGGGCCGGTGCAGTTAGGACCTCTTGGGTCTACTTATGCATACGATTCGCAGGAGGGTTCCCGGCTACAGATAGGCGGAAGAACAACACCCCAGTTTAGCAAGGTTATTTATCTGGAAGATCACATAGCTTATGGTTTTAGGGATAAACAGGTAAAATACAACCTTAACACCTATTTTTCGCTAAACAAGGTGTCTGCTTTCCGGTTCCCTCATGACTATTTTAAAATAAGCTACCGGTACGATGCCGACCTGCCGGGACAAAGCCTGACCATTATTCCTGAACAAGCTGCACTTACATCTTTCAGTACAGGCAGAACTGCTTATTGGTTGTATAACAAAACCTATACAGCTGCTTACGTACGGGACTTTGAAAATCATTTTTCCTTTAACATTGCTTTCAGAAACTGGAACCAGCAACCGGCAGCTGCATTGAGATTCCGGTCGAATAATCCTGATCATAACCTCATACATGACTTAACTACCAGTGAAGTTGAGCTGAACATGAGATATGCGCCACACGAACAAATAATACAAGGTACGGAGGAGCGGCATACCATTCATAGCAGGTACCCCATCTTCAACCTGCAGGTAAGCCACGCGTTTAAAGGGGTATTTAACGGCGCATACACCTATAACAACGTTACCGCCAACATTTACAAGCGTTTTTATATGTCACAGTTAGGGTACTCGGATATTACCCTATTGGGAAGTATCACAACAGGGAAAGTGCCATTTCCGTTACTTAGCATCCTGCGGGCTAACCAATCCATAGCCTATGATCCCGACGCATATAACAAAATGAACTACCTGGAATTTGTTAGCGACCACTATGTAGGTCTCAACTTTACACACAGCTTCAGCGGCTTCATCCTTAATAAGATACCATTGATACGGCGTTTAAAATGGAGAGAATACCTTTCCTTTAAAGTACTGTATGGTGGTTTACGCAACGAAAATAATCCGTTATTTTCAAAAGACCTCTATCAATTTCCGGTAGGTTCAAACGGATCAAACGGCACCTTTGCATTAGGCGACACACCGTATATTGAGGGAGGTGTAGGTATTGGAAATATTTTAAAATTTTTAAGAATAGACGTGATTAAAAGGTTCAACTATCTTGATCATCCCGCGGTTTCGCCATACGGCGTTAAACTTAGCTTTAGCCCACATCTCTAATTTTTTTGTTAATCAATCATCGATTTTATACCAGCAGTTTATCGATAAAAAAAGAACCAGTTAGTACTAATGCTTTTTATTTGTTATTTGCCAATCAATATATTGTCACATACCGCCGATTAGAACACCCTGATGCTATTTTGGATATTTGTCCAATCGAACCAGAATCTTCTCTATTGTTTTGATGGTAGCCTGTATTCTTTTCTGCACATCGTCGAGGTCTCCATAAAATGATAAGATATTTTTAGTTTGTGCAGAAATAAAAAAGGATTTGTCAAACAGGACGTTGTTATCGCTATCTCTTTTAAAGTTTTGGATCAGATAATTCTTTACACTACTGTTCATGAAATCATTAAAGAAATTAATCTGTTCCTGAAGATCCGGTATCTTCGTTTGGTAAAGATCAATGATATCATCCTGTAATCCCTTATCGACTATAACACTAAGCTTGCCGGTTGATTTTAGCGATTCATACCGGTTGCTATTGGGGAAAAAGTACACGTTATGAAATAGCTGATAAGCGTAATGATTGATGCTATCGGCGGACCAGTTTATTTTTATAGCTGGCTTTAAAAAATATCCAGCTGCTTGCTTCATAGAATTGCACCTGGCAGAAGATAATCGGAGTTCCTTTAAATCTGTCCCGAGATCAGATTTTAGCCCTTCCAGGAACCTGGTTTCGATGTGATGATCGTCTTTTTCCTCACGCCATCTTTCCAGATATAGAGATAGGGAAATGGCGAACACGATAATCGCTATCTCAATGAATACTTCAACTATTTTGTGTTTTGATTTTAACGTTTTACCTTTTATGATCGAAAACACATTGCGTGCATGTTTCAAAACTTCGAGTGAACTCATGGAGCAAGTTTTTAGATAATGAAACGATTGGTTATTTTAAATATCAAACTTAAGACTACCGGAAAACTACAGTCGGGTATTTGATCAGATTAAGACGAGGTTAATAGCTTGTCATTCAATATCCTAAACCAAATATATCAGATAAATTTAACAAACCCAACCGGCATGGTTTTAAAATCATTCGGCTCATAAATCTTGCTATTGATTTAACAGTGGATTACCAAAACGTTGTATTCGTGGTATTAAATAACGAAACCCCGTCACGACCAGGTTTCGTTTTACATTAGCCTATGGCCGGGTTATCACCACATCATCTATATTCTGCAGGCGGACAATCCCGATAAGATCGTCGTTTGCGAGAACCTGGACTTTTTAAAACGCCCCTCCAGGCCACGAAAGCACCATATCGAGCTTTGGTACGCCGGGGGTAAGAATATCGAGAAGTTGAACTATACCGGTGAGATAACACTCCCTATCTTCTATTCCTGTGACTGGGACTACGATGGACTAATGATCTATCAGCTGGTAAAGGAGAAGATTTCGCAGATCAGGTTGTTATTTCCGAACGGTCCGCGCAAAAGTATTAAGACCACGGAACATAAAAGCTTATGGCGTTCCGCCCATGACTCGCGACTGCTGTCTGGGCTTGACCGAGCACTATACAATGAAAGGGAAAGGCAACTGATCATGGAACTCATCCGCAATGATGAATGGATAATCGAAGAGAAAAATGACCTGATCGCGATGCTTAACGCCGCAGGACCCTTTTAAGAAATACTATGACTGGATATTGTTGTTTTTTGGCTAGCGGCATTTTGCGTATATATTTCGGCTTCGCTGATTCAGGCACTTACCGGCATTGATAACTTATAGCTATCTTAAAATGTTTAGTATCCGGTGGTCAGGTCTGGCGACTGGTCGTGGTTGACGACCGGGTGCGCGGAGAGTGCATTATAAGCTCTGGATAATTCCGCTAATAAATATTCTCCTGTATAAAAACGGATTTAATAGCATTTCAACTTATTCCGTTTGATAAAGCTATCAAGTTAAGGTATTGATCAAAACCGATAGTCACATCTTCAAAGATTGTAACTTGACCAATGTGGCCGCGTTAATTTTTCTATATCCTGCCAGATCCTCATCAACGATGAAGGGTTGTCAGCACAATTTTATTATCAATCCGCCTGCGACAACAAGCTTATGTAATGATCAATTGCCAAAAAAGGCGGGGGACATATTTTCTTGTTCCCTGCGTGACATTCCATGTTTTCCCGCAATGGTACGCCATTGGGCAACCTGTCCGATCATATTTTCCAGAATTTTTTCTGCATCAGATGCTGCCAGTCGAAAAAATGTAGCCACTGAAAGAGCCAATTCCGGATCCAGCGAATTATCATCATCAGAAATATTGAGTGTTAAACCCTGACCAGATGGATTGGCGTTCATATCATAAGCTGGTGATAATTCCCATCCATCTTCACGAAGTAGAAAGCCATGATTGCGAAGGTGATCATCTGTGTTTTTGACTAGGATATTAAAAAGCATTCGCATCCATAGTTCCCGCAAATTTTCGTTAACCTGCTGCCCGTTCTGAATAATAAAACCGGCAATATCCAGATAGCTGACACCATTGTTAAAATCTGCGCCGTCCTGCTGGCCAAGCAAGGTCATTGCAGAAGCAAAGTGAATGCGTTGCCCACCGTTTCGGTCGAAACGGTTTGTCAGAAAGGTGTGATGTCTGCCAGAGTATTTACCAAGCTGTGATTGACTAACCCGGATACCGCAGTTTACCGCTAACTCATGGACGACCATTTCCCACCCCCCAATGTCATGGTCATCATTAATGCTCGGGAATTTAGCTATCCAGAGTCCTCCATTAGGGTCAGTTACGCTTGCTTTAGGACGTGCACCACCAAGCGATGAACCGGGAGCAAGTAACATATTTAACCAGCGTAATTCCTCAGTTGCGTTCATGTCTTCGTTTTCTAAGCGCTGGCTGGCGTATTCCAAATCACGGAGACTTACCCACGGTGGAGCTGCTAATTCCGTAGCATGACTTAAAAATTCACCATCTTCTATATATTTAAATCTCAGTCCGCCCATTCGGGTTCCGTCATATATCCCAAGTAAAAAATCAGATTCCATTAAAGGTTGTGTACGGCGATCTTCCTGCCGGGCGAGGATGGCCTCGCGTCTTTTCATAAGCACGCGGCCCCAGCGGTCGGGCGAGGAGTCCAGAAACATACCAAAATTCGGTTTTTCATCGTTGAGGAACTGAGGCCCTGAATACAACTGCAAATCCGGATCAAGGATTTGTGCTTGCGGGGCCTGAAGCCATTTCGGCATATATTCGAAAGAAAATATTTCCTTTCCGCGAGTTGTTTCGGCGTTCAGTGTTCCAACCTGAATAGTCTCTGGCAATCCTTGCCAGTCCGCATAAACCAAAATTCTTTTTGCCATAAGACTATTTTTTAGGGGCTCGTTCTTTAGTTAGTAAACCGGCATCTTGTAGCTTTCTACCTAATTCATCATCTGACCCCAGTTTCAGGAAATCTTTTTCCAGCCCCATAGCAAATAATACCTGGAAATAAGCTCCCATGGCCACGGTGGGCGTACCCTTTTCGATTTGCCATAACGTGGCCCTGCTAATGCCGGCCCGTTCTGAAATCTGGGTAGTGCTCAGCTTTCTGCGTAAACGGGCAAGCTTAATGTTCTCACCCAGGTCATTAAGCACCTTTTGGGCTTTAGGTAAAAGAACTATTTGCTGTTTCATAATGTTGTATATAATAAACAAATATATTTAAATTGTTTAATATATAAAACATTATAATGATTATATTATCCTCGATTTGCAGATCGCGAATCGAGAATATGTAAATGAGATTAATCTTATTATATCCTACAGAATTGCCTGGTCACTCCCGCTGGTAAGTGGAAAAGGTTTAGCATTAATTGTGATAAGGTTTATTTTAAAGAAGACAATTGAATAACCATATACTAACTGAACTGTTATTCTAATTTATTTTATATTTGTTGTAACGATTTAGAATCATTTTTCCATTGCGTGATTCGTAAAGTACTTGAGAATTGAATTTGTAACATATTGGAAATAAGTAAGTTGTGAGAAATGTTCATGACCCGTCCATTGTTCCCGATAGAGCACACCTTACGGGCGGTGATCGCTTTATTTTACCGGTTGCATAATCATCCGCTCCTTTTAGTGGTGTTTGGCGAGTCTCCGGAGCAGCAGCTTACCCTATTTTGCAAAGATATTCTGGAAAGGGTCATTGTAATGTACCAACCTAAAGAAGTTGTCTATCAAAGTTTACGGCATAATACAACACTGCTGCAGGCTTACTATCCGTTAGGTTTTCAAGCCATTCGATCGGTCCTGGCCGAAACATTTGAAAAATAGAAAATCGGTGGCCATCAGTACCGATTTGGATAGTTTTTGGATTTGTATTATTTTTACAAATAAATATTTATTTATCTCTATTACTTTATTAGTTCTTTTATTTTTCTATTTCCACTATTTGATATCGCTGTATCAAGCGGTTTATCTTATGGGCGAATTTCACGCCTCTCCCCCGTATAATAATCATCAGAAAGCGCCGATTCTTTCAGCTTGGTTAACTGTGTTTTTTCAAAACAAGGGTGGTCTGCGAAGAAAAAGAATTCTGAAAACGCAGCGTAAGGATTCTGTATCTCCTCGAAATACAGATTTTTAGGGTAGTGTTCCCAAGGTACGTAATGACGAAAATACATATAGTTTGATTTAACTGGCGATGACTGTCATCGCCGGTACAAACTTTTGAATATTATGTTTTCTAACCTAATCGAGTCATATACTATCTAATACTCTTTCAAGGATAGATTACCGGATATTATTTCTATATTAGATAAAGCGGGGCTTTTTAATATTTTGTTTAATTTTGATCGAATTCTACACACTGATTTATGAATACTGGATATACCAATGATATTTGATGGCCTTATTCAACATGCTAAAACAAGGTTAGCATATAAAAAGTAAAAGCCCAACACTTGGTTGGGCTTGGTTGTTAGTATTTTGTTAGCATAATTGTCCAAAGTCGCAGACATTCGGATAGCGCACAATCCTTCACTCAGCCTTGGATTCTACGAACAACGCGTTGTTTATAAGTTAGTTTGTAATGGAATATATGCAATATTATCTATCAGCGTATTTTTCATGAAGGATACTCTCTTTTCTAAGAGTGTTGCCATTTCTATAGTTGGTTCTGCCTTAAACGGGTAACAGTTATTGATAGATTTCCCGTCCTTAACATGGTCAATCCAGTCTTCTGCCAATCTAATGTAGTCCTCCAGGACATGCTTAGTTGTTTGGGGGCCATACGTATCTAAGTACATTGGTGGAATGTCACCAACTATAACCCATAAATTATTATCATCTGTACTGGCACTGTTCTCTATTTGAAAGACAAAAATGCATAGGGTTGAACCCAAATTTAAGTATACGTCACTATGCACTATTTTGCGACACCAGGCAAACGCTAAAAGGTACAAGGAAGCTTCTTCATGCGCCTTAATAAGTTCTTGATAAAAGTCTGTTTTGACTGTAATCCGATTGTAATCTATTGGGTAGTTCATAATTATTAGTTTAATCTACGTCTCCTACTCTTTTTGCACCCCAACGGGCAAAGTCTCCTAACATTTGATTCCATGTTCTGTGATCTGCAGCTGGCTTAGGCTCAATATTTGGATAGCCATCTTCTCCACCATCCGCTAATGGCTTTATGTGGTGAGCGACTTGGTTCTTATTAGGATCTCCTGGTTCCTTTGGCCATTTTTTACCAGTTGCTTTTTCCCATTCTTATAAATACGAATTGTTGCAAGTGAGGTTTAAAACCTAATATTAAGGTTTAACATGGAGGTTTTGAATTGGAAATTGTTCTCTTGGTATAAACTGTTTTCCCGGATGTTAGGCAAATATATTAACAGCAATGCTACTTCGTGTAGCCTAAGAACATGATATTCATACCCAGTCAATCAAAATTTAATCGTTGTTTAACTGCCGGAAGTAGAAAAATTTGTCCTTTATTTGCCAGTTCTTTAATTCCGTGAATCGTTAATGCCTTTTCTACTAGCGGCATTATAAATTCATTAAATAATTGTCCTAATTTCTCTTTCCGCAGTTTGTCTTCCATTGGTACTTCGAGGTCTAAAACATCTCTAAAGTCATTTGGCTGCCTCAAGAAAATATCGCCTATTTCTTTTTTTACTAAATCTTTGTTTTTAGAATAGCTATTACCAAACATTCCTTGTATAAAGATTTTTATGTTTAACTCATAATAGACTCCAAAATTGGATTTTTGCAAGTCGAGTACTGCAATACAGTCACGGCTTTCTTTAAACCAACCATGAAATGCCTTTTCAAAAGAATATTCGTTGGCTATATTATCAAAAGCAATTTTAAATTCTTTACTATTCATGATTTATTTTTTAATATGTTTCTAAAACGGTGTTCCAGCTAATACCTTGGAAACGCTCCATTGTTTGCAGTTCTTTCATATAAATGTCTAATTGTTTCAACCCAGCTCTTATAGCTCGTGCGTTATTGGGCTTAACTTCGTAAATTATGTTATTTTTTATATCTAAAAAATCTATGCGCTTACTACTTGGTAATCTGAATTCTCTTGCTCCATCTTCTCCCAATCCATATACTTTATGCATCATTTGACCTGCTCTATTAGCAAGGTGCTTCTATGTTTTGCGGCGATGTTTTCAGCATGCCCCTCAACAAAATGGGCTTTTCTTACAACTCCATTGATCAAGAAATTACCTTCAACCTCTCCTGCTCCCAATCCTCCATTCAAAACTATTGTTGCCCCAATAGCAGTTCCTTTAGCTAACTTTAAGCCTGTCTCATTTTTCAGATACCTGATTGGAAACCGGCCCATGAACTTGCCCAATCTTTTATTTGCCGCCATATGCTGCACTAATTGGATCTTTTCCCGCGTTTGAAGACGCTCAATACATAGACTCCAATTTAGAATTAGGAGCCTAAAGGAAAGGACGCCGGCCCAATTAGCGATCGCCTGGGTCAATGCCCGGGGTGCGCATATCATGCCATTGGTGAGCATGAGCAAAAGGTCCAGATTGCCGGAAAACATCGCCGCAATGGATATCAGCTTCAGTGCCGGAGAAATGAAACTTTTAAATGATACTTTTGCAGCAGGCGCGATTTTGGGCAGCACCTATTTACAACGCCAATGACCAACCCAGCAGAAATACTACCCGGTGTGATCTTCTACGCTTACCTCTCTACCGAGCGGAAAGACAAGGTCTGCTTTTGGGCGAACCATGCGATGGTCATGATGGTCTCCGGCCAATTCAACCTGGAGACCTCCGGCCAAAGCATTTCCATCAAAGCCAGCGAAATGCTGCTGATCGGTAAGAACCAGCTGGGCACGCTAACGAAAACGCCGTTGCCCGGACAGGATTACGAAAGCATCGTCATCTCCCTGCAGGAAGACCTGTTGCGCAAGATCGCACTGGAAGAAAAAATCACAGCAGACAGCAAATACACCGGCCGCCCTAATATCCAAATCCCTTCCAATACCTTCCTGCAAGGATTTTTTCAATCCATTATGCCCTATGCCCGGGGCGCAGCCGGGACCCTTAATGAAGAAATGGGCACTCTAAAGGTTAAAGAAGCGGTCAAACTGCTGCTGCATACCCTGCCTGTCCTACGCAATTTTTTGTTTGATTTCTCCGAACCCCATAAGATCGACCTGGAGCGTTTCATGGTCGGCAACTACCATTTCAATGTACCGGTCGAAAAATTCGCTCAACTCACCGGCCGCAGCCTCGCCGGTTTCAAACGCGACTTCCAGAAGACTTTCAACGCACCGCCACGACGGTGGCTGCAAGACAAGCGCCTCAACGAAGCCAAACATCTGATCGAGCACAAGCATCAGAAACCTTCGGCCATTTACCTGGACCTGGGTTTTGAAAGCCTGTCACATTTTTCGTATTCCTTCAAGAAAAAATTTGGCAAAGCGCCGACCGCTTGAGTTAAAACAAGGATCATACGATATTGTAGATGCTTACCTTTCATGGATGAAAAAAGCAGGTTTCATCCGGACATTGGTCTGACCATCCAGTTATCAAATCCTATACCAGGCAATACCTTACTAGAGTCTATTGCTCTGACTGTTGCCGAAGGAAATAGGTTTGCGCTGATTTCCCGGTTCATCATTGTACACGCTAACTGGCATGACCGTGCTCATGGCTTTCAGCTATTGGAGCAAGAACCAGCACGATATAGATTGGAAATGGCATCATTGATTTGCGCTATGAGAACCGATGTATATGGTGGAAGATGCAGGTGCTGCCGGTTTGATCTCAGTAGGACGTTTACCATCGGGCATCAGCCGGGGTTCGCCCCCCATCACTGAAGTCTTTCATACCGAAATAAATATGTGCGTAATCCAAGGCGGTCAGGAAATATCTTTACCGGAATCTTCGATATCAGTAAGATGTTCCGGACAATACACAGGGATTAGCTTTTAGTCCAGCCAGTTTGATACATAATGCTGTGCAGGGTTATTAAAACGAGTTCAGTCTTGTTTCTATAAAACTGGAGATGCTGATGATAACAACATCCTGGGTGCTAATATAGGTTTCGCTTTGCGGCGTAATAATAAAGCTGGATTCAGGCTCCAGATCTGCTATGCAGTTTAGAAAGCCTTTGGATACGACAGGTGCATTTGATAACTTGATCTCGATGCATGCCCGTGGGCGAACGCCCTCGACAAGCAGTAAATCGCATTCAGCACCGGCCTGGGTCCGGTAAAAAAAAAGATCAAGGTGATCCGGCTTGGCCTGAAATATTTGTTCCACAACATAACCCTCCCAGGAGCCGCCCACGCCAGGATGACCGAAAAGATCTTCCTGGTTTGCTATATTGAGTAACCGGTGAAGTATTCCTGTATCCCGTATATACGTTTTGGGAGACTTTATTAATCGTTTCTTTGCATTGACAAACCAAGGCTGTAAACGCCTCACCATATAGCCCCCTTCCAAAAAATCAAGGTACCTGGTCACCGTGGTGGCACTCACACCGAGCGATCTTGCAAACACCTCTGTATTGAGCAGATTCCCGTTCGAATGCGCCAGCATACTCCAAAAATTACGCAGAAGAACAGGAGAAAGCGCAACGCCGAACAATAGGGCGAGGTCGCGTTCTACATAGCTTCTTATAAAATCATTGAGCCATTCAATGGCATAACCGTTATTTTCGGCCAAAAAAGCTTCCGGAAAACCGCCCCTAAACCAGTTCATCCTGTAATCCAACACACTGCTAACCTCGGTGATTCCGATGGGTGTTAACTCTGTATAGGCAATGCGGCCCGCTAACGTCTCTGATACGCCTTTTACGAGTGAGGGAGAGGCTGAACCGAGCAGAATAAACCTGCCTGGTGTGCGTTTCGCATCGATCAAAGGCCTTAAGATGCTGAACAAGGCAGGCATCAGCTGGATCTCATCTATGATGACTCTGTCGTTCTCGTGTGAAGTTAGATAACTGAATGCATCTTGTAGTTTATTTTGATCAATGGGGTTTTCCATATCAAGGTACACACTGCGTTGCTCATCAGTGTTCAGGTGTTTAGCAAGTGTAGTCTTTCCTACCTGACGAGGACCTAATATGGCGACAGCAGGAGACTTTTTAAGTTTATGCACCAGTAACACTTCCAGATTTCTTTTAATCATAGCCTAAATTACATATTTACCTAGTAAATCCAAACTTTAAGTTTGGATTTACTAGGTAAATATTTTACCGGATAAATCATGACTTAATTTGACGGATATTAATTTTAAGGCACTTTTCGTGCGTGTTTTTTGTCTTATTAAACTAACACGCACGAATCGCACACTTTTTTATGCGATTTAATGCATACTTTGGCTATTTGGGAAAACAAAAAAGCCTGTAATCATATGATTTACAGGCTTTTGTTGTGTTTTGTTATTCTTTTCAGCGGTGAGGGAGGGATTCGAACCCAACCTTATATCAAATTGATAATTAACAATTTACACTACAAACATAAATCATACTACATGAATCGTACACTTTTCTTTTGACCGCAGCAAATCCTTAATTCAAAGATACAAGTCCCTTGTCTAAAAACCTAATGTCTTACCATTTAGCGATAAAAACTATACCTGAGTTTGCCAATGAAACGGATTCCACAGCTTCAGCCCGCTACATTAAACAATTACCCCCTATATTTGAAACGCCAATGATTTTAAGCCCCTGTTGCTTCACAGACTATACGAATTACGGACCAGAAAGGTGACCTCCCTTATTTCGTGTCCTTTGAAGCATCTGCTTGCCAAAGTACCACCAAGTCCAATATTGGTGAGTCCATTTTCGACTTTAAAAAAAGCGTTTGTATCCATCCACCGTTCTCCGACTATTGGTAGATTGGGCAAAGGATTTACTTTTGCCGAGTTCCTTACACCTATGTCTGCCGGCTCTGCTAATGTTTGAACAGCTGACGAACTATAAAGATGGGTATAATTCGGAAACGGAGTTCTTGCGCTCCCAGGGCATTTATAGCTTATCTCCCCTATAATACATCTTTATAATAATATTGTTCTCCAAATTCGAATACTTGAAACAACTGTCGTTTAAAGTAATAATTTTGTACTTCATCCCTCCAACATTTATAATACTATCATTAACAAATTTCCACGATTCGATTAACTGAATGTCTCCAAAACTTGCCTTTTCAAAGGTTTTAGATCCCTTGTGCCGCTTATAAACTAACCATTTCCCGTCCTTGCTGAAACTATAAAATGTGGAATCCCTTCCATTTTTGGTACCCGCCTCTACTTGCCAAAGTTTGCCATCAGAATACAGGAGTTTCTCTTTGTTTCGTTGATTATTGCATGCAAATGTTAAAAGTGCAAAAAAAATCGACAGACAACTGTATTTATTACTTTTTATTACTCTTTGCTTTATCATTGGTATCTATAATTACAAGTTTAATATGGCCCGTTGGGGCATTCGGATCTATTCCTATTACCATGTCGCTTTTGTTAGCAATTAATGATTGATTTGCCCTGATAACCAACTTCTCGATATCTTCACTCTGAACATAATCTTTTTCATACGCATCTTCTAAATAACTAATAAAACTTCCTAATACGCCACTCTTGAAGCTCTCAGTAGTTTTTCTAAAACTTTTATCAGCTATTTCATCTGCATAAACTTCAGCATGCTCGATGTTGGTAGCTCCTAAAAAACCTTGTTTTCGATCCCTATGGAGTTTTTCGTGATATAATGCATTGATCAAATTATCATAATTTCCTAAATCGCGATCAATATTTCCTGATGTATTATTTAAATAGATATTAGCTCCGGTGGTAAATGCCAAGCCATCCTTATTTCTACCCCTCGGTTTTACCCCAACTACCCCTCGGGGTATTCCTATTTTACTTCCATAATAGCCGGCTATGTTAGCGATTAACTGTTCATTATTACCGCTAAAGGGGAGATCTGCAATGTTCACTAGTTGACCTTCATTCGTTCTTACTAAAATATTGTGTCCTTTTGGTGTTATTTGAACTAATTCACCCTTTAAATTAAAAATATGATCTTTGGGGCCCATTCCGTCTGGGTCGGTAAATCGAATGGGATTGTTAAGTGCATAAATATAGGGTGACCATCTGGGATATTTTTCCGCCAGCGGATCCACACTGGTCCACCTAACAACCAACTTAATTCGAGTACCATTCTTTATTCTCAACATAATTTATACTATGTTGCTACTTATCATAAGTTGATAAACGAACGAACATACTGGCACGATGGCTTCTTTGATCTACGATGGTGCTGTACGAAGACCGGTTATTCAAAGAGCAACTTCATCGGTACCATAAACAGACCACTGGCAAACATTGTGAAGGGGCTCCGGATATTACTTGATGCTTTGATTTCAACCTGCTTTTATTACAAAATAAACTTCTTACAGCTTTATAATATAATAAAAAAACCTCGTTGCACTTGCTCCGCAGAGGTTTTACCTAAATCATATGAAGATATTACGTCTTGAATATGAACTACGAGTATATGGGTTGCTGTTTATCTGCAAAGTTTTATTCACAGACTATGTCGGCATATATAATCGATTCTACAGTTATCCTATATCGGCCGATATTTAGCCTTTCTAAGAGGACCGTTGTCAAGATAATCAAGATATAAGTTACCGGTCACTATTAAATACCGCTAATGCTATTTTCGAAAGATATGGTTGAACTTTTTTGGCGACATCGCTGTCGGAATAAAGGGGCTGAAAAATTTCTATCACAATAGCATCCTTTGTTTTTTCTTTTCCAAGCTTCATTGCTTCGTTAATAAAATCTACGCAACTATGAATGATGTGCTTATTATCAATATTTGACATCATATATTGATAAAAGTCTGCTAAGATGAGATATACTCCATCCTCTTCGTCGAATATGGTCTGAAATCCAGGGACAAATGATCTTAAACGGTTGATCAGTCTTGGATAATATTCATCTCTATTGACCTGAAATTGCATGTTGTACTTGAATTAACATAGATTTTACAATTTGTCTATCAGCAGCTGACAGATTAGCTCTGTTTCTCCATACTTTAGTTAAAGCAGTTCTTAATTCAAAAATTTTTTGCGTGTGGTTGCGCCCACCAACAGCGACACCGGATGCTTGCTCAAGTCGATACGCTGCCATTGTACTACCATCTCCAACCTGTGCACCTTCTCTATAAGTATATTCAATAAGACGGCGCAATTTAGAATTTTGTGCTGAATTTAACAAATTTGAGCGAGTAGTTCCGATTAATTTACCCGGCGATGCAACACCTAATATTCCTAAAAGAACAGTAGCGACATCGTCGCACTCTTGTACATTCGACTGATTTCCAGGAGCATTTATATCTCTCACCAATATCTGCCACCATCTATTTATTACCCCTTCATCACCCCCATCTGTTCCATTTAATATAAATTCTAAATCTTGGGACTGTTTATCGGGCATATCGCCTTGATTGTAATTATAGGCAGATGCTGGAATTAAATATTGCCCACCGTAATTTTTTGCTTTTGTAGGATCATAAAAGGTATATTGATCTCCTTTTTTATATTTTTTATCTGGATCTTCATAGCCAACCAATGCCTTAGTCCCATCTCCAAAATCCATATAAACTCCATGATCATCGTCATCAGTATGATCTATAACAGTGCCGCCCGGATTAATAATCGTTGAAGCATATGCCATACCATTGGGGTCGATGTTTTTAACTGGGCTATTAGCCGCATAATTATAGGGAGTTGACTTTCTATATGCTTCCGCCAACGGATCTATGCTTGTCCACCTTGCTATAACCGGGTCATAGAATCTGGCGCCGTAATCGTACCATCCCAGGTTTTCCTGCAATTCCTTCTTATTATAAAGATAATTATTTTTTAAGCTTGGTATCGTAGCCGATTTAATATCCATGCCGAAGGGATAATAGTCATCCGTCTGTTTGGCTGTAGCTGTTGCCCCGAAACTGTCAAAACTTACCCTGCTGTTACCCAGGTGGTCCGTTAAAGTGTATTCGTAGTTATACGTGCTGGCGTCTTTAGGCAATGCCCGTCCTTCCTCCGTTTGGATAAAAGCGATGGCCGTGCTCCCGCTGCTGTTGTCATACTGGATGCCATTAATATAGTCGGTTATATCTGTCCCAAGCACCCGCCTCAGCTTCTGTCCTGTAGCATCATAGGTATAGGTTGTATTCTTGCCCGTGATCGTCTGCGGCAGGTTCAAAAGATTATACGAAATACCGGTGATTCCCTTGCCGCTGTCCTGGGTCAGGTTACCATTTCCGTCATAAGCGTAGGTTGTTGTCCCCTGTTTTAACCCAAGATCATTTGTCGTCGCGTCATTTACACTTGCAAGCCGGATGCTATTTGTACCATAGGTATACGTCAGCTGGTCGATCAGCACCGCTCCTGCAAAACGTTTCATCGCCGTAATACTGCCCATATTATCATAGGTAATACTGTTCTCGTTGTTTGCTAATGTCCCGCTGCTAATAGTACTGTTGCCAAGCGTCAATCGGTTCAACTGGTCGTACAAATAAGTATAATGTTTATCCAGGTTTCCTGGCACGCCCCAGAACTGGTAAGCAATATTGCCGTTATAAAATTTGGTAACCCCGGTATTGTAACGCAGTTCTTCGGCAAAAAGCGGTGCGCTGCTCGTCCTCAGCCAGCCACGTTCATTGTACGCATAGGTGATATCTTGCCGGAAGTTGACGCTGTCGGTACTATGCAGGTGCTTTTTCCACAACTGGCCGACCTCATTATAATCAAGTTGGGAGATCAATGTACGGGTGTCAGCCGCCTGATCGCCATTGGTAATCTGCTTCCAGGTCTTGATCTTCCTGCCCATGTGGTCATAGATGTATTGATCATTCACAGTTACAAATGGCACGGTAGCGCTTGATGAGGTAAAATGCCTCCGCTGTGTCCTGGTAATCTGATTGTTGAAGTTATACCTCACAGTTTCCACGTCATAATTTGAGGCACTCAGTATACCGCCCAGGTAATGGCGCTCCGTCGTTTGTCTTTGCCTGCCTTTGTCATCATAATAATGTACCGCCCACATCATATCCGGCGCCGAATTATTGACGGTGTTCAGTACCATTGTACGGCTTGCCGTCAGCAATCCGGTTGGATTGGTCAGCGTGCCGGTAACTGCAGGGTTAAAAGGTTTGGCCGGAAATAGGTAATCGTCATAGTAATTGATCTGCAATGTTTTGCTCAGCGTCGGATAGCTGGTCGGGTGATATCCTGGAGTGATACCGGTGGTGATTGTATTGTCGCGAACATCCGCCTGTGTTCCTCCATAAATGCTGGCCTGTAAATTGGCTAAAGTTCTCACGGAGCCTGCGTTCCAGAGACCAGTGATGACTACTCGTCCAAATGCATCATATTTATTCACTGTCCATTGGTTAGCCAGCCTTTGGGTACTATCCTGGGTCAATACAGGTTGATCCAACTGATTGTACACCGTAAACTCCCATCCTTTACCTGGGATCTTTTTCTGCGTCAGCCGGTTCCGCTCATCATAGCGGTACCAGTAGCACAAATTATTCAATATCGCTCCTGTAGGCGTTACGACGTCGGCATTTGATCCCGGTGTCAGCACATATGCCAAATTCCCCGAATCGTCGTATACATAATATGTTGACAGCATTTGCAAAGTTAAAGGTGCTCCTGTATAGTTAAATGTTCGTTTAAGTACCACATGCCCTTCTTTATCCTTGTATTCTTCAGTTGTTCCCCCTCTGCCATTAGTCCAGTTCTCATCTTTGCTCACGGTTACGTAAAGCTCACCCGTTTTATAGTTCAAATCAGTCGCATTTCCACGTGTAAGCGTCCGGCTTCCGTTCGGATTGGCTGTCGCCATATATAAAGGCACAATCCTGCTCGTTACGGTATCAGCCCCCGAAAATGCTATTTCATTATTCGTCGCGTATACTTGTTTTACGGTATGCCCCGAAGTGGAGATACCCGCATTCAGCGGTTGCCAGGCCGCTCCCGGTGCGCCTTGTTCCAGTACCCGGTTCAGCGGGGACGATTCATAAACCGTTTGGGCGTAAGGATTTGGAATATTGGGTATACCGGATATCGGAGTGGAGTAAAAATTCGGCTGACCCAGTCCTGAAGACAGCGCATCCGTTTTATAACTGCCATTGCTCGTTCCCGTTTTTAAGGCATAGGGCAAATATTTTTTCACTTCTCTGCCAAACTCGTCATATTCGATCGGCTGTACTACATCCTTATACATCTTGGACCCTTTGACATCAACCGATTGTATCGGACGGCCCAGGCCGTCAAAGTATTGTATATTAACATCAACGCTTCCGACATTCATACCCGAAAGCTGGGTTATTCCGGTGACATCATCTACCTCCGTCCGTAGGGTGCTATTTACAATATAATTCATATTGCTACTTGGGGTGATAGCCATCGGCTGGTTGTTGATCACGGTAACGATCGCAGCTGCAGTGTAAGCTCTTGCGCCATTACTGATGGCGACCCTTCGAAAATACGTTGTTGCATAAAGCGTTCCTGGTGCATATCCGTTAGAGGTTACCGCAGGTGAGATATCAGTCCAGGAACTGCCATCATCAGAGATCTGCCAAAGATAAGTAATGGTGCCATTACCCCCTGAACCAGACGCTGAACTGGCGATCGGGGCTGCAGCTGTGCTGTAATTGATCGACTGGGAGGCCGGGCTTATCGTTCCGGCCAGCAGCTGGGGATAAACGGTGATCTTGACTGAATTGGTATAAACGATCGCGTCATTGCTGTTTACTGATCTGCGAAAGTAGGTTGTCGACAATAGCTGTGTCGGTTTGTAGGTAAGCCCCGTCGCCGTAATGATATTAGTCCAGGTAGCATTATCCGGGGAGCTTTGCCAAACGTAATCATATGCGCCGTCTCCCCCCGATGCTGTACCCACGCTTGCCAGCGTTGCCGCATCAGCCCCGTAGTTAATCGTCTGGGGAGTGGTCGTGATGCTCCCGGGCATGAGCTGAGGGTAAACTGTTGCGGTATAATTACCAGTATAAACCGTTTCTGTCTCGCAGCTGATTTTACAGCGGTAGCCAGTTGTCGCCGTCAGGTTTCCGGGCGTATAGCTTTGACCGGTCGCCCCGCTGATATCAGTAAAGCTGACATTGCCGTCTGTGCTGACCTGCCAGCGGTAGGTATAATTACCTCCGCAGGTTCCTCCTGTGGCTGAGGTTGTGCTGATCGTACCCGGACTTTCTCCATAATTGACATTGCTCCCGGCAGAACTGATCGTGCCTGGCGCCAGGTGCGGATAAACATTGACGGTGGCAGTTGTGGAATAAACTGATTCACCTCCGCAGGTAACCATCCGTTGATAATACATCGTTTGTGTGA
This sequence comes from Mucilaginibacter sabulilitoris, assembly GCF_034262375.1. Lineage (NCBI taxonomy): Bacteria > Pseudomonadati > Bacteroidota > Sphingobacteriia > Sphingobacteriales > Sphingobacteriaceae > Mucilaginibacter > Mucilaginibacter sabulilitoris. The sequence continues at coordinate 5,744,953 of NZ_CP139558.1, forward strand.
GCGCAGGTGGCGTATAAGAACTTCCGGTCGCGCCGGATATTGGGTAGAATGTGGAACCGTTACTCGAATTTACCCATTGATATCCATAAGAACCATTACAGTTCCCGCCTGATGCCATCGAGCAACTTAAGACCGCCGGTGCCGCTCCGGTAAGCACGCTCTGACTCGCGGGACTGGCATTTCCGCCATTCAGCGCCGCCAGGACATTGACCACCGCAATTCCGGAATAGCCGCTTTGTTGCGCATTGGTTAACACATACCTGCGGTAATAATAAGTGTTCGCTGATAATGCTCCTGAAAAACTCAAATTCTGCCCCGTCGCGCCTGGAACATTGGTCCAGGTAGACTGATCAGTGCTCTGCTGCCATTGATAGCTATAGGTGATCGGCGGGCATCCACCGTTGGATGCAGCGCTGCAACTGATGGTACCCGGCGTGGTTTTATAAACGGTCTGCGCGCTATTGCCGTTAATAACTCCTGGCGAAAGTATCGCTGTAGCACTTACATTTAGCGAGGCGCTGTAATTACCAGAACTATAGACGTGAACATTCACACTGCCCGATCCTGAATTCCAGATAACTGAAACCGAGGAAAGGCCTGTTCCGTTCTGACTGCTGCTACTGGTGCCCGCTATTAGACCTCCAATAATCTCCCATTGGGTGGGATTACCGGAGGTGTAGCTGCTGCTCACGCTGTAGGTATAAGTTTGCCCTGCCGCAGCACATGTAGGACCAGAAATAGTCATTTGGGCTAAAGCTGTTTTCATGAAACCGGCAAGCAGCACTATTGATAAAATCAGCACGCGAAGACTAATTTGAGCGGAAACTGACTTGTATATCTGGATATCATTCCGCAAAATCTTACGGGAACTTATTCTAAAAAGTCTCATATTGGTGATAATGGTTCAGGTGTTTACTTTGGTTATTGTCCCGCGTAATGATAATCGGTGTGCTTTACTACATGTCCATCCTCGTCTTTTACATTTTTCAATCGCTGAAAACTGTCATATTCGTAGGTGGTTGTTATGCCTTTCGCATCCGTCGCACTGGTCATACCCACCAGCGGATCATAGGTATAAGTCGTCATTTGCGCATCGGATGGGCAAAAGCGTACATCGTCGATTTGTCCGCTGGGAATATTAATCGTATAGCTGCCCCCTGTTACACTCACCGGGGATTGCGTTTGTAAAGTCCAGCTATTTCCGCTCTTCAACCAGTAGCTGAGTACGTAATTCCTGACTGACAGCCCATTTAAGTTTTTGGTGTAAGCTCCGGTATAACTTAAATGACCGGTTCTGGCGTCATTTATCGTGCTGTTCCCGCCGCCTTCCTCGAAACCTTCGTAGTAAAAATCTTTGGTCCCGGTTATGGTAGTTACCGTTGTGCTTACCGGGTAAAATATGCCCAGACCAACATCAGAACCGGTGTTCTGACTTTCATAGATCTGAGCAGTGACAATGTAATGGCCAGGTATAAAGTTACTATTGGACCAGGCCGTACTATAACTGCCGCAATTGCCTCCGGGACTTGATACGCAAAGCGGTATGGTCGTGCCTGTAGTTGACGGCCCGCTGATAATCACACTTACCTTCATAGAACCATTGGTTCCCGGGTTGCCCGTAAAACCAAGGCTCATACTGATAGTACCCGTGGCGGTCATGTCAAAAGCCGTGGTATAGGTAGTTGTACTACCATTGGTTAAACGGATGTAACCGGTACCTTGATCTGTGACAATATTGTCTGTACTTACAGATAAATTTGCAGCATTTGCTACTGTCACGGTCGGATAATTATTATTATATCCCCATTGAAATGCTTGCAGCGTACCATTGGTTTGGTGCATTTGCAGGGCATGACCGAAGGCGTCATAATTGCCAACCGACATCCTTGGTTTATAGGATGGATCTTTAGTCAGTTGTCCTGATGTGTTTATCGTAGATGGGACAAAGCTTGTAACCGGGTTTATGCTTTCGGAAACATAGGAAAGGTCCGGAAGCGGCAACGTACTGTTGTAGCTGTTTAATGATGCGCTTATAGTCCTTAAACCGGTACCGTTTGTATTGACGCGTTGATTATAAAGCTCAACAGGGACGCTTACTGCATAATTATCCTGAAGGTTCTTAACACCTTTTGAGAAGTCATCGGTATTTGACGCGACCGTATAATTTTTCGGATAAATATAATTGGTGATCAGTTTTTCGCTACTGCTGTTTTGTACGGCCTGCTGAACCAGATTGCGGGTACTGTTACCGGGATCGTAAGTATAGTCGGTGGTGGTTACGGTATTAGCCGAAAGCGGTTCCGTAGGGTATACCGTTTCTACTCGTCGTTTTAAGAATGGATAAAACGTATAATTCCTGACAGCCGAAATCCTGAAAAAATTCATTCTATTTCCGTTACTCGGAATTATTTTCGCTGACGTCAGTATTGATTTAACATATGCATTAAATCTGCCCGGATCGTCATTGTAGGTATTTTCAACACTTTGAACAGGCCGACTATTATTGTTATAATAAAATTCTGTAAGAACGTTTCCCCGTTCAAAACTACGATCAGTATAATTGCAGAGCAATCCGTCAGTAGGCGCCATATAAAGATATGCGTCCGGCGTATGATCCATATAGCCATTATCATGGTTGGTGAATGTGGTTGCTTTCATTCCGTTATAAACCCCATTTGCCGATTGTCGTTCGATAACTTTGGTATAGGTGACGATGGTCCCGTCATTATTATGGACCGGATATTTATTGTTGCTAGTGAAATACCAATAACTTACATTGCTCATGGTCACTGCCGAATATCCGGGGGCATTGTAAAAACTTAAATTGGGCTGATTGACAATGTATTCCGGTAACGGAGAACCCAGCACACCACTTGATACGTTAGTTGCGAGGTCGTTGACATAACTATATTCAAATACAAGGGGCTTACCGGTTACGTTGTCCGTTGAGGTTATTTTACTGACGCGTACCCCCCCGCCTGTAGCCTCTGTTCCCAATATGTTTAATCCGGCCGGATAATTGCCTACCCAGCTTTTAAACTTATTCGGCTGGTATTCAAACATGGTATACCCACCGGTTGGATAATTGATTTGTGTTAATATGCCGGCCTTCACAAAGGTTGCATCCGGCGTACGAAAGGCGTTATAATCGCTGACGCTGTTCGGGCTACCCGGAGCAATCGTCGGGAAACTTCTTAGTCCTGTATAATATCCCCAATGGTCTACATTGATAGAGCAATATTTCGGTAGGACAGTCGAATTATATTGAAATGTATAGGGAGGCATTGAGATACCGCCCGGATTATTATAATAACCGAAAGCCTGAACGGACTGCAGAAAATAGCGGGTATTACTTGGAAGCTGCGGTTGATTATAGGTAAATTTTGCTTCTTTGAGTTTTTTACCGTTATAATCCTGCAATTCAATGCTGTTCAATTTGTACCAGTTGGAAGGCGCAGCTCTTCCGTTACCCATGGCAGAGAGCTGACTTCCGTTTGGTGGTGTAATTTCAGGGTAGGCGCCATAAATATCATGTGCTATCCTGGCGCCCGCGGAACTTGATGTGGTAAAGTAATTAAAGGATGAAAAAGTTGATTCCAGATTGTCGGGCTCAAACGTTGGCTCTGAATTAAGGACCAGTTTTCCCTGTGGGAAGCTAATACTCCGAAGGTACACCGGGTCGATAATATTAACATTCGCATCGATAGGCTCCTGATAAAAGGCATTCTGAACCGAACCGATCCCCCAGGGGACGGAATAGGTTACATTGTACTGTTCCGAATTACCTGACGGTGAATAAATATATTGATTGCCATCCCGAAAATAATCAAAGATGATCTCTTTTTTATTGGGAAGGGTGATTTTACGGATATGCCAGGCGGTAGCAACTACATTGTTATTAAATATTGAAAAAAATAGCCCGGCCCGGTTAAATTCAATGGCCGTGTTGGTCGCAACGTTATCCTCGGAACCTACCTTTTTATAGTCTCCGAAATAATATTGCGTCCCGTCACCTGTAGTTATTTTAAATCCGATAAACGTCCCGACGCCGGTAACACCGGTTGCTGAAGGAAATGGTTTAAAAACGTATCTATCATATATTTCCTCGATTTTAATGGTTTTGCCATCTTTCGATCTTACTTTCCAGTTCCCATCCTCGCCCATAAAAAAAGCGCCGCTCAATCCGAAAATGTTAAAGTCAAATTCATCGGCCGCATAATCTCTTATCAGCGACTTTCCATCAATATAGAGCATTCCGGGATAAAAGGCACCGTTGCCGATGTTGGTTGTCCAGGCGCTGTTATTTGTTGGATTCGTATGTTCAATAGAGGAAAAATACCATCCCAGGTGATCGCCGGCATGAATTGTTGAAACATTATCTGCATAGTCATATGGTGCGATAAATTCATCTATGCTGCCGTTTACCTTCCGGGTAATTGTTGCTCCTGCCATAAGGTTCCAACCGGTTCCAACCCAACTGGCATGTGAATTCGGCTGTATCCCGGTTGAGGAATAGGACAAACTTACCGGCATATCAAAGTCATCCACCTTTATATCATACAAAGGAATACTGATATCTGCCGCGCCCGTAAACAAGCTTACCGGCACTTTGCCATATTGAGTAAAAGCGGTAGTCGTCGGAGACGTCAACAATTCTTTGCCGGTTATGTCGGCGTAATTTAGAGGGATTTGATTGGGTATTGATTGTTGCCCGTTTACAGCCTCGCTTGCTATCGATAACATTAAAACCGCAATTGCGCGGCATACTCTTATTTTCATACTTATTATAGTGCGCTGGGATAAGGTTTGTGGGGTTGGTTTATTATTTTCAATTTGGCCTTTAGCCAATTTAAAGCTCTCCTGAATTATGTAGTCGATGTAAACAGCTTAGCATCAATTTGTTAAAAAGAGAAGATGTGCGCTATTTATACGGATGAATTGATCCGGGTATTTCCTCTAAATGCGATGGCATTCAGTATGACTAACTTGGCAGCAATTATTGTTAAATTCCAGGAAGACTTGTTGGGCGAAGGAAGTTAGTTGTAATAGGTTCATGAGCAGGTTTAAATTAGGTTTTTCAAATATATATAATTATTATTCCAAACAAATAGTTTCTAATAATATTTTCAAATGTAGAATATAACAATTCTGAACGCCTACTTGTGAAACAGAAACGTTGCCTCACAAAAAAAATCGATAGAATGTTTGATGGAATGCCTCACAAGCAACCGCGGGAGAACTATTTTGCCCTGATTTTCTTTAACCGGAATTATGAACTTAAGCCCGTAGCATAGACTGATTCTGATCCACGGAAATGAAGATAACAGGTTTGAACATATTCGCAGACGATATGAATTTTATAGCGGCAAAACGTATTGGGGAGCAGGAGAATATGATAAAATCTGCCTGAATCCAATAACAAAAACTGTTTGAGCTTATGCAATTTAAACACACTGTCTATACTACTTATGCCCTTACATTTTTGTATTTCTAAACTTTCCAGGGACTGTAACGCTTCTATACCTCGAAGCGAGGTTAGCTTTTTTAAATTTCCGACGCTAACATATTTTAATTTTTTCAAAAGGAATATTCCTTCCATACTTTCTAAATTTGAATTTAATACCGTTAATTTTCCAAATTAATTAAATTGGAAAAATCAGTACTACTTTTCATGTTTAATTTATTTATTCCAAGACTGCATAGGGTTTTGCATTCAAATAATGAATCAGACCCTTTTCTCCATTCAAAACCACAATTAATAAGTTTGGGAAAGGCATTGAAATTTATTGGCGTTTTACAATAGGTTGATATTTGAATATTTAATAACTCATGCAAATAATGAACAGCTTCTATTGATCGGATACGTAAATCGATAATAATTAATGATTTCAGATTAGTAAGATATTGAAGAAAATTCACATTGTCACCATACCAGCCCTTTCCGTCATTCAATTCTAATTCCGTTACTTCGTTATCCAATAGTAGTTTTAAAAATGAAGCTTGCCATCCTGTTCTTATTACAGCTTTTGTTCCATACATTCCTTTTTCGAATTCGATGTTGTTGCTCATAAATTTATGGGATTTTAGGTAATAAATATTGTCGCGAAAGTACGATGGGGTTGCGCACATTTTCGAGCACTTTCACTCCATTTTGATAAATTCCCAGCAAAGGATTGATTCTTAACTATTCAGCAATTTATCGACCAGTTTTACCACCAAGAACTGTTGTTGTGTCCGAGGTATGTAAATTATTTAAACCAGCTACCGGACCTTTCTCGGCATAAGCTCCTTGTTTTTAATTTCAGGGATTTAGGAAAAAAAAGCAAATTGGCGGAAAGGAATCCGTGCTAATGGTATACTGTAAATGTCCCTGCCCTACTCTATAGTGCCATTTTTTAGGTTCGGGCGTAAAAAAAACAACCGTTGTTAAGTTACTTTAGACTCATTTTCAACATCAAAAATGGCTCTGCGATCCAAATTTTTATCATGTAAAGCATTAAATATTTCTAATTGTGTTTCGTTAATAAATTTTTTTAGGTATAAAATATCAAAGTGCCTTGCAAATTCGCTGATTTCGCCACCTTCCAATTCATAAAACGCAATTGTAAAGTATATACCACTTCTCCATTTTGAAGTAGAATGATTTTTTATAAAAAACAATCTTTTCCTCAATTGATCTAATACTAGATTATCAACGATACAATCATCTGAGATTTTCTTATCGTTAAAGCTTAAAGTTCCAATTACAGGACCTCCCATATTCACAACTTGGCGATCATTAGTGATCGAAAAAACTAATCCTGAAATTATTGTATATCGCATTTTTATATATTGTTATTTTAACGGAACAGGTGTAGGCGTGTATAATTGTGGCCATGTACCTGGTCCCAAACCAGCTTGAGGCCCTACGAGGCCCACTTTTACAAACGTTCCTACCGGAATGACTTGACTAGTCCATGGTCCCAAAGGATCTTGCCACTCCGGAAGAATCTGAAGCAGATTACGACAAACCATTCAGTATTTCCTACTGCTTTGGTGCCAAAATGCTTAAGGGAAATGCCCCGCTTTTAATAATTTTTTGAGACATCTCAACTTACATTAATAATGATAGGAGCCTAAAAACGATTATCAATCATGAAGCCACAGATATTAAAATAGCGGTCTGTAATATTTTTATGCACAATACCATCGTATTGTGCTACAACGATTTTACATATATTTTGGGATTTTTCGTATGGCAAAATCGTTAAATCCTACAGAAACTAACAACGCTTGTATATCACTTTTAATTTTGTGATTATGAGAAACTTCTAAAATCACCTCTAATATATCTAAAGATGATGTAACTTCCACTACTTGTCCAATGTGCCTACCCTCTATTGTATCGATAATTAAACCTCTTAGATTCAAATCAGTTAGAGTATTACCTTTTTCAGATAAATTTCAATTTGGCAAGTTCTCTAGGTTTTATCTTACATTAACATTTTCGCGACGTCCGCCTTCAATAATGCAATATTAGTATCAAGTTTCTTCTTTTTAACTACCTCTGCTAAAAGCTCCAATTTGGTTAAAATTGCTTGTTTTAAAAAAGCACGCCGATCCAATTCTGATTTATTGAAGAAGTTTTCATCCGTCACAATTATCGGTATTCCTATGGATTTTTCGTTTTTTCTATAGTTCTCAATTTCTTTTAAATTCTGAAGTAAATATGGTATTGGCTTCACATAAAACTGAAATAAAATTATAGCCAAGTCTTTTCCATAGGTTTCATTTCTCAACTTTTGCAAAGTATCACTAATGCCATTTTTATCCCATACATAAGTGCTAAATAGATCGCCTTGATCTCTTGCCATTTTTTTTTCTTCCTCGCTCGCTCCGTAAACAAGTGAAGGATAGGAAACATAACACCCTAAAAATTTATCTTTATCTTCCATCGTTCTAATGGATATTTAAGCTTAATGGCCCCCGCTTAATTTGATTTTGTTGAAATTCCCATTCATCTGCTGCGGCTCTATTTGGAAATAATATTGGATCTACCATTTTCTTATCCATCATAAATGATTTTGTGTATCTTGTTTCCGGTACTAATTTAGAAGTAATTCCATTCTTTAAAAACTCCCCTTCTTCTGTATATAGTTTGTACCCCCAGGTTGGCCTCAAACTCTTCAATGAATTGCCATGTACTAATATCTCTTCTGCTGTTAATACTTCAGCTTTTTTTGCCGCAATGCTTGCACCGTCAGTTGCTAATGCTAAAGCAACATCGAATTCTATATATGTGGATTCGGCTGTCCCCCTACCCTTTGTATAGCCAGTATATTTATTATAATCACCTACTCTCAAAAGACTCTCATAGTTCTGTCGGACTGAGTTATAAGTTATCTTATCTATCATTTGAGTCATCTGAGATCCGTCACCATAATGCGGCTGAGAAGTCTCTACATGAAACCTCTATAATATTCAAAATAATTACGAGGGATCGAATAATCAAGGTGCCCAAAGTAGTTATAGTACGTTCAACTTTAATCCTATAGAAAAGCTTATAGAGCTTTTCGAAGAGAACAAAAAACTTTATGAGCGTCTCTTAAAAGCCGAACAGGAGAAAAACGAACTGCTGAAAGGTAAATAACAATAAGCAGTGTCAAAAAAATATTAAATTGCCATCATCAAAAAAGGACAATTCTTTTGTCCAATTGTGATAAAAAATAACCCCATATAATTTATTCCTATACTAATATTAGGGGTATTCAATAAATTGCAGCGATGAATGATAACCATATTGCGAAAATTGCTTTTTTTTTGATAATACTTTGTCTCACGAAATCAATTGCTGAAGCCCAAAGTGCTATAAATCTCACACTTAAGCGAAAATTGGATAGCATTATGGTGCTGGATCAAAAATATAGAGAGGATATTGTTTTACTTATGAGTCCTGGGAATGAAGAATACCTGTCTAAAAAGTATAATGTACAAAAAAAACTTTTAAATCAGACGCTTTGGAAGAAACAACACACAATTGACTCTGCCAATATTGTTTATATCTCGGCAGTAATTAAAAGATATGGTTATCCCGGTAAGTCTCTTGTAGGGACACCTAGCAATGAAGGTGCCTATTACGTCATTCAACACTCCTCAAGAATCGAGGAATACATAAAAACTATCGCTATAGCTGCTAAAAGAACTGAATTACCGTTCCATTTATACGCAATGATGGAAGATCGTTTTTTAATGGATAACAATAAAGAGCTAATTTACGGTAGCCAAGCAGCGTCTATTACCTTAAACGGCAGTATTAACAGTTATATAATTTGGCCTATCAAGGATCCTTTACACGTAAACGAGCTCAGGAAAAAAGCTGGCTTTGAGCTAACTGTAGAACAAAATGCAGAACGATTAGGCGTTAATTATAAAGTAATTCGAATGTCTGAAATTAACATGAAGAAATAAGCTGTACATCAGCTGCTATTTAAGTGAATTTTAAAAAATAAGTTTCCTCTGCGTTCTCATGGAACAAACCTGGGTGCTATCTACAGTTTTGGCAGCTTAGGTTTCAGACTCTTTATTTATTCTATTACCTTACGATAATCTTCAAAATAGCATTTTTTGAGTACAGTTCCGCCTTTAAAAACCAGGCCGTTTCTTAACTTTTCGTTCTTCGAAACGCCGATGAGTACCCAGGTTAGCACATAATCTTTTTCAATCTGCGGCGTATTTACTTTAGCCTCGGTCGCCCGTTTATTAATTTCTTTTGGTGATATCATTTAGGTATAGATAGGTGAAAGTATGGATTGATGATCGATGTTTTCCTGAATATTCCAGCGGGAAATCAGCCGTCCCTCTTTGGGCCTGGAAGGATCCAGCAAAGGATAACCAGATACTTTTATTTGCCGCAGGCTGTCAATAATGGGTGTGTCGATTTCTAATAACTCCAATAAATAGCCCAGCCTTTTGAATACTGCTTTACTACCAAACCGCTCAGCATATTTTAATAGCTGGGTATAATTAATTTTGTCGCGGGTCTTGTAAATTGCCTTAGCAATCTCTGTGATGCCGCCGCCATATTCAGGCATAAATAAAACATCGATAAAGGTTTTCTCCAGGTCAGAGCACAATACACGGTCCTGTCCGTTGATCCATATCTTTTTACTGCCAAAAAAATGCTGGTGGTTATGGTAGATAAATTGGAATTTAACTCCTTTTACCTCCATAATTGACGGCCTCAATTGACGATCAACAACAATCTGCTCACTCAACGAAGGCTGCGTGATCAGGCTGTGCAATTGCATAGCCGAGTAATAACCAATATAGTATTTGGCGTCACCTGCCAGCTGTGCGCCAACCAAATGCCAATCGGGCAGAAAGGACTCAGCTTCCTGATCATAAGGAATGACATAATACCGGCCTGATTTCAGTCGCATGATCAAACCTCTGTCAGTCATATCACTTAACAGCTTTACAACAGTATTGGGCGAAGTTGCCATCATATTGATCGCATCTAGGGTTGTAAACGCGTTAGTTCCCTCTCCGTTCAATTTTGCCAGAAGTGTTGCAGACTGAGGTCCTAGTGTTTTATGTTTCATAGTTGAAATATTACTTCAAAGGTAATAAAAATACTATAAGATATAATATTAAGTTATTTTTGTAGTACAAAAGTGAGTTTTCAGGTAATAAATCGACTATGAAACTTACATTTAAAAAAGGTCATTCTATTATTTGGTGTTGTAAAGTCGTTTTAAAGGATTAAAAACCAATACTGACTACCGATTAAAAGACCTTCAATTACATGTGATCCATCTATTCAATAGATAACTTTCAATAGGATAGCCTTCAACGGACAATGACCAATATGGGAGCCAAAAAGCCGTGAGCAGATAGCTAATGCCCTAAACATAGCTTGCCGCTTTTGAAGCATTTCTAAGTGTTGGAGTAATTCGGCTTTCAATAAAGCTTAATCAAGTTTTCGTAAACATTAACAACCTCTCCTGCATATAAAGCCTCTATATCTGCATGATTATAAAGCGCTAAGTGTGCCCATTCATGCAATTGATCCCTGTATTCCTGCGGTTTAATTTTCTGAAACACTTTCTTGACCGCTTTATACGATTCGATCTGTTCTTTCAGGGACAGGTTTTTAGGATAGTATTCCCAGAGTTCCTTTTTCTTCCTCCAATTGGGCTTCTGTAATCTTTTCCCGCTGGTAAGCGAAGTTCTGGTAACCACATAACAGCAGGTACATCGCTTCCAAAATCCTCAAGTTGAGGTCATAAATGAAAAGCAATATGCCGGGGCCATGACGCTTGTCATCATAATGCTCATCGTTAACCACGTAATAACGCCATTCCTTTAACCGCTTGCCGTGGCCTTTTACGGAATCAGCACTAAAAAAATCGACTACTACAGCCATTGGATTTTCTACTTCGTAATGGCGAAGCGTCTTGGGGTAATGTTCCCAGGGGGCATAAGTTCCGTTATTCATGATGCTCTTCTTTTTCACCGGCCTCCATCAGCTGGCAAAACAAATTTGGCACGTCAAAAAATTCTAAACTATTCTGTGACTTTCTATCCGATACCTCAAAAAGCATATTTTACCGGCTATTATTTCTATATTAGATGGAGTCCGGCTTTTTATTATTTTTATTAATTTTGAGACAACGATAAATACTACCTATGAGTACCGCTACCGATAGACCAAATCAAATACACCAAGGGCACAATCTGAAACGTTTCAGAGAAATGCTTTCCTGGAAACAAGAAGCCCTTGCAATAGCATTGGGAGAAGATTGGAATCAAAAGAAAGTGTCACTACTGGAACAAAAAGAGATAATAGAAGAGGATGTACTTCAGCAAGTGGCTAAAGTACTTGGTGTTCCAGCGGAAGCAATAAAAAACTTTGATGAAGAAAAAGCAATCAATAATATCCAAAATAATTACGATAATTCGACTGGTGCTATGATGAACTATGGATGCACCTTTAATCCGATTGAAAAAATAGTTGAACTTTACAACGAAAAAGTTGAATTACTTGAAAGATTATTACAGGCTGAAAAGGAGAAAAACGAACTGCTGAAAGGCAAATAACAATAAGAAGTGTCAAAAAAATATTAAATTGCCATCATCAAAAAAGGACAATTCTTTTGTCCAATTGTGATAAGGTTCCTCTAAAAAAGATAGGGAACCTTATTTCTTTTAAGATTAACCCCCGAAAAGGATTGCCTCTTTTGGTCATCATGTTTAACTTTATGTTATCTATCAAACTCCAAAGAAGTAAGAATAATGAAGATTGTTTTAATAGGCGGAAGTGGTCACATTGGAAGCTATCTGATTCCCAAATTAGTTCATGCAGGACATAAAGTTTTAAATATATCCCGTGGTCAAAGCAAGCCGTACAAAGAAGATAATTTATGGCGCGAAGTTGAAAATATTGTTCTTAATAGAGACAATGAGCCTAATGGTGAATTTGAAAGAAAAATTGCAGCGATCAATGCTGACATTGTAATTGATCTGATCAACTTTTCGCTTGCTGACACGAAAAATATGGTCGAGGCATTAAAAAACACAAACCTTTCGCATTTTCTTTACTGCTCATCGATCTGGGCGCACGGAAAGTCAACCACTCTGCCCATATTGGAAGATCAGCCTAGGTTTCCGTTAGATGAATATGGCATAGACAAAGCTAAGAGCGAGGCATTTCTGCACGACTTATATCGCAAAGAAGGTTTTCCAGAAACAGTTATTATGCCAGGGCAAATATCAGGCGCAGGATGGGTCATCATTAATCCTGTCGGTAACCTGGATGTTAGTGTTTTCAAAAAAATTCAGCGAGGCGAAAAAATTGCGATTCCAAATTTCGGAATGGAGACACTTCATCATGTCCACGCTGATGATGTTGCACAAGTTTTCTTCCAAGCCATTAGCCATCGCAATTCCGCTTTGGGAGAAAGTTTTCACGCCGTAGGGTCGCAATCAATAACGCTTTTAGGCTATGCACAGGCATTATACCGTTGGTTTGGCCATGAAGAAAATATTGATTTTCTACCTTGGAATGAATGGTGTGATTACACGAAAGACAAAGAGCATATAGAAAAAACGTATTTACACATTGTCCGCAGTGGTCATTTCAGTATCGAAAAAGGAAAACGCCTAATTAATTACTGTCCGAGACATACGTTATTAGAAACGGTTTTTGAAAGTGTTACCTTTTTATCAAAAAATAATTGGCTTGAGAAATAGAAATATATGTTCAGCAGAACGAAGTCTGAAAATAAAAAGATTTTATATTAACATCTTCGTCAGATCTGAAAACCTTCAAAATATAATAAGTTTCCTCTGCGTCCTTTGACGACAAGCCTGGGTGCTATTAATAGGTTTGGCAGCTTAGGTTTCAGACTATTTCTTCTATTACCTTTTCCGTCCTTTTGATTTCATTATTCGGCGTGGAGATTTGGCCACGCCGATTTTGTGTTATAATACAAATTGGCTTTCGCTTGAAGATCCACAAAGTGAGCTATACCTTTTTCTTGATAAATTGTCAATGTATCCACGGTTTTGTAAACAACCTTAAGCAATCGTCGCGCGACAGCCTCAATTGCTTTTTGCGCTTTCATTCGCTTTCGCAACTTTTCAAATAAGGCATGCCAATATGAGTTCTTCATCCGTACCGCAGCCCAGGCAGCACCGACTATGGCTACTCTTAAATAATTGTTCCCTTTCCTGATTGCGGTGTTTTTCCACTTGCCGGCACTTTCATTATTTCCAGGAGCAATGCCACACCATGCGGTAAAATGACCGCCAGTAGGAAACCGGCTCATGTCTTTACCGGCTTCACTGATTATTATTTCAGCAGATTTTACACCTATTCCGCTTATACTATCAAGGCATTGAAATGCTTCTGCATAATGTTCTTTTATAATTTCAGAGATAGCATTATTTAAAAAATTCACCTGCTTTTGTATGTGGTCATAATCATCTAAAAGCATCTGTAGTTGTATGTGATGATGATTTTCAAGTGTTCCGTCCAATGCTTTTATAAGTAAATCTTTCTTATCTTTTAGCATCCCTGGATTTGATGTAACTGTCCAGAATGAACAGGAATTGCTTTTTCAGGTGTTCTTTGTTTTTTTGGCTTTTCGAGATCGTATCCATCAGCGCATCTATACAGGTTAACTTTTGTGCCAGGGCATATTGATTATTCAGCAGGTCTGCATTGGCTTTTAGGATTTGTGTATTAAAACTTTCGATGATCCTCGCTTGTGATAGCGACACCCTGTCCATTTCTGTTTTGATCGGAATAAGCAGCATGTTCTCCTGGCTTCTGATAAAACCGATATACTGTTGGTGATTTTTCATCAGGGTGTTTTTTAATAATTCATCATTCAGGTCCAACGGATCTTTCTTGCTTTTATAAAAGTAATCGATCATCTGGATAAACACCTGCCGCTTCGTCCTGCCCAGTTTAAGGGCAATCTTTTCAAACTTCTGATCTACCGTAACCGGGTATCTCACCGATCTGATATTGATATCTTCCATGTTATTCCTTTCATATTGACGGCATAGCTGTCTGTACGATTATGTCATTATTCCTATATGCAGGATACCGCCAAGTATCCTGTTTTTTTTTATTTCATAGGCGTAAACGCCCTTAAGTATCCCCGGAGGATACGTAAACCCCCCGTAGCGAAGCGTAGGGCAAGCAAAGTAGGGCTCTGCCCGACTTCCGCTTGCTTTCTTGCTCCTTGCTCCTTGCTCCCTTGACTCGCGGAGCGACCTGTGCGCTTCATACCTGATTTGCGATGCAAATCAAATCCGATAAAGCTAAAAGCTGTACTGGATTTATGGAAATAAAGTATCGGGTTATACTTCTTAACCGGCAGGCCAGTAAACCTGGCTGCCGAGTTTTGGATGATAAGATGGCTGGTAACGGATATAACCGTATTCATCCAGTTCCCGGATGCATTTATGGTAGGTCGCAATCGAAGCAATCCTGCTGAACGCCATCAGGTCCCTGCGGGTAACCGCAAATGGGCTGACAAAGCCATTCCGTTGCCACTGGATAAATAAAGCGGAAAACAGGCTGATATGTGTTGCTATCAGCCGCTCGTCCCGGCTCATACGACGCAGGAGCTTGCCGTAACCGGCGAGCTCTGTATTGGAAATGGTTTGTCTCATCTCAAGCCCCTTTCCAGCAGCTTGTTAATATCCTCCAACTTGTAATACATGATGCTGCCTATCCTGGTAAAACTCAATGTACCATTGATCCGTAGATTCTGCAACGTCCCCGGGGAAATGCCCAGTAGTTTTCTAACCTCGGCACTCCTCAGCCATTTCTTAGTGCTGCCCTGTCCAGGCTGCATCAGCTTTTTAATCTCGCCGAGCATTTCGTTTTTAAACTCTCTCAGTTCTTCTTTTGTAATTAATTCAATTGCTGTCATCATCTAATTCCTTTTGTTATTTTCTGTGTTAGCTAACTCCGCAAATAGTTCAATTTGCAGAGATATAAAATCTCTAGTATGGATAAATAAAATGTACTTGATGCGTTCGACCTCCTTTCCTAATTGAACCGGTTCAGCGGAAAGATCAAATACTAGCCGCTGAATACTATGATTCAAAAGTGAAGGCTAAAACAGGAAAGTGAATGACCATTGGAGGCGTTTGGTCACGAATGAATCAAGGATTACTTCTTTTTTGGGATAGGAACTATCTCGAAAAGCTTGTCTTTTTCGTCAATGTTCAGATATTTAGTAAAATCTGTATCTTTCTGAGATGGGAAATAATTCTGGGCAGTGCCAATTGGTATATTGTTTTCTCCATGCTGGAAATACTTAGCGATCATCTTATACCAGGGGCTTTGTGTTTGGGAGCGGGTCAGCTTATTGTCGTTAGGCAAGGTCAGTCTTTGGAACTGCTTAAGTAAATGAATGAAAACCGGTAACCCGCTTTTGTCGATAACAATCTTTTCAATCGTATCGTACTTTGTAGCTTCTTTTAATTGGCTTTCCAGTTCTATAATTCGTTTCTGTAACTGATCGATCAGCTTATTTTTGTCACTGATGACCGATTCTATCGCCTGCGTTTTATGCCATTGGTCAATAGTTTTCAGAAAAGCTACGAAAGTCTCGAGTTTAGGGATATAAACCAAACCTGAAGCATATTTTTCGGAGAAAGGATCAAGCCGTTTAAAATGCTTGATCCGATTTGTAACTATGTCGTATACATAATTGAAGAAATTCTCTTCATCGTCTGGGTTTGATTTTAAATAAAACGCCAATTGATAATCGTAAAATGGTTTATAATCTGAATCATTAATCTCATAAATCTTCAATAAAAAGAAGTTGCCTTATAATCGCCTGCTACGGAAAAACAGCCTGCCAATGTCGTAGCGATGGGCAAAGACCCGGAAGCGGCTTTTAAACTTGAAATATCCCTTGGTATTCATCATATTCATATTTTATGATGAACATAAAATTCAATTTGTAGTTTGGGTATATCTAATAAAGGATTTTAAAGAAATGTATTTGGATATTAAAAAACAAGTGGAATAAGAAAAATGACCAGCAGTTAAATAACAGATATTTTAATAAACATTAATACGCATTCTGGTTATGCTTTATCTTACGCAGGTAATTCCTTTGGCAGGATTAAGGAGCTTACATCCTTAAAAGTATTGTACCAGCAGATTTGGTTAAGAAAAAATCCCCGCCAATAATTTTAATAAACTTAAAATTGATCCGATTTTGAGGACTGCATCTTTTTTCTTATTGAAAACACGCAGGAACGATTTGGATTTGACACCCTCTTTAAGCAGATTGAAAATTTCGCGATCATTACCTAAATATTTTTCTTCAACGCCCGATAATGCTGCTGCTGCTTCCTTAATTAAATCTTTTAATTCAATAAAGGCATCTTCCAATTTTTCCTCTTTTAGCTCAACGATGAAGGAGTCTGTTATAGCATTATTATTTGTCTGAAAAAATAAAACAAGTGGAGTCTTGACAGCCTTATCTATAACGAAACTATCTTTCAAGAAGGGACCGGCACGTTCGATGGGGGTAGGTTTAAGTACAATTGGTACAAAAAAAGATATCGCTCCTTCTCCGGATCTGCTATTTTGTTCCTTAATTCTTTCCCGATAAATTTCCTGATGCCTTTTTTTATAATAGCGATCTGCAGAATCAATATAGAATATGCTCAGGAACTTCCCTGAAATGGCATCTAAAGCGTTCCAATAGGACTTATCTTTTAGAATCTTATTTACCGTATGATCTTTAAAATCGTATATCAAAAATGCAAATGCTAACGCCCTTGATTCATCCTTATGCTTTTCGCATATAGTTAACAAGTATTCATAGAAGCTTAGTGCATCAAATTTCTCATCATTTTTAAATACTAAAGGAACCATTTTCTTAGAATAATTTTTAGTGATTAAGGTTAGCTGTACCGTTATTGTCCAATAAATTCTGCATATGATTAACAATAATTTCCATATCAAATCTATAAATTTGATATGGATCTATGCTAAATAAATTTATTGACTAATATGTATGTGGACTTTAAAGGTATAGGAGCGCGTCTACATTGAAAAGATACCTTTCTTGTCTTGATTATTACTTTATAAAGATATTAGTTTTATGATGCTGTAAGTATTTTAAACTACTCTCAAAAACATTTCTTAGTTTTATATGAGGTCCGATATTCAGTAGCTCCTGTTCTTTGCGCAGTTGCTTCGATATAATAATGTAACCATCATCTTCGAAAGATATAAATCCCCTATCAAAAAGAGCATCTATTGTGGGTGACAGTAGTAATCCATTATACGGATCTAAACGCTCAATATTAGTAGAAGACCTCCATGGCTTTATATGAGATGCTTTGAGAATTTCAGGGATATTTACGTTTGTGATCGCACAGGTGCCCCATAGTTTTATTAAATGGATGCGGAATGCGCCTTGTCCAATTCTGCTAAGTGCTAGTGACCTTCTCTCCGTTTCTCGTTCACTGATGATATTTGGCTGAATTTCATCAGTCGAAGTAGTAAAAGCAGGGTTGCCGATTATTTGATAAATGAATGTGGAGGGCTTGTCCTCATTTTTAACAAAACTTACGGGTTTGACGATTCCTAGATAGAAAAATTCTGTGTGATGTTTATGTCTGTAAAATAAATGTATAGTATCTTTATTTTGCTCTGCTGCTATTATCCTGGAATCATTTCCCCCTTTTTCTTCACCTTCCCAATACAAATAACCGTCGTTTATATAATTGTTATATTTGGTAGCCGAGACCTGATTTTCTTTGGTAACAAAGAGAATTATTTGATCGGAGTAAGACGGTGTAACTACACCCCTACTAAGAGGAAAATGCGTTTTGTATCCCCAAACTTTTGCCAGGTATGGCCTCCCATAGACCTGCCCAATTTCAATTTCACTAAAATCAATTTTACTCATTGATACAGGCTAGGTTAAACAACCGTAAAACAAGGGTTATGAGTTATCTGTTCAATAAGTCAATATTTTTTTAAAAATGGCCTCCGCTAACAGTGGAGGAACCGCATTTCCTATCTGTTGCTGAACATGCATCAACGTACCTTCAAAAACAAAATTATCGGGAAAACTTTGAAGGCGAGCTGCCTCACGAACTGATAATCCTCTGTCCTGAAAAGGATGAATTAGCATGTTTTTTCTGTAATTTGATATAACAACCGAGGGAATAGCGGAGTCAAGCCTTTTATATATACCACTATGGCAGTTTTCTAAATTCGCATAATTTGTCATTAATTCCTCTGGGATAGCTCTCCAATTCTGACCTTGTTTTATGTGTTTATATCGTTCGACAACGTAATCTTCATTTTTGGAAACCAGATTTTGCTGTGCTGTTTCTGAATTAGATCTCATGGTCTTGGCATATATACCAACCTCCTCAATGCTTTTTTTATATGGGAGTTCTGAAAATTTATCTCCATTTGAAAGATCGGGAAGGTCAGAAATAGCTTCTTCAACGCTTACTGTGTATTCGGCTTTTTTTGGGAATTCAAAAGACTTGCCTAAGCGGTTACCGACCATTATAAATCTGTTACGATGTTGCGGCACGCCATAATCTGATGCATATAATACATCTTCAGTTGTTTCATAACCAATTTCGCGAAAGCATTCCTTTATAATTCTGACTGTTTCGCCCTTGTTAAAGGTTGTAATCCCCTCTACATTTTCAAATAAAAACCATTCTGGCTGCAATTCTTTTACAAATCTGACAAACTCATTAAAAAGTTTATTATTAATATTCTCTGATGTCCTTGTTTTCGTATTAGAAAGAGAAAATCCCTGACAGGGGGGGCCTCCGAAAACAATAAATGGAGGTTGTTTTATATGTAATAGCGGATCTATCTGCGTAATATCTTCGCATAGAATATTAACTCCAGGGTGATTGCGACTGAAGGTTTTTGCCGCTGAAACATCCTTTTCGACTGCAAGACCTATTTTTATACCTGCGTTTTCAGCTCCTAAACTCAGACCGCCTGCTCCGCTGAAAATATCTATTCCTATTTTTTTTATAGTTTTCAAAATGATAAGTTGTTGATTTTGAGTTGATTAAAAAATTTATAACAAAAATCCCCCACCAAACTAAAAACGTTGGTGAAAATACAAAATATAATACTTTTATGCCGAATTAACCTCATGCAATTGCTAAAAAATTTAGTTTACATTAACTCCTTCTGATTTTGCACTGGAATAAACCTGATAAAGTATTTTTGATTGTTTTTCAGATGGCAAGTCGATTTTACCTGAAGCCATCTTTTCTAAGACCCCGAGCTGCATAGAACTTAAGTTTTTAATCCCTTTATAATTTCGGTAATAGTCATAAAGCTTATTCCAATCCTCATAAGTCACTTTCAAAACGAAGACTTGTGCATCTATTCCTTTATCAACAACTTTTATTCCTTTGCTTTCTTTTATCTGATAGTTTTTTTCCGCTCTGTCTATAAATAAACGCGGATCTAAATCGGGAAAGTCAAGATCAATTTCCTGAACGCTTGTCCAGCACATCGAATTTTTAGTCCATTGGGTGATGTTTGCATATCCAGCAGCAGGACGGGTAATTTTTTGATATACCTGTTCGGAAATTAGTTTTAACATTTCTATAAGACTTTGCGGAATTTCCTGTGTTTCCCAAATCAGGTCGAAATTCAGATGAAGACCAGATTCCAGAGTTAGCGCAGAAAGATAGGAAACAGTATAAGCAACAGTCTGGGCTCTGAACCCACCATCGTACCAGGGGGCAGCGGAGATGATTTTTTCAACAGCCCTAAATAAAATTACGCGGCAGATTGCATCCTTAAAATATGTTTCCGTAATAGCCAGATTATCCTTTTCAAGAGTCTCTGTAATTTCATCAGCGAATTTTTTGAAACTTTCCTGTGCACCTTTGGACACGATATCCGGTCGCCTGCGCCACATTACTTCTGTTTTTGAAAGCAGCGTTTTATCGACTACCTGCTGTTTCGGATTCTCATTAATAAATCTTCCTTTTTCAGCCGGTTTCAAATATGCCTGACTGTTGAGGTATTCCCCTCTTACCCGTTCATAAAACCAATGAGTTCGCTTTTGAGAGCCGCCGATGGCTGGGGCATAAATTCTATTCGAGTAATCCTTCATGTCCTTATGAAAAGGGCTATTGGAGAAAAAATCAGAATTATTTATTTTATTCTGCGTATTAGCATATTCAGCCACTTTTGAAATAAAGTCATCCTGGTTTTCTGTTTTTTTAACCACAGATAATTTCATCTGAACTGCTACTTGAGAAACATCGAGATTTGAAGTCATCCTTGCTGCATAAATAGCAGAAGTTGTCTGCCCGCCATTAACGATCTGAAAATTCTTTATTTTTTTTAAATGACCGTCACTTCCGACTTCGACTGATTCCGCAGTTGCCGTAATCCCGTTGTTATATGCAAAGAACATTTCCGGTTTGTATTCAATTGTATTTTTTAAACCTTTATTGACATTGCCTTTGAACTGAAGGAAGGTACGCACGTTTTGTTCAAACAGCTTTTGCCCGTGATCTTCATAGATGCTGACCAGCAGATCTCCGTTGATAACGGTCAAATATGACTGATAGCTATTGTTTTCGTCATTTATTTTCAAACATGGCAAGTTCACTTCTATATCAGAAACTGCCGCTTTACTTTCGGATTGATAAATGTTATGCAGATACTCGATGTCTACAACACGAAACTCAAATTGTATATCCTTGTCGGTCTCTGAAGGAAGCTCCATTAAATTCCTGGTAGCTTTTCCGTCAGTAAGCACCATGAATCTTACTTTATGGAGTTGCTTTTTTTCGACGTATTTATAAATGTTATACGCCATAGAGTAAGCTTCTGACGTTTCTTCCATTTCTTTGTATAACCCCTCAGTGGATTTTTTATAAAAAGTCTTAAGGCGGTTAAATTTTGTCTCTATCTGTCCCTTTGTCAAAGTCTGAATTATATTGTCTTGGAAAAACTGGTGATTTAATATTGTAAGTATTTTCCTTTCATCATCATAATCATAACCGTAGGCCTCAATACCTTTTTTTATATATTCAGCAGGTGAGTAATTATTGGTCAGATCACCTACGCTGACAAGGTCTTCACAGACAATTTCAAAGAACGACTGAGCCTTTAAAAGTGCCCGGCTTTCCGCGTCACTCAGAATTGACTGTAAAAAGTCTTCATGGAATTCTTCAATTGATGCCATTGTGATCAGGTATTAAATGGTAAGGGTACTTCATTCGTGACACATTTCGCTAAATCAATAGAATACTGAGCAGTCAGGATTCTGCTGTCGACACCGCTCGATAATATTTTAGGAAAATCATCTGATACGAGATATGACTTACTTAAATCAAATGAATACGTAAAAAATGGGGGTTCGGTTACGCTCTGCATGTACCCATATGCCGAAAGTTTAGCCTCAAAAATATCTCGGGTTTCGTAATCCTCTTCCGGGATTAGGGCATTAACTGCATCGATCATGTCCAAAATTGAGATGCCATGGTTTGTATGTGTCAAGCCATAAACTGACAGATATAGTGGTTTTATTTCGCAATCAAGCTGCTGCAATGAGGAAATCTTTATTATTCTTCCCTTACTGGCAATAAACGATTTGACTTCAACAAAGAATTCCGGCAGAGAAAAGTCTTTTTTATCAGAGTCGGGACCCACCCAGCTTAAAATAGATTCTTGATACCCGAATTCAGGTATCAATGAATAAACTATAAAATAGAGTTCGGTAAGCAAACCCATCTGAAGAATTTCTGTCATGGCTGTCGTATTATTTTCACGTAGAAATTTCTGCCACCTTTTAATCCTAAGATTAATTACTGGAATCATACTGATTTCATTTGCACACTTACTGGCCATAAATACTAGGTTGGTACAGACAGAAAGAAATATTTCCCAATCGCCGTTATTAGTCAGGATAAAATACAGTTTGCCTGATTCATCGTCTGAAACTGGAATTACTGAAATCCCTTTGATATTTTCGGCAATTTCTATATCCGTCAAGGGAAACCCGAATTTAATAAGCAGGCCATACCTGTTTTTACTGTCTGTTACCCAAAAAAAATCATGAGCTGTTTCGATATCGATCCTTCGAGAAGTATCAGGTTTCATGTGTAGCCATGGATTCTCTGCAGCTTTAGTCATCGCTTTCGCTTTCTAATTTTAAACTGTCTGTTAAATTTTTAAAATACACTGTATTAATTAAAAGCTTAGCGGGTTTTTCTTTCGTGAGAGCATCCCCGGAAAAGCTAATGCCGAATGCTGCTAATTCATCTCTGTAATTCGGATCATCTTTATCCTCAACCTGGAGGATGTGGAGCATTAGTAATGGCCGCACCCGCGCCGCCCTTGCAGCCTTACGATCATTTTTCAATGCTTTTCTAGTTTCGTCATCTTCAATTGTAATAGACTCTGATGTTCCTGAAGACACCTGCCTATTCAAAACTTCGTATGCGCCTTTATTAAGTTTAATCCTTCTGTACTGTTTTTTAATACCAATATCATTAAATACAAAATCATCCCCATTTCCACTGTAAAGGGCAATATCCCAGTCTGTCGTGCGCTCGTCGAGGTATTTCAAAATAAAGGCAATGGGCATACGAGAAGTAAGCCCTAGTTTATCTTTATCCACCGTTTTGAATTCCTTTATGAACTTTTTAACTAAACTTTTATTTATGTTTTTCCAGACTATAGTTTTTTCATCAGTTGAAGGCTGGGGCAGTAAAACAAGTAAATCTTTGATTGCATTTATATTATGATCAATGCTTTCAGCTTCTGCACGTAAATAACTCGTTTCTTTTAAGGAGCCATCCAGCTGCATACTGTAGTAAAACTCCTGGACATTTTTCTGCTTGTTTCTGGCAGTTATCTGCAGGGCGCTGTCAGGGTTTTCTACCAAGTACAGGCCAAAATCATTGGGTGTTTTCTTATGCTCTGCCATCAGTTTAAAATCAGAAATCAGATCTTCAGTTGCCCGAATTATTTCAGCAAAGTCCCTTATTCGGTCCTGCGGCATAAATATTTTGCATATATCTTCATACCCGGGCCGGTAACCAAACCACCGCCCCATCTGCATTAAAGTATCATAAAATACCGTATTTCTCAAAAAATAGCTGATACTCAGTCCTTCGACGGTAAACCCTCTGGCAAGACTTGCACCGCCGATTACAATTGCGTTGGTAACGGTATCTTTCCGATATTCGAGAGGAATCGTTTTTTTTAAGTGAACTTCTCTGACAACAACCGTTTCTATATAAGCTGGAAGCTCGGCGAGTAACTGGTCCCATGAAAATTCAATTTCTGAAAGATGCATGTCAAATGATGTTTTAAGGTCACGAATTGTTTCACTTTGATCTAATGCATCGAAAAGCTTTGAATACGAAACAACATCCTTTTTTATTTTTTCTTTCAGATATTCTTCAGTCAGCGTAGCAAGATTTTTATGTACATCTGTAAATCTCGTCGCATGAATCAGCATACTGTTGTGTTTATTGCCCTGACCTCTTAATCGTCGAATACCTATATTCAAAACAAAAAGGCGAATAGCATCAAGCAGGCTGCCGGGAAGCTCCTCCAACTTAAAGTCTTTCTTGTGATCATAAGGAATACTAAATTCATTATCCTCGATGGGAATAAGATGCTGTTCTTCAGAATCGATAAAAATCTTACGGGCGCCGAAATAATTTGAAGGAGCGTCTAAAGCGTAGATGAAATCTTGTGGAAATAAATCGTTTCCAACATCTGTATGAGAGGCTTGATGATCTATGAATATATTAGCATAGGGTGTAGCAGTATAGGCGACATACGCAGATTTTTTAAACAAACTAAGCAGTTTCCTTAGTCTTAAATTTATGGCAGTCGGATCCTCTTTCTCTTTTGTATTAATTGACGCATAATCGGACTCATCATCAATAACAAGCATCGCATGATCTATATCGTTTCCCTTGTACTGCATTTCAAGCCAGTCAATTACGTTCTTTAACGTACTTGTATTTTTCTTAATAACCAATAATATGGGAACACTAACCGTATCAAAGTTAATACCGTGAGCCAGGCGGTCAGCATCCTGCTTATTAAAATCTCTTTCTACCGTTGTCAGACTATACGGCATCGACTCCCTTCGAGTGTTTCCAATTCCTGCACCAACCTGAGATCCCTTGTGCTGACCGATGAATGATTCATTCAGCCGCTCTTGAGTCTGATCTCTCAGATTATTTATGCCGCCCGCAATAACGACAATGAACTTATATCCAGCATCGGCGGCTTTGCAGATCAATGAAGAGTAATTCCCGGTTTTTCCAGACTGTACGTGTCCGACTACCATCCCATAACGATTGAAATCGCTTTTCGTAGGATTTTCGAGGTTATTCATCACGAGATCAGTATCCGTGTCAATAGTTTTGACCACCTCAGGAGGTAATGACCTCAGCAGGTAATTGCGCAGTCTTTCCCAATAGTAATTATCGGTTAACTGCTTTTGAATTGAAGTCCACCACAGGGTATCTCTTTTTTGCTGTTCATCGCCCTGGATTAAAATTCCATGCCTCATCTCTACATCAAAATGAATCTCAAATTCTCTTGTCATCCTGTGCCAGTCATCGATGGATAAGTTTTCATAATCTTGTACCGAAAGAATACTGATGAGGATTTCTTTAGGGACGGAGGCAATAACATTTTTGAAATTTTCAATTTCCTGGGATATAATTGATTTCCCAAGCGGGCTGGGCGTATCATTCAGCTTGTTGTATATAAACTGTTTTACGGCCTGGTAACTATTTGTCTGCATTGCTGATAAGGTATTTTCGGTTTATGTAAATTTCTGTCTTTAGTAATTCATCAATATAAGATTGCTGCAATCCCGATGCTAATAGTCTTTCAGTTAACGCTTCAATGTCAGATTCAGAAAGCGCAGTTTGCTGTTTGATTTGATGAGGGCTGTTCTGCAGTTTAAACTGAATAGCATCAATTGGCAGGTAAGCTTGCAGGCCTTTTAAGTAAATCTGCAGTTTTTGAGATGCAACACTGGATAATTCAGATTCGAGATCCGTAAATAAAGGATGATCCTGGTTGATAGAGAAACGAAAGTCGTCATTCAGCGGTAGAATTTCCCAAAACTGGATCACTGTTTTATCTTCGATTTTACGACCTCTTCCTGTAAAAGGTTTGGATCCAATGTCCGTTACTCTGCTTATAATTCTGCGAAGGTCAGTTTTTATGGCATCCGCAGGCCGTGCAATTGATTTCTTGATATCTATACCCCAAAGTGCATCCATGTCATTGGGGATATCAATTTTAATTCTAACCAGTTTATGTGCATCTACAATTTTATGAAGACCCCACCAGGTACCGTAGATTAATATCCTGTTCCCTCTGTACAAATAGAATCCCTGGGATTTAATATAACCTTCTTCCGTGGCATAATACTCATATTCCTTCTGAGAAAGTTTCGAATGATGAGGCAGTATGAATGGCTGCACATTCACATCTGACGAATAGATTTTAATTTTCTCCAGTTGCAGCTGCTGTGTAGCCGGATGATTAAGATTAAAAGGATTAAATGGAAGTACCGGGTTATTATTGATTTTTATTTTAACTGTTTTTTGATCTGCCCCTTCAAGAAAACGATGAAACACCAAGGCCAGGTGTTTTCTTACCTGATCAATTATATTAGTAAGGTTGTTTTTGTCGCATCGATCAATCTGCTGCCAGCATATAAGGGTCCCGCTTTTTAGAATATTTAGTTCATTATATAGCGGGAGATGTGCGATTTCTTCTGGAGTTATAAGCAGCCATTCGTTTTTTTCAGAAATGTAATCTAAATCCCATTGGCGGCAGGAGAGGGTGTTTTCTTTTTTTGAAATAACTGTCAGCCTCCTGCATTGAGAAAAAGATGCCGTCTTTAAGCCAAGTCCAAAACGCCCCAGATCATTTTTATTTCGAATTTCTTTGGGATTTCTCGAAGCAAGTCTCATGGCCTCAACCACTTCGTTTTCGGACATTCCAGAACCATTATCTACCATAGCGAAGACTAATTCAGGCTGTGGCACCATGGTAATCTGCAGATCATTGCAGCCAGCAGTTAGACTGTTGTCAATTAAATCGGCAACAGCAACTTCAAATGAGTAGCCAATATCTCTAATAGATTCAATAAAGTTTCCGACATTCGGATTGACCAGTTCAGTTTTTAACATATTGATAATAAGGTGTCAGGTCTCGCAGGAACTGTGAAGTTAAATTTACACTATTTTATTCTAAATACATCGATTTTTATCGTCAAGAAGTTTTAAGAGACCAATTAAAGTTTGATCTATTTTTGTAGTTTTTAGGTCACACTCCCAAATGACTATAATTCTCCATCCAAGGCTCTGAAGTTTTTTCTCTGTATCAATATCGCGAATAAGATTTTTACTGATTTTACCGGACCAGTATTCAATATTGGATTTAGGAATAACCGCATATTTGCAGTTTATGTGGGAATGCCAGAAACAACCATGTATAAGTATCGCTACTTTATACTTGGGTAAGACAATATCAGGTTTCCCAGGCAGTTTTTTATCGTGAAGACGAAATCTGAAGCCTTTCCCAAATAAATATTTTCTTACAAGCATTTCAGGCTTTGTATCCTTGCTACGGATTCGAGACATATTATAGCTTCTTGCTTCCTTTGAATGGGTGTCGGTCATTAGCTTTAAATTACAACATGAATGCCAAAATTCTGATTATTAACGGAGTGACATCGTAGGTTATCTAATTTCGAATAGGTAATATTACAAGCGGGTTAAATAAAAAGAAATACTTAGTTCTTACCTTTCAAAAGTATGGTATCTGCAATTTGCACAATTACGGGAAACCTTATTGCCAACTAATTTGCTGTTTTTTAACGCTTTTTTGTACGCTACGAGTATTCCAGCCATGGTGTCAAAGTATACAACAGTAGAAAAATGATTAAAACCTCTACCATATAAAGTTTCAATTCATGTTGACCTGACATTGTGACAAATGTAAATTAGTATTTTGAACTGTTAGGGAACGTGAACTTAATAGGGCTCGTTCCTTATTTAAGGATAAGCGAACACTAAATCAACTTCTCTATTTAAACAACTCAATAAAAAGTCTAACTGTTCTAGCGACACATATATTTATGGTGTGTTCTTTAAGAAATCCAGGTACAAGCTTGAAGCATCGAAAAACGGATAGTTATCTTTTTGCAGATTAGCCTGTATCTCATTGGTAGCGAGTTCTACAGCCTTTACTATATCTTCCTTAGACAGGTCTTTGTCAGGATGATTTTCATAGTCGAAGCCAGAATATTGCCAATTTTCACTAAGCTTTATCGCGTTGCTGAACTGTGCCGGAAAGGCTCCCGCCAGGATTTTTACCATTTTCTCGAGGGCAAAAATGAGATACGCTAAGTCCCCGATAGTTTCTGGTGTATGGTAAAACCTAGTATTCCCCAAATATATGTGATTGCCCTTTTCATCCCGATGATTGTGTGCAATAGCATGATTTCTGAACTTTCTCAATCCCTTCCATCTTTCAAGGATTCTTCGGGCCGGCCTGAGCACCTTTTTTAAACGTACAATTTCATCAAAATATTCCGGCTCGGTTTTAAGTCCTAAGTGTTGATCCCATTCATCAGTAAACGCGCAGGTTTTTAGAAGGATCTGATAAATCAGCGCCTCCCGGATGGTATCCAATGATATATTTTCTTCCGTTTCCAGATCATCAATATTATCAATCAAATTGCGATAGGTGAATAGAGCTGTAAAGTGCTGATCTATCAATACGAAAAGTGACCAGAGTGTCAGGACTGATATATCTAATTTGCTTGGCTCGACAGAATTAGTCGATGTGTTACTGGACATGGGATTCTGCTTTTTGAATAATATTAAATAAATGTCCGATCTTACAAAATAACCTGCCAGACCGAACAAAACGGATGATTTTTGGTATGTAAGAAGCAATTATCAACCCAATATTCGTAGGGTGATGCCAGAGCGAAACGACGACTTCGCGCCTGACTCATTCGCAGGTGCCTATCTCCGATCGCAGGTATCTCGAAAAATTGGTCAAAAGTTTCCCCCAGATAGGGGGGTACGAAGAATTATATCGCTTGGCTTTCGGAAACTATTTGCAAAAATGCCAATACGGATACCGTCTAAAATTGACCAATAATATTGTCCGGCTCCTCGACTTCATTTTACCAGTACGTTTGGATGAAATAGAAAATCAATTGGGGCATAGAAAAGGCTGTATTATTATGTTAGTTAAGAATAAACTTGATTTCGAATACGATAATCGATTATTTTTTGAAATTACATGCGCATTAACGGTAAAGCCGCATCAGCATAATCTCTTATTCGTTGTTGGAATATACCCATATCTGGATTTGCATATTTGCCTCCTTCGTCAATTTCATGTGCAATCTTATTTCTCATTGGCCTCAGTTTATCCGTTAATAACCTGCCTAATGTCCATCCGATAGATTCCGGCCAAACAAATTTATTTATTTCATTTTCATCAATCTTTATCTCAGTATCCATTTTGTATTGCTTCAAATCTAAGCCTTGCCTTTTTGCATTGTCATGGGTTAGCGCTTTAAATTGATTGACAAGTGTCAAACATTTGTGAATGCATAGGAGTCGATATGGGCTACTTGTCGAATTAATCATTTCCCGATGAAAAGAAAACAAGGCAGCGATATGATCGTTATACTGTTCTACAGGCCTCAGATGTAATCGAAAAGCTTATTAAAGGTATGGGCTGAATGAATTTGGCATAACGATAGTTGGTTTCAACATCCAAACCATTGACATTTGACAGTACCAGAGGCGCATGGAATTTCCAAGATAACATGCTTAAATATGGATCTACAAGATCATGAAATATTTCTAATGCATCATGCCAAGCAACAGCAGATATTGTACACGACACTGATGAGAGTCGTTTGAATTGATTTAGATGGACTGTGAACTTGCGCTGACTAGTTCCCTCAATTTCATAAGACTGTACTTCTGTATCAGTAACATTTAGGAGTGAATCGCCACCCTCCAATTTTCCAGCAACGATTCGTGAGTTCCATAGAGGGGGAACACTATAGAGTGTTCCCATGACTTTAAAATCACGGCTATAATTAAAGTTTATTAACTCTCCTTTTGGATTATCCGGTATAATAGGAACTATCGTTATATTCTCCATAAAACCGACCTTCTCTGGTCTTGTAGGAAATTCAACGTTGACATCTTCAGCCATATTTGAGAATTTAATTTAAAGGAACTTTTTAGCTATTATCGTTAATATTAATTGTAACATTAAATTATTGTTTTACAAGTTGATTTTAACGTGGTCAAATTTTTTAATTGTTGGTTGGGACTACTTTTCTTTCCATCAGTCGCCTTAAGAAAAGCAGCAAAAGAAAGTTGCTTTAAAAACAACTACAACAAAAGTGAGAGTGATAAATAGAGAAGGCGAACTATTCAGTAAATTCGATACCAAGTTCTTTTGATGCTTGTGCTTGAAATTCAGCATGTTTATTAGGATCATTCATTATTTCTTTTAAACGCAGAGCCGATAACTTCATATCAGTTAATGGCCTCAGAAGAGGTTTTGCTGATACCAATCTTAATTCAGCCTTTTCCAATAGCTCTTTAGCCATGTCAGAGCTGATAATCTCCGAGGGGACTGAAAATTTATCATCAACCATACTTACATAAAGACTTTCATTTTTTAAACTGTTTAATTTATCTACGCGACTGAAAACATCAATTATTGAGCCTCGAAAATCGGTTTTCTCATCAATGCTTTTTTCGTATAAATAAACTGAAATGAGTTCCGATTTTAATGAAAGCCGAGTTTTTTGCTGATGATCGCGAAATCCCAATTTATCGAGATACTTACTGTTTACCTCTTCACCCATATAAAAAGCAAGTACTGCTCTGCATAAAAGTGTGCTTTTTCCTACTTCTTCTATTGCCAATTGCGACAAGCTGTATGACCTTGCAAAGTACCCATTTGCAAACAATAGGGTGGCTTCGTCAAAAAGCGATTGCGCATTGCCGATTACCATACTAAAACCCTTTTCTAATTCTTTATCATTCATGTTATAAGTCTGTAGTAATCAAAGCTAACTTTAATTTGTTATCCTCAAATCAAGGATTAAAATCGTCATTTGTTTTTATCTTTTAAAAACATATTGTACCAATCCATATTAATGGTTACTTTTACGTAAGTCATTAGGAATCAAACGATATCAGATTATTTGTGAAAACTTCGGGAGTTGTCACAAATCAGAATTTGTAAATTATTGAAAATAAGGATAATACTGAACTCGGTTCGAGTCCCGTCCACCTGCAAATCAACAGATTGCAGGTTTTTTTATTGCTATCAATACGGCATATTATGCATCAAAACGCAACAAAATGGTGCATAATTCGGTGCGTAACCAAGAGCAACGATACTACGCACCGAATTTGAATTAATTATTTGATTTTCAAGATGTTCTGCGAGTGAACATCTTGATGTCAGCAGGCTACAAACTTACTTTTGTTTAACTTTTAAGCTTGTATCAATGAAAAGTAATTTCCATCTGCTTTTTTACATCAGAAAGCAAAAAAACTACAAAGGCGGCGTAATGCCCATCTACATGCGCATTACAGTTAACGGAAAACGCGTGGATATGTCCGCAGGCCGTAATTGCGATCCGGCTATCTGGAACAGTCACGCGGGACGTGCTATCGGACACAAAGCAGAAATCAAAGCACTTAATAAGTATCTGGATAGTCTGCAGACCAAACTCCGAAATGCACATCAGGAATTAATCGATGCCAACCAACAGGTAACAACGGAAAGCCTACAAAATCAATTCACTGGAAAGGCTCAAAAAAGTATTTTCTTGATGGAATTATTTAAAGAGCACAATGCAAAGGTCAAGGCGCTAATCGGAAACGGATTTGAAGCCAACACATTAAAAGGATATAATACGTCTGAAAAGCATCTAAGTGGTTATTTGAAAAACGCCTCGCTTGTATCGGACTATAGGATGGATCTTCCGTTTGGATATTGATATAATTTTTAAAATCTTCATCCGGATGATAATTTAGTCCTTCGTTGAATGGCGTCAAAACAAAAGTCTTAACATCATTTATATCTTTGATTCGCTTTAGCATAAATCCGATTTCAAATAATAGCCCTATTTTCTTCTGCCTGGCGAAGCATTATTTCCAGACCTTCCTCCCGTGACATTACTTTACCAAACTCCTTTAAAGATTGGTTATCATTATAAATACCATTAGGATCATTCCACATCAGCCATTCAATAATGTCCAGCCTTGTTAAACAGTTAACAAGATTAATCAACTCTTTTTCTGAGATTTCGACGAGACGAACATAAGGGTACTTTGATTCACTCCAAAAACTCATGATGATTTATAATTTAAATTCATTGACAATTGTTCCACGAGTTAAAATAAAATTCAAGGCTTTCACTCACCACAATGAGCTAATCGTTTTGTAATACGTATACGTTAAGCACCAGCCGGGATTTTTATATTTCGCTGATAGAAAACTGCCTCACAGTGCTTTTATCCACTCTTTAAACATATGATTTAAAGTTTTTCCGTATTTATCTTTAAGATATTTTATTTCAGATTTCTTTATCCGGAAATTGATTACTGCCGTCGCTTCCTTTTTTGGCTGTCCAGCTCCCGCTCTTTTACCACCGCGTCCGGAATTTGTTTTTTTATTATCAAAAGCGGAGACTCTGATTACCTCGGACATTTAGAATGAACAATAATTAGTGAATGAATTGATTGCCCTCAAAAAATTATAGAGCATTTAAATTGTCGGGGCTTTGAAAACAGTATCACGCAAGCCATTAAGATTCCAGATCCGCCTCAAATAAATCCATAAGATCTTGTTCAGTATTTACTTCATGATCTAAACTGCGGTATGATTCTTTCCCTCTAATTTTATAATAAACAACAACGTTGGATTCATCATCTGGCGCAACGTAAGTTTTAAACCATTCGATCTCGTCTAATTCAAGATCAGTAGAAGAAAAAACGTCACCAACAAACTCCCTTATTGCAACCTCTTGAAAATCATTTGTAAAAAACCAGTTAACGCCATCCACCTGAAATGCAGTTAAAGGAGTAAATTTTTCATTGTATATAAAGCCCCAGTTCCCATAACCGTCATCACTAATGGGAATAATTTCACCTTCGTAAACGATTTCAGTGTCGTCTGTAATCTCATAATACTGTCCCTCTACTAGAGTTTTCATATATATTCTTTAATGTTGTTTGCTAAAATTATTACTTAGGTTAAAAATCGTATTCTTGGCTTGAAAAAGCAAATTATTAAACTCTATTTAATACCCATTGTATGCGTTGCGACTTATTACATTAAAGTTAGTTTTTTATTTGAAACTTGCAAAACAATTTTCAAATAAAATAGACTTTTCACATGTTCGCGAAGAATTGAAAAAAGTCAGCCACTACACTTTATTGATCAAACCTCGACTCAGAAAATCAATACAATGAGACCACAATTAGCAAATATGGAGCCACCAGCAAAAAAAAGCTAGCCAATTGTTAGTCGCTCTCCGGTGCAATAGAAACTAGAATTAGTAAAAGCTATGATTAAGTTGATTGCAGCAGGCAACAACATATCCCTTAATTTACAGAATTCATCGTTCTGGTACTTCGCGAGGATTTTTTTTGAGATCGGCAATAGTGGGATAACTGCAGGTGTACCTGTTTTTTGCCGGTTTTTAAAGATACGCAACTCACCATTTGACGCGATCGTAACTTCCGATCTTTTCAGTTGCTTTACATCGATGAAAGATAAGCCGGTGAAGCTACAGAATATAAAAAGATCACGAACCCTGCTCAGTCGATCATTCGTAATTTCTTTGTGCGCAATAGCCTGTAGCTCCTCTTTGCTCAAATATACCGTATCAACATCTTCCCTTGTCATTTCAAATTTGGCGAACGGATCATTTATCAACCAGCCGTTGTCGACGCAATCCAATACGATCTTCTTCATATTGGCAATATTCTTTAAACTTGAGTTATGATTTAAATTTTTTGTGGTACGGAACCAGCGATACAATTTCTTTACGAATTCCAGATCGAGACTGAGTATATTAATTTCTTCAGTTTTATACATGGACTTCAGAAATGCCAAAGTATGCTTGTAGGAAGTATTATAATTCGTCCATGTGCCCTTTTCAACTCCTTTTCCGATCATGTTTTTCAAATCTTCATTATGAGATTTGAAAAGCACCATCAAGAGCCTTTTCCGCTGCGTCTCGCCAGACAACATATCTCTGATGGCTATAGCAGTAACTATCTTTCCCCGGTCAATGAGCTGCGTTCGCGCGGCATATGCATTGTTCTGCAATACATCCAGATAGTCATTCAGACCTCTGGCATCCTCTCTGTTCCCGGTCGCTCGACTGGCTCTCACATTCCACCTGGAAAGGTCCCAAAAACGTTTAACAGACATCTCTTTGGGTACACCGTCGACGGTTATCCTTAAATAAATCGGAAGGATGTTTCCCTGATGGTCTTGTGTTCTTTTGAGAAAGAACAGTAACCCTAAACTTTTTTCTAACATAACGATAGATTTTTAAGTGAATAAATATCGAAATGCCGGAATCAAAAGTCAAGATGTTTGGCATTTGAACACGTTGTTAATCAGCGCATTATACCACTTTTCGTGCGCGTTTTTTGTCTCATCAAACTGACGCGCACGAATCGCACACTTTTTTTATGCGATTCAATGGGTCATGCGGAAAAGTTGAGGGCTGAAAGTTTTAAGCATAGATTTTAGCGAGTCTGAACAAGAAAAAAGTTGTATCTCTGACGCCTCTGGAGGTAGCTCTAAAAGCTTTGATTTTGGCATTAAAAGATTCAGCTGATGCGTTTGTACTCCTGTTGTCAAAGAAGTTTAAGATAGATTCATAATGTTGTTGGACAGACCTTGCCACGGTCTTAAAGGTGTCGATACCACATGCCTCCACGTGGTTATACCAAAGGGCCAGTCTTTTAAAGGCGACTTGCTTACTTTTGCAGATTGTGAATATATTGCCCAATCCTATAGCCAGTTTATAAGCCTTGAGCAATTCCGGATACCTTGGAAAAAGTAAACCGGCTCTTTCTTTTTGCGAGGCAGTCCACCTGGACTCAGGTTTAAACAGCAGATAGCGACTTCTGGCAAGCAATTGTTTTAGCGTATCGCCATTGCTGAATATCTCGGGCTGATAAGGATGTTTGTTTTGCCTGGCCTGTTCAATAGCACTGCTTTCTGCATCCAACGCTTCCCAACGATATTTTATCCGGGCTTCCTGTACAGCATCGTATGCTAATTTTTGTACATGGAACCTGTCGATTACACGGCTGGCATTGCTAAAACACCTGCGGATGGCTTTAATCATGTTTGCCGCCATATCCATCGTCACTTCTTTTACCTTATGTCTTTTACGCAACGGTATCTGTTCGATAACCTTTATGATCTGTTCCGCTTGTGTACCCCTTAGCATGGCTACAATTGCCTTCTTGCCGCCTTTAGCTTCCTTTTTGGTGATAATGGTATAGAGTTCGCCATTGCTCAACGCTGTTTCATCTATGCTTAGCGATGGCCCGATGTTCTGTTCAAACAGCATCCACTCATCTGCATGTTCTTTTTGATCCCAGCTATGAAAATCGCTCAGAAAATCTTTATATTGCTGTTGTAGCTGTTTTCCGTCGACGCTGTAAAGCCTGCCCAGCAAGTGGCAGCTGATCGGGTTATTATCCAAATATACCTTTTAAAAAAAGGCCGAATTCCGTTGTCATTCGTGCCCCTTTTCGTACTAAATCCCAGTCCCTGGTGATGACCTCACCGCTGGATTTTACTTCCCATCTGCGCCGTTTAATACAGAGTGCTACCTTATGACCACGGATCGGAAAGTCCTGGATAGCTGTTTCAGGCAGAAAGCCTTTTGACTCTATTTGTGCCTTTTCATAACCGGCAGGAGGCAGGTTCTTTTCTTCCAGGTAAATATTCAGCTGACCACTTTCTGACGGTTTAACGTCAGTCAGTTCAAAATAATCTAACAAGCCTTCAGGAAGTATAAGGCGGACCAGGGTTTCGTATGCGTTGGACAAGAGATCGTGTTTCGTTAAATACAAAACAAATACTTTTTATCTTATCCCTCAACTTTTCTGCTTGACCCATTCAATGCATATTTTGGCTATTTGGGAAAACAAAAAAGCCTGTAATCATATGATTTACAGGCTTTTGTTGTATTTTGTTATTCTTATCAGCGGTGAGGGAGGGATTCGAACCCTCGGTACAGTTTCCCGTACGTCAGTTTAGCAAACTGATCCTTTCGGCCTCTCAGGCACCTCACCATTTTTTCAGTACATCCCCGTTTTTCAGGGACTGCAAATATAGTAATTCAATATTCCCGTCAAAAAAAAAGTTCAATTTCTAATAATCTATCCGCACATGGTAAATACTCATCAACATCCGCTTGAAAATAGTTTTAATGGTTTCAATGTCTTTCAGGGTTATATTACTGTCTTTCAACTGGTTCTGATCGAGTTTATATTTTACTATGCGGTCAACCAAAATACTTATTGATTCTTCATCAGGCTCTTTTAAAGAGCGCGAAGCCGCTTCAACCGAGTCGGCAAGCATCAAAACACCTGCCTCTTTTGAAAAAGGGATAGGTCCGGGGTACCTGAAAATGTTCTCGTTGATAAATTTTTCAGGAAAATTCTTTAACGACGACTGGTAAAAATAATCCACCCTGGTATTACCATGGTGCGTACGTATAAAGTCTATCACAATTTCGGGCAGGTTAGCCTTACGCGCCATTTCAATCCCCTTGCTTACATGCCTGATGATGATCTGGGCACTCTCTTCGTAAGGTAATTTATCATGCGGGTTAAAACCGGAGCTTTGGTTCTCGATAAAAAACAAAGGGTTTTCCATTTTACCAATATCATGGTACAACGCCCCTGCCCTAACCAGCAGCGCATTACCGCCAATGGTATATATGGCATTCTCGGCCAGATTAGCCACCTGTAACGAATGCTGAAAGGTACCGGGGGCGTTAAAGGCCAGTTCACGCAATAAGGGCGCATTAGTATTGGTAAGCTCAATAAGGGTAATATCGGAGGTAATGGCAAAAACCTTTTCAAAAATATAAATAAGCGGATAGGCCAGCAATGTAAGCAATACACTCACTACAAATGGTACAAAATCCATCCAGTCAATATCCAGAAACGTACCTTCCCGTATAAATGTAATACCCAAAAAGGCCACGAAATAGGTAAACGTGATAATAAGCGCGGATATCAGGAATTGCTCGCGCCTGATGAGGTTTTTGATGCTATAGATAGAAACCATGCCTGCGGTAATTTCATAGTAAGCAAACTCAAAACTGTTAGGCACAAAAAAGCCGGCAATCAGCACTACCAGCAGGTGAATGTTTAGCGCGAGCCGGGTATCAAACAAAATACGGATAATAATAGGTACAATGCAGTATGGCATATAATACAAATTGGGCAATTGCAGCTTTATGGCCAGCGACAGGGTGGCCAACATAGCGGTAACTACCAGCAATATTAAACTTACCAGCCGGTTGTCTTCATAAATATCTTTCCTGAAAAGGTACAGGAATATCATGAGCAATGATATGGCAATAGCCACCAGTAAAAATTGACCTAACAATACCAGTTTACGGTTGCCATTGGTGCGGGCGTTATCTTCAAAAGCTTGTTTATATGATTCCAGCTTTTGATAAATTTCATCATTAATAACTGATCCTTTATATACGATCACCTCTCCTTTTTGAACCATGCCGCGGGTTAGGGACAGCCCATCAACCACCTCATTTACCAATCGGGAAGTTAAGTTATTATCATAGCTTAAATTAGTTTGCAATCTGTTTTGTAATAGATCGAGTAGAAAAGCCTTATCCAGATCGGTATGTTTACTCAATATTTTATCACAATAAGCTAAGGCCTTTTCGCGGGTAAACAGCTCATTGGTATTTTTCTCTGTAGCAACATTCTTGTTTAAAACCGTTATAGGATAATTTTCAGAATTTACCTGATACTGCGCGTTTAGCTTTAAAATACCTGTTTCGTATATCTCTTTTAACAGGTCGGTACCAGCAGCTATATATTTAGGTTTAAGCTTGTCGTTAATACCAGAATTATGCCATTTTATTTCAATATCATTCTTAAAACCCTCGGTTTGCTGGGTTTCAACAGCAGCGTCCAGCTGATAGATCGGGGTTATACTTTCTTTGGCGGCCTTTTGGTCGTTCTTATTTTCCTGTGCGGTTTTTAATATAGCAAAGTTGTAAGGCGATATAAGGTCTTTTTGATTCCAGATGCGCCCCTTTTCATATTCATAGCTGAATTTTGCCTGCTTGGGTAAAAAAAACACAATTAGACTGATGCTGACAAGCATCATCAAAAACTTAACATTACGTGCGTATTTGCGCAATAAAGCCTTTTGGCGCGAAGAAGATAGTTTTGCCATTTATTTAATTAACCACTCAAAAATAATATAAGTTTCTGTTATATGCAGTTTTTCTTGCTTTTATCAATTTAAAGTTGATATCTTTATGATATCAAATTAAAATCACCTTTATCATGGAATCTGAAAAAACAATTAACCCGCCCTCTGGCTTTACAGCATTTATTTTATTCCTGTTTTTGCTAATCATAGCCGGCATTTGCCTTGCGGTGGGCCAGGAACCTATCGGGTCAGTTATTGCAGTTATAAGCTTCGTTTTTGTATTACCGGGATTAGTGATAGTAAACCCCAATGAGTCAAAAGTGCTCACGCTTTTTGGCAAATATGTAGGCACTGTTAAAAAAGATGGCTTTTTTTGGGTAAACCCATTCACTGTAAAAAGAAAAGTATCATTACGGGCGTTTAACCTTAACGGTCAGCAGCTCAAAGTGAATGATAGCAT
Organism: Mucilaginibacter sabulilitoris; assembly: GCF_034262375.1. Lineage (NCBI taxonomy): Bacteria > Pseudomonadati > Bacteroidota > Sphingobacteriia > Sphingobacteriales > Sphingobacteriaceae > Mucilaginibacter > Mucilaginibacter sabulilitoris. Next base: position 5,783,463 of record NZ_CP139558.1, read on the forward strand.
TGGTAACCCAATTGAAATTGCCGCGGTTATTGTATGGCAGATAAAAGATACCGCCAGCGCCGTGTTTGCAGTAGAAAACTACATACAGTATGTAAACATACAGAGCGAAGCCGCGGTAAGGCACCTGGCCAATTCATTCCCTTATGATAACCTGGAAGATGAAACTGCCGCTATTACCCTGCGCGGCGGCGCCGAACAGGTAAGCCAGATGCTGGAGCAGGAGTTAAACGAGCGCCTCGCACGTGCCGGCATTGAAGTGTTGGAAGCCCGCATATCGCACCTTGCTTATGCTCCCGAAATTGCGCACTCTATGCTACAGGTTCAACAGGCATCAGCTATTATAGCTGCACGCCGATTGATAGTTGAGGGCGCTGTAGGGATGGTTGAAATGGCCCTGAATAAACTATCAGAAAAAAACATAGTAGAGCTTGATGAAGAACGCAAAGCTGCTATGGTGAGCAATCTGCTGGTAGTACTCTGCGGCGATAAAGCTGTCAATCCGGTGGTTAATACAGGTACTTTATACCATTAATTGCATGGATCAGTTTAGAAGCTTTGATCAGCTGCGCACCAATGAACTATCTGTATTAAGACATGGTTTTTTTAAGCTCTGGTTTGAGCTTACCGATGGGCAGTTTTGCTATGGTAAGCTGAGCTATGGTAACTTTTGGAAAACCATTTATATTTTAGAGGTAGAGAAGAAAACTTGGATCATTAAACGTAAAGGCATATTTAAGCGTTCGTTTTTAATTAATGACCTGGATGGAATGAATTTAGGAGTGGTTACGCCCGAAATCTGGTCGCGCAAAATACGCCTGAGTATGAATAATGGGTTTGAGGCGGTTTATTTAAATAAAAAACTGATTTCGCGCACATTTACGTTAACTAATGATCAGTTTGGTGATATATTAAATATCAGAACGGAACTATGGGGATTTAAAAAACCTTTTAAAATTTCTTTCGATCTTGATATGTTAAAGAAAATACCCGAGTTGCCTTTACTGGCCTTGTTGGGCGTAAATTTAGTATTAATAAAACAGGCAAAAGCCGCGAACGCGGCAAGTTAGTATGGCCGAGAAAAAAGCATTTGTATTACGTATTAATCCCGATGTACTGAAGGAGATAGAGAGCTGGGCCGCCGAGGAATTCAGGAGCACCAATGGCCAGATTGAATACCTGCTGCAACAGGCCCTGCTTGGCCGTAAAAAAACCGCGAAAAAGAAAAAGGAGTAATGAATTACCAGGATATTAATCAATTAACAGGTAAAAAGCTTTGGCTGTTAAATCGCGGTAGGATAAATTCTGATTATAAACTGACCGATAATGTGAACTCTTACGGCCGAATGTATAGCGACAATTCATTTATTGCTAAAACCTATCTGGAAACTAATAATGAAACTATCCTGGTATTAAATTCAACCATAGGCGATCTTTCTATCAAAACCCCGGAAGGAAAAGTAATCGGTTATTTTGAAACAAATAAAATCGGTTTAAAATTAAATGATGGGTTTAAGGCCAATTTCAATGCCACGTCATTATTTAGTTCTGAATATCATTGGCTGGATGAGCATAATAATGAACTAATAAGAATTTTTGGTAATGATGCTTCCCAAGTAGTGGTAACTTTTATTAGTCCCATTTCAGAAATACCACATTTAAGTGTACTTATTCTGGTTGGAATTAAAACAATTTTCAATCGCAAAGAGCTTTATTGAGGATTTTCACTTCTAAAGGTTAAGCGATATATTTTTAATTATTATGCATGCATAGCTTTTCACTTCCATCAAAATAACTAAATTTGCCCCACCAATTTTAATGAGGGACACATGAAAGAAGTAGTAATAGTAGCTGCCACACGCACACCGATAGGCAGCTTTGGAGGTGGTTTAGCAGTCTTGAGCGCAACAGAACTGGGGGCGCAGGTTATCAAATCGGCAGTTGAAAAAGCTGGTTTAAAGCCCGATCAAATACAGGAAGTTTACATGGGTAATGTAATGCCGGCCAACCTGGGGCAGGCACCGGCTACGCAGGCTGCCATATTCGCGGGTCTTCCGTATCTGCCAGCCACTACCGTTAATAAAGTATGCGCTTCGGGTATGAAAGCGATAATGCTGGGGGCCCAAAGCATTGCCATAGGTCAGAACGATATTGTGGTTGCCGGTGGCATGGAGAGCATGAGCAATGTACCCTATTACCTTGATAAAGCCCGCAACGGCTATCGGTTAGGCAATGGACAAATTACCGATGGCCTTGTAAAAGATGGCCTTTGGGATGTTTATAACGATTATCACATGGGTTCCGCGGCTGAACTTTGCGCGGTTGATTGCAATATCACTCGTGAAGAACAGGATGCCTACGCTATTGAATCATATAACCGCGCCCAAAAAGCACAAGCCGAAGGGAAATTCAGAGATGAAATAACACCGGTTGAATTAAAAGATAAAAAGGGCGATATCACGTTATTTGCTGATGATGAGGAACCTAAAACGGTAAAATTTGAAAAAATCCCCTCATTAAAACCCGTATTTAAAAAAGATGGCACGGTTACCGCCGCCAATGCCTCAACCCTGAATGACGGAGCAGCAGCACTGGTATTAATGAGCCGCGAAAAAGCCGATAAGCTTGGTATTAAGCCGCTGGCACGGATAGCATCACATGCCGATGCCCAGCAAGCTCCTGAATGGTTCACCACTGCCCCATCAAAAGCCATCCCATTGGCATTGCACCGTGCAGGTTTATCATCAGACCAGATTGATTTTTATGAGATCAACGAAGCCTTTTCTGTGGTATCAATTGCCAACAACCAGCTTTTAAAACTTAATACTGCTAAGGTAAATGTAAATGGTGGCGCGGTTTCACTTGGTCATCCGTTGGGCGCTTCAGGAGCTCGCATTATTGTTACTTTATTATCTGTATTACAGCAAAATAATGGCAAATATGGCGCAGCTGGAATTTGTAATGGCGGGGGCGGTGCAAGTGCAATGGTTATCGAAAATTTACGTTAATTAAAGCAGGTTAAGCTGACGCTTCATATGTTACAACAGCTAATCGATAATTTATTTAATTTTGTAGCCCTATAAAATGTTAATTATTAAATACACGGTATGGTAATGAGGCGTTTGTTTGTATTTATAATATCCTTGTTTATTGTTGGCCAGGCCTTTGGCCAGCGCGCCAATGAAAATTCACCTACAAAACAATTAAGTATTTACCAGGACAGCCTTGCTTCCTTAGGAAAAAAATTCATCAATGATGAAAATGACCTGGAGCGTAAAAATGCTAATTACAAGTTCATTAAAACTTTGGTCAGCGCTTTAAAAGAGCCCAATTCATTCCTTTTCCCATTTGATTCGGTTAAAAGTATTAGCATCATTAATTCGCCCGATAACCGCTTCCGTATCCTGAGCTGGCATGTTATTAACCAGGATGGCAGTTATCGTTTTTATGGCACCATACAAATGAATACCGGCGGTCCGCTAAAAATGTTCCCGCTTGAAGATTATTCGCCATTATTGCAAAATCCAGAAGATTCTGTAACGGACAACCATAAGTGGTATGGCGCCCAATATTATAAAATTATACCTGTTTATGCCCAAAAACCTTACTATGTTTTAATAGGCTGGAAAGGCAACACCATAAAATCAACCAAAAAAGTAATTGATATACTGTCATTTACAAACAATAAACCTGCATTTGGTATGCCGGTTTTTGATAACAACGGCAAAAACCCCAAAAGGGTAATTTTTGAGTACACTCGGCAGGCTTCAATGTTACTACGCTATATACATGATCAAAACTTAATTGTGTTTGATCACCTTGCCCCTCCTGATAAAAAAATGAAAGGCCTGCCAGAAACTTTTGGCCCCGACCTTACTTATGATGGTTATAAATTAAAAAACGGACGCTGGGTATATATAGAAAACCTTGATATGCGTAACATTCCCAACGATAGCGATAATGAATATGTAGATCCAAAAAAACAAGCTATTCAGGACCGCAATCTTATTCATTCAAATTAAAGAATTAAATCTGCATAACACACTTAAAATCAAAACATACACTATATATTTTGTAACACTTTCGGTATAAAATTCCGATTCAAAAGAAATATATTACTTTTAATAAATTTTACTTCAGAAAAAATAATGCAAGAAGCCCCAGCCGTAAAGGCTACCCCAAAATCCAGATTCCCTAAGAGCGTTCCCTACATTATAGGCAATGAAGCCGCAGAACGTTTTAGTTTTTACGGAATGCGTTCAATACTGACACTTTTTTTGGTAAACCAGTTTTTTAACCCTAATCATATCGACGCTGTAAACGACTTGGCCAACGCTAAAGCCAATAAGCTACACCATTTATTTGTGATGGTGGCCTATGCTTTGCCATTTGTAGGTGGCATGGTGGCCGACTGGTTTACCGGCAAATACAAACTTATCTTATATGTATCGATGATTTACTGTTTGGGGCATTTAATGTTGGCCATGTTCGATGGTGGCCTTGGTGGTTTTGAATTGGGTTTACTTGTGGTTGCAATTGGCGCCGGCGGTATTAAATCATGCGTATCTGCTAATGTAGGTGATCAATTTGATGCTACCAACCAGGATCTACTTTCGAAAGTTTACGGCTGGTTCTATTTCAGTATCAATGCCGGCTCTATGATTTCAACCGTTGCTATTCCATGGACTTATGATCACTTTGGCCCCAGGTGGGCCTTCGGTATTCCCGGTATCCTGATGGCGCTGGCTACCATCATATTTTTTTCGGGCCGTAAAAAATATGTAAAGGTTCCCCCGCAAGGGGTTAATCGCAATAACCTGGTATTTATAACCTGGTATGCACTAACTCATGCAGGCCAACGCAAACCGGGACAATCTATGCTTGATGTTGCCAAAGGCCCGTATGACCCCGAACGCGTTGAAGGTGTGAAAGCAGTATACCGGGTTATGGCCGTGTTCTTTTTCGCATTGGCATTTTGGGCTGTTTGGGATCAATGTTTGTCTGAGTGGACCCTATATGCCGAAAGAATGAATCGTGAGATTAACCTGGGTTTTACCTCATTCACAGTGTTGCCTGGTCAGTTATCAACTGTTAATACGGTGTTTCTTCTTCTATTTATTCCATTTTTCAACTATATAGTATATCCACGACTTGACAAAATTGGTCTAAAAACAACCCCGCTGCGAAGACTTGGTACCGGCCTGATTTTAACAGCTTTATCGTTCGTGGTAATTGGCATAATACACACCAGCCTTGATCATGGCGGTAAACCCTCCATTTGGTGGCAGGTGCTTGCGTTTATGATACTTTCAGCAGCCGAGGTGCTCGTATCTATCACCGGCTTGGAATACGCTTATACACACTCACCAAAATCGATGAAAAGTACCATGACCGGTATTTGGTTCCTGGTTGTATCGTTCGGTAATCTTATTACCGCACTTGTAAATGGCTTAATAGAAGACGGCGGCTGGTGGGCACATAACCTTAAGGGTGCAAACTATGAATGGTTCTTTGTTATTTTTATTGTTGTATTTATCCTGATATTTCTTTTTGTTGCACCACGGTTAAAAGAACGAAACTATATCACTGATCCTTATATAGATAATCAAATTATTGCTGATAACCAATAATTTATAATTTCCACCGTTATTGTAAAGCAGTTAAATATTATTTAGCTGCTTTTTATTTTTAAAAGCGGGTTTAAATAAATTATTTTTGCCCATTGTTTACCTGATAGTTTTTAAGTGCCGGATAGCATTGTTATAATACCAACCTATAATGAAAAGGAAAATATTGAGCGTATGATTCGCAAAGTATTTTCTTTACCTCATGACTTTCATATACTCGTCATTGATGATGGATCACCCGACGGTACAAGCATCATTGTAAAAAACTTAATGAATGTTTACCCAGAGCGGCTGTTTATTGAAGAGCGTGCCGGTAAGCAGGGACTTGGAACGGCCTACATACATGGCTTTAAATGGTCTATAGCCCATCATTACGACTATATTTTTGAAATGGACGCCGATTTTTCGCATAATCCTGAAGATCTGCTCAAATTACGACAGGCTTGTATTGAAGGTGCCGATGCCGCTATCGGTTCGCGCTATATCAATGGTGTAAACGTGGTTAACTGGCCTATGAGCCGGGTATTGATGAGCTATTTTGCGTCAGTATACGTACGGTTTATAACCGGTATCGATATCAGAGATTCAACAGCCGGCTTTATGTGCTATAAACGTAAAGTACTGGAAACGGTAAGGCTCAATAAAATAAAGTTTGTTGGTTATGCCTTCCAGATAGAAATGAAGTACACCTCCATTAAACATGGCTTTAAGCTGAAAGAAGTTCCCATCATATTCACAGACCGTACTGCCGGTACATCCAAAATGTCGACAGGGATATTCAAAGAAGCATTCTTTGGTGTAATACAAATGAAGATCAACAGTATCTTCCGAAAGTACCCGGAAGGATGATCTCGCTTTCGGATTTATTTTGATGGAGACATTCGACTTTTCATTTTGATTCTTTATCTATTTAATTATACAATAGATGTGTAACAATACAGATAAAAAATCCCCAATTCCGAAATTGAAAATCTCAAATCCGAAATAAAAAAACTAATTTCGTTGGTAAATGAATGAGCATCTTGACCCCGGAGCAGAACGCTTAAGTAATACCGAACGTGATATTGAAAGAGTATTGCGTCCGCAGCAATTTGAGGATTTTACCGGTCAGCATAAAATATTAGCCAACTTAAAAGTATTTGTACAGGCTGCCCGCCAGCGTGGCGAGGCACTTGATCATGTTTTACTGCACGGCCCACCGGGTTTGGGTAAAACCACCCTGTCGCACATTATAGCCAACGAAATGAGCGTTGGTATCAAGATCACTTCAGGTCCGGTGCTTGACAAACCCGGTGATCTTGCGGGCCTGCTCACTAACCTGGAAACCGGCGACATCCTGTTTATTGATGAAATACACCGCCTTAGCCCATTAGTTGAAGAGTACCTGTATTCGGCGATGGAGGATTTTAAAATTGATATTATGCTGGAGAGCGGCCCAAATGCGCGCTCCGTTCAAATATCGCTTAACCCTTTTACCCTTGTGGGTGCTACTACCCGCTCGGGCTTACTTACCGCTCCTTTAAGGGCCAGGTTTGGTATCAATTCCAGACTCGAGTATTACGATGCAAAGCTGCTTACTACTATTGTATTACGCTCGGCTGCCATCCTCAAAACACCTATTACCGACGAAGGTGCTTACGAAATTGCCCGCCGCAGCCGGGGTACCCCGCGTATTGCTAATGCCCTGTTACGCCGCACACGCGATTTTGCACAGATTAAAGGCGACGGCAATATTGACACCGCTATAGCACAATACGCGCTAAATGCGCTAAATGTAGATGAGCACGGCCTTGATGAAATGGACAATAAAATATTACTCACCATTATTGACAAGTTTAAAGGCGGCCCGGTAGGTTTAAAAACCATTGCCACCGCTGTAGGCGAAGATGAAGGCACTATTGAAGAAGTATACGAACCATTTTTAATTCAGGAAGGTTTTTTAATGCGTACCACCCGCGGCCGTGAAGCTACCGAAAGTGCCTATAAACATCTCGGTAAGATAAAACTGGGCGGTAATCCTTCCCTATTCTAAAACCAATAAAACTACCATACCGAACATGAAAACAAAACTAAAAAACGGCTTCAGCTACCAATGCAAAATGCTTTTAGCTATACTTGCATTTGCCAGTTTGCATTTAACAAATGCCAATGCACAAACTACCCCCACCGATTCATTGGCAAAAGTAAAAGCCGATAGCCTTGCAGCACGCAGGTTAGCAACCGGAACCAAAGTGGGCATAGCCGGGTTAAACCATGACCATATACATCTTATTTTAAACGAATACCGCCACGGCAACGTAAACATTGTTGGCATTGCCGAACCCGACAAAAAACTATGGCAAAAGTTTGGTAAGGCATATAACCTGCCCGACTCGTTATTTTTTGAAGATCTGAAAACTATGTGCCAAAAACGTAAACCAACCATTGTATTAGGTTATAACGCGGTTGGTAAACATATTGACATCGTAGAAACCTGTGCACCAATGGGTATATCAGTAATGGTTGAAAAACCACTGGCGGCTACGCTTGAGCAGGCCAAACGAATGGAATTCCTTGCTTTAAAATATTATATAAACCTGCTAACCAATTACGAAACTACCTGGTACTCATCGGTTCAAAGTGCATATAATACTGTAAAAACCGACAGTATTGGAGTTATCCGTAAAATGGTATTCCATGATGGTCATCAGGGGCCGCGTGAAATTGGCTGCAGCGAAGACTTTTTAAGCTGGTTAACCGATCCCGAACTTAACGGAGCCGGCGCGCTGAATGATTTCGGCTGCTATGGCGCCGACATGATGACCTGGTTGATGCAGGGACAAAGACCTATTGCGGTAACTGCTGTAGCCCGCCATTACAAACCATCAGTATATCCAAAGGTAGAAGATGATGCTACAATCATTGTGGAATATCCAAATGCAACCGGAATGATCGAAGCCTCATGGAACTGGCCTTTCAGCATTAAGGATATGGAGATATTTGGTGCAAAGGGTTACATCCACACCTTTGATAGTGATAGCCTGCAGATAAGAATAAACAATAATACAAGGGAATTTAAGGCACCTCCTTTGGTATCACCTGCCAATGCCCCGGTACCTTATTTCACAGCTGCTCTTAAAAACCCAATGAGATCGCGTAATGACCGTTCGTCACTAAAATATAATATGATAGTGATGCAAATACTGGATGCTGCAAAAAGATCAATTAAGGAAGGTAAAAGAATAGTTTTGTAATGCGGGATAAATATTTTATTTATATAATTGTGAAACCTGCGCATTTATTATCCTAATTTCGCCGTTCAATAAAAAATCATTGTTATAATATGTTCAAACAATCTTTTGTGTGGTTAACCGTGTGCGCTTTGAGCACAATTTCATGCCAGTCTAAACCTGCCGATAAAACAGCCACTGCAGTGGCAACAAGTACCGGAACACCTGCAGCCGCAGCAGCAACAACAAGCGGCAAAATTGATAACGCGGCTGTTATGGCCCGCAAGCAGGTTCCCGTTGTTTGTTATCACCAGATACGCGACTGGAAACCAACCGACTCAAAAGGTGCTAAAGATTATATTGTGCAAATTGCCGCTTTTAAAGAACATATTAAAATGCTGGCCGATAGTGGTTACCATACTATACTGCCCGATCAGCTATATGCTTACCTTACAACCGGTGCTCCGTTGCCAAAAAAACCTATCATGCTTACGTTTGATGATACAGATCTTGATCAGTTTACCATTGCTAACCCTACTTTAAAAAAATATGGTTTTAAAGCTGTGTATTTTGTGATGACGGTATCATTGGGCCGCCCGCATTATATGACGGCTGATATGGTTAAACAACTATCAGACGAGGGAAACGTAATTGGCAGCCACACCTGGGATCATCACCGGGTTGATAAATACTCACACAACGCTGAACTGAAGATAATAGGAAAGAACGGCAAAGTAACTACCCGTCCGGTTGATGATTGGGTTACACAGATAGACAAGCCTACTAAGAAACTGGAAGAGATCACCGGTAAAAAAATTGATTATTTTGCCTATCCTTTTGGCATCTGGAAAAAACCGGTTTTACCTGAATTTCAAAAAAAGGGATTCAAAATAGCTTTCCAACTGGCCGACAAACGTGACCCTGACTATCCTTTAATGACTGTGAGAAGGATATTGGATAGCGGTTACTGGAGCACCAAAACATTCAGCAACAGCGTACGGAATAGTTTTTAATTCCGAAAATAGTAACATAAAAAAGCCTTTCTTTAAAAAGAAAGGCTTTTTTTCGAATAAGCATTTATATTTCTTTATAATAGAATCATAAATTTTCACCTGCAGGGCCTTGCTCCATATTTGATGATGCCTGCTGTTTTTGTTCATCTTCACCAGGTTTTAATTTGGCTTGTTTAGCCAACAGCGTGTCTTCCCCGGTATTTTCTCCTAATTCATCGTTATGCAGGTCAGAATCATCATTATTCATCACTGCCTTATTTTTTCCTATAGTTTCCATGATGTATGAAGGTTAATTATTTCTCTGCTACCCATTTCACCGCTTCGTCCAGCTCCTCAAGCGGATACCCCCTGTATTTACCCGGGAGAATATATTTAAACAGGTGACTAAATTCTCTGATGCCTTTTTGATCGGTCACTATAGCCAGTTTGTTCCATCTCAAAAAGTATTTCAGGCCAATCTCAACATTTCCGCACCAAGCACCTGCTGTAAAATTCTGTATATTGGTTTCTAAAACTAATAGCAGGTTAATCCGTCCGTTTTTCTTCACCTGTTCATTAAGTAAAGGCAGCAATGCCTTTGTATAATCTTTAATTGTTACGTCACCAACCGCGTGCATACCTAACACATGCGAGGGCAAATAATTCATGTGTTCAAGCATAGTGAATATTTAAGAAAACAATACAAAAACTACACCATTAATTAAATCAGGAGTATTTTTTTATAAAAAAAGCATAGCGCTTCCATCATCGCTTTAAACCTGCCGGTTTTACGAATTTTATTTTGTAGTATCTTTGCAGCAATAATGCTAAACAGGACAACATACAGCCGGTTGATTAAAAGCGAAGCCCAAAAGCTTGGCTTTCTGTTTTGTGGCATTTCCAAAGCCAATTTTTTAGAGGAAGAAGCGCCAAGCCTGGAAGCATGGTTAAAAAAAAACATGCACGGCGAGATGCAGTATATGGAAAACCATTTTGATAAACGCCTTGACCCACGCTTACTGGTTGACGGGGCAAAATCGGTTATATCATTGGGCGTTAATTACTATACTGATAGTGGTCAGGATGATCCAGCTGCGCCCAAGATATCAAAATATGCCTATGGTATGGATTACCATACTGTTATAAAAGATAAACTGAGGCAGCTTTTACAAATCATCAACGAAAAAATTGGCGAAGTTGGCGGTCGTGTGTTTGTTGATTCGGCACCTGTACTGGATAAGGCCTGGGCCAGGAAGGCCGGAATGGGTTGGATAGGTAAAAACTCCAACCTGCTCAATAAAAAAGCCGGCTCGTTCTTTTTCCTGGCCGAACTGATCATTGATCTGGAACTGGAGTATGATATAGCCCCAACAGCCGACCATTGCGGTACCTGTACCAGCTGTATTGACGCCTGCCCTACCGATGCCATCGTTGGGCCTTATGTGGTTGATGGCAGCCGTTGCATATCATACCTTACCATTGAGCTCAAAAACGAAATACCACAGGAATTTAAGGGCAAAATGGATAACTGGATGTTTGGTTGCGACGTTTGCCAGGATGTATGCCCCTGGAATCGTTTTTCGGTATTAAATACAGAGCCGGCCTTTACTCCACATCCAGAGTTGCTTACCCTGAAAGCTTCTGACTGGCAGGAAATTACACAGGATGTTTTTCAGAAAGTATTCAAAAACTCCGCTGTGAAACGTACCAAATTTTCAGGGCTAAAACGCAATATTGAATTTTTGCGAAAATAGTTTTGAGTTTTAGTAATGAGTTTTGAGTATAATAGCGATCTATCACTCAAAACTCATCACTCACTACTTCTTATCCCTTTTTAAACTTCAAAGCCAGTTGTTGCAGCATTTCATCATTAACGGGCTTTGCCGGCTCGTCTTTTTTATAAGGCTTATTTTGATATGACTGGGTTTTGGTATGATCGGGCTTGTGAAATTCCTTTTTTGGATAATCAGCTTTTGGCGCATCCGCTTTGGGGGCCTGCTCGGCGGGTTTGGGTTGTGCGGCAGCTTTAGCCTGGCGTTCGGCCGCTTTTTTAGCATTCCACCTGGTATATATTTCTTCAAGCTTTCGTTTGGTATACAGCGGAAAATCGCCCTGCATCATCCAGGAGTAATAGCTTGGCTCAACGTTAAACACATCTTCTACACGTTTGCCTTTGTGTTTGCCAAAATTAATCAGCTCCTCACCCTGCTCATTATAAACCATGCGACCGGCAAAATCAACCGGATTGCTTAAGTTGGTGAATTTGTGCAACGCTTCAACCTCGCCAACAACCGGAATGGTACGGTTACCCTTTTTATCTTCCCATTCCATGTTTTCATAGCGTTCTATCTGCGCAAGCAAAACTTCCATGGTAGCGCGGGTATCAGCCTCGGCCGAATGCGCGTTTTCAATTGTTTTGGCACAATAAAACTGATAGGCAGCCTTTAAGGTACGCTGCTCCATCTGGTGAAAGATATTCTGCACGTCTACAAAATGACGATTATCAAGCGTAAATGATACGCCGGCACGCAAAAACGCCTCCATCAACATTGGTATATCAAACTTATTGGAGTTATAACCCGCCAGGTCACTTTCGCCAATAAATTCGGCTATCGCATTTCCTAAATCTTTAAACGGCTGTTCATCTTTAATGTGCTCGTCGTAAATACCATGTACCAACGACGATTCTAAAGGAATAGGCATACCCGGATTAATACGCCAGGTTTTTACTTCCTCGCTCCCGTCAGGATGAAGTTTAATAACAGATATTTCAACTATACGGTCGGCACCTATATTGGTACCTGTGGTTTCAAGGTCGAAAAAAGCCAGCGGGCGTTTTAAATTTAATTTCATTTTAAAAGAATCAATTGTAGACAGGACAAAGGTCGCAAATGTCCTAAAAAGAATTAGCAGAATAAATTTTTTAATTTATTTAATATTTCTGTTTTATATTTAATTTAACACCACCTTAATTTATCACGATTATTCATGAAGAAACTATTGCTTATCGCTCTAATATCAGTTGGTATTCAGAACTTTACAAAAGCTCAGGACTTTCAGGGCGGTTATGTGCAGGAAGAAGTAGAGATGCAAAAATATAACAAAGACACCTCCGCTCACGCCGTATTTTTAAATGAGTTTGGCAATTCGAGAATTGATATAACAAACGAAGACCACATCAGGCTGATATACGACTACCACGCCAAAATAAAAATATTCGATAATAAAGGCTTTGCCAATGGTACTATTGAAATACCCATTCATAACGGCGATGATGTTGCCGAAGAAGTTACAGACATTTCCGGAACCACTTATTACAAGGATGATAATGGCCTCACTCAAAAAATAGACCTTGATCCTAAAAAGGTATTTAAAGTTAAAGATTATAAGTATGGCAGCACGGTAAAGTTTGCTCTGCCAGGTTTACGTAATGGCTGCGTTATTGAGTTCAGGTACAAACTTACCTCTCCGTATTGGGACAGCTTTCGCAAGTGGGAATTTCAGGACAATATACCCAAGGTATATTCTCAGTATGAAGCGCATATACCTGGTTTCTGGACATTTAACGCCTCATTACGGGGTGTTTTAAAACTATCAAAAACAAATTCGGAGATTGAACGGGAATGCTTTACATCGCATGGATCAAAAAGCGATTGTTCGCACCTGGTTTACGCCATGAAAGATATACCGGCTTTTGTGGAAGAAGACTACATGACCTCGCCGAAGAATTTTTTATCGGCCATATACTTTGAGCTTGTTGAGTTTACAAACCCCTATACCGGTGTTAAAACTGTGGTGACCAAAGAATGGAAGGATATTGATCGCCAGCTTAAAATAGCCAACGAATTTGGGTCGCAGCTTAAACGGAAGGATTTGATGAAAGAGCGCTTAGCGTCGGTAATAGCCGGTAAAACCGATGAGCTTGATAAAACCAAAGCTATTTATGCCTATCTCCAAAAATGGTATAAATGGAACGATTATATAGGGATATATAGTTCAGACGGTATTAAAAAGGCTATGGACGCCCATACAGGCAGCGTAGGCGATATTAATCTTACCCTGGTTACCGCGCTGAATGCCGCAGGTATAAACTCCGAGGCCGTGGTATTATCAACCCGCGACCATGGTAATATAAATACCTTGTACCCTGTATTAAGCGATTTTAATTATGTGATAGCTAAAGCTAACATTGGAGACAAAACCTATCTGCTTGATGCTACCGACCCCTTGTTGCCATTTGGTTTACTGCCGCTCAAATGTCTGAACGATAAGGGCCGGGTAATAAGTCTTGATAAGCCATCGTACTGGATTGAGTTAAATTCGATCCAGAAAAAGGCTAATACTACTTCGCTTAACCTTACACTGCTTGATAATGGCAAAATAAAAGGCACCATCAGCAATTATTATACCGGGTATGATGCTTATTTAAAACGCAAGGCTATTAAAAAATTCAACTCTGTTGATGAATATGTGGAAGACCTTGACGGAAAGCTGCCGAAACTGAAGATACTTAAGGCAGACATGTCCAATCTGGATAGCCTTAACCTGCCTTTAGGCGAAGTGTTTGAAGTTGAGATAGATGCTTTTGATAATATGAACCGTAGCCGCCTGGTATTTAATCCTTTCTTGTGGGAAAAAATAACCAGCAACCCTTTTAAATTAAGCGAACGCGATTATCCTGTTGACTGGGGTATGGCGTCAGACAACCGGCTGGTGCTCAGCATGCACCTGCCATCGCAATACGCTATTGAAACAGCCCCTCAGGTAGTGGCATTTTCCATGCCTAATAACGGAGGGATGTTTATTACCAGCTTTGAAAATCAGGATAACGGGTTTACTTTTTCTAACATAACCAGGTTTGCCAAAGCCATTTATAACCCGGAAGAGTATCCTTATCTGAAAGAATTATACAACAAAATTATCCTTACCGAAAAAACCGACATGGTTTTCAAGAAAAAATAATGAAAATATTTTTCGCTCTGTTAATAAGTGTTATCATAAGTGCAAACGCCTGCGCGCAGGATAATTACGATGTTTCCCTGATATCAAAAGACCTGCTGCCTTATGCCAGCGCCGTTGTCAGGAATAAAGAAGTAAGCGTTGAGGTAAAGGACCTTGACAATACCATCTACCACATAAAATCAGCCATTACTATATTAAACCCAAATGGCAATAACATTGCGCATGTGGTAGTTTGGCACAATAAAAGCAATATCATTAAAAGTATAAAAGGTGCTGTTTACAATCAGCTGGGTAAATTAACCAATAAGTTTTCCGAATCAGATTTTGAGGATGTGAACTCCGGCAATGATTTTTCATTATTTGAAGATTCAAAGGTTAAACATTATAACCCTCCTGTGACTGATTACCCGTATACCATTGTTTATGAATATGAAGTAAAATCTAAACAATCTTTAAATTTCGGTGATTGGGAACCAAACTCTACCACGGGACTGGCTGTTGAAAAAAGCTCCTATGTATTTAGCTGCAAGCCCGATTTTAACATCAGGTACAAAGAAATTAATATGCCTGTAAAAGTTATTAAAGGGCTTAATAAGGATGGAGAGAAAATCTACACCTGGCATGTAGCTAATTTAAAGGCAGTTAAAGATGAGCCTTACAGCCCCAATGAGGATAAATATTTAAGTAGCGTTAAAATTGCTCCCGAAAAATTCAGTTATGAAGGTATTGCCGGCTCATTCACCAACTGGAAAGAGCTGGGTAAATGGCAGTATGATAAATTGCTGGCCAGCCGTTTAAAGGTGTCTGATGCTACTGCGGGTTATATGAAACAGATAACCGAAGGTGTAACAGATCCTAAGTTAAAGGCAAAAAAAATATATGAATACATGCAAGGTAAAACCCACTATATAAGTATACAAATAGGTATTGGCGGGTTTCAGCCATTTTTAGCATCAGATGTTGACCAGCAAAACTACGGCGATTGTAAGGCTCTGGTAAACTATACCCAGGCACTATTAAAAACCGTCAACATTGATTCGTATTACTGTGTAGTGCAGGCAGGCAACCGCAAGGTGAGCATGCTTAATGATTTTGCCAGCATGGACCAGGGCAACCATATTATTTTATGTCTTCCCTTTAAAAATGACACTACCTTTTTAGAGTGTACGAGTCAAAAGATACCATTTGGCTTTTTAGGTGATTTTACCGATGACCGTACGGTACTGGCCTGTACCCCCGAAGGTGGTAAGCTGCTGCATACCCCTAAATATA
This sequence comes from Mucilaginibacter sabulilitoris, assembly GCF_034262375.1. NCBI lineage: Bacteria > Pseudomonadati > Bacteroidota > Sphingobacteriia > Sphingobacteriales > Sphingobacteriaceae > Mucilaginibacter > Mucilaginibacter sabulilitoris. The sequence goes on from NZ_CP139558.1 coordinate 5,799,522, forward strand.
CCGCGGCAAACAATCTGCAGCAACGCAAAGCCACCTTTGTTTTAAATGCAGATGGCGAGCTTTCGGGCGAAATGCACACTTCCTTTAAAGGCTCTCAATACGAAAACCGCGAAAGAATTATTGAAGAGGCACAAAAGGACCAGATCAAGAGCCTGAAAAAAGAATATGCCATAAACAACCTGGATATTGAAAAAGAAGAATTTAAACAGGATAAAGGACTGCAACCCATAACCACCGAAAATATAAAACTTTATGCCCGTGACTATGGCTCCGTAAATGATGGCAAACTGTATTTTATAACAAATGCAACCAACAGAACGACCAATGTCCCGAGGGAGGTACGCAACCGGCATAATGAGATGTATATTAACAGAGGCTATACCGATGAAGACGAGATCAGTTACACCCTGCCCCAAGGCTATCATGTTGATTTAAAACCAACCGATGTATTGATTGACAAACCTTTTGGTAAATTTTCAGAAACCATAGTTATAAAAGGCAATCAACTGGTATTTAAACGCAGATTGCAAATACTTGATGGAACCTACAGTAAGGATACGTACCAGGATCTGGTTGATTTTTATCAGGCCGTTGTCGATGCCGATAATAATACGGTTTCGCTGATTAAAGGTAGCTGAATATAACTATGCCTAAAATAATGCCAATAACCATAATGAGGTAAAGCAGAATTTCGTTACCGGCAAAACGTTTGTATTTAGTCCAGAATGAATATTCTTCTTTTTGTTTGGGCATGATGGGGCAAAATTATTGAATTTAATTAATTTGCCGGTAATAAATGTTACTTGCCGGCGCTGCTTTCGGCGGCGGTATCTGTCATGATTGATCCAGCCCTGGAGAAGTATTTATACATGGAAGGGTCACGCAGGCGCACAATAATTACCCCCTTGCGCGAACTGGCATGCACCACATAGCCGTTTTGCAGATATACGCCTACATGGCTAAACTGCTTGCCGTCAAAATCAAAAAAAACCAGATCGCCCTCGTGCAGATCTTCCTCGTATTTACGTTTTATAACTGTTATCTGTCTGCTGGTCATGCGCGGAATGGTAATGCCATAAACCTGCTGTTCCAGTAAAAAGGCAAGTCCTGAGCAATCAATCCCATCTCTATCAAGACCTCCAAATTTATAGGGAGTTCCCATCCACTGATCAATAAAAGCATACAGGCGGCCATTTTCAATATCCCTATCACTTACACCCATAATTTGCGAATATTTTTGGGCCATCTCTGTCTGTGGTTTTACTATCTCGCCAGGTTGCCCCTTCATCGCGGCCTTACGTGAATGGCAGGAGGTTAGCACCAATGGCACAATAAATAATGCAAACAGATAAATCAGGCCCCGATGTTTAGTCATACAGTAAAATTATATTTAAACGGTAATTATTTGACACAGATATTTTTAACATATTAACATGGGATGAATACGCAAATCCTTAAGGTTGATTTAAGGAGCCTTCTCACCCAAATACTTTCCAAACCAGTCGAGATAACGCTGAAGCCGGTCAACCTGGTAACTTGGTATGCTGATACCGTGATATTGGTTTGGGTAAAGTACCAGTTGAGTAGGTATCCCCAGCGATTTAAGTGCCTGGTACATTTGCTCGCCACCAACGGTAGGTACATTAAAATCCTTTAATCCTGACATGAACAACGTTGGTGTTTTAATTTTATCAGCATGAAAAAACGGATAAGAAAGCTTAATATACTTCTCCGCATTCTTCCACGGAAAACCCAGTTCGTTCTCATATTGCATCACCCATTGATCGCTGCCGTAAATAGATAATTGCAAGGCGCTGCCGGCCCCGCTCACAGCTGCCTTAAAACGAGTGTCAGAAGCTATGGTGTAATCGGTCAATATGCCTCCGTAACTCCATCCCCCTATACCTAAATGCTGCGGGTCGGCAATGCCCATTTTAACCAGCTCGTCAACGGCGCCAAGTAAGTCCATTACTTCTTTATTACCCCAATCGGCATAAATAGCCTTGGTATAATCCAACCCGCGGCCAATGCTGCCCCGATAGTTAACGGCCGCCACAGCGTAACCAGCGCAGGCCAAAGCCTGCCTGGTAGCGTCAAATTCAAACTCATCCTGATCAGTAGGACCACCATGTATAAATAAAATAAAGGGTAGCTTTTTAGTCACTACACTATCAGGCGTGTACATCATGCCCGATACCAGCGTACCGTCGCTGCTGAACGACTGAAAACCTTTTACATAAGCCAGTTTAACCTGGCTCAGCCATTTATCCTGGTGAAAGGTAAGCCTGCGTATCTTACCATTCTCAATAGCCACCAGCTCATGCGGAAGCTGCGGGTTGGTCATTTTAGTGATCCAGTTACCCGCAGAATGAGCTATCATGTCCTCAAAACTGCTCCGGGTGCCTTTATTAATTACCGTGGATTTACGTAACAGCAGGTTATATTGCGCTGTGTAGCGGATACGGTCATTACTCACCAGGTAAGCGATGTTCTTGCTATCCTTACTCCAAGCGTGGCTGGTCACCGGCCTGTCTAATTGTTCGGTAAGCAGTTTGTTGTTTTTGCCATCGGCATCCATGATACATAAAATATCGTGCTGGTAAATAAAGTAATCAGCATCGCTTGATGAGCGCAAATAGGCAATATGTTTACCATCGGGGCTCCACTGGGGTGAGTAATCATGCCCGGTAAAAGTGGTTAACTGCTTAATCTCTCCATCCTTTTTGGCCTCCACCGTAAAAATATCCAGATTTTCATTTTTATCGGGATCATCGGTATGGTTACTTACATACACTATAGTTTTGCCATCAGGGCTCCATTCCGGAGCACTGTCATCCATATCGCCCTGAGTAAGGGTATCAAGCTTTTTAGTTGCTATATCAAAAATGTATAAATGCTTGTGCCTATTTTGCAGGTAACCCTCCTTATCGCGTTTAAAACGGTAACGGTCAACTTTTATAGGGGGAGTAGTTTTAGGACTGGGCTTGTCGTTATTTTCCGGATCCTTTATAATAAGTGCCAGTTTTTTACTATCCGGCGACCATACGTAATCATCCAGGTCACCTTTAATATCCGTCAGTTTTTTCCCTTCGCCGCCTCTGCGGTCCATCAGCCAAACCTGTCCTCCTGTTTTGGAATCTTTTTCTGAAATGTACGACAGGAATTTACCATCGGGTGTCCACTTAGGTGAGGAGGCAGCGTCGGCTCCTTGCGTTAGTTCTATAGATTGCTTACCATCGTAACTTTGCATCCAGATGTGCGATACACGGTTATCTTTAGCCGAATCTACTTTCGAAAGGCTATACGCTATCCACTTGCCATCGGGCGAAAGCTGCGGATCGTTCAAAGTAGGGATATGCAGAAAATCAGATGGTTTAAACGGTCTTTTAATCGTTTGGGCGACAGCCCCTCCACAAAGGCAAACCATCATAAACACTAATATATTCTTTTTCATAAAGATCAAATACACCTCTTAGGAATTAACCACTATTTCAAATACTTATTATACCATTCTATGTAACGTTGCAGCCTGTCAACCTGGTAACTTGGCTTGGTTAATCCATGAAACTGGTTGGGATAAAGTATCAGCTCTGCCGGGATGCCCTGCGACCGGAGCGCCTGGTACATTTGTTCGCTGCCGATTGTCGGGACATTAAAATCTCGCAGGCCCGACATGAACAGTACCGGTGTTTTTATCTTATCAGCATGAAAAAACGGGTAGGATATCTGGATCCATTTGTCGGCATTTTTCCAAGGCACACCAATCTCGTTTTCATATTGCAGTACATACTGGTCGCTTCCATACACAGATAACTGTAAGGCGCTACCGGCCCCGCTCGAGGCGGCTTTAAAGCGCGTGTCTGATGCTATGGTATAATCTGTCAGGATGCCGCCGTAGCTCCAGCCGCCAATACCTAAATGATTAGGGTCGGCAATACCCATTCTTTCCAGGTAATCAACTGCGCCCAGCAAATCCTTTACCTCTTTGTTACCCCAATCGGCATATATGGCTTTGCAGTAATCCAGGCCGCGGCCGTTACTGCCCCTGTAATTTACAGCTGCTACCGCGTACCCGGCACCAGCCAGTGTTTGCCGGGTAATATCAAAGGTGTATTCATCCTGGCCAACCGGCCCTCCATGAATAAATAATATCAACGGCCACTTTTTACCGGCGATGCTATCCGGCCTGAACAGGATGCCCGAAACATCGGTACCATCCGCACTCCGCGACTGAAAGCCTGATACATTTGCCAGTTTTACCGTATTGAGCCATTGCTGGTGATGGAAGGTTAAGCGACGAAGTTTGTCACCCTCCAGCGCAAACAATTCGGTTGGAGTGTAAGGGTCGCTTTTGGTAACTACCCAGTTACCGGAGGCGTTGGTGTTGATATCACTTATCCCAAACTCTCCTTTATTTATGGTTGATATTTTGCCGTTATTGATATTGATACTCGCCAGGTAACGCTGCCTGTCATCAATTACCAAAAACTGAATATTTTTATTATCCTTTGCCCAAACCTGATCCGCTACCGGACGGTCAAGCTGCTGTGTTAAAATCCTGCTGTTTGAGCCAACTGCATCCATAATGCATAATACATTGTGGTCGTACATCATATAATCGGCATCGCTTGTAGTTCGCAGATAAGATATATACCTGCCATCGGGACTCCATTGCGGGTTACTATCGCGCCCTTTCCAGGTGGTAAGCTGCAGCATGGTAGCATAAGGCCGGGCATCAATGGTAAAAATATCCTTGTTCTGATTTTTATCCGGATCAACAGTACGGTTACTTACAAACGCGATGGTTTTACTATCCGGCGACCATGCCGGAGAGTTTTCGTCCTTGTCGCCCCGGGTAAGGGTATCCAGTTTTTTGGTATTGATATCAAGCAGGTAAAGATGATCATGCAGTTGCTGCAAATATCCTTCAACGTCCTGTTTAAAATGATAGCGGTCAATTACTATAGGTTTGGGTATTTTAGGTTCTTCCTTTCCTTTATTGGCAGGGTCGCCAATTACCATAACCACTCTTTTACTGTCGGGCGACCAGGCATATTCACTTAAATCGCCTTTAATATCGGTAACCTTATAACCCTCGCCCCCGCGACGGTCAATAAGCCAAAGCTGTGAGCCGTTTTTCGAATCGCGCGATGACAGGAAAGCCAGGTACTTACCATCGGGGCTCCACCTTGGCATTGAGGCAGCTTCTGCGCCATGGGTAAGTTCTATCGATTCCTTTCCGTCCCAGCTTTGCATCCACAAATGCGACACCCGGCTATCTTTAGCGGTATCTACTGTGGAAACGCTATAAGCCACCCATTTCCCATCGGGCGATAGCTGGGGGTCGCTTACGGCCGGTATACGGTAAAGATCAGTTGGTTTGAGGGGCTTGTTTTCCTGCTGAGCAGCTACATAACAGGAAATGGATAAGGCTATAAGAAACAGTACGGTTCTTTTCATAGAGTATACGCATAGAGGCCCGTAATTTAGCAATTATGCACCGATACTTAAGCGAAAAGCGGAGAGTTGAAAGCCGAAAGAAAAAAAAATGATTTTAAACTAACGATAGCTATTGCTTTAAACCATCGCGTCATTGAGGTACGAAGCGCCCTCTCCTTTGGAGAGGGTTGGGTGAGGCTTCGCGCCTCGCAATGACGCTTTTTCCTTAAAGCTTAAATGCATTATATCACCCCTGCCTTCTCCAGCTCTACCTGCATTTGCTGTTGTATATTTTGCGCTTCGGCACGGGCGGCATCGGCAAAATCTTTCCCGTTACCTGCATAAATAATAGAGCGAGATGCGTTTACAATTAGGCCGCAGTCTTTGGTGATGCCGTAACGGCAAACTTCTTCCAGGTTCCCCCCTTGCGCGCCCACGCCAGGCACCAGTAAAAAATTATCGGGCGCATACTTACGTATATTGGTAAACTCTGTGCTTTTGGTAGCGCCTACTACAAACATGATCCTGTCGGCACTGGCCCAGGTATTGGCCTTTTGTATCACGGTTTCGTATAAATAGCCATCGCCGGTTTGCAGGTATTGAAAATCCTTACTCCCTACCGATGAGGTAAGCGCCAGCAGGATGATCCATTTACCCTCGTAAGCCAAATAAGGTGTTACACTATCGTTACCCATATAAGGTGTAATGGTAATGGCATCAAAACTCATACCCGATGCTTTTTCATCAAAAAAGGCTCTGGCATACTTGTCAGAGGTGTTACCGATATCGCCTCTTTTAGCATCTATTATGTTTAAGGTATCAACCGGTAAATATTTCCAGGTATCAATAAGGCTTTGCAAACCTTTTACGCCGTAAGCTTCATAAAACGCGGCATTGGGTTTGTATGATACGCACAAATCTTTGGTAGCATCAATAATCCTTTTATTAAATTCGAGTATAGGGTTTGGGTAATCCTTTAAAAATTCGGGTATCTTATCAATATCGGTATCAAGACCTACACATAAAAAGGATTTTTTTAGTTTGATCTGTTCAATGAGCTGAGCGCGTGAAATCATTAATGCTTAATATTTTGAATGTCAAAAAAACTAAAAATTTAACTCAATTGTGTCCTTTTAACATATATTTATTTAATAAATTTGAAATTAAAAATTATTTGTTTACAATTGCATCGTTTTCCTTTGAATTTTTCTTGCACTAAAGAAACAGTTTAAAACCCCACGTTATCTATTATTTCAATATTTACCTGGATTTGGATGTTTACTTAAACAAAAGTTTCAAGATCAATTTCTTTAAATAATGCCCGCTGCGTAACCACCTAACGGCTTAAAATGCGCATAGGGGCCTTATCAGAAAACAATTTACGATATTAAAAATCCCATTGAACTATAATTCATATCATGTCTGATAAAATAGAATTGAACGACAAACTCGTTTCTGAGTTGCGCGAAATTGCAAAAAATTTAGGTATTACCGAGGCCGACGAACTCAGGAAGCCACAGCTAATATCCCGCATAATTGAACAACAACAGCTTATTGAAGCTGCCCGTGCCCAGCAAAACATTGTTGAGTCTAACTATACTCCTGTTACCGCTGCCCCGGCCGAAGCGGGAGACAAAGCACGCAAAAGGACCCGTGTATTAAAATCCAAAACCCAACCGCGTGTTGAGGTACCTTTAGATGATACCAACCTGTTTGATATCCAGGATGAAGAAACCCCGGCAGAAGATGCTGATGAAGTGCCGGTTATAGCGGCTGTAGAAGAAGCAGAGGCCGTTCAGCAGGGCGAAACCGCCGCCCGTGCAGATGAGCCGGCAACCGAAGTCCGTCCGCAAAAATTTGACAGGCGCGCAAACAACAACCAGGGTCAGCAAAAAAGCCAGGAACCCGCTATCAACCTTGATTTTGATAACGTAATTGTAAACGAAGGCGTATTGGAAATTATGCCCGATGGTTACGGTTTCCTGCGTTCATCTGATTACAACTACCTTACTTCACCCGATGATATTTATGTATCACAATCGCAGATAAAATTATTTGGCCTTAAAACCGGCGATACCGTTCGCGGAAGCATCCGCCCTCCGAAAGAAGGCGAAAAATATTTTCCTTTGGTACGTGTAGAAGCCATTAACGGCCGTATACCGGCAGAAGTGCGTGACCGTGTTCCTTTTGATCACTTAACGCCGCTCTTCCCGTCAGAAAAACTAAGCTTATTTACAGATCCGGGCAACTATTCAACCCGTATCATGGACCTGTTTTCGCCAATTGGTAAAGGACAGCGTGGTTTAATTGTGGCGCAGCCAAAAACAGGTAAAACCATGTTGTTAAAGGACGTAGCCAATGCCATAGCTAAAAATCACCCCGAAGTTTACCTCATTATATTACTGATTGATGAGCGCCCCGAGGAGGTAACCGATATGGCCCGCAGCGTACGCGCCGAAGTGGTATCATCAACCTTTGATGAGCCTGCAGAACGCCACGTAAAAATTGCCAATATTGTTTTAGAGAAGGCTAAACGTATGGTAGAATGCGGTCATGACGTAGTGATCCTGCTCGATTCTATTACCCGCCTTGCACGTGCCTACAATACGGTTGCACCGGCATCTGGCAAAATATTATCTGGTGGTGTTGATGCCAATGCGCTGCACAAACCTAAACGCTTTTTTGGTGCCGCCCGTAACATTGAGGATGGCGGTTCATTAACCATTATAGCTACCGCATTAACCGAAACCGGCTCAAAAATGGATGAGGTTATTTTTGAAGAGTTTAAAGGTACCGGTAACATGGAGTTACAGCTTGACCGTAAACTTTCGAACAAACGTATATTCCCTGCTATTGACATTACTGCATCAAGCACCCGCCGCGACGATCTGTTGCTTGACCGCGACACATTACAACGCATCTGGATTTTACGCAACCACTTAGCCGATATGAATTCGCAGGAATCAATGGAGTTTTTACAGGCCCAGATAAAAGGCACAAAAACCAACGAAGAATTTCTGATTTCGATGAATTCGTAATATTTTAGCGTTTATGAAGTTATAGATAAATGAGAATTGAGTAGTTAGTATCAAGTATAAGGACGGTTTCGCCGGTATCGATAACGATATTTCAAAAAATCTTAATACTTGATACTAACTACTTGGATCTGCTTAAATAAATTATTATCTGTAACTTCATAAATAGTTAATAAAATCCTGATAACTTCATAGCCGAATGAAGAAGCGCGTTAAGAAACATCTCCCCAATGCCATTACCTGTGCTAACTTGTTTAGCGGTTGCATTGGAATAGTATTTGCATTTCAGGATAACCTGTTAGTAGCATCTTATGCGATTTTTCTGGCCGCGATTTTCGACTTTTTCGATGGCTTTGCATCAAGGGTGCTCAACTCCTACTCTTTTATAGGTAAAGATCTGGATTCGCTTGCCGATATGGTAAGCTTTGGATTTCTACCCTCGGCCATTCTGTATGAATTATTTTTAAAGGCCCCGCAAATTGAGCATGTAAGTAATTATTTGTGTTACCTGGCTTTTTCAATAACGGTATTTTCGGCGCTGCGCCTGGCTAAATTCAATAATGACACCCGCCAATCTGATAGCTTTATAGGCTTGCCAACCCCAGCCAACGCCATATTCATAGCCTCATTACCACTGATTATTCAGCAGTATGAAGTATTGGACAAGTATATATTAAACCCATACGTGCTTACAGTTTTAATACTGGTAATGTGCACGTTACTGGTATCTGAGCTGCCGCTCATGTCGCTCAAATTCAAGAACCGCGATTTTAATAAAAACATTTTCCGTTATTTACTGCTACTGTTTTCGGCAATACTGATTCTATTTTTTAAATTTGTGGCAGTTCCGGTGGTTATATTTATATACATCACCTTATCTTTAATTCAATTTAAATTCACAAATGACAAAGTTCCAGGCTGAAATTGACGTAATGCCCAAAAAAGAAATACTTGACCCTCAAGGAAAAGCAGTAACCGGAAGCATGAAAAACCTTGGGTTAGCAGAAATACAAAATATACGCATAGGCAAACATATTACGCTTGAAATAGATGCTGAAAGCGCCGATGCCGCCCACGCTAAAGTTGACCAGGCCTGTAAAAACCTATTAGCCAACCTGATCATGGAAAGCTATACTTTTAAAATTGAGCAAGTAGCTTAAGGCAGAAAGTTGAAGGCTTAAAACAGAAAGCCAAAGGGTTCTGTCAAATAATAAAAAAATAAGCTTATAAAAAATGAGGCAACCTGATTGGTTGCCTTTATATTTTATGCCGATTAGCGATTTTTTGCTTCACGCCTTCAGCTTTGGCTTTCGGCATTTCTGCTTATAAATTCGCTTCTTTCTCGGCCTTAATTTGCTGCAGGGTTATCAAATTAGCTTCAACAGTTGTTTTTACCCGGTTAAATGTTTCAAATACTTCAGCGGGGTTTGGTGCGCCGGCTTTGCAGGCCAGTTCAACCTCCTGTATAGTTGCCTGGCTTATGGGCATACCAAAAAAACCAAGATTAGGCTTTAATTTATGCGAAGCTTTTGATGCGGCTTCCCATTCGCCCGCAGCTAAGGCATTGGCAATGGCCGTAATCAATTGCGGGGTTTGCTCCAGGAACATACCTATCGATTCTACAATAAACTCTTCACTGCCATCGGCAATTTCGTATAAAAAAGAAAGATCAAGATCCTGATCGGGTGAAATATCAGCCATATTATTTTATGATATATAAAATTATACTTTTTTTACGATCAAGTCGTCTTTAAGTTCGCTTTTAAGCTGTAAAATATTTTTATGTGATATGGGATGGACAAAATCTGAGGCAATTTCGGCAAGGGGTTCCAGTGTAAACCTCCGGTTATGCAGTTCGGGATGCGGTACCTGCAGCCTGGGTTCATTGATAACAGCATCGCCATAAAATAAGATATCAATATCAATAGTGCGCGAACCCCACTTTTCTTCGCGCCTGCGACCCAATTTACTTTCAATGGCCAATATTTTTTGGAGCAATTCCCCCGCCGGCAACTCGCCTCGCAACATCAGTACCTGGTTAAGGTAATCGGGCGCGTCTGTTTTACCCCACGACTGGGTTTCGTATACTGACGATGCCCTGATAACAGGGGCAATTTCTGCCTCGATATATGCAATGGCTTGGTTAAGAAACGATTTCCTGTCGCCAAGGTTACTGCCTAACAATAAAAAAATATTATCCATGTTGTAACAAATATTATAGAAATGGCTCTTAACATTATCGGTATTGATTACTAAGTTTGCATAGATATAAAGATTTATAACATTAATGAAACAATTCTTCAAATTCGTTCTGGCCTCTATAGTGGGTATCTTGATAACCACCTTCCTTTTAGTTATCATTATTATCGGGATCATATATTCTGCAAGTGGTGATAAAACCGTTGAAGTGGAACCCAATAGTGTACTACGCATGGCGTTTACCACGCCAATTACTGAACGTACACCCAATAACCCGTTGGCCGGTTTAGACTTTTTAGGATTAGATAAAGACAAATCAACCGGCCTTAATGATATACTGGCCAACATAAAAAAAGCAAAAACAGACGATAATATAAAAGGCATATTCCTTGACGAAAGCTACATGACATCGGGTCAGGCCACTACCGAAGAAATACGCAATGCCTTGATCGACTTTAAAAAATCAGGGAAATTCGTGGTAGCCTATGCCGAAATTTATACCCAGGGATTTTATTACCTGGCCTCAGTGGCCGATAAAGTATATGTGAACCCTAAGGGAATGATTGAATTTCACGGCTTCAGCTCACAGATAACCTTTTTAAAAGGCGCGCTTGATAAATTAGGCATCGAGGCGCAGATTATAAAGGTAGGTACTTATAAAAGCGCAGTTGAGCCGCTGGTACTCACCAAAATGAGCGATGCCAACCGCTTGCAGGTTACCTCCTACCTGGGCTCATTATATGACCATTTTTTAACCGGCATCAGCAAAAGCCGTGGTATAAATAAGGATTCGCTATTTAATTATGCCAACCAGATGCGTATACAGCAACCTGAAGACGCGTTAAAATTAAAGCTGGTTGATGGCCTCAAATATAAGGACGAGATACTTGACGACCTTAAAAAACGCAGCGGAACAACATCAAAAGAATTGAAGAGCATCGAGCTTGGAGAATATACCAAAAGCAACCCCGAGAAAGAGGACAAGGACGACGATAATTCATCATCAAAAAACCGCATAGCCATTGTTTATGCCTCGGGCGAAATTTCTGGCGGCGAGGGCGACGATAACACCATAGGCTCTGAAAGAATTTCAAAAGCCCTGCGCAAGGTAAGGCTTGATAATAAAGTAAAAGCTGTTGTATTGCGCGTAAATTCGCCGGGCGGAAGTTCACTGGCATCGGATGTGATATGGCGCGAGGTAATGCTCACCAAAAAAGTTAAGCCTATTATTGTTTCTATGGGCGATGTGGCAGCATCCGGGGGCTATTATATATCCTGTGCCGCCGACTCCATTATTGCCCAGCCCAATACTATTACAGGTTCTATAGGTATTTTTGCTATATTGCCTAATCTGCAAAAACTGTTTAACGACAAGCTGGGTGTTACTTTCGACGGTGTAAAAACCGGCAAGTACGCCGATTTGGGCGACATTGACCGCCCCCTTACACCCGACGAAAGGCTCATATTACAAAACAGTGTAAACCACGGCTACGATGATTTTACAAAGGCGGTAGCCGAAGGTCGCCATAAAACACAAGCTTATATTAACAGCATTGGCCAGGGCCGTGTATGGACAGGTACCCAGGCATTACAAAACGGGCTGGTTGATCGCCTGGGCAATATTAATGATGCCATAGCGTCTGCCGCTAAAAAAGCTAAAATTAAAAACTATAACCTGGTGTCTTATCCCGAACAAAAAAGTTTTCTTAACCAGTTAAGTGGTGATGTAACCGTTGAGGCACGTACCCGCATGCTGAAATCTGAACTGGGTGATAGCTATAAAGTTTACGAACAAATAAAAGGCATTACCCAAATGATGCGTACCCCGCAAACCCGTTTGCCTTATGATATTGTGATTAAATAAGTTCCTATTATATTTTGATTGAAAAAAGCTGCCTGTATGGGTGGCTTTTTTTTTATTTTCGCGGCGTGATTTAATCTTTTAATGCATAAGCGTGTTTTTCAACAAATGCTAATTCCTTAAGAGATTCTATTCATAATATATAGTTCAAAAAACTGTTATATACACTTAAACCCCTTATCACCCAAATGAATAATTGGCACTTACCAACAAGCCGCTTTTTTCTAAATGCAGCTTTTATATTACTAATTTCTTTTTCTGCAGCCTGCAAAAAAGGCTCTTCACCAGAAAAAGCGCCCGAACCATATAATGGCACGGTTACTTATACCATTCATAAGGCCGATGGAACTGAATTTGATACTGATGAGTTAACCATAAATACAGTTGGCGATAGTGTTAAAATACTCGTACCGGCTACTACAGATGTAACCAACCTTATACCCGAAATTAAAGCAGAAGGCGCAACTATTAACCCCAATAGTGGTGTAAAGCAAGACTTTTCAAAACCAGTTACTTACACCATTACCAAAAACGGAGCTACTAAAACCTATATATTTTCGGTGCGTTTTGATAAGTTAAAGAACGTTGTCTATTTTGGAGGTGACGACAAAAATTTTTATGCGTTAAATGCAAAAAACGGCAAGCTCTTTTGGAAGTATACATCAAAGGGGCTTTTTTCTTATTCTACTCCTGTGTTGATAAACGGCATTATTTATACTACCAATACCGATAATAATTTATATGCCCTTGATCCTGCTTCAGGTGCCGAAAAATGGAAATTTACCACTACAAGTGCTATCATATCGAGCCCTGTTGTAGCTAATGGCATCGTATATTTTGGCAGTGATGCCGGCTACATATATGCCGTAGATGCAATTTCAGGCACTTTAAAATGGAAATATGGGACCGACCACTTTGTTGAATCTAACCCTGTTGTCAGTAATGGGGTAGTTTATATAGGTGGTACAGATGGTTTTCTTTATGCATTTGATGGTACAACCGGCAACATTAGGTGGAAATACGATACTGGTAATGTAATTTTAAGATCAAGCGCAATTGTATCAAATGGTGTTGTATTTATTGGTAACCGGGAAGGGAACCTTTTTGCAGTAAACGCAGCTACGGGCCAGTTAAAATGGAAATTCAGCACGAATGAAATTTCACTGGAACTTGCAAAACCAGTGATCAATAATGGTGTTGTATACGTTGCAAGCTGGTATTCTGCCAATCATTCCACCGAAGCAGGGAGCCTCTATGCCATAAAAGAAAGTGATGGTAGCCAGATATGGAAAGGCCTCAACGGGCAAGGCTTTATGTCAGGGCCTGTATATGCTGATGGTAAATTATTTATTAACAGCAACGATGGTAATATATATGTTGTTGATGCTATTACGGGCACACCCATCTGGAAAAAGCCTATCCTGTCTAACGGAGGCATTCCAACTGTTAGCAATGGAAATGTATATACAGGTGGCGGAGGGAGCCATTTCTTTTATACGCTTAATGCCAATACGGGTACCGAGGTCTGGAAGTTTCCGCTACCCAACGACTTAAATGTATCAAAGCCCCTGGTTATTGATTCAAATGGAAATTACTAAGGTTAATATAGTTTAAAATCTTCCTGAATATTTTCTTTTGATTGAAGAAGCCGCCAGTACAGGCGGCTTCTTTTTATTTATTAATTTATTGATTAAACCTTTCAATTTAATGTATGTCAATATGAAAAGAAGCTTTAATAATAAATTTTATTTTTAATATAATATATTGTTAAATTAATAGTTATATAGATAATAAACCGGTCACAAGAATGAAAGTCCTTACTACCCCCTTAAAAAAGTATTTTTTTTTATCTCATCGTTTTATTATTAATGGTATTTGTCATCAAATGTCATACAATACAATCAAAATCCAGAAATAAGATCTTTCCAGTTTATATTTTAATTAAAGGCTGCCTTTCGGGGCGGCTTTTTTATGTTATTGCTTTTATATCCTCAAAAAACAATCCCCTAACAAAAGCTTTCTTTATGATGGCTTTTTGTATTTTTACAGCCTCAATTATATTATGGAAAATAAACCCATAGCCCGCACGCTTCGTTTACTATCGCAGCTCATGGAACTGCATGAGGTTAACCCCTTTAAAATAAAGTCAATAGCAAATGCCGCCTTTAAGGTTGATAAGCTCCCCTTCCCTATTGCCGGTAAAACGCTTGAGCAAATGGAAAAGGTAGATGGTGTTGGCAAAAGCATCGCTTCTAAAATCATGGAACTTTTGGAAACCGGCGCCATTGCCGAGATGCAGGAGTTATTGGATAAAACACCAGAGGGTGTGGTAGAAATGATGAATATTAAAGGCATAGGCGCTAAAAAGGTGGCCATTATATGGCGCGAACTTGGCATTGAAAATACTGGCGAACTTTTTTATGCATGTAATGAGAACCGTCTCATCGAGGCTAAAGGCTTCGGCCTTAAAACCCAGGAAGAAATTCGCAAGGCTATCGAATTCAGGATGGCCAGCAACGGGAAATTTCTGTTTGCACAGGTTGAAAAAGAAGCTAATGAGTTAATGGATGAAATTAAATCCATTTTCCCCGATGCGTTGAAACATTTTGCCGGGGAGTTTCGCAGGCGATGTGAAATTATAACAGAAATTGTAATTGTGGTAGGCAGTAATAACTATGAAGTAGCGCATAACGCACTATTACAATCGCATATATTGAACAATGTATCACGAAACGAAAATCATATCTCGGGCGAGTTGCAGAACGGCATGCTCGTTGACATAGTTTGCGTTGACAAAGCTGAATATTTTAAAGAACTATTCCTGAATACAGGTACCGATGATCATGTTGACGCTGTGCTGAAACGCATCAATATACCACTTGACCAGCCCGAAACTGAGGAACTTATCTATAAAAAAGCAGGTCTCAGCTGGATACAGCCAGAATTGCGCGAAGGCACAACCTTTATAGAAAGGGCCGAAAAGAATGAGCTGCCCACGCTCATCATCACCCATGACCTCAAAGGCAGTCTGCACAACCACAGTACATGGAGCGATGGCGTAAACACGGTAGAAGAAATGGCACTATACTGCCGTGATAACCTGAAACTGGAATACCTGGGTATGTGCGATCACAGTAAAAGCGCTTTTTATGCCAAAGGATTAACTATTGAACGGGTATTGCAGCAGCATGAAGAAATAGACCATCTGAATAAAAAACTGGATGGCTTTCATATATTTAAAGGTATTGAATCGGACATTTTGTATGACGGATCGCTCGATTACCCTGATGAGATCCTGCAAAAGTTTGATTTTATAGTGGCCTCTGTACACTCCATACTTAAAATGAACGAAGAAAAAGCCACATCGAGGCTAATTACAGTCATTGAAAATCCATATACCACCATACTCGGTCACCCAACCGGCCGCTTATTGTTAAGCCGTGGTGGTTATCCTATAAATTATAAAAAAGTAATTGATGCCTGTGCGGCCAATAATGTAGTAATTGAAATTAATGCAAATCCACTACGGCTTGACCTTGACTGGCGCTGGCACCAATACGCGCTTGAAAAAGGCGTTTGGTTATCTATTAACCCCGATGCTCACCGTGTTGAAGGCTTTTTAGATATGCATTACGGGGTTTTAGCAGCCCGAAAAGGCGGCTTATACAAGGAAATGTGCCTTAATGCGTTATCGTTGCAGGAAATCACCAAAGTTTTTGAGAAAAAAAGGTCGGCAGTTTAAGCGACAACACACAGAGGCATCAATAACTAATTACCCACGGGGAATTACCAGAAAACTAATGAACCAACTAAAAGATAAGATACGATACGTAGAATCATCAGGCAAAAAACCGGCTATACTGGTTATTGGTGACCTCATGGTTGACCACTATATAACAGGCGATGCCTCACGGTTATCGCCTGAGGCTCCGGTACCAATAGTAAACGTAAAAAACGAGTCTGTTACACTTGGTGGTGCGGGCAATGTGGTACAAAACCTGGTGGCATTAGGGGCGCAGGTTACTGTGGCAGGCTTAATAGGCCACGACACTGCCGGCGAGCAAATCATCGAAATATTAGCTGCAGAAGGTGTTGAAACCCATACCATTATTAAAGATAATACCCGCCCTACCACGGTTAAAACGCGTGTTTTAGCCGGCAGTCACCAATTGGTACGGATTGACAGGGAAACTACGGAAGCCGTGTCTGACCATATTGCCGATGAGCTTATTAACACATTGAATGGTTATATTGAAAAAGCCGATATAGTGGTATTGTCCGACTATAATAAGGGATTATTTTCACCCTCATTAACCCAGAGGCTCATTATACAGGCAAACCGGCAAGGCAAAAAAGTAATAATTGACCCTAAGGGATTAAACTACGAAAAATATAAAGGAGCCTACATCATAAAGCCCAATCGTAAAGAACTGGCCGAGGCAGCTAAAACCGAAAAAATAAACTCTATAGAAAGCCTGAAACAAGCGGCCGGGATTATTTTTGAACAAACCGGAACAGAATACCTGGTAGTAACGTTATCAGAAGAAGGCATGGTAATACTAAGTGAGCTCACTCACAAATTGTTACCTGTTAAAGCCACTGAGGTTTTTGACGTAACCGGTGCGGGTGATACGGTGCTGGCATCTATTACCTTTTTTATAGCCGCGGGTTTAACTATTGAAGAGGCTTGCGAAATAGCCAACCATGCTGCCGCCATTGTAATACGCCATGTAGGCAGCGCTACTACCACTATCGCGGAAATAATAGAGGATATTGAAAAGGGATAAGCCTAAAAGTTTACTAAAACTTATAACACAAAACTTAAAACTCCAAAATGGTTTTAAACGAATTAAGGGATCATCAAAACATTATACAACTGGTAATTGATACACTTACCGGCGAAATTGAGCAAGCCTGTCAAATAATCACGTCTACTATACAAAGCGGCAACAAAGTTTTGCTTGCAGGTAACGGGGGCAGTGCCGCTGATGCACAGCATATTGCTGCTGAACTGAGCGGTAGGTTTGTTAAAGAGCGCAAAGCGTTGCCCGGTATTGCACTAACCGTTGATACATCGGCACTTACCGCTATTGCTAACGATCACGGATACGACCGTGTGTTTTCACGCCAGGTGGAGGCATTTGCACAGCCCGGCGATCTTTTTATAGGTATTTCGACCAGCGGCAACAGCCAGAGCGTATTAAATGCTTTTCAATCTGCCACTGCATTTGGGTGTAAAACGTTAGGTTTATCTGGTCGCGATGGGGGCAAAATGAATGGAATTTGTGATTTGAATATTATTATACCGTCAAATGTTACAGCCCGTATACAGGAAATGCATATATTAATAGGTCACATATTATGTAAGGCTGTTGATGAGTTATTTTAATTAAACCGATACATGAGAATCGACCTCGAAAAAATACTGACGGGTAAGATAACCGATTTGCCAACACTCAAAAGTAGGCTGCGAAGCTGGCAAAATGCGGGCGAAAAAGTTGTTTTTACCAATGGGGTTTTTGATTTGCTCCATATTGGCCACATCACTTACCTGGCAAAAGCCGCCGAACTTGGCGATAAACTTATTATCGGTTTAAATGCCGATAGCTCGGTTAAGCGTATCAAAGGCGAGAGCCGTCCGGTTAATGACCAAAACAGCCGTGCCGCACTGCTGGCTGCCCTGTTTTTTGTTGACGCAATAGTAGTTTTTGAAGAAGATACCCCGCTGAACCTGATCAGTACCTTATTGCCGGATATACTGGTAAAAGGCGCTGACTATGCTGTAGAAAATATTGTTGGCGCTAAAGAAGTAATAGCCAACGGCGGCGAGGTTAAAACAATTAACTTTGTTGAAGGCTACTCGTCAACCTCCATAATTGAAAGGATCAGGAAGCAAATTACCTGATAAGGCAAAAGATGAAGATACTGGTGATCCGCTTTAGCTCCATGGGAGATATTATTTATACTACCCCGGTTGTGCGCTGTCTCAAAAAGCAAATACCCGGTGCCGAAGTGCATTTTTTAACCAAACCGGCCTTCAAATACATTTACGATAATAACCCTTATGTTGATAAACTGCTGCTCCTAAAACCCACACTATCAGCAACTATACAGGAAATTAAAGCAGAAAACTATGATTATATCATTGATCTGCATAATAACCTGCGTACCACACTTATTAAACTACGCACAGGTATACATTCATCAACTTATAAAAAGCAAGCTGTAAAAAAATGGCTGAGCCTCAAGTTTAAATTAAAGCTCATACCCCCTGTTCATCTGGTTGACCGCTACCTTAAAACTGTTAAATTTTTAGGTGTTATAAATGATAACCAGCCAATTGATTATTATATAAAAGCAGAGCACCAGTTAAGCGAGTTGCTACCCGCATCCCATCAAAAAGGATACATAGCCTTTGTTATTGGCGCTACACATTTTACCAAACGCATGCCTAATGATAAGATCACCAGCATTTGCAGGCAGCTTAACAGGCCGGTTGTACTATTAGGAGGTAATGATGTAAAATCTAATGGAGACATCATTGCTACCGCTATTGGCCCATCTGTTTATAACGCGTGCGGTATAACATCGCTCGACGAGTCGGTTTTTCTGGTATCACAGGCTAAAAGCATCATCGGTTTTGATACCGGGCTTACCCATATTGCCGAAGCTTTTAACAAACCTATCGTATCTATATGGGGAGGCACAGTGCCCGATTTATTGGGAGTACAGCCTTACATGGTTAAGGATGTGCTGGTTACCGGCATAGAAATATCATGCCGCCCCTGCTCTAAATTTGGATTGGAGAAATGTCCGCTTGGACATTTTAAATGCATGAACGATATAGTCGACGATGATATTGTCAATTTTTCAAACAAATAAAGCTTTCCTTACTTGTTTGATTGCTGCAGGCCCACTTATTATGAATTTTTGATGAACATATTTAATTATCAGTATAATCAATAATGTTTCAATTGGGGTTTCTTTCGGTTACACTTTTTAGTATATCTCGTTTAATTTTAGGCAGACATCAGTTAAGTTCATACTGCTAATATTTAACTCTCTCCTCAAAACTCAGCGTCCTCTAATGTGTGCGGTGCATAATAAAAATGCTTAATCATACGACAAAAAACATTATCAATCAGGTAGTTACATAACCACATTTCGTTAAAACCTGATAAGGTCTTTGCAGATTAATTTATTTGCTTACTTTTGCCGCCTAAATAACCTTATTCACTTTATATGAAAAAACTATTACTTTCCCTGCTTTTGGCGGGTTCTTCGATGGCAGCTTTTGCTCAATTACCAACTTTCGGAATTAAAGGCGGTGCCAACTTTTCAACTTTACACATTTCGCTTGATGGTACCAATATCAGCGTCAATTCAGGTACATTGACCACTTTTAATGCCGGTGTTTTTGTCGACTTTAAATTTGGCAACGTTTCTTTACAACCAGCCCTGAACCTTAGCGGCAAAGGCGGAAAGTTTGGCGGCGTTTTTTCTGATACCGAGGATTCCAACATTGAACAAGGCGACGGCAGATTCAATTTAATTTATTTACAACTACCTGTAAACCTGGTGTATCATGTACCGGTTGTAGTTGGCGATATTTATTTTGGAGCCGGCCCCTATGTTGCAAAAGGTATTTCCGGAAAGGTTAAAGGTAACGACAGCGACGGAAATTCGGTAAGCGAGGACATTAAATTTGGTGATGACGGCGATATTAAATCAATGGAATATGGTGCAAATGCCATAGCCGGCATTAAATTTAAAACCGGTTTGCTTTTCAACGTTAACTATGATTTGGGCTTGTCAAATATAGCACCAAATGCAGATGGCGGTAAACTAAAAACCCGCGTTTTTGGAATTTCAGTAGGCTACGCATTTTAAGCTGATTTAAAAAAGAAGTATAAAAAAAGGAGCTTTGCTCCTTTTTTTATTTGTGCTCATAGGTAATACCTAACCAAACTTATTCCCGTTGTAATATTATCAGGTTATTTATTTATCTTACTGCAACCTAATACTTTCCACATGAAAAGACTAATACTGATCAGGCACGCTAAAGCAACACACGAAAGTGGTTATGCTGATTTTGACCGACCGCTGAAGCAATCTGGCATGCAGGATGCTCTTTTCATGGCCAATATTTTAAAGGAGCGAGCCCTCATCCCTGAAATTGTTATAACCAGTCCGGCGTTGCGTACCTTGACCACCGCACAGATATTTGCAGAACACCTGCACCTGCCACCATCAGATACTGACGAAAAAATATACGAAGCCAACGAACGTACACTGATAAATATCATTAATAACCTGCCAAACGAATATGATTTTATTGCCTTAGTTGGGCATAATCCGGGTATCAGCCAAATATTGTATTACTTAACCGGCCAAATGCGCGATGTTCCCACCTGCGCGGTTGCATTAATCAGCTTTGATAACGACGATTGGCGCTCTATCAGCAACGAAGATGGCCATTTAGCATTCTACGATTCGCCCAAGGGGTAATTTTAGAGACAGTTTTGAGTATTGAATGATAAGTTTTGAGTTTCACCTCTATCAAAGTATTGTGAGCTATTATTTATCAACACTCCTTAAACTCAGTACTTAAAACGCACCACTCAAAACACTCAACTCACCTTATAGGTTTTCCCCGGTAAGGAACGGATATATCCCTGCATTTCCATATTCAGCAGGTTCATGGCCAGCGCGCTCATCGGCATATTGGCCTTTATAGTTAAATCATCAATGGCTACAGGCAGGCTAAATTGTTCAATGGGTTTTGCGTCTCCTGTTTTCTCCCATCCTAGGCTAAAAGCGAGATCGGCCACACAGGTAAGCAATGCCGCTTTGTTGTGGCGGATCAAGAAATTACATCCCTCAGAACAATCATCACCCAGTCTGCCAGGGAACGCGAATACATCTTTATTATAGGAATTGGCAATCTCCGCAGTTATTAAAGCGCCGCCTTTTATGCCCGCCTCCACCACAACGGCAGCGTCGGCAATACCGGCAACAATACGGTTCCGCTGCGGAAAGTTCTCCCTGTCGGGCACTGTACCTGATGGATATTCGCTTAGCAGACCGCCATTTTCGAGCATCTTATCGGCCGTTACACGGTTCTGACTTGGATAAAGCCTATCAAGCCCGTGACCCAGCACCCCCACCGTAGGCATATTAAGCCTCAGGCATTCTTTATGAGCAGCAACATCAATCCCCAAGGCTAAACCGCTTACAATTAACACATTATACTGTTGCAGCTCTTCAATAAGCGCTCTGCACAGTTGTTTACCATAGTCGGTAGCGTTACGTGCACCAACGATACTGATTACGTGCGGCGGATTTAGATCCATATTACCTTTCGTGTACAACAACACAGGCGAATCGTTGCAGGTTTTTAACCTTTTTGGATACCTGCTATCGGTATAAAATATAGGCTCTATTTCTTGTTTTTCGATAAATACCAGTTCTTTTTCGGCCTTTTTCAGGGCATCGTCAAAGTCTCACTGCGAGGCCCTTTTGTCGCCTATGCCCCGTATCCTGCTCATTTTAGCAGGCGATGTTCTGAAGATTTCTTCCTCGCTACCCAAATAAGCTATGAGCGATTTAGCCGTAACCGGGCCCAAGGTTTTTATAAATGTTAACGCTATTTGATGGATTAATGAATGTTTTAGCTGTGCAGGTATAGATTTCGGCTGTATACAATAATTATGTACGGGCATCTGTAAAAATATAAAAAAACCTAAAAAAGTTAGCATTAATAAAAAACTATAAAAATAGTTTGCAAACTATAAAAATAGTTGCTACCTTTATTTAAGCCAACTACAAAAATAGTTTACTATGAATATTAAAGAATTAACCAAAGCCGAAGAACAGATAATGCAGATACTCTGGCAGTTGAAAGAGGCCATTGTAAAAGATGTTGTTGAACAAATGCCCGATCCAAAACCCGCCTATAACACTGTATCAACGGTGATAAGGGTATTGGAAAGTAAAGGGTTTATTGACCATAAAGCTTACGGTAACTCGCACGTTTATTTTCCGCTTATAAGCGATGACCAGTACAAAAAGTTCACGTTTGATAAGATGATGAAAAACTATTTCAGCAATTCCTACCAAAGCCTGGTATCGTTTATTGTTGACGAAAAGAAACTCGGCATAAAGGAACTGGACGAATTGACATCCTTAATTGATCAACTTAAAAACAAAAAACCATGAACTGGCTCCATTATCTGCTCGAAGCAAATTTGTACCTCGTGGTATTTTACGCCGGGTATCAGTTGTTTTTAAAGAACGAAACCTATTATACCCTAAACAGGGTGTACCTGCTGCTTAGTTGTATATTATCTTTTGCATTACCACTGATGCAAATAGGCATACTAAAAGCTGCTGAACAAGGTACTGGCGTTACGGCATATGTGATATCAACCGGTTTAAAACCTACGACAAATCAGGCTAATGACTTTAATCTGAGCATACAGAATATGTTTTTTTACGCCTACTTACTGGGGGTTGCAGTGCTGGCTGTCATATTGCTTTTAAAATTGTTTAAGCTAACACGCATGACCCGGACTGTCCATGAAACGATAGAGGACAAGTACAAAATTATACCTGTGGAAGATTCCAACACAGCATTTTCCTTTTTTAATTACCTGTTTATCGGTTCAAAAACTGCCGGAAGCGACATTATTATAAGGCATGAACTGGTACACATCAGGCAAAAACATACGCTTGATGTACTATTCCTGGAGTTGATTAAGATCATAAACTGGTTCAATCCCTTTGTTTACCTGCTGCAAAACAGCATTAAAACCGTGCACGAATACATTGCCGATGAGCAAACCGCAGCCTATGATTCGGATGCCCTCGCCTACTCATCCTTTTTGGTGAATAACGCGTATGGACTCAATGCCTCATCTGTAACCCATTCATTTTTCAATTATAACTTGTTAAAAAAGAGGATCATTATGTTAAACCAAAAACGTTCGGGGAATTTAGCCAGGCTAAAATACCTCGTAGCTGTGCCCATTTGTGCGGTGGCCCTTTGCGCCTCCACACTGGGTTTCAGTAAAACCTATGCGCTTATAGATCTGGCGCCACAAAAAATTTCGGACACCACAAAAGTTTGGTCAAGGAGCATCGACAATAAGAACGGTGTTAAGCTTGATGAAATAGGATCCGTAGTTAATAATAAGACAGATTTTGAAGTAACAATAACCGAGAAACAAGGCAGCAAAAAAATCTATCGCAAAAGTACAGCCTCTGCCGAAGACAAAAAACTGCTTCTGGATAAATACGGGTATGTGTTTCCGGATAAAATGGCTGTTCCAAAACCTCCTGAAAAAATAGCTAACATGCCGCCACCGCCGCCACCCGCAAACCCAGCCAAAGCGAACAAACCGCCAAAGATTAAAAAAAGCATAAAGGTAATTGATGTAGAACTTGTACCCCCCCCAGCCGCACCTGAAAAGCCAGCTGAACCTGTTAAAGAACCCGCTGAACAAAAAGCGCCGCCGCCGCCCCCCGAACCACCGTTTAAAGATATGGGCAAGTTTATTGGAAAAACCGCCAGGTATCCATCAGAGGCCAAAAGAAACAATGCCGAGGGTGCTGTTATTATTAAGTATAACCTTAATAATAACAAGCAGATCAATAACGTGCAAATGGTAAAAGGAATTGGTTATGGATGCGGCGATGATATTGTGAAAGCGCTCCCTTCATTTAAGGTGGTAGACAATGTTAAACCGGGAAATTATACATTAAAAGTAAATTATATTATTGCTACCGATAGTACAAACCCCGGGCTGCTTAAACCATCCCCAAAAGCTGTCACTGATATAACCAGCGCAGATTTAGAAGTTGTAATAGTTGGATATGCAAATGGCAAATAACTAATTATAACCAAAATAGTTACCTATGCTGAACGGCTAAAACCGCTTCGGCATTTTTCCATGTAATGCCCTCTCCTCTTTTTTAAATAAAAAATGTCATCCTGAACTTGTTTCAGGATCTCTCAGGGCATTCACCCTGCATAGTTTACAACCTGAATGTGGGATGCCGAAACAAGTTCGGCATGACGCCAGGGTAAAACCCTTTTATCCTTTCACGTATATCACCTGCTTGGTTTCAAAAAACTCCTCGGTAAAATAGTCTTTGAGGTAATACTGCTGTACTTTTAAACCCGACTCTTTGATCTCCAGCTCCAGATCGCCACCTTTGAGGTATAAGATGCCGTTTGCCAGTGCATTTTTTGATTCCTTTTTGAACTTGCCGCGCACCCAGGGATAAAAATCTTTAAGTTGTGTAACCGCGCGCGATACTACAAAATCAAATTTTTCATCTATTTGCTCGGCACGTTCATGTGTTGCTTTTACATTGGTAAGTCCTAATGCCTTGGCTACTTCCTGTACTACTTTTATTTTTTTGCCTATAGAATCAACCAAATGAAACTCAGTTTGAGGGAATAAAATAGCCAGCGGAATACCCGGAAAACCACCGCCGGTACCCACATCAAGCACATTTTCGCCGGGCAAAAACGGCATTACTTTGGCTATGCCCATTGAATGGAGTACATGGCGTTCATACAGCAGATCAATATCCTTGCGCGATATTACATTGATCTGGCTGTTCCATAAATCATATAATTGGGGCAATTGCTCAATTTGAGCATGTTGCTTTGTAGTTAAAAGTGGAAAGTATTTGTATATAATATCAGATGTCATCCCTGTTAAAACGGTTAATGATGTTGCCCAGCAAATACCTGGCTCTAAATAATTGCGCCTTAACCGTACCCAAGGGCAAATCAAGTTGCTGGGCTATTTCTTCGTATGATAATTCGTCAAAATAGCGCAGTGTAATCAGGTTACGATAACGGTGAGGCAAGCTTTCAATCAGCAATCTCAGTTCCTGTGTTTGCTGTTTTTTAATAGATGATTCCTCGGGATTTAAAACATCGGCTTTTATTTGCAGGGGCTTGTCGTCACCTTCATCATCTGTCATACCATGTATTGACATGGTATTGAGCTTTTTTTTGCGGATAAAATCTATACAATTATTAGTAGCCACCCTAAACAGCCAGGTACTAAAAGCAAAATCGGGCTGGTATTTATCTAATTTTTCAAACGCCTTGGCAAAGGTTTCAACAGTAAGGTCCATAGCATCTTCCTTATTGTTAACCATTTTTAAAACCATAAAATAAATCGAATCCTTGTACCGGTGCATTAAATCGGCATACGCTTTTTGATCGCCCTCCCGGGCCCTTAGCACAAGGTAAAAATCGTTCTTCGCGTTATCGGTAAAATTGGCATTTATTTCCATTGGGTAGTTTTTAAAAATGTACCGATCAGCCCAAAAACATTTAAATACATATAGTAAATAAGGTCAAAGAAAGGCAAATACCATATCAGATCCTTACCGTTCAATTTTTTAAATATTTTGCTGTAAATAATTAATTGTAATATTAACCTAAAAGCAAACAAACCTAATGCCAGTAACGGTTCATATTTAAAAACAAGGCATAATATAAGCAAAATATAAAAAATAAAACCGCTCATAGCGTCAAAACTGAGCATACGCCTGTGTTTATTTTTATACAGTTTGCCTACACCCATGTGCCTTTTTTTTTGCCTGTACCATGATGTTAAAGTGGTTTTGGCACTGGTATAAATAAAGGTTTCAGGGTGTATTTCAATAATAGTATTATCGGCAGTGGCGTGCTGATTTACAAACAGATCATCATCACCAGATATAACGTGCATGTGCGATGCAAAGCCTTTATTACTAAAAAATAATTTTTTGGTATAAGCCAGGTTGCGTCCAATCCCCATATACGGGTTGCCGTTAAGCGTTGCCGATAAGTAATTTATTGCCGTTTTTATGGTTTCAAAACGCACAAACGGGTTCAGGAAATTATTTGTTTTGTAATAAGGGGAATAACCTAAAACTATTTGCGCTCCGGTACTGAAGTTAGCTGCCATACGTGTTATCCAATTTACCGAGGCCGGCTTGCAATCGGCATCTGTAAACAATAAATATTCGTTTTTGGCGGCTTTTATTCCCAGGGTAAGGGCAAATTTTTTTCCTGTTTTAAAGCGGTCATGCTCTGTAATGGTTACCACTTTTAAATGGGGATATTCACGCTGCATATCCTGCAGTATCATATCCGATGAATCGTACGAGCAATCATTGATCACTATTACTTCAAAATCGGGATAATTTTGCTGTAATATAAGAGGCAGGTTTTCCGCCAAATTTTTGGCCTCATTGCGGGCGCTTATAATTACAGAAACTGGTATTAAAACCTCGGGCAATTGCTCCATTGGTTTATACCGCGTAAGGCGGCTATGGTTACTTATCAGATAATACAACTGAACCATAAAACATAGCTGAAAAAGAATAAAAAGTACGTTGTGTAGGTAAGTTTCCAAAAGATGATAATAATCAGGTAAAGTTGTTAAAAATCGCCGGGATTAACGGAGTTTGCATAAGGATTGTTGCACACATTGAAATATTTTTTTCCACACTTACAATAATCAGTTGTCGCTATAATCTCCCTAAAAATCGTACATATGCGGATAATTTTAAATTTATGCTCCCGGCAGCCACCTTTTTAATGGTTTTACAGAGCCTGGTACCTCCATAAAGGCTTCAGAGGGAGCTTTTTAAAGAATAAAAAAACACCCCCCTCTGCGCAGAGCAACAGAGAAGGCCAATAAGCGAGGCGATGTTAAAATGAATCAGGACATCATCCCAACACCTCAAAATCACTTACAGAGGCTCCTAAAGGCCCCGCTCAAATAATCTGTTATTTTTTTCGTCATTTTACTACCCAACAAACGCCACAACCAGCATCAAAACATAAAATCCGGAAAATCTCAAGCTTCTCTGCAAGAAACACCCAGTCGAATTTTGCAAGAAAAAGCTAAACCTCTCCAACAAGCGCAGCGATGCTGGGGTAAGTTTACCCGTGTTGCATCCATCTTATGGAAACTTAAATCATTTTACACCATCCATCCCTCCTTAATCGCCTCAATACCTTGCCCCTTAATCCGCTTTATTTGTTAATTTTGCAACCTCAAAATGAAATTTAATTTAACAGCACAAGACCCGCTTTCAAAAGCCCGGGCAGGTGAAATTACCACCGACCACGGTACTATACAAACCCCTATATTTATGCCTGTAGGTACGGCGGGCACCGTAAAAGCAGTGCACCAGCGCGAGCTGAAAGATGATATTGAGGCACAAATTATTTTGGGCAATACCTATCATTTATACCTGAGGCCCGGTTTAAACACGCTTGAAAGCGCGGGCGGATTGCACAAATTTAACGGTTGGGACCGCCCAATTTTAACTGATAGCGGCGGCTACCAAGTGTATTCGCTTACCGAAGTACGTAAAATTAAGGAAGAAGGCGTTACCTTTCGTTCACATATTGACGGTTCAAAACACCTGTTTACACCCGAAAATGTGATGGATATACAGCGTGTAATTGGTGCCGATATCATCATGGCTTTTGATGAATGTACCCCTTACCCATGCGATTATCAGTATGCCCGGCGATCTATTGACATGACCCACCGCTGGCTTAAACGCTGCTGCGATCGCTTTGACAGTACAGCGCCAAAATATGGTTACAGCCAAACTTTGTTCCCCATTGTACAGGGATCAGTATATAAAGATCTGCGCGAAAAATCGGCAGAAGTTATAGCTTCATACGAACGCGAAGGCAATGCCATAGGCGGGCTTTCGGTAGGCGAACCGGCCGAAGAAATGTATGCCATGACAGAAATTGTTTGTAATATATTACCGCAGCAAAAACCACGTTATTTAATGGGTGTAGGAACACCGGTAAATATATTGGAAAATATAGCCCTTGGAATTGATATGTTTGACTGCGTTATGCCAACGCGTAACGCCCGTAATGGCATGCTTTTTACAAAAAATGGCATTATTAATATTAAAAACGAAAAATGGAAGAACGATTTTTCGGCCATTGAAGATGACAGCGAACTGTTTGCCGATAAAACCTACACCAAGGCTTATTTACGCCATTTGATACACTCGGGCGAGATGCTTGGCGCGCAGATTGCCACACTGCATAACCTGCATTTTTACCTGTGGCTGGTGAAAGAGGCCCGCAAAAAGATCATAGCAGGCGAGTTTTATAACTGGAAAAATACAATGGTTAAACAACTTGGTCAACGATTATAACAGAGCATAAATTCAAATAATGACAGATAATAAATATAGCCTTTATGGTAGCTGTTTGGGTATTAAAAACCATATTATATAACTCATGAGGGCTTTTATACACCGGCATTTGAAGGTTATCGACAGGTTTATTATTAAAAAATACCTGGGCACTTTTGTGTTTACCATGGGTGTTTTTATAGTGGTATCGGTAGTGTTTGATGTGTCTGAAAAGCTGGATAACTTCCTGAATAAACACGCAACATTTCACGATATCGTGTTTCAGTATTATGCCGGTTTTATCCCCTTTTACCTGAATATGTTGTCGCCGCTGATCAACTTTTTAGCGGTAATATTATTCACGGCCAAAATGGCCAACCAAACGGAGATAGTGCCCATTTTGAGCGGAAAGGTAAGCTTCAATCGTTTTTTGCGGCCTTATTTTATAGCTTCTACCTTAATATTTATTGTATCGTTTTTTGCCAATGTATACCTGATACCATACACAAACAAGCTAAAAAACACATTTGAAAACAATAATGGCATAACAGATAATGACCCTACCAAGAGCGAGGTGCACATGCAAATTGATAAGCATACTTTTGTGTACCTTCAAAACTACGACCCAACCGTACATACTGGTTACCAGTTTATTATGGAAAAATTCAATGGTGATACGCTGCGCGAAAAATTAACAGCCCCTTCGATCACTTATGACTCTGTAAAACGGGTTTGGTCGCTCAAAAGCTACTCTGTTAAGTACGTAAACGGCTTAAAAGAAAGCTTCATTAAAGAAGTTCCATCAAAAGATACGGTACTTGATATGCACCCTACCGACTTTATTGTATATGATAATGTGTATGCGGCCATGTCATTAAGCACCTTAAACAGTAATATTGAGAAAGAAAAACTACGCAGGCCGGAAGTTTTAAACAACCTCTATTTTGAAAAATACCATCGTTTTGTGTACCCGTTATCGGCTTATGTGTTAACTGTATTGGGCGTAGCCCTATCCTCACGAAAGGTACGAGGCGGTGTTGGTTTACCCCTGGGGATAGGTATTTTGCTTTGTTTTGCATACATCATTGTCGAAAAATTCTCTATTGTTTTCTCCATAAAAGGCGGGGTACCCCCTGTTTTTACGGTGATGATAACTAACGTTCTATTTGGCCTGCTGGGCTATTATTTACTTTTAAAAGCACCAAAATAGTGACCAAAAAAATTGGTTCGGCAAGCCCGAATAAGAACCTGATCATACTCCATTTCACAGTTTTTATCTGGGGCTTTACCGGAATTTTGGGTGCACTTATCACCATTTCTGCCGTACAACTGGTGTGGTATCGCGTACTTATTGCATTTATTTCGCTGTTTTTATACTTTAAATTCAATAAAACCGACATAAAAATTGTTAAAAAAACGTTTTTTCAGATGTTTTTTACAGGTGGTTTGGTGGGTGCGCACTGGGTACTTTTCTTTGCCTCCATTAAACTTTCAACTGTTCCGGTGGCGCTTGTATGCATATCCAGCATCACTTTATTCACGGCAATTCTGGAGCCGCTGATCAATAAAGTAAAGATCTCGAAGCTCGAAATTTTGTCAGGAATATTGATCATCATTGGCATTGTATTAATTTTTAAATTTGAAACACGATACACTAAGGGTATCATTGCCGGTCTGGTTTGCGCGGTTTGCGCCAGTCTTTTTTCTATCATCAATTCAAAATTTGTAAAGAAACACGAGGCGCCAACCATCGCATTTTATGAGCTTGCCGGAGCATTTTTCTGGATCTCTTTATACCTTTTATTTACCCATGGATATACCAGCGCATTATTTTTAAATAGCCATGACCTGGTATATTTGATACTACTCGGCACTGTTTGCACATCACTTGCATACGTTGCCGGGGTATCGGTTATGCGCGAACTTTCAGCCTTCAAGGTAGCTCTGGTCACCAACCTCGAACCGGTTTATGGCATCCTGATGTCGTTTATTTTCTTTGGCGACATGAACAAAATGACAACCGGGTTTTGGATAGGCGCGGTTATTATCCTGTCAACAATCTTTCTTTTTCCGGTAGCCCAAAAGCAAATCATCAAGCGTAAAAGCCGGGCATAAGCCAGCTCATTTTCTTTCCACTTCCTGGATTTCCTCGCCATATACTTGCATTGCATTGTCGTTATAATGCCAACAACGAAAGCAAAGTAACCCTACTAATTGCCATATTTTACTTCCCAAAACCTCCGGTAGGGGATAAAATCACCCTTGCATTTTTAGGCATTTTTAAGCCCTGTGCGGCATTTATATTTTTCGGCATCTTCTGCACCGTTTAAACGCTTTCGTATCAACAGTGGCAAAATTCTTTTTTTAGTTAGTGTTCCGATGTGAAAAATTTGTGAAATAACCACAACGGATCATTTTAAAATTTTAACACAAAAAATATCAAATGAAAAATTTAAAAATAGCATAAGTATAAAAATCATATAAATTTAATAATCAAACATTTGCAATAATTATAAAAAGTAAAAATTTAACAAAATGCATCTAACTTAAATTACAAAAAACTAAAAATATTAGCATAAGAAATAAAACGATTTAAATTTCGATTTAAAAAATTGTTAATGAAATAGTTAAATTAACTTATTTAACTAATAGATACACATATATCATAACTACTGAATTTCTTTCCATAGTGTTTTCAACACCGAAAACGAGAATGAAAATAAAACGCACAGACATCCCCTACTGCATACAAAAAATAAAAACAGAAGAAATTTTCAGGATTCTCAGCGAAGCAGATTGGCTTGTTTTACGGGTCTGAAAAACCATTGGATTAGCACCCGGGGAGCAGAGCAAAAAAAACGACGGGGCATCGTAAAATCAAGCAAGCAAAATTCATGATGGCAACTAACAAACCATTTCCCGTTTTTAAATTTCAGAATGTGAAAAAGTGAACCAGATTTTCACCCCTTAAAAAATCACGACTATTTTACCGGTGGCAAACCATGAGTGCAGTCATATCCATTTTGTCATCCGGAATAGTCACCTCTTTTTGGATCTTCCGCTGCCACATTAAAAATCATTTTTAATAAACATTTAAAAACTGCATATTGTATTAACTGTTAAATCAAATCATCATGAGCATTAAAACAATCGTAATTGTAGTGGTCACTATTTTGCTGACCGCCGCATTAGCACAAAACACCGACAAGGTTCCATTCGCTTTTTTATTCGCGAACTTTTATGTTTCAAAACTCACGATGATGGCAGTTGTGGCGGCGGTCGCATTTATTTTAGGCATTATGGTTGGTCGACCTAAAAAAGCAAAATTTGATATCGAGGGCTATCATGACAACATTCGCAAAAAAGAAGACCCCAATACACTAAGCGACGAAGACAAGGATTATATCAGTTAAACATCTATCAACTATTATGGACAAAAGGATTGGATTTATAGGTCTCGGCAACATGGGCATTAACATGGCCAAAAACCTCATCAGCGAAGGCTATCACTTACAGGTTTACAACCGTACCCTCTCAAAAGCCGATGAACTTGATGCGGCACACATCACCAAATGCAATACCCCTGCCGATGCCGCTGAAGGGGTACACATTGTGATCACCATGCTGGCAGATGATGAGATACTGAAAGAAATTACACTAGGAAATGAAGGCATACTCGAAAAATTACCCGAACACGCCCTGCATATTTCCATGAGCACTATCTCGCCCGAAACTTCAGAACAGCTGGCAACACTGCATGAAGAAGCAGGCAGTCATTACCTGGCTGCGCCTGTATTTGGCCGGCCCGAAGCTGCCGAGGCCCGCAAACTATGGGTATGCGTTTCTGGCGACCAACACGCAAAGGATACCGCCAAACCAGTACTTGATTGTCTGGGTCAGGGCATAATTGATTTTGGCGACACAGTTGGCGGGGCTAACGTGGTAAAAGTTGCGGGCAATTTCATGATCATGGCTTCTATGGAAATGATGGCGGAGGCTTATACCCTTGCCGAGAAGAACGGGCTTGACCGTACGCAGGTAGCTGCCTTTTTTGGATCTACATTATTCAACGCTCCCATTTTTCAGAATTATGGCAAAGCCATAGCCGGCAAGCAGTATCAACCCGTAGGTTTCAAGTCGAAATTAGGCTATAAGGACGCGCGTCTTGCATTTAAACTATCACAAGCAAGTGAAACACCCATGCCGCTCGTGAACGCCTTACACGGCCGCTTATTAACCGCCGTTGCAAAAGGCCGTGGCGATACCGATTGGGTAGAAGGCATAGGTCGGGGCGTTAGTGAAGATGCCGGGGTCTAATCCTCATCAGGATTTCGGATTAATCAAATCCGAAATCCTGAATTAAATATCATAAAATACCTGATTGTCTTCTGCCAGGTGCTGCAGATCGGGTATTTGTTCAAATATGCCAAATACAGAAGCTCCGCTCCCGCTCATACTGGCATAAATCGCTCCCGCTTCATACAGCGCTGCCTTTACGCCCCGTATTTCCACATGATTTTTAAACACCGATGTTTCAAAATCATTTTTGATGTATTTTTTCCATTCGGTAATTGGTTCGGCTATCAGGTCAAGTAAAGAGTCCTTAACCGGCGTAGGCTTAATCCCGCCAAAAGCTTCGGAGGTTGATATGTGCACATCGGGCATCACCAGGGCAATTTTATATTTTGACAGGTCGAGTTTAATGGGTTCAAACTCATCGCCCCTTTCAAAGGCAAACACAGGTTTACTCTCAATAAAGAAAGCACAGTCTGCTCCGAGGTTCCGGGCATAATCTGTCATTTTTTCAACCGATAAACCCAGCTTAAACAACTGGTCTATGAGCTTAATAAAAAAGGCCGCATCGGCAGATCCCCCGCCCAGTCCCGCGCCTATTGGGATATTTTTGTGCAGGTGAATACTTACGGGCGGCAGATCATAATCTTTTTTAAGCAGGTGATACCCCTTAATGCAAAGATTATCTTCCATCCTCCCCGGAATATCTAATCCTGATGAAGTAAAACTTAATTCACTACTCTCAACTACTTCGAGGGCATCGTTAATGTTGATAGGGTAAAAAATGGTTTCCAGATTATGATAACCGTCGGGCCGTCGTTCTGTAATGTTAAGACCAATGTTTATTTTTGCATTTGGAAAAAGGATCATAAAAAAGACTAACACCGCTTGTATTTTTACACATCTGTTAGGATACCAAAATTAGATTATTTTTCTTTGTCCTGAAATTGTTCATTGGTTCACCGGTTCATTAGTTCATTAAGTTCTTCAAAATTTAATTAACCTAATTCAACCATTCACCCAATCAACAAGCCACTTAATCAACAAAAAAATAAAATGAAACAGTATCTCGATTTGATGAGGCATGTATTGGAAACCGGCGCGCAAAAGCACGACAGAACCGGTACCGGTACGGTAAGTGTGTTTGGCTACCAGATGCGTTTCAACCTTAAAGATGGTTTCCCGATGGTGACCACCAAAAAGCTGCACCTTAAATCCATCATCCACGAGCTAATATGGTTTTTGAGTGGTGACAGCAACGTTCGCTATCTGCAGGAAAACGGCGTGCGCATCTGGGATGAGTGGGCTGATGCCGAAGGGAACCTTGGGCCGGTATATGGTGTTCAGTGGCGTTCATGGCCAAGTCCTGATGGCGGACATATTGACCAGATAGCCCAGGTGGTTAACCAGATTAAAAATAATCCCGACTCGCGCCGCATGATCGTATCGGCCTGGAACGTGGCCGAAGTAAACCAGATGGCGCTGCCACCCTGCCACAGTTTGTTCCAGTTTTATGTAGAGCCGCCTAACCCCCTAAAGGGGGAATTGAGGGGTAAATTGTCTTGTCAACTATACCAGCGCAGTGCCGATATATTTTTGGGCGTACCATTCAACATTGCATCATACGCGCTACTTACCATGATGATGGCCCAGGTATGCGATCTGGACTATGGCGACTTTATCCACACTTTTGGAGATGCCCATTTGTATAATAACCATATGGATCAGGCACGCCTGCAATTGAGCCGCGAACCACGTCCGCTGCCTACTATGAAGATTAATCCCGAAGTAAAAGATATTTTCTCGTTTAAGTTTGAAGATTTCACTTTGGAAAACTATGATCCATGGTCACACATTAAAGCAGCCGTGGCGGTGTAATGTGGTTCATTGGCGTTATCATTTAAAAAATTGTAAATTTGAGCATGACATCGGTTCAAATAAAAAATGAAATACAAAAGGTGCTTGACCAGGTACCCGAAACTGTGTTACAAGATATTTTAGATTTTGTAAAAGAACTTCAAACTCAAACGCCTGAGCAAATCAAACTCACTAATAATTTACGAAAAATATTATTGGAGGATAAAAGCTTGTTACAAAGGCTCGCTCAATGATCGATTTAAAGACAACGCTGATAATACACAATATTTTAATTGAAAATTTGGAGATATTAAAGGCATAAGAGATCAGGGTGGATTAGAAACCGCTATAGCCAGACCTGATGCTATCTTTGATGGCCAGGACTTATATCCTCAGGCAATTGATAAAGCGGCTGCCATTTTTGAAAGTATCATAATCAATCATCCTTTTCTTGATGGAAATAAAAGAACAGCTTATACACTGTTGCGTTTAACACTTATTGAATTTGAAATTGATATTATTGCAACTGAAGACGAAAAATACAATATAACAATAGCCGCAAGTAAAGGCGAACTAAATTTTGATGGTATTAAATTGTGGTTAGTTGAAAAAACAGCTCCAATAAATATAAAACCAACTGACAATTGAACCAATGACAACATCCATCGTAGTGGCCATAGCTAAAAACCATGCTATTGGTAAAGACAATAAATTACTCTGGTATCTGCCCAATGACCTGAAGCATTTTAAAGATGTTACTACAGGACATACCGTAATCATGGGTCGTAAAACTTATGATTCTGTAGGCAAGCCGTTGCCTAAACGCCGGAATATTATCATCACCCGGCAGGCCATCAGTATCGAGGGCTGCGAGGTGGTTAACTCTCTCGAGGCGGCTCTGGCACTTTGTGCAAACGAAGATGAAGTATTTGTTGTGGGTGGTGCCGAAATTTACCGGCAGGCTATTCCTCTGACTGATCGGATTTATCTGACGGTTATTGACCAGGATTTTGATGGCGATACCTTTTTCCCGGAATTAAATACCGAAGACTGGAAGGAAACGGAGCGTGAAAACTTTGAACCAGATGAAAAAAATAAGTACAGGTACGCCTTCATCACGCTTGAGCGACGGTAACATTTTTTGTCATTAAATTGTTTTAATTTAAAATTTCATGCTTGCGAAATTTTATTAGATTTGCCGTCTTATTTAAAAGAGCTTATAAACTAATTAATTACATATTATAATTCAATGCAAGGTAAAGGGGTTATTAAATTTTTCGCCATTCTATTAGCTGTAGTATGCTTATACCAGCTTTCATTTACATGGGTGGCGCGCAAAGTTGAAAGTGATGCCAAAGTATATTCGAAGGGTGACACTGAGAGAGAAAAAGCGTATCTGGATTCTATGTCAACACAACCGGTATATCCGTTGTTAAAACACAACTATCAATACGTAAAACAAAGAGAACTTGCATTGGGCCTCGACCTTAAAGGTGGTATGAACGTTACCATGCAAATTTCGCTTAACGAGCTGGTGAGGAAAATTGCCAACAACAATCCTGATGTTACTTTTAACCAGGCTTTGGAAAATGCCGACAAGTTACAGGCAGATGCCAAAACCACTCAAAAGGATTTCATCTCGTTATTTGTCAGCGAATATGAAAAGCTAAATCCAAACGGAAAGCTTGCAGCTATTTTCTCTACAAGGGACAACCAGGATCACCTGAAATTCAACGCCTCAAACAGCGAAGTTGAATCTTATTTGAAAGATCAAGCTAATACCGCGGTGAAACAATCATACACTGTTTTAAACACCCGTATCAATCAGTTTGGTGTTACCCAGCCTAACATTCAGTTAGAGCAAAGCTCAAACCGTATTTTGGTTGAGTTGCCTGGGGTTAAAGAACCGGAGCGTGTTCGTAAATTATTACAAGGTTCGGCAAAGCTGGAGTTTTATGAAACTTTTGACAATACTGAAGCTTACCAGTACCTGATCAATATTGACAATTTATTAGCAGCTAAAAACAAAACTGCTAAAACCGATTCTTCAAAAACTGCTGCTGCTACCGCAGCGACAACTACTGCAAAAACAGATACAGCAGCAAAAGCCGGTTCATTGTTAAGCAAAGTTCAGAAGAACGCAGCAAAAGACACATCTGCATTAGCTAACAAAACACAGCTTGCAGCATCGCACCCGTTATTTGCCCTGATGTCTCCAAACATCGGTCAGGATCAAAGTGGTCAGCAGCAATTAGGTCAGGGCCCTGTAGTGGGTTATGCACCGCTGAGAGACACTGCTAAAATTAACTCATACCTACACAGTGCGGATGTTATGGCGGTAATACCCCGTAACCTGAAATTCCTTTGGGAAGTAAAGCCAATTAAGAACAACAAGGATAAAGCATTTGCATTATACGCCATTAAACTAAGTGGAGCCGATAACGGCCCTGTACTATCAGGCGATGTGATTAATGACGCCAGCAAAGATGTTGATCAAAAAGGCAGTCCTGAGGTGCGCATGGTTATGAACTCGCAGGGAGCCGAAAAATGGCGCACCATCACTGCCGAGGCATCATCAGGTACTAACAAGAAAGCTATCGCTATCGTCCTTGACGACAATGTGTACTCTGCCCCAACTGTTCAAAACGAAATTTCGGGTGGTGTATCATCTATTTCAGGAAACTTTACTATTGAAGATACACAGGATTTGGCCAACGTATTAAAAGCCGGTCGTTTACCTGCACCTGCTCACATCATATCAGAAGCAGTAGTAGGTCCGTCACTAGGTCAGGAAGCTATTAATGCTGGTGTAACCTCAAGCATATTAGGTTTGGTTGTAGTATTGATATTCATGATAGCTTATTACAATCGCGCGGGTACTGTAGCGGTGGTAGCGGTAATCATCAACATATTCTTCCTGATGGGTGTATTAACCAGCTTAGGCGCGGTATTAACCTTGCCAGGTATTGCCGGTATCGTATTAACCCTGGGTATTGCGGTTGATGCCAACGTACTGGTTTATGAACGCGTTCGTGAAGAGCTTGCGCTTGGTAAATCATTAAGAATAGCTGTTGCTGATGGTTTTAAACACGCCCTGCCATCTATCCTCGATTCACAGATCAGTACTTTCTTAACCGGTTTAATCCTGTTCATTTTTGGTTCAGGTCCTATTCAGGGTTTTGCAACAACATTAATGATCGGTATCATCACCTCATTATTCTGCTCATTACTGATATCAAGGGTTATATTTGAGTGGATGCTTGACAAAGGTTGGGATATCAAATTCTCAAACCCATGGAGCTCACACACCTTTAAAAATGCAGCTTTCAAATTTGTAAAAAACCGTTTCAAGTTCTATATTTTCTCTGGCTTGTTTATAACTGCCGGTTTAATCTCTATTGTTACCCGCGGCTTTAGCTACGGTGTTGACTTTGAAGGTGGCCGTAACTATATCATCACCTTCCCGAATAAAGGTGTAACTACTGAGGTTATACACGATGCTGTTGATGCAACATTAGGTCGCAGTACCGAGGTTAAAACATTTGGTGCCGATAAGATCAGCATCACTACCAACCTGTTGATCAGGGATAACAATGCAGCTACAGATGCCAAAGTGAAGAACACACTGATCCAGGCTTTAAATAGCAAGGAAGCTACCCGTATTACTGATAAGGATATAGTAGGTTTCTCGAAAGTAAGTGCTACCGTGGCCGATGAGTTAAAAACATCAGCTATATATACCGTATTGTTCGCCATATTTGTTATCTCG
This sequence comes from Mucilaginibacter sabulilitoris, assembly GCF_034262375.1. NCBI lineage: Bacteria > Pseudomonadati > Bacteroidota > Sphingobacteriia > Sphingobacteriales > Sphingobacteriaceae > Mucilaginibacter > Mucilaginibacter sabulilitoris. The sequence goes on from NZ_CP139558.1 coordinate 5,838,163, forward strand.
GCTTACATTCTGATCCGCTTCCGTAAATGGCAGTTCAGCTTGGGAGCGATGGTGGCTACCGCGCATGATGCGTTACTGGTATTATCGTTCTTTTCTTTATTCAGAGGTATACTACCATTCTCACTGGATATTGACCAGGCGTTCATTGCAGCGATATTAACGGTTATTGGTTACTCTATTAACGATACCGTGGTAGTGTTCGACAGGATCCGCGAGTTCCTGGAACTGCACCATGCTAAAACCGATAACCCGGAAGAAGTTATTAACCAGGCTATCAACAGCACATTAAGCCGTACCATTATTACCGCCTTAACGGTAATATTCGTATTAATCGTGTTGTTTGTATTTGGTGGTGACGTGATTAAAGGGTTCTCGTTTGCGTTGTTGATTGGCGTGATCTTCGGAACATACTCATCTATCTGCGTGGCTACGCCGGTTATTGTTGACTTTGGTAAAAAAGACCTGAGATAATAAATTAATTGAATTTATTTACAAGGCCCCAAAGAACTTTTGGGGCCTTTTTTGTTATATAGAGAAATAAGCCCCTCCCAACCCTCCCCGGAAGGGAGGGCTTTAAAATACAAAGTCTCCCCTTTCGGGGGAGATTTAGAGGGGGCTTAAAAACACCTGCAAATGAATATAACAGATAGTTCAAAATTTCCACTGGTAGTTGTTGTAGGCGGAGGGTTTGGTGGCCTGCAGGTAGCGAAACACCTGAAAGACAAACCCGTTGAGGTGTTAATGCTCGATAAGCACAATTATCATACCTTTCAGCCCCTTTTGTACCAGGTTGCTATGGGCAGCCTGGAGTCGGAATCGATAGCTTTTTCGCTGCGTAAAAATTTTGCCAGCCAAAAGAATTTCAGGTTCAGGATAGCTGAAGTAACCAAGATAAATGCCGCAAAGAATACTATTGATACCACCATTGGCGAAATAGCCTATGACTACCTGGTGATAGCCACAGGATCGACCACCAATTTTTTTGGTAATAAGGATATTGAAAAGTTTTCGATGCCCATGAAATCCATTCCCGAAGCGCTTAACCTGCGGTATGATATATTACAAAACATAGAAGAAGCTTTGCTGAAACCCACTAAGGAAGAACGTGACCCTTACCTAACCTTTGTATTGGTAGGCGCTGGCCCAACCGGTGTTGAATTATCGGGCTCCCTGGCCGAACTGCGAAACCATATCCTGACTAAAGATTACCCCGAACTAAAAAAAGAGGATATGAAGGTGTACCTGGTTGATTTTTTACCTAAAGTATTGGGCCCTTTCTCTGATGAGGCCTCACATGCTGCCAAGGAGTTTTTAACCGGTATGGGTGTTGAGGTGCTTTTGGGCATGAAGGTGGAGAGTTATGATGGTGAACAAATTAAATTTGAAGGCGGTAAAACCATCCGAACCAAAAATGTGATCTGGAGCGCGGGAGTTATGGGCGTTATTCCGGAGGGTATTGCTAAAGACATTATTGAACGAGGTAACCGCATCCGGACGGATAGTATCTGTCGTGTAGTGGGCACCAATAATATATTTGCCATTGGCGATGTAGCGGCCATGATAACACATGACACACCGAAAGGGCATCCCGGAGTGGCACAAGTAGCTATACAAATGGGCCAGCATGTAGCCAAATCAATAACAGCGTTGATTAACCACGAACCTACCGCACCTTTCAAGTATTTTGATAAAGGCTCATTAGCAACCATTGGCCGCAATAAAGCCGTTGCCGATTTGGGTAAAATAAAATTTCAGGGATTTTTTGCCTGGCTGGTATGGATGTTCGTTCACCTGATATCGCTTTTAGGCGGTCGCAATAAGGTGATCGTATTCATCAACTGGGTATCCAGCTATGTTACTTACAATGGCGGCACGAGGCTTATTATACGCAAGTTTGAACGTGAGGGGCTTACCGAGGATCATCATTTGCCCAATACAGTTGATTGAGTGCTGGGTTTTGAGTTATCAGTAAAATATTAAGAACTTTAATCAGATTTTGATGCCCTGAACTCAAAACTTATAACTCAAAACTTACATGAATATAAAGATAACCGAATGCCCGCGGGATGCCATGCAGGGCCTGCATGATTTTGTACCGACCGAAATAAAAGCGGCATACATTAACCTGCTTTTGCAAGTTGGTTTCGATACCATTGATTTTGGGAGCTTTGTATCGGCTAAAGCCATACCACAGTTACAAGATACCGCCGAGGTATTGAAAAAGCTTGATATGAACAATACCCGGTCAAAACTTTTGGCCATAATTGCCAATTACCGGGGTGCCGAAGATGCAGTAAAACATAAGGAGATCACCTATCTGGGCTATCCCTTTTCGATATCCGAAACCTTTCAGCTGCGCAACACCAATACCACCATACCACATGCTTTTGAAAATGTAAAAAGGATACATGAGTTGTGTATATCGTCTGGTAAAAAGTTGTTGGTTTACTTGTCTATGGGATTTGGCAATCCCTATGGCGACGAATGGAACACCGGCATTATCGAAAAGTGGACAGAGCAACTTACCAAACAAGAAATACATCATATTGCATTAGCCGACACCATTGGCATTGCCGAAGCTGGGCAAATTGCCAGCATTTACCCCGACCTATGTAGCAAATTCCCTGAAACTGAATTTGGAATACACCTGCACTCTACTCCCGATACCTGGCAACCGAAGATAGAAGCGGCTTATAAAAGTGGCTGTAAACGATTTGACGTAGCATTGAAAGGCTATGGTGGCTGTCCAATGGCCGCAGATGACCTTACAGGCAATATTGCTACAGAAAACCTACTTGGATACCTCCAATCACAAAACGAGTCCCTGGGCCTTAATTTGACCAAATTTCAGGAAGCGATGGATTATTCAGGAAAAGTATTTGGATAAGATCCGATGTGCAAATTTCAAATGTGCAGATTGCACATCCTTAAGCTGCTGCCGATTTTGCACCCTTGCTCACTTTTGCTTTTACTGTTTTATCAAAATTTTCCATAACCAGCACAGCTGCGCCAACCAGTTCAGCATCAAAGCCAAGTTCTGATACCAGGAGTTCGGTACCGGCCGCCAGCCTCGGGATACAATATTTATGCAAGGCTTGTTGTATAGGCGCCATTAGTATTTTAGCGACTTTTGCTCCCCTACCACTCAATACAATAATAGCCGGGTTCATGATATGGATCAGTATTGCCAGTGCCTTCCCTATTTTATAGCCTGCATCTGATAACAGCTCAATGGCAAATTGATCACCATTATTCGCGGCCTCCAGTAAAGCATCACCCATAAGTTTGGAATGATCATTATTGTTATATTTTAAACTGGTTACGCGCCCTTGTTTAATGCCTGCAATGGCTTTTTGAGCCACAACCAACATAGATGCTTCAGCTTCAAGACAACCACGTTTACCGCATTCGCAAAGGGCGCCATCTTCCGACAAAGGGATATGACTCAGTTCGCCTGCAAAACCGGTGTATCCTCTGAAAAGCTTTCCGTTAACAATCATCCCTAAACCGATACCCCAGCCCAGGTTAATAACCATTACTTCGTTTTGAGCTTTGGCTATACCAAACTTTTGCTCAGCGAGAGCTATTAAGCTCGAATCGTTATCAATATAAGTGGTGATGCCTGTTTTGGTTGTCAGGTATGCTGTTAGGCTTTGACCGCCAGCATCAAGGTAAGTGTAATTAATGCCCTCGGTTACGTTTATAAAGCCAGGCATCCCGATACCAATACCGGCTATTTTATCTTTAGCGATACCGGTACTTTTGTTATAATTATTAATCTCTTCAACCAGTTTAGCCAGAGCATCGGGGTTATTCAACAGTCTGAGCTCAAATGTCTGCATATCGGCCACAGGGTTATTCTGAAGGTCAAAAAGCTGTATGCGCGCTGTAAGCTGATCTAACGCGATAGCCAGGATATACATCGCGTTTGACCTTACCGAGTACATCAAAGGCCTGCGTCCACCGCTCGACGGGGCGTAACCATCCTCAACTACAAAGCCCTCGTGCATTAGTTCATTTATGGCTTTAGCTATTGATGGTATGCTTTTATCAAATAATTCACTCAGTCCGGCACATGACATGGCTTTATTAAAATAAAGCCTTTTAATGATCATATTTTTCAGCTGACTGCCCTTAACCCCTTTATTCTCAAGTTCCATTCAATAATTTATAGTTGATTTATAACCGGCAACGCCTTAGTGTTTTGAATTGTATAAAAATATAAATAAAGTATTTAAGTACAACTGTAATTATCACAGTTAGTAAGCGCCTGATTAATTGACAAAATTAATGAAACAATTGCCTACAGTGTTGTAAAAAAGATATTATGAATATTGATTGTTATCGTATGAATTACTCCTTCTGTATAAACATCCAGCGTTGGCCTTCCAGATCCGCGGCACGATAACGGGTTCCGGGGAAACCTTCCTCCAGTTCAGACAGTATTGTTGCTCCACCGTTTTTTGCTTGTTCGTAATGTTTTTTCACATTATCTACATAAACTAATACACCATTAATAACATAAGGAACACTATACAATTTAGCAGCTATAGCACAATTTTGGGCATGACGAGCGGGGCCCTGATAATCGGGTGTGGGTTCGGCCACCATAAGAATATTATTACCCATAGCTATTTCACCATGGCTTAACCGGCCGTTATCATCAGTCATTCGGGTTATTTCCTCAAATCCAAAAACCTCGCATAACCAATTCAAAGCTGCTATGCCGTCTTCATAAGCCAGCATAGGTATAATTTGTTGGGTTGATGTGCTCATATTAATCAAGCTATGTTTACACTTTAATTTAAATATAGCACATAAAAAAAGCCTTCCGAAGTTTTAAAAACTTCGGAAGGCTTGATCAATTATCTTCGCTTTAAGCTTTCCGCTTTACTTTTCAGCTCTTACTGAACTTCAAATTCCTTTTTCAGCTTAATATCAATCGATGAGCTGCCGATCATTACCTGGAACTTGCCGGGTTCAACCGTCCAGTTCATGTTTTTGTCTAACAGCGCCAAGTCATCGGGATGCAGGGTAAACTCTACCGTTTTCTTTTCGCCCGGAGCCAGGTTAATACGTTCAAAACCACGCAGGTCATACTCATAAGTAGTTACACTGCTCACTTCATCTTTCAGGTAAAGTTGTACCACGTCGTCGCCTTTGCGGCTGCCGGTATTGGTTATATCAACACTTACCTTTACATCACCCTGTGAATTTTCTTTTTCCGGCGATACCTGCAGGTTGCTGTATTCAAATTTAGTATAGCTCAAACCATAGCCATAAGGATACAAAGCGCCGTTAACACTGGTGTGGCCCCAGCTATTATCACCGCCCTGACCAGCTTGTGAGGCCGGTTTAAACGGAAAGTTAAACTCAATTTGCCCTGTAGTTTTAGGGAAGGTTATGGGCAGTTTACCACCGGGGTTATTGTCGCCAAACAAGGTTTCGGCAACCACCAGCCCGCTTTGCGGACCGGGGAACCAGGCTTCCAGTATGGCAGGTACATATTTGTTTTCCCAGTTAATGGTAAGCGGCTGCCCATTGATCATTACCATAACCACCGGTTTGCCGGTAGCCTGCAGGGCCTGGATCAGTTTAAGCTGACGGCCGGGTAAATCAAGCCCGGTACGCGAAAGGCTTTCCCCTACCCGTTTTACATCTTCGCCCACAACTGCTATAACCACATCAGCCTGTTTAGCCTGCGCTACTGCCGAATCAATACCGGCTTGCTCCTGCGCGGTTAACGGAGTTTCAATGATCTCGCTTTCGGGCCAGGTGGCATCAACAACATTACATCCTTTAACATAATTAACGTTAACATCCTTACCTACATATTTTTTAATACCATCAAGTACATTGGTCACCGGATTGTGCGACGGGCCGTAGCGACTGGTAGCATAATTATCTTCGGCAGCCAGCGGACCGGCTACCAGTATATTTTTCAGTTTGCTTTTATCCAAAGGCAACAGATCGCCCTCGTTTTTGAGCAATACCATCGATTCACGGTTCATTTTGAGTGACATGGCATCATCGGCAACCGTATGCACTTTTTTGTCAGACGATTTTGGATCTTTTACATAAGGATCATCAAACAATCCTAAACGGAACTTAACCCGCAGCACATCGCCCACCCTGGAGTCAATCAGCTTCATGGATAGTTTATTTTCCTTAATAAGCTCACGCAGGGGCATAATGTAGGTTTGCGGCATGGTAAAGTTGGTACGCACGTTAAGCCCAGCCTCTACCACCTGCCTTACGGCTTCTTTATAATCGGCAGCCACATGGTGTTTGGAGTACAAATATTCAACCGCCTCACTGTCTGACACCACATAACCGTTAAATCCAAACTTTTGGCGTAGCAACTCGGTTAAAAAGTAATAGCTGCCGGTAATGGGCACACCATCCCAATCATTATAACTGCTCATTACACCCATGGGATGTGCCTCCTGGATTACCCTGCGGAACGGGTACAGGTAAATCTGGTACATTTCTCTTGGCGCCACATGCGGGTCTGTACGGGCACTGCCATCGCGGCCACCTTTGGGTACGCTGTATACTGCGAAATGTTTAAGTGTTGAGGCAACGCCCTCCTCCTGTATGCCCAAAACCATTTGCTTGCCCAGCTCTGCAATATGGAAAGGGTTTTCACCGTAGCATTCTACCACACGGCCCCAGCGCTGGTCGCGGGCGGGGTCAAGTATGGGCGCATAAACGTTGGTGTAACCCAAAGCCTTTGCCTCGCGGCCCACGGTTTGCCCGGCTTCATGTACCAGATGTTTGTCAAAAGTACTGCCTATTGATATGGGAGCAGGTAAAGGTGTAGCACGGTCATGATTCAACCCATGAATACCTTCGTTAGTAAAATCAACCGGGATACCCATACGGGTTTCTTCCACAAACCATTTTTGTATGGTGTTGATAGCCGAAGCGTGTTTGCTGTATGGGTATGAATAAGGTGTAGTTGCCTTATCGGTTGTAGAGGTAAGGTTGTTCAGTTCCTCGTCAATATTGGCTATACCGTCTTTCCAAATTTCATTTTTCCAATTGGGTACAGGCATTTCGTCCTTCAAAACCCTTTTATAGCCGTAGAGTGTAGCCATCTGGCAGGTTTTTTCTTCAACGGTCATCTGGCTCAACAGGTCTGTAACTCGTTTATCAATGGGCTGTGATGAGTCCTCAAACACGTCCATTTTGCCATTCTTATTAAAATCAATCCAGCCCTTATGATAAATATTTTTTTGTTGTGCCGATGCAGATAGCGCGAGCCCGGCAATAAACACTGATACCACGCTGATGCGTGGCAGGTAATACTTCTTTCTCATGTAGATGAAATTGCGGTTAGTAATTTCAAATATATGTTTTAAGTACTAAGTTTTAGGAGAATTGGCCAGGAGGGTATTATAGAAATTACGAAAACGATTGCGAGAATTTACTTTCTCCCAGCCGGTAACAAGGCATGGCAATAACTAATTAAAAACCTGGTTTATAACGATGGTGCCCTCCAGTCACTATCGCTAAAGTTAGGGTTTACTATATAACTATCATAGCTGACATTGGATTTAAACGTGCCATTTGTTTGCACTTCTGTTGCCGGAAAAACTACCCCATCTACTGTCTTATAACTTGTAAAGGCGGCCGTTTCCATCAGCTGATTTAATTTAATACCCTCCCCTGCCAGTTGATTGGCGCTACTGAGAATAGCGAGGTTAATAGTACCATCTATTTTATAAGTAATCATGGTCATATTGTTTTTAATGGGTTGCACTTTTACATCTTCCATACGACTGATGTTTACTTTGCGAAATGCCAGCGGACCACCTCTTAAACTCTGTTTCATCTCCAGTATGCGCGTTGCCGGCAGATTTTGTTTTTTTCCATTCTTCCATTGCCAACCCTCGTCACCAACAAGTTGTTCAACCAAAATTAGCTGTTGCGCTCTGCGTTGTTCAACGCGCACCTTCTGGGCGTCGAGATCCATCTTGATCAGCGCATTTATACCCATTGTAGAGGCGGTAACTTGCAGCTTTTTAATAGCGTCGAGCCGGGCGCCTCCTAAAGCCATATTAGCATTATTTAAAACAGACTGTGCATCTGTGGTACTGTTAACCGAAGTATTGCTGTTTGATATTGGAGTACTGCCTGCATTGGTTTTTTCAGGAGGATGCGAAGCAACAGTTTCCTTGCTTTTACTGTCATCTTCCATAAAGTAGATATTACCATCAACAACTGCCATAATTGGTTTTTCCCGGGGGCGACTGAAAAAGCTATGCATTTCCGTGTGCCCATTGTTATACTTTAAAGTAAGTATACCGTTGCTTATAATATAGGTACCTGCACCACTATCTTTACTACTACCCCCGCCGCCAATACCCTCGCCCGAAACCATAGTTGCTGACGACCGGTTACTGGTAAAATTACCTTTGCCGTCAAAATACAAACCTCTTTTACCTGATGTGCCTACGAAAATCATACCCGTTGCCCCTCCACCGGAGCTACTGCTGCTTGTAAAACCATAATACCCCGGAGGAATGCTGTTATAAGTATCCAGTTTTAATAGCGAATAACTACCCGCATCAAGGTCCCCATCAGCTTCAAGTATAAATTTATCTTTAGAGCCTCCATTGTATTGCAATAAAACGTTTTGACCCTCAATTGTATACTTGCCGGTAACGCGGGTTTTCCAGTCCGGCTTTTCCAGCTGGTGATTAAATGTGCCATCGGGCCTGAACAGGATTACGTTATCATTGCGCCCCATGCCGTTGCCCATAACAACAGGTAGGGTTAATTCGATTCCACCGTAAACATCATGTAACGTTTTAGTTTGGGCCTGTAGGCAGGTTGTACCGGTTATGAATAGTGTTATAAAAAGCAGGAGGTTTTTCATGTCGTTGATATAGTGATAGATAAATCTTGATTACGGTAAGTAAAATCAACGGCAACACAAAAAAAATGTTTGCGGAATTGCAAACACTTACAAAACTTTAAAACACAGCTAATCTGTTTTTAACATTACATAGTTTGCGCGGAAAATGATAGCCTTACACACTTTATTTCAAATACTTTGTAAAAAAATTAGTGGCCAGGCTATCAACCTTTATATGTACCTGGTGCCTGTTTACTGATGAATCATCTGTAAAATAAATGGGCGCCTGTTTTTTTACCTCATCAATAGCTTCCTGCAACATTACATAATGCCCGGTTTTACCAGGGTTTATATAATATTGCGAGCCTTTGATAAGCTCATGGTAATGCAGGGCGTTTGTTTTTACAGGTGCTATGCTATCACTTTGCGAACCAACAATATACACAGGCCCACTTATATCCTTAACCTGCTTACCTGATACAAAACCGGGACCCAAAGCTGGTGAAATAGAAAAAAATGCCTTAATACGCTTATCCTGCAATGGAGGATAATTTTTTGCACCGGCCAACAGTGTGCTATCATCAAGAAATTTCGCAACGTTGGGAAACTCGGGTATCTCCAGTTCTTTATGACCTACAGTTTTATAATAATTACGCAGGGTCATAAAATCAAATTTGCCACCAGCCAGCGCTATAACGGTAAATCCGCCGAATGAAAAACCCGCCGCCCCAACTTTGGTGGGATCTATAATTGCTTTAAAATCATGCTCGTTCAGCAGGCTTGTTAATACAAAGCTGATATCCTGCGGGCGCTCCCAGGGCTTGGCAAATTCAATTCCTATTTTGTTATCAAAAGTGTTACCCCAGTGATCAACTGCGGCAACAATAAAACCACTTTTAACCAGCGAGTCGGCCAGCCATTCGAGGCTAAGCCGGCTTCCGCCTGTGCCATGCGAAAGAATGATCAATGGCAGTTTAACGGTTGGCAGTTTACCGTCTCGAACTGAATTGGCCCGAACAAACGGCGAAAAAGCCATGTCGCTTTTTTTGAGAGTATCCATTGTGGGGTACCAAACTTCAGTAATTAAGGGCCGGTTACGTTTTTCGTCTTTAAAATGGAGCGTACGCTGGCCAATTTGGGTTTGTGCGCAAACAGCGTGGCATAACAGCGCTATTATAATGGTAATATACAATGACTTATGCATGGTGTTATAGGTTTTATAACACAAAACAAGACAATACCTCACTTAAAAAGATTGACAATAGTCAATAAATTATTTTTTTGATTTAAGCCTGCTCAGGGTTTCCTGTGATACACCCAGATAATCGGCCACTATTTTTCCGGGTAGCCGTTGTATAATCTCGGGCTGGGTTTGCATCAGTATTTGATAGCGTTCTTTAGAATCCATAGTAATCAGACTCTCAATCCTCTGAATGGCTGCTATATAATCTTGTTCAAGCCCAATACGATACATCGTTTCCCAACCGGGAACCTCATCCATTAATTTTTGACGATCAGCATAGTTTAATACCAGAAGCTCCGATGGTTCAAGACTTTGTATGGCCGCTAATGAGGGTTGTTGTAATATAAAGCTGGGAAACGCAGTTCCGAAGTGATTTTCAAATATCAGGAAACGGGTTGATTCATTACCTTCATCATCAATTAAAAATATACGCAGGCACCCCTTTATTACAAAAAAAATCTGTTTTACGATGCTCCCCTTTTCAACCAGTATCTCATTGCGTTTAGTTGATTTTGGTTTAAAACACCGGTCAATCAGCTGTTCATGTTCGGCAGAAAAGTTGATCTTTCCTTCAAATTGTTTTTTTAACGCAGGGTGCATTACGCTAACATAAACATAATTTTTTAGCCTTCAAAAGCCGGATGCATGATTTAGCGGACCACAGCTATTATCAGTACTTCAGTAATTTTTTATATATGCCGTAGTTTTCGTCGTCAAAGCAAACAAATATCACCTGCCGCACAATAAAGTGATCTGCCAGGTAATCTTTTACTGTTTTAATGGCAATGGCAGCTGCCTTTTCTTTTGGAAAGTGATAAATGCCCGTACTTATATTTGGAAAGGCTAATGTTGTTACATGGTTTTCTGTAGCCAGCTTCAGACTGTTCAGATACGCCGAAGTCAATAATTCGTCCTCACCGTGTTTACCATCATTATAAACCGGACCTACGGTATGTATCACGTATTTGGCTGGTAAATCACCTGCAGTGGTCATCACAGCCTCTCCGGTTTTACAGCTACCCTGCCGGTTGCGTATTTTTATACATTCCTCTAATATGGCCTTCCCTCCAGCACGGTGAATAGCACCATCAACACCACCACCACCAAGCAATGAGGTATTGGCGGCATTTACAATGGCATCGGCTTTAACTTTGGTGATGTCGCCTTGTACAAGTTCTATGCGGTTAATTGTCATGACTTAAAGGTTTATTCAGCTGCCTCTTCGCCTTTTGTGCCCAGCTCTACAATATCGCCTTTTTGAAACAAAATGGATTTAAGGGTAGTTTGCCAAACCGGCTTTTTACGTAATAAAAACTCCAGATCCATACCAAAATGTTTAAACTCTTCCTGCTGGGCATTTTGCATAATGGCTTTGGCATCCTTATCGGTTTCAACAGCAATACGCTGTTCATACCAATTTATGGCTTCAGCTTCTTCAGTTAAAGAAACAATCATCCTGGCAAAGGTGCGGGTCTCTGCCGATAGCTCGCTTGCGGGTTCATGATATTGATCGAATGACATAATGTTTTTTTAATAATAAAAACATTACATACGACTTTTGTTTGACCCGCCAAATATTAAGAGACGCATAATATATATTTGATATAATATTTGCGTTTACTATTTTAATGTTTAACCAGGCCACCGGCAATGAAAAATAACCCTTTACTAACTCAGCCTACTGTACCGTCCGCATGGAAAAAGTATCGCCATTTATGGAAGTATGAGGATGTACCCGCTAAGCACCTGCTTTTAAAAGAAGGGGATATTTGCCGCAAGGTTATTTTAATTGAAAAAGGTAGTTTGCGTACCTGGTTTAATCACGACGGCAGAGAAATAAGCTTTCAATTCTATTTTGAGGGCGATGCGGTTTCATCGCCGGAAAGTTTTTATAAACACACACCCAGCCAATTCAGTATTGAAACCTTAGAGCCTACACGCTTGCGCTGGTTAGATACCCGCGATATGGAAATAATTATAAAAGACCCGGTAATACTACATTTTATGATGAACCACGCCAATGAACGAAGGACTGAGTTTATGCGGCACTTTTTTTCATATCTGAAAGACAGTCCCACCCAGCGTTACGAGAACCTGTTAAGAGAAAAACCAGAGGTAATAAAGCGCGTACCACTGCAGCACATAGCAACTTACCTGGGTATTACACAAGTATCGTTAAGCCGCATCCGCAATAAGATTAGGTAGTGGTTGGTATTATTTAACTTTTGTTAAATATTTTACCGTTAAAACTGCTGAGTTTTGCGATATCAATTTTAAATATCATGAGGCCACAATTAAATGCCATAACATTAGCGGTAAAAGACTTAGTCAACCTAAAGCATTTTTATGCCAATGTGCTTAACTGGGAAATCATGGATGAAAACCCGGATATTGTTATGTTCAGACTGGAGCATATTATCCTAACGCTTTATAAAGAAAAAGAACATGCAAAATACCTGGGCGCATTGGCCGGCGAGCATATATCACCTAAATTTTACTTCACTTTAAATACAGTCTCACCACAGCAAACTGATACGCTATTTGCCGAACTCAAAGCCAAGGGTGTTACTATTGTTAAAGAAGCTCGCCAGCTTTTTTGGGGTGGGTATGGTGGCATTATAACCGACCTGGAAAATAATTTCTGGGAGATATGTTATAACCCGATGTCCTGATTAAAATTTATTAAATATTTAAATATGAGCTTACTTAAAATAATCCCGAAAGTTATTTATGATGATATCAATACCGGTATCAGGTTTTTTACCGCTCTTGGTTTTGAGGTAAAATACGCAGAAAACGATTTTTGCATTATGGCCCGCGATGGGGTGACTATTCAGCTAATTGCCAGCGAAGAAAACTTTATCATAGGCGACAGACCGGAATTCCGCATTGAAACGGATGATATTGAAGGCTATTATGCAGAAATCAAAGCCCAAAATCCGGAAATTTTACATCCTAACCTAAATGTGATCAAACACCAGCCCTGGGGTTTAACTGAATTTGCCGTCAGCGACGAAACCTCCGTTTGTATTATCATTCAGCAGCGATAAAAACGATCTATGAAAGACGAAGCATCAACTATAAAAAATCGTGATTACAGTTCTATAAGCCCTTCGGCAAGGTCATTATTACTATTAAAAGGGTTAACAGATATCCCTTTTGCACTTGAGGCCGCCCGGCTGATTTCGCAACCGGAGCCTTATATACCCGATTTTAGCAAAGGCAATATTATATTCTGGGCGCGGGTGTTGCATTTTGAAGCAAGGTATAAAAGTATTAACCAGCTGCTCTGGTCCCTGACTGCTAAAAATATTTTAGAACTGTCGTCAGGTTTTTCATTCCGCGGGCTCGATACCGTCATTGATAATGACATTCATTACATTGATACCGATCTGCCTAATGTAATTGACATCAAACAAAAACTGGAAGAAGCGCTGATCTCATCCAATTTCACCCCCAAAGGCAAACTGGAAACTCTGCCCCTAAATGCACTTAACGAAACAGATTTTCTGAACATCATAAACCATTTTCCCGAAGGCGAAATTGCTATTGTAAATGAAGGGTTACTGGTTTACCTGGATATAGATGAAAAAAGAAAACTTTGCCAAAATATTCGCACCGTTCTCCAAAAAAGAGGCGGTTACTGGATCACGGCAGATATTTACATCAAATCGGAAAGGAAAATGCCCGAATTGAGAGTAAATGATCAATTAGATCAGTTTCTTAAAGAACATAACACTGAGCGAAACAAATTTAACAGCTTTGCCGAAGCTGAATTCTTCTTTAAAAGCGAAGGTCTTGTAATTGATCAGGAAGCTGAGCCAGGATACCATAGTGCAAGCTCTTTAAAATATCTCATGGCCGTTACTACCGAAGAGCAGCGCGCTTCTTTAAGTAAATCCGGACGTACACGGGCCACCTGGCGTTTAAAGTTGGCTGAATAAAAAGTTGATATTTATGCGGGCTAATGTTTTTTAATTTTAATAAATACCAGTTTTGATGTAGGCGTATTACTTTGTTCTGCAACACTGTCTATTGGTATCAAAACATTAGCTTCGGGGTAATAGGTGGCAGTGCAGCCTGCGGGAATGCTGTAAGGGATTACCACAAACAGACGGGCCACACGCTCAACCCCTCCGTAGTTGTTATACAAGTCAACCTGCTCGCCCGATTTAAAGCCGGCCTTTTGCACGTCGGTTTCGTTCATGAATATTACCCGTCGTTCGTTATGTATGCCACGATATCGGTCGTCGAGCCCATAAATAGTAGTATTAAACTGGTCATGACTGCGGATGGTGGTCATGCGGTATTCGCCGTCGGCTTGCTCGTGCTTTGGCAGATCGGCTATGTTAAACACTACCCGACTGCCATGTTTTTCGCTTTCAAACTTGCCCATTCGCGGGGCGTTGGGTAAATAAAAACCTGCGGGGATACGTACTCTTTGGTTATAATCTTCAAATCCCGGAATCACCCTCGCAATATCATCACGTATTGCATCATAACTTTTCTCATATTTATCCCAATTTACTACCGAGCGACTGCCCAGGGTGGCCTTAGCAAGCCGACACACGATTTGGTTTTCGCTCATCATATCTTTAGATATGGGCTCCAGCATGCCCTTCGACATCTGGATTACGCCCATGGAGTTTTCACAACTGATGAACTGGGCCTCGCCATTGATCATGTCTTTGTCGCTGCGAGACAGTGTAGGCAATATCAATGCTTCCTCACCATGCACCAGATGACTGCGGTTAAGCTTTGTTGATACGTGTACCGACATCACCAGTTTGCGTAAAGCTTCGGCAGTATAAGTAGTATCCGGCGTAGCCGAAAGAAAATTACCGCCCATGGCAAAAAACACTTTCAGTTTGCCCTCATGCATCGCCTGTATAGATTCTACCACATCATACCCATGCTCACGCGGCGGCTCAAATCCATAAACCTCTTTCAGCTTATCCATCTGGCGGGGATAGGGCTTGTCAAATATCATCATGGTACGGTTGCCCTGCACGTTACTATGCCCCCGCACGGGGCATAGGCCGGCGCCCGGTTTGCCAATGCTCCCTTTTAAAATGGCCAAGTTAACAATCTCCTTTACCGTAGCAACACCGTTCTTGTGCTGGGTAACACCCATAGCCCAGCAAATAATGATTTTGCTTTTATCTTTAAGTATGTCCGCAGCCTGCTCAATTTGAGCCAGTGGCACATCAGCTTCCGATGCGAGCTGATTAAGGTCATATTGATTTAAATGATCAAGGAAAGCCACATAACCTTCGGTATTATTTTTTATAAATTCATGGTCGAATACCTTACCCGGATTTTCCAGCTCCGCCTTGTACAACAACTTTTCAATAGCTTTTAACAGAGCCATATCGCCATTAATCTTTACCTGCAGGTACAAATCTGCAAGATGAGTGTTGATACCCAATAACCCTTTAACTGTTTGTGGATTTTTAAAGCCCATTAACCCCGCCTCATGCAGGGGATTAACAGCAATAATTTTTGATCCGCGTTCCTTTGCTTTTTGCAGCGCGGTAAGCATGCGCGGGTGATTGGTACCAGGATTTTGGCCTATGATGATAATGACGTCGGTATCGTAAAAATCATTCAAGGTTACCGTGCCCTTACCAATACCTATAGAATCTGCCAGTGCAACACCGGTTGACTCATGGCACATGTTGGAGCAATCAGGCAGGTTATTGGTGCCATATTCGCGCACAAACAATTGGTAAGTAAATGATGCCTCGTTACTGGTGCGCCCGGAGGTATAAAAGGCAGCCTCATTTGGCGATTTCAGGCTGTTTAGCTTGTCGCCTATTTTTTTAAAAGCGTCGTCCCAGCTGATGGGCTGATAATGGGTTGCACCTTTAGGCAGGTAAACAGGCTGCGCTATTCGACCTTTTTTACCTATTTCATAATCGTTTAGCTTAGCCAAATCAGTAACGGAGTTTTGGGCGAAGAATTCGGCCGTAAGCTTTTTGGTTGTGGCTTCCTCAGCCAGGGCCTTTGCGCCATTCTCACAATATTCTGCAATGGGCGACCGGTCATCGTCCGGATCAGGCCAGGCACAGCCAGAACAATCAAAGCCGTCTTTTTTGTTCATTTTGAACAAGCCCTCCATCCCACGCACAAACCCTGCTTCTTTCAAAATATCAACCATAGCCGCCGATACCGCCGGGATGCCGGCGGCCCATTTCTTTTGGGGTTCCAGTTTAAGGTGAAGCAGTTCCTCCGGGTTTTCTGCAGCAGGCCGTTCTTCTATCTCCTTGCTCATACCTTTTTTGCCGCTAATGGATTGGGGTAATTATCGCTCTGATCTTCAGTTACGTTATCCAGACAGGTAAAATCCTTTTCAACCAGTAGGCTTAAATTGCCGTGTATGCCCTCAAAGCCCACTTTGTCGGTATCTGCAAATTCCAATACTAACCTTTTAGGTACATACATAGTAATCGTGTTATCCTTATAGGTAGCCGATAGTTGTTCGTCATCAACCACACGCAGTGCGTAAAAAAGCTGCTGGCTGCCAAAATCAACCTGTTCCTGCAGATACCCTTCTTCGGCCAGTTGGGCAGTATCAGTGCGGGTAAGCCTGTATCTTAATGAATTACCTTTAATACGTATTTTCATAACTTGGTATTAACACGCGGTGTGCCGCGGTGTATATATTAAAACGCTCATCGCGTAAAAATCCTATTAGTGTAATGTTAAATTCTGTTGCCAGCTCCACAGCCAAACTGGATGGGGCGCCTACAGCTGCAATAATATGCATGCCCGCCATAGCCGCTTTTTGTACCAGTTCAAAACTTGCCCTGCCACTTAGTAACAGTACCGTTTGGTGCAGGGGCAGCCAGTTGTAATGAAGTGCCGCGCCTATAAGTTTATCAAGCGCGTTGTGCCGGCCTACGTCCTCACGCAGCAATAAAAGCTCGCCCAGGGGGGTAAATAATGCCGATGCATGGAGCCCACCGGTATCATCAAAAACACGCTGATAGCGGCGTAAAAGTTCAGGCAGGCGGTATAAAATATCGGCTTGTATGGTATCGTGGTCTGTTGTCTGTTCTGCGAAACTGCTCACAGTACGTATGGCATTGATAGAGCCTTTGCCACAAACACCGCAACTGGAAGTGGTATAAAAATTACGTTCTGTATTTTGCAGGTGAGGTACAACGCCGGGGTTTAAACTTACCTGGATAACATTCTCCTTATTTTCGGCACAAGCAATAAAGCAATGTTCGATTGAGGTTATATCTTCCGGGTTTTTGATGATACCCTCGGTAAACAGGAAGCCGGCTGCCAGTTCGGCATCATGACCGGGTGTACGCATGGTAACCGAAATGTTTTGGACCTGCCTTTGTGTCTCCGGACCATGCTCGAGCCTTATTTCTAACGGTTCTTCAATGGCAAGGGCGTCGGTAGTTGTAATACCCGCGGTGGCGTTTACCTTTACAATACGGATGCTTTGTGTTGACTTTGTGGCCATAATCAAATATACAATTAAGCACGCATGTTTGTTTAGCCTCCCTATACTCTAAACGGGAAGCCTTTTATAAGTAATTAATTCACTTTTGATGCCCTTTGTAAGCTATTTTGATATAATTTTGAGATATGACGATTAACGTGCTGGCATTTGGTGTGGCAAAGGAGATATTTGGAAATTCGCAGGTTAGCCTTGAATTAACAAACGATGCCACCATTTACAATTTAAAATACTTGTTGGAGCAACAGTATCCGCGCTTAAAACAACTGGCATCGTACATGGTGGCTGTTAACAACGAATACGCCCTGCCCGGAGATACCATACATGAACGCGACGAAATTGCTATTATTCCGCCGGTAAGCGGAGGATGATTTTGGGGAATAAGGATTATTGGAACAAGGACAGATGGACAAAAGGTAAAAGACAGAAAGACAAACAAGTCCTGATCTCTTCGTCCCCCTGATCCGAATCTCGTCTTAATTATATATAAAACAATGGGTATCAGAAAAGCTACTTTGGCCGATCAGCCGGCTATATCAAAACTGCTTGATCAATTAGGATATCCCGGGACCGAGGCTTATTTGCAGCAAAACTTACAGATCATGTTAAGCGAGCCCTTATCAGAAGTTTTGGTTTATGAACTTGATGGTGAGGTTGCCGGTTTTATTGCCTTTGATTTTATTCCGCAGCTGGCAACCAAGGGGGATTTTGCAAGGATAAGTTGTTTTGCTGTTGACGAAAACACGCGGAGCAAGGGAATTGGCTATTTATTAGAAGAACACTTTACCCGGCTTGCCAACGAAAGAAATTGCGATAGGATTGAGGTTCATTGCCATTCGCGCAGGATTGGTGCCCACCGTTTTTATCAACGCCAGGGTTATGAAGAATCGCCAAAGTACTTTAGAAAAATATTGACTGACCAGAACATCTGATGAACAATACGCAAATATTACTTTCTGCCGAAACCCTGAACATTCAATCCTGCATTGACTGGGTTATGTCACCCGAATCAGGTGGTATTGATGTATTTATTGGCACTGTACGTAATGCGACCAAGGGTAAAGCCGTATTAAAGCTCGATTTTGAAGCCTACGAACCTATGGCTGTGAGCGAAATGGAAAAAATAGCGAAACAAGCTTTTGAAAAATGGCCGGTACAAAGGGTATTGATCCATCACCGTACAGGTATTTTGCAGGTTGGTGAAGTTCCGGTTGTTATTGCTGTATCTGCAGCACATCGTGACGCTGCCTTTGATGCCTGTCGTTACATCATTGACACCTTAAAACAAACCGTACCTATCTGGAAAAAGGAGAGTTTCGAGGATGGCGAGGTTTGGGTAGCAGCACACCCCTGATTTCGAATTTGGGATGTTCGCTTCGGATTTGCTATCTGAACTTAGTGAAGTATCTTATTAAATATGTTATCGAAACAATAGCTCTTCTTTTTTCCAGAGTAAGAATAAATTATGTCATTGCGAGCGATAGCGTGGCAATCTCACGGCGCTTATCGACTTGCTCAGTTTGCGATTGCTTCGTACCTCGAAATGACATGGGGAAGAGCGATCAAATCCGAAATTATTATCTTTCTCCAATAAAAGCCCTCAAACCGCCATCTAACGAAAACACATTAGCATCGGGGATTTTTTTGAGGATAAGCTTTACAGCTTCAGCGCTGCGTTTGCCGGTTGCGCAGTAAAGCACTTTGGGGTTCGGATCAGTAAAATAAGCCAGGTAACCTTCAACCTCGTCTAACGGAATATGGATCCCTCCAAAGTCAAAAGCTTCCCGCTCCTGTTCCGTACGTACATCCACCAGCTCAACAGAATTATCGTCCATACGCTCCTTTAATTCCGCAACTGATATCAGTGGAATATTTACCGTTGCCGACAATCCCCGCACGGGCGTTTTTGAAGTATTACCAATTTTAATGATACGGCTCTGCATGTTCTGCGCATCAAAGATTAGCACCTTACCCACCAGCAGTTCACCGGTTTTGGTAATATATTTGATCACCTCATTAGCCTGCATGCTACCTATAATACCGGCAAGTGTGGGGATCACCCCTCCTTCGGTGCAATTGGGTATCTGGGTAGCATCAACCTTCGGAAAAAGGTCACGGTAATTGGGCGATCTTGAATTTTCGTCATAAACGATGTTCCATACCGCTATCTGCCCCTCAAACTGGTAAATAGCCCCATAAACCAGCGGCTTGCCGGTCATCACACAAGCATCGTTCAATAAATAACGGGTATCAAAATTGTCTGTACCATCAAGCACAATGTCATAATGCTCTATAATGCCCAATACATTATCGGAGGTGATTTTTTCTGAATGCGCCACGATCTTAACATCGGGATTTTGCTGCTGCAAACGTTCACAGGCAACAGTGACCTTGCTTTTGCCTATATCACCGGGCGAATACAGTATTTGCCTGTGCAAGTTACTTATCGACACGGTATCATAATCGGCAATGCCCAAAGTACCAATACCGCTTGAGGTTAAATATTGCGCGGCCGGGCAGCCAAGTCCGCCGGCACCCACAATGAGTACCCGGGCTTGTTGCAAAAGCTGCTGTGTTTCCTCGCTAAAGCCGGGCAGGGCCATTTGGCAACTATATTTTAAAGTATCTATAGTCATTTAGTTGGCAGCTGTTTTTTGATGAATGACTCTTTTTATTTTTTCCAGGTCTTCGGGTGTGTTCACATTAGTCAACGCATCCGGATTGGGCGCATTTAACAGGTTAATTTCACTATTGATGAGCACTTTACGGGGGCACGAATATCCCTGCGCTAAAAATGACAATAGTATCGAATAGCTTTTGGGTTCCCATATGGCTATCAGAGGTTCCGGAAAATTAGTTACCGGACTATGATAAGCCGTAGCAGTCGACGAGCTGTTGCGCCAGGCAACCAGGTTACGCAATGTATCCTCATCCATCAATGGCAGGTCGCAGGCTATTACCAACCAGGCATTATTGGGCTTTTCGCGAAAGGCAGATAGTATAGCCCCAAAAGGACCTAAACCCGTAAAAGTATCTTCCAAAGCGAGGTATTGCGGGTCAATTTCACTTTGCGGACCGGGCCTGCATGATATAAATACCTCATTGCAGTAAGGTTTCAACATATCGGCCATATAATACTTTTGCGGCTTGCCGTGCCAGTTCACACTGCTCTTGTCAAAACCCATGCGCTGGCTTTTGCCGCCCGCCAAAACCAGGCCATTTAAAACCGGCCTTGACAGTTTCAGGTTAGTTTCAAAAAAACTGATGATCTTTTCCCTTTCTGATAGCTTGTAAACCGGAATATCCTGCCATTGGGGAATGGCCTCCTGTATAAAGTCAAAAATTTCATCACTGTTATCGGCCAATAAAAACAGCGATACATTGGTAAGCTGCTCCACCCTTTTTAACAATGATGCCCGTTTGTTAATGTCAATAATAACTACCTGCGCTTTTGCCTGCTGGTGATTACCGTTTACGAGTACCAGATCGGCATTGGCAAACGCCTGTTTAAGTTGGTAGGGCATCACCGGGTTTTGAAAGTTATATTGCTGATAATTTATCTGGTCGGTATAGTCAAGTATTGCGCCGTTGGTAAGCCTGCCCGGAACCAGCGTAATATCATCATTGTGCGATGTATCGGCATAAGCGCATTTATAAGCAGGCGATAACGCCCCGATTACATCATGGGCCAGCAATTTAATAACCGTACATGGGCCGCCTACGATTGACCATTCATTGCGACCGAAATTTCCGGATACCGGACGTGCCAGTTTAGTATGTTTATTATGCTCTTTTAAAGTCACGTTTACCTCCTGTTTTTGCTATCAGTTTGGTTTCTTTTATCACAATATCATGGCTCATGGCTTTACACATATCATAAATGGTAAGCGCCGCTATTGATGCCCCTACCAGTGCCTCCATCTCAATACCGGTTTTAGCGGTAATGCTTGTGGTACAGTCAATCACTATTTCCCGCTTCCCGTTAACCTGTATAGTAATATCACAGTTATCCATACCCAACGGATGGCAAAGCGGTATCAGGTCACCGGTTTTTTTGGCTGCCATAATGCCTGCTATAATAGCCGTTTGAAACACAGGGCCCTTTTTGCTCATCAGGTCGTTATTAACCAGCAGCTGCAATATTTCATCGGGCAAAACAACCACGCTGCGCGCTGTGGCAGTGCGGCGGGTGGCCTGCTTTTCGCCTACATCAACCATTGATGGATTGCCTTGTCTATCTATATGGGTTAGCATGTTTTCTTTAATCAAATCTCAGTACCCTCAATACTTCGCCTTTTCTAAAATCGTTCCTTTCAAGCGGTAATTCTAAAAAAGCGTCTGTATCTGCTAAGTTAGCAAAATCGCCCGAACCATTTCCTTCAATCGGCTTTGCCATTAGCAACCCTTGCGCGTTGCTTTGCAGTTTTACCTGCAGAAAATATTGCAAAGGCGGTTGAAAGCTGAAATCACTATCTAAAACAGCGTAAAGCGGCGCTTGTTCTGCCAAACCTAAAGTTGCACTTAACCATGTTAAAAAATATTTATGCAGGCACATGAAAGTAGCCACCGGGTTACCCGGAAAAGCGAAAACTAAAATCCCGCTTTGATGCCGGCCAAACCAAAAAGGCTTACCGGGGCGTTGCGCCACTTTATGAAAAACTTTTTTTACCTGCAAATCCTCCAGTGCCTGGGGTATATAATCAAATTTACCCATAGATATACCGCCGCTTAGTAACAGCACATCATAATTTTGCAGGCATTGTTGTATCTGTTGCCTGGTAACTTCAGGATCATCGGGAATGTGGATAATATCCGGCTTAAGCCCATGCAGCCGCAGAACCGCCTTTACTGTATAACTGTTTGATTTACGGATTTGATAGGGCGATGGCGTTTGGTGCACATCAACCAGTTCATCGCCCGATGATATGATGACAACCCGCGGCACATTTTTAACCAGCAAATGGGCTTTACCAACCGATGCCGCCAAACTGATGATAGCCGGTGTAATCAACTGACCTGGCAATGCCAGTGTATCCCCATCTTTTTTGTCGGCCCCTTGTAAGTGCAAGTTTTGCCCCGGTTTTATATCCCGGGTATGCAAGCTGGCCAGCCCGGCGCGTATCTCCACATCCTCATACCTGATAACCGTATTAACCGATGCGGGCATTACTGCGCCGGTCATGATCTCGATGCATTCATCCAACTCCTCAATGGCTGCCGGCTCATCGCCCGCGGCCTGGGTAGCTTTAATTTTGAAGGTGCTGATGCCTTTTTCTATAGCCGCATAATTGATAGCTATCCCATCCATAGTAACCCGGTTAAAGGGAGGCAGGTCTCGGTCGGCTTTTATGGGTTCGGCCAAAACGCGGCCGAGGGCCTGTTCAAACCCCATATTTTCGGTACTATAATCTCTTAATTGAGCCAATATGAGTTTTTCGGCTTCCTGAACAGTTGTCATCATATTGTTATAATATAATAGTATCAAGTAATTAGTATAAAGTATCTACCCGATACTTTATACCCGCCTATAGCTACCTGATACTTTTCACCCACCTATAGTGGCCATTGATTCATGAATACCCGGATGCACTACCCGGCTATGCTCAGCTTCCCAGCCATCTGCAGTGCGACGGCCAAAGGCATCCAGCAAGGCCAAACGCAATTCTTCATCTCCGCTGCCATTACGCATCATATCCCTGATGTTCAGCACGCCATCATCATACAGGCATGTTTTTAACTCTCCCTGCGGAGTAATCCTGATACGGTTACAGGTACCGCAGAACGTACGCGAGTAAGCAGCTATAACGCCAATATTGCCCTGATGTCCCGGTATTTGATAGTTATAAGCCGTAGAATAAGCAGAATCCTGCATTTTTTGCAACTGCGGATATCTGCTTTTTATTTCATCCAAAATGCGTACATAGTCCCATTGCAAACCGGTGTAGATATGACCGTCGCCGTTAAAGGGCATTTCTTCAATAAACCTAACGCTCACCGGCATATTTTTGGTCATTTCAACCAGTGGAATGATGTCCTGCGTGTTTTTACCATCCATCACTACGGCATTTATTTTTACTTCTATATTATGTTTTAACAAAGCTTCCAGGGCTGACATTACCTGAGCAAATTCGTCGCGCCGGGTGATGGTAAAAAAGCGGTTGGCATCAAGGGTGTCCAGACTAAGGTTTACAGATCGTACCCCTATCCTTTTCAATTCGGGTACAAAAGGTGCAGTTAAAACCCCATTGGTGGTTAAGCTCAATTCTTTCAAACCATCCAATTGTGATAATGAAGTAAGCAGCTGCATGATATCCTTGCGCACAAAAGGTTCGCCACCGGTAATACGGATTTTTTCGATACCCATTTTTACCAACAGACCACAGCCGCGCAGCATTTCCTCATAGCTCATCAGCTCCTTGCGCGACAGCCAGTTCAAGCCGTCCTCGGGCATACAGTAAAAACAGCGCAGGTTACACCTATCTGTCACCGCGAGGCGCAGGTAATTGATTGTTCGGCCGTGATTATCTGTTAGCAAGGGATATCATTTTAATTAATAACAACTTTTACCGCTAAGAGTTGCATTGTAAAAGTAATTATTAACTGTGGTTGCTGTGTTTTTTTAATGTACTTTTTGTATAACAAAATTGATGAAACAGAGTATTATTGATATGAATAACTCTATTTATATTTACCCGCTTACAATTTATTAAATCAGACAAACGCATTGTATCATTTTGGTGACACACAACTATAACTGTGATCTTTGCGTATTAAAACAACTATTGCCTGCGCAACTCCCTTATGCGTGGACACTTAACCCAAAAAAAGTTTGCACCTTATGCTTGACGAATTGAAGGATGGAGGTATGGAAATTACAGAAACGTATTTGGCCCGTGTTTATGGGCCTGCAGCAGCAAATTATTACGCAAACCATGCATTAAAACAGCAATGACAGGATTGATCATACTTGCAGCAGGCTCATCAAGCCGGCTGGGTACCCCCAAGCAAAATCTTATTTACAAGGGACAAACCTTATTACAACGCGCCATACAAACCGGTTTAACATCGGTATGTTCAGATAATGTGGTGGTGATACTGGGCGCTAACGAAAGCGCTATTCGTCAGGAAATCTCCGACCAATTGGTACATGTCGTTTATAATCCTGATTGGCAGGAAGGCATGGCTTCATCTATACGTTTGGGCGCTGCCGAAATGATAAGGATGCAACCTCTATTAACGAGCGTGATTTTAATGCTCTGCGACCAGCCCTTTGTTGACCCATTGCTGATATACCAATTAACAGAGAAAAGAGTTGAAAGTGACCATGGCATTGTTGCCTGCTCCTATCGTGGTACCCTGGGGGTACCGGTATTATTTGATGCATCCTACTTTCACCAATTGCTGATGCTGCAAGGCAAGGAAGGCGCTAAAAAACTAATTAAGGCTTTTCCTAATGACGTGGCTACAGTCGCTTTCCCGTTGGGTGCTATTGACATCGACACCCTGGATGATTATGAGGTATTGAAGGACAAATAAAAAGTTAAAAAGAAAGTCCTGCCGATTGGCAGGACTTTCTTTTTATTGGCAAAACTCGGCCTTATTTAACCACTGAGAATTTATATAACGATTGTGTTTTATAAGTTTGCCCGGGTTTAAGCTCAGTTGACGGGAACTGCGGCTGATTTGGTGAATCGGGATAATGCTGGGTTTCCATAGCAAATGACGTGCGGAACTCATCTTTTATACCGCGTTTCATTGCATTTTTAGCTTGCATAAAGTTACCGCTGTAAAACTGCAAACCAGGCTCTTCGGTAAACACTTCCATTTTTATACCGCTTTTGTCGCCAATTACGGTAGCTATAGGTGTATTGATGTCATGCTTGTTCAGTACAAAATTATGGTCGTAACCTTTGCCATCTTTTAGTTGAACATTGTTATCGTTTATCCTTTGGCCAATGGTTGTTGGTTTGGTGAAGTCAAACGGAGTGCCTTTTACACTTTCAATTTTACCGGTAGGGATCAACGTTGAATCAACCGGAACATAGTTATCGGCATCAATTTGCACCAAATGCTCCAATATGTTGCCGCTGCCTTCGCCGTTAAGGTTAAAAAAAGCATGGTTAGTCAGGTTAACTACTGTTTTTTTATCGGTAGTAGCCTCATAAACCGCCTTAAACTCGTTGTTATCGGTAAGGCTGTAGATCACCTTCACATTCAGGTTACCTGGGAAACCTTCCTCCATATCTTTTGAAAGGTAAGTAAGTTCCAGTGTAGTGGAGTCTATCTGCTTAGCATCCCAAACTACACTCTGATACCCGTTTTTGCCGCCATGGAGCGTGTTGGGCGGGTTATTTATAGATGATTGGTATTCTTTACCGTCAATTTTAAATTTGCCTTTGGCAATACGATTACCATACCGGCCAATGGTTGCACCATAATAAGGCTCGGTTGATTTCTCAAAACCTTCCACACTTTCGAAACCCAAAACCACATCGGTAAGCTTGCCGTTTTTATCAGGCACCAGCAGGCTCACTATACGTCCGCCGTAATTGGTAAACGTAGCTATTACACCATTCTTGTTTTTAAGGGTGTACAAATGTGTTTGTTTTCCATCGATTGTTTTTTCGAATGCCGAGGTTGGAGTTTGTTGTGTACTATCCGTCATAGTTGTTTTTTCCTTGTTAGATGATTGATTACAGGCAGCCAAAGATACGCACGCCGGCAAAATTATTAACGAGAGATTTTTAAATACCTTATTCATAAAGTAGCTGGTTTATATTGAGGTTTAAAATTAGTATTTTTTACTTATTCCTTAACTTTATAATGCACTTCGCTTAAATTTCTTAACTTTTCGGCTGCAAACTCGGCGGTAATATCGCGCTGTGGGTTTGCCAGCATCTCATATCCCACCATAAATTTCTTCACTGTTGCTGAACGTAACAAGGGCGGATAGAAATGCATGTGCCAGTGCCAGTACGGATGATCGCCCATGTTTACCGGCGACTGGTGCATACCCGATGAATATGGGAAAGAGGTTTCGAACATATTATCATACCTTACTGTGAGACGTTTTATAGCCTCGGCTAAAGCTGCTTTTTCTTCATCAGTAAAGTAGAGCAAACTTGTAATATGCCTTTTGCTTACTATCATGGTTTCATAAGGCCAAACTGCCCAGAAAGGAACCAGCACTACAAAATGATCATTCTCAAAAATCACGCGTTCCTGGCGTTTAAGCTCCAGTTTTACATAATCACCAAGCAAGCTGCGGCCTTTTTGTTCAAAATATTCTTTTTGCTGCCGGGTTTCTTTGGCTACCTCTACCGGGATGCTGTTTTGGGCCCAGATTTGCCCGTGAGGGTGCGGGTTGCTGCAACCCATAATATCGCCCTTGTTTTCAAATATCTGGATATGCTTTATCCAGGGATAGGTTGCCAGTTCCTGGTATTCTGCCTGCCACACATCTACCACTTTTCTGATATCGGGGGTTTCCATCTGGGGCAATGTAAGATCATGTCGCGGCGAAAAGCTGATTACCCGGCATATTCCCCGCTGACTGTTAGCTACCAGTAATTCATCATCATTTAACCCACCATCGGGCGTATTGAGTAATAATGACGAATAATCGTTGGTAAAAACATAGCTGGCTTTATAATCGGGGTTGTCGCTGCCATCGGCTCTTTTGTTTCCAGGACATAAATAGCAGTTGGGGTCATATTCGGGCCGTTCATCCATTTGTGAGGCTTCTACCTTGCCCTGCCATGGGCGTTTTGTACGGTGAGGTGATACCAATATCCAATCGCCGGTTAAAATATTTAAACGGCTGTGCGGATGTTCTTTGAGATCAAAAGTTTCGTTAGTCATCAAGTTTAAATTAATCAGGTTTGTTTGGGTGACAGTGCGCCCGGGCAGGGGGCTAATGCCCTTGTTGAACCAAAAGTAAAAAAACAAATGTTAAGTTTACATTTAAAACAAAAAAATATTTGTCAAAACGACACTTTTATATTTAAAATACTGACTATCAGCTATAATAACTAAACACCGAGTTATTTAACGAGAAACTATTAAATAATTGAAAGGATCAACCTTGCCAAACAATCGTTGATTAGAACCCGAGCTCTCCGTGTTCAATAACAGCGGAGTCGCAGATATAGGTAGGCACTATGCCCGTAGCGTTTATGCGGTTCCCGGCATCATCTGGTCGGGTATTACCTGATAATACCAATACAGTATCCAGGCCAAACTTATTGCCCCCAAGTATATCCGTTTGCAGGGTATCGCCTACCATTACAATATCCTTTTTGCTGATGGGCCCTTGATCGCGCAGGAGGTCATAGGCAAACATGAACATTTGTGAATCTGGTTTACCAAAACGGATAAATTCTTTACCTACAATTTTTTCAACCATATTGGCTATGCCGCCTATGGCTATTGACACATCATGCTTGGTTACCGGGTATGCATGATCAGTATTGGCTACAATTACGGGTATGGCCCGCTTACGCAATATGTTTACGGTTTTATTCAGGTCCTCAAACCAATTAAAGCCCTCGTCATCAAGAAACACGAGCGCATTCACCTTATCAATATTACCGGCATCTATAGCGCTCACGGGCAAGGTATGCAAACCTGTACTATCAATGTAATGGGCAGAATCAGGCGTGCCCAAATATGCCACTATTCCATCGTTCACTTTAAGATCAAGATAATCCTTGGTAAGCATACCTGATGAAATGATATGATCGGAAGTAATTGTATAAAGTCCCTTTATTTGGTATGATTCGGCCAGTTGCGCCGGACTCCGTGAAGCATCATTAGTAACAATGTAATATTCCTTTTTTTGTTGCTCCAGATAAGCAAACGTACGTTCAATCCCGGGCAAAAGGCCCTTATAATTTTTCAGCACACCAAAAGCATCAAAAAAAACAACCTTATATCTGTCAACAATTGATTTAAAGTTATCTATTTTGTTCATGCTTTGCGTTTTGATGTAAAATTGGCGCAATATGCTTAAATATTACATCAATATCTACTTTAATTTTAATGCTTCTATAATTTTCTCTGCATCAAAGTCCCTGTCGACTGATGGAAGATATACGTTAAATGCTTCCGACTGCAATTTTTCGGCATACTGTTCGCTAAAAAAGTGCTTGCCATCTTTAATTACATAATTCAATATAAAAAAGCGGTAAGCTTCTTTCATAAACCTTATTTCATCGGCAGTAAGCGGGTTTACTTTATGATATTCCTTTAAAAAAATAATAAACCGGTCTTCCATCATGGTATTAATCACGTAGCTGAACACGGTACGATCGCCAATGTCAGATACTACCCTGCTAAAGAAATAAAAGTCAAGCACGCGGTAACTCATCCTGAACCAATCATAATCCCAGCGCGAATACAGTTCAAGATCGGGCGTAACCGAAAAATTACCAATATTCCAATCAATAAACACCGGAATAATTTCGAACGAGCTCATATTATATTTGGAGCGATTCTTTAAAAACGTTTCGCAGTGATACTTCAAAAAATCGGCCTGCATGCCGGTACCAAAATCGAGCTGATTGGTTTCCAGTTGGTTCAGCAATGCCGAAATATCTGTACGGAGTGTTTTTGACGATTTAGGCAATACATTTTTAACTCTTGAACATGCCTTGTGAAACTTACCTACCTGCTGACCAAGCTTTTTAATATGATTTTCATTGAGCCGGCGCGGCAGTCGCTCTAAAATACGGGTCGGGTTATAAAAAACCACCCATGCATCAGTTTTGCCATGCTTGTAATGGTAAATATATACCCTGTTATTTTTAAGCAATGAGCGCGCCAGGAGGTTTTCAAACGGGTAAAGCAGGTTATTTGACAGCGCCTGGATTATTCGGTGATCTTCTTTAAAGTGTTCAAATTTGCCAAAATAAGAGAGCTTGGCTATAATAATATCATCATCATCAAAAGTGATGCGATAAACATGGTTGGTTGATACCATTGCGCTGATATCTTCAATAAGCCTGATGGTTTTTGAAGCATCATAACCCTCCCATGCTTTTTTAACAATTATGGAATAATCCATTTTAATATTGATTTGTAATTGGAATTTGCGGCTGCAATATTAAGCAAATTGTGTAATTATTTTTATTGTAAATTTTGTCTGAACCAGGATTCAGACAAAATCCAAATTAAATAATCTCGAAGTATCTTTTCAATTCCCAGTCGGTTACATGTTTGGCGTATTGACGGTGTTCCCAGATGCGGGTTTGGGTAAAGTGCTGTACAAAAGCCTCGCCGAAAAGCTCTTTGGCAACAGATGAATTTTGCATGGTTATAGCGGCATCATACAAATTGGTTGCCAGCACACCATTACTTTTATCCTGATAGCCATTACCTATGGTAGGTTTAATATCTAACGGCAGCTTATTTTTTATACCGTAAATACCTGATGCCAACGCGGCAGCCATGGCCAGGTAAGGGTTAGTATCGGCGCCGGGGATACGTGTTTCCAAACGTGTGAGGGCTGGAGTTGTGTTGATAACCCTTAACGCCGTGGTGCGGTTTTCTACTCCCCAGGTAATAGTGGTGGGTGCCCAGGCACCTTCAACCAAACGTTTATAGCTGTTAATGGTTGGCGCATACATAGGTAACAAATGAGGCATACAATAAAGTTGCCCCGCAAGATAATGCTTATGCAAATCGCTCATTTTATGCTCATCACCGGCGCTGTAAAATAAATTTTCGCTTTTATCCCCATTCCATAAGCTTTGATGTATATGGCCACTGCAGCCGGGCAGGGTTTCTGTCCACTTAGCCATAAACGACGCCATAATGCCGTGCTTATAAGCAATTTCTTTTACCGCTGTTTTAAACAACACTGCTTTATCTGCAGCGCTCAATACCTCATCGTGTATGATGGCAGCTTCGTATACGCCGGGACCGGTTTCGGTATGCAAACCTTCAATAGGGATATTGAATTGTGTAAGCAAGTTAAACAGATCGTAATAAAAATCACTGTTCTCTGAAGTGCGTAATATAGAATAGCCAAACATACCTGGTGTAAGGGTATTGATATTGGCAAAGTTTTTATCATTTATAGATTGCGGCGTTTCCCTGAAGTTAAACCACTCAAACTCCTGGGCAAATTCAGCATGATAGCCCATATCCGTGCATTGCTTAACAATATGTTTAAGCAAGCTACGCGGGCAGGCAGGCAGGTCATTACCATTTGGATTACTAAAGTCGCCAAGAAAAAAAGGGATATTATCCTGCCACGGGATATTACGCATTGTGGCCAGGTCTATACGGCAAAGCTTATCCGGATAGCCGGTGTGCCAGCCTGTAAACTCTACATTATCATAACAAACGTCACTACTGTCCCAGCCAAACACTACATCGCAAAAGCCATAGCCGCTTTGCAAACCATTAATGAATTTCTTTGGATGTATAACCTTACCACGCAAAACGCCATCAATATCGGCAAAGGCAAATTTAATTCCCGTGATCTTATTTTCTTCTATATAAGTCTTAATCTGTTCTTCGTTCATGATATAATAGGGGCTAACCTGAGTTTATTCATAAACAAAATAATCTGCCCCTTTTGTTTATAGCAATAATACGAATTTGACAGTACCTTTTTTTATACTTTAGCTTATTAATGGAACAAATTAACCCCCATTTATTTGTTTACGGCACTTTACTTGACGCAAATAACCGCTACGGCGCTTATTTGCAACAGCATTGCACGCTCTTAAGTTCAGGCAAATTTAAAGGCCTGCTTTATGATATGGGCGAATACCCGGGCGCCATAGCAAACACAGACTGCGAACATTACGTTTATGGCAACATCTACCTTATGGATGAGCCAGAAAAGATTTTAGAATTAATTGACGATTACGAAGGATGTGGCGATGACCAGGAACAACCGAATCTGTTTTCAAGGGTATTGACTATCATTGAAACTACTGATGGCCCGGTGGAGTGCTGGATTTACGTTTACAATTTGCCGGTTGATGGTTTATTGTTGATAAAATCTGGCAGGTATAAGTAATGGCGGCTATTAAATGATTATCACTAAAGGGGATTCTCTTCATTTTTTACCGGCCCAGATATAGGCACGCCTGCTTTGGAATTCCGCATCTTTATGCGGACGTCTTTCTATAGCATCAATTATATCAAAACCCGTTTCATGAAGTAGCGCTACGATATCGTCTGTTTTAAAGAAGTATAAATCAATATCCACTTCTTTGTCATGGGCTTTGTCAAAATGAACTACTTCCTCTCCGGCGTGAAAAGAAAACAAAAAATCCCCCCCGGTTTTCAAAACCCTGTTTATTTCTCCAAAACACTTCCTGATCTGGTCATTGGTAAAATGTACTATCGCATAGAATGCAAGTACACTTCCAAGATATCCTGACGGATAAGCGATATTTAACAAGTCTCCGGTTTCAAATTTAATTTGAGGTGAAAGTCTACCGGCTACATTGACCATCGCCGGCGACAGATCAATACCGATGATGTCTTTTAAACCATTGTCGTACAGGAATCTTGTTGTTTGTCCAGGTCCGCAGCCAAAGTCGGCACATAGTCCTTGGTCTTTATTAGCTGCCGCAAATTCTCTCAATAACAATCTATCAATGTGTTTTCGGGAGAGTTCGTCCCAGCGCTCAACCGCATAGTCGTCGGCTACCTGGTTGTAACAGTGTAATACTTTGTCCTGTGAATTCATTTATTTTTGTTTTTCCAATACTAACCTAATTTTGACTTTTCCTGTCCTTACCTTTTCTATCGCTTCATTCGTTTTGGAGAATGCATAACCTCCACGGCACACTCACCACTTTTGTTTTCTCATATTCAGGTTATCCATAACTCCTATTTAAAAGTAATCATAATATTTAAATCCTGTGCATTTGAGTAATTACACACGAATCTTCGACAAGCTCAATTTGACAAATCTTCAGTGTTAGGTCAACTATCCCCCAAAAAAAATCCCCGGTCTTTTTACAGACCGGGGATACAATAAAGATATTAAAAGGGGATTAAAGTTTTGCTGATTTTACAGTTTTGATGATAACTGCAGCTACTTTATACGGATCGGCAGCCGAGTTAGGACGACGATCTTCCAGGTAACCGCTCCAGTTATGATCAACTGTATATAATGGAATACGGATAGAAGCACCACGGTCAGATACACCATAACTAAAATCAGTGATTGATGCAGTTTCGTGTTTACCTGTTAAGCGCAGTTCGTTATGGGCACCATAAACAGCAACACACTCAGCTACAGCTGGGCGGAATGCCTCGCAGATAGCGGTGAAAGTTTCTTTGCTGTTTGCAGTACGTAAAGTAGTATTTGAGAAGTTAGCGTGCATACCTGAACCATTCCAGTCTAATGTACCTAATGGTTTGCAATGCCAGTTGATGCTAACACCGTAGCTTTCGCCAATTCTTTCTAATAAATAACGAGCAACCCAGATCTGGTCACCAGCTTCTTTAGCGCCTTTAGCAAAGATCTGGAATTCCCACTGACCAGCGGCAACCTCAGCATTGATACCTTCAACATTTAAGCCGGCTTCTAAACAAGCGTCTAAGTGCTCTTCAACAATTTCGCGACCGAAAGCGTTGTTTGCACCTACAGAGCAGTAGTATGGGCCTTGCGGACCTGGGTACCCACCTGCCGGGAAACCAAGAGGTTTGTCGGTTTTAGGATCCCATAAAAAGTATTCCTGCTCAAAACCAAACCAAAAATCATTATCATCATCCTCAATATGAGCACGACCGTTTGACTCATGAGGTTTGCCATCTGCGCTAAGTACCTCACACATTACTAAATAAGCATCTTTTCTTTGCGGATCCGGAACAGTAAAAACCGGCTTCAAAATACAATCAGATGAGCCACCTGGTGCCTGTTCTGTTGATGAACCATCAAAGCTCCAGTTATCTAAATCTTCAACTTTACCGCTGAAGCTTTTTACAATTTTAGTTTTGCTACGCAGGCTTTGTGTTGGTTTATACCCATCAAGCCAAATGTACTCGAGTTTAGTTGCCATTTTTTAAGTTAATTTGTAATGTTATGGTTCTAATTATAGTTTTTCTATTAATCTAACTAATTATTAAGGCGAATTTAAACTATTTTTATAAAAATCATTACATTTTTGTGAAATTTTTATAATTTTTTTCCACAAATGCCACTTTTACAATCCAAATACGTAAAATCAACGTTAATAAAATTATTTTTTAACATTTTAATATTTTACTACCCGTAAAGCACGCATTTTTTATTAAAAATGCAAAATATTAAAATATCGATCGTTTAAAGAGCACATTTCAGGGCTAAATTAAGCACAGAAGGCAAAGTTGATAAACAGGAGGCCTAATAATCCCCTATTATAAAAATTCATTACAGGCCTACTTTAATCCCGCGTATTAATCACTTAATTTTTGCGACACATTTTTCAATGCTTTATCCAACTGCTCAGCTGAGTATTGCAGGTAATCTTTTGTTTTTAACAATTCACTTCCCTTATTATCCTCATCGTTCATTAAATCAAGCAAACCTAATATATTTGAAAGATGGTTTCGAACTTCGTGCGAATTGATTGTGGCCAGTTCGTGTTTTTTTGCCGCATATAACAGTTTTTCGTAGTGCCGCTTTTGCCTGTTGCTGCGATAAAAAATGGTGACTATTACTACTATTAAAAATGCCAGAGCCACAATAAATCTGAGCCTTAACTGGTCTTTTTTATAAGTTAGCATATTTTGATTGTATAGGTTTTGTACATCGTTAATTTTCATATTCGATGATATATTACCTACCTGTGTGAGGTTATTAATATTTTGTTTTGATTGCTGCAAGGCAAGTTTTAAATTATAAACAGCCAGCTTGTTATCATTTTTAATCCCGGCTATTTCGCCAAGCATCTCATACAAATGAACCTTTATCTCGGGATGGTTTACCAGGGAAGGGCGCGACAATAAGTTATTAATAATGTACTTTGCCGAATCTATTTGTCCATTGTTAAAATATGCACTGGCCAGGTATTGCTCATCAATATCAACTTTTATAAACAGGCTATCTTTTACTAATGTATTAATAACAGGTATGGCAGTTTTATAATTATGTTTTAGCAATAACAGATAATAACCGGTACGTTTTTGCGAAGTATATAGTTGGTAGATGTCATTTTTAAGTCTGCTTAATTTTTTATGGTATACATTTAATGAATCATAATTTCCTGTTCTGAAATAATTCTCGGCCTTGTTATAGTATATTAGTCTTAGTACGTTTACCTGGTTCATGTTACGCCTGGTATACAAATCCATTGCATCATCTAAACAAACTAAAGACTGACTGTACAAACCGCTCCTGTAATATATGTCAGAAATATTAATACAAAGCAAGGTTTCCAAAAAGGGATTATTAAGTTTCTGAACCTCATTTTTAGCAAGCGTATAACTATAAACCGCATCAATGACATTACCTTCATCCGTTTGTGTAAATGCCAGATAGGTAAAAAAAGTATATAATAAAAAATGATCGGAGTCTTTTTGCACCTGTCCAATTGCTTTTGACAGTTTTTTTTTAGCTTCTTCAAAATTCAAAAGCCGTTTTTGGTATATAGCTTCCGTTAATAGTATTAAAGCTTGTTTATTTTCGATATTTGAGCCGGTAATTGACCGAACTATGGAACCTTTTTTTTGATTGAGTCCCTTAAGTGGTAGATCCTGGATACTTGCTTTAATATAGCCTACTATTTTTTGTTCACGAAAATCTTTATTATTTAACTTAATAAAACTTAAAAGACTATCGTGCGAGACAGACTGCGAAAATGCCGTGCTAAAAAAGCAGGTAAATAAAAGCAATATAATAGAGCGTAGCGCTGTCAGCATGCAAGCATATTTTTCATATAAATTTACATCCGCCTAATTTAAAGCAAATATTACGCATATTATTGCCACTAACTATCAAATTTTTCAAGCAGCTTTAATAAGGTTTCAAAATCTTTAGGATATGGCGCATGTATGGTTATCTCGGTTTCCGGATTTATCTTAAAAGTAACTTCATAAGCATGTAGGGCAAAACGCTTCATGATAGGCAATTCTTCCTGATCTTTACCTAAATGATACTTACGTTTTATTTTTGATAAATAAACCGGCTCACCTTTGTACATCTCGTCGCCTGCTATAGACGCCCGTTGCGTAGCCAAATGTATACGAATTTGATGCATACGTCCTGTTACCGGCCGGCACTCTACAAGGGTATAATGTTTAAAGTATCTTAAAGACTGAAACCAGGTTTCGGCCCGTTTGCCCTCCTGCCGGCTTATGGTTACATTACCTTTGCCCATATTTAAAATGGGCAGATCAATGAGCAGATTTTCAAAAGTATGGGTACCATCAATTACAGCATGGTAAACTTTTTTTACCTGTCGTTTCTCAAACTGCATAGATACCGCACGATAAGCTTCCGGATTTTTTGCAATGATTAACGCACCAGAAGTTTCCTTATCCAACCGATGACAGATCTGGGCATCGTCCCAATAAGCCTTAGCCAGCCGCAATAAATTAACTTCACCTCCCTCCCGCTCATCAAGCGAACTTAAAAAGGGTGGTTTATTAACTACTATCACATCATCGTTCTCAAATAATATAAGGTCGGCAAATTTCGGAAACTTCATATTCAAAATATAGCGGGCAAAAATACGGTTTATAATTTAAACTGCTGTTAGTGTAAACCACCATTTCTTAACCGGTTGTAAAACAAACAGTAACCACGATGGTTAAATACCATAATTAAACTTATATAATCATCTGTCTATAAAAACTATGAGCAACAAAGCAACCAAACCTGAAGAAAAGGGATTTTTTGAAAAGGTTAAAGAAACAATTGAAGGACTATGGGACAGCACTAAAGAGACAGCCGAAGAATTAAAAGATAAAGCCGAAGACAAAATTGAAGACATAAAGGAAAAAGTAACTGCTAAAAAAGCCACTGTTGCAAAAAGGACCACAACAGCTAAAACAACTGTGGCCAAAAAAGCGGACAACACAGCCACCAAAGCAAAGGCTGCCGCAGCCAACGTAAAAGCCAAGGCCGATACCAAAGCGAAAGCTATAACCGCGAGCGCTAAAGAGCAAACTGCAAACGCTAAAAAATCCGCCGCTGAGGTAAAAGCCAAAGCATCAGAAAAGGCTAAGGCAATAACTACAAAAGCAAAAGCCGAAGCCACGGGAGCTAAAAAAGCAGTTGCCGCCAAAACAGCTAAGGCAGCCACAACCGTTAAGAAAAAAGCTGCTTCAGCAAAGTAAATTTATGCGTCACAACAAAAAAGGCGAAGAGAAATAACCTCTTCGCCTTTTTGTTTTATTAAAGTATAAGTTTATGCTTCGAATTTGTAGCCTACACCTTTTACTGTAGCTACACAATCATCACCTAATTTCTCGCGTAGTTTGCGGATGTGCACATCAATGGTACGGTTGGTAACTACTACCGAATCTTCCCAAATGTTTTTAAGGATTACTTCGCGGGTGTATACCTTACCTGGTTTTGAGGCCAGCAGATATAGCAATTCAAATTCTTTTTTTGCCAGTACAACCTTAACACCATTTTTATAAACCAGATAAGCTTCACGGTCAATAACCAAGTCGCCAATTTCCAGTTTGTTATCAGGAGTATCCTCAGCAGGCGCATTACGGCGTAGTATAGCATTTATGCGGCTTACAAGTGCGCGGGGCTTTATTGGTTTAGCAATATAATCATCGGCACCTACGTTAAAGCCGGCAATTTCAGAGTACTCTTCGCTACGAGCGGTTAAGAATACCATAAAGGTATTTTTAAACTCGGGCATGGTGCGCATAATACGGCATGCTTCAATACCATCCATTTTAGGCATCATGATATCCAGCACGATCAAGTCAGGTAATGATTTTTTTGCTTCGGCAACTGCTTCCTGACCGTTACGAGCTAAAAACACCTGATAACCTTCTTTTTTCAGATTATATTCTATTAACTCTAAAATATCGGGTTCATCGTCAACAATAAGTATTTTCTGTTTGGAGGAGTTGCTCATGGTACGTTAAATTTTTTGTATAAAAGTATACACTTTACAACAGCTAAAAGTTAAGTAAATATTAACAAATTGTTAAAGGTTACCTTATGTTAACGATTTATTGAGGCTTACTAAATGTTTTGTTTAAAAAAGCTTCAAGATCAGCACCTGTAATATTCTTAGCAACTATATTCCCCTGTGGGTCAATAATAAAGTTTGACGGGATAGCTTCAATATGATAAAGCAACTCTGTAGCGCCTTCAAACCCATTCAGGTCTGATCCGTGCGCCCAGGTTAATTTATCATCATTAATAGCTTTTTGCCAGTCTTTTTTCTCTTTATCTAAGGATATACCTAAAATATTGAACCCTTTTGATTTAAAAGCGTTATACTGTTTCACAACGTTAGGGTTTTCCTGGCGGCAAGGCTGGCACCATGAAGCCCAGAAATCAACCATTACATATTTTCCTTTATAATCAGACAACTTAACTGGCTTACCATCAATTCCTGCGGTGGTAAAATCGGGAGCTTTATGCCCAACGGAAACAGGTTTAGCCTTTTCCATTTGTTTAATAAATTGCTGTACGCCCGGATTATCTTTAAAATTATCTTTTATTTCATCGGCGTAGGCAACCAGCTGCGGCTCGTATTTATAAACATCAAGCGATGTTGCAGCGTAGAACCCGGCAAGTGAATTTTTATTATCATTCACAAATTTCATTACCGCATTGCTATAATCGGCCATGTTTTTTTGAAAAACAGGCATATATATTTTTAACAGCGAATCGGATTGCTTACCCAGTGCCTGTGATTTTTCCTGGTACTCGGCAACCACTTTATTATTTTTGTCGCCATAAAAGTTACTGATCTTGTTAAACTCCTTTATTTTATCAGAGTCATCAGATCCTGTAATGGTATAAGCGTGGGTGTTATCTTTTAAATCGGTAGTGAAATCAATATCGTCGCCGTTTTTTGCTATCAGGTCATATATAGCGTCGCCTGTACGCAATTTATATAAATTGGCGTAAAGGCTTTCGTGTTTAAACTGAAATTTACCGTTTTCACTTAAAGTGGTAGAGTCAATAACTTTTACCTGTGTGCTATCTGCCTCAAGCAGATATACTGTTTTTAAGCTCGATGGATTTTTTATGGTACCCGAGATGGTAAATGCTGTTTTATCCTTACATGAAAAAAGGACTACAGTTAAAAAAAATATACCCGTTGCTATTATGCGATTCTTCATTATCACTTTGATTCTAAATTTAGCCTCACCTAAATCCTCTCCAAAGGAGAGGGCTTTAAATTATTCCTTTGAACCCTCGCCTCCGGAGAGGGAAGAGTGAGGCCCATTATCACTTTGATTCTAATTCCTTTATCAACAGTTGGTTTGTTTTCTGCGGATCGATCTTTCCTTTCGAGCTTTTCATGATCTCGCCCATAAACAAACCCAAAACTCCCTTTTTACCTTTTTGATATTCTATAACCTTGTCCGGGTATTTAGCTATGGCATCGCGTATAAAGCGGCTCACATCATCATTATCCGAACTGATTAGCAGGTTAAGTTCTTTAGCCAGCTGCTCAGCATTTTTTGCCGGCTCTTTAATCATAGCTGGGAATAATTTGTGCGAAGCTACAGAATTATTTATCACACCAGCGTCAACAAGTTTAATCAAACCTGCCAAATGCTGCGGTGTAACAACAAAGTTGCTTATGATTACATCGTGATCGTTCAGATATGATTTTACAGCGCCCATTAACCAGTTGGCCGCAGCTTTATAATGACCGGTATGTTTAATCAGGTCTTCAAAATAAAGGGCCAGGTCGCGCTCAGCCGTTATTACTGAAGCGTCATAAGCAGAAAGACCGAGTTCTTCGGTATATTTATGATACAATTGTGCTGGCAACGCAGGTAAACCTTGCCGTATCTTTTCAACGTATTCATTGGTTAACATCAATGGCGGCAGATCGGGTTCTGGGAAATAGCGATAATCATTAGCCATTTCTTTGGAGCGCAATACCGATGTTTCGCCTGTATCCGCATTAAAGTTCAATGTATTCTGATCTATATGGCCGCCATTTTCAATAACATCAACCTGACGGGCAAATTCATGTTCAATAGCACGTTGTACATTACGTATGGAGTTAAGGTTTTTTACCTCGCAACGGTTTCCATATTCAGTAGCGCCTTTAAGCCTTACAGAAATATTGGCGTCGCATCGCATGCTGCCTTCTTCCATATTGCCATCGCAAATATCAAGATAACGCAGTATTTTACGGGTTTCTGTTAAGAATTGACCAGCCTCTTCGGCACTGCGCATATCAGGTTGGGTTACAATTTCAAGCAAGGGCACCCCTGCCCTGTTCAGGTCTATAAGTGAATCGGCGTGGTGCTGATCGTGCATGCTTTTACCGGCATCCTCTTCCATGTGGATATGGTGGATAGCAATATCTTTTTGTTTGCCTTCTGATAATTTTACGGGCACCCATCCCCCCAAACAAACCGGCGCATGATCCTGGGTGATCTGGTACCCTTTAGGTAAATCAGCATAAAAATAGTTTTTACGGGCAAAGCTGTTATTAAGGTTGATAGTACAATTACAAGCCAGACCCATTTTTACTGCGTATTCCACCGCCCTTTTGTTCAGAAACGGTAACGTGCCGGGATGCCCAAGCGATATGGCACTGATGTGGTGATTCGGTTCGGCACCAAAGGCAGCTGAATCTGCTGAGAATGCTTTACTTAAGGTGGATAACTGGGCATGTACCTCGAGGCCAATAACCACTTCGTACTTGTCACTTACCCCATTTTCGAGAACTGTCATAAAAATAAAAATTCAGCTATAATTTTACTGATTGTAAGGTCAAATATATAAAAGTTAAATATAGTATAAACATCATTTAACCATTAAACAGGGTATAAAATTCATATTAATGCTATTACCACGGCACTAAGTTAAGGCAATATGCCGATTAAAACTATTGATTTAATATGATTTAAAACAAACTGTCTTATAACACTTACTGAGATTTTTGTTGCCGGCCACCAGTAAGATCTCCTTTCCGTTAAACCTTCTTTAAGCATACGTGTCTATTTGTTAAAACGGCACAATAATTGATCAAGCCGCACTATTAAGAAGATACTATGAAAAAGATAATTTTAGGAATGCTTGCAGGCTGCTTTATACTTGCAGCTTCGGTTGCTGAAACAAAAGCACAGGTGCATGTAAATGTAAACGTAGGTTTATGGAACCCGCCTGCAGAATACTCTGGTGTTAATTATTACTATTTACCGGATGTAGAAAGCTACTATTATGTACCTACCCACAAATATGTTTATTTAGACGGTGGCCGATGGGTTTTCAGAAGCGCGTTGCCACCCCGTTACAGCACCTATAACATTCAAACCGGCTATAAGGTTGCTGTTAACCGTCCGCGTGCTTACACCTATTATAATACCGACCGTGCGCGCTATGCCCGTTACAGAGGCACTCATGACAGGCAGGTAATTATCCGCGACCATTATATTGTACACAATAACACACGCGTTATTAACCGCACACATTATGTAAGACCAAGAACCAAAGTTGTACACAGAACAGTGGTAGTACATCACGATAATGGCAAGCATAAAGGTCACCACAAGCATTAACATCCCAATATAAATTAACAATTAAAAAAGACCGTCTGTTACACGGTCTTTTTTTGTTTTTATAGATTGCGATTAGCTCATGATCATTGCTATGCTGAACTTGTTTCAGCACCTCATTTGCTGATTTAAGCCATGCATATCTGCAACTTTGCAAGTGAGATGTCGAAATAAATTCGGCATGACCTATTCTATTTTTTTACCCAACAAAACTTTTAGCCTTTGCCAGCGCTGCATCCAATCCGGTAACATCACTACCGCCTGCTGTAGCAAAAAATGGCTGACCGCCTCCGCCGCCCTTTACTTCTTTAGCCAGTTCTTTTACGATATTACCGGCATGCAGGCCTTTTTCCTTTACCAGGTTTTCGGCTATCATAACGGTAAGACTTGGTTTACCATCAAAATCAGCAGCCAGCACCAGGAACAAGTTTGGTACAATATCCTTAAGCTGATATGCGAGGTTCTTTACAGCATCGGCATTGGGCAGGGCTACTTTTTGGGCAATGAAATTCACATCTCCAATTTCTTTGGCCTTTTGAGCCAACTCGTTTTTTAATCCCGATGATTTCTCGAGGATTGATTTTTCGATCTCTTTTTTTAGCTTATTATTTTCATCAAGCAAGCCTTCCACGCTTTTGGGTATGTTCTTCGGGTTTTTAAGCAGCTCTTTTAGCTGGTTAACCAGGTTGCTTTGCTCGTTGATATAAACTTCGGCGGCAACACCGGTAATGGCCTCTATACGCCTGACACCAGCAGCCACAGCACTTTCGGCAATTATTTTAAAGAACCCGATTTGCCCGGTAGCTTTTACATGTGTACCGCCGCAAAGCTCTTTGCTAAATTCATCATCAAAAGTAATTACGCGCACATACTCACCATATTTTTCACCAAACAGGGCGGTTACGCCGCTTTGAATGGCCTCTGCATACAGTACACTGCGTTCTTCCTTCAATGGGATATTTTGTCTTACTTTTTGATTCACGATGGCTTCTATTTGAGCCAGTTCTTCGTCGGTTACTTTGGCAAAGTGCGAAAAATCAAACCGCAGATAATCGGCATTAACTAATGAGCCTTTCTGATTAACATGACTGCCTAAAACCTGCTTCATAGCAGCGTGCAACAGGTGCGTAGCCGAGTGGTTACTATTGGTTTGGCTGCGCAGTGCAGGGTCAACAATAGCGGTAAGCGCATCATCAATATCTTCGGGTAGCTTATCTACAAAATGTACGATCAAACCGTTCTCTTTTTTGGTATCGGTTACTTTTACAATCTCCCCATCCGGAAAAACCAGTTCGCCCTTATCTCCCACTTGGCCACCGCTTTCGGCATAAAAAGGTGTTTTATCCAGCACAATCTGGTATTGTTCTTTACCTTTAGCGGTAACCTTACGATATTTTACCACGTGGGCAATGGTCTCGGTTTCATCGTAGC
Organism: Mucilaginibacter sabulilitoris; assembly: GCF_034262375.1. NCBI lineage: Bacteria > Pseudomonadati > Bacteroidota > Sphingobacteriia > Sphingobacteriales > Sphingobacteriaceae > Mucilaginibacter > Mucilaginibacter sabulilitoris. Next base: position 5,880,853 of record NZ_CP139558.1, read on the forward strand.
CGGTAAACTCAACACTTTCGTCGTATTTGAGTATTACCCAGTCGCCGGTGTCAATAGCTGTGGCAGCGCGGGAACGAGATTTTTGGGCTTGAAGAGCAGCTTCGAAACCCTCCATATCAACAGTCCAGCCTTTTTCACGGGCCATTAACTCAGTTAAATCAATTGGAAAACCAAATGTATCTTGTAATTCAAAAGCAAAAGCACCATAAATAATCTTGCTTTTAAAAGCTTTTTCAAATTCGTCCCATTTATCACCGATTTCATCTATACTTTTTCCACCTGTGAAAGGAATTACCGAATTTACAAATTCTTCAAATCTTGATATACCACTTTGTAATGTCCTCAAGAAAGAAACCTCCTCCTCCAAAACCACCTTCTGTACAAAATCTTTCTGACTGTACAAATTATCAAACACCCCTTTAAACTGTTCAGCCAATAACGGCACCAGCTGATTAAAGAACGGCTCTTTAAACCCTAAAGTCTGATAGCTATAACGTACCGCCCTACGTAAAATACGACGGATGACATAACCTGCTTTATTGCTTGCAGGCAGCTGTCCATCTGCAATAGCAAAGCTAATGGCCCGAATATGATCAGCCAGCACACGCATGGCAACGGCCTCATTCCAATCTGCATCACCCGGTTTGGCAGCGCTATTATATTTCTTACCACTTTTTTCAGCAATAAACTGGATCATCGGCTGAAAAACATCGGTATCATAGTTAGACGTTTTTCCCTGCAGCACACGTACTAAGCGTTCAAAGCCCATACCGGTATCCACGTGTTTATTTGGCAGCGATTGCAAAGCACCGCTTTTTAAGCGGTTAAACTGCATAAACACAATGTTCCAGACTTCAATAACCTGGTCGTGATCGGCATTTACCAGGGATGCTCCATCAACTTCGGCACGCTCACTATCCGGGCGGCTGTCAAAGTGAATTTCAGAGCATGGACCACAGGGGCCGGTTTCGCCCATTTCCCAAAAATTATCTTTCTTGTTACCACGTAGTATATGATCTTCGGCAACAAGTGCCTTCCAGAACTCATAGGTTTCAGTATCTTTCTCGAGGCCGTCCTTTTCGTCACCTTCAAAATAGGTTATGTACAGGCGGTCTTTAGGTAATTTGTAAACTTCGGTAAGCAGTTCCCAGCCCCAGGCAATAGCTTCTTTTTTAAAGTAGTCGCCAAAGCTCCAGTTGCCCAGCATTTCAAACATGGTGTGGTGATAGGTATCAATTCCCACCTCTTCCAAATCGTTATGCTTACCGCTTACGCGTAAACAACGCTGGGTATCGGCTACGCGCGGCGCTTTCGCAGGTGCTTCGCCTAAAAATATATCTTTAAACTGATTCATCCCCGCGTTGGTGAACATCAGGGTTGGGTCGTTTTTTATAACAATGGGTGCAGAAGGCACAATAGTATGTCCCTTAGAAACAAAAAAATCAAGAAAAGCCTGGCGTATCTGTAAAGCTGTCATAGGGTGCAAATGTAATTATTAGTCTGCAAGTCGTAAAGTCTGAAACGAGGAAAGATAATATCAGCCGAAATGCAACAACTCACCTTTACACAATAGCGACCGGCGGGAAAACAATCAAAAAAATCGTCATTGATGCTGAACTACATACACCATAAATAATTAACTTTATGAGCAACCTTTCCCCAGCTTTAACGTTATTAAATTTATAACGTGGTTCTTTTCATTTAAGATAAATTAAAGAGTAAATTTGCTTATGGAAACGCTCAAAGTTGACATTCAAAACAATCAGGAAAAAAAAGTGCTACTGGCCTTTTTAGACAGCTTGAACTATCAATACAAAATTGAAAACAACGATTATGTAACCGATGAACAGCTAAGTGAGCTGGATCAGCGCAGAGCCGATATGCTGGCTGGGAAAGCTTCATCCCTGCCCTGGAGCGAGGCTTTATAATCCTGCTGCTTTTAATACCGGCACAGTATCTGTCTTTCAATTTGCCTGGTAAAAAATTCCGAAATTCGAAATTAACGAATACATTTGCACATGCCTTATAAAGAACGCGAAATAAGCAAGATGTACTATACCATGGGTGAGGTGTCGGCCATGTTTGATGTAAATCAGTCGCTTATTCGCTTTTATGAAAAGGAATTTGATGTACTGCAGCCCAAGAAGAACAAGAAAGGCAACCGTTATTTTACCCCCGAGGATATAGAGAATTTTAAAATCATATTTCACCTCATACGCGATAAAGGCTACACCCTTAACGGCGCCAAAGAACATTTAAAGCATAACATGGCTGATACCAAAGAAAATCAGCGTGTTATTGATTCGCTCGAAAATATAAAAAAATTCCTGTTGGAAGTGCGTGACGAGTTGTAGATGGTATCAGGTAACGCGTATCAAGTATCAAGATCTTTATAATTGATATTAAAACATGGCACCCTCTTTAAAAATCCTGATACATGATACTCACTACTTGATACTAAGAAAACATATCTTTATTTTTTATTGACATCCATGCTTGCTAACCACAAAGGCGAAATTCCGGTTGTAGTGCTGCTTATGCCTTATTTGTTGGGTATTGCGGTTGGCATCAGCTTTATTTCGGCGGTTTATTTACCAGTTTTATCCGGGCTGTTTATTGGTCTCAGCTTTGTATTTATTACGCTTAATTTAAATTACAGGCGGCTGGGCTTATATAAACGGCGCTGGCTGGGTGGTTTGCTCATCGGTATTATTGTATTTACAGCCGGATGGCTCAGCGTAATCAGCTATAACGAGATCAATCATCGCGATCATTTTTCCCGATTGCCTTGCGCAGTATATTTCTGTACGCATCAACAATGAACCCCAGTTTAAAAATGGCCTTATCCGGTTTACAGTGGCTTGTGCTGTCTGCTGCTTTCATGGGTGCCGGTACTTTCAACTATATTGACCTGGGTACTTGAAAAAACTATTGTGCTCATGAACAACGCGTTAGCTTTTATTGAACACGCTCCCTTTGTCAGTATCAATAAAATATGGTTCACCACAACCGAATACCTGCTTGCCTATGTTATTATTATCAGTCTATTTTACTTTTTGCACGATAAAAAAAACTGGCTGCTTAAATTGAGTATGGCGTGCCTGATGTCGCTGTGTATAAGCATAAGCGTAAAGAGATATAATTCCATTAATGCCATTCAGTTGCTTTTTTAAACCTGCGCAAAAACACCGGCATAGTATTTAAAAATAGTAATAGCGCTGTTATATTAAGCAACCTGGCCGATACTGATAAAAACTACCGCTATTCTGTACAGCCCTATCTGGATAGCTGTAAAATAAACGATATGCGGCTATATAACCTTAAACAAAACATCAATCTGCCTTATCTTAAAAAACAAGGAAACCTTATACAGTTTTGCAATAAAAAAATACTGGTATTTGACAAAAATCTATCCGGCATTCAATTACCTCAAAAGCTAAAAATCGATTTTCTGTACATTAGCGGGAACCCTCATATCGGTCTGCACCAGATAAATAAAAATTATGATTATCAAACGCTTATTATAGACGGCAACAACGCCGGTATATTAACTTTACAGCTTGAAACAGAGGCTAGGGCCATGCGTATAAATTATAGCTTTTTAAGACGTAACATTTTATTAGTTGCTACATCTAATTGAAAAATTAAACCAAGCACTAATAAATTTGTCTTTTAATCAGAAACCAGTAAATTGGTATAAATCAAACAAAAACTATGAATATTAAATTTCTTAACGTTGCCCTGGGCCTGGCTCTTACTGCAACAGCTTTGAGCGCCAGCGCACAAAAAAAATACACAGAAGGTGTGGTTAACTTTAGTACTAACATGAGGGGACAGGCCGTTGACGCAAAAGGCTATTTCCGTTCAGACTCAAGCGCGTTTGCTTTTACTGCCGGACCTGCAAGCATTAAAATTTTAACAGATGCTGATGGAAAATCAATGGCTATTTTGGTTGATGTACCTGTTGCCAATATCAAAAAAGCAGCTATAGCTACTCCTGATGAAGTTGATCAGGCAATGGCAGACATGCCAAACTTTACCTTTGCACCCGGCACTGAAACTAAACAAATTTCGGGCTTTAACTGCAAAAAGGTAGTAGCTACCGATGCCAAAACAAAAAAGACATACGACATATGGATTACCAATGACGTTGAAGTACCTTTAACCGGCATTGCCAAATACTACAGATCCATAGGTGGTTTCCCGGTACAATACACTTCTTTTAGCCAGGGCCAAAGCACCGAAGTTACTGTAAAAAGCATATCTGACGAGAAAGTACCAGCTGGCACATTCGGTATTCCTGCCGATTTTGAAAAAATTTCGTTAGATGATCTTAAAGCGATGAGCGGCGGCAGATAAGCCTCTTCACTAACAATTCATTAAAGGTTTCTTAACATTGCGGTTAAAGTACTATTTTTGTACCCCCGTATGTTAAGAAACCTTTTTAGCTTCATCAGATTTTTCGTTTTCTGGTTGGTGTTTTTCGCAATCACCCGGGCAACATTTGAAATATACTTTTTCCACAAGCTAAAAGGAGCCGGTTTTGGCGAAATTCTGCAAACATTCATTTACGGCATCCGGCTTGATGCTTCGACCGCAGCTTATATCTGTACTATCCCATTACTGGTATTTGCTGTTAACTGGTGCATTCCGCGCAGTACCATTAAACCCATATGGCTTAAAGTTTATGTATGGTTTTGCCTGTTTTGCATATCGTTAAACACGGTACTCAATTTTAATATTTTCCGGGAATGGGGTACCAAAGTAACCTTCAGGGTATTCAGTTCCCTATATCATGCACCTTCTGAGGCGCTGGCCTCTACCGGGTCATCACCCGTTGGCAGATGTATTGTAATTGGGTTACTACTGATGGGAAGCGGCATCTTGCTGTCAAATTATATCATTAATTACCAGTTTAAGAAACCGGTTACTGAACCACGCCTTAAGGCTGTTTTAATTTGCCTGTTGCTGTTTATAAATTTCCTGTTTATGCGGGGTGGCCTGCAAACCGAACCCATCAATCAGAACGCAGCTTATTTCTCTGACAGAGAAATATTGAACCAATGCGCCCTGAACACAGAATGGAACCTGTTTAATAATATTTTCGAAAATTTCAGACGGCCATACAACCCTTACCTGTTTATGCAGCCCAATGGCGCAAAGCAACTGGTGCAAGATATATATAGTATAGAACCCGACTCTACACCACACGTATTAACTACCAGCCGCCCAAATGTGGTAATCATCCAGTTAGAAAGCTATACGGCAAGCATTATTGAATCATTGGGAGGCGACAAAGGCGTGGCCCCTAACTTCGAAAAGTTTATACGCAACGGTATCCTGTTCAACAACATTTATTCATCAGCCGACCGTACAGACAAAGGGATTATATCTATCATGAGCGGTTTCCCGTCGCAGGCTATTCGCACGGTTATTGCCGATACTTCGAAGCAAAAAAAGCTCCCCGCACTATCATCAGTATTTAAAAACGCCGGATACCAAACCACCTACTTTTACGGCGGCAAAAGCAATTACATGGACTTTAACGTATTTATGAAAAGCCACCACATTGATCATATTATTGATGAGCTTAGCTTTGATAAAAGCCAGGTAAAAACCGAATGGGGTGTTTATGATGATGTATTGTTAAACAAACACCTGCAATATAACCAGCAGCAAAAACAGCCTTTCTTCTCGTACTTGCAAACATCAACCAATCATGAGCCCTTTGTGCTCCCAGTAAAGGGCCATTTCCCGGATGACGATGCAGACGGTGATGCCAGTAATAAATTCAGGAGCACCGCCTACTTTACCGACTCATGCCTCAATGCTTATTTTGAACAGGCTAAAAAGCAAAGTTGGTATAAAAACACCTTATTTATTCTCGTAGCCGATCATGGTCATCGCCTGCCGCGTAATATATCCGAGGCTTATGATCCGGCTAAATATCACATACCATTGCTATTTTTCGGCGATGTGATAAAACCCGAATATCGGGGTAAAAAAATCAATAAACTGGGTGGCCAAACCGATATTGCCGCTACCCTGCTGTCGCAGCTGGGCATGCCACATGATCAGTTTAAATGGTCAAAAAACCTGCTTAATCCGGGATCTTCCGATTTTGCCTTTTTTGATTGGGATAACGGATTTGCCTTTATGTTGCCTCAGCAAACAGTATCATACGATAACTCAGGCCGGAGAATAGTTTACACTGGTAATAAAAACGCCGATCAGATAACTACCGACAAAACACTACTTTATGGCAAGGCGTTTTTACAGCAGGTATATACGGAATATATGGCTTTTTGACCGTTGATAGGCTTGATTATGTTGATTTCGCTGATTTTTAACCTCTTGTCATTCTGAGCGGAGCGAAGAATCTATTGTTGACTATTTATATCGCAGAATAGATCCTTCGCTCCACTCAAGATGACAAAGGGAAGTATTTAATTCAAAGTCTTCTCCAACTGCTCTACCCATTGGTTAAACAACCTGGTTTCAAATTCAACAGCTTTATTGGCATGGCTTTCCCAATCGGGTGAGAATTTATGCAGTTGGTTCAGCATTTCTTCAAGGTGACCTTCTTCTTCTAAAATAATCGATTTTACGTTCACCTTGCTGCCAGCCGCATCAAGCGCATCCTGGTATATAGGATAAAGTTCGTCCGCTCGTACCTCAATAGCATAGGTAACCAGCAAATACGCCGCGAAACGCAGTTCGGATCCGCTCAGGTTTAATTCCTTTTTCAGGTAACGACAAACATCAATATCCAGCTGATTTAAATAATACTTGCTTGAACCGGGCGCTAAAAGATATTCGGCTGCGTAAGTTGGCAGCTCCACACCTGTTTTTTCCAACTGTTTTTTTAAATAGAAAGCATGACGGTGTTCTTCGGCAGCGTGCTTTAATATAATGTAGGTAACTGTAAGCGGATCTTCACTCGCCGATATTTTGCGTGCCCCGGTATTTTCCATCAGCGACAGCGTGTTGAGCCAGCGCGAATGTAACTCGTTATCAGCAATTATTTGAGGTAGTAGTTTATTCAAAAGCATAATTATATTTCTTCAAGTGCATGCTCAATTTTGCTGTAAACATAATCGAGTTCGGCATTAGTAATGCAATATGGCGGTAAAATGTATATGATATTGCCTAAGGGACGCAATATAACACCCTCGGCCAAAAAGTAATGATACAGCTTATCGCGAAGTGAACTAAAGTATGAGGTATTATCGCCGGTTTCCCACTCCATGGCTATGATAGTGCCGATTTGGCGTACTTCTTTTATTTTAGCGTGGTTCTGTATTTTGGTTCTGAATTGCTGATGTGACGTTTCTATACGATCAATGTTGGCGGCAGTTGCCGGCAACAGGAACAGATCCAAGCTAGCCAGTGCCGATGCTATTGCAACCGGATTAGCAGTAAAGGAATGTCCGTGAAACAACGTTTTCAGCTTATCGTCGGATAAAAAGGCATCATAAATCTCCTGCGTACAAGTAGTTAATCCGAGGGCCATAGTACCGCCGGTTAAACCTTTGGAAAAACACATAATATCTGGCTGAATCTGTACATGGTTACAGGCAAATGGTTTGCCTGTACGACCAAAACCGGTAAATACCTCATCATCTATCATCAGCACGTTTTCCTGCCTGCAATGGGTCATTAACTGGTTCAGGTATTCGGCCTCATACATGATCATACCGGCAGATCCCTGCACCAAAGGCTCAAAAATAAAACACGCTAATTCAGATTTGAGATTTGAGATCTTAGATTTGAGGCTTTCTATATTATCCTTATCAGGCAGATCAATAAACTCCACCTCGAACAGCAAACTGTCAAATGCTTTTGTAAAAGCGCTGCGACCGCTTACGGCCATGGCCCCAAAGGTATCGCCATGATAAGCGTTTTTAAACGCCATTATTTTAGTGCGCTGATTGCCTTTGTTGAGCCAGTATTGCAGGCACATCTTTATAGCTACTTCGATCGCAGTTGAACCGTTATCGGAGTAAAACGCTTTTTGCTGGTTATCAGGCAAAATAGCCAGTAACCTTTCGGCCAGTTCAACAGCACCTTCGTGGGTAAAGCCCGCAAATATCACATGCTCCAACTTATGCAACTGCTCCGATACTTTTTCGGCGATATAAGGGTGCGCGTGCCCATGGATATTTACCCACCATGACGACACCGCGTCGATGTATTTTTTACCCTGTTCATCAAACAAACCAGCACCCTCACCTCTCACAATAGGTATGGGTGGCGATGCTGTTTTCATTTGGGTATAGGGGTGCCATATTACTTTAAGGTCGCGCTCGGTTAAATTCATAGTTCTGCTCGTAATAGTTCAACAACACGTTTATCGGTAGGGAAGGTAACATCGTCGGTAGTTAAATCGGCGATATTTATCCATCTGAAAGCCTGCAGCACATCACCCTTGCCATCAAAATCATAGGCTATGGTTTTTATAGGAAAATTTAAAGAGGTAATATTCTTAACCATATAATACACGCTGATGATCTGCGAGTCATTAAATGCCGACCGTACAAAAAAATCGGTTGTATAAAAATGACTGATAATTTCAACTTCAGCCTCACATTCCTCCAAAAACTCGCGTTTTAAACCGTCAATTAATCCCTCTCCTATTTCTAAACCGCCACCGGGGAATTTAATAAAACGCTGGCCATATTCCTGCTCGTCGCTAATCAGCACTTCATTGCGGTCGTTTACCAGCAATCCGTAAACACGTACGTTAAAATACTCCATTATTCAAAGTGTTTTTTGTTGCGTACTACTTTATCCATTGTCCAGGCTATGGTCTCTGTTTGAGGCTCAGACCTTATTGGGCAATTGGGCATGCTGCAATAGTGACAGCATTCAGGCACACAGGGATCTGAGTGAATAAAAAGTTCTGTTTTTATCCCTACCTCTTTGTTAATCATTTTGTCAACCAGTGATACCTCTGCATGTACCCTGTTTAAATCGAAGTAATTTGGCAGGGTCATGTGGCAATCAATATGCAATTCATGACCATATTTCTGGGCACGCAAATTATGTACATCTATCCAGGCTTCACGCCGCTTTTCGCTCAGTACATTTATAATATCGGTCACCACTTGAAAATCGGCCTCATCCATTAGTCCGCCTACAGACTTGCGTATAAGCTTATAGCTGCTAATAATAATGTAAACGGCCACAGCAATGGACAAAGCGCTATCAAGCCATAAAATACCCGTAAGTTTAATAAGTATCAACCCCGCTACCAAACCTATGCTCGTTACCATGTCTGTAAGTAAATGGCGGCCATCGGCATCAAGGGTTATTGATCGTAATGCCTTACCCTTTTGTATCATATAAAAGCCTAAAACGCCATTTACAATCCCGGTAGCACCTATAATAATGGCACCGGTAAGCAGATCATGTATATACGAAGGGTAAAATAAGCTATAAACAGATTTAAAGATGATAATGATCCCGGCAATGCCTATCAATGAGCCTTCAATAAATACCGAAAAATACTCCACCTTACCGTGCCCATAGGGATGGTTCTCATCGCGGGGCTGCGCCGATAGGTAAATACTAAAAAAGGCAAAGGCGCTGGCAATTACATTTACAATGCTTTCGGCAGCATCGGTAAGAACAAAGTTTGAAGCGGTTAAAAAATATGCCCCGAACTTCGCCATCATCAGGAAAATCCCTGTTATAAGCGAAATTAATATGATTCTTTTCTGTTGTTTCAAACTAATCTTTATTGCGTGGGCAAATTTATAAATAACAAGCGTAAGTAGCAGTAAAGTTATTTTCTATATTTGCCGCGATAACATAATTTATATGAGCGCATTAAGTACCCGGATCAATAATTTGTCCGAATCTGCAACAATTAAGATGGCCAAAATGGGCCGCGAACTTGCCGCTAAAGGCGTTGACGTGATCAGCCTTAGCTTTGGCGAACCTGACTTTCATACTCCTGAGCATATCAAGGAGGCCGCAAAGCAGGCCATGGATAAAAACCTTACCTACTACACTCCTGTAGCCGGATATCCGGACCTCCGTAAGGCTGTAGTTGCCAAATTAAAGAACGAGAACAACCTTGATTACGATTTTAGCCAGATAGTGGTATCAACCGGTGCCAAGCAGGCTATTGCCAATGCGGTACTTTGCCTGGTAAATCCCGGTGAAGAGGTAATTATCCCTACTCCGTACTGGGTGTCATATTCAGAAGTAGTTAAACTTGCCGAAGGTGTGAGCGTTTTTATTAATACCACTGTTGAGCAAAACTTTAAAATAACCCCTGAACAGTTAGAAGCTGCTATTACGCCAAAAACAAAACTGTTCATGTTCTCATCGCCATGTAACCCAACAGGAAGTGTTTACAGCAAAGATGAACTGGAAGGATTGGCCAAAGTATTTGAAAAACACCCGCATGTATATATTCTGAGCGACGAAATTTATGAGCATATTAACTTTGTTGACAAGCACGAGTCAATTGCCCAGTTTGACTATATTAAAGACCGCGTAGTGATCATTAACGGTTGGTCAAAGGCTTTTGCCATGACCGGCTGGAGAATTGGTTACACAGCTTCTAATTCGGAAATTGCGGCTGCCTGTGATAAAATGCAGGGACAGGTAACTTCAGGAACCTGCTCTATTACCCAGCGTGCCGGTGTGGCTGCTTATGAGGGCGGACTGGAAAGTGTACTTGAAATGCGTGCGGCATTCAAAAAACGCCGTGATATTGTTTATAAACTCCTTAGCGAAATTGAAGGTATAAAAGTTAACCTGCCTGATGGTGCGTTTTACTTTTTCCCGAATGTGACTTCATTTTTTGGCAAGAGCTATAATGGCAAAACCATTAAGGATGCTGATGAACTAAGCATTTATTTGCTTGAGGAAGCCCATGTAGCCACTGTAGGCGGCGATTCATTTGGTGATACTACATCTATCCGTATTTCTTACGCTGCTGCAGAAGATAAACTTATTGAGGCTATGCGCAGGATCAAAGAAGCATTAGATAAATTGAAATAAGCAGGAGACTATCTGAACCAGGATTAATCGTGGTTCAGATAGTCCTTATACAACAAAGCCCCTTATCAGCTGATAAGGGGCTTTGTTGTAAATATGGTTTATGTAAATTACAAACCAAATCCGTAAGCTACGCGTAACCCTATTAAACCGTAGTTATTACTCTGGCCCGAGAAGTTTTCATAACGTACACCTACATCCCACGATTTGGATGCATAACCTATACCAGGAGCAAGGATAAGTTTAGTACTTTTCTCTGTACCCGGAATTGGGGTATGAACTTCAAAGCCAGCACCTACTTCGGCGCCAAAATATAAGTTTTGCGCAAAGAATGCTTTTATACCAGCTTTAACCGGTACTACTCCTAAACTGTTAAATTTAATCCCGGTGTTACCGGCTTCCTTACCAAACATGTTATAGTAACCCGAAGTTAAGGTTAAAGCCAGATTATCACTTAAGCCATATTGCAAACGGGCAGTACCACCTAATTCGAAATTAGAAACATCATGCGCGTTTCCTGTTGGCGCACCAACTTCCAAACCAATACCAAAACGCAGCGCACTGGCCGGGGTAGTTTGAGCTTTTACATTAGTTCCTAAAAATATAGCTATCGCAGTTAATGCAGCGGCTATAAAGTTTGTCGATTTTTTCATGATTGTGTTCTTTTAGTATAATTCTACAATTTTTATTGTATTAACACCACCTTAACAAATACTTTGCCATTGTTATAATATATCAAGCTTACATTATGAGATAACTTCCGTGCTTTTTTATTTGCCTCTAACAACGAGTACGCTAAAGCCGCTTTTATCTATTGAGTATCAACAGCTTTAACAGGCCCTCTCTTTTAAAACCTATAGTTATTAACCTTAATTACCGGTTAAATTAAATTTGAATAATAATAGTTAAACCCGGCTGTTCTGTAGATAAACAATGAATTATTGTTCCTTTTAAAATCCAAAATAAGCCGGGATGGTGTATATTAAAACAAAAAGAGAGGCTTGAGCCTCTCTTTTTGTTACCTGAAATGTATTAAACCTCGGGTTCATGGCCTCTATCAGGCTTGTAATTTTTTTCAAGCTCGGCCAGCTTTTCTTTACCATAAGCAAAACGGGTAATGATAAAGAATAACACCGGTACTATAAATATAGCCAATGAAGTTGCGGCAAGCATACCACCAAACACTGTCCATCCTATAGTTTGACGAGCTACGGCACCTGCTCCGGAGGCAAATAGCAACGGCGCAACGCCAAGTATAAATGCCAGCGAAGTCATAATAATTGGCCTTAAACGCAGGCGTACAGCTTCAAGGGTTGCTTTTTCAAGCTCCATACCGGCATCCACACGTTCTTTAGCAAACTCTACAATCAGGATGGCGTTCTTGGCAGCCAAACCAATCAGTGTAATTAAACCAATTTGCGCATATACGTTATTATCAAGTTTGGATTGAAACGTAAGAAACAATATCGCCCCAAAGGCACCCAGCGGCACAGCCAATAACACCGAGAACGGTACAGACCAGCTCTCGTACAGGGCTGCCAGGAACAGGAACACAAATCCTATTGACAACATGAAGATATAAATGGTTTTTGAACCTGATATTTTTTCTTCCCGGCTAAGGCCTGAAAACTCATAACCATATCCTTGTGGTAATGATTTAGCTGCAACCTCCTCCAGCGCTTTTAAGGCATCACCGCTACTATATCCAGGCTTTGCTGTACCATCAATCTCGGCCGATCTGAACAAGTTATAATGCGATATCAACGGCGCATTTTCAATTACCTTATATGTTGTAAGGGTGCTTAACGGTACCATAGTACCCACCTGGTTACGCACAAAGTACTGGCCTATATTCTGAATATTAGTACGATAATTCGTATCTGCCTGGGCCAGCACGCGGAATGTTCGGCCGTATAACGTCAAATCATTGATATAAGAGCTACCCATGTAAGTTTGCAAAGCAGCGTTTACATCAGACAATTGCACGCCCAACCGCTTTGTCTTTTCCCTGTCAATAGTGAGCTGATACGCAGGTGTACGTGCGGTAAAAAACGAGTAGGCGCTGCCTATTTCAGGTCGTTTGTTTACCTCCGCAGTAAAATTCTGAAGTACTTTTTCAAAATTTTTGATATCACCTCCAGCTTGTTTTTCTTCTAATATAAAGGAAAAACCAGCAGAGTTACCTAAACCTGGTATAGCAGGCGGTCTGATTACCAATGTACCGGCTCCTTTGTATTTGGCCAGCTGCTTCTGGATCACACCAACCAATTCCTCTGAGTCTTTTTTTCGTTCATCCCAGGGTTTGAGCTGTACAAATATGGTAGCACTATTTGATTTTGTGGCAAACGTAATTACGTTTAATCCTCCTAATGCGGCATAATGTCCTATTTCGGGAATGCTGTCAAGCGATTTCATCATCATACGTAACGTATTTACCGTTCGTTCTGTTGATGATGCCTCTGGCAGATCGTAGGTAATATAAATACGGCCTTCATCCTCTGTCGGGATAAACCCGCTTGGCTTATGGCTAAATAATAGTATAGTACCTATGATGATACAAACCAGTATGATAACAATGAATTTAGAATGCTTTATACTTTTATCAACTCCGTTGCGGTATTTGTTTGTAACACGTTCAAACCATGTGTTAAATTTAAAAAAGAACCTATCAAGGCCTTTTGACTTTTGATCGAGTTTATGGGGCTTTAGTATTAATGTACAAAGAGCCGGAGTTAATGACAACGCCACAAATGCAGATATCAATACGGATATAGCTATAGTAATAGCAAATTGCTGATAAAGCCGTCCCACAATGCCCGGAATAAAACCTACCGGTACAAACACTGCGGCCAATATCAATGCAATGGCGATAACAGGAGCCGATATATCGCGCATAGCGTGTACCGTAGCTTCTTTAGGCGACATGCCTTCTTCATCCATATAATGCTGAACAGCTTCAACCACCACAATCGCGTCATCCACCACTATACCAATAGCTAACACAAAGCCAAATAGCGTAAGCGTGTTTATGGTAAAGCCTAATGGGATAAAGAATATGAATGTACCAATGATAGACACCGGTATAGCCAAAACAGGAATAAGCGTGGTACGCCAGCTTTGCAGAAAGAGGAATACTACCACAATAACCAGGAACAAGGCAATAACCAATGTTTCGATTACTTCGTGTACAGATACTTTTACTACCGTTACCGATTCAAATGGCACAACATATTCAATATCTGCAGGGAAAGATTTTTTGAGTTGCTCCATTATGGCGTAAACATTGTCGGCGGTTTCAAGCGCATTGCTGTTTGGAGCCTGATAAACCAACAGGTAGGAAGCACGCTTTCCATCAACAAATGAATTACCTGAGTAATTAAACTTACCTAACTCAACACGTGCAACATCTTTTAAATGTACAATAGCACCATTTGACGGTTGCGTGCGTACAACAATGTTTTCAAACTCAGTCTGACTTGTTAACCGGCCTTTAACCAAAACGGTATATTCAAATGGCTGGCCTTTTTCTTGTGGGGTTGCACCAACTGAACCCGCGGCAACCTGTGCGTTTTGTTCTGCCAGCGCAGCTGTAACATCACCCGCCGTCATGCCAAGGGCGGCCAGCTTATCCGGTTTAAGCCATATACGCATACTAAAATCATCAGCCCGGGTAAAAACATCGCCTACGCCTTTGGCCCGTAAAAGAGCATCGCGTACAAAAACGTTGGTATAGTTGTCAACAAAGGTTACATTATGTGTGCCCTTGGGTGAATACATGGCCACCAGCATTAAAATGCTGGGATTACGTTTACGTACAGTTAAGCCAAGGCGCTGAACCTCTTGTGGTAAGGTAGGCGTAGCTATGCCTACCCTGTTCTGTACATCAAGCGCCGCTATATTAATGTCGGTACCAATTTCAAAGTTAACGGTCATGCTCATGGCGCCGTTACTGGTGCTGTTACTTTGCAAATAGGTCATGCCGGGGGTACCGTTCACCTGCACCTCTACAGGAGTGGCAACCGTTTGTTCAACGGTTAGCGCATCAGCACCGGTATAGGTACCGGTAATGTTAACAGTTGGTGGTGTAATTTCCGGATACTGACCAATAGCCAATGTGCTTATGGCCAATATACCTACAATTACGATCACTAATGATATAACTATAGCTGTAACTGGTCTTCGTATAAAGGTATCTGCTATCATTCTTGTTATTTTTTATAAAAATCCCCCGGTTACTTACCTTGCTGTTTTGCCTGACCTGGTGCACCCTGAGCGGCGGGGGCACCTACAGTAATCTTACCGCCATCGCGCAGGCGTTGAAACCCTTCGGTAACAATTTTGTCGCCCTCTTCAATACCACTCATAATTACTACATCAGAGCCCACACGTGGTCCCAAAATAACCTTATGTTGCCTGGCTATAAGCGCATCGTCAGTTTTTTTAGTGGTAGTATCGGTAATGGTAGTATCCTTACTTACAAATACAAAAAATTCGCCCATTTGCTCAGTTATTGCTTTATACGGAATTTGAACGCGATTACCTGACTGGCTATTTAATACTCTTAATACGCAGCTCATACCATCTTTTAACGCATCTTCCTCATTAGGGAATTGTACCCTTACTTTGATGGTACCGGTTTGATTATTCACCCCCCTGTCAATCGCTAAAACCTTGCCTGACTTATTATAAGTACTTCCGTCGGGTAATTGCAGCTTAAATGTAGTGTCACTGCTTGATTTTTGAAGTTTGTAAAAACGGGCAATATCCTGTTCATTCACAACTACGTCTACCCCTATCGGGTGTTCGGCAGATATGGTGTTCATTAATGTGGTACCTGCCGAAACCTGTGTACCCAACCTAACCTGTGATATACCTATGCGCCCGGTAAAGGGAGCGGTTATAGTAGCAAATGACAAATCGGCACGGGCCGATTCTAACGCGGCTTTAGCAACTGCTACCTGGCTTTTGCTGGTTTCAAAAGCAGCGGTAGCCTGGTCAACCGTTTGGCGTGCTATAGCATCATTTTGCAGCAGCATGTTATAACGGTCAATATCTTTCTGTGCTTTAACCAAATCGGCCTGGGCGCTTAATACATTGGCCTGGGCCTGCTGAAAAGCTGCAAGGTATTTACGTTTATCTATTTCATAAAGCACCTTACCTTTTTGTACAATATCGCCTTCTTTAAAAAATATACCTGTTACAAAGCCCGGAACCTGGCTCCTTAGTTCGGTTGTATTTATAGAAACAACCGAACCCTGGTACTGATCATAATAAATAGCTTCGGCCTTTTTGGCCTCAACAATGTTTACGGGGGTTGGCGGAAGCGGCGCGTCCTGTTTTGCTTTGCCTTTACAAGAGGCTAATGCTAATAATGCCACCGGGGCAAACCAGTATATGTATCTATTTTTCATTGTAGTGATTATTCTTTAGTTTAAGCACCTTAAGGGTGATGTATATTCAATCATTTTCAACTATAAGTGTTCCTAATGCTTTCTGCAGGTCAATTTTGCTCGACAGCAGCTGGAACAATGCATTATAATAGTTTAACTCTGCCGTACGCAAATCTGACTGGGCTATAATAACATCCAGATATGTTTTAACCCCTTCACGATACTGCAGGCTTACTATTTTATATACATCTTTAGCCAGATCGACATTTTGCCTAATGAGTTGATAGCTGGCATAGTTACTTTTATAACCAGCCAGCGCCTGTACATATTCGGTATTAATACTGTTTTGCGTATTTAAAATATCCAAATCGGTACGCTCAACCTGTAATCTGGCTTTGCTTAAATTTTGCAGGCGTTTTGTGCCCTGAAAAATAGGCAGGTTTAAAGTAAGGCCCGCGTAACCGGTTGGGAACGCTTTATCATACAGGTCAGAAAAATTATGACTAAAATAGGCAGCATTATAATTACCAACCAGCGATAATGATGGCAGGAAACCGTATTTATAGTAATTAACATTTATATTTTGTAATGATTTACTGGTTTGCAGTAAGCGGTACTCGATGCGGTTGTTTACATCCAGGCGTTGGTTGGTATCTATAGAAGCTTCCTGTTCATAGCGCGAAGAATCATACGAAAGCGACAGCTCTTTTGACCCATCAACTCCCATGATTTGCTTTAAATAAGCTGTTTTGCTTTTTATGGATTCTTCCGTTTGCTTGCGGGTAGCCAAAGAATTATTTAGGGCGATGGTAGCCTGTTTGTAATCGGTTTTATCAGATACCCCAGCCTGGTACTTGTTAAATGCATCCTTTAAACTTCTTTGCAGCCTTGCTATATCTTCATTGGTAATGTTAAGCTGTTTTTGCGAAAGCAATACATCAAAAAAGGCCTTACTAACATCAGACACTACATTGATCTGGCTGCTCGTTGTATTTTGTTTATAATAAAGGCGCGAATATTTAGCAGTTTTAGCTGCCAAAAACACATCATTATTATATAATACCTGGCTGGCCTGCAAGCCCAGCGTAGATAAGTTACGAACACCAGTTCCGGGAGGAATATTAGCACCGGAAGCGCCGGCCTGCGGACTCCCTTTAAAATAATAATTATATAACCCCGTCCCTGTTACTTGAGGCAACCAGCCAGATAATCCTATTCGGATATCTTTTTCATTAATTTGCTCGTCAATAGCAGCCTGGCGAATAACGGGTTGGTTGCGCAAAGCAAACTCAACACATTGCTTTAACGAAACAGGGCCGTTAAGCGTGTCTAATCTGGCTTGTGCAAATATTGGATTATGTAAAATTAATGTTAAGTTTACTATGATGAGAAGGATAAAGTATTTGTTTCTTTTCATACGGCAGATGTAGGTGACTTTTATCAGCAAAAATTACTAAATATTAATTATATAATTTCCGCCGATTACACTGAGGATGTGCGAATATGTGATTAATATTACTAAATAAAATTCAACAACAAGAATTTTACGTAAATTTTATAAAAACATGCTAAAAACCTATGTTTTTACCCTTTTTACAAAAAAATGAAAAAATGTGGTGCGAAATAAATAAAAAAATTAATTAATTTGCCATGTGAGAATATAGATTGCTTCTTATGATTTCAAGCTCATAAGAAGCTTTTTTTAAAAAAATTACATTTACCATATAGGTTATATGCTTATTCATGGTATTTTTACACAAAATTTAAGCAGGGTTAATACATGGTTAAAAAACTACATGGGAAAATCGCTCAATTCCAAGTTGCAAATATGCTTCGGGACCGAGGGTTATATCCTTATTTCAGGCCTATTGAGTCTGCTCAGGACACTGAAGTACTAATAGATAACAAAAGGGTGCTAATGTTTGGCTCAAATTCATATTTGGGACTAACAAACCATCCTAAGATTAAAGAAGCTTCCAAGAAAGCAATTGACAAATACGGTACAGGTTGTGCCGGTTCCCGTTTTTTAAATGGTACGCTTGATATCCATATTGAATTAGAGAACAGGCTGGCCAGTTATGTTGGTAAGGAAGCTACAGTTCTTTTCAGTACCGGATACCAGGTTAACCTTGGTGTATTGTCATGCATAACAGGCCGTAATGATTATATTATATTAGATGAGTATGATCATGCCTGTATTATTGATGGCAGCCGACTTTCGTTTTCGAAAGTCATAAAATATGCCCACAATGACATGGATGACCTGCAGCGCAAACTGAGCATACTGCCGGAAGAAGCTGTAAAGGTTATTGCTGTTGATGGTATATTCAGCATGGAAGGCGATATTGTTAAACTACCTCAAATAGTTAAACTTGCCGACCAGTATGGTGCAAATATCATGATTGATGACGCTCACAGTCTTGGTGTAATTGGTCATAAAGGCGCCGGTACCGCATCACACTTTAATTTAACCAGCGATGTTGACCTTATCATGGGCACGTTCAGTAAATCGCTGGCTTCATTAGGTGGTTTTATTGCCAGCGACAGGGATACCATTGATTATATTAAACATCGTGCACGCTCATTGATGTTCAGTGCCAGTATGCCTCCTGGTTCTGTTGCCAGTGTAATAGCGGCCCTTGATATTATTGAGTCTGAACCCGAAAGAATTCAGAAACTTTGGGACAATACCAACTATGCATCAAAACTTCTTTTAGATGAAGGTTTTGATCTTGGTCCAACAGAAAGCCCTATCCTGCCTATCTATGTGCGCGATAACGAAAAAACCTTCCTGGTAACTAAACAACTGCAGGCCGCAGGGGTATTTGTTAACCCGGTTGTTTCACCTGCCGTACCTTCAGATTCATCATTACTTCGTTTTTCATTAATGGCTACACACACTTTTGACCAGATTGACGAAGCCGTTGAAAAACTTACTAAAGTATTTAAAGAAGCAGGAGTAACTTCTTCTGTTAAAGAAAATATCTAATAAAAAAACGCGTCCGTGTACATGCTGCTGTTTTTAAAACAAGCTTTGTGCACGGACGTTTAACATTTACTACCTCGCAAGCATCCCACATAAAATACTACTCATGATAAAAATTGTAACGGTTGGTTCTAAAAAGGAATTAGCTTCTTTTATTGATTTTCCGCATGATTTGTATAAGGACGATCCTAACTATGTTCCGGAATTGTTTATAGCACAAAGAGATCTGCTCACCATTCATCCTTTTCATAAGCATAATGTAGTGCAAACCTTTTTAGCTTATGATGGTGGTAAAATTGTTGGGCGTATTGCGGCCATACTTAATAACGCGCATAATAAATTCAATAACGCTAACGACGGTTTTTTTGGTTTTTTTGATTGCATTAACAATACTGAAGTATCTGCCACCCTTTTTGAGACAGCTGCTACCTGGCTTAAACAAAAAGGAGTAACCGGCAAATTCATTGGCCCTGTTAATTTTTCAACTAACGAACCCTGTGGCTTATTGATAGAAGGCTTTGACACCCCACCCTTTTTAATGCAAACCTACAATGCCCCTTATTACGCCGACTTAATTGACGGGCTTGGTTTTGTTAAAAATGTTGACCTGATAGCCTGGCACTGGGACGATAAAAGCTATGATGATAAATCAGTAAGGTTATTGAATGCACTTGAAGAGCGTTTAAAACGGAGCAATATTGTTATTCGTACCCTGAACCTGAAAAAATTCAAAGAAGAAGCCGCTAAACTGCGTGAGGTTTACAATTCTGCCTGGGACCATAATGAAGGTTTTGTGCCCTTATCTGATGATGAATTTGATTATCTTGCTAAAGACCTTAAACTGATACTTGACCCAGATTTTGTTTTGGTTGCCGAACAGGAGGGTAAAATAGTTGCCTTTGGCTTAGCATTACCAAATTACAACGAAATATTTCAGAAAATTAAACGAGGCCGTCTATTACCTACCGGCATCTTCAAAATACTGTTTGGCAGAAAAAAAATACAAAGCCTCCGTATATACGCTCTTGGTGTTATTGACGGTTATCGTAAAATGGGCATCGAAGCTTGTTTATACGGCACCATTATTAAAGAGTATAAAAGAAAAGGAATGAAACAGGCCGAAGCAGGTTGGACCCTCGAACATAATGACATGGTAAATCGCGCCATAGAAGCCATAAACGGCAATCCTTATAAGAAATACCGCCTATACGAAAAACAAATATGAAGGAGCGGGTTTTAATAACCGGCGCAAGCGGTTTTGTAGGTTTCCATTTGATTGAAGAAGCGCTGGTGCAAAACCTGGAGGTTTATGCTGCCGTACGTAAAAGCAGCAATACCGATCATTTAAAGCACCTTGATATAAACTATGTATATCTTGATTACAAAAATCTACCGGCTTTAAAACAACAACTTACAGATCTTAATCCAGATTACATCATTCATGCCGCCGGGGTTACCTCAGCCCGTTCACAAGCCGAATATAATTATATAAACGCCTCCCATACGCTCAATCTGGCATCTGCCGCTGCCGAAGTCATTGTTAATTTAAAAAAATTTGTGCTCATTAGCAGCCTTGCTGCTGTAGGCCCTCTTAAAACAATGACCGGTATTATCACCGAGGCCACCTCTCCCCATCCTGTAACTGCTTACGGCCGCAGTAAATTACTTGCCGAAAAACAGTTAAGGACAGTTAAAAATTTAAACTATACTATATTGCGCCCAACCGCCGTTTATGGACCAAGGGATACAGGCATATTTATATTTTTCAAGCAATTGGTAAAAGGGTTGGAGCCATATATAGGCAACGCTCCTCAAAAACTGAGCTTTATATATGTAAAAGATGTGGCTAAAGCCAGTATTAAGGCGTTTTATGGTGGTAACCTTAAAACCTTTAACCTGAGCGATGGTAACTTTTACGGCAAGCATGAATTAGGCGATATCAGCAAAGAAGTATTGCATCTTAAAACCTTCAAGTTTCATTTGCCTGTAAATTTTGTAAAAATAATAGCCTTTGTTTCAGAAAAAATAAGTTCTTTGAGCAATAAAGCGGCTGTAGTAAATCTGGAAAAGATAGATGAGCTTATGGCTGTAAACTGGTCATGTGATAATGAACAGGCAAAATCAGAATTGGGGTTTTATCCGACATACAACCTGCAAGCGGGTGTAGCTGAAACCTTAACCTGGTATAAAGCCCATAAATGGCTTTAATCTCAATAAAATTTTTAATAATTGATGTAATGAAATTTAAAAATTCGGCTAATTGATATATTACTTAAACGTTTAAGTAGTTTTAATTTCCAAATAGCTTAACCGAGATTGTTAAGCATTTTCCATTTACTTAAACGTTTAAGTAAATGGAAAATGCTTACGTAAACTAAATGCAAATCCTGGCTGTGAAGTCAAATTCTATTTGACCTATGCCTTAATAATTAAAAACAATAAATAAGTACAATGAAAAGTAAAATTTCACCTGCTGAAGGAAAACTTGGTATCCTTATCCCAGGGTTGGGAGCAGTAGCAACTACGCTGATTGCCGGCGTTGAAGCGGTAAAAAAAGGCATCTCACAGCCAATAGGCTCGTTAACACAAATGGGGCATATCCGTTTAGGCAAAAGAACCGAGAACCGTAACCCTAAGGTTAAAGATTTTGTTCCTCTTGCCAATTTAAATGATATAGTTTTCGGGGGATGGGATGTTTATGAGGACAATGTTTATGAAGCAGCGTCAAACGCCAAAGTACTTGAACCGGGCTTATTACATGCTGTAAAAGCCGAACTGGAAGCTATTAAGCCAATGAAAGCCGCGTTTGACAAAAACTATGCTAAGAACCTCGATGGAACCCATGTAAAACAAGGCACACGCTATGAGCTGGCCCAACAGGTAATGGAAGACATTACAAACTTCAAAGAAAAAAATGGTTTGGACAGGGTTGTGGTAATCTGGTGTGGTTCAACCGAAATATATTATGAGGCTTCGGCCATTCACCAATCATTAGCTGCATTTGAGCAGGCTTTGTTAAACGACGACAAATTAATTGCCCCAAGCATGATATACGCTTACGCGGCCTTAAAACTTGGTGTACCGTTTTCAAATGGAGCCCCTAACCTAACGGTTGATATCCCGGCATTAATTGAGCTTTCAAAAGAAACCAAAACGCCTATTGCAGGTAAAGATTTTAAAACCGGCCAAACCTTAATGAAAACCATTTTAGCACCTGGCCTTGCAGCACGTTCATTAGGTGTTAACGGGTGGTTTTCAACCAATATCCTGGGTAACCGCGATGGCTGGGTGCTGGATGATCCGGATAACTTTAAAACCAAAGAAGTATCAAAGCTGGGAGTACTCGAAGATATTTTTAAACCGGAAGAAAATGAGGAACTTTATGGCGACATCTACCATAAGATCCGCATCAACTATTACCCTCCTCATGGCGACAATAAAGAAAGCTGGGACAACATTGATATTTTCGGCTGGCTGGGTTATAAGATGCAAATCAAGATCAACTTCCTTTGCCGCGATTCTATCCTCGCGGCCCCTATTGCTTTAGATTTGGCTTTATTCAGCGATCTGGCTAAAAGAGCTGGCATGAGCGGTATACAGGAATGGTTATCATTCTACCTGAAATCACCTCAAACGGCCGAAGGATTGCGTCCGGAGAATGATATATTTAAACAATTGATCAAATTAGAAAATACCTTGCGGTACTTAATGGGCGAAGATTTGATAACCCATCTGGGATTAGATTACTATGAAGAGGCGTTTGCCGAAGCATAATATCACCCTTTAAAAAACAGCCATCAGATTTACCTCCGATGGCTGTTTTATTATCTAATCAACTTTGTTTTTAAAGTAGGAACACGTTCTTTTAACTGTTTAAACGCCTATTTTCAAATAACAATTCTCTCCCTCCTATAAAATCAATCTAAAAATCAATATATTACAACATTATTATCACAATCTTGTAACAAAAAGCCCATAATATATATCAGATACTACCGTTTGCAGTTTAATATAATTTAACGGTAATTTTTACTAAGCATAGCTATTTTTACGTTCGCCGGGAGGAATATTTGACTTTTTGACCACATTAGTCTGTAATAAATTTTTCTACCTTTGACGTCGCAATTACAAGCTAACGGGATAGTTACGCCAACACGAAAAGGCTTTTATAAAGCTGTTTGTGAGAAGCTGGAGGATGATGAACAAGCAAATCAGGTGAATGAATGGGGCGATATAACTTTGCTTTGAAATAGTAATTGCCTGCAGGCAAAACCGATCGATAAATTTTGTCAGGAGGCAATAAGGGTTTATATCAAACAAAGTGTTTGTATTTGCATAATTGCATAAAGTACATGAATTTCAAAAATTTTTATAAAAGTTTATTTCTTTTAATATTCTTTTTTTCTGCCTCCTCATTATTTGCACAAACCACCGTGGTTACAGGCACAGTTACTGATGCCGGTAACAAACAAGCCCTTCCTTATGTAGTTGTTTCATTTACAGGCACCACTGTTGGCGTAGCAACCGACAATAACGGAAAATACCGCCTTGTAACAAGCCAACCATATAAACAAATAAAAATATCGTTTTTAGGGTATAAAGACGCCTTTTTAGCCGTTGAACCGGGAAAGGAGCAAGTAATAAATGTCAGGCTTTTCCCTGTTTCAAAACAATTGAATGAAGTAGTTATCAAATCGGGCAAGAAGCCCAAATACCGCAATAAAGATAACCCTGCGGTTGAGTTGATACGCAAGGTTATTGAAAACAAGGAAAAGAACCGTCCCGAGGCTTATAATTATGTGCAATACCGCGAGTATGATAAAATGATGTTTGGTTTTATCAACGTATCGGCCCAGTTTTCTGACAGGAAATTTTTCAGAAAATATAAGTTCATCATTGATAACCGCGACAGTACCATCCTACCCGGAAAATCAATATTACCAGTTTATCTTGACGAAAAGTTATCACAAAACTACTATCGCAAAAATCCGGAGACAAGACGGGAGATTGTATTAGGGCAGCGTGGTGTAAATTTCGGCCCTGCTGTTGATAATGAGGGTGTTAAACAATACTTCAAACATCTATACAATAACGTTGATATTTATGATAATGATATATTCTTAATTACAAGCCAGTTCTTAAGCCCTATATCAAACAATTCGCCCAACTATTATAAGTTCTTTATAACTGATACTATTACCGATGCCAAAAATCAAAAGCTGGTTGAATTGAGCTTTACTCCTCGAAATAGCAACGATGTGCTTTTTGAAGGTATGATATATATTACCCTTGATGGTAATTATGCTGTTCAAAAAGCAGTATTGAAAATCAATAAGCATATCAATATCAACTTTATACGCTCTATGGAGGTTGATCTCGATTTTGAGCAAAACCCTGATAACCGCTATCACCTGAGCCGCAGCAATACCATCGCCGAATTTGGAGCAACCAAAAAGGAGGGTAAAAGCGGTTTGCTTGGTATGCGTACTATAACCTTTAAAGATTATCTGGTTAACCACCCGCTTGCAGATACTGCCTACACCAAGCAATCGGAAGAATCATCGGATGAGGCCAAAAGCCGTCCTGCTGAGTTTTGGGAGCACAACCGTTTGGATACCTTGACTACTGCTGAAGCCAAAGTCTATAAAAATGTAGACAGTCTAAGAAGCATGCCTTCGTACAAACGCACGGTTGATATTGCTACTCTATTGCTTGCCGGTTACAAAGGCTTTGGAAAATTTGAAATTGGCCCTGCCAATACTTTTTACAGCTTTAACCCGGTGGAAGGTTTGAGGCTAAGAATTGGTGGCCGTACTACACCTGAACTAAGCAAGCGTTACTATTTTGAAACCTATGCTGCTTATGGCTTTAAGGACGAAAAATGGAAATATTTTTTAAGCGCGACTTACTCGCTTAACAAGAAATCTATCTACAAATTTCCTCAAAACTATATCAGGGCCAGCTACCAGAAAGACACTAAAATTCCGGGTGCAAGCCTGCAATTTGTTCAGGAAGATAACTTCTTGCTATCGTTTAAACGCGGGGTAAATGATAAATTCCTGTATAATGATTTTTACCGGTTAGATTATGTACATGAACTGGAAAGTCATTTCTCTTTTGGCGCAGGGTTCAAATACTGGAAACAATCGCCCGCGGGTTCATTGTATTTCAATAACATAGTTGACGGTTTACCGAATTCCATACATGCCTTAACCACTACTGAGCTTACTGCCAGCGTTCGCTGGGCGCCTCACGAGGAGTTTTATCAGGGCAAGATCTATCGTATCCCTATCCCTAATAAATATCCTGCACTTGAGCTGGATTATACTGGAGGGGTTAAAAATCTCTTTAATGGCGAGTATAATTACAGCAAACTTGATTTCAGGATAGACAAACGTTTATACCTGTCGCAGTTAGGTTATTCTGATCTTAATATTTCAGCAGGCAAAATATTTGGCCAGGTACCATTTCCTTTACTTACCATACACCGGGCAAACCAAACATACGCCTATGATCTGGACTCGTATAACCTTATGAACTTTTTGGAGTTTGCCAGTGATAAGTATGCAAGCTTCAGGATAGATCATCACTTTATGGGGTTCTTTTTTAACAAGATACCTTTGCTGAAAAAATTAAAATGGCGCGAAACCGCTTCGGCAAAAGTACTTTATGGTGGATTAAGCGATAAAAACAATCCCACGTTACACCCCTCATTGTACGAGTTACCGGTTGATGCTAATGGAGCGCCAATTACCTACGCACTGGGTAAAACTCCTTATGTTGAAGGTAGTGTTGGTATCGAAAATATATTTAAATTTATACGGATTGATTACGTAAGGAGATTTAACTATTTAGACCATCCGAATGTACCAAGTTCAGGTATCCGTGTAAGGGTTAAATTTGATTTTTAACTTTGTATATCATAATAATTACAAAAAATGGAACAGCAAACATCAATAAGGACAAACCTCCAGTTAGGTATTTACAAGGTTATTGATCCCTTTGTAAAAATTCTTATCAAAGTTGGTTTAACCCCCAACGCGGTTACATCAATTGGTTTTGTATTAAATGTGGGTGTGGCCGCCATATTCATTTTAGGTGCAGAGGAAGGCAACCGCGGCGACCTGAGTTATGTGGGTTGGGCCGGCGGCTTAATCTTATTTGCGGGTTTGTTTGATATGCTCGATGGGCAGGTAGCCCGCCTGGGTAATATGAAATCAACCTTTGGAGCTTTATATGACTCTGTGCTCGACCGCTACAGCGAACTGATCATGTTTTTGGGTATATGCTATTACCTGGTTGCCCATCACTATTTTTTAAGCTCTATAGCAGCATTTATTGCTTTAATAGGCTCAATGATGGTAAGTTATGTAAGGGCACGTGCAGAAGGCCTGGGTGTTGAAATTAAAGGTGGCCTGATGCAAAGACCCGAACGTGTAGTAACAATTGGTTTATGTGCAGCTTTGAGTGGTATTGTAGCACAGTATATTGGAGGTAACTATAAATTGTTTATACCAGGCGTTAAGTTTCATGTATTTGAAACCATATCAATATTTACTATACCGCTTGTAATACTTGCCGTGCTTACAAATATTACCGCGTTTAATAGGTTGAGGGAAGCTAAAAAGGCATTAATTGCAGCAGAAAAAGGTGATTTTAAATAATGGGATTCCCCCATTAATCAGGGTTGAGAACTTAAACTCAAAACTAAAGGCTAAATATCATATCTTCGTAACAATTAAATAAAGGTATTTACACATCAATAAATCTTTACTAAAATTGAATCCGTTTAGGTACTAACCTCCGGATTTTATACATTATTAAAAATATAAATAACAGGCAGAGAAATTATCAACAAATTTTAAAACCTGATATGCCATGAAAAAGAATTATGTCTCCAATTCACAGGAGTCTGTGAGAATGTTTAAAAGCGACTTTTTAGAGAGTTTATCAAAGGTACATTACACCGTACCCCTGTATATATTTGTACCTGTTATCTTATTTTGTACTTATAAAGCTTTCTTTGATGCGGGCATGGGTTTACTGGCATATATCGGTTTATTTGCTGCAGGCCTTTTTATATGGACTATAGTGGAGTACATTATGCATCGCTTTGTTTTCCATTACCAGCCAAACAAAAACTGGAAATGGGCCCAAAGGCTGCATTTCATTATGCACGGCGTTCATCATGATTATCCAAGTGATGCCAAACGGCTTGTTTTACCCCCTTCACTAAGCATCCCTTTGGCTACAGGTTTTTACTTCTTATTTAACGCCTTGCTGCCCGTAAATTATATATTTGGCTTTTTCCCGGGTTTTATATTAGGTTACTTGTTTTATGATATATCGCATTACGCCATGCATCATTTTAATTTTAAAAGCGGCCTGTTTAAAAAGATAAAACAGCACCACATGCTGCACCATTACCAGGATCCTGAAAAGGGCTATGGCGTGAGTTCACCCTTTTGGGACAAAATATTCCGTTCAGGTTTTATAAAAAAATAGAGTGGATAATACCGGGCAAAATAACATAACAATTAATGTAAAATCGGTACTGATTGTCTCCCTTCTCTCGTTACTTTATCTTGCATCATCCTATTTCCTTATTGGTTATAATACGTCAGAGCTTGTATTGGTACTGATATTTAATTCACTCTTTTATATTTCGCCAATTACCCGGAAGTTCATATTAGCATTCAGCATCTTCATTGTGTATTGGATCATATTTGATTATATGAAGGCTTTCCCCAATTATCATTATACCCCGGTTCACATTGCCGATCTGTATAATTTTGAGAAGCACCTTTTTGGCATTTATGATCATGGTAAATTATTAACGCCCAATGAGTATCTGCGTATCCACAGCACAACATTCGTTGATGTGGTAACCGGGCTATTTTACCTTTGTTGGATACCTGTACCTTTAGGTTTTGCCACCTTTTTGTTTTTCAAAAACAAACGGCAGTTCCTATACTTTTCGCTCACCTTTGTATTGGTAAATGTGCTTGGATTTGTGGTTTATTATACCTTTCCGGCTGCGCCGCCATGGTATATTCAATATTATGGTTTCCACTTTACGCCATTAACTATGGGCAATACAGCTGGCTTAGCCCGGTTCGACGCCTACTTTCATGCAGGTATTTTTAAATCGATCTATACTAAAGGTTCCAATGTATTCGCGGCCATGCCATCGTTACATTCCTCCTACCCTGTTATTGTACTGTATTATGGCCTCAAAAATCGTTATAAGGTAGCGAGTATCTTTTTTGCTATCGTAATGGTTGGAATATGGTTTACGGCCGTTTACGCAAGCCACCACTATGTACTTGATGTTATTGCCGGCATCATCACAGCCATTATTGGTATATCATTATTTAATTTGTTGATAAACCGTGTAAAATGGCTGCAAGTGTCCATAAATAAGTACGAACAAGTTATCTTATAAACTATTGTACTATTTACTATACCAAAGTAGCATCATGGAAACAATAACATGGTGTTAATTACCATTTAGGCTTCGATTGCCTGCATAAAGTGCTGTTAACGCAATAAGCTTTGGCTATTAGCAACCCTTCCGCCCTATTAATTCATAAACAGGCACGTTATTTGACAGTGTAAATCCAATAATTAGCCGAACATTGATTACCTGTACATGAAGAAACTTATTACCTGCCTGTTTGTTTTCTTAGCCGGACTGCAGCTGTCAGCCCGCGCGGGTGATCTTGACAGCCTTAAACAAAAATTACAGATCACGCAAGATTCTCTTAAGGGTCCTATATATATTGAAATTGCCAACGGATATTTACAAAAAAACGATACTATAAGCAGCAGGCGATGGAAGTACCTTAACCAGCTCGACGCTTTAAATTATACCATGCTGGCCCTGCACGTTTATTCAAACTATGAAGATACTCTCGGCTTACGCACCTGTTATGATAACCTTTCAAAAATCTACCGTTTGCAACGCAGGTATGTTCAGGCTAAATGGTTCATATTACAATCTAACTCCATATCCCGCCAAAAGAAAGATGTGCCCAATATCATAACTTCTTTAATTGAGCTATCTGCAATAAAAGGTGATATGGAAGATTATAAGCTGGGCATGCGTGATTTGAATGAAGCGTTAACTTTATCTATAAAAAGCAAGGACCCCAAAAATGAATCTGCTGTACAGGTAGGATATGCGGGTTTATACCGGCAGATGAAAGAGTTTACCAAAGCTTCACAAGCCATAAAGCGGCATGAGGAAATTGATGATAGTATACATAAAGCAGAATTAGATCGCTTAGCCGGAATAAACGCGCAGGATTCTGTGAGAATAAAACGTGACTCCATTAAGATAAAAAAGAAAGATTCGGCTATCGCCAAAAAAAAAGTATATACCTCACGCAGCAAAAAATCCTCCAAACCAGGCTCAACCAAACGCATAGCTTCATTATAATACTCATTATCTGCCTCGCAGTAATGGCCATGTCGGTAATAATTTACTACCGGCGACGCATACGCAGCAGATGGCGCTTAAGAATAAGAAAACCCCGACATTAACGTTGATAATATCGCGGGCAGTAGTTTGACTAAACCAATAGCCGGTAAAACTGTCTAAAAAGGGATATGAGGAAGTTGATGATTAATGCCATTTTTACGCTTACAATTCTAATTACTTTCAATACGATTTATGGCCAAAGCAATCGTCAATTCCGGAATGAGTTTTTATACCGTATCAATTTAACCCGGCAAAAGGGCTGCAACTGTGGCATTAGATATTATCCTCCCGCCCCGCCATTAACCTGGAACAATACGCTGGAAGATGCCGCCGATGGGCACGCCAAAGATATGGTCAGGAAAAACTATTTTGACCATACCAGCAAAAATGGGCGTAGTATGGGCGACCGTATCATAGCCGCGGGTTATAATTATAAAGGATTTAAGAGTTTTGCCGTAGGCGAAAACATTGCCGCCGGGCAAGAAAGTATAGCCGAGGTAATGGACGGTTGGTTTAAAAGCGAGGGCCACTGCAAAAACCTGATGAACCCCGCTTTTAAAGAAGTTGGCGTTGCCATGCATAAAAACTACTGGGTACAGGATTTTGGCGGTCGTGAATCATTTTCTCCTGAGCAGCAAAAACTAATCAAATCTGGCAGGTATAAATTGGTCCAAAAACCAGTTTCAAGTCAGGATTGATAATTAAACAGTTACTATTATTCTGAATTGCCGGCCTTAATCCTTCGCTGCATAACCTCGCGCCATGTAGTTAAAATAAATCCTTGCTGTTTCAAAAAAGCTTTAAGCCGAGGATCGATCATGGCCAGCAGATCGCCTTTGCGTTTTTGGCCGGTATCTGTAATATACTTAAATGCGGATGATGGCTGTGTACAGTGCATAATAACCATAGTTAACCCGGGCGATAGGCGACCCATACTTTCAATGTAGTGATCGGTGTACCATTGCTGTATTTCTTTATCCGTCTTTTTATCAATATCGGGCATTTGCCAGTCGTAGCTGGAGTTGTGCAGATCGTCCAGAACGGGTAGCCCACCTTTCCATATCATGGCACCAATTTCCTTTACCTTGCTTAAAACGGCAGGCTCAGGTATTTCCATCCCTTCAGTATATTTACCCTGCTTTTTTAAATCGGCAATAGTTGCCGCTTTAGCTTCGGCACGATAGAAAAGATCGTTTCCCCCCGGAAACATGATCGGGATCTGTTTCTCAATACCTACTTTAATGTAACGTTCCATAAAAGCATCTTTAGCAAACAGGGTTCCCATATGCGAGTCCATATGTGTGGGTGTAAATCCCATGCTTAACGCGCGGTCAAGCTGGGCCCTTATCTCCTTTTCTACCTCATCGCCGGTGGCCCGGAAATATACTGCCTCTACCGATGCCCAAAGACAGCCTTGCTTATCTGTTAACCCTGGAACAACAGTTTTACCCGCCAACGGCCCCCAACGGTAACTATTCCATTCTGATGTTAAGGTTAAATGTAAACCGGCATCGGTATCCGGGTGTTTATCCAAAAAGTGCTTAAATTCGGGCACCCACGGACAAGGCATCATTACACTGGTTGATGTAGCTACGCCTTCGGTTATCGCTTTCTCCACTCCTTCATTTGAATCATGCGACATCCCTGCATCATCAACATGCAAAATAATTACACGGGCACCTTTGGGCCAGCCGAGTCGTTCGGCATAAGTTTTGGTTTGCTGTGCAAAAGCAGAAAAGCTTATAAATGTTGTTAGGCTTATTAGTAATAGCTTTCTCATTTAGTGATATTTAGGATAAAAGGTTAAATAAATATAGGTATATAACCATTATAAATTCAAGTTTTCCTAATGTCAAGCTTTCAAAATTCCGGAAATACAAAGCACAATTACACTTACTTTTGTTAATTTTGGGATTAATGCTGTCCGCTACCAATCATACGCTCGAAAAACTGGAACTGCTGCTTAAATCAGCCGGATACAGGGTACGATATGAAAAAGGCAATTTTAAAACAGGCTCTTGCTTATTACTTAACAGCCGCATGGTTATCGTGAACCGCTTCTCAAACCTGGAAAGCAAAATACTGGCTATTGTTGAACTTTTACGTGAACTTGAGGTAGATTATAAATTGCTCGATGAAAAGCAGGTTGCGTTTTTGCAGGAAATTAAACAAACTAAACTGCAGCTGTGACAGTAACATTTTTAGGAACCGGAACCTCGCAGGGAGTCCCTGTTATTGCATGCGGCTGCGAAATATGTACTTCGACCGATACATACGATAAGCGGTTACGCACTTCCATTTTAATTGAAGCCGAAGATAAAACAATAGTTATAGACTCAGGCCCCGATTTCAGGTACCAGATGATAAGGGCGGGGGTAAAACGCCTTGACGCTATTGTTTTTACACATGAGCACAAAGATCATATTGCCGGTATGGATGACATCCGCGCTTTTAATTACTGGCAAAAGGGACCGATTGACATTTATGCCGATGCAAGAGTACAAAAAGCGCTTGTACGCGAATTTCCGTATGTTTTTGATGGCACAGGCTACCCTGGTATCCCACAGGTTATAGTGCACCCTATTGACCATCGGCACAAATTTGCCGTCGGAAGCGTAAAGTTTATACCCATTGAGGTGTTACACTATAAATTACCTGTACTGGGCTTTAGAATAAATGACTTCACTTATATTACCGACGCCAAAACAGTATCTGAAATTGAAAAGCAAAAAATAAAAGGAACAAAAACACTGGTGATCAACGCACTGCAAAAACAAACGCATATTTCGCACTTTACACTTGACGAAGCCATAGCCTTTGCCAACGATGTCGGCGCCGAAAACACTTACCTCACGCACATTAGTCATCGCTTGGGTAGGCATTCAGATATATCAAAAGAATTACCTGATAATATTAAACTGGCTTATGATGGATTAAAGCTTAATATTTAATATTTTACAGTAAACAACCCTGATGTTTAACAATTTATAATAAAAAGACACCATTAAAAACAATTTTGGCACAAAAAAAAACAATATTTGTAGGCGTTCGTTGTGGGGTATAATGCGTACTTTGTAAGGATAGCCCCCCTGTTAAATGGAATATATTGTTTATGTAAGCACAGCCAAAAGGCTATTGAGCGAAAAGGAACTTATAGATTTACTCAAAGTTTCCCGCGCCAGGAATAAGAAGTACAATGTTACAGGCATGTTATTATATTGCCAGGGTACATTTATGCAAGTTCTTGAAGGTGACAAAAACAGCTTAGAGCTGATTTATAAAACCATTGAGCTTGACCAAAGACACAAGAACATTATTAAACTGGCAGAAGGCATTCTGAAAAAAAGAAATTTTCCAGAATGGTCTATGGCTTTCGCATCTGTTAACTCAGAAACCCTGCAAGAAATTGAAGGTTTTTTGAGTTCATCAATAAACCATACCACTGATAGTGCCGACCATATTACCGTTACAATGCTCAAAACATTTGCTGATAGTAACAGACTTTATATTTCATTTTAATACTTGCTAAGTTATTATCTTATATAAATCGGCGCTATACTACAATTCTTTAACCTTTTGTTTACCTTCATTATCTGTGCTCCAAAATCACAATCCAATATACAGATCAGTTAGAGCTATAAACACATTTTTAATTTATAACAACAATTGTTAGTATCTGTTTTATGCAAAGGTAATATTTTTTAATCATAGATTAATAAAAATATCTTTCTGGTTGATTATTAGCTATTTGTTTTATCAGTGATTAATTTTTTAACTTAAATTTAATTACAGTTTAATAAAACTCACTCTATCTATCGATCCTCTATACCGCTTTAAATATCCGGTATTATGGGTATTAATTTTACCTTTAACCGTAATGTATCTTTTATTAATTTGGGTAAATGTGCCATTATTATACTCAAATAAACCTGTACGGGTACCTGTTAAATACAATGGGCATTCCTGACTAAAATCAACCCATAAAGCTTTTTTCAACGAATGATCCGCGAAAAGGCTGTCATTAAACAAGGCCGATTGCTCAAAGCCTTCCACATATTTTCCAGTAACTTCTACGTATTGTTTATCGTACTTATCAAGGTGGTTTACCAGTTCGGTAAATCCAACTTTTTTAAAAGTTATACCATTGTTACAATTGCTCTCAAAAACTTTGTTCTGTTTACCGCACGACCATAAAAATACCAGCAGAATAGTGATCAAAAATACCTTGTTTAATTTATCCGGTACCATACTAAAAAATTGAGTGTGTTGAATATAACGAAAACATTTTTAGTAAAACATGTATGGATTTATTTATATCCGGATTATTACACCGCAATATTTCTATACCTTCTTGAAGCAACGGTTGCTAAATGCTTTTATTTTATTATAATTATGCCTTACATTTATCCATCAATTACCGATTATATGAAACTGAAGCTAACACTCGCATTGCTGCTAATTTGTACAATGAGCGCTAAAGCGCAAACTGCAACACCTGCTGATAAAGATCAACAGGCCGAGGAGAGGCATAAAAAAGCCGATGAGGCATTGCATAAAGACTGGGCCAATATTAAACGTTACGAAGCTGATAATGCTAAAGTGATTACGGAAACCAATAACGGCAAAGGTGTAGTTTACATGGGCGATTCCATTACAGATGCCTGGATAAATAACGACCCTTCCTTTTTTGATGGTAAATTTTATTATGACAGAGGCATCAGCGGGCAAACCACAACCCAAATGCTGGTGCGTTTTCGTGACGATGTTATTAACCTGAAACCTGCTGTTGTGGTGATACTGGCCGGTATAAACGACATTGCCGAAAATAATGGACCGATAAAGCTGGAAGCCGTTTTTGGCAATATCAAGTCAATGACCATATTGGCCAGGGAGGCTGGCATTAAAGTGGTGTTGGCATCAGTACTGCCCGCATTTGATTTTCCATGGCGGCCAGGTATGGAACCGGCTCAAAAAGTGGTGAGTTTAAATGCCATGATAAAGGATTATGCGGACAAAAACCACATAGTTTATCTTGACTATTTTTCGGCCATGGCTGATGAAAGGCAGGGCCTTCCAAAATCATTATCAAACGATGGTGTGCACCCCACTCTGGCCGGTTATAAAATAATGGAACCGCTTGCAGAGAAAGCTATTGCAGAGGCATTGAAAAGAAAATAAAACCTCAAGTCCTGAAAGCGCCATTTAGCAATGGCGCTTTTTTTATGTTTATTAACCCAGCCTTATTATAAACATAATGCCATTTAAATAAATTTGGGCATAATTGTTTTTTATGAAAAAACACATCGCGTTTTGGGCTTGCCTGTTATATGCAGCCTCTACTTTTGGACAAGCAGACACCGCTCAAAAAATCGTAACTGGTCGTAAAAACAGCATTGAACAGCAAAAAAAATCTTATGTGATCCTCATATCGGCAGACGGTTTCCGGTATGATTATGCACAAAAATATCAGGCCTCACATTTACTCGAGTTAAGCAGTGCGGGTGTAAAGGCAACATCCATGATCCCATCTTACCCTTCTGTTACTTTTCCAAATCATTATGCTTTAGTTAGTGGTTTATTCCCCTCACATTCTGGCCTTGTGAACAATGGCTTTTATGACCGGGATCGACGCGACTCTTATTTTATGGGCGACAAAAATAAGGTGGCCGACGGCTCATGGTATTTTGGTTCGCCCTTATGGGTACTTGCAGAGCAGCAGCATCTGCTTTCGGCCAGTTTTTATTGGGTTGCTTCAGAGGCCGCCATTCAGGGTATCAATCCTACCTATTATTATAGCTATAACGAAAAAATAGCTATTCATAATCGTATCAATGCCGTAGTAAACTGGCTAAATCTCCCTGCCGAAGAACGCCCGCATTTTATTACTTTTTACTTCCCGCAGGTTGACCACGCCGGGCATGTTTATGGCCCGGATGCACCCGAAACGGCCCGCGAGGTACACTTTGTTGATTCGGCAGTAAATGAACTAACTAAAGCTGTGAAAACCACCGGCCTTGATGTAAATTTTATTTTTGTAGCTGATCATGGCATGACCAATGTTGATAAAGACCATCCCATCGGCATTCCTGCAGCCATTGATACTTCAAAATTTATTATTTCAGGTGATGGTACATTGGTTGAACTATATGCTAAAAATGGAGCAGATATACAAGCCACTTATAGTAACCTGAAACAGAGGGCTAAAGACTATGATGTATACCTTAAAACCAATATGCCTGCCAAACTTCACTATGGGCAAACCGACGACTGGCATAACCGCATAGGTGATATTTTGTTAATACCCCGCCATCCTAAACTGTTTAACTTATGGAACAAAAAGATAAACCCTGGCTGGCATGGGTATGACCCCAGTCTGGTTAAAGATATGCATGCCACGTTCTTGGCATGGGGCCCGGTATTTAAACCTCATACAGTTATACAGCCATTTGAAAATGTGGATGTTTTTAACCTTGTAAAAAGTATATTAGGCCTTAGTTATACCGGTAAAATTGACGGCACTGATAAACTGGCACATGCTATACTGGTTAACTATCAAAATAAATAACGAGAGAAAGTACATCCCGGATTACTATTAATTTTTCTTTAACTTATAACGTCGGTATTGGTAGAATTACTTTTATAGTAGCCAAATATTTTGTTACTTGTAATACCTTTAAACTCACGGTATATGCACAGAAGAAATTTCCTAAAAACGGGTTCATTAGCGGGATTAAGCCTATCTACCCTTGTAGCAGCATCATGCAGTGAGCCGTCCGCAGAAAAAAAGACAGATACTGCAACCAACGACAAAAGCGACCTCTTTGAACTTTCTGAAGCAACTATTACCGATCTGCAGCAAAAAATGCAGCGTAAACAATATACCTCACGTTCAATTACCGAGTTATACCTGAACCGCATTGAAGAGATTGATAAGGGCGGTCCTAAACTAAACTCCATTATAGAGTTAAATAAAGATGCCCTGAACATGGCCGACGCCATGGACCAGGAACGCTCAAAAGGCAAAGTGCGCGGACCACTGCATGGCATACCCGTTCTTATAAAAGATAATATCAACACGGGCGACAATATGCACACCACTGCCGGCTCACTGGCACTGGCTGATAATTTCGCCAAACAAGATGCCTTTATTGTACACAAACTGCGCGAAGCTGGGGCTGTATTGCTGGGCAAAACCAATTTGAGCGAGTGGGCTAACTTTCGCTCTACACACTCTACCAGTGGATGGAGCAGTCGCGGCGGTCAAACCAAATGTCCTTATATACTTGACCGCAACCCAAGTGGATCAAGCGCTGGTTCAGGTTCGGCGGTAGCGGCTAATTTATGTACGGTTGCTATTGGTACCGAAACAAATGGTTCCATAGTATCGCCGGCATCAGTAAACGGTCTGGTAGGTATTAAACCCACTGTTGGGCTTTGGAGCCGTACAGGCATTATCCCCATATCAAAAACGCAGGATACCGCAGGGCCAATGACACGCACGGTTAAAGACGCAGCTATATTTTTGGGCGCCCTCACAGGTATTGATGCACAGGATACTTACACCATAAACAGCAAAGGGAAAGCAGAGACGGACTATACCAAATTTCTGGATGCTAACGGACTGCAAGGTAAGCGGCTGGGTATAGAGAAATCGGCCCTTGACGATAATTCCGCAGTAGTAGTTTTGTTGCAGGACGCCATAAAGGTTTTGAAAAGCAAAGGCGCCACGGTAGTTGAAATTGAATTGAATAAAGAGTTAAAAGAAATAGGTAAAAGTGAATTTACCGTTTTGCTTTATGAATTTAAGGACGGACTTAATGCCTACTTAAGCAGCGCCAACAGTAAAATTAAAACCCTGGCCGACGTAATTGCTTTCAACAAGCAAAACGAGGCTAAAGCCATGCCCTTTTTTAAACAGGAAACACTGGAACTGGCCCAAAGCAAAGGCGACTTAAACAGTAAAGAATACCTCGATGCTTTAAAAGGCACCAGCACAGGAACTCAGAAAGCCATCGACAAAATACTAACGGACAATAAACTGGATGCCATTATTGGTACGACCAACGGCCCTGCCGTTTGTATCGACCTGGTGAACGGTGATTATGACAATGGGTTTTCGTTCTCGGGCCCGGCGGCTATGGCGGGGTACCCGCATATTACCGTTCCAATGGGTAAGGTACATGAATTGCCTGTTGGTTTGTCATTTTTTAGTACAGCTTACAAAGAAGGTGATATTATTAAACTGGCTTATGCGTATGAGCAGGCATCAAAAAAAAGGATTGCGCCGGTTTTTAAGCCTGATCTGTTTGCTTAAATTTGCACATCATGTCAGCAACATCTGTTCCTAAAAAAATACTCGCCCGGCAGCATGAGATAACTACCAATTTTTTAAAGGCCATTGACCAGCACCTTGATGAACTGATGCAGCATAAGGTAATGGACATGATGGAAATACGCGATTTTGCTGAACAAATGCACATACACCCCACCCATTTAAGTAATACCATTAAGCTAACCACCGGCAAGGCCCCATGTGATTTTTTTGAAGAAAAGATAATGAGAATAGCGAAAGATATGCTGCAAAACAGCAATGTAGCAATTGCTGAAATTGCCACTCAGCTAACTTTTGATCCATCAAACTTTACTAAGTTTTTTAAGCGCTTTGAGGGTACAACACCTAAACAGTACAGGGAAAGTGTACAATTATATAACATACAAACTGAGCTTATCAAGCATATATAAATGGACCAACGTATAAGAATAAAGCTTCTTGACCTTGACAAAGATGATATCTCTCAATTTCAAATTACGTTATCTGATAATACAACACTCACCAACTTTCACTTTTATGAGTATGCTGACGGCTTTAAAGAATTTGCTAATGGGTTAATATCATTTCCCAAAAACATAAATGACCTTGTAATATATGAGGTTGGTAAAAACGCTAAAGGTTGGGCATACCATATGTTCCTAAAAGTATATTGCTACAGTCCAAACGGGTACTCCGCAATACATGTTAAAATTGATAATCACAAAGAATTACCCTATTCAAATAAAGTGGAGTTTGCTATTACTGCCGTTCCTGCGTCAATTAACAAATTAGGAAATTTACTTAGAGATTGGAATCCCGAAGTAGAGAATGAACTTATATGGATAGCCGAATAAAAAACTGAAGTAGTCACCATTTTATCTGAAGCAGTCACCATAAATAACACACCAATTAGCTGCAATTTTGTATTAACATTAAGCAAAGAAAAATAATGGAAACAAAAAACAAAATAGCACTCGTTACCGGCGGCAGCCGTGGTTTGGGTAAAAACTCAGCCTTGCATTTAGCAAAAAAAAGAATTGATGTAATACTCACCTACCGCAGTAAAAAAGAAGAAGCGGAAGCCGTAGTTGCTGAAATTGAAAAAACCGGTCAAAAGGCGGCAGCTTTGCAACTGGATACCGGTATAGTAAAATCGTTTGATGCATTCATCGCTCAACTGCAAACCGTGTTAAAAGAAAAATTCGGACGCGATACTTTCGATTTCCTGATCAATAACGCAGGTATCGATGCGGCTTCGAAATTCGGCGAAACTACGGAGGAAGATTTTGATAACCTTTTTAATATACACCTCAAAGGGGTTTATTTTTTAACTCAAAAGAGCTTACCGGTTATTGCCGATGGTGGGCGCATCATTAATTTTTCGAGTGGCTTAGCACGCTTTGCAACACCTGGCTATGCAGCTTATGGCTCCATGAAAGGAGCTATTGAGGTATTCACCAGGTACCTGGCAAAAGAGCTTGGTCACCGTGGTATTGCAGCCAATGTAGTTGCGCCCGGCATTATTGAAACCGATTTTACCAAAGAAGCTTTTGCACACGAAGGAATGCACGATCGGATATCGGGCATAACAGCGCTTGGTCGCCCGGGTATGCCCGACGATATTGGCGGGATAGTGGCATTTTTATGCACTGAAGAAGCCCGCTGGATAAATGCCCAGCGCATTGAGGCATCTGGCGGTATGTTTTTATAATTGATATCAGATTGTAGAGGCGCCACGCGTGCGCCTCTACTTTTTTATTGTCTTTCCTCTATTTCTCCCAAAACCTTATCTTGCAAAAAATAATGCATTGATATGGAATTTGGCCGTGTAACCCCAGAAGAATTAGCATCAGTTGATTTCACCCTTCCGCCCGATCCTGAACTGACCATTAACACCCTTAAAGCCGCAAAAAGCAACGAACCTTTGCAGGTACATGTAGGTTGTGCCAAATGGGGCCGTAAAGAATGGATAGGACAGATCTATCCGCTTAAAACCAAAGAAGCCGTTTTTTTAGATGAATACGTAAAGCATTTTGACTGTATTGAGCTCAATGCTACCTTCTACAATGTTTATGGGCCCGATACTATAGCCAAATGGAAAGCCAAGGCCGACAGCAATCCAAACTTTAAATTTTGCCCTAAATTTTCGCAGAGCATCAGTCATATACGCCGTTTAAAAAATGCTGAAGATATTACTACCAGCTATTATGAGGGCATCATGGCCTTTGGCGAAAAACTTGGCCCTTTGTTTTTGCAGCTGAGCGATAACTATACCCCAAAAAGTTTCCCGGAACTCAAATCATACCTGGAGCAATTACCAAAAGATGTACCCGTTTTTGTTGAGCTACGCCATAAAGAGTGGTTTTCAGTACCGGAGAACAGTGAGAAAGTTTTTGCCATCCTCAGCGACCTTAATATGGGTGCGGTAATAACCGACGCCAGTGGCCGCCGCGATGTGGTGCACATGAACCTGCCCACGCCGCATGCCTTTATCCGCTTTGTAGGTAATGGCCTTATTAATGGCAACTACGACTCAGACAAGGCCCGGTTGGACGAATGGGTTGTCCGCATTAAACAATGGCAGCAGCAGGGCTTAAAATCGGCTTGGTTCTTTATGCACCAGCACGATGAACGTTACTCGCCCGTATTGGCAGATTATGTGACAGATGGATTAAATAAAGCTTTGGGTACACAAATACTTCGCCCTAAATTTATAGACGAACAGCAGGCGAGCCTATTCTAATTTCACTTACTTACCAGCCCCGATATTACGTTTATGCTTAATGCTACTATGGCGGTATTAAAAGCAAAGGCGACCAGCCCATGAATCCAGGCCAGGCGGCGGATCTGCCGGGAAGAGATTTCTACATCAGATACCTGGAAGGTCATGCCAACTACAAAAGAGAAGTATACAAAATCGAGATAATCAGGTTCCTTTTCCTCTCCCGGGAACTCCAGGCCGCCCAACGGCTTTTTCTTGTTATCGTTATCTGTATCGGTAGTATAATACATGTGTGCATAACGCAAGGCAAATATGGTATGCACCAGCCACCATGATATTATTACAGATGTGATAGACAACAGCACGTGACCTGTTACCGCTTCATCTGATAGTTCTTTTGATGATTTGAGCAGAAAGAAAATGGCAAGCATACTTACCAGGGAAGCAACTATCACAAACAAAAAAATCAAGGTTCGGCTTGAATCTTCGATACTGGCAATTTTACGAACCTCCATCGGGTGTGAGGACAGGATAATTATCCAGTCCATAATAATAATAGTTAGCGCGAAAGCTATCCAGGTGGTTAGTATTACCGCCGGGGTGCTAAAATGACCCCATGAAAAAAAAAGCGTAACCGCGCTCATAATTAATGATATAAGCATACGGTAATGTGCATCTAACCGAAACCATACCTTTGCTTCTTTTTGGGCGCTTGCGGGCATATTTATACTATTTGAGTACTTATGTAAATATGGCGATGATTTGTGTAGAATTGATGAATTAATTAATCTTCTTCTTCCACAATCCAGGCCACACGACCAACCTGTCCGTCATCCAGTTGCACTTTAATACCCCGTGAATGGTATGCTGAGCTGGTTAATAACCTTTTCACAAAGCCACGGGTAAGGGTGCCTGTACGCTGGTCTTTTTTCAGAATGATATCAACTTCAAGCCCGGGATATATATCGCTTCTGTTTTGTCCGTTCATTTGTTTAATAAAATATCTAATATCTGGTGTTTCGCCTCTTCATCAATACCTATAGATGGTTTGATAACAACCCATCTTTTTTTTATAGATGATGGCAAATTATTTATTGATGTATCGTCGTCAACAATAACATAATTTTCCTCATTTCCGTTTTTTCCAATCCATTCTTTTATTTCCGTTGCACGGTCAGACATATCGGCAAGCGCCTTTTTATCATTAAGCTTAGAAATTGTACGAATATTTATTCCCCTTAAGGTAAAAATTTCAATCCATTTTTCAAGTCCAAAATTAATCCGGTGAGTAGTTGTCAATATCACGGATGCGTTAGTTTCTGATAATATGAAGGCTAAATTCTCTGCTGATTGTTTATTAAATAACATAAAGCCATCGGAACCAATCTCA
The DNA here is from genome assembly GCF_034262375.1 of Mucilaginibacter sabulilitoris. NCBI lineage: Bacteria > Pseudomonadati > Bacteroidota > Sphingobacteriia > Sphingobacteriales > Sphingobacteriaceae > Mucilaginibacter > Mucilaginibacter sabulilitoris. The sequence continues at coordinate 5,923,148 of NZ_CP139558.1, forward strand.
ACCTTTTTCCAGGATGGCTCAGTTACTAAAACACCATCTATATCAAGCAGAATGACCATTTTATAACAGTTACTTCATGTCATTTCGAATGTATAAGATCTTACCTCGTTCGATGACAGTATACTTGCAATCCTGTTTCAATTTTACTTTTGAAATTACTTCACCAGTTCCATTATCGCTTGCTCCACCTTTTTAAAATCAAAGTTAGCCAGCAGTTTATTAAATGAGGCGGTAATTTGCCCGTTGCCCAGGTTACCTATACTGCCTTCGTGGGTGTGGTTTACGGTTTTATCGGGGTTAAAGTCGCCTTGTTCAATGGCCAGGCCTATTTGTTTGTACGCGTCGCGGAAAGGCGTGCCGTTCAGTACCATGCGGTTCACTTCTTCTACGCTAAACAGGTAGGCGTATTTAGGATCGTTCAATATACCGGTATTTACGGTGATGTTCTGCAGCATAAAGGTAGCCATGTGCAGGCAGCTCTTAAGTTCTGTAAAGGCCGGAAATAAGAGTTCTTTGAGCAGTTGCAGCTCGCGGTGATAACCCGATGGCAGGTTGGTGGTCATCATGGTAACATCTGTAGGTAGGGCCTGCAGACGGTTGCATTTACCGCGCATAATTTCCCAAACATCGGGGTTCTTTTTGTGCGGCATAATACTGCTGCCGGTGGTTAAGGTATCAGGATAGCTTACAAAGGCAAAGTTCTGGCTCAGGTACAGTGCCTGATCCATAGCCATTTTGGCCAGCGTAGCCGCAATGGATGATAGTGCCTGAGCTATGATCCTTTCGGTTTTACCACGGCCCATCTGGGCATATACTACATTATAGTTTAAGCTGTCGAACCCAAGAAGTTGGGTAGTTAAAGTACGGTTTAACGGGAATGACGACCCATAGCCCGCCGCCGAACCCAATGGGTTTTTATTAGTGATACGGTAAGCAGCCAATACCAGTTCCAGGTCATCTGCAAGGCTTTCGGCGTAAGCGCCAAACCACAGGCCGAATGATGATGGCATGGCCACCTGCAAATGGGTATAGCCGGGCAGCAAAACATCTTTATGCTTTTCGCTTAGTTCAATAAGCTGGTTAAACAGCGTTGTAGTTTCTTCAACCACCTGTTGCAACTGGTGGCGGAAAAACAGTTTCAGGTCAACCAGCACCTGGTCATTACGGGAGCGGCCGCTGTGAATCTTTTTGCCGGCGTCGCCAATGCGCTGGGTGAGCAGCAGCTCTACCTGCGAGTGCACGTCCTCTACCCCATCATCAATAGTAAAACCATCCTTTTCAATATCGGCGTATATGGCTTTTAATTCGCGCTGAACAAGGTCAAGATCGGCGGTGTCCATCAGCCCTATGCTTTGCAGCATACGGGTATGAGCCAGTGAACCCAGCACATCAAAAGCTGCCATTTGCTCATCAAATTCCCTGTCGCGGCCAACAGTAAAGTTCTCTACCAGTTCATTTACATTGGTTGTTTTTTGCCATAGCTTGCTCATAGTGCAAATATGTGTATTAATGAGAAAATTTTACTCATTAATTCGCAAAAGTTCCCATTCTCACCCATCTTAAAGTTATTCCCCTTTCGAGTGATGGGCAGCCTCTAACAGAGCATATTCCCTGGTTATCTTTAATATTTGTAATAAACAGCATATCTTGATAGCATCACACTGAGAGTAAACTTCGGCAAGTGGGATGAGGTTTGTTATCACCTTAATTTTATAAAGTTTTATAGCTCAAAATGAACATGATATAAATTATTCAAATTTATCCTACTAATTCTATAGGAATTATATAAATAGTTTTTATATTTGCAGTGTCAACAGACAAATAGTTCTTTATTTTAACTTATCAAGAAAGACTGAGGGAAAGGCCCAAAGACGTCTTAGCAACCTGTACATCCGCATAATGTAAAAGGTGCTAATTCCTGCTCCGCGTAATGGAGAGAGATAAAAAGATTCTTAACCTCTGCCTGTCTTTATAAGTGATTTTATAGTTTTTTTAAGTCGCGTGACCGAGAGGATAGGTTAAGGTCTGCAAAACCTTTTACGGCAGTTCGAATCTGCCCGCGACATCATATTTCCCTTTTAGTTTCCTGAATAAGCATACTGCACGATCATGTTGCCGATGTGTTTTATATTCCATATTTTTATCGCTGCCGGCAGGTACTTTAAACCAGTAAACAATCACCTGCCCTACCAGTATGAAGATATTTAACATCGTTTTTGTTGTTCTGTTTATTATTTTCGCGGCGTTACAATACAACGATCCTGACCCTTACATTTGGGTACCCATATATTTATACAGCGCTTTTTTTTGCTACATGGCGGCACGCAAAAAGTTTTATCCGGTGGGTTATGCCATTGGCATATTTATTTATTTGGCCTATGCTGTATATAAAATTTTTGACCGCAACGGATTAATCGATTGGTTTGAATATCACCATGCCGAAAGCCTTGTAGAAAGCATGAAGGCCGAAAAGCCCTGGATTGAAGAAGTGCGCGAGTTTTTTGGTTTGCTGATATGCGTAGCAGTACTGGCTATTAATTGGATATATAGCCTTAGGCTTAAAAAGCGGGTAACGTATTAACCCGATAACAAAAAAGTCTATCCCAAATGGGAAAGACTTTTACTTTTTAAAACCCTCTCTTTTTAGAGAGGGCAGGGGTGAAACATATTAGCAGGGGTGACGATGTATTACAAAATATAGAACACGGCCGCACCAACGGGCTGTTTAGCAGGTACAGCATCATTTACCCCTGGCAGCTCATCTTTCAGCATTTGCTTCAGATCCTGCTCAATTTTACGGCTAATGGCCGTTGTTGGCGTATCGGTAGGCATGTTCTCAAACGGATCCTGCAAGTGGATAGCCATCTTTTCGATCAGGAAAAATGCCGATGAGATAGCAATTACCAACGGCACCTGCAGTATACCAAAAAACTCAATCAAACTAAAAGGCAGCAGCAGTACAAAGAACAACACCAGCCAGTGTATGTAAACGCTGTATGTAGCCGGAAACACGGTGTTCTTGATCCGCTCACAACCGCCCATGGAATTAATAAAACCGGTTAGGGTATTATCCATAGCTACCTGCTGGTATTCGTTTATCCAGCCCAGTTTGTATAAAGTACGCAGATCATGGCCCTGCAGTTCGTTTAGCGCTACGGGTGCGTTATCCATCCTTTCAATATTTGCAATATCATCATTGCTTAAATAAGCCTCCAGGTTTTGTTTGCCATTTTGCCGGCGCAAATGGCGGCTAAGGCTGTAACACCAGGCTATTTGCCGGTTAACCATGCGTTCTTTAAGTGCACGTTTCTCTTCTCCATCTTCAACGAAGGTTAATATCTGCCGGGTGAATGTACGGCAGTCGTTCACAATGGCGCCCCATAAAATACGGGCTTCCCACCAACGGTCATACGCCTGGTTTGACCGGAAAGCCAGCAACAGCGAAATAATAGTGCCTAATATGGTAGGTACCGTTAACGGGATAGATACCTCCTTAAAGTTATAATACTGATGTATAAAGTAAATAACCGATGAATAAATGGCCACCATGATCAGCTCTTTTTTTATTTTGCCAAATACATAGGTAGCCGGTATGTTTTCTTTTAGTAGCATAACGTTTTAATAATTAAATTTTTAATTACTGTTGTTCAATTAACTCTACCTCTTCGGCAACAATATTGGCCATGATGCCCGGTGTTTCGGTTATTGAAATTGTTCGTTTACCGCTTTTGGCTATCAGCACTTCGGGGTCTATACTGTTTTTAAAAAGCATCTGGTAGTTATCATGCGGTATCACAATGGCATCAACGTTATGGGCATCCAGGTAGTTATTAAAAACAGCCATGGTACTGCCATAAAAAAAATCGATGTTGATATGATTAATTAAATGGCTGTAGTCTTTTTCCAGCTCGCGGCACCTTACATAAAAATTATCAGGTATGTGCCTGTACTCTGCCGACCTGCGCGAAAGCATAAGCAGTTCGCTGATAGAGTCGGTTATTTTCAGCATGTGCACCAATATAATATTGAGCTTTTTAGGATAATATTGCTGTGCTAATGAAGGGATGCATTGCAGTGACTGTGCGGTAAAATCAGTTGGGATAAGCAGCGTTTTCATAGTCGTTTTTTGATTAATGGTTTAACTTATATGTTTTGTTGATACAAGTGTAGCCCCCAATAATTAAGACGATCTAAGAAAGTTATTAGAATTTGATTAGAATTTCACCCCCCTCCAAAGTCACCTCACTCTAACCCTCTCCAAAGGAGAGGGAGCTAATATCTTTAAACATGCAATTTAAAGCCCTCTCCCTTGGAGAGGGTTAGAGTGAGGTTACACTTCAACCGGCAAAAAAACCTTGATCTCTGTACCGCTGCCCACTTCTGAGCGGATACCGATGGTGCCTTTATGCAACCGTATAATATTTAAAGTTAAAGGTAGGCCAACGCCATGGCCCTCATAGTCGTGCGTATTGGAAGCCCTGAAAAACGGCTCAAATATGTGCTGTAATTCGGTTTGGGGTATGCCAATGCCCTGGTCGACAACAGAAATGATCACTTTATTATTTTCAACCTTGATGCTTACCTTCACCATAAGGTTATCTGAGTATTTACAGGCATTGCTGATGATATTGGTAATGGCCAGCCGCAATAAGTTATTGTTCCCCTTTACATAAAGCAGGCGTTCGTCGGCGGGCATATTTGCAAAGTCTATCTGTATATTACTGTTGGGCTTTATCTTTTTAACAGATTCGGAAGCTATTATTACAAGCTCATCAATCCTGATACTTTCCCAGCGCTGTTTTTCACCATCAAACCCAGATTGAGCAAGCGACAACAGGCTACTCAATATCTGGTTCAGTTTTTCCGATTCGGCATAAATGGTTTTAAATATTTCGCGCTGCTGCGGGGTGACATCCAACTTATTTAACGCCAGTTCGGCTTCGGAGCTGATAACCGTTAATGGTGTGCGCAGCTCATGTGAGGCATTACTTACAAAGTTATTTTGGGTTTCGAAGGCAGTCTCCAACCGGTCGAGCATGTCGTTAAAGGTGTATGACAGTTCGGTTACCTCATCTTTGCCACTTAACTCATCAAGCCGGAAATGCAGATTGTTGGCGGTAATGCTTTTAACATTGCTAATGATGCGCCGTATAGGCTGAAAGGTGTAAAATGAAAATATCTTCCCGACAAAATAAACCAACACCATAGCAACTAGAAACCCATATATCAATGTACGCTGCAGAATTTTCAACTCATCGAAACCCGATGGGTCTGCTGCCGAAACTATCACGATGTACTTTTTATCGTTTTTTGCAAATACCTTACCCGCGTAAAAGGTATTTTCGACCTTATGACGCGCGTTGCCGTCTCTTAATATCCGCCCAATAAAATCACTCTTTACATCAATATGTCCGGGTATGTGAACCCTGTTTATGGTATCGATATCGAAAATATAGGCTTTTTCAGCCTCCAGCTTTTCCAGGTATTTGTTCCTTACTTCCTGGTATGCCCTGCTCTTGGAACTGGGAAAAACATTTACCTCGGCCGATATATTTACACGGGCTTCCAGCCGCTTGAAAAAGTCATCAAAACCAAACTTATACACCAAATAAAAAATGGTAATATTAAGCAGCAACAATATAGCGCCCGAGAGCAGCAGGAACAGCAGGGTTATTTTACTTTGTATCTTCATCGAGCTCTCCCTCTTTCATGATATAGCCCATACCAAAAACGGTGTGTATAATTTTTGAGCCACCATTTTTCTCGAGCTTTTTGCGCAGATAATTTATGTACACATCAACCACGTTGGTGCCCATGTTAAAATCAATATCCCATACGCTTTCCAGTATCTGAATGCGCGACAGTACCTTCTTCTGGTTTTTAACAAAATACTCCAGCAGCCTGAACTCTGTGGCAGTAAGCTTTAAGGGTTCTTTATTCCGGTAAGCTATTTTTGATTCGGCGTTAAGCTCCAGGTCACTAATGGTGTATACGTTATTTTTAACCTGAACATCGGTACTATTACGGCGCAACAGCGTGCGCAGGCGGGCAGCCAGTTCGGCAATTTTAAAGGGCTTAACCAGGTAGTCGTCGGCCCCGCTATCTAAACCGCTCACAATATTTTCTGTAGAATCAAGCGCGGTAAGCATAATAATGGGCATGGCTTTCTTTTGCTGCCTGATGAGCTTACATACCTGTATGCCGTCCATTACGGGCAGCATAACATCCAGTATCACCAGGTCAAAATCGTTATCGAGCGCCATTTGTAAGCCTGTAGCGCCGTTACCGGCTACGCTTATTTCAAAACCGTACTCCGTGAGTCCTCGTTTTATTACCGATACAACATTGGGTTCATCCTCAACCAATAATATACCCATATTTTGCCAGCATATTTTTTTTGAAAGTATACATTATTTTTATTTAATACGCACTTAGTGTTGCGTACATAATAAAGCAACTAACTTTTATTAAGTTTTTAAATATTGTGATATAAAGTGCCTGGATAGCTGAACAGCGGCATTAACCCCGTCCTAAAATCATATTAACCGTTACGCCAATCACTTCTTTAATATAGGTGTTCCATTTGGCCAGCGCGCCGGCATTGGGTGTTATGTCCCAAAATGACGGATCTTTAGTTCCGGCGATATAGGCACAAGAATAAGGTATTACATCCATACCAGCCTTTTTAAATATCCCTAATGAGCGCCGCATGTGAAAAGCCGATGTTACCAGCAAATACGGGCCTTGCAAACCTTGTTTTTTCAATAGGGCTTTGGTTAACGTGGCGTTTTCAAGCGTATTGCGCGAATTGTTCTCTATCAATATACAGCTATCGGGTACCTGCATATTCTTTAGCTGAATTTTGGCCCAGCTGCCTTCCCTGAAGCTGTCCGGGTTTAAATTTCCATTACCGCCGGTTATCACGATATGCTTCGCCCTACCCGTCTTTTGTAAAAGCACACCCTGTATAAACCTGTCGGCAGCATCGCTAAACATGCCGTTCCCTTTACCGTCGTATGATGCAAAGCCTCCTAATACAATAGCGGTACTGTACACTTTACCGTTTACAAGTTTCGCGGCAGGAACATCCCAGGCTTTTGCAAACTGATCTTGCAGAAATGAATTAGAGAAAATATACAGCAGGCCCACGCCGTAAAGTAAACACCTGCGTTTTGTTTTAGCATTCTTTGAAAATACGGCTATCAGCAATATAACAAACACGTATGACAGCGGATAAAGCAAAAACGCCAATACCTTTGAAAGGATAAAAAACATAACTGTAACAGGCTTTTGCCGTAAAAGTAATTAAAAACATTAAACCTTTTACCCGCCCGAACATCTTAAAAATAAGCCACGTAACAAACTGGCATTATGATTGTCATATAAAATATTAAAAAACAGAAATTATGGGCTTATTGAAATTCCTTGTCGTGGGTGCAGCAGTTGCTTACGGCATAAACTACATCACTAAAAAGGGTCCAGACGGTAAGTCGATCATTGACGACCTTGCCGAAAACGGACCTGAGTGGATGGATCGTGCAAAAAAATACGGCGAGCTTACTTTAGAGCAAATAGCTGTGCGTGCACAAAATTTCAGGGATAATAACGGGTTTTAAAATAGACGGTTACATTATCCTGTATGTATAATATTCTTTTTTTTGGCGATAGTCTCACGGCAGGCTATGGCCTTAAAAATGTTAAAACAGAATCACTCCCTGCCCTGGTACAGCAAAAAATAGACGCAGAAAAATTGCCTTATCATGTAATTAATGGCGGACTTAGCGGAGATAACACGGCAGGGGGCCTTCTTCGTTTAGATTACTGGACCAACAGGCCTATCCACATATTTGTACTGGAGCTGGGCGTAAATGATATTATCAGAGGTATATCGCCACAAACCACCTTTAAAAACCTGCAGGCCATAATTGATAAAGTAAAACTTAAGTTTCCGAATGTAAAGCTTGCCCTGATGGGCATGGAGATCCCTGCTTTTATCCCTGGCCTTTTCGCTGCGGAATTTAGGGCGATATTCCGCAAGCTGGCCGATGCTAATCAAATGGCATTTGTTCCTTTTTACCTTAAAGACGTAGCCGGACGCCCCCACTTGAACCTGCCCGACATGCTGCATCCCTCTGCCGAAGGCTACCGCATTATGGCCGATAATGTTTGGCCGGTATTGCTACCATTATTATAAATTTCAAATAATCTGCCCACCGTGCAGACAGTACAGGATAGTTGCGCTTGCGTATACCAAAATATCCTGTTAACATTGTTATCAGCCCAATTAAATTAATGCAGGTAACAATCATCTATTTTTCGAACAGATTTTTGCTAAAAGCATTTGCCAGTATTTATAAACCGTTTTTACGCAATATATGAGACAATCCCTGTGTAAGCCCGCGCTTTACATCGTGCTATTATTTAACAGCTTTTTCTTTATTCAAACTGTGTGTGCTGTCGTACCCGGCAAGGCAACCAGCTTAACCTGCGAACACCTGCTTAACCCCATTGGCATTGACGCTCGGCACCCGCGTTTAGCGTGGCAAATGACCGACGAACAACGGGGCGCAGCCCAAACCGCTTACCAGCTTTTTGTAGGCACCGATTCTGCAGCGGTAAGCACAGGCAGGGGCGATAGCTGGTTAACGCCTAAGGTGGTATCGGCGGCAAACCTGGTGAGTTATAATGGCAAAGCATTGCGGCCTTTTACCAAATACTACTGGCGCGCGCAGCTTTGGGATCAGGCGGGCAAAAAGCTAAGTTCATCGGCTATTGCCAGTTTTGAAACCGGTATGATGGATATGCGCAACTGGAAAGGCTCATGGATAAGCGATAATAAAGGCATTGCGATAAACCCGGCGCCATATTTCCGCCGTACATTTAAAGTGGCAAAGCAAATACGCTCTGCAAGGGCTTACATAGCGGTGGCCGGTTTATATGAAATGTATATAAATGGACAAAAAATTGGCAATCATCGCCTCGATCCGATGTATACCCGTTTTGACAGGCGTACCTTATACGTAGCCTATGATGTTACTGCACAATTGAAAAATGGCAAAAATGCTATTGGCGTGTTGTTAGGCAACGGCTGGTACAACCACCAGAGTACAGCGGTATGGTTTTTTCACCAGGCTCCGTGGCGGGGCCGCCCATCATTTTGCATGGACCTGCGCATTACTTATACCGATGGATCCGAAGAAACTATAACATCAGACACGCAATGGAAAACTTCGCTTAGTCCGGTTGTTTTCAATAGCATTTATACAGCCGAACATTATGACGCCCGCCGCGAACAACCTGGATGGAACACCCCCAATTTTATTGATACCGCCTGGAAACATGTTATTAACCGCTCGGCGCCATCGCAAAATATTGTAGCGCAAAATCTGGCGCCTATTCGTAACGTTGAAGAAATACCAACCAAAAGCATTACTAAAGTTGATAATAACCTGTGGGTGTTTGACATTGGTCGCAATATTTCGGGCGTAAGCCAGATTACCGTAAAAGGCGATTCTGGAACAGTGATCCGCCTGAAACACGCTGAAAGGCTGAACAAAAATGGCCATGTAGATCAATCCAATATCGATTTGCACTATCGCCCTACCGATGATAAAGACCCGTTTCAGACAGATATATTTATCCTGAGTGGCAAAGGCGAGGAAACCTTTATGCCAAAATTTAACTACAAAGGATTTCAGTATATCGAAGTAAGCAGCAGCAAACCTGTGGAGCTGACCAAGGAAAGTCTGAAAGCTTATTTTATGCACAGCGATGTAGCACCAATTGGTACGGTCACATCATCAAACAAAACCATTAACCAAATCTGGAGTGCTACCAATAATTCATACCTGAGCAACCTGTTTGGGTACCCTACCGATTGCCCTCAGCGCGAAAAAAACGGATGGACCGGCGATGCCCATATTGCCAATGAAACTGGTCTTTATAACTTTGATGCCATAACTATTTATGAAAAATGGCTGGCCGATCACCGCGACGAGCAGCAGCCCAACGGCGTGCTGCCTTCCATTATCCCAACCGGCGGCTGGGGTTATGAATGGGGCAATGGGCCCGACTGGACCAGTACCATCGCCATTATTCCATGGAACATTTACCTGTTCTACGGCGATAGTAAGTTATTGGCAGATAGCTACACCAATATTGAAAAATACGTAAACCATATTGATGAACTTTACCCGACCGGCTTAACCAGTTGGGGATTGGGCGATTGGGTGCCGGTAAAATCTGTTTCACCGGTTGAGCTTACTTCTTCGGTTTATTATTATACCGATGCCAGCATATTGGCTAAAGCGGCTAAAATATTGGGCAAACAGGCCGATTTTGTAAAATACTCGGCCCTCGCCAATAAGATAAAGAATGCCATTAACGCCAAATACCTCAATACCGAAACCGGTGTATATGGCAAAGGCCTACAAACAGAATTGAGTGTACCGCTTTACTGGGATATAGTGCCTCAAAACCTGAAAAGTAAAGTTGCCGCCAACCTTGCCCAGCGTGTAACTGCTGATAATTATCACCTTGACGTAGGGATACTGGGAGCAAAAGCCATTTTGGGCGCGCTGAGCAATAATGGGTACCCGGATGTGGCTTATAAAATAGCTTCGCAGGAAACTTATCCGTCATGGGGCTGGTGGATGGTGAACGGCGCTACTACCCTGTATGAAAACTGGAAAATAGATGCCAAAAGCGATATATCCCTTAACCACATTATGTTTGGCGAAATAGGCGCCTGGCTGTACAAAGGCATAGCCGGTATTTACCCCGATCAGGATCATCCGGGTTTTAAAAACGTTATACTGAAGCCGAATTTTGTGGCAGGCCTTAATGAATTTACCGCTACACATGATGGGCCTTACGGCAAAATCATCTCATCATGGCAACGCAATGCAAATGGTGTTACCTATAAAGTTACCGTGCCGGCCAACTCAATGGCTACTATAACCTTTCCGTACGGAAAAGTTTACCAGGCAAATAAACCTTTAACCAACACACAACAGTATAAAGTAGCTGCGGGCAGTTATGTGTTCGATATTAAATAAGCATACTTAAATTGACATAGATATCTCATATTTTACATTCCCTTAATATCAAATGACCTTCTGTTGACAGGCCGGTTAATTAACCGGCCTGTTTTGTACATATTTTTGTTACATCTAATAATACCTGCTATCAATAATTATCATGTACAAAAGAATAACCTTATTGCTGCTGCTCTTAATAACAACAACTATAATCCGTGCCGAAGAACCCTGGGCCCTGAGTAGCGATAAAGAAGGTGTTAAGGTTTATACACGTCACGTACCCAATTCAAAAATAAAGGCCATTAAGGTAGAGTGTCAGTTTAATGCTACATCTGCGCAATTGGTGGCCGTATTATTAGATATTAAAGGAAGTATTGATTGGGTTTATCATACCAAATCTGTCAGCCTCATCAAACAAGTATCGCCATCAGAACTATATTATTATTCAGAGGTGAATATACCCTGGCCCATACATAACCGCGATTTTATAGCTCATATAAAAGTTACGCAAGACCCGGTTACCAAAGTAGTAACTGTTGATGCCCCCTGCATCCCGGATATGGTACCCGTAAAAGACGGTATAGTACGCATAGAGCATTCCGTAGGTAAATGGATAATTACCCCGGTAGATAGCAATCATGTAAAAATTGAATATACCCTGCATCTGGATGCAGGCGGTAGCGTACCCGCATGGTTGTTAAATATGTTCATTACCCAGGGCCCAACAGAAAGCTTTAAAAAGCTAAAGGTACAACTACAAAAATCCACTTATAAAAACGTTAAGCTGGCTTATATTGCTGAATGATAAATCTTCATCCTTTACGCTAAATACCATTAATCTTTTGCAAAAAAAGCTGATAACAGTTGTTACCAATAACCGTAATTTCGTTACTTAGCGTGCAACTGTAAAACTCACATTTATTCAGGAAGTACACCCCTAAATCGATGATTTTATAATCACGGTAAAAGGAAATTTTATGTAAACAAATACTTAAAGATACCTGAGGACAGTTTTACAATTTATAACCGCTAATATTGCTTTAACCAATTAAAGTAAACAAATAAAAATGAAGGTAGCTTTATTTGTACCCTGCTACGTTGACCAGTTTTACCCCAAAGCGGCCATTGCCACACTGGAATTGCTTGAAAAACTTGGCGTTGAGGTGCACTATCCTAAAAATCAAACCTGTTGCGGGCAGCCTATGGCCAACTCCGGCTATGAGCACCTTACTACAGGCTGCAATAATTTATTTATAGATAACTTTATCGGGTACGATTATATCGTGTGCCCGTCGGGCAGTTGTACCCTTCATATTAAAGAACATTTGCACTCGCCAGAACAGGAAGAAAAAGCTGTTGATATCAGGAAAAGGGTGTATGAACTTACCGAATTTTTGGTTGATGTGTTAAAGGTTGATAACCTGAAAGCGCGTTTCCCTTATAAAGTGGGTTTACACAATAGTTGCCATGGTCTGCGCGGCCTGCGTATATCGCAAATGAGCGAGCTGGTTGCTCCTGCTTTCAGTAAGCCCGCCCAATTGTTAGATATGGTGGAGGGCCTTGAACTGGTACCTTTAAGCCGTAATGATGATTGCTGTGGTTTTGGAGGCACATTTTGTGTTGTGGAAGAAGCTGTATCCTCAAAAATGGGCATAGACCGTGTAGACGACCATATTGAGCATGGCGCACAATATATAACCTCGGCCGATCTCTCCTGCCTCATGCACCTGGAAGGGATTTTACGCAGGCAAAAAAGCGATGTTAAGGTAATTCATGTTGCCGAAATTTTAAACCATTACAGCAATGAGTAACGTTACCGGAAAAAGCCACCCAGAATTAGCGGCCGACTTTAATAAAGATGAGCCACGGGTTGACTGGCACGATGAAACCCTGTGGTGGGTACGGGCAAAACGCGATATTGCCGCTCATAAATTACCCGAATGGGAACTGCTGCGAGAAACCGCCTCACAAATTAAGCATAACGTACTATCAAACCTGTATACCTATTTGCAACAATTTGAAGCCAATGCCCAAAAAAACGGTGTAGTTGTGCACTGGGCTGCGGATGCTGCCGAACACAATCAGATTGTTCACAAACTGCTCAGCGATAAGGGCATCAACCGCATGGTTAAAAGTAAATCCATGCTTACCGAGGAATGCCACCTGAACGAATATTTGAAAGAGCACGGCATAGATGTGATTGACTCAGATCTGGGCGAACGCATTGTACAACTGGCCGGCGAACCGCCAAGTCACATCGTACTGCCCTGCATCCACAAAAAGAAAGAAGAGATAGGCGATATTTTCCACGAGCATTTAGGATCAGCCAAAGGTGAATCGGATCCTAAGATACTGACCGAAACTGCACGTCAGCACCTGCGCGAGGTGTTTTTAACCCGTCGGGCAGCGCTTACAGGAGTAAACTTCGCGGTTGCCGAAACCGGTGAATTTGTGATATGTACCAATGAAGGTAATGCCGACATGGGCGCCCATCTGGCCGAGATCCACATAGCATCTATGGGCTTTGAAAAGATTATCCCCGAAAGAAAACACCTGGGTGTATTTTTAAGGCTGTTAACCCGCAGCGCAACCGGACAACCAATCACTACCTACTCCAGCCATTTTAAAAAACCGCAGGAAGGCCGCGAAATTCATATTGTAATAGTTGATAACGGTCGCAGCATACAACTGGGTCGTGAGGATTTCCGCAACTCATTAAAATGTATTCGTTGCGGAGCATGCATGAATACCTGTCCGGTTTACCGTAAAAGCGGTGGGCACAGTTACCATACCGCTATTGCAGGACCAATTGGTTCTATACTGGCGCCCAACTTGGATATGAAAAAATATGCCGACCTGCCATTTGCGTCAACACTTTGCGGGTCGTGCAGTAACGTTTGCCCGGTAAAGATCAATATTCATGAACAGCTGTATGCCTGGCGCCAGGTAATTGTAAAAGAAGGTTATAGCCCTGCATCAAAAACAGCAGCCATGAAGGCTATGGCTTTCACCCTATCGTCGCCTGTATTATACAGGTCGGCCGGAAAAATGGGTCGCGTCGTATTTAAATATGCACCCTTCGCGGTTAACAACAAACTAAATCCCTGGTACAAGCATCGCGAGATGCCTAAAGCACCTGAACAATCATTTGGCGAGTGGTACAGCAAAAGAAAGGAAGGACAAAACTAATGAGCAGGGAAAAAATACTGGCAGCTATTAAAGCTAATCAGCCTGAAAAAACTGATCTGCCCGATCTTGATATCTTAAACGCTTTAACAGCAACTGAAGGTTCTCTGGTACAGCAATATACTACTATTGCCAGCGCCGGGGGGAGTTTTGTTTACGAAGTGGCAGATTTTGAAGCTATAAAAAGCATACTGCAAAAAGAGTTTAAACCAGGGGTAAAAATAATATCGGGCATAAAAGAGCTTAAGGATTATACCTTTGCTGAAGATGTAGCCCATGAATTGGCGCACAGTTTTGCCGATGTGGAGCTGGCCATCCTGCCATCCTACCTTGGTGTAGCAGAAAATGGCGCGCTCTGGCTAACTGAAACTCAAATGAACGTGCGGGTATTACCGTTTATAAGCCAGCACCTTGCTGTAGTAATTAACAGGAACGATCTGATGCCTACTATGGCCCAGGCCTACGATAAAATTGGTAATGCCGATTATGGTTATGGCGCATTTATATCCGGACCATCAAAAACCGCGGATATTGAGCAGTCTTTAGTGATTGGCGCCCACGGACCAAGGAGTTTATCGGTTTTTATATTAACATAGCCCCTTTTTAACAAATATATATTTTGGCTTAGCCCGTTGTTTTGCAACAGCGGGCTTTCTTATTATTTGATCTATTCAACTGATAATAAGTATATTTAGCAATGATGACACAAAGATGAATATTACCTATTGCAAAAATATACCGATTGGTATAATTTTGCTTTATCAAAACACAACATCAAAATCAAATAAAATGAAAACTTCAAAAAATACAGTACTTATCACTGGCGGAAGTGCTGGCATAGGTTTTGAAATAGCCAAACAATTATCAGCCAAAGACAATCATGTGATCATTGTTGGTCGTAACCAGGAACGCCTACAAAAAGCCGCAGCACAATTAGAGCATGTAACCGCCATTAATGCCGACATAGCGGATGCCGCTGATGTGGATACGCTGGTTGCCAAACTAAAAAGTGACTTCCCGAACCTGAATGTGGTAATCAATAATGCAGGTTATGCCACACTTAACAGCATTGTAAATGACGAGGATATTTTTGAAAAAGCCGGTGCCGAAATGCACACCAATTACCTATCGATTGTAAGACTTAATCAAAAACTGCTGCCCATATTGCAAAAACAAGATGAGGCCGCTATAGTTAACGTATCATCAATTGTTGCTTTTGTACCCGGCAAGTTAACAGCAACCTACTCCGCCACCAAAGCCGCGCTGCACTCTTACACCCAGGCATTAAGGGTAGCATTAGCCGACACTCAGGTGAAAGTTTTTGAACTGATGCCTCCGTTGGTTGACACCGAATTTTCGGCAGAAATAGGCGGCCATAAAGGTATCCCGGCATCGCAAGTTGCTGATGAGTTTTTAGCCGGACTGGAAACCGACAACTACGAGATCAGGGTAGCAAATACTGAACAACTTTACCAACTGTTCCTGTCTTCGCCAGCCGAAGCTTTAAAAGTAATGAATGAGCCAAGATAATTGGCTCAAAAAAAATTTAGCATAAAATATACCAATTGGTATATTTTATGCTTTTAACTATCCCCTAAAAATGAAAAAAAGCATTCTTATAATTACCGTTATAGCAGCTGCAATGATGGAGCTGATTGACACCTCTATAGTCAACGTGGCACTGTCGCACATGAGTGGCAATCTCGGGGCCACACTTGAAGATACCTCCTGGGTAATAACAGCGTACGCCATTGCCAACATCATAATAATTCCGATGACCAGTTTTTTAACAAACAAGCTGGGGCGCAGAAATTATTATATCGGCTCCATCATCGCTTTTACTTTCTTTTCGGCCATGTGTGGTTTATCATCTAACATATGGACGCTGGTGGCTTTCCGTTTTTTACAGGGCATGGGTGGCGGAGCATTGTTATCAGTATCACAGGCCATCGTATTTGAAGTATACGGAAAGGAAAAACAAGGCATTGCAGCCGCGCTTTTTGGTATAGGCGTATTTTTGGGTCCAACCATTGGTCCTACCCTTGGCGGCTTTATAACCGAAAATTACTCATGGCCATGGATATTTTATATAAATATCCCTATAGGTATAGCGGTAACCGTGTCAAGCCTATTACTCATAACAGAACCCGCCATAAAAACTAAAGTCCAATCGGTTGACTGGTGGGGTATATTGTTGCTTAGCGTAGGTGTTGGCTCGCTGCAAACCGTACTTGAACGCGGCGAAACAGATGATTGGTTTGCGGCTAATTATATTATCGTTTTAACTGTATTAGCGATACTGAGTATCATCCTGTTTATCTGGTGGGAATTAAAAACCCCTCATCCGGTAATTGATCTCCGTGTGTTAACAAGCAAAACATTAAGTATTGCAGCCATATTAACATTTATAACCGGATTTGGCCTGTTTACTTCGGTTTTCCTTACACCGGTAGTAGCACAGCGGGTATTGAATTTCCCGCCTACCATTACAGGTTTAATGCTGTTGCCTGGCGCTATACTGGCCATATTCGGATTAATGTTCTCAGCTTCGTTGTTAAAGAAAGGTGTATCGCCGTTAATAATCATAACGGTGGGTTTTGTACTGTTTATCATATTTAACTGGCAAATGTCGCGTATGAATTTAAACTCCGGTCCGGCCGATATAGCCACTTCATTGATATACAGGGCGTTGGGCCTGGCACTTTTAACAGTTCCGCTAACAGCTCTTGCAGTTTCGGAACTGGAGGCTAAGGACGTTCCGCAAGGCGCTGCATTAAATAATATGATGCGCCAATTGGGTGGCTCCTTTGGTATTGCCATTATCAATACCTACGTGGCTAACCGCTTCGGCCTGCACCGCAGCGATCTGCTTGCAAATGTTAACATTTACAATGCCTATTTCACCGAACGGATAAATAAATTAACCCAGTATTTTTTAGGCAGAGGCAACTCAATTTTTGATGCCCAGAAAAAAGCGATAGCGGTGATTAATAGTGGGGTCGACAGGCAATCATTCTTACTAAGTTATTTGGATGCCTACCTGTTTACAGGTTTATTATTCTTAGTAGCTATGCCCCTTTTATTACTGGTGATAAAACGTAAAAAACAATCTCGGCCAGTGGTATTGGTTTCGGACCATTAAACGCTATAAATAACATATTATAATATTAAAATACCAGTTGGTACATTTGTATTATGGAAAACGAACTATCAAAAGCAGAAAGGACCCGCCAGTTCATTGTTGAAACTACGGCAGGTATTTTTAACAAAAAAGGCTATGCAGGCACTTCGTTATCTGATTTAACAGAAGCTACCGGTCTTACCAAGGGCAGCATATACGGCAATTTTAAAAGTAAGGAAGAAGTTGCCATAGCTGCGTTTGAATATAATACGGGTAGGGTTCGGAAACAAACAGCGCAACTGATAGAGAAAGCTCCAACTTACCATGAAAAGCTAATGGTTTATGCAAAAGTTTATCACAGTTTTACATCTGCAAATTTTCCTGAAGGCGGATGCCCCATACTAAATACCGCTGTTGATGCCGATGACACCAACCCGGTATTAAAAGAAAAAGTAGCACAGGCGATTATTCGCTGGAAGAAGAGAATTGAAGAGCTGATACAGGGTGGTATAACCAACGGCGAGTTTAAAACTGATGTTGACATCAGCAGAACAGCACTTTCTATGATAGCATTAATTGAGGGCGGCATGATGATAGCCAAAGCAACCAACACTCCTGCTAATTTAGATACGGTACTCAAAACAGTGCACTCCATCATAACAGAGCTCAAAGTTTAGGCTGTAACTTAATTATTACGGCAATAAGTTTAGGGTTAAAAACAAAAGTTGTTAACCGAACGTTATTATCGATACCAACTTAACAATATGCCTAAAAAGATTTTAATCCTCGATGATAGCGAGGATATACTTGAAGTGATGAAAGACGCACTCGAGATGGAGGGTTACGAAGTACGGGGGCTCAATTTTACCGATGATATTTGTAAGGCAGCTATCAGTTACAATGCCGACATGGTAATATTAGATTACATACTATTTGGTATTAATGGCGGGGAACTTTGCCATATACTTAAAACCACGCCGGAGACGGCTCACATCCCGGTGATCATGGTATCAGCTTACCCAAGGGTGTTAGAGTCATTAGGCAATTATGGTTCTGATGCATTTATAGCTAAACCTTTTAGTCTTTCAGACATTAGCGATACTATAAAAAGCTGCTTTCTAAAAGCCGGCAATGATGTTGAACACGCCGATTGCGATTTTTAAGAAAACACTTGTCATTGCGAGGTACGAAGCAATCTCATCATACTCATAACCTGGAAGTACGTTGTCCGATTCAATGAGATTGCCACGCTACGCTCGCAATGACATATTTCTTCTTTCTTACCCCCTTCTCCATGAGCTTCTCACCAAAGTAAACTTGAGCTAATCAACAAACCTCTGCACTCATCTTTACCCGCACCTTTGTTTTGTATTAACATATAACAAAAATGAAAAAGGTAATATTAATAACCGGAGCATCTGCCGGTATGGGTAAGGAAATGGCAAGGCATTTAAAAGATGACGGACACACAGTTTATGGCGCTGCGCGCCGTATTGAAAAAATGGACGACATCAAAAAGCTTGGTGTAAAAATATTAGCTATGGATGTAACCGATGAAGCATCTATGATAGCCGGTATTGAAACCATTGTTAAAACCGAAGGTCGCATTGACGTATTGATAAACAATGCAGGCTTCGGTTCTTACGGCGCTATTGAAGATGTAGCCATAAACGATGCCCGTTACCAGATGGATGTAAACGTATTTGGAGCAGCTCGCTTGTCGCAACTGGTTTTACCGCATATGCGCAGCCAACACTATGGAAGAATTATAAATATATCTTCAATAGGTGGTAAGTTTGCCGCGGCGCTTGGTGGCTGGTATCACGCCAGTAAGTTTGCACTGGAAGGCCTGAGCGATAGTCTGCGCAACGAGGTAAAACAATTTGGTATTGATGTGGTGGTTATTGAACCGGGCGGCGTAAAATCTGAATGGAGCAGCATAGCGGTAGATAACCTGATAAAAACCTCAGGCAATACGGCATACCAGGATATTGTGAAACAATTTGCCGCTATAGCGCGAAAAGCAGAAGCCCAAAATGCCGACCCGATAGTTATTGTCAATCTGATAAGGAAAGCCATTGAAGCTAAAAACCCAAAAACACGTTATTATGGTGGTTACATGGCTTCGGCCGCTTTGTTTATGCGTAAGATGCTTCCCGACCGCATGTTTGATAAGATGCTGCTGGCCCAACTCAAGTAATTGCTATATTTAAAACGCCAGCGAGATGGAATACAAAAGCCACATATTATTCAGCAACCTGCTTTATTCTTGTGTTGATAAAAAACAGCGCAGTAATGAATCGTTTGTACCCGAACATGCTTTCGGATACATCATATCGGGCGAAAGTCACCAAAAAACCAATGAAGGTACCCTGGTATTTAAGGCGGGGACGGTTGGGCTCGTGCGCAGGAACCAACTTATTAAATCTGAAAAAGTTCCCGGCCCCGAAGGTGAGTTTAAATCCATCAACTTGTTTTTTGATCAGGCTTTTTTACGCCGTTACAGCGCCGAGCACAAGCTTGCTCCGGCCAAAAGCTATACCGGGAACCCTGTATGCCTGTTACCACCAGATCCTTTTATTAAAGGCTATTTTGATTCACTGCTTCCTTATTTTAATCATCCGGAACAAGCCTCAGATACTATGGCCGATCTGAAAACACGGGAGGCTGTTGAACTGCTGTTAAGATTGGATCCATCGCTTTACGACTTTCTGTTTGATTTTAGCGAACCTTACAAGATTGACCTGGAAGCCTACATGAACAAACACTATATGTTTAACGTTCCGGCTGCCCAGTTTGCCAAACTCACCGGCCGCAGCCTGGCCAGCTTTAAACGCGATTTTGAAAAAGTGTTCGGTACTTCACCGGGGCAATGGCTGCAGCAAAAACGCCTTGCCGAAGCATACTATCTCATCAGGGAAAAAGGCCAGAAACCATCGGAAGTTTATCTTGACGTAGGTTTTGAAAATCTGTCGCACTTTTCCTATTCGTTTAAAAAAGCATTTGGTGTGGTGCCATCCAGGGTTTAATATTGGGTAAGGGAAAGTACGTTACCATCGGGATCTTTAAACCAGGCTACCTTTGCTTCGCCCGAGTTCCATACCCCTAATTCGTTCTGCTCCAGAAAGCTATACTTTTCAAAAATTACGTTTTTGTTATTCAACGATCGTATAACAGCTTCAATATCGTCAACATCCCAGCCTAAAACGGTGAAGGGATATGGTGTAAACCCGTTAACGATTGCTATCCGGAGCAATGTTCCGCTGGCTTCAAACTGCAGCGCATACTTATCTTCCGATAATAATTTAAACCCTAAAACATCCCGATAAAATAGTTTTGCGGTCTCAGGCACTACTGTGGCTACAAATGCTTTTAAACGTGCGTTATGTGGAATTGCCATATCAGATCTACATTGTTTATAAAATTAATACTTTGCATCTGATAATCTGCACTTTTTATCTGTTCTTGATACCGTAATATCTGCTAATCTTGTTTACACCTGTTTACAATAAGCTTCCTTTTTTGATAGTTACTTTGTTTTTCACTTTGTTTTAGATAAATTTATGTAAGCATTTACATGCTACCATTTTAAACCTTTAAAACCTGCGGTATGATAAGCTGGATATTGATACTCAAACTCTCTTTATTTGGTTTGGCAATGGGCATTGCTACAGCGCTTTTTATACCCAGCAATGTAGAGGGTTTTTTATGGCCTGTTATATTTATTATTTGCGCCTACCTTATAGCCAAAAACAGCGCGGAAATGTATTTTACAACAGGATTTTGTCTGAGCCTGGTTAATTGTGCGTGGATTATTGCTGCGCACCTTATTTTTTTTAACAGCTATATGGCCGGTCATGCTAAAGAGGCCGAAATGTATAATAACAATCCCTACCATCTTTCCCCGCAAATAGCCATGGTGATCATTGGCATTGTTATAGGTATTCTGTCGGGCCTGGTGCAGGGTTTGTTTGCTTTTATCGCTTCAAAAATTGTGAAAAAAAACAGGATCATCCCCTTTCAGGATTAAGCAGCTGTTTGTTAATACATGCCGACACAAACCGACAATTTTTACCTTCAAAAAGATGAGCCTCTAAAAAGCTGCTTACTGGCATTACGTGATATTATCTTAAAACAGGATAAAGACATATCGGCCGCATGGAAATACGGAATGCCGTTTTTTTGCTACAAGGGTAAAATGTTTTGCTATTTATGGGTACATAAAAAACTCCACCAGCCATATATGGGTATAGTTGAAGGAAAAAGGTTTGACCATCCCAACCTTATCATCGAAAAACGCTCACGTATGAAGATCATGCTTTTTGAGGCAGACCAGGACCTTCCCGTTACAACCATCGAAGACATTTTAAAACAGGCGCTTGACCTGTATAAAACAGGGGCTATAAAAATTGGATAATCAATCCTCTTGCAAGATCTCCTTATAGATAGATAATTATTCCACAATAAATTTTATGATATCGATTTTTCCATCTACAGATGTAACGTGCAATAAGTACATCCCCTGCTTCAATAAAAGTGGTGCAATATTTACATTAACAATGCTACCAGATGATGTAAAAAGCGTATTGGATACATTACTTACGTTTCCGTTTAAACCAACAACCCGCAAAGCCGCAGCTCCCTTATATTTATAAACATCAGGAAAAACTACCTGCAAACTATTATGTGCCGGGTTAGGATATAAAACAGGTTTATTTGCCGAATTGGGATGGATATTGCTTTGATCGTTCAACTGGCTGCCGGATGTATTTTTTGGAGCGTTTATGCTATTAAGCGATTTTGCCATATTGTTTCCCATAGTTTTAGCAACACCAACAACAAAATATTGGCAGGAGGCGCCAGCGGCAGGGCTCGCCATATTGCCGCCAAGACTGATGGTGCCGGCTTTAAACTCTTTACGGTATAGTGCTATGGTGGCTATCCTGGGGTCGCCTATCCCAATTTTATCAGTAAGCTTATCCCAGCCAGACAGCCATGCCGGTAAAACTTTGGCGCGGGTATCATAAGCAATATAAATGGTTGCATCCTGTGAAATATTAAACGTAATGAGCTTTGAGGCTTTACTTAATTTATCGTCGCAGGCTGTTTTGATGAACGAGGCACCTGCCAATACCGAAGGAACCGTTTTGATGGTATAATCCCTATCTGTGTAATAATTGACACCTGTATTTAACTTACCTAACGGGTAACTACCATTTGTTGTTGATTGTATATTTGAAATTAATTCTGTTGTACTATCACTAATAAAGTTAGCTGTTATGGCCGTGTTTCCAGATATGGTCACGTTAAGCGGATTAGTTGTTAAAACTCGGTCTCCACTCCATCCTGTAAAACGCCAGCCTGTTGCTGCCGTTGCTTTCAATGCCACTATACTATTGGCGTTATAGGTTGGTTGGTTCGGTGTTTTTGTAACTGTTCCGGAGCCGGATAAATTAACATCTAACTTATATTTTACCGACGTGGCACTAACGGTTATATTAACGCAAAATGTAGCTTTTGATGCCGCTGTAGCGCTGGTTGCTGTAATTTTCCCGGTATAATTTCCGGGGGCCAGGCCACTGGCATTAATGGCGAGCTCTATATCAGTACCGTTGAGGTTAACCGCACCGCTGGCATTTTTTTTAACCGTAAGCCATGACGCATCCGATTGAAGACTGTAAGTTGTTGTGTTTTCAATCACGTAAAGTAAATTATGGGCCGTTGCCTGCCGGTTACTATCTAAGGCGGGCGAAATGCATGCGGCTGAAAATCCAAGTGTTCTGGCAGTGCTTCTGGGTACATTAGCTATGTAAGTTTCCTTTCGTTCGTTCCCGTAACTATTTAAAGCCCCATTGGTAATTATAAAAGATGAACCTGCAAGTTTTGCCGACAAACCTAAAAAGCTGCCTGGCAGCTTATATGCCGTTAATGTTGTCCATGCTCCTAAGCCGTTGTTTGATTGTGGCGTAAATTGATATACCGTATTTTGAGTTTGATTATTAACCCCTTCCCCGGCTACCAAAAACACTTTACCATCAACTGCAAAAGTAGCCCCCTCGGCATGTGAACGTTGTTTTGGCAGATCGGTTAACTGGGTCCAGGTATCAGTTTCGGGATTATATACATGGCAGTACTTTTGATTTATTGCACCGCAATCATGCTTAAGTTCTCCTCCAAACGCATATATTTTACCACCAAGCACCACATAATTTATATGGTTTCGTGGAACAGGCATCGGTGCCAGTTTATTTTCCCACTTTGTTCCGCTGGGATTAGCCTTATATTTATCTACATCAATAGTTAAATGCAGCTTAGCCTGGTCTTCGCACAAAGTTGGGCCAAAGCCTCCAAAAACATGAATGGTACGCCCCAGCAGTCCATACCCTCCGGCGCCCAACGGGAACGGCGAACCAGTAGCCGGATCAATTATTTCGGGCCCAACAGACCATGTATTACTGGTAATATTATATATGCTAACCTTACTGCTTGCAGGTCCGTATCCATCAACCGCTCGTCCTCCTATTATCCATACGTTATCATCAACAAGTACTATCCCCTGATGAGTTACCTCTCTGCCGATGGGAAAAGGCGCTATCTGGCTCCATTTATCTGCAGCGATGTCATATACCTCGTTAGTTTTTTCGATATAGGGATTATCCCCAAATCCGCTAAATACATAAAGCTTGTTATTATATAAAACGTTGTTACCCTCGGCCCGTTTACTTATCTCATCGGCCTTTCTCTTCCATTGTGCGTGGGATACACTGGTTGATATCAATATACATACAAAGGAAAGGCAGATGACATAAGCCTTCCGTAAAGTAAGACAATAAGGTTTCATTGGTTTAAAGACTATTAAAATATTGATTATTAGTCAAATAAGTCAATGAATCTAACTAAAAAAACAACAAATAAAAACATCCCAAGAATATTGTTCGCTTTTGTGCATAATTGCACACATGTACAAACTAAAAACGAAAGATGGTATAATTGTGATGCCGGTAACAGACGTCTGAAAATCAGTGGCGTCATGATTTCAAAAAAATTTAATGGTGCCAATCAATTTTATATCTTTGCCACACATTGCTCCCGTAGTTCAACGGATAGAATTATGGTTTCCGGTACCATCGATATGAGTTCGAATCTCGTCGGGAGCACTAAAAAGCCTCTAATCTTAATGATTAGAGGCTTTTTAGTTAAAATATGATTGTTTTTTGAGCGAATTTTATTCTAATACTTCTTTTACCCCCTCTTTATTTTGAATTAATATTTCTATACAAAGTATATTATCGCTAACAGATATATGCGATTAACACTTAACCGGTGTTGTTGAATTGCGCCCCAATCGGACTGAGGTTCGACAATTATCGGCCTTTTTTAATAATCTGTATATGGGAATGATGGGGCTGCTATTGCTACATTAATAGCCTATATAAATGTTACATTCTTTATTATATTTATATCAAAGTCGAAAATCACGGAGCTATGATTAAATCAATGTTTTTAGTTTCATTATTTCAAAAAAATCATAAAAAGATAAGTGATAAAATCGATTTACTTTTTAAAGTATTTACAAGCCCAAAGCGGCTACGCATTTTGCTTGCATTTAACGATAAGGGCTATCTTGATCAAATTGGCTGGTTCAATGCATTTGAGGCCAGGTCGCCTATTGATCAGGATAATAATCCCATACCCTGGGTAACTTATTCGTATATTGATTTTATTAAAGGTCGATTAAAAAAGCAGCATACCATTTTTGAATTCGGGTCGGGCAACTCCACCTATTTTTATGCCAAACATATCGGCTTGGTGGTTTCGGTTGAGCATGACAAGCAATGGTATGATAAAATAGTTAGCACTAAGCCAGAAAATGCCAAAATGATCTTTTGCGAGTTGGTGAAGGACGGCGATTACTGTCGGATGCCTTTAAAATTAGAACAGAAATTTGATATTATTATTGTGGATGGCCGCGACAGGGTAAACTGTTGTAAACAGGCGGTCAATGCTTTGTCAGAAAATGGTATAATAGTTTTGGACGATTCTGAACGTGAATGTTACCAGGAAGGCATAAATTTTTTGAAAAACAATGGGTATAAGGAATTATCATTCAGCGGTATTTCACCAAGCTTATTTTATCTGAAATCAACCTCTGTTTTTTATAGGGTCAATAACTGCCTGGATATATAGTTCACAATTTCAGGTTACTTCCCGGCAATACAACACCGTCACAAAAAGCTCTTTAATCATCACAATGTGATATATGATTAACGTTTAAAATAGAATCTATTTCCTGCAGAAAATGCTGATGTTCTGTTTCGTCAAACTTTACCAGGTTTTGGTCGGCGTAATCATGATGAGTTTGGGGCTTATGCCTGTCTTTAAAGATGATCCAAAGAGGAATACAGACCTGTAATACCATAAAGGCCAAAGTCAGCTGGAACATATATGTGGTCATCGTCTCCAACATAAAGACAATCAGTTATAATTGGTACTGTTAATTTAACAATTTTTTTTGAATTTAGTTATATAAAAATTATTAAAAATATAGCTACTTACCTGCGTTCCGTATAAAAAAGATGCGAATTTTTAATCAAATTGATTTATTGCTGTTTTCTTTCCCTAATCGATATTACCACTGATAATATTTTTTAATTCTCCGTAACATTTTGCCGGTCAGGGCATCTATAGATGATACTGATTTTCGAACTTTCGTAACCAAAAGGTTTCATTATATTTGCAACGCAAAGCCAATTAAATTCTATCTACCTATGTCACAATCTGTTAAAACCCAGAGCAAACTATCTTCTTTTTTCAACATTCTAAAACAATCATTAAAAGGCGAACATGTTGATCTTACCTCTATAAGCATTAAAAGAGCCATTATATTGTTAGCCATCCCTATGATGCTGGAAATGGCTATGGAGTCGGTTTTTGCATTGGTCGATCTATATTTTGTGGGCCATTTAAAAAACAGCAGTCTTGCCATTCAAACCGTTGGTTTAACCGAATCGGTATTAACCGTGATATACTCACTGGCAATCGGCTTAAGTATGGCAGCAACGGCCGTTGTGGCCCGCCGCATTGGTGAGAAAAATCCGGAAGCTGCATCAAAGGCTGGTATGCAAACCATTATAATTGCTGTTGCTGTCAATTTACTCATCAGCATTTTTGGGTTACTACACGCCCGCGACCTGCTTTTATTAATGGGAGCCTCTACAGAAACTGCCGATCACGGTACAAACTTCGTACGCATTATGATGGGTGGCAGCATCATTATTGTAATGCTGTTTTTAATTAACGGGATATTCAGGGGCGCGGGTAATGCCGCCATTGCCATGCGCAGTTTGTGGATAGCCAATATGGCAAACATTATATTATGCCCTATTTTTATCCGGGGACTTGGCCCAATTCCGGCGTTTGGTTTAACTGGGGCGGCAATAGCTACCAGTATTGGTCGCGGGTTGGGTGTTAGTTACCAGGTTTACAATTTATTTAATGGTAAGAATGCCTTAAAGATTCGTTTAGCGTATTTTATTCCCGACTGGCAACAGATTAAGGCTATTATTAAAGTGGCAGCGCCAGGCATTTTACAATTTGTTATTGCCAGTTGCAGCTGGATATTTTTGGCAGAACTGGTTGCCACCACTGGCGGCGACACTGGTTCGGCAGGGTACCAAACATCCCTGCGGCTCATGATGTTCTTTTTGCTGCCGGCCTGGGGACTAAGCAATGCGGCAGCAACCTTGGTTGGGCAAAACCTCGGCGCCAGGCACCTCGACAGGGCTGAGCAATCGGTATTTCAAACAATAAAATACGCTGTTATATTTTTAGGCGTAGTGAGCGTGCTGTTTTTAACCTGCGGACATTTATTTGCGTCGTTTTTTACAGAAGATGAAGCCGTTGTAAAAGTAGCTTCACGATCTTTAAAAATTTTAAGCGGAGGCTTTATTATTTATGGCATGGGCATGGTTTTAACCAGCGCATTCAATGGAGCAGGTGATACCTGGACACCTACCAAAATTAACGTGTTTACGTTTTGGGTATTCCAAATTCCTTTTGCTTACCTATTAGCCAAATATTTTGAAATGGGGCCAACCGGTGTTTTTATATCTATACCAGTTGCCGAAATTGGGCTAACCATTGCGGCTTACATCCTGTTTAAAATGGGTAAATGGAAAAAAACCATGGTTTAATATGTAATGTTAAACCATAAAAAAGGCGGACTTACTTTAAACAAGTAAGTCCGCCTTTTATTTCTGTAGCTGTTGTTGTCATGGAACTTTAACAGCCTGGCGGGCAACTAATTGCCATTCGCTATTATTTTTTACCCATACCAACAATATTCCTAATTTCACTGTACCGGCGCCTTTACCTTTATCATTAGTAGCCGCCGAAAGTACATGACGTACAATAGCTGTATTGCCCACTATTTTGATATTTTGTTCGGTAAGATCTATAGATACAAAATCAGATACACCAGTTACAATATCATCTACAAATTCTTTTTTGGTTTGCAATTTGCCACTTGAATGACCGTAGCTCAATTCGCTTGACGTTAATTTATCAAGGGTAGCGCCATCAGCATCTACCATTGCTTTACGTAAATGTTCTACTGCTGTTGTTACTTCAGTCATTGATTTTGAATTTTGTGCAAAGGCTTTTGGTTTACTGATTACAAGCGCTATAAATAAGCAAGCTAAACTTTTAAATAAAACAGATCTTTTCATAACGGTTTTTTAATTGGGTTTATCGGCACCAGCTGCACTATACGTTAAATCTGAAGTGCATAATGTCGCCATCCTGCACAATATAGGTTTTTCCTTCAACAGCCAGCTTACCATTTTCTTTTATTACGGTTTCCGAACCGTTAAACTTAACAAAATCATCATATTTTATTACTTCGGCACGGATAAATCCTTTTTCAAAATCTGTGTGGATAACGCCCGCTGCCTGCGGCGCTGTAAAACCCTGTGTAATTGTCCAGGCACGTACTTCCTGCACACCTGCCGTAAAATAGGTAGCAAGGTTAAGCAAACGGTAAGCGGCTTTAATCAGCTTATTCACGCCCGATTCGGCAAGCCCCAGGTCGTCAAGGAACATCTGGCGTTCTTCATAAGTTTCCAGCTGCGCAATCTCAGATTCAATTTGGGCCGATATGATCAGTACTTCGGCGTTTTCTTCTTTTACAGCCGCCTTAACCTTTTCTACGTAAGCATTACCGGTATTAACAGCGCCTTCATCAACATTGCACACATACATCACAGGCTTAGCAGTTAACAGCCAAAGATCGGCCACGTATTCCTTATCCTCTTCTTCAACAGGAGCAGTGCGGGCCGATTTACCCTGCAGCAGATGATTTTTGTAAACTGTTAAAACATCAAATGTTTTTTTTGCTTCCTTATCGCCACCTGTTTTTGCCATCTTTTCAACCTTCTGGATCTTTTTTTCTATCGAATCAAGATCTTTCAGCTGCAGCTCGGTATCAATAATTTCTTTATCGCGTATCGGATCAACTGAGCCATCAACGTGTATCACATTATCATTATCAAAGCAGCGGAGCACATGTATAATGGCATTTGTAGCACGTATATTGGCCAAAAACTGGTTACCCAATCCTTCGCCTTTACTGGCGCCTTTTACAAGGCCCGCTATATCAACAATTTCAATAACATTTGGTACTATACTTTTTGGCTGTACTATTTCGGTAAGCTTGGTTAAGCGCTCATCAGGCACGGTAATAACGCCTACATTTGGCTCAATGGTGCAAAACGGAAAGTTGGCTGCCTGCGCTTTGGCATTTGATAAGCAATTAAAAAGTGTTGATTTACCCACATTTGGTAAACCTACTATCCCACATTGTAAACCCATATTTTATAAATTTGCCCCCTTTTATTCTCCCCCGGAAGGGGAGACTTCCTGTTTATCATGTTTATAATAGCCCTCCCTTCCGGGGAGGGTTGGGTGGGGCTTAAATTTGCGCAAAGATAACAGAAAATTTTGCCTTATAATTTGAAAAAATAAACGACTTTTGCCATCGTCAAAACAAGGCACACAACTTAATAATAAGATGTAAAAAACGAGGGTGACTTTTATGAAAGAAATGGTTGAACAAATAGAATTGTTACTGGAACAGGATGATAATACCCAACTACAGGAATATTTGAACAACCTTAATATTTCTGACGTTGAAGAACTCATAGATGAATTGCCCGAGCATGGCCCCCGGTTTATTGAAACCCTTTCATTAAACCGTGCGGTTAACGTTTTCCGGATATTGGACTCTCCTACCCAGGAGCGTATTATCAAAAAACTATCGGGCCAAAAAGTTGCCGATCTGATCAATGAACTTCCTCCAGATGACCGTACCGCTCTTTTTAGCGAACTGCATGGCGATGCTGTTAAAAAACTGATCCTGCACCTGTCGCCCGAAGACCGCAAAGAAGCCTTGTCATTACTGGGCTACGAGGAAGATAGCGTTGGACGCTTAATGACGCCTGATTATATTGCCGTTAAAAGAACATGGGATGTAACACGTGTATTATCGCACATACGCAGGTACGGTAAAAACTCCGAAACCATTGATGTAATATATGTAATTGATGAAAACGGTATATTACTGGATGACATCAGGATACGTGAAATATTATTGGTTAAACCCGAAACCAAGGTAAGCGACCTGATGGATGGTCGCCTCATTGCGCTGAGCGCAAGCGACCCGCAGGAAGAAGCCATTAATGTGTTCAGAATGAACAACCGCGTGGCTTTACCGGTAGTTGATAATGAAAACATACTGCTGGGCATTGTAACCGTTGATGATATTTTATGGATAGCCAATGAAGAGTACACCGAGGATATTCAAAAAATTGGTGGTACCGAAGCGCTGGACGAACCTTACCTTGATATTAACCTGTTCAGGCTGGTAAAAAAACGGGTAGGCTGGCTCATTATTTTATTTCTGGGCGAAATGCTTACGGCCACCGCCATGGGCTTTTTTGAAAAAGCTATTGAAAAGGCTGTTGTGCTGGCTTTATTTATCCCTTTGATCATATCAAGCGGTGGCAATAGCGGGTCGCAGGCATCTACCCTGATCATACAGGCTATGGCGCTGGGCGAAGTAACCGTTGCTGATTGGTGGAACGTTATGCGCCGCGAACTGCTATCGGGCCTTATGCTCGGGCTTACCCTCGGAATGATAGGTTTCATGCGCATATACATCTGGACGCTATTTTCGCCCATTTATGGCCCCCACTGGATATTAGTAGGATTAACTGTTGGCTGCGCTCTTGTTGGCGTAGTGTTATGGGGATCGTTGGCGGGTTCTATGCTGCCACTGATATTGAAACGCCTTGGCGCCGACCCTGCCACATCCTCAGCGCCATTTGTGGCTACGCTGGTTGATGTAACCGGGCTGATTATTTACTTTACCATAGCCGTAATGCTAATGCGGGGTGTGCTGTTGTAAGAAAGCATTTATATTTTCATCCTGAGTGAAGCGAAGGAGCTATTATGAGCCATACATATCTACGAGCAGATTCTTCGCTTCGCTCAGAATGACAAGTAGTGGTAATAAAAACTTATTAAACAATAAAACCTGCTCTGGAGCAGGTTTTTCTTTATAGTATTAATTTAGTTTTGTTCTGTTTATATCTCAAATGAGAAATCCTCATCGGCAGATGCTTTTGCAATTTCAGAATTTTCGCTGTACTCATAGCGTTTTTCAACAACTTCCTGGTTTGCTTTGATATAATCAACGGTCTCCTTTAAACCTTCAGCAAATTTTTCGAAGTCTTCTTTGTACAAGAATATCTTGTGTTTAATAAACACACCGTCTTCCAAACGCTTTTTACTTTCTGTTATTGTAACATAGTAATCGTTTGAACGGGTTGCTTTTACATCAAAAAAATAAGTCCTCTTCCCGGCTCTCACCTTCTTTGAAAAAACCTCTTCACGCTCTCTGTTGTCAAAATCTCCCATAATGAATATACCTGTAATTAGTTTTGGTTGGCATAAATATAAATCAAAATTTGAAAGTGCAAGTATTTTATTCCACTTTATTGAACTTTTTGAAACAATTTGATCACTTTTTTGTGTAAAAACGAAAAAATCAGGCGTCTTGTTCCTCTTCAAGCAATTGTTTTTCGTATAATTCAAAGTAAGTGCCTTTCAACTGCATTAGGTATTCATGGTTTCCGTGTTCAACAATTTCGCCGTTATCCATCACTAATATTTTATCGGCATTTTTTATGGTTGATATACGATGGGCTATAATAATGCTGGTTTTATTTTGCATTACCCGCCCCAGATTGTTAAGTATTTCTTCTTCGGTACGGGTGTCAACTGCCGAAAGGCAATCATCAAATATCAATATCTGCGGATGTTTAAAAATAGCACGGGCTATTGATACACGCTGTTTTTGCCCGCCAGATAATGTTACCCCACGCTCCCCTATCAGCGTTTCAAAGCCACTTTCCAGTTCCATGATATTACTGTAAACAGCAGCGTCTTTAGCGGCCTGTTCAACCACGGACATTTCAAGCTTATCGGCACTAAAGGCTATATTATTGGCAATGGTATCCGAAAACAGAAAAACCTCCTGCGGTACAAAACCAATTTGCGACCTATAATCCTCAAGGCTAAGCTGTTTTACCGGAACCTGATCAATCGAAATTTCGCCGGCTGTGGTATCATACATGCGCATAACCAGGTTAGCAATAGTCGATTTGCCCGATCCGGTACGGCCGATAATGGCTATCATCTGCCCCGGTTCAACTGTAAACGACACATTTTTTAAAGCCTGTATGCCGGTGTCGGGATATGTGAACGATACATTATTAAATTCAATGGCTCCTTTAATGGTATGCAAACCAGCATCAGGCAATATAATTTCTGGTTGTTCGTGCAGGAATTCATTGATACGTTTTTGAGAGGCAGCCGCCCGCTGTATAAGCGAAGTTACCCAGCCTAATGATATCACCGGGAAAGTAAGCATGTTCAGGTATACAATAAACTCGGCAATATTGCCCGGTGTAATATTGCCTTTCATTACCTCTACGCCGCCAATATACATCGTAATTACGTTGCTTAACCCAACCAGCAGCAGCATAATAGGGTAAAACAAAGCCTGCACCTTAACCAGGGCCATAGAATGGGTTTTATAATTTTCACTCTCCGTGGCGAAACTTTTACGTACAAAACTTTCTCTTACATACGACTTGATGACCCTTATCCCCGAAAAGTTTTCCTGTACAAAACTCGACAGTGTTGACAAACGCTCCTGAATTTGCTCGCTACGGAAGTTGATTACATTATTCACATAATAAATAATACCTGCCAGTATAGGCAGCGGCAGCACTGAAAGGATAGCCAGTCTTACGTTCACGGTAAGCATAGCATATATCACCAGCATAAACAATACAACTGTATTAATGGTGTACATAATGCCCGGCCCCAGGTACATACGTACACGGCTCACATCTTCGGTAACACGGTTCATCAGGTCGCCGGTATTATGGCGGCGATAAAAGGCAAGTGATAGCTTCTGGTAATGATTATAAATCTCATTTTTCAAATCATACTCAATATGCCGCGACATGAGAATAATAGTTTGCCGCATAAAAAACAGGAATAAACCACGTAACAGGGCCAGCACTAATACCAAAACGCCAAATAACATCAGGCTGCTTCCAAAAATATCATATATCATACTTTGCCTGTTAAAACCGGCAAAAAGCTGGTATGCACCAATATTTTCGGTAACCAGGTCAAACGCCACCCGTATTACCTGCGCAGGCAACACACCAAAAATGTTTGATATAATTACAAATAAAACACCAGGGATCAATCGCCAGCGGTATTTGTAAAAGAATTTATTAAGGTAAGCAAGGTCTTTCATAAGCCGGAAAAGCGGGAAAATCCGAATAATCAAAAGTATTAAAAAGTTGGGAGAGTGATTGCGCCGAAAAGTCGTGCAGATGTAAGATTTATTATGACAATAATATAAATTAATACATAAACACTTCATAATCAGCATTAAAAGTCAGGAACAATAATTAATTATCGTGGTATATGTATCACCAATATAAACTAATTATGAAACCGATATTTTATACTTTAAACTCAAACCTTCCTATAATGATTATCCCGGATAGTCAGGCCCATTTTGATGGTCATGGAATTTTGACCTATACATACAGCATTTACATTGATAAGCAGAATAATGATCCAATACAGGAAATATCAAAAGAAACCCAACTTCATTTAACTAAAATTAACGACCCAGACTATCTGGGATACATCACCTTTGAACAACCAGGCAGGGTGTATAATTATACTGGTAATGGGAAAAGCAGGTTATCTATTTTTGAGATACAGGAAACGGTTGAATTTTTGAATGCGTTAAGAAACACGCCCTTGCAATGGGATATTACTGATTTAGAAAAACCAAATGACAGTTACGATTTAAAGTAATTTCAGGATAAGATTTATTTAAAAAAAGAATTTTATAAATGTGAAAATAAGTTCAAAAACGTATAACTTATTTCTCATAACGCTATATAAAGTTGGTCAGAATAAAAAAAACCTATACTTTTGTCGGGCCTTAAAACATTTACTTGCCGTATACTATATAATGCCTGTTCAACAACAACCGGAATCTATCTTTAGTCAACTCGATGCCTTTGGGCACAAGAAAGTTGTATTTTGCAGCGATCCGGATACGGATTTAAAAGCCATCATTGCTATTCATGATACTACTTTAGGTCCCGCCTTTGGAAGCACCCGTATGTGGAATTATAAATCGGAGGCTGATGCTTTAAATGATGTATTGCGCTTGTCAAAAAGCATGACCTATAAGTGCGCCATAGCAGGCCTCAATATGGGTGGCGGCTACTCGGTAATTATCGGGGATTCGCATAAGGATAAAACCGAGGCTTTGATGCGCAAGTTCGGTCGTTTTATTAAAAATTTAAATGGCGAATTTATTACATCGGAGGATGTAGGCACAAATCCCCGTGATATGGAATATATCCGCATGGAAACCCAGCATGTTACCGGCATACCCGAAAGCCTTGGCGGCAGCGGCGACCCATCGCCTGTAGCAGCACAAGGTGTTTTTATGGGTATAAAAGCTTGTGTAAAAGAACAATTTGGCAGCGATAGCCTTACTGGCAAATCGGTAATAGTACAAGGCGTTGGCCACGTCGGTGAGCACCTCGTACGTTTACTCCGCGATGAAAATGTCAAGGTGTATGTTAGCGATATTCAGGAAGAACGTATTGGTCAGATAGCTAAAAAATATGGCGCTCAGGCAATATCAAACAATAGTATTTTTGATATCGATGCAGATATTTATGCACCATGTGCGTTAGGTGGTACCATTAATACACAAACTATCAATAAGCTAAAATGCAGCATTATAGCAGGCTCGGCTAATAATCAGTTACTTGATGAAGCAGATCATGGCACGATGCTTTTAGATAAAGGGATATTGTTTGCACCTGATTATGTAATCAATGCAGGCGGCATCATTAACTGTTATTCTGAGCTGATGAATTTCAGCAAAAAACGCACTATGCAACTTACCGAAAATATTTATGAGGTAACACGCAACATTTTAAAACTTTCTAAATCAGAAAACATTTCCACTATTAACGCTGCCAATAAAATAGCGGAGAAAAGAATAGCAGACATTAAAAAAGTAAAATCATCCTATTAACAACATCATAATTTTAACCATTCGCTAACCGGCGGATCAAATCGTTCTTACACATGTTAAACAGAAGGCACCTAAGGGTAAAGGTATTACAAGCGTTATACGCATACCATCAATCGGACACTAAAGATGTCAAGTTACACGAAAAAAACATGCTGCATGGTATTGACCAGGTATATGAAATGTATATCTGGATGTTATCGCTGATTTCAGAGGTAGGTAATTACGCAGCAAACGATGCCCAGGAAAGAGCAAACAAACATTTACCCACGGCCGAAGACCTGAATGCTGATCTGAAAATATTAACCAACAGGTTTATTGTTACCCTTAATGATAACCGCGATTATCTCATCGCTTTAAAAAAATACAAGGTTGACTGGGGTTTTGAGCCTGAGCTGGCAAAAACGCTATTCACTATCCTTAAAAATGCGCCCGAATATGCCGAATACCTGGCAAAAACCGACGATACCATACATACGGATAAAGACATTATTAAATTCATTTTCAAAAAAGTAATTTTAAAATCATCAATTGCCGAACAGGTTTTTGAAGACAAATTTATTTTTTGGCCAGTTGACCGCGATGTATTACAGGCGCTGATAGCTAAAACTTTCAAAAATTTCGCTTCTGAGGATGCCAAACAAAACCATCTGGCCGAAATTACAGGCAACTGGACAGAAGACCGCGAATTTGTGGTTGATCTGTTTCAAAAAAGCATCAGGTTTGACGCTCCTTACCAGGAACTCATAGCCGCAAAAACCCAAAACTGGGAACCTGAGCGTATTGCCATGATGGATACCCTGTTAATGAAAATGGCCATTACCGAGTTTATTAACTTTACCTCCATACCGGTTAAAGTAACTATTAATGAGTACCTGGAAATATCCAAAGAGTTTAGCACGCCTAAGAGTAATTCATTTATAAACGGTATCTTAGACAAGATTTTAATTGACCTTAAAGCAGAAAATAAGATCAGGAAAATTGGCAGAGGATTAATAGAATAATAATTGACCTAATGAAAAAATTGTTTTTAAGTTTAATAACAGCAGCTGCATTATTATCAGCCTGTAACCAAACATCAGGAAACGGTTCAACTGCAGAAAATTCAAACGATAGTGCTGCAACAAAAACCGAAGCAACCAGTGCAAATGCGGCCAATGCCCCGGTAATGAAGTTTGAAAAAGAAAGCCACGATTTTGGCAAAATAAAAACGGGCGACAAGGTTAGCTACGATTTTAAATTCACCAACAATGGTAAATCACCACTTATTATTACCGATGCGGTTGCAAGCTGCGGCTGTACTACTCCCGAATGGCCAAAAACACCGGTAAAACCAGGCGAAAGCGGTTTAATTAAAGTAGTGTTTAACAGCGCAGGAAAATCGGGGCTGCAGGATAAACAAATAACCATTACCGCCAATACCGTACCTGCTCAAAACATGGTGCACTTAATTGGCGAAGTTTTAACGAAATAACAATTAATTTAAAAAATGATAGCAACTATTTTATTACAGGCAGCAGCAAGCGGCGGTTTAGGTAGCTTCAGTACTTTAATACCAATGGTATTAATTATTGCAGTGTTTTACTTTTTCATGATCCGCCCGCAGGTTAAAAAGCAAAAAGATCAAAAGAAATATGTAGATGAACTAAAAAAAGGCGACAGGGTGGTAACTACTGCCGGTATACACGGCAAAAT
This sequence comes from Mucilaginibacter sabulilitoris, assembly GCF_034262375.1. NCBI lineage: Bacteria > Pseudomonadati > Bacteroidota > Sphingobacteriia > Sphingobacteriales > Sphingobacteriaceae > Mucilaginibacter > Mucilaginibacter sabulilitoris. Next base: position 5,959,899 of record NZ_CP139558.1, read on the forward strand.
TATCGACCTTAACGATACTACTTTTTTAGTTGAAGTTGATAACGGCAAAATCCGTTTTGATAAATCTGCCATTTCATTAGATGCATCAAAAGCTTTAAATACCCCTCCTGCTGCAACAAAAAGCTAACGCTTTTTGTTGATAAAAGACAATTGAACAAAAGATAAAAGACCGGGTTCTTTACTTTTATAAATGAAAACAAAGGGCGAAAGGTAAGTGGTAGTTTTTACCTTTATCCTTTCGCCTTTGTCCTTTCACCTTAAATAGCCTTTCGCCTTTATTCTTTTACCTCAAATAAATATGGCAATAGTAAAATTATCCGCAACAGAACGAAGGCGCTTATCGGCATTTTTCACCTGCCTGGTGCTGGCTGTTTTAGCCTGGATATTTACTACGCTTTCAAATTCCTACAACTATACTGTACAAGAGGTGTTGACCTATAAAAATGCGCCCCAAAAACGCGCATTCCATTCGTTACAGCCCGATACCGTTAAAGCGACAGTGCAGGGCACCGGCTGGCAGATGATATTTTCTGGCATGCGGGAAGAAAGCAAGCCTATAACTATTGACCTTGCCACTCTTGAAAACCGGAACTTCGTGGTGCTTAGCTCCCAGCTAAAGCAAATTAACATTAATAAAGAACTTACCCAGCCTATTATAGCCATTGACCCTGATACGCTTTACTTTGATTTTTCAAACCGGCTGGTAAAAAAGGTTCCGGTACAACTTATGTCAGGTCTTAAATACAGACGGCAATTTGCGGTATCGGGCAATATTGTTATTAAACCATCTTTTATAACCGTAAGCGGTCCTGCAGACCGGCTAAAGGAAATAAAATTATGGAGAACCGACTCTCTGCAGGTGGGTGAAATTAGCGAAACTATAAATACCCGTGTAAACTTACAATCAGTTAAAGAAGGGAATTTAAATGTATACCCCAAAACAGTACAAGTCATTATCCCTGTTGATGAGTTCACTGAAAAAACTTTAGAAATACCAGTTAAACTCATCAACAATCATAATTATGATAATGTTAAGGTATTTCCTCAAAGAGTTAAAATAACCTTTACCACTTCGTTAAGCAGATATCCCGATATGACCGAAGACCTGTTTGAGGCCACAGCCGATCTTGACCTTTGGCGCGACCATGGTTATCGCTCATTACCGGTAAAACTTACCAGGGTTCCACCGTTTTGTAAAATTGTGAAGTTAAGTCCGGCAAATATTGATTTTATTATAAAAAAATAACGCACTGCCAGAGTAAAGATTTTGGGATAAAAGATTAAGGATAACTAATATTTTATCTTTGCTCCAGAAGTCATTACTCAAAATTTCAATCCATAAATAATGCTTAAAATTGGTTTAACGGGTAATATAGGCAGCGGTAAAACAACAGTGGCCAAGGTGTTTGAGCTTTTGGACATACCTGTTTTTTATGCCGATAATGAAGCCAAAAAGGTGATGGTTACAGATGAGATCCTGATCGAATCTATAAAGAAAACGTTCGGCACCCAATCGTATTTTGATGATGGCGCCCTTAACCGTAAACACATCGCCGGTATAGTGTTTGATAATGAGGTAGACCTGCAAAAACTTAACGCGCTGGTACACCCGGCCGTATTCAGGGCGTTTGACCATTGGGTAGCCGAAATTAAAATCGCTCCTTACGTTATTAAAGAAGCTGCCCTGTTGTTTGAAAGCGGCTCTTATAAAATGTGCGACCGCAGCTTACTGATATCCGCTCCGTTGGAGAATCGCATAGCACGTGTGATGCAGCGTGACCGTGTTTCAAAAGCTGAGGTGGAAAGCCGCGAAGCCCGGCAGTTTTCTGAAGAAAGAAAAAAACAGCTGGCCAATGATGTTATTGTGAATGATGACCAGCAACTGGTAATTCCGCAGGTGCTGGCTTTACACAGGCAATACTTAGCCCTCGCAAAAAACTAATGATACTTGACGATTTTGTGCTGATTGATGATAAGGGGCTATACTGCAAATATGGCGACTTTTATCTTGACCCCAAGCTCCCTGCAAAAACCGCTGTTATATCACACGCCCATGCCGATCATGCCATCAGCGGTAATAACGAGGTTTATTGTACCAGGGCAACGGCTACTATTATGCAGCTGCGCTATGACCGTACCGCGGCTAAGGTTTTTAACATTGTTGGCTATAACCAATCGTTTAATATTGGCCGGGTAGTTATAACGCTGATCCCCGCCGGTCACATGTTGGGCTCGGCACAAATATTAATGGAATATGAGGGCACCCGGTACCTTTACACCGGCGATTATAAACTGCAGCCTGATGCTACTTGCGAACCTATAGAATGGGTTACCACGGATGTACTCATAACTGAAAGCACCTTTGCCGACCCTGCCGTTTTACACCCGGATCCGGTTGTTGAAATACAAAAAATAAATGCTATAAAAACCAACATTCTGCTGGGAGCTTATGGTCTGGGCAAAAGCCAGCGCCTGATCAATCTCATTAGCACCTATGCCCCGCAAAAAAAGATACTGGTACATCACCGCATTATGCCTATTAATGCTATATATGAAAAAATGGGATTTACTTTGGGAGCTCATCAGATATATGGCCGCAAACTGATGAAGGTACAGGATGAATTTGTTTATATTGTTCCGCCCTTTACTTTTGATAGCTATATCAGGGCCATAGGGGTTACCCGTCTATTCGCTTCCGGATGGAAAAATCTGCAGGTTAATCAAAAAGATACCCTCTTTATATCAGACCATGTGGATTGGAAGGATATCCTGGAAACCATAACCCGTACACAACCCAGCCAGATATGGACCCTGCACGGCGATGGCCGTCATTTAAAAAATCATTTCAATAATGATATTTTTGTAAAACTGCTAAATTAAATGTTACAGGAAGGCATTGATTACTATATAAATGAGGATGGAAACTTTGTTTTTACAAAGGAGTATCATTTAAAACGTGGCTATTGCTGCAAAAACAAATGCCTTCATTGCCCATGGGGTTATGGTAAACCTGATACCCAGGCACCAGAAAATACTTCAAATAAAAATGATTGAACTGTAATTAATCGTTGTGAGTGTGCGTATTACGTGTACTACAAATTAAAAATAATTAAACATATTTGCATCTTATTGATTGTTACATATTATGCGGATAGACGACGAGATACAAAGCACAAATTTTGAAGACAACTATCATAAAGTGGCGATTAACATATCATACACTTCTGGCTGGTTAAGTAATTACTTTAGATTATACTTTGACAAATACAATATTACCCAGCAACAATTTAATATTCTGCGGATATTAAGGGGGCAATACCCAAAACCTGCTACCATTAACCTGTTAAAAGAACGCATGGTTGATAAAATGTCTGACGCATCTCGTATTGTTGACCGTCTGATACAAAAAGAGCTGGTTTCACGCTGCACCAATAATAAGGACAGAAGGGCGGTTGACATTCGTATTAGCGAAATGGGCTTGCAAACGCTGGCCAAAATGGATCAGGAGTTTAAAACCAAGGACATACTCAAGGGAAACCTCACAGAAGACGAAGCGGCACAGCTCAGCGATCTGCTGGATAAGCTGAGGGGATAAGTTTAATACCACTTAGGACGTACTGTCACCCTGAGCTTGTCGAAGGGTCGAGCGCAGATGGCCCACTCACCATGCTTCGACAAGCATGACACCCAGCCCTCATGCACAATCTTTCTCTCCATCAGCGGATAAGGGATTGCTTCGTAGCTCAGCAATTACATACAGGAAATTAAAAATGCCCTCTTATTTTATCATATATCTCGACATCATACAATTCCCTTAGTTGCTGATGAGTTTCCTTTGACAGGTGTGGTAATTTTGACGCTTCTATATTACTGTTAACTTGTGCCACTTTTGATGCTCCCGGAATTACGGTAGTAACCTCAGGATGATCCAGTATCCACCTGATGGCCCATTGCGGCATACGTTCATCGGGGAACATACGCCTTATTTTATCGGCTAATTTAACGCCCTCATTAAATTCAATACCCGAAAATGTTTCACCTGTGTTAAACGCTTCACCATTGGCATTATAATTACGATGATCGTTCTGCGCAAATTGGGTATGCGCATTGAATCTGCCAGATAGTAACCCGCTCGCTAATGGCACCCGAGCAATGACGGCAACTCCTCTTTCTGCTGCCTTTGCAAACACCTTATCGGCTACGTGCTGCCTGAACAGGTTAAATATGATCTGTAGCGACGCCAAACCTTCCTGCTCCAGGCAAATCAGCGCTTCTTCTGATGTTTCTACACTGACGCCAAAATGGCTTATCAACCCTTGGTCTTGTAATTGGCGTAAATGGTCGAATACTTTGCCCGAGCGCATTTCTTCGGTTGGGATACAATGCAGTTGCTCTAAAAACAAACGCGGTATATCAAGATGCTTTAACGAATCTTCGACCTGGCGTTTCATGGCATCATAAGTAAAGTTCTGTGGCCATCCGTTAGGCTCATCACCACGGCGGCCCAGTTTGGTAGCCACATAAACCGGGTGTTCAATTGTTTTTAAAAACTTGCCTATAACCGTTTCACTAACGCCCATGCCATATACGTCGGCGGTGTCCAGAAAATTGCCGCCGGCATCTGTATAAGCCTTTAATATGTTTAAAGCATCAGCCTCTTTGATGTCGCCCCAGTCGGCGCTGCCCAGCTGCCAGGTGCCCAATCCAACTTCGGCTATTGCGGTGCCTTTAAAATCTCTATAGTTCATAGTACAGGTAGTTTGTTATGGTGGTAAAAGTACAAAGCCATTTTGACAATCAAAATGGCTTTGTTGAAAGTGAGCTGACTTAGTCAATAATCACCTAACTATCATCTAAGTAAAAATAAGTTAGGAGTTTTTTTAGCTCCTCCTTACAGCACTTGTCTCCTGTTTTAAAATATCAAGTACAGAGGGCGTAACTCTTCCAAAGAATGATATGCCCGAAGCCCCATTCTGCAGCGCATACTGTATGCCCGAACGAACCTCATCATCATTTTTAAAATCGGAAAGGTACAACCCGGCATAAAGCGGGAATTTGCCATCTAAAAAATGGATGCCTTCGGCAACGGCGTCCCCTATCCATTTTACACCTTCTTTATAAAAACCATGGTATATCATGGGGCACACGCCGTCGAGCTTAAAGTTTGTCCAGTCCTGGCGTACATTACGGCGGGCAACTTCAGGCGTCGGGAAAACAGCTGCCGTAATAGCTTTTTTGTGCTGATGCGCCACTGCCGATATACTGTTTACCACCCTGATGATATTACCATACCTGAACAACCGCCAGGAAAGGCTCGCCTCCGGATATTGGATCTCTTTAATATCCTGACCATATTGCTCTTTAAATTTGGCCTGGCAAACCTCGCAGTAGCAGTAATCATATTCGGGCAGTTCTTTGGTTTGTTCAATTTTGTATTTATCCCAAAGGTTTACAGGCAGTACCACATCGGAATAACGCACATAGTCAAGGTGTATACCGTCTACATAGTCCTTTTCCAAAGTTTTATCAACAATGTCTTTCAGATAATTCTCCACTTCGGGGCGCGACGGGCAAAGCCAGCGGTAGTATTTTACGTAGGGCGGTTTATCGGCACATGAATCGCCATTTCGATTTTTACTGTACCACTCCGGGTGCTCCCCAATCATTTCGGCCCGGTTAAAGGTCCATATCCAGCGATGCGCTTCTATGCCGTGAGCTTTAGCAGCGCGAAAATGCCGCTCGCTGTCGTTCTCAAAAAATATCCCTGTAATACCAGCTGTTTTATAAGCCGTATAATTGGTATTAAGATCATCATCAGTGTCCTTCAGGTTAGGATTGATCCAGATCCAGTTTTTCATTGCCTTCTTTTTACTGTTTACGGTATTTGCAGAGGCATGACCTTTTACCGGTAACTGTGAGGCCACTGTAGCCAACAGACCGGCTTTTAAAAATCCGCGCTTATTCATGGTGATTATTGGTTATAGGCTCAACAAACCCATCCTGATTTATGGTATATGTTGGAGAACCTTCTCCTTCGGTAATGAATGCCATAAATTGGTGTTTTGTTGATTCAAGTTGTAAGTTATTAAATTTTTTTAAAATGTCATAACCACTTTCTATACCCAAATCTTTTAATGTTTGCGCGTACTCATGTTTTTGTTTATACCACTCTTTTTGCCGGTAGTAAATGAGCCATAAATATTTTTTTTGTTGTTCGGCATAAGGCATTTCAAATACAACATCGTCGGCACTATGGTTGCTGAATAGCAGATACCCCCAACGTTCGGGATAATGCATATTGATTACCCCTTGCGGCGACCATACCCAGTTATGCTCGGGCAAATCATGTCCGGATGCAGTATCCTTTAGTTTTACATATTCCCCATTCTTCACTTCGGCATCCCATTCCACCCTCGAAAAATTGATGCGCCACAAAGTTCCATGCTGCGGCGAAGCGGCTTTAAAACCCGGGTTGATCGCTTTAAAAGGAATGGCCATTTCAACAGTCCAACCCTTGTCTTTATCTTTCGGGTTGTTCAGCGTACCCTGTATCTTAACGGCAGTACGCAAGCCATGCGCATCCCAACCGGGTACTGCACTGCCCATGTTGCGGTAGGGTTTGTTTAGGTACAGATCAAAAATAGTGTTAATGGCATTAACCTCAATTTCATAATAACTATGAGTAGTGTTCTGCGGGTCGACAAACAACTCAAAGTCATTATCCCTGAAAACAATATCGTCATGATTTTTAAGCGTGGCCCATACATGCGGGTCATATAAGCGGGCAGCCACATACACGCAACTATCGTCCCAGAGCATTTTAATATTGGTTTGCAGCGATGGGTTAGGTTTCAGATCGCCCTCAATATCTGTAAAATCAGCTGTCCACTTGGCCTGCTGCCATATGTTTTCATCAATATCGCCATCAATTGCCGGGGCTTTGGCGGTATGTTTTACCACATAATTTTGAGGTATGGTAAACAAATTTTCGAGGCCTTTAAAAGCATCCTGGGCCATTAACCTACCCGAACCAAAAACTATAAATACAATTAAGCCTGTCTTTAACAAAGACAGGCCTTTAATTTTTTTAAAAACAGGTAATGTGTTCATTAGCTGCCTAATTCTAATATACGGTCAAATTCCTCACGCTTTAAACCCATTACCGATAGGCGCCCCTGCCTAACCAACCCAACATCCTTCAACTGCTCATCAGCCTTGATTACTTCAAGTGTTACCGGTTTTTTTAGTGTTTCAACCGGGGCCAGGTCAACCACTACCCAGTTCGGGTCGGTAGTGGTTGGGTCCTGATAAGCTTCCTTTACAACTTTGGCTATACCTACTACTTCCTTACCATCGTTACTATGGTAAAACAATACCAGGTCGCCCTCTTTCATTTCTCTGAGGTTGTTACGGGCCTGGTAATTACGTACGCCATCCCAAAAGGTACGTCCATCTTTATTAAATTTTTCCCAACTGTATTTAACGGGTTCTGATTTTACAAGCCAATGCTGCATAAACTATTCACAAATTTTGTAGGTGTAAAGATGTTAAAAAGCAGTGAAAAACAGGATAAGCATTTGTAAGGAATTTATAACTCCACCTGTATCTCTTTCCAGTCAATAGCTCCCTGTATATCAATTAAACAGGTTTTACTGTTTAGCAATCCGGTAACGGTTTTAAATGTTCCGCTGGCGTAGCATTTACCATTCATCTCTTTCAGCTCTTTAATAACAACTATTTCGTTAGCATAACCAGCCGATAGTTGGTTGTTTATCAGGTTTGAATAGGCAAATACAAAACCTTTATCCGGTTTAGCACCGTATAGTAGTTTTACCTCCATATTAATATAAAGTTTATGGCCCAGATAGGTTACAGCGTCTTTATTTGCATTAAATACAGGTGAAGCGGTTTGAGCAGATACCAGTGTGTTAATACCAGTTATTAAAATGACTAAAAGGATTAATTTTTTCATTAGTGTTTTTTTGCCTAAATTATGATAAAAAGCTTTCAAAGATTGGCTCCTCGGTTAACCCATTGTCATAATTATTTTTATCATCATTTTGATTTTTTAAATACTATTAATTAGGATCATATGTAGTTTGATGCTTATAACGATTGTGCAACAAAATAATCTTCCAACATCTTTACGGTATGTTGTAAGCCATTTTCTAATTGTATTTCATCCCCCATCTTCCTGGTGTTATTCAAATATTCATCTGTTTGAATAATGTACAAAGCATCTAAAATCTTAGCTGTAGTAATTTGCTTAAAAGGTATATGAATCCCTAATCGTTTATTTTCAATAATTGATCCCCACCAAGGTTGATCACCAAAAACTGATATTATAACTAATGGGATCTGAGCATTTAAAACAGCGGCTAAAGTTCCCGCACCACCATGGATTATTGCTGACGAGCATTTCGGTAAGAGCCATTCGTGGTTCACAGAATCCAAAACAAATAAATTGGGATGGGAAGGTATGCCGGGAAGTATTGTCCAACCTTTACACAATACAACTCTGATATTATTTTTTTGAATTATTTCTATTAGTATAGCACTAAATAATTCAGGATCCGGGATCGGTATACTTCCAAATCCAATGTAAACCGGCTTTTCACCATCTTCAATCCATCTTAATAAAATTTCATCAACTTGCCTTAAAACGTATGTTGTCTTTCTATCGGCCAAAGTCATGAAACCTGTTATGTGGGTATTACTCGGCCAATCATCAGGGCGTTTAATAAGCAGCTGACTAAAGCAATACAAATTAAGAATGTTTTCAGAACGTAAACTCCCGAATGTTGGCCTTTTTAATGACTTTAAACCTAAAGAAATTCGAAATTTATTTATTTCTCTTTTGTTTAAAGACCAATTGATTACTCCTAAAAGCCAATAAGTAAATAGGTTATAATTGGGAAAATTAAAAAAGTTTAAACCAACAAATGGAAACGCTTTAGTCGGGCTGGTTGGCGGTTGAAACTGAATAACTCCCCAACTTTTGTTCAATTTTTCTGCAATTGCTTTAACCCATTGTATGCACAATACACTGGATATGATCACATCTGCATCAGCACATCCTGATAATATGTCATTGTTTATTACGGGTTGAAGTTTTCGAACAGCTTTTTGCATATAACGCAAAAGGGAGAATGTGTTTCCGGTTTTTAATACGCGCAACCCTTCTGGAGAATGTACAATTTCTTCTATATTGCCATGCAAAGCATAAAAATTTACGCCATATCCATTTACAAACTCTTTAAAATTTCCAGGTGCCAATAATGTCACCTGATGGCCATTGTCCATTAGTCCTAAAGCCAAAGAAACAAAGGGCTGAACATCACCCCGCGATCCATAAGTAGTAATAGCAAAGTGCATGTTAATTACAAGGTTAGGTTCAATGATTTTATAAGAAGTCTGAAATAGGAATTCACCCATTAGCTTAACCTAAAACAAGTTAAGTATAGCGAAAGCTCTTTCAAACATAGTTAAAATCTTATTCAGTCTATCTTCTCATATCAAAGAAAAAAATGAGGGCTAATCTGAGCTTTTAAAAGTGAAAGCTCAGGCCTGGCTTTTTTTCTTTACCATGAAATAAAAAATCCCCTGCGGTAAGCGCACGGGGATTTTAAGTTTATAACGGGGGGATTTTGAGCAAACTAATGGTTTATGCCATCGGCACATCATAATGGAACCTTTCAGAAACAATTTTTCCGTCCTTAACCTCATAAACTGCAATCTCGTTCATTTCACTTCTACCCATTCCTTTGTAAGTAACATCCATATCCATGGCGCAGCTAAAAAAATTGCCGCTTACAATAGGATCCGAGATAGAGCCACCATGATATTCTTCAACCATCGCATACCACTGATTGGTTTTATCCAGCACAGCGTTTTTTCCTTCTGTTAATTCCATAGGTGTTCCTTTGGGCTCATGGCTCACAATATTATCTGCATAAAGCTCATTTATCGCTTCTACATTTTTTCCTTCCCGGCAAAGCTGTACTAATTTGTCGGCTACTTCTTGTGTGTTCATAATCTTTAGGGTTTTAAATGCTGGTTCATTATTATAAAGTTATAAGATATATTTATCAAAGCCATTAAAAACCATTTTAAATTTAGATTAACATTTGCTCATCTTTTACAACATTTTACGAGGTTGGATTAGCCGGATCTCTCAAGAAGAATTCAGCAAGGCTCTTATTCTTACATGCCTGCTCTTTGTCAATTATTTGTTACATAAGCCATTATAATGGCTGTTAAGTTATTATAAAGTATTTTAGCGAATAACAATCGGGTTTATTCATCTTCTTTACCTTCACCATGAATCAAAACTACAACTCCACGTTAAAACCTTTTCTAATTGCCTTAAGTGTACTATTGGCATTTTCATTACAGGCAAAACTTGTTAAAGCGCAAGCACCTGCTGATGACCCTCATTTGGGTATCATACCCGCGCCGGCTTCTATAACAAAAGCAGCGGGTACGTTCACGTTCAGCCAGCTAACCCAAATCAAGGCTGATAATATCAAGGATAGAAATGTTGTTTTTCTGAAAGACTTTTTGCTGAACAACAGGCATTTTAATAATAAACTGTCAAAATATAATCCGAGGATAAGATCAAACCGCGGAACCACCCTAATAATTACCGGCCGGGGTTCCACAACCTTGCCCAAAGAGGGTTATAAATTAACCATAACCCCACGCCGCATCACAATTATTGGCAAGGGGGCAGGCTTGTTTTACGGCATTCAAACTTTTATGCAGCTATTCCCTGTTGAAACCTCAGGTACCGAAAAATTACCCTGTATAACTATTGAAGATTCCCCAAGATTCGGGTATCGCGGAATGATGCTCGATGTTTCCCGCCACTTTTTTACGGTGCCACAGGTTAAAAAAGTTATTGAGCTGATGGCCGCTTATAAACTCAACAACTTTCACTGGCACCTGGTTGATGGTCAGGGCTGGCGCATCGAGATCAAAAAATATCCTAAATTAACCGAGGTTGGAGCCTATCGTAAACAAACCATGTACGGCACCAATCGCGACTGGCCAGATTCCCTCTCTTATGGAGGTTATTACACCCAGGATGAGATCAGGGATGTGGTGAAATTTGCCGCAGCCCGTTATATCAATGTTGTACCCGAAATTGAAATGCCTGCCCATTCCGAAGCAGCTTTAAGGGCCTACCCGGAATTAAGGTGCGAGCTCCCAGCCGATAGTAAGGTACCTGCAAGGGAAGTGAACAATATATACTGCCCTACCCCCGAAACATTTACCTTTCTGGAGAATGTACTTACCGAGGTAATGGAGCTTTTCCCGAGCAAATACATTCATATAGGAGGCGATGAGGCTAATAAAGAACCCTGGAAAGCATCAGCATTTTGCCAGGCTTTAATTAAGGAAAAAGGCCTGAAAGATGAACATGAACTCCAAAGCTATTTTATACAAACCATAGAGAAATTCCTGAATTCAAAAGGTCGCAGCATTATTGGCTGGGATGAGATACTGGAAGGCGGCCTGGCACCAAACGCTACCGTAATGAGCTGGACAGGTGAAGAAGGAGGCATTGCCGCTGCCCGTCAAAAACACAATGTGATCATGACGCCGCAAACTACCGGTAACTATTTTGATCATTATCAAAGTAGTTCGCCGCAGGAGCCGGTATCATTTGGCAGATATGCAGCCCTGGATGAAACGTACAATTACGATCCCGTTTCTAAAGAATTAACACCCGAAGAACAGCAGTATGTGATAGGCACACAGGGCAACCTTTGGACAGAGTATGTACCAACCGTAGCCAAACTACAATACCAGATACTGCCGCGCCTGTTCGCGCTATCTGAAGTAGCATGGAGCAAGCCAGAGAATAAGGACTATACCAACTTTTCAGAAGTAAGACTGGCCAAACATTTCGCACGGCTTGAAGCTATGCATTATAACTACAGGGTACCTACTGCCCTGCCCATTATTGACACTATGGTATTCGGCTCGCAATTTACCTTTGCACCAAAATCGGTAGTGCCGGGTGCCAGGATCTATTACACCCTTAACGGTCGCGACCCGTTAGATACCGATTTGGAATATGTATCGCCTATTACCATATATGTTCCGGCCAATGAGAAAAGAGAATTTAAAACCAGGGTTATTACCCCCACCGGCCGCAGAAGCATAGCTACCCGCACGCTGATGTATAACAGAGCGTTGTTACCGGCTGTAAATTACAGTGCTAACAAACCCGGATTAAACTGTACACTCATAAAAGACACCTTTACCGTTCCAGATCAGCTGGATTACGCCTCCGGCGGAGAATCTGCTATTGCTGATAAATTAAACGCGGAATCATTTAAAAAAGATAACCAGCACTTTGGTATGGTATTTAGCGGTTATGTGAATATCCCTGCCGATGGGGCATACACCTTCTCACAGGCTTCATATACAGATACCCAGTTATTTATCGACGACCAAAAAGTTACCGAAAGCGAAAACGCCTTACCATTGGTTAAAGGATTTCATAAAATAAAGGTGAAATACATCTATAATGCTCCGGTGCTTTTACCAGGTGCTTACCGCATAAGGCAAACCCCGCTGCGTGTTTTTATGACCGCGCCAGGCACCGTGGAGAAAAAAGAATTTGAACCGGCAATGTTGTTTAATTAATTTTTAAGAATTCGGATAGACATCACATAAAATAAGGTCGTTATACCCAATAACGGCCTTATTTTATGTCGATATTTTCTCTGCCATTAGCTTGAAAAATCCAGTTTAATAATATATGTTTGTACATTATAACATATCAAAATATATAAACCTGATTATTTGAATAGCTCTGTCAAATCAAAATCCACAGTCACATGAAAAGTCTGCAAACCATAGCCGTTCTGTTCCTTATCTCTGTTGGCGCTTATGCTCAGAAAACTAAGCAGGTATTTACTTCCATTACGCTGCAATCAACGGTGGCATATATCAAATATCAGGGTGAAAACAGGCGCATGGCCAGGCTGCTGTTTCAAAATGGCAAAAGCTATAACGAGGCTACAGCCACAGTATCATTCAATAACCATACTGAAAATATTACTATACCTGCAAGCGCAGAAGGACTTGAGGTTTTTGAGGTTGCGTTACCTGGCGAGCCTGTAAAAATAAGTACCCAGGCTTCGGTTACTTTAAAATCGGGCAATCAAAGTTATGTTGCCCGTTGTATTATGGAACCGGCCCGCGCCGACTGGAGTGTTTATGTGCTGCCGCACTCGCATGTGGATATTGGTTATACCAACACGCAAGCCAAGGTACTTAAACTTCATATTGATAATATTGATGAATCTATTGATCTGGCCGAAAAAACGCAGAACTACCCTGCCGAAGCCCGCTTTAAATGGACTACCGAGGCAATATGGGTGGTTGACAATTATCTGAAACTGGCCTCACCCGAGAAAAAAATCCGCTTTTGGAACGCCGTAAAAAAAGGATGGATCAATTTGGATGGTGCTTATGGCAATATTAATACCAGTATGACAGATTCAAGACAGCTGATGCAGATGTTCGCCAAATCACAAAAATTGGCCCGTGAGCAGGATATTACCATCAACAGCATGTTTCAGGGTGATGTGCCGGGCGCTTCATGGGGTTTAGCCGCCCAGGCAGAACAAACCGGTATTAAATATTTTTTATCGGGGCCAAACGCGTCTGACCGGATAGGAAACTTAGCGAAATGGCAGGACAAACCTTTTTACTGGGTATCGCCATCGGGCAAGCAGAAATTGCTGTTCTGGCAGTGCCAGCCTTATTCTATCGGTTATCGTCTTAAGGGCACAAAAATCCCTAATTTTTTTACCATTGATGAACCCAAGCCGTTTTATACCGGTCATCCGACAGAAAACTTCCTTAACCCCTACCTGTTTCAATACTTGGGCGATCTGGAACAAAATAATTTCCCTTACAACATGTCTATCCTAACCTGGGCCATGAGCGACAACGCGCCCATTGACCCGGAACTGCCCGATGCGGTAAAAGCTTGGAACGAACGCTATACCTCACCAAAGCTGATCATCACGTCGGTAAAGCAATTTTTTACTGATCTGGAAGCAAAATACAAAAACGATATCCCATCCTTCGCAGGCGATTATACCGAGTACTGGACAGATGGCGTATCATCAGCCGCAAAAGAAACCGCTTTAAGTCGCAGTACTTCCGATCTGCTGAAGCAAACCGGTGCCATCTGGGCCATCCGCAATAAACCGGCCTACCCGGCAGCGGCATTTGACGACACCTGGAAAAACCTGTTGTTATATAATGAACATACCTGGGGTGCTTACAACAGCGTTGGCCAACCCGATAATGAAAAGGTAAAAAACGAATGGGCCGTAAAACAGGGCTACGTTTTACAGGCTCAGAAGCAGGTTGACTCCTTAATGGAAGACGCGTTAAAACCCGTAACCACTAAAGCAAACGCTATTGATGTATATAATACCACCGCTTGGACGCGTACCGATGTGGTATATGTTTCCGCAGCTTTAAGTAAGACTGGCGACTTGGTTAAGGACGCCGCCGGCAAAAAAGTACCGTCACAGCGTTTAAGTACCGGCGAGCTTGTTTTTGTAGCCAATGCCGTACCTGCCATGGGCAAAAATACTTATACCATTAGTACGGGTAACGCCTTTACCAAAGGTTTGGCCAAAGTAAGCGCAGGTACCTTAACAAATGGTGTTTATACTGTTAGTGTGGATGGTAAAACCGGTAATATCACCAAATTAAGCAAAGCCACCTCCGCTACGCGTAATTATGTAGCGGCTGACTCTGCCGGGCTTAATCAATATACTTATATGCCCGGCGACTCCCTGAAAAACCTGGTTACCACTTCAAACGCCGCCATCAGCATTAAGGAGAATGGTCCGTTGGTGGTAAGTCTGCTCGTTAAGTCAGACGCTCCAGGCACCAAGGGGCTTACCCGCGAAATAAGGCTGGTAAGCGGTATAGACAAGGTTGAACTCATCAACACCATTGATAAAACCGCTATAAGGCGTAAGGAAAGCGTTCATTTCGCGTTCCCATTCAATGTTCCGAGAGCACAGGTGCGTTACAGCATACCATGGGGAAGCGCACTTGCAGAAGGCGACCAGCTACCCTACTCCAACCATAACTGGTACACCATGCAACGCTGGGCCGATGTATCAAATGGTTCGTATGGTATTACGTGGTCAAGCCCTGATGCCCCATTGTTTGAGATAGGAGCTATTACTACAGCCAATTTACTGGGCGGTCTGCGCCATGCGCCGCAATGGCTGTCATTTACTCCACAATCATCAATCATTTACTCCTGGGTGATGAACAACCTGTGGCATACCAATTTCAGGGCCGATCAGGAAGGGCCTGCCACCTTCCACTATTTTATACAGGCTCATGATGGTGGTTTTGATAGCTTTAAGGCTAACCAAACGGGCTTAAACAATCATCAACCCCTGATAGCAGCTGCAGTCTCTGGCGAGCCTGAAAATGGCCTGTTTTTTAAGATCAGCGGTAACAATGTTTATGTAGAGGCCATAAAACCTGCCGATGATGGCAAGGGCGTTATCGCTCAATTGGTGAACGCGGGTGATATTGATACCGAAATAAGTCTTACGCCAAACAACGTTACAGCTATTAAAGTATGGGAAAGCAATCTGATGGAAGACAAGCTAAAAACTTTAAACGATCGCTTCACTATCCCTGCGAAGGGGGTGATCAGCGTTAGGGTTGAAAGGTAGTACGAATTTTATATTTAATATTCACGCGTCATTGCTAGGTACGAAGACAACCGAACGGAGTGAGCTCATTAATACCGTTAAAACAAACACAATATTAATAATCTCTATGCTCTACAGAGCGAACTTTGCATGTTTGACTTGTTATGTAGAGATTGCTTCGTACCTCAATGACACGTTTTTTTACTATCACTTATCTAATCATCTCAGTCAAAAAACAAAAACGGCTCGAAGTACTGATACTTCGAGCCGTTTTTGTTTTTTAGTCTTTCTGGAAAGTCTATTTATGCTTTGACCCCATATAAAAGGTGATCTCGCCGCCATTCATAATATCGGCATGGCTGATGAATAAACCGGTGAGTATTTTACCATTCAATACCATTCTTTGTACATAAACATTCTTCGAACTTTGATTTTTAACATTAATGGTGAATGTTTTTCCATTGTCAAGGTTAATAACCGCGCCATTAACCGCCGGGCTTCCGATGGAATACTGATCTGAACCGGGAGCTACCGGGTAAAAGCCCAACGAGCTGAATATATACCAGGCGCTCATCTGACCGGTATCATCATTACCTCCCAAACCATCAGGTGTTGGTTTGTACATGCGCGGCAATATCATGCGGATGCGTTCCTGTGTTTTCCAGGGTTTGTCTGTCCAGTTATAAAGATAAGCAACATGGTGAGATGGCTCATTACCATGCACATAGTTACCGATGATGCCATCGCGGGTAATGTCCTCTGTTTCGGCAAAATACTTATCGGGCAGGTCCATGGTAAATAGCGAATCGAGGTAACCTACAAAACGCTTGTTACCCCCCATCAGCTTAATAAGCCCTTCGGGATCCTGAGGTGCAAACAGGGTATAATTCCAGGAGTTGCCCTCAATAAAGCCTTCATTAATAGTGCTCAACGGGTCAAACTTCTGGCGGAAACTACCATTGGCCAGTTTGGGACGCATAAAGCCTGCTTTGGCATCATACACATTTTTATAGTTTTGCGAGCGTTTGATAAACTCTTCGTAAATATCATTGCGGTTCAGCTTTTTTGCCATTTGCGCTATGGCCCAGTCGTCAAAGGCATATTCTAAGGTCGACGATACCGATACACCACTTTTTTCGTCGGGAATATAACCCATATCAATGTACGAACCGATGCCCTCATAATCCCTGTGGCGGGCGGTAGCCACACAGGCGTCAAGCGCTTTATTGGCATCAAACGGGGCATTGCCCTTTACTACGGCATCGGCTAATACAACTACGCTATGATAGCCGCTCATGCACCAATTTTCGTTACCTGAATTTGACCATATAGGCAGCATTTTCTCCGGGCTCTGGTCAAAATGTACCAGCATAGATTGCACCATATCGGCATTGCGTTTAGGGTCAATAATATTAAACAGCGGGTGCAGGGCGCGGTAGGTATCCCACATCGAGAAGGTGGTATAGTTGGTAAAGCCATCGGCTTTGTGTACATTCTGATCAAGACCTTTGTACTGGCCATCCGCATCCATATAAATGGTTGGATTGATCATGGCATGATACATGGAGGTATAAAAATTCTCTTTGGTTTCCTTGCTGCCTTGTATCACAATTTTATGCAGTTCGTTTTCCCATTGCTGCTGGCCATCGTTCTTTACCTTGTCAAAATCCCAGCCTGGTATTTCAGTACGCATGTTATTCAGCGCGCCATCCATACTCACCGGTGACAGTGCGAATTTGATCTTGATCTTTTCGCCCTCTTCGGTTTTAAAATCAAAATAGCTCCTGATCTGGCGACCGGCTATTTCCGGGAAGTTTTTAGTTTGATTAAATTTGCCCCAGAAACCACCGTACACCTGCCGCTTATCGTACTTTTTGTAGCCGTGCTGAAAAAATGGTTTAGAAAAGCTCATGGCAAAATACAGCGAACGGGTGCGGGCCCAGCCGCTTGTTTGACGATAACCTACTACCGTAGAGTCATTCAACACTTTCATGTAAGTCCAGACGTTTTTATCGGGGTAATTATAAATACCAGCCATCAGATCTAATATGATATGCGATTGATCCGACTTGGGGAAAGTGTACTGATGGAAACCCACACGTGTGCTGGTGGTCATTTCGGCTATAATGTTGCTTTCATCAAGCTTTACTTTGTAATAGTTGGCTTCGGTAACCTCGTTCTGATGAGAAAACGCCGAACGGTAACCACTGCCTGGTTTATCAGCCGTACCGGGATTTAGTTTTAAGGCGCCGACGGTTGGCATAATTAAAAAGTCGCCCAGGTCAGAGTGACCCGTACCGCTAAAATGGGTGTGACTAAAACCGACTATCGTTTTATCGTCGTACTGGTAACCGGCGCAGTACTTATATACATCGGGGTTATACTTGCCATTGAGTTCATAACCGACGGTATCCGTTTCCGGACTTAGTTGCACCATTCCAAATGGCACTGTAGCTCCGGGGTAAGTATGGCCCATTCGCTGGGTACCTATAATAGGGTTTACGTATTGTACCAGTTTCTCTGCAGGGAGGTTTTGTGCACCAGCCCTAAGGGCAGCGCCTAATAAAAAAGCAGTGAATAATTGTTTCATGTTATATTGTTAGTCTTTTCCCATAAGGAAGATGGAAAATCATTTATTATCTTCTTTCGTTATAAACGCCTACCTCGGCAATGGACGCCTGATGGTCAGACGCGTCAACAGATACCCTAAGCTTGCTTCCCCAGATACGATCAAAACGGAATATTTTTACCCGGCCCTTATTTTCTCCCGAAAAAATTGGCTTCCAGGTACCGTTATCACAATATTCGATATGCAGGCTGGTGATATTTGGTTTTTCTTCGGTAATGGCAATGGCATTAAAGCCCTGATCTCTGTCGAAGGTAATTTCATACCAGGGTTTCTTTACCGTTGAATTGGATACCCATGATGATTTAAAATCGTCATCGTTGGCAAAGTCCATAATGTTCATATCATCACTCCAGCTTGAATTGGAGAACTGGTTTTTAGCTAGGTTATGTGAAATGATCGGTGCATCCAGCTTAGGAAGCTTAGCCACCGGGCCTTCATTTTTCCACATTTCCCCTATCTTTTTCAGGGCTGCCAGCGCGTTGTCATCAATAAGGCCATCACGATTGGGTGCAACATTCAGAATGAAATTACAATCAACATTATTAAACGGAATGATATTATCGTTTACCAACTTAACGGGGTCTTTAACCGCGTCGGTAGGATCAGACAAGTTCCAGAACCAATGCTTTTGCAGCGGATAGCATGACAATGCCGGCATATTATTATTTTCTTTTGAAATATGCTGACCCGCACCCTGTTCGTAGGTTTTAATATCGGTATAAAACATACCTTCCGCTGGATATTTAGCACCATTCAAATCCATAACCAAACAATTGGGCTGTAATGATTTTACCAGTCGGTATATTTCTTCAAACGGAACATCATCATAGGTTATTCTTGACCATGGGGCATCCCAGCCATCAATAATCAACGCGCCTATATCGCCGTATTTGGTTAACAACTCGGTAATCTGCGCCTTGATCATATCAACATGTTTGCGGGTTATACCATTTGGCCTTAACCTGTGGTGAGTATCAAGAATAGAATAGTATAAAAACACCTTTAGCCCGTTAGCCCTGAAAGCATCGGCATATTCTTTAACCACATCACGTTTTAACGGGCTGTTCATTACATTATAATCGGTGGTTTTAGTGTCCCAGATGCAAAAACCACTGTGATGTTTTGTAGTAATGCAGCCATAGCTCATATGTGCCGATTTAGCTGCTTTTGCCCATTGGTCGCAATTAAGTTTGGTAGGATTAAATATAGCCGGCGATGCTTCCGGATCGGCCCAATCCTGATCAAGATAGGTAGGAATATTAAAATGGATGAACATGCCGAAACGCAGGTCAACAAACTCCTGCTGCAATTGCGCAAGGCTTTTTACCGGTTTATTACTTTGTGCTTTTAAAATAACAGGCAAACTGCAAAGCAACGCGATGCAAAGGGTTTTTATAAGGCTTTTGAATTTCATTATAATTAATTGGGTTTACTTAAATAGTTGAATTTCGGCATAAACAGCCCAAAGCTTGTCTAATATTTTTTCCGGTTTCAAGGCAAAGAACAGTCGTAAAAAAGTGTTTTTCCATTTGGATAAATAATTGCTAAATATATGCGTTATGAAGCTCAAAATTCAGTTTACACAGCGTAAAAATGTCCGGACATAAAAAAACTTGACACAGCTTATTAACACTGTGCCGAGTTAGTGGATTATTTTAAATGGGGTATCAATTCAATGTATAAGCAAATTATCAGCTATTGATAAATCGTTTTACCAAAGTAAATACATTTTTCCTTTTAAAAGAAATAACAAGTCAAAAAAATCATATTAATTTTCTTAAGACTTTAGCAATCCGTTAGCCATCGCTTTATTAATACACCCTCAGCCATTTAAAACAATTGATAGGAAGGTATTGGGTAATCTCCATGATTACGGTAATATATTGGCAGGGAGTAATGGGCATAAACCCAGCCTGGCAGTTAAAATATAAATTCATCAAACCGGGTCATTTGCTTCTTAACCTTAAAACAATTAACAATTTTATTCAGGATAATACTATGTTATGCTGGTTTGATATTAATAATGTGACTTTCCGTAGGTTTTAGACACAATCAGCTCACAAAATTGTGGCGTAAAAAGGCTTCCCAGGTTATATTACCGTAACTGTTTGTTGGCCAGATATTGTTTTCAGAACGGTAACGGTCATATTCTTCGTTCCGGATAGGTTTTATCTTTAGTTCGTCATTACGATTGAGCACATTAAGATAAGTTTTGGCCATTTCCTCAAACCTGAGCAACTCGGGGCCGCCGATGCCGCGTACCAGGCCGACGGGCTCGCGCTGGGCCATATCAACCAGGAGCGTAGCAGCCTCCTTCACTTCTATCGATTGAAAATGCATCCCATCCGGAATGGCTATGACACCATCCTTTTTATCGAATGTTTTAAGTATGGTGAGCACATAATTATGAAACTGCGTAGTACGCAAAACAGAAAACGGGATTCCGCTTGCCGCTATCATTTGTTCCACTTTTATTTTGGTTTGATAGTACTCATAATTGCTCTTATCTACATTAATAATAGAAATATAAATAAAATGGAGGGTTTTGTTCCTGTTTATAGCACCCAGCAAGTTTTGTGTGCCCTTAATGTCAACGCTCCGCGTATCTTTCGGGTTGCTCGCGCAATGAATAATAATATCTGCATTTTCGGTAGCCTCTATGAGGCCGGAATTTGAAGCCAGATCGCCCTTGATTAATTGCACACCATCAGGTACCGAGCTATTTTTCTTTGAACTCAATACGGTAACTTCATAATTAAGGGCAATCAGCTGATCAACAACTTCTCTGCCCAGCAAACCGGTACCTCCTGTTACTAATACATTTTTCATTTTGTTAATTTTATGGATTATCTAATTGCATCAAAAATCAGATGTGTTTATTTTTTTTTTTGCTCCAGAACAGGTCTCGGGTCGAATATCACATTAAGCGAACTTATTTTACCTCCTTTCAGATGATACCATCCGCAACCAAATATGGTAACGCCACCCATATCCAGGTCATAAAACAGGCATACGTCATTGTCTTCGGCTATGGTCTTTTTCAAATCATATTTGAATTTCATTTTCTCCATGTCGCTCATATATGCCTCAGCACCATCACGTGAACCCAATACACCTTTAAAGGTCATCTCTTTAGTAAGATATTTACCGGCGGTTGCAAAATCCTCTTCATTAAGCGCATTAATAAAAGCAAGTACTACCTCTTTTGCCGATTGTTTATCGGTATTATTTTTCATAATATATAATTATTCGGTTTTTGATATTATATAATAATTAAAAAAATTACTTAATGTTTCAGAATATTAAAAAAACAAAAGGGTATGTTAATACCGATGCATTAACAATACCCTTATATTAACTTGTTATGAAGAAGTTACGTTGTTAAGGATGCTTTTGCTCCTGCCGGTAAGTAGTATCGCACCGCGACCAGGGACAGTTATTACCTTTAAAGCGATTAAAGTTATTACGCACCGCCATGATATTAGTTGCAATAAAAAGTACAATGATTAAAATAGCCGCTACTTTTGTTATAACAGCCAGTGCAGGCCTTTTTGAAAATCCGCCAAAAACATAGCCAATTATGAATACCATACAGGTAACAAACAGTATCCGTATGATGATGATGAATCCAAATCCCATGATTATAAAACTTAAGGGTTAAAAATTATTTATATTTATTTAAAAGCTCCTGATCTTCTGTCTTTCCCCAGTGCGGGGTTACACCCTTTTCGGCGTTATCAAGCAATTTAAGGCTTTGTGCTGCCAGCTGTTTTGCCAAAGCTTTATCACCACCCCACATTTTGGGGGTGTTGTATTTAAACCAGGCCGCCAGGTAAATTGCCCTCGGATTATCAGGATTTAACTGCTTTGCAGCATTCAAAAATTGCTGGGCAATTGGTCCGTATTTCGGCCCATAGGTCATGGGATTTATAAATACTCTACCCTGATTGAGCATACTTATTACCGTATATACTTCTGAAAGCTCCTTTTTCTGATTATTCTTATCCAAAAGCGATTCGGCAGCTTTTGCCTGCGCTTCGCCACGGTTGCTGTATGGCTCTATCGATTCGCCATCATCCTGTAACAGAAAACCTATTTTGGCATTACAATAAGCCGCGTAATAATTGGGTAGCCAGTCTTTGGGTTGTGCGGCAGCTATTTTCACAAATTCTTTTTCAAGTGTTTCATAATCCTTAGCTGTTTTGGCCTGATCAAGTTTAGTTACGGCGCTTTGCAAAGCGCCTGAGTTTTGCTGGGCAGATGCTGATAAAAACAACAACATTATTGCCAGACCGGAGATGATTAATTTTTTCATTGCTGATTGATTTTATATGTATGTTTTAATTAAGATTGTTATCGAGGATGTCACTTGTACGGTCAATACCAAAGCTCATAAAGAATCCTGCGTACACATACCTTGCTGCAGGCAGTGTTATGGGTAATTTAATGCTGCCGTCAGCATTATAGTTATAGCCAAACACCTGGTTGGTGCCCAATAAATTATTAACCCCTATGCTGACACCCGAAAATGGCTTTTGCTTCCAGCTTTTAAACAGCGATATGAGGTAGGCCAGCTGCAGGTTAATTACATTATAACCTTTGGTTGTGCCTTGGTCATAGATATGGTAGGCCTTATCAGGGTTGTTGTACCTGATATTATAATAAGGCCGCCCCGTAGCAAACGCGTACGAAATATTTAAATAAGTATTGATTTCGGGAAAGCTCTTTTTTATGGCTGCGGTGGCTGTATGCGGTGCCGCAAAGGTTGGTTTTATTTCATCCGGATAGTTCAGATAATCACGTTTGGTATCCAGGTAGGTGTAACTGATCCAGTAATCGAGATTTTTGATGGATTTTTTATCCCTGAAAAAAAGCTCAATTCCGCGCGCGTAACCTTTTCCGGTTGTACTAATAGCCGGATCTGTTTTAAGCAGATCATGATATTTCTTGTAATATGCCTCAACCCTAAAAAAACGGTTATGCGCCTTTTTGGTATAGTTTAACACATAATGAGCAGCCCTGGAGAAATTAAGATCAGTAGTTTGATACAAGTACTCGTTTTGTGGTTCCTGGTAAAACACGCCATAGGCAAGATTGAACTGACCGCCATCTGGTAAACGATAAGCCAAACTTGCCCTCGGCGCTATCTCCCATTTGCTGAGTAATGAAGAATGCTCTGCACGCACACCTACTTTGGCAGCTAAATTATTGGCCAGGTAAATATCTCCTTCTGCAAATGCCGCTGTTAAGTTATCGGTAAGGGCAATGGTGGTATCATTGCTCATGCCATGATCTTTTGAATAAAAATGCTCGCCGCCAAACCGCAAAGCCTGGTTATGCGGAAGCATACGGGTAAATACTATACGGCCCTGCGCAAAATCAGTATTAATAAGCCGGTGGTAATTTTTCGAGTTAAAAGGTTCCTTTGGCACATTAACTATTTGGCCACTGGCATCAGTCAGGTTTTGGATAATATTAACCCGATTATAGCTATAAGCAACGCCAGCATCCAATTTCCAGTCGTTGTTAAGGTAGTCGCGGTAGCTTAAATTGTTGTAGACATTGGTGCCTTTTACCTGATAACCGGAGCGCAGGGCCGCGCTATCAATATCAGGGTTGCGCATACCAACATCGCTGGTGCTCCAGTTGGTATAAAACTTGAGCATTCCGGTTTTACCGGTTTTTATCCTGAAGTTGGCATCACCGCCAAGGTAAACCGGTCCGCTGAAATAGTTAACGCGTTGGGATATAACAGCGTTGTACCATGCCTGATTGTTATAGCTCAGACTTACACCATAACTACTTTTCTTGTTCCGGGCCAGTTTCTGCATCCCGACGCCCATGCCTGCCGAAAACACATGAAATGAACCTGATGATTTATCTGGCAGGTCAACACTCTCCATGATCAGGGCACTACTCATAGCCTGGCCATATAATGCCGAATATCCCCCCGAGCTGAACAATATCCCACTAAATAATGAAGGGTTGATCCGGGCATATTGCTGCAAACCGGGCACCGCTGGGTAGTTGGGGTTTTTAACTAACATGCCGTCAATAAACTGCCTGGTTTCGTCGCCGGTGCCGCCTCTCACAAACAAACCTTCACGTTCGCCTATTTGCTGCGCTCCGGGTAGCGAACGAAGCGCTAAAGCAATATCGGCGTTATTACCGGCAACCGTAAATGCATCCATAGCGGTTAATGATGCCCCTTTTGCCTTATCGCTGGCCTCAAATGAACCTGCGCTTATAATTACCTCATTAAGTGATTGGGCATTGGGTTCCATAACCAGATCAAGACTGATGGCAGAATCGGCAATGGTAATTTCTTTTCTTAAAGACTTATACCCAACCGAGGTTACCAGCAATATCTGTTTGCCTGTTGCTTTTGTTAGTATGCTGAATTTACCTGCGCTGTCGGTTTTTGTTCCTTCACCGCTTGATTTTATTGATATTCCTGCAAAGGGAATAGCGTCGCCAATATTGTTTTTCACCACTCCTGAAATACGTTGCTGGGCAAAAACAAGCTGCGATATCAGCAACGGTACTAATGCAAGTATTATATGTTTTATGACATTGTTTTTCATGGCCAGTTAGTCTGTTGTAGTACTATTTACAATCAAAACTATAAGGCGATGCATTACCTTTTTTGGAGAGTAGACAAGACGGGGAAGTGTAGCGACAAAAGCGGAAAAGTTCGATGAAAAAAATGAGAAAAATATTTTAGTAACCAAAAGGTTTCATATATATTTGTAACCAAACGGTTTCCTAACTATTAAAGGGCAACCAAAACCGACGAGTATGAACTTTAACAATATCAGCATGGCACAGCAAACATTAATCTCAGAAGCAGTAGTACTTGAACAGACTTTTAATGCTTCCGTAGAAAAAGTATGGAAAGCCATTACCAACAGGGACGACATGGCACAATGGTATTTTAACATGGATGAATTTGAACCGGAGGTTGGATTTAAAACACAATTTAACGTACATCACGACGGCAGGGATTATCTGCATATATGGAAAGTGGTTGAGGTAATTCCATTGAAAAAAATCAGCTATGAATGGCGCCTTTGGGAATACCCGGGTAATTCATTACTCACAATGGAGCTTGAAGCCGATGGTGATAAAACAAAGCTAAAGCTTACACATGAAAAACTCGAAACCTTTAAGCCAGCTATTTATCCGGATATGGCGAGGGAAAATTTTGTTGCCGGCTGGAGCCATTTTATCGACACAGCACTAAAAGAGTTCCTGGAAAAATAACGAACCTTCATTACACATCTACCTATTAAAAAGAATATCCTTCGGCTTGAACGGATATTCTTTTTAATGTTCGGGGCGGTTCAATATGCGGATAATATTTTCTTTGTAAGACTCGCTCACGGGAATCTCTTTTTCGCCAATACAAACAAAATCACGCTTTACAGTAGTAATTTTATTGGCGGCAGCTAAAAAAGATTTATGCGTACGTATAAAAGCCGCAGATGGCAATTTTTCTTCAATAGCCTTAATGGTCATGCGGGTAAGTACCGGCTTAGGTGCGGATGAAAGGTGTATCTTGATATAATCTTTTAACCCTTCAATATAATCAATATCTGCCACAACAATTTTCACGAGGGTGTATTCTACATTAACAAAAAAATCCTCCGGCTCGTTGCCGGCGGCCTCCCTATTACTTTGCTGCAGGCGAAAAAGTTCATTGGCCCGATTACATGCTTTCAGAAAACGGTCAAATCCGAAGGGTTTTAATATATAATCAACCACATTAAGATTAAACCCTTCCAACGCGTATTTTTCATAAGCTGTAACCAAAATTACCAGCGGCGGATTATTTAACGATTGCAGAAATTGTAGCCCGTTTAATCTCGGCATTTGTATATCCAGAAATATCAGGTCAATTTGCCCGGTTTGCAATACTTCAATAGCTTCCAGCGGGTTTTTACAGGTTTTTACCAGCTGCAAAAAGGGTATCTGTTTGATATTGTCTTCCAGCAATTCCCTAACTAATTGTTCATCATCAACTATAATACAACGCATCATACCAGTTTTAAAGTTAAGTTAACATGAAACAAATTATTCTTATTGTCAATGGTTAATTTATAACTGTCTTTATAAAGCAAATTTAAGCGGGAACGCACATTGCTTAAACCTATGCCCGAGTTTTCATCCTTATTAGCCTGGGGCTCATTCTCAAATTTATTTTGCACATCAAATATCATCAACCCATCAACAACTGATAATCCAATATCTATTTGTGGTTGTTCATTATAGCCCACCCCGTGTTTAAAGGCATTTTCAACAAAGGAGATCAGCAACATGGGTTCGATGGTATATAAATTATCATCATTATCCAGTTCAATATTGCTGTTAATCTGCACATCATTTCCAAAACGGAGTTTTTGCAGTTCAATGTAACTACTCAGGTATTCAACCTCTTTTTGAAGTTCTACCTTTTTGCCTTGGGCATCATAAAGCATATATCGCATCAGATCTGAAAGCATAATAAGAGACTGCTCCAGCTTATCAGACTTTTTGCGGGCCAGCGACACCAGGTTGGTTAGCACGTTGAACAAAAAATGCGGACTGATCTGCGACCGCAGAAACTTCAGTTCTGTTAACAGCTGGGCCGCCTGCTTTTCTTTTTGCTCGCGTTCAAATCGAATGCCATCAGTTATGCGGCAATAAATGATGCTGATAATATAAACAACTATAGAGGGTGGAAAAATGAACTTATAAACCGACGGATCTCTGATAATTTCAGGAAACCCAGTCATAATATGATATTTTAACCAAAATGAGCCAAATACCAGCACAATGCTGGTTAAAATATACAGCAACCAAAAGCGCCTGTTGTAAAACCTGGGGTACAGGTAAAATACGTTAATATAAAATATGGCCATGTGAATAAGGCCGGTTATGGTAAACAGCAAGCCCGGTACCGCGCCTATTTTATATCCATTGGCAGCAGATGAAACAAAATAGGGTAATAACAATATTGCGCCCCATATAAGCACATGAAACAGGACAACGATTTGCCGGGTTTTAATAATTGTTTTCATTTAATACATAAATCTAATAAATGAATCTTTGGTAAAAGTGGTTATATGGCTTTTAGTTTTTATAAGCCGGGTTTTGTTTATCCAAAACTCAGCTAAAATAAGGTGCAACACAAAACCCATCCAAAACCCAATACCAAAAAATTCATGAGGTGTTAAGCCAGTGATACCGCTGGTAGCAAAGAAAATACCATTAATTATCCTGATGGTAGCCACCGCCAACCCAATGGAATATGCCCGGATGGCCCATTCACGGTGACTGGCAATTTTGTGCTGCAGTATCTGCTGAAAAGCCTTAAATAAAGAATACAAAAAGAACAACGAAAATAAAGCCGTCGCTATCACCTGGTTTACGCCTCCTATCGCAGGCACAGCAAAACTCATTACCAGCGCGGTTGTTCCTATTATGTTCCCGCTTATCAAAAATAAACGACCACCTGCACGGTGCCATTTTGGGTAACGGAAGCGAATCTTTTGCATAAATTGAAACGGGCCCGAAATAACAAATACCAAGCCTGGAATAATATGGATAAGCGTTAGCAAAGGATGATGAGCGAAAATATCATCCATTTGCGTAAATTTTGAAGTTACTTCAGGTGCATGATAACCATTAGTGAGCACTGGTATCACAAGCAGGGTCCTCCTTACAACAATAACAATCCCTATGAGTGATAGCAATACAATGCCGGTATATAAGGCACGTGTATTAAGCTTTTTCATTTTTTTGATTCATTAAAATTCAAGATGAGTTATTTTGATTTTGAACTGCCTACAGGAGCATATATACGCATAGCGGATAACGTACAGGGACATAATTAATGAAATAACATGATCCTGTTTCGTACACATATTTACACTGCTTGTTAGTTTATGAACAAAGCTATCCGAATAACCGCTTATAGCTGGTTAGAATAGATCAAACAGGAATGTTTGTAGACAGGATATGGAATTATGTAGATAATATACAGGGAACGGCATCAAGGCAATGCGGGCCCTGAACAGTAGGAGATTAAAGCTGAATGGTTTATCCGACCCAATGTGAGGGAGTAGATAATCAGCTGCATCCAATTGCATCAGGTGCAGCTGGTGGAGTAAATTATTTGTTTTTTATAGGTTGCAGACAGTCTATTTTACCATCCATAGTGCTTACATACACGGTTTTATGAAAGGGTAATATAGGGTTTACCAAACAATTTGAAACCTTGTGTTTCCATAATACATTACCGCTTTGGCGGTCAACAGCATAGGCTATACCCGAATGGGTTGGCACATAAATCACACCCTCATCTTCAACAATAGCCGATGGGGCAAGCTCATAAGGCAACTGAAGCGATGCTTTCCAGGCAATTTGCAGGCTATCTGTTTTTGTTGATATACCCAATAACTGGCCGTCCATGGTTTTAGCATACACCAATGAACTATCGCCCGATAAACCCATTGACTCCCTTACCCTGTTATGCGGCACCCGTGAGCGCCATTGCATTTTACCTGTTGATGCATCCAATGAAGTCATGTATTGGTCGGGGGCAACAATAAATATGCGACCGCCCGTTGCAACGGGATAACATGCCGCGGGCGAAAACATACGATTGGAAGAGCCATTGCTCCACTTCCATACCAGCTTGCCTGTGGCTATATCAAGCGCGTAAAAATCATTAGCCCAGCAGCCGAAATATATTTTATCCTGATAAATAAGCGGGCGTGTTACTATAAAGCCCTTTACCTGGTCAAAATCCCATAACAACTTCCCGGTAGTTAATTGGAAGGCGCGAAAATGCCCGTCGGAAGCGCCTATGAAAACCACATTGTTTTTTATTACCGGCGAAGCCACAACCGCCTTTTCGGCTGCACTTTTCCAAACGAGTTTACCTGTAACTGCAGAAATGCAATAAATATATTTATCTGACGAACCGGCAACTACATAATTACCAGAAACATAAGGAGTTGAATATATTTTACCACCCGTGGCGTATGACCATACACGTTTTCCGGTATTTCTATTCAGCGCGTATATTAAGCCTTTGGTATCGGTTAAAATGAGCTTGTCTCCTGCTATGGCCATGCCTGCTCCTACGTCGCTTTGATCCTGGTAGCTCCATTTTACTTTAACTCCCGGTTTGTTGTTAACCGCATATGACGGACGATAATAATGCGCGGTATCCTTATCAAAGTAATGATTGAACAGGTCAACTTCTGTCCACTTTCTGAGGGTTTGTATAACCGGTTTACGTTCTTCAAATGTAGCTTTGCCG
The DNA here is from genome assembly GCF_034262375.1 of Mucilaginibacter sabulilitoris. NCBI lineage: Bacteria > Pseudomonadati > Bacteroidota > Sphingobacteriia > Sphingobacteriales > Sphingobacteriaceae > Mucilaginibacter > Mucilaginibacter sabulilitoris. The sequence goes on from NZ_CP139558.1 coordinate 5,989,555, forward strand.
TTGTCAAAGGTGACAATATTGTAACCGCCGATGCTATCTTTGGCCCTTAAATTAGACCTCCCCATAACCGCGGGAATACCATCAAATGTATAACGATGATTGTTATGCCCATGCCCACACAGGATTAGCTGGGTATTTTTTGTTTTAAGCTTATTGATTACCGTGTACCAGTTGTTTTGTGACGAGTCCTGTGGATAATGATTAAGATACACTACCGGAGTTGTCGCCGGTGTATGATTTAACACCGAATCAAGCCATACAATGTTTTCTCTTGGAACCTGGCCTGGCCCCATACGCATATTGGGACCGCAGCTGGTACCGGCAAAAAGATAACCTCCATAGTTAAAAGCAAAGGTTTCGGCGCCAAAAATCTTTTTAAAGGTATTACTTCCGCTTTCAGACCAATTGGCGTCATGATTCCCGGGGATAATGTACCATTTTTTGTTCAGGCTATCCAGAATCTGCTTAGCTAGTTTTATCTCTTCATCGGCTCCAAACTCGGTGATATCTCCTGTAATTACAACAAATTTCAGGTCATTGTTGGCATTAATATCCCTTACCGTTCTGCGCAGATCTTCAGCAGCAGTAGGGTTACCAATATTAACGTGGGTATCAGAAACAAACGCAAATTTGAACGACTGCGCCTTGGCAATACTTACCGTAAGCAGCAGTATCAATACAAGAGTGCTTAGCTTTTTAATGAGGGTCAACTTTATTAACATATACTATTTTTTAAGATAAATTACAGCTGGCTTTGATGGCCAGCCTTCATTTTTAAGCCTGTCAATGGCGGTAATAAAATATTTGTAACTACCGCTGCCGGTTATCGTGGCATCAGTGTACGACTTCAGGGTTTTATCAAAGCTTATTTTGATGATATGCTCAGGGCGGTCTAAATTTGCCTTTTCGCTGTTTTTAAATCTGTATATAACATATCCGTAAACACCGGGCGGGCGGTTTCGGTTGTAAGCCCAAGTTAGTTGTACCTTATTATTTACACGTACTGCATGTAAACGGGCCGGAGCTGTAGGTACTGACTCACCCAACCAGATCATTTGGGGCGGCAATGCCGGGTACCCGTAAAATTCGGTACGGAGCGAATCCTGAAAGCCGGCTAAGTTATCGGTAAGTGACTTGGAACTAAAAAAAACACTGCCTTGAACACGGGCATTTTTTCTTAATTCTCTAACCTGCCGGGGTAATTGCCCTTTATCGCGCCAGCCTTCGCGGTCTTCCATGGCCCGGTACACTCCCTGGCCAATATATACTTGTTTATTGCAAGCGTTTCTGCTCCACCAGTCTAACAGGTTTTCGTATGCAGCCACTTTATAGTGGAACGGAAAATAAATTTGAGGGTTGATATAATCAACCCAACCGGCCTTAAGCCATTGCCTTGCATCAGCAAACAAGGTGTTGTAGCCAGAGAAACCGTAGGTTTTAGATCCATTGGGATCATCTTTCAAATTTCGCCATATACCGAACGGACTAATGCCAAATTTCACGTAGCTCTTAGCATGGTGAATACTGTCGGCAAGTACTTTAATCAACGTGTCTACATTGTGCCTTCGCCAATCATTGATATCAGTATAGCCCTGCCCATATTGCTTATATGTGATAGAATCGGGTAGTGATTGCTTACCGGGATACGGATAAAAATAATCGTCAAAATGTACACCATCAATATCATAATGATGCACAACATCCATAATTACATTAATAATATACGCGCGTACCTCAGGCAATCCGGGATTAAACAGCTTTTTGCCCCCGTAGGTAAAAAACCACTCGGGATGGGTACGCGTGATATGGTTTGAACTGGTATTTGAATCTATAAGATCAGTTGTTGCCCGGTAAGGGTTAAACCAGGCATGTAATTCCATAGTGCGTTTATGGGCCTCTTCAATAGCAAATTTAAGCGGGTCATAAAAAGGGTTGGGTGCAAGCCCCTGCTTACCGTTCAAAAACATGCTCCAGGGTTCACGGCTTTGAGCATAAAAAGCATCCGCTGATGGCCTGACCTGCAGCATAATGGCGTTCATGCCACTTTTTTGATGCTCATTTAAAATATTGATAAGTTCCTGCTTTTGCACGTCGGTACCCAAACCACGTTTGGAAGGCCAGTCGATGTTTTGCACCGTGGCTACCCAAACACCCCTGAACTCGCGTTTGGGGTTGGTTTGCGCGCTTGCCAGCTGGGCAATCAGGAAAAAAAAGCAAATGACGCATTGATACCATGCTTTCATATTCGGCACCTATTTTATAAAAACCCCTTCCTGATAGAGCAGAAAGGGGGGTGTAATTATTTTTATTTTACCAGCCCGGGTTTTGTTTCAGATCAACACCCTGGTCTTGATACAGTTTTATCTGATCTAAAGGTAAGGGACTCAAATAAACTTTAGGATCATTAAATAACCTTTGAGTTTCGGCTTTGGTAGCGGGCACCACATAACCTTCAGGGGCATTATTCTGTGTAGCTACGGCTAACGTATTAGGGTAATCGGACCGTTTGATCCATGCGCCAAGGTTAATATCCGGATTGCCCTGGGTATCTACATAAGCATATTTTTTCCAGCTCCTAAGATCATCATTTCTGAAACCTTCCATCATAAGCTCAGTACGGCGTTCGCGGCGAATTTCCCATAACAATGAAGGTACAGCAGGATCTCTTTTAGGATCGTCATAAACTGTTCCGTTAACAGCCGGCAGACCACCCATTACCTGTAAATCAGGAATGCCGATACCATTACGTCTCCTGAGTTTGTTGATTGAAATGTCAAGGTCATTTTGCGTTAATGTTCCCAGTTCGGCACAGGCATCAGCATAATTGATCAGCACTTCGCCGTAACGGATTACAGGAGCCTGGGTATCGTTAAGGCTACTGTTACCATTGGTAAGGTCTTTAATATCTTCATTAAAAAATTTCAGCACCGCGTAACCGGATGATGAATAATTTGATACAACACCGTTGAGCCTTATAGCCGGTACAAAAGTGGCATTAATACGCGGGTCACGATCTGCCATAACATCGGTTATAGTTTTGTCGCCTTTGTAAAGCGGAGATATACCGATAGGCAGACCATCCTTGCACAGATAAGACTCTATAGCATTTTTTGATGCCCCTGTTTGCGGCTCTTTATTTACATAACTCTCTAAGCTGTGTGTCAGTAATCCGGTTTGATATTTACGATATAAAATTATTTCAGGATTGGTAGAAAGATCAAGTGAATTAAATATTTTGCGGTAATCAGGTGCAACAGCGTAACCGCCTTTGGTAATCACCTCATTAGCTGCCCATTTCGCAGCAGTGTAATACTCATTAGCTTTTGCAGTGTTATTAGCCTGGTATTTTTCCCAGTTACCTTCAAAAAGGAATACTCTTGACATGAAAGCCAGTACAACGTTCCTGTTTACTACCAATCCTTGCGGACCGGTTCCGGCATCAGTAACCCGCACGTTGGCAGCGGCATAATTAAAATCGGCCAATACGCTGTCCATTACCATAACACGCGGATCACGTGGCCGGTAAAGCTCCTTAGTATCGGTTTCTGCAAGTACTTTACCATACCACGGATAATCGCCATATTTCTTCACCTTAGTAGCATATTCTAATGCTCGAAAAAAGCGGCCAACCCCAGTCCAGTGTTTAATGGCTTCATCGGGCATGGGTACTTGTTTAATACGCTCAAGAAAGAGATTTTCGCGTCGGATATTTGCAAAAGACCAGGCAGAAGCGCCATTATCTGTTGCCGGTACATTTTTTGTAAAAGTGGTAGGTGTCGTTGGCGCGAAATCATCATTCAAACTTTCACCAGAAAAGTATCCCCCCCAACTTAAATCAAACCCTGATGCATAACCCGGAAAATACGTTGGATAAAAGCTAAAAGCAAATGTCCTTACATTGCCCTCACTTGTCCAATAGGTATCATCAGTTAGCTTATCCAATGGTAATTTGGTCAAAAAATCATCGGTTTTTTTGCATCCCCATGAAATAAGGATCAAACCGAACATTAAATATTTTAGTGTTTTCATAATTTCTTCGTTAATAAAATTAAAATGTCACCTGTAATCCTGCAGAATATGTTTTTCTATACGGATAAACACGTCCAAAACCGGCACGGTCATTATCAATCTGGGTTTGAGAAAAATCAGTTTCAGGGTCAATAGGGAAATTACCCAAATGATCAAATGTTAATATATTCTCGCCGCTGAAGAAAACACGCAGTCTTTCAATTCCCAATCTGCGGGTAACACTTTTAGGAAATGAATAACCAACATTCAGGTTTTTTAAACGGAGGTATGCCATATTGAGCAGGTACCTGGTTTGAGGCTGAAAATCCCATTTGTCCGCAACCGCACCATAATCGGTTGGCCTTGGGTAAAAGGCATTAGGGTTAGCTTCTGTCCAGTAATCCATCTGATTGGAATACCAGGCTTCCGCACCCCTGAACCCGGGGATAAAAACCGAACCACTTGCCCACAGGTCACGCTTGCCTACTCCCTGGAAATACACATTCAGGTCGAAGCCTTTCCAATCGGCACCTAATCTTAAACCATATTGATAACGTGGAGTTGAATTTCCGATGATTTTTTTATCGCCGTGGTCATCAACTGTATTACTGCCCTGGTAAACTACGCCATCACCATTAAGATCTTTGTACTTAACGTCGCCCGGGCCAAAATAAAACGACCCACTTTCCATCTGAGTTTGTGAGGGTACACCTTGAGCATAAACATAATGGCCGGCAGCATCCTTACCTGCAAAATCACTTGCTGTAAATAAACGATCAGTCACATAGCCCCATATTTCGCCCAGTTTCATGCCCTGATAATAAGTAGTATTCAATGCGGCTATTGGAGCAGGGAGCCCGCGGGTTGTATTTGCAAATTTTGAAATAGTTTCCTGAGCATCTGATATTGACGCAGTGGCGCTAAAATGAAACCCACCCCCAAAAGTATGGTTATAATCAATAGCCAATTCCCAGCCTTTTCCCGTTAATTCGCCATAATTACGTTCAGGTGCTCCTGTTCCAAATGAACTCGGAAGAGTTGCTCCATTGCTAATCATATTGCTGGTTTTTCTGTTAAAAACGTCAACTGTAAGTCCAAGTTCATCATTTAAAAAGCGGGCATCCAAACCAACATCAGCTGTCTTGATAGTTTCCCATGTTAATATTGGCGACAAAGCTCCTATTGAACCTATAGTAACAGCGTTACCAGTTGGCAATAACCAATTTGAATTAGTTGTAGGATATTGGATGAGAAATTTACTATCTCCTAATGCTGAATTTTTGGTAATAGCCTGATTACCTATAGATCCATAAGAGGCTCTTATTTTCAAGAAAGAAAGAAATCCCTTGCTCCAATCCATATATGACTCTTTAGTAAGCACATAACCTGCGGATGCCGATGGGAAAAAGCCATATAAATTGTCGCTAGGAAAACGCGATGAACCATCCCTGCGTCCATTCAACTCTAACAGATACTTATCTTTGTAAGCATAGTTGATACGGCCAAAATAGCCCAATGTTGAGTAATGACCATCAGATGAAGTAGCAAACTGGTCTCCTGTGGCCAAATTAACCTCTCCAAAGTTTGGATCAAGCAGATTCCGCCGTTCAGCTGATTCACTGGTGTATTGGTTAAGTTCTATATCACTACCCAAAATAAACTTAAGCGAATGGTCACCTATATTTTTGTTATAGGTAGCAAATAATTTACCCGTGTTTACTGTCGCCCAATAGGAATAATATCTTGCTTTATTGTATGAAGCACTTTGATAACCCGTATAGTTTAGCGCGGTTCCGTTAAATGACCAGAAATCATAAGCCATCGTATTGCCACCAGTTTGATGCAGGTGCTCATTGGTACCTGTATAAGTATAATCGGCATCAACGGTTAACCCGGGAATTATTTTAATAGTTCCGCCTACCGAAATTCTTGACAAGTTATTTTTATCCTGATCCATTTTTGCCTGCTGAACCTCAGTTACCGCGCTTCGGAAAGGCAGCCCGTTGAATGTACCATACGGGTAATTAGCCGGCCAGCGATATAGATAATAATAAGGGCCATATTGAGACGCCGAAAAAACAAAAGGGGTTGAAGTTAACGTATTGGAAAATAAAACCTTAGCCCGTGTATCCAGCCATTTTGTTGGACTTGCACCTACACCTAATGAAAGGTTATAACGGTCAAACTTATCCGGATTTACTTTCAGTACACCGTCCTGGTTCAGGTATCCCAATCCTACATTATAATTTATTTTATCGCTGCCGCCGCTTATTCCAACATTGTGCGATTGCTGCGGGGTCCAGTCTTTCAAATACATTTTGCCGGCATCCCATGAACGATAGAAATATAGTTTACCTCCAATAATATCAAAATCGCGGCCCTGTACCATTTCAGGGCTCAGGTTTTGATTACCGTACTGTGTTTCCCAATCGCGCATTTTTTGTATGGATGCAGCATCAACAGAATAACCGATAATACTAAAACTGTTTGTATTAGGGTTAAAACGTTGCAGAGCCAACAATGAAGCCTGTGAATTATCTGCCGCAGACGCTATTTTTATCTGGCTTGTTGGAGACGCCCATCCAAAGTTATTGGAATAGGTAATACGGTTAGTACCGTTCCGTTTACCTGTTTTTGTAGTAACTAATATTACACCAAAAGCTGCACGAGTACCGTATATGGAGGATGATGCCGCATCTTTTAATACTGATATAGATTCGATATCATCCGGGTTAATTAGTTGAAGGCTTGGTATCTCTACGTTGTCAACCAGTATCAAAGGCGATGCACCTGCAGCCCCTGTATTGATAGAGCCTGTTAAACCACGCAACCTTATTTTAGGATCGGTTCCCAAATCACCGGTAGCAGTGGTAATGGTTAGGCCTGGTACCGCACCTTGCAAACCGCGAGCTACGTCTGTAATAGGTCTTGACTGCAAAATCTTGGTATCAACCGTGGCAACCGCGCCGGTAAGGTTGGCGCGTTTTTGCGTACCATAACCTACTACTACCACCTCATTTAATGACTTGGTATCCGCACCCAGCTTAACATTAATAGTAGTGGCATCTTTTACGGTTACTTCCTGATTTGCAAAGCTTATGAAGCTAAATACAAGTACCTGGCCGCTGTTGGCTTTAATTGAATAAGAGCCATTAACGTCGGAGACGGTGCCGGCATCGGTACCTTTAATTTTAATTGAAACACCGGGCAATGCATTTCCGTCATCTGCCGAAGTTACTTTTCCGCTAATTGTTTTTTGCTGGGCCATAACCTGCACAGACAAAAACAAAAAAGCCAGAAACGCATTAAGTAGCTTTTTTTCCATAATTGTTCATTTAAATGTTCTGTTTAACCTTGTTTAGTTTGATATTTTAGATAATTTGTTAAGCGAGGATGTGGCTATTTGTAAAGCAGGTATTGCTGCCGCATTTTTTTAAATTGGGATAGTTTGGGCTCCCAGCTTTTCCGTATTTCGTCTTCGGTTTTTCCAGCAATAATTTGTTCTTTAAGCTCTGTTGTACCGGCCAGTTTATCAAAATTGCCTATCTGTTTACTTTGCTTAAAGTCGAAAAACCTTTCTTTATAAGGATATGCCTTATACATTTCAATTAACCAGCCGAGGTTTATGCGTTTACTTTTCACCAATTTGTGGGTATCGTAATCCCTCAAATCAAGGCCATAACATGCCCGATCCTGAAACAGGGGCGTTTCGCTCATTCCTTTGATGCCAGCAGGAGTAAAAGAAAAATCATATTTACCTTTCAAATCGGGATTACCAAGCACACTAAATGGGAAATATGTACCCCTGCCTTGACTAATGATGGTACCTTCAAACAGGCACAATGAAGGATATAAAAGGATTGATTGTTGTGTATTTAAATTAGGCGATGGATGCACCGGCAGCGTGTACATCATGTCATGCGTATAATTGGCTACCGGTATAATTTTAAGTTTGCACTTTACACCATTGGCCAACCAGCCTTCGCCATTGATCATTTGGGCATATTCGCCAACGGTCATACCGTGCGCTATGGGTACAGGATGAAAACCTATGCCCGATTTGAGTTTCATATCAAGCACGGGTCCGTCAACCATATAGCCATTAGGATTGGGCCTGTCCAGTATCAGGAGTTCTTTGTTATTTTCTGCGCAGGCCTCCATAACACGGTGTAGGGTAGCCAGGTAAGTGTAATACCTTGCGCCAACGTCCTGCAGGTCATAAACCATCAGGTCAACCGCGGCAAGATCTTCTGCGCTTGGCTTACCGGTTTTGCCATATAACGACACTACCTGGATGCCCGTTTTCGGATCTGTACTGTCTTCAACCTTGGCGCCATTGCTGGCATCGCCCCTGAAGCCATGTTCGGGGCCGAAAATCTTCACAATGTTTACGCCTAATGCCTTAAGGCTATCGACGCTGGCCGTATTGCCGATTCGGGATGACGGATTAACCACCATGCCTATTTTTTTTCCGCTCAGATAAGGAAGATATTTTTCTGTTTGATCGGCACCCGGAATAATCTCTTTTTTGTGAATTCCGGATAAGGTGTGCTCATGATTGGGTTGATGCTGTACCTCTCCCCTTCCGGTTAATGTAAGCATCAATAAGGAAAGTACCGCTATTTTCATTGGCAATATATTATGTGTTAGTTTCTTTTAACCAGTATCACATTTGCTACCCTTCGCTGTCCCTTATGATCCCACTTTCCATTATCAGAAGGATAATTCACTACTCCCTCGTTTTTTACCCATAAGGTTGATGATCCGCCGCCGTCAAGATTTACTCCTTCTTTACAATGCAGCCATTGCAATATTTTATTAAGCTCGAATAAGCTTACTCCTTTTGAATTGGCATCCCGGCCGTCAACGGTAACCAGTAAAACCCTATTATTCTCCGTTACAGCAATTGCCGATCTCGGGTGGCGGGTAATGCTAAAGCTGTTTGAATCAATTTTAACCTGTCGGTCGTTATGCAACAATAACGGACCTGTAAGCATTACATCCTGCCCGTCAAGTTTATGTTCCCAGTCGGGGCTGCCATCCCATTGTTCAATATGCAGTTCCCCGTCCTTCATTACCAATGCCGCCTGCTGGTGCCGCGCACGTTTATTATCTTTTTCCAGTCGGTTTTCATTTATAACCTGACCATTTGCCTTTATAAAATCAACCGATCCACCGTTTTTAACATCGAAGAATGTTCCGTTTATGGCGGCAAGGGCCTGCTTATGATTGCCAAAATCACTGGTAATTCTTTTCACTTTAGCTTCGTACGCTATGCTGAATTTATTTTGGCGCCGTGATTTAACTTCTATGACAGATATAAACTGATTTGATTTAAAGAGCGAGTTGCTCCTGAACCATGTTTGTTTGAGATGAATGCCCGGAGCTATGCGTTTTGTTTCCCATTCGGTTCTTTTAAAGTTTATAGAGTCTGTTTGAGCAAATAAAGCTCCTGCGTTAAGCATAAACACCAATAACATTGTGATTAAACGCATACGGTTATTTTGAAGGCTTAGAAACTATTAAAATTTACAATGCTTAAAAACGCACAAAAACGCAAATACCTGCACACCTGTGCTCAAATATAAGTAATAACAAAATTAAATTCCCAATTTTATGCGTTATTTAATTTAATAACGCATAAAACCGCATTTTATATTACTATAAATGCGGTTATTCCCCTATAATTTTCAAGAAATTGTGTTATTGTAACATTCTTGTTAATGCGAAAAACGCATAAAAACTGGTAATTATCCGGGTGGATTACAGAACGTTTAAAACCTCAATATAAGGAGATAACATTTGTTCGGTGGGATCAATGTCGGTAATTAAATAATTGAGCGTATTCAAGTTACACACTTTCATTTTTTCATCAGAGTTAAGCTTTTCGGCAATGCTCACAATTGCGGTTTTGTTGGCCGATTTAATCATGGCTTTTTTTACCTGAACAACTTCCCAAACCGAATCTGTAATACCATTTTGCAATGAAATGGCATTGGTACCCAAAAAGCAAAGATCAACCTTGATATCTGCAAGCTGGTTAATAACCATAGAGCCAGTAACTATATAAGAATCGTGCAATAAGCTCCCTCCCAACAATATTACTTCGCAATCTGAATATTCTATCAGTTCCATAGCTACTACGGGGCTTACTGTAAAAAATGTACACCTGCGGTCTTTTGGTATCAACCGGGCCATTTCCATTATAGTTGTACCACCACCCAGCAACACGATCATGCCGTCGTTAATAAGCGTGAGGGCTTTCTTGGCAATCTGCCTTTTTGCATCCTGGGCATAGGTTTCTTTAATACCGGTTGTATGTGAAAATGATTTTGACATAGCCCCGCCGTACACTTTTTTTATTTTTGCACTTCCTGCCAGTTCATTCAAATCGCGCCTTATGGTATCTTCAGATACATTTAACTTAACGCATAAATCTGATGATAATACCTTATTGTGCAGGTTTATTTGCTTCATTATAAAGTTTTGTCTTTCTTCTTTTAACATAGCTTATTGATTGGGTTAGGTATGGGTTAATTTATTGTAATTATATCAAAATGTAATGGATAACGAATATTTTAACATCAAAAACATAAGACATAGCAAATTTTTATATGTTGCACCATAGAAAAATTCTATTTATAACATACAGAAAGCAAACTAAGTTAAAAGCACCGTCAGTATTAAAAACCGAATGAACCGGTTTTAAACAAAAACAGCAACCAAAATTTGGTTGCTGTTTTGTAAATTAAGATTATAATAATAAGACTATATCATTATTTATAATTAGGATTTTGAACCAACACCCCGCCACTTTTGTCAATTTCAGTTTGTGGAAGCGGCCAGCGATAAAACTTATCTTCAAAGTGATAAACAATAAGTGATGATTTAACGGCATTAAGCACAGGACCAGCTATATGCCATCTGAGCAGATCATAATGGCGTAAACCTTCAAAGGCCAGCTCAATACGGCGTTCGTGCCTTATTCTTTCGCGCATTTGATCTTTAGTATATCCTGCCGGGAAAGGTGGCATACCTACGCGTGCACGCAATGTTTTCATAGCATCGTAAACTGTTGCATCCGGTCCGGCTATTTCATTCTCAGCTTCTGCGTACATCAACAACACTTCGCCCAGGCGCAATACAACGATATCCTGCTGGCTAAGGGTTGAGAAACCGTATGGAATATTACCGGGCTCCAGAAATTTGATAGTACCGTAACCTGTAGGGCGCAAGTTTGAAGGATGGTGAACCTTACCACCTCCAAAATCAACAGAATCTACATAAACGGTTTTGGCCAATCTTGGGTCGCGGTTCTTGAACGGATGCGCAGCATCTGTTAACGGCGATGTGCCATAAGGCAAACCATCTGTGCATTCAAATGCGTCAACCATGTTTTGCAGCGGTGCGCAGGCGTCCCAGTCACCATAATACATATCTACCTGTGATGCATTGTTGGGAGCCAAATAGTTAATAGAGAAAATGATTTCGGGATTGCCTTTTTGTGTTGCATCCCTGAAAGTGTCCTCAAAATTAGGGCTCAGGCTGTATTGTGCCATTACATCCTTACACAGATCTCTCACCTGTGTTAGTATGGTTGCGTCAGGCGTTCCATTGTTTCCAAAAGCTGCAAACAGCAATACCCTTGCCTTTAATGCCTTTGCCGATGTAGAAGTCACGTGACCGCCGTTTTGCGCATAAGACACTTTATTAAGATTGGCAATACCATAATCCAGGTCTGCTGTTATCTGAGTCAGTATCTGCGCGGCGGGTACTTTAGCCTGTTTCTGGTTATCAAGAGTAAGCGGCTCAAGCACTAATGGTACATCGCCATAAATGGAATACAACTGGAAGTAGAAAAAGGCTCTCATAAACCTTGCTTCGCCTTCATATAATTTGCGATCATTATCAGTCATATCGCTATTTTTATAGGCGCTAAGGTTTTTAATCAGTGAATTTGCCCTTGCTATTCCGATGTAGCTATCATTATAAAGGGCAGTTTCGTAACCACCGGTGGTTGGACTAAAAGTTCCCTGAACAAAATCCTTGGAACTTCCCGAGTTAAACTGGGCGTATCCGTTATCGGTAAAGCAATCTCTGAAACCGATGCCAACAGAAAACTCTTCAACCTGTAACGAGGCATAAACAGCGGCCAGAACCTTGTCAAAGTCTCCTTTTGTTTTATAAAAATCGGAGGTGGCTATCTTGTCAAGGGGATTTAATTCCAGTGTTTTCTTACAAGCGCCAAAAACGAGCGTTGTAAGTAATATAGTTGTTATTATAATACGATTTTTCATGTGTGGCTTGATTAAAAAGAAACATTTAAACCAAAAGAATATATTTTATTTTGCGGGTATTGAACTCCATCGCCATTGCCATAACGTTCAGGGTCGAGACCTTTAAACTTGGTTATGGTAAACAGGTTATCGCCAGAGAAGTAAAGCCGCACCCTGTCAAGACCTATTTTTTTGGTAGTTGCAGATGGCAGTGTATAGCCAAACACTAAATTCTTAATCCTCAAATATGATGCGTTCTGTAAAAAGAAGGTTGATGGTCGTGTAATTTTATCAGGTGCACCCTGTCCCCAATAAATACGAGGCAAAGTGGTTGATGGGTGCTCAGGAGTCCAGCGGTTTAACCATTCTGTTGTAGGAGGCGTACCTTGTACAAAAGGAATAACTCCCCAGCCAGATACGTATGACTTAACGCCGTAAACACCCTGAGCCATAGCCGAAAGATCAAAACCCTTAAAGCTGGCCGCCAAGTTAAATGAGTAATTTAATTTAGGGAAAGCACCGCTTATAAGCGTACGGTCGTTATCGTTTATCACGCCGTTATTATCCACGTCTTTGTATTTAAGATCGCCGGGAAGCGTGGCATCGCCATATTGCTTAGGCGAATTGGCTACTTCCTGCGCGGTTTGGAAAATACCGATTACCTGCAGTGTATAAAAGGCATCAATGGGCAAGCCATTTTGTCTAACGGTATAACCACCAAGTTCGCGCTGGCCGATACTGATAATCTTGTTGGTAAAATGATCTGCATTAGCACCCAGGCTATAGGTAAATCCTCTTAAAGCGCCATCGCGAATTACGTTGCTGTAATTAATGCCAATCTCAAAACCTGTATTATCAACAATGCCGTCGTTGATCACCGGAGGGTTTAAGCCAACAAGAGCTGTGACTTGTGCCCGCCTTATAATATCTGACGTTCTTTTCTTATACCAATCAGCTGTTAAACTTAGGTTTTTGAATAAAGTAACATCTAAACCGACATCAGTTATGGTTGTGGTTTCCCATTTAATGATAGGATTATTTAAATCTTGTTGGGCTACGCCATTTGTTAATGTAGAATTATCAAACGAATAATTGCCGGTAAACCCTAATACAGCCTGGTAAGGATAATTGCCTGTAGGGATATTTTGATTACCTACCTGCCCCCATGAACCTCTTAGTTTTAAATTGGTAAGCCAGTCTAAATTAAGTGCCTTAATAAAAGGCTCTTCAGTTGCACGCCAGCCCGCAGAAAATGATGGGAATACCCCCCACTTGTTATCACCCGAAAATTTCGAGCTTCCGTCATAACGTATGTTACCTTCCAATAGGTAACGCTCTTTGTAATTGTAATTTAAACGCCCGAAATATGACATGATAGCCCACTGATTTTCCGAGCCAGCTGCAGACTGGATATCACTGCCGCCTGCATCTAATTGCGTCAGGGTCGGATCGGTAAAATTTCTGCGATAGCCCCTAAGGTATTCCCACTTACTTTGCTCCAAACTGTAACCAAATTGCGCTTTTATGTTATGGCCACCAAAGTCATGCGCATAATTTAAGTAACTATACAGGTTTGTATAAACAGTTTGTTCATCCTGATCGGTTAATCCCTGACCTAAGTCAAGGGATGTTTGAAACTTGTTGGTACGGAAATTATACTCGTCGAGAGTATACTTGTAATCCCTGTATTTATCCATACTAAAGTTTACCGCCCCTTTAGTGTACCATGAAAAATCTTTGTTAAACTGCACCTCTAACCAACCCTGGGCATTTGCCTCATAATCATTAGTAATGCGTTTAAAGTTTTTATCCAGTACGGCAACAGGGTTTTTGTTATTGTACTCAAAATCATAAGCTTTAAAGGTATAATGCCCGCTGCCATCAGATAAATAAGGACCGTAAGTTGGCGCTTGTGACATGGCCGAAAGAAAAAGATCCATTGATGAACCATCCCATTGGCTGGGTGATGAAGGGTTACCCGCTACAGCGTCTCTTGAGCCCGATTTTAACAGAATATTAGTACCAAATTTAATATGGTCATTAACCTTTGATGTTAAATTTACACGAGCGGTATATTTTTTATAATTAAAACCTTTCATGATACCGTTTTGGTCAATGTAACCTAATGAAACATTATAAACCGTTTTATCGTTACCACCGCTAAAGGTAAGGTTGTGATTTTGTGTAGGGGCAGTTTGAAATATCAGGCTTAACCAATCGGTATTAGGATAACGAACCCGGTCGGTAGCATTGCGATACAAGTCTATCTGATCTTGCGGATAAAGTGAGTTTGGATCAGTTATGCCGCTATTGATATGAGCCTCATTAAACAATTCCATGTAAGTGGCAGAATTTGTTATCAGTTTATACATATTGGTGGGCTTGTAGATACCTACGTTACCATCATACTGAACTTTCATTTTTCCTGCCTTGCCTTGCTTGGTGGTAACCAGCAAAACACCGTTAGCGCCTCTCGAACCGTATATTGATGCAGATGCTGCATCCTTTAAAACAGAAACGTTATCGATATCATTAGGATTAATATCATTAAGGTTACCCTGCACACCATCAATTAACACCAGCGGCTCTAAATCGGCCCCACTGTATGAGCCCATACCTCTGATCCTGATAGATACGCTTTCATTACCCGGTTCGCCGGCGCCTGTGTTTATTTTTACACCGGGCATTGTACCTTCCAGCATTGACGTTACATTGGTAACGGGGCGTTTGTTCAAATCTTCGCCGCTCACGGTTGATACCGCGCCTGTAAGGTTAACCTTTTTTTGCGTGCCGTAGCCCACTACAACTATTTCGTTAAGCGCTGATGTTTGTTCTTTTAAGCTTATATTTATTTGCGTTTCGTTACCCACCTTAACTTCCTGGGTTACAAAGCCTACAAAACTAAATACAAGTACCGCATTATTATCGGGAACGTTTAGTGTATAACTACCATCGCTTTTTGTTTGCGTACCTACGTCGCTTCCCTTTATTTTAATACTAACGCCGGGTAAGGGTAAACCTTTGTCATCCTTAACCTGGCCCGTAATGGTGATTACCTGAACCGGTTTTGCTTCAGCCAATTTTGGAGTAACAACAATGGTATTGTTATTAATCACATAACTGAATGGCTGGTTTTGAAAACATTGCTTCAATACCTCGCTCAAGTCGGTATTTTGCAGGTGCACATTTACAGGCACCGCATTTTTAAGCATTTTGGCGTTGTAAAAAACGCTAAAACCACTTTGCAGATGAATTTCCTGCAAAGCCTCCGTAAGGGTAGCATTGCTTTTGTCAAGACTGATCTTTTGTGCGAAGGTAGTGGCAGCGCTAACCTGCAGTATAGAAACCAGACACAAAAAGAATGACAACTTCATAATCAGAAATAATTTAGATTTAACACAGGGCAACTGCCTGCATCTTATTGCAGTAGAAATTTTATACATTTGAATGTTAGGTTAAATGATTGGTTACGAGAAAAATGATCATCATCAGTTACCTGACAGCTATTCGTAGCTTATCAAATACCGGGGGTGCTGCGAACATCCCCGGTTATTTTTACAGGTAACATTATTAAAGCGGAAAAATCTACTTCATAATGATTACCCTCCTTCCCTCTATTTTATAGTGAACTGAACGGGTTAGCTGCATAATATCCAGCAAATCCGTAATATTTTTATATTTTGATATAGTTCCACCAAACTCATTGTTCTTTACATCGCCTACATACTCCACATCCACATCATACCAGCGGCCAACCTGCTTCATCACCTCTACAATGTTAAGATCACGGAATATAAAGAGGCCATTTTTCCAGGCCATGGTTTGTTGAACATCAGCAATACCCACTTTAATAGCGGCGCCATTTACAGCCACTCCCTGTTGCCCAGGGGCAAGCATCACAGTTGAACCACCGCTGGCCATGCGCACAGAGCCTTCGAGCAGTGTGGTGGTTACATTATTGTTATCACTATAAGCGTTTATATTAAAGTGAGTACCCAGTACCTGTACCCGCGTACCGTTTGCCTGTACTATAAAAGGCTTGATCTTGTTTTTCGCAACTTCAAAATAAGCTTCGCCGGTTAGCTCAACCTGTCTGTCATTACCCGTAAATGCCTGCGGGAACCTGATGGATGATGCTGCATTTAACCAAACCTTGGTACCATCCTCCAATACAACCTGGTACTGCCCGCCACGCGGAGTTGTGATGGTATTAAATTCGGGAGTTGTGCTTGTGGCACTATTGCCCGCGGCTTTATTAAAATGATATACCAGCATACCATTACCGGTTTTACTTACTCTAATACCTGCTTTTGCTGCCAGATCACCGTTTTTGGCATCATCAAGTGTTATGCGTGAACCATTGGCCAGGGTGAGGTAAGCTTTATTGCCACCAGGTAAAATTGTTTTTTGTTTAACTTTAGCTACAACTGGTGTGGATTGCCCCTCCTGCTTTTCCTTTTTAAGAAAAAATAAACCAGCAAATAGTACCGCCAGAAAAAGGGCCGCAACCTGAAGCCACCGGTACTTATTAACCTTGCGTGGGGCTAACTGAACTACTTTACGGCTATCGCTTAAGCGTTGCCATATACGGTTATGTACTTCCTCCTTATTAATCAAATCATCCTCCCACTTGTCGTCAGGCAAAGTCATTTCATCGCGGTACGCATCCAGCAATTCTTTTTCGGCCGGGGTACATTGTCCGTTCATGTACTTTTCGTACAAAGCCAGAAACTCGTCTTTGGTTATCATCAGGAAAATTATTTCAGGTTTACATAGTGGTAGTGTAGATTAAGTTCAGGCACACACATACTTTTTTAATTTTTTTTTATGGGTTATAATTATTAGCCAGCTTTTCATAATTTTAACAACCCAATTGTATGCTTAAGTCCCCGCTAAGTGATGATGAACTATGGAACGCAATTCGTTGTGATAACGAATTGGCATTTACCGCGCTTTTTGACAGGTATTGGGTAAGGTTATATAAAGCGGCTCACCGTTATCTTAAAGATCATGAAGCCGCCGAAGAGGTAGTGCACGATGTTTTTTTAAATATCTGGAACCGCCGGCATCAACTGGAGATAGAATCGTTCCCTAATTTTTTGCTTACCGCTACCAGGTACCAGGTTTATAACCGGATGCGTTCGGCGAAATCGCCGATTGTTTTAACTGCAAGCGACGTGGAGTTAAATGAACTATTGGATCACAATATAGGAGAGGACCACATTAAAGACCAGGAACTGCAGCAGGAGTTAGACCAATATCTTGATCAGTTACCAAAGCGCTGCCAGGAAATATTTTATATGAGCCGGATAAATCACCTTTCGAACCAGGAAATAGCTGGTAAGCTAGGCATATCAAAACGCACTGTCGAAAATCAGATCACTGTAGCTTTAAAGCATCTGCGAACCTGTTTTAAACATATGTCAACCATTATCATATTGGGGTTTATTATCAGATAACCGCTCCCAATTTCATATAGTCTATGAAGATTAAACCTTTGCATACAACTCCTCAACTTTTTCAAGCGGAACACCTTTGGTTTCAAACACATATCGGCTTACAAACAACACCATACTGAGATTGATTATGCCATAAACACTAAAGGTAGCCACCGGCCCCAATTGCGAAAGCATTATCGGGAATGTAAGCGAAACAATAGAATTGGCCACCCAGTTGCCAAACACGGCAATGGATGTTGCGGTGCCGCGTATCTTATTCGGGAATATCTCAGCCACATATACCCATAATACCACTCCCCAGGTGCAGGCAAAACCGCCTATATAAACAAATATGGTTAGCAGCACAAAGTAGTTTTGCAGCTGATTAAAATAAAACAGGGCAGACAATGCAAACATACAAAGCCCCATGATCACCGACCCGGATAACAGCAGTTTCTTACGCCCAAGCCTGTCAATCAGCGGGAAGGCCAACAGGGTGAATATGAGGTTAACTATTCCTGTTAATATGGTTTGAAACAGCACACTGCCGCCCACATGTATTTTCTCGAATATCAGCGGCGCGTAGTAAAACACTATATTGATACCCGTAAGCTGTGCAACAGCTGCAAACACCAAACCAATAATGACGACTTTCCTGAAACGCGGACTAAAGACATCTTTTAATGCCGGGGTACTTTCAGATGCTATATCTGCAGCAACCAGATCAACCTGCTCCTGGCTTTCCTGCTCTGAATAAATGCTCCCGAATATCTTTTTTGCATCGGTTGTTTTATTTTTAGACACCAGCCACCTTGGGCTTTCGGGCACCAACAGCAACAGCACAAAAAAGATAACAGAAGGCACAACAGCCGCCGCCAGCATGTAACGCCAGAAATTATCATTATTGAGAAAAGAATACGAAGCTTCGACTATGAGATAGTTGGATATAAATGATAATAGTATCCCGGTTACAATAGCCAGTTGCTGCAGCATCCCCAAACGCCCCCTGAAACTGGGTGGCGCTACTTCTGATATATAAATAGGCGCCAATGTTGATGCCATACCAATGGCTACGCCACCAATAAAACGATAAATTACCAGCTGCATAAAACTGGCTGCAATACCACTCCCTACCGCGGCAATAATATACAGCAGTGAAGTCACGATCATTAATTTTTTACGGCCAAATTTATCAGCCAGACCACCCGCAAACAGGGCACCAGGAATACAGCCGATTGATGCAGCGGCTACAATAAGTCCTATTTCGGCATCATTAAGCTGAAAATATGGTTTCAGATAGTGCAAAGCGCCCGCGATTACTGCTGTATCAAAGCCAAACAACAATCCGCCCAGCGCGGCCACTATGGATATTAAAATAGTATAACTTTTCATAGAATAAACAAATAATGGCAGCGATGGTGTCCTGCTTAGGTAATTGGTTAATGAACAGCAATAAAAGTGACGAAAATACTATTGCTATGCAAATAATATAACGAGCAATTTAGTTTTTGTACTTACGTGGCCTATAATATGAAAAGCGTCCCGGATCTTACAATCGGGACGCTTTTTCATAGAACGTTATTTCTTTGCTTTTTATATTATTTCTTTTGATAGCTCCCGAATAGCTTTACCAATCTGTCAGGGTAATCAGATATTATGCCGTCAACCTTTAAATCGGCCATAGCCTTCATATCCGTTTCGTTATTCACCGTCCATGGTAAAACCAATACTTTATTTTCGTGAGCGCTTTTTACCATAGCCTCATTAACGCTTTTAAACTCCGGGCTTATAATTGTTGGTTTAAAGCCTAACTTGTTTATATTTTCTTCGTAACAACCGGTTGAGGTAAGAAAAGCCGTTTTCATTTGAGGCCAGTCGTGGTGGAGCACCTGCAGCGTACGTGGATCAAATGATTGTATAATTACCCTGTCGGCTATTTTCTTTTGGGTAATTACCGCCATCAGCAACTTCACAAACACTTCAGGTACCGGATTGGTAATATTATCGCCCGCTGGCCTGCTCTTGGTTTCCATGTTGTAGTACACCGGTTTAAGGTGGTTTACCTTAACGTAGTTTTCTACACTATCAATAAGATCGGCCAACAATGGTTTATACGTTTTAACCATTTTCTGGCCGGGGAAATCAGGGTGCTGTTTTACCCCCTCCTGAAAAAGACGAATGCTATCATAAGGCATTTTGTACAAAACATACTTTTTTTCTTCGCCCTTTGCAATTTCAGAACCATCAGGTTTAAGCATGATGTTTGACGACATCACCGGATCATGCGAAACCATTACTTTACCATCGGCAGTTATCTGGCAATCCAGTTCCAGTGTACGCACACCGGTACGAACCCCATTTATCATGGCAGGGATAGTATTCTCTGGCATTAAAGCTCGCCCCCCGCGATGGCCCTCGGTATCAAACTCCTGAGCCTTAACAGTTAAGAAACAGCCGCAGCTAATTAACAACATTAATAAGTACTTCATATATTTATTTTGTTTCAATTATTTACAAACGGCTAATATTAGTCATTTTTTTTTACCCCTATGTGAACAGCCGATTAAATCCATATTAGTACAATGCCTTCCTTTTGGTTAATGGAAACTCCGGATTATCAGTACGGATAGCTCTCATTTGTTTTTTTATGCTATCAACCACATCGGGATATTTATCGGCCAGGTTAGTGGTTTCTTTTACATCTGTTTTAATGTTATACAGTTCAAATGGCTTTTCATAAGTACTGATGCCTTTCCAGTCACCTTTTAATATCGCCTGGATAGGTCCACGGGTTTCATTAACCTCCCAGTAAAAGTACTCATGTTCTTTTTGTTGTTTATTATTACCTAACAATGCTGGCAGATAAGATATGCCATCGGTTTTAATTGTTGGCTTTATACCGGCTACCTCGCAGGCTGTAGGTAAAAAATCCCAAAAGGCCGAGGCATGGTCAGATACGGAACCCGGTTTTATTTTGCCGGGCCAGCGGGCAGCAAAAGGTTCACGCAGGCCACCTTCATATAAAGACAGCTTGCCTCCGCGAAAGGGGCCATTACTGTCGAAAAATCCGTTATCAAATCCGGGGCCATTATCACTTGTAAAAATAACCAGCGTGTTATTATCAATTCCCTGTTTTTTTAATTGAGCTAAAATTTGCCCGACATAGCTGTCCAATCTCGAAACCATACCCGCATAAGCTGTATTACCCTCGGGGTCATGGTAATAGTGCCCAACCTTCATTGGCCTTTCGGGCCATCCCAGGTTCTCATACTGCTTTTTAGAATCCTCAGGTACAGTAAGTTCATTATGCGGGGTAGTATATGGCAGGTATAAAAAGAATGGCGTATTACGATGATCTTTTATATAGGTGATCGCCTCTTCGGTAAACATGTCATTTGAATATTTCCCGATATGTTTGGCCGGATTGTTTCCGGGTAACATTACCTTATCATTGTTGCGCCAAATGTATTCCGGGTAGTAATGATGAGCTTCGCGGTGACTGTTAAAACCTAAAAAATAATCAAAACCGTGGCTCAGGGCGCTCCCGGTAGTATTATATTCATTCATTCCCCACTTGCCTATAACAGCAGTGGCGTAACCTGCCTTTTTCAATTCATTTGCAACAGTTATATCGTTTGTACCCAAATCGCCGCCTTTACCGCTGACGCTCCACTCGTTGAGTTCACGCACAGTTGCATGTGCGTTGTTAACACCTGTTAGCAATGCCGCGCGCGAAGGCCCGCAAACCGCGGTACCCGCATAGTGTTGTTTAAAGATGATGCCCTCACGCGCCATCTGATCAAGGTTGGGTGTTTTTATTTTAGTTTGCCCATTAAAGCCAACATCGCCATAACCCATATCGTCAGCCAAAATGAAAATAATGTTGGGTTTATCCTCTTTATGGGGTTGAACTGGCTCATCCGGATGATATTTAAATCCGCACCATATTAATGGTGCGATTACAACTGCAAAACAGGCAAAATATCTTCTTTTCATAATTATTGTATTGATATTAACAGCTATCTTTTAGCGAAGTGCTTCCATTAAAAAAACTTAGCTTTTGATGATGAGGCCATCTTTGCCTGTTGCAGATCATGAATAGCCGTACCAGCCTCAATAGCCAAATTGGCCTCAATAACATCGGCACCTGCTGCTATTATACTTTTATAATCTTTATTAAGCTCTTCAATACTTATATTTCCCTTAGTATAAGCAGCATCGTAGCTAAAGGCAGCCCCTTCCATACACATAGCTCCACGTTTATGAATTTCGTTAAATACCGTTGGA
This sequence comes from Mucilaginibacter sabulilitoris, assembly GCF_034262375.1. Classification (NCBI taxonomy): domain Bacteria; kingdom Pseudomonadati; phylum Bacteroidota; class Sphingobacteriia; order Sphingobacteriales; family Sphingobacteriaceae; genus Mucilaginibacter; species Mucilaginibacter sabulilitoris. The sequence goes on from NZ_CP139558.1 coordinate 6,011,564, forward strand.
TCTGTTACGGGTTTCTGACTTACAAAAACTATCACATTTTGCCATGGTACACCAGAGTTATCAAACTCTTTAACTTTTTCAACGCTGTTAAGCATCACTTCCATTACGATGTTTTTATCCAACTTGTAGCATTTTTGCGCGTCGGCTATGGTATATGCCATAATAATTGTGCTCGCGTATGCCTTATGTTCCTGCACTTTTTTTACACGGGCTTCCATTGATAGCTCTTTCATATCCATCACTAATATGGTTTTGCCTTTAGCCCATTCCAGCACCTCATCTAACGTTGGGATCTGGTAATTGGTAAGGTTACCATCAACATCTTTTAATTTGTAGCTTTTAACTTCCTTTAATGTGTGGTCGGCTATTTTGCCGGTTCCATTGCTTGTTCTGTCAAGTGTTGCATCGTGCATTACAACAATATCGCTGTCTTTGGTGTAATGTGGATCCATCTCTAAAAGAGAGTGTACATGACTAAGCGTATTTTCAAAGGTAGCGATGCAATTTTCAGGATATCCTTTCCGTGCCCCTCCTCTGTGGGCACTTATAAACGGTACTGCATCCGGAGTGTATTTAAAAAACTCTTTTACATCCTTTGCATTATGCAGCTTAAACGTATAGAACTTATCGGCAGCCTTAAAGCCAAGCACGGCAACAAAAGCAACAGGCAGTAATATCAAAATGCCTGCATAGTATTTTACTGATCTTTTCATAAATATTTATTTACAGAGAATCTAAATGAATAATAAACCATACAAAACAGGTATGGTGTAAAATAAGCACCATACCCGTTTTTATTTAATAACCCGGATTTTGCGTAATTTTAGAATTTTGCGCAATAACGGTTTGTGGAATTGGCATCAGGTAATTTTTGGCAGGCTTAAATATAATTTGTCCACCTCCTATGTTTACTTTTTCATAGGTAAGCGCAGTACCTGTACCTGTAATTTTCATAGCCCTTAGCGGTTTGCTGAATACCTGGTCGGCTATGCGCCAGCGCCATAGATCAAATAACCTTTTACCTTCAAAGGCCAACTCAATCCTGCGCTCCCTTCTGATACGCTGACGCAATTGATCCTGAGATAAACCACCCGGCAGATTTGGCAAGCCACCGCGTGCCCTAACCTTATTAACAGCATCATAAACACTTTGCTCCGGGCCCGAAACTTCGTTTTTAGCCTCAGCATAGTTTAACAATATTTCAGCATATCGCCATATTATTGCATTTGCGCCGCCTGTACGTGTACCAATGTTGGCACTGCCCGGTACAATTGCGGGGTCAAGCAGTTTTCTTAAAAAGTAACCTGAACGGGTACTACCACCCGCTCCCGATGGATCAAAAACGTTGCGATTATTAGGTATGCCCGCGCGGGTATAAATAACACCATTACGCCAGGTGCATCCATCATAAATTATTGATGCCGCGAAACGTTTATCCCTGTTGTTATACGGATTGGCCGGATCAAACATGGCAGAGCCTTCTGCCTCGGTTTTACCATCTAAAAACTCATAAGAATCAACCAGATCCTGGGTTGGGTTTACAGCGCCATAGCCGGTACCGTCAGTAACCTGAACAGGTCCCCAGTAGCTATCCCTGGAAGTCCCTTTAATGATTGGTGCGTACTGAATATCAAAAACAACCTCTTTATTGTCATCATTGGCCGAATAAAATATGCCTGCATAATCACCAAACAGATCGTAACCTGCGCCAAGGTTCATGATCTTTAAATTAGTTGCGGCCGCATTTTGCCATTTACCGGCATATAATTCTTCCTCGCCCTCTAAAGCCAGCGCAGCTCCTTTTGTAGCCCTGCCAATATTATTACCTGTTACAGTAAGTGGCAGATCAGCTTGTATGTCTTCACATTCTTTTTCAATAAAGGAAACACATTCCTCATAAGTGTTGCGAGGATAAAAAATAGCATCACCATCAGTACTTTGATTAAGCGCCTTAAGAATAAGCGGTACTCCGCCGTAAAGATCAATTAACGATTTGTAATAATATGCTCTTAAAAACCTGGCCTGCGCTATATATGATTTTTTTGTGGCCTCGTCAAAGGTAGCTGGTGTAAGCTTGGTAATAAACAGGTTGCACTTACGGATATTGGCATACATGTTTTGCCATTGCTTATCAAAAATTGGAACAGTTGCTCCATATCCCCCATTTGCAAAAGCCTGGTATGAAGGGATACCGGCCAATGGCCCGCTTACCGAATTATCAGAGTAATTATCAAGCGGGTCGTTGCTGATCTCGGTAGGTAACAGCGTAAATACCGACGACCATGGGCCCGGATTTAAACTGTTATATATATCATTTAAAAACAGGCCTGCATTTTCTGGTGTTGAAAAAACGGAAGCATCCGTTAGCTGATCAGTAGGCGTAACATCCAGCACCTTATCGTTACAAGATATGGCTGATATGCACACTATTGTTATAAAAATTAATTTTATTGCTTTCATTGTCATATCGTAAAAAATTAAAAATTCACGTTTACCCCCATTGAGTAAACCTTTTGCTGGAAGTAATATCTTGATCTGGTACTTCCTGAGGCACCCAGTTCAGGATCAATGAAGTTATCAGCAGAAAACGTTAACAGGTTTTGCCCGGAAACAAATACTCTTAATGATTTAATTCCGATTTTGCCGGTTAATAACAGCGGGAATGTATAACCTATCTGCGCGGTTTTAAGTCTTAAATAACTTCCGCTGCTTATATATAATGATGATGGCTGAGAGCTATTGGTATTGGGCGAGGGCAATAATATAGGGTACCTGGCATTTGGATTACTCGGCGACCAGGTATTCATTTGCTCTTTAAATATTTTCGCACCGTTAAAAAATGCTGCTCCGGCCTCATCAATAAGCAGATAGCTACCTTCAGCGGCTCCCTGCCAAAGCATACTGATATCAACTCCTTTCCAGGCGATACCTCCGGTTAAACCGTAAACAATTTGCGGAACAATGGGCTTACCTATCGGCACCTGGTCATTATCATCTATTTTTCCATCTCCGTTTTGGTCTTTGTATTTGATATCACCCGGAATTAACTTGCCAAACTGGGTTGCTGATGAGTTTATTTCATCCTGTGACTGGAAGAAACCAATGGCTTGGAAACCAAACTGGGTACCTAAAGGCCTTCCAGTTAACCTGCGGTTAGGATTATTATAGGTGGCACCACTTTCAAAAGTTTGCACCAGTTTATTCTTCGCGTAACTGAAGTTAAACCCTACGTTATATGATAACCCGTTAGCGAAATTATGTGAGTGGTTTATAGAGAAATCCAATCCTTGATTATCCATTATACCGCCATTCACCTGCGATAAGCCGATACCATACTCTAATGGCACTGTAGCTGTTGGAGGTACCAGCATGTCTGAACGACGCTCCTTAAATACATCAAATTCAAAGCCTAACTGTCCTTTAAATAATAGACCTTCTAAGCCAATATCCAGCTTTTTAGAGGTTTCCCAGGTAATGTCTGGGTTTGACTGGGCACGTTCAAACGCACCCTGTACCTGTGTATAAGATGTGCCACCAAAAACATAGCTGCTGTTAACACCGTAAGAACTAAGGTATTGAAATGCAGAACCTGCCAGGTTGCCCGATTTACCAATCGAACCGCGAAGTTTCAGGTTATCAATCCAGCTATAGTTGTCGCGGATAAAACTTTCCTGTGATAGTCTCCAGCCCAGTGAAAGCGCCGGAAAAAAGGCAAATCTTTTACCGGGAGCAAAATAATAATGGCCATCATACCTGCCAGAAAACTCAGCAAAGTATTTTTGATCATAATTATAGCTGGCACGGTATACATATCCAATTTGTTTTGAGCTGTTTGAGGAGCCACTGTTATCATAATCATTTTTAGCCGAACTGCCTAACGAAAGCTCATCCAGGTCAACCTGATAGTTCATGCGGGAGGCGCCAAACAAATTATTATTTCCGCTCCTCTTCTCGGCCACAGCTAATAAATTGATATCGTTTTTACCAAATGTGCGCTGATAGGTAATATATCCCTGCAAAGTTGTATTAACCGCCTGGTTGAAACTTTCACTAAGACTTGGCGCAGCTAAACCTGCTTTAACAGGTATAAATTGGTTTGAAGCATTTAAAGAATAGTAGGTATATGGGGTTTGAAAATTTTTATCAAAAATATAACCCTTGTCATAGGCTATCACACCCTTAATTGCCAGGCCCTTTATAAAGGGTAGTTTTTGCTCAATTGATAATTGGGTAAACAAAATGTTATTGTCTTTTTTATCATACCCGCTGTCATATATTGATGGCAATAATGTATTACCAGGCAAACCGTTGCTAAAGCTTAACTGATTTGGTAATAAGGGCGAGTTTTTAGTAACCGAAGTATATATACCTGCCCCTGATGTTGCCCCGGGATTTTTGGTTATCTCATAGCTGGCTTTTACATCTAACGAAACAGTAGTTGTTTTGGTCGCATTTACATCAACGTTACTGGCCAGGTTGTACCTGGAATAGTTAATTACATTTACAGATCCTTCCTGATATAAATAACCTATAGAGGTAAAAAAACGCACCTTATCAGAACCGCCGCTGAGGGTTAAATTATGAGAGGTCATGGGCGCGTTAAAGTTGATCACCTCTCTTATCCAGTCATGATCTGGATAATGATCTGGATCTGAATGATCTTTATATTTTTGCAGCTGATCTGCAGAATAAGCTTCCGGTAAGCCAGCATTCTTATCGGCCTGGTTGTAAGCTGTCGCATAGTCATAAGCGTTTAAATAATCCGGAAAACGGGCAGGGCGCTGAAAACCATACCAGCCATTATAACTTAATGACATTTTACCTTCCTTGCCTCTTTTGGTGGTAATTAAAATTACCCCGTTTGCACCAGCTAAACCATAAGGTGCCACCGCTGCCGCGTCTTTAAGCACTGTAATGCTTTCTATTTCATTTGGGTTTATCTGTGAAAATGCACGGGGTATCCCATCAACTATGGTAAGGGCAGATGCATTTGCACCAGTTTGGGTGGTACCAATTCCCCTAACCCTTATGGTAGCTCCGTCGGCTCCCGGCTCACCGGTACCCTGAACAGCTGATATGCCCGGTACTCTTCCTGCTATACTATTGGTAACATTAGCAACAGGGTTATTTACTATATCAGCACCTTTTACTGTAGAGATAGCAGCTGTGGTTGATGATTTTTTCTGGGTTCCATAACCAACTACGACTACCTCATTCAAGCTTTTATTTTCATCGAGCAATGTTACTTCCAAAACACTTTTACCACTTACCGGTATTTCCTGCGTTTGAAAGCCTACAAATGAAAACACCAGCACAGCATCCTCAGGAGCATCAATTTCAAAAATACCGTTCTGGTCTGTTAACGTACCCTTATTTACATTTTTGATTTTTACCGATACACCGGGCAAGGTAACGCCCTTACTATCCTTAATAATACCTTTTATTTTTATCGGAACTATTTTACCGTTATTAGGAGCTATAATGATTACATCATTAGGCAAAATATTAAAATTCAGGCCAAATTTTTCCAATGACGATTGCAGTAAATCCTCTATCGCAACATTCCCGTTTGCTTTTATTTGTACCGGTGCGTTAACAGGTACTTCTTTATTACTATAAAAAAACCGGTATTTACTTTGATTTTCGATCATTTCAAAAACCCGGATTAACCTAACTTCCTTTTTATCTGTCTTAACAGTAATTTCTTTTTGAGAATATACTTTGGCCGACAGTTGCAGACAAAATAGAAATACAAACAAAATTGTGAACCGCATAGTTAATTGAAGCTTCCGCATACGGTGTTTAACCGCATACAGCATTTTTTTTTTCATACATTTGTGTTTTAAGTAATCAATAATAGATTTGGGTAATTTCAAGTGCTCTTGTCTTTTTAATTGCTTAAAATTTTAAGGGGAATGTTGCCGCATTTCCCTTTTTTATTTTATTCAACTTTGTTGGAGGTGGGAGTAAATTTCATTTCATACATTTTATTTTAAGTGAAACAACATGGACTTATTAAGCTGCACACACAAGGGAAGACAGCAGGCATTTTAAATTCTACTAAGCAAAATCTATTTTTATTATGGTTTCTGGTTAATATGTGTAGACTTAGTTCATCATAAACCACATGTGCGTAACCCATAGCAAAAGCTATGGGAACAAAAGGAAATCGTCATGATAACGGGATTATTATTCCGGATAATTGGTTGCTTTGTGATAATTACTTATGAGAGATTATAATGAACCAATCAACACTTTATCGTGATTTATCTGATATTTAAAGGGAGTTATTTGTTGAAGTACTTTTAACGCCTGTTCAATATTTTCATTCCTGAAAACTCCGGTCAGATAAGCGCGTTTTATTTTAGCGTCGCTGAAGGTAATCTCAACGTTATAACGTCTTTCCATTTTTTTTGCGAGGTCTTCAAATGTTTCGTTTTTAAAAACCAACTCATTATTTATCCAGGCTATTTCCGCAAATTTGCTTTCAATGTTTTTATCTACCGTGAGGGAGGCAATATTATAATTGCTTTCAGAATAATCTCCCTGCTCTGAGCCAGCTGGTTCCTTATCAATATTGGCAATACTATTTGTCAATGTAATTTTCTGGTTTGGTTTGAGTATGATTTTTTTTGCCGCATTATTCTTAAAAGAAATTTCAATTGCTCCTTCAATTAACGAGGCTTCTGTAACTTTTTCGCCGGGGTAGGCTTTTACATTAAATGTTGTCCCTATATCCTTTATGTCGGCATTAGCAGTATGAATGATGAAGGGGTGTTGTTTATCATGCACTATCTTGAAATAAGCTTCGCCCGATAAAAAAACCTCTCTTGCATCTGCAGAGATATAGTTTTTGGCATAGGTTAGTCTGCTGCCCGAATTTAAAATTATCTGACTGCCATCGGGCAATGCAACATCGGTTTTAGTACCATTTTGTACTACAATTTCGTTATTCTCATTCGCCAGATCACCTGGTTTGTTAATATACTTATAACTCAATATACCAATCAACGAAACCGAAAACAGGATCATCGCCGCTATTCCCGTTCTTATCCACATACGGGATATTGCCGGTTTTACCTGATCTGTCTTGTCAGCGGTATCAATATCATCATATTTTAACAACGTTTCTATCTCATTTATAAACGTCTGCGGAATGGCTTCTTTGTCGTCTAAACTATTTAAAACCTCATAGGTATACCAAACATCCGGATAAGCTTGAAAAAGCCCATCTAACTCCTGTTCTTCAGCAGGGGTTAGCGAGCCCGAAAGCTTTTTACCCATTAAAATCCATATCCTGTTCTTAATACCCATTATATCTGCAGCAGCTTGTTTATAAACTGTTAAACATTTTCGCAAATAAGCACCTTTAATTCTTTTATTTAGTTATAAAACGATTTAAAAAAATGCCTATCTATAATTATAAAATATTAAACCCCGACCGCATTTTACGACTTAGCAATTGATTTGCATCGGCATCATTAAACTTCTCTGTCTTAGGATCCCACTTCAAGGGCTTTTTAAGCTCATATGCAATATTACCTATATTGCATACTGTAGCTGTACGATGGCCTGTTTCCACATCGCAAATTGGTTTGCTCCGCTTTTTTATAGCGGTTAACCAATCATCATAATGGTTAGTACTTAAATAAACATGCTTTTCGTTTTCGCTTATTTGCTTATTCTGCAATGCCGGAGGAAGTGTTATTTTATGACGCTGTACGTCGATAGTTGCCTCTGTACCAATAAATCGCATGGCATTTTGCTTGCCAAAATTTTCATGGTACATTTTAACACCGTTGCCGTAAATGTAAGTAAGAAAGGCATTTTCCTTCCCGTCTGGAGGAATAACCTGCCCCGGACCGCTCTCGTCCATATCAAGGGCCCATTGTGCAATATCAAACATGTGTGCGCCCCAGTCAGTCATACCGCCGCCGCCAAAACCTTTAAAATCGCGCCATCTTGCCCATAAATCAACGCCAACAGCAGGATTTAATTCGTGGTTAAAAACAATATATTCATTTGGCCCCAGCCAGGTATTCCAGTCAAGGCCGGTGGCTACAGGCTCCTGTGGCAGGTTAAAATCAACCGGCGGACCGCCAACGCTTACCTTAATTTCTTTTAGCTCTCCTAAATAACCATTACGTACCAATTCAGCAGCCTGCCTGAATTCGGGCCACGAACGCTGCATGCTGCCTGTTTGAAAAACCCGTTTATTTTTCCTTACCGCCTTAACCATTGCTCGGCCTTCTGCAACTGTTAAAGAAAGTGGCTTTTCACAATAAATATCCTTGCCTGCATTTGCAGCCTGCACACCAATTACAGCATGCCAGTGGTCGGGCGTTGCAATTACTACCGCATCAATATCCTTACGGCTTAATATATCTTTATAATTATGATAGGTTTTAATACTCGCGTACTTCTGCTCAGGTTTATTCTGTGCGTAATAAGTGCTTACAAGGTTGGCAAAATTATTTACCTTGGCTTCATAAACATCACTAACCGCTACTATTTGTGCATTGGTAAGCGGCAGGAAGTTTTTTTGTAAAGTGAGCGACTGCCGGCCGGCGCCTATGAATCCCAATGTTATTTTATCGCTCGGAGGTACAAAACCTGTACCGCCTAAAACATGGCGCGGAACTATAAAAAAAGCAGAAAGCACCGCGGCTTTTTGAATAAATTGTTTCCTGGTTATTCCAGAATCATTAATGTTATTTTCCATATAATACCTAACAAATTATATTTATGAAACCAAAACCTTTTTACAATAATCAAGACAATTTTTCACTTCTGTAAAGGTATCAGTGCCATTGTATTCATATTCAATATTGGCCGGGATAGGCCAATTGTTATCACGTATTAACCGTAATATTTCGGCAATGGGGGTATCGCCCTGTCCAAATGGGGTACGGATGCCATGATTGCGCTTTCTGTCTTTTAAATGAATGCAGTATATCTTTTGGTGATGTTCGCGGATATAGCTTAAAGGATCCTGATTGGCGGCTGTAAAATGACCTATGTCGAGATTAATCCCAATATAATCAGAGTTATCTGCCATGCCGTTCACAAAACTTTCGGGAGATGCTATTTCATTAGGTTTTTCAAAATGGTCATGATTATGCATGCCTACCCTCACTTTATACTTTTGAGCATAAACATCAACCCGTCTCATCACGCTTACCGTAGGCGATGTAGTTAGCAGGTCGGTTCCCAGGGCACGTGTTATTCTAAATATGGTATCAATACTTACATCTGAAGTATTATCCTTAATAGTACCATTATATGCCTGTATCGTTATTCCAGCCTGTTCAATTTTGTCACGAAGCTTCTTGATATCGCCTATATTAAGTTCGGCCCGCCATTTTTCCAGCCCCGCCTGTTTAGCCTTTGTTTGCTCTGGAGTGCTGTTGGGTTTCCACTGAAATTCAGATGGTTCTACATGGCCCTCCCAAAGCTCACAGCTTTTTATTCCAAGCTCCTTCATTGCCTTTATTGTTTCGTCAAGGTTACGGTCCCGAAAACTGTAGGTTTGTATTCCTATTGATACCTTTCCAGGTAAATAATTTGAACCCGCTTGCTTTTTATTATGCCCTTCTTCGCTTTTACTAAAGGAAGGCTGGCTATATAGTAAAGCCGACAAACCAACAAAAGCAGATGTGCCCTTTAAAGCTATCTTGCCCCATTGGCGCCGTGTAATCTTTTCATGCATAAATTGAAAAATTATATTCTTTAACTTAACAAGGATTAGGTATATTTTTAATAATATAATTCCCTGTCATGAACTTATTTATAACTGTTTACAAAAACTTATTAAAATGTTCACAGTAACATTTTACACTAAAGACTATATCTAACTAAAATTGTACTAAAGGTTATTTTATTAAAAATAATATTGCAATATAAAACTGCAGAAAGCACAACCTCCCATTATACAACAAACTAATAAAGTAAATTTCAGGAATAGCCGGCAGATGGGTGCACTACCGGTTAAAGTACAACTGCATAGCCTTAGTTATCTTTTTTAGAGCTATTGCTAACTGCACATCTATAGTATTTATAGAAATACCTAACTCAACAGCTACATCTTTATTGCGTAAGCCCTCTTCGCGTATCATTTTATATATCTGCCTACAGCGAGGGGGCAGGTCATCAACTATTTCTTTTATAAATTTTGACAGTTCGCCGGTTATCATTTGCTTTTCCGGATCGATATTGAAATCAATATGCGAATCTTCATGAAGTTCGCCGGTATTCACAAACAGGGATTGTTCGCGTTTTTTTTTTGACAATTGTGTATAGCAGCGATTTCTGACAGCCGTAAAAAGGTAAACCCTTAAATGCTGAATATTATCTAAATGATGTTTAGTACTCCAAACCTGGTATAATACGTCTGATACAACCTCTTCCGCTAATTCTTTTGATTTTAAATACGCGACAGCGAATTTAAACAATACGTCATAATACTGATCCCACAAATATTTACAGGCTTCATTATCTTTATTTTCAGCGATAAGCTTTAATAAAAATGGTTTAGTATCATCGTTCATTGCTTAGGGCTTAGCCACTGTTGATCATGACCGCGGCAAAGAAGCGACATAAGTGTTAAGTAATTACATATTGTATGTTATATAATTATTTGCATTGCTTAAAAGCATCATTAAGCGGATAACTAAAACTATTGGGTAAAAACCACCTCGCTTTATACAATTTCAGGCCATTCTGTTCAAATACGGTATTCCCTTTGATATCGATGACAGCATCTGTCCACCATTTCTCCTTCGGTTCTGAAAGTATGACTGGAAACCCTGACGGGCCTGATGAAATACTTTTGATACTCCGCCGGCTGAAATTTGTTTTAGCAATTTTTTTTGTAGCAGGATCAAATGTATAAATAGCGGAGGTATCTGTTAGCCAAAGTTTATTTTCATGATAAACCGGAAACAGGTCATGCGATTCTGTGCCCAGCAGATCAATAGTTTCAACTAATTCCAGATCAGGATTGCCGCAATTAAAATTGTATTTAAACGCTTTCAGCTTATTCATAGCTGCCGACCATAGAACCTTGTTGCTGTTGTCCCAAACTACGTTATGCCCAAATTCTATATCGATCTTTTTGCTGTAAACTTTATCAGGTGAGACAAGTGTATCAACTTTAAAAATAGTAAGGTACTGGCCGGTGCTCGACGCGCTAACGATATTACCATCGGGCAAAACTTCTGCCGAATGTGTATTTCCCCCGGCATAAGCATAAAATACAGCCTTTTTATCTGCAATACGCACCAAAGCTACACCACCACCCGATGCAGTAACAAGCACATATTGCATATTATAAACCGGCTTGGCCTCGCTGATGCTTGAAAACCATTTGACATATTCTGTTTTCACATTTGAATTAGCCGGCTCCCATTCCCATATAATTGCTTTTTTTGATACATCGGCTATGGCTACACGCTGCTTGGACTGATCGGCCATGATGATGCATTTTTTGCAATCCTTAATGGCCTGCTGGGCGTATGCATAATTACATAATAAGCAAAGTGTAAACCCTGCAACAAAACATGTTGCTATGTATTTAAATGTAAATTGATTCATAAGGCAGATAAATTGCAAAGGTATGGAGCTATTATTACTTGTATTTTTTTAAAATGTTAATTGTAATAATTCCCCAAAAACGAAATCAGGAGCAATAAATGGTTATTTCTTCTAACCAAATCTTTAGCTGTTTGAATTGGCAATACATTTCTTAAGTTTTCTTAGATATTATAATATTTTATAAATATATATAGTAGAATCATAGCCGGCTATTGTCTTAATTATCAAACACAAACTAACCAGTAATGGAAAAATATTATTTAAAACAACAGCTATCCTAAGTAGTATAAACCGCCAAAAGAAATTATTAAATATCCTCACCCATATCCTAAAAAACAATCACTATGAAAAAAACAATTTCTTTATTGTTCCTCTGCACAGCAATGTTCCAGAGTTTATCCTCCTGCAAGAAAGCAGCCAGTTTAACTCCTGATGAAAAAAGCCAAGCCCGCGCAAAAACTGTTGCCGGTACTAATGCAATTATCCCTTATACATGGGATAATGTAACCATTGGGGGCGGCGGTTATGTTACCGGGATTGTGATCCACCCAACAACGGCAAACAGGATGTATATCCGTACCGATGTTGGCGGCGCTTATCATTGGGATGGTACTAATCAACGCTGGGTACAACTTCTTGACGGTATGAGTCAAATCAGGGTAGATGGTATGGCACTTGACGCCAATAAGCCCGATCGCGTTTATTTGGCGCTTAATGATGGCGTTTACCGTTCTGATAATGTTGGGTCAAGCTGGACCAAAGTTATGTCTGCAACCTATAATGGTAATGGCGACATGCGCTGGACCGGCGAATGTTTAGCTGTTGATCCCCTCACCAGTACCGTAATTTATGCGGGCACACGTTCAGACGGGCTTTATCGCAGCACCAATGAAGGTACCGCCTGGACTAAAATTACCAGCGTACCTAACGGCGGGGTAAATGGTGTGCGCACGGTTGTTGTTGATCCGGCTACTACAATAAGCAGCAGATCGGCAAAGGTTTATGTGGGTATTCCGGGTGCTGGTATTTATAGAAGCACCGATGGCGGAACAACTTTTGCTGCTTTGTCAGGTGCTCCGGTATCACCCAACAGGATGGCAGTGGTTGACGGAAATTTATATGTAGCACATTCCACCGGAGTTACTGTATGGAACGGCACAACCTGGAAAGACATCACTCCGGCAGGTGGCACAGGTAAAAATTATTGCGGTCTTTCAATTGAGGCATCAGATCATTTAAAAATAGCTGTGTGCCAAAGGTATTCAACCTTTAATAACCCCCTTTACCGTTCATCAGACGGAGGTACTACCTGGCAACAAATGAATACAGCTGCTTTACCTATAACCAAAACTGTGGAACCTACATGGTGGCCAACAAGCTGGTTTTCAAGCGCTACCTCCAGTATTGCCTTTGACCCTCTTCATCATGGTGACCTTTATTATACCGACTGGTTTGGTATCTGGTATTTGTCAAACGCGTGGCAAGCAGGCTCTGTTGACTGGAGCACCCGCGAAAAAGGTCATGAAGAAACTGTAATATTAACTATGGCTGCACCTCCAACCGGACCAGCTTTATATTCGGGTGCAGCCGACGTATTTGGCTTCCGCCATGACAATATCAACGCGTACCCATCAAGACTTTACAATATTAATGAAGGCTTTAGCATCGCTTATTGCGAAAGTACTCCGGCAAACATCGCTATCCTTGGCGCATCGGGTAATGATGGCACTGGTACCATACTGGCTACATCGGCCAATAGTGGCACCACCTGGACAACCCGCACACTCCCGGCTGGTGTTAAACTTGGCCGAATAGCAATATCGGCTACCAATCCTGATAAAATGGTTTATATAGCCGGCGGTACCAGCGGAGGTGTATACTACACCACTAATAGAGGTGCATCATGGGCCGCAGCTACCGGAGCACCGGTGGGTTCTGTAGCAGCAGTTGATGTTTGGAGTAAGGATTTTTCGATAGCTGCAGATTGTGTTGATGGCGATCGTTTTTATATATACAAATCAGGCTTCCTGTATGCCACCTCCAACGGCGGAGCTTCATGGGCTCAACAAAATACTACCGCCATACCTGCAAAAAACACCTATTTATTTGTAACAGCAAGACCAGGTACAACCGGCGAAGTTTGGGTAAGTCTTGATGGTAACGGACTTTACAGAACCACGAACGGAGGCCAAACTTTTACTAAGATAAGTGCATTAACCACATCTACGGCGTTCTCATTCGGAGCACCAGCTACAGGTACAAGTATTCCTGCAGCATATAGTTTTGGCACATTATCTGGCGTAAAAGGGATGTACCGCTCTACCGATCTTGGTGTAACCTGGGACAGGGTTGATGGAACTCAAAAATTCCCTGCCGGTGTAAAGGTAATTGCCGCCGACAGACAAGTTTTTGGTAAGTTGTATGTAGGTACAGGTGGCCGCGGCGTATTATACGGTCAGCAATAACTTAAACGGGATTATCATAAAATAACAACAGCCGGTATTATACTGGCTGTTGTTATTTTAATACAAACTGATTATGAACTATAATTTAGCCTTTCCCCAAAACTTTTTTTGCAAACCAGATTCAGGCATAATTGATTTTATAGCCGTTGCCACTTCAATGGGCAAATCAGATTCAAGAATATCAGCACCCATGGTAAATGTTTCGCGATAATGGGTAGCACGCTCGGCAGAGTCTTTTAATTTATCATAAGACGGGGCTGCCGAAATCATGCACATTACTCCCTTTGCATGCAACAGATCAAGCAATTCCTTATTTTCGGGTTTATTGGTTGGACCAATATAGGCTATCATGTTTTTCCAGGGAACACCGGCTTTTTCGTAAGTGTAAAATGCTTCCTTTGTCAGCACAAATGCCGACATCATATTTTTAGGGTTATTATCATAATAGAACCGGGCCTGCTGCGCATTATGTACGGTGAGCATTACTTCATCATTTTTGCACTCTTTTAATATTTTAGCAGTCATTTCAAGCGGCACGTCCTTGTGGTCAAGGTTTAGTACAGTCTTACCCTTACTCCATAGTATTACATCTTTAAGGGTGGGTATTTTATAGTCGGTAACATTTCCTTGCGGGTCTTTTAATCTGAATTGCTGTAGCTCCGCAAAGGTGTAATCAGAAACTTTGCCTTTGCCGGTTGTTGTGCGGTCAAGCGTCTCATCGTGCATTAAAACAACCACACTATCTTTAGTTAATCTCGGGTCTATCTCAAAAAAGGCAGGTGTGTGTTTAAGCGTATTTTCAAAAGTGGCACCGCAATTTTCAGGATATCCAGTAGTTGTTCCCCCGCGGTGACCGCTAATCACCGGCATATCTTTACCAGTATGCTTAAAATACTGCTGAAACTCATTAGCACTTTTAAAATGAAGCGTATTTATTTCGGTTTGCGCAGATGAAACTTTGGCTGTTACAACTAACAGCAGGCAGGATAAAAATACTTTGGTAGATGATAACCTGTTCATGGTTTTAATATAATTTATGCGTTTAATCTTTTCAGTGTAATTTCGCCGGTATCATCCAGCTCAAAAAAAGTGATTGCGGAATTTTCCTGGAATATCCTTCTATAGTTTTTTAATTCCATACCTAACTTATAGGCCATATACAAGCGGTTTATGCCATTATGCGCTACCACTACGATGGTTTGGTTTGCATGTTTTTGCAGCATTTCATTAAAAAAGGAGTCTACTCTTTCAATAACCTCGGCCCCGGTTTCGCCAGTGCCTCCGGCTTTCGCATTTGCAGGGTCACTCATCCATGCCTCCCATAAAGATGGCTCTTCGGCTATAAACTCTTCCTTTGTTTTACCTTCCCATGTACCAAAATCAACCTCAATAATACGTTCATCTGTTTGTACCTGTTTGCTTTCTGTAGCTATCTGGGCTGTGAGGCAGGCCCTGCTCAATGGTGATGAGTAAACCGCGTTAAATTTTTCATCCTTTAATTGGTGAAATACATTTACGGCCTGTTTTATTCCCTTATTGGTCAGGCTGGCATCTGTTCGGCCGCAGTAGCGGTTGCCATCGGCATTATAAGTAGTTTCACCATGCCTTAATAAGTAAACGCTAAGCATCAATGCCTCCTTTTATATATCCCTTTTGTTGCATAACAGCAATAAATTCACGGTAATTGGCCTCATATTGTTCTGCCAGTTCTTTTTCAGGGTGAATCTCCTTTTCAATTAATACCATTTGTTTAACAGCCTCTGTTAACGAGCCATAATACGTTTTTGAAGTAGCCAGCATGGCCGCCCCCATTGCTCCGGATACATGTTTCATTTTATAAACAGGCTTATTGAGCACGTTACTCCTGATCCTGAGCCAGGTATCGCTGTTGCTGGCCCCTCCTGCCGTATAAATCGCATTCACCTTTTCGCCCGATAATTGTTCTATCATTTCATAAGTATACCGTTCCAGGTAAGCAACACCTTCCATATTTGCGGCGAACTGTTCTTCCCTGGTTAATCCTTCCGGCTCAAAGCCCCGGGCCTGCGGCGCTATAAAGGGAAAACGTTCTCCCTCCTGCCTTAGCGGGTAAGCTATATGACGCGTTGGGATAAGCCGCCCTGCCTGTTCATTTAAGTTAAGCAGATCGTCGCCAAACTCATTGGTAACCCAATCGGCCCCGGTATTACTGGCTCCCCCGGGCATCCAGTAACCTTCTGGGTGCCTGTGGCTATATAAACGGCCATGGGGATCAGGAACTTCATTTTTAGTTACTCCCTTTATTACCATAGTTGTGCCAATGGTGGTATTCCACTCGCCGGGGTTTATAGCGCCAGATGCTATTTGCGATGCGCAACCATCTGTAATGCCTGCTGTAATTTTCACCGTTTTGGGCAAACCAAGTTCATTTGCTATATATGCTGTAATAGTGCCAATTACTGTTCCTGATGGTACCACCTGCGGTAACCATTCTTTTTTTAATGGAAGCCGGGTGTATAAATATTCGGGCCACTCATACTTACTAACGTCATAACCTGATTTGAATGCATTTGTATAATCGGTAACACCCCAAACATTACTGAGCATACCGGTAACAAAATCTGCCGCATGTATCCATTTAGCAATCTTAGCCGCCTTTTCGGGATAGGTTTCCTGAAACCATATCATTTTAGCTAAACCGCTCGAAAAGTTGAAAGCAGTATAACCATGATGGTGATATTTTACTGCGGCAGCGGTGCATTTCTCTGCCTGATGAACAGATCGTTTATCACTGTACATAATAGCATTATGAAGCGGCTGATTATTTTCATCTAAAGGAATTACTGTACCCGATGTAGAGGTTACCGCAATAGCTTCTATATTACCAGCGATGGCTTGTGCTTCTTCACCTTGCAGCAAAGCAGATAATGAGCGGTAGCAAGCATCCCACCATTCTTTAGGCGATTGCTCTTCTCTTGATTGATCATTTAACGGGAACACTTGCTCCGCCGACGAGATGATATCACCTTTTGCATCTGCCAAAACAACTCTTGCTCCCTGTGTACCAATATCTATCCCTATAAAATATGATTCCATCAACTCAATATCTCTTTAAATGACGAACGGGTCCTTTTCCATTCATTGTATAGTAACTTATAATGGGCCCTCTCTGCGGGTTCAACAACCTCAAGGATTACTGCCGGGGGCTGCGCCTTTCCAAGTGCTTTGTTACATATTAAAACACCTCCCACTACCGATGACTGGCGGTAGCTGTTGCGGATAATTACTCTTTTATTTAAAAGTGCCGCTATAAACTGCCGCAACGTGTGGCTCTGAACTCCACCTCCACATGCCCATATATAATCCTGCTCATGAGCGCTTACACTATTTAATGTTTTATAATTTTCACAGATACTGCAGGCTATATCCCAAAGCGTGGCCCACACAAAACTTGCCCGGGTTAACTGATGTGAAACCGGGGCATCAAAAATAAAACCGCCCTTTGTTAATGGTGCCTTTTCATCTGCCAGTAATGATCCGAGGGAGGCTATACATTGAAAACTATTTACTTCTGTTAATTCCTGTTCAATAACATCGTAGCTTTCATTGGGATAAAAAATTTCCTTTAACCGCTGATAGTTTAACCCGGTTACACCGGCATTAGCCTCAAACATAAAACTGTTTTCATTGGTATGCCTGCCCGTCCAGGTACGCTCTTTTTCGTCAGTAACGTATTGGCTGGTAAGTTTTATAATGGGTGTTGTTGTCCCTGATACAATTACTACATCATTTGTCTCGGGGCATGTACTCATAATCGCCAGCTGGGTATCGCCGCCGCCTACAATTATCTGAGCGTCGGCTGACACCCGAAGATTTACCGCCTGTTCGTTAGTTATTGTTCCCAGGATCGTACCAGAGTCCGTAAGCGGAGGCAGTACAGACGGATTTATATTAAAAACACCACAAAGGTCTGTAGACCAGCTCTTCCCCTCTACATCGTACAACAGAGTTTCAGATGCCTGGGAGTGTTCATAATGAACGACCCCGCTCAGCATGTACTCTATCCAGTCGCTTATACTCAAGAAAGTAGAAAAATCTTCCCATATATCTTTCCGCCTTTCACGGATACCCACAATTTTCATAGCAGAAAAAAGCGATGTGGGATAACGCCCGGTTAACTGGTAAACGTGGCTTTTATCTCTGATCATATCCTCCCACTCCCGGCCACGGTGATCAATATTTGGCAAGCCGATTTGCGAATTACCATTTTTGTCGAGCAATACAATTCCTTCTCGCTGGCTGGTAGCGGTTAATGCTTTAATAAGTACATCGCCGGCCTGGCTCAGAGCGTTTTTTGTAAGGTGCGAAACCTGTTCCCAAAGCTGTTGTGTGTCAAAATAAAGCGCTTCAGGATAATTTATGTCTTTATGATATATGATATTTTCACGGTCGATACCCAATATCTCGCCGGTAACATCCGTTACTGCTACCCGTACGTTCCCGGTTCCTATATCAATTACAATATATGCTTCCTTAGATATCATTCCTGGTCAGGCTATTTTTTTCTTCGTGCTGTTGCTATTTCCGTTTAATGAAGCCCAATTCAAGATCCTTTCATTTAAAATATCAACATGATGATCCTCTACTTCGTGGGTAGCACCCGCGGTATGGGGCGTTGCCAAAACATGAGGGTGATTGATCAGGCGATAATCTTTCTGATCTGGTGGCTCAAAATCAAACACATCAAGCACAGCGCCCCTGATCTTGTTATTTTCTATCGCGTTGAGCAGATCGTCGCGCTTTACCACGCTGGCCCTTGCGGTATTCACGAATATGGCTTCCGGTTTCATTATGGAAATTAATTTTTCATCAATCATACCAATTGTTTGGTCGTTAACCGGTAAATGAATTGAAACAATATCGCTACTTTTAAAAACATCTTCCAGTGAGGTTTTATAATAGTCGGTGTTCGGGCTTTCGATATAAGGATCATAAAACTTGATTTGGCATGGAAAGTTTTTAACCATTTCCGCAATTCTTTGCCCCACTGCTCCAAAGCCAACCATTCCAATTGTTTTACCAGCCAGTTCGTTACCTTTAAATTGAAGATATGAAGTATGAGCTCCTTCCTCCCAGTTTTCGCCGGTTAACCATTGCCAGCTGGGGATGGTGTTACGCAGCAGATTAATTACGTTAGCTATAAATAGTTCGGCAACAGCCTGGGCATTACGCGCTGGTGTATAAAATACTTGTATTCCACTCTTTTTGGCCGCCTCCAGGTCAACATTTGACGGAGTACCCCGGCAAACACCTATAAATTGCAGCTCCGGGTGAAGGTTTATAACATTAGCTGTTACATTATCGTGTTCGGTAATTAAAGCATCAGCACGCGTTTCATCAATCAACTTATTTAGTTCAGTTTCGTTAAATGCCCTGCCATTATCTTTCCAGGGTTTGTAAATAACTTCGCCGAATTTACCGGAAAGTATGTCCTGTCCTTTTTGATTATACGGGGCTGTTATCAGTATCCTCATATTTGTTTATATGTATTTTATTAGTAAATTTTTCAAGGGGATTTTACTCTGATTTGAGTATAATATCAGGCACTTTTTTTAAGGAATGTGCCGTTTTTGCATTATCAGGCAGCGAAATATACTTGGTTAACAGGGCACTGATAAAATACAGGCTGGCTAATATCCAAACCACGCCTTCGTTACCAACAGTTCCTATGAAAATCCCGACTATGGCCGGGCCAACAAAAACGGCCAAACCGGCACCCAGATTTAATACGGCCATGGCTGCACCTTTATCTTTTTTAACAAGCGACGGTACAAGCGCCGATAGCGGTACATAACCGGCCAGCAAAGCGCCCCACAATACGCCGCTCAGCATTACCAGCCAAAAACTACCTCCAAATAAAACCGGAGAATAATAAAAGAGCAGGGTTGTTAAAGCGCAACCCACCCCACCAAACCACATCACGGTATTTTTCCATCCAAAACCATCGCCAACAAAGCCAAAAATTAAATTGAATGCGATGTTAGCCGTAAAGATGGTTCCCCAAATTTGCAGCCATGCGGTAGTTGAAAACCCATGGGCAGCCATATAAGTTGGCAGAAATACCGGAAAAGCAAACTGCGCGGTTGTATTGATAATGCGTACAATACCGCCAAGCAAAACTTTAGGCTCTTCCCTCATAATAGTGAGCCCCTTGGCCAGTTCTTCAGATTTACTTACCGTTCCCTCGCCGGCCTTAAACTTATCTGTATTTAATACCAGCGCGAAAAAGGCGCCCAATACAACCCAGAATATAGAACTCCATAGTGTATTCAGATAACCAAGGTGCTCAATTGCCCAACTTGAGTAGTAAGCGCCAAAAACGTTTAAACCGCCGGTAAAAACAAACCAGAACCACCCTACCGCCGTACCCAATTTTTGCTGAGGGCTCCTGTAGGTTATCCAAACTAAAAACGAGTAGGCAAAAAGCGGGTAACCGAATCCCCTTATAGCGTAAGTGATCAGCATAACCGGAAAATGCAGTTCGGGCATGCCGTAACCTACAAAACCAATTGTACCTAAAATATATAGCAAGATACCTGCAAGCATGGTTTTTTTTGGCCCATAACCCTCGGCCAAAACACCGGAAAACCAGGATGAAATAGCTATAGTTATCCCGTATACGGTAAACAATGATGCGGACTGCTGTATAGTTAATCCCCTACCCAAAAGGTACGGACTTAACCATCCCTGTTCAACACCATCACCCATCATAAAAATAAGGATACCCAGGTAACCCCAGGCAAGGTGCTTTGGAATACCCGCTTTATCAAGTACAGATTTACCCGAATGAGTCATCTCTTTTATTTTTAGTTTATTATTAGTTGATTAAAAAAGGCTAAAAGACGGCATTTGGTATTACCATCCTGTTAGGTTTATTTTAATTAAAAAGACGTTAAAGCATCAATTAATCATAAACAAATTAAACATTTTAAACTTAATAAAACAAAATTAAATTAAAATAAATATTTTGAAATGCAAATTTCATACAAACTAAAAGGTTTGTTAACATTATTTTTTCTATTTTTAGATCATATTTCTGAATAAATGAAAAATATAACTGACAGACACCAGTTTATCCTGGAAAAATTAAAGAAGGAAGGAAAAGTTAACATTATTGATCTTGTGGAAGAAATGGGCGTATCCGGAGTAACCATTAGAAAGGATTTAAAATTATTAGAAGATAAGAACCTTTTGTTCCGGACACACGGCGGCGGTTCTTTAAATAACCCCTACGCTGTTGACCGTCCTATTTATGAGAAAGAATTTATAAACTCTGACGAGAAAAAAAAGATAGCCAAAGCCGCAATTGAACTCATAGGGCAAACCGATTCTATTATGATAGGCTCGGGCACCACCGTTTTTGAACTGGCCCGTATGCTTCACCCAACCAAACATTTAACTGTTATTACCCCCGCGCTGAAGGTAGGATTGGAATTAAGCAACCGACCCAACGTTGAGGTATTACAATTGGGTGGCCTCATCAGGCAAAACTCATCCTCGGTTGCAGGAGCTCACGCCATGAGTGTTCTGGATGAGATTTCCTGCAGCATATTGTTTCTTGGAGTTGATGGCATCGATATAGATTTTGGCATAACCATTTCAAACATATCGGAAGCTACCCTCAATCAAAAAATGATACAAACAGCACAAACCGTTGTTATTTTGGCAGATAGCACCAAATTTGACAGGCGCGGTCTTGGTCGTATATGCAGCCTGGAGCAAGTTCATTATATTATTACTGATGCTAAAGTTTCAAAGAACACTGTAAAGGCAATAGAAGAAAAAGACGTCAAGGTTATTATTGTTTAATAACTTTAAATCAATGCAAAAGATGGTGCTGTAGCCATCTTTTGCATTGATTACACATACTATCCTAATTCAACCGGACCTAAAACCCCCATTGCATAAAGCGGTTGTTTTTTACCCTTGATCCATTTCAAAGAATCTTTATTATCTCCTAAAGAGTACATGTAATTACCCAACGTTGTGGTAAGCTTAATAGTTAATGAGTTATCTCCCTGTTTTATAATTCCCTTTACTGCATAAACGTGATTGCCATACCAGCGGTTACCCAGACTTTTCCCATTAAGTGTAACCTCGCTAACACCCTCTACTTTTCCTAAGTTCAAATAGCTTATTCCTGCGGGATCATTTACGCTGAAAGAATTTTCATATACGGCGTTACCCGCAAAAGCGACAAGGTTCTTATCTTCCTTAAAATCAATCAGTTTATCCAGCTTTTGAGTTCGCTTGCTGCCATCCACATGATTAAGTGTTAAATTCCATGGTGATGTAATGGAAAGTACCGCTTTTTTTGAAAAATCGACCGGAGTATATTTTTCCCCTTGCTGATGATGGTCAAAAACAATTAGTTTGGTTTCTGCGGGCCCAAGCGTAATTTTCAGCTGGTTCTTCTTCCCGGCGGTGGGGTAAAGATATCTTTCGCCGGTTTCTGCATCCCATCGCCAGGCCGTTTTATTCGCCGCGACATCAAATGTTGCGTTAAATTCAAAGCTTTTGCTATTGCTGTAATTGGAGATAAAAAAAGCATCAGCATTATCAAATTTATAATACACCTGGCTAACAGACGCCTGGGGATTATCCGTTTTCATATATGGTTTAATATCAAACCGCTCTTGTATACTTTTATACCAGTCAATTATTTTACCGCTGGGTGTTGGCGCCGAATGTATAGCTACATTTTTGCTTTTTATCCTTTTTATAATATCACTCACTTGTTTATCCAGTGCTATGTGGTTATTATACCCGGGTGCTTTATGCGGATATTTATCAATAAATATGATCCGACCGCCTGCATCGGCAAAGCGTTTAATAGCTGCGGCGGTATCCGGGTGTATAGTCTCGGCTTCTACAATCAACAACACTTGATATTGTCTCGGCCCATAAGTAAGCTTTCCGTTTAGAAAAGTTGCCTTTTGTAATATGCTTTCACTTACATAATCGCAGCCGCTGCCGTTTTGATGTATAGCTTCCCATATATTATGTACGTATGCAGGCAGTGCCCTTTCTGGAAATGGATCCCATTGTGCGGCATATTTACTCCACAGATCGGGTAGCGGATGCATAACGGCCACATCAGATATGAGCGTACCGTTCTGAAAAACTGCAGACAACCTTCCTTTATAGCCCACCCATTGTTTTAAGTACGGCCACCAGGGATTACGCTCATTGAAGAAGGTACCATAACGTATCCAGCCAGGGAATGGCGCGTCGGCAGGACTATAATTGAATCCGTGCAATATGGAGTGCGTAACTCCAGAAAGATTGCTTTGATCGCCGGTTTGTTTTATTCTTTCCAGCGTGGCATTAAAAACCAGCTCTGTATTCGTAATTTCCTCACAGCTAATGACTTTTTTACCCGCCAGCCTTGCTCCGGATGATACAAATTTGTTCACTTCTGAGTAGGCCCTGCCCTGTTTGTAATCAAAATCTTTTAGCTCCTGCCCTATATGGGTGCGTATCCAGGTTTCACATTCAGGTATATCGATCTGCATACTTGAATCTGACGGATGATACTCCCGGCCATAAGCCTGTACCCTTGATTTAACGCCATTGACTTTACACCAGTTTAAAAAAGTATCTAAAAAACGCTCCTGGAACAACTCCATTTTGGTTATTTCAAAATCGTACCGCACACGGTCTAAAGTATCTTTCAACTGCTCGCCCGGTACAGAACCATATTTCTCATCCAGGGCCCTGCCTAAACGACCTGTTTTAAATAAAATAAAAGGCAAGTAAGGGCTAAGCGAATATTTTCTTCGCTTTTCAAACTGCTCCAGCATATCGTCGCACCAATTAGCACCTTCAAGTTCCAGACTATCCGTAAATACCGACCGGAACTTGTTGCCCATCAATCCTATTTTTGGCGTAATGGCATCAGACATTTTGTTGAGATATTTTTGAACCGCGTCTTTATTATAATGATTCAAAACCGGTCCGCTGGCACCAGGGGCGCCAAACATTACGGCCATAAAACCGGTAATTTTCACCAGGAAATACAGCACATGGTTGCCCTCTGGCACATTAATAGTTACCTCATTTTCACCTATTTGCGTATCAAAATCCACCACAGCATCTATATTTTCCAAATTAGCCGGCGCTAATCTGAGTACACTAAGCTCTTTATAGCTCTTAGCGTTTTTTGACGATATAGGCGGATCAACGGCTTTTAGTAGCTCCTCACGGGATATTCTCAAGGTTTGCGGTCCGGTAATATCTTTAGTACCCAGGGCCATAATTTGCGTTTGTTCGTCTTTTGTTAAAAACTCCCCACCAAATGGCCAGCCCGATCCTACGATAATATCACAGATCATTCCCCGCTCTTTAGCTGCTTTCAAGGTAAAATCAAGCAGGTCAAGCCATTCATCGCTCAGCCACTCATGTTCTTTGTAATTCAACGGATCGGCTGTCTCAGGAAACCTGATAGAGTTGATCTCCACACCACCAATACCCAATCCTTTAAGCATATCCAGCTCACGCACAAGTTCTTCCTTTACAATCCGGTTACCATTCCACCACCAACGCACAAAGGGTTTTGACGTATTTACAGGATTTTTAAAGGCCGTGTACAGGTCGTTTGCAGGTAAAGTGTCTCCGTTATTAAAATTATACCATGCCGCATTTTTGGTAACACGCACTAACGGCAACCCTGCAATAGTTACCGAGCCTAACTTTAAAAACTTCCTTCTGTTTATGCTCATAAATTAAGGTTTTAATAGTATATAATTGGTTAATTTTCAACCTGTAACGTTACCGGACCCAGCAAACCTGATGGCAATAATGGATCATCCGGTTTAAATACGATATTGGTATTGGTTAGCCTTTTTTCGGGCGGTAAAGCCGCATCGCCTATAAGGCGGTTTGGCCACAGGTTAATTACTTCTATTTTCAAGGTGTTTTCGCCTGATTTTAAGGCAGATAAAGCACTTATTCGCCAGGGCGAAGTCCATACAATGCCAAGATGTTTGCCATTTAGGCTTACATCGGCGATGTTTTTTACTACACCCAGGTCAATATAAACCTCTGAATTATTTGCATCTGCCTTATAATCAAACTTTTTGGTATAAATAGCTTTACCTGAGTAGTATCTGATGCGATCGTCGGGATGCTTGCTCCAGTCTTGCAGAGTATCAAATTCTATCGATTTGGGGCCGCCCCATTTGGGATCAAATTCTACCTGCCATGGGCCGGTTAACTCCTTTACCGGTTTAAGTTCAGGGAAATTGTTTAACCTTTTCCCTCCTGACATAGAGTCCTTTACAGGAAATATTACAAACCATGACTGGAAAGCCTGAAACTTTAATGACATTTCTGTACGGCCATCTTTCTGGTTATAATTAACTTGATTATTAATCTTCCCTGTAACTGCGTCCCATATTTCTGGGGTACGGTTTTTGACCCTAAATGTACAGGTTGACTGTACTGCTTTACCATGTCGATTGGTGATAAAATAAATCTCAGCTTCGGGGGTTGAGCGATGGATAAAGTCGATCCAGGTATCTCCCTCGGCAGTGTATTCAAAGTCGGGAAGAATGGCGTTTTTTAACAAAATTTGCCTGATATTTTCGCCGAAAACAACAAATCCTTCACCAAAACGATTCATCTTAACACTTTTTCCATCAATTTTGCCCCATATTTCATCGGCTTTTATTTTTAATGCATCATCGCAATGCGGATAGTTTTTGAGGCCCGAATCCTGCACCGGTTTTGGACCGATAACGGTGGCCCCAGCTTCCACCAGGTCACCTATTTTATTCAAAACTGCAAGCGGCATCCGGTCATGATCGGGCAACACCAATATTGTGTAACTCATACCATCGGGCAAAACGAGTCGTTTATTTTTTACCGAAAGCCGGGTTAGCAAAACTTCCTCATTACACACATCGTAATCATACCCCTTACCCAATGATGGGTCGGTATGTTTTTGCGCCACCAAGTTAGGCGTGGTATCGCCATTATAAAATAAAACATCTGCCACAAACTTTCCCGACCGGAGCAAATACTGGCAACGGGCTACATAATCAAAAAAAGCGCCCGATTTTTCCCACCAGGTTACATTGGGATTAAAGTGTGTACCCGCGCCATATTCATAACCGGGTTTACCATCTTTTGGCCGGGTGGCGGTGGAAGTATGTATGGCAATACGGTTCACGCCTTCGCAATACGCCCTGTCAAGGGCCTGCTTGAGCGAACCCGGATAATCCAACCAGTGACGCATGCTGGTAAATGCCTCGGCAGATACGGTTTGCTTTCCGTAAATGTGCGCTGCCGAAGCTGCCATTTTGGTTACCTTGTTCTGACCTTTATCCAGTCGCGATATGCCGTAGGGTTTATCATCGGTAAGGGTGCTTTCATCCTCATGGGTAAGCCCAAGCCAAAACTCGCCCATAGGGAAATCGCTGCGGCCAAGGTTCTTTAACCCATCCATACATATAGTACCCGAGCGACTTGGCCCTGCGGCTTCGTTTTGTACCAGTATGCCGGCATTATGGCATAAATCGGCAAAACGTTTATAATGCTCGTCGGCCATGCAATCGCCGAGTGTTTTGCGGTAATCATTTAAAAAGCGGTCGGATATTTCGGCGCTGCCGATTATATAACCCGATAGTACCGGCAGGTAGGGTTTGGCATCATAGCCACGATAACGCTCAAACTGCTCCAATATATTGGCCGTCCAGTTCGGGAAGCCATCCTCAAAACTGTCGTCGCAAAAGTATTTTGGTTTATTGCCAACCTTGGCGGCTTCTTCCAATAATATGCGGCCAATGTTCTCGAATTGCAGCTCCACCCCTTTGCGGTTAAACCAATCAATAGACAGGCCATCGGCTTCGGGCTGGGCTATCATTAACCGCGAGCCCGTCATGCGGTGGCCGGTACGTATTATTTTCCAGTTGCCTGCGGGCACATCCCAGTCCAGGCGACCATCTTTACTGACCTTGCCTGTAAGATCAATAACCCTATTAAGCGGAACCGGCTCATCCGACGTTTTATTTTGCCATTCCGTTAAAACCGGCGCCATAACCGCTGTGGCTAAAATGAAGTTACTGGCATCTTTATGATTGGTTTTGGCCGCCAGCACTTTTGACCGCTCCTCGCTGATGCGATTATTGTCCGTATTGTTATCGGGGATGGCTACTATGGCCGTATCCTGGTAATCAAGCTGTTCCAGCGGCAGATCAATATATTCCTTAAATCCGGGTGGATTGAACACATTATCGTATCCTACCCTGTTGCCCGGCAGCGGTAATTTTTCAGAAAGCTTTCGTGGCCCGGTTACCGCCAGCTCTGCCTGCAGATACCAGCGCCCTGAGTTTTCGGGTTTTATCCATGGCCCGCCCATACACCAGCCCGACGACAGGTTAATACCCACAGCTATATTTAACCGCTTGGCCTCTTTCATGGCATGGCGATAAAGAGCTTTCCACTCATCTGATAAAAACTTTACGCCCTGCGGAAACGGAACACCACCCAGCCCGCCGGCAGAATTTACCAGCAATACCTCGCCCATGCCCTTCGCCCTGAACTCTTCCAGGTCGCGGGTTATGCCCTCCCGGTCAACAAGACCGTTAAACCACCACCAGTAACAGGACGATTTGGTGGCATCGGGTGGATTAAGAAAATTTCTCCGTAACTCGTTTATACCAATCACATTAACACCATCAATAACCGCGGCCATGGTGTTCGAGTTAAAAAGAGCGGCGCCTGCAGCCGCTATAGAACTGACTTCTAAAAATTTTCTTCTGTTTATATTCATAAGCTGTATTAGTAAAACCGGGTGATGTTACTACCCGGTTTTACGGTATTACTATTTAAAATGTCTCCTCACGGGAAAAAGAATTTACGGATATGGTAAGGCAGGTTCAGCAATTTATCGCCGCTGCCGCCATAAACCGTGGTTGTAACGGTTCCGTTATTGTACATATATAATGTTTGGTTTGAGGGGCGATAAATTGCCGGATGCGTTCTTCCATCACCAAAATAATCGCCCGGTGCGGGTATGTCCCCTGCAACCGGTGTTAAAACCGTTACGTTATTGACGCCTGTATTCGCGCTGTCCAAATGCCATATACCTGTAGCCGGATCATAAATGGCCACATCTGTTTTGCCGTCGCCATTGTAATCACCCGGTACCGGTATATAACCGGCATCGCCGTAATGTTTGTTAGTGATCTGCCCCTTTACGTTCCACATGCCGGTTGAAATTTTGTAATAAGCGGCATCCACTTTGCCATCGCCATCATAATCGCCCGGTACGGGTATGACGCCGGCTTCGCCATAGTCATAACCTGTTTGGCCTTTGATGTACCAGTGATACGGGCTTGATGGTCTGAACATGGCAATATCGGCCTTTCCGTCGCCATTATAATCCGCGGGTACGGGTATATCGCCTGCCTCGCCATAAACCGCCGTCATTTCGGTAGCCAATTTAATATACCAGGTAAGATTAGCCGGGCGCCATACTGCCAGATCGGTTTTACCATCGCCATCATAATCCCTGGAAACCGGCAGATCCCCCTGCGTAGCGCTGCCATAAGTTACATTTGACATACCCTGAACCTTCCAGACACCTAAATTAAAGAAGGATAAATCCGATAACCCGTCGCGGTCAAAATCGCTGGTACGGGCAGCAGTTTCCTCGTGGAATAACGGCCTGGTAAACTGGCTGTCGCTATCCGTTTCAAACTGTGAAATATAGGGCGAATAGGTTTTTACGCTGATGAGATCTTTAGTGGTCGAGAATTTCATTAAACGCATGTAACCGTTGCCGCCAAGTGTACGAAACTGGTAATCAGAAACAAACGTTTTTATGGTTTTACCGCCGTAAGTATCCTGCCTGTAGCCTTCGCCGTTTACGTGCCCGCCTAAAAACATGAATACATTAGGACATGATTTTACCTTATTATAAATTTCCTGAGTTTGGGTTGAATAGGTAGATGGCGTGGTTGGGCTGCCCGCATAATGGGTAACAATCATAGCTTTCCGTTCGGCATAAGGACCGGTTAAAAGCCCTTTTGCCCAGTTGTTCATATTATCCCTTTCGGCTACCGAAGCCGCATCAGTACGGTCGTCATATTCAATATAAATGGCAATGAAATCATACCCGCCCGCGCTGAACAGGTCATAATGACTGTCGTTATTTGCGCCATAGTGACCACCGTAAAAAGGCATTCCGGCAAAGCGGGGCGTAGCGAAACCAAAATATTGGTTATAATAAACCGTTGTGCTGAAACAACTCCCCCTGTCGTTATTATTAACGCCGCCGCCTACAGGGTCATGGTTGCCCTGGTCGTGGTTACCTACCGCCATACCATACGGGATGCCGGCCGCGTCAAGCTTGGCCATAGCGGTATCGGCACGCCGCCATTGTATAGGGCTGCGAGTAGGGTCTTCTCCGTTTTCGGAGATATCGCCCAGATGAACAACGTAAACAATATTTGAATCGATACGGTGATTTACAATCCAGTTGGTTTGGGCATAAAACATACCGATAACCGAATGATAGGTGGTACTTTGCCCGGTATAGGTTTGCGTATCGGGAATAACCGCAATCATAAAGTCAGGACCCGACGCTCCATTGGTGACTAATTTTGATGAGGCCTGGTTACTGGCTTCACTTGCAGTTCCCTGCTGCACTAAAGATGGCTTTGTACACCCCAAAAGAACAATGTAAGGGATTAAAGCAAGCGCTAAAACTCTTTGCAGGGGGCTGTGCTTCCTGATACTATTCTTGCTGTTATTTTCTTTAATAACAATACCCAAATGTTTAAGCTTTAAAATCGGTTTCATGATTGGTTAATTGGTTTAGGTTTTTATTGATGTGCTACATGAATTTTTAATCTTTTCTAAAAAGCATAGTGAAGGATATGCCGGGATAAAAGCCGTCCCTGCTATTTATTAACACCGCCCCCTTTTCAGAGGAATAGCCCATGAATAGACAAAAATGCAAAAGGGTGTCATGCTGAGCTCCGTCGAAGCATTGTGGGTAGGGCCTCTGCGCTCAACCCTTCGACGGAGCTCAGGGTGACACCTCTACTTTAGACTTCTACTTTTCCTTTATATCTTTTTATGGACTATTCCTGTTTGAAGGGCGGTGTTATTTATTATTATTTAAAAAGTTAAAACTGCCACTGCAAATGGCTTAAGTGTTATGGTATTGTTTTCCAGCTGTGATTGCGCAACCTCATCTTCGCCGGTGGTAACATCTACATAATTAACCCGCGCATTTTTAGCATCAGCAGGCAAATCAAGCTTTACTTCCTTGTTGCGCCTGTTAATAAGCAGCAGCTTTTTACCTTTTGCGGTTAAAAATGCCTGACCGCTAACATCCTGACTGGGAATAGACGTAGTTTGCAGCTTATCGCCGGGACCAAAGTTATCCTTAAGCAATTTCAGCACCCAGTAGCGGGCATTGGGCTTACTATTTTTCCAGTTCATCATGCTTACGTCCGGAAACTGGGTTGGATAGCCTACCAACTGCGATTCGCCGGCAACATCGATGCCTATTTTGGTAAGTTCGAGGTAAATGTATGCATACATAACGCCCGATAAATTCCAGTAGGCATCGGGGATAACGCCTTTATAATCATGATCCTCCAGTATGTTCCCTATTTCATTGATCTGGGTAAATACTTTAGGAGCTAAACGCTTACGGATATTTTCGATATAACGCACCCGGTCGAGAAACCCGTTAGCCTGATCAAAAAATGAATACTGATAGCTATCTAAAGGTTGCTCAGCAGCCGCCGGGCGACCGTAAAAGTGATAAGAGATTCCTTCTAAAGGCACACCTGGTTTATGATTGGCCGGGTTCAGAAAATACTCAAACCATTCGGGGTTGGTTTCATGCGCTACAGATATACCTACAAATTTGGTTTTGGGCGATACTTTTTTTAACGCAGGAACAACGGCGTCATATATTTTGGTATACAACTGCGGTGACATGCGGTGTTCCAGGTCGGGCTCGTTAAGCACCTCCCAATATGGGATATTATAGTAATGCCCCGATTTATGAAATTTCCCCAGTTCGTCGGTAAAGCCACCCTTGGTGTACCAGCTTAACAGCCTTACAAAATAATCCGCAACCTCTTTCATGCTTGGGTCGCGCAGTTCCTTTCCCTGGTTATATACCCAGTTTACCTCATCGGGGTTATCATCAACGGCAACCGGTTTATCGGTTTTAAACATCCATACCGGTATGGTACTAAAGTTTATCACTACCGAATGGCCTTTTGTAGCCTCCATCAGATCCTGCATTACAGGATCGGCATAAGTAAAATCCCAGTAGGTTTGCTTTTTCGTTGGTTCGCTCAGCTCCACAACCGCGGCTTTGGGATAAGGAAACCATGGCACATAGCGCACATAATCGGCCCCCAGACTTTTCAGCGCCTCAAAAGTACCCTTGTGAATGGGCGAATTTGAACGCAGCATGGGGTTATATACTACCTGTAATGTCGGTGTTGTTTTGGAAACCGATACGGTTTTATCCCAGTTTATGGCTATTGCCTTTTGCTGTGCATAAAGGGTGGTTACCGGTAAACATGCCACCGCGCTCATGATCATGAGGCTGATAATAATATGGGTTCTACGTGCCATAGCTGTTATTTTACTTAGTTTAAAGAGAATTACAATTTTAAGACTTCAACATAACTAACTACTAAAAATAACCAGGGTTTTGAGTCAAGCCCGGATTCAACTCTCTTTCTGACTGTGGTATAGGGAATAATAACCTGTTAGTGTTTATACCAAATGCGTTGCCCGGAAGGAATTTGTATATCGTTTTTGCCTTCTCGCCATAAGCCGTCATTACCGGTATTGCTGTGCCTGTACGTACCAGGTCATGCCAGCGCTGGTTTTCAAACGCAAGTTCAACCCTTCTTTCGTGCATAATAATGGTACGCAGTTTTGCCTGATCTGTTTCTGTAGCGGCAGCTAAACCGGCACGGGCACGCACTGTATTTAAATTAGTTAAAGCCGGTCCTGATTTCCCTTGTTCGTTCTGCGCTTCGGCTAACAGCAATAGTGCACCTGAATAACGGTATATTGGCCAGTTATCATTAGTATTATTAGTAACTGCATGCGGGTGCAGGTATTTTTTAATATAAGGAACACCCACTTTACCGGCAGCCGGTACATAATTCACCACGCTTTTATTGGCAGTAAGCACAAACAGGTCGCTTGTATTATAGCTACCTTCTGCAATACCGATAGAGGCATCCAGACGTTTGTCATTAGGCTCGTATGAGTCTATCAGATCCTGGGTAGGTGTGTTCCAGCCGCCTGTACCTGAGTTGTCTGTAGCAACAACGGTTGTTCCGAATGTAGTAATGATACCCGTGTTTTTGGTACGCGGTAAAAACTGGTAGATAAAATTGCTTGGTTGTGTCCCTTTATCTGTACCCTGTAAAAACTGTATTTCAAAAATAGACTCTTTACTGTTTTTGTTTGTGGTAGAAAACGCGTCGGCGTATTCGGTATTAAGCCCATAACCCATTGCAGGTAATGTATTAAGCAATGTTTCGGCATCTGCGTATTTCTTTTGCGTCATGTACACATCAGCCAATAGCATGGTTGCCGATCCTTTTGTGGCCTGACCGCTTTGCGGGAATTTTGCCGGCGGAGCCAGTTCTTTTATAGCGTCATTGGCATCAGCAATAATCTGCGCATAAACCTGATCGACAGTTGAACGTGGAAGAAAAGCATCTTCGGCCTTGGTTACTTCTTTTAAGTACAACGGCACAGCGCCAAAAAGACGAACCAGCTTAAAGTAGTTCCAGGCCCTCAGAAATTTAGCCTGTCCGTCGATATCGTTCTTTACGGCCACATTCAGGTTTACCAAAGCCAACCGTCCGATAACCATATTTGATCTGGAAATACCGTTATAGCAATGAAAATATACCGCGTTGGTATAGGCATTCGTCGGATCGTCAACCCAGTCAGATATATTTTCGCGCTGTACATAAGCGGTACCGCGATTACTTGGATAAGGCTGATAGTGGGTATTATCAGACCTCATTTCGGAAGTGAAATAATCATTAACAGATAAGTCCTGCAGCGGGGAGTATGCTGCTGCTATGGCCTGCCTGAAATCGGCCTCTGTTTTATAAAAATTACCGGGCGCGATAGAATCATTTGGAGTCAGGTCAATAAAACTCTTTTTACATGATACCGCTGTAAAAGCGAGTACGGTAATTAAGATATATATCTTTTTCATGTTATGTTATATGTTGAAATAATCTTATTTAAATGTAGTTTGAATGCCCAGTGAAAATGTTCTGGGAACAGGATAACCATTTTCGTCAACCCCAATACCTTGAGTAGCATCTAAACCTGAGAAACTGATTTCGGGGTTCATACCGGTATAACCTGTTATGATAAATGCCTGCTGAACAGAAGCGTACACCCTTAAATTTTTCAGCAATAAATTATTCTTCAGTTTAAAGTTGTAGCCAAAAGAAATATTTTTTGCGGTAAGGTATGATCCGCTCTCAACCCATTGAGAATTTACCGAACGACCCAAAGCGGTTGTACCTGTTTTAGTGCGCGGATAGATGCCAGAACCAGGGTCTTCCGGAGATCTCCAGTGATCAAGCGCGGCCGCAAGCAGCATTCTTGAACCATCCATATTGGTTTGATATGCCCATTTAGCGGCATTTAAGAGTTTGCCGCCAACAGCGCCGGCCATGGAAATATTCAGGTCAAAATTCTTATAGCTGAAAGTATTGGTTAAGCCGAAGGTGAAATCAGGAGTTGGGTCGCCGATGAATGTACGGTCGTTTACATCATCAATTACGCCATCGCCGTTAATATCCTTCATTTTGATGGTGCCTACATCTGAAAGGCTGCCGTATTTTGCTGAATTGGCCAGATCGTTGGCGTCTTTGTACAAACCTTCAAAAACAAATCCGTAAAACTCGCCTAAGTGATGACCAACCTGGTTGCGGTAGTAATCAGAAGTAACGGTATTGTTTCTGCGGATAAATCCGGGAGATACCAGCGATTTGATCAGGTTTCTTTCAAACGCGATATTGAAGCCGGTGCTCCATTTCAACGCACCTGTTAAGTTAACTGTATTTACAGATATCTCATTTCCCCAGAATGCTAATTTACCTATGTTATAGTTAATTGAGGAAAAACCAGACGCCCTTGGAATTGGTCTTGACTGGATCAAACCATCGGATATTTTATAATAATAATCATACGAAAGGCTGATACGGTTATTCAATATTGAAATGTCTAAACCTGCATCAAACTGCTTGTTACGTTCCCAAGCCAGTTCAGGGTTCCCTAACGTACCGATGGTTTGTCCCGGAACTGAAACGCCGTTTAATACATAATTATAATTACCCAAAACAGATATAGCCGTGTAATTACCAATATTGTTATTACCTGTTATACCGTAGCTTGAACGTACTTTAAAGAAGTTGATAACTTTAAACCTTTCCATAAAATTTTCGTCGCTCACGACCCATCCGGCAGAAACCGACGGAAAATATCCATACTTACGATCGGCCCCAAACCTTGATGACCCATCCCGACGAACAGCTCCCTGTAAAAGGTACTTGCCTTTGTAGTTGTAATTGATACGCCCAATTTCTGAAAGCAGGGAGTATTCGGTAGTGTTGCTTGTACCCGCGCTTATGGAAGAAGCCGCGCTCAGGTATGGGATATTATCATTCGGGAAACCCGTACCGGATACAGAATTACTCACCTGGTTGAATTTCTGAGCCGAATAACCTGCCAGGATCTCAATATTATGATCGTTAGCAATAGTTTTGCTGTATTGTAAAGTTGCTTCCGCTGTCCATGAGTAATTATCAACAGAGCTGGCTAATCCCGTTGCCGGCGTGGTTATAATAGCCGCGGGTGTAAACTGGTTGCGTGTTTCGGCACCTTTATCTGCTCCTACATTTGTTTTTAAACTCAAACCCGGTAAAAATTCGTAGTTTAAATAAGCGTTACCCAATATCCTTGTGGTAATGTAGTCATCCTTGTTTAACATGAACTGGGCAACCGGGTTAATATAAGAAACCATGCCGTTTGAGTAGGCATTTTTATAATAAGTGCCATCAGCATTGTATATTGGGCGCAGCGGGCTCGCTTCAAATATCCTTTCATACAAACCGCCAACACCATCGGTAGCCAGTCTGTTATTATGATCTAAACGGTAACTTGGTGCAAGG
Organism: Mucilaginibacter sabulilitoris; assembly: GCF_034262375.1. Lineage (NCBI taxonomy): Bacteria > Pseudomonadati > Bacteroidota > Sphingobacteriia > Sphingobacteriales > Sphingobacteriaceae > Mucilaginibacter > Mucilaginibacter sabulilitoris. The sequence goes on from NZ_CP139558.1 coordinate 6,046,860, forward strand.
TTAAACCCAATTTTTAATTTGTTATTGCTTAGGGTAAGATCCTGGTTAACACGCAAAGTAAAAATCTTGGTTCCGGTATTTATTAAAACCCCATCCTGTGCCTGATAACCTGCTATTACAGTTGAGGTAGATTTTTCGCGGGCCGTCATGATGGTAAGGTCATAGTTCTGGATGGGCGCTACCCTTGTAAGCGCATGAAACCAGTCGGTTCCTGCACCATATTTGGCGGGGTCTGCATATGTGGTATCAATAGGAGCAGTATTGCCTTCATATTTTACCTGATCCTGGTACCTTTCATTCATGAATGTGGCGAACTGGTTGGCATTCATCATTTTAGGCACCTTATTCATAGGGATTTTCTGCAGACCAAAATTGCTATTGAACTGAATTTTTGAGTCCCCGGCCTTAGCATGTTTGGTTGTGATGAGGATAACCCCGTTTGCCGCACGTGAACCATACAAGGCGGTTGAAGAAGCATCCTTCAATACGGTATATGATTCGATCTCATCAGGATTAATGTTGTTTATACTACCGGTAATTGGCAAACCGTCAATTACAAATAATGGCTGATAGTCTGTAGCAAATGATGCCGCACCACGGATACGGAACGCCATACCGCGGCCCGGCTGACCACTGGTTTGTGAAATATCAACACCGGCAACTTTACCCTGCAATTGCTGGGCGAATTGCCCCACAGGCATATCCTGCAAAGGCGCCGCGCTTATTTGCGCAATTGATCCGGTAACCTCACGACTGCGTTGCTTACCATAACTTACGGTAACCTCCTCAAGGCCTTTTGCAGCCATTTTTAATTTGACGTTAACTTCCTGGCGGTTGCCAACGGTTACCTCTTCGGTTTCAAAACCAAGTATTTTGAATACCAGCACCGAAGACGCCTCTGCGTTAATTACATATTCGCCATTGGCATTTGTGGAAACACCGTTCTGTGTACCCTTAACCAATACCGCCACACCCGGAAGCGGCTCATCCCTGTCATCAATTACCTTCCCTCTAATCTTTCCCGCCTGCTGGCCAAATGCCAAACTGCTAAAGAGCAGGGCAAACAGCAATAAATAGAAATGCTTTTTTCTTAAAATAGCATAGTAGAGTTTTTTTTGCATAATGGTTTAAATTTTTTTAATAAATAAATTCTTAGCCCATTAAATGGGTCAGGAACTGATTGATCGGAAATAAATTATTAATGGTTAATTGGTTAGCTTTACTAATTCTATTCAAATAAATAAAAATAAAATAAATAAAACAAAATAAAACTTCAAAAAACAGTTTTTTTTAATAAATTTAAATACTTTCAATCCAATAGTTAAATCAAATGCAATATTAAGCCTATCATGTTAAGATAAACTTACCTTAATGTTATTATAAAAGAAAGAACTTGAAACAATTTTAAATACCAATAACAATCATTAGAAATTATTAATAAGCAAAAGCTACAACTTTTTAACACACTTGCACCACATCCATGCCAAGCAACTGCCCCAGCTTATGCAACTTAGAGCTAATGTGACCTATCCCCACCGCGCAATGATGTGCCGGGCCATGGCTATTCCAACTGTTCACAAATTTCCGCGCTCCTATACTGAAGCGATAACGACTGTTTGTATTACCTATTTCCAGGATCGGACCAGGAACCGACTCCCCTTCTGCTACCAGCAGCATCAGTTTCCCCGATTGCTCCACTACAGACAATAATGTTACCGGACCATGCTTTACCGACATTTCTACCGACAATCCCCGGCCAACCTTACCGTGATACACTTTCAGTGGCCGCACCTTGGTTTTCCCTTCTGCTATTTTGATATGCCCCGGCCCATCATGCCCCATAAGTACCACATCGTCTTTAAAATCCATCGCATAATATTCTGTAAACGAACCGCCTGCCCCAAAGCTGTCCATGATCTTCATTGCCTGCGCATTCTTGATCTCATATTCACCCGCTACCGGTATATTCCTGGCTGTCAGCAGCGAATTTCCCAAAATGATCGAACTGATCGTATCTTCATTATCCACATTACCCGTACCCTTATAATAATAAGCCATAGAACCCAGCTTATATTTATCAACCATCAAATCCAACGCTACCGAAGTTTTGGCAGCCCGCTCCAGCTCTTCCTGTGAGCAATCTTCCTGCACATCAAATTGCGATTGAAAAAGCCCTACCCTTTCGGCTACCTGCGCCACCGTAACCAATTTCCTTAACCCTGCCAATTCATCCACTTCCAACAATTCTATATGGCCTCCAAAGCTGGCATACTGCTGAGTGAGATCACTGTAGATATCCAGCATCCCACTGTAATAATGCCCCATGCAGCCCAACCGGTTATAAGCCATAACATGGGCCACCCTGGCGGCCTCAACCCATTCAGCCACCTCTGTCCAGCATTCCGGATCCTCATTTAACATGCCAGTAATCTGGTGAAACTTAACACCTGTCCGTTTAAACACATTGGCAATCTCGGGTACAGGACAGGCCGAACAGTAGGCCAGCCACTCACCGGTCATACTTACACGATCCTCCATTTGATTAAAGGACTCATAATCGATAGAAGCCTCCGGCGACAGGTTCAGAATAATCACAGGCACCTTAGCCCTTTGAACAACAGGCAACACGGTAGATGACAGCGCATATGTGGTTACATACAAAAAAATCAGGTCCACATCTTCCTGTCTAAACCTGCTCCCGGCCTCAAAAGCTTTTTCAGCTGTGTCTATAAGCCCCAGGTTTACCACCTCGGGGTGTATGGCTTTGAGTTTTCCTTCCACTACCGTCAGATATCCTTCCAGCCGCGCCTGCAGTCCTGCAAATTGCTCCCAATAGGCGTCAAGCCCGATGCCGAACAGGCCGATCCTTAATGTGTTTGAATCCATGATATTTTATTGATTAGATTTATTTTTATTGGTTAAATAGATTATAATTGATCTCCGATAAACCAGATTAAAGTCTACCGACGCCTAAATTAAACAAAATGAAATTCTTTAAAACAAAAAAAAAGAATATTAAATCTTTATTTGCTTATTTACCTATCCGGAACATATACATTTTTATTTCAAATAAAATTAAAAATGATATATCAGATCCCTTCCCGGTACGCGGTAAGTTATCTCACTGCGCAGATTTAACCATTTCTTTATTTTAGAACTATAACTTTGGCCATGCTTACAAGTAAAGCTTCTGTTAAAGACGAAGAACTGATTGTTTTACTTAAACAAGGTAAAGCTTACGCCTTTGATTTGCTGTATGAACGATATTGGAAAGGACTTTACGCTGTTGCCTACAACCGTACCGGAGAGGAGGAGGTTGCTAAAGACCTTGTCCAGAACCTGCTGATAGATATATGGAAAAGACACGATACACTGCAAGTTATTGATAGCTTACAGCAATTTTTATTTGGCGCCATCAAACTCCAGATCCTGAATTACTACCGGTCTGAAAATATAAAACAAAAGGCAATTGAAAGGGCGCTGGAACGGATGCACAATCTATTCGCGTCGATGGATGAATTGAGTTCTTACTACAACCTTGAAAAAGTGGTTGAAGAGGAAGTTTTGAGAATGCCTGATAATATGAAGTATTCCTTTTTGCTCAGAAGCGATAACCGGTCGGTAAAGGAGATTGCCGACAACCTTAACCTGGCCGAGCAAACGGTATCAAATAATATCACCAAGGCATTAAAGCGCTTAAGAAAAAGACTGGTTTTAGAATACCCTGACCGCCACCTTACCTGCATTGCCCTGCTTTTTTATTTACTTAATAATTAATTCACAAAAACTTAACGAAAAACAGAGGTAGAACAGGCCTGTTTGTGTAACATAAGGTTAAATAGCACAAATAGTGGAACCTTCTGAGCTCAAACAACTGATTGACCGTTACCTTAATAATACAGCAACCGAAGCTGAGCGCAGGATAGTTGATGCCTGGTATGAATCTTTTGACGATGCAGAGAAAGAGCTGTTCCTGTCATCAGAAAAAGAACAGCAGCTAAAACAGGAAATTTATGACCAGGTAAAAGGCAACTGGTACCATCCGGCGGGCCTTGTAAAAACACTACCCTTTTTAAAATACGCAGCAGCAACGGTTTTGTTTATCTCCGCATGGTGGGGGCTTTATAAACATATACCAAAAGCCAGCCGTCAAAAACCGAACAACTATTTAACTATAAATACCGGAACCAGGGAAGTTAAGAAAGTTGACCTGCCCGATGGATCAGAAGTATGGCTAAACGCCAACAGCCATATCCGCATCAGCGACGATTTCCAGAACCTGAAACAAAGGAATGTTTATCTGGATGAAGGTGAGGCCTTTTTTAAAGTAAAGAGAAATGTAAACCGCCCATTTATTGTATTTACCAAATCGGTAAGAACACAGGTTTTAGGAACATCCTTTAATATAAATTCTTATGCTGAACTGCACAAAGCAGTGGTAACCGTAGCTACCGGGCGGGTACAGGTAAGTACACATGCTAATGTGTTGGGAATAATTACCCCGGGCCTTCAAATTAACTATTCTATTAATAAAGACAGTTACCAGATCAATAAATCCGACGCTTCTCAGGCGCATTCCTGGACCCAAGGGCAATCTGTTTTAAACCAGGCAACATTCCCGGAGCTTGCATTAACCGTAAGGAATATTTACGGGGTACAGCTCATTAGTAAAAATAAAGCAACCGCTAAATACAAATACAACATACACATCAACACATCCCATTCACTTGATGAAACCATGAAAATTATATGCTCGGTTCATCAAAACACTTACAGGAGGAAAAAGAATGAAATAATGATTTATTAAACATAAAAAGCCGGTCTGAAGCAGATCCGGCCCTTAGCAATAGCTGTATCAAGATGGAGTCCTTATCAGCTGTTGACCTTAGTTACCATTTTACATTTCACCAAGTATTCAAACATATGAAAAAAAAATTACGTCGCTTGAATAAAGCCATGCGTATCTGTATTATTACGTGCAGCATTATTATTGCCGGTTTGGGCAGCTTAATAGCCGCGCCGGTAAATGCCGGGGTATTTGAAACGCGTATTAGTGTTTCATTTAAAAATGAAAGCATCAACAACGCCATCAAAAAAATAGAACGGGAAAGTAAAGTTGAGTTTGCTTATGATGCAGACTATCTGGGTTTGCAAACACTAAAAGTTAAAGAAGAGAATTTTAATAACGAACGCCTAGATGTTGTTTTAAAAACTTTATTACAAAACACCGAAGTAACTTTTAAGGAAGAAATAAAAGGTACTATCACCCTTTATAAAAAAACAACGGCGCCTAAAGCCGATAACGGAAAAATCTCGGGCAGGGTAGTTGATGAAAAAGGCCAGCCTTTACCCGGAGCTACTATAAGATTAAACGAGATTAATAAAGCTATACAGGCTACCACCGACGGTTCATTTACCCTGAATGCTGCTCCCGGCACTTATACCTTAATTATCAGCTTCATTTCTTATCAAACATACCGTGTACCCGCGGTAAAAATTGTGGCAAATGAAACAAACGCTTTAGGCAATATTACCTTAGTTGCCGAATCTGGCAGTTTGAACGAAGTTGTGGTGGTTGGCTACGGCACACAAAGAAAGGAAAACCTTACCGGCGCAGTTGATCAAATTACAGCCAAAGCATTTGAAAACCGTTCGCTGCCAAATCTTACCCAGGGTTTGCAGGGGGTTATACCCAACCTTAACCTAACACCCCTTGATGGTAAGCCTATACAATCGCCCAGTTATAACGTACGGGGAACAACTTCTGTTGGCCAGGGCGGTAATGCGCTGGTATTGATTGATGGTGTTGAGGGCGATCCAAGCCGTATCAACCCAAGTGATGTGGCCAGTGTATCTGTGTTGAAAGACGCGTCATCATCTGCAATATATGGTGCAAGGGCTGCTTTTGGTGTTATACTCATTACAACCAAAAGCCCGGCTAAAGAAAAAACAAGCATCACTTACTCTTTTAACCAGTCTATTAAAAGTCCTACCACGGTACCAAATTTGGTAACAAACGGTTATATTTTTGCCAAAATGTTTAACGAGGCCTGGACAGCGGCTAACAACTATTCGCAAACTCCGCAAAATATCAATAAAACAGTAAAGTTCTCGCCCGAGTATTTGGAAGAGTTAAAGCGCCGCGACGCAGACCCAAGCCTGCCTAAGGTGGAGGTTAACGGAGCCGGAGAATACGTTTACTATGCCAATACCGATTGGTACAAGGAGTTGTATAAAGACCATAACAGCTCAAGGGAACATAACCTGGCTATTTCGGGCAACAGCGGCAAATCTGATTTCTTACTGACAGGAAGGTATTTTGCGCAGGATGGTCTTTTCCGTTATAATACTGATGATTACAGCGTTTACAATGTACGCGCAAAGGGTTCATTACAGGTATTTCCGTGGTTGCGTATTTATAACAACGCCGATTATTCAAATGTAAAGTACCACAACCCCCTGAATGTTGGCGAGGGCGGCGGTATATGGAGAAACCTTGCCGACGAAGGCCATACCGTAGCGCCTATGTTTAACCCTGATGGTACCTTAACCTATTCGGCCGCTTATACCGTGGGCGACTTTGTTTATGGTAAAAACGGTATCAATTTCGATAACCGGGTGTTCCGTAATACCGCGGGTTTCGCCAGTTCGTTTTTTGACGATGTATTCCGGGTTAAAGGTGATTTCACTTTCCAGAACACCGATAACAACCAGGACCGCAGGCGTGTACCCGTTCCATACAGTCGTAAACCGGGGGTAATTGAATATGTGGGTACAAACACCAATGACCTGGAGAATATGAGCCAGCGTACGCAATACATTGCTACCAACATTTACGGCGAGTACGAACCTAAATGGAGCAAAAACCATTATTTTAAAGCATTGGCAGGTTTTAACTTTGAGCAATCAACATATAAAAAGTTGGACCTTGTACGTAACGGGCTTATTTTTCCTGATGCTACAGACATTAACCTGGCGCTTGGCCAATCTATTACCACCAGCGGCGGCTGGGACAGATGGGACGTTATGGGCGGCTTTTATCGTTTGAATTACGCCTATAAAGATCGTTACCTGGTCGAAGCAGATGGTCGTTATGATGGTTCGTCAAAGTTCCCGTCAAATCAGCGCTATGCTTTCTTCCCCTCAGTATCGGCAGGATGGCGTGTTACCAATGAGCCGTTCTGGACAATGTCAAAAGATATCATATCCAACTTAAAGATCAGGGGTTCTTACGGGTCATTGGGTAATGGCAGCATCAATTCTTATGCATTTCAGGAGCGATTCGCCATTAAGCAATCAGGCAGGGTATTAAACGGCGTTCGTCCGCAAACCACCAGTCAGCCCGGCGTATTACCTGATGGTTTAACCTGGGAAACATCAACCGTGGAGAATATAGGTTTAGATATGGGTTTATTATCCGACCGTTTAACCATTACAGGTGATGCTTATATCCGCAAAACTAAAGACATGTTTACCGTTGGTAATACCTTACCTGCAGTGTTTGGTACAGATGTACCTAAAGGTAACTATGCCGATATGAAAACTAAGGGATGGGAAATAACCATAGCCTGGCGCGATAAGTTTGACGTTGGTGCTAAACCGTTCAACTATGGCTTTAGGGCAACTTTAGCCGATTATACGTCTGAAATAACAAAATATAACAATCCAGCCAAGAACCTTGGCGACCCAAGTAAAAGTTTGACGGATCAGATATATTATGTAGGTGAAAAGGTGGGAGAAATTTGGGGATTTGAAACAGCAGGCTATTTTACTTCTGCCGAAGATATTGCCAACTCACCAAAACAAACCTTGATAAAAGCATCAGGCGCCAGCCAACTGTTACCGGGTGATATTAAGTTTAAAGACCTGAATGGTGATGGGGTTATTGATTACGGCGATCAGACCGTAAATAAACCGGGCGACCGTAAAATTATTGGTAATACCACCCCAAGATACACTTTTGGTTTTGGCATGGATGCTGATTGGAACAGTTTCTTCTTCTCCGCCTTCTTCCAGGGTGTTGGCAAACGCGACTGGTACCCGGGCCCTGAGGCTGATTATTTCTGGGGACAATATAACCGCCCATACAATAAGGTACCGGTATCACAACTGGATAAGATCTGGTCAGAAACCAATCCTAATGCTTATTTCCCAAGATACCGTGGGTATTCTGCTCAAAACGGATCAAACGAGTTAACACAGGTGCAAACCAAATATCTGCAAAACGCTGCTTACGTAAGGCTTAAGAATATACAGTTAGGTTATCACCTGCCTTTAAGCCTCATCAGGAAGATCAAATTGGGCGATGCGAGGGTGTTTGTTTCGGGTGAGAACCTATGGACATGGTCGCCATTATACAAGATCAGCAAAGACCTTGACCCGGAAAGCATCAATGGATCCGACAGGGTATTAACCGATGGTACCAATGGTAATGGCAACAACTATCCGGTATTAAAAAGCATAACCTTGGGTATATCAGCAACTTTTTAATAACCCAATAATAATTTGAACATTTTAAATCATTAAATATGTTTATTCAAAGCATAAAATCAATCAAAACTTATCTGCTGATCTGCCTGCTGGGCTGCATCGTAATAAGTTGCAAAAAACTCGACCAGGTTCCGCAGGATACTGCTACCGGCAGCGCCGTTTTCAGTAATATTAATGGCCTGGATTTGTATACTAATTCATTTTACAATATTTTACCAGATGCCAACACGGTTCTCCGCGGTGATGCAATGGCCGACTACTCGGCAAGAACTTCCCTGCCCGATTTTTTAAGACCGGGTGTTTTTGATGCAAGACAAAGTTCAGGATGGAGCTGGACCGACTTGCGTAACATCAATTTCTTTATTCAAAACTGCAATAACCCTGCTGTAGCACTTGCCCAACGTCAGAATTATATTGGCATTGCACGTTTTTTCAGGGCCTGGTTTTATTTTGAAAAAATAAAACGCTTTGGTGATGTACCATGGATCAACAAACCAATGCCTGTTGATGACGCCTCTTTATTCAACGGCCGCGATTCAAGAACATTGGTTATTGACTCTGTTATAGCCGATTTGGATTATGCTACGCAGCATATCACCACTACAGACAATACCCGCAGCCTCATCACCAAATATGTGGCTTATGCTTTTAAGTCAAGAGTGTGTTTGTTTGAAGGTACATTCAGAAAATATCATGATGAATACAAGCTGCAGGGCACAGCCAACGCCTTACTTACCCAGGCTGCTGATGCTGCCCAAAAGGTGATGACCGAAGGCGGTTTTACCCTCAACACAGCCGGGGGACTTGATAAAGCATACAGGCAACTGTTTACCACCCAGGCGCCGGTAGCCTCAGAAATCATCCTGGCTTCGGTAGTTGATCCTGCCCTGGCGGTATTTAATGATGCCAACTGGTACTGGACAAGCGCTACCTATGGCGACAGGGTAAGTTTAACCCGTACTTTTGTAAATACTTATCTGAATATTGACGGCACTTCGTTTACCGGTAAAGCCGGCTATCAAACCATTCCGTTTAACGAGGAAGTAAAAGGCAGAGATATGCGCCTGCAGCAAACCATCAGAATGGGGAGTTACAAGCGTATCAATGGTGGCACACCAGAAGCTGCCCCTCCTGTATTTTCTTATACCTATACCGGTTATCAGCCTATAAAATGGACGCTTGATGATGTATCTTTAGATGGCGGCACCAAAAATACTAACTCGATGTCACTCATCAGGTATGCTGAAATTTTGCTAAATTACGCCGAAGCCAAGGCCGAACTGGGAACACTTTCTGATGCCGACTGGAACCAAACCGTTGGCGCTATACGCAGAAGGGCGGGCATTACAGGTAATACAACAAATAAACCGGTCACTATTGATCCTTACCTGCAAGCTAACTACTTCCCGGCTATCTCTGATCCTTCATTGTTGGAGATCAGGAGGGAAAGAGGTATTGAACTGGTGTTTGAAGGTTTCAGGTTCAGCGATCTTATCCGCTGGAAACGCGGCCCGTTGATGGACCAGGTTTGGAACGGCTTTTATGTTCCGGCGCTTGATGTGCCAATGGACCTGAATGACGACGGCGTGCTGGATGTATGCTTTTACAAAGTACTACCTGCTACCCAGGTAAAAGGCGTAACTTACGTTAATGTTGCCGAAACCTTAAGTGGCGGCACACCAAACCCTCAAAGGCTAACTAATAATACGTTTGGCGAGTTAACCTGGTTAACCACCGTGCCAAAAAAATGGGACGATAAATATTATTTATATCCTATTCCGGAAACAGACAGGCTGTTAAACCCTAAATTGGGCCAAAACCCGGGATGGTAATTTAGTTAACATCAATTAGATGAAGATGAAAACAAAATCAATTATACTTTTAGCGCTGGGCGTAATGCTTTCGTTTTATACGAGCGCACAAACCCTTATTGTTGGCACTTATAATTTAAGGTACGCTAACCCACGCGATACCGGGAACATGTGGGTTGACCGCGCCCCTATTGTAGCTTCACTGATCCGTTTCCACGACTTTGATATTTTTGGCACGCAGGAAGGGCTCCTTAACCAATTACAGGACATCAACACTGCTTTGCCTCAGTATGAGCGTTACGGCTTGGGCCGCGATGATGGCAAGGACGCCGGTGAGCACTCTGCTATCTTCTTTAAAAAGGATAGGTTTACCCTACTCAAAAAGGGCGATTTCTGGCTGTCTCAAACACCCGAAAAACCGTCATTGGGATGGGATGCTACCTGTTGCAACCGTATATGCTCATGGGTATACCTGCAGGACAAGCAATCTAAAAAGAAGTTCTATTTCTTTAATGTGCACTACGACCATCAGGGCGTAGTAGCACGCGAAGAAAGCAGCAAACTGATTTTAGAGCGCATAAAAACTATTGCCGGTAGTGAGCCCGTAATATTAACCGGCGACTTTAATGGTTCGCACAGCAGCAGCTGGTACCAAAGGGTGGCAAATTCAGGAGTAATGATAGATACTTACAGCAGGGTTGCTAATCCGTACGCTAACAATGCCTCATTCAACGGGTTCAGAAGATCGGTTCCCGGTAACGAGATTATTGACCATATTTTTACTACCAAAAGCTTTTCTGTAAAACGCTGGGGCATTTTAACAGACAGTTATCACGGCAAATTCCCGTCAGACCATTTCCCGGTGATGACCGAGGTTAGCCTGTAATATAAGTTTGCGGTAATTAAAGCTGCCCGCCTTTCCTGATTAAACATTTTGTTTTCAGGTAGAAGGCGGGCAGCTTTCTTTATAAAGTTTTTTGATCAGCTTGTTACTTCCAGCTTTCTGGTTTAAATAAAACCTTGCCGTCGCGTTTTATTTGCCAGGCGGTTATAGGGTTCATATGATAGCCACTCATTTCAGTACCGCGGGCATCAAGCAATTGCCGTAGGGTTGGCTGAGTATAATTGGTTTCGTCAATGGCGCGGCTCATGATCTCGGTTTCGTCGCCTGTCCATTGCCACAGATGCCTGAAATAGGTATGCGCCTTATCCAGTACGGGCTCCTGTAAGCGTGTGGTGTTCCAGGTTTTACCGGCATCTGTACTTACCTCCACCCGTATTACCTTTCCCCTGCCCGACCATGCTATACCCCTGATCTCCACCCAGCCCCTCTCCAATTGGTTAGGGTAGGCCGGATAAGTGATAATCGACCGGGCATCCATCTCAAAACTGAACTGCCTTATCCTATCCTTTACCGGATAAGTATATTTTGATGTTTCCTCGCGGGTCATGAACGACTCGTCTGATAATTCAATTCTTCTGATCCATTTGATACAGGTATTGCCTTCCCAGCCCGGTAAAAGCAAGCGGGCGGGATAACCCTGTTCAGGGCGGATAGCTTCGCCATTTTGAGCGTAAACGATCATGGCATCATCAAAGCCTTTTTTTACCGGTATGCTACGGGTCATGACGGCGGCGTCTGATCCCTCCGCCAAAAACCAGGTAGCCTTGGGCTCAACGCCCACTTCCCTGAACAGGGTGGAGAGCATTACACCAGTCCACTCGCTTTGGCTGGTTAAACCGCATATTTCCTGTGGTGTCATGGTTTCTTTTCCCGAACGAAAATTGCCCGAACATTCTAAAAAGCAGGTACGGGTTACCGACGGAAACCTTTTCAGATCGTGCAGTTTAAATACCATGGGTTTGCCCACCATACCGTGTATCAGCAATTCGTATTTATCAGGATCAATAACAGGTACACCGGCATGGTGCCGTTCATAATGCAGATCGGATGGTGTTAGCGAACTATACAGATCCTGCAGCGGTGTCCGCGATGAGGTATCAGACTTAATACGTACCGGATGCTCAAATGCCGACCGCTTACCTACCGCACCCGGCCCCGGCCCTATTCGTTTGGTAGGGTCATCAAGTTTCAAAACCGGCTGCTGCGCGGCTACTTGTATCCATTTACCTAATGACGATTGCATGGCAACTATGGCTGTGGTAGCGGCCCCTCCCAGCAAAAACCTGCGGCTTATTTTTTTATTGATAAGCGTTTTTTCCGCTTCTTTATCCGGTTCCGTCTTTTCCATATCATCTTACTTCGGGGCCGCCTTTACGGTCGTCGGTTATAAATAATTTTTGAGCGGGCATTGCTATTTTGGGTAAGGTTTGGGCATTCAGCACCTCATCTGCTTTAATAATTTTATTGGCGTTCAGCAGGTAGGCTGTTACACTGTACACTTCATTATCGGTTAATGAGCCGGGCAAGTTATAAGGCATAGAGCGGCGTATATAATCAAATACGGTACTTGCATAGGGCCAATAATTACCTATGGCTTTGGTTTTTGACGCACTATCGCTCACCAAAACGGGTGCAGGTAATTTTACTCCCGGTGCAACCTTTTCAGCAGAGCCATGGCAGGCTATGCACTTTGTTAAATAAATAGCTTTTCCCTGTATTACCGTACCCGAACCTGTAGGTAATCCAAGCCCGTCGGGCCGTACATCAATATCAAGGGCGGCAATTTGCTGCGGGGTGGCCTCCCGGCCAAAACCAAATGAGGCCGGCCATTGTGCAGTATCAGCATTAAATGCAGGAGCCGGTTTCCCTGCTCCTGCATTATAGCTGTAAGCGCCAAGCACTAAAATCAGCAATGAGCCTGTTATAATGGCCGTATATTTATTACCGATGTTAAATGGCTTTGGCATTTGTTAAGGTTATCAGAATAAAATAAATGCAATTACCAGCGTAATAAAAATATTAAAGGTTTGCGCAATCAGGAATGCGTATAACGGCTTTTTGCTGTTCTGGCCAAACAACTCTTTAAAGTTGGTTTCTAAACCAATACTGGTAAAAGCCAGCGCGAACCACAGGCCTTGCAGGTTCTTTAAACTATCTTTGATATGGGCGCCTGTTTCGGGCGAAATAACAAAGGAGAACAATAACGATGCACCAATAAAACCCAGTACAAACTTGGGGAAGCGCTCCCATATCACCTTCAGTGTAGGTTTTTTATCAGGATCGCTGCCGGCAGGGTGCTTGGTGTAGGTCCAATAAATAGAGATCACAAAAGCGGCCAATCCTAAAAGTACGTTTTGCGAGAACTTAACAATGGTACTTATTTTCAGGGCTATATCGCCAACCAGCGAGCCCGAAGCAACAACCGCTCCCGTGGTATCGATACTGCCGCCAAGCCAGGCGCCGGTTACTTCTTGCGAAAACTTAAAGTAATGCGCGATCATCGGCATAAATATCATCATGGGTACTGCAGTGATCAGGACCATAGATATAACGTAGGACAGCTTTTTAGAATCGCCTTTGATGGCACCCGCAGTAGCTATGGCCGCCGATACCCCGCAGATAGATACCGCGCTCGATATCATCATGGCTATTTCATCGTCTACCTTGAGCTTTTTACAAACCCAATAGGCAAAATACCATACGGACGTAACAACCAGTAAAGCCTGGATCAAACCTAAGGAACCGGCCTTTAATATATCAGAAAAAATAACACTGGTACCCAGCAGTACCAAACCTATTTTAACGTATAACTCGGTTGATAATGCCGCTTTAAACCAATCGGGCAGCTTAAAGAAATTGCCGATCACAAGGCCTATTGCCAAACTGAATATCACTGCTTCGAGACCGTAATATTTTACCTGTTTGTTACCTGCAATTACGAGCGCGATAATAGTTAACACATAAACCGCAGGAAACATTATTGCAAAGCTTTTAATGGGCTTGCCCATAATTAAAGCCCCAAGCGCGGCTATAACAAAAACAAACAAAAACTGAATACCGATAAGCGCCAGGTTGCCGGCATTAAAAACATTGGCAAAAAGCTGGTCGGTACTGCTCCAGCTAAACACCGGGACAGAAAGTATTATACCGCCGATACTTAACAGGATAATCAGCGATCCGAGAATAACAACAGCCCAGTCTTCGTGTAAGGTTAATTTTTTAGAGGATGACATAATTTATATATAAGATGATTTGGTGGCTAATCAATTGGCGGCTTAGTACTTGCCTGCCTGCAATTTACTATCTTTTAAAGCATATTGCCTGTTCACTTTATCAAGAACCACGTAAATGGAGTCCTTGCGCTCATTAATACCCTTTAAAACAATATGATTGCCATCGGTAGTGCTGTAGCTCAGTATCATGCGGTTGCGTTTACGTTTATCTTTCAGTTCTTCGGGGATACCTTTTTCGCGGCGGGTTGAAAGGGCTATCGGGTCAATAGCGGTGTATTCGTCCTGGATGTTGGCGCGCGCCTCTTTTGGTATCCAGTCTTTTTTATCGCCTTTGCCCTTTTTGTTTTTGGCTGACTCTTCACCGCTTTTGCCTTTACCCCGGTTTCTGCGGGCTGATGCGGCGTATTTGTCCTGCAGATAAAGCACATGGTTCACCGTATCGGCCTGGTAGTAAAATACGCGTTGGCCGCCGCCCACGCCGGTTAACTCAAAGGTGCGGTTGATATCACGCATGGGTGAACCGCCACCATTCGATAAATCGAGCGGTACGGGCCGGTTTACCTTAAATGTCAGGGTAGTCCAGTTTTCAAATGTCACCTCGCTCCATCTAACAGAATCAAGCGGCGAATAAGGTATTTCCTGGTTATTGATCTTAAAGGTGGTTACATTATAATTCCCCCTCAGTTCCTTTACCCCTTTTGCAGCAGGTTGTTTGTATGGATCATACCTGAAGTTGATATACTGTATATAAAACAACACCACCAGGAATATCCAGATGGTGGCCACCTTTAAAACTATCCGGGTGTACTTTAACCATTTTTGCAAGATGACCGGATAAAAGTTGTTTGATACCGTATAGCGTTCCAGTATGAGCAGGTTATATAGTTTTGGCACATCATAAATCATTAAAAATGCCGCGAACAGTACAAAATAGGAAGCATAAACGTGTACACCACCATCGTAAGAAAAGTTTACGTAAGTAATATCGCCCAGTGCGCCAAATAACAGGATTGCACCCAGTAAGGTGGTTTTTCTGAAAAACAGCAATGCACCGGCAAGCACCTCCACAACACCTGCAAATACCTGGTACCAGGGTACAATGCCTATAGACAGCCAGTAGATTTTCTGAGCCGTCAAATCGCCAAAATTAGTATTTAATAAGCCCAGTGATGGATACGGCAACTGCACCGGTAACAGCTTGGTAAACCCGAAACCAATAATACCGATACCTGCACGATAGCGCACAATTACTCTTAACCAGTAGTAAAGCGTTTGGTAATTTTTAGTTTTACCACGATCAATGGCTGTCCATATTAAGCCTCCTATTATGCCTATAGCCAATACGGCTAACCAATCTGCATAGCCCATTAAATTATAGGCCGGGTTTTGAAAACGTACCAGCGATGGCTGAAAACGGGCAATATCGTACAAGTCGCGGTAATGCAGGTGAAACCAGTTGATACCAAACAGGTTCTTATACCACTCGCCTGTCATAGGGATGCTCATCCCTACAAAAAACACGAATGCGATGCGGAACAAAACCTTTTGATAGGGTTTCCATATTTTCACCGGCTGCTCATTTGCAACCGGTGCAGCAGCCTGATCCCGGCCGGACGCCTGCTGTAATTTTATAACTTCAGAATGAGTTTCTGCTGACATGATAAATTCTTTTAAATAGTGATTATCAGAGTTTAATGGCTTTGTTTCGGCCTCCGGCTGCTTCCTGTAACAGGTATTTCTTATCAATTTTGTTTAACACCGCGTAAACTGTGTCGCGGCCTTCAACCCCGGTTAAAACCAGCTTTGAATCGTCCGGACGGGTGTAATGCAGTACCAGTTTATCATCAGGATAATTATGATTTTTGTTTTGAAGGATAAGCTGTTGCTTAGCTTCATCTATTTGATAACTATAATACCGGCGACCGACGGACCCTGCTTCCTCATAGCTTCTGTCAGCATCACGATCATTGATTTCCTCGGTAACGGCCGAATCAATTTTAAGAGGCTTATTGGTGCCTATGCTCAGGGTGGCCCATTTTTCAAAGACCACGTTCTTCCAGCGGTTAGTATCAGTTACCGAGTATGGCAGTGTGGTGCTGTTTACTTTAAACTCAGCCACATCATACAACCCGCTGGCGTTTTTTAAACCCACTGTTTGCGGAAACTGGTAAATCTCATGATGATAAGCCGACCAGGTTTTATAGCCATATAAAAACACAAAAAAGAAGATGAACAGCGTTTTTAAGATCAACCTGTTCCGCTGCCATTTTTGCGAAAGCACTATTTTAAAACCGTTAGGCTCAACAGGTCTTTCCAATCCAATGAGTACAAACAACCTGATGGCGTCAAATGCCAGCAAAAACAGACCAAGCACAATCAGATAAAGACTATAGGGTGCTTCGCCGCCTTCATAAGCCAGGTTCGACATGAATACGTTACCGGTAAATATCACTACCATCAGCGCGCCGATGGTTGACGTTTTACGGAAAAGCAACAGTGAACCGGCCAGTATCTCCACCAGCCCCAGGAACGCCTCGTAATTAGGAACTATACCAAGGCTCAGCGAAAACAACTTCCATCGGCTGAACTCCCCATAATGCGTGTTAAGGTTACTTAACGATGGATATGGCGATTGCAACGGAAAAAACTTAATGAAGCCATAAGCTATAATGCCAATGGCCAGGCGGTAACGTACGATAACCCGTATCCAGTAATAAAGCTTATTGTAATTTGTGTCTTTATACCTGAAACTCCAGATAACAGTCCCGATTAGGGCTATGGCCAGTATCACCAGCCAGTCGGCATAGGTGTTTAGCCCCCATCTTGTTGACGAATTATTGGCCAGGATCTGCGGCGTGTAACGGCTGATGTAAAATATATCGCTAAACCGCAGGTGCAACCAGTTTATAGAGAACAGGTTGCGGTAATACTTCCAATCAAGCGGTACCGCCTGGATAAAGAAATAAATGGCGAAGATGCGAAAAGCCCACTTTTCGTATCCTTTCCATTCATCATTTGGTAATGATCCTTTTAATGCACTCATTGCTATATTTTGTTTATGTGTTGGTTTATGACGCCGGGGGCAGGTTCGAACTGCCGTAAAGGGTTTTGCAGACCCGCACTTAGCCACTCAGTCACCCGGCTTTTTAAGTCCTTTTAATTGCTTGCTGTTTTGGTTGATGCCGGTTTAGGGAGTATCGCTTTTCTGTTCAGCAGGTCGAACTTCTCACCTTTTTTGAGGTAGTAGAACGGCCCGTTATTGCCCGAATCGCTCGACGGATTTTTAACCGATCCTGCAAAGTTGTTGGCATCATAAATACCTACATAAGATGCTCCTATCACCTCAAAAGTATTTTGATGAACCACAATGGCGGTGCTTTCGTCAATACCGATACCCAACAGGTCGGGACGGGTTTTGATAAAGCTCAGCAGATCAAACTGGCGGTTACGTTTCAGGATATGCTGATCAATAGCTACGTTATGTATAAAATCGAGTCCCTGTGTATGGTCGCCTACCAGCACAGTATTGCCTTTGGTGTCTCCGCGGAACAGGTATGAACCCTGAATGGTAGCCCCGGCAGAAGTACCGCCAATTACGCCGCCACGGTTAAGCAGCGCATTAAACTCTTTTTGTGTAAGCGTGCCCAGGTAAGCGTCGGCAATTTTCCATTGGCGGCCCCCTTCAAACCAAACACCGGTAGCCTTGCGGATAGGTTCCACAAACTTTTCAGTATTGGCCACTTTAGGGTCGCGGGTGTGCAGGGTGGTTACATTCTTAACGCCAAGCTCCTGCAACTTTTTAACGGTCTTGTCGTTTTTTACGACGGTAGAATCGTCGCCTGCTGTAGGTACATAAATAATATTGGCGTTGGCGCCACCGGCCAGTTCAACAAAGCGGGCCCATATCTCCGGACCAACATTACCGCCGCCAACAATAACCAGCGAGCCTTTATCGGGTCCTACGGGGTTTGTCGCGTTTTGAGCAAATACATTAGCGGCGCTGAAAACAAACACGGCTAAAAACAAATTGATGATCTTTTTCATGTGATTTTGATTTAATGATTAATATCCTGGGTTAGGTGTCAGATCAGGGTCGGCCAGTAACTCGCTTGCCGGTATCGGGAATAAGTATTTAGTTGCATCGGTAATACCCAGCACTGCCGCTACTCGGTTGGTGCGTACCAGGTTAAACCAACGGTCGGTTTCAAAAGGAAACTCCACCTGCCTTTCGGCTTCGATGGCCAGCAGGATATCGCCTTGCGTGGCGGCTTTTGACGCCGCTACACCGGAACGGTCACGTACCGCGTTCAAATCTTCGAGGGCCCCGCTCAGGTTGTTTTGCTCGGCACGGGCCTCAGAACGGATGAGGTAAAGCTCGGCCACCCGTATAATATAGGCCGGATCGACACCCAGCGGTGTGCGATAATATAATTTACCATACCATAAGTTGCCCGGAGGCGCTGTTTGCGCAATTAACGAACTGCGGCCACCGCCAACGTTAGGGTCGTTTAACAACGATACCAGGGTGCTTGACGGCGCCCACTCCCTCCGGCCGCCCAAAGCCGGTGGTAAAAACCAGGTACTATGGTTGTTTTTAAACGAGGTGCTGTAAGCAATTTCAAATACCGACTCAGAAGTGGCTATGTTACCGGTAAAAAATGCGCTGTAAGGTTTCAGCAGGTTATAATTAGCATTATCGCTGATGATCTTGGTTGCATATTGTTCTGCCAGCGCCCATTGCTTGTTGTACAGGTAAAACCTTGCTTTTAGCGCCCAAATTGTTTTTTGAGTAAAACGGTTGCGATTGGTTGTAGCAGGCAACAAACCTTCGGCTGCTTCAAGATCTTTTAAAACCTGGGCATAGGTATCGGCCAGGGTGCTGCGTTTAATACCGGCATGGTCCGACGGGTTATGTGTTGGTGTTAGAATAAGCTGTACACCACCCCATCCCCGTGCAAGATCAAAGTACGACAACGCCCTTGTCGCATAAGCCTCGCCCAGATATTGATTTTTGGTAGCTGCTGTGAACAGTGGGTCGGTAACTTTTGGAACGGCCTCCAAAATATAATTGGCAGATAAAATAGTTTTATAAATGCCACCCCACGCCGAGCTGATATATCCGTTATAAGCAGTTGTTTTATGGGCTGATATTTCCTGTGGGGCCGCTTGCGAACCCGTCCATACCACATCACTCCCATACAGGTAAGAGATGGCAGGAAAATTCGATCCGTAATAATTATTTGAGCCCAGGGTGTTGTACAAGCCGTTAACTGCGGTACCGGCGCTGCCTGCATCAGTTATGGCCAGTGATTCATCAACCTGCTGCTGCGGCTGAACATCAAGAAACTTTTTGCACGAGGAAAATATCACAAAAAGCGGGAGTATATATAGTAGTCTTTTCATTGTATTTGATATAATTAAAAGGTGATGTTGGCGCCAACCTGCAGGGTGCGCGGTATTGGTGGTGTACCCAGGTCATATCCCTGCACATTGGGGTCGGCTGTTACGTTAATCTCCGGATCCGGGCCTTTGTACCTGGTGAGTAACCAAAGGTTTGAGCCGCTGAAATAGATGCGTACTGATGCCGCCTTTATTTTTTCGGCAATAGCTCTTGGTAGCGTATAGCCCAGGTTTACATTGCTCAGCCTTAAAAATGAACCATCCTCAATAAAGCGGCTAACCGGGCTTAGCGTATAGTTGGTGCCCAAAGCTGTTAAGCGGGGCACATCGGTAATGTCGCCTGGTTTTTGCCAACGTTTTAACTGATAGGTATCCATGGCACGGCGATCATCGCGGGTACCGCCGCCTTCTAAAAAGTAAGCGTTGTTATTGTAAACCTTATTGCCGGTCTGGAAGTTGAAGAATACACTCAGGTCAAAACCCTTGTACGCGAAAGTGTTGTTAAACCCACCGAAAAACTTGGGTAATCCGTTACCGTCAATAACCTTATCATTGGCAGTCACCGTTGGACCAGTTGTGCCATCTGCGTGTTGATAAATGGGATTCCCCGTTTGCGGATCAACATATAGCTGCTTGTACACATAAAAGGAGTTCATAGAGTACCCCTGCTGCATTCTGATAGTAGCGTAAGATGCATCTATAGGTATAGGCAGCTTCTCGATCTTGTTTTTGTTGTGCGATATGTTAAAACTGGTTTGCCAGGTAAAATCTTTGGTTTTGATGTTGGTGCTGTTTATAGCAACCTCAAAACCTTTGTTGCTCATTTCGCCGGCGTTTTTAATGATAGAGGTAAAGCCGGAGCTCAGGGCAAGCGGCAGGTTGAGTAGTAAACCGGTGGTGTATTTATTATACAGGTTTAACTCTAAGCTTAAGCGGTTATTAAAAAATCCTGCATCCAACCCAACGTTGATTTGACGGGTTGATTCCCATTTCAGGTCGGGGTTAGCCAGCTGGTAAGGCACTGTACCGGGGTTTTCAAGATAGTTGGCTCCTGCTGTCCATAATCCCCTTGAGGCACTATTGGGGATGCCGTTCTGGTTACCCGTTAAGCCAATGCTGCCGCGAATTTTCAGGTTGCTTAAAAACGATACATTTTTCAGGAAATCTTCTTCCTTAGCCTGCCAGGCCACGCCGGCTGATGGGAAATATCCCCAGCGATGGTCTTTACCAAATTTAGATGAAGCATCTGCACGGAAATTTCCTTCTATAAAATATTTACCGGCGTAATTGTAGGTCACCCTCGAAAAAAATGACGACAGGTTATACTTATCTTCTGAAGATGAAGATGTTGTAGCAGAAGCCGAAGCAATTTGCTGATAAGCGTCATTAGGGAAATTAGTACCCTGCGCCAGGGTTTGTGAACTTACGGTTCCCTGTAAAGAGTTACCTACCAGGGCGCTGAAAAAATGTTTATTGCTAAACGTTTTGTTATAAGTTAAGGTTTGTTCATTTGTCCAGATTGAGTTGGTGCTGATACTTGATGTACCCAGGTTATGGTTCGCCGCGCCCAGGTTGGTTAAACTGTTCCAGTATTGGTATTCGTTATAGGTATTGTAATCAACGCTCCAACTGGTACGAAACTTCAGATCGGGCGTGATGTTGGCATCGGCATAAATATTGCTAATGAGGCGGTTACTTTTGGAGTGCATATTGGTATTGTTGATCAGCACATCCAGGTTATCAAAACCGGCCCACTTAGCCGGACTGCCATCTGCATTTACTTTAGGCAGATAAGTTGGCGTGTGTAAGGCCGATTGCAAAATACCACCCTGCGGCCCATCGCCTACGCGGGCATTGGTACGGTATGTCTGCGAAATAAGGGTGCTTGTACCAATGCTGAATACATCGCTTATTTTTTGATCGAGGTTAAACTTGAAACTTCCGCGCTGAAAGTCGTTTGTTTTCAGATCGGCCTGCTGGCTGTTAAAACCTCCACCTACATAATAGCGTGTTTTATCGTTACCACCAGAAACCGAAGCATCATAGTTCTGGATAAAGCCAGTACGGAATACATCATGCAAACGATCGTAAGTTGGCTGATCCTGCGGTAAACCACGCGGAGCCGGTGAAGCCGATGGATTATCGGTAAGCGCCCTGAAAGGTTCATATTTATAGGTATTAGCGGCCGCTGTGTTACCCGTGGCTATAGCTTCGGCCTCGGTGTTGCGGTAGAGTTCGTTAACCAACTCGGCGTGTTCGGGACCGGTAACCAAATCCCATAATTTTGGAGCTTTGGCAAAACCGAAGTAGGTATTAAAGCTTACTTTGGGCGCTGTGTTATATTTACCGCGTTTGGTAGTGATCAGCACCACACCGTTGGCGGCACGCGCACCATAAATGGCGGTAGCATCGGCGTCCTTTAATATACTGATGCTTTCAATATCAGCCGGGTTAATGTCTGACAACGGGTTGTTGGCCTGCCCCTGTGTAGTAACTTTTTGCAGCGACTGGCTGTTGATGAATACCCCATCAACCACATACAAAGGATCATTACCGGCATTGATTGATGTACTGCCGCGGATACGAAAGAACAAACCATCGCCGGGTATGCCTGTACCGGCCGATACCTGTACGCCGGCCGCTTTACCCTGCAGCTGCTGGTCAAAACTGGCTACGGGTTTATTCCTTATTTCATCGGCACTTACAGTTGATACCGAACCGGTTAACGACTTACGGCTTTGCGTACCATAACCTACCACAACCACGTCATTTAAAGCACGTACAGATTGTTTTAAAAGTATGGTAACCGGGCTGCCGTTAGCGGTAACCTCTTGTTTGTCATACCCTATATAAGTAATAACCAGTGTGTAAGGGAATATCTGGCCGGTTACAAATGAAAATTTACCGTCCTTATCGGTTGCTACTGAGTGCGTTGTACCTGAGATTAGTACGGCTGCTCCAGGTAAAGGCTCCTGCGTAACGGCATCTAATACAATACCTTTAAGATGTGAATTGATAGTTGGTGGCTGCTCTTTTTGCGCCCACGATATAATGGGGATGGAGAAAAGTAAGAGGAGCGTTAGTAGCTTTTTATAAAATGATTTAGCATGGATATATATTTCCATATATTTAACAGGTTTTATTTAATAATTTATTGTTAGTAAAACTCGAAGGAAGGTCAGTGAGTGATTGGCGTTACGTAGCTGATCTTTCCGGAATCTGACCGGCGAGGCTTCCTTGCCGGTCTTGTTTTATGATGTATTTTTTATGCGCGCATCAGAAGTTCTTTAATAAACTTATACTCCCTAAAGCCTGGGCTTTATAAAGCAATTACACAAAAAGAAAATGTTAAAAAAGTAATTTTACAGGCAACAACAGCACATTATAAATGCCGTTGGGTAACTTAAGATTGTTGCATTGGCGGTATACGCCGATAACCTGTTTGAAGAAGCTTTCATTACTTCGTTTCTTGTTTTGACGCAACAAACATATAAATTATATTAATGACTACCAAATCTATAGACAAAATATATTTTATGTTTAAAACATGTTACAAAACATGCAGATCATTGGTGTCCCTACCTATGAATAATCAGGGCCTTCTGACGTTTGCTGTGTGACGCGTTAAAACTGGTAGTTTAAGCCTAACTGATAATAAGCAGAAAAATCCTGCTTTAAGGCAGTAATCTTCCCGGCCTGTGTTTGGGCAGGTAATAGATTACCAGTTCCGTTGGGGTTCGGAACTAAAATATCATCGGTGATACCGTTATTAAATAAATTGGAGGCACTTAATCTGATCTTCAGTTTACTGCCCAGTTTTTTCTCGGCCGAGAGGTTAACAGTTACGTTTTGCCGTTGCCAATAATCGAGGCCGTACCAGGGCGAAACCAGGTCAGTATGTTTGCCTGTATAAATAAAGGAAACGTTAGTCAGCCAGTTACCGGGCATATTTTTGTACAACAGATTAACATTTACCAAATGTTTGGACTGCCCTCCTAAAGGTCCCTGTTCTGGTTTACTTATGGTAACGAGGTTGCTCGTGACATCGTTCGGGTCCTCCCTGGTCAGCAACTTCTTTATGCGGGTAATATTTGATGAAGTAAAGGTATAGCTACCGGTGATAACAAAACTTTGCCAGCTGTAGCTGTAAAAAAGCTCGGCGCCATAATTTGTAGCAGTACCGGTATTTTTTAACTGTTCGGTTAATTGCCCTGCGGGTGTAAAGTCTAACCCGTTTTGGGGTATTGGGTAAAGCTCGTCGTTTCCGTTAAGCAATGTTTTTTCATAAGCGTCAACAATATGCTTATAAAATATGGCGGCTTTTAATTGTGTGCTCCGGGTTTGGTACCAGGTATAGCTCAAATCAAAATTGTCGGCCTGGGTGCGTCTTAAAAACGGATTACCTGCAACCAGGTAATCTTCATAAGCTATGGTGGCAAAAGTAATATCATATAAAGCCGGGCGCGAAATACCCTTAAAATAGCTGGCCTTCAGCTGCTGTCTGTCGTTAAAGGCATACTTCCAGTGAAAATCGGGCAGCCAGTCTTTATAATTGATATTAACTACCTTCCCGTAACTGACATCGGGATCAAGCGTTGAAATAAAGTTTTGATCTGTTTGCTCCAGCCTCAGCCCTCCCGAAAACTCCGATCGCCCGCTTTGCAGATCGGCCATGATATAAGCCGCGTTGATATGCTCCTCGGCTGTATAGTTATTAGGATTGTTAACATTACCAAGCGGGTTTTGTGGGCCGTTATCGTTTACCCATACGGCATTATTAATATCTGTAAAAGGTTCGTTAATGGTGGGAGTAAATGTATAAGAGTTATAAAAATTGTCGCGGTTTTTACGTCTTATAAGTCCGCCTGCACTCAACCTCAGCTTTTGATCAAAAACCTTTGGCCGGTAATGCAGATCGAGATAAATATCCAGGTCGCGTTCTTTGTTACTTAGCCATATCCGGTTAAGCGGGGCCAGTAATAATGGCGATTGTGTTATGGTACCTTCGGCCGATAATAACCTTCCTGTATTGGCGGTTAGCTCAGCCCAATCCGGGTAGCGGCCATTGGCTACTGAAAATACGCCCGCCCAGTCAATACTAAAATTGTGGAGGTTGTGGTTACCTTTTAAGTTTATATTATTGATTTGTTGTTCATGAACGCGTGAACGGTCACTAACATAAATACGTCCTGTACCGGCGCCTGACCGTCCCAGTATTAAACTGGTATCAACCGTGCTGCGGGTTTCTATATCCTTCTGATCGAGATAAAAATGACTCAGTGTGAATTTATTTGCACTATCAGGCTGAAAAACAACCTGTTCATTAGTACTTACCGCAATTTTATTATTGTAGTAGCTGTGTTTATAAAAATCAGAAAAAGCGGGTACGTTGCCCAGGTTAGGCTGTGTGTTTAAAGGGATAAAAAAACCATCAGAACCGGTTTTAATATTCTTATAATCTGCGACTGCTATAAAACCTAACTTGTTATTAAAAAACTTATGCCCAAACAACAGGTTAAAATTAGCATCGGGTAATGGCCTGCTATTTTTGAAGGAAAGATTATCTTTTGAAAAATCGGCACCTGTTGCGTAATAAGCAGGACCGAAACGCTCATAAGGTGAATGGTTCTGGACAACACTGCTATTGAAAGTACGGTAACGGTTATCAAAATAATGCCCGCTATAACCTGTACTTAGGTTTACCTGCAGTAACGGATCGTCGGGTGGCTGCCGCATCACCATGTTTACCGCGCCCCCAATGGCATCACCTTCCATATCGGCTGTTAATGATTTGTATACCTGCACGCTTTGCAACAGCCCGGCGGGGAACAGATCCAGCGATATGTACCGGCTCTTGTCGTCGGGACTTGGAATTTTAAATCCATTGATAAGGGTGTAGCTGTATTTGGCCTCCATACCCCTGATAATGGCTTTATCGGTATTACCCGTATTGGTGCGCGTAACAGAAAGGCCCTGGATGTGCTGCACAACATCGCCCGCGCTGATGCTGCCGGTATGCTCAATCAAATCGCCCGAAGCTATATCTACTGCAGATATGGTATTCCGTTCAGTAAGCCTCGATTGCTGATCTGATCTGGGGTTCACCTTGGCGGTAACAACAACCTCATTCAGATCGATCCGCAGCTTTTCGAGGGAAACATTTAAATCTAATGGTTTCCCTTCGGCTACAACCGCGTTTATAATCCGCTGCTTATAATTCGCAGCCGAAAACATAATAGCAATGCTCCCGGCCGGAACTTTATTTATATAACATATACCATTGGTATCGGTAACGGCGGTTACTGCAGTATTGATTATGGTAACCGAAACATTTGCAACAGGACCGCGCGTAGCCTGATCGGTTACCCTGATTTTAATGGCCGATGCAAATGCATAGCCATTAAAACAAAGTAAAATCCCTAATAATAAGCCCAGGCACTTCAATGATCGAATCGCCGGGTAAATGCAGTTTTTAGTGCTGGTTCCCGGTTCCATCCATCTGATAAGCGCCAATATCTTTACCCGGAGGCGTAATTTCTGTGGCTCCAAATACCTTGTCTACTTTCACAACGGCATACGGGCTGAAACCTGTATATCCCTTACCCACCGCCGGTGAATTAGATTGTAACCTGAAATTATAATTGCCTACAAAATCTGCACTGATAAAATCGGTATTGGCAGGGGCCGGAAGTGGATAATTTACAAATTGGGGGTTATTAGCACCGGGAGTTGTTTTGTTACCGCCATTTATATCACCGGTTTGTACCTTAGTAATAAAGCCCGATGGTAAAAACTGGGTTGTAATAGCGATGTTATCGCCATAGTTATAGGTATAGCCGTATTTAATGTTAGCTGTATCAGCCGCAGGTGTAGTACCCGCTCCCCCCAAAACGCTTAAGCCATAAGCACAGTTCACTATAATATTATTATACGCCAACCCTCTGCCGCCATTTTCAAAATCAAGTGAACCACCTTCACCGGCTTTTTGCTGACGGTAGCCACCGCTTATCATGGTATTGTTGTAGCAGGTCATGTTAGCCTGTGGCGATAAACCACCCGCGTTAGCCGATTTAAAGCAGTTGCCTGTACCGCCTACAGCCACGTTATAAGCAATATCGCCAACGCTGCCACTTTTAATATTTACGCATTCGCCGGCTATAAAACCTACTTTTTCAAAGGTATTGCGCATAATTTCGTATTTGCCGCCGGCAACCCTTAACATATCGTCATGTGAGCCATACAGCCAGCAATCTTCCACAACAAGGTTTGCTTTAGGGTTTTGAAAAAAAACACCGTAGCTGGCTAACGTAGCACGTGTAGGAGAATTTGCGGGGGTTAAGCCACCCAAATATTCAAGGCGGGTCCATTTTAAAATAATATCACCAGAGTTGTTACCGCCCTGTATACCACCCCAATAGCCTTTAAAAGCAGGATCAGTATTTGGGTTCTGAGGATCTTTAGTTGGATCGGATTTTAACGCGGTATTTTGAACGGTGAATAAATTAGGAGCTTGTTTTGTTCCCAATGACAGCAAGGTGCCATTTACCATAATACCTGGGGCATGCTCCTGTGTGCCAATAGCACTGGCTCCGCTTGCCGGTCCAACAATATATACCTTTACACCGCTTTGTATAACCAGTGTATCGCCTGCATTAATGGTAGCGGCGGCATAGTCACTGCTTAGGTAATAGGTTTGCCCTGCTTTCAATGTTCCTTTAATTGCCCTGCCGTTTGATTTATTTTTAGAGTTTAGGGTATCACCATTCTGAATGTATGAACCGGTGTGAAATTCCTGCCCTGATATTTCTATTTGCTGATCATTAGAAGATTTACTACACGAAAACAGAAATAGCGTTGGTAATGAAAAAAGCAGGAATAATTTAAATAATTTCATAGATTAATTGTTTGTAAAATGAATTGTTAAAGTGTTGTTTTTATACAGCTATCGCCATACCTTGCTGCAAGGCGAGGCTATATGTTTATCAACTTGTTTGTTGTAAACTCCTGCTGCTGCATTAATCGTCATCATCCTTCTTTTTCTTTTCGAGGATAACAAAGGCACTCCTTTTTGGGGCAGGCATTATTGAGTTTTCACCTTTTATTGATTTCCAGATCACCTCGTTCAGGTCAAGATCGGGTATGGCATCTTCCTTAGCAAAGTTGAAACGGTCTGATCGTTTGCTGCTTTCGTTCACCGCCATATTGCGTTCTTCAATATTAACCTGAGCCGCTTTGGCTATATAGGGCGAAAAATCGGGCTTATTAGTAAAGCATTCATACATAGGCTGCGCGGCAGCGTCATACTGGCTCATGGGCGGTAAACCCAGTATAAGCTCAATGGTACGCAGCACTCCCGATGTGGAGTACATGTTATGAATTACGGCATTGCGTTTTACATAGGGCCCTGCAACAAATACCGGCGACCGGTGCGCATCAATATGGTCTGAGCCGTTTTGAGCGTCGTCTTCCAGTATAAAGACTACAGATTCTTTCCAGATAGGGCTTTTGGAAAGATGCTCTATAAAGCGCCCGATTGCCTGGTCATTGTCACCAACCGCCGCGATTGGCGATATGGCGCCCTTTTTCTGACCGCTGGTATGATCATTTGATATCCTGATGGTACTAAACTGCGGCACGGCATTTTTGGTAAGCAGCGAATCAAAATCATGCGCCCATACTTCTTCGCGTTTTATATCCTGAACAGAAAGGTCAAAGCCCGGAGACTGCGCGCAGAAATGTCCCTGCAGTGATTTGATATTAGCCTTTCCATCGTCAACAAATTCGCCATAGGTGCGGTAGGTAACGCCCGCCCTTTTGCAGTAATCCCATATATATCCGTCGCGCGGGTCGCCAATCTTACGGGTGCCCTCAGAGTCATAATTTCCTCCCCGACCTCCATAGCCGGTTGGCCATGTTTTTTCTATAAAGTCGGTAGCATACGCGGCCATGCTCCAGTTATGCCCGTCGGCACTCACCTCAGCATCTACATAAAAGTTATCAAGCAAAACAAATTCATTGGCTATAGCATGATGGTTTGGGGTAACCTTATTACCGAAAATGCACAAGGATGTATCGCCATTACCCTGCGGCATGTCCCCCAGGACCTGGTCATAAGTACGGTTTTCCTTAATGATATAAAACACGTGCTTTATAGGTGATTTTTCACCTCTTTTGCGTGGTATAGGATTACCCTCCTGGCCGGCTGCCAATGCTTCTAACTTGCTATTAAAAGGGGTGTTGGCGTATACCTGTTTAGTATAGGTTTTGAGCTGCGCGGGCTGAGGCGCATCAATAAATGAAAGCGTACCCTTAAATAACCCGCCAATATATTGTTCCCTTGTATTGGTGGCTCCTTTTTGATAGCCGCTGTTGTCGGTTCTTTTAACCGGTCGCGGCCCTTTAGGGTTAGCCATAGAGGTAAAGCCCTTACCGTTGGCTACCAGAATTTTATTCCCTAACGTTTTTACATTGGTTGGGTACCAGCCTACCGGGATAAAGCCCATGCTTTGGCTGTTACCGGCTTTTGATACATCAAATACAGCAAGGCAATTATTATCTGCATTGGCTATATAAAGCGTTTTTCCGTTAGCTGACAGGGCTAAACCATTGGTGGTTGAACCGGTTAACTTTGTAGGATAAAGCGCTGCCGATATCAGTTCAATGGTTTTACGGGTTACCGTATTAATTACCGAAACGGTATTGTCATTGGCATTAGCTACATATAAGATATCACCTTTTTTGTTTAACAATAATTCGTTTGGATGATTACCTGTTTTTATGTTGGTTAATGTACCGGTAACTGTGTTATAACAAGTTACCTCATCGCCACCCCAAATGGAAATGTATAATGTTTTTTCGTCTGGCGACAGGATACAGCTGTATGCTTCGGCTGTCAGCTTCACCTGTTTTAAAATTTTACGATTGGCGGGATCGATAACATATAGCGAGCTATCTTCTTTGGTTACCGTGTACAAACGGGTGTTGCTTTTATTTACCGCGATACCGGTTGCACAGATCTTGTTTTTGGGCCATGGCGCACCAAGTTTTATAGTGTCAGCTTTCCCAAACTTATCATTTTGAATTTGGAAGGCTAATATCCAGTTATCGTTTCCGCCAGAGGCATACACCCTTTTTTCATCATGGCTGAATGCCAGTCCATACCATGATTTACCCAATATTTTTTCGTCGAGCTGCTTTTCGCTGTTAGGGTCAATCAACTGTAACGATTGGGTGCTTTGCCCATTGTTGGTAACAGCCAGATATTTGCCCGAAGCAGATAATTGTATATTCAACGGCAGATCGCCCAAAGGCAAACCATGTCCGGCCGGACTTAGCTTCCATCCGTTAGGTAATAAAACCTGATTGGTTTGTTCAACTTTACCCGGTAATTGCGCTTGTGCAAAAAAGCAACACTGGAGCAGGATTGCTACGGATAACACGCTTTTTACAGAGCAAACCTTTTTTATTGACATCATCGTGATTGTGAATTATTGTGTAACAATTACCGATTAAATATTAATCGTCATCATCCTTCTTTTTCTTTTCCAGAATAACAAACGCGCTGCGTTTTGGTGCCGGCATTACCGAATTTTCTCCTTTTACCGATTTCCAGATAATCTCATTCAAATCCAGATCTGGCGCGGCATCTTCCCGTGCAAAATTGAATTTCTCCGAACGTTTACTACTTTCATTCACCGCCATATTACGCTGCTCAATATCAACGATGGCTGGCCTAACCTTGTAGGGTGTTAAATCGGGCTTGCTGGTAAAACACTCATAAAATGGCAAGGCTGCAGCATCATACTGGCTCATAGGTGGTAATCCGAGTATCAACTCTATGGTGCGCAGCATACCTGTTGTGGAGTACATGCTATGAATAACCGTGTTCCGTTTTACAAAAGGACCGGCAACATAAGCAGGAGAACGGTGCGCGTCAATGTGATCAGGACCAGCCTGGGCATCATCTTCAAGTATGAACACAACCGATTCTTTCCAGATTGAGCTTTGCGCCAGATGTTCTAAAATACGGCCAACCGCCAGATCGTTATCCGCAACCGCCGCGATAGGCGAATATTTACCTTTTTGCTGTCCGCTGGTATGGTCATCAGAAATACGTAAGGTATTAAATTGCGGAACGGCATTCATGGTCATTAACGAATCAAAATCATGCTCCCAGGCATCAGCACGTACCTGGTCTTTAATATTCAGGTCAAATCCTGGCGAATGAGGCCCCATGTGACCCTGCAGTGATTTAATGCTGGCTTTACCATAAGCACCAAACTCGCCGTAACTCCTGTAAGTGATCCCGGCACGCTGGCAATAATCCCATATATAGCCATCATTTGGTGCCGAACCGTCGCCAGAAAAGCTTGGGCCGCGGCTGCTGTAATTGGTGGGCCATGTCTTCTCAATTACATCGGTAGCATAGGCGCCCATGCTCCAATTGTGCCCGTCTTCGCTTACCTCAGCATCTACATAAAAATTATCAAGCAAAACAAACTCGTTTGCAATGGCATGCTGGTTTGGTGTAATGGTTTTACCAAAAATACATAAGGAACTATCACCATTTCCCTGCGGCATATCGCCCAGTACCTGGTCATAGGTACGGTTTTCTTTAATGATATAAAACACGTGCTTTATAGGCGATTTTTCTCCGGCTTTGCGTGGTATCGGGTTACCGGCTTCGCCATCGGCCTGTATGGTTCTTTTATCGGTGAATGGTGTATTAGCATAAACCTGTTTGGTATAACCCTTTTGCTGCTCGGGTTTAGGCGCGTCAATAAATGATAAGGAACCTACAAATAAACCGCCTATATATTGTATCTTACTTTTGGTGGTGATGCCTGTATGGGTACCCAGATTATTACCCTTTGAAAAAGGCTGAGGCCCCTGTGGGTTGGCCATAGACGTTAAGCCCTTTCCATTAGCAACTATTATTTTGTTGCCCAGTGTTTTTACATTAGTTGGATACCAGCCCACGGGTATAAAACCCTGGCTTTTACTGTTGCCGGGTTTGGTAACATCAAATACTGCTAAACAATTATTATCGGCATTGGCTATATATAAAGTGCTTTCATTAGCCGATAGCGCAAGTCCGTTGGTGGTTGAACCAGCTAACTTAGTGGGATAAAGCACTGTTGAAATGGTTTCAATAACTTTATTTGATTTGGTATTAATAACAGAAACTGAGTTGTCATTGGCATTGGCCACAAACAGGTAAGCACCTTTTTTATTTAAAAGCAACTCGTTAGGGTGATTGCCTGTATTTATCAGCGTTTCCATATTTTCAGAAACGGTATTGTAAGCCGCAACTTTAGCAACTCCCCATAAAGAAATGTATAAAGTTTTTTCGTCGGGCGTCAGGGTACAGCTATAGGCCATACCTGGTAATTGCACCTTTTTTAGGATAGTATGGGTGGCCGGTTCAATAACATACAGGCTGCTATCTTCTTTGGTTACCGCGTACAGGCGGCTGTTGCTTTTATTGGTAACCATTCCTGTAGGGCAGGTTTTACTCTGTGGCCAGGGCTTGCCTAATCTAATAGTATCCGGGTTTCCAAGTTTGTTATCTTTTATATGAAAATCCAATATCCAGTTATCATAACCTCCGGATACATAAAGGTCTTTTTCATCATGGCTAAAAGCCAGGCCATACCACGATTTATTTAATACCTTTTGATCTAGTAATTTCTCGCCCTTTGGGTCAATCAGTTGCACCGACTGGGTGCTTTGTCCGTTATTGGTTACAGCCAGTATGCGGCCGGTTGCACTCAATTGCATATTTAAGGGCAAGTCGCCCAGGGGCAATGAACGGCCGGCCGGACTGAGTTTCCAACCATTTGGCAGTAACACCTGGCTGGTTTGCTTCATTTTGCCTGGCAATTGCGCCTGGGCGCAAAAGCAAAAAAGAATCAATAACGCAGTAAAGAGAATACTCTTTATTGTGTTGAATTTGGTAAATGGTTTTATCATGGGTAGATTATTATTATTCATATTAAAACGGATGTCGATTATAAAGTGTGCTTTACAACATTCACTTACCTGCTGATAATCAGGCAAATTATTTGTATGCCATAATGCTTATGGGGTAAGCAAAAGTAACAGCCGAGTTAAACGCCCGTGTTAGGAGTTTGTTAACCCAATATTATTAAAACATAACAATTCTGTTGCAATGTTTACAGGCATTGCTGATTAGACCGGAAAACCAGAAACCAATTTTGAGAAGTAATATGAAAGGAATAAATCGCATAAAACTGAGTTTACAGCTTTATGCGATTTGATAAAGAATAATTACCAGTTTAGCTTTAATAAAGCGACGGCCTGGCGCGGTAATGTTATTTCGGTTTGTACGCGACCCGATTTAACCGTTAATTTTTCGGGCTTGCCAACCATTTGTAATTGTCCCGCTTTTTCCAGCTCCTGAATTTGCGCAGTTGTTGGTTTTTGAGGCGAACCCATTTTTTTCCAAACCTCATACGAATTACTGTATTGCTGATCGATGCGATACTGAGTAAGCGTTACGGTTTTACCCGGCAAATCCTTAATATTTATTTGTACAGGTTTACCTGCATTTTGCAGGTCATCGTCGTGATAATTCCAAACCATCAGGGTAGCGGTATTTTTATCTTTAGCAGCCAGGCCGCCAATATCCGTACGTGCACCTCTCACGCTTGAATCGGCAACAGATTCTACGCTGAACATTTGGTTTGCCTTCACCTCTACCCTTTTTCCTCTCATCATGCCCAGCATGCGGAATACATTTAGTACGGGCTTGTCAACTCCATTAGTGGCCAGGTCCCTGAACCCATAAAACCAGGGCTGATCTTCAAATTCAAACGACCATGAAACCGCGCCCATAAAATTGACTTGTAATGAATCGGCCAGCAAGTACTCCCGGGCAAATGAAGCAGCCGTATAGCTGGAATACATGGTACCGTTACGATAAGCGTTTGATGGATTGGTAGCCATACCACAAGCAGCACAGCCTTCGGGATCAGATTCACCAATTACAATAGGAATGTTTTTAGTTTGTGGATGAGAGGCTACTATTTTAAAACCTTCCCGTATATCGCGCAACTGCGGAGCCATATTCATGCGTACATGTCCATCTACAACAGCCGGCTGACCTTTGGCATGAAACGAGATCACATCAAGCGGGGAGCCTGTTTTTCCTGTTACATAGTTGGTTCCGGTTATACAGTGCTCAATAAAGGCCCTCAAAAACTTCATTCCTCCGGGGCTCGAACCTCCGGCCACTTCCGGTCCGCCAACTTTAGCGGTAGGCAAAGCTCTTTTTACACCATGGGCAGCGTAATCATATAATTTAAAAAACTCGGGCATGGTGCCTTTCCAATAGCCAATGTTGGGCTCGTTCCAAACTTCCCAATACCAGCTTTCCACTTCCTTCTTTCCGTATTTGGCTACCTCATGTTTTACCCATTGGTAAATGAGCTCCTCCCATTTGTCATAATCTTTAGGCGGATAAGCCCAACCCGTATATACTTCATTATAATCATGACCGGGCTGCCAATAATGCCGGTAGGGTTCCGGATGGGTTGACAAGGCTTCGGGCATAAAACCAATTTGCGCGTAAGGTTTCATACCCCGTTTAATGTAGGTATCAAATATACTATCAACCAGGTGCCAGTTATAAACAGGCTTGCCATTTGCATCTTCGGTATAAGCGTTGGTTGAGCCCCATTTTAAAGCGGCCTCTCCGTTACCCGTATTCAGTAAATTATGAACGCGCATGTGAACAGGTACAGGACTTAAAGCCGCTAATTCTGTTAGCAGCTTCCTTCCGTCTTTCATATAAGTATAGTTTGGTTCATCGTGACCAAACCATGCCCATATGGGTTTCATTTCCCCAGTTTCCGTTTTTAAATTTACGGTGATGGTTGCCTGTTGCTCATTTGTTTGCTGGGCAAACAAAATTTGCGCACTGGTTAACAGAACAAGTATAACCAAACCGCAGTACCGCGCTTTTATTTTCATGGATAAACGGTTGTTATTTATTAGAAAACTTATAAATGGTAACGGTACGGTAGGTTTCACCTGGCTTTAAAACTGTTGATGCAAATGATGACTGGTTAGGCGCATCAGGAAAATGCTGCGTTTCCATACAAAAAGCCGAGCGGTAACCGTAGGCTACGCCACCTTTTCCATCCTTTGAAGCACCGGTTAAAAAATTACCGGAGTAAAACTGCAATCCCGGCTCGTCTGTATAAACATTCATCACAATACCTGTTTTAGTACTTTTAACTGTAGCAACTGGCGTATTGAGGTCATGCTTATTTAAAACAAAGTTATGATCATACCCTTTGCCGTTTTTTAGTTGATCATTGGGTGTATTAATATCCTGGCCAATAGCTTTGGGTTTTGTAAAATCAAAAGGTGATCCTTTAACCGGCTGCAGTTTCCCGGTAGGGATAAGCGTGGTATCAACCGGCAAAAAGCTATCGGCGTTTATTTGTACCAAATTATCGGTTATGGTTTGATTGCCTGTCCCATTTAAATTAAAATAGGCGTGATTGGTTAAATTAACAATCGTTTTTTTATCTGTTGTTGCTTTGTACTCAATTTTAAGCGAATTGTCGTCGCCAAGCGTATAAGTTACCGTAACTGATAGGTTACCGGGGTAGCTGCCTTCACCATCTTTCGACAGATAAGAGAGTTCCAGTTGCTGCGCGCTTAATTGTTTGGCTGTAAATACTTTTGAATAAAAGCCGTTAAAACCGCCATGCAGGGTGTTTACCCCGTCATTAATATCCAATTGGTAGGTTTTTCCGTCAAGGCTGAATTTGCCTCTGGCTATACGGTTGCCATAGCGACCAATAATAGCACCGAAATATGGCTCCTTAGGTTTCTGATAATTTTTTAAGGAATCATATCCTAATATTACATCGGTAGGAGCTCCGCTGCTATCCGGAACAAGTAGACTCACCAGCCGGCCTCCATAATTAGTTATGGCTGCAACAGCGTTACCTTTGTTTTTAAGCGTAAATAATTTTACTGCTTTGCCTTGCACATTAGCATTGAAGTTTGCCGAATCCGGAACACTGTACCCTGTGGAGGATACGGCGTCTTTATTTGCGTCATTATTGACTTTTGGCTGGCTATTGCAGGCTGTAAACATTACAGCTGAAAGGCTGATCATCAATAAAAAATTATTGTTTTTTTTCATAATTGGATTGGTGGCTTATGTTTTTAATAAAATTATCACGGCTGGTTAACCCTAATAACAGGTGGTGAAATTGACATGTAAGATCAGTT
This sequence comes from Mucilaginibacter sabulilitoris, assembly GCF_034262375.1. Classification (NCBI taxonomy): domain Bacteria; kingdom Pseudomonadati; phylum Bacteroidota; class Sphingobacteriia; order Sphingobacteriales; family Sphingobacteriaceae; genus Mucilaginibacter; species Mucilaginibacter sabulilitoris. The sequence continues at coordinate 6,082,970 of NZ_CP139558.1, forward strand.
TACTAATGTATAAAAATATTTATAACTGTAAAAAAAACACTTAAATAAATAGAGACTTTAAAGCATTGTAATCAGTTTTTTACGTTAGCTTTTAAAGGTATTAATCAACTGATCTAAAAACCGGTTGTAGCTGAAACGCTAAAAACTCGAAACAAAGGATAAAACAGATATCTGTTGGTTATTTCAAACCACTCATTAACAAAAGAGGCTGCCACCAATTTTGGGCAGCCTCTTTTTATTGGCGTTAATTACTGATTCAGATTCAGGACGCCGTTCTTTTAATTTTAACAGCAAAAAGCGACCATGTAGCCATAAGCATCAGCACTGCCGAAACCTGGTATATGATAGACAGGTCAACATGGGCATCCTTGAGCATCCCGCCTATGTAAACCATAATGCCGCCTATTATGGTACTTAAAAAATTCAGAAAGCCATATCCTGTGGCTATGTAACGGCTATCAACAATCTGGCATAAAATAGGCATCAGGTTGGCATCGTTAAAGCCTCGCGATACACCGTAAACAAGCATAGCTATAATACCCCAAAAAAAGACGGATGTGGACGACATGATAAACAGAAAGGGTGCACCAAGCGTAAAGCCAATGATTACTATATATAAACGCCCCTTTGGATTACTGCGCGACCAGCGGTCGGCGAGCAACCCTCCGCATAATACCCCAATGAACGATCCCACCTGCACGTAACCCGTCGCAGAAAATCCGGCTTCTCCCAGGTTAAGATGGAAATGCTCTTTCAGAAAGGTTGGGAGCCAGCCGTAGATCAGCCAGTTTACCATGCCTAATGTACAGAAATACAATAGCAATATGCGAAAGGACGATTCGGAGAAAAGCAATTTAAATGAGCCTATCAGGTTGATGGGTTTCCCCTCTTGTTTTACAACTGCTAACTTCCCTACGCGTACTTTTGGGGTATCGCGCAAGAAAAACAAAAGTATTACCGAATAAAGTATGCCAAACAAGCCAAACACCTGAAAGCCGTAACGCCAGCCCCACAATTCTGCAATATATCCCCCCAGACCGCCAAGGGCCAAGCCGGCATATAAACCGCTCATGTGTACCCCCGTAGCTAATGACCGCGTACGCCCTTTATGATAATCTGTTATTAAAGCGAGTGCTGCAGGAATATAACAAGCTTCGCTGATCCCCATAATAACACGGGCTGCCACCATTTCGTTAAATGAGCTTACAAAACCCGTCCATATGGTTACAGCCGACCAAACCATTACGCTGAAAACAATTACCGATTTGCGGCCGTACCTATCAGCAAAATAACCACCCAACGGGCTTAATATGCCGTATGACCAAAGAAATGCGGAAGTAAGCAGACCAAATTGTGCGTCATTTAAATGAAAATCTGACACAATAGGATCACGCATGGAGGTAATAAGTATACGGTCGAAATAATTAAGGAAGGCAACTATCCACAACATAGCTACCACAAGCCATGAGTAAGAAGCGTTTGATTTATTTGAGTTTACCATTGATGTTTAGTAATCATGTGTGTTATTCCTTATTGAAATCTAAAACAGCTTTCAATACCTTCGGTGTGCGAACCGCAGGCCTCACCTCCCCTCCCGGAAATATCAAATTTCCATTCCATACTACCAGTGTGGTAGTTACCGGCGCCCAAATACTGTTATTAGGTCTCATATCTGCATCCGCCTTTTTGTCGGTAAATATGTTACCGGCGTCCGCCCATTTATTTTTTACAACATCATAGGCAAGTATCCCGGATCTAAAGCCGGGATGTTTGTCTTTTAGCGCAGATGCTTCTTCAGCCAGTTTACCATCATCCCCTCCAAATATCAGCAACTGCTGTTGCTGACCATGCTTTACAGGATATGCAGGACCTGGGGCAGCAACTGTGGCATAAGGCATATCTGGTAATTTTGTCCAACCCGCATCCGGAGCATACATATAAGCATCATTTAGATACTTTCGTTTTGTAGCGCCCTCTCCATTATCTGTCAACGAAGCGCCACTAAACAGGTAAAATTTATTATTTGCTGCTCCGGCAACACTTAACATCCTGGGTTCGCCGGGCCAGCTATTCAATATTTTCCACTTTTGTTTCGCTACAGGCTGGGCCAGATCAATTGACCAGAAATTAGACGCAGCGCGTTTGTCATCGGGGTTAATTAAGCCACCGGCTATATAAATTGTATTTCCGGCTAAAGCGCCGGCAGCATTGGCCAACGTGGCAGGCAGTTCCGGTAACTTAGTAAATGCTATTTTACCATACAGATAGGTAATACCAAATACCTCTTTGCGATGTCCCTCCTCATTGCTGCCACCAATGCAAATGAGCTGATCATGATAAACTACTGATATCCCGTAACCAAGTGGATGGGGGAGCTTCCCGGCAACTTTCCATACGCCATCGGGTTTTTCAAGTACAAAGATCTTATCGCTCCATGCTTTTTTTGAGCCTGTCCACGGCGCGCCTCCATCCGGAAAATTAGCGCCACCGGCTACAATTAAACAGCCATTTGATACTCCGGCAAAAGATCCGGCAAAACCATGCTGATCCGGTATTGCAGGAAGTTGCGACCAGCTGAAATGAGGAAAACCTGTTATGTGCTGAGCACTGCTATTTGTTGCTAAAAGCATAAAAATTATCCATAAATAAATATTATTAACTCGCATAGTACAGCGTTTTAAAGCTACAATGTACCTGTTGTACCTGTTTTAGCCGAATAACTTTTTAGCAAATTGAAAAAATCAAGTGCTTCCAGGTCAGCTTTTAGCTTATCATAAGCTTGCTGGGTTAATGAGCTCAGCGGCAGTCTTGCATCTCCTAAATCCGTACCCAGCATTTTCATGATCGCACGTTGCGCGGCGATGGAAGGATGCTTGATGATACAGCGGATTACGTTAATCATGGTTAGCTGTAGTTGACGGGCTTCCTGATTTTTGCCTGCAGCATACAGCTCCATAACATTTAAGTAAACCGGCGCAGCGAACGTATAGGTGCTGCCGATAGCCCCCTCTGCCCCAACAGCCAACGCTCCAAGCAGCATTTCATCATAGCCAAAAAGCGTGTCGAAACTACCACCTTTGTAATTTAAACATGACTGATATTCATGCAGTGTTGAAGCGGTATATTTTATGCCTGCAAGATTCGGGATAGCGGTTTCGCCGAGTGTTAAAAACTCCATCATATCCATACCCACACCGGTAACTGCAGGTATGTGATAATAGTAAAATGGAAGCTCTGGGGCAGCCGATGCGATTTGGGCCATACAGTCAACAAGGTTTTGAACCGATACCGGTTTAAAATAAAATGCCGCTACAGCCGAAAAGGCATCGGCTCCTATAGCCGCAGCATGAACAGCAAGCTTCTTACTTTCTTTAATAGAGGTATGACCAACATGCACCAACACCAATATACGTTTACGGGCAGCTTTTACATAGGCCTCGGCAACTGCCATCCGTTCTTCCACGGTCATATTCGGCCCTTCGCCATTTGTACCGCAGATAAAAACGCCCGAAACCCCATCTGCAACAAGCTTATCTACCAGTAATGGTATCACATCTGTATTTATCTCACCGTCGTTATTATAAGCTGCAAATGTTGCCGCAACTATGCCTTTTATTTTCATTTATATGTTATTAAGTTATAAGTTATTAAAAAATTCGGGTATTAAATTTATAGCCCGCTTACGAACCAGCGTTATGTCTTCCGCCGATATATACTGATATGGCCAACGTAAACGCGTACCTAATGGCATCCATCCGCCAACGGCTGCCAGAAATTTATCCAGCGCCGGGTTTGAATACTGCTTTTGCTGATAAGGCGCTATACACTCTCCAAAAAACTGTAAAATGCGCTGTTCAACATCGAGTGCGCTGGCTATATCCGTCTGCATTTGTGCCCACCACCGTTGGGCCGCACCCGGATTAATGCAAGCTACATTAGAATACGCTCCGGAAGCGACACCATTTTTTACACCGCTTGCCAGCAAATGTCCGGGTACAAACACAGAAAGATTGCCGGCATACTGCTTCATATCCGCAAACCAATGCTCATTTCCACTGAGTACTTTTAGCCCTATAAGCTGCGGAACTGCCTGTTTAAGCGTTGCAAATTCATCAGGCTTAAGCACCGTTTTAGCGTGTGGCGGATTATATAATACCAGTGGGACATCAAAGCCGGCCATTACCTCCAAAAATGATATTTGTTCCTGCTGGTTAGCCGTAACCCAGTCCGGAAGAATAACTTGTACAGCATCAGGTTTAAGGTCGATGCTTCGTTTAACCCGCTCAAGCGATATCATCGGCGATGGATGACTTGCACCGATCTGAAAACGCATACCTGCTGCCGTACAACGCTCAGCCAATATGGCGTTGATCTTGTCAAACTCCTCTTCTGTTTGATTGTGGAACTCGCCCGCGGTACCGTTAGAATATATCCCATCCACACCGGCGGCTATCAGGTAATCTATCTCGGCGGCCAGTAAGTGGTAATCAATGGAATCGTCAGAATTAATAGGCAGTAACAAAGTTGCCCAATTTCCTTTTAAGGTTTCCGCAGTGAGTTTTTGATTCATTTCAGGTATGCTCTATAATTCGGATTCAAACTGTTTCACTTCCTCAAATCTGGTGGTACCTTTTACCAGACGGCCCAAACGCGGTTTACGGCCATTATATACTTCAATAGCATCTGCATCAGCATATCGTAAAAACAATATACGGCGGTCGCGGCTATCCGAGTAATTACCATCCGATTTGTGCAGCATCCAGCAGTTGAATATCAACGCATCACCGGCTTTCATTTCCATCGGCACGGCCAGGCTCTCATCGGCTTCAACAATAATTTCAGACTGACTTTTCTTTTGCTCTTCATTTTGTGCCACCCTGATCTGGCCTTGTTTATGGCTGCCGGGTATGAGCCACAGGCAACCATTACCCCGGTCGGTATCATCCAGCGCGGTAAGCGTGGTTAATGCATTATACGGTTCCAACTCGCCATAGCCATTATCCTGGTGCCAGCCAAAAGGCTTGGTGTTGCCCTTCATTTTAAAAGTTAGCTGTGAAGTGGCCCCCTTTATATTAGGGCCGATAAGCTGCGAGGCTATATCAACAAGCGGTCCTTCAAAATAATAATCGCGCACGGCCGGTGACTGGTGGTGAATATTTACCAGTAAAGAATTTTGCAGCCAGCTTTTATCCGGATCAAACGATTCTTTTTCCTTTTTCCAGGCCGTCATGCACTCGTTCTGTATTTGTGTAATCCCGGCCGGATTAATTATTTTTTTTATGATTAAAAAACCATTTTCCCGGAATGTATTTAATTGTTCGGCATTTAGCTTTTGATAATTGAACCATTCTTCCCTTTTCATGACAGCTTAGATAAATAGTTAGTAACCTTGTGTTTGTACCAGTTTGGAGTTTGCCGCCAAAACCGTTGTTGATAGGGGCCAGAATAAAGGCGTAGTTTTTCCTTTCAAATTAGGCACGTAATTATAGGCATCAACGGTGCCACCAAAATGAAAACGCACTATATCATACCAGCGCTTATTTTCAAAAAACAGCTCACGTCCTCTTTCATCAAATATGGCACGCTCAATAGTTGGCTTATCGGCTGCTCCGGCATAATTTTCAATACCCGCCCTTGTTCTTACCTTATTCAGGTAACTGATGGCCTGATCTGCGTTATTTAAACCGGCATAGGCTTCCGCTTCTATCAGATAAATATCCGCGAGGCGCCACATGATCAGGTCATTGTCAGATACCCTGTCGTCAGCATATTTATTACCGGGAAGTTTTGTAATCCAGGCACTTTTTTGAACACTGCCCTGGCGTTCAATAATAAATGTTGCCGGGATCCTTTTATCATTAGGCGAACCACTGAAAAGCGCCCGGCTTTCTTTACTGATCTGATACCCCCCCTGCCCGTTAACCGAAGTTAAGCAGTAAGCGATACTATCCAGGTTGGTCGCGTTGGAAATGGCCGTTAAAAATGGCAGCGCATTTACACCATAGTTAGCACCGGTTTCATCGCGGTTATAATAAGCAGCCATAATTATTTCGGCATTGGCCCGGGTAGTAGTTACATCTTTAAAATTAGGCAACAAACTAACGCCGGTGCTTTCAACTGCTGCCGCAGCGGTCAGAGCATCTTTGAAATCCTGTTCGCCACCGGCCAGTACTTTGGCACTCCAAAGCTTTGCCTCTGCTTTCAGTGCCTGTGCCGCGCCATAAGAAAAGCGATATTTATTTGCATAATTTTTGTCCGGAAATAAGCTGATAGCCATATCCAGATCGGCAAAAATTTGCTTCATTACATCAGCTGCTTTGGCCCGGGGCAATAGTGGCACATCATCGGTAGTAATGGCCTGCAGCATTAATGGTGTGTCGCCAATAACCCGCACCAGGAAAAAATAGGTATAGGCGCGCTGACAAAGCGCTTCGGCCTTTAACTTGTTTTTAACCGCCTGATTTGAGAAATTGAACGGCTCAATTTTAGCCAATAGTAAATTAACGTTACCTATGGCTTTATACTGACCGTTATAATTAAGGGCCCCAACAGTAGGGCTTAATATTTGCGACCAGGCCGTTGTTAAACGGCTATTGGTGCCGTTAATCAATTCCTCGCTGCGCTCATCACCGTATAAAATGGAGTTGGCGAAGGCACGGATAGAAGTATAGGTGCCAACTACATAAGGTTCAAAGTCGGTTTCGCTTTTAAAGTATACCTGGTCTGTAATTTGCGATTTTGGTTTTACCTCTAATAACTTATTGCACGAGGTAGAAACGGCCCCCATTAAAATGAGCAATGCCGGTATGATACATATCTTTTTCATTTTCATGATAATTGAATTAAAATCTTAATGATGCTCCTAAAGTGAATTGCCTTGCCCGTGGATAACCTCCCGGATCAAAACCGGTAACTACCTCGGGATTTTGACCTCTATAAGCTGTTAAGTAACCCAGATTGGTAGCGCTGACAAAAACAGTTAGCCCGGTTGCTTTAATTTTAGACAATAAAGTTTTAGGCAGGTCATAACTTAAGTAAACTTCGCGGAAGGCAAGAAAATCTCCTTTACTGATCAGTGTGGAAACATCGACAGAATAGGCGCTGCCAGTACCTACATCACTGGCTGCCTGACGGATAAAGTTCTTTTGTCCGAAATCTGCATCTCCGAAAGAGAAACGTGCATACTTCTTACCAACATCACCCGGTTTCTGCCAGATATCAGGACCCAAAGCCTCTATAGGCGCTCCTTCATTATATGCACGCCCTTGTCCAAGCTCACGCCCCAGCGAACCATTATCTATCATGTTACCCATTGAAAAATCAACATTTACCCGCATGGTAAAACCTTTGTAGGTAAATGTATTCTGCATGCCGCCGGTTTTGTTTGGCGTTTTGTAACCCATAAAAACCAGGTCACGGTTATCAATAATACCATCGTTATTAAGGTCGTCAAACTGGTAATCGCCGGCATGTTTACCGGTTTTGATACCTGCCGCTGTCGCAATCTGATCAACATGTGTAGATTGCCAGGCGGCAGCCTCCTCCTCGGTTGAAAATACTTTCACAACCTTCCATGCGTAATAGCCAAATGGACGTTCGCCTTCGGCATAACCGCCTACTTCTATTTCTTTTCCGGTATGCGGATCAATTACCACACCGCCGCCCTGACGGTTTTTAACGCGCCCGTTATTTGGCAGCGATATTACTTTTTGTGCATTGTAAGCAAACGAGAAATTAGTACGCCAGTTAAAATCTTTGGTACGCAGTACGGTAGCCTGCAATTCTATTTCGACACCTTTATTCTGAATAGTTCCGTTGTTAAATATAATGGATGAGAAAGGTGCTTCTGCCGGTAATGGCTTAGAATCGAGCCTGTCCTTGGTTAACTTATTATAAAAATCGACGGTCAGGTTAATCCTGTCTTTAAAAAAGCCCGCATCAACAGCTACATCTGTAGTTTGGGTAGTTTCCCATTTGAGGTTAGGGTTTGATAAGTTAGCCCGCTGGATCCCCGAAAGCTGATTGTACACGGTAGAGGTATAATTACCATAGGTATCGGTCAGGCTCAGATCGCTGGAACCGGCCTGGCCCCAGCTGCCGCGCAATTTCAACGTGCTTACCACATTTTCCTTCCAAAAACCTTCTCGATGTATATTCCAGCCTACAGAAGCTGAGGGGAAAGTACCGTATTTATTTTCCGGCGCGAAGTTGGAGAAACCATCCCTCCTGACCACCGCACTAAACAGGTATTTAGATTGATAATCATAGCTGAACTGGCTAAAAAAACTGGCCGATCTTGATTCGCTTAGGCTGGTACCAAAGTTGGTTACGTTGGTGACCGTTACACCATTTATAGTGGTTACCGTAGGCTCGGTAATGGTACTGATATAATCATTTGCCCCTCTTTGCGAACCAATATCAACCACGTTACCTGTATTACGGGTATAGTTAAAGCCGCCTAATATCATAAAATGATGATTTTCGCGCAGGGTATAATCGTACTGCAATATCTGATCTATCATCAGCTGGCGGGTATTATTTACATTTTCTGTTTTTAAACGGGAGGTAGGAAATTGTATGGGATCAGGAAATGCTTTCCGTGAAAAAATAGTTGTGCCATCGTTAATTAAGTAAGACAAAGCAGGCCTGAAATGCAAACCTTTAACAATGTTCCAGTCGGCATCAACCCTGGTTGCCAGTCGCTCGGTTGATGCGTTGGTATTGTCATAAGCCAGGGTGTGGAACCGGTTACGCGTAGTTAAATTTTCGCCGGTAGTTGGGGTGCCATCATCTTTAAATATCCTGATCAGCGGGGTAATGCGTGTAGCCCTCACCAAGTCATTGGTATAAGCATCAACATAATTTGGCAGCACGTTCTGATAGTTAACCATCGCGTTGATCTGCACATTATTGGTAGCTTTAAAACTGAAGTTACCCAAAGCGCTATAACGCTTATAGTTGGTACCTACAAAAGTTCCGGCCTGATTAATATAATTGAACGACACATTATAATTGGCCACTTGGCTACCGCCATCAATACCCAAATTGTAGTTATTGGTCATGCCGGTGTTCCATAATTTATCCTGGTAATGGTTATCGGCAAAAAGCAGCGTGGTTCCGGGATTAATGGGGTCATCCATTACTTCCCACCCTTTGGCCAGCAAGTTATTAACATAATCCTGACCTTCAACTGCCACAATGTTATCATACAAAGCGGTGAGATTGGTACCAACGCCATACTGTCCTTTGGCTGTATACACCTTGGTACCGGCTGAAAAGCCGCCGTTATTCAGTAATGTATTTTTATCAATGGCATCGAAAGTATTTTTAACGGTGGTACGTGCTAAACCGAGGTAATCACGTGCACTCATATAGTTTTGTGCCCCGGTTGGTACTTCCCAGTTGGTGCGGTAATTGAAGGTGATATTAGCCTTACCTGATCCGAACTTGCCACCTTTGGTTTTAATGACGATTACGCCATTGGCGCCCCTTGCACCATATATAGAGGTTGAAGCCGCATCTTTCATCACCTGCAGTGATTCGATATCATCGGGATTAATATCTTTCATCGGCCTGAAAATACCATCTACGATAACCAGCGGGCTGGAAGCATCTGAACTGAGCACCTGATTACCGCCCGAGTTGCCGGTGCCTGTACCATACACATTTAGTTTGGAACCGCCGCGAATGATGATATTGCTTGGGGCCGACCCCGGCTGGCCATTGGAAATGGGAATGGATACACCAGCTATTTTCCCTTGCAATGCGTTAATAGCGGTTGCATTGGCGGTATTCACCAATTGTTTTGGGTCAATTTTGGAGATTGCCGCCGTGTTTTTTTCCCGGGTTTGCTGCGAGTAGCCAACTACTACGACCTCAGATAAGGCTTGGGAACTGGGGTTTAAGGTTACATTCAACACCGGCCTTTCGTTAACAGGCACCTCGGCATTGTCATACCCCATAAATGAAAATACAAGGGTTGAACTGGATGAGGGTACACGCAACGTGTATTTACCATTCACATCTGACAGTGTACCGATTGTAGTGCCTTTTACTTTTACACTTACACCGGGCAGTGTTTCGGCCTTAGTGCCGTCGGAAACTACCCCCGATACGGTAAATGCGGTTTGCGCATTTACTTTGCCTATAGCCATGCAACAGGCCATGAGCAATAACATTAGTACTTGTTTTCTCATAATTAATCAATTTGTAGTTATGTTCTACATATCTAAGTTCAAAAAAATGGGATGGTTTATAGGTTTTTAAGTTTTATGGTTTAAAGAGGTTATTGATATTTACAGATTGAAAGGCAATCCCTTCGTACGGCCTGGTAAGGCCAGCTTCATAAAAGCAGGCTATTTGCGCGTCATTAATTACAGCAATGTCTGAATAAGCAGAAGGGCCCGGATAGATCACCTGGCTTGCGGCCCAGGTTTTACCGTCATTAAGGCTCAGGCGTAAGGTGAGGTTTGACCTCGACATTTTATTAGCCGGGTTACTGAAAAATAAAAAACGCTTTTTTGACGACGGTTGGTAACTCAGCAGGCTCCCCTGGCATATTGGTTCAATAAGCACAGTGTCCGTCCCCATATTTCTCCAGGTTTGCCCGCCGTCCTTACTGATTGCTATTTTACGGGTTTTATCCCTCCTGCCGCTGTTGCGCATATTCAGCATGAGGCGGCCCTTTTTTATTTCGGCAACGGTGGTTTCATTTGCCATATCAAATGGTGTATTGGCACCCAATTGCCATGTAACACCATGATCATCTGAGTAAATAATATGCGCGAAATTTTTACCGGTTGCCCTTTCAATATGATTAATTGGCACCACCAGCCGGCCCTTAAACTTACCCTGGCTTATTTGTAAACCATGACACGGACCTGTGGCATACCATGTCCAGTCGGGCATTTTTACTTGTTGAGTGATCTCTTTTGCAGGCGACCACGTTTTACCCGCATCATCTGATGACAGCACAAATACGCGGCGGGTGTCTTTACTTGTGCCGTCAACTATTTGCTTTTCATGATCAGTTCCGAGATTCCACGTAGACAAAAGCCATATTTTACCGGTAGCAGCGTCCTGAATGGGTACCGGGTTACCGCAGGTATTGGTAGAATCGCTCCATACAACCTGCATGTTGCCCCATGTTTTGCCGCCGTCTTGTGAACGCCTAAGCACCAGATCAATATCGCCGGAGTCGCCGCAATTATTTTTGCGGGCTTCAGCAAATGCCAACAACGTTCCGTTTGAGGTATTTAACAACGCAGGTATTCGGAAACAGGCGTACCCGTTATCGCCCGGTTTGTACAGGTAATTAAGAGACGCCGCATTATTGTCCTGGGCTTGTGCAGCCAGCGTACAGAAAAATGATATTATTAAGCCCGAAAGCCTTAAGCGTGAAAGCATACTATACATCATAACTATAATTGGTTTATAAACCCGGTTTTGGAAGCCGGGAAACAAATGTAATTATTAAGTTATTATGTAGTACATAAAAAATGAAATTATTTTTTCATCTGCTCAAGTTTATCAAAATGGGGCTTTAAATGCTCATACATGCCTTGCCTAAACTGGTGTTTATCGCCCGATTTAAGCAGATCAACCAGATCATGATGAGAAACTTTACCAGAAACTAGCTCTTTCTCCAGCTTTAATACATATTCAAATATGGGCAATAACATATTTTGGAAACGCTTGAGGGTATCGTTTCCGGCAATTTCATAAAGTTTACCATGAAAAGCAATTTCATTTTTTATCCGAAACCCCTGCTCACTCACTTTTGCTTCATTATTCACAATTGACTCCAATTCATGTAAATGCTTATCATTAAGGTTGATAAATAGGATATCGGCAAGCCCCATTTCAAGTACCAATCTGAGTTCAAATAAATCCTGCAGGGTTTCCTCCGTAATAATCAACGGATCCAGCACCCGTTCAAAAACACCAAGAATATCAGGGCTGGCTAATATCATCCCTCTCTTTTTCCGGGATTCTATCATACCAAGCATCCTTAAACGACTTAAAGCTTCGCGCACCACATTGCGGCTTACACCCAATGCCTCAGCCAGTTCCAATTCTTTAGGCAACGAATCGCCAGGTTTAAAAAATTTCTTTTTGAAATAGTCACGCAAACGCGATTCCACCACATCTGCCATCGTATCAGAAGAAATACGGCCAAGATCTCTATTTAGTTCAATTTGTTTCGACATACATGCATTACGCTTTGAGCGTCAAAAATGGTGTTTATTTTATGTTGTACAAAAGAATATATTGTAATTCGTACACGAAGTGGCTTTTATTACACTACCTATATCAGATAGTGAAAGCAAACGTAATCTGCTTACTTGTTTCAAATACCAATGTTCAAAAATATAAAATTTAGGTTATACGATTTATTATTATGTTGGACATAAAAACAAAATATATTATGTTTGCGTGCCAACTATAAATTTATGAAAACAATTTTAATGATTTCTGCTACCATTGCATTAAGTGCATGCTATATATCTGTAAAAGCGCAGATGGTAATACCGCTTTATAAAACAATACCGAATTCAAAACCAAATAACATTGTTGAAAAATCAGACAGTACTTCGGTACGTGGCAAGGTAAGTAATGTAGTTTTACCTACCATTACGGCTTATCTGCCCGAAAAATCAGCAGCAAACGGCGTAGCGGTGATCATATGCCCCGGCGGAGGCTATAGTTACCTGGTTGTTAATCATGAGGGAAAAGATGTGGCGCAGGAATTTGTTAAACGGGGCATAGCGGCTTTTGTATTAAAGTACAGGTTACCAAATGATCTGATCATGATCAATAAAGAAATAGGGCCGCTTCAGGATGCGCAACAAGCCATTAAAATTGTACGTGAGCGCGCCGTAGAATGGCATATTGACCCGGCTAAAGTGGGTATCATGGGCTTTTCGGCCGGGGGGCATGTAGCCTCTACCTTATCAACGCATTATCAAAAAAGTGTGATTGATAATCCTTTTAACATCAGCCTCCGTCCTGATTTCTCATTGCTCATTTATCCCGTTATCACCTTTCAGGACAGCATTTTGCACAAAGGATCAAAGAAAGCCTTGATTGGAGAAAACGCGTCAGTTGAAAAGGTTAATGAATACTCCAATGAACTGCAGGTTACAACAGATACGCCGCCGGCTTTTATTGTACATTGCTCTGACGACCAGGTTGTCCCGGTTGCGAATAGCGTAAATTATTATACTGCTCTACAAAAACATCATGTAAAAGCCGAATTACATATATATGAAGCCGGAGGCCATGGGTTTGGAATGCACAATGCAACAACATCAGACAATTGGATGGACCGCTGCTTTAACTGGATAGCAGCAAATAAGCTATTCAGCGAACCGCAGAAATAACTCATATAATTTAAGGTATCCACCCGGATTTTTTCAGGAATTCGATCAGGCGAGGGTCTGTGGTAGACATGGCCGGGAGCCAAATATCGATACGTTCACGGCTCCACCAAAGTCCTTGTTTATTGTTTGAATTAACAAACCGGTACCGGTACAAAACAGCCCGGACATATTTCGGCGGTTTACCGGCAAACGGATTACCTGCAAATAAACTTATCGCACCCGGATCATTATGAAGCAGTTTCCATACCAGGTTCAGCGTCCATGGGTATTCATTGGGAGACGACATGGCAGCAAACCACATTTGCCAGTCTAACCGCAACTGATAAGGCGCTATTTGAGGAGGCATTTTGTTAAGCTCAACCGGTAAACCTTTGTATATATAGGGTTTCCAGTTGGTTTCGTTTGTAGGATTGTTGTCCATTGTTCCTTCAAATATCACATTTAAGCGTTCTTGTCCCACACCTCCAAACGCGCCATACGTGTTTACCAGATCCAATGGATCAAAAGAGGTATTCATAACTTGTCCGGGCGAGAGCAGGTTCATCGCCGGCTGTATGCTAAGCAATGAAATAACCCCGGCTACACACCAAGATGTAATTACACTGGTTTTGGATGGCTGGGCATTACCGGCAGCCGCCTCTGCCTTCCGGACAAGCACACGGGGAAGCAGTCTGGACCAGAAACTATCATCAAAGCAAGCTAAAGCAGGAACAATGGTTAACCAGTTTAAAAACGAGAGGTTTCCGCTAAGGATAATACTAATCTGGAATAATACGATAATCACTCCCGCAATATGCCGTGCAATTCGGGGCCAGAATATAAACCATGGTGCAACAAGCTCAGCCAGCCAATTGAACCACACCCCTATTTTCAAAAATATATGTGGCAGAAAATGGAACCACCGGCTCAACGGACCAGGGATAGGCTGTGTTTCAAAATGATAATAAAGGGCTGTTCCATTACGCCATATTTTATCTCCCCGGAACTTGATCAACCCGGAACCAAGCATAATGCGGAAGCTAAGCCAACGAAATAAAACAATGATTGGCAAAGGTGGCGCATGCTTTGGAAATGGGCGGGGATCAAACAGCGGACAAAGAAAAATCGCAAGAAACCCGGTTTCGTTAAGCTGTATTTCCCAGCCGTAACCATACCATTCTTGCCCGGCATGAACAAAAGACATATATAAAAACCACAAAACGGCAAGCATTGGACCATTCGCGAAACCTGCTATTACTACACAGGAAATTATAAACCCAACCCAGGCTACGGTTAAGAGCGCGATGTCGGAATGCCAAAACCAAAATAACGACGGTAGCCTTACAAAGCCGGCGCCCGTTGAACCCAACGCCTGACTTACCTGTTTTAAGTAAACATCTACCGGGAGAAGCCCGTGACTGCCTATTAACGGAACGATCTGATTAATAGCTACCAGGAATGCAACGGCATAAACAAGCCCGAGTAATCGAAGAATAACGAAGCGGGTAAGCCAATAGGTTGGGCGGGCATCCGAACTGTAAAAAGCGCTTAAAGAATCACTATCTATGTTGTTTGTCACTTCCATTGTAGTTTATTTCTTTAAGCGCTTTTCCTGTTAAGCCGCGTTGCGAATTATAAAATCAAATCTCTATTTCATTTAATAACAAGTTACAGATCATTTATGATTTAATTCCAATAAATTTTATTCGCTACTTAACTTTACAGATTATTTCAACTCGCGAATTCTTAAGTCTTTGAGTGTTGCCTTTCCTTCGGCAAACACAGAAACACCGGTTGCATCTTTATCAGGATAGATCATGGTAGATATTACTTTTTCCCCATCATTACCAAACACTTCCAGTGATGATTTATCTACCAGGACTTTCATTTTAACAACGCCGTTAACAGCTTTCATCGGGGCTGTTTGAACCAGGTTTACAGCCTGCTTATTTTCCCTTTCTGATGAACTGCAATCAATAAACAGTTGTTGTTTTTCTGCATCATACCCTACAACTACTTTTTTTGACTGGTCATTATTTGCAACAACATTAAAGCCAACTTTTTTTGAATCATTGATCAAAAACTCGGCCTCTATCCAAATAGAGTTACTATCAAAAGCTCCTTTTTTTGATAAGGTGATAGCCTTATTATCTACATCAATATTTTTCTTGGAAAGCACACTCCCTTTTGTCACTTTTGATAACCCTTTGCTAAGCATTGCGGGCGGATCCTGGAATAACCTGACACCTTCTTCGGTTGTTTTCAGGGTAAGATCATGCGGAATTGACATTTGTCCCTTCCACGGATAAGTTTCCTG
Source organism: Mucilaginibacter sabulilitoris (assembly GCF_034262375.1). NCBI lineage: Bacteria > Pseudomonadati > Bacteroidota > Sphingobacteriia > Sphingobacteriales > Sphingobacteriaceae > Mucilaginibacter > Mucilaginibacter sabulilitoris. Next base: position 6,098,648 of record NZ_CP139558.1, read on the forward strand.
CTTGCCGTTTTGTAGCCAGCCTATCAGGAGCTTTTTATTTGCAGGTGCATCACGCCAGGCTATGGCCGCATAAAAGGCATCGCCGTAATCAACTGTTAATACTTTATCATCCGAGTTATCATTTTTAAAGGTTGTGCCGTCAAAATCACCAACATAATATTGCATTAGCGGGCCATGATCACCGCCACATGAAACAAAAAGCACCCACTTGGTTTTTTGAGGATCGTTATCAACTGTTATTGGAAGTAATGATGGGCATTCCCATCCGTTTCTGGTATAACCCGACGGGCCAAAATCGCTCAGCTTCGTCCACTCCTTTAAGTTTTTTGAACCATAAATACGTACCATGTGTTCATCAACCATAGCAACAGTCATAATCCATTGCTTTGTCGGCTCGTGCCAAAACACATTAGGGTCGCGAAAGTCGCGTTTATTCAAATCAATTACGGGGTTGGCTGCATATTGTTTATAGGTTAAACCATTATCAAGGCTATAAGCTATAAACTGCGATTCCTTTTTTTGCTTTGGCTGGTCGGCGGTAAAAATGGCAACCAACGGGGGTTTGCCGTTTGTACCAAAGCCACTGGTGTTATTCTTATCCTCAACCACCGATCCAGAGTATATCCAGGTGGTAGTATCCTTGCTCATAACTTCCGGAATAGCTACCGGCAGGTTTTTCCAGTTTATCAGGTCTGTACTGGTGGCATGTCCCCAGCTCATGTGCCCCCATTTGTTTTCAAATGGGTTATGCTGATAATATAATTGAAACTCGCCATTTAAAACTATTAACCCGTTTGGATCATTTGTCCAGTTAGTTGGCGGCGAAAAATGGTATACAGGTCTCCATTGTGGAGTAGGGGTTTTAGTTTCCTGAGCGTATGATTTTAAAGCTAAGGCGATAAAAAGTACACCTATAATTTTAATTCTGATCATGTTATATAGAAATTTAGATAATGAATAATCTGGTTATGATTGATACTACCAACCCTGGTTTTGTTTATACAATCCTTTACTAAAGTTAATCTGATTTAGCGGAATTGGCATATACTCGTCCCTGTTCTTTTTAAATACGGCGTCCTGTAAATGCGATTTTCTTGTTTTCTCTACTGCAAAATAGCTATTCATATAGTCTGCTGCAATACCCCAGCGCACCAGGTCAAAAAAGCGGTAACCTTCCATAGCAAACTCTAACCGGCGTTCAAAACGCATTGCCTGTCTTGCAAAATCCTGTGTCCAGTTACAATTTACCCCTGGTTTGTAAATATCAATTTTGTAATTGGATATTGCACTGCCATTAGCTTGTTTCAATAACGATTCGCTGTTCAATGCCCGCTGGCGGATCTGGTTAATAAGCGGTACTGCTTCCAATTGCCTTCCCAATTCAATCAAGGCCTCCGCCTTAAATAATAGCACATCGGCATAACGGATAATTGCCCAGTTTTTTCCGCTCGACATAAATGGTGGGAATTTTTTGAATGCCGCATCATCGGGTAAAACAGTTTCTTTCATGCTCAGGTGTGGTCCATAAACCTGCGGAGCACGGGCCCATGAGGTTTGAAAGATAAAGCTCGCACGGTATTTATAAGGGTGCCCAGGTGTGGCTACGGTATGATCTATTCGCGGATCAAACGAATTGGTTTTGTAATCGCCACTTGGCTCAATATCGTTATTATTAAAAGTACCAAACATAGGCAAACCGGTATTATCTGTTTTAAACGCATTGATAAGGTTATTGCTCGGAACGTGAAAGCCGCAGCAGCCATACTCCTGGTTCATAGGATAATTAAGCTCATGACCAAAATCCTCGCGTCCCTGTGGGGTACCATCATTTATAGAATATTGAATAGCAAAAACAGATTCCTTACCGTTTTCATACTGTGATAAAAAGTTGTTGGCAAAATCGGGCAGCAGTGCGTAAGCGCCTGAATTGATAACATCATCGCATAAGCTGTTAACCTCAGTAAGTTTAGCCTGGTCAATTCCGGTTACATTGTTATTATCATCCTGCGTATAAGCATGGTACAATAGCGCTTTAGCCAGGTATGCCTCAGCGGCATATTTATTGGCCCTGCCCACTTCCGGCTGTGTTTTTGGCAAACTGGCCACGCCGGCACGAAAATCATCTTCAATTTTTTTCCATAAAGCATCGTCGGTTAATGCCCGGTTTGAAATTGTCGGGTAATCGGTTTTAGCTACATTTTCATCAATATAAGGTACATACTTAAACAATATTTTTAGTAGGAAATAAAAGTGCCCGCGTAGAAAACGAAGTTCACCCTGCCTTACTGCTTTATTCGGAAAATCTGTTTCAGATATAACATTTACTCGGCTTAACGCATCATTTACTCTGCCAATGCCTACATAAATCCTAAACCAAAGGGCATCGGTAGGTCCGTAATCTACACGGTTAAGTGAAAATGTTTCGTACCCATGAAATTCGCTGACATCGCCGGGGCCATCACCGCCTTTGTACGCGTCGCCGCTTCTGATACTGCCGTAAGGCCACATACTGCTATAAGGGGTCATGTACTCATCATTACCCAAAGCCGAATAGGCGGCAATAACCATTTTATCAACATTGGCAGGCGTATTTAAATCGCTGCTTGCTGCTGTGCCTTGTGGCACCGTATCGAGTGTTTTCTTGCACGATAGCAGGCAAACACAAACTAAAGCTGCTATATATATTTTACTTTTCATGTCTTTATTTTCTAAATATTTAAAAGGAAAAATTTACACCCACGGTACCAATAACCGGGATAGGATAAATGTTATTGGGGTTCTCGGGATCGATGGCTGTATAAGATTTACTTTTAACTGTAAACAGGTTACTGGCCTGCACATATACCCTTGCAGATTTAACATTAATGCTTTTAAGAGCGTCTTTAAGGTTATATCCCAACTGTATGTTCCTTAATTTTAAATATGATCCGTTTTCAATATAATAGGTAGACGAGCGGCCTTCGTTATTCCTGTCAACCGTAGTTAATGCAGGGATAGTGGAGCCTGGGTTTTGAGGGGTCCAGGCGCTTAGGGTTCTTGTTCCCCAGTTTGCACCTGGTGCTATTGATGAAAAATCGGTAAGGCCCTTATAAGTGTTATACTCCTGCACACCCTGCACGCCCTGTAAAAAGAATACCAGGTCAAACTGACGGAAGCTGACCGAGACATTCAATCCATAGGTAAAATCAGGATCTGTTGTGGCTATAAACTGCTGATCTTTACTGTCAATTATCCCATCACCGTTTAAGTCTTTGTACCTGATACGGCCTAAACCCTTACCTGGCTGCGCCGCTGAATTATCAACCTCAGCCTGCGACTTAAACAGACCATCAGCAACATATCCGTAAATGGAATTAACCGAGCGGCCCAATATGGTTTGGTCGGTTCCGTTACCCGGATAGGAGGCTATAGCATCCTGCGGCAAGCTGGTTATCTTGTTGCGATATGCGGCTACGTTACCCGTTAAGGTAAAAGCAAGATCATTTGACACTCGTCCGCTATAATTCAGTAAAAATTCAAAACCTGTATTCTTAACCGACGCCGCGTTTATGGTACGATTACCCGCCTCGCCTAAAACGGCAAGATATGCGGGAGTAAGTAAAATGTCTTTGGTGTTTTTCACAAAATAATCGGCCGATCCGGTGATAGTATTATCGAAAAGACCAAAATCTAACCCGAAGTTTGACTGTGTGGTAGTTTCCCATTTCAGGTTGTCATTGCCTTGTTGTATTTGTGTAAAGCCCGAAGGAAGCTGCCCTGTACCGGCACCACTGATATCATAAGCCGAACCCGATTCATAACCAAAGACGTGATTAATACCATAAATAGCCGAATAAAGCGTATAAGGCGCGTAGTAAGGGCTGGCCTGATTACCGGTTTGTCCGTAAGAATAGCGCAATTTCAAATCGGATATGGCAGAAATGTTATCTTTTATAAAACTTTCCTGACTCAAACGCCAGCCAACAGAAACCGAAGGGAAAACGCCATACCTGTTATTCGCCCCAAACCTTGACGAACCGTCGCGACGCACTGTTACTGATGCCAGATATTTATCATCGTAAGAATAATTAGCCTTACCAAAATAGGAAAGCAGGGAATAATTACCACCAGAACCCCCATTATCAATATTGGTTGATCCTGAGCTTAAATATGCATAATCAATATTTTCCTCACCTACACCCTGCCTGGTTCCGTAAAAGCTTTGGTTTATATATTTAAGCTCTTCCTGGCCTGCCAAAACATCCAGCTTGTGCTTGCCTTTGTTTAAATTGTAAGTTAATGTATTGCTGAATATCCAGTTACCTTCATAGTTGGCGTTTTGATTTACCAGATTTGTTGGATCTGAAAGGAAGCCTGAAACGTATGATTTACGCAATGTACGGGCATAGTTACCGCTGTAATCGGCAGAGATGCTGGTACGGAAATTAAGACCTTTAATGATGTTTAATTCGGCATAAGCATTGCCCAGTATCCGGCCAAAATTATTTTTGTTCTGTTTATTATCCTCAATTAACCTTACGGGGTTTTGCCTGTCGGCCATACCCGGGCCGGGACCACCCCACCCTATTCCATCTACCGTATGCACCGGAACAGCCGGCTCTTCAATTTGCGATAGACTGGTAACGTCACCGGTTGGAATCAGCACATCTTTCATATATGTGCCGGTAAAGGTTTCGCCAATCTTTAAACGGTTATTGAAAAAGTTATACTCGGAGTTAAAGCGCGCAGTAATCTTTTGATCATGAGTTTCTTTAATAACACCTTTATTATCATAATAGCTAACAGAAAACAGTGAATTACCTTTTTCGTTACCATTGGCTACCGATAAATTGTATGACTGAATGACTGATGTTTGTCCAATTTCGTCAAACCAGTTGGTATTGGCAGGCTTCATGGTTTTGGCGGCATCCAGAAACTCGGGCAGTATGACACTGTTAAGTACCGGGTTATTATAATCCTTATTCCAATCGTACTGATAGGTTTGGTTCAGGTTAGGATCCAGCTTATCATTTACCGAAGCGCGCCAATAAGCTTCGCCGCGTTCCTGGGTATTTAATGTTTTTAATTTGCTGGTATAAAACTGCAATGAGGTGGACGCGTCGAAATTAATGCGGCTGTAACCGGCCTTTGCCTTTTTGGTAGTAACGATGATTACACCTGCTGCTGCACGTGAACCATAAATAGAAGCCGATGCGGCATCTTTCAAAACCTGTATCGACTCTATATCACTTTGGTTAATTTCCTGTAAACCACGTTGGGTTTGTACCCCGTCAATAATATAAAGCGGATCATTACCCGGAAGACCTGGTAAAGGCAATGTAGTATTACCGCGCACCCTTACGGTTGCACTACCATTTGGCGAACCATCTGAGGTTATAAAAAGACCCGGTACACGCCCCTGTAAAGCCTTAATAGGGTTTCCTACCGGAATGTCTTTTATCTCGCTTACGTTCACTACAGCTACCGCCCCGGTAATATCTTTCTTACGTTCTTTCTGATAACCGGTAACCACTACTTCGTTTAGGTTGGAATTACCTTCCAGCGTGATCTGTAAATTCTTCGTATCGGCAGCTACCTTAATCGTTTGAGTATTCAGGCCGATATAAGAAAACTTTAACGTTTGACCATTAATGGCTTGTATGGTAAATTTTCCATCTTTATCTGTTAACGCGGCTTTTTGTGTTTCTACCACAACCACCGTAACAGCTTCCAGTGGGCCGGCCGACTTATCAGTTACCCGGCCGGTAATACTTCGGGCCTGCCCGAAACCATGTAATGCTGTAGTAAGCATTACAAAGGCAATTAGTAATAATTTTCTCATTATTATTTATTTATAGGTTAAATATTTGGGTTTTAAAATTCAAGTATTCGTCTAAGCGGTAATCGGGGCAGCCACCTTTTTTAGTGGCTATAAAACCGCCCATGGCTATGGCATTTTTTAATATTGTTTCGGGAGCCTCTCCCCTGAAATGATTGGCGATAAAAGCAGCTAAAAAGGAATCGCCGCTGCCTATAGTGTCGGTTACTTTTACCTCTCTCCCGGCAACATGGTAAGCCTTATCATGCTCATAATACGATGCACCGAACTCACCTTTGGTCACTATGATCTCGGGAACGTTAAAGTGCTGCTGTATGAATTTGATTTGTTCGGCTTCATTGCCAAACGAACCGCGGAAAAAGCTCTGAACCATTTCCAGTTCGGCTTGGTTAAATTTTACGATATCGGCTTTATGCAGCAGATCGCTGAGTAAATCGCGACTAATGAATGGCGGGCGCAGGTTTATATCAAATACCTTTATGGCATCATTTTCCAAAAGCTCCATAAGTGTATCGCGCGAAACATCATTTCGTGAACCAAGACTGCCAAAAACAAAGTAGGTTGAGGGCCTTATCTGCCCGGCAATATTTTGGCTGTCGCTGATAAAATCCCAGGCTACCGGGAAAACAATCTCGTATGATACTTCATTGCCATTATTCATTTTGGCGAGTACCTCGCTTGTAGGATGTTCATGGTCAACCTGCAGCAAATGCTTTTTAATACCCCAGTTATCGAGCAGTGTTTCCAGTTTGTGACCGTTTACATCATCGCCTATTTTGCTCACCAGGCTGGTTGCCATACCCAGCTTGTTTAAGTGATAAGCCACATTAAGCGGCGCGCCGCCGGGCTGTGGTCCGTCGGGTAGAACGTCCCATAGTATTTCGCCATAGCAAATGGCCGGGGTAGGTGTATTGGTTGGTGTGTTCATTGTATTAATGCATTACCATGTTAGTTTCAATCTGCTCTAATGATTTTCCCTTTGTTTCGGGCATAAACTTCCAGACGAATATGAGCTGGCAGAACATCATTACCCCGAAAAAGGAAAAGGTAGTGCCCCCTCCAAGCTTCTCGGCGAAGTAAGGGAAGCAGAACGCTATCAGCGCCGCCATAATCCAATGGGTCGAGCTGCCCAATGTTTGTCCCTTTGCACGAACCTGATTAGGAAAGATCTCTGATATGAATACCCAGATCACCGCTCCCTGCGAAAAAGCAAAAAAAGCGATGAACACCATCATGTAAACCGGGATGGCGAAACCATTGAAATGTCCTGAGTAAAAAGTAAATGCTACCAGGAACAGGGAAATAATAAGCCCAAATGAACCGATGAGCATCAGCATACGCCTACCTACTTTATCAATTACATTAATGGCCAGTAGGGTAAATATAAAATTGATAAGGCCTATACCTACGGTAGACAACAGGGAGGAATGTTGGCCGAGTCCGGCCATTTCAAATATGCGGGGAGCGTAATAAATAATAGCGTTGATACCCGATACCTGGTTGAAAAAGGCAAACAGCACAGCCAGCACCACAGGTGTTTTATATTGGCCCGAAAAAAGGTTATCACTTGTATTGCCGTCATGAAGTTTTGAATTTTTTATTGACACCAGTTCCTGTTCGCTATTAAGCGGATTGATAATATTGAGTATTTTAAGCGCCTTTTCATCCGCTCCCTTTTTGAGGATAAGCCATCGTGGGCTTTCGGGTATGAAGTAGATTAGAACAAGGAACAACAATGAAGGAAATGCCTGCACCCCAAGCATCCAGCGCCAGGAAGCCTCACCACCCTGGCTAATGAGGTAGTTCGACAGATAGGAAATCAGTATACCCAACACCACATTGAACTGGAACAAGCCCACCAGCCTGCCACGCCTATCGGCAGGAGATACTTCTGAAATGTAAATAGGTGCAGTTACCGATGATATGCCTACGCCTAAGCCACCTAATAACCTGAATATTAAAAACACATACCAGTTATCGGCAAGGGCAGTACCTGCGGATGATAATAAATAGGCTGCTGCTACAAAGTACAAGGTGTTTTTACGCCCGAACAGGTCAGAAGGACGGGCTCCGAACAACGAGCCTATTACTGTTCCTATTAAAGCGATAGATATAGTTAAACCATGTTCAAAAACCGAAAGATGCCAGAATTGCTGAATAGATTTTTCGGCGCCTGATATCACTGCTGTATCAAACCCGAACAAAAAGCCACCGAGGGCCACGACCATAGACCAGGCCAGAACGGAATGTTTTCTCATAAAAATTTTAAAGGTGTTATTGGATTTACAGTCGCAAAGTAGAACGATTGACCAGGTAGTAGTTATTGATTTTGTACCAGAAGCGTACAAAAATGAAACATTGCATAAATAATTGATTTACAGATAAATAAAATACACCCCTTTAAATATTTAACTAAAATCTTTGTTTATGTTACCCGCTTATTTCAATTTTGATACATAGCCCGGCGGTGTACGCGCCATTCAGGAGAGTCATTGTTTGAATTGTAGCTACATTTATTGATAACTTTGTACATAGGATGGGCCCAAGGGCGGCATCAATCAAATAAACCAGTTATAAAATTTTACCTAATTATAGCTCCATAGCTAATGGCTTTGTATCAAAAACTGCGTACCGCTATTCTGTTACTTATATTGCCCCTATTCTTATTTTCAGGCTGTAAGCATGCTGATAAAACATCGCGTTATACCATAGGCTTTTCTCAGTGCGTTGGTTCGGACCTTTGGCGCCGCAATATGCTTGATGAAATGAAGATGGAGCTGTCATTGCATCCTGGTGCCCGGTTTATTTATGCCGATGCCGACAACAGCAGTAAAAAGCAGGTAGCACAGGTAAAACAAATGCTTGATGAAGGTATCGATCTGCTGATCATATCACCAAATGAAGCACAGCCGCTTACAGGTATAGTTGAACAGATCTACAATAAAGGCATCCCGGTAATTGTTATCGACCGTAAAACTTCGTCTGATTTATATACCGCTTATGTGGGTGCCGATAATTACCAGGTAGGCAAAATAGCGGGAGAATACTTAGGCACAACACTCAAAGGCCATGGCAATGTAGTGGAGGTTATGGGATTGCCGGGTTCATCGCCGGCGATAGAAAGACAAAGGGGTTTTAGCGATGCGCTTTTAAAATATCGCGGAATCCACATTACAGCGCAAGTATATGGCGATTGGCTTAAGAACAACGCCGAAAAACAATTAATGCAAATACAGCCCATACTAAAAACCACCAATGCCGTATTTGCGCACAATGACGTTATGGCGCAGGGCTCCAGGAATATCCTGAATAAAATGTCGCTTTCGCATCACATAAAGGTACTTGGCGTTGATGCGCTGCCCGGTAACGGCGGCGGTTTGCAAATGGTGGCGTCAAAAACAATTGATGCCAGTATGCTATATCCAACTGGTGGAAAGGAAGCCATTACTACGGCTTTCAGGATATTGAACAAGGAGACATTTTCGAAGGAGAATATTTTACAATCGCTGGTTATCGATTCCAGCAACGTTCAGCTCATGAAGGTACAATGGGCTAAGATCAACAACCAGCAAAAGGACATCGAGCGGCAGCAATCATTATTAGCAGAACAACGCGAGATTTATAACAGCCAGCAGCTGATTTTAAATATTATAGTAATAACCCTGGTATTGGCAATTGTTTTTGGAGGGCTCGCCTTTTATTCGCTGATGGAAAACCGCAAGATCAATAAAAGCCTGGAAGCCAAAAACAAGGAGATATTGATGCAGCGTAACCAATTGATAGAAATGTCGGCAAAGGCTGAGGCAGCAACCGAAGCCAAGCTAAATTTCTTCACTAATATTTCACACGAGTTCCGCACGCCGTTAACGCTTATCCTATCGCCCGTAGAAGATATGATGCGAAACGAAAAACTGAATTTAGTGGCCGGCAAGAGTTTAAAACTAATGCATAAAAACGTATTCAGACTATTAAGGTTGGTTAACCAGCTGATAGATTACCGGAAAATTGAATATGATAAGCAGCAGATCAACGCGTCGCCCAATAATATTGTTGAATTTGTAACGGATATTTTGAACAGCTTTCAGCATAATGCTCAAAAGCGCAATATTAACCTGGCACTCACCTCACCGGAAAAAAATATTACGGTATGGTTTGATATGAATATGCTTGATAAAGTATTTTTCAACCTGCTGTCAAACGCTTTAAAATTCACGAAAGACAACGGCCGCATACAGGTTATATTTACCCAGCATACCAATACCGTCGAAATTGCTATACAGGATAACGGTATTGGCATGGAACCGGAAGAAGCAGAACACGTATTCGATCAGTTTTACCAGGCCGACAACGGGAGTTCTAAAGGATCGGGCCTGGGGCTATCTTTATCGAACGAAATAATTGGCATCCATCATGGCAGTATAAAAGTAAACAGTAAAAAATGGCAGGGTACAACATTTACAATAACCCTGCCACTGGAACCATTATATAACCAGGACGAGCCCCCTCATACCCGTACACCTGATATTTCAGTTATTGACGACAGGGCCAGAATGTACACCACCGATCTTGACGAACCGCTAATCAAAGCTGAACCGGATTTCGATTTAATGCCCAAGGAACAATCCATACTTATTATTGAGGATAATGCTGACCTGCTTACTTATCTGACTAATAAATTAAGTGCTGATTATGAAATATTTACCGCTGACAACGGAACACAGGGATTGACCGAAGCATTTGAAAAGGTACCCGATCTGATCATATCTGATGTGGTAATGCCCGGAATGTCAGGAAAAAAGATTACAGAATACTTGAAAACCGATATGCGGACATCGCACATACCCATAGTTTTATTAACAGCCCAGGCAAGTGTTGAGCAACAAATTGATGGAGTACGCAGTATGGCCGACGTGTATATGGTGAAGCCTTTTAATTATGAACATTTACTGGCAACCGTAAAAAACCTAATTAAAAACAGGGTAATACTAAAAGAACATTTTACCAGCGAAATTAGTCATGGCAAAATGCCCGTATCCAAAACACTTGATAAAAAATTCCTCAATGATTTTGCAGGCATTGTAGAGCAAAACCTGGGGAACGAGGGTTTAAATGTTGATGATATATGTAAAACTATCGGAATTTCGAGGGTACAACTTTACAGTAAGGTAAAAGCGTTGCTGGGGTGCAGTATTACCGATTACATTTTAAACCGGCGGCTTAAAAAAGCAAAGTATTTGTTGGTTAACGAAAGCTATTCTATTTCCGAGATCACTTATATGGTTGGCTTTGCCAGTCCTAATTATTTCTCGACCGTATTTAAGGCAAAGTACGGCTGTACCCCAAGCGAGTTTAAAAGGAACAGTATTAATCAGGCTTAGTATGGTGATTGATATTTTAAATCAACTCTAATATTTTTTAGTCGAAAGATCTATCCTGTGATAACCGGGTTAATGCTTCTTCCATAAGTTGATTAAGCCACCGGTCTTGCCTGTGAAAGGGTCGGTTTTAGGAATGGGCAAAGCGGCTATAGTTTCATCCGTCTTGGGTCTTTCGCCGGGCAGCCCTTTATTAACATCCCAACTGCGGCCATCCTCATAGGCGCCAACAATGCCAAGGTTATCACTACCAAGGTTCTTATGCCCCACACCGGCAGGAATAACGATGATGTCGCCTGCCTCTACTTTTACTTTTTTTCCTTTTTCGCCACCAAGATGCAACAGCGCTGTACCCTGGTAAACACCTAATACCTCATGAGAGGTACTGTGGTAGTGGTGAAACGGATAAACACCGTTTCGCCAGGAGTTTGTCCAGTTGTTGCCTGCGAAATGATTTTCGAGCCATGCCGCGCCCGCGTCCTCACGCGCTGTAAAAGCGCTGCGGTACAGCAATAAAGGGAACTCACTATTAGGTATTATCCCATCATCCTGAAAAAGGAGCTGTTCTGGTTTCATTGTCTGATCAGTATCAAAAGGCTTACGCATGTTTATGGCTAATAAGCCCAGCCATGATAAAAATGTTTGACGTTCCATGATCGTTTTCTTTGGATTGAATGTAATAGCAGGTAAAACCTTAATCCATTTTAGTTAATAACCTGCCACTTTTTGATGATGTACCTGGTATTTTTTAACTTACCATCCCGCCTGGTTTCACCTTTATTTTTATTCCAAATCAGGTTTAGCATATTATAGCCACCTTTTTCATAATTAAAGGTGATGCCATCATCTTCAAACAAGGTCGCCTTTGCATCAGCATTGCCGTATATGTAGCAGGTGATTTCGAACCTGGTATCAGGTGCAACATGCTCAACAGGTTTGGCTAATGGCAATATAGTCCCTGCCTTAATAAATATAGGTAACTGTGTTAAATCTGGTTTAATGGTGTACTCCCGCCCGCCTTCAAATCGTTGATTGGTATTATAATCATACCAGGTTCCTTCCGGCAGATAAACTTTTCTTTCATCCTGTTTTTCGGTTAATGGAGCAGCCAGTATGCCGTTTCCAATCATGTATTCGTCTGATAAATTATAAGTGTTTTTATCCCCGGGGTAATCCATCACTAAAGCCCTGAAAGGTGGTATTCCTTTAAAATGGTAATCGGCAAAGGCACTATATAAATATGGAATAAGGCTCATCCTGAAATTGAGCAGCTTACGAATATCCGCCTCCACGGCCTGAGCATTGTCCATCAATTCGCCATTGTTGTTCTTTTCCTTGTTTATCTGTAGCCACGGCGGATTTTGCAGATACCATGAATTGAACAGCATTTGAGCAGAAAGCACAGCCGTTTGACTGCGGCGCATGAAATCTTTAATAGAATTGGATTCACGTACTTCAGGCGACCAGATCATGCCCGAAAAACCCGAATTCAGGATCATCCGGATATACTCTTCATGAACGTAGGTATCACTGTATAAAGCAGCCGGATATGATGATGCAAAAGCGTTAGATGCCCTTACATCAAGATAGGTACGCTGATTTAACTTTTTATAAATGTTATATATCGTTTTTTGATAAAGCAAGCCAAATAATTGGTGCATTTGTTCGCCATCAATGCCAGACGGAAACTGGCTCAGCTCCGGAAAGCTCCAGGTATCACTGCCAAATGATATATTGGAGTTGTCGCACTCATCCATTTTAAAGCCCGAAATGCCATACTGCACAAAGGTTGCCTGATGATAGTTTGCAAAAATGTTGCTCGCGGCAGTATCGGCAAAATCGGGCACCAATCCATTCCACACTAAATAGTTACCAGCCTTATTTTTTAAAGGCCTATATAACGGCGATTTCGGCGACACAAACGCATGCTCCCACAGATTTATATGGAAGCCCTTATTTTTCATGCTATCAATAAACTCATTGGGTGTCGGGAAAAAACTTTTGTTCCATACATAAGAGCAGGAATAAGCAGCTGTTTGCCATTTGGGTTCCAAACCAAGCACGTCGCACGGAATATGATTATTGCGGAAGTAGGCAGCCATTTTATCAACCTGGTTTTGGTTAAAATCTGCCTTCACGCGGTATTTTACACCGAGCCCCCAGATAGCAGGCATAGCCCCACCACCGCCAAACAGGTTATAACGCTGCATTACATTTTTAAGATCGGGGCCTTCAAAAACAAATACTTCTATTCCTTTAGCACCCGGAATATCCGCAGTAACATAACCCGAGGCTTTATGGTCACTTTTGTATAACTCCTCCACCGAATTGCCACTTTTAACTACAGCAGTTGTATCGTTATTGTTTTTTAACCTGGCTGTACTGCCGCAATAAAAAGTGGTATAACGCGCTGTATTAATCAAAATACCGTAGCCTTTGTTGGATACATAAAATGTAGCGGGACCGTGCGTATAACCCAGATCATTTAACGGGTTATCGTTAACAATTGGGCGTTTTTTTAATCCCCTTTGATTGAAAGAGCCTATCTGCATACCAAATCCGTACAATTGCTCACTCTGATCTAAAGGCACTTCAACCACAACGCCCCTTTTATTAATACTGATCTTGATGTCAGCGATATTGAAAGGCAATTTGCCGGGAGGCAGTTTATCCAACGCGGCCTTTGAGGGCGGCTCGGAACAAAAACCATAGGGTGTAAACTTATCCATTTCGCCAGTTGATATTTTGATTACCCCCGCTGCCACTTGCGCAGTTTGGCTATAAGCGCTTACTATACCTATTTGAAGCAACAGGTATAGCATAACGGAATTAATAAAATACTTTTTCATAGTTAAACAACGGCAATATACAAATCATCCCGCTTGCTGTGCTACACGGAACCGGGTATTTAGATTTGACTATTGTTCCTGACTTATTAAAGCGAGTGAAAGAGCGGCGATATCTCCTATATTTTCACCCAATCCGGCCGGAACGATGCGGCAGTTCTCTACCGATTCAGCATACGCTTCCTGTTTAATGATATCCATCATAACCGGTTCAAGCAATTGTTGGGCGCGTCCGTAGATACTACCCAGCACAATCATTTCGGGGTTAAGAATATCTATCAGTAAGGCCAAACCTCGGCCAAGGTACTTTGCGCATATTTTATACACTTCTATTGCCAGTTCATCTCCCTGCAATGCGGCTTCGGCTATTGTTTTTGCGGAAATGTTTGGTAACTCATCTATATTACTGCAAAAACTTACCTTTTCACCAACCTGCAGTTTTTCCCGTGCCTTGATCTGTCCTAACTGTGCAATTCCACCGCCGCTGCAATACCCCTCAAAAGATCCGGCTTTACCAAAGCCAACCGGCCCCATATCCGACAATCGTATATGCCCTACTTCGCCGGCAAGGTCAGAAGGGCCGGAATAAAGTCTTCCATCAAGTATAAGACCAGCCCCCATCCCAGTGCCAAAAGTTAAAAAAATCAGGTTATCAACACCTTTACCTGCGCCGTATTTCCATTCGGCCACGGCACAGGCGTTCGCATCGTTTTGTAACAACGTTTTCACTTTAAAACGTTCTTCCGTCATTTTTACAATGGGAATTTTATCCCAGCCAATCAAATTTGGCGGGGATAAAATAAGTCCTTTTTTACTGCTTAACGGGCCACCGCAGCTAATACCTATGCCATTTAGTTCACCAGTGGTTATATGATGTTCCAATAATAAATTTTCTGCAGTTGTAAACAACAGCTCAATCATTTCATAAACCGGCTTATCTGTTGGAATCACCCGTTTATCTACAATAACAATTTCATCATCAGCAACCTTACCCATTACCACCGCGCATTTGGTGCCGCCAATATCAAATCCTAATAACATATATTTTAATCTTCTTTAAGGGGACTAATTGTAATTGACTTAAAATTCACCTGGCCATGTTTGGCGTAAAACCAAACAAAATTTCCGTTTTGTTCATAAGTACGGTTAACAATAGTTCGTTTGTGGTCAACGTCCACATCAATAATTCCATCTTTGATCACTACATCTACTTTGATCGGTTTATTTAACCCGTCAACGCCTTCAATAGCAGTGTTGCCCAGCTTTACCGTTTTATTGGCTGCAGAAAAATTAAGCCGGTAACCGCCCTCGGCCCTGGGTCCTGAACGAAGATAAAGACCAAATTCCTCATTTGAACCCAATGGTTCAATTTCCAGGGTGATACGGCAATTAAGCGGTACGTTTTCAATATGTGATGACCCTACCCCACCAGGCGATTTAATGTTAATGCTTTTACTATCTGGCGATGATGATTGCAGATCGTTAACAATTTTAATATCTAATGGTCCGGTTGTTTCGGGGACCATCTCTGCCGGAAAACTGGTTGTCAATGTACCATCAGCTTCCTGGCCTACCTCTCTAAATAGTGAATTTCCGCCGAATATCTCGCCATTGTTGTCCTTACTTTCAAAGCGATTGGGTACCCAGGCGGCGGCTATACGTCTTCCGTTTTTAAACTCGGCTGTTTTAACCACGTTAGACCAATCTTCATTTAAGGCCTGGTAACGAGGGGCTTCCCAGGGGCCATAAGGCTTACGCGATTTTACATAGGATGTGTTGCTGTTGTCGCTGTAAACCAGGTAATACCAGCCTTTCCAGAAAAAGTAATCCGGACATTCAGGTGTAGATGGCTGACCTGTTAATATCGGTTCATGCACATTCCAGGTTTTAAGATCTTTAGAACTCAGGTGCACCAAACAGCCCGACGCTCTTTGCATCACCGGGTTTTCCTGATCGCTTGACACAAAAAGGTGAAATACACCATCGGCATCAATAAAAACCTTGGGGTCTCTAAAATTCCGCTTGCTGTACCCAGGGGCAGAAGTATAAAACGGATTTGGCTTTTGTTTGTCAAAATGCACCCCATCTTTGCTAATGGCGTAACTCAACTGTTCGTTTACCTTGCCATCATTGAGCAGCCGGGTAGCATAAAAGGCATAATATAAACCTTTATGGTACACTACAGATCCCGTACAGATAGACTTTTCCCAGGGCTCGTCAATTTTTAATACCAGCGGAAATTGTTGCCATGTTTTTAAATCGCTTGATTTGCTGAGCGCCCACTGGTGCCCGCCCAAGCCGTTCAGACTTTTGTGATGGGCAGAGTCAAGCAGCCAGTAGTAGTAATATACCCCATCTTTTGAAAATGGGATGCAATCGCCTACAAACAGGTTTCCCTTAGGCTTAAAGTATTGCATGCTTTTGGTTGATTGTATAGTTGGATCATATTTAACACCCAACTGCGCCTGTGCATAACATACCACTAAGGCAAATACACAGGTAAATAGTATTTTTTTCATTTGATATTAATTAAAATAAGCAGATTAAATTTCTTTGGGACTATCCCCATTACGCCAGTGGCTTTCTATAGCCTCCAGCGATTTTCCTTTGGTTTCGGGAATATAATAATACCCCCAAACCGCGCCAATTACACATATTACCGCATAACTCCAGAAGGTATAATCAATCCCCAGTGCGTTTACCAGTTTTAAAAAAGTAAATGCAATAACCGCGTTAAACCCCCAGTGAGCCAGTGAACCAATGCTCATGCCCACACCACGTACACTAAGCGGAAACACTTCTGAGATCAACAACCAACCCAGCGGCGCCAGGCTAATGGCGATAAAAATAATATAGCACACAATACTCAGCACCGCGAAAACAGGCAAACTTGCACCTAAAGCTTCCTTGAAATGAAAACAGGCGCCAAGCAATGCAAGCGAGGGGATCATACCGAAAATGCCGATAAAATACAGCTTGCGCCTGCCTACTTTATCCAGCATAAATACAGAAAATAAGCAGGCCAATACGTTCACGCCACCAATAATAATGGCCGGGATGATACTGGCCGTATTGCTGACAATACCTGCTATTTTGAAGATAATGGGAGAATAATAAATGATAGTGTTAACCCCAGAAAACTGCTGAAAAAAGAAAATGCCAACTGTAATAATAAGCGGGGCCCTAAGCCAAGGCTTCAGGATTTCACGTGATGATACTTTAGCTTTGGATGATAAAGTTATCTCATCTTCCAGTTCGGCGATGGTTTTATCAACCAGGTCGGCATCTTCCAGTTTCAGCAGAATTTTCTTTCCCTCGTCCCACCTGTTCTTACTCATGAGCCAACGCGGTGTTTCGGGTAAAAAGAACATTCCAAACAACAGGATGGCGGCCGGTACAAAACCAACCAGGAACATCCATCTCCAGCTTTGATTGTCATTGTCATTAGACAGCCAGTAATCCGTAATATATGAAAGCAAAATACCCAGGGTAATCATGAGCTGGTTCAGCGTAACCAATGCCCCCCTTACACGTGCCGGCGATATCTCAGAAATATACATAGGCACCACATAGGATGTAATACCGATAGCAAAACCAATGATAATACGCATAATGATCAGAACGGTAACACTTGGCGCGTAGGCGCATCCCAGTGCGCCAACAGTAAAAATTATAGCATTAACGATGATCATCTTTTTCCGGCCGATAATATCAGATAGCTTACCGCTGGTTACCGCGCCTGCCACAGCTCCAATCAACACCGTAGTGGTTATCCATTCAATATTATCATCACTAAGGTGCCAGTACTGTTTCAGAAAGGGTAATGCCCCGGAAATAACCCCGGTATCAAAGCCGAATAAAAGACCTCCGGTTGCTGCAATAACCGCGATAAGAAAGACATTGGATTTCAATTTCATATTTTCAGTTGTATTTGGTTTAGAATCCTGGATTTTGCTTGTATAATCCCTTACTATAGTTGATCTGGTTAAGCGGAACAGGCAAATACTCATCACGCCCTTTCGTAAATTTAGCGGTTTTGAGATAAGTTCGCTTGGTCGATTCTGAAGTAAAATAACTATTCAGGTAAGTATCCGCAATCCCCCATCGTACAAGGTCAAAAAAGCGGTTACCTTCCATCGCAAATTCCAACCGGCGTTCCTTGTGCATAGCCTGACGTGCATAATCCTGTGTCCAAACGCAGTTAACACCAGGCTGGTAAACACCCACTTTATAGTTAGATATAAATGATCCGTCTGCCTGTTTCAAGCGTGCGGTGCTGTTAGCAGCACGCTGCCTAACCATATTGATCAGCGGGAGTGCTTCTAAAGGGCGGTTTAACTCAATCAATGCTTCAGCTTTCCAAAGTAATACATCAGCAAACCTGATCAGTTCCCAGTTTTTTGAGCTGGACATAAACGGCGGAATTTTCTGAAACGAAGGATCGTTAGCCGCTGCATCATCCTTCATACTGGTGAAAAATCCGTAAATAGCAGGTGCGCGTGCCCAGGAAGTTTGGTAAACAAAAGTAGGAACATATTTAAACGGATGCCCCGGAATGCCAACGGTATGATCAAGCCGAGGATCAAATGTTTGGTTCAGAAAGTCGCTAACCTTGGTTGCGTCCGTGTTGTTATAACCGGTAAACATAGGCAAACCATTATTATCGGTTTTAAAGTTATTAACCAGGTCCTGGCTTGGAATATGCTGCCAGCAGCAACCATATTCAGGGTTCATGGGATATGTCAGGGAGTGCCCCATATCTATCCTCCCAAATTGGGTACCATCGTTTTTAGAGTACTGTATAGCAAAAACAGACTCAGGGCCATTCTCTGTAGCGGCCAAAAAGTTGTTCGCAAAATCAGCCGCCAATGCGTAGCCGCTAAAGTTGATCACACTGTCGCATAAGGTAATCACCTGGTTAAGTTTAGCCTGATCAATACCTGTAACACTATGGTTATCGTCCTGCTTGTATGCCTGGTACAATAATGTTTTTGCCAGATAAGCTTGTGCTGTATACTTAGTAGGTCTTCCCTTATCTGTCTGGGTTGCGGGTAACGTATTAACTGCAAACCTGAAATCAGCAGCAATTTTGTCCCACAGCTGATCGCTGGTAAGCGCGACATTTGAAATCTTGATGTAATCTGTGGTGGGTACGTTTTCATCAATAAAAGGCACCCTGTTCCACAAAATTTTAGCCATAAAATAATAGTTACCCCTCAAAAAGCGCATCTCTCCCTGCCTGGCTGTTTTAAGCGGATAATCAGCCGGGGCAATGGTATTTACCCTGAGCAGCGCATTGTTTACCCTTGCTATACCATTGTAAATCTGCGCCCACATCTGGTCGGTTAAACTGTTGGTATTTTGATTGGTTACAAAAGTTTCATAATCATTCCATTCGCTGTTATCCCCTACACCATCTCCGCCTTTGTAGGCATCGCCGCTGCGCATGCTGCCCCAGGGCCATAAACTGTTTGATGTATGAAGGTTTTCGTTTCCGAGCGATGAGTAGGCCGCAACCACCATTTTTTCGACATTAACAGGCGTATTGAGCTGATCACTTGCCAGTACACCCTGCGGCTGCTCGTTAAGCGATTTTTTACAGGAAACCAATGTTCCCAGCAAGCACGCAATGTATAATAGATATTTTTTCATTTCCTTAATTTTTGAGGTTCTTAAAAAGACAGGTCTAAACCGATTGTTGTAATAGCCGGAATCGGATACGCGCCGCTGGGATTTTCAGGATCTGTTGCAGTATATGATTTGCTTTTTATGGTAAACAGGTTATTAGACTGGATAAAAATCCTGGCCCGCTGTACCTTAATACTGCTCAAAGCATTTTTAAGATTATACCCTATTTGTATATTCCGCAACTTTAAATACGACCCATTTTCAAGATAATAAGTAGATGTTCTGTTTTCGTTATTCCTGTCAACCAGTGTTAGCGCCGGGATGGTAGACGAAGTATTGCTTGGTGACCATGCGTTTAGTACGCGCGTTCCCCAATTTGTTCCAGGCCATATTGAGGAAAAATCGGTGTAGGTTTTATAGGTGTTATACACCTGTATGCCCTGCACACCCTGAAAAAACAAGGCCATATCAAAATCCTTGTACGACAGATTAAAATTAAGCCCGTAGGTAAAATCCGGGTTGCCATTAGAGATGTACGTTCTGTCATTATCATCAATTTTATTATCACCATTCAGGTCCTTATACCGGATGCGACCAAGGGCTTTGCCCGGCTGTGCCGGCGAATTGGTAACCTGGTCCTGGCTGGTAAAGAGGCCATCAGCAACATAGCCAAAAATAGAATTGATAGAATGCCCAACAATGGTTTGGGTGCTTCCGTTACCGGGATAAGCCGTTAAAACCTCCGATGGCAGGAAAGTAACCTTGTTCCGGAAAGTTGCGATATTGGCGCCTATCGAGAAGTTTAGATCTTTGCTGATCTGGCCATCATAATTTAATAAAACTTCAAAGCCTTTATTCTGCATGCTGGCGCCGTTAAAGGTTCTGGTACCGCCTTCACCAATTACGGCCAGGTACCCCGGTGTGATCAATATGTTGGAGGTTTTTTTAATAAAATAATCAACAGAACCGGTTATCTTTTGATCAAACAAACCAAAGTCGACACCAAAGTTTGATTCTTTGGTTCCCTCCCATTTTAAAGAGTTGTTACCTTCCTGTATCTTAACAAAACCCGACGGTAGTGTCCCTGTTCCGGCACCGGTTATATCATAAGCTGTTCCTCTGTCGGCATTAAATGTAGGGTCGGTACCATATATGGCCGAATACAGCGAATAAGTTGCATAGTTACCCGCAGTTTGATTACCTGTTTCACCATAGCCGTAGCGCAGTTTTAAATCAGAGATAAAAGAAAGTTTTTTGATAAACTGTTCCTCGCTCAAGCGCCAGCCCAATGATGCGGAAGGAAATGTACCGTACCTGTTATTCTGACCAAATCTGGATGAACCATCCCTTCTGACAGTGACTGAAGCGATATACTTGTTATCAAAAGTATAATTGGCCTTTCCGAAATAAGAAAGCAAGGAATAAGCGCCGCCATTACCACCATTCAGGATATTGGTTGATCCGGCATCAAGGTAGGCGTAGTTAATATCTTCTACTGCATAACCTTGCCTGCTGCCAAAAAAATTCTGGTTCATATAATGAATGGACTCTTGCCCGGCGAAGAAACTCAGCTTACTTTTCTTGAGGTCAAGATCATAAGTGAATTGATTTTGCCAGATAAGGTTACCATCATAGTTCTGCGAATTTTCTGTCAGGTTTGAGGGATCTACCAAAAAACCTGAGACGTAAGACTTACGCAGCGTTCTTTCATAAAGGCCATCATAATCAACTCCAAATGTTGTTTTAAAATGTAAACCGGGTATAATGGTGAGATCTGCGAATGCATTTCCCGTGATCCTGCCAAAATAACTTTGATTTTGTTTATTGTCCTGGATTAATCGTACAGGGTTTTGTCTGTCGGTCATCCCTGCTGCCGGGCCACCCCAGCCGCCGGTAACGGTATACACCGGAACAATAGGGTTTTGAACAAGAGCAGAAAACAAAACGCCGTTAACATCAATCAGCCTGTCGTTAATAAAGCTTGTATTGAAGTTTTCTCCTACTTTTAAGCGGCCGTCAAAAAAACTATAATCAGAGTTTAATCGCAGGGTGACTTTTTTTGTATGAGTTTCTTTAACAATTCCCTTGTTATCATAATAACTTACCGAAAAAAAGCTGTTACCTTTCTCTCCGCCGTTGCTAAAGGCCACATTATAATTCTGCAGCAATGAAGTTTGCCCTATTTCATTGAACCAGTTAGTGTTGGCTGGCTTCATGGTTTTTGAGGCGTCAATAAAATCGGGTAAAATAATCTTGTTAAGCACCGGGTTATTAAAATCCTTATTCCAATCAAACTGATAGATCTGATTATTATTAGGATCTGTTTGGTCGTTTACGGAAGCCTGGAAAAATGCTTCGCCATGCTGCTGGGTATTGAGCACAGATAACTTGGAATTATAGTATTGAAGGGAAGTTGAGGCATTCACATCAATCCGGCTGATACCTTTTTTCCCTTTTTTGGTTGTAACAATAATTACCCCGTTTGCCGCCCTTGATCCGTAAATTGTAGCCGAAGAAGCATCTTTCAATACCTGCATCGATTCGATATCAGCCTGATTGATTTCTTCAAGTCCCCGGGTTGTCGGCACACCATCAATAACATATAATGGATCATTATTATTTAAGGTACCTATCCCACGTATACGCACGGTGGCCCCGCCTTCCGGTGAGCCATTGGTAGTAATAAATACCCCAGGAATTCTACCCTGCAACGCTTTCGTAGCGTTCCCCTGGGGGATATCCTTAATATCGGTCATTTTCACAACCGAAACTGCTCCTGTGAGGTCGGCCTTCTTTTGGCTCTGGTAACCAGTTACTACAACCTCGTTCAAATTTCCCGATAAATACTCCATAACAATAGATATGGGATTGGAAACATCTTTTACAGTATAGCTAAACGGCTGCATGCCTACATAGGAGAAATTGATCTGGGAATTGAGGGCCGCGGTTATACTGAATTTCCCATTAACATCAGTAATAACGGTGGATTGACCCGACTTAATGGTTACCCCGGCCAGTGGTTTTCCAAAGTCTTTGTCAGTGACCGTTCCGGTCACGGTTTTCTGCTGGGCATACAAGCCGGTACAGAAAAAAAACAACATGATTGTTAAAATTTGTTTCATAAAAAATAGGTTTAAATTTTGGGTTCATAATTTGTTCAATGGCGATATTAATCAAGGTGGAATCCACTTTAATCGATTAAAGAAATATATAATTCTTGTTTTCATTGATCCAATTGTTAAAATCTACGTTATTTTACCCTTTAATCGATTAAAGAGTATATAAAAAATTATTCTCTGCAGGATTTTCCCGCTATAAAATCGGTTTGAAAGTATAATTGTTTATGCGTTTTCTGTTTATTGATCAGGTCAACCAGTATATCTACTGCCGCCTCTCCCATTTTTTCCAATGGTTGCCGGGAATGGCTTACCGGGCAATAAAACAGATCGAAAGCATCGGCTTCATCAAAACTCAGTACAGATATATCTTTTGGTATACGGATACCATAATCATTAAACTGCTTAAGACCAGCGATAGATAACCTGTCGGTAGCAAACAGTACGGCATCGCATGGGTTCCCCCTTTCAAGGATCAGCCTGGTAGATAGTTCCATATCTTCTTTCAGGTGCTGTGGCCGCAAATGCCTCATCCATTCCGGGTTAACTTCCAGATGATGATCCTTCAAGGCGTCTACATAGCCACGATCGCGCTCCTGTAAATGAAAAAGTGAGGTCTCCAGATTGATAAAGCTAATTTTTTTGTGACCTGTTTTTACCAGGTACGAAATAGCATCATACGTTGCTTTATAATTATCTAACGCTACATAATTGGTATCAATATTGGGAAAATAGCGGTCTACCAGTACAAAAGGGGTACCCGACTGCTGTAAAAGCAGGATTTGCTCTTCCGAATCTTCTCCCGGAACTAAAATAAGCCCGTCAACCTGCCTGTTTACGAGCACATTGGTTAGTTGGGCAAACTTTTCTGGGTCCTCATCACTACTGCCATAAATAACCGTAAAATTCCGGCGCTTAGCTTCTGCCTCAATAGCACGGGTTATGCCGGTGCTGAAACGATAGTTGATATCGGCCACTACCAGGCCAATGGTGTGGGTTTTTTGTATTCTCAGGCTTTTAGCTACCTGGTTGGGTTGGTAATTTAAAGCGATGGCGGCCTGTCTTATTTTTTCCGCGTTTTCTTTACTTACCTGCTTTGTTTCCGCCTGACCATTCAGCACGTATGACACCAACGCGGTAGACACACCTACGTATTGCGCGATATCTTTGAGCACCACTTTTTTCACGGAAATAAAGATATTATAATTTGGTTAAATTGGAATATGATTCAAATGTAGCACTTTAAACGATTAAAGCAAATTTTTTGTAAAATCTTATTGTGTTGAATGAATCACAGTTTTTCAAAAACGGATCAGTAAGTCAGACGCTCTCCTGTTTATACCCGTGGTCTTCTTGGTCTTTTGGCGTTTTCTCCGGCCACCGGTCTCTTAAAATTCGATTTTGGAGCAACGGCTTTCTCTTCTGATATTTTTACGGTGAGTTTTCTGTCTTGCATCTCCAGGCCATCGAGTGCGGTAACCGTATTCTCCGCGCCAGCCTGGGAAGCCATTTCAATAAAGGCATAGCCCTTACATATCCTGGTTTTTTTGTCGCGAACTATTTTTAGCGTAACAATATCCCCGTGGATCGCAATAAGTTTTGCCAGTTCCAGCTCTGTAATTTCTAAAGGGAAGCCGCTTACAAAGAGTTTTATCATAGCCATAACATTAGCAATAATTAACGGTAAAACAAAATGGCAATCCTAATATTATATGATCATTCCATCTCTCCAATGGTAAACATGGCAATACCCAAATACTCAACATTTACCGTTGAATAATTTTGGAGCGAAAGATCGCACTTTACCCTTTTGCCCAATTCCTGCACCAATATTTAAATCGGTGCAATATAGCTATTTAGTTTTCTCATTTATCCACACCTGGTAGGGATTTCCGGCCTGCCGGTTTCCGATTGTATAAAAAGGGATAGCGGTAAATTCAACTTGCTTACCCGATGTGTCTGCGGCCTTGCCGGTAATAACATTTATACCGTTTAACAGATTTGGCTTATAGCTAATGGCAAGTGACGCGTTTGATTTTAACCTATAGTCTTTCAAGCCCGGGTTATCAAGTGATTCAAAACTATAAATAATAGGCCCCGAGGCCAGTGCCAGCTTCCCTTTAACTGTTTGAACAGAATCATTAGTTGTTATTAGTCTTGGCTGCATTGGCAAATCAAGCTCTATCACGTCTCCTTTTTTCCATGATCGTGTGATGGAAGCGTAACCCTTTACCGGTTGAACAGGTACTTGCTGTCCGTTAACCTTTAGCGAAACCCCGCCGTTAACTTTTGAATGATACAGATCAAAAGGATTTTCCTTGCCCTCAGCCCAGCCGGGTATGCGGACATTAATGGCAAACTTTGTAGTGTTTTTAGGTGTTACCTCGATCTTATTGGCTCCTTTCCAGGGGTAACCGGTGGTTTGCTTTAATAAAACGGCTATACCATTGATGTTAAATGATGCTTCGCTGCCGATAAACAGGTTAACATACAGATGATCGCTGTCATAGGCATAAATATATTGCGGCAGCGCTCCAACCATTTTTAATATCATTGGCGGGCAGCAAGGGCAATCATGCCATGCCCATCGTTTATTACCATTACCAACAAGCGGGTTTTCATAAAAAAAATGATCTCCCGTTAATGAAATGCCCGAAAGTAAATTATTATAAATAACCCTTTCAAATTCATCCATATACTTTCCATCGGCTTTTAGCTCGTTCATTTGTTCGCTAAAAAAGCCCGAACTAATTGACGCGCAGGTTTCCAGATAGGCCGACTCCGGTAAAAAATAATTGGCGCCAAAACGTTCGCCATTGGCAATTGCTCCTTCACCACCGGTAATAAACATCCGCTTGCCAACCATATTGTTCCAGTAGTTGTTGGCAGTGTTGGCATAACGCGTGTCGCCGGTTTCTAAGGCTGTAGCAGTTACTCCTGTGGCTAATAGTGTTGCACGTACCGCATGCCCTTCTATTGTTTCCTGCTTTAATACAGGCATGTGATCCTGATTATAAGAACTGTCGCTTTTTCTTGCATGCGATCCGTCCTTTTCGCCATAATTACCCCGGTCTTCAATCCAGAATTTCACCATCGCCAGGTAATCGTTCTCATTTACCGGAATAGTCATCTTCTTTTTCAGCGCAGGTTGTTGTTTAAATAACTGATAAACCTTAAGCAGTGCTTCCTCAGGGCCGCCATGACCGGGTATAACATTGCTTTTGGGTGCAGGTCCCATTTGTGTGCATATATAATTACTCATTTTAACAGCCACGTTCAATAACTTGGTTTTTCCGGTGGCTTTGTAATAATGAACACCCGCTTCCATCAACATGCCCGAATTGTAAACATCATGCTGCCATTTATCATCTCCGCCATTTGTCCCCCAACGCTGGTTTGGCCTCATGAGCGTGGTATAGGTATTGATGTAACCGTCCGGATCTGCATTTTGGGCAGCGGCAATGCGAGCTATATAAGCATCAATTTTAGCTTCAAGTATTTTATCAGGATGCTCTGCGAGCAAATCGGCAGCCCCCCTGATTGTTTCGTAAACTAAGCCATCATACCAGGGTGGGCCATCATGTTGTTGCGTATTTTTTTTGCCCTCGGCCACCCAATCAAAATTCTGAAAAGCGTTCCTGGTTCGGCCAAGTTTTTCTTTTTCTTTGATAATATCCGGCCGGTCCGGCTCATACTTGCCTTCCAGCTTATCAAACACATCATAAACCGTAGTTGAGTTCCATACCTTGAATTTAGGACTCCAGAACTGGTCATCTATCCATACATTCTGAAAACTTACAGGATGAATGGTATGTGTGTCTGTGTTGCTTGTTTGAGCCAGAGCCTGATAACTAAAAAACGTTAGCTGACCGCATAATAATAAAAGGCGATAGCTTTTGATAATGGCCATTTTAAGAAGATTATAAAGGTTAAAAATTGGATGTTTTGAAAAGGATCATACCGTTAAAGCATACCATTTCTATTTAGTGTGCAAATTGAGCTTTATGTAAAATTACTTTTGCACAATATTAACTTTTTCTTTTCATCAATGTAGTGTATCTTGAACACGTACGAATTATATTGACCAAAGATACCAATGAAACACTTTATTATGCTGCTTCTTCTTACAGCAGTTACCGCAGTTCATTCTCAAACTAAAAAGGATACGATCAGACTGGCAGATCCGACGATATTTTATGAGGATCACATTTATTATCTGTATGGCACAGGCAGTCCTAACGGTTTTGCTGTTTATACCTCTACCGATTTAAAAAACTGGCAGCGGCATAATCAAAATGCTTTATTGAAGGGAAATAGCTATGGCACAAAAGGTTTTTGGGCTCCGCAAGTATTTAAGTATCAAAGCAAATATTATATGGCCTATACCGCTGATGAGCATATTGCGATAGCGGGCAGCGATAGCCCTCTGGGGCCCTTTAGCCAAAGTGTACACCAGGCAATATCAGGACAGGGGAAACAGATTGACCCGTTTATTTTTAAAGATGCCGACGGTAAGTTATACTTATATCATGTTCGCCTTGGCAATGGTAACCGTATTTTTGTAGCCAGGCTTAAAGACGATCTGAGCGATATAGACGAAACAACGGCCACCGAATGTATCCATGCAGAACAGGGATGGGAAAACACAGCTAATGCCCCATGGCCGGTATCGGAAGGCCCAACGGTGACTAAAATCGGTGATTTATATTATTTATTCTACTCGGCCAATGATTTCCGGAATATCGATTATGCGGTAGGTTATGCAACTGCTCCTACTCCCATCGGCCCTTGGACCAAATACCCGGGTAACCCTATCTTAAGCAGAAAAAACAGCGGGCAAAACGGCAGCGGGCACGGCGATCTGTTTTCGGCCGGTGACGGCACCTTATATTATGTTTTCCATACACATCATTCAAATAACGTTGTTGGTATGCGTAAAACCGCTATTATAGCTTTGAATGTTTCCAGGCAGCATCCGGCGGTTATTTCCGTCGTGCCGGGTACTTTTCGTTACCTGGAACGTAAAAAACCTCTGGCTGATACTACAAAAAATGAGTAATAAGTATTTATAGCCCTTTTATAGCGTAACACCTGCTGTATCTATCGGCATTTGATGGATATAAAAGGTGTTCGTTTTTTGAGAGTGCAACCACCGCAAACACCTGCGAACACTGACAATATCCTGTCAGTGATTTATCTTAAATATGGGGTAGCAAGCATTTGAAGTAAACAAATGAGCAGTGACCACTCCGACCGGATATTTTTGTAGGCTTTTTGCAACAGGTTATGGGCCGATTGTCTGCTGATATCCATCACGGTAGATATTTGATCAAAGTCAAGATTTTCATAATATCTCAAATAAATGATCTCTTTCTGGCGGGGCGGTAAGGATTCGAGAGCTTTTTTGACTTTTTCCGCAAGTTCAAGGTCGTCGGCATACTCAATTATCTTTTTCTCAATGCTGTATTCAAACAAAAAATTGTAATCGTCAGCATCCAGGCTTTGATTTTTGTTCCATTTGGTTTGCTCGCGGAATATCCTATTACGGGCCGCCACAATCAGGTACCATTTTACCGAATTGGGCTCCTGAATAATATTCCGTTTATTCCATAACTCTACAAATAACTCTTGTATACAGTCCTTCACAATATCACGGTCCTGGCAAAACCGAATACCATAGCTGAATAATGTTTGGAAATACTTATTAATAAGCTTGTCAAAAGCCATCTCATCTCCATTACTAAGACCCTGCCAAAGTAGGGCATCCTCGTTCAGGTGTGGCTGTGCTTTGTCAAAACTCATTATAATTGGTATTATTCAGGTACGGTGTCGGTGTTTTTAAAGGTAACTATACGTCAAAAGTAAATTAAAGTTAAGGCTGAAAATAGATAATATATGGAATAAAATGCTTTTTTGCTGGATTTTAAACAGAATACAGTACTTTCTAACGTCAATATCAACTATTTAACATTCTTATATCCAATTAATTGCACATTTTTTATAAAAAACACACAATTCCGGGGGTAATATACAAGCCGGCCTGTATCTTATGTGTATAAGGCCTGTTAAACCAACTGAAAAACCTCCATTAATGAATTTTAACTTACACATCCGTTTTTGCCTCTTTGCGAAAATAAAAATATCGGTCATCCAATGGCAGCAGACTTTTCGTCCGGATGAACACTATTTTAAATGCCTGAAATCTCCATCATTGGACAATCATCATATCCTAAACTAATATCACCTAAACTATATGGATAAGTATGAAGACTATACAATAGAAGACTTTTTAAGCGACGAGCCTTTTATGACCTGGGTATTAACCCCTGATCCCGCTCAGGAAAAATTCTGGAACAACTGGCTAACGGAACATCCGGAGAAGCAGGCGCTCGCCAGCAGGGCAAAAAATATCCTTTTGTCTCTTCATCCTTTGCCCGCTGCCACGCCCCTCTCTGCAGACGAATTAGCCGTTATCGTGCATAACATTCGTCAAAATATTATACCTGCAAAGCAAAAGCCTTTAATCATCAGCTTAATCAGTTCTACATGGTTTAGGGTTGCTGCGGTGTTATTAATTGTACTATCATTTACATTTATCATTTTCAAAAATAAAAACACGCAGTCTCTCCTACCGGCTGCTGTACAATATACTTCCGCTGTGGTTAATTATGTCAATCGTGACCAACAGGCTAAATTCATTAAATTAAGTGATGGAAGTTTAGTGATACTTAAACCAAACTCCTCACTGTCGTACCCACAACGTTTTACCGGTGCCAGGCGCGAAGTTAAATTAGTTGGTGAAGCCTTTTTTGAGGTCCATAAAAATCCACAGCAACCATTTTTAGTGTACACCCATAATATGATCACGAGGGTGCTCGGTACCAGCTTTACAGTCAGGGCATTCCCGGGCGAAGCAAAATTCAAAGTGATCGTAAACACCGGACGGGTGGAAGTGTACGAGCGAAATAAACAAGACTTAACCGTCTCTTCCGTGGTTTTGATCCCTAACCAGCAGGCTACATTCACCAGGAAGCAATCGCACCTGTTTAAAGATACGGTTACGGTACCGCTCATGTTATCTCAAAAAATAGCAACACGCGTATTTTCATTTAACAATGCACCACTGGCCGATATTATCGGCAAGTTGGAAGAAGCTTATCATGTGCACATCAACTATGATCAGGCCAAATTTTCCGGAGCCACCGTAACGGCCTCTTTATCCAGGCTACCGCTTGATGAAAAAATAAAAATGATATGCAAGGCCATAGGCGCGCAATGCGATTTTGATAACGGAACAATTACCATTAAATAAACCCCATTAACCAATTAAACCAAACAAATACATGAAGAAGAAAAGAAATACTTAAGTCATTAAAAAAAAGAACCGATAGTAATGCGAATACTACCGGTTACTTTAAAAAAGCCCGTAAATGTTTTCGAAGCCATTTTAACGCACCCTAAAGGATGTGATGGGGCTTTTTTTGTCGAGTTATTAATGTAGTTATAACCCAAACCAAAATTATGAAATATAAATATTTACTCGTAAAAATTATGAGAATAACATTTTTACAGTTAATTATTCTATTCTCGCTGATAGGCAGTTCGTTGGCCAAAACGGCCGGCGCGCAAGCCGTACTGATGAAAAAAATCTCCATTAATAAAAACGGAGTAACCATCGGAGATCTGTTTAAAAAACTGGAGACCGATTATGAGGTCAATTTTGTTTACAGCCCGCAAGTAATAGACCCACAACAAAAGGTTAACGTATTTAGCCAGTTAAGGCCATTATCAGAAGTGCTCGACCAATTTCTTGCACCACTTGGATTAACTTATGAAGCCTCCGACGATGTAATTGCCATCAGGCGGCAGAACGAGCAGTCGACCCAGGAGAATGCAGCTAACCCTGTCAGCATAACCGGGAAAGTGGTTGATGAAAAAGACGGCCAGCCATTACCTGGGGTTACCGTAAAAATAAAAGGAAGTAACACCGCTACTACTACCAATCTTAACGGTATATATACCATCAATGTTCCCAGCACCGAGGCGGTGCTTGTTTTTTCATTTGTTGGATATGAGGCCCAGGAAAAACCGGTTGGCACCGAAAAAATAATCAACATAACTTTAAAAAGGACCGAAAACAGCCTTAACGAGGTGGTTGTGGTAGGTTATGGTACACAGAAAAGGCAATACATTACCGGGTCTGTTGTAAGGGCCAACCTTGACGCCTTCCGCGATGCTCCCAATACCAACATTGCGCAAAATTTACAGGGCACCATACCCGGACTGAATGTTGGTCCGGTAACCATCGCAGGCTCAACACCAACTATTTCAGTACGTGGGACAAACACTCTAAGTGGTAACACCAACGTATTGATCATTCTGGACGGCATACAATTTAATGGCTCACTTAACTCCATTAATCCCGACGATATAGCATCGATAGATGTTTTGAAAGATGCCAGCGCCACAGCTGTATACGGCGCCCAGGCCGCCAACGGCGTACTCCTGATTGCCAGCCGCAAGGGGACAAACAACCAAAGGCCTCGCATCAACCTGTCTACCTCATATACTACCCAAACCCCGTCCGGTAATCTTCACCCGATGGAGCGGGACGAATACCTGGAACATGTACGTGAATTGTACTATAATAAAGCGTTTTTGGCGCCTGATTATACCACACCAGACCCATCTTTTAACTTAGCACTGTATGTTGACCATACGCAACGTGATGCCAGCAACAATTTAGTGCCAACAGACTTTAATTGGTGGGATGCTGGTACCAAACAGGGATTTATTAATGATAATCAGCTAAGTATTTCCGGAGGTGGAGATAAGGTAAATTACCTGCTATCTGGTAATTATGCAAACCAAGCCGGATTTATTACCGGCGATCTTTTTAAACGCAAAAGTTTGCGTGCCAATATCGAGATGCAGCCGACTAATTGGTTAAAGGTAGGGGTACAGGCATTTGGTTCATTTGTTAATAATGATGGTGCTGAACCTTCATTGACAGATTTGTTTCAAATGGCACCGCTTAATTCACCTTATAACCCCGATGGCAGCCTTAATCCGTTCCCGATGGGCACAAACCAGAATAATCCTTTTGAGGGATCTAATGTAGACGATTATGAACGGCATAATTTTTTATTTGCTAACATTTACGGCCAGATCGATTTCCCCTTTCTTAAAGGTTTAAGCTACAGGGTAAATTATGGCAATAACGCACGTACAGACGATCATTATTATGCCAGTCAGTATGGCGCCGGCCTTACCGGATCAGCTTATAAAAACAATGAGCAATATTATGATTATACCATTGATAACATCTTAACCTATAACCACAATTTCAAAAAACACAGTGTTACGGCAACCTTACTTTATGGGGCTGTTCAGCGCAAAGATGAATCTACAGGAGCATCGGCCAATGGGTTTACCCGTCTTACATTAGGCTATAACAGGTTAGACCAGGGTACTAATCAATTTACCACTTCAAATGCCTGGTCAGAGGCTTTAAATTACCAGATGGCCAGGGTGAACTATGCTTATGATAACCGGTACCTGCTTACAGCAACTGTAAGGCGCGATGGCTATTCGGGTTTTGCGGCCAATTATAAATATGCGGTTTTCCCGTCAGTCTCTGCCGGCTGGAATTTCTCTGACGAACCTTTTGTACACCTGTCATGGCTTGATAATGGTAAACTGCGCGTTGGATATGGCCAGAGTGGTAATCAAACCAAACGCTATTATTCGCTTGATCAGGTTTCAACCCAGCCGGCTTATGTGTTTGGCGACGGCGGCACCACACAATATGGACAATATGTAAGCACGCTGGCTAACCCCAATTTAAAGTGGGAACGCACTGCCGAGCTTAACTTTGGCCTTGATTTTTCTTTATTTAAAGGACGTTTGTCTGGTAGTGTAGATTATTATACAAGGCATACCAAGAATCTTTTATATGATGTTCCGATACCAACAATAACAGGGTTTAGCATCATCAGCAGCAACATAGGTGAGGTGGCTAATAAAGGCGTTGAATTATCGCTCACATCTAAAAATATTGCCGGCAAAAATTTTAACTGGAGTACGACCTTTTCGTTTTCAAGAAACGTTAATAAAGTGCTTGCGCTATTAGGTACTGGAGATCTTCCTTCTGTACCGGCATTCGTTGGCCAGTCTATCAATGTGATTTACGGTTATCGGTTAAACGGTATTTACCAGGTGGGCGAAACACCTCCTGCCGGCTATTTTACCGGTAACCTGAAGATAGCGGATGCAAACGGTGACGGAAAGATCAGTACAGACGATAGAGTTATTCTTGGAAAGGGAGACCCTGCTTTCCGTTTCAGTTTCCTTAACAGTTTTAATTATAAAAAATTAACCCTTAGCTTCTTTGTAAACTCTATTCAGGGTGGCAGCAACGGTTATCTGGGCGCTAATACCCAAACAGTGCTACAGGATGATAACGGTGTACGCTGGAATCACACAAGCGGAATCGATTTCTGGAGTCCAACCAACCCTAACGGCCGATATCCGATGTACATTAAAGGCCCCGCCATTGCACCAACACAATACTTTAGTCGCAGCTTTGTAAGGCTGCAGGATGTATCGCTGTCTTACAAATTCGAAAATAGTTTCACCAAACGTCTTGGAGTTCAAAGCCTAAGCATTTTCGCCAGCGGTAAAAATCTATATACCTGGACCAAATGGCAGGGATGGGACCCTGAGATTGCCAATGGAGGCCTTACCATCAATGGCCGCCCATTGCTCAAAGGTTATTCAATCGGACTTAATATGACGCTTTAATTCATTTGTTATGAAAAAGATATTTTTTTCCATTACTTTATTATTCCTTGTTACCGGTATTTTTTCGTGTAAAAAAGCATTTTTAGATGAGAAACCGCTTGATTTCCTGAGCGGCTCAAATGCCTATACAACCTATGCCGATTTTAATATTGCGGCCACCGACCTTTATCGGGTTACCCGTGTTGAATTCTATACGCGCAATGAAACCAATCCTTTTGATTATCTGTATGGTTGCGACATTGTTTTTGATGGGCAGCCGGCTACGGCGCGGCACACACCTATGATTTCGGCGTACGCAACTACGGGGGATATTCCCCTCACCCACTGGTCCGCTTTTTACAAAATCATCTCTGAGGCCAATGCAATCATCAGCCGTGCGCCAAATTCAACCATGACAGACGATCAAAAAAACCTGGTTACCGCCAAAGCCAAATTTTTCAGGGGCTTTGCGTATCGTACATTGGCGTACCTTTATGGCGGCGTACCATTAATTACCCAGGAAGTAACCAGCGCCAAAACAGATTTTACACGGGCAACCAAAGAAGCTGTTTATGTACAGTGTATAGAAGATCTTAAGTTTGCAGTTGCTAACCTGCCTTCTATTAATAAAGTGCTGGATGGCGAGGTAAACAGCCAGGCTGCAGGCCATTTATTAGCCGAAGTTTACCTGGCTGCAGGCAAATACCAGGACGCGGTTGATGCTGCAACGAAAGTAATCACTAACCCGAATGTGCACCTGATGACATCGAGGTTTGGGGCAAAGGCCAATGAAGCTACCGGCAATGTGTACTGGGACCTATTTCAGCCCGGTAATCAAAACAGAACAAAAAGCGGTAACCAGGAAGGTTTGTGGGTGATACAGTTGGAAACTGACGTTCCCGGCGGTTCCGCTGTTTCAACAGGTATGGGCGGCAATTACCTGCTGGAGCGCAATTGTGCCCCCGATTTAACGCTGATCACCTCGCCAAACCCCAACCCTTTTCTGTGGCCGGTTGACGACCTTACGGGCGGCCGCGGCATTGGCTGGGCCATTTCTACCAAACACTTCAGCGACGAAATTTGGGCAAGCGATTTTGATAATGACATCCGTAACGCCAATATCAATTTTGTGCGTAATTTCACTGCTACTAACCCCGCTTCGTCATATTATGGCAAAGTGATTTCTACCCAGGCCCCCATTCCGGGCCTTACCGTTCCGTCAAGGCAATTTTATGCTTACGAAGCCAAATGTACTACCCCGGGCGGGCATCCGGCAGGTTTGATCATGGATCCGTCGACCGGACTATTAAAGGCCACTGCAGGCGGTACTTATCTTGACCAGTACATGTTCAGGCTGGCAGAAACCTATTTCATCAGGGCCGAGGCTTACATGAATCTTAACAACACTACAGCTGCTGCCGCAGATATCAACGCAGTCAGGGCGCGGTCAAACGCCAAACCCGTGGATCCGGCGAATGTCAATATCGATTATATCCTGGATGAACGTCTGCGCGAACTGGGTTATGAAGAAAAAAGACGGCTTACGCTTATGCGTTTAGGATTGTGGTATGATCGTGTAAAACGCTTTAACCCTTATTACAGCGACGCGCTTCCAACATACAACCTGTGGCCAATTCCGCAAACTGAGATCGAGCGAAACAACACAAGTAAACTCACTCAAAACCCGGGATATTAATTGTAAAGTGCCCGGTTAAAACTAAAACGTAATTATTCGAATAACTTATGAAAAAAATAATTCTGACTGCGATATGCTGCAGTATTGCATATAACAGCATTGCCCAGTCAAATAAAACCGAAGAGGTAGTGCGCAGGGTGGCAGACAACGTAATAACACATACAAGCTACCAGTTTATCAATGCAAAGACGGGAGCTAAATATACATCGTTAAAGGGTGTGGAGCCAACCACAGATATAAGGGCAGAAAGCCCATACAACAAATGGTATTACCCCATGGGGGTATTGGCTATTGGCATGGTTAAAACAGGCAGCACGCTAAGTGATCAAAAATATGCTGATTACGCGCTGCATAACTATGACTTTGTTTTTAACAATTCCGCCGGTTTTGAAAAATTGTACCAGCAAACACACAAAGGAGAATGGGCACCCTTTTTTGCCATGAACAACCTTGATGCCTGCGGCGCCCTGGCCGCAGGCCTGGCCGATGTAAACGCCACAGCAAACCGGAAAGAGTTCAGGAACTACCTTGACCGCGTGGCCGATTATATCAGCAACAAGCAACTACGCTTCGCTGATAAAACACTTATACGCGACGATCCCCGGAACATGACGCTTTGGGCCGATGACCTGTACATGAGTGTGCCATTTCTGGCCCGAATGGGCAAACTTACCGGCGATAAGAAGTATTTTGACGACGCCGTCAGGCAGATAGAAAACTTTACTGGTTATCTCTACAACGAACGTTCGGGACTGTACTATCATTGCTATTACACTGATATTAAACAAAACGGTGTGGCTCAGTGGGGCCGCTGCAATGGCTGGCTCGCACTGGCCCAGGTAGAGTTGCTTAATTTGCTGCCTGCTGACCATCCTAAACGCGCGGAACTGCTGCAGTTACTGCAGCGGCAGATCGTTGGTTTTTCCCGTTATCAGGATATCTCGGGTCTATGGCATCAGCTATTAGATAAGCCTGATTCCTACCTCGAAACATCGGTTACTGCAATGTTTGTTTATGCTGTTGCCAGGGCTGTAAATCAGGGCTGGATACCAAAAACTTACATCAGAATTGCTGAAAATGGCTGGGAAGGTCTGGCAAAAAAAATTGACACCGAGGGCCGTATAGCTGATGTATGTATCGGTACAGGAACATCAGAGAACATCCGGTTTTATTACAACCGTCCCGTAGAGCTTAACGATACACATGCTATTGGTGCCGTGCTGCTGGCAGGTGATGAATTGATTACCTACCAACGTAATAACTCCGGCAAATAATAAACTATTTCAAACCCTTATAATTACAGATTTTAAAATCATGAAAAACTACAAATTGATACTTGCTGCATCCGCAGCGGTTTTTACAGTTAGCCTCGCGCACGCTCAAAGTAATAGTTCAAAGGTAAATACACTTAGCGCAAGCGAAAAGAAAAACGGTTTTACCCTTCTTTGGGATGGTAAAACCAGCACCAACTGGCGGGGCATCTTTAAAGATAAGTTCCCGGAAAAGGGTTGGGTGATGAACGACGGCGTGTTAACCATACAGGGCTCAAACGGCAAAGAAGAAGGTATGGGAGGCGATATTGTGACCACCAAAGAGTATTCGGCTTTTATACTCAAGTTTGACTTTAAGCTTACTCCCGGAGCAAACAGCGGCGTAAAATATTTTGTGACCGAAAAAGAACAGACCTCTCTATCAGGCATCGGTCTGGAATACCAGGTGCTGGATGATGAGCGGCACCCCGACGCTAAATTGGGGCGCGATGGCGACCGCACGCTGTCTTCGCTGTATGATATGATCACCGCTAAGAAACCTGCCGCCGCTGTTAAGCCTATTGGTGAGTGGAATTCGGGTGAGATCAGGGTTTATCCAAACAGCCACGTAGAACACTGGCTTAATGGCTACAAAGTACTGGAGTATGAGCGCGGATCAAAAGAATTTGAAGATCTAGTAGCCCTAAGCAAGTATAAAAAATGGGATCATTTTGGCGTAGCACCGCAGGGTCATATTTTGCTGCAGGATCACGGCAACACCGTTTCGTATCGCAATATCAAGATCAAAGAACTAAAATAAAGTGTTAAAGCAATTTCAAGACGGATTTTCGTCGCTTTTGCGATGAATAATTTTGCACAAAAGGCCTTCTATCAACTGGAAGGCTTTTTTAAATTAAATAAACCCGTATAAAGAGCCATGTTTTGGCATGTAATTTAAATTAAACGGCAGTAGATTCTCTTTTTATTAAAACTGATTTTAAAATTCTTGTTTCATTGGGTTCGAAATATTTTTTGTCAAATATTTTAAACAGGGCACTGGCCGCTTCGCTTCCTATTTCAAATGCCGGCTGTGTAATGGTCGTGAGTGATGGATTTAAGAGAGGTGCACAGTCCAGGTTCGAAAAACTGATGATCTTTATATCGCGTGGTATATTTAAATCTAACTCACGGCATGCATAGTAGCAGGGAAATGCCAGCTCTTCAATTGACGAAAGTATGCCATCTGGTTTATAATATGTCAGTAAATTTTTAATTAAGGCGTAGTTTTCATCCTGATTTGGTGTACTCGTAACCACGAAATCTTCATTGAAAGGAATGCCATTATCTTTCAACGCTGTCAAATAACCATTTGATCTTTTTTCACCGGTAGATAAATTGTGCAATGCCAGCAGGTAAGCAATCTTTTTACACCCCGAATCTATAAGATGCTGAACCGCCTGGTATGAGCTTTCATAATCATCAGTTATAATTTTTACTCCTTCGATATCTTCATAAACCCTGTCAAAAAAAACTACGGGAATACTCTGTGAGGCTTCAATAAGATGCTGTTTATTATTCGTTTCACCACTTGATGTTGATATGAGTATGCCATCAACCCGGCCGCTTAAAAGCTTAAGTGTAAAGGCAATTTCGGCTTCACTATTTTCATGGGTTTGATAAATTAACACATGATAATCCCGCTTTCTGGCAATCTCTTCAATTCCGTTAATGGCTAATGAAAAAAAGTGATTGGCCACCTCAGGAACAATTACTGCAATAGTTTTGCTTTTTTGATTGCGCAAATTGCTTGCAATAGGATTTGGCTCATAATTTAAGCTCTTGGCCAATTCCAATACCTTCCTTTTGGTTTCACTACTGATCTGGTAGCTATCCCCTAAAGCCCTGGAAACTGTTGCTGTTGATAAGTTGAGCTCCAGGGCAAGTTTTTTAATATTGATGTTACCCATAATGTTATAATAAGTGGGGTTTAATTAGTATAAAAAAATGGCGTTTCTGTTAAATTGTAATCGTTTGCGTAAATAAATAATGAAAATTTTAAAAATTCGCTTCTAAAAATCTACACTTTTAACCGATTTGTAATTACTACCATCTGCAAGTACAAATCATAATTATAGACTAAAAAAGCCTGACCATTAAAGTTGCTGCCTGGTAAAAAAACAGCTGATTAATGAATGAATATCATTTTTTAATAATCAGCAGCAACAAATTTGGCAAAAATTTAAGTGTTAAAAGAACACGTGGTTTATTAGTGTAAAACTAATTAAATTATAATAGATATGCGAGAGATTTATATACCTGCTTAATTGTCAAAACAACACAAAACCAACAAACATAAAACAATAAACTATTATGATTACAAACAGACCCAAACTATTGATGAGGACAACCCGGCCGGGCATACTCCTCCTGTTACTGCTCTGTATCTTTACTTATAGTAAAGCACAAACAAACAATGCCATTAAAGGAGTGGTAAAAGATGCCCAGGGAGGTCCTTTACCCGGGGTAACCGTACAGGTAAAAGGTACAGACCGGTCTACAGCTACTTCTGTTAGCGGGGCTTTTACCATTAATGCCGCTAAAGGCAGTGTTTTGCAGTTCCGCTTTATAGGATTTGAATTAAAAGAGGTAACCGTAGGAGACGAAACCAGTATAACAGTAACTCTTACCGAAAATCAAAGATCTTTAAATGAAGTGGTTGTAGTAGGTTACGGTACTACTACAAAAAAAGAATTAACCAGTGCCATTACAACCGTTAAAGCCGAACAATTTAATGCAGGCGTGGTATCAACCCCAGCCGATCTGTTGGAAGGTAAGGTTGCCGGTTTAAATATTACCAACGATGGTAATCCAAATGGAACCGCAACGGTTACACTCCGCGGTCCGTCAACCGTACGTCCTGCAGGTTCAGCAGCCTTTTATGTGATTGACGGCGTACCTGATGCTGATTTTAAATTGCTTGCACCGGCTGATATCGCTTCAATTGATGTATTGAAGGATGCCTCGGCCGCTGCTATTTATGGTACCAGGGCAACTAATGGGGTAATTATTGTTACCACGAAAAAAGCTAAACCAGGGCAGTTAAGGATGACCTATGATGCTTATGCTTCGATGGATAAAATATCTAACTCATTTAAAGTAGCCAGCGCCGATCAGTTAAGGGCTTATGTTAAAGCCAACGGACAAAGCTTTACCCCGGCTAATGATAACGGAGGTAATACCGACTGGCAAAAAGCAGTGGAACGCAGCAGCGGTTTTTCGCAGAACCATAACCTTTCATTTGGCGGTGGCACAGATAAAACAGTTTACGGCGGAAGTTTAAATTACCTGGATAACCAGGGCATTGTGAAAACTAGTAGTTTAAAGCGTGTAATTGGCAGGCTTAATGTATCGCAAAAAACATTGAATGATAAATTAAAGCTCGACTTTTCTGTAAGCAACTCGGTAACCAATTCCGGTTTGTTGGTGAATGATATTCCGTTATACACAGCAAACGGCCAAAGCCCGGGCTTGTTTAAATCAATAGTGCAGTATTTACCAACCCGTACAATTTATAATACTGATGGTACATTGTATAATGACCCAACCTTAAAATTGGGTTATAATCCGGTAGGTCTGATCACCAATGATACTTATCAACAAAAAATTAATCTTTTGTTGGCTAATACCAAGGCCGAACTACAGTTGCCTTTTGGCTTATTGTATAATTTGAATTTAGCCTATCAGAGCAGGACCACCAATAATAACACCTATTATGATTCGGCTTCAGAATTAGCGCCAAACCTTGGTGGAAAAGCTATACGCTCAACCTATGGGGATACCAAAAAGGTATTTGAAAACTATTTATCCTATGCACATAACTGGAGCAACAAGCATGATTTTAAGGCCTTATTTGGTTACTCCTATGATGAAACTACCGTAGGCAATGGCTTTCAATCAGCCGCACAGGGCTTTCCGTCCGATGCCACCAGTTATTATAACCTGGGTTTAGGTAACCAGACCGGCCTTAGCTCAGATCTTGGAAATACAACTACATCATTTAATACGCTACGTTTAATATCGTTTTATTCGCGCTTAAACTACAGTTATTTAGGCAAGTATATTCTACAGGCATCTATACGCAGGGATGGTTCAAACGCGTTTGGCACCAATAACCGCTGGGGGTATTTCCCAGCGGCTTCAGCTGCGTGGCGGGTTATTGACGAGTCGTTTATGAAATCCCAAACTTTGTTTGATGATCTGAAACTTCGTGTCGGTTATGGGCAAACCGGTAATGCATTAGGGTTCAATCCGTACACACCGCAAACTTTATATGGTACAACAGGATACTTTTATTATAATGGAGCTTATACCAGCGCTGTTGGTATAACCCAAAATCCTAATCCAAATTTAAAGTGGGAAACCACAGCTACCTTAAACGGAGGTATCGATTTTTCAATACTTAAGGGACGATTAAGTGGATCCGTTGATGTTTACAATAAAAAAACAACTAATATGATCTTTGATATTCCTGTTTCTACCATTAATAACTTTGTGAACATTACTACCGCTAACGTGGGCAGTATGAGCAATAAAGGAGTTGAGCTGGCTTTAAACGGAACCCCTGTAAAATCAAAGGATTTCACCTGGAGCAGTTATGGAAATATTGCTTTTAATAAAAACAAGATCACCTCAATGGGTGCCAACCTTTCAAAAATTTATGTAGGTGATCCGGAAGGCCCTGGACAAAGCGGTATCAAAACGTCTATTATTGAAGCCGGATACCCGCTTGGTGAGTTTTATACGTTGAAATATATTGGCCGCACTAACGGCGTATCAACTTATCAGGGTGCCAACGGCCAGCCTACTACCACGCCAACAAGCGCCGATCAAACCTATGCCGGCAACGCGCAGCCAACTTATACATTTGGTTGGGGTAACGATTTTAGTTATAAAAAATTTAGCTTAAATTTCTTTTTCCGTGGTCAGGGTGGTAATAAAATCATGAATGCTTCGCTGGCAAGCTTTAATCAGCCCACGCAAGCCTCGGCACATGGTGTACCTGTGTTAACATTGAGCGAGCCTGCTAATGATGTAAATGCAAATTTATATTCAACCCGTTACCTTGAAAGCGGCACTTTTGTGCGGTTAAGTAATGCGACTTTATCCTACAAAACCAAAATTCCGGGCAACTACATACATGGGTTACGTTTATATGTTACCGGTACCAACCTGTTTATCATTACAAAGTACAAGGGTGTTGACCCAGAGTTGAACTTGAGCCTGAATAACCAGGCCAGCGGCCAGTTTATAGGAGTAGATAGTAATAACTTTTATCCTAAAACGCGGAGCTTCCTGGCTGGTGTACAAGTAGATTTATAATACCTAAAAACTTAATTGACATGAACCAAATCAATAATATATATAAGAAACTCAGCATTGTAGCTTTGCTTGCAGGAGCAGTTTACCTGCCAAGCTGTACAAAATTGGATGTCACTGCAAAGTCTGCACTTACTCCAAACAATTTTCCTACAACAGCTGCACAATTTGTGGCAGCAACCGGACCTATTTATACTTCATTTCGTGGAGCAGTTGGTCGCGAGTACTGGCTGCTACAAAACCTGAGCACAGATGAGAACGTACTGGTAGCCCGGGGCGGCAACTGGCTTGATGGCGGTACATACTCCACCGTAAACCTGCACACGGTTACTCCTGATAACGGCATGACTGAAGCTTGCTGGACATGGGGTTATACTACCATCAGTAACTGCAATAAGGTATTGTCGGTATTTGCTACAGCACCTGAAAGTACAGCCAAACAACAAACTATTGCCGAAATAAAAACAATGCGCGCAATGTCATACTTCTATATGATGGATTTGTTTGGTAATGTACCTATCTCTAAAACTTTTGGCGATACCACCAATTTAGGCACGCAGCCAAGGGCACAGGTATTTGCTTTTATTGAAAGCGAATTATTAGCACAGATCCCTAATCTGAGCTCTACAACCGGTGTTTCAACCTACGGTAGGCCTACAAAGTATCTGGCTTACGCGGTTTTAGCTAAAATGTATTTAAATGCGCAGTACTATATCGGTACACCAAGGTATCAGGATGCGGTTACCATGTGCGATAATATTATACAAGGCGGCCAGTACGGTTTGGATACCGACTATTTGGGTATGTTTAAAGCCAGTAACGGACCTGCCATAAAGGATTTTATTTTTGCTGTTCCTTTTGATGCTTTACTGGCCCAGAATATGTATTACGCACGCTGGACAATAAACCCGAATTTGGCAAAAAAATACAAAATGCCGTACACACCTGATGGCCCCGTGTACACCTTTAAAGAGTATTATGCTTTGTTTAATGATGTTAATGACATCCGCAGAAAGCAATATCTTACCGGGAAACAGTACAATAATGATGGCACACCAATTAACATTACTACAACCAACATAGGTCTTGATGCCAGTTATAGCGGTCCGAATCCTAATGCTACTGTTGTTCATCAGCTGGAGTTCACCCCAGATATTGTATGGAAAAACGTTGCCACCTTTGATATCGGCAATGATGAATTGGCTAACGAGTCGGGCTACAGGAACAATAAATTTTATCCTGATAGCTTGAGTACCACCCGTAACCAGAGTAATGACGTACCGATGTTCAGGTATGCCGATGTTTTATTAGAAAAAGCAGA
This sequence comes from Mucilaginibacter sabulilitoris, assembly GCF_034262375.1. NCBI lineage: Bacteria > Pseudomonadati > Bacteroidota > Sphingobacteriia > Sphingobacteriales > Sphingobacteriaceae > Mucilaginibacter > Mucilaginibacter sabulilitoris. The sequence goes on from NZ_CP139558.1 coordinate 6,141,856, forward strand.
AGCAATATTAAGAGGGGCAACCGCTACCAATGGCGATTCGCCTTTATCATTGGTTAACCAGGTTCGCACCCGTGCTAAAGCGGCATCACTAAGTGCAGTAACCCTTTCTGATGTATTGGACGAGCGTGCCCGTGAATTGGCTATGGAAGGCTGGAGAAGGAATGACCTTATCCGTTACGGCCAGTTTGAAAAGTCATGGGGTATAAAAACTGATGCCAATCCCAGTAAACGTATTTTCCCAATTCCAAGACCCGAAATGCAATTAAACCCTAAATTGGTGCAAAACCCGGGTTACTGATAAATGATTATTTTTAGCTGATTTATTGATTAGAATATGGGCTAACCCCCATATTCTTTTTTCATTTTAACCATAGTTATATTTAAACCCCAGTATAATCACAGAGTTCTATTTATGAAGAGAAAATCCTTTTATAATATTTACTACCCGTGTATTACCTTAACACTAATTGTATTTAGCTGTATATCATTAAAAGCACAGGTAAACCCAACTGCATCTTATGCTCTTATTAAAAGGGTAATCCCACAAAAAGCTGCCTACTTTACAGTAAGGGAAATAAAAGGCGAGGCTGGCAAGGATGTATTTGAAATAGAGAGTAAAGGCGGTAAAATTATACTGAGTGGAAATAATGGGATAGCAATTGCCTCAGCACTATACTATTACCTGACTGAATATGCTCATTGCCAGGTTACCTGGAATGGCATTAATCTGAAACTGCCCGAAAAATTGCCTGTATTGACTACCAAAATTCACAAAAATACACCTTACCAGTACCGCTATTACCTTAACTACTGTACGTTTAATTATAGTATGAGCTGGTGGGACTGGAAACGCTGGGAAAAAGAGATAGACTGGATGGCTATGCATGGCATCAATATGCCATTAGCCTTAACCGGGCAGGAATATACCTGGTACAAAGTTTATAAAGACATGGGGTTTACAGATGATGACCTGAAAGCTTTTTTTTGCGGCCCTGCTTATTTTTCATGGTTTTGGATGGGTAATTTAGACGGCTGGGGGGGCCCGCTGCCATTAAGCTGGATGCAAAGCCATCGCGATCTGCAACAAAAAATAGTAGGCCGTGAGCGCGAACTGGGTATGAAACCGGTTTTACAATCATTCACAGGCCATGTCCCCTCCTCTTTTCAAAAACATTTCCCGGCATCCAAACTAAAAAAAACGAACTGGAATAATGGTTTTGCCGATACTTACATCCTGGATACCAACGACCCGCTTTTTGCCGAAATAGGTGGTAAATTTATTAAGGCCCAAACCGAATTATATGGTACCGACCATTTGTACTCTGCAGATACTTTTAATGAAAACGAGCCGCCAACAAATGATACTACGTACCTGGCTGCATTAAGCAACCGGGTTTACCAGGCCATGAGTAAAGCCGATCCCAAAGCCATTTGGGTAATGCAAGGGTGGCTTTTTTATAGCGACCGCAAATTCTGGGACCCGCCGCAGGTAAAAGCTTTGTTAGATGCGGTACCTGATGAACACATGATCCTGCTTGATCTTGCTACAGAAATTGAACCTGTTTGGAAACGAACAAAAGCATTTTACGGAAAGCCCTGGATCTGGAACATGCTGAATAATTTCGGCGGCAACGTGAACCTTTTTGGGCGGATGCAAGGTGTAGCAGATGGCCCCGCGCAGGCACTGCATGCTGTTGATAAAGGTGATCTTAAAGGTATAGGCCTAACTATGGAAGCCATTGAGCAAAACCCGGTTTTATATGAATTAATGTTGCAAAACACCTGGCAGGATTCTGTGATTTCCGTTGATGCATGGTTAAGTAAATATGCAAGAAACCGTTATGGCTCTGGTAACAAAAACGCCGTTGCGGCCTGGCAAATATTAAAGAAAACCGTTTACAACGGCACAGCTATTCGCGATGGAGCCGAGAGCATCATTACCGGAAGGCCGACTTTTGATTCCACAACCGTATGGACCAGGACAAAACTGAACTATAACCCTAAAGATCTTCTACCTGCCTGGGATGAGTTAATAAAGGCTGCCCCTGCCTGCAAAAAAAGCGATGGCTTTAACTATGATCTGGTTGATGTAACCCGGCAGGTGCTGGCCAATTATGCATTACCCCTACAACAGAAGTGGATTGAGGCATATCGCCAAAAAAACATAGCCAAATTCAAATTATACAGCGCCGAATATTTACAATTAATAAGTGATATGGACCGGTTACTGGCAAGCCGCAAGGATTTTTTACTGGGGCCCTGGATAAGGGATGCCAGAAGCTGGGGAACTACAGTTAACGAGAAAGCCATCTATGAACGTAACGCCCGCGATCTGATCACCCTTTGGGGCGATGCTGAAAGTCCGCTTCATGAATATGCCAACAGACAATGGAGCGGCTTACTCAATGATTTTTATAAAGTACGGTGGGAGAAATTCTTTGCAATGTTATCGGCTTCGTTAACTTCAGGCAAGGATGCGGACCTGTCCGCCTTTGAGCAATCCATAAAAACCTGGGAATGGCAATGGGTAAACGCCAGGAAAGATTTTCCTGTACAAACAATTGGTAATCCTATTACGGAATCTCAGTACATGTATCAAAAATACCGTCAGCAAATTGCAGAAGCTTATTAGTATGAACTCAACAAAATTATGCAGCAAATGACAACTCCTACTCCGCCCCCAAAACTTAAACGGCTGGTTTCACTTGATGCCCTGAGAGGTTTTGATATGTTTTGGATAATGAGCGGTGAGCAGATAGCACATACACTGGCAAAAGCTACCGGGTGGCCCGTATTCTTATGGCTTTCGGGGCAATTACACCATACTGTATGGGATGGGTTTACCTTTTACGATATGATCTTCCCCTTGTTTTTATTTATAGCCGGCGTATCCATGCCCTATTCCATGATGAATAAAATAAATAAAACCGGGGTTAACTCTGCAGCACAGTTGCCAGGTCATGCCAAATGGAGCATCTACAGATCAATGATCAGGCGTACACTAATCCTGCTTTTATTAGGCATGATCGTCAATGGTTTATTGAAATTTAATGGGTATGAAAACACGCGTTTTGCCAGTGTTTTGGGCCGTATAGGCTTGGCTTGGTTCTTTGCCGGGCTAATCTATTTAAATTTCAATCTGCGCGGGCAAGTTATATGGTTTATTGGCCTGCTTGGTGGTTATTGGGCAGCTATGATGTTTATTCCTGTTCCTGGTTATGGCGCAGGTGTATTAACTATGGCCGGATCTTTAGAATCATATATTGATAGATTGTTATTACCAGGGCGCCTGCATGATAAAATACATGATCCCGAAGGTGTATTATCAACTATTCCAGCCATTAGTACAGCATTGCTTGGTGTTTTTACAGGCAGCTTTTTAAAATGGGATTCTCCTAAATGGAACATGTTAAAAAAAGGTGCAGCATTATTTGCAGTTGGCATGGCATTGCTAATTGCCGGTAAATTATGGGGACTGGAGTTCCCGATTAATAAACGTTTATGGTCAAGCTCATTTGTCCTGTATGTTGGTGGGTGGAGCCTGCTTTTTTTGTCAGTATTTTATCTGATCATTGATGTTGCAGGCTTTAAAAAATGGGCATTCCCATTTATTATTATCGGCACAAACTCCATCGTGATCTACATCTGCTCAGAGGGACTTGTCAATTTTAACTATACCGCTAATTATATATTTGGCGGACTTATACATCTGACCCCCACAGCGTGGCAGGCGTTTTTTGCAGCAACCTCTGTTACCCTGACTCAACTGGTTTTCTTATACTTTTTATATCGAAACAAATTGTTTTTAAAAATTTAATTATTGAAACATAAATTTATGAAATCCTTATACCTGTTTTTAATACTATTATTAATTGGCAATACAATTTTTGCCCAGCAAAAATTGTACAACATAATTACATACGGTGCAAAACCCGATGCTAAAACCAACAATGTACTATCCATTCAAAAAGCCATTGATGCTGCCTCTGCAAATGGCGGCGGTATAGTATTGATACCTGCCGGTAAATTTGTTACCGGAGTAATCAATTTAAAATCGGGCGTCGATCTTCATTTGGACGCTAAGGCCCAGCTATTGGGTAGTACAATAAGAGCTGACTATGGGGTTAAACAGGCATCAGCATTAATTGTTGCCTCCCAGCAACACCATATTGCTATAACAGGTAAAGGCACCATTGACGGACAGGCAGTTGAACTTCTAAAAGATATTTACAAACATTTACAAGACGGCACATTGGAAGATAATGAATGGCAAGTATACAACCCTTGGCATCAGATGCGCCCAGCCGAAGCTAACCGGCCAAAACTTATTGAATTCATTAACTGCGACGATATCAGCATAAAAAATATAACCATTAAAAATGGCCTGTGCTGGATACAGAACTATAAGAACTGCTCAAACCTGATTATTGATAGTGTAAAAGTTGAAAGCACTACCTTTTTGAACAATGACGGCATTGACCTGGTTGATTGTAAAAATGTAAAGGTCACCAACAGCTTTATTAATGCTGCCGATGATGGTATCTGTCTCAAATCAGAAGATCCGAAGGGAAGTTGCGAAGATATTTATATCGCCAACTGTACCATCCGCTCCAGTGCAAGCGCTTTTAAATTAGGCACAGCATCCTACGGCGGGTTTAAAAAAATAACGGTCAGGGATATTAAGGTATATGATACCTTCCGATCTGCCATTGCTCTGGAAAGCGTTGATGGCGCAGTTCTGGAAGATATTGATATACGGAATGTAACGGCAAAAAATACCGGTAATGCGATATTTATACGCTTAGGGCAACGCAATAAAAAAGCCGACCCGGGAAAAGTACGCCGTATTTATATTGGTAATGTAAAAGCAGAAATACCATCAGGTAAACCAGATAAGGGTTATTCAATGGAGGGGCCTGCAGTAAGATATCCGCATAATGTTTTCCCTTCGTCAATTGTAGGTATTCCGGGTTATCCTGTGCAGGATGTCATGCTCGAAAATATTGAAATAACTTACCGTGGTGGCGCAAAAAAAGAAACAGCTCATTTTGGATTAGACAGCCTGGATAAAGTACCTGAAAACATTTCAGATTACCCCGAATTTTCCATGTTCGGCGAATTACCAGCCTGGGGCTTTTATATCAGGCATGCAGATGGTATTAAAATAAAGAATATGACCTTAAAATATCAGAAAGACGATTTTCGTACAGCCTGTATTTTTAATGATGTAGTTGGCTTAAACTTGAATGAGGTTAAAATACCGACGGTAAAAACATATCCTGTAATCATATTTAAAAATGCGGCCAATCCGCTGTTAAAGGCAATACAAATACCTGGTGATAGTAAGGAAACTATAAAAAAGCTATAATAATGTTAAAAAAGTTATTATTGATAACCGGTTTAAGTGGCTTATTTATTAACGCTGGTTTTGCGCAGTCAACTGACCTGGTTAAATATGTACAAACATTATCGGGTACTGCGGCCAGTACCACATCATCAGCTTTGAAACACGGTAGCGGAACAGAGAGTTATGCCAACACCATTCCGGCGGTTGGGCTTCCTTTTGGAATGACCCAGTGGACACCGCAAACCCATACTTCGGAAAATAAATGCCTACCGCCATATAGTTATAAGGATAGTATACTCAACGGCTTCAGGGCTACACACTGGCTTAGTGGTTCATGCACACAGGATTATGGCAGTTTTACCATAATGCCCATTAGCGGAAAGCTAAAAACAACTCCTGAAACTTATGCCGTTCTGTTTTCGCATAGAAATGAAGTTACTACGCCTGCATATTATCGGGTTGATTTAAATAATCACGAGTTAAGTACCGAGATAACGGCCACTCTTCGGTGTAGCATGCTGCAATTTACCATGAATAAGGCCGATAGTTTATATTTACTGGTTATGCCCAACAATGATAAGGATAAAGGATCAATAAGTGTCGATGCCAGTCAGGGTGAGGTATCTGGTTATAATCCCGTTTATCGCATTTACCAGGGATGGGGTAACCCTGCCGGTTTTAGCGGCTATTTTGTAATGAAAGTGGAACGCAGAATAGGCAACAGCGGCACATTCAGTGGTGATCAGGTATTTTCATCCAATAGTATAAAAAACCTCAAAAATATTGGCGCTTTTATAGGTTTTAAATTACAAAAGGGCGAAAAACTCAGGGTAAGGATCGGTACATCATTTACCAGCATAGCTGATGCCCGGAAAAACCTGCAGGCCGAAATTAAAAATTGGGATTTTGATGCCTTAGCTAAGCAAAACAAACAGGTATGGCAAAATGAATTAAGCCGGCTTAATGTGGTAACTGCCAATGAGTGTGATAAATATATTTTTTATACCGCTTTTTATCATGCCATGCAGCATCCGCGCTTATTTAATAATGTGAACGGTACTTACCCGCGCTTTGCTGGCGATTATCAAACAGAGCAACTGGATAAAGGAAACTATTATGATGATTTTTCCATGTGGGATATTTACCGGGGGCAATTGCCTTTATATGAGATCATCAGACCCTCTATAATCAAGGATTTTGTACGGTCAATGATTCTAAAAGGGCAGCAAGGGCAGTGGATGCCTATATTTCCCTGTTGGAACAGTTATACCTCGGCCATGATCGGCGACCATGCAACCGCTTTTATTGCTTCGGCATATACTAAAAATATCCGTGATTATAATATAGCCGAAGGTTACCGGCTGATGCGCCAGAATGCTTTTGATGTAGCTTCTCAAACTGATTATTTAAATGGCAAAGGAAGGCGGGCGCTTACCTCCTACTTAAAATATGGTTATATCCCAATGGAAGATAGCGTACAGGATGCCTTTCATAAAAAAGAGCAGGTGAGTCGGACGCTGGAGTATGCCTATGATGATTACGCGCTTGCCACGATTGCCAAAGCATTAGGCAAAACCGCCGATTATCAGCTGCTTAGCAAACGCGCCCTGAACTATAAAAATGTGCTTGATCCTAATACTGGATTAGTGCGGGGCAGATATGAAAACGGCAGCTGGTTTACACCATTTAAACCTGATAATCGTGAACCTTATATTACGGAGGGCACCCCCAGGCAGTACACTTTTTACGTCCCCCAGGATGTTCCCGAACTTAGTCATTTGATGGGCGGGCAGGCACAGTTAGAAAAAAAACTGGATACATTATTCCATAAAGATGAATACTGGCATGGCAACGAACCGGGGCACCAGATCCCATTCATGTACAATTATACCCATGCCCCCTGGAAAAGCCAGCAAGAGGTAAGGCGCATACTGGCTACAGAATATTCAGATGGCCCAGGTGGTTTAAGCGGTAATGATGATGCCGGGCAAATGTCGGCGTGGTATATTTTTGCTTCTTTGGGCTTTTATCCCGTTGATCCGGTTTCTGACCAATATCTCCTGTGTTCACCCATTTTTGACCAGGTAACGGTTAAACTCCCCGGCGACAAGTCATTAAAGATCATCGTCCATAAAGAATCAAAAAACGCGATATACATCAGTGCTGTAAAATTAAACGGCAAAGTATATACTAAAAACTACATTCGTCACAATGTTATAATGCAGGGCGGAAAATTGGAGTTTTATTTAAAAACCAAGCCCGATAAAACCTGGGGAACAAAAGCAGCAGATCAGCCTAAAGGCTTATCCTCCTCGATCAACAAATCTTAAAATAAAATGTGATTAAGATAGTCTTAACATACATATAACTGTCCTGCTATCATGTTTAATCCTGGAGCAACGGATTAATCAGTTCCGGATATAGTAATTTCCCCCCGCAGGACGATGTTTATTTTCATCAACTTGTTTTGGCCGTGTAATTATTACTAACTTTAGCGTCAAACAGTTACCCCTAATGAGTTTTATTCGCCTAGTAAATGAGAGAGAGCTAATGGAAAACCTGCAAAGCGGGGACGAAAAGGCTTTTGAAAAACTTTACCGGCATTATATCGATCCGATCTTCCGGAAAATTCATTATCTGACCAAATCGGCTGAGATTGCTGAAGAACTCACGCAAGACGTTTTTTTGAAGATATGGGAACGCAGAGTGTCTATCGACCATAATAAATCTTTTGGTGCATTTGTGCATATCATTGCCCAAAACTTAATTACTGATCTGTACCGCAAGCTGGCGCATGACAGAGCTTTCCGTGAGCAACTTATCAATTCGGTTACCGAACTATATGATCCTATAGCGTCCGAAGTTGATCGCCAATTAGTTTATCAAGCGCTTGAATCTTTGCCGGCGCAGCGCAAAAAAGTAATGGCCATGGTTAAAATCGAGGGTAGGTCTTACGAAGAAGTGAGTAGTCTGCTCGGTGTATCAACCTCAACCATACGCGATCACGTTGTCAAAGGCACCAAAAGCCTGAAAGCTTATTTCATGAAAAATGAGTTGACGTTGATGCTCATTGCCGCGGCTGTGATCGCCAAGTCTATAAAAGGCTAAGTCATTAAAAAAAATTTCAGACGAACAGACCTAATCGCCTTTTCGACCGTACTCTTCAAAAAACCTGACAAAATTGGGAGCAAGAGAAAACCTCAACAAGCTTTATGAGCGATTTTTACGTAATGAAAGTAAACCTGAAGATATCCGTCGTTTGATGGAACTATTCGGCACGGCAGACGATCAGACATTACAGGATCTTGTGCGTAAGCAATTAGATGATCCATCTGCTATTGCCCCTCATAGTACAGAAAATAACGAACGGTATGATCGTATTTTTAACAACCTGAAACAGCAGATAGAGCCTGCCAGGCGGGCAAGAACACTATGGGTTAAAATTTCTGCGGCAGCAAGTGTTGTTTTACTGCTGGGTACAGGCAGTTACTATTTCTTCCGCGGCCCCGTGCCTCATCCGGTCATCGCTGAAAACAAAATACATAATGACGTAAAGCCCGGTGGGAATAAAGCCTATTTAATCTTATCAAACGGGCAAAGCATCGCATTAGCCGGACAGCACTCTGGACTTATCGGAAAAGACGCCGGAAACAGTATTTTAAAAACGGCTGACGGGCAAATAAAATATGTTAACAGGCATAATAATCATAACAATAACGAAAGCGCTCTCAACACATTGAGGACACCTGTTGGCGGCTTTTACAAAGTGGTTTTAGCCGACGGTACAAAAGTCTGGCTCAATGCGGCATCACAATTAAGATACCCTGCAGACTTCAGGAATCTGAAGCAACGCAAGATTGAACTAACGGGTGAAGCTTACTTTGAAGTGGCTAAAGATCCCGCTCATCCCTTTATAGTGCAAACAGATGACCAGCAGATCAGTGTATTAGGGACGCACTTCAATGTAAATGCCTACCATGACGATGGCGGAAGTAAAACCACCTTACTTGAGGGCAGTATCCGCGCCGCTGGAAAAAATGCTCAAGCGATCATTAAGCCCGGGCAACAAGTTATCAGCAGCAGTACCGGTAGATTAAATATTGACCAGGTTGATACCGAGCTGGCAGTAGCCTGGAAGAACGACCAGTTCATGTTTGAAAGTCAGCCTGTCAGATCATTGATGAAAACAGTGGCCAGATGGTATGATGTTGAAGTCATATACGGTGCGGATGTCCCGGATGTACGCTTCAACGGCGCAATTTCAAAGTTTGAAAATATATCGGCGGTACTGAAAATACTGGAGTCTACCGGAAAGATCCATTTTGAGGTGAGCGGCCGGAAAGTTTACGTGACAAAATGATAAAACATTTATAAACAACCAATTAAAACCTAAAAAGAAGATGAAGAAAGCATTACAATAGACCAGTCTTAACACGAAACAGGGCCCGATCAGATCGGACCCTGGATGCCGTTTGGCGCAATTTACTTAATTCAACTGTTTATCCGCAACTGCCTTCGCCTGGAAAGTAAGGGTATGTTGCATCACCAAACAAACAAATGTATAGAATTTATACCATTCAAACAGGTATTACCGGAAGGTTATTACCCAAACTATGGCTGATTATGAGACTTACAATCATTATCATGATTGCTTCTTTAGTGCAGGTGAGCGCCACTTCATTAGCACAGAGGATAACCATAAACAAAACAAATAAAAACCTGATCAGTATACTCCGGGATGTGCGAAAGCAAACCGGGTATAATTTTGTGATCACTGATGATCAGGCAGAGAAGAGCAAACCTGTTACTTTAAATGTATCTCAGGAGGAGCTGCTTCAGGTGCTGAATGAGCTGTTCAAATCGCAGCCGCTTAGTTACAAAATTGATAACAAGACCATTGTTGTGTCGGATAAAAACACAGCGGTTACCAATGTTTCGCAACGTGTTGCATCAGCCGTTGTTGAAATACGGGGTATCGTGCTCGACGAAAAGCAGATTCCTATGCCGGGTGTCACGGTTAAGCATAAAGAGAGTGGGATGGCTGTTTCGACAGACACAAAAGGTGAGTATCTGATCAAACTACCGAACGCAACCGGAACCCTGGTATTTTCTTTTTTAGGGTACCAAACTCAGGAAGTTCCTGTAAATAATCAAACCAAAATAGATGTTAAGCTTAACCCTGCAGCAAGCAGTCTTAACGAAGTGATAATTATCGGATATGGTACAAGTAAGAAAGAAGCAGATCTCACTGGCGCGGTGGCACATATCAGTGGCACTAAGATCCAAAGCCGCCCGGTTACAGGAACTTTAGATGGTTTGCAAGGCTTGATCCCCGGTGTGGGCATTACGCGTTCAAGCGGTCAGCCGGGGCAGCAAGGTTTTGCACTCACTATCCGCGGAGCATCATCCATTAATGGGAATGTTCCGCTTGTTTTAATTGATGGTATTCCCGGCGACCTTAGCCTTATCAATCCGGAGGACATTCAAGACGTAACGGTACTAAAGGATGCAACTGCAGCAATATATGGCGCACGTGCTGCCGACGGTGTTATCCTGGTTACCACCAAAAGGGGCAAACGATCAAGCGCACCCAATGTAAGCTATGGATTTAATTTAGCAGTTAAAAAAGTTGGTTTGAGAAAAAAAGCAGCTACAACTGATCATTTTGTTCGGATGTTTAACGAGGCAAATAAAAATGATGGTGAAAAGCAGACATTCTCTGATTCTACCCTCATGAAGATCGCAGCCAATGACCCGGGTGTAGGGCCTGGTGAGAACCGAAGTGTAGAATCATTCCCGATGTTTTACCAAAACCATGACTGGTACGGCAGGCTGTTTAAGACGGCGTATCGCCCAACGCATAATTTCAGCGTATCTGGCGGCGGGGAGAAGTCTTCCTACCTGGTGTCCTTTGGCGACATGCGTGACAATGGTAATATTTCGGAAGGAACCAATACATCTGTGCGAGACAATCTCCGCATTGCATTGCAAAGCAATCTTACCGACAACCTGAAGTTAGAACTGACAACGGCTTATGATTATCTGAACACCCGTACGCCTTCGCAATTGAATGATGCTATAAGCAACGGCTTGAAGATGTTTTCTTATCTGCCCGAAAAAAATCCGGCTGGCAATTACTATGGCTATCAGGGTTATGAAAACCCTGTGCAGGAACTAATTAAAGGCGGCGATAAGACGACGACGAACAACCGTTGGAGTAACAATGTAAAGCTGGATTATGAGCCTATAAAGGGTTTGGTATGGACGGGGCAGGTTGGTATAAACCTAGAGCGTTATGATGATGAAGCAAACTTCCCAACCAATACAGAATATAATTGGGATAATACACCGAACTTGCTGGTACGTAACAATCCAAACAGGGCTACATACAGGAATTCCAGCACTGTTTACAAAAATTACAGCACCTATGTCAACTATTCAAAGACATTTGGTCAGCATGAGATCAAGGCGATGGTGGGCGTTTCGCAAGAAAAATTCACGCAGGATTCCAAATATTTCCAGGGGCAGGATTTTTTCAGTAATGAGATTTTTACCCTGCCTCTGTCCGACAACAAGAATCTTCGAGCTGGTGATGCAAGTGACTGGAACCGGGATCCCTGGGCCTTACGATCTTATTTCGGACGCGCCAGCTATTCTTTTGCAGGCAGATATTATTTAGAGGGTACGCTGCGTAAAGATGGCAGCTCAAAGTTTTCTCCTGATAAACGCTGGAGCGCAATTTATCCCAGTGTATCCGCTGCATGGAAAATCTCAGAAGAGTCATTTTTCAAGCAACTTTTTACCGATAACACATTAAACCTTTTAAAAGTTCGCGCATCCTGGGGCAGAACAGGTAACCAGGATATTTCACAGTTAGGGTTGTTTGATTATGTACAGCTCATTAATGTTTTTGGTCAGTATCCAATTGATGGATCAACAGCTTCAAGATTGGCCGCGCTTAAGGGCCTTTCTTCACCACTGCGTACCTGGGAAACCATCGAAACGAAGAACCTTGGCTTAGACGTTTCATTATTTGCATCAAAACTGTCCTTGTCATTTGACCTCTACAGAAAAACTAATAATAATATGTTGGTCAGCATTACCTACCCTACAACATTGGGAGCAGCTGCTCCTTCATCAAATGCGGGAACGCTTAAGGGTAAAGGATGGGAATTTAATGGTCAGTGGAATGACAAGATTGGCGCTGTCAGCTACAACGTGGGTGCCATCTTAAATTACAACACAAACGTTGTTTCTGACTTGAAAGGTAATGATGCCTATAATTTGGGTTTAACCCAAGCCAGGCAGGGCTACCCGCTTGACTCGTATTTCGGGTTCAAGGGTACGCTAATCAGAAACCAGGCCGACCTCGATAGTTACGCTTCGAAATACGGCGGAAAAGGTATAGTACCTTCTGCACAGCCTAATGGTTATGGTGGTTTGGGTATAGGTGATGTTATGTACCAGGACATTGATGGTGACGGACAAATTACCACTTACGGCGACAAGTCAAAAGGACTTAGCGGCGATGCGGTGTATTTAGGCTCTCAAATACCTAAATTAACCTATAGCTTAACCGGCGGATTTTCTTATAAAGGTTTTGACATGAGCTTTATCATGCAGGGAACTGGCAATAAATATGTGTGGAGAGGTAATGGCAACTTCGGAGTGCCTCTGGCTCACTTCTGGTTCCAACCGCTTGATTATTTTTACGGCAGAACCTTTACTCCCGAAAACCCATCGGCCGAGTATCCGCGTCTTTCTAATAACGAAACGGTGAAGAATAATAATTATCAGTTCTCTTCCCTGTGGCTTGAAAATACTCGCTATTTAAGAATGAAGAATATAACCCTTGGATATACTTTCAATAATATTCAGATTGCGCGGCTTAAGCTGCGTAGCATCAGGCTTTATCTGAGCGGGCAGGATTTGTTTGAGTTTGCCAAAGGTACGCGGAATGGTATGTATGATCCTGAAGAAACCCGGGTGCCGCAAACCCTAACTGCGGATGATGCAAATAATACGGATTTTTATGAGAACAACTACCCGATGTACCGCACATTTTCTATAGGCCTAAATGTTAAATTTTAAAATCTTGCAGCAATGAAAATACTTAAAATTTCCAGCATAATTTTTCTGGCCATCGTGGCTACGGGTTGTAAAAAGTTTCTTGATCTTAAACCACAATCCGATATTTCCGATTTCACATTCTGGCAATCTGCCAATGATTACCGTTTGGCAGCAAACTGGTTCTATAATTCTTCACTGGATGATCCTCATTACGGAGGGTCGTATATGAATGATAATAATTCGGACATTGCATTCGGAACTGAGGTTAGTTCAATAAGTTCTGGCAAGTATGTTGCGCCAGAACAAGATGATAATTGGGATAATAGCTATGCAGCTATTCGTAACGCAAATAAGTTGATAGAGGAAGGGACAACTTCTTCTATCAAAAACGACGTCAAGCCTTTCCTTGGTGAAGGATATTTCTTTCGTGCGTATAACTACTTCCGTCTTTTAGACCTATACGGGGGAGTTCCCATCATTGACAAGGTGTTACAACCAACCGATCCATTAGTATTTAGTGCTCGTGCCTCCCGTGAGGCCGTGGTGAACTTTATATTGGGTGATCTCAACAATGCAATAACCAACCTGCCGGTGAAGGGTAGCGCGGAAAAAGGCCGGATTTGCAAAGAAGCTGCCCAGGCCTTTAAGGCCCGTGTATGTCTCTTTGAAGGCACCTGGAGAAAATTTCATGCTTCAGGTGACGGAAACGCTTTGCTGGATCAGGCGATTGCAGAATCAAAAAACGTGATCAACAGCCACGCCTATTCATTAAACAAAACAAAAAGCGACTCGAGCTACCGGTTGATGTTTATCGACAACTACAGCATGGATAACCCGGAAACAATAGTCTCAAAAAAATATCGTACAACTATTAATGTGAATGGTTGGGCTTATGGCGTATCCTGGGGTAACCTCAATCCCACAAAAGCTGCTGCCGACCTGTATCTCTGCAAAGACGGGTTACCTATTGATAAATCTCCATTGTTTAAGGGGTATGATTCAGCCCGCACAGAGTTCCGTGGCCGGGACCCGCGAATGACGCAGTCTTTGATTCTGCCTGCTATAAAGATTGTTCGACCGCAATATGATAAGTACCGCCCTCAGTGGCCCGGAGTAGACAATAATCGAAATGTAAATTCCGGCTATATGTTGTATAAGTTTATATCTCAGCAGGCCACGCCTGGTGATGGCGGTGGCGCGTTCGACTGGAATATTATCCGCTATGGAGAAGTACTGGCGATTTATGCCGAGGCGTCTTACGAACGTAACGAATCAATTTCTGATGCAGATCTCGACTTATCTATAAATTTATTGCGTGATCGCGTTAACATGCCGCACCTCACCAATGCCCTGGTAAATGCCAATGGTCTGAACATGAGGTCGGAGATACGCCGGGAAAGAACAGTAGAATTAGCATTCGAAGGTTTTCGCTGGGATGACCTGCGCAGATGGAAGACAGCAGAAACAATACTGCCAAAATCTGTACTGAGTGTGAAAGTTACTGGATCGGAATGGTCTAAACAAGTGATTACGCTGGATGGTGCAAGCTATAATAGTTATTTTTATAACACCCCAGCCGCTCAGTTAGAGAATGGTTTTAAAGTATTGCAACCAGGTTCGCAACGGGCTTTCGATGTAAACAAAAATTATTTGTTGCCGATACCAACAAAGCAGATATCTCTAAATCCAGACAAACTCAAACAAAATCCGGGCTGGTAGATCACATAACTATTTTAGAAAATATGGTGAGCATTTAAGCAATGGTCACCATATTAATGGGATCCCGGATGACAATATCTCCGGGGCCCTTAATCAACAATAGTTATCTATCTTGAACAATATGCATTATTTTGACCACCAGACCTGTTTCTGAAGCTATAAATCTGGAATTGTCTGTGGTAAATAATTGCCAATTAAAATTTTAATAAATAAAATATGAATAGACGGTCATTCGTAAAGAATACTTGTTTAACGGGTGCGGGGTTGTTAGCCGGGGCGCATATACTTAACGCTTCACCCCTGGGCATGTTGGCACCAACCCAACTGATTGGGGGACGATTCGTCACCCTCTGCATTATGATCCGAACTACGCCCTGGGAAGTATCCAGAGATGTGAAACTGCATCCTCGTGACGAAGAAAAATGGCATACCCTGGAGGGTGTTAAAAACCTGCGTGAGGCCTTTGGCACCAATAACCCAGAAGGCCGTTTAACCTGGGGTTTTACACTGAATGCACTTGAAGATAAGCGTAATAATTATGCGCAAATCCGGGAGTATACGGCTTACTGCCAGGCGAAATATGGAGATGAGGTAACGGTGTTTCCAGGGTATTTTCCGGCAATGTACCTTCCGCCAGCGCGAATCAATAAAGAGTTATCCGAGGCCTTACAAATCATTTCAGATTTTGTTGGACGCGGCTATAAGCCACAATCTGTTATTGGCGGTTTTTTGCCGGCAGAGTCCTTGAAATATTTGGCTGAAAAGGAAAACATACATGTAGCCCAAGCGGTTATATGGAGTCAGCACAATATTGACGGTGGCGGAGCAGATGGTTCGCTATCCTATCCTTATTATCCTTCTACTGAACATTTTTGTAAACCGGGTCAGAATAAAAAAGATATTATAGATTGTGTGAACCTGGATGGATGGTCAATGGATTTTATCTGCGCACGGCAGAGTGGGCAAACTGGGCATGAAATAACTGGTTATAATAGCCGGCGCGGTGTAGGGCCAATAGAAACCTATAAAGGTTGGGGGCTGGAACTGGGGAACATGGAGGTAATGCATACCCAGTCAATACATTTTGATAAGGGATTCCAGCTAAATGGCTTTGGATGGGTGCCCAATATATGGGAAGCACAATTAGTGTATGAATTTGGAATGGATTTTATCTGCAGCGCGATGAAAAAATGGGTTACCGATACGTTGAAGCGGTGGCCGGACACCAAATGGGTAAGTTTTGGAGAATTTGGAAATATCTGGCGTAAGCATTATAAAAACAATGATGATTACAATTACAAATTCGTTGAGCGGGGCTGCGGACTGGGAGATTCGTATAACAATCTGGAAATCAGGTGGTTTATGAATAAAGCCTTTAGACTGGCCTTGTTGCATGACTGGCATCATAAGACCCCGGAAATGGTCATTGACTTCACGCGGTATGATTTGCCTGTGCATGAGCCAACAGGCGCGCGGCCAGATAAGCCCGTAAAGGACTGGAGCCTGATAAACCGGATCAACCAGAAGGGGCTGCGGCCAGAGGATAAACCCGTGTTGTTGAAAGAACTTACAGACGTAGAGCAGGAATTGATATACAAATATTACCCTGAGCTTAAGGGTTAGTATGTCGGGTTATCATATCATACGTGACCGGGCTGGTCTACGGCATCTTAACAACACAGTTGTAAACCTGAACACATTAAATATGCGGCCCAGGCGCAATCGTAAAAGTACAATTCGTGCACGCTTCAACAATAAAAGTCGGCACGCTAATAGCATATCTAAACAATATTTATGAAAATCAAATCATTATTTCAATTATCCAGTTTGTTCCTGTTGCTTTTTTTTAATGCCCAGGCACAACAAAAAAAGCCAAAAGAAACATCAAAACTGATGGGTAACAGATTCCTTACATTAAATGCGGTTATCAGGGTGAACCAGATAGAAGTGTCCAGAAACCGCAATGTAGGGGAAGATGAACGGGCCCTGCACACCCCTGAAAGGGTAAAAGCTTTTAGAAATGCGGTAACGGAAGGTTTCCCCGGAGGTAAGATGACCTGGGCTTTAAGCTGGCTTGCCCTCCAGGATACCACCGCCGCATATCAGGAGATCAGGAAAATAGTAATAGGGTACCATCATCAATATGGTGATGAAATAACCTTTATACCAGGCGCTTACTTCGCAAACGCCTACAATACTACCGAACAGGTTAACAAGGATATTCATGATGCTCTTAGTATTATCAGCAAAATGGTAGGTAATGGTTACCGGCCAAAAAGCATTGTCGCTGGTTTCCTGTCTTCAGAAAACCAGCAATACCTGGCCGAAAAAGAAGGCATTCATGTATGCCAGGGAATTATATGGAGCCAGTTCAGCATTGACAATCAGGATGGAGATGGTTCTGTGTGTTACCCCTTTTACCCTTCAAAAGAACATTTCTGCAAACCGGCGCAAAACGCGGCAGATTTTGTTGATTGCGTAAACCTTGATGGCTGGTCGGTCGACTTTCTTGCGGGCAGAAGGGCTGGGTTTGCAGAGGGGTTTAACAGCAGGATGGGTGTTGGCCCCATTGAAACGATCGGCAAATACGGAAAGGAGATTGGTCTGAAAGAAATGATCCATACAACAGCTATTCATTTCGACAAAGGATATGAACTGAATGGCTTCGGGTGGGTAACCAATTGCTGGGAAGTGTCCCTACCAATGGATGTTGCATCGCTAAAAGACTGGTTGACCCAGGTCAGGGCGCGGTGGCCGGACACCAGGTTAATTACTCAAGGTGAGTTTGGTCTGAGGTGGCGCGCACATTACAAGATGAATACCTTCAATTACCGTTTTGTTGAAAGAGGTTCCGGTATCGGCGGTTCCGACGCCGATAAAGAGATCAGCTGGTATATGAATAAGGATTTTCGACTGGCATTGTTAAAAAACCCGGGAAAAGACACATCTGCCAAAGTGATCGATTTTACTAATTATACAATTCCGGCAAAAGAACCTGCGGAAATGACACGCAAATGGAGTCTTTTGGGCGAAATCAATCAAAAGCAGACACGCCCACAGGACAAGCCGATTCCGATTGATTCATTATCTGCGGCCAGCCAGGTATTAATTAGCAAGGATTATCCGCAGTTACTGAGCAGTCCAAAAAAGAAATAAGTTACTTCGTTTCTAAATCCTGCCTTCACGTTGGCTGCCTCAGGCATTGGTCAATGCTTTGGGCAGGAATTGGCTAAACAACCATCGAGTGTTTCCAGCAGGGAAAATATCTTCTCTTTGGCCTTTTATTGTTGACATTCCCATTAATGCTATTTGCACAGCGGAATGACGGAGCCGTTATTCCCGGAGATTTTGCAGATCCTTCGGTTATTAAGGTAAACAACACTTATTTTGCTGTGTTTCTTCATCAGAGTGGGCGCCAAATTTCCCAATCTACTGGTCTACTGATTTAAGAAACTGGCACCAGAGCGGTTACCTTTTTGATAAGGTACCAGATTGGAAGTCAGGATCATTTTGGGCGCAGGAGTACTATAAAATAAAAGATACCTACTACATTTATTATACTACCCGGCGTAAATCTGACAATGCGTCCTACATCAGCGTAGCCACATCGAAATACCTACAAGGTTACGAGGATATTTTAATTTCCTTCGGCTTAGGCAAAAAAGGCCTTTTATGGTGAAGCAAAATAGCGAGCGAATCACCGATAGCACTTCAAAATAGTCCAAACTACAAAGATATCCAACCATTGCATAAATGATTTAAAACCATCTATAAATCCTGCTGAAAAAAAAATATTAATTTTCCTTTGAATATAAATTTTAACTATTAATTTTACTTCTATTCTTTGTAAGCCGCTTCTATTTTTAGGCTACTTTACAGGACTCCCTAATAGATTCATTGAATCTTGCCTGTTAATTAAGTATCTATCCCTATTTTTTAGGTATGATTGGTTACCATCCAATTGTGCCGGATTATACCATATAAACAAATTTATACAGTAATAACTGGCTTTATTATCTGCTTAAACGATCACCAATTATAAACCTTGGTTAAAGTTCCTTAATCGTTACACTATGGAATATCTACCAACCATTTGTAATAAAAAGAGTTCTCAGCGATCCCGTTGCGACTATTCGTTATATCCGGATAAACCAATGGTTAACCCACCGCCGAAATTCATGGCGAACCCGAACTCTTCATAAGAGTTAATAAGCTATCCCGGTTCTATTTAAATCTGATTTAGTATATCCCCCCTGTAAACCTTTCTCAAATTACAAATATGACCTCAATAACCCCTCCCCTGAACCCCGGTGACAACACTGACGCTGTTGCCAATCTCAAAGCGGCGTTAAGCCTGCTCATTACCCGGCAATTTATTGTTTTAGGCACTGACGTTGCGGCAGACTGGCCTGCATTAATTAATAACGAGATCGGATATGGCGATATCACAAAACGTGCAGTGACCACATTCCAGCAGTTAAAGCAGATTCAGGCAACGGGCATTGTTGATGCGGCCACGGCAACCGAACTTAATACTGTACTGAATCAGTTAGGCGCAATAAACAATGTGGGCGGATATATCTATATGGATTACGGCATTCCGGCCAATAACGTAAAGCTGCGTTTATATTCAAGAAATTTTGGCGGCAACGACACTGTTGTGGCCGAAGCTAATACTGATGAGCAGGGAAAATACAATCTCAACTATAATGCTGCCGGCATTAACTCCGGTAACTTTGAAGTACGTGCGGTAGACGCTGCAGGAAAAGAAACGCTGTTATCAGATACGCTTTTCAATAGCCAAACTGTTTCGAACCTGAATTTAATTGTACCGGCGGCTGTCTCACCCGTTACTCAAAGTGAATTTACGCGTTTAAGCACCGACATAACGGGTGCAATAGGCGATTTTAGCAAATTAACCGATGCCCAGGAAAAGGATGACAGGCAGGACCTGACACTGCTTAGCCAGGCCACCAACTGGGATGCCCGCCCCATCGCTCTGGCGTCATTAGCCATAAAAATGAGCCAGGCTACCAGCTTACCACAGGAGGCGGCTTATGCGCTGGTGAGATCAGGGCTGCCATCAGATGCAGACCACCTGGCCCAGGTTAATGCTGATGATGTGCATAAAGCGCTGGATACCGCAACTACTGCTGGGATCATAAATTTCAACGATGATCAAAAGAAAGCCGCGGTAGCCGCGTTTCAAACCTTTGCAAATAAAACAAGATTAAGTACAAAAGATTTTAGCTCATTATCAACATATAGCGATCTGTTAACCAATCAGAACCTTACAGCGGATGAACAGCAGACCTTCGCTAACGCGTATTTCTCACCACGTAAAAATGCTGCAGAACTTTGGAAAAAAGCTAAAGACGCGGGTTTAGCAGATGATAAAATTAAAGGACTGCAACTGCAGGGAAAACTTGGTATGTTAACCGTTAATAATGCGCCACTTACAAAGGATCTGCAAACAAACTTTAGCGACCTCGACGGCCTTGTAGCTGCGGGATTATATGAACCTGAAGCCTGGGATGCCAAACTAAAAACGTTGGCTGGGACACAGGATGATAATGCCGACGCGCTGGATAAAATGATTCCACCAGCCTATATTGGCGGAACTGTTGCAGAGCGGAAGCAAGCTTACATAACCGATATGGCAGCTAAGGTGAGCATTGCTTTCCCCGAAAAAGTAGTACGTGATAAAATTGACAAGGGTAAGATTGTATTGGGTGATGCGACAACACAAACAAGTGTTAGCAGCTTTTTGAACAAGGCCGAAGGATTGGGATACAAATTGAGCGGTACGCACATTGACACATTTGCCAGTGCGAATGACGCCACCTTATTTGCCGGCGTTTCAGGCGCCGATAAAAGTAAAACGATTGAAGGTGTAAAAACGCTAAGCCGTGTACACCAGATTACACCAAATGACCAATCAATGCAGGTATTACTTGAATTGGGTCACGTATCTGCCCAGGATATTGTAGCTGTTCAAAAAGTGGATTTCGTGAACAGATTTGCAAAAACCTATGCTGATAAATTTAAAATAACGCTGGATGAAGGCATACGGATAGGTACAATTATCTATAACAAATCGCAACAAGTTACCACGGTAACTTACAATTTTTTTACCTCTGCAAAAACCGCCCAACAGGCTCCGCCCGTTTTCGCCATTTCAGGTACTTCGGAAAGACAAGCACAGGACAAGGGCAGTTTAGATACTAAAATTGCAGGTGCTCCCAATTTACAGGAGTTGTTTGGGTCATTGGATTATTGCGAATGCGAACATTGCCGTTCGGTACTGAGCCCGGCAGCATACCTGGTTGATCTGTTGCAGTTTCTTGATCGTAAAGATACCGACTGGCAGTACTTTATTGATAAATGGAAAACTGATCATGCGGGGCAAGACTATACCGCAAAATATGCCAAGCCGTATGATGCTTTAATAGACAGAAGACCGGACATTGTGAACTTGCCGCTAACCTGCGAAAATACCAATACGGCACTCCCGTATATTGATATCGTAAACGAAATATTAGAATATTATCTTGTAAACAATAAGCTTAGCGTTGATACGGCTCATGATACCGGCAATGCAACAACCGCTGAATTACTGGCAGAACCACAGTATGTAGAGCCAAAAGCATATGGTATGCTTAAATCTGCAAAGTATCCTTTAGGCTTGCCGTTTGATTTATGGATTGAAACAGTCCGTCAATTTTGTAATCAATATGAAACCCCGCTTTGGCAGTTAATAAAGAACATACAGCCGGTAACCGGTACCAGTTTTGAAACTCAAAACAAAATTGCTGTTGAATCTTTGGGAATTTCGCCCGATGAATATGCAATTTTTACCGGAGGAGATTCGCTTAAAAATTTATTTACCCTTTATGGGTACAAAAGCAATGCAGAGATGGCCACAGGTCTCAAATCGGCTAAGCAATTAGCAAATAGGCTTGGCGTTAGTTACAAAGAGTTGCTTTCATTAATGCAAACACAGTTTATAAATCCCAACCTCAGCAAATTGATCTTGTTGCAAAAAATGTCGGTATCCGTAAATGATGTATTCCGCTTTACAAAAGCCGCCAGCTTTACTCCATTTACTGATGATGAAAGACAAGCTTTTGATGATAAACTGGACAGGATAAAAACGCTGTATGGCACTGATGCACGCGCGGAAATCAAATCTTTATGGAGTGCAGGAGTATTTAAGCAACTTTTACTGCTTAATGATACCAATGCCGTTTGCAATTTTGACGCTACAATTGTAGGTTATGCTGATAAAGATGCATCAACGTTTGACTTGCTTAAATTTAATTTACTGGTAAGGCTATGGAAAAAACTCGGTTGGAAAATTGAGGAGGTTGACCAAGCCCTGCTTGTCCTTTTACCAGCCAATTTACGAGCCATAATTCATGATCCAACCAAAGCAGATGCCGATCGTGCCAAAGCCCTGGCTGATGGCTTTGACAGCGCGTTGTTAAATATCGCTCATTTAAATGGATTGGCTTCACAGGTAAATATTGGCGACAATGCATTGATAAAGCTGACTTCATTTTGGGCAGATATACCCAATATAACCACAAATTCATTATACAGCCAGTTATTTCTTTCACAAAACGTACTTAAAATTGATACTGTATTTGACGACGCGCTGGGTAACTATTTGACCAAAGATGTTAACATTAAGGATGCTCAAAAAGATCATTCTATTGCCATACAAGCTGCACTAAATTTAACGGCAAATGATATTGAGCAAATATTTAAAGACAATGCTCAGAATTTAGCTACGGCCAAACTTACCATAGCTAATATTTCATTAATATATCGCCACGCGGTACTCGCCAAAGTTTTGCAATGTTCGGTTCCTGATCTGATTGCGCTTAAACAACTATCCGGATTGGATCCGTTTACACCCCTTACTGCTAATGCTTTACAAAAAAATGAGGATGACACTATTTTAAATCAAACACTACAATTTGCAGAATGGGCTGCACAAGTGCGAAACAGTGGTTTTAAGTTGGAGGATATTACCTTTCTTTTCAGGCATCAATTTGATCCGACCGGAAAATACCGTAATGTACAAACAGATGCCGCCGCGGCTATAACATTAATTGCCAATGAAATAAAACGCATTAATACTGATTACGCCGTACCCGGGAATCCAGCCAATGCAGCCGACCTTAGTTCATTTGCAACTTTTACCGACGACATACTTCAGCAAACATTATCACTTGTATTTCCATTAGATAAGGTTCAAAGCTTTTTAGCAATGTGGACAGGCAGGGTAGCCAATAACTGGACCGTTGTGAGCGCCAATTTTGCCGGAATTTTGGATCAGCCTAAATTTAACTCACTTTTTGTACCCGACGCGGCGGCGGCTACCGATGTGGTAAAACAACAGAATATGTTAACCAAACGGGCAACTCTGGCCAAAGCGTTGCTTCCGTTTATTCAGAGGAAGCTGATCGTACAGTCGATTTACAAGATATTAGCAAGCTCAACTTCCGGCGATCCTGCTCTTATTCAATGGCTCATTACCAGTCCGACTCGTTTACATAATACGACCCAACCTAATTTAGCATTAATTGAAACATTTTTTCTTTCTAATAATGCCGTAAATGCAGTTGCCGCGCACAATGCTTATATTTTGCTTAATAAAGTTATTCAACTTGCTTCCGGATTTCAGTTGAGTACTAAAGAATTGCAGTATTTTGTTAGCCACGCGAAAGATTTCAATAATCTTAATTTGAGCAGCATACCCGTTGCCGGCAATAGCCCGCTTCCTAATGCCCAGGCATTGTTTAAAGCATTTATGCGCCTCTCTGATTATGTGAACTTAAGGCAAGACCTTACCGGGGGCAGCGATGACCTTATCAATATATTCACCAAAGCAAGGCACTCATACGCTGCTGGGTCTAACAGCGCGACAACTCAAACTGCGCACTTGAATGCCTTGTACCAGCTAATGGCTAATTTAACCCGCCGGGATTTGAGTGTGGTTACAGCTGTGGCCAAACCATTAGGCATACAGGCAACTGCCGCAACTGTCGATGGCCTGCTTGCGGTAACAGCCGCTGCCTTCGTGGATGAACGTGGGATTACCACTTTATGGAACGCTTTAAAATTGGTCCAAACCTTTGGTATTCCGGTAGAGTCGTTAACTGAAGCTTCAAAAATAACTACTACAGGCCTGCCTGATCAGGAATACCAGGCTATTGCCGAAAATTTAAAAAACGCGGTTAAGGCAGGATATGATTTAGACGCATGGCAGCAAATTGCCCAACCAATATTTGACAAACTGCGGCAGAAACGAAGAGATGCCCTTGTTGCCAGTTTACTGCATAATTTTAGTAATTTATTTAGCAGTACCGAAGAAATGTATGAGTATTTCCTCATAGATCCGGGTACTGAACCAATTGTGCAAACTTCGCGCATTCGTATAGCCACCGCCTCAGTTCAGTTATTTATTCAGCGATGTTTATTAAACCTGGAAAATCGTTGGGACAAAAAAGTCCCGCCCGGCGCTATCAATTCTAAATTTTGGCAATGGATGAACCGATACCGGGTTTGGGAAGCAAACAGAAAGATCTTCCTGTGGCCTGAAAACTGGCTCGAACCCGAATGGCGTGATGACAAAACCTTTTTATTTAAGGAACTGGAAGCAAAATTATTGCAGGGGGATGTGTCAAATGACCTGGTTGAGGACGCCTTCTTTGTTTATCTAAAAAAATTGGAAGAAATAGCCCGGCTGGATATCGTAGCGATGTATTGCGATGAGGATCCTGTAACACCCGAATCAAATACCTTGCATGTGATTGGCCGTACGTTCGGCTTTCCCCATAAGTATTTTTATCGCAGGTATGCCCAGCAGATGTGGACACCCTGGGAATCTGTAGACGCCCAGATTGATGGCGATCATATAGTTGTAGTAATGTGGCGAGGACGATTGCATATTTTGTGGGTAACATTTATTGAAAAAATGGATGCCACCGGCGGCCCTAATGCCGGATCATCTTCTGCTACAAAACTGAGCGACTGGCAGGTAGGCAGTGCTTTAAGTACAATTACCAGCGGCGCACAGCTAAAAACAATGGAAGCACATTTGCATTGGACCGATTATTACCAGGGCCAATGGAGCGAAAAAAAATCAGGAGGCCTCGACAATCCAATCTCCGCGCAAGTGTCGGTATCCTACCAATCAAGCTATGTTGATATTATTGTTACCAAAGAGACAAATATTGATGATAGCCTTGATGGTGCGCTTCATATCAGCCTGAGCGGATTGAATCAGGCGTTCCGCCTGGTAAACAAAAACAGTCCGCCCGAAATAATTGCATCAGAGAGCTTTCCCGCCTGGAAATTCACATCTAATTATTATGTTATCAATCGTTTAAATGTAGACAGGAATAACCTGGCGGTTAGTTACCCTCATAGTGTTACCACATTAAACGGAACTGTTCAGAATTTACAATCTGATCCGCAAACTATTTTAGGCAAAACGCCGGGCCGGTTTAACCTTGTTCCCTGTAGCCAACCGGTTACTATGGGTGGCGCCGAATTTGGCCCTTTGATCACCCCGTTTTTCTATCAGGATAATTGGTACACCTTCTACGTGGAACCCACCTTATCCGAAACTCAAACCATTAATGAATGGGATGAATGGGTAGGCGGCCCGCCGGTAATTTACGAACCACCTAAAATTGACTGGTCAACCATTCCCATCCAACCTTATTATCCATGGCCTAAAAACGTACCGGTGCCAAAAGTTGGCGATCCAGGACACATTGACATTGGCGACACCCGTATAAAGGTTCAGCCCCAAACGAGGGCAGACTGGACCACAAACCCCAATGTTTACATCAAATATGATCAACGTGTTATAGGCAAGGATACCGGAATGAATGTATTTCTCAATAAAACCAACAGTAAATCACCCGTATTGGTTAAGGAAAGTGATCAGCTAAATAGTGTGTTACATGGTTCAGGTACCGCTGGCAGCGTCATACTTGTTCCAACAAGTGGAGGCACTAAAATTTCGGATTCAGTGATAACCAATACACCCGTACTAACAAATACTCCTGTGCTAACTAATACCGGTGTAATTACTAACGCACCAAGTAATACGGTACTCGCAAATACCGGCATTACAAGTGTTTTGGGGCCTGGTTCGGGAACTGTGTTAGTAGGTGGCGGCGGTATTTCCGGAATACAAAAGACCATCCCCTCTCAGCACCTGGGCGGCATTTTTGCAGAAAACATCATAAAACGTTAACAGTTCTAAAAACTATAAGTCATGGCAACTCAATATAAATCTTTTCACGATTCATATATTAATTCGCTTTATTATAAACCATTTGTAAATAATTTACCGCAAGGACCAACCTCCATCCATTATACCCAGATAATAAAGGAGCGGCGCTTGAGCTATGCTTTTACCCCCCATTTTCACCCCTATGTATCGGCCTTGCTTAACCGGTTAATACAGCGGTCTGTCCCAGGGTTGCAGGCTGCAGACACTGAATACAAAACCAACGCGGATGGTTCTCCGGCTCTTTTTGATGCAGCTTATGATGATGTAAACAAACGTGGTAAAAGGATACCGGTTTTGCATGAGGATTTTTTCAAATCAACTTATACGCCTAATGCTGATAATATTCCTGATTTTGTGGCATCCCCTCTACCCGTAAAAGAGCTGGACTTCTCCTCACACGGGGCATACTCTGTATTCAATTGGGAACTATTTTTTCATGTTCCCTTAACAATAGCCATGAACCTAAGTAAAAACGGGCGTTACGAAGAGGCAAGGCAATGGTTCCATTATATTTTTGATCCTACCGACGACAGTGATGGGCCTACTCCCGAACGTTTTTGGAAAGTACAGCCTTTTCAAACCACACATATCAAATCTATTGAGGAGATCATGATCAACTTGTCTACCGGGGATGATGAACAATTACGCCAGGATACTATCAATAGCATGATGGCCTGGAAAAACAACCCATTCCGCCCACACGTTGTGGCCAGGTACAGACAGTCCTCATACATGTATAAAACTGTTTTTGCCTATATCGATAATCTGATTGCCTGGGGCGATGCCGATTTCAGAAATGATCAGCCCGAGGATGTAGACGCCGCTTTATTAAAATATGTGCTTGCAGCAAACATACTGGGCCCCCGCCCGCAAGAAGTGCCATCAAAAGGCAGCGTAAGGCCGCAAACTTATGCTAACTTAAAAAAGGATCTTGACGCTATGGGCAATGCGTTAAGGCCGCTTGAAACAGATATACTTTTCAACGTTGCTCCCCCAGCCACTGATGACAGTGATGACGATAAGCTTAGCCTGATCCATAGTCTGGGGAATACATTATATTTTTCAGTTCCGCGCAACGAAAAATTATTGTCGTACTGGGATACTGTTGCCGACAGGTTGTTTAAAATACGCAACAGTCTTAATTTACAGGGAATTTTCAGACAGCTACCCCTGTTTGCCCCTCCTATTGATCCCGCCCTGCTTGCAAAAGCTGCTGCTGCCGGACTTGATATATCAGCAGTGGTTGCTGGCTTGAACGCACCTTTACCCATCGTACGTTTTCAGTTACTCATTCAAAAAGCCACCGAAATATGCCAGGAGGTAAAATCACTGGGAAATAACTTGCTCTCGGCTATTGAAAAGCAAGATAATGAATCTTTATCCGTGCTGCGGGCACATCATGAAAGCCTTATCCTCAGCATGTCCGAAAGCGTTAAATATGCGCAGCTACAGGATACTATTAAATCGAGAGAAAGCTTACTGGTATCATTAAATAGCGCAGCTGAGCAATACATTTATTATGAACGTCAGTTAGGAAAGGAAACCAGTGATATTAAGCTGCCTGAGTTAAGTGAGCTTGATCGCGACGGGCTTATTAACATGAAGGCGATGATGCAGGAGCCTACTGTTAGTTTGCGGGATGTGGATATAGACATTTCAAAGGATTTAGGTGCGTCGTTAGGCAAGATCGTAAACAGTTTTGAGGCCGAAGAGTTAAACAAATTAAGCTCGGCCCGTGATATGCAGGATGCTGTTCATGGATTACGAATAGCAGCCCAGGCAGTGGCCCTTATACCCGAGTTTGGTATTGACCTGCACTTTTGGGGAATGGGTGGCCATGTTGAATTTGGCGGAAAGGAACTTTCTAAACTGGCCCAGTTTACAGCCGATGTAACCTCAGCAATAGCCGATCATACCACCTACGAGGCCGGAAATGCTTCAAAGATCGGCAACTACACGCGCAGGCAACAGGACTGGGCCTTTCAAAGCAATGTCATTTCGGGCCAGATCAACCAGATATTTAAACAGATTCGCAGCGCGCAAATAAGGGAGGCTATTGCCGAAAAAGAATGGAAAAACCATCAACAGCAAATAAAAAATGCAGAGGAAATTGAAAACTTCCTTACTGATGAAAAAGTAGGTAAAAAAACGAGTCAGGCCTTTTATGCCTACATGAACGGTGCCGTTAAAGATCTTTATAATCAGTGCTTTCAGTTTGCTTTTGATCTGGCAAAAAAGGCGGAACGCAGCCTGCAGCAGGAACTTGGCGACAACACGCTAAGCTTTGTACAAACAGGTTATACAAGTGGGAAGGAAGGGTTGCTGGCCGGCGAAAAATTATACATGGACTTGAAGCGCATGGAAATGTCATACATGGAATTAAACCAGCGCGAATACGAAATTACCAAGCATATCAGCTTGATGCAGTTAAACCCAACGGCTTTACTGGCGCTTCGCACCACCGGTCGTTGTACCATAAAACTGCCCGAAGAGTTTTTTGATATAGACGGTCCTGGTCATTACTTCCGGCGTATAAAACATGTATCGATAAGTATTCCGTGCATCGTAGGTCCATATACCAGCGTTAATTGCACGCTTACGTTAACCAAAAGTACTATACGTACCAAACCTGTGTTGAGCAATGGCGCATACGCTTCTACCGGCGATAATGATGATCGTTTTGATATACACTTTGGTTCTATGCAGTCTATTGTTACCAGCAACGCTCAGGATGACAGCGGCATGTTTGAAACAAACATGCGCGACGAACGAAAACTACCATTTGAGTATTCGGGAGTAGAAAGCGAATGGCAGATATCGTTACCTGGCCGGTTAAACGAGATCCACCAATTTAATTACGATACCATAACCGATGTAATTATTCACATGCGCTACACTGCAAGGGAAGGCGGTGAATTATTGCGTGCTGCGGCAATGAAAAACTTAAAGGCCCAGATTGATTCGTCTGAAGCCGCAGGTACTGTAAGGTTGTTTTCTGTGAGGCAGGAATTTCCTAATGAGTGGGAAAAATTCAAATCGGTAAAACTTGGTACTAATGCACCATTTGCCGGGCTAACCTTGCCTCTGAAGGAAGAACATTATCCGTTTTGGAGTAAAGGATCAGTAGCAGCCATAAAGCAAGTAAATGTATATGCCAGGTCTGCCAAAAATAATATTACGATGCGTCCTTCGGCTGCAGATAATACTAAGGAAGATGCTTTGACCAATGCCGACAAATCATTCGGCAACTTAGTAAGTGGTAAATTATCAAAAATACCTTTACCCGCTCCTGTTGGCAATTTCACCTTGTTTTTTAATGATAATACGATGAGCGATTTGTGGATAACCGCAAGCTGGGGAAAATAAAACTTCAGCCGGTAACAATTATTGAAGTTGCAGTAGAGCATCTGCTTTACTGTAGCTGTGTCAAACACGAATCTATTATAAAGTTATTGTAAACCTTGCAATATTACTCATGAAGACATCTGATAACAACGGCGCGAATGATAAAAAAACCGGTGGCGACAACAAGCTTCAAATTCCGTCAATAAGTCTCCCTAAAGGCGGGGGTGCCTTAAAAAACATTGACGAAAAGTTCCAGGTTAATGCGGTTAATGGTACAGCCTCATTTTCAATTGCGTTGCCATTTTCAAAAACGCGTGGCGAGTTCATTCCTGCTATATCGCTTAATTATAATTCGGGAAGCGGAAACGGCCCCTATGGCCAGGGTTGGCATCTTGATTACGCCAGCATTCAGCGAAAAACTGATCAAATGCTGCCAAATTACCAGGATGCTGATGATGGCGATGTTTTCATGTTCAGCGGCGCGGAAGATCTGGTTCCCGAATTAAAACAAGATGCATCCGGCAACTGGGTATCTACCGCGTTTACATCGTCGGATGGCTATCAGATAAAAACATACAGACCACGTATTGAAAGCGGATTTAGCCGTATTGAACAGATCAGACCTGCCGGTTCAACCGCTTTTTACTGGAAGGTTACCAGCCGCAATAATATTGCAACCTTTTATGGGCGATCTGCCGCGGCCCGTATTGCCGATCCCGCCAATCCGGACAGAATATTTTCATGGCTGCCCGAAATAAGTTATGACGATAAGGGAAATTGCATTGAATGGGGCTATATAAACGAAGATTTTAAGAATGTACCGGATGCCATATTTGAGACTAACCGCTTAAATAATAAAGCTCCATGCACCAGCACCTATATTAAGCGCATAAAATATGGCAATAAATTGCCTTACTATCCCGCACCAGATCAGCCTTATGATCCCCCTGCCCCTGCCGATCTTCAATATTTTTTTGAGACAGTTTTCGACTATGGTGATCATAATGTTGCCGCTCCGGCGCCGGCCGTACAACAAAATTGGCCGTGTCGCACCGAGCCTTTTTCTAATTATAAACCGGGTTTCGAGATCAGGACTTACAGGCTATGTCAGCGTGTTCTGTTTTTTCATAATTTTAAAGAATTGGGCGATGGAGTTATCCCTTCCCCCTGCCTTGTACGTTCTATTGACTTTAGTTATCGCATATTTGGCAATGCCGCTGTCACATCTTCTGATCAACTCAATTCGGAGGTGGATTATATTATCTCGATTGCTCAGACAGGGTATTTAAAAAACAGTGCCGGTGGTTATGATAAAAAAAGCATGCCCCCTGTTGCCTTTGATTACCAGGAGTTAAATTGGAATACTCAATTGCAATCAATAGATCCGGACAATATTGTTAACGCGCCTGCTGGCATTACGGGAACCTATCAATGGGTTGACCTATGGAACGAAGGCGTGGCAGGCATATTATTGGAACAATCTGACGGCTGGTATTATAAAAGCAATTTAGGCGACGGAAAATTTACCGTTATGCAACAGGCTATCAGTAAACCCTCATTCAACGGGCTTTCAGATGGCAGCCTTCAATTGCAGGACCTGGATGCCGACGGGCGAAAATTTGCGGTAAGCAAGCGAGGCGCGGTGAAGGGTTATTTTGAATTGGCCGATACCAACGCCTGGGAACCATTTCAGCCATTCACCTCATATCCAAATATTAACTTTAATGATCCATCTACCAGATTGATCGATCTTAACGGAGATGGCATTCCCGAGGTGGTAATTTCAGATGAAAATGTATTCACCTGGTATCCAAATTATGGCACCAAAGGCTACCAGCAGGCGCAAACATCTTCCAAACTCTATGACCAGGAAGATGGAACATCCATTATGTTTCGAGATCCTGATCAATGCCTTTTTTTAGCCGATATGAGCGGAGACGGAATGACCGACGTGGTAAGGATAAGAAACGGCGAGGTATGTTACTGGCCAAATTTGGGATATGGAAGGTTCGGGGCAAAAGTGTCGATGGCCGGCGCCCCTACCTTTGATCACCAGGATACTTTTAATCCAGTTTATTTGCAATTGGCAGATATTAACGGGACAGGAACTACAGACATTATATACCGGGGCAGGGATCATGTCAAAATATGGCTGAACAGATCTGGCAATGCGTTAACAGAACCTGTTGTAATTAACGCCTTACCTGCGATAGAAAACCCTGACAGTTTATCTGTAATTGACCTGCTTGGCAACGGAACAGCTTGCCTGGTATGGTCGTCGCCGCTGGCCGGCAACATTAATGCGCCCCTGAAATACATTGATCTGATGGGTGGCAACAAACCCTACATCATGAAGGGATACAAAAACAATTTCGGTAAACAGGTTAGCTGGAATTATAAGAGCTCGACATATTATTACCTCGCCGATAAAAAAGCCGGAACTCCCTGGGTTACAAGACTGCCGTTCCCGGTACAATGCATAAGCGACACCACCACCAGCGACGATATCACCCAAACAAAACAAACCTGCAAATATGCCTACCATCATGGTTTTTATGATCACCAGGAAAAGGAGTTCCGCGGCTTTGGAATGGTTGAGCAGGCTGATGCGGATAGCTTTGAGGATTATATTTTAGGCCAGGGCAATCTTGTTACCGAAAAAACCTTGTTCCAGATGCCCGTGCTTACTAAAACGTGGTATCATCCCGGGGCCTTTGCTGCAGAAAACAGTATTCTCACTAAGTTTTCTGCTGAATATTTTCAGAATCCGGATTTTGCCGAGCATCATGTTTTAGAGCCGATCATTCCATCTGGACTGACACTACAGGCAAACAGGGAAGCTTACAGAGCTTGTAAGGGTAACATTTTAAGGCAGGAAGTATATGGGCTCGACGATTCAGCGTTGGCAACCATTCCCTATTCGGTAGCTGAGCATAATATCCAGATACGATTGTTACAGGAGGTTAATGATAACCGAAATGCTACGTTTCTCGTAATTGAAGGGGAGGCGATTACTTATCATTATGAACGGAATACAAGCGACCCAAGAGTCACTCATTCTCTCACTTTAGATACCGACGAGTTGGGTAATACTCTGCAGGTAGCCTCAATAGCCTACCCAAGGCAGGTACAGGATCCATCGTTGCCGGCGGCTGTCGCTGCCGGGCAGCAAAAGCAATACATTATATATTCGGTTAGTCAATTTTCTAATGATTGTTTCGATCCGGCTTATTACCGCTTGAGGATATGTACCGATGCGCAGTCATATGAACTAACAGGCATAAAACCCGCTAAAGGATATTTTACTGTAGATGAACTAAAAACTGGTTTTGCTAACGCGGCGATCATTCCTTACGAAGCAGTTGCGACAGAATCCATTCAGAAAAGACTGATCGGACATCAACGACAATTATTTTTAGCTAACAATACTACAACGCCGCTTCCTTTGGGGAAGATCGAATCTTTGGGATTGCTTTTTGAAGCGTACCGTAAGGCATTTACACCATCGTTGCTTACTTCGCTGTACGGCAACCTGGCTACACCTGCAGAACTTACCGGCTATCTTACCAAGGGTCATTACCTGCTATCCGACAAATACAAACAAAACTCGTTATATCCCCAAACTGATGCAAATGGCGAATGGTGGATACCTTCAGGCAAAACTGGTTTCAACGCCGATCCACGCGCTTCCTTTTATCTTCCGGTTAAGTTTTTTGATCCGGTCGGCAACAATATATCGGTAACTTACTATGAGGACTATAACCTGCTTATATCTAAAACTACCGACGGGGTTGAAAACACAATAAGTGTCGATCAGTTCGATTGGCGCGTTCTTTCTCCTCAAATAATCAGGGATAGTAATAACAATAAGTCGGCAGTGCGGTTTGACATTTTAGGCTACATCGCCGGATCGGCTATTATGGGTAAAGGAGATGAAGCAGACGACTTCGAAAACTTCAGTACTAATATCAGCGACCCGGAAACCCTCGCTTTTTTTACTGATCCTGAAACAAACGGTCCCGGTTTGTTAAAAAATGCAAGCAGCCGCTTTGTATATGACTTTTCTGTAACACCTGTACGTGTAGGCACCATAGTGCGCGAAACACACGCCAAACAAGCCATAAGTGATGCTAAACCCTCACCACTGCAATATAGCTTTGAATACTCTGATGGCGAAGGTCGTGTAGTGCTTAAAAAAATACAGGCCGAACCTGGGGAAGCAAAACAGTTAAATGCGGCCAACGAGGTAACAACTGTTCAAACCGGGCAAAAACTTCGCTGGATAGGTAATGGCAGAGCCGTACTGAATAATAAAGGCAAGCCCATAAAACAATTTCAGCCATACTTTAGTGTAACACCGGCCTACGAAAATGATAATCAGTTAGTTGCTATTGGAACCAGTCCTGTTTTATATTATGACCCTCCGGGCAGATTGATCAAATCTGAATTTCCAAATGGTACTTTTTCAAAGACAAAGTGGGATGCCTGGCAGCAATTAAGCTACGACCCTAATGATACGGTTGAAAACTCTGATTGGTATGCTGAGAGAACTACAGGGAGCCTGAAAGCAAACCTGCTTGAAAATGGAGCAGCTCAAAAAGCTGACATGCATCATGATACACCGGTCCAGGTTTATCTCGATTCTTTAGGCCGTTCTTTTTATGCCACTGCTCATAACCGGTTTAAAGATCATAAAACCGGCCAGATAGTTAACGAGTTTTATGATACGCACACAGTGTTGGATGCACAAGGGCACGAATTATTAGTTATTGATGCACGTGGAAACAATGTGGTTGGCTATAAATACGATATGTCAGGATGCAAAGCCACTCTGAACAGTATGGATTCGTCATCCAGATGGGTACTTAATAACTGCATGGGCAAACCACTTTACGCCTGGGATAGCAAAGGCCAGCAATTTGAAACCGAATATGATGCTATTCACCGCCCCAAACAGTCTACAGTAAAAAAGGACGGCCAGGCAATTATTGTTTTCGAGAAATTCGTTTACGGAGAAGGTCAGGCCAATGATCTTGTAAACAATTTACGCGGGCAATTGTACCAGCACTTTGACCAGGCAGGACTTACTACCAGCCAACAAGTTGATTTTAAGGGCAATTTGCTTATCCGTACGCTGCAACTGACCCAGGAATTTAAAACTGCAATTAACTGGGGTTCAAACCCTGCCCTTCAACCAGACATATACACTTCTCAAACCTTCTTTGATGCTTTAAATCGCCCGGTGAAGCAGATCACGCCTCATAAAGACCCTGCGCTTGCAAATACAATGGTTCCCGTGTACGGAGAGTCAGGTATGGTGAGGGCAGTGAATGTTTTTTTAAAAGGATCGGCCCAAGCGGCAACTTTCGTAAAGAATATAGCGTACGATGAAAAGGGGCAGCGGATTCATATTCAATACGGAAATGATAC
Organism: Mucilaginibacter sabulilitoris; assembly: GCF_034262375.1. Lineage (NCBI taxonomy): Bacteria > Pseudomonadati > Bacteroidota > Sphingobacteriia > Sphingobacteriales > Sphingobacteriaceae > Mucilaginibacter > Mucilaginibacter sabulilitoris. The sequence continues at coordinate 6,177,084 of NZ_CP139558.1, forward strand.
AGTTACCAATTATACTTATGACGAGCACTCATTCAGGATCACCCGGTTGGTAACTACCCGTAAGAGCGGCGCTGATATTTTACAGGACCTGAATTACACTTATGACCCGGTAGGTAATATTACCCATCTGCAGGATAATGCGCAGGACACATTCTTCTTCGCCAATAAAAAGGTAGATCCGGATGGCGACTATACCTATGATGCTGTTTACCGACTTACAGAAGCACTCGGACGGGAACAAATGGCTCAGCAACTGACGCCCGATCCTTACGATTCGTTCAGAACCAATTTCATTCAACCGGGTGATGGTAACGGGATGCAGACCTATAAACAGCAACTCACTTACGACCCTGTAGGTAATTTGCTCCAGATGAACAATGTTGGCGGCTGGAACCGGCAATATACTTATGCTGCCAACAGTAACCGGTTATTGACCGCCCCATCAAGCAACCCGGCAGTTGCTCAATCGCCTTTTAATTATGATGAGCACGGCAATATGCTCAATATGCCCCATCTGCCGCAAATAGACTGGAATTTTAAGGATCAGCTGTCACATCTGAATATTTTAGCCTCAGCCGAAAATAACCAGTCACAGCAATGCTGGTATGTTTACAATGCCGAAGGGCAAAGGATACGGAAAGTCGTAGTTAAAAACAATATAACTGAAGAAAGGCTATACCTGGGGGAAATTGAAATATTCACCCAAACCGTTAATAATACGGTAGCACTGGAACGGGAAACAATGCATTTGATGGACGGAACCAGACGTGTAGCCCTGGTAGACACGCTGATCTCCGATGCCGCCAATAGCCCTAAAACTCCACTAATCCGGTATCAGCTCTCCAACCACCTCGGTACAGCTTGTCTTGAACTGGATGCCGCTGCAAATATTATTTCTTATGAAGAATATTATCCCTTTGGCAGCTCCAGCTACGTAGCTACGGGAAATAGTGTGGAAGTACCTGCTAAGCGTTACCGTTACACCGGCAAAGAAAGGGATGGGGAAAGCGGTTTATACTATCACGGTTCCAGGTACTATGCACCATGGCTTGCCCGATGGACGGCGGCTGATCCAACGGGCACGAGTGACGGAGTGAACGTTTATATTTACGCTAAAAACAACCCGATATTATTTTTAGACCCAACCGGGAATAGCTCATCAGGGGATGACGAAAAACCGAGTCAGGTGTTAGATCTCCTGAGTAAATTTGGCGTTGGGACCGATAAGGGAAGTGATGACAGTCCGGGGTTTTTCCAAAGCATTTTAGATACTTTCAGCGAAATTGGCAAAGGCATAGCGAATGCTGTAAGCAGTGCGGCCAATTGGATAGCTGGCGCTGCCAGCACAGCCTGGAACTGGATAAAAGGGGCAGTTACCACTGCCGGAGAATGGGTAAAAGAAGCAGCAGTCACCGCCTGGAATTGGGCTAAGGGTGCAGTAAACACCGCCTGGAACTGGATAAAAGGCGCTGCCGTTACAGCCTGGAACGCAACAACATCAGCAATAAGTACCGCCTGGAACTGGGTTACCGGAGCAATAAGTACCGCCTGGAACTGGATAAAAGGTGCCGCCAGTACCGCCTGGAATTGGATAAAAGGCGCTGCCAGTACAGTGTGGCAAGGCATTAAAGCAGCCGCGAGATTTACCTGGAACTGGATCATAGCCCCTGTTATCAGGACAATTAGCAACACCCTTGTAGGAGCCGCGCTCGGGTTTTTGATTGGAGGATTACCCGGCGCTATTGCAGGTGGTGCCGTAGGTATGGTTTCCGGAGCTATACACGGATGGGCAATGGCCAGCGCGCATTCATATGATTGGTCGAGCGCGGGCGGCTGGGCGAGTTTTATTCTGGATAATACGTGGAGTGCCCCAAATTCGTTTATAGGTTCATTATGGGCTTCCATCAATATATTCAGAAGCCCTATTGATAAGAAAAGCAAGGATTCAAATGCGTTGGTATTTACAAATGGCTTGATTCCTGGTTACGCCACTACGTTTGGGAATGTCATAGCCGGTACTAATCCTTTAGATCATGAATTAAGTCATACCCTTCAAGCCAGGATATTCGGCCCCACATTTTATCCTTTAATGGCTGCGCATTACGTCATAAATACTGTTCTTCCATATTGGCTTTTGTATCATAAAAAACAATATCCTACCAAGCCAATTACCAGCTTCGGCCAATACTTTTCACGGGGGGTTTATCCGCACACCTGGGCCGAAGAATGGGGTTACAGTATTGAAGGGGAGCCACAATAAAAGTGACGGAATTATGGAGCCGGCTCATTTTAAAGCGGCCAATAATAAGTTCAAGTGGAACGAAAAGCTATCATTTAAACTCAAACCCACCTATTTCCTAAAAATAGGTGGGTTTGAGTTTCTTTAACAATCAATTCGAATACCGTATAAGTTATTATGCGGCCAGCGACGGTAATAATCCAAGATATAGTTTATCCTGACCTAACATTCAGTTAAAGATGTAGGTTTAAGTTTGCCACATGATAAATGGCAGGTTTATTTCCGATGTTGATTTACTAAGCCAAATTCAATCTGATGATGAACAGGCTTTGCTGGTATTGATGCAGAAATATGACCGCAGTCTTTTTCGCTATATCCGTTCTAAAACAAACTCACTTGAAAGTGCTGAGGAAGCTGTGCAGGATATTTTTATATCACTCTGGAATAATCGCCACAGTATAGTGATCAATGATAGTCTGTCCCCATATTTGTTCAAATCGGCAAAGCATAAAGTAATTGATTTTTATATCGCCAACAGTAAAAACATCACTTGTCATGATATTTTGTTGCCGGAATATGATCACCTCACTGTCCCTTCTGCAGAAAACCTGATTATTGATTTAGAGCTTAACGACTGGCTGTCGGGCGAAGTAAATAAAATGCCTGACAATATCCGGAATGTATTTCGCCTAAGCCGCATCGAACAGCTACCGGTAAAAGAAATTGCCAGTAAACTATCCCTGTCTGAACAAACCGTTAAAAACAATCTCTCTATTGCACTGAAGCGTTTGCATGCCCGCTTACAACGAATGGAAAGCATTAGTATGTTGTTGGTAGCTTTTAAGATTTTTTTTTATTTTAAATAGTTCAGGTATCCATCCTATAATTAGATAACCATTAATTTAATAAACAATTGATAATTATTTAACGGTACTAATTTCAATAAACGCCGATTATAGGTGCAGATGAACACAAACAAATCTGCAACTATTAAATTATTATTGCAAAAGTACAAGGCAGGCCAGTGTACGCCAGATGAGCAAGCCCGCGTTGAAGCCTGGCTGCAACGGTTGGGCGACGAAAGCCAGACAAACGTAACCGATATTCAGGAACAACGCGTACTGCGCAGGATCCGGAAAGGGGTTTTAAGTAATATTAAACCATCCGCCAAGCCGGTAAGGTTAGGCTTATTGCAGTACATTAAAATAGCAGCCGCGTTGCTATTAATCCCAATTGGTATTGTGCTTTACTCAAAATACAATAAGCCAAATCAACAGGCGCTGCAGCAATATTCTACCGCCCGGGGCGAAAGAAAAACGCTCATTCTGCCCGATAGTACCATCGTTGTGCTTAATTCTTCGTCTGTTTTAACCATCGGCAATGAATTTAACCAAACTATCCGTAATGTGTCATTAACAGGTGAGGGTTATTTTCACGTTAAGCATAATGCCTCAAAACCTTTTATTGTAACCACCGGGAAGTTGCAAACCCGTGTACTGGGTACCCAATTCAATGTGCATGCATACGCTAACGAGGATGATTATAAAATTGCAGTTGTTGACGGCCGTGTAAGGGTAAGCGAAAGTCGTTCTTCCCAAAATATTATTCCTTTAGGAAAAGTACTTACCCGTAATTTTATGCTTACCTACAGCCAAAAAACGCATAAGCATATCATTACAACGGCCAATGCCGATAAGCTCAGTGCCTGGCAGCGCGGCGAACTTTATTTTGAAGACGCGTCCATATCGGAGATTGCATTTACGCTTTCCAGGACTTACAATATCAATGTACAACTTGCCAGCAAGCCCGGCCATGAATACAGATATACTATAGGTTTTAACCGGCAGCCAATAGAAAAAGTGCTGCGTGTACTCAGTGAACTTACCAGTATTACCTATCAATTAAACCCCAATCAAGTCATTATTAACTCAAAAAATTGTCATTAACCTATGCAATAACCCCTAAACAAAAAACAGGCAGGTGCGCTAACACCCGGCCTGCTCAATGGCTGCTGAAGCAGCAGACCATGTCATTTCATCGATTCTTTTTATCACAGTAAAATAACTCTATAAAAATGGGAAATCTATATCATATATTTTCTTTAAAAAAACATATAAAATGGCTTGCAACCTACTGCATTACGGTATTGGTTATTATGCTTTGCAATATGCCGTCATTTTCGGCATCGGCACAAACCATGAATACAGTACGTATCAGTCTAACAGCCAAAAACTTAAGCATCAAAAATGTTTTCAGGCTGATCGAAGAAAAAACCTCTTTTAAAATAGGTTACAACTCCACCAGTTTTGATGCAAACAAAGAAATTTCTATATCGGCCAACAATGAGCTGTTGATCGATGTGTTGAAAGAACTCATCAAAGGTTACAAAGGCAATATCAGGCAGGTTGATGAAGAGCATATATTATTACAGGTTGAAAAACAACAGCCGGTAGTAAAAACCAAACAAAAAGAGCTGGTGGTAAAGGCCATCACCGTTACAGGCAAGGTAACCGACGAAAGAGGCGAAGCCCTGATAGGAGTCAGCGTTGCTGTAAAAGGAACAGGAACAGGCACCATGACCGATGCTGAAGGTAAATACTCCCTGAGTACCGACGAGAGCTCGATAATGGTTTTTAAATATATTGGTTATGACAGCCAGGAGATCGCGGTAAAGGGTCAGCAGAATATTGACGTTGTTTTAAAAGCCAACAGCCAGTCGTTAAAAGAAGTGGTAGTAGTAGGGTACGGTACGCAAACCCGTTCTTCCATAACAGGAGCCGTATCAAGCGTTGGTTTGGATAAAGTGAGTTCACGCTCATTCAATAACCTGCAGGAAGCCTTACAGGGTAAAGCAGCTGGTGTGGTAGTGAATAATAATGGCGGCGACCCAACCGATGTACCCCAGGTAAATATCCGCGGTCTGGGTGGTATCAATGGCGAACAGCCCCTGTATGTTATCGATGGTTCGGTTTTTTACCCGGGCACGCCTGTGGTTAATCCTAATGATGTAGAATCTATTTCGGTATTGAAAGATGCTTCGGCAGCTATTTATGGTGCCCGTGCATCTGGCGGTGTTATCCTCATCACTACTAAAAAAGGTACCAAAGGCAAAATGAATATCTCTTTTGATGCCAAACAAGGTTTCGCGAATGCCTGGAGAAAACTGGAGGCATTGGATGCCAAAGAGTATGCTGATGTATACAATACTGCTGCTGATAATGCTGGCAAGCCACGCCTCCCGGCTTTTGATGCTACCAAATATCCCGACGGACAAATAACCCGTACCAACTGGGTTGATGCCGTATTTAGAACAGGGCATACCCAGGATTATAATGTGAACTTGAACGGTGGTAACGATAAATCCAACTACTTTATGAGTTTTAATTATCGCAAAGGAACGGGTACATTATTGAATACCTATTCTGAGCGCTACGCTTATCGTATCAATTCTACCCATCAGTTGAATAACTGGTTAAAAGTTGGCGAAAATTTATCTTACACTTATTCTGATGGCCGTGGCACCAATACTTTCAGCGGTTATACCGGCGCTATCCAGGCTGCTATATTTTATCCGCCAAGCATTGCGGTGCGTACACCATCGGGCGCTTACTCAGGTTTGCCTATTGACTACGCCGGTTCATATGGCGACGTCGTAAACCCGGTTGCCAACCTGGAACGTATTGACACCAGTAACCCGGTAAATACCATTATTGCTAACCCATATTTTGAAGCCAGTATTATTCCCGGCCTTAAATTCAGGTCGAACTATTCGGTTACCAAAAGCTTCTATTATTTTAAAAGGTTTACACCCATAGTGCCCGAGGTTGGTAAACCCAGTTTTACCAATACCCTGGATGAAACATCAGCACAGGACAACCGTTTCCTGATGGAGCAAACCTTAAACTATAAAAAATCACTTGGCAAGAACAACCTGGATGTACTGGCAGGTTATACTTATCAGAAAAACAGCAGCACGGGACTGTCGGCTTCACTTTCAGGTTTTAGCAATGAAGATCCCCTGTTCCGCTATTTTGTTAATGGTACTGGCACTCCGGTTAGGCCCGACGATAGTGAGGCGCAAATCGGTAATATCCCCAACATTGCCCGTGAAGAAGCTTTGATCTCATACCTTGCCCGTGTTAATTATGATTACGATGGTAAATACCTGTTATCATTTACCGGTCGCAGGGACGGTTCATCGTTGGTGGCATCTCAGAACAAGTTCAAAAACTACGGTTCGGTGTCGGCCGGGTGGGTAGTAAGCCGCGAGGATTTTATGCAAAAACTAACCTGGCTGAGCAATTTAAAGATCAGAGGAAGCTATGGCGTGCTGGGTAATTTATCAACTGTTAAAAATACGGCTGTGAGTCCTCCACTTAACGTAGGTAATATCTATTTAGGCTCGGACCCCGCCCTGTTACCTGGCTATTATGCTTATGACAGAGCCAACCCTGATTTGACCTGGGCTCAATCCAAACAAACCGATATAGGTTTGGATCTGGGTTTCCTGAACGAACGGATCACCTTAACTGCCGACTACTTTGTTAAAAAAACTGAAAAGATGCTCATGTCCATACCTGCAGGTATAGGATTAGGTAATATATGGGTTAATGGCGGTGATGCACAGGATAAGGGTATTGAAGTGAGCCTGGGTTATAACAGCGATCCCCAAAAGGCATTCCGTTATGGTATCAACGCCAACGTTAGCACACTCACCAATAAATTACTGTCTTTACCTAATGGCAATACCACCATCCCTGGTGTAAGCCCGAGTGTGCGTGGTTTGCTGGCTCCTGCCTGGGTGCAGGTTGGTCAGCCCTTGTATTCTTACTACTCCATCAAAACCAACGGTTTGTTCCAGAGTCAGGCAGAGGTGGATGCTTATAAAGACCCGAACGGACAGCTTATTCAACCCAATGCCAAGCCAGGCGATATTCGTTTTGTTGATGCCAATGGCGATGGTAAAATTAATGATAGCGACCGTCAATTCCTGGGTAGCGCGTACCCTAAATTTACCTATGGCCTGAGCCTGAACGCCAGCTACAAAGGTTTTGATTTGAACATTTTCCTGCAAGGCGTACAGGGCAACAAGCTGTACAATGCCTTAAAATACACCAGTTTAAACGCCGGTGGTCTTGGCCAGAACTACAACCTGCTGAAAGATGTGCTGAATGCCTGGACTCCGCAGCATACCAATACTACTATTCCGCGTGTAACGGCCAGCGATGCCAACGGTAACTTTGGTACCAACTCCGATTTTTATATCGAGAACGGCTCATACCTGCGCTTTAAGAACGTAACCCTGGGTTATACCTTCTCGCCATCGGTGTTAACCCGTGCCGGTATCAGCAGCCTGCGTGTATATGCTACATCAAACAACCTGTTCACCGTAACCAAATACAAAGGTTTTGATCCGGAAGTTGGCTTTGATAACTACGGTATCGATGTGGGCCGTTACCCGCAATCGCGCTCATTTATTTTCGGTATCAATTTAAATCTGTAAGTAAAGCAATCATGAAAAAGATCAGCAATATTATATTAGCAATATCGGCAAGCGTGCTTTTGGGCGCCTGCTCCAAAAACCTGGATATTAAGCCAAAAGGCGCCGTATCTGAAAATAATTTCTGGCAAACCGCCGACGATGCCCTATTGGGCGTGAACGGTATGTATGAGCCTTTTGACGGCGAGGAATTTTATGGTCGTGGTTATATGTGGTTTATCAACGCCAGCGACGATATGGTTACCGGCCGTATCAATACTAATGCCGATGCCATCAAAAATTTCAGTCCAACTTATTACTCTGGTGGTTACACGGTTGACCAATGGGATATGCGCTATCAGGTAATCAGGCGCGCCAATGACGTGATCAACAAAGTACCTGCCATTAGCATGGATGCCACCCTAAAAAACCGTTACCTGGGCGAGGCCTATTTTTTAAGCGGATTGATGTATTTTCAAATGGCTTATAACTATGGCGACGATCGGGCCGGGTTGCCTATCATTACCCGTGCCAATAACAACGATCCGAACCCTACGCCAAGAGCAGCTAACGTTAACGAAAACTACACTTACATTGAAGGTGAACTGAAAAAAGCAGCCAACCTGCTGCCATATTTCGACCAACTGAGTCCTGCCGATCAAGGCCGGCCGCATAAGGTGGCTGCATGGGGTTATCTGGCAAAAATGTACCTGTACAAGAAGGATTACCCTAATGCCCAAAAATATGCCGACTCGGTGATCAACCAGGGTAAGCGTGCCTTATTGCCCAACTATGCCGATGTATTTAAAGCGGCCAATAACTTTAGCACAGAATACATCTGGTCGGCGGTGAGCACGGCAAAAGGTTCTGCAGGCTGGGGTAGTATTTTACCGGGCGTAATGCTCGAGAACAAAGGCTGGGGATTATATAACGGCTGGGGCTACTATCAGCCAACCAAAGAGTTGTATGACGCTTTTGAAGCAGGCGACAAACGCCGTGAAGTTACCATCCTAAAGCCAGGTGATGTGTTTCCTTTCTTTGGCACTCAAAGGACTTACTCTTCGGTGAACAGTCTTTCCGGTTACCAGTTCAATAAATATATGGAGCCGTTCTCTTATGCCAACCCGGTGGGTGGTTCTATCAGTCCTAATGGCGATCATCCTACTACCAATCTAAACGTTCCATTGATGCGTTTTGCCGAGATTATCCTGATCAAAGCCGAAGCTGAACTTATGCAGGGAAAAAATGCAGATGCTGAGATCAATATGATTCGTCAGCGTGCCGGCCTGAAAGCTATTCAGAACGCCACGTTGGCCGAACTTAAAAATCAAAGACGTTGTGAACTTGCTGGTGAATGGGCCGACCGTCACCGTGATCTGGTACGCTGGGGGGATGCTGCTTCCTCTTATGCCAAACCATTACATGGCTTTGACGGTAAAGTGATATGGCCGGCCAGAAGCTTTAACCCGGCTGTTCACAGCGTTTGGGCTGTTCCACAAAAAGAAATTGACCGGAGTAACGGCACCATTAAACAAAACGGCGGCTGGTAATTAGCTGTAATATAAGGCCACAGGAATAATCCTGTGGCCTTTTTAAATCTAAGAATTCCTTGGCATTCCCTGCTTCATCCACCCCTTACAATCAGTTAACTTACTGTCTCATAGGCCAATCAGATTCATGACTCTGCTGCCCAATCTGGCCCGGATGGCCTACTTTCCGATACAGTAAAAGAACACTTACTATCAAATACTTACATAATTTGAGATACAAATCAGTAACAAAAGATTTGAGTTATTTTCCAAATTAGGAATTTAGAAAACCTTTATCAAATTAACGAAAAATGGTTTGCTAAACCCAAATACAGTCATCTCATCTCCTTTTGCCACCCAGTAAAGTAAGCAATTATCATAGCTTCATGCAAATACATATCGGTATAACTTACTAATTCAATAGCCCCCCAACAAATAAGCACAGCATTTGGGCAAATCAAAATTTAATTACAAATGAATTATTTTGGAATAGATGACCGACATTTGGCAACCGAGGCAAACGTCCATCCTGTATCGATGCGAGCACTGCAATATGTGCAGGACGGAAATGAAATTTAAATTATAGTACGCTTAAAACCTTTATCACGATCATTTCTATGGCTGCTGCTACGCTTTCCTTGCGTGCGCAGACGATCAATGTGGCTTATGCCAAAGCCTTACAGCAAAAATACCCTTCAGTCAAAAGCGACCTTTGCACGGCCTGCAAGCTATGGGTCACCCCTATTTTAAGAGTGTTGCGGACACGGTTGAACACCGGCCGCTGGTGACCTACTATATTTTATGCGCAAGTCCACCGGTTATTGCTGGAACAGTCCGATCTGCCGCGTACGGGCACCCACGCGGCCTGGAGGCCTGGGTATGGTCAGCCAAATGAAACGGCGGTCTATAAGCAAGCGAATCAGGAATCGCCGGATATGATCGCCAAAGGTCATTGTCAGCCCTGGATCTTACTGGCCTGTGTACGGATGCATGATCCTGTCGGATACCTATACTTTTAATGCTGCAATGGAATACCAGGGGCAGAATATAGGAACGGAACTGGCCAGTGAGGAGCTATGCCGGGAACTGGTCAACATGTTTATCCTGCAGCATTCTCCGGTATCTCCCCCCGGCTGCATACGATTCAAATCCTTTGCCTACCTAAACTTTCCGCTTCCAACGTTAAGCTATCCCCTGTCCTTCATAGCCGGCAAAAGCAATACAGTTAAGAAAAATACGACGCTGCAAGTTCCGTAAACATGTCGTTTTTGAACATCCGTTAACAAGATCAACACATTTTTAGCCTTATTTAACCATCGTAAACCGTTACCGGAAGCGATCCTTCCGGGCATAAATAAAACAAATAGTTAAGGCCAATTTTGACGAATCAGAAAGCAAATATCAATACGTCGCGGAATAACCAGGGTTATATACCTGATCAGGTCAATTTTCGTGCAGACGATCTGATTTTTGGCATACCCGTTCCGATTGTAAGTAATCCACCAGGACATATTCATATGCAAGCAATGCGCAATCGCTGATTTTAATAAATATGAAAATTTGTATCATATTTATTACACAAGAACAATATATCAGTTCATCATATGAAATACAAGCACAAAAATGAACTACAACAACTATATATAATATTTAATAATATTAATTATTGTTTATTTTAAAATAAATGAACTATATTTCGTAAACATTAAGGAATACCTATCCAATAAGCTATTCCCATATTAAAACCTAAATAAACAACCTTTTTAACCCTTTGAAATGAATCTGAACATTCATCCTTCCGTGGGTGTTGCCAGGCTTGGCAACAGTACCGGAGTACAATTCTGTCTGTCGCCCGACGCTATTGGCGGTTTGCCGTATGATGCGGATCTTTACGGCAATAAATTAGGGCCAATTGTAAATTTTAAAGACGAAGCCGGCGCCATTAAGCGTCAGGGGCAGGTTTTTAGCATTTACGATGAGTACAATAATGAAATAACGCTGTCCACACCCGGTGTAACTTCCATTCAGTGGTATGTACACCTGGCCAATAAAAAGGCCGCCTGGTACGATTTCAGTGAACTGGATGGAAACCTCCTGTTCCCAAACAACAGTTACCAGGACAAACAAACACCGCTGCGAAATGCAGCAGAGCCCAACCGGCAAACGCTGATCGTCGATCCTGGCTGGAGAACGATTTCCGGTGCAAACCAAACGATAGGGTTCGACCAGGCCAATGTACCTCCGGGATACCCGGCCCAGTTTCCGCCAAGTACTGTTACCTACGGATTACCGGTCACCACGCTTGGCGACCTGAAAACCGATGCATTGGGCAGGCTTATCGTTTTGGGTGGTTACGGAAACGCCGGCGGCGATCTGCCGTTGCAAAGCTACGGGGGTGCGGATACCTGGCGCGATGATATTTCTGACGGCCCGGTATACTGTACTGTCACTTATGAGGGGCAGGATCCTGTTACGTTACAGGCCTGGGTTATTGTCGGCTCTCCGGATTACGCACCTGAAATTGTCAATATTTCGGCTCTAAGTGACACTATGTTCGATGTTGGCGTCCGTTATTTTGATCTTGTACCGGAATTGTTCAGCGGAGGGGCGTATCAGGAATCCTTTGTAGCAAACTTTCAAAGGGACATCCTCCCCATTATAAGCCGCATGGCTAATTACCAATGGGTATCCAATGTTCAGCCCATGACGGCGCTTACTTCGGCTTTTTTTGATTTTACAGACCCGGGCGAAGCAAACCTGCAAAACAGGCTGACATATTTTTCTTATTTCAGGGCACCTAACCTAACCAATGATGCATCCCCGCTGCAGCCGTCACAGGACCTGTTTCAAGATGCCCTTACGTTAAACTTCCCTATGCTACCTGTTAATTCCGGCAGTAATTCGGTCAGTAATGATGATATCGTTAAATTCCTGTCACTGAACCTTACCCAATATTTCCTTCTAAGCCAATGGGCTAACGGATCATTTGTAAACGATCCAAACTACCTGCCGTACGCAGGTGTGAACGGTATGGATACAGCCAGCGTTGGTAATTGTGTTGGCCTGCCAATGTGCCCCGGGATTGAAGTGACCTGGAGCATGCAGAATCCGGCCGTATACAGCGCGCCTTTTACAATTTCAAATAACGCGGCTTATAATGCCTACGATACCACCGGCCTCGACCCCAGTCGAGACGAGTGTGAGGGCGGTGGCTGTCAGCCGGGAGATTTAACCAAACGCATGGCCTGCCCGTGGCAAGCGGATTTCTTCCAGTGCACTTTCCAAAATGTGAACTTTACAGACCCTTACAGTAATAAATCGGGAAACCCACTGGGCCCTACACCACCTACCTATTATGCTTACTGGTGGCCGCCGCAAGCTCCATGGGATGTTATTGCCGGCGAGGATACAGCGGCGGGGCAGGCTGCCGCCAATGTGGTATTAGGCCAGCAATTTAACTATGCACGTGGTATAAACCAGTTTGCACAAATGGTTGAACACTGGTATTCACTTGCTTTTATAAAAAATAAAAATGCAGGAGCCGCCGGGTTCCCATTCTTTACGGAAACTGAGCGCAACAACCAGCTTTTCAGTTACCAGGCTATCCCGGTAAGCACCATCAGTGGTAACAAAAACGATGACCAGACAGAAATACCGGTTTGGTATATTCCGGATGATAACCCGGGCGGCGCACCACTGCATTTGCAGGCAAAAGCGGCCAGCAGTGCCAAAGCCGGCAAAATGGTAGCCTTTCTGGAGGCGAGGGCCTTTAAACATATCAAAACAGCTCCGGGCGGCCTCGGAACGCCAAGATCAGGTTCCAAAATCCGCCGCTAAACTTCATGAGTCATATAAAAACAGATGTACTGATCATTGGCGGAGGCCCTGCGGGAACCTCCGCCGCGATCAGTGTTTTAAAATATGGCCGGGATATATCGGTCATGCTTGTGGAACAATCTGACCTTGATCAAATCAGAGTCGGTGAACATGTGTCCTCTTCGATATTCGAGTTATTAAAATACCTGAGCCTGGAACCCGGAGATTTTGAGAATGGCTGCTTTTTAACCAACCACGGAACAACATCTTATTGGGGATCAGGTATCCCCATGACCCGGGATGCTATTTTCTCTGCAGAAAGACCAGCCTGCCAGCTTGACCGCAAGATCTTTGACCTTACTTTATTGAAGCAGGTTGCCGACCTCGGCGGTATAGTACTGCCAAGGACCAGGTGCCTGGGATATGACCAGCTCGAAGACCATAACTGGCAGGTAAAATTACATCATGCCGAACAGGGGGCGATATCCGTTCATGCAAAGTTTTTGATAGATGCATCCGGCAGGCAAAGGAGCGCTTCCAGGCTACTTAATATCCCGTCGGATAAGCATGATACGCTTTTCGGTATCGGTGCATTCCTTGCAATAAACGGGCGGGATCTGCCCAGTGACCAAATGATGGAATCGACCGAGTTGGGCTGGTGGTATAGCGCAACACTTCAAGATAATTATGCAACCACTATCTTTTTTACCGACTCAGATATCGTTTCGGAATACGAACTCAGTAAACCTGCTAATTGGTACAGGCAATTACAGCAAACCAAGTTTATAAAGAAAAGGATTACCGGCTTCGACCCTGCAGCGATAAACCTTTGGAGCAGAAGCGCGCACACCCATATCTCGAACATTTCCAACAGCCGTAATTTCATCGCAATCGGAGACGCAATGGCATCTTTTGACCCTATTTCATCTATGGGGATAGGATTTGCAATTTCGTCGGCTTGCAATGCTGCTGCTATAGCGTTGCTTGAGCTGAATGAATCCGACGCTAACAGGATCGCAGTCTATCAAGCCGATGTAAGCAGGATCTTTAACAATTATCTGCAGCAGCAGAAAAAAGTTTATCAACAGGAAAAACGGTGGCCCGAATCCAGTTTCTGGAAACGGAGAACCTGGGTTGGTATATAAGTTCAACTGCTCAATCCATGTTATGTATCTTACTGCCCGCTTTGAAGTAAATAGTCCTTCTATTCAAAAAATGGGATCGGCAACAGTAGTAGGCTTAAGAAGCATTTTATCCAGGCTCCGGAAGAGTTTGAAATAACGGCAGTATGTAACGAAGAGATTTAATGGCTGGCAGGTGTGAATGACGGCACTTTACCAGTCCAATAACAGCCTGTCTGTTTTATTTTTTAAACTTCAGTTTTTCCAGGAGGTCCAGGAAATATTGCGGGGCCCAGATCTTTAAACCTGAATCGTCCGGGATAAACCTGACCACGTCGTCCCTGATGCTATCGAAATTTACAGCAGTTATTTTTTGCCGGAGAAGTTCCAGTAATTGCTCTTCGGAGATCGTCTCTTCATTCCACACGCCGGTATCCCTGGCGCGCAGGAGAAAATGATGCAGGTCGAGCGGGATACCCTTCCTGATATACCATTCCAGCTCATACCAGTCCCGTCCTTTTACCCTGTTTTTCCATTTCCGGAATAAAAGGGCATGCATTTTTCCAGCGAACAGGCTCGGCTGCGTAAACGTCTTGACATAGAACGAAAAGGGGCGGGTCAACAGTTTTTCTTCCGTATTGAACCCTAAAGGCGGTACCGTATCCACTTCTATTTTTATTTTCATGTGTGGCATCAGTTTAACGCCGTTTTGCGGAACAATGCCTTCCAGCACCAGTTCTTTCCAGACCGTATCGGATTTCAGGAAGGCGGATTCAACGCTGGATTCGATGGCCTTATCTTTTTCATTGATGCTGACCGTGATGCCCAGCGATGCAAATTCGTTGACAATCGCCTCGAAATACGGTTCGAGTGAAAAGTCCGGGTCCGGTCTCCGTAAGGAAAAGTCCAGGTCTTCGGAATACCGGTTCAACCCGTAAAAAATGCGCAACGCGGTGCCCCCATAAAATGCGGCCTGCTCGAAAAAACCTGTCCTGCTGAGCCCCGCCAACGCTATTTCCTGCATGATCTCCCGCATGGCATCAAAGGCCTGTTGCTGGTTTTTCGGGTTATATTCTTTCAGCCATTCTTCTATCATAGCGTGTTCAGCGTTGTAATCAACATATTTAAACTGGACCGCTTCGGCGCATCGGTGATCCAGGTATTCATCATTTTTGTATCGATTTCCCGCAATTTGTCTTTTTCGATACGCAGGTCTTCGATCAGCAGGGTAAGTACCTGTGGCACGCTCCTTAGGTGAACGCCTGCGGTCATAGCGATTTTATCAAAGAGTGCTTTTTCCGGGGAAGCAATCAGGACCGTTTGCCGGGAAGAAAGCCGGGTACTCTTAATGCCAAAGGAATAATAAGGCAAAGGGGCGTGCCGGTACGTAAACCTGCCTGCACTGGTCCTGTATGCCTTGGATATCTTTACTGTAACAGAACTGATCTCGTAGACCCGCTCGGGGATAAAGCCCCAATAAGAAAGCGCGGTCTCGAAGGAGATATAACTCGGCCCCCAAAGGTGGTTGGCGATCAGGAATGGCTCGGGACCGGAAACCTTGCTTGCAGGACCGGGGACATAGAGGCCGTTTTTGATCGTCGCCAATGCGCCCGCCTTTACTAGTTCAGCTATTTTATCATTTGGCCGCTTGTACCCGTTCAGCAAGGGCAGTATGACCTGCCGGGTCAGGGGTTCCTCCGCATAAGCCGCTAACGCATCGTCAAAATTCATATGTAAAAATACAGTTATTAAATCGGAACAATTCCGATTTAATAAAAATAATTCAACATAAATATGTAATAAAAACAATCAATAATCGGAAAATTTCCGATTATTGATTAATAATTTCACACAACAACACAGACTGCGAAGGGCGTTAGTAACAGGCTTTCATATGGGAACAGCTATCCGTAACTATGGGTACAGCCTGATCTACGTACGAAACTCATCCGGACCTGCGCTGTAAGAAGGCCTCTACAACTGCTAACACTTCTGTTTCAAATTCTTCCTGTTTCTTCCTGCCTTTTATAGTGCTGCCAAAGGAGTGACTAATGGTATAGCTTTTGCCGTATTTATTTTTTTTGTGTGAAATGGCATAGTGCAGCAAGCCATCTGCCTCCACAGGCAGCAGGTGCATATCTTCAAAGTCCATTAGTTTGCGGGTATATAAACCCGGCAATTTGCGGTAAATGGTTTTGGCATACTGATCAAACTCATAAGTAACATTTACCCTGAACAAAAAATCATAAATGGCGTAAAGCGCTGGCACAATGCCTAATGAAAGCGCCCCCCATGTGGTTTCATGACCTAAGTTTAGCATGGGTACTATGATAAATACGGCTGTCGCTGCCGTGGCAGAAATAATGATATTGATCCGGTAGTTGCGCATCGGCTGAAAACTCAGCCTGCCTCCCATAATTTTTAAATTATAGCGTTCCATTTTATGTTTTTTGTATTGAAGTTTTTAATCCCGCCTAAAATCTTTTAAAGTACCATCGCTGTTGAATTGTATGGAGTATCGCTCGCGGTTGCCATTGATCGTGGTTGGGTACCAGCGCATCACTTTATCCCAAACCACCATGTAGGCGCTCGTTGTTGGCTTAGCGCCTTCAATCTGCGCCGCCTTTTGGTTGTATAGGCGGGTAATGTTGGCTATACTGGTAAAGTCTACCTCGTCCAGGGAAACTGACCTGTTGTCTATATCAGCATTTACAGACAGCTGTTCGGGTTTGGGTTTTGACCAGAAGCCATTCTGGTACTCATAGCTATCTACATAATCAGGATTTTCGGGATGGCGGAGCATAATACTGATGCTCCCGTTATCATAAAAATGCGCCGACTGGTAAATGAAGATCTCTTTGCCCCGGTATTGCGGGAGATTTCTTAAAGTCATTTCTGCGTTTCTCAGCGCTGCGGTGTTAATTAAAAAGTTTATATTCTTTTTGTGTACGGTCTTAGTCGTATGTGTAGTCATATGAACTTTTGACAGTGCCGTAGTTAGTTGCTGTTGTATCTGGATTATGGCCTGATTAGTTGAACTGTCAATTATCGATTGCACCTGCACAGGCTTGCTTAACACGGGTGTGTTTGGTTTAGGTTTAAACGTATCCTTCACACTTTTGACAATCTGTTTGCAGCCCGAGAAACCAAAGCTGCAAACTGCGAGTGTGATCATAAAGGCGTTTAATGCTTTCATAAGTTTAACTTATTTCATTTAAATCGCTGGTAAAAGCTATCTTTCGGGGGTCTTCTTTCAGATAAAAAATATCGGCCGTTTTCTGCCTCGTACTATCCAGATCCAGCAGGCTTACAATTTTTTTGATACTGGCCCTGTGTGTATGATTT
The DNA here is from genome assembly GCF_034262375.1 of Mucilaginibacter sabulilitoris. Lineage (NCBI taxonomy): Bacteria > Pseudomonadati > Bacteroidota > Sphingobacteriia > Sphingobacteriales > Sphingobacteriaceae > Mucilaginibacter > Mucilaginibacter sabulilitoris. The sequence continues at coordinate 6,194,613 of NZ_CP139558.1, forward strand.
TGATAATCCACAAATTCCAGTTCGAAGTTTACCATCGGTTGCTCGTTAATATAGGTGCCGGTAAGGTTTGCTGAGATCTGTTTAGCCGTTGTTCTGACCCCTTTAAATTTAATTAAGGGAGCATCATCAGGAACACCGCTTAGCTTACCAGTGATAAAACCAAGTAGGACACGATAAAACAACAGCACAGCCGGGCAAATCAACAAAGGATGCCCAAAGCTCATAAAACGCCAACCCATCCCCTCGCTTTCAGTTTGGTAAGAATATATGTAATAGCCAACCACAACGGTCAAAAGCGTCAGCCAGCCCAGGTTTATCAGCGCGATCACTCCTTTACGGATACTGCCCTCACTATTTTCAAAAATAAAATACGGGATATGTTTCATCTCCTTGTCAATTAGCAATCCTACCCTTTTATCCACTTCAAAACGGCGCTCACAGGGCTTCATATCATTTATACCTGCCTTTTGTATGATCTCGGTATTAGCCAGATTTTTAAAACTCAGGCTAAGCTCATAGGTATTGTACCCGGCATTGGGCTTTGTTAGATTAACTGATTCCAGTATCCTGGCCTCGCGCCGCACCCCATTTTTTTTAAGGCTCTCCATATTACGTTTGGCCGAAAACACCTGCAAAACCCATTTACGATAATATCCTGCCAACAAGATGATCCAAAACACCATCGACAAAGCCACCAAACCCAATGAAAGCCAGGGGTTCGATCCTTCAATATCAAGCGGTTCTTCGCTCTTGATGTTATAATACAGGAGCATCGGAAACGGGATAGCGAAAAACAACATGTAAAGCATCCAGAATATGGAAAAACCGCGTTTCATTGTCGATTAATTTTAATTTAAAGCCGGTTATATACCTGATCCTATTTAGGCAAGCCCATAATATCGCTCAGTTCATCTGTAAAGTTTTGAAGGGGCTTGGTAACAAAAAAGCCTTGTCGTACCAGTATCCGCTTTTCTTTGCCGTTCTTATTAAAGATCATGGTAGCTGATACATTAAGAGTGATGCCGATATTGGTCATTTTGGAGATCAGGAAATGATCAAAATCATCAAAGCTGTATTCCTTTTCGGGAGTAAAGAAAAATGTTTTAAAAGTCATTCTCCTGGCAGCTGTGTTAAAGCTTATTTTGGCAGTGGTGCACAAAATCCCTATCGTACCCAAAATCCCCAGGCATGCCGCAAAAAAATAGGCGCCTTTGCTGCTTCCATAAATCAAAGTAGCAACCATACCTCCGAATGAGGGCAAGGAAAGAAAATAGAACATACCCTTCTGTATTTTCACGCGATAGGTATTCCCTTCTTGTTCAAAATATTTTAGTGGTTGCATTGATGTATATTTTTGAATAATTAACCAATAAAAGCGAAACTATTCTCGAACGCTTTACCAAAAACCGGAACAGGTTTGAGTGCTTTGTTGGCCGCGTTGATCATACCCAGTATCCAGAATACGATAATTACCCAACCAACTATGCCCAGGAAAGCAAGCGAAGGCACCAGCGATACAATAAAATTTAAAATAACATTGAGAGCAATACTCACAATAGCCAGGCCCAATGACTGTTTTAAATGATACCTGAGCAAAGCATCGGCTTTATCTTTTCCTGAAAAATAAGCGATCAGCCACCCGATAAGGGTGATGTACGATACGATGGATAATGTTTTGTTATTCATGATAATTTAGATTTTCGTCCGGCGATATTGCCACGACAAATTTGCGGAGAACAAGCACGGGATGCCTAATTTCAGCATGCTACAAAGCGTCTACTCAACTACAGAAAAGCGTCTACAATACATCTACAACAATTATAACACATTGATTATATTAATATTACAAATAAAACACAGCTACTATTTCAAGTATTTTCACACCAACCCTCATCAACTTATAGTAATTTGGCTGATAACTTTTTTTGCTGTATAACCTATTATCGGGGCTTGTATTATGGGGGTATCAGTTGGTGCCTCCACGTAAAATACCTTATCAGATAGTTTGCGATCGGTTATTGGTAATGTGGCATTCAATGAAAAAGAAAAACCCGCCTTGCTCAACCAGCGGACTGAAGCAAAACAGGCTCAATATAAAATGAGGTGGGGTTTAAAAGTTAATATCATCGGCCACATTGCCGCCTTGAGCATCGGCAAATAATTGTTGATACTTTGTTCGGTAAGCATCCTGAGTTTGATTATATATTTCAAAATCGGCCTGAATGGCTTTATCTGCATTTGCAAACTTCCACATCAGCAAATTAGGATCAGGCGTTATTGATTCAATAATTTCTATAAAAAGGTAAAGCCATATTTACTAAGGTTATAATACTGATGATAACTAATTAAAAATGTATTGCTTTACTTTTTTAGTTTCTTTTAAAAAAAGAGAAAAGCCCACCCGATTTCCATTCCCGTTTTCTTTGCAGGGCTTTCTCATTTTCGGGTGCCACTTTCAGAATATTACTCACGGTATCTATCGCTGCATCATTTTCCCCGGCCATTTTACAGCCGTCCGCGTACTGCAGCGCAGCCTTTATCCATGTTTTATCCCATTTCCATCCGTTTCTGTCGTAACAGGCTACCGCTGCCAATGAAAAGTCCATGCATTCATCCCATTGTTGTAAAGCATAACTGCATTGCGCCAGGCTTATATTGGTGTCGCAAATGATGCTTTTGTCACTTTCATTTCCCTGCTGGCAATTATCAAGCAGGATATGCAGATTTTCTTTCGCCGTAACATAATCTCCAAGGTACAGGTATGACATACCCCGCACGTAATACACCTTTTGAATTGATTCCATGGTAATGGCGTCGCCTTTTACCGACTGATAATTATTGGCACAGGCAATACACTGATTATAATCCTTCAGTTGATAGTAATTTTGCATCAGCATGTACCATGAGGAGTTGTCATCAGGATTTTTATCGAGTTGATCTTTCCAGGTTTCGGTAGCCTCTTCCAGGCTTGCCTCCCCTAACAAGTCCTGACGTATATTTTGAACTACAATATATCTTTGGCTCAATACAAACAATTCCTGCTCGGTAAGATCGTTCCGAGAGGTTTTAATAAAGCTATTGTACTCCTCTTCTATCGAGGTTAAAAGTTCCCTGGCCTCATCCTTGCGACCCAGACCATAAATGGCTGTCAGCTGCTTACCTCTTAGATCAATATAATCTTCAAATCCTAAATACTCACTGCTATAAGCGGTGGCTTGCTCCAGCACCTCAATAGCCTCTTCATATCTTTGGAGAGCTATCAGCGCAGTTCCCAGACTATACAATTGCTCCCAGAAAGGCGATAAAGTATAACCCAGTTTATGCACTTCCACAGCCTTATCATATTCTCCTAATTCCCGTAAGGCTATGCCATAGTTATTACAGCACATCGCGAAAATATGCGGCTCATTGGCAGCTCCATTCCCCTTATCGTTATAGAAATAGTCATAAAAGCCCTCGTATGATATTTTATAAAAATTCACCCTCATCTGCAACAAATCCCGGGCGATAGTTACGTTACTGATTTCACTTTCTGATTCGTAGAAAAAGCTTACTCCGGCATTGTAATACATAACAGCAGAATCTTCCGGCCATTTTTCTATTGTTGGCAGTTGCCCGTTTATCCGGTACGATACTTCAATGAAGCGTTGCAAACCAAGGGCTAGTCCTCCTAATTCTACACTCTTTTGCAAGTATGGGAGTGCCTCACTATAGCTTTTCGCTTCGTATAACACAGCTCCGGCATAATGGTAAGGAATAATCCAGTCGGGATATATCTTGATATAATGCTGCGCGAAATTCAACAATCCAACCATATCACATTCTAAACGCTCGGGGTATATCTTAAGCGCGATGAACATGGCATATATGATGGGTTTGTTGATGACACCTTGCCTGCTCAACTCCTTCAGCCTGTAATACAATGTAATTAAATTTTCATCGGTATCAGCATCAGCGCTGCCCGAAAACAAAGCTATCCGGGCCATGTCTCCACCCAATTCATAGTCCTCACTCTCGAGCGCAAGATTAGCGATCAGGCAATAAATGTTCACATCCTTATATCGGTGAACTAGCCCTTCCTTAAAGGTTTCCAAGGCTTTAGCAGGGTCATTTTTATGCTCCAGATAAAGGTTAGCTTTTTTAGCGTACAACCGGCCTTGCTCGTGATCTGCGAAACTGCGGTTTTCAATTGTGTGCGCCTTGTTTAGCTTTATTAACAGATCCAGATCCTTCAATGCGCTGTCTACATCATCTGTTTGATAATAGGCTTCCTGACGGTACGTGATCGCCTTAATCCTAGTACTCAACTGGACAGATGCTGCCAACTCATTACAGTACTCTATGGATTCCGGTAAATTTATACCCGTTATGAAAATGTTGATATAGGCCAAATACAACATGGCCTCTTCATGAGCAGGGATTAATTTCAACAGCTCTTCAAAACTGTTAATGGCTACAGCTAAGAGGTCATCCGCATTTTCATTATTATAAGATAGCTGGTATGCACACTTCGCTTTAAGCAACAAACCCTCCGGATCCTGGGGGTTAAAAATCAGGAAAAGATCTGTGCCTTCGAGGCATTCCGGGTAATTGCCTTCATTATAAATTGATTGTAACTGTTCAATGTCTACTATGCTTTGTTGTTGTGGCATATCATTTTTTTTTGAATATGAGATGAAAAACAGCTGAACTTATCGTTTTCCATTCGGCAACACTGTCACAACAAAATTGCAGGCAACTACAACAGAATACCTAATTTCGGCATGCTACAAAGTGTCTACCCATCTACACAAATGCGTCTACAATACATCTACATATTTTACAACAAGCTGATTATATTTTAGTTATAAATTTACGCCATCTACAAATTCATGGGTTTTTGAATTAACTATCGGCTATTTATAGTAATTTGGCTGGATGACGTATTTGCGGTATAAACTACTTATAGGTGCCTGCTTTATCGGGCTATCATTTGCAGCCCGGGCACAAACTACAGTATCAGACAGCTTACGATCAGTTATTGATAACGTGGCACTAAACGAGAAAGAAAAGCCTGCTTTACTTAACCAACTGGCCGAAGCAAACAGGATCAATAAAAATTATGATACAGCCATAGCCAACGCAAAACAATGCATCGCCTTATCGTTGAAACATAAAAACTTTACCGAAGCGGTAAAAGCGTATACACTGCTGGCCAATATTAAAGCAACCACACAACAGTTTGCCAGCTTAAAACAAACATGCGATACCGCACTAACCATGGCACAGCAAGCTAATGACCCTATCGCTATGGCCTATGCCTATTATTCGCGGGTATGGCTGTATAAATCGCTGGGCGATGCGGAAAATGTGGTGAAATACTCCCAGCTGGGCTTAAAGGAACTGGAAAAAAAGGCCGACCCTTTTATAGCCTCCAAGATATATTACCGGCTTTACGTAGTAAATTCCGACTGGAACAACGAATCCAAAGTGAATTTTTATGCCCGTAAAGCCACTGAAAACGCCTTGCAAGCTAAAGATTACAACCTGCTCAGTAATTGCTATACCGCATTATCGGTAGCCCATGAATACAACTACAATAAATCAAAAACCAAAACCGAGCTCGACAGTACCTTATTTTACCTGAACCGATCAGAAATGCTTTACCGGCAATATCCTGGCCAGGTGGCTGATAATACTTATGCTATCGCCTGTATTAATATTGCCGACGCCTATTTGAAATATTTTCCCGCAACAGATAAAAATGCCCGGGACCTGGCTATCCGTTATGCCGGCAGTGCCCGGTCTGTATTAAAAAATGCAGGTAACAGCCAGGAAATTATAGCCAGCAGTTTGGGCATACTAAGCGAATATGCCCGCCGCGATGGTAACAGTCTCCAGCAGGAAAATTATTTGCAGGAAGCTTACCGCGTCATGAAAACCGAGCAGCCCCCATATTACTATACCATGATCAATGTGGTGCAGGCTTTGTCAGATTTTTATGAAAAAAAAGGTGACTATCAGCAAGGGCTGAGTTTTCAAAAAGAGGTAACGGAATATACCAGGAAAAACTTTAACCAGCAACAAGCCCTTAATGCTCAAAAGCTGGAAATACAATACGAGACTGAAAAAAAAAACAGTGAAATGCAAGTATTAAAGGAACAGGAGAAAAGTCGCAGGCTGCAAAATTATCTGTATGGTTATATCGCGCTCGCCTCTCTCCTGGGCTTGTTATTTATGTTCCGGTCCTATCATTTTAAATTACGGTACTCCCTGCAACGGGAAAAACAATTGCAATTGGAAAATCAAGAATCAGAATTGCAGGTAAAGTTGGAAAAAGAAGAACAAGCCAGGCTTAGGGCAGAACAGCAATTACTGGAAACACAACAGCAGCAACTAAAATTAGAAGTGATGGCCAATACCCTTCAACTGGAACATAAGAACCGGATGCTACACAATATAAAAGACAAACTAACCGAGGGCGATCCTATAAATATGCAGCGAATATTAAAAGAAGAAATGATGCTGGATAATGACTTTGAACATGCAACATTGCAGATACAACATGTGCATCCCGATTTTTTTCATCTTCTTAATGATAAGGCAAAAAAAAAACTCACCCTGCTCGACCTAAAACTTTGCGCATACCTGTATCTTAAAATGGATACCAGGCAAATTTCCCAGCTCATGCACATTGAAGCTAAAAGTGTAAGAATGAGCCGTTACAGAATAAAACAAAAGTTAGGCCTGGAAAAAGAAGAGGATCTGAACATTTTTCTACAGCAATTGGGAACTTAACAAAGTTTTTTTTATAATCTGCCTCATAAAAGGTGGATAACGGTGCAGAATCTGCACCATTTTGTGGAAGAATTGATCGACATAGGCGATTTTTCAAAAATTCTTGATCGAGATGATGCTTCTAACGAAAAATCTTAAAGTTGATTAGTAAGATAAATTAAGTTCAATCAGGTTTATCTATAGTAGAAAACTTTGATAGTTCTCTACTATGGTGTTTATAATATAACTCTCCCTACTAGTTATTTTAGATAATACATTGTCGCTTATGTTAGAGATCCCGTTTGGATATTCTGAGGCCATTGCCCGCCTTATTCCGAATTATCAAACCAATAGTTCCGAAACACATTGATCGAGCTGATAATCTCACATATTAACTGTTTAATGATTCAACTTACATAACTGAATAAGCTTTCGGCACAGAATCGCAGGGTCAAGCCTCCCGGAATATCCACCTTATATTGCGTACCAGCGGATTTAGTTTATAGGCTTTCTCAATTCAGTATTGATAATTATTATATCCTCCTCTGCAAAATTTGAGTTCATCAACTGTTCAAGCCCACCAGCCATTTAATATACCCCATATAGAATAGATCAAACAAAGACAAAACAAACTGAATTTATTGCGAAAAAGCTTCAATTATTGAACATTTTAGACCAATTTTTAAACCTCAGGATAGGGTTATGTTAATATGTTTGCTCAACCAACTGTAGATCTGTTCCTCTGAAAAGTTTTTTTTCCCCTATCCAATATTTCATGGGCCAGCTATTTGCTGATGAACATATACCCGACATAACATGCATCTTAAAGAACTGAACTTATTAGCAATTTTATTATTTTGCCTATGCTTAGAAGCAAACGGGCAAAAAAACACCGCCGTTTATTCCTGGCACCATTTGCCAACAGCCGAATTACCATCCTTTAAAACCGACACCTTTAGCATTGAAAAATTTGGTGCCAAAGCAAACGGATTCACGCTTAATACGCAAAGCATCAACACCGCTATTAACGCGTGCAGCGAGCACGGTGGCGGCGTTGTACTTATCCCTCCCGGATTTTGGTTAACCGGTCCTATTGTGATGAAAAACAATGTCAATCTTCATCTCAGCCAAGCTGCTGTATTACAGTTTACATCTGATAAAAGCAGTTTCGGCCTTATTGAAGGGAACTTTGAAGGACACAAGTCCATCCGAAATCAGTCTCCGATCTCGGGTAAGGATCTGCAGAACATCGCCATTACCGGCGAGGGTATTGTTGACGGGTATGGAGAGGTTTGGCGCGCAATGGGTAAAGACAATGTTACCGACCGCGATTGGAAAGCACTCATCGCTTCGGGCGGTGAGCTTAGCGATGATGGCCGTACCTGGTACCCTTCGGCCAGCTATGCTAAAGGTGCCCGCATCCGGAATGCAGGCTATATACAAACCGTCAAAAAGCTGGGCGATTACCAGGATATAAAAGATTTTTTTCGCCCCAACCTCATCGTATTCAGTAACTGTAAAAAGGTGCTGATACAGGGTACAACCTTTCAAAACTCCGCAGCTTGGTGCCTTCATATGCTGCAATGTGAAGACCTGACATTTGATGGCGTGCATGTCCGCAATCCGTCAAATGCGCAGAACGGTGACGGTATGGATATTGAATCCTGCTCAAATGTGCTGGTGGTTAATTGCACTATTGATGCCGGAGATGACGGGATCTGTATCAAGTCGGGAAAAGATGAAGAAGGCAGAAAAGTTGGCAAACCTTGTCAAAACATTTTGATCCAAAACAATGTGGTATACAGCGCCCACGGTGGCTTCGTTATCGGCAGCGAAATGTCAGGAGGCGCACATGATATTTTTGTTTCAGACTGCAGTTTTTTTGGCACCGACAACGGCTTGCGTTTTAAAACAGTAAGAGGGCGTGGCGGTGTGGTTAAAAATATCTATATCCGTAATATTTCCATGCGCAATATTGTGCACGATGCGATCCTGTTTGATATGTATTATTTTACTAAGGCACCTTCATTGGCTCAAACCGGCGGTGACGAAGAAAAGCCACCTGTTGACGCAGGAACCCCTCAATTCCGTAATTTTTATATTAATAATGTAGTATGCGATGGCGCCAACCGGGCCATGCTCATCCGCGGCCTGCCTGAAATGAGCATCAATAACATCCACCTGGAAAATATTTCGATCAAGGCGGATCATGGAGCCGAAATTATTGATGCCAGCGACGTTAGCCTGACCAAAGTAATGCTGCTATGCAAAACCACCCAACCGTTGGTTCATATAGAGAACAGTAACAAAATCACGATCGATAACCTTGCATCAGCGGCAAAGCCCTATCTGTTGTTGAGTATCAATGGCAAGTATATGGGGCAGGTTGACTTATTGCACACAGATATCAGCTCGGCCGGCCAGGTGGCAGAATTTAAATATGGAGCGGATAAATCTGCATTAACAATAAGAAAATAATCCGACAAGATAAATGATGAAACATTTGCTTTTCAAATTGACCGTACTGGCATTAATGATCTTTTCAGCCAGTACACAGGCGCAAACCTTTATGGAGATATGGCCACATGGTCATATCCCAAACTCTAAAAACCTGCGGCTTACCGACAGCGTAGCCAATGAACGCATCTACAGGGTAATGCTACCAGGCGTGTACGCGTTCTTTCCCGGAAAACAGGAAAATAAGGGTGCCGCAGTAGTTATTTGTCCGGGCGGCGGCTATGAGCGGCTTGCCTATATAATTAGTGGGCTGCAACTGGCTAAATGGTTCAACACCATGGGCGTTTCGGCATTTGTGCTTAACTACCGCCTGCCTAACTCTCCAGACTTGCAGCAACGTGAAATCGGCCCGTTGATGGATGCACAGCGAGCCATTCGCTACATCAGGATCAACGCAGCAAAATGGGGTGTCGATCCTGATAAGATCGGCATCATGGGTACATCGTCAGGCGGGCATCTTGCTGCTACCACAATTACCCAAACCACCGATGTCAGTGCAATTAAGGATAGCCTCGACCGTGTTTCGTTCAGTCCGGATTTCGCTATTCTCGTTTCGCCGGTGATTGACCTCAGTACATCTTATGCACATGCGGGTAGTGTTAAAAATTTACTCGGCCCCAACCCTACCGAAGTTCTGAAGAGGCATTTTTCGGCCCAGCTTAACGTAAGCAGGTCCACGCCCCCATGTTTTATTGCCGATGCCGTTAATGATAAAGCAGTAAATCCAATGAACAGCCTGATGTTTTACCAGGCGCTGTTGCAAAACAATGTGCCGGTAAGTTTTCACGCATTTCCGCAAGGCGCTCACGCCATAGCGCTACGCAATAATCCCGGGTCGACAGAGTTGTGGACCAAACTGTGTGAAATGTGGCTGATCGAAATGAAAATTATCCCCGAAAAACTGCCAACTAAATAACTATAACATCATTATGAAAAAACCACGTCAAAGTAAAATATATCGGTTTAGCCTGGCAATTATTATGCTGGGCGGCATAACATTAAGCTTTATCCCGCCCAAAAAAAAGTTAACCATTTTTTTAGCAGGTGATTCAACAATGGCAGATAAAAAGGTAAGTGCATATCCCGAGACCGGATGGGGCATGAGTTTCAAAAATTTTTTAGACTCAACCGTAGTCATAATCAACAAAGCTCAAAATGGCCGCAGCACCCGTACTTTCATCACTGACGGCCTTTGGAAACAAATCACCGATAATTTGAATGCAGAAGATTATGTGCTGATACAATTTGGTCATAACGATGAGGTGCCTACCAAAAAATCGGCAACTAGAGAAACAGAATTCAAAAACAACTTAATCCTTTATATTGATCAAACGCGGAGCAAAAAGGCAATACCTGTACTGATCACTCCGGTAACACGCCGCAGCTTTGACAGCACAGGCACAGTAACGGACACCCACGCCCGTTATGCCCGGATTGTACGCGATGTAGCTCTAGAAAAGCATGTACAGTTGATAGATCTTGACCAGGAAAGTATGGAGTTGGTACAGCGCTTTGGCCCTGAAGGGTCTAAATGCTTATACAATTACCTGGAGCCTGGCGAAAATCCCAATTACCCCGACGGAAAAAAAGACGATACCCATTTTAACGAACTGGGTGCCCGCAAAATGGCCGAAATTGTACTGACAGACCTGCGCAGGCTGTCACCAGAAATTAACAGCCGTGTGGTAGGATCTGATCGGGTATTAACTAGGTTGCATTATGAAAAATAAAACCCTTCTATTGGGCTTAGCTTTAGGCCTTCTTGCACTTACAAAAGTTTCCGCTCAATCTAAAGCATGGCTGACCACGGCCCCGGATACCTCTTTTTCCATCACCAGCGATTTTAAAAACAATGTAAAGAAATACCCGTTCATTAAAATCGTTCCCGATAGCCCCTCAAAAGCAGTAGTTGAAGCACGTAACCTGGTTTATGGCAAGGTGGGCAGCCGTGAGCTGCACATTGATGCCTTTACGCCATCGGCTACTAAGCAAAAGCCTGTACCCGCAATCATTATCGTACACGGCGGCGGCTGGCGTTCGGGTAACCGTGCGCAGCATATTCCGCTGGCACAACATTTGGCCGCCCTGGGTTATGCAAGCTTTACTGTAGAATATCGCCTATCTACCGAAGCGCTTTACCCGGCGGCGGTGAATGATGTCAAATCGGCAATACAATGGCTGCACGCTAATGCTAAAAGATTTAATATCAATACAAATAAGATCGCTGTTTTGGGCTTTTCGGCTGGCGGGCAATTGGCCGCATTAGTAGGAATGACTTCGGGTTTGGATAAATTCGATGCGCTGGATGCTAATAAAGGGTATTCGAGTTCGGTACAGGCCGTGATCGATATTGATGGTACGCTCACATTTGTCGCGCCCGACGCCTGGGAAACTCAAAATCAGCAAACGGTTGCAGCCTCAACTATGTGGATAGGTTATAAACGGACCGAAAACCTTGATATCTGGACAGAGGCCAGCCCGCTTACTTATGCCGAACGTAATAAGCTACCCTTTTTATTCCTGAATAGCGCGGTTGACAGAATGCATGCCGGTCGTGATGTATTTAAAGACATGATGGATAAAAAAGGCGTATATGTACGGATTGATAGTTTTAAAGATACGCCGCACACCTTCTGTTTATATCAGCCCTGGTTTGACCTTATGGTAAATGACATTGACCAGTTTCTAACTAAAATATTTAAATAAACACTCATGATAAAAAGCTTTTTACGCCTGCAAGTACTTGGTTTTATATTATTAACGCCATGGGCAGTTCAAACGGTCAGTGCACAATCAGGCAGGCCTTATTCACAGCAAATGGCCCAAACGGTGATGACTATCTGGAAAGACAGCCTGCCCACAGGCAACAAATGGACCTATGACCAGGGCGTTATATTGAAGGGAATAGAAAACATCTGGCGTCAAACCAGCGACAGACAGTATTTCGATTTTATAAAACACTGTATGGATAAATTCGTGCAGCCCGATGGCAGCATCCGTACCTATAACCTGTCCGACCATAACCTTGATTTTATTCTCTGCGGCCGCAATGTGCTGATGCTTTACCAGCAAACACACGAAGATAAGTACCTGAAAGCCGTGCAAACATTGCGCGAACAATTGCGTACACAACCCCGTACATTTGACGGTGGTTTCTGGCATAAAAAACGTTACCCGAACCAAATGTGGCTGGATGGTTTGTACATGGCCGAGCCGTTTTACGCTGAATATGCGGCCACTTTTCACGAGGATACAGCTTTCAATGACATTGCCCGGCAGTTTATATTAATGGAAAAACATTCGCGGGATGAAAAAACAGGATTGCTGTACCATGCCTGGGACGCATCAAAGAAAGAGCGCTGGGCCAATCCGAAAACCGGCCGTTCGCCAAACTTTTGGGGTCGGGCCATGGGCTGGTACGGTATGGCGCTGGTTGACGCGCTGGATCAATTTCCGGCTAATCATCCCAGACGTAAGCAACTGCTGGCCATCCTGCAGCGTTATGCCGCAGCAGTAGGGCGCTGGCAGGATAAACCTACCGGGCTTTGGTACCAAGTGCTGGATAAAGGCACTGAAAAAGGTAATTATGAGGAAGCATCGGTATCATGTATGTTTGTATATACGCTGGCTAAGGCTGTACGTCAAAAATATTTGCCGGCCAGCTATACATCTGCAGCACAGAAAGGGTATGCAGGCATTATAAAAAAATTTATCCGTACCGATGACAGGGGCCTTTTAGTGTTGAATGGCACTGTTCAGGTAGGTGGCCTTGGCGGAAAGCCTTACCGTGATGGCAGCTACGCTTATTACCTGAGTGAAAAGGTAATTACTAATGATGCCAAAGGTGTGGGCGCTTTTATACTCGCAGCTACAGAAATTGAATGGTTGCAAGGGAAAAAATAATGTAATATGAAAAAGATCATACTTAGCTTGTTGCTGCCGGCGGCAGTTGCTGTTTGCCAGGCGCAGCCTGTTACTAAGGCTTATAAAGAAATAACAGTAGCGCAGGATGGCAGCGGCGATTTTAAAACCATACAGGAAGCAGTAAACGCTGTTCGTGATCTGGGTGCTATACAGGTGCCTATCCGCATCAAAAAGGGTATCTATCACGAAAAGCTGGTAATACCATCGTGGAAAACACATATTTCACTTATTGGAGAAGATAATAAAAATACCATTATCACTAATGATGACTATTCGGGTAAATCTGTTCCTGGTGGCAAGGATGGCTTTGGGCGGGATAAATTTTCAACTTACACCTCTTACACTGTACTGATTGCCGGCAATAATTTCATGGCAGAAAACCTCACCATTATCAATTCGGCCGGCCGGGTAGGACAAGCCGTGGCGCTGCATGTAGAAGCCGACCGCTGCATTGTGCGTAACTGTAAGCTGCTGGGCAACCAGGATACACTGTATACTGCCACCGCTACATCGCGCGAGCTATTTCAGGATTGTTATATTGAAGGCACTACAGACTTCCTGTTTGGCGAAGCTACCGTTGTTTTCCAACGCTGCATTATTAAAAGCCTGGTCAACTCGTACATTACAGCTGCTGCCACAACCTCTTTGCAAAAATATGGCTACGTGCTGATGAACTGTAAGCTGATAGCTGATGAATCGGTAAACAAGGAATACCTGGGCAGGCCATGGAGATCATACGCCAAAACGGTATTTCTGAATACCGAAATGGGTACGCACATCATTCCCCAGGGATGGGACCCGTGGAAAGGGGACAGCATGTTCCCGGATAAGGAAAAGACAGCCTATTATGCCGAATATAATAGTACCGGACCGGGCGCCAACCCTAAAAACAGGGTACAGTGGGCGCACAAACTAACAGATCAGGAGGCAAAACAGTATACAATTAAGAATATCCTTGGCGGCAGTGATAACTGGGACCCGGAAGTTAAATAATTATGAAAAACACCATCTGCATACTAGCTTTTACTGCCGTTGTACCTTTTGCAAACGCACAGGTAAAACCTGTAACAAAAAGCAACTATATATCTAAAGTATGGGTTGCCGACCAGGGCAATGGCACCTATAAAAACCCGGTGCTCAATGCCGATTATTCCGATCCGGACGCCATACGTGTAGGAGATGACTTTTATCTCGTTTCATCCAGTTTTGAGGATATACCGGGGTTGCCCATATTGCATTCAAAAGATCTGGTGAACTGGCATATCATTGGCCACGCCCTGGTACGTCAGCAGCCATTTGATCATTTCGATATTCCCCGTCACGGTGATGGCGTTTGGGCACCCGCACTACGTTATTACAAAGGTGAGTTTTACCTGTATTATCCTGATCCCGATTATGGCATTTACCTTATAAAAGCCAAAAATGCGGCCGGGCCATGGAGCATCCCCGTTATGGTTTACGCAGGCAAAGGATTGATTGACCCCTGTCCGCTGTTGGATGACGATGGCCAGATGTACCTGGTGCATGGTTTTGCCGGCAGCCGTGCCGGTATTAAAAGTGTTATCGCTGTTAATAAGCTGAATGCGGATGGCACCAAAGTAACTGATGCAGGCGTAATAGTTTATGATGGCCACGAAACCGACCCAACCATTGAGGGGCCTAAATTTTACAAGCGGAATGGTTATTACTACATTTTTGCACCGGCGGGCGGGGTGCCTACCGGATGGCAGTTGGTATTAAGGTCAAAAAACATTTATGGCCCCTACGAGCGTAAAGTAGTGATGGATCAGGGTAAAACAACTGTTAATGGCCCGCATCAGGGTGCCTGGATAACTACCCAAACCGGCGAGGATTGGTTCTTGCACTTTCAGGATAAAGAACAGTACGGCCGTGTGGTACACCTGCAGCCTATGGTTTGGAAAAATAACTGGCCGGTAATAGGTGCCGACAAAGATGGCGATGGCAAAGGCGAACCTGTACTGGTTTACAAAAAGCCAAATGTTGGTAAAACTTACCCTATCGAAACACCGGTTGAAAGCGATGAGTTTAATGGAACTACCCTCGGCCTGCAATGGCAGTGGATGGCCAACGCACAGGCCGGCTGGTATTATCTGAACCCGGGCAAAGGTGCGCTAAGGCTTTATTCGGATAAGATGCCTGAGGGTGCTAAAAACCTTTGGGGAGCCGGTAATGTGCTACTGCAGAAATTTATGGCCGACGAGTTTGAGACTACAACCAAAATGACCTTTACACCCAATGTTAAACTGGAAGAAAAAGCTGGTTTAACCATCATGGGTTTCAGCTATGCCAGTATAGCGGTTAAAAATAAAAAAGATGGCGTATACCTGGTGTTTGATCATTGCAAAG
This sequence comes from Mucilaginibacter sabulilitoris, assembly GCF_034262375.1. NCBI lineage: Bacteria > Pseudomonadati > Bacteroidota > Sphingobacteriia > Sphingobacteriales > Sphingobacteriaceae > Mucilaginibacter > Mucilaginibacter sabulilitoris. Next base: position 6,210,177 of record NZ_CP139558.1, read on the forward strand.
ATGCAGATAAAGGCAACGCCGAAGAAGAGAAAACCATTGCTAAACTGGATAAGCTAACTGTGTGGCTGCGCGTAAAAGTAAGCGCCGGGGCAAAGTGCGATTTTAGCTACAGTACAGATGGGCAAACGTTTATCAATGCTGGTGAAACATTCCAAGCCGAAGTGGGGCGATGGATAGGCGCGAAGGTTGGCATATTCTGTACGCGCGATACGCAGATCAATGATTCGGGCTATGCTGATTTTGACTGGTTTAGGGTTACGCCTATTGACAGATAACTATGGGGTAATAGATATGTGGTGGTGCAGTGAAAATTCAGAAATATGATAAGCAAAATAAAATTTATAGATTTAACGGTATGTGGCAATCGCCAGTATAGCCTAATTGTAAGTCAATGTTTTTAGTGAGGTAGAAATTATATGAAATTCAGGTGTTTTTTGTGCATGTTTTTGCTTTGGTTATTAACCGGAGCTGCATTTTGCCAAATGCATTGCATAACAGAACATTACTCAACCGAAGACGGCTTATCTCATGATGTTATTACATCAATATTCAAAGACCGGCAAGGATATATGTGGTTTGGCACCTGGGATGGCCTTAACCGCTTTGATGGGCGTAAATTTACCGTCTTCAAATCTTTAGCAGGCGATTCGTCGCAAATCAATAATAATCGTATTGATCAGATTACCGAAGACAATTACGATCATCTTTGGATCAAAGCTTATGATTCCCAGATCTATCGTTTCGATAAAAAAACAGGTCGTTTCCTCTCACTTGCCATTATCCTCAACCTGAAAGAGAAGATCAATTTTGATAAGATCTTATGTTTAGATCAGGACGCTTTATGGATTAGTACATTAGTTAACGGAATTATTTGCGTAAAAGGGATCAATACTGAGAGGATAAGCTACAGGCATTATATTAAAAACGCCATAACACCCTCGGGGCCACCCTCAAAAAAGTTTAAATTTTTTTATGGAGATAGCGATGGAAACAAGTGGATAGGGACAGAACACGGCGTTATATGCCTTGAAAAACGGCAAGGAAACGGCAGTTACGAAATAGCTGATTTAGATAAACATCCCGAAGAAGCATTTACCTGTGTTGCCGAAAGCAAATCGCAGCTGTTTTTTGGCACAAAAAGCGGCACCTTGTATCTATATGATAAACAAGAAAAGCAGTTTTCAAAACAGAGAATAAGTACTGCATCTATAAATGGGGTACTGGTTAACCGCAGCCATACAAAAGCTTATTTAACAACTGGCAACGGCGAGTTGATATCATTTACCATAGGGATCGGCCTGTTATCGCGAACGGTTTATCATGCGGGCGAACCATTACATACAATTTTTGAAGATCATTCGGGTGGTCTTTGGATTGAACCGGGCACAAAAGGAGCGATCCGCTTTGATCTGCTAACTCAAAAATTTACAACGTTCATCCAAAAAAATGATGCCCAAAAAACCAATTTCGCCAATCACTTCAAGGTGATAGAAGATAAAAATGGTGTTGTTTGGTGTGTGCTCAGAGATGGTGGTTTTGGCTATTATGATAACGTTTCGGAACAGTTTAACTATTTTTACAATGAGCCCGGTTCAAATAGCCGTCGTTTTTCAAACCTTGTAACTACCGTATATTATGATCCTGCCGGTATCTTTTGGCTCCACACAGATGAACACGGCCTGGAAAAAATAATTTTCCCGCCAAACGTTTTTCAAACCAGTTTACTAAATGAGCATGCTGACTTTCAATCGGATAATGAGGTGAGAGGAATTTGTGCCGACCGGCAAAACAGGCTATGGTTTGGGTTAAAAAACGGACAGGTTTTAGTTTACAAAAACGGGCAACGGCTACCGGTAACTTTCACAAATTTTGTTGGGGAGAATATTGGCGCGGTTTATTGTATTACCCAAGACCATAACGGAGTTATCTGGATGGGTACTAAAACCAAAGGCTTATACCAGGCTACGCCTACCGATCCTTCAGAACTTCATTACCGGCTGGTAAACTATCGCTATAACCCCTCCGATCCGGCATCCATTAACAGCGACGAAATTTATTCGATAAAAGAAGACAAGGAAGGGCGCATTTGGATAGGTACGTTTGATAACGGGCTTTGTTTGCTCAATAGGAACAATGGTAACATTTCATTTACAAGGCTTTCTGAAAACGGAACCGGCTACCCGCAAACCTGTCTTAAAATAAGGCATTTAGCAACGGATGTTAAAGGGCGTTTATGGATAGCAACCACAGGCGGCCTGGTAATTTTGAATTATAAAAATGGTAAACTTTTATACGAAACTTACAAGAAAATACCCGGCGATCCTGAAAGCCTGGGCAATAACGATATCCAGCATATTTATCGCGATAGCAAAAACCAGATGTGGCTTGTAACATCTGGCGGCGGGTTAAACCTGGCTGTTGACGACCCGCAAACCGGCTTGCAAAAGTTTAAAGCATACACTTCAAAACAAGGTTTAGCTAATGATTATGTAATGAGTTGTATCGGCGATGGATATCATCACTTATGGCTGGCTACTAAGGCCGGTTTATCCATGTTTGATTTGAATACGCGAAAGTTTAAAAATTTCAATTCTTATGACGGCATTCCTAAAAAAGGTTTTTCTGAAAGTTCATGCCAGGCAACAAAAGATGGTAAATTGGTGTTTGGTGCAGTAAGAGGCTATATGGTTTTCGATCCGAGCCAGGTTAAGAACGACGCAATTAATGCAAATTTGGTACTAACCAACCTGCAGGTGAACAATAGAGATGTGGCGATCAAAGATAGCACCCGGATCCTTAATCGTGATATTAATTATTCGGATGGTGTCAGATTAAAGTATGATCAAAATATTTTCAGCCTGGATTATGCTGTTTTGGATTACCGATCGGGTAATCACTTAACCATCGCTTATCGTTTAAAGGGGTTTGATAACGAATGGCATGAGGACAGTGACCAACAGCGGGCCACTTATACTAATCTACCCGCCGGTAGCTATACTTTCGAAATAAAATGTGATGATCCCGACAGGTTTATAAACGTCCCTTATAAAAGCCTGGCCATTACGGTGCTTGCTGCGCCGTGGGCAACCTGGTGGGCATACATTATTTATGCTATTATCATTTATGCAATCCTGGCTGCTATCAGGCAAAATGCTTTAACTATGCTCAAGTTAAAGCAGAAGGTAGCCGTTGAGCAGAAAATGACCGAATTAAAGCTGAGTTTTTTCACCAATATTTCGCACGAGCTACGTACCCCGCTTACGCTTATTATCAATCCCATTAATGAGCTTGTGCAAAGAGCTTACCTTAGTAGGGACGATCGTCAATACCTGACAATTATTCAGCGCAATGCAAACCGTATGGTTCGTTTTGTAAACCAATTGTTGGATTTCAGGAAGGTGCAAAGCGGTAAAGCAAAATTAAATCTTTCGGCTATCAATATGGTAGAACTTATTACTGATGTGGCCGGCTATTTTGAAGAGATGCGGCAGCTGAAAAATATTGAATTTGCCTTTAAAACGGATGTGGATACGGCCATGGTTTGGCTGGATCCTGAAAAAATAGAAACCGTATTATATAACCTGATCGCCAACGCCTATAAGTTTACCCCCGAAAGAAAAAAAATCACAGTGCACTTGCAGATGAAGGACACCGGCGATATGATAATTGATGTTACTGATGAAGGGTGCGGTGTACTGCCATCTGAAATTGATAGCTTGTTTGATCTTTATACCGAAGGCTCGCACCCTAATACCGGCCATTTAAAGGGTACTGGTATTGGGCTGGCCTTATCGAAAGAATTGGTTGAACTGCACCGGGGAACTATCTGCGCGCAGAACAGGGAGCCCGGAGGCCTTTGGGTACGGATAACCTTGCCAGTAAACACTGTTAAAACCATTCCTCCGGTTGATGCAGCAGTGCCTGAAGACAAACAAAGCTCAGTATTGCTACAGCCAACCAATACCGGCCTTAAGAATGAACAAACCATTTATGCCGGGCTAAATAATGAACCTTTACTGGTATTGGTAGAAGATAACCAGGATATGCGCGAATTGATTAGGATGCAGCTAAGTGGCAAGTACCGTATTGAAACTGCTGATGATGGAGTTGAAGGCTGGGAAAAAATATTAAAACTACAGCCTGATGTGATTTTAAGTGATGTAATGATGCCGCGGATGGATGGATTGGAACTATTGGGTAAGATAAGGAATGATGCCGCCACCAGCCATATACCGGTAGTATTACTTACCGCTAAAACTGCTGTTGAAAGCCAGATAGCGGGCTTAAATTATGGAGCCGATTATTACATTACAAAGCCCTTTGATACCGCCTTTTTGCTAACAACCCTTAAAAACATTATAGAACGCCGGAGCAGACTGGTCAATGAAATGATGACCGGCAAGGCAGTAGTGAGCTTAAATCCGGGGGATATTATAGTAACATCAAAAGATGAAATATTTTTGAAAAAGGTGTTAGAACAGATTGACGCGGGTATGGACAACCCTGATTTTAATATCGAGTCGGTTGCCGAAGTGATCAACATGTCAAGGCAAACATTTTATCGCAAACTGAAAAGCCTTACCCAGTTCAGCCCTGTTGAATTTGTTCGCGATCACAGGCTTTTACGGGCGCAGCAATTACTGGATGCCGGCAGCGATAATATCTCCCAAATTGCTTATGCTGTAGGGTTTAACAGTCCTAAATATTTTGCTACCTGTTTTAAAGCAAAGTTCAATATTTCCCCTTCCGATTATCAAAAGACATCAAAGTCTTCTTCAGGGCTCATCCAGTAGCCTCAAAGCAGCTCTTCAATTCCGGATACCAGGAGGAATATTATCGTTGATATGCTTTCTTAAAGATAATATGAAACTACAATATAAATTGATACCTAAACCGTAGTATTCTGTGTATCCATCCATGTATTTTAATTCAATTTATTTTATGCACGGAGTTCTCTATGCCGGAACCCACGCGAAGACTACCAGCTAAAAACACAAAAGCGTGTCCAGCAACAATTCCCCAAAGTCCATTTAAAAATTGGACGCGTAATAAGGTTTAAAAGTTGGCACCAATTAACGGTCAATTGCCCTTTTAGGCACAAAATACACTCTCGTTGAACTAATTTTAAACCTTTTTGGCCAAATTTCAACCCTGTTGCGGGGTATATTTATATAGGTTTGTTTTTAACACAACCGATTACCTGGTTTATCCGGGCATCGATGCTGATCACTAATTATAACCACTATTAACCTTGCCGGCAAACAACCAATAGTCGGCGCTTTTAACTTTTTGCTATGAGAAAAATTTTACTTGTTTTTTTAACAATTATTGCGCAGCGCTTTATTAATGTGCAATCACAACAGCCACCTAATCTTCGGTTCGGCTAAAAATATAAACCGGAGAAATGCAGCCACTACAGCTTAAACTTATTGCAAAGGCGTAACCGGCACTTCTTTACTGATAAGAAACCGGCAGATCGATGTTCGCTTCGCCTGCATTGTTCAATTCAGTCCCATCTAATTTATAAACCAATTATCAAACCAATTTAATAATGAATTTACCTGAACAATTATTATTCAATGCCGGGCCCGATCGGCAAAAAATCCGGCTTCTTAACCGAAGCTTTGTGCTCAGTATCTTTCTTTTGCTGGCGATGACTTGCCGGCTGTTTGCCCAGGCAGACAAAACAGTGAGTGGTACCGTCAAGGACGAGCATGACCGGTCATTACCGGGCGTAAGTATAACCTTTAAAGGTACATCAACCGGCACAACTACCGATGCTAACGGCCATTACAGCTTAAAAGTTAAAACCGGCCAGAATATACTGGTGTTTTCCTTTATTGGCTATGCTTCGATCGAAGAAACCATCAACAATCGTACAATCATTAACATATCACTGGCCGGAAGCCAAAAAGACCTGAATGAAATTGTGGTTATAGGTTACGGTACGGTTAAAAGGCGCGATTTAACGGGCGCTGTAGCTTCGGTTAGCGGAAAAGACATTGCGGCTACACCGGTTCCTAACGTGGCACAGGCCATGCAAGGTAAGTTACCAGGGGTAAACATTACATCGCAGGATGGTCGCCCGGGTGCAGGTATTAACATCCGCGTACGTGGCGGAACTTCCATATCACAAAGCAACCAGGCATTGGTACTTATTGATGGTGTCCCGGGCAATTTAAATGATATCCCCGGCGATCAGGTAGAAAGTATTGACGTGTTAAAAGATGCCTCATCGGCAGCTATCTATGGTTCTCGCGGTGCCAATGGTGTAGTACTTGTTACCACCAAATCGGCCAAAGCAGGTAAAACTAACGTAAGCTATAATGGCTATGTTAAAATTAATACGCCAAACAAATATTTACAAGCCTTAAGCCCTTACGATTATCTGCAATATGTGTGGGCTAATGCGGCTGCAAACGGTACTGCTTACCAAACACCTTTTGAACAATTATATGGCCTGGGAGCAAATGCTGGCAGCAACGCAGGCGGAATAGAGAGTTACCGGAACCTTCCAACAGATGATATCCAAAAGCAAGCCTATAAACAGTCAATATCGTGGAACCACGCCCTTACGATATCAGGCGGTACCGACAAAACAAAGGTGCTGTTCTCGGCCACCTATAGTGATGATGAAGGTATGAAACTGCAATCATATCAGCGTCGGGCTACAGCAGCATTTAAACTTACCCAAAAAATATTTGACAATGTTACGTTTGACTTAAACACTCGTTACGCGAATACGCCAACGCTTGGCGATGAGGGCATTACAAGCGGAAGCGGCTCAATATTATCTTCTGCTTATCGTTTTCGCCCAATTGCCACTAACCATATTTTAGGCAGTGTGCCTGCATTAACAGCAAGCAATAATATATCGCAATATGGTAAAAACGCTTTGTGGGATAACTATAGTCCTGTGGCGCGTATCAGTGATTACGACCCGCTTAGCCTTTCGTCAAATTTTGTTGGAATAGCCTCATTGAACTGGGGGATTATTAAAGGTTTAACCTATCATACCGATTTTAGCGGAAACGGTACCTGGACACAGCGTAAATACTGGTCGGGCGCTACTTATAATGGCTATATGGACGATGCAACCGGTAATAAATTGTATGCCGGTAATGCCGACTATCGTAAAAACGACAGTTGGGGCTTGCGCTGGGCAAATACATTGGGCTATGAGTTTAATATTAATAAGGATAATAAGATTAGCTTATTGGCAGGAACGGAGTTTTTCAATTCGGGGGGTACCGGTATTTCGATACAGGCAAATTACTTTCCATCAAACTTTACAGAGCAAACTGCCTTTGCCCAGATCAACCAATATGACAGGACAAAAAATTCATTCGCATTTTCATCCAGCGTAAATACCCCCGACCGTCTTAATTCATACTTTGGCCGTGCCATGTATAACTTCATGGATAAGTATTTATTGACACTTACATTCCGTGCTGATGGTTCTTCCAGGTTTGCCGGCAATAACCGCTGGGGATATTTCCCGGGCGGCGCGTTTGCATGGAGGATATCGCAGGAACCTTTCATGAAAAATGTTAACTGGGTCGACAACTTGAAACTTCGCGCATCTTACGGTGCCGTTGGTAATAATAATATCCCTACAGGGCTTAACACGCAGTCATGGGGTTCTGTAACTGATCCAAGAAATCAGTACGACATCAACCACACTACCCTCGCCGCGTATTCGTTAAGCAACCCTACTGTTTTATCTAATCCGGATTTAAAATGGGAAACTACCATTACCCGCGATATTGGAACTGATTTTAGTTTGTTTGGTGACAGATTATCGGGTACTGTTGATGTATATTGGAATACCACTAAAGACGTACTTACCCAAACCAGTATACCCGGTGTTACCGGCTTTACTTACACCTATGCCAATATCGGGCAAATAAGTAACAGAGGTATAGAACTATCGCTTTTAGGCACAGTGTTCAAAAATAAAGATTGGAGGGTTGCCGCAGGTGGTAATATTACTTTCAATAAGAATAAGGTAGACAAGCTTGCCAGTAACGTAACCGGGCTTTATGGTACAAACTGGGCAAGCAGTGCAACTTACCCGGCATCTGATTACCAGCTTGTAGTAGGCCGGCCTGTTGGCCTGGTGCGTGGCTTAACTTATGATGGTTTTTATACCCCTAACGATTTTACCTACAGCAATGGCATGTATACGCTAAAAAGCGGTGTGCCCGACCTTACCAGTGTTTCTGGTGGTGTAGTGCACGGAGTTACCACTGGTGCAGATCGTCCGACTGGCCAGATCGCTTACCCGGGAGTGCCTAAGTATAAAGATTTGAATAACGATGGTAAGATAGACGATAAAGATCTTGCTGTTATTGGCAATACCACTCCGAAGTTTACAGGCGGCTTTAATATTAGTGTTGCGTATAAAAATATCGACCTGGGGCTAAACTTCAATTACAGCGTTGGTAACGATATTTACAATGCCAATAAACTGGCATCGTTGTATGGCCCTAAGGAAGCAGGCGTTTATGAAAACAAACTGGCTATCATGACCAACGCCTACAAAATTTACAATGTTGTTAACGGGCAACTTGTTAGGTTAAAAACACCTGATGAGTTTAACGCGGCAAACGCCAATGCCGCTTTGCCTTTGGCGTACAGCGAAACGGGAGTTACATCAACCCTGGGTATCGAAAAAGGTTCGTTCCTTCGTCTTAATACGCTTACTTTGGGATACACTGTGCCTAAATCTGCACTGAAAAAAATTGGCGTAGGCAGCTTGCGTGTATATGGTAGCGTTTATAACTTACTTACCATCACCGGCTATAGCGGGCTGGACCCGGAAGTAGGTGTTAATGATAATGCGAATAGTTCGCCATACCCAACCACTGGCTTTGACTTTGGCTCTTATCCCCGTGCACGGTCATTTGTTGTAGGTGTAAACCTTAATTTCTAACAGTTTAAAGACAAAACATGAAAACATATATAAAATATATAGCTGCCGTTGCCTTGTGTCTATCTTTTACGCAATGTAAAAAAAGTTACCTGGATGTAGCATCGCCCTCCAGTGTAGATGATAATTTTGTTACAACAACAACGACAGAAACTTTCAAATCACTTTCCTGGTGTTATGCGAATTACCGTCAAAATTGCATTATGGGTGTTTACCGCTGGAACGATCCTGTTGGATCGGACGCGGAATATTATCCGGAAGATGGGTCTACAAATAATCTGAACGCTATTGGCCGTTCCGACCAGTTAGGGGTTGACGCCGTTGCAGGCGGGTTTAACTCACTTTATCAAACGCTTGCCCTGGCCAGCAGGTTAGCTAATGTCATTGCTGCTAAAGATGCTTATAAAGCTGATGTAGCGGCGGGTAAAACAACCGATTGGACACAACTGTATGGTGAAGCGATGACCATGAGGGCGTTCTGTTATTTTCAATTGACATTGCATTTTGGCGACGTGCCGTACGGCTATGAAAATACAAGTGCTGATGATTATTCATTAACCTCACGCTTTGATATTTATGACAGTTTGATAGATGGCCTTAAAAAGGCAGAGCCGTTGATGTACAACATTGGCCAGGGTAATATCAACCAGGAGCGCATGTCGCGTACATTTTGCGATGCTTTGATGGGGCAGATAGCGCTTTTTGCAGGGGGATATCAAACCATACGTACCGATGTAAGCGGTTTGTACGGAAGCGTTACCTTTACCAAGAAGGGCACCGAAGCCAACAAATGCGTATACGCACGCCGTACCGACTACCTCACTTATTATCAAACAGCTAAAACTTACTTGCAAAAAGCTATTGATAACAAAGGAACCGCTGCTTTGATAACCACCGATAGCAGGGGCGGGAGCATCAACAACCCGTTCCAGCGTCACTTTCAGTATTTTAATGATTTGACAGTAAGCCCTGAATCAATATTTGAAATAGGCAACATACAAGGCGGTACGCTGACAACCACCAGCGAGTATCCATACGCTTTTGGCCGCCCGTCTGATGGTGGCTCATCTGTTGCTGCCCCCACAAAAACGTTCGGTGCACTGCGTATTATTCCTACTGTTTATTATGGCGAATATGAAAATGCCGATCACCGCAGAGACGCCAGCGCCACTGTTACAGCAAGCAATGGAGATGGAAATGAAAAGATGATCTCCTTTACACCGGGTAGTAAGAGCCTCGGCGGTATAGCTACCAATAAATGGGACGATAACCGCATGGCCACTCCAAACGTAGCCTCTCAGCGGTCCTCGGGCATAAACTGGCCTGTTTTAAGAATGGCAGATGTTATATTAATGCTGGCTGAAGTTAAAGCCGAATTGGGAGAAAATGATGCTGTTGCCTTAGTTAACCAGATAAGGCAACGGGCTTTTGGCAATGCACTGCATAACATCAGCGTTGCAGGCCAGGCATTAAAGGATGCTATATTAGAGGAGCGTAAACTTGAGCTGCTTGGCGAGGGGACACGCCGCTGGGATATGATCCGTTCGGGCACTTACGCGGAAAGGGCGATAGCCGTTCAACAGGAAATGGCTGCATCCATCAATGATATAAAAACGCTTGGATACCACCACTTTGCTAATGGTAACGATTTCCCGGCTTTTATCTGGATCAGGAAGGTTGCATTAACCAATCCGCTAACTTATGATTGCCCTACAACAGATACCTTGATTAACCCGGCTGCTTACCCGGCATGGAGAGGGCAGTACAATTATAGTGCAAATGCAACTGTTGCCAGTAAGGTAGTTGGTACAACTCACAATATAGCGATACAGGGTTTATTCCGCTATATTGACCCGGCCGGTGCAGAAGCTGCTGCATTACAAGCTGCGGGCTATACTAAAACTAATTGGGGTATTGATTTGGCTAACGCTGTTACCGTATACCAAAGAAACATTCTCTCAGGCACAACATCTGCCGGTGACCCGCCGCGGATTTACTGGCCTATCCCTTCTGAAACGATCAGCAAATCCAAAGGGAAGGTAACCAATGGCTACGGATTAGCGCAGCAATAATTATTTGTTTTGGCAATTGATGCGTCTTTGTATAATGTAATCATTGAGCTATATCTGTAAAGCAAAGAGGGCTGTGTAAAAATGAAGTGCACCCCAAAAGTTAGACAAACCCAATTTAATTATTCATAAGATGAGCTCGGTATTTTACCGGGCTCATTCCTTACAAAACGCAGGCAATTCAAAGTTGACCTACTCATTGCTAACAGCTGCCTTGTAAATGCATACATAAGGTCTCTAATGTGATCATAAGGTCAATCAAATATAAAAAACATATTCAATGCGTAGTCACTTCAGTTTTTTTCTCTTGATTTGAAATCGGCAAATTCTGCCATGGTATCACCGACTACCTTTTTCATTGCCTTGAGGTCGGGCCAGGCCTCCTGCAATCCACGATGAAAGTCTTTTTCTATATCACGTAATATTGCTGCGTTTTATATTTTGTTGCCGCACGAGTGTGTTTTTTAATTCGCTAATACCTTACTTGCCTCCTCTGTAAAACTTAGGCCACCATTTCCTGAATTTGTGCAAGCACCGCTTGCACAATTGCACTGGTACCACCATATCACCTTGTTGGATAAAGTCAAAGAAACTAATGAAAGATTATTTTATATCAGAGAGGCAGTACAAAACGGCTGGAGCCGGAATATGCTGACTTAAAATGAGGATCTAAAAAAATCAAAGAGGCAAAAGGAATAGACCATGTCGTTACATCTTATGTAGCACGACACTCATTTGCCACTAATTTGAAGCATAAAAAGGTTGACGTAAGTCTCATTCAGGAAGCCATGGGTCATGAAACAGAAGAAGTCACCAGGATCTATTTGGAAGAATATGATGATGAATTAGTAGCCAGCAGTATTGAAGAGGCGTTGAATTAAAACTGTATTTTTTTAGTAAGTTGGAGAACAGAATCGCTTTTACAGAATAAAAAAAATCAACACCGACAAACTGGAGTTAATTTTTGAATTATTACAATAGCTAATCTTTGCTTTTCGGAAGTTGAGCTTCAGGCTTGCCTTCTATTTCCTGGTTAACTAAATGTGCAAGAAATTTAGCAAAAGGCTCTATATTCTGTTGAGTACTGGCTTTTTCAAGGGCCGCCATATATTCGGCTCTTTTTTCTACCGGGATAACCGTCCAAGGATAACCTCCTGAAGCCAGCATTGCATTCATTAAAAAGCGGCCCATACGGCCATTTCCATCCATATAAGGATGGATAAAAACAAATATGAAATGTCCGAGTACTGCCCGCACACTTGCCTCGGGTTCTTCGGCTAACAATTCGAATAAAACTGGCATAGTATCCCGCATAGCATCAACACTCAGCGGGGTGTGTTTGGAACTGGTGATGTAGACCTGATTGCTCCGGTATCCGGCTAAATCAGATATTTTCAATAAACCAGCAGCAACGTTAGGGCCAAATAATTCCCGGTACCAACCCGGATGATCTCCATCTGCCAGTTCTCCCGCATTTTTACCTGCAATGATCCCTGCAACGGTATCTTTCACTTTTTGAAATGCCTGCCAATAACCTCTGGCAGCCATGGCATCCTTTTGTTTCCTGTCATCGGCATTGGCATTTATATCCCAGGCACCACTACTTACCCGTTCAATTAATTCGGGTGTTACCCGATAGCGTTCGATGGACAAAGAATGATAGGCATCCGTCACAAATATATCATCTATATGATGTAAATAGGCTTCCTTATCCTTCGGTAATCCTGGCGAAGCAGGAAAATACTTGATCACGGTTTGTCTCATCATTTGCCACATTAACCGCATTCTATTGACATATGGAGAACGTTCCCTTGGCGATAATTTTATTTCAATTTTTTCCGTGAAAGGGTCAGTTTCACGAACATCATAATCAGCACTTTTCATTGCTGCGAGAATATCATCTGCGATACGTTCCCGACCGATATTCCGGAATGCCCCCGCTAATCTGCCGGCAATCGTCGTATGGCCATTTTCTAATAATAAAGGTAACACTTCTGACGCATCCCGGATCATAGAAACTGCGGTTCGCGCATCGATCGGATTGCGGGCAAAGGTGTTTGCCGATGCATATGCTAATGCCCCCGTTAAAGTGTACATACGGATTCCGTTTTGCACCATTCTTAATTCCTCTGGGGGTAACTCCGCTTTAAGATTGAATATAGTAGCAGCAAATAGTAAATTGGTCGGTGTATTATTTGCCAACGGCGATCTGACGATAAGCTGGGAAGGCACTGTGTAATTACCCGCGTGCAGCAGGAGCGATTGTTCGGCTGAGATACACCATTTTTCTCCGAACTTTTGTTCGAGAAATTTTGCACAGAAATCCCAATAGGATGTGTACCAGGATGTACTGTCGCCGGGTCGTTCATTAGGATCGGAAGGAATATACCACCCCTTAACTACCTCTTTAATAAATCCTTTTTTTACCAGCAATGTGCGCATGGTTGCTTTAGGAATTTCCTTATAATTTATTGCTACTACATCTTTGTCCTGAAGGTCTTTTAGAACTTTCAATGCTTCTACAAATCGTTCTCTTGGTGTTGCCATAAACTGTGCTAAAACAATTATTAGCAAATGTACTAAAACAATTATTAAAAATGTGCTGAAGCAATTATTTACAATTGTAATGAAACACTTATAAATGCTTGTGCTAAAACAATTGTTCCTGATTTTACTGTTGGATATATGGATTAGATTAAGCTAAATGATATAACTATTTTTAGAGATCAATATTTAATTTAATCACTTGCCGATACAGAAAGTAACTTAACTATGATTATCAATTAGTTACATGATTTGAGGTACAAAATAGATACAAAAAGCAAAAATTTACCCTAAATTCAACTGATATCGTATCGACTTATCTGTTCCTTTTCAAGTATTTCTTTTAAATAATTTAAACCTGCGGACCTTCCCCAATCCGCATTCTATCGATAAGCGGTATTTATGCAAACACAGAGCAGAAAAACGGCGGGCAATGAGTTTCAGCATCAGATTTTCGGACGTCGTTGCGCATTACATAACTGACTCTTTCGGGTAGTGATCATATCAAATCGTTTCACAAGCCGGGAGATTTAGAAAATGTTAACCGACCACAAGTAATCTTTTAGAAATCAAATAATTATCATTGAATTCGCTAACTTAATCTTCTCATCATGAATGATTTCAAAAAATTTATCTATGGTATCCTGGGTATATAGCTAAATCAATCATTTGTATCTACTTATACAAATATGAGTAGCCAAAAAATCTGGCACTATCTAAAAACGTTTTGCTAAAGCGTTTCGGCAACTTGCGACGGGGATGTTCCGGTCCGCATTGGGTAAAGGCTTCAATTTTACACAGTTGTACTTTTTGAATTTACTTTTGTATTTTTAGATGCCTTCAATTTTTTATTGGTAAGCACTGAGCACTTTATCTAACAAGTATTTAAAGTGGATGAAATCAAACATTCGTGTCATTACGTAAGTCTTCTTTGGCGAACGCTTATAGAGTGTTTGTTCATTTCTATGCTCTCATTTGCATCTTTTGCACAAAAGCAATCTCATCAAGGCAGGGAAATATTTGTTTTGAATAAAACCAATTACACTGACTTGTTAAAGGATACATGTCAGTATAAACTTGTTTCCTACGCGGAGTTAAGGTCGAAGATGAAAAGTAATAAACGGCTGTTTAAATTAAAATTTTCGGGTAAGGATTTGGCGAAAATACTTTCTGAAGACATAGGGCAAAAAGCATCCTTTCTTGATATCACCAGATGTTATATCTATGATGGATTGAATTGTAGTCATAAAAATATTAATTGGAATTTGGGCGTTGAACTTAGCTATTTTGATGGTGAAATACTATTCGATAATGCAATATTGAAGCGTTCTATAGGATTTGAACGTTGTGCTTTTCTGAACGGTTTCAGTGCTGAAAACGCTGTATTTGAAGACCAATTTTATTTGGACAGATCTTATGTACAAAAAGGAGTTTACTGTAACGGAGCTGTATTTCAGGGCCCGCTCGATCTTAGTTCCGATTATTTCGATAATGATGACGGCACACCAGTAAATATCTCAGTAAGTTTTAGGAATGCCAAGATTCAAAAAGAGGTAACTTTTAATCATTCAATATTTGATGTAGCTGTCATTTTTGACGAGGCGGTTTTTAATGCCCATACTTCATTCAACAGAGCTATTTTCCACGGAGATGAGAGTTTTGATCGTACGCAATTTAATGATTTGACTTCTTTTCAGGGAATCAGGATTGCCGGATTAATGAGATTTTCAAAGGTCAAGTTTCAGAAATCCGCCTTTTTCCAATCCATTGATACATTGAGTGGTTCAGAGTCTAATGATGTAAGAGGCACGCTTTGCTTTTTTGGAGCGGAATTCCAGGGAAAGGTATTTTTTGACAACTCCAGATTAAATTCAATTCTCTTTCCAATCAGCAACATTAATTTCTATCGTAAAGCACAGGATATTGAACAGGACTTTGAAGGGCTACTTTGTAAAAATTTGGCAAGTTTTAAAAGTCTAAATTGTCGTACGATTGATCTTTACGGGGCGGAATTTCAGAATTTTGTCGATTTCAGCAACGCCGATATTGGCGACTACTTAAATTTTGACAATGTTATTTTTGAAGACAAAGTCAGTTTTTATCAGACCCACTTTCCCGGAACGGAGCGTGATAAATTAAAAAAGACAACTATTGGAGTTTCATTTGAAAATGTGCGATTTGCTAAAGAAATTGAGTTGGATTATAATCAGATAATAAACTGGAAGCTAGCAGATAATAGCGCTCGCGTATGGGCTAACCTTGAGCATGAATTTAAGATAAGCGACAATTTGCTTGCCCAAAATCAGGCTATGTATCAAAAAAATATACTTTTAAAGAAGGGTTTCACAAGTGAGATTTCCTACCTTTTCTGGGGTTTTGGTGTAAGGCCCATCAGGGTGTTATTCTGGCTATTTTTGTTACAACTCATGTTTGTAGCCACATATTGGACACAGACATCGGCACTTGGACTGGATGGATTTATCGGAAAAAAGACTTTATCCAGGTTTAAATTTGTTTGGTCGTTTAGCAGAAAAACAGCAGTGTCGCTATCTTATGGCGTTACGCACTCGAAAACTCCTTTTTTTAAAGGCCTGACTGTTATACACGCTATACTCATAAAAGTGCTCCTCGTTTTTTTTTTAATTTCATTATCAAATGTTTCGCCTTTATTACATGAAATATTTAGCAAGCTTTTGCCATGATAGCTTTATTTACAATGAATCTTATAAAATCATTTTATCTTGAAACTACTCCATATTAAGAGATACGCTGGATTTATTATTTTCGATATCTAGCCTCCAATAAAAAATCACAAATAGCTCTTAATCTAAAATGGAAAGAAAACATCCCGCAATTGTTTCAGATTTGAGAGATAGCTGGCGAAGCTGTAATATCAACAACAAACCAGATTTTCTCAGTGCATTTGAATCACCATTCTTCAAGGCATTGCAAGGCCGCAAATAGCCGCAAATCTTCTAAAAAGGATTCGCGAAGTTCCGCTAAGGGATACCAAAGAACTTTTCTACGGTATAGCTAGTAGCAAGAATATGATTCAGGTCAGGAAATTCAAATGAGATGACTAATAATTGAAGAAATTAAATCCGCTCATCGGTCAATGAGATACAGCGCTGTAAAATACATTGACTATATTGAATAGAAAATATGGCAGTTACCTTAACCATTCGCTATATTTAAGATTTATAAATAGGCATCGAAAAATTCAACCAAAACATCGATGGATAGCACCTTTTTCCAATATATTTTACCGGTCTTGAAGTTTTCGGGATTACTCGCAGCAACGTTTTTTGGAATTGCAGAGCATTTTAATAAGCGGGATAAATCAAAAGAGTCAGAAAGGAGAAAGAGAAAGTGGGGCATTGTTGCCATTTTAATTTCATTTATTATTGCCAGTGGTTCTGAGTTAATAGAGACAATTTCAAAAAGACAAGAAGCAATTGACTCAGCAAAAGCAGCGGAAAGGGCCGCACGTAATGCAGAACGAATTATAAACGATGTGAACCGGACCTTGCACCCGATCTTTCCTATTTCCATAAATATAACTATAGAATTTCGGCTTGACTCGCCAATATTTCATTCGTACCGTAGTTCACTAATCAAAAAGTTGCCTGAGGATGATGAGTTCGCTTTTACAAATCATACCAAATATTTTCCAGACAAAAATAAGTTTCCTGATGCATATGCGCTACTAACGACATCACCCAGAGCAACTTTATTTATCAAAAAGCATGGTTTTGGTAAGATTCATGAAACCAACCTGTCATTTAGATTGGATATTACTGACATCAATAAATTATCAAAAAATAAACTGCTAGACATTCAGAAGAGCAATAACCAACTTGAATATGAAATGACTTTTGAGCATAACATTTGGGTTACTTATCCAACTACGGTAATCACTAACCAAAATAGTTTTTCTGACGGTGAAATAATGTCGACACTTGATTTGTTAAATGCTGATCTTGAAATAGAGATAATGCCATTTAACTACATTAGAAATACAAGATTCAATAATCAAATGGGAAATGCAGTATTTTTAAGCTTTGTTACCCTTACATTTCCCGGAAGACCAGACATATTTATTGAATCTGAAAAAGTGACGAAATTTACTGAACATGGAATGGGGACAAAGCATCGATATCTTTACCGTTTTCCTAAAACTTTTCAGGAATGGAATAAAACAGCGCTTTGAAAAAATAAGGGCCTTAGTGACATTTAACCTGAACTGGCAGGTGATCTAGACAACCTGTAACTGGCCACCATGCAGGCCGATGATTACCGCCACTACAGGTAGTCGGGAATTGCTGCTGATAAATTCAGGGTAAATTGTCAACTTTACTAACAGGATATGTGCAGGAGATTGTTACTCCTGGCAACTTCTGACAATATGATAACCTATAAAATCAGAAATTTTAGTAGAATATGTTTCGACGGAAGACGTGGAAGAAAACTACCAGAAAATCAAAGCAGCAATAAGTACGCTTATTGCTAAGGAAATGGAAAAGATTGAGGTCAGGAAACCGAAAGAGTCAGCTCAAATTGAGGGCGACGAAAAGAAAGAAAAAACAAAAGGCGGGGTTGAAAATAACCAAGAAAAAGATATATCGATGTAAAGCTAAGGCGCTAAATGCACTTTCACTTCCAGGCCGCGTTTTCGTGACAGCGTACTTGATAACCTGCTCTATCTCGAAAGCGCACTCAGGGTTTCGATACTACCGCTACGGGCCGGCTACCAGCGCGGGGTACGCCGAAGCTACAGGGCTTACTGAATACTTGCGAAAACCAGTACTAAGTTGATCCCAAAATGCACCAAAACTAAAAAGCAAGAAAGCCGGTCAATCGACCGGCTTCTCCAAGTAAACATTCATAACCTCAGGGCTTGTTATCGCCCAGGAAGATCCGTTCCGTTAGCGGAACGACCAAGCCCGTATACAGAATCAGAATAACCGAACCCAGAACAGAACTGTACCGACCGCTAAGGTCATAACAGCCGCTGTTTGCTGGCGCATAACAACCGCAGAGCCATGATTTAAAGAGGATATCACCGATCGCATACACCCAGATCACCAGGGAAATCAGTGCGATGACTGCATGAAAAATAGCCCGCTTCTGCTTTTTATCCGGCGGAGTAGTTGGCGAATCGATCACCGCGAAATAAGTCCACACCGGCGTGAGCACCAAGATAATATTGCAAAAGAAGTTTACTCGTATTTTGAAAAATTAAACATGACCATTTAAGTGTTTATCGTGATCAATTTTTGGGTATTTTAGTACATGTTGAATACTTTGTCCTTAGTACTGTTTTGCATATGCTTTTACCAATATTTTAGTAAAACCCCGAATATAAATTCAGGGCTAAGGCGACATTGCGAATTATCCCTAATGCTCCAATGTTTTCGGCTTACCAATTTATGTAACGCTCGGACAAGCGATAACCGCTGATAATCCTGTAAGCTGTTTGTTTTTGCCCAAAGGTATGCGGATCTACAGTTGTCAAGGTCCAACCCAGGCCCGGCGAGAGTTCGTCGATACCATTGGGGTGAACCAAATATTCGCAACGCAAATTTTGAGTGTAGATGCTGCTTTGTGCCTTCAGTAAAAAGGCATGCACAGCATTATAAACAATAATATTTTTTTCAATGATGTAAATTTATTTGTTCACGAAAACGTAAAGCTGCTGGCATATATCAATTAGCCACACTTGATTTGGCCAGCATTTCCCGCCCTTCCAATAATTTGAGTGTGAGCCGGGCTTTAAGTGGCAAACCGGCATCCATCAGCGCATCAAATGAAATTTTATGATTACCTGCTGTTAACTTTGGAATTTTGCCATCAAGCGTAACGTGATCAATCATTTTTCCTTTTTGATCATAAATAACGCCGACATTGCTATTGAAAATAACCAGGCTTTGCCCGGCAAGCAATGTAACCGGAATGCTGAGCCTAAAGGCATTATCAATTTCGATAACCGGATTTTTAATGCCTCCTTTTTCGCCGTTTGCTGCGATAATAAGCTGCGGGCTTTGTGCAGCCTGCTTGTTTTCAAACTCCCAGGCAGATGAAGTTGGCTGACCAGGTTGTAACGTTTGGGCTTGATAAATAAACTCAAATTTATCGAAACGCTGCATGTACCATTTGCCGGCATCTTTTAATAAATGCGCTTCATTAGCCGGGTCTTTAAGCCATTGCTTTTGTTGCCGGTTAAACAAGCCCTGGTGCTGTGCTTCCGTCCATAAATTAATAAGGCTTATAATGTCATTCATATTAGGGTTGGCCAATGCATCCTGGCGTACAACCAGGGCGTAACCGGCGTTAAAGCCCGCTGCCCGCGCCAACATCCAATCGATATCATCTGGACTCGTTTGAGCGGTTATTAAAAACCAGCCAAGCATATTTGGCAAATAATTGTCTTCGTAAAACTTTTGGTTGGCGATCCTGAGATCTGACTGGCTTTCACGAAAGGCCCCATACCAGGGCTCTCCCCAGTTGAGGTAATTATTGATATGCCAGAAATAATGGTTAGCCCTGCTTGAGCCTAACACCATAGGATGGTTGGCCTTTTTAAAAACATCCTCAGCAAAAGTGTTGAACGAAAGATCCCCCATTCCGCTGGCATATGTTCCCTCGTGCCCGTCAAAGTCCATTTGATCTACCCCGGTTTCGTTGATAAAATTTGCGATATTTGCCGCCATTTCCTTTTGCAGTTCCCAGTTAGGGAAAAACACATTATACGGATGATCGATAAGACGGCTTACCTGTTCACCTGCAAGGTGTTCGGTTTTTCGGGTGCCGAAAGCGCCACGAGTACAGCCTGTTAAACGGTAAGGGACACTTTTAGTAACATCCATAAAGCGCACAATTTCATCGCCTATGCGCACACTGTTCAAATCGCTCCTCAGTTTAAAGTATTTATCAGATTTTACTTCAATTTCCGTAGCGTCTGCCGTTATCTTTGCCATGATCGTATCCGTACCGGCTAAAGCCAGGCGCGGATCCGGTACCGGGTTTATATAAGCATCATTAGTGGTAATAAAATTGGAAAGCACATGAAATCCCAAACGTAAACCAATCGCGTGGGCTTTGTCAACACAGGCTTTAAATCCGGCCCGCCCGTTAGGAAAAAGTGACTTCTTGAGCACAAAATGGCCCCAGGTTTCAAAAGGATCCTCTTCATAAACACCCGCCATGCCCATTTTTTTGGCATAGGTTAAAAAGGTATCAATATTGGTTTCGTTAAAGGTACTGATCATGTATGCTTGCCCACTGCCTGTTGATTTTTTAATCCACTGTTTTTTCAGCGTTGAATATGGCAGGCCTTCCTGCCTGATTATAGATTCAATTGCATTTAACACACCAGCGGGCTTACAGCCAAACAATGCTATTGCCGAGCCGTTCAGGCCGCCATCTGAAATAGCTTTTAACGGCACATCCGGCCACCTGTCCCATACTTTAATGTTACGGTCATGGCTCCTGTTAACGGTAAAAGCCTGCAATGACGAACCAAATGGCTTCGCAACGGCTGTTGTTCCCCTTTCATAAACCGCTCCTTCATCGTTAACAAATTCTCCGCCCGATGTTTTTTTGTTAAGGCATTGCAGCCCAACAGCGAACCCTGCCGAACGCACAACACCTACGGTGTTGCCTATCGTATCCGCGATAGTGGTATTTAATGGGCCCCAAATGAGCGCATCGATGCCTTTGCTGATCTCAGTTACCCTAAACGTAATATAACTATCCTTTAGGCCCGTTCTTATTTTTGCAGATTTGCCTTCGGGAAAAAAAATGGTAATTGCATCTTTACCCAAATCAGCACTAACCGGGCAAATGGTTTTACCGGCCTCTACTACCTGCAATAAAAAACCAGGCTTATCTGTAACCGCATAATCCTTTAATGCCGATGCATCTTTTATAGACACTACCTGCCCTTTATTGTCTATTTTAATGGAGAAAGCTTTATTGCGATACTCCTGCTGCGCATGAAGCATCTGTTGAAAAAGCAACAGCAAAAAACAGCTTATGACATTTTTTATCATACCCGATTATTTTTTCTTTTGAATTATTTTGTTCTTAATCCGCTATAACTTATAGAAAATAAAACAATTGTTAAGGCGATCCACTTTATTCTATTAAAAAATACTATTAGGCCAAATTAATCCATTGCAGGCCTTGGTTCGCCATCATCCAGATTCCTAAATAAAACTATATTCAAAACGCCTATTGGTCGAGAAAAGGGTAAATAGCTTTGATAAGATTCGAATTTTGATCGATTTGAAAAACGCACGCTTGTGATTAACCAAGCGTAGAGAACTTTGTAGTTTTATTTCATCTCGACAATTGCTTTAGTGCTACCATCATTCATAAAACAGCAATCTAAATTACAGTTGACTAAAGTTATTGTATTTAACTGGTATTAATTACTTAACCATGATACTGGTATTGGTTTTAACGGGCCGGTTCCCGTACTGTATTTAAGCTCGAGATGAGAATTGCCATCGCCTTGTATATAATTCAGCCGGATGGGATGCATACCTTTTTTTAAAGCGGCCTGCCCGGCTTTTTCCGACTCGCTGTGCATGCCATCATTATTTATAACCTCATCCTCGCCGATATAGAGAACGCCACCGTCGTCGCAGGTTAAAGCGAATGTATAAATTGCTGTTTCTGGTACTTTTATAAACCCGTTAAATTTAATTGCATAGGACGGGCCCTTCAATGGTGCCGAAATTTCAAATGCGCGGATGTTAAAAACACTATCCGGCTCCTGTTTTATGCTTGTTGTAAGCTTAAACTTCCCTCTAAAAAGAGAGCCGCGCAGGCCTGCCTCAGCTATAGTTTTTTCTATGGCTTCTTTGTATGACACTCGTTTAAAATGCAGCGTATATACATCTCCCTGCCTTCCGGCAAGCGTAAATGTCGCCAGTTTCAGGTCAAGTGTATGACTGATCTTAATTGCCTTATGCATAGCCCGCGACTTTACGGTTGGCTGGCTGCCATCTGTCGTATATCGTATTATAAAATGGGGTCGCGCCGGTTGAAAAAAAGAAGTGTGTTTTACAAAAACATGATTTTCAACGATATTTTCAGGATCAGGTATCTTGTAATTGATTTTTAACGCATTCCACCGGAGGTAATGAATATTTAAGCGTTGCAAATAGGTGTTATACAATGGGCGGTAGGTCCAGCCCAGTTCGGCGAGCGCGGTCATCCTGGGCATAAGTAAATAATCGGCCCGTTTTTCGGAGGGTAGCAGTTCCGACCATAAATTTGCCTGAACGCCCATAACACGGCTTTGCTCATCTTTATTCAGGTTGTAGATGGTATCCAGCGGATTATAATGATATACGCTGAATAAGGCATTCCCTTCCGGGGGCGCATCAAAATAAAGGGGGCCATCCGGCGACATAATCAGCTTATTACCGTTGGCCGCTGCTCTCCTGGGGGCGTCAGGTGCCCATGGCCTCCAATACATGACCGTTGCCGATGAATCGATACCACCATCTACTATTTCGTCCCAGCCGATAAGAATTTTACCTTTTGTACGGAAGAAATCTAATATGTAATTATTAAAATAACTTTGTAACTGCGCCGTCGAATGAAAACCTTTAGTTTTCATAAAAGCCTGGCTTACCGGCGATGTTTCCCAGTGGCTTTTTTCAACTTCATCCCCCCCTATGTGAATATACCGCGACGGAAAGAGGGCTGCTATTTCAGTGAAAATATCTTTAGCAAATGCAAGTACAGCAGGATTGCAAGGGCAAATGGGATTGGAAAACCCGTTGGTGAATTTCACCACCGTATCGCACGTTAAATGCGGATAGATCATTTCGGCCGCCATCATATGTCCTGGCATATCTATTTCAGGAATGATCTCGACATGTCGTTCAGCCGCATAATTTATAAAGCCTTTCATTTCTTCCTGGGTATAAAACCCGCCGTATAAGGTTTTTCCGTTAACCTGTTTTAGATGCTGAGGATCAATTTTGAAGTCGGTATTTCCTGTTTGGGCAAATGCTTTCATGCCATTGGAGTCAATATCTATAAATTCGCGCCAGCCGCTTTTGAGGGCAAGGTCGGGATATTTTTTAATTTCAATACGCCAGCCCTGATCATCAGTTAAATGCAGGTGAAGCTTGTTTAACTTATACATCGCCATCATATCAACCATCTTTTTAAGATAATCCATGGAAAGGAAAGAGCGCGCTACATCAAGCATCATCCCGCGCCATTTAAAAGCCGGCCGATCTGCTATTTCTGCCGCGGGTACAGGTATGGAACTGCTTCCGTCATTCCTGCGGTCGGTTGGTATTAATTGCCGCAACGTTTCCGCTGCATAAAAAACGCCTGCAGGTTCCTTTGCCGAAATAACGATTGACCTGGTACTGATACTGAGTTTATAAGCTTCAGCGCCAATTGATGCGTCGTATTGAACAATGATATTATTGCCGCCGGTTGCTTTTTTTAACGGAGAGCTTTCGCCGTCGAAGTAATTGCCAATCACATTTTGCAGAAATACCAGTTCATTATTAAAAATCTCTGCTCCGGGTCTTGCAACAACCGCTGTATGGCTATTGATATTGAAATAACCCTTCGCCGGTTTAAGTATAGCAGGGTAAGGTATAATGTTATAGCGCACCTGTTTTACCGGCTGCGCCTGCAGGCGTGTAAAAAACATGCCGGTTAATATAATACACGCTATAGTTAGATGTTTTTTCATGTTATTTATTTAGGCCTTGAGGCATTTTTTATTTGCTTATGCTTACGTATTGACTGTTGCTGCTAATTCAGCACAGGCTTTTTCTCCGGCTGTTTAACTGACACCAAATATTGCTGAATGCCTGCATAGCCCCACGAACTGTAATAAAGTAAAAAAACATACAGCGGGAACATTACCACATATGCCTGCTGCAGGCCGAGCCTGCCAGCTATCGAGCCAAACAATAACGGTGTTAAAGCACCGCCAACAATGCCGGTAACTAGGTAAGCGGATGCTCTTTTTATATCTGCTGCCAATCCCTCAAGCGCCAACGGCCAAATAGACGGCCAAAGAAGCGCATTGAAAAAACCCGCCAGTACCAGTTCCCATATTGCCCATTTACCCGGCGTAAACAGCAAACCGCAAGTGATCAGCAAACCTGCTGCCGACGAGTAAAACAGCGCCATCCGTTGTTTAATATACCGGGGTATGGCAATAATACCGATAAGGTAGGCTATTATCATTGCCACAAGTGTGAAAGTGGCGAAATATTTTGCATTATAAAAAGGCACCCCTTTATATTCGGCGAAGCTGATGATAGTATCAACAGCCAGCACTTCGGCACTTACCCCGCAGAAGATTGCGATTGCCCCCAGTAGCAGGTAACGGGCTTTTATTGTGCTGCGCCCGGTGTCAGTTGTTTGCTGTTCTTTTATATCCGGCAACGAAGAGTACCGTACCAGCAAGCCCAAAAACACAAGGATGATACCGAGCGAAAAATAAGGCATAACCATACGATGAATTAGGTCAGTCATTACCTCCTGCGCTTTAAGAGGCGATAGCAGCGGCAGCAACTTCTTAACATGATCAATCTCGTCAGGTGTTTTAGTTACAATCTTCAGAAAAATTAAAGGGGCAAATGCGCCCGCTATCTTATTGCATATTCCCATGATGCTCATACGCTTCGCAGCGCTTTCCATCGG
Organism: Mucilaginibacter sabulilitoris; assembly: GCF_034262375.1. NCBI lineage: Bacteria > Pseudomonadati > Bacteroidota > Sphingobacteriia > Sphingobacteriales > Sphingobacteriaceae > Mucilaginibacter > Mucilaginibacter sabulilitoris. The sequence continues at coordinate 6,235,416 of NZ_CP139558.1, forward strand.
CCCCAATATGGTTACATAGGGATTAGCGGCAGTTTGCAGTAACGTAAGACCAGTTGCCTGTACAAATAATCCCGTCAGAAACAGGGTGTAACTTTTGAAATTAGCGGCTGGAATAAACAAAATAGCACCTGCTGCCATCACAAATAATCCATACATCATCCCTTTTTTGAAACCGGTAACCCGTAAAATCCGCGAGGAAGGAAATGCCATTACGAAATAAGAAATGTAAAAGGCGAAAGTCACCATCATCGCTTCGTTTATCGATAGCTGGAGTGATAGCCTGAAATAAGGTATCAGGATAGCGTTAAGCCAGCTAACAAATCCGAAAACAAAGAAAAGGAAACCAATAATCAGCATAGGTGAATTTTTCTTAGCGAATAAAGCCATGCTCATGATTTAACATCGGAATTACGTGCCTGCCGCTCGGCAGCATTACCCGTTCTGCCATGGTCAAAGCCCTGTTCGCGCTCCAAATCGATCATTTGCTTCGGTCTGAAATTAATAATTAACGCGCGCCGGTTGCTCCCAGTAGTATTGCCCCTGCTATAGTGCAAAGTTGCACCATGGTGCAATACGCATGAGCCAGCCTTCAGTTCAATTCCAATACCTTCGGTTTCAGTTGCCTCACATGATAGGGCGCTCCCTGCACCGCCCGCACTGCGATGTGTTCGCAACGGCAGCAAATGCGAGCCGGGAACATACCACATACAACCGTTATCAAGTATGGCTTCATCTAAAGCAAGCCAGAAACTCACTGCCCGTTTATCGGGCATATTGATCCAGTAAGCGGCATCCTGGTGCCACGGGGTAATTGTAGCTGTGTGAGGCGCTTTGTTAATCAGCATATCAAAGTCCATCGCCATATCTTCTCCTTCAAGTTCCTTTGCCAATTTCAGGGATTGTTTATGATATGCCATATCAACCAGGGGTGGAAAAAAGTCGCTCGGCCACATAATTTGGGTTATGTTTTCTACGCTTTTATTATTCCCTAAACCGACCCCAAGGTCAGTCCGGTTTTTGCCGGCATCAATCGTGCCGTTCAGAAACTGGTCATAAATTTCGCAATAGTTGCGAAGTTCTTCGGCAGAAATGATGTTTTCTACCACCAGGTAACCATTTTTTTCAAAAAAAGCCTTTTCGGCCGGGCTTAAAATATTCATATAGGTCTGATTAATTGTCATTATATCTCCGTCTTAAAAATTGCATCATGTAATGATTGATTTCCCACTGGCTGGCCAATGGCTGCCCAGTGAACGGACTGGCCGGCATATAAGGCACAGGCCCAAACTCGGGGGTGATGCTGAGTGTCGCAGCATTGCTGTTTTTCCTTATTTCAAAAATGTTATCCCACCAGTTGAGGTGTACCTGCAATGCCGCGGAATATTCCGGCAGGCGCGGATCAATTACCTGAGGCCCCTGAGGATGGCCCACCCGCGCATGGATATGAAAGCACCTTTCCCTGATCTGACTTAAAGCCAGCGCCTGATCTTCGAGGTACGATTCGCATACGGTGCAGAAATGTGAAAAATCGGCAGTAAAGCCTAAACCCGGGAACCCGTCAAGATACTGTATACATTGCAGAGGATGAAATGCGAAACGGCCGCGGTGTGTTTCATGAAGTATTTTTACACCTGATGCCAGCTCAGCCTCGGCCGCTATTTGAATGAGTTCCCGGTTTTGGTTAAAATTGTAAAAATCTCTTCCGGTATGGCTGTTAATTAATAGGGGGTTAAAAGATATTAACCATTCGATGTTTTTCCTGAAACTGGACCTATAAGCTTTAAAGTCACTGCCAACGGCAAAGCACTGCTGCCCGATGATCAACAGGCCAAGCGCAGCTGCCAGTTCTATAAATTCTTCTTTGTGCATGTAATCGGGAGTAAAACCAAATTCAATACCATCATATCCTGCATTTTTTATTTTATGCAGCATTTGGGGGACCGGCATATCGGCCAGTCCCCACATCGGACAAAAGAACAGTACTTTCATTATCGTTTTTTTTACCAGCCAGGATTATTACCCCCAAGGGCAGGATTGAGTACTAACTGATCTGACGGCAATGGCAGCAGGTAATCTCTGTTATTATTAAACTTGTAGCCATTTGTTAGGGCAGGCACTTTTCCGAATGGCAGGATATAGCCTTTGCTGTCAACGGTGTATTTACTCAACACCGCAGCCGGGAACAGGGTGGCCCATTGTTTTAGTTTAGCACCTTTTGGCTGCCAGCCTGCAATGAGCGTTTTTGCGGCTGCCCATCTGAATATATCATCATGCCTGAAGCCCTCACACGCAAGTTCAATCCTGCGTTCGCGTCTTACCTCGTTAATAACCGGAGAAAGATCAGGGAATGTCCAGTCAGGGTCATTTACAATGCCGGATATATTGAGCGATGGCATCCCAACCCTGCCCCTCAACTTGTTGATGCTTTTATCCGCATCGCCCTGAGTAAGGATGCCCAATTCTGCTTTAGCTTCAGCAAAATTGAGTAATGCCTCGGCAAACCTGAAATAAATAAGCGCTTGGGTTGAGTTTTCAACCTGTTGTGAAGCATCGCTTATATTTCCCTTTAACAGTTCATAACCAGTTGGCGCATTTGCCGAATTGGCAAAATCCGGTTTGGTAAAGATCACGTCAGGAGCGCCTCCTGCCCTGTTACTTGTAATTACAGCACCGTTTGTAAATATAGTTTGCCGTAACCGCGGATCACGATTTTTAACCACCTGCTGCAGCGAGTCATCACCCTGATACAGCGGGCTTACACCAATAGGCTTACCATCGGCACATAAGTAATCATCAACAAGGTTTTTGGTAATACCCCTGTCAAGTCCCAGCGGTACAAAAAGATACCAGTGCTGATATATCCCCAGCGAATTATCAAACTTGCGCCAAAACATCACTTCATTGCTATTGCTGTAATCTGTTTGATTAAATAGCTTTCGGTAACCATCCGCAACACCAACATTATCCAGCGTAAACCCTGCCTCATTATCAATTAAAGTACCGGCTGCATCGGCCGCTTTTTTTAAAAAATCGTTCCCGTTCGCTCCTGTTACACCAAACGGTGTCCCGCTATGGTATTTTTCCCAAGTTCCCTCGTATAGGGCTACCCTTGATTGAAGAAGCATGGCCACCTCTTTATTTATCCTTCCCACCTGGCTGCCGTTCCTTGACGGGAGATACGCGATAGCGTGATCTAGATCGGCCAAAATAGAATCAGCAACAATGTTTCGCGGCAGACGAGCTCCGTACAGCTTTTTATCATCTGAGTTTAAAGCCTTATTGATCCAGGGTAAGGGGCCAAATTTTTTCAGCATATCAAAGTAAAACATCGCTCGAAGAAAGAGCGTTTCGCCAACATAGGGTTTAAGGTTATCCCAGCTATCATTTACTTTATGATAATTGTCCATAAAATAATTGAGTGTGCGTAATTTAGTCCAGTCCCATCCGCCGCCGCTTGCCGGCACCACCGTTTCGCCATTCAGGGCCGAGTTGTAAGGTAATTTAACCATATTATCGCTGCCCATGTCGGCGTCGTCGCCATAAACTCCCACCTGGAAATAATCTGAATATGGAGGGAACATGGTATTATAGTAGTTATTGGTATACAACTTCAGGTCGTTGGTTGATTTCCAGTACTCAGCGTCACTGATAATCACATTAGGCTTCTGATTAAGAAAGTCTTTGGCACATGACGTAACCAGCAAACAGCAGGCAGCCAGGTAAAATATATATTTAAGTTTCATGTTGATTATACTATTAAAGTGTAACATTCAGGCCTGCAGAAAATATTCGCTGTATCGGGTATAGTTTGGCATCACCAACCGCAAGCTCAGGATCTATTGATTGTTGTAATTTGGTAAATGTTGCAAGGTTATCGCCGCTCAGGTAGATACGTACTTTTTGCACACCGATTTTTGAAATAAGCAATGCGGGCAAAGTATAACCTACCTGTATATTTTTAATGCGCAAGTAAGCTGCATTTTGAAGGTAACGGGTTTGTACCTGCATGTTCTTGTTCATTTCCCCGGTCATGTAATACTTAGGAAAAAATCCGTTTGGCGCATTCGGTGTCCACCTGTCAAGATTTTGATCAAGCACAGTACTTTGCCATTCACCTCCAATGATTCCCCAATACATATTAGAGCCTATCCACACATCGCGTTTGGCGACGCCCTGTACAAAAAACGATACATCAAAGTTTTTAAATGATCCGCCCAGCGATAGGCCATAAGTATATTGCGGTGTGTTATTGCCAATAATTTTGAGGTCGCCGTGATTGGATAATGTATTATTTCCGTAATCGATTATCCCGTCTTTATTAAGGTCGTTGTATTTAACATCGCCCGCGGTCCAGTTTCCGCCAAAAATTTTCTGCTGATTAGGCGATGAGGCGACTTCCGCAGCCGATTGGAAAAGGCCGGCTGTTTGATAGCCCCATATTTCGCCCATCTTCATGCCCTCATACCAATCCGACAATAAGCTTGTGGAGTTAGGGTATTTAACCACTTTGCTGGTTGCGTTGCTCAGCACCCCCTTTGCGAAGTAATTGAATTTTCCGATATGGTCCCGCCATGAAACTGTTAACTCAAAACCAGTGGTACGCATGGCTGCATTATTTGCCTTTGGAACGCTGGTACCCAGCACCGACGGCAATGATTGAGCAGGGCCCACAAAATCTGACGCATTGCGCACATACCAGTCATAGGCTATAGCAAGCCTGTTCTTTAAAACTTCGGCATCAAGACCAATATTGGCCGACTTGATGGTAGCCCAGGTAAGGTTCGGGTTAACGAGGCCGGGAGGGGCTATGTAAGCCTGCCTTCCGTCTCCAAATATCCAGTTGGTTGATGTCGGGGCGACGGTGCCCAGGCTTGGGTAGAACGGGTAATAGTTATTGCGGTCGGGATTATCGCCCCACTGATCGCCTAATGAACCGTATGATGCCCTTATCTTCAATACGTTTACCGTCGGTTGTATGGATTTCCAGAATGCCTCTTCAGACACCACATAGCCGGCCGAAACCGATGGATATAAATTCCACCTATGCCCTGCCAGAAAACGCGAAGAAGCATCATATCTTCCGTTCACCTCAAGCAGGTACTTATCTTTATAATTATAATTAAACCTGCCAAAAAAACCTTCAATAGACAGCCGCATATCGTTATCACCAACAGAAGGGGTAGGATTATAGGTTAAATTCAACGAAGGAATATCATTGGAATACAGCAGCGAGTTGCTGGCGTTTAAAGATGTTAAACGAGTGTAATCTTTAATATATCCTCCCAGTAGCTGAAAGTTGTGCGCACCGAAATGCTTATCATAAGAAGCATATATATTGGTAATATAATGATCCTGCTTCAGGTAATTTTCTGCCAAAGAATTGTTTGGATCGGTTTGAAATTCTACAACTTTATTTCCGCTTGGCAGCACGGTGTACACTGTTTTGTTAAAATCGCTCTCGTTGTAATTTTGCCCGTCGTAGGTAAAATTGGCTGTCAAGTTTAATCCCTTAACGGGCTTCAGTACCACCTCGCCGGTTAACATGGGCTTGTCATTGGTATAAATGTCCCGGCCACCCTGGGTAAACAGGTTTATGTTAGAATAATCGGAATAATTTCCGTCGGGATTTTTCAAAGGTGTTGTTGGTAATTTACGGGCAATCTGGTGCATATAGTTCCCCCCTGTTGCCGCGGCATAGGTTGCAGGCGTATTGCTTAACTCGCGTGAAAATGAACTTCTGAAGTTAAGCGTAATGATATCCGACACATTGGATGAAATATTAGCGCGCAGGTTATATCTTTTATAAGTATCCTTCATAAAATTGTACATGCCATTTTTATCCAGCAAACCAGCTCCCACATAATAACTGGAATTGGCACCGCCTCCGTTTACACTTATGTTATGCTGCTGGCTGAATGACCATGGTTTAAAAAATATTTTAAACCAGTCGTTATTGCCATTGCCGGTGTTGGGCCCTGTGCCTGTAAAATAACCTATTCCGGAGCCCAGCCAGTCGTCGTTATTAGGGTCCTTAATGGTTTCGGTTTTCAAAGCACCTGCCTGGTAATCTTTTATGCGCTGGATAGTTTCATCACTGAACCATGGTGCCCTTCCGGAATTTACAAAGGCCTCATTGTAGATGTTTGCGAAATCCAATGAATTAACCATATGCGGAAGGTTAATTGTTTGCGCCAGGGAAAAGTTGTTATTATAGGAAATTGTGGTTCTCTGATTTTTTTTACCTTGCCTGGTGGTAATGAGCATGACACCATAGGGAGCGCTTGAACCGTAAATGGCAGAAGAGGCGGCGTCTTTGAGTATGGATATTGACTCAATATCCGCAGCGTTGATATTGTTGATATCTCCGCCCGGCACACCATCAATAACAATAAGCGGAGATGCTGAAACGCCGAAGCCGGTGTATCCCCTCACATTGATATTTGGAGCTGCAGCCGGCGAACCGCCGCCTGATGACTGGGTTATATTTAAATTGGCTACCTGGCCCTGAAGTGCCTGCGCAACATCAGTAACCGGCCTGTTTTGAAGATCTTTTGATGATACAGTGACAACAGAACCGGTAAGGTCTACTTTCTTACGCTGTCCGTAACCGACTACCACCACATCCTGAAGCGAATTACTGGATGCCTCCAATTGTACTTTTAGCGGCGCGGTCCGCTTAACTTCAACCTCCTGCGTAATAAAACCGATAAACGAAACCACTAACCGGTTTGACGTCCTTTTCAAAGCGATGGTAAAAGTGCCGTCCTGCGCGGTAGTTTTCACATTGCCCGTATTTTTTTCAGTAATAGTTGCCCCGGAGAGCGGCAAACCATCGGCAGATACCACACTCCCCTTTATTACTGTACCTGCTCCGATCCTTTCCTGGGCCAAAAGCAAACATGCAGAGCAACAAAGGAGCATTGCGCATGCAAAAAAAGATCTCAGAAGTAGTTTTCTTCTCATAACTTCTTGTTTTTAAATTGTTTATAATTAATTATTTGGTTTATTCAGGCATAATACTCTCCCTCACAGGTAGTTGGGGCCACCCGTAACACATGGTTATAATAAAATGAGGTAAAGCTTAGTTAAAATCTCCAGCGTAGTAATTTACGCCCATAAGCTCAAGCCAGCGCCTGTGGTATCGCTGTCGGAGCCGGAATGCCGCATAGTCAAGATCATCGGCGGCCGACCAGGCCCGTTCGGCAAGGCCCAGTATGCGGGGAAATAACTGATAGTCGGTTTTGGCGGGTGTTCGGTCTATGTGCGACCAAAAGTTCGCCTGTATTCCCAAAATGTGCTTCTTAAGCGTATCACCAGGCGCGGCGCCTTCAAACGGATTAAAATCAAATACTTTTTTGGTATTTATGGCATCATAGCCATAATCAAAGTACATGTGGGAAGTTGGGGTCATTACAACATCGTAACCTTTTGACGCCGCCTGAAGCCCCGGCTGGCTACCCGTCCAGCTCATCACGATCCAATCTTTTGTTAAAAACTCATTATCATGCAGTATTTCGTCCCAGGCAACCGGCCGCTTGCCTTGCTTAACAACAAAATCATGTAGTTTCTGCATAAAATAGCCTTGAAGCGCACTGGTATTCGGGAGCTTTTCGGCAAATACTACTTCCTGGCACCTGGGGCAGCTTTGCCAATAATTTCTCGGAACCTCGTCGCCCCCAAGATGTAAATATCCGGACGGGAAAAGCTGGGCTGTTTCGCCGATAACCGTTTGAAAAAAATTCAGGGTGGCGGGGTTGCCAACACAAAACACATCATTTACCGCAGGCCCCTTTGAAAATGGCGCTACCGGTGATATTTTATAATTACACAAAAGTTCGGGGTAGGCAAATAAAGCAGCATGACTATGCCCCGGCGATTCAATTTCGGGTACCAGCTCAACATTTCTTGAAGCTGCATAACTCACCAATTGCTGAATATCAGTGGTTGTATAGTACCCTTCAACCTCCTTAGGCTCATGGTATAAGGTATCAAACCTGGATGCTTGTATGTTTAATTGCGAATAGCCTTTAACCGGCATTCGCCAACCCTGATCATCGGTTAAATGAAGATGCAAGATATTCAGTTTGTAAAAGGCCATCCTGTCGATGGTGCTTTTTACATAATCCGGCGACATGAAAGTTCTTGACACATCGAGCATTAACCCGCGCCATTTAAACCGTGGGGCATCTGTAACGTCAACGGCGCGTAGCAATATGCCTTGTTCTTTAACATCTGTCGTTGTTTCAGGCAGCGGCAACAACTGCACCAGGCTAACACAGCCGTAAAATAATCCACCCGAAGTGCCTGCCTCTATCACAACCCGGTTGGATGTAATATTCAAATGATAGGATTCGTTGCCTGTTACTCGTATGTTATTTTTCAGGGAAATACTGTTATTTATAGTCTTTTTTGATTCATTAACTATCGCAAGGCGGTAGCCGGTTAAAATGGCTATCTTTTCCTGAAGAAAAGCGCCCTGATTTGTCAAGTTACCGGCAGCTACAATTTTAGTTGCCGAATTAATTATAAACGCCCCCGGCCTGTATGCTATGTGCTGTGGTTGGGGAATGATATTTTGTGCACCTGCTGTAACAGCGGCCAGCATGCCGGCAAAAAGTGCGACAAATATCTTACTAAGCTTTAAATGGTTATAATAATTTCTTAACATGTTACTAAGGTATATGGCTTATAAATAAAACATTCATAGATTTGAATGATAGTACTATTTTATAAATCATGCACGTAAAAATAAACGCCTCAAAAACAAGAACAATCATTGATTTCCGCCAAAGCGGTTTTAGTGAACTGGTGGTGCTGGGGAAATATAATTACAACAAAGCCGAAGATATTCTGGAAAACCATGTACACGATCGTATGATTGAGATATGCTACAGCGATAAAGGCAGCCAGTGGTTTGCTGTAGAAAAACAGCGGTATTTAGTAAAGGGAGGCGATGTTTTTATACATTACCCTGATGAATTGCATGGATCTGGAGGCTATCCTGAGGAAAAAGGGTGCCTATATTGGTTTATTATCAAGGTCCCTAAAAAAACAAAGGCGCAAAGCACCACCGCTTTCCTGATCAATCAATTAATTGATATGAACAGACGGCATTTCAGGGGTGATGGTTCTATCAAAAAAATGCTTGAAGAAATTTTTAAGGTCAGCCGGTCGGAGGAAGAATCAATGCAAATGCTGAAAATAAAGATTAATCTTTTGTCGCAGCTGTTTTTATTAAAGTTGATTGAACTGGCCAACAAGAAAACAAATGATACGGACAATGAAAGGCTAAGTAAGATCTACGAGTTGATTAACAACAGCATTACCCAAAACTTAACGATAGAAAGGCTGGCCAATGAGGTGAACCTTTCTGAATCCCGTTTTAAGAACTGGTTCAGGGACCTGTCAGGCTTTACCCCCCTGGATTTTGTACAGCGCAAAAGAGTAGAGCATGCTATGGACAGGATCAAACAGAACCCAGATATTAATTTCAAAGACCTTGCTTTGGAACTCAATTTTTCTTCCCAGCAATACTTTACAACGGTTTTAAAAAAATTTACCGGGAAAACACCCAGTGAAATAAAGCAATCAACACTTGAATTGAATACGCCCGGGGAACCCTGACTCCTTCACTCCGAAACGAATCCCAACCGCCGCACCCGTCTGGAGGCATTCTTTTTTACTCCTGAAAACTGCCTGCATTAACAATATACCGCCAAGTATCCTTAGCTGTTACAGTTGCCGGATCAATTAAATCTCTTCGGGGGAACCCATCGCACGCTTAGAATAAAATAAGTCCCTCATAAAATACCGCTGACATCCGTGACGGATAGCGCAACTTCGGTATTTATTACTTACCACCGGCACCCCGGCTTATATCATTTGTCCAACGCCGAAATAGCTTATTTCAGCTATTGAAGACCGTTTGGCCGCGCCATAGATTTGCATTGTCAGAAAACAAGGAAACCATACTTAAACAACTGTTTTACAAAACAATACACAAAAATCTGAAGAAAAATACAGGTATTTAAAAGCAAAAAATCATAAAAAACTAAACCAGCCGGGCCAACAGCCATCGGTGTTGCCTGCGGAACAATAACCGTGTTTAACCTTATTTGGGGCGTTTCCTGTATACTGGATTCCTGGGGGCCGCTTACGCCCACTACTCCGCTAAGTTGAAACTAAATTTTGCACCTTAATGTGTCCTGCAAAATTGTGTCACAGTATTATAACACTCGAACCCGGATTTCTATCACCTTTCGGGTACGCGTGTTTATGGTCGTATTTATTCCTGGAAGAATACGGCGAGTATTACCACCGCATTTTTTTGCTTACAATTTTGATTTCAAACAGTTTTTATCGTATGAAAAAAATACTTCAATGATTGAATCGCTCTTTTTGAAACTAGTACGACATTTTTCGACATTTGCAATAGAGTCCTTCCTTTCAATTCTTTTAACTTAAAAACATGAAAATTTGAATTCTCTCTGTTAAGAATATTAATATAGAGGCGACCAGCTAATTCGCAGTGATAATAAAGTCCATTCATGTAACTATATTGTCCATTTTTTTAATGATGGTAGTTGTTTTAATTTAACAACTGTATTATTACGCCTCTGATCACATGAAAAACAGATTTATTTATTGCGCTTTAAGCTTAACAGCGCTTAATGTATTTTTTTTAACTGCGAACTGCCTTGCTCAAACAAAAGCGCTCGACGTACAATCTGAAGATCACCTGAATAAAATTACCTTGTTTTTAAGCGGAGAGGGAAGGCTATCTTATAATGTAACCCGGAGAAATAAAATAATAATTGCCAGCTCTCCTCTTGGTCTGAGTTGCAACGATCAGGATTTTACATCCGGATTGTCGGTTGTTGCTATTTCGCCTGTTCAAAAAAAAAGAGAACAATATGAATTAAAAGTAGCAAATAATAAAAGTGTAGACCATGTTTTTGAAAGCAGGAGCATTACTCTTAAAAATGAACTAGGAGCATTAATCATAATGGATCTGGTTGCCGGAAAAGAAGGTGTGGCGTTTCGTTACCGGTTTCACGATGGGGCAAAACAAGTTCGGTCAATAAAAGATGAACTTACCGGTTTTCATATTGCACCAAATTCAAAAGGCTGGATGGAGCCGTATAATAAGGCCGGCAAATATACCCCTGGGTATGAAGATTTTTACCTGAACGTAAATTCGGGCGACTCTATTTTCAACCCACGGAACCCGTCTGTCGGTTGGTGTATGCCTGCCCTTTTCAACGTAAATAACAACAAAAATTGGGTATTGATTGCAGAATCGGGCACGGATGGCTCTTATCCTGGCTGTCATTTACAACCAGATGCTAAAGGTGGCATTTATCGAATTGCGTTTGCTGAAAAAGACGAAAAATACACCCTCCCGTTGGCCGACAAAGAACATGCTTATCCCGAGTCAAGCCTTCCCTGGACTATGCCATGGCGGACCATTGTTATAGGAGATCAAGCAGGAGATATATTGCTGTCAACTTTGATCACCGATCTGGCGCCTGCTTCAAAAATTGAAGATATTTCGTGGATAGAACCGGGGAAAGCGGCATGGTCATGGTGGTCTCACCCGGATGATCATTCGCCAGAAATTTACAATGAATTTACAGATCTTTCAGCATCCTTAGGCTTTAAGTATACTCTTTTTGATGCCGGGTGGGAAAAAGCTAACAGAGAAGGAAAGATTATTGACCATGCTATTGCAAAAGGCGTTAAGCCATTGGTTTGGGGTTATTCATCAGAATATTTTGATCCGAAAAAAAGAAAAGCAAGGTTTAAGCAACTGGCCGAGATGGGGGTTAAAGGGGTTAAGATAGATTTTTGGTGCTCGGACAGGCAGGAAGTAATGGCAGCTTTGCAATCGGTTTTTGAAGATGCGGCTAAAGAGCATTTATTAATAGATCTTCACGGCACCACCGTCCCGAGGGGCTGGCAAAGGACCTGGCCAAATTACGTAACAGCCGAGGCCTCACTGAGAACAGAGAGCTACTTTTACGAGCCTAGATTTCCTGAAAAAGCTGCGGAACAAAACACGGTAGTGCCTTTTACCAGAAATGTAGCAGGCCCTGTCGACTATACGCCCTTTGCATTAACCATAAGAAAGTACCCCCGTTTAAACACAGCAGTTCATGAGCTTGCTACAGCCATGACATATACATCGGGGATTATTCATTTTGCAGATTCAAAAGAGGTGTTTGATTCGCTCCCGGTTGACGTTAAGAATCTGTTTAAAGAAATGCCTTCCACGTGGGATAGAACGGAATGCATCATAGCGGAACCAGGTAAATCGTTAGTGCTTTCCCGGCAAAAAGACGCACTTCATTATATTGTAGGAATAAACGGTACCAACAATAAATTACCCGTTAAACTGGATCTCCAAAAATGGGGCGACGGCTTTTCTAAATTCAGGTTAATATCAGAAGGAAAGGATCGATTAATGGAATTCAAAGTGCAAACGTATCCTATCAAGTCCGACTGGTCATATGTGTTGGTTCCTAAAGGAGGCTTTATTATTCAGTTTATTAAATAAGAATAATTTAGGGTTTTAACTCCCGACGCCTGAAAACAAATTTTTCCAAATATTCCAAAGTTAATGGTTTGCTGATGAACTGTATTGAAACCAAATGATTTACAGCACGTTCGATGTTATGTCTGATTATGGCCCTGGCATGCATGCCTTGTTGAGAATCTTTTCAGAGAGAACAAGATTTGCCGGGAAATTAATGTCTTTGGAGTTTGGTTCCCCTAATATACCGCCTGCACCTTCACCTACCGGGTAGGCAACCAGCCGCCACTGATGCAGTATTTGATCTTATAAAACCTTACGAACAAGGTCGCCTTAAATAAGGATTATCATTTTAAAACTTCTTTATTCAATGCTACAATAAGCTCGTCGGCAGTATTAACTACTTTTGTTATAATCCCCGATTTATTAACTATCAAGTGCGTTGGATATAGATTGATGTCTAATTTTTTTGTCAAATAATTCTTCTTGTCAGGAACTGTTGCATAATCGAACCGCGTTTTCTCAAAAAACTTGTTTACATCTTTTTTTTGATCAAATACGAGGCTGACAAAAAGTATATCTTTTCGATTTCTATACTGCTGAACAAGCCGGTTGAGATCTGGAATTTCTTCTCTGCAAGCCTGGCAAGATAAAAACCAACATTTTAGCACCAAAGTTTTTCCCAGACATGTTTGCTGATTATAATCCTTACCATTTAAATCTGTAAAATTAAAATCCGGCAACCGTCGCCCCTCCATTTGAAAATGTTGATAATCCAGCTCCCCCCAACCCTTAAGTGTGCCTTTAACATTGTTTAAAACAGGGCCCTTTACTTTGTAAAGTTTATATAAAGCGAGCTTAGGAGATTGTAAGCGTACAGGTAAGTAATTTCCGGTTGCGAAAAGTTTCAAAAATGTCCGTTTGTTTAAACGGTGTCCATTTGTATCGTAACCAATAAAATCTTCTGACAGCATTAAAAAATCCTGATTATAGTAGAGCAAACTCATAGTGTTCTTTAGAATTTGCGCCGGTTCCATAATTGGTGTCGCAGGGGTTACTTGCTGGCTACAAACAGCGTGTATAGATAAATACGCACTAATTAAGATACAAAAGCAAAATCTCATAATAGCAATTTTAAAATCAACTACCCAGTCGGAGTTCCCTTTTCCTTCATAACCTTGAATTTAAAGCAATCTTCATCATATTTTTTTAACGAAGGTTCTATTCATATAACGTTTACGCAACAGGCTATATTTTAGTTTTACAATATAGTTACCCCGTCGCAGCGCATGCCCACCGGCGGGATAAGGTTTTTCCATTTTCCCTCAATTATATTATAACGCATGCATAGTGGTAACTTCTGCATAGGCCTGTCTGGAAATAACAGCGTCTTCTTCCAGTTTTCTTGATTATACAGTATCTACCATCATTACTTACAATAGCCTGATTTGACGCAATTACATGTTGACATTTACGGGCATTTTGATCTTAGAGCGGTGCATACCCTGCCCGTAATCATCTTCTTCGCGCAGGAATTCATGATCCACTTTACTGATCCAGTAAGTTTCCGTGTAGCTGATTTTGCCGGAAGTGCCTTGGGTAAATAGTTTCCAGCAGTCCACAGGTTTACCGCCGTAGCTGATCACTTCACTGCCGGTCACTTTGTGGGTTACGTATTTAGGGGGACCCAGCCCGGCATCGTAAAAATTAATGGCAAAAACTTTTCCAGCAGCCAGCGGCAGCATTTCAAAAGTTTCAATGTCCAGGTTCCAGTTGTAATTGGGTGCGCTGAAATCAAGTGTAAAGCCTTTTTTGCTGTTATTAGCCACGCTGTCGGCTCCGTTAATGCGTGTAGCAGTCCAGTTATAAGCATTGGTTTTCCCCCTGACGGTCTCTGAGTGATAAATAGGGTCAAAATCGCTGGCCCGGTTAATAGAATAAACGCTGCGATAAGCCATGGTATCGGCGGCATACCAGCGTTGGGTAATCATGATTGCTGGGATGTTGTTGTGTTTTTCCTTTTTGATAGTCCGCAGCCAATACCATAAAAAGCTGCTTTTAGGCATTTTAGGGTTAGTCATCACAATCAGGTACTGGTTCATACCCGGTTTCAAATATTCTGTATGCAGTTGTTTACCGGGCAGTTTAATGGTATCGGTTTGTGCATTGGCCACGGTGGCCGTTGCAAGTAATAGGCAAAAGAATATGTTTTTCATGGCAGATGGATAGCGATCATTAAGATATTGCCACGGTTGTTATAAATGCTGTTGTTTTCCTGCACCAACTGGTCATAATTGAGTGCGGGTTTGGTGAGGTCGCGTTTATAAAAGCCTTTGACACGGTCGGAGGTATAATACAAAGTTTTGTTATCGGCAGAAACATGCGGCGACGAATTATTGTTGCCGTTATTAACCTCTGGGCCAAATTTTTCTTCAGGCGTCCACTGGCCGTTACGGTTAAAGCTGATACAAATATCGTTGCCATCTAAATAAACCAGATAACTTTCATCGGGCGCGATGAATGGATCCTGCACCTCTTTGGCGCCGGGCACCATTACTTGTTGGGGTATTTCGTAACGACCACTTTTCCATCTGGCGTAAAAACTTTGCATCCCTTCCAAGCCTTTGCGGCGTGAACAATAGTAAAGTGTGCCTTTTTGGCTAACAGATGGGGCATAATTATCTACCCCGGTGATGTTAATTGTCGAATCCAGGTGATGCAGGTTGCCCCAGGTATTCCCGGTACGCTCGGCATACCAAAGGTGGGTTACGCGTTGCGGGGTATCCTGATCGGCACCGGGCAGAAAGGGCCGGCTGGATATAAAAAAGAGCATACTCCCATCGGGGGCCACAAACGGGTCGGTGTCGCGGAAGCGGCCGGAAAATGGCACCACTTCGGGTTTTTGCCATACGCCATTTACTTGTTTGGCGCTGATGATCGTCCAATATATATCACCTAAAGAGCTATAAGCGGTAGTACCGTCGGGTGAAAATGATACAGACCATTCGCTGTAAGGGGTGGACAATATGCCGGGGGCAAAAACCTGCGACGTGGCACCACTGTCAATAAGCAGACGTTTTTTTCCTTGCCCAAACAATAGCGCCGGCAGCAGCATTACGGATAAAAGATAAAGGCGGATCCTGGTCATGATTCAAACCTGTTCATTATCTTTTTACCGGACAAAAGAAATCAATCATTACCCTTTTTTTTTCAATGAATTGAACGTGGTGTCCAATCGATTAAAAATAGCAGGGTATTAATTGAAATGCTTAACACCCTGGCTTCGCTGGAATTAATTTGGCAGCATGAAAAAATATTTCTTGTTGGCCCTTTTTACTGGGCTTCGCTTAGTGGGCTTGGGCCAAAACGTGATTATTCCCGGCGATGCGCACTTCAAACTGGAGCGTATTAAGCCTACGCATGATTTTTACCGGAACATTGTTCGGGATGAAAGCGGGAAAATCATGTATGATTTTATGATGGAAAATTACTTATTGATAGATAGCGTCAAAAAGGAATTTGTTTTTGCCCGTTACCGCCAGGTGCCTGCGGGTTATTTTTCAACCGATACTTCCTTTACAGACTGGCATCTTAAACCGTTGCATATGCATGAGATTCACTATAAACAAAAGGTCGATATTCAAATGGGCTTTCAACCAAAGATGGCGACAGTTACCAGAAATGGTATAACTAAAACGTACGCCATGCCTGAAAGCTACTTTGAAGATAACATGATCGAATATCTATTCGGATACCTGGAACTGGAGAAAGGCGTAATTTACACATTAAATAATTTCAATCCCCCTGCGTCGGGCAATGATCCTTATACCATCCGGCGAATTGACGACGAAGCGAATACAACCATATTGGAATTTACACATGCCGAAACCAAGGGCCGCATCTGGATCGATCAGCAAAGCCATGAAGTGTTGAAGCAGGAAGGGCGCAACTCCAAATATCATTATGTCATCACCAAAAAATAAATTCCGACCTTAGCGCCTGATGAAGATTGAGAGACTTTCTGTGCGGCAATTGCAATGGCTGATTTGGTGCGGCGTAGCGATGATCGTTTTTTTTAGCACTGTAGCCGAAGACCCACTGGCGCAGGCATTGGTCTATATGATGATCAATGTAAGCTTTTACGCAGTGATCATCTATGGCAATATCAGCTTCCTTTACCCCAGGTTCTATGAAACCGGGCGCCGGTTGGAATATGTCATTTATTCCGCTTTATATGTCTGTGCTTTTGCGATCGGGCGCGGCTATTTGGCAATTAGTATCTACAACCATTATTTTGCCAAAACACCGGAAAAGATCACTTGGCCGCTTATCCTGGCTTTTATTGCCGGCGGCGCACTGGATTTTATGATGAGCCTGATCTTCCGTATTGCGTTGGCTTATTTCAAACTGAAGCAACAATCCGAGGAGATCAAAGTGCAGAAAAGCAAAGCCGAACTCAATTTGCTCAAAGCCCAACTACAGCCGCATTTTCTGTTCAATACACTTAATAATATTTATTACGAGATCTACACCGAAGCGCCCCGATCAGCCAAACTGGTGGAGCAGCTGTCGGAGATTATGCGCTACTTTACTGATGAAACCCCGAAGGAACAGGTGCCACTATCGGCAGAGATAGGCTTTATCCAGAACTACATTGCTTTGGAAACAATCAGGCTACGCTATGGCGCGGAAGTGAGATTGGAGCAGGAATTGTATAAAGACTTTATGGTGCCGCCAATGCTGCTGATGACCCTGGTAGAGAACGTATTTAAGCACGGTATAGACCCGCAAATAAACAAAAACCCTGTGACGATAAAACTGTATGACCAGAACGGGTACCTGTATTTTCAAACCATTAACGCCAAGGTTGAGCGGGCCGGGCTGCCGCATGGCCTGGGGCTGAAGAACCTGCGGGAGCGATTGTCAATCCTGTACGATGATCAGTTTGAATTGAACCACACCGAAGAGAACGGGCTCTTTATTGCCTCTTTAAAAATACCGGTATCATGAACCTGACTTGTATAATTGTTGACGACGAACCAAATGCAGTAAAGCTGCTGGAGGTGCTGGTGCAAGAACATACTGCCTGGAAATGCCAGGCGCTTTGTTACAATGCGGCAGAGGCGCTGGCTTTTTTAAAAGCTAATCCGGTTGATTTTATATTTCTGGATATCAATATGCCCAAACTGACGGGGATGGAACTGGCAGGTTTATTACCGGCAAATACGCGGATTGTATTTACCACGGCTTATTCGGAATATGCGTTGGACAGTTTTAACTTCCAAACGATTGATTATTTGCTTAAACCAATTACGCTGAAGCGCTTTTTAGTGGCGGTGGGCAAGATCGAAAATTATTTTACGGCGGAACACAAGATCAATACGGAGCAGCGTGTCTTTTTCAAATCGGGCAAAGTGCTGAAGAATGTCCGGCTCAGCGAGATCCTGTATTTTGAAGGGGAGCAGGAATATATTCGGGTGGTGACCCCGGCGGAGCAGTTCCTGATCTACCGGCGGTTAAAAGAATTGCAGGAGCAATTACCGGCAGGTTTTGTGCGGGTTCATAACTCCTATATCGTCAATGCCGAGCATATTGACCAGATCAAGGACAACCATGTGCATATCGGTGATAAAGCCATATCGGTGAGCGAGAAGTTTCGCGAGGAGCTGATGCGACTCGTGGGTCAACGCTTGTTTTAATAGTATTGGAGACTACCCTATTCATTGAATATTTAAGGCAAAGCGTTGATGTGATTTGTTTGGCTTTAGTAGCTGCATTTGATTTGCCGGATGAAAAATTTACTTGTCTTTTTAATTTCACTGTGTAGCCTTGCTGCTGTCGCGCAATCTAATCGCTTTTATTTTAAATTTAACCTTAAACCTGGCCAGCAAATGGGTACAGTGTTCATGCGCACCATTGCCATTTCAGGAAAAGATTTTCCCGGGCTGGTAAGCCGGGTGAGCGGAACTGCAGACTACACCGTAAAAACGGCGACGCCGGATACTGCGAGTTTTACAACGGTTTTCCGTGTCGATGGGCACCCCGCTTCTACACTGGATATTGCCATTAGTGACCAGGGCAGGTCAATTGCTTTTTCAGGTAAAAGGTCTTTGAACCATGAAGGCAGCGGCTTGACATATAACACTTTTTTATGGGGTAACCCGCCGTCAAATTTGAAAGTGGGCGACACCTGGACAGTAAATTTGGTTCAGCCCTGGGAAAGTGGCGGCCCTGGTAAACAAACAGTACGTGTGGAATGGGTAAATCCAAAAAACCACACGATCTGTTTGCGCCGTGACGGGGACAGCGAAGGGTTCTTTGAAGATGAGGCTAAAGAGCTAACGATCAATAAGGGCGGTAAACCGTTGAAGGTAGCGATAGTTCCCGGCAAAACGCATTGGACAGGCTATACCATCTTCAAAGAAGGGTTAATTATCAGTGACGAACTGATGGCGACACGCAATTTGCAATTATGTGCCGATGATCAAATTTACCCTGCCGATGAGCGCGAATATATGATGCTCAATAGCCGGAGTTTCTAAACAGGCCCGGGCGCTAATCATTCCGCTTTGATTAGAATTACGGCTGCACCCCTAAAAAGAAAAGTAAGCGGCCCGGGCATCATGTTTATTTGACCTTTCATCAGCCCATTATCACCGTTTATTTACTGAAGCGTTGATCCGAAAAAGCATAATGCTATTGATAATCATCATTAATGCTGTCAAACCGTGAATTAATAGATGTCCAATATCCCGGGATCCGTTAGTATGCAAGATAATTAAACAGTCAGTTGCTGAGATTACAATAGCCAAAGTAAACACCCATGCCGCCGCTCTTTTCATCCTCATGAATAGAAAGGGCAACAATACCAGACATGAATAAATATCGCGAATTCCTTTGGTCAGACCGTAAGTGATATCATGGCCGTTATGAAAAGGAATGCCATAACCGAAGGCACCAACCTGCGGTTGTAAAATAAAGCGAATGCCGATAAAAATAAATCCCAGGGCAATCAGCCATGTGATCCAATAAAAGACAGAGCGTAAGCCCCAGTTTGCTTCTTTGATTTGTGTTTCCATTTTATTTATGATTTAATGGGATCTCTGGTATAAGTAACCGATACTCGTTCACCTGGGTTAACTAATGCAATCGGGATTACGATTATTGCGTGACCAGCTTTTTTCTTATCCGGGACAAGGATTGGGGTTTGATGCCGACATATGAGGCGATATAATATTGTGGTATCCGTTGTACTAAATCCGGATAGGATCGTAGAAACTGCTGGTATCGCTCTGTTGGGGTATCCTTATAAAAGGGTTTCAGCTGCCGGATGCTGTTTAAGAAAACGTTTTCGATCGCTACGCGGCCAAACCGCCCCCCTCACCTACTTTTCATACAGTTGTTGCAGACCAGCATAACTGATCACCTGTAAAGAAGTGTCCTCAATCGCCTCGATACTGGTATCAGAAGGAATTTTAGGAAGAAAACTCTGGTAGTTGCAAATAAACTCCCCTTCCTTGTTAAAATAGAGCGTTTTTTAGGTGCCCTTATTATCCATATGATAACGCACCAGGCCCTGTTCAATAAATCCAACGTAACAGCATAGCGCACCTTCTTCCAGAAAGTATTCACCTGCTTTTAAATGCATGGGTAAAACAATTCCTTAGCGCGTTTGAGCGACCTAAATGTAAAAACATATTTCAGGTAGCCGGATTGGTGTTCCAAAGTGTGTATTCGTAAGGACTGAAAAGGATTGGAATAAAACAAAAAAAACTCTATAGTAATAGAAATACACAAATAGAAATACACATTTCCGAACATTTTGAGATCCCAAGCTGAAATGAAATTTTTACCCTCACCTTTTTCGACTGTTATTGGCTGTAAAAAAATACCTTGTTGTTATCGTTCATTGCTTTGGAAGAATGGTTACGATTACTCTTTTATATCGGGTTAGCCGGGGCGTTCCTTTATCGGTAACCTTCAAGATGAAGTGAGTAGTTTGGAGACTACCTACCTCTGGCGCTTTTAACTCTGTAATGACAGACATGTTTTCTGCCGGAGTGACCGCTATTGTATTATCCAATGTTCCCGCTTCCCTGTATTGAAACCACTGAAAACTCAGGGCATCTCCATCAGGGTCATAGGATGCACTGCCGTCAAGACTAAATGTCTCGCCGGATTTTATAGTGAGCTGTTCAGGCATATTGAGTTTCGCAACCGGTGGGTGATTGGCAGCTTTATAATCCGTATTGCACCAAGCCATTCTTGCCGCAAAATCATTCTGGATTTCTTCTCTCCATCTCCAAATCGTTACATGATTGTCTTTGTATGTACCTGTATCTTTTACAACGGCTCTTCCCCATTTGCCCTGCACCCAAGGTGTAAATTCGTCTTCGGCATTTGTCCAAAATGGTCTCGTCTCTTCTTCCAGCGGAACAATCCATTTCATCTTGGGGTCAAAGGGTGGTTTGTAAAATTCATAACGTCCACCCCAACCTCCCCAGTTTGGATGCTCCGGATTGTTCAGTCCATTTGGAATCAGCGAGAGCCAGGACGGGGTATCACCCTCCATGCCAAAAGACACATCTGGATAGATGGCCCCGAGCGACCCATGTCCCTGCTGGACATTTCGCATAAGCCAATCATTGCTGACAACTTCGTTGTTGGCGCCGGGAAATACGCTTAAGATTGCTGACCATGTAGCCGCATAATAATTTCCCGGGCTTGCGATGTAGAATAGATCGGGGAAATTCTTGCGTATCCATGTCCCCGAATTATCCTGATCCGAAATCGTGTATACTCTGAGCTTACTTATCAACCTTTTTGCTTCCCCTTCGCTTTTAGTCTCCCTGATTTTCCAAAGTGCTTGCGCCAGTATATTCGGGCCGCCCCAAACAGTTACCCATAAAGGGCGGCTGTCATTCTTTTCAAGCATCTTGATGACCCAATCCGAACCTTCCGAATCTTCGCCTTTTCCTACGCCTTCCATCCCATAAACCGGAAGGCCTTTTTTTACCAGGCTTAATAATTTTTGCGCTGTTGGAAATCCTGGTTCATGTTTTAGAAGATTAGGTTGCACCTTCTCATAACTATGAATGACTTTTTCAATGAGTTCTGGGCTAACCTTTCTTGATTGGTGAATGGATGTTGAAGCAATAAGTCCTACAATGTCGATTTGATTTGCGTATAGCATTAACCGGACCATCGACATAAAATCATCAGGCTCGTTTCCGATGTCTGTAATGACAATCAGGCGATGTTTGGCAATTGTTTGTCCAGAAGCCGTAATGTGTGTTGCAAGTACAATACTTAATACAAGTAGCGCAATTAACATTAGTCTTGTTTTCATTATTTTACTTTTTAATTTGGTAGGTTTCATGTTTTGCTAATTGATTTTGAGTCGTTTTTACTGCAATCTTATTACCACCCGCCCACGGCCCAGGTTTTGAATGCGGGCATAAGTTTTTTTTGCATCTCTCCGCCGTTGAAACGTAACTCCCCGATAAGAATTCTCGTTAGTTTTATTGCGAAGTCGGGCTTTCCTAATTCAGAAATTTTGAGAGCATACGGACGGCCTGCCTTAAACTTCGGAAAATGCAACATCTATTTGCCATCTTTATCAGTTTTCGCTTTTGTACTTACTTTACCAAGCGTTGCAACAATCAAAGAACCCGGAGCCGCGTTGCCATTGTGAAGTATCTTGGAAAACGGGCGGATACCCCGGAAGTTTGAAAGCATGCAACGCTGTATTGTTCAATCAGGATTAACCTAACAAAATGTATAGTCTTTTCAGGACGGGTCAATGAACAGCGTAAAAGCGAACACCAGCTGTTCGGTTGTGTTACAGTTACCGCGTACCAAAGCGTTTTATCTTGGTGAATATTAAAGCATTGTAAATTTGGAACAGGAATTGAGTCCTTTGTACACATTGAAAACTTATACATTCCATATCAACGTTTACGACTTCGTGTTTTTGGAAGCTATTTTCGTCGGACTGGCTTGTGCCATGCTTTTATGGTTCGCCAAAAGGCCACAACAGACCGCACACAGAATTTTTGCCATAGCCTTGGTCATTATCGTTTTGTATATTGCCCGACTGTTAGCTATTGATGTTCGCCTGGCTACTTACATTCCTTATTGGAGCCGTATGCCGCTGCAGTTTTCGCTGGCTTTTGGTCCTCTTTTTTATTTTTACATATTAAAAATAACCCGCCCGGCGTATAAATTCAAGTCTAATGATCTGCTGCACTTCATTCCGTTATTGCTCGAGCTATGTGTTCAGCTATTGGAGATCAATGAAAGTATTAAAACGGGCAAAGCTACTTATGAGACACCGGCTTTTGTCCGGATTAACCCCTTGTTACAAATATTGTTGTTGATCTCAGTTTTCGTATACCTATACGCATCCCACAAGCTGATACGAAATTTTTATCGGCGTCTTCAATTTAACAATGGTGACCGGTATAGATATGAAATGCGGTGGTTACATCGCCTGGTAATCGGGTTCAGCCTGCTTGGGCTATTTTGGATGTCTTTTGCTACCGCAGACTATTTTTATTATCACCGCCAGTTAGGTATCCACGCCTATTATCCGTTATACCTGCTTTTAGTGATGCTGACTATTTATACAGCAGCCGTTACTTTCAAGAGGACTAAAACTTTGTTGCGCTCAGCTACAACTCCTGTTTTTAAACCGGCACCGCCGCCAGAATCGAAACAAAAGGGCATTTGGCTCAAGAAGTCCATGAAAACAAACATGTATTACCAGGACCCCGAGCTTAATTTGCCCTTGCTCGCTGAAAAATTAAATCTTCCGCACCATGAATTATCCCGCATAGTTAACACAGTATTGAAAAAAAGCTTTAGTGATTTTGTTAATGAATTCAGAGTTGCAGAAGTGATCCGGAAAATGCAGGATCCAGCTTATGGCCACCTGACCTTGCTCGGCATAGCATTTGAGTCCGGATTTAGTTCAAAGACCAATTTCAACCGAACTTTTAAACAAATGACCGGAAAAAGCCCGGCAGTGTATAAACTTGAGCTACAAAAAGAGCGACCGTATTATAATATGGAACGACAGCCACGTTTCGCCGGAGTAATTTTAAACCAGGAAACGGCTCAGCAGCGGGCCGTTAAGAAATCCAATCGGAACGGTATGTTTAAAAATTATTTCAAGATCGCCTGGCGCACCCTGGTACGTCATAAAAGTTATACCACCATCAACATAGCGGGTCTGGCGATAGGCATTGCAGCTTGCCTGCTCATATTTTTAGTTGTTCAATACGAAACTAGTTTCGATGACTTTCATACTAATAAGGACCGCATTTATCGCGTAGTATTAGTGCGAAACGGCCCTGACGGGTCACATGCGGGTTCCGGAACACCAATGCCCTTAGCTGATGGCATAAAGATTGACTTCCCACAGATAAAGCAGCTGGGGAATATCTTTCAAAATGGCGGATCGCATTACATGGTGGGCAATGAGCGTGATGGAGGACAATTGAAAAAGTTTAAAGAAGACCTCGCGTATTATGCTGATCCTGGTTTTTTTGAAATCTTTGATTTCAAGTGGCTGGCTGGAGATAAAAACACCGCTTTGGCGGAGCCTAATACCGTTGTTTTATCCCGCGATGAAGCCGATAAATTCTTTGGCGACTGGCATAAGGCGATGGGCAAAACAATAAGGTACGAAAATCAGCGGGACCTGAAAGTGACCGGCATTTTAGAGAATACCCCACCCAATACTGATTTCCCCATGAGACTCGCTATTTCCTGGGCTACAGTCACCGGACAAGGCGGCGATTTTAATCGCAGTATGCAGGATTGGGTAAGCACTTTCGGAAGCAGGAATTGTTATATGATTTTACCCTACGATGTAAATGAGAAGCAGTTTAACACCGCCCTGGCAACGTTGGCGAAAAAACATGTGCCAGCGCCCTATAATAAAAATGAGATCTTTCAATTACAGCCATTGAAAGATATGCATTATAGTACTGAAACGGGTGTTTACAGCGGTCGCACTTTCAGCAAGGAATTGATCAGTGCGATCAGTTTGATCGGCTTGTTCCTGCTCGTTATAGCTTGTGTAAACTTTATCAACCTGGCTACAGCCCAGGCCGTAAACAGGTCTAAAGAGGTTGGCGTGCGTAAAGTTTTGGGCAGCAACCGTTACCAACTGGTATTGCAATTTATTACCGAAACCTTGATCATAACTTCGTCTGCTGTTGTATTGGCTACTATAATCGCAATGGTGGTCTTGCCTATGTTAAACAATCTGCTCGAGGTCCAGCTAAGCGCCGCCTTCCTGGCCGATCCGATGGTAATTTTGTTTTTAGTGAGTGTCGTCATCGGTGTTACACTTTTGGCCGGCTCCTACCCGGCGCTCGTGTTATCTGGATTTAATCCAATAGAGGCGTTAAGAAACAGGATCAGCGCCAGTAGGGCAAGTGGAATTTCCCTGCGCAGGGTATTGGTAGTGGCGCAGTTCTGTATCGCACAGTTCCTGGTAATCGGTACCCTCGTGCTCATTTACCAAATGAATTATTTCAAAAATAAATCCCTCGGATTTAACAAAGATGCCGTGATCACAGTTCCTTTCCCTGCCGATAGCATTGGCAGATCAAGAGTTGATGTACTGAAAGGCCAGCTGCTGGAGCAACCGGGAATCAAAGACATTAGTATTAGTTTGTTCGGCCCTTCGGATAATAATGATTGGTACAGTGATTTTAAATTCAACAACTCGCCCAAACCTGTTGATTTTGCCGCATGCCTTAAATGGGCCGATCCGGAGTATTTTAGGTTATACGATATTCAATTTTTGGCGGGCAGCCCTTATAATAAATCAGATACCGTATCTGGCTATGTAGTTAATGAGAGATTAATACACATGCTTGGAATTACCGACCCGAGACAGGCCATAGGCAAATACATTATGTTATGGGATAAAAAGATCTTGAATGCGCAGATTACCGGTGTAGTGAAAGATTATAATGTGGGCTCGCTCCGTAACGCTATACCACCGGTTTTGATGGGGCCCTGGAAAAGACAGTATTCGAAGCTGAATATCAAAATCCAAACCGAGCACGTGAAACAGACACTTGTTGGTATTGAGCACCTGTGGAACAAAACATACCCGGAAGGTGTGTACGAATATCAATTCCTCGATAAAACAATAGCGGATTTTTATAGGAATGAAGATGAATTATCTACGCTTTATAAAATATTCGCTGGCATAGCCATATTTATTTCCTGTCTTGGTTTATATGGCTTAGTATCGTTTATGGCTGTTCAACGTACTAAAGAAGTAGGGATACGCAAAACTTTAGGTGCTTCCGTAGGGCATATCGTGTACCTGTTCTCCAAAGAGTTTACACTGCTTATTGTCATTGCGTTTGCCATTTCGGCCCCCATAGGTTACTATTTCATGCATAGATGGCTACAGGATTATACCTATCGGATCAACATCGGGCCGGATATTTTTATCGTCGCGATATTAGTCTCAGTGATAATTGCCTGGACAAGTGTAGGTTACAAGGCTATAAAAGCGGCACTGGCTAACCCTGTAAAGAGCCTGAGGAGCGAATAATTCAATTTATATAATGAAGTTTAAGTATAATCAAACAGGTCGAATGCTGGTCATCGGGTCCGGCTTACATTGATCAACACTGTTTATTGTAAACTTTCCGGCACCTGCCAGGATGCCGGAGAGTTCCTGCCAACACTTCAAACGGCGTCAGCATGATTTAACCCTGAGATAGAGGAATTAGTTGATTAAGCGGGCTTTCAGTTTTGATCATCCTATTTTTTAAAAGCTGGTTTTTAAGCCTGTTTTGTACCTGTTCTTAAACTCTTCGGCGAATTGTGCGGCTTTGTTATCGGACATACCTACCGGCCGGAATCCCTCCGGCAGATTAGCAGTATGGGCAATTCGACCGATATGCATTAATTGCAGAAATATCTTAGAGCCGCCCTCATACACAGCTTTGGTAACAGCTTCCCAGCCTTTGATCTGCGCTTGAAAAAAGATGCCGGGAATACGCGGATAGCCTAAACCCTCCTGCGTTGGTACGGCGCCTTTCCTTTGAGCTACCGCACAAAAGCTTGGCTACAAACTTGAGCGAATACTTTCTTTTCTTTAGTATTTCCCTATTTCTTTTGTAATTGTTTGAGCCGGCCTTGATAGGATTGCCAGTAGTGTCGTTTTGCGGTTTCGTCTAAGAACGAGGAAAACGTGAACCGCTCAACAGCATCTGATTGTGAAACCATTAATTCCATCATTTCATTAAATACTTTTTCCGCGATACCTGCTTCCCTGGCCAACACACTGAATTGATGGCTTAATTTACCTTGTGCCATGTTTTTTGGCAATAGACCGTCATCAAGTGCGAAGTCCCGGTCGCTTATATGGGCACGACTATTCAACAGATCATAAGCAGGGCTGAGACGGTAATCGCCAAGCGGCGTTTCCAGTAACGAGAAATTCTTAAAGTGAGCATCTCCATTCGAGAATAAATAATTGAAAATTAATAGTTTCAGTAGCTTTGGCGCTTCGAGTTTATATGCCGGTACGAATTTTTCCATCAGTTGGAATAGCTCAAGGTAATTTCCTTCGTATTTATAATGTTCACCGTGCGTTTGCGGTGTTCTGCCTGCAAGCGAAGCAAAATCATCTTGCGCCAGTTTGCTGCCATCCGGCTTAACGTCGAACCGTTTGGTAATATATGCAGGCGCGCCATTTTTAAAAAAAATCAGAGCATTCTCGGCGGTTTCAATACCGTAGACCTGGCGGGCGATTTGCATCGTTACATGCTCATTTGCCGGCATCTGATCTGATTTTCGGCCAGCATTTGGAATCGGTTTAAGAATATATTTTCCACGCTCCCCCTCGCTAATCAGCCTAAGTTTGTTCTTTTCCAGCAAGACCGAGAATTTCTCCTGTACACCTGAGATGGACATTCGTTTCCTGTTTTCTTCAAATAATTCATCAGTTTCCGGATTAGAAGCGGGAGAATCGTAAGGTAGAATGTGGCTGACCTTTTTGCCATTGAAAACCCGGACGAGACAAGTACGGCTATAGGTATCGTAACCGGGCGCTAATGTGCCGGGGCAATATTCAATTTCTGGTATACTCATTCGTTGTCAATTTTATGTATGGTTACCGCGCCGATGGTATCGTTTTTTGCAATAGTGATCAATAACCCGAAATAATCATCCCGGTCCAGGCGGTTGAGTTTACATACGACCTGCTTATTGGAGCCTTCCGGCAGCATATTATAAAAAAAGGGGAAAAGAAATTCGGAGTGATATGCTTGGTGCCTCTTTGGCAAGGTAAGGCTAATGGCCGCTTTGCCTGGGTCGTCGACCCAGGAAGGATCATACGCAAATGAGAACGATCCATCGTCATGCTGGGTTAATGTACCGGCTGCTTCATCTTTAAATAATACTTGTGCCGTTCTCATTAATTATTCGATTTCGTCTTTATTTTCATGGTTATTTCGAGGCCTAATGCATCTCCAAGTTTTTGCAATGTTATTATGGTTGGATTTCCTTTCCCGCTTTCGAATTGCTTGACGGTTCTCAATCCCACGCCCGACAATTCTGCCAGCGTTTCTTGTGTAACCTGGAGTGACTCCCGCCGCTCCTTTATCATCTTTATAAGTTTTTCAAAGTGCATTATGTTGCTCTATTTATTACAAATATATTATTTATAATTGTAAGGACATTAAAAAGTGTAGTACAATGCACTTTTTAATGTCGACTTCAGGTTTTGCAAAGAAGCCAAGCAAAAAGTGCAGTATATTGCTCTTTTATGCATAGATTACCTAGAGGAGCTTTTTATTTTCATGTATATTGCCAATTAAAGTTATGTAATTGAAAGTTTTCACCATGGAAATTGTAAACCCATCTGTATTTTATAACAGATGAGCAAATTTATACAAAGACAGATAGCACCTATCAAGACCCAACAAGCAAAATTTCCTGTTTTAAGTGTCACTGGTTTCCCCAGCAATCAGGTAAGACAACCTTGTTAAAAGAGCTTTTAATCTATAAATTAATCTTCTTATAGGTTGGGTAAGGATAGAGATGATGCTTCGGTTGGTATCAAACACTTTAGGGTCTAAACGTGTTTACTAGAAGTTGATAAATCGTTTGTCTATGCAACAGAAAACAGATCCCAAGGATTTCGAAAAAAGATTTCGGGAATGCGACGATAAATTTAATACCATATTTAAACGTACCAGTGCAGCCAGCAAGATAATTGCGCGAGATCTGACCATTTTAAAGGTCAATGACGCACTGGCAGAATTAATGGGATACAGCGCAAGTGAAATTGAGGGAACCAAGATACTGGAACATGCCTGTGAAGACTATCGCAAGCATTGGCATGAGCTACAAATGGAATTATGGTCAAATGAGGTCCCTTTTTTTAAACTCCAGGCCTGCCTTTATAAAAAAGACAAATCCTTGGTATGGGTAAACGTTACGACTATCCTTTTTGAGGACCGGGGCGAAACTTATGGGTTCACCGTTCTCGATGACATTACCGGGCTGAAAGATTTCGAAGAAAGTCAAAAACGGTTGAACATGGCTTTGAAGTATTCAAAAATGGCAGTTTGGCAAATGTCATTAAAAAACAATGCGGTTCACCGTTCCGAAGGACATGACGAGCTATTTGGCTATGACAAGCTGCAGCCAAAATGGACAATTGAAAGTTATCTGCCACTGATATGGGAGGAAGACCGCCCTAAGTTCTTGTCGGCAATCCGATCACTGCCCGACCATAAATCCGTGGATCTTCAATTACGGCTTATAACAAAGGATGGATCGCTTAAATGGGTGAATTTTCAAGGCACAATAGAAGATGATCCTTCCGGTAATGCCGACAAAATATTGGGAACAATAGCAGATATCACAAGGGATAAACTAACCGAGCGGCACAAAGACGATTTTATAAGTATCGCCAGTCATGAACTCAAGACGCCGATTACCAGCTTGAAAACATCCCTTCAGCTTCTTGCCAGGATGCAGGAAGACTTACCAGATAGGCTAAAAGCATTAGTAGCCCAGTCCAATCGAAGTGTGGATAAAATTGTTGTCCTGGTTGATGATCTGTTAAATGCTAGTAAGACACACCAGGATCAACTTAACTTGAAAAAGACGACATTTAATTTATACAGGGTTATCGAAGAATCCAGTGGACATTTGCGTCTCGAAGGTTCCCATGATGTAGACATTAGCGGCCGTTCAGACCTGATGGTTACTGCCGATGCCGAACGCATTGAAAGGGTCATTATTAATTTCCTGAGCAATGCCATTAAATATGCGCCAAACGCCCGGAAAGTTAATATCAATATCGAAAAGACCGGGGCGGCAGCAAAAGTATCGGTTACAGACTATGGACCGGGGATACCTGAAGCTAAGCTTTCTCTTCTGTTTAATCGCCATTATCAGGCGGGTAAATTGGATACTCGATATACCGGGCTTGGACTTGGACTATTTATCAGTTCTGAGATCATCAAAAGGCATGGTGGAACGATAGGGGTGGATAGCAAAGTCGGTTCCGGGAGTACCTTCTGGTTTACCATCCCACTTTAGGTGTGCGTTACGCCGCTTTTATTCTTTTTCTGACTTGTTTACATACTTGTGAACTATAAGATATAAAAGGTCCAGATCAAAAGGCTTCCTGATATAGGCGTCAAACCCGGCTTTATCGTAGTGTTCATGAATATTGCTGTTGCAACTCATCGCAATCACCGGAAGGTAAGGAAATCTAGATTTTATCGCCCGGCACATCTCAGCGCAGGTATCCCCGGAAAGTTTGTAGTCCAGCATAACGAGATGCGGCCGTGCCTGATCGATTAAATTAATATAATCGCTTTCACAATTTTCGATGGGACAAATAATAAAATTTTCCAGTTCCAGTGCAACTGTTAAGGCACGCATCACGTCTGCGTCCGTTTCCTGAATAACTATGGTTTCCTGCATCACGAAAGCGAATTAGATGTAGTTTCGATGGAAATAATTAAAGTTAAGAACTATTATCAGAAATTGCCAATTACTTTCTTGGTTACCGGCAATCTGGATTCCTGGTTATAGAAAGCTATTACAGCAAGGTAAGCGGCGACATCTGTAGCAGCCAGTCATATTGGCGTTCGATCAGCCGCTGATTCCTTGGTACCTGGTACAGGAACGTCTCAGTTTCCGATGGTTTACCTCAAAGATCAGTTTTTAATTGTTTAAACAAATGTTGTATTAGTTCGTTAACCCATTGCCCCTGGCAGTTCGGGGTACGAATTTCGCTTTTTTAGAGTACAGTAAATGCTTTCACTCGGTCCAATATGGAAAACAAGTACGAATTATACTTTGAAGGCGGCGGCGAAATGGGCGCTTTGATCCGGTCTTACGATTGGGCATCCAGTGACCTCGGAGATCCAAATACCTGGTCACTAAACCTGCTGAACACCATCAGTATTATGCTGAACTCCAGGTTCCCAATGTTCTTATGGTGGGGACCGCAATTAATTCAGTTCTATAATGACGCCTACAGACCCAGCCTGGGAAATAACGGCAAGCATCCCGGGGCCTTAGGCCAACGAGGGGGCCGATTGCTGGAAAGAAACATGGCCTACGATCAAGCCACTGATCGATCTGGTACTTTCTGGAGAAGGAAGCGTTTGGAACGAAGACCAGCTCATCCCCATCTATCGCAATGGCCGATTGGAAATGCTTATTGGACGTTTAGCTACAGTAAAGTGTTTGATAAGTGCAGCAAAACCGGCGTCCTGGTAATCTGCACAGAAACCACCAACAAGGTAAATGCCTTTAATGAACTGCTACAGGCTAAATCGGAGCTGGAATTTGCAATAACGGCAGCCGAGTTGGGTACCTGGGACCTTAATCCTGCCACCAACCATTTTACCTGCAATGAACGCCTGAAATCCTGGTTTGGCTACCTGCAAATTCGGAGTTACCCCTATCGCGTGCAACAGAGGTGATAGCAGAAACGGACAGGCAAAGGGTAATCGATGCTATTAGTAGCGCGATGTCTTTTGAGTCAGGTGGCAGATATGATATTGAATATACTATTCTTAATCCCGAACTGCAGGAACCACGGCTGGTTAAAGCAAAAGGTCGGGCGCTGTTTACCGAACAGCAGGAGGTAAAACGGTTCAGCGGTACACTTCAGGATGTCACCGGTGAGCGTAATGCTATGCAAGAGCTCAAAGATGCTAACAAAAAACTTGAAATGGCACTTGAGCAATCCAGGCTGTCCAAGACAGCAGCGCAACTGGGGACCTTCGACCTGGATCTTGTTAATGGTACGATGGAATGGGATGAGCGCTGCCGTATGCTATTTGGGATTACCCACCAGGACAGGGTATCCTATGGTCACGACTTTCTAACCGGACTGCATCCTGAAGACCGGGACAGGGTCAGCAAGGTGATTGAAAATCTTTATAACAGACCGGTTAGCAAAGGGGATTACGATATTGAATATCGCACCATCGGCGCAACGGATGGCAAATTGCGCTGGATAAGGGCCATTGGAAAAGTATTTTTCAACACCGAAGATGTTGCTGTACGGTTTATCGGCTCTGTGCTCGACATTACAGATAGAAAACTGGAAGAGCTGCGCAAGGATGACTTTATCAGTATCGTCAGCCATGAGCTGAAAACACCGCTGACGACCCTTAGTGCAATGATTCAACTGCTCAAGCTCAAATTTGAACATGATACTGAAGCGCTCATCCCCGGAGGAATAGATAAAGCATATGGGCAGATCAAAAAAATGAACGTATTGATCAATAGTTTCCTCGATGTTGCCCGTTTCCAATCCGGTAAAATAGATATGGATTGCAATCATTTTTACATCAGTGAACTGGTAAAAGAGATGGTAGACCAGGTAGTCTTCACCGCCAACCGCACACATTTGATAGACATTACCCTTTGCGAAGAGATCCTGGTGTATGCCGACAGAGAAAAGATTGGCTCTGTCCTGCTCAACATACTCAGTAATGCAACCAAATTTTCTACCCAAGGCCGCAGCATTGAAATCAGATGCTATAAGGAAGGCGACGAGGTAAAGATATCCGTACGGGATGAAGGTTATGGAATTTCGCTTGCGGACCAGGAGCATCTTTTTGAAAAATTTTACCGCGTCCGTAATAAATTCACCACCAACACATCGGGTTTTGGTATTGGCCTGTACTTGTGCCGGCAGGTGATGGATGACCATAACGGCCGGATACAGGTGGAAAGCATTGAGGGTAAAGGATCAACGTTTTTGCTGACGCTGCCAACGGCAACTATACCTATTATAAGCCATGGGTCGAATTAATCAAAGCAAGAATCCTCGACACAACAATTTATATTATATTCAGTATTTGCGTCCGTATTCCAGGGTCACGAAGCCATCATATATGCATCAATCTTCGCCTTGAATCGATTGATGTCAAAAGGCTTGCTAATAAATCCGTCGCTATGGGTATTTCCCTGGATTTCCCTCTGGCTTCGGTGTGCTGACATCAGCAGAACCGGAATATGAGCGGTTGCTGCATCCTCCTTCAGTTGCCGGCAGATTTCGACGCCGTCGCCGTCGGGCAGCATAATATCAAGTACAATTAAATCCGGTAATTCCAGGGAGAGGCCCTTCTTAAGCGTGTTTACATCTGGAAACAGCTGCACCTGGTAAAGATCATCTTTTAGGATATAATCAATGAGTAACCTAATGTCCTCATCGTCTTCAGCAACAAACACTTTTTTCGTGGACATACAATTTCAATTATATGTGATATACGTCTATACGGTTCTTTTAGCTTGTAAAAGCTGGTAGAGAAAATGTAAATGTCGATCCATAACCCGGGGTGCTTTCTACCCAGATCCTCCCGCCGTGCCGGTCAATAATGTCCTTGGATATATAAAGTCCCAAGCCGAGCCCCGAGGTCTTTCGTTCCTGTTCTTTTACACGGTAAAACTGGCTAAAAATGTGCTGCTGGTTTTCAGGCAAAATACCAGGGCCCTGGTCCTTCACAGAGATGCGAACCTCACTCCCGGTCCTGATAGCAATCATGCTTACCTCCCTGGCGTCCGGCGCATACTTCACGGCATTTCCAAGTAAATTGGTGAGCACCTGTTCCAATCGCATTTTATCACCTGACACGATAAGCTCTTCGTCTGCTGATACTTTCAAATTATAATGGGGGTGGGTCTGCTCAAACGTATCAGTAATCTCGTTCAAAAGATCAGAAAGATCAAAAGGTTCAAAATTCAACTGTAGTTTACCTGCCTGGATTTTAGATATATCAAACAGGTCATTGACCAGCTCGTTGAGCTTGGCCAATTGCTTCAGCGCCTTTTCTGCAAAACTTTTGGCAATGCCATCCGGAACCGTTCTTTCTAATATCTGCAAAAAACCGCTCATCGAAGTCAGTGGCGTCTTAAGCTCATGGGAGGCCAGGGCGATAAATTCATCTTTCTTATTGCTCAGATCCTTCACTTCCTCAAAGAGCCTGGAATTATCTATGGCAACGGCAGCCTGTGAAGCTACGGTAACAACCAGGTCCTCATGCTCTTCTTTAAAAATGCCAGCCTGCTGGTGACCAAAGAAAAGGCCGCCGATAACCACGCCCGAATGAGTAATAACCGGAACCGCCAGGTAGCTCACAACCGGTAAGTGGCCTTCGGGCATACCAAAATATGGCGAATTTTTTCCATAACGGGGATCTTTCGTAATGTCATCAACCCGGACTATGCCCTCGCCGCTAAAGGTCGGATGAAAAATAGCTGTGTTGCGGGGCATAGGGAAGTTCTCGAAAGCCGTCCTTGGCACCCCGGAAATGGTATAAAGCCAATAGGATTCGCCGGCCTGGTCTACCCGGTTATAGAAGAAGGCACCGAAATTCGCGCCGGTAAGCCTGGTAGTAGCATCGGTCACTCTTTGTAAGATGTGTTGCAGATCAAGGTCCTCGTTAATACTTTTACTGATCGAATTAAGGATTTCCAAACGCTCCATACTTTTAACGATGGACCGCTCCGCTTCTTTCTGCGCTGTAATGTTCCTGGCTATTTTGGAGGCTCCAATGATTTCGCCCGCTTTGTTGAGGATGGGAGACACCGTTAGTGATATGTGCAACTGCTGCCCCCCTTTGGTTCTGCGAATAGTCTGGAAATGATCAACTTTTTTTCCGGCACGAATGTTTCCGATAATAATGTCTTCTTCATCCAGGCGTTCCGGCGGTATTAGTAATGAAATATGCTGACCAATGGCCTCCTGCTCCGTATAGCCAAACATTTTTTCCGCGCCGATATTCCAGCTGGTGATGATGCCCTGCAGACTTTTACCGACAATGGCATCGTCCGAACTGGCAACAATGGCAGCCAGCCTGGCCTGCTTTTCTTCGGCAGTATTTTCTTCAATGATGCTGCGGGCAACCTGTGATGATCCTATAACCTGTCCCTCCTGGTCTCTGATAGGCGAAATAGTTATAGACACGGGGATTTCAACACCTTCCCTGGTTCTGCGAATTGTTTTAAATTGCCCGATCTGCTTCCCCTCTATAATATCACGCATGATATCACTTTTTTCCTGCTGTCGGTTTTCCGGGATCAGGAGGTAAACAGATTCATCGATTATTTCCTCATGACTATAGCCGAATAACCGTTCAGCTGCTGGATTCCAATGGGTAATCCGCATATCAAGGTCATGGCAAAATATCGCGTCGTCAATGCCTTCAAATATAGATTGCAGGGTTGATAACTCTTGTGAATGCTGAAGTCTGGTCATTAGAATTCGAGCGGCCAGAAAACGGCATTATCTGTTCAGTGGCTCTTGCTGTTTGATTTAATCTAATAATAACCTTAAAAACACAGAAAAGTTTTAAGCCTTTGAAAGAGGTCTGGCATCTGAAAATCTGGCAGCGAAGCTGTAATTTTTTCAGATGCTAGCTGCAAGAATTTCAGTTTTAATTCCATTTCCGGCTTTGGCATTTCACTTGTAGTAACACTGTCGGACAATCGTTCTTAAGTTTAATAAATAAATGGTTTGATCCTTTAAAATCAATTAAAAGAAAAAATTATGACATTAGTTAAATTTAATCCCGACAAAAGAAACAGTTCACTATTACCAGGTTTTAGTGACGTGTTCGATTCTATTTTTAATGACACTTTTTTCAATGACCGTATGGTAACCCGCGTACCTGCTGTCAACATCAGCGAAACGGAAAACAACTATCATGTGGAACTGGCTGCGCCGGGCCTGAAGAAAGAAGATTTCAAACTGAACCTGGAACGCAACGTGCTGAACATTGCTGTTGAGCAAACCGCCAATCAGGAAGACAACCAGAAAAATTACAGCAAGCGCGAATACAGCTACAATTCTTTCGTGCGTTCCTTTACGCTGCCGGAAAGCGCGGATGACAGCCAGATCAACGCAAGTTATACCGATGGTATCCTCCGCATCGATATTGCCAAACGTGAAGAAGCGAAAAACATACGTAGGCAGATCGAGATAAAATAACCGATTCCATCATATATCCGAAAAGGCTGCCGTCATGGCGGCCTTTTTCAGGATGTAACAAGAGGTCAGTTTAATTATAGTAGGACTTTAAATTTAAAGTTATTCGGCTTAACCGCCCCTGCTGACGCCCAAACACACGGCTAAATGACTGCATTTAACAGGACAGCATCTGATATGCGCCAGCGTTAAAAAGACAAGTGTTCCTCTTGTGATGGCTCTTTCATTATAACTGCTATGAAAACAGAATTCTATATCTTGTTAAGCCTGAAGACACCGCGTGGTTTTGTCGACTATGGACAGTACTTCTTCGGTGACGACCGCGGTACCGCTTATGGGTTATTCAGCCAGTTAAAAGGCAACCAAAATTTAAAAGATTCTTGCCTTTTACATATTGACCTCATGGAAACCGTCGGTGAACTGCCGGTAAAGGTCAAAACCATCTGCTGCACACTGCATGAATTGGCTTACAATTGTACATTGATCGCAAAAGAGATTTTTCGCTTAAAGAACCTGGAGGAAATGGAATGATGGATAAGTTTTTTTTATTTAGAACACTGATCGTCTCCACGATGATCTGCCTGTTGATCTTTGACGTACTGCGGATAGTGAGCCATTCGGCTGACGCCATTCCCGAGCAGCATAAAGAGCTATTGCTGACCGGGACTTTATTATGGATCGTCTCTGTTATTGTTAACCGGGGAAGTAATGACGATGATTGGGCAGGAGAGATTTAAGGAAATTTGGCCGATTAAAACTCGCAGAATACGGCAAAGGCTATTATTGTATAGCAATGCAGCATCCCGAAGGCATCCGCTACAGGTTCTGATGTCCATTTCCATCTTAAAGCGTATGTGGTACGTGAATACTTCTACTTCTTTGAATGAGCCACATTTTCCAGTAATTCATTAATTTCAAAATCACTGATCCGTCCCAAAAGGGTAAACGTTTCAGGAATAATTTCTGTGATGTAACGTTTGATACCTTCTTTATCTTCAAAAGAGCGGGTACGACATTTACCTTCTACATAGATCAGCTTTCCTTTACGGAGCGATCTATGACAGGCTTCCGCCAGCGAACGCCGCATCACGATATTGTGCCATTCTATGTGTTCTGTTTTAACACCGTTTTTGATGATAAACTCGGACGTAGCAAGCGGAAAACTTAAAACTGCAGCGTTATCCGACAAATACCTGAGTTCCGGGTCTTTTCCTAAATGGCCGACCAGGATAACTTTATTAACTCCTGACATAGCGTAAATTTAAGGTTACTTCAATTTCCCTAATGTGATAACACCCGTTACCGAATTGGGTTTTAAACAATTAGCCTTCTTGATATTTCGTTAAAGCTTAAATTGAAATCTTAGAAATCAGCTCCTCAGCCTCTACACGTCATTGAATAGCTCTGTTCTAAATTAATGACACAGATGGTTGATTTTAGTACAATTATTAAATTAAAAGAAATAATTTTAAGTATAGATAGCTAAAATGTAAAATATTTTTATCCATATATCCACTACTGGAATAATATTGGCGGTGATTTATTCAGATTATTTTGCCG
Source organism: Mucilaginibacter sabulilitoris (assembly GCF_034262375.1). Taxonomy (NCBI): domain Bacteria; kingdom Pseudomonadati; phylum Bacteroidota; class Sphingobacteriia; order Sphingobacteriales; family Sphingobacteriaceae; genus Mucilaginibacter; species Mucilaginibacter sabulilitoris. The sequence goes on from NZ_CP139558.1 coordinate 6,273,020, forward strand.
CTCCCGCCCACTTTCAGCCGCCGCTAATTTTACTCATTTATCAAAGAATGAATCTGTATGATGCAAGCAGTAATTTTTCACAAATCAGGCAGAATTGCCAATAAAGAGGATCGTATTAAAGTAGTACTCAAAGGAGATGCGTAATGAAACACACGATCACCAAAAGAAAGAGCTGGAAAGCCATGCTGGCCGCAGCAGACAAACCGGTGCAGCTGCCCGTTGCACATGATGCGCTGACAGCCCGCCTGATTGAGCTGGCCGGTTTTGATGCCTACCAGATCGGCGGCTATGCGCTTTCCGGAGCTACACATGCGATACCAGATGTAGACCTGGAAAAATTCGGCGAAAAGAAATTCTCTGCAGACTGGATCATGCAAGCTTCACCTCTGCCGGTATTGCTTGATGTTGATGACGGCTATGGTGATGTGAAGAATGTTACACGTACCGTTCAGGAATACATCCGCCTGGGTGCTTCCGCCATGTTTATGGAAGATCAGCAACCTCCGAAAAAATGCGGACATATGGGCGATAAAAAAGTGATCGATACCGAAGCCATGTTACAAAAAATCAAAGCAGCCGTGGCCGCACGTGATGGTATGGATTTCTTTATCCTCGCCCGTACAGATGCCATTGATTCCGAAGGGATCGATAATGCTATCGACCGCGCAAAAAGCTACCTGGATGCCGGTGCGGATGGCGTTTACCTCGAAGGTCCGGAAACGATAGACGACCTCGAAAAGATCGGAAAAGAATTGAAAGGGGTATCCTTAGCCACCAGTGTATTGGAAAACGGAGGCAAAACACCCTGGGTGTCGCCAAAAGACCTGGGTGATATGGGTTATTCCATGATCTTATACCCCACTACGGTGATCTTCCAGGTGGCTCACACCATCCAAAAAGCGCTGAATAATTTAAAGCATGGCAAACCAATCCCTAAACCTAACGCGGTTAGTATGGATGAGTTTATGCAAATAGTTGATCTGCCTTTCTGGGCTAAAATTGAAAAGGAATTTGAAGGAAAAAACATTTGACCGATATGGAAACGAAAACAAAAAAGCCACAAAAACAGGATCGCCAGCCGGGTATTGAAGCGGAGATGGATCCGAAACCGGAATATATTAAGGATAGTTACAAGGCCGCCGGCAAACTCCAGGGCAAGATAGCCCTGATCACAGGTGGTGACAGTGGCATCGGCCGGGCTGTCAGCGTTCATTTCGCCGAAGAAGGTGCGGACATAGCCGTCGTTTACCTCGATGAAGATAATGACGCCGAAACAACCAAAAATCTGGTGGAAGCCGCGGGCAGAAATTGCCTGCTTATCAAAGGAGATGTGAAGGATGCCGCCTTCCGCAAAAACGCGGTCGAAAGGACCGTTAAGAAATATGGAAAGCTAAATATCCTCGTCAATAATGCAGGAATGCAATTTCCACAAAAAGATGTCAAGGCGATTGATCCCGAACAGCTGGACACCACTTTCCGCACCAATATATTTGCTTATTTCTACTTCGCTGAGGCGGCAGTAGCTTACATGCGCAGCGGTGACTGTATTATTAATACCACCTCAGTAACTGCTTACCGTTCCTCTCCTTCGCTGATTGATTACTCTTCGACTAAAGGAGCTATTACCACCTTTACGCGCTCTCTGGCAACAAATCTCGTTGAAAAAAAGATCCGTGTAAACGCTGTAGCGCCCGGACCGGTCTGGACGCCCCTGATCGTATCCACGTTCGATGAGGAGAAGATCAAAAATTTTGGAAGTGAAACCGCCATGAAACGGGCTGGACAGCCTTCGGAGCTTGGACCTGCCTATGTTTTTCTGGCTTCAGATGATGCTTCTTTTATAACGGGGCAGGTCATCCACGTAAACGGTGGTGAAGTAGTCAACGGATAAGGTTATATGATCAACGGAATAATTTATACTATGAATAACTATTAAATCAAAAAAAATGGCAAAGTATTCAGAAAAGGCACAGGACAAGGTCCACAAAGCCTTACATGAGGAAAAAGAAGGGACACTAAAAAGTGGCAAAAGCGGTAAAAAAGTAACGTCCAGAAAACAAGCTGTGGCAATCGGATTGTCGGAAGCCCGCAAGGAAGGCGCTAAGGTTCCAAAAAAGAAGTCGTAAAAAAATACATCCTACACTACCATGAACGAAGAACATAAAATCACCCGGCGGCAAGCGGTCGCCGGGTTAGGTGCCACTTTAGCTGTCGCATCAGTAACACCTGTCTTCTCAGCCGTCGGTAAAACAAAAAGTATAATGGGAACAAAAGCATTAGAAGATCCGATCACCAAATACCCCAAGCCGCCTTTTGAAGGCCAGTCACAGCCCTGGCCGGGCTTAGCCAGTAAAATGAACCCCAAACCGGATCACGGCGAAAAAAGCTATAAAGGTTCGGGACGGCTAGCTGGTCGCAAGGCGTTGATTACCGGTGGCGATTCCGGGATGGGACGAGCTGCCGCCATAGCCTATGCCCGTGAAGGCGCTGATGTGGCGATTAATTATTTCCCGACAGAGGAAGAAGATGCCAAAGAGGTGATCGCATTGATCAAAGCTGAAGGCCGCAAAGCCATCGCAATTCCCGGCGACCTGCGAGATGAAGGCTTTTGCAAAAAACTGGTAGACGAGGCGGTTAAGAGTTTGGGCGGATTGGATATTGTAGTAAATAATGCAGGCAGGCAGCAAAGCAACCAGTCTATTTTGGATATTTCTACAGAACAGTTTGACTGGACGATGAAAACCAATATCTATGCTCCTTTCTGGATCATTAAGGCGGCCCTGCCGCATTTACAAGCCGGCTCGGTTATCATCGGTACCACTTCTGAACAGGCTTACGATCCCTCACCCGACCTGTATGATTACGCGCAAACAAAGGCTGCGACAATGAATTATGTCAAGTCACTGGCAAAACAATTAGGGCCGAAAGGTATCCGTGTAAATGGTGTCGCACCCGGACCGATCTGGACACCGTTACAGGTTAGTGGCGGCGCCAGCCAGGAAAAGCTGAAGCAGTTTGGCGGACAAACACCATTGGGCAGACCCGGGCAACCCGCAGAACTGGCCTCTATCTATGTACAGTTGGCTGCCTCAGATGCCAGTTACGCGACCGGACAGATCTATGGTTCATCCGGCGGCTCAGGACAACCTTAATACGTAGAAGCTCACCCCCGGCCATAATCCGGCATTGACATCCAATTTAAAGAAATTACAAAATCATTTATCAAAAACAAATATCATGGAAACACAAACCGCACAGACTACCGATTCAAAACTCAAGGAGTTTTTTATCGATCAATTAGAAGACCTGCTTTGGGCAGAAAAAAAACTGGTTAAAACTTTACCAAAATTACAGGAAGCCGCTACATCCGCTGAACTGAAGGATGCATTCGGTAATCACCTCACACAAACTCAAAACCATGTTACCAGGTTGGAACAGGTCTTTGGTTTGATTGGTGAAGACGTGGACACCACCAAATGCGCAGCAATGGCCGGTATTGTTGACGAAGGCGAAGATATTATAGATGAAACCGAAGAAGGCACAGCGCAACGGGATGTAGGTCTGATCTTCGCCGGACAAAAGGCAGAACATTATGAGATCGCCACTTACGGCGGCATGGTCACACTGGCTAAAACTTTAGGATATAATGATGCGGCTGACCTCCTGGGCCAGACCCTGGAGGAAGAAAAGGAAGCAGACAACCTGCTGACCCGGATCGCCGAAAATAATATCAATTACCAGGCAAGCACCGAACCCAAAGAAGACAAGGGATTTTTTTCCTGATCTTTTTACAGCGCCTGTCATCAGACAGGCGCTGCTGAATGCCAATGCAAAACAAGGTTGAAATGAAAGTGTATTTAGGAAATATTTAAAAATTAGCTTATGCCATGGTATAACGGAAACTACCCGCCATCTTATAAGAACCAACCTAAGAAAATCAGGGAAAAGGCAACGGAGATCGCCAATGAAGTGTTGCGAACAACCGGCAATGAAGGGGAAGCAATAGCGACTGGTTTAAAGCAGGCACGCGCTCATTTTGCAAAAGAAAAAAAGAAGAACAGTGATAGCTGAACTACATCAGGCTGTTATTTTTCTAACTAATTATTAAAACAAACTTCATGAAGGCATTACTTATTAACTGTACGCTCAAACGCCAACCAGATTTTTCCAACACAGGCGCATTGGCTGACAAAGCCGCAAGCCAGCTTCGTGAGCAGGGGTTTGAAACAGAGATTATCCGTCTTAATGATTACCAGGTGCTTACCGGTAATTCTTCTGATGAAGGAGAGGGTGACCAATGGCCGCTTATCCTGGAAAAGATCAAATCCTGTCAAATTTTTATTATCGCCACGCCCATCTGGATGGGACACCTGGCCTCGACCGCTCAAAAAGTGATTGAACGGTTAGATGCTATTTTCCGGGACGAAGAACTAAGCAATCACGAAAACGGACAATATATGCCCTATAATAAAGTAGGCGGTTGCCTGGTCACCGGCAACGAAGACGGCGCCCATAGCTGCGCCGCGCAAGTACTCTGGGCTTTGCAGGAAGTAGGCTTTACAATTCCACCAAATGTTAACGCCTATTGGGTTGGCATGGCCGGAGGAGAAAAAGATTATGTAGAAGCCGGCGGCGAACGATATTTATATACCAATAAAACCTTGCGTTATATGACCGCAAACCTGGCCTGGTTTGCCAAACTATTAGCCACTAACCCTATCGGTACCAATCTACTGGAAGAGGATAAAAAAGCGGAAGGAGAAAGCGACAAGCAAGAAGGTTAGTATCAACTGATTCTAAAATCATTTACGGATAAACTATATTTCTATGACTACGCAAACCAAAAAAACAGTAAACAAATGGTCTGCAGATGTTACAGAGCACAGCGATGCGATGGACCTGGAGAAAGATATTTTTAAATCCGGAGATCCGGATAAGATCGCGGCATCAGTAAAACATTCGGCGGAGACAAGCAAACGGCGAAAATCTTCGCCTTATCAAAGCGCGATGTCCATGCTGACCTTTTATGAGAACCGGGCCGGAAAGAACTTAAACGCAGAGGAAAAAGACACGCTGGAAAAAGCAAAGGATAAGTTGAGGGAGTTATTCGGTAAGGACGATAAGTGATAAGCAGTAGTCGGTTCTGTATCCGGTAGTTATGATTGTTAGGAAAAGACCTGATGCTTGCGCAAAGCGTCTGTATATCCAAACCATTTTCAGCGCCAGATCGTTAAGTATAAATGGCAGAAAGCAAAATCGGCGTTTGCAGTAAAATCATAGCTCAACGAGGGCTGACTATCGCTTTTGCAGAAAGCGCGACAGCGGGCTGGCTCTGCTCCGAATTTGCGCTGACCGAAGAATCTGGTAAAGTGCTTAAAGGGGGCATCGCCTGTTATGACGCAAGTTTGAAAATCCGTTTATTAGGTGTACCACAGGAACTTATTGATAAATACACGCCGGAATCGATGGAAGTGACCCGGGAGATGGCTTACCGCTTAAAAACAATAATCGATTCGGATATTCAGGTAACCGTTACCGGCCTGACCACTCCCGGCGGCAGCGAAACACCGGACAAACCGGTCGGCACCATGTTCGTTTTTGCTTTGATCAGTGGTCGTGAAGCCAGCTTCCGTAAAGTGTTTTCCGGTTCCTGCGAGGAGGTCATTCATCAGACCATCGAGGCGACCGCTGAACTTTTGATCTCGGCGCTAAGCAAAACTTAAACAAAAAAAGGGATACCTTCCGGTATCCCCTGAAAGATCACAATTGCTTCTTTTATTCTATTTCGGCGGCAGCGGCTTCATTCACATAATTTTCGGCTACTTGGGTCAACAGGGTATCGGCATTTTTTTCTTCGGCTAAGTTTTCATCAAACAGGCGCTGCGCTTCACTATAACCCAGGGTTCCGGCTAAGGTGCGCAGGGTACCATAAGATGCGATCTCATAATGTTCTACCTTTTGAGCAGCAGAAATAATGGCTACATCCCTTACTTCTGTGCCTTTGTCGGTATCGGACAATAGTTCAGTAGCTTCGTTTAGCAGGCCCTCCATGGCCAGGCATTTCTTAGCCACCGCTTTTTCACCGATCGAAGCGAAAGCGCTTTCCAGACGGGTCACATGGTTCTTGGTTTCCTCCAGATGGTTACTAATGGTTTGTTTAAGGTCTTCCGAGGTCGCTCCTTTGATCAGCTTCGGCAAAGCCGAGGCTAAATGCTTTTCGGCCCAGTAGATGTCCTTGATCTCATCGATAAATAACTCTTTCAGCGCACTTTCAGCTTCTGGTGTGCGGCTGGCTGCTGCAGCAGACTTTTTGTTGTTTTTTGTAGGCATGATTGTAGATTTTATTTTCTTAAAACTATATTGAACAACGTTGTTCTTAAAAAAACAAGAAGCGTTCCAAACCACTGATAAATCGGGACAATTTTCATTTTTTCCGGATAGCACTGACCTCGCCGTTTCTTTCCATATAAACTTTTTCAATCCCCTTCATATCTTCAGTTAGCGCTGACTTCCGGACACCCTGCATGATGTCTTCTTCACAGACCAATCCTTTTTCCATACGGCTTTTAATGAACTTTCCCTGATCAAATAGCAGGATTTTATCGCCCTCCATAAAGCGGCCGAATGCCTTATGATGAACGATCAGCCAGCCAAAGACCCGGTGCAGGAAAACAATCACAAAACAGCAGATGATTACCGGTACAAAAGCCGATGCACCCACCACCGCCCGGCTCATGATGGCTCCCAATGAAATGGTAATAATATTGTCGAGCGGCGTCCGCACGCCAAACGAGCGCCGGCCCGAGACGCGGATGAGCAGGAAGGCAATTATAAAAATGACTACGCCCCGGCTGCTCATCTGCAAGGCATTGAGCTCTTTGCCTTCACCAAAAATTTTCAGCATAAGTTCCATAGCAATTGATTTTAGTTCTTATTTAGTTTCTTTTGCCGCATATAGCTGCGGGTTTCTTTGGCGCCGTTCCCGGCTTATGGCTTACGAGCCAGGCGGTGATTAACAGTAACACCAGCATGGGCCGTATGAGCAGCTGCTTTATTTCTTCATTGACTTAATAATTTGGCGGCCTGCGGGGCGTTTAACCTCGCGGTCACTTTAAATTTCTTGCCCGCCTGTTCGTTATAATTTTTGAAAAAGGCTTCGAGCTGATCAATGAGGACTTGTGGCAACTCCTCCAGTGTATGGATGTCCGAGTATAACTGGGAAACATCCGGAATACCGATAAAACGGTCATTCCGTACCTTGTGCCCGTTCCGTTCGGTTTGCTCCGCTTTTAATCCGCCAATAATCTGGCAATCTACCAGGCAACCGGAAAAAGTGGAACCTTCGGAGATCACGATGATATCCAGCGGGTCTCCGTCCTCTCCTTTGGTTCCCGGGATCATCCCGAAATCAAAGGGAAAGACCAGTCCGGCGGGCAGGATCTTATTCAGTTTAAAACGTTTTTCCGCCGGATCATAGTCGAACTTCTGGTTCGATCCCTTCGGACATTCGATCATCGCGGTGATTATAGTCGGCTTATTCATGGCTCAGGTCTTTTTAATCGGCTTCCGTGTCTGTGATTTTCTTTTCTGGTTTTCTGTAGCAGCATCTATTGAATGCGTGCGGGTAAGATCATTTTCCTTTTCTGCCAGATCAGACAAGCGGATATAAAATTTATAAAGATGGTCCAGTTCCTCTTCAGTCAAATCTTCAATATTAACCATGCGGTTACTGGTGCCCTCGTGCGAGGCCAGCAATTCATTCAGCTTCAGGTGGACGGCCTTGGAGTCTTTATTTTGCGATTTCTGAATCAGAAAGACCATCAGGAAAGTTATGATCGTCGTTCCCGTATTAATGACGAGCTGCCATGTTTCCGAATAATGAAATAACGGTCCGGTAACAGCCCAAATGAGCACGGTGGATGTAGCGATGATAAATGCAGCGGAACTTCCGGTGGCCGCTGTGGCCCAGTTACTGAAACGTTCAAATAAATTCTTACTCTTCTTCATTTGGTCTTCCAGTTAATATAAACTTCACTGTCACCGGGAATAGTAAATTCCAGGTGACCGTCTTTGGTTTTCCTACCTTTAGCAGGTTCGTTTCCCCCATTCAGCGTCACTGAAAATTCAGGCATTTTACCTTTATCCGTTTTGACCAGCATCAAACGGCAGCTGAGCCGTGTGTCTCCCGCCAGCGTAAATTTGGCCGGACGGTGCTTTTTTGGCGAGAAGCCATAAGTTGGGTAATCGGTATAGATCATGAAAGGCTCGTCTTCCACCTGCATATAATGGCGCGGCAGTATACCGAAAGCATTTCCCGCGCCGTATACTTCCTGTCCGACTTCGCCGGATTTCTCCCAGCCGTCATGCATATCCTCCAGCGCGATCCACAGGTTCGGGTCGACTTCACCAGTTTTGACTTCGTCTGATAACATCGCCTTCGGCAGCATCGTCGGATAATAATATACCGCCCGTTCTACCAGGAAACGTATATATTCGGCCATCAGCAAACGCAGGGAAGGCAGAATATCGAGGCCTTCCGCATGATGCAGGTAATCATGAAAGGCACAGAAGACTTCCTGCTCCTCGTAAACCGCCGTATAGGGCGCATCGTTCAGCGGGAACAAGGCAAAGAAGGATGAGAAGTTTTGGCCATAACCATAATTGCAGTCCCAGAGTTTTACGTTCCTGAACACATTAGCCAGGCATAAATAACTGAGCTCTTTATATACTTCTTTTTGGGTGACCTTATACAGCCGCAATAATGCACCTGCAGAGAAGGAGGTGTTATTCGCCTGGTAGAATAAGTCAAAACCTAAACCTTGCAGTTTTAAAGCGCCTCTTTCAGCTTCCGCCAAATAACGTTTGTTGCCTGTCAGTTCCCAGGCCTGCAGCATTACATGTGCATACAAACCCGGCACATCCTTTTCACCGCCTTTTCCAGGTTGTGTTTCCGCTTTGATCACCTCGAGCGTGTCCATTTTATAAAACACCGGCCACCTGTAATTGAAATGACGGGCCACCTTTATTGCGAATTCCAGCGAATCCAGGAACAGTTTTTCGGCAACTTTATCACCTTTGAGCGCTAAGCGTGACAAGTTCAGCAGCGGGTGATGCAGATACCAGGAATCCATAACCATTGGCTTTTTGTGTTCTTCGTCGCCTTCCATCTTATCGGCCACTTTAGGGTGCCAGCGCATGATCGTGCCAAGTTCCTCATTGTAAAAGGCGGGCAGGCCTTCCTTGATCTTTTTCATCACCTCCAGCTGCGAATCGTTCCATTCTACATAATCCAGCAAGGGCAGTAAAACCGCCAGCTGAACCATGATTTCGGGTGGTGTTGCATAATCGCAAACATATGCGTTCAGGTAATGATTCCCGTTCACCTGTGACCAGCAACCCGGGCTTTCGGTCAGGTCAGTTAAACCTTTTTGCAAAGTTTCCGGCCAGTTTTTATAAGTAGTAGCCGGTTTAGGCAATTGCAGATAAACTGCCGCTAATAAATCAAGATACTGGCGTACCATGGCTCCCTCATCTGCAGGTACTTCTTCAGAAAAGACAATAAACGCGTCACTCAGGGCATAAGTTTTCCCTGCTTCCAATGGTTTATTTTTCAAAGTAGGAGGCAGGGCAAATCCAATTTCCGGCCATTCGCCACCCACCGTATCTCCGGCCGAGGTTTCGGTCTGCTGGTTATAGTCCGCCAGTGAGGTCAGGTTCTGGAGGTAAAGCACAGAACCCGCCTTCGGCCGGGTCAGGCTAAAATAGAGCTGTCCGGAACGCGTGCCTACCTGGCTGACTTTGATCTCGCCTTCAGCCAGCTTATCGCTGCTCGCCGCGCCGAGCGGCACGATATCGCGCGGCCAGTAAGGGAACAAGACCGGCGCTGCCGCTCTCAGTGTTGTCGTCAGGCGCAGCACGGGGATTTCTCCAGCCGGTAACCGGACAACAGCCTCGTATTCGCCCATCAGGGAGGCGATCCGAAAAGTAATGTTTTGATCTTTCTCCAGGACCCTCCGGAGTTCAAGGTGATCGTTGGGTGAATAAGCAAGCCGGAAAGCGATCCGGCTGCCTTTCGGCCAGGCTAAAACCATCCAGCAGGAGTCGTCAATCAGGTAAACTTTAAAGGCATAACCTACTGCCTGCTGTTCATAAACCGCGGTCAGGCCGGGACTGTTCAATTTTGAATTAACAGCCAATAGCCAGGCTGAGGTTGCATTCATGGTAAAAAAATAATCTTTCAACAATTGGTTTAAATACTCCGTGAACGCTTACAGAAAGCGTTTAGAAAGTAGTACAACAACTATTTTCAGTTAAATAATGTTTTTATATTTCTTATAAAATTATTTAATTAATTAAAAACATAATAACAACTCCTATAGTTTTATCAATATCCATTTACCTAAAAACAAATAATATTATGTTTCACCATGTAAAAGATCTACAATTCAACGCCCGGGTATCCCGTCCGGATCCGCGTTTTGCCAACCTGTTGCTGGAGCAGTTCGGCGGCGAAAACGGTGAGCTGGCCGCAGCCATGCAATATTTCACCCAGGCCTTCGGCGCGAAAGTTCCGCATCCGGATAAATACGATATGCTGATGGATATCGCCACCGAAGAATTCAGTCACCTGGAGATTGTTGGCGCTACCATCCAGATGTTACTGAAGGGCGTGAACGGTGAGCTCAAAAACGCCGCCGACAGCTCGGAAATTATGCAGGTATTAAACGGTAAGGCCGCGAAGGAAGATATTATCCACGCAGCTGTATTCGCCAATCCACAGTTCGGCATCATCACTGGCGGTGGCGTAACGCCACGCAACAGCCAGGGTATTCCCTGGTGTGCATCTTACATCCACTCCAATGGCGACCTGACGGTTGATCTACGGAGCAACCTGGCTTCGGAATCACGGGCCAAGCTCGTTTACGAGCATTTGATGAAATTCACCGATGATCCGTACATCCACGAAACCCTGTCCTTCCTGATGACCCGGGAGGTTACACACTATAAAATGTTTGAGGCAGCTTTGGACAGCATCCAGCCTAATTTTCCGCCGGGGGTATTGGCTGCCGATCCCCGCTACCTGCAAAACGTTTACAACCTTTCCGACGGTACCGTTCGCGGGCCGTGGAATGAGGGTGAGATCAAAGGCATGGGCAAAGAATTTAATTACGTTGAAGACCCCATTGCACAGATACAGGAAACAGAAGGCCAAACGAAATTGCCGGGTGATTTCAGCGCGGAGGTAAAAGAAAGCGAAAAACTCAATAAAGACATGAGCAAAGTCAAAAGCGCTGAAGTAAAAAATGCAGAACCTAAAGGTGTTGCCCAATGGAGCACCTACGGGGCAGAACCAGTACAGGCATAATGGACGAGCACTTATTTTTATTTGGCCAGCGCGTACTGACGCCTTCAGGGGAAGGAGAAGTGGTGGATACCATTGGCGATAAGATCGTCGTCAAGCTGGATAGCGGATCAACAGAAACTTTTCCCTCTGATGACGTACAGGATAATAACAACGCAGGCTGATGAACTCCAAACATATCAGATGAAAAAAATAGTTATTCCGGTGGCCATCTTCATGATAGCCACCTTATTCACCAGCTGCACCGCGATAGCAGGTATTTTCAAAGCCGGCGCGGCTGTGGGCATTCTTGCGGTTGTTATCGTGATCGCCATCATTATCTGGATCATCTCGCTGTTCAGGGGGAAAAGCAACTAAGTAAAAAAATGAAAGAGCACTTACAACGTTTTAAAACTGCGCAGGACCGGGATTATGATACCGCGCTGGCGGAATCAAAGGCGGCGACCAATATTTAGTTTAATCATTTGCCAATACAAAACTTACTGAATATATTATCCAGCAGGTCATCTGTTGTAACGGCTCCGGTTATTTCACCGAGATAATGCAGGGCTTGCTTAATATCAATCGACAGGAAATCTGAAGTGATACTGCCGTCAATACCACCCAATATGCGGGTAAGTGCCTCTTCAGTTTTTTGCAGTGCCTCCAGGTGCCGGATATTGGTTACCAGCGTTTCGTCGCCGCTGAGCTGGTCTTTAATTGCGGCACTGTATATCCTATTCTTAAGGTCATCTATATGTAGCTTTTCTTTGGCCGATATAAAAATGGTTTGATTATCAGGCAATCCTGATGTTTGAAAGAATGCCTCTATATCGTCCTCTTTGCCTGCCGAATTTAATAAATCCATCTTATTGGCTACCAGCAGCATGGCCACGCCAGGTGTTTGCAGACTTGTTAAATCGCTTTTAAGCTCATCTAAGGTTATCTGCTCGGCGTCAAACACATAGATTAACAGGGCCGACTGGCTAATCTTTTCCATGGTACGCTGTACCCCTATCTGCTCAATGGCATCTGTGGCTTCGCGTATGCCGGCGGTATCTATCAATCTGAAATTAATACCTTGAATGTTCAACACTTCTTCTATAGTGTCACGAGTAGTACCGGGAATGTGGCTTACTATGGCGCGTTCTTCGTTTAATAAAGCATTCAGCAAGGTTGATTTACCCGCATTGGGCCTGCCTGCTATCACCGTATTAACACCCTGTTTTATAGCATTTCCCAGCTCAAAAGATTGTATTAGCCTGCCAATGATACGGGTAATGTCCACTATTAATTGCTTCAGTTGACCGCGATTGGCAAACTCCACATCTTCTTCGGCAAAGTCAAGTTCGAGTTCAATAAGCGAGGCAAAATTAACCAATTGCTCCCGCAGAGTTTGTAACTGGCTGCTAAAGCCGCCCCTTAATTGTTGCAAGGCAACCTGTTGCGATGCTTTGGAATTAGACGCGATCAGATCGGCCACAGCCTCTGCCTGCGATAAATCAAGCTGACCATTTAAGAATGCCCTTAGCGTGAACTCTCCGGGTTTAGCAGATCGCGCGCCCTTTTTGATAAATAATTTAATGATCGATTCAATGATATATCCTGAGGCGTGACAGGATATTTCTACCACATTTTCGCGTGTGTAGGAACTTGGTGCTATAAATAATGATGCCAATACCTCATCCAGCATCAGGTCGCCATCCATAATATGGCCGAAATGGATGGTATGTGAGGCCTCTTTAGTTAAATCCTTGCCTCTCCAAACGCTGTTGGCAATAGTTATAGCGTCCAGCCCCGAAAGGCGGATCACCGCGATAGCGCCTATCCCGTTTGGTGTTGCAAGGGCAACTATGGTTTCATTATTTGTCATGGATATTATTCCTCATTAAATCATTCAATAGTTAGCCAACTATTAAAATGCAAAAGTAAAACAAATTACCATGAACAATGAACCAGCAATTATGTACTACTTTCTGATGACTAATGAAGCCGCAGCAAATAATCAAACGCTAAAAAACTTTACCTTCGCATCAATTATGGTAACCTTTTTTGAAGCTTCGCTCAATACTATTTCGGTACATCACGTCGGCAACCAGTCGCAGGAAGAAATGTACGCTCTTTCTGATGTTCCGCTGGAACTCAAGGATGATATTATACCGAACCTGCTAATGCAGTACTTTTTAAAGCCATTTGAAAAGGCCAACGAGGTTTATCACCTCATGCACAGCAGCGGCGAACTTAACCTGAACGAGATACACCACTTTGCTACCCAGGTATTTGATGATAAGGAGAAATTTCATGAAGCATCGCAGCAAATTGCCAAACACTTATATAAAACCACTACACACCCTAACATTAAGGGCGGTGAGTTGTACGTGGTTTACTTTAACAAAGTACAAATTGAAGGTAACCCGCTGGATGTTATCGGTATTTTTAAATCAGAAAATAAGGAAACTTATTTGAAGGTTTATCCTGACAAAGGCGGTTTTCAGGTTGATTATGAGCAGGATGCCATTAACATCAACAAGCTGGATAAGGGTGTGCTTATTTTCAATATCGAAAAAGAAAACGGTTACAAAGTAGTTGTGGTTGATAAAACCAACGGAGGCCAGGATGCAGCCGTATACTGGAAAGATGACTTTCTGCAGCTGCGCATCCGTAACGACAGCTTTAACCAAACCAATAATACGCTGGGTATCTATAAAAACTTTGTGACCGAAAAACTGGATGATCAGTTTGAAATGAGCAAAGCCGATAAGATAGACCTGCTTAACCGATCTATGAAGTATTTTAAGGAGAAGGATGAATTTGATATGGACGAGTTCTCTAACGAGGTAATCGGTAACCCGGAAGCTATCGAATCATTCAAAAACTTCAAAAACCAGTATGAGCAGGAGTTTGATAGTCCCATTGCCGACAATTTTGTTATATCTGAAAACGCCGTTAAGAAACAAGCGCGAGTTTACAAAAGCGTTTTAAAACTTGACAAAAACTTCCATATCTATATCCATGGCGATAAAGAACTTATTGAAAAGGGGTTTGATGATGGCCGGGCAATGAATTATTATAAGGTTTATTTTAAGGAAGAAGCGTAAAAAGGCCTGTCATCCTGAGCTTGTCGAAGGATCACACGCAGAGGCCAGCCCACCATGCTTCGACGGAGCTACCCATGACATAATAATTTAAGCAGGCACAAGTTCCATATTTAATTCAAGGGCGAGTCTTTCTAATCGCCTTTGTTTCTGTTCTTTAAGAATGTTCTCATACGAGTGAAGGCCCTTCTCTACAAAGTCGGCGCCTTTTACGATTAAACGCCAGTATTGAGCAGCCAGTTTTCTGGCTGTAGCTTTAATAGCTATCGCGGGGCCTTTTCTACCCCTTAATCTTCTTGCAAATGAACCCCAGCCGATATACTTGCTGTTCAATAATCCATGGGCCATCTGTTTGAATATTTGCCCAACGGTCGGCTTACCCTTGCTTTTACTTTTGTTTTTCTTTCCTGAACGGTCATGCCCCGGCGATAAACCAAGCCAACTGGTGAAATGTTTTTCACTTGGCCATCGGCTAAGATCCGAACCTACCTCTGTGTATAACTGTAACCAGTTGTAATCTGTAATACCCGGGAGTTTGGTCGCGTCTTTACCATCAAATATTTTCAACAAGTGATCCCCCAGATTATCGATATTAGGTTTGTTGTGACGGATCGCTTTGCGTTTCCCGCCGCTTATTCCCGGCGGTAGGCTCTTGTCCCTGTTGATCCGCTGTAAAACACGATCAATCTGACTGTCGCATTCCTGTATCTGACCCTGATAAAAACCATAGCCCTTATAGGCCTGACCCAAGGCAAAAAGCCCCTGGGCTGTATAATGGCCCTGCAAGGCCTTCAATACTTCTTCTCCTTTATTCTCCCTGATCTTTTTATGGCACAGTGAAAACAACTTAGCAGGATCACGCTCACCCTGCAGTATCGCATCGATCAACGCCATGCCGCTTACTCCATGGACCTGGCTTAATACCTCCGGCAAACGGATATTCATTTCTATCAGTGCCTTCTGCATGTGTTGAACATGCATGGCCGCACTCCGAAGGTGATCCTCCCGAAGACGCTGATAACTACGCAATTCTTTGATATGCCCCTCTGAAACATAACAGCGGTTCAGTAAACCATAGCTATGCAACTGCTGTATCCACTGGCAATCCTTTACATCTGTTTTTCTGCCTGGTAACTGCCGTGTCTGCCGACCGTCAACAAGCCACACATCTAATCCCGCATCCAAAAGAATATCATAAAGCACATACCAGTAAACTCCTGTCGCTTCCATGGCTACCGTACTTACTTTATGCTCCAATAAATAATGCTTAAGTGATACCAGATCACTGGTGAAAGTTTCAAACGAACGAACCGGCTGACTTTCAAGCCCCACGAATAGCTTACGGGCGCCTATATCTATGCCCGCTGCATGAAAATGCATCTTTTCCATCCTTATATCCTTTTTTAAGAAGCCGTGCCCGAAGGAGTTTAAAGAAAAGACAGGCTACCCATCGGACAAATCACTCTTGTAAGGATCGTACCATACCTTCAGACTCTATACTTCAGAACCATACTCAGCAACAGGCAATAAGCACTATAACTTGATCGGACACACTGCACGGCTCAGCAAAGCTATGTCATTTCTCCTTCAGAGGCCAAGGATTTAATCACTCTCTCAGGATGACAGCTTGCCTCATAGTATTTTATAATGAATTTACATCATTAAAACTGCACGCCCCAACGCTCTTCAATCCCTAATCCAAACAAAGCGAAATCATACTTCACTGGGTCGGCGGGGTCAAATTCACGTAAACGGGCAGTGAGCTCTTCGGCGGCTTGCCAGTCGGTTTGCTTGCGGGTAATGAGCAGTAGTTTGCGGGCCACACGGTCGACATGCAGATCGAGCGGACAAACCAGGTCAGTCGGTTTAATTTTGTTCCAGATGCCAAAATCAACTCCGCAATCATCTTTCCGAACCATCCAGCGTAAAAACATATTCAATCGCTTACAAGTCGACTTTTGCGAGGGTGATGATACATGTTTCATTGTCCGGTGCGGAAAATCGGGCAAGGAGAAGAAGTATGATCGAAAGTGGTTGAGGGCAGCTTCAGCCCCCCGGCCCCCTAAAGGGGGAGCATGCAAATCAAAAAACTCCCCCTTTAGGGGGCTAGGGGGCACAAACGCATCCTCCAATGATTCAAACCGCTCATAATGCTGTCTGAAAAAGGCTATAAAATAAAGCGTATCAATATCGTTAAAGGTGCGATGCTTAAAGCTGAGTAGTTTTTTCAGATCAGGCTCTTCATGGTTAATGATAAAATCATAAGGTGCGCCATCCATAAGGGCAATCAGTTCCTTACATTTTTTGATAATGGTAACGCGTTGGCCCCAGGCCAGGGTTGCTGCCCAGAAGCCCATGATCTCGATGTCCTCCTTACGGCGGAACATATGAGGTATGGATATGGGGTCGTTCTCAATAAAACCGGGCTGGTTATATTGAGCCACCCTGGCGTCAAGGAATAATTTTATATTTTCGATCATGAAAGCAAATTAAACAACATATCATTGCGAGGTACGAAGCAATCTCCTACTTACAAAGCCGTTTTGTATAGCTTAGAGATTGCTTCGTACCTCGCAATGATATGTAAAGGTCTAAATTAACTCAGCGCTTGCTTCAAATCTTCCAGCAGGTCTTCGATGTCCTCCACCCCTACGCTCAGGCGCAGCAGGTTGTCTACCACACCGGCTTTTTCGCGCTCGGCTTTGGGGATAGATCCGTGGGTCATGCTTACCGGGTGATTGATCAGTGATTCTACACCACCTAATGACTCGGCCAGGGAAAACACTCTAAATGATGAAGCAACGCGGAATGTTTCCTGCAGATCGGCGCCTTTTAAAACTATAGAGATCATGCCGCCAAAATCACGCATTTGCCTTTTGGCTACGTTATGGTTCGGATGATCGGTAAAGCCCGGCCAGTATATCTTTTCAACCTTCGGGTGAGTTTTCAGGAACTCGGCTATTTGCCTGCCGTTTTCGCAATGGGCCTTCATGCGCAGGTGCAGGGTCTTTATACCACGCAGCACCAGGAAGCTGTCCATCGGGCCCGGAGTAGCGCCACAGGCGTTATAAATAAACCAGAGCTTTTTATATAACTCCTCGTCGTTCAGCATCAGGGCGCCCATCACCACATCAGAGTGGCCGCCAATGTATTTGGTTACGGAGTGCATTACCACATCAGCACCCAAATCAATAGGGTTTTGCAGGTATGGAGAGGCAAAGGTATTATCCACTACAAACAGCAGGTTCTTTTCTTTCGCTATTTTACCAATAGCCTCTATATCCACAATTTGCATGGTGGGATTAGTTGGCGTTTCTATCCAAACCAATTTGGTTTTATCATTGGTATATTCGCGTATGATCTCCGGGTTGGACAGATCAAGAAAATGAAACTTGATGCCATAATTGGCGAATATCTTGGTAAAGATGCGGTACGACCCGCCGTATAGGTCGTTCCCGGTGATTACCTCATCGCCAGGGGCGAGTAGTTTCATAACTGCATCCGTAGCACCCATGCCGCTCGAAAAAGCAAGTCCGAATTTGGCGTTTTCCAATGCCGCCAAACAATCTTCCAACGCCTTACGGGTAGGGTTTGTACCGCGGGAGTATTCATAGCCTTTATTATCGCCCGGCGACTTCTGCCAGTAAGTTGATGTCTGGTATATCGGCGTCATGATGGCGCCCGTTGTTGGATCGGGCTCCTGCCCTGCATGTATTGCTTTAGTTGCGAATTTCATAAGCCCCCTAACCCCCTAAAGGGGGAATTTTTGATTGGCTTCCTTCCCTAAAAAGAAGCCGATTTATTTTTATTATCCTTTAGGGAAGGATGTATGTCCCCGGAACTTTTGATATCAATAAGCAAATCAAAAGCTCCCCCTTTAGGGGGCTGGGGGGCTTAATACGCCCTTGCAAACAGTACCCTTTGTGTTGAGGGTTTGCCTGTAAAGATGCATTTGCCTTCTTCCTGTTTGTTATCCAAAGGTATGCAACGGATTGTCGCCTTAGTTTCCTCTTTTATTTTTTGTTCGGTTTCTGAGGTACCATCCCAGTGGGCGCTGATGAAACCAGGCTCCTCATCAAGCATGCGCTTAAACTCTTCCCAGGTATCTACTTCGGTGGTGTTTTCAGCCCTGAAGTCGAACGCTTTTTTGTAAATGCTATTCTGAATTTCGCCCAGCAACGCTTCTATAGTTTGCGCAAGCCCTTCCTGGTTTACGGTTTCCTTTGTTTTGGTATCGCGGCGGGCCAGCTCAACCGTTCCGTTCTGCATATCGCGGCTACCAATGGCAACACGCAATGGCACACCTTTCAGCTCATACTCGGCAAATTTTGCTCCCGGACGATGGGTATCCCTGTTATCAAATTTTACAGAGATTCCTTTGGCCTTAAGTTCTTTGCTTAGCGAAGCCACATAAGCCGAAATATTGTCAAGCTCTTCCTGGTGTTTGTAAATTGGCACAACTACAACCTGTATAGGGGCCAGTTTTGGTGGCAGTACCAATCCGGCATCATCAGAGTGGGCCATGATCAGCGCACCAATTAAACGGGTAGATACCCCCCATGAGGTTGCCCAAACAAAATCTTGTTTGTTATCCCGGGTGGTGAATTTCACATCAAAAGCCTTGGCAAAGTTCTGCCCTAAAAAGTGTGATGTTCCGGCTTGCAAGGCTTTACCGTCCTGCATCAACGCTTCAATGCAGTAGGTATCCAAAGCACCCGCAAAACGTTCGTTAGCTGTTTTACGGCCTTTTACTACCGGCAACGCCATCCAGTTTTCGGCAAAGTCGGCATAAACATTCAGCATTTGCTCGGTTTCGGCCACGGCTTCTTCAGAGGTGGCGTGGGCCGTATGGCCTTCCTGCCATAGAAATTCGCTGGTACGTAAAAACAGACGGGTACGCATTTCCCAGCGCATTACGTTGGCCCACTGGTTAACCAGAATAGGCAGGTCGCGGTATGATTGGATCCAGCCTTTGTAGGTGTTCCAGATAATAGTTTCTGATGTGGGGCGAATAATAAGTTCTTCTTCCAGTTTAGCCTCTTCATCAACAATGATATTTCCGTCACCATCGTTCTTTAAACGATAGTGCGTAACAACAGCACACTCTTTAGCAAACCCATCAACATGACTGGCCTCTTTAGAGAAGAAAGACTTGGGTATTAAAAGCGGAAAATAGGCGTTACTGTGCCCTGTATCTTTAAACATTTGATCAAGCACCGCTTGTATTTTTTCCCATATAGAATAGCCGTACGGTTTAATGATCATGCAGCCCCTAACTGGCGAGTACTCTGCCATGTCAGATTTAATTACTAAGTCGTTAAACCATTGCGAATAATCTTCGTCTTTACTTATAACACCTTTGCTCATATTGTTTGGAAATAGAATTGCCTGTGCAATTATTGTATATTGCGCCAAATTTATAAATTTAAAAGTTATTTGAACTCCTACTTTTCACATACCTGACATGAAACGGAACATTGCTATAGGAATTTTTCTGATCGGCGCCCTGGCGTTGAGTTCCTGCTCTACCACAAAGCTCGCAAACCCCGAAAGCAGTGATGACGTTTACTTTTCAAATGCCCGCGCGGGTAATGAACCAACATACGCCGCCGCGGATACTTACAGTCAAAATCCGGATCAGGACCAGGATTATGACGACGATGATTACTTTTATTACGACGACTATACTTCACGCATAAACCGTTTCAGTTATTTTTCGCCTTTTAGCTACTATGACAACCTGTATTACGGTTACAGTAACCCTTATTATAACAACGGATTTAGCTTAGGCTTTAACTATGGCCCCTTTGGTTATGGTTACTCGCCTTATGGCTGGGGATTGGGTTTGGGTTATGGATGGGGTGGCTACGGTTATGGTGGATGGGGTTTAGGTTTTGGCTATGGCTGGGGTGGCTTGGGTTATGGTTGGGGTTTAGGTGGTGGCTATTGGGGCGGCGGATATGGCGGCGGTTATTGGGGTGGCGGGTATGGCGGCTATTTCACCTCCGGCACTCCACGTCCAAACCGGGGGCCAGGTATTCCGTTTGGGGGCAACGGTTCAAGCAACAACAGCAGACCCGGCTTTGGTACCCGCGTACCGGCAAACAATGGCATAGGTTATATACCCGGCGGCAGGGGCACCAACAACAGTTATTCACGACCGGCACGTACCGACGCCCGGCCATCACGTACAAATGATCAGCCGGCTCGTACCGATACACGGCCGGTTATGCAGCAACCAACGGTTGATCGCACACCTTCAACCCCTTCCAACAATTCGGGCGGTGGTTCCAGAAGCTCCGGCGGTGGCGGAGGAGGTGGCGGCGGCAGACCAACCAGACCATAACTTTATTATCCTGAGATTCTATGAAAATAAAATATTTACTCAGTGTAATCGCTATAGTAGCCTTTACTAAAGATACATTTGCGCAATACTCGCAGGATGCGGTACGTTTTTCTACCTTTCAAAACGGATCAACATCGCGTATTAAAGCAATTGGCAATTCCGGTACCGCCATAGGTGGCGATCTGAGTTCTGTAAGCGGCAACCCCGCGGGTTTAGGTTTCTTTACCCATTCGGAGTTTAGTATAACGCCGGAATATAATGGATCAAAAGTAAATTCAAGCTATTTTGGACAGGCCAACAGCACCAGCAAAAACAATGGTAATTTGAGCAACGCCTCCATTGTGTTTTACCAACGCCTTAACACGCCAAAAGGACGCGATAAAAGCAAGGGCTGGCTCAGCATCAATTATGGCGGGGGTTACAGCCGTACCAATAATTTTTATGAGAATATAGTTTACGGCGGCAAAAATACTGCCAACTCGATATCTGATTACTACGCCGGCACAGCCAACAACTTCCCTGACGACGCCTTGGCTCAATGGGCATACGACGACAACCTGATTGATAATTTTGGCACAACTCAAAATCCAGACTTTGCAAGTACTGTTAATACACCAGTAAATCAAACCGGGGTAATTTCACGCATAGGTGGTCAGTCGGAATTTAACTTTGCCTTCGGCGCCAACTACAGCAATAAATTATACCTTGGTTTAGGCGTTGCTGTCACTGATCTGCGATATGATTATTACCGGCAATTTATTGAAGATGGTTCCGCATCTATAACTGCACCCGGCAGTACAATAGGCACGCCAACTCCTTTTAACTCAAACTATTCGCAAAACCAATCGACAAGAGGATCAGGTGCAAACGTTAAGCTAGGTGTTATATACAAACCTGTTGAGGCCTTACGTTTAGGGTTTACTTTTACCTCTCCTACTTTTTATAGCATTAACGATGTTTATAACGAAGGACTGGCGACTTCCATTAACGGAAAATCAAACCAACCCAATGGATCTGGAGATTATGCGTTAAATTACAATATGCGTACACCGCTCAAGTTAGCTGGCGGTGCTGCTGTATTTATTGGTAAATACGGTTTTATATCGGGCGATGTGGAGTATATTGACTATTCAACAACCCATCTCAGCAGTAATGATAGTTATATTGGCGATCAGGATAATGCAGCTATCAAAGCGAATTACAAATCGGCCATTAATATACATGCCGGTGCAGAAGCCCGTATAACCAGTATGTTTTATTTACGCGGAGGCTATAGCCAGCAAGGTAGTCCGTTTAAAAACAATACAACTTCAACAGATGTAACCAGCGATATCAAGACTGTTACCGGTGGTATAGGTATCCGGTTTGGTCAATATTATGTTGATGCCACCTATGCACACATTACGGGCTCTGAGTCATTTTCGCCTTATTTAATAAATAACGGGAACCCAACTGCCAATTTCAAAAAAACCAACAATAATGGTTTCCTGACCCTGGGATATCGTTTTTAATTAATAAAAATTCATATACCACAAGAGGCCCTTTCAGGTATATTGAAAGGGCCTCTTGTGGTATAAGCTATTTAAAACAAGACACTTATTAACACGTTTTATAAATGATGGCTATTTTTGCAAGGAGATCATAAACTATGTTACCAGTTGTAAAAAAAATATTACCCGCACTTTTTATTTTAGCCCTGCTTTATTCGTGCAAAAAGGATAAGATCCCTTATAGCAAGCTCTCTGGTGAATGGAAACTTTCTAAAACCGCGGTAATTTATTTTCCGCCCGATACACAAAAGAATGTTATTCATACAGCCGAAGGACCCAACGTTGAAATATTAAATTTCAATCATGATGGCTCAGGTGAAAGCAATGCCGGTTTGGGGGGATTTACTTATTCATTGAATACCCTAAAGTTCTTTTATGCCCGTACAGGCTACTATGAATACTGGAACATGGCACTAAATGCAGACACCCTTACGTTAACCAAAGAAACAGCTGGCCCCCCTAAGTCTGAAACCGTAAACTATTACATCAAAATAAAATAACAGCTTACATATAAAAGCCATACATTAAATAGCTGAAACATCGGCTATCTGCTCTGTTTTGACCAGTTGCCTTACGTCAAAACCTTTATCAGCCGCGCGTACAACAAGATGGTTGTAGGTTTGATCGTCAAGTGTAGGCCTCCGACTCAATATCCACAAATATTTACGATTAGGATGCCCAACTACAGCATAGCTGTAATCCTTAGCCAGATCAATGATCCAGTATTTACCTTTAAAGGGCCAAAAAAACTGTACATCAAGCTTGGCATTGCTATGATCGGTAACAAAGGCTTTGCCCTCACTTACTTTTAATTTATTATCCTTAATGCATCTGTTTTTCACTATTAAGGTGCCATCGGTACTTAAACCATAAGTTGCCGAAGTACAACTACACCCTTTTTCAAAACTTTGCGGGAAAGCGGCTATTTCAAACCAGGTACCCAGATATTTTTTTAGTTCTACATATTTAACAGTTTCTAAAGGTTTACTCCTGGCGTGCAACGCTAAAGCTGTTAAACCTAAAACAACAGCAGATGTTGCCAAAATCTCTTTCTTCATACAACAACAACGATCATAAAGTGCAAAAAGTTTAACGGAAAAGCATATAATTAGCTGTGATAAGGCGTTGTTATATTTAATTACCTTTGCGCCAATTCATTAGTTTCAGCAATCAACAAGCTATGCTACAGGGAACAAACATCAGTATTTTAGGTTGCGGCTGGTACGGCCGGGCGTTGGCAAAAGCCCTCATAAAAAAAGGTGCAAGAGTCAAAGGCTCAGCCACCTCTCCGGAAAAAATGGAAGCATTGGCAGTAGAGAGCATTAAACCTTATCTGGTGATTTTTTCACCTGATGAAGAGCACTATGACCCGGCTTTTTTTGATTGTGACGTATTATTTATTGCCATTCCGCCAAAGAGCAGATCGGGAGAGGGTGCAAATTTTATTTATAAGATACAAGGCATTATCAGCGCTATTAAGCAGCATGAGGTTCAGCATGTTGTATTTATCAGCTCAACCGGGGTTTATGCGGATTTAAACCTGGAGGTTGATGAATTAAGTAACCCTCAACCTAATACTGAATCAGGCGAGATATTGTTGACTGCTGAGGATCTTTTCAGAGCCGAAACCTCCTTTAAAACTACTATTATCCGCTTCGCCGGATTGATAGGCCCCGGCCGGGATCCGGGTCGTTTTTTTGCCGGTAAAACAAATATCCCTAACGGCAACGCCCCCGTTAACCTGATCCATCTGGATGATTGTATCGGTTTGAGTATAGCGATAATTGATAAAAAAGCTTATGGTTATTTATTTAATGCCTGCTCTCCCGACCATCCCACCCGTTCGGCTTTTTATACGCGGGCATCTGTCAACTCAGATCTGTTGGAACCTCAGTTTATTCCCGAATTAAAAGAATGGAAAATAGTAAAAAGCATTCATGTGGATGCTGTTTTAGGGTACCAATACAAGGTGAGCAAATTGATTTAATTCAGTAAACCTTAGCAAAATCAGTCTTTATACTCCAGTGTTTTTTTGAGCACCACATCCTCTGCTGACCGGGCTATCATTACATCAAATGTCCCCGGCTCGGTAACAAATTTCATATCGGTATTCCATATCGCGATATCCTCTGGCTTTATGATAAAGTGTACTGTTTGCGTTTCACCCGGTTTCAGGCTTATCTTATCAAACCCCTTTAGTGCCATTACTGGCGTGGTAACCGAGTTTACTTTATTGCCAAGGTACATCTGTACTACTTCTTTACCGGGCACGCTACCGGTATTGGTTACATCTACCGAAACCTGCACACTTTGACCTTTACCGAATGAGGCAGCCGAAACCCGCATATTGCTGTAG
This sequence comes from Mucilaginibacter sabulilitoris, assembly GCF_034262375.1. Classification (NCBI taxonomy): domain Bacteria; kingdom Pseudomonadati; phylum Bacteroidota; class Sphingobacteriia; order Sphingobacteriales; family Sphingobacteriaceae; genus Mucilaginibacter; species Mucilaginibacter sabulilitoris. The sequence goes on from NZ_CP139558.1 coordinate 6,297,708, forward strand.
TTAAAAGATGTATAACTTAACCCAAAACCAAAGGGGAACAATACATCAGCTGACGAGAAAACATAGTCCTGACCCGGTTTATCGGGCGAGCCGGGATTGTGATAAAAACCTTTACCGGAACTTACATGATTATAAAACACCGGAATATGCCCCACAGATTGCGGAATAGATACATTTAACCTGCCCGATGGATTTACCTTGCCAAACAGAATATTGGCTATGGCGTTTCCGCCCTTTTCACCGGGGTACCAGGCCTCCAGAATAGCCGGGATGTTTTCCTTTTCCCAGCTGATACTCCAGGGCCTACCATGCACCAGCACCAGTATCATCGGTTTACCGGTTTTATATATTTCCTGAAGCAGTTGGCGCTGAACACCTTCGGGGTTTATATCGGTAACATCATAGCCTTCGCCACAGGTAAAAGGGTCTTTTGGCTCGCTTTCGGGCGCGTGGCCATTCCATCCGATTCCCGAAAACACCACGCTGGTAGTACCCAGCACTACAACTACGGCATCGCTATTTTTAGCAGCTTCAACAGCCTCTGCAAACCCGCTTTTATCGTGGCCAGATAAGGTACAACCTTTGACATAATTTATTTTTACGTTATTGCCCACCAGTGTTTTAATACCGTTTAAAACAGTAATACCTGAACGGCTGTCGCGGGTAGAACTGTAATCCCCATACTGTACCTGATTGGCATTAGGCCCTATCACTGCCAGTGATTTCAGTTTGTTGATATCCAGCGGCAATAGCTGCTTATCATTTTTTAACAGGATAAGAGATTCTTCTGCTATCTGCTGCGACAGGGTAACATGCGCCGGGGTATGCACCCTTTTTTTGAGTTGCAAAGTATCTACCAAAGGTTTTTCAAACAACCCAGCTTTAAACTTTACCGTAAGGATACGCGCCACTGCTGTATCAATCTGCGACTCTTTTACTTTACCCGCTTTTACCAGTTCAATAAGCTTGCTATACACATCGGGACTTGGAGCCTCCAGGTCGACACCTGCGTTTAACGCTATCGGAGCGGCATCAGCAGCATTTTTGGCTATGTGCTGAAAGGTATATAGCATTTTAAGCCCCTCGTAATCGGAGAATACATATCCTTTAAAGCCCCATTCTTTTCGCAATACCTTATCGAGTAAAAAATGGTTTGCATGCGCAGGGATACCATCCATTTCATTGTAAGACGGCATTACGGAGTATATATTGGCCTTTTGCACCGCGTCTTTAAAAGGAACCAAAAACATGGAACGCAACTCACGTTCGCCAATTGAGGCCGGAGCCAAATTGATGCCGGCTACCGGAATGCTGTAAGCTGCAAAATGCTTGGCTGTACACATTACCTTATCTTTACCTATACCCGAAATACTTTGTTCAACATCACCTTGCATACCTGTAACAAACGCTGAGCCCAACTGACTAACCAGATATGGATCTTCGGCATAACATTCTTCAACCCGGCCAAAGCGAGGGTCGCGGATCAGATCGAATAAAGGTGACAGGGCCTGATCAACGCCTGACGAGGATGCTTCATAGGCGATAACCGAACCCATTTGTTTAATCAGCACCGGGTTCCAGGTACTGCCTTGTGCTATGGCCTGTGGAAATATGGTAGCTCCCGATGCCAATTGCCCGTGCAAACATTCGCCAATTTGAACGGGCGGTATGCCCAAACGCGTTTTTTCACGGGCATATTTTTTAGCCTTTACCGAAAGTGATGCTATTTCATTTACGGTAATGAAAGGACTTTCGCAAACGCCATAAGCAATAGGATTAGTTAATGAACCTCTGAGACCGTTCATACTCATCTGTCCTATCTTTTCTTCCAGCGTCATGCGGCCGAGCAAATCGTTCACGCGGGCTTCAACAGGCGCCCGGGCATTTTTGTAAACCTGGGCATTGGTAGAGCCGATGATCAAAAATGCAGCGAAACCTAAAGTCCATTTTCTTTTCGTCATCTCCGTTAAGCTTTATAAATGAATATAAAGAATCCAAACCGCTGTGAATATGGCCGATATAAACCAAACATTTCCCGGCGGACCAACAACCATTATTGCAACCTTATTACCCGCTATGGTATTTGCCATAATTTAATTCACAATGTTAAATTGCTAATTAATGCGCTTACCATAAGTTTTCATGGTATACACAAAATGATAAGTGCCTGAGCCAACATTAAGCTGGGTATCGTTACCCGTTTTCTGTATGTCAGTTATCTCTTTAATCGTATTTATATCGAGCCCATTCTCGGTGATTTGATCGGTAGTGGATGGCAGGAGAATCTGGGCAGTAGTATTGGGCGGAATGATTACATCGAGCGTAAAAATACCATTATCAATACTCCATGCCGACTTTACCTTACCATACATGGTTTCCAGCTCGGCCTGTGTGCTGGTGAGTTTGCCACCGGGGCGCGGAGCTATTAATATTTCATGAAAGCCTGGATCAGTTTCGACAGGATTGATACCGGCTATTACACGGTACATCCAATCGCCAATGGCGCCATAGGCGTAGTGATTAAACGAGTTCATTTCCGGGTCCTCAAAACTACCATCAGGTTTGATGCCGTCCCAGCGTTCCCATATAGTGGTTGCTCCATGTTTTACCGGGTATAACCACGAGGGGTACGACTCCTTCATCAGCAGGTCATAAGCAATATCCGTTTGGCCAAAGCGGCTCAGCACGTGGCAAATGTATGGCGTACCCAGAAAGCCTGTAGTAATATGCTCGTCATAATCCTCGATGTTGTGTACCAGCCTTTTGGCTGCCGACTCCCGTTGTTTTTCAGGCAGCATATCAAAATTTAAAGCCAGCACGTATGAGGTTTGTGTGCCCGATATCATACGACCATTGGGGGTTACGTATTCGCTCTGGAAGGCTTTTTTGATATTATAAAGCAGCAAAGTATATTTTTGGACATCATCGCCACGCCCCAATACTTTGGCTGCGTTGATAAGCAGTTGAGTAGAATAAGCGTAAAATGCCTGCGCTATAAGGTTTTTATCGGTTAATGCTGCACCATCCTCATAGTTTGTACCGGCATAGAACAACCAATCGCCAAAGTGATTACCGGTATCCCAAAGATAATTGCGACTATGTGCCTGGATATACCCAACCCATGCCTTCATACTTTCATATTGCTGCTGCAGCACCTGCCTGTCGCCATATGCCAGGTAAATATTCCATGGTGCAATGGTAGCCACGTCGCTCCACCCTGAGGCACCCGCCGAAACGCTATCCAGCACATCAGGTATTACATAAGGTACAGCCCCATCTTTATGCTGATCTGCCGAAAGATCTTTCAGCCATTTGGTAAAAAAGCCGGCCACATCCATATTAAAAGTCGCGGTACGGCAAAAGGCCTGTGCATCACCTGTCCATCCCATACGTTCATCGCGCTGAGGACAATCTGTAGGTACATCTATAAAATTACCTTTTTGTCCCCATTGAATATTATGCTGCAATTGGTTAATCAGAGGGTTTGAGGTAGAGAACTGCCCGGTTTGAGCCATATCAGAATAAACAGCATAAGCCGCCAGATTGGTTGAATCGAGGGCTCCTTTGTAACCCACAACCTTCAGGAAACGAAAACCCTGGAATGTAAAATGCGGTTCAAAAGTTTCTGCACTATCGCCTTTAAAAATATATGTATTTTCCTGTTTGGCAGTACGCAGATTCTTGGTATAAAAATTACCTTTTTGATCAAGCACCTCGGCATGATACAGGTGTATGGTGTCGCCTGCTTTGGCCTTTAATTTAAATTGTACCCAGCCAACCAGGTTCTGGCCAAAATCAACAACGCGGTCACCCTCAGGGGTTGTAAAAACCCTAAGCGGTAAAAACTTCTCATGCTTTTTTACAGTTGGGCCGGATGTAGCTATCAGGTTATCTTTTATAGTTTCGTCGGTTTTTACAGTATCCCAGGTCAGATCCTTGTACAGTGGATTTGTCCAGCCGGCTTTTTCCTTTCGGGCATCATAAACCTCGCCGTCAAAAAATGAGGACGAGCGGATGGCCCCATAAGCAACCTTCCAGCTTTTATCTGATGAAATAACAACCCGTTTACCGGTAGTATAAATCACCTCAAGCTGATAAAGCAGGGCCAGTTTTTTACCATAAACATCTTTTTTACGGTTGTAAGTATAACCGCGATACCAGCCATCGCCAATGGTTACCCCGGTGGCATTGTCGCCTTTTTTAAGCATGGAGGTAACATCGTATACCTGGTATTGTATACGTTTATTATAGCTCGTCCATCCGGGTGCAAAGTAATCGTTACCAACCCTTTTGCCATTTATCTGAGCTTCGAACACTCCATGGGCGGATATGTATAAATGCGCCGCGCGTATTTTATGATCTAACTTAAAACCTTTGCGAAACATGGGACTTGGCCCGCCGGTAGTATCCGATACATAAGTGTCCTGTATCCATTTGGCAGTCCAGTCCTGGGGTTTAAGCAAACCCATTTTCCAGAAGTTTACCATGCTCCACGACGTTACCTGGTTCTTATTGTTCCATACCCTTACCTGCCAGTAACACTTTTGGCGTGAGGCCAGCAATGGACCACCATAATATACATGTACCGATTGATCTGAAGGTATTTTGCCAGAAGTCCATATTAAGCTTTGACCTTTGGTTAACGACACGGCATTGCTGCCCACACGTATTTCATAATAGGTTTGCTGGATATTCCTGTCCTGCGTTATCAGTTTCCAGCTCATACGCGGATTGGCGGCATCAACAGCTATAGGATTAACTTTATACTCACATGTCAGATTATCAACCCTGAAATTAACGGGAGGTTTCTGCAGTTGCGAAAAGCTCAGAAAATGAAACGAAAATAATATAACGATACTCAGGCATGCTCTTTTCAGCATGCCTGTTTTAGTAATATAATTCATGCTATTAAAATATAGCTTTAGAACGATTTTGTTTGTACATACAACACATTTTTTGCGTAATAAAACAAATATGATGCCTTTGTTACATTATAACCGTATAAACGTGGTATGGCCCCACAAAAGTTTCATGGGGCCATAAAATGTCTTATTAAAGCTCCAGGTTTGCTTGATTCAGCGGATATTGGAACAACAGCCTGATATTGGTATAAGCAGCTGAGTTCACATTCCAGTATGGTTTTTTAAATGCCTTGTCCCTCACACCATGAGCTGCCATTACAGCAGCAGCCTTGCCGGTGCGCAGCAAATCAAACCAGCGATGGTTTTCAAAAGCAAGTTCAACCTGCCGTTCGTGCGCTATAGCATCACGAAAAGCATCCTGATTTGGCACGTTTAACGCCGGGACACTATTACCTGCTGTTTTATCTTTTAATCCGGCACGTTCCCTTACCAGGTTTAAATATTTAAACGCGTCGCTGCCGCCCACAAACCCCTGTTCATTCAGACACTCGGCAAGCATCAGGTAAATATCAGAATAGCGGTAAACAGGAAAATTATTTCCGGTTATTCCCTGAACAGCGGCTATACTCTGATATTTTTTTATAAAAGGTAAATCTACACCGTATTCATCAGATGTAAACTCAATTACAGATGCAGCCCTCCTTTTATCACCGGGTTCAAATGCTGTCATCAGATCATGGGTAGGGATATTCCAGCCATTCTGGGCTCCGTTAGCAATTTCAAATCCGGTTACATCGCTGTCATAATAATCCCAGGGAATAAAGGTATCTATAAAGTCGCTGCCCAGTCCGTTAGGCCCTTCAATATACTGAATTTCAAAAATCGATTCGGGACCGTTCTCTTTCGATATATCAAAGTTATCGGCATAATTGGCATTCAACCGGTAGGCATTTGATGCTATAATGGTACGCAATAGCGGTGTAGCCAGATCAAACTTTTTCTGGGTCATGTAAACTTCAGCAAGCAATGTTTCGGCGGTACCTTTAGTTACCCTGCCTACATTACCTGTTCCGGAATATTTAACCGGTAATTTTGTAATGGCGGCCTGAGCATCGGCAATTATCTGAGTATATATATTGGCAGCAGGCGATTTAGTAGCTAACCTAAAGGCATCGCCTACTGATTGCACTTCCGTTATCACCAGCGGTATATCACCAAACATGCGCACCAGATTAAAATAGTTGAACGCCCGCAAAAAATTAGCCTGTCCGGCAATGGTGTCGGCAACCGCGGTATTGAGTTTAGCCGCTGGCAGGCGTTCCAAAATTATATTGCACCTGCCTATGCTTGTATAACTGGCGCTAAAAAAAGATTCAACCATATCATTATTATTCAGCTCCCTGAATTCATCGATTTCCTCTTTGTTAGTGCCCGAACGATCATACGGGTCGTACTCATACGATGTGTTATCAGACCGCATTTCGCCCATTGCCCAAAAGGATCCATTGTATAAGCCTTGCAGCGGAGCATAAGCACCATTAATTGCCTGTGTAAACTGCAGCTGTGTTTTAAAGAAATTGGCTTTATTTTCAGTATCTGTTGGTTGAAGTGCCAGATAATCCTTTTTACACCCGGCAATGCCCGCGGCAGTAAGGATCAAAAAAATGTATATATATTTTTTCATGTCTTCAGTTGTTGAGTGTTTAAATGTTCACTTTGTCTGTTAATTAAAATGTCACATTGCAGCCCAGGGTATAAACAGCAGAAACCGGATAACCTGTGAAATTTACGTTTGGTGAAAGCGACCTGTTGCCTTCCTGACCCTCAATGCCTACCTCAGGGTTACCACCTTTATAGCCGGTTATGAGTATTGCGTTTTGAGCGCTAAAGTAAACCCTAAAGTTTTTGGTAAACTTTGTTTTAAAATTGTACCCTATATCAATATTCTTAACAGCTAAGTACGAATTGCTCTCTACCCAATAAGAAGGATAATAGTCACGGGCCAGGTTGGTGTTTGATACCGTAGTTGGTAAAAGCCCCGCACCCGGCTGTTTTGCAGAGCGCCAACGTTGAATTACAGATTGTTCCACATTAAAAACTCCGTCAAGATTGGTAGTGAACTGTTTATACATATCAAACACATGGCCTCCTACCGAACCTGCCGAAATTATATTCATATCAAAGTTTTTATAGGAGAAATGGTTATTAAAGCCAAACGTAAACTGTGCCCATGGGTTACCAATATTGGTTTGGTCGCCACCGTCAATTACACCGTCGCCGTTAACATCTTTGTACCTGATGTTGCCAACTTGCTCTCCGTCAAAATGCGGGTATTTATCCAGCTCGGCCTGGTTTTGAAATATCCCTTCAAAAATATAACCGTAAAACTGTCCTAATGGTAAACCTACCTTGGTAATACTGGTTGGGTTATCATTTTCAGGTGCATCATATATTTGTGTAGTTGGCCCTAAATTAAGCACCATGTTACGGTTAAATGATATGTTAGCATCTGTACTCCAGTTAAACCCGTCACCAACAATATTTTTTGTAGTTAATGTAAACTCCCAACCACGGTTGCGGACATTTCCAACGTTAGTAAAGGTACCGCCATAGCCAGATGCAATGGGTATTGGAATAAATTGCAGCATCTTCTGAGTGTAACGATTATAATATTCTGCAATTAAATAAATACGGCCTTTAGCTAACGAGATATCCATACCAATATCCAGTTGCCTTGTTGTTTCCCATCCTAAACTTGTATTACCAAGTTCGGTTAAAGCCTTGCCAGGGGCCAGTCCGCCGCCAAATGTGTAATTAGCTTCATCAACAGCAGGTATTGATGCGTAATTAGGTATGCCATTATTTCCGGCAAGCCCATAGCTGGCAGTAAATTTTACCTGATCTACAATACTTATCTTCGGAAAGAATGATTCGTCAGAGATACGCCAGCCGCCGGATACTGAAGGGAACGTGCCCCATTGATGCCCTGATGCAAACCGGGAAGCACCATCCCGACGAATAGACGCGCTTAGTAAATATTTATCCTTATAAGCATAATTCACTCTGCCTATTAACGATAATAACCTCCACTCTTCATCACCTGCAGTCGCGGTGACAATTGTTGCCGCGTTAACCGATTGTATGGCATCATCGGGGAAACCGGTTCCGAAAGTTAAACGATCATGTGTATTTTCCTGCTGTACAGAGTAATCTGCCAGTGCCGTTAAAGTATGATTACCCCAGGTTTTTTTGTAGTTGATGCTATTTTCATTGAGCCAGTTAAAGCTATTGGCCGAAGTAAAAGAGCCGACGGCCTTTTGCTGGTTTCCATCGCGGTTAGGTACATTGAAGCCGCCCAGATAAGAAGGCCGGTAATAATCCTGTGATTTAGTTTGATAATCGACCCCGAAGGTTGACCTGATATTTAAACCTTTAATGGGCTCCCAATCTACATAAGTATTTGCAAGGGCGCGAAACTCGTTTCGCTTGTTAATGGTGTTTACCAACTCGCTTACAGGATTAACATTTTGGAAGGTTCCAGGCGAACCTACAACATTGGTATATGAGCCATCGGGCTGTTTTACCGGAATAAGTGGACTCTCTAAATATGCCTGGCTTAGCGCAGCCGAAAGAAAATGGCCGTCTGTTTGTTGTAAATTCCGAAAACTATAAGTAGGTGCTATGCTCAAACCAACGGTTAAATTTTTAGCCACATCGGCATCCATATTTCCTTTTAAGGAATATCTTTTAAACCCTGTATTTAGTACAGTACCCTGCTGATCAAAATAACCCAGCGAAAATAATGACCTTACCTTTTCGGTACCATTGGCAATGGTAACATCATAGTTTTGCATTGGTGCTGTTCTTGTTACCGCATCAAACCAGTCGGTACCGGCACCAAGCGATTTTGGGTTGCGGTATTCAATCGGTATAGGATCATTTGTACCGTTAATGGCATTGGCATCCTGTATAGCTTCTGTACGCCATTGCGCAAACTGAGATGCCGTCATCATTTTAAGCTTGCTTTGGGAAAGTACCCGCTGAAGCCCCGAAGATGTATTTACCGTAACTGTTGATTCTCCTTTTTTTGCTCTTTTGGTGGTAATCAGGATAACACCGTTTGCACCACGTGACCCATATATGGCTGTGGAAGCAGCATCTTTCAGTACGCTGATATTTTCTATATCATCCGGATTGATAGTACTTAACGGATTAGAGTACTGATCAAAACCCGGGGAAATAGGAAAACCGTCAACAACGTACAGAGGATTATCACCCGCACCCACCGAGCCGGCACCACGAATATTAATTGCCACGCCACCGCCCGGTGTTCCGGTTACCTGGTTTACCGTAACACCGGCAAGCTGACCCGCCAGTTTCAGATCAACACTGGCTGCCTTGATTTCTTTAATATTGCTCATTTTCACAGTACCCACCGCGCCCGTAACATCCTTACGTTCCTGGTTACCATAGCCCACTACCACCACTTCGTTTAGCTGGGTTTTATCGTCCTCCAATGTTACATTAATACTTGTACGCTTGTTTATGGGCTCTTCTTTGGTTTTAAAGCCTACAAAAGTGAATACCAATACCGCATTATCTTCTGCTTGCAAGCTAAATTTGCCGTCAATGCCTGTCACTGCACCTGTACTTGTCCCTTTTACCTTAACGCTAACGCCGGGCAGCGGCTGTTTTTGCGCATCCGTAACCTGCCCTGTTATCGTTATGGGCGCCTGGGTCGGAGCGGTGGTTACCGCATCCTTTTTATTAACGATAATAGTTTTATTGTCGATAGTATAAGTAAACGGTTCATTTTTAAAACACTGCTGCAAGGCCTCTTCCAGTGATGCATTCTTTAATGATAGAGAAACCGGCTTTGCCTGCTTTATATCGTTGTATTTGTAAAAAAAATAATACCCGCTCTGCTTCTCAATAGCATTGAATACTTTTTCAATAGAGGCCTCATTGGTACTTAGCGTAATAGTTTGCGAGAAACTTTTTGCACTAACGTGTAAACAGCCGATAATAATTAATAAGACCGTTAATTTCATGGTCAAAAACAGTTTTGAGAGTGATGTACGGGGTACGTAAAATACTTTCCCCCTAAAGTTTAATTGCATAACTTCGTCATGTTTGGGTTAATGTGTCTGTTAATGATACTCGATTAGCTTGATCCAAATATTCTACTCCGGAAGTGTTGCAGCACTTCCGGTTTTTTTTGGATAAGCAGGGGTTGTTTTATTGGATTTGTTGGAGTTTGGTCATACTTTATGCGTTATAATGTTAAAAAAAATCCTGTTACGGGGTTACCGTTATCTTTTTGTTTTCAATTTTAAAATGAACATGGTTAAGTTCCAGTATACGGAGCACCTGCGATAGTTTTACGTTCCTTTCAATCTTGCCTACAAACTCATCATCGGGTATTTTGCCTTCATAAACAACCTCGGTGTCATACCACCTGCTCAGCTGCTTCATAATGTCCTGTAAGCTGGCCCGTTTAAACTCAAAAAAACCATTTTTCCAGGCAATGGCCGCATCAACATCTACATCCATAACCTGTATGTTATTGCCTTTAACAACACCTTGTTGCCCGGGTTTTAGCAAATTACCTGCGCCGCCCCTGTTTAATTGAACTGAACCTTCCAGCAGCGTGGTTTTCATGGCGATTTCATCACTATATGCCATAATGTTAAAATGTGTACCTAATACTTTAACCTGCATATCATTCACCTTCACCGTAAAAGGTTTCAGCGCGTTTTTCGTCACCTCAAAATAAGCTTCGCCCAAGAGTTCAACGCGGCGCTGATTACCCGTAAAAGCCGTTGGGAATTTTAAGGAGGATGCCGCGTTTAACCAAACCCTTGTACCATCGGGCAGTATAACCTGGTATTGGCCTCCTTTTGGGGTTGAAATTGTATTATAGACAATGGGATCATTAGCTGTCGCATTATCTTCATGTGTAGCTGTGTACACCAACTGCCCGTCTTTGGTTTTGTTAATGCTGATTTTCCCTTTTTTGGCAAGCGTGCCGATCCTGGCGGAATCTAATATTACCTGCTCACCATTTTCAAGGGTTAGTATGGCTTTGTTGTTGCCGGGGTTTACGTCGTGCTTAACAGCTGATTTATTTTTTGATGCCAATAATTGTTTGGCCGGCTTCAGTATGTAATAATATCCCCCGACACCTATAACAGCAAGCAATGCTATGGCTGCCGCAATATTCCGAAGTGTAAAAAGCCTACCCATTTTAGGGTGCGATTGTGATTTTGACTTTTGTACCGCTTGCTGCAATCGGTTAAGCATTTTATCTTCCAGCTGTTTTTTTATACCAAGCGCTGATTCGTCCCACTCACTATCCGATTGAAAGCTTTCGAAAAAATTCAGTAACAGCTGTTCCTCCTCGGCAGATGCCTCTCCGTTCAGGTACTTATCGATGAGTTGTAAAAATTTCTGTTGCTGCACGCCATTTGGTTTTTAAGGGAGAGTATAAAAACAGGCGTATCCCCTATTTCATATTTAAAAATTTATTAAATATGAAGTAGACGTTATTTTTTTATAAAGAGAAACAGGATTTGCAGCAGGAAAACGCTGCCTATAGAAGTTCGCAATTGCCGCAATGCTTTGGTAAGGTGATTTTCAACTGTTTTAGTGGAGATGTTTAACTGCGACGCTATTTCCTTATGACTTAAACATTCCTCGCGACTTAATTTATACACTTCCCGGCATTTATCGGGCAGTGTATTTACTATAGAGCTTACCTGTTCGGTTAGCTCCTTATATTCAATATTATCATAAGCGGCCGGTGTATGGATACGTTCCAGAACATCATCATAAATATCTCCCCGCACTGTCCCCGTTCTTATCTGTCTGTAAACTTCGTAACGAATAGAAGCATATAAATAGGCTTTTAAGGAAACATTAATGGTAATACTATATCGATTGTTCCAAAGCTTGATAAATAGTTCCTGGATAATATCTTCACAAGCCTGACTATCCTTTAAAACATGATAGGCCGACATATAAAGCTGCTCCCAATACTCTTTATAAATGGACGACAGCGCAGTTTCGTCGTCCATTTTCAGACGGTCAATCAGCTGTATGTCTCTTAAAGCTATTTTATTGGGCATATAGTATACCGGGTTAATATTTAAACATAAGCTAAACTTAATTAATTATTAACTGAATGTTTATCACCGATACCAGCCGCACATTAACCTGTAGTTCAAACAGTTATTATCTGTAACAATTTATCTGGAAATTAGTTGTGTTAAATTAAAATGAACTTAAATTTAGCTTATTGGTAACACAAAGCAAGTGATATGCGCTATATTATTGCCCTATAGCAAATTTGTTACGATCCGGCACATATAGCGTTAAAAAGCCCCGACTTTGTAAGTTTTTAACAAAAAAACCACTTTTTAGTGGCTTTTTTTGTTAAAATATCGCTTTAAATGATGAATTATAATATCGAATTGGCCAATGCCAGTTCTTCACCGGTAATAGTGTGTGGCCGGCTTTTATAAATTTCGAGGGTGACGCTTGCGTTGAGCCTTTCCATAATGGCTACACTCTCATTTACCCTGCTTACCGGCACATGCGGGTCAGGGTCGCCGGTAGTAATAAGTACAGGGGTCTGATTAAAATCACCCTTGTAATTACTTTCAATTAATTTTTCGCCTATCAACCCTCCGGTAAAAGCTATTACGCCCCCATATCGGCCGGCGTTGCGGCTTACGTACTCCAGTGTTAAACAAGCGCCCTGCGAAAAGCCCAGGAGATAAATATTTTCCTGTGTTATCCCTTTATTCTTGATATCATTAACCAATTCGCCGATAAGCTCCAGTGCCGAATCAAGCGCGGGCTGGTTGTTACTTACCGGGGCCATAAAACTGTATGGGTACCAGCTGTGTTCGGTAGCCTGCGGTGCAAAAATGGCGTATCCATCTAATTGTAAGCGGTCGCTGAGTGTTATAATACTTGTTGCAGATGCTCCGCGACCGTGCAGCATAATAATAGCCTTTTGAGCTTGTTCTATGGGAACACCTGCTGTTATTATCTGTTTGCTGTGTGTATACATGATATACTGTTTACTCCTATTATATTAATGACGGAAGCGATTTTTCGATGTCTTCGCGTATATTTTCATATTGGGCAGGTAGTTTTAAACCTGTACCTAACTGGTCAACCGGTTCATCTACAGAAAATCCGGGGTTATCTGTAGCAAGCTCGAACAGCACGCCTCCTGGTTCGCGGAAATAGAGTGAATAAAAGTAATTACGATCTATTTTTTCGGTGATATTGAGACCTAAACCGGCTATTTTTTCACGATATTCCATCAATATTTGATCGTTTTTAACACGAAATGCTACGTGATGAACAGAACCACCTGCAACATGCCCTGCTATCTCTCCGGCCACTTCAACCAGGTCAACTATGGCGGCATTATCTACTGCATCGGTAACAAACCTGAAACGGTTCACATGCTGTTCTAATAATTTGTAACCAAATACATCGGTTAATATTTTGGCGGTCGCATCTATTTTATTGGTAGTGATGGTAATGTTGTGAAAACCCCTTGTAGCGTTTTCTGCTTTTACTTCATTAGTTTCCCAGGGTAGCCTTTTATCGGAAGTTTTAGGTACTATCAATTCCAGCTTTAAACCATCCGGGTCAAGTACGGTTAAATATTGTTCGCCAAATTTTTCGGCTGGTTTGTTATAGATCACATTATTGACCTCAAACCTTTTCAACCAGAAATCCAAACTGCCTTCGGGCACGCTGTAGCCAATTTCGGTAGCCTGGCGTGCACCCCTGCGACCGGCGGTTATACCTTCCCACGGGAAAAATGTAAGGATGGTTCCTGGGGTACCAAATTTGTCGCCATAGTATAAGTGATAAGTTTGCGGATCATCAAAATTTACTGTTTTTTTAACCAGCCTCAAACCCAATACTCGGGTATAAAAATCATAGTTTCTTTTGGCGCTGCCTGCGATAGCGGTAATGTGGTGTATGCCGTTTATTGTATTTTCCATTGTCTTCCTTTTCGATTCAAAAATTATTAATTTTTTTAATTGATGATTCAAAGTTACCCCGGAAAACAACTTTTACACTTGATGTAGGATAAGAAATAAGAAGGAAGTATTTTTTGGCGTAGACGACTCATCCCGCCTTCGCTTCGCTGGGCGACCCTCCACGCCTTCGCCGCAAAGAGGGTTTAGGAAATAGAAACAATATCACTATAAACAGTCGCAATTGCTTCGTTCCTCACAATTACGCGATTTTTTAGACTTAGTTTCAAAAACTTTGATTTTAGTGCACTGGGTTATCATGAACTCCGTCGAAGGATCGCGCGTTGATGCCCCCCCACCATGCTTCGACAAGCATGACACCGTTTTATATAACTTATCCTTCTGCCTTAGTACTAAATAAAAATACTGCCGATTCGCCGAGGATCACCTGATCACCTTCACTCATTGGGTGACCTATCTGGGTAGAATTGAGCTTGATCATTTTACCATCGGCTGCTATGTGTATCTTAGTTTTATTACGGGGTGGTACGCCGCCCTCATCGGCAAATATCATAAAGCATTCATTGTCCTTGTTCCACTCAATATGAGCATGCTGACGACTGATAAACTTGTTGCTTTCATCATCGCTTGCGGCCGGGAATACCAGTTTGTTTAAACGGTAAGAGCCATTATCGGTAACCGCTTTTTTATCGCGACCAATATTAATTTTATCGTCAGTTGCTTTTATTATATACTCTTCCTGCTCGGCTTCACCGCTCAGTATACGGATGTAGGCTACTGCCGATGCCGCGTTGTGCATTACCTGTCGGCGGGTATGCATCAGGAAAGCAGCATCGAGCCCCAGCATCGGCGTAGCCTCTTGTGGAAACTCATCTGTGAAAATCACTTCAATTGTCCAGTCGCCCGGTAGGTCAAGTGCGTAATCATCGGCTATTTTCTGTATTTCGTTCCTGAATTTTTCTTTATCATGAACATAAACCGCACCCTCATAAATATGCTTTTCCTCCGGTTCGGCCGCTATGTATAGCAAAAGCTCCTTGATATGGCTGCCTTCGCCGCCCTCTACTTTTTGTAATGCTTCTTTTATAAAACGCAACAGGGCATCTCGCAGACTTTTAACATCCCATTCCCGTTTTTCTCCTTTGTTTCTGAATAAATTAAACGCCATGCCTAATACTATTTATGGATTTGTTTGCTCTTCTTCTGTTATTGCGGCGGTATCTTCCGGTAAATTAATTTCTTCGGCCGGCGGCGCTTTTACAGTTATTATTTTCTTCTCGGGCTCAAAGCTTTTTATATAGCCTTTTTTGAGCAAAAATGGTATTACGTGGTTACCGGCCAGCCTCACCGCATCCGATGATCCACGGGTTGATTCAATCCTGATACAAACGACCATATTACCTTTGCCTTTAGCCTCGGGTGCAAAAAACACATACCAGCCATCGTTCACACTTTGATTTTTAACAATACGCTCGGGCGTACCGCTTTTCCCTGCTACCGTTATATGCAATATAGGCACTTTTGGTGCACTTTGCGTAATCATATATTGTTTAAGCAACGCGGCATATTCTGGCTTTTCGGCCAGTTTAAAAGCGGGCTTTACATTCATAACCGTATCATTTACCTTAAGCGCGAAACGATTTGGATGCAGCATACCGTCATTAGCTACGCCCGATACCAGCCTGGCTACCGCGGCAGGTGTGGCTATCAGCTCACCCTGTCCCCAGGCCATACCTGAAATACCCTTGGCCCTTGTTTTATGGATGTTATTAGGGTCGTAGCGTGGCTTGGTATTGAACTCGGTTTTACGCCACAGATTACGCCATTCTTCTTCCTGCGCGTCGTTTTCTGTTGGCTTGTTATAATAATAACCACCAACTCCATGCAAAAACATACCGGTTTTCATGTACAGGTTAACCATATACTCTTCCAGGTGCTGCTGGTTGGCCAGTTTTATAAAATATACGTTGTTTGATTTGGCGATAGCCCTTTCCATGGTGATCATGCCGGTTTCGTCGGGCTCGATACCTTTGGTTCGGATACGCTCGTTCATGCTCACATGGTAAACCACATCAGCCGCACCTATACCCAGTTTATTGAACGCCGACATAGCCGTTAGCACCTTGGCTGTTGAACCCGGCTGCGAAGCGTAGGTAAAACCCAGATCAGTGGTGGTCATCCAGGTGGCCAGCTTATTTTGGTCGGACTGGGCCATGGTGAGCTGATCCCAGTTACGCACTGGCGGCAGCGGGTAAACCGCCGATGTAAGCACATCGCCGGTATTGGCTTCCATGATCACTACCGAAACCCGGTTATCGAGTAAAGAAGTATCGGCAGCTATAGATTCCTGTATACTGGTTTGCAGTTCGGCATCAACAGTAAGCTGCACATCGCGGTTCTTGTTTTTAAAGGCGGCTATTTCCGGACCGTTAATATCGGCCAGCAGCAAGGGAGCCAGCGCGCTGTAATCGCGCTTGCTAACCGTCATTTCCTTCATGCCGCGGGGTAAAAAGCGGTCTTCCTGAAAGCGTGATGCCTTTACATTGTAACTGGTTACAGGCATTTTAAAACCACGTAGCTCTGCAGCATGTTCATATTCGCCAAAATAGCCATTGGTACTGCCATTAAATACACCGGTGTTGGCATCGCCCGTCCAAAAAAACATTTGTTCTTCAAACGGATAAAATCTGTCGAGCCGCTTATGCATGGCCGAATCCAGATCATAGTGCAACAAACCTGTGGAGGCCAGCTTTTCTTTCTGTTTTTCAATCAACGCAGGCTTGCTGGTTGCAAGTATTAGACCGTTACGATCGAGCAATGAGCCGGCCTGCAACCTGTTCATCAAAATAGCAATACGGGGGTTATAGCTAAACATGCGCAAGCCGCTTTTATCGGCAACCAGTGCTGGTTTTACTACCCAATGTGTATTATCGGCGCTATAGCGCGATACGTTTACAGTAAGTAATATTACCGCGGCAAGCGCAGCGGCTAATGCCGGTACCAGGTTTTTATCCTGCTGTTTGGTAATAAAGCTCATTTGCACCGCGGTACCCTTTACAGATGATACCGACAGCAGAAAACCCGCGGCCACCATATTAATTACCAATGATGACCCGCCATAACTTTCAAAGGGTAACGATACACCCGAGAGTGGCAGCGCGCCTATGGAGCCGCCCGCTATGAGTATAAACTGCACAAAGGTACAAACGCCGATGCCCGCGCTGAGGTAAAATAGCAAAGGCGTACCCGTTTGCCGCCCTATAATGATAGACCGGTGCAGATATAACAGGAATAATATAAATACTGCCGCCATGCCTGCCCAGCCAAACTCTTCGCCGATGGATGGTAAAATCATGTCGGTGTGTGCTTCCGGGATGGTTTTGGCAAAACCCTGCCCCACGCCGGTGCCGCTCAGACCACCGCTGGCCATGGCCCAAAGACCGTTGGCTACCTGGTCGCCGCCATATACCTCATTGTTCCAGGCGTCCTGCCAAATGGCTTTACGTTCTACCAAACGCTCAACCGGGCCGGGGATGATTTTATCCAGACCGGGTATCTTATCAATAGTTAAAAATGCTGTGATCACAATCAAAGCCATAAAGGCCGATTCGCTGAGCAATCGCGGCTTTAAAAACCCTACCAGCCCCCATACGCCAAAGGTAATGATTGCACTGAGCCAAACGTTTTCAAAAAGCCAGGTGCTTAATACAAATAATATTACATAACCTGCCATAAACAGGAAATCGCCACGCGAAAAGGAAAACAGGATAATGAAGGTAAAACAGATTACCATTGCCGGGCCCAAATCGCCCAGTACCAAAAACAGCAGCAGTGTAACAATGGTGGCTATCAACGCGAAGGAAAAGAACGACCAGCGCTTGCCCCAACTTGCATACTGGCTTATAAATTTCTCGTTAGCGGCAAAAAAGCCCGCCAGGAATATCACGATCAGGTATTTCACGATCTCACTGGGCTGCACACCCAGCAGGTTTACTTTTACGCCACTGCCTTCGGGCCCGGTACCAAATAAAATAGTACTGAACAATAAAGCCATGGCCACAATAGCCCAGGGCCAGCCGTTGGCCGCGCTGCGCGCGCCCTTAAAAAACAACAACCGGTAAAGTGTTGAATCGGCATTGAAGCGGCGCAGGTTAAAGAACTGCAGTATACAAATACCACCTACACCGATACCAAGATAGCTCAGTGTATCCTTAGCCAAAAACCTGTCGCGCAAGGGATCCTGCAGCGATAACAGCGTAAGAAAAGAAATGCCTGTTAGCAGCATCACCAGCGGTAATATCAGCTGATCTGCCTGTGGGTAACGCACGCTCAGCAACAAATGGATAATGAGGAGACCTCCAAAAAAACTGCCCGCTATTATCCAGTACCATTGGTTAAAATCACTCTGAGTGCGAACAATAAACGCACCTTCCTTTTTCAGGATATTAAAGTCGCGCGTGGACAGGAGTTTCATAGTATGTGTAACCCGCGCAAAGTTAAGCGTGTTGTCTTTCTCCAACTCCACCACACCTTGCGACCGGCCAAACTCAAAACCGGGTTGCAGCGGCAATACTTCAAAAGCCTTACCTTCGGGCAGGTTTTTAAATTGATAATTACCTCCGGCATCGGTACGTGCAAAAGCGGTTAACGACTGTAGCTGCCTCTTTTTATTGGCGTTGATTACATATACTTT
This sequence comes from Mucilaginibacter sabulilitoris, assembly GCF_034262375.1. Classification (NCBI taxonomy): domain Bacteria; kingdom Pseudomonadati; phylum Bacteroidota; class Sphingobacteriia; order Sphingobacteriales; family Sphingobacteriaceae; genus Mucilaginibacter; species Mucilaginibacter sabulilitoris. The sequence continues at coordinate 6,316,292 of NZ_CP139558.1, forward strand.
TTTGTAGGCGTTAGTTACTTGCGCGGTACGTCCGCTTGAAGTTATTTCCTCGTCGGTATAAATACTATCCTGCGGCAATATCATGGCCAGGCGTACCAACACACCGGCGACTGGTTGTTTTTTATCCTTAATCGTTCCGCTGATACTGAACCCACTTAAACCCAAGTCTGTTTGCGCGGGCAACTGAGGCGGATTGGTTTTTTCCTGCGTAAAACGTATAGAATCATCGCCGGTATAACCTAAAAGCGAGCGGGATACAAGCACACGTTTTTTAAACGATTCGCCCCCGTTTGCATAAGCATCGTCGGCGTTTACATAATACCTGCGTTTATTGAGCTCTCCGGCATTATCAATTTCTTCGCCTGCATTTACCTTTGACGCTATCGTAGCACGGATATAGTCGACATCTTTGGGATCATCAAAATAATAGCCCTTTTGCAGCAAGGCCGAAACGTTACGGGCTGTGTTGGGAGCGTTTAGATTTACAATGGTACCGTCGTTCAGCCGCTTGTCTACATCAACAAACTTTTGCTGTAGTACAAAATAAAGCTTGCCAAACAGTATGGCCAATATAATACCGGTTAGCAGCAAAAACAACCGTTCCATTGCCCTGCCCGGAGCATTCTGCGTACCTTGATTCATTTATTATTTAGTAGGTTTTGATAAGGTATCTATCTTAAACATACCGCCAAACAACCTGCCCGAAATATACTTTTTATCGGGGAAAATATAGGCGGTTTGTACCGGAGAAACGCAATTGCTGAACACCACATGTTTTAACACCAGGGCATCATTGCGGGTGGCAATAGCTACCCTGAAACCATCAAATGCTACACTATCCAGCACAATATATTTACAATTGCTGGTGAGCGATATGCCCGGGCCATTATAAGCAGAATCGCGTTTGAAAATGATGTTCCCCTTTGCCTTAATGTACAGGCTATCCTGCTCAATGCGTAAGGTATCACTCAAAACAATGGGCTGTTTATAATCAGCTTCGGAAATGATGAGTGTATTGCCTTTTAATTTGTTGATGGTATCCTGCAGTTTTATTTCTCCGGCGTTTTTAACCTTTACAGGTTTAACAGCCACTTTTACCGGAGTTTGCTTTAGCTGATAGTTTAGCCAGAATTGCCATAAAAAACCAGCCAGGGCCAGCGCCAGTAATATGAAAAGCACCACCATTGTACCGCGGCTGCTTCGCTGTTTTACGGGTATGGTAGCCGGGCCATCAGGAAGTTTAGGCTGCGCCAGTGGGTCAATTATCTCGTCAGGTATATTTGCAACCGTAGCGGGCCGGGTGGCGCTGTGCTGCCGCGGCTTTTTATCGTTATTTACCAGTACTACGGTTACGTTGTCTTTTCCGCCTTTGCTGTTGGCGGCTTGTATCAGTTTTTCGCCTTTATCCTGTATCGATCCGCTGCTGGTTAATATTTTGGTCATCTGGTTTTTATCAACCAGGTCGGTAAGACCATCGCTGCAAACCAACAGAATGTCGCCGGGCAAAAACGGTGAGCTCCCGGTTTCCACAAAATTGGGTTCTTTTGATATATGCGGATTAAATCCCAGAGCTTTACTGATCTCGTTACGTTTAGGATGATCCATGGCAGCCTCTTCTGTGAGCCGGCCAGAGTCTTCCAGAAAACCTACAAAAGAATGATCTTTTGATATTTTTATCAGGGAATTATCGCGTAGCAAATACAGGCGGGTATCGCCCACATGGGCATAATAAAACTGGTTATTGGGGATATCAATTACAGCAAGTGTTAATACGCATGCCATGTTTTCCAATTGCCTGTTGCCTTGCTTTTTCTCGTATATCCGTTGGTTGGCCAATGCCACCGTATTTACCAGCAGCGGAATAATATCGCCCGCAATGTACGAGAGCTGCTCAACGATGCACTCCCGCGCTATGTCGGCGGCAACTTCGCCGCCGGCATAACCACCTACGCCATCAATAACACAGGCGATAATGAAATTATCATCGTCGGTTTTCTGGGCAATAAAGGTATCCTCATTATTATCCCTTTGCTTACCAATATCTGTTATTCCGAAAAAATTATTTGCCATGGTTTTTACTGGAATTTCTTATGTCGATAAAGTGAGCCGCCAATAATAACACACATATTGCCAGCAGCCCAAATGATAATATTTGTGACATTATGCCTCAGGTTTAAATACGTTGATGCCTATTATACCATTCAGTAATATTTTAGAGTTAAAAGGGAGCTCGACCCATTGCGGTGAGTTTACATCGCTCGGTGTTACTTCCTGTTCGTTGATCAGTGTGCGTTCACCAAAAGAGGTCATGTAAAGCTTGCCATCTGCCTTATTAAGCCTGATGCGCAGATGGGGCGTATTCACCCAATCGCTCGGTACTTTAAATACGGCCTGCTCTTCGCGGGTTTCATCATTGCCCGATACTACAATGTCATCGTCTTTCATCAGGTACTCGACCTTGCGGCCTACAAACTGCTTATCTGGCATTATGGTATCCAGGCGGGCCAGCACTTTTTCGCCAGGCTTGGCTATTTCCTTTTCGTTGTAGTGCAGGTCATTGGCGTAGGGCAATTCGTAATAACCTTCGCTGTAATAGGTAAAGCCTTTGAGTATATCGTTGCTGATGTCAAGCGTTTGGGCAACACCCGTATGCCGCGGAATGAAGGTTACGCGCAGGTTCTCTTCCTTCTTATTACTTCCGGGCAACAACTTACCTATAAAACCCTTATCACCTTTGGCATAATCAGGGTGCGATACGAGCCTGAATACCCATTTGGAACTTGAGGGCTCAACTTTTTTTCCAACTTCCTCGTGCTCGCGCAATAATTCGTAAAACTTTTTTACCGACTCATTCACGATGATACCAAAAAGGCCCGACCGGTTATTAATAAATTCCTGGTAATCTTCTTCATTAAAGCTGATGATGTACTCGTGATAAAACACTACACGATCTGCAAATGACAACTTGCTGATGGATTCCTTAAATTTTTCGATGATGTACATGTATACATCATCGGGGGTTAGCGCCTTAATTGTTGCAGCCGCGGCATTAACTGGTTTCCCGTTGGGCAGAAACCAATCCTGCAGGCCTATCTTTTGCCAAAACGTTGATTTTGATTCCATTCAGTTATATTTTGTATTAACTGGTTAGCATTATTGTAGTTAAAAATTCAGGTTAGAGGTATCCTTTGTTTTTGCACTGTCACGGTAAAACTGCGGATCTTCTGTGTTTGTTTTTTTATACTTTATTCCCTGTAAAATAGAATCGGCCTGTGAATCAATTTCGGGTGGAATGCCTGATTCATCATTAGCTGGCGTACTATCCTGCTGACGGGTAGGTTCCGCTTCCTGCTTTTTTGTAACAGGAACTTTAACAGCGCTCGAATCTGCAGGTTTATTTGATGATTTAAACAGCCGGTTATATACACCATGAGAAATTTGACTACCAAATTTGCTCATCACCACCGCCGAGAAAACAGTAAAACCGCACAGCAAAAGCATAAACACTATAAAAATAGGTTTTGACATGCGTACCTGTTTCCCGTCATTTACAGGCGGCTCCATGCTTTCGGTTATTACGGGCAGGGGCTTGTTATTTTCGGCCTCCTGGTAATATAACAGCAGGCCCTGTAAGCGTTCGTTCTCTTTTAAAAGCACCGAGGCATTCCAGGTATCTTCTTCCTGATTGCCACTTACAGCGCCAATGCTGCTGTACATGAGGGTTTCCTGCAGTTCAATGCCATCGGCAAACCTGTCATCAGGTTCTTTTTTAAGGCATTTAGCTACTATTTGCAGCAGCCATGCCGGTACCATCATTTCGTGTTCTTTCTTTTTATCGTTCCAGCTTTCGGGCAGGTTGCTCCGGCGCAGTTCCATTACATCGGGCACGGGTGTTTCCATGTGGGCCAGCATCACGGCATTACGAGCGGTTTCGCCATTGTCTTTTAACGGGAAAGGCACTTGCCCGGCTATCAATTCATATAGAATAACGCCGTAACTGTATACGTCGGTCTGGAAATACATCAGCCCTTCATTTTGCTCGGGGGCCATAAACTCAATAGCTCCGGCATGCCTAATGCTGGTACGCCGCTGATCGTCTGACATGGCCGATAATCCAAAATCAAGCAATACATAATTTCCGGTATGGATATTGAACTTTACGTTATTGCTTTTGATATCGCCGTGCTTTACCGAAACTTTATGACAGTGCGATAAGGCATTTGCCAGCTGGTCGGCCAGCTTGATGATTTCTTTTATGGTAAAAATTGGTTCGTGCGGAGGTTTCAGCAAATCCTCCAGGTCGGGGCCGTCAATGTACTCCATTTCAATAAATGGAAATGAGCCGCTTTCGGTAATGCCCGAATTTAATATCTTAACTACATTTGGATTAGGTTCTTCGTTTACCTTTTTCAGCTTTTCAACTTCGTTTTGAAAATTCCGGAAATTCTTATCGTCAGCGCTTTCGGTGTGAATGGGGGTAGGTAATAGTTTTACCGCTGTAATAATAGGACCGTAACGCCTGCCTTTGTAAACGGAGCCCTGTCCGCCCGTTCGCAAAGCTCCCATGTTCTCCAAACCCTCTGTTATTGTAAATACTTTGCTCATTGAGTAGTTATACTTGCGGTGCTATCAGCGTAAAATAACATCCTGTTTTAACCTTACGTTATTTCAACATAACGCACGCGTTAGTGTTTGGTATAAAAATAGGAAAAAAAAGATGGAACAGTTTAGGGATGTGCAGATATGCAAATTTCAAATGTGCAGATTTTAGAAATCACTTAGCGTTATAATTTTTCATTGAAAGTCAAGCAATCTACACATTTGCACATCTAAAATCTGCACATCTAATTAACAATCAGCTCATCAACCAGCAGCCAGGCTTTGGCGCCCGCTATGTACTCGCCGGGGGGGATAATACCTTTGTTGGTGCCTTTTACCCTAATATACCTCGCCTGTACAGGCTTAATATTTGCCCTTACCGCATTAATACCATTGGCATTAAAGGCAGTTTGACGGTACACTTCGGTATAGGCTTTCCCATCCACTGAGGTTTCAAAGGTCAATACCTGCGGCTCCCACATTTTTTGCCAGTGGTATTTTAAAATATTGATACCCAACTGAGATACCTTTTGCGTGGTACCCAAATCAACCACCGCGTCCAGATCATCGCCGTTAAAGCCGTACCATTGGCCATCGTTATACAGCTTATTGCCATAAATACCATTCACCAGTCCCCATATCCCTGTTGAATTATAAGTACCCTGCGGCTGGTTAGCCAGGGTCACTGTTTTGCCGATGGCTTTATGCAGGTGAAAATCCTTTTCGTAAACCCTACCCTGTTGTTTTGCTCCGCTAAGCACAACGGCCTTTACCTTTCCCGATGCGGTAATGATTAATGGCTTGCTATACTTTTTGCTTTTGAGGTTCGGTACAGTACCATTTGTGGTATAATAAATCTGGCCACCCGGTAAGGTACTATTTAAGGCAAGTTGTATTTTATCATCTGCCGATTTGGTTATGCTATCGGTGATCTCGTCGAAAGTGTTGGCTGTATTTACATTCAGCCGTTTTAGTAAGGGCAGTTCATAACGCAGGCGTTTAAGGAAACCATTATAATCTTTATTCTCTTTAGCCGTCCACGCAATTTCTGATAGTGCCAGCATCCGTGGAAACAACTGATGCTCGGCCTGTGCTATGCTGGCCAGGTATTCGCTCCAGGCATTGGCCTGTACCCCTTTTATATATTTGGCTTCATCGCCGGAGAGTTCTTTGGTGATGGGCTCATAATTATACATTTTGCTCAAAGGCGTATAGCCACCACCGGCCAAAGGCTCACTGGGGTACAGCGACTGATAATAATCAAGGTAAACATATTTTTCGGGCGTCATGATGGCGTCGTGATGCTGTTTGGCGGCTGCAATGCCACCCTCCTCGCCTGTCCAGCTCATAACGGTAGCGCCGGGTGCAAGACCGCCTTCCAGAATTTCGTCCCAGCCAATAATCTGCCGGCCTTTACTGTTCAGGTATTTTTCCATTCGGCCAATGAAATAACTTTGCAGTTCGTGTTCGTCTTTTAGATGCTCGTCTTTAATGCGCTTCTGGCATTTGGGACAGGTTTTCCATTTGGTTTTAGGGCATTCATCGCCGCCGATGTGAATATATTTAGACGGAAAAAGCGGCAGCACCTCGTCCAGCACATTTTGTAAAAAGGTAAACGTTTCTTCGTTACCGGCGCAATATACATCATCAAAAATACCCCAAAAGGTAGCTGCTTTATACGGGCCACCTGTACAGCCCAGCTGCGGATAGGCCGACAGCGCAGCCAGCGCATGCCCCGGCATTTCAATTTCGGGGATAATGTTAATGTGCCTCTCCATAGCATATTTTACTACGGCCTTAACTTCATCCTGAGTATAATAGCCCCCGTAGCGTTTGCCATCAAAGCGATGCGGACTATCTCTTTTATGGCCTATGATAGTTTCATCGCGCCAGGCAGAAATGCTTTGCAGCAGCGGGTATTTTTTTATCTCGATACGCCAGCCCTGGTCATCAGTCAGGTGCCAGTGAAAGGTATTTATCTTGTACAACGCAAGCAGATCAATCCATTTTTTTATAGCATCTACCTTAAAAAAATGACGGCTTACATCAAGGTGCATCCCCCGGTAGGCAAACCTTGGGTAATCTTCAACAACGCATCCTGCTGCCGTTATTTTCCCGTTTGATGAACGCAGCAACTGGATAAGCGACTGCAACCCGTAAAACACTCCTGCCTGGTCATGCCCTGTAATACTGATCTGTTTTGAAGTAACAGATAATATGTAGCCTTCGGGCTGTATTGCTTTGGCCGAGTCAATATTTAGTTTGATGGATGCAGCACTTTTACTGATAGGAAGACTATATCCGCTCAGAGAATGAAAATACTGATTAAAGAAAGTAAGGTTGTTGGCATCAATGCCAGCGCCAACTGATATACTTGTTTTAGGTGAAAAGGTAAATACCTCGCTGCTTTTTTGAATTTTAAAGGGCTGCGGAATTATGCCTTGTTCTTTGATTTGGGCATGTGCTGCATTAATGAATAACCCGCAGCATAAAATATAAAACAGCGCTTTAAAAACAGATTTACAGAAGCTTACCATCGGCGTATAATTGTTAAAGCCGAATATAGTTGTTTATGAGTAAATTGGTGTGCTAAAGATGGTTTTTAATATGAACGGGCAGGGAATATAGTTTTCAAAGCAGATTTCCAAAGCCTCTCCTTTCTAAAGTAACAGCCTATAACTGCGGACAAAAATGAGGCATCGTGCAGTATTTGAACGCTGGCAACGACTCACCCCAACATCGCTGCGCTTGTCGGCCCTTTCTACGGCTTCACCGCAAAGAGGGTTTTAGATTATTTTTTAAACTAATTAATTATAATAACCCTGTTTACGCCGCAGGCGTAGAGGGTGGTCCAGCGAAGCGTAGACCGGGTGAGTCGTACTCAACCAATTACATCGCCCCGATAGCCTTGCGATAGTTATTGATAGCCCTGATGATAGACTGTACAATTTCGTTCTGGCCGTCGTTGGAGTTCAGGTAATCTTCTTCCTCGGGGTTATTGATAAAGCCGGTTTCAATCAATACGGCTGGCATGGCGCTGTGGGCCAAAACCAATACGCCCTGCTCTTTTACGCCCTCGCTTTCGCGGCCATTGGTATCTTCAAATTCGGTGTTCAGCAAATCGCCAAAAAGAATGCTCTGTTTGCGGTATTTTTGAATGTAGGCGTTCAGGATAATAGCGTTTGCCGGGTCGCTCTGATCATAGGCCTCATAGGTTTCCTTGTAGTTTTTTTCGATAAAGATAGATGAGTTTTCACGCACCGCTTCTTCCTGCTCTTTCAATCTGTGAAAACCGTAAACCAGCAGCAGCACGCCTTTACGCTTGTGTGCTATAGCCGCGGTACCCTCTGGTGATGAATTGCAATGGATAGAGATAAACAGGTTACCATGAGCCTGGTTGCCAATGGTCGACCGCTGGTTCAATGGAATAAACGTATCGTCGGTACGCGTCATGATGGCGTTAACCGTAGTGATCTGCGAATCGATAGCGGCCTTGAGCTTTTTGGCTATGGCCAGGGTCACGTTCTTTTCCACCGAGTAAGAGCCGCGCGCGCCGGGGTCTTTACCGCCGTGCCCTGCATCTACAATAATGGTTTTAAACTTAAAGGTAGATACCGATGGTATAGTATCCTTCGCCGGAACGAATGAACAAAGGCTAAAAAACAAGAATAAAAGCCCGCAGTTAATGGCAGTTAGGTAGAAAATTCTGGTATTAAAGATCATTTTTTGATTGCCTTTTTACTGCATTTAGGACAAAGACCGGTAGCATACAGGGTAAAGCCTGCCGGCTCGAACCCATTGGGTAGTTTTATGGCAGGCAGGTGCAGCTCATCTAAACAATACACGTTTTTGCAGTTGGTGCAATTAAAATGCAAATGTTCATCGTGGTGATGGCCTTCATCGCAGTTTGATGAGCACAGGGCATAATTGGCGGTACCATCCAAATCAAATATTTTGTGAATAATACCTTTTTCTTCAAACGCGTTCAGGATGCGATAAAGCGTAACCCGGTCAATATCGTTCATTACACTTTCCAGATCGGGCTGCGAGGTGGCCGCATTCCTTGACGACATCATGGATAAAACCCTGAGCCGAGGTGCAGTTTTTTTTAAATGATGCTTGTTCAGCAAATCTTCAAAATGAAGATTGTTGCGGGCTTGTGCCATTTAATTTATTTAGGGAACATTATTTTAAGGATACAAATTTAACAAGAAATAACCATTGGTTTAAAATAAGGTGTAGTTAAATGGTAAAAGTTTGTTGCCATCGCACTTTATTTATCCCCTCTTTTCCTTCCGGTTCAAAACGGTTTCACTTGACCCTTTTTATGAAAATATAAACAAATATAAAAACAACGCAACACAATTGCATTTATTTCATTTGCTATTTTTATTGAATTTTATTTTAACTTTCTGGTAACAACTTATTAATATTGATGTCAATTATTATTTTGCAAACAACTCCATTTGTAAACTGTGACCGTTACAGCCCTTTATAAAATAAAACAAAACTGGCTAAACGCTTATGACACCAGTTTAAAACGCCTGAAATTACTGATAGGCGGCATACTGATAGCAGGGCTCATTAGCATCATGCCTTCCTTTTTCATGGGCATTGAGCACCGAAACGGCGTTGTGCTTAATGATTTTGTACTGGCCCATTTGCCGGCCTATGATGTTTCGCTGCTAATTTTTGCGCTGATATGGGGCATGGGTATATTGATGCTGGTTAGGGTAATGCACAAACCGGCTATTTGTGCTACCTATATATGGACGCTGATATTTGTTTGTATTGCCCGGTTTATTTCTATTAGCCTGGTGAGGCTTGACCCGCCAGCCGGTTTAGTACCCCTGGTTGATCCGCTTACCGGTTGCTTTTATGGACATGCCTCCATCACCCGCGATCTGTTTTTTTCGGGCCACACTTCAACCATGGTGATGATCTACCTCAACCTCGAGCGAAAAAACGACAAGATCATTGCCTTTATTGCCACCATTGCGGTCATGATCCTCCTGCTTATACAACATATCCATTACACCATGGATGTACTGGCCGCCCCTGTTATTGTTTACTGCCTGTACCGGTTTACCCGTTTGCTCGATCTGTAATTTGACACTGTTATTAACAGCATAAGGATTGGTATTTCTTAATTTTTAAATGCAACATTATTGCATTTAAAAATTAAATCTGCTATGTTTGTCCAAAATAACTACAGATGGAAAAGAAATTACCGGTGACCGTACTGAGCGGTTTTTTAGGCAGTGGTAAAACAACGTTATTAAATCATATACTGCACAACAAGCAGCAATTAAAGTTGGCCGTTATAGTGAACGATATGAGCGAGGTGAATATTGACGCCCGCCTGATAGCCAACGAAAAAAACCTATCCCGCACCGAAGAAAGACTGGTTGAAATGAGCAATGGCTGTATTTGCTGCACGCTGCGCGAGGATTTGATGATAGCAGTTGAACAACTGGCAAAGGAAGGCCGCTTTGATTATTTGCTTATTGAGAGCACCGGCATATCAGAACCCATACCCATTGCCCAGACGTTTAACTTTGCCGATGAAGAAGCCGGTATTGACCTGAGCCGTTTCGCGATGCTGGATACCATGGTTACCGTTGTTGACTGTTTTAATTTTTACAAGGATTTCGGCAGTTCGGAACTGTTGCTTAACCGCGACCTGGTGGATGACCCGAACGACCGCCGTACCATTGTTAACTTACTTACCGACCAGATTGAGTTTGCCGATGTTATACTGCTCAATAAAACCGATCTGGCATCGCAGCGACAGGTAAATGTGTTAGAAGCTGTTATCAAAAAACTAAACCCCGGCGCAAAAATATTACATACCCAATTTGGTCAGGTTGACCCTGCAGAAATATTGAATACGGGCTTGTTTGATTTCGACAGAGCCTCGCAATCTGCCGGGTGGATAAGGGAATTAAATGGTGACCATACTCCCGAAACGGAGGAATATGGCATTAGTTCGACCGTATTCCGTGCTAAAAGACCTTTTCATCCGAAAAGATTTTATAATTATCTGCATCATGATTTTCCGCAAAATATCATCCGTTCAAAAGGTTTGTTCTGGATTGCATCCGCGCCTGATGACGCGCTGAATTTTTCGCAGGCCGGTGGTTCTTCGCGTTTGGAAAATGCCGGGGTATGGTGGGCAAGTATGTCCTACCAGCAGCGTATAAGGTATAATGATTTTGTGGAGAACCGCGAGCTTATTGAAAAAAACTGGTCGAAAGAGTTCGGCGACCGCCATAACGAACTGGTATTTATAGGCGAACATTTAAACAAGGAAACCCTAATACAGGAGCTAGATAAATGTCTGATAACCGATGCCGAACTGGTTGACTTTTTAGCCGGAAAAAGCTTTGCCGATCCATTTAACAATCCGCCCGATTAACCCTATTCCGTATCAAGTCCGTGCAGCAGGTGCATTGAATCTTTCAGATCGAAGTACAGTTTCTTAAACAGCGGGAATATCCTGATATACCGTTCGTGGTTTGAGCTATTGGGTTGTATAACCGTCGCGTTACTGATATTGGTTAGTTCACTATACTTTTCGGGATGTAGTACTTGCATGGCCAAATAGATGGCACCTACTGCCGATGCATCCTCCGGTTGCTCCACTACCAGTATTTTTCCGGTAATGTCGGCCAGTATTTGTGTCCACACGCCGGAGCTTACAAAGCCCCCGCTGATATTTACCTGGGTAATGGTAACGGAGGCGTCTTCAACCGTTTTAAGTACATTGTACAAGGCAAAACAAACGCCTTCTAAAGCGGCCCTTAAAAAATGCGCACGGGTGTGGGCGGGTTTTATATTTATAAATGCCCCGCTGCTTTTGGTGTCCCATAGCGGTGCGCGCTCACCATACAAATAGGGTAAAAACAGCAGGCCATCGCTCCCGGCTGGCATAGTTTCAATGGTGTTAAACAGTTCATCATAATCGACTTCGGAAAGCTTTTCTTTTTGTAAAAAGTTTTTCAGCAGCCAGTTAATGGCAATACCACCATTGTTTATCGCCCCGCCGCAAACAAAAGTGTTTTGATTGAGCAGGTAATTGAATATCATACCTTCAAAGTTGTAAACCGGCCGGGGACTGGTAATACGGACCGCCCCGCTGGTACCGATTGTAAGCGCGGCAATACCCGGCCCGGTGGTATGGCTACCCAAATTAGCACAGCAGCCATCGCTAGCCCCGATAACAAAATCAGTTTTTTGTTCGATGCCCAACAGTTTGGCTGTAACAGCGTTAAGATCATTGCGGTAATAGGTAGTATTTTGAGGCGTGGATAATTTATCGGCAGAAATGCCGGCAAGGCTGCATGCTTCGGTGCTCCACTGCAGTTTTAAAATATCAAACAAACCTGTTGCCGAAGCAATGGAGTAATCAACCTCAAAGCTGTTGAAGAGTTTAAACCAGATAAACTCTTTTACAGAAATAAATTTGTGCGCCTGGGCAAACAGACCGGGGTTATTGGTACGCAGCCAGATCAGTTTGCACAAGGGCGACATGGCATGTACAGGCGTACCCGTAATGCGATATATCTTTTCACCATCGGCAGAATCTCTTAAATGCTGTGCAATATCTTCGCTCCGGGCATCGGCCCAGGTAATCATGGGGTAGAGCGCAGTGCCATTGTCATCAACAGGAATAATACTGTGCATGGCGCTGCTCAGGCTCACCACCTCGGGCGCGTGGCCAATTTTCGTCATTATTTCCTGCAAACATTTCACAAAGGCATCCCAGATCAGGGATGGATCCTGCTCGCTGTAACCCGGTTCGGGACTGTTAATAGGATAATGGTTTTGTGTTACCCCCAAGGTATCGCCGATTAAAGTAACCGCTACCGCTTTTGTGCTGCCTGTGCCTATATCGATGCCTAAAATATATGGTTGCATGCTTTTAATTTAAGTTAATGGGTACTACTTCTTTTTCTTCCTCTGGGATCTTACCATGCCACCAGGTAGCCAGTAAAGAACCCGATACGTTCATTACAGGGCCAAATATAGCCGGCGCAAGCCCAATAGTCGCCATCCCTCCCATCAACAGTGCCAATCCGGATGCCAGTCCGCTGTTCTGCATCCCCACTTCGAGCGATATTGTCCGGCAGTCCTTTTCTTTAAACCCTAACAAGCGACTAAACCAGTAGCCTAATGTATATCCCGAAATATTATGAATAAATACAGCCAAAACCAAGAGCGCACCCACTTTAATCAGGCTGTCGCGCCCGGCTGCAGTAATTACGACAATGATCAATCCGATGGCGGCCATTGAAATTACCGGCATCAGCCTGTCGAGCCACTTCACTTTTCCCCTTACCAAAAAGTGAAATAATAAACCTGCAACAATAGGTATGATCACTACCCGGGTGGTGTCCCAGGCCATATCCCAGAAATGTACGGCTACAAACTTGCCGGCCAGCACCCGCATCAGCAAAGGAGTTAACAATGGTGCCAGCAAAGTTGAAACTGTAGTAACCGCTATAGACAACGCCAGGTTAGCCCTTGATAAATAAGCCATTACATTTGATGCCAGCCCGCTCGGGCAGCACCCTACCAGGATAACGCCGGCCGCTATCTCTTTCGGGAAATTAAACATATTAGCCAGCGCAAAGCCAATAAGAGGCATAATGGTGTAATGGCAAACTATCCCTACCAATATGGCTTTAGGCATTTTAACAACAGTGGCCAGCTCCTTTAAACTCAACTCACTGCCCATGCCAAACATGATCACCTGCAACAGTGGGATAATAAGTCCCGAAAGTTTAAACCCTCCTACACTGGTAAAATAATGCGGATAGTACATAGCCATACTTACCGCCGCAAATATCATGGTGGTAAAGGAAAACCCTTTTAACCTTACATCGGTTTGAAAAACTATGGCCAGCGAAAAAAAGAAACCCATCAGCAACCAACCGCCGGGCCATACATACCCCCAGAAATTTAGGATGATATACAACAGCAAAAAAATAGCCGCCAATACGTAACCCACTACTTTTAAAACAGAGGTTTTAACCATTTATCGTGTTAGTTATCAGGATTTGCTCAGGTAAAATCTTGCACAAAATAACATTTATCTTTGGGATGAAAACAATAAATTGCCCATCTTAATCTGTCGCATCTGAATTGCATTCGCATGACAGACCATGACAGTTCCCCTGTTTTTAATATCTAAATTAGCTTTACCAATATAAACCAATTAACGTATGCAGATAATTTTCGGAGTTTTTTTCCATTTCATCGGCGGTTTTGCCTCGGGGAGTTTTTACATTCCCTATAAAAAAATAAAAGGATGGGCCTGGGAGAGCTACTGGATAGTAGGTGGCATTTTTTCATGGCTCATTGTGCCGCCGCTGGCAGCATGGTTAACCATCCCCGGCTTTACTGATATTATTTCCCATACAGAAGGCTCTGTATTAGGCTGGACTTATTTGATGGGTCTGTTATGGGGCATTGGGGGGCTTACCTATGGCCTGGGTGTCAGGTACCTTGGTGTATCATTAGGCAGTACCATTATACTGGGTCTTTGCTCGGTATTTGGCGCACTGATACCATCTTTTTATTATGATTTATTTCCGAAGGAGGGCAAGGATACTTTTAGCATGATGATACATAATTCCTGGGGGCAATTTGTATTATTAGGCGTATTACTTTGTGTTGCCGGTATAGTTATATGCGGTAAAGCAGGTATGATGAAAGAGCGGGAACTATCGTCAGCAAACGGCCACGTTGAAAAACAAGCTAATCAGGATTATAAATTTGGTCTGGGTATCCTGGTAGCCATAATATCGGGTATATTGAGCGCTTGTTTCAATTTCGGTATCGAGGCAGGTAAATCAATGGCCGACACTGCTAACCAAATCTGGCAGGCTGCTCATCCGGGACAGGGTAATTTCCTGTATCAAAACAACGTAACCTACATTATCATACTATGGGGCGGTCTTACTACCAATTTTATCTGGTGTATGATACTTAATGCACGCAATAAAACTTTTGGCGATTATACCGATAAAAAAACACCGCTGCTTAAAAACTATCTTTTCGCGGCACTGGCGGGCACTACGTGGTTTCTGCAGTTCTTTTTCTATGGTATGGGCGAAAGCAAAATGGGTAACGGGGCAAGTTCATGGATACTGCACATGGCGTTTATTATATTAATAGCCAACATGTGGGGGCTGGTGCTAAAAGAATGGAAAGGTGTAAGTAAAAAAGCATTCGCTACTGTAATAGCGGGTATAGCGGTTATAATACTATCGGTACTGGTTGTAGGTTATGGCAACTCTATCAAATAATTAAATTAAAAGTAAATCAAAACTCAATAACTCAGCAATTCAATAATTAAAAATATGTCTGTCAAAACAACACAATTTAAGCATGTAAGCTACCTGTGGGATGATGCAAAAGCCGCCGAACTTGCAGGCGACGAAGTTGCCCTGTTAATATACCGCTCAAACCTGTTGGGTGCCGATTTGCGCCTTACCAATTACGGCGGGGGTAACACTTCATGTAAAGTAATATCAAAAGACCCGCTTACCGGCAGCGAGGTTGAGGTAATGTGGATCAAAGGCTCTGGCGGCGATATCGGTACCCTTAAAAAAAGCGGACTGGCAGCATTATATGTTGATCGCCTGCGCAGCCTTAAAAACGTTTACCGCGGGGTTGAATATGAAGATGAGATGGTTGAATTATTTAACCATTGCATTTACGACCTGGCATCAAAAGCGCCCTCAATTGACACCCCTTTACACGGCTTTTTACCATTTAAGCACATCGATCACCTGCACCCCGACGCGGCCATTGCTATCGCTGCCGCCAAAGATGGCAAAAAAATAACCCGGGAACTTTTTAACGGCACTATAGGCTGGGTTGAATGGAAAAAACCGGGCTTTGAACTTGGCCTGCAATTAAAACAATGTCTGGACGAAAACCCTGGCATCCGTGGCATCATGTTAGGCTCACATGGTTTATTTACCTGGGGCGACACCGCTTACGAAAGCTATATGAACACGCTTGAAGTTATCGAGCGCTGCGCCGAATACTTAGAGGAAAACTATGGTAAGAAAGGCCCTGTTTTTGGCGGCCAGAAAGTACAAAGTTTAGACGAAGCCGGTCGTAAAAAACAAGCAGCTGCTATTGCGCCTATCCTGCGTGGTTTTTGCTCGAGCGAAAGGCACATGGTAGGCCATTTTACTGATGACGCTCGTGTGCTGGAATTTATCAATTCAAATGATCTTGACCGTTTAGCACCATTAGGTACAAGCTGTCCCGACCACTTTTTACGTACCAAGATCAGTCCGCTGGTACTTGACCTTAAATCCGGCGAAGACCTGAGCGATGTTAAAGCATTACAAGAGCGCCTTACCCCTGCTTTTGAGGCCTACCGCCAGATGTATACCGACTATTATAACACCTGCAAACATGATAACAGCCCGGCAATCAGGGATACCAATCCGGTAATTATCCTGTACCCTGGTGTAGGCTTGTTCTCTTTTTCAAAAGATAAACAAACAGCCCGCGTAGCAGCTGAGTTTTATACCAATGCCATCAACGTTATGAAAGGCGCTGAAGCTATATCTGAATATACTTCACTACCACACCAGGAAGCTTTTGATATTGAGTACTGGTTGCTGGAAGAAGCCAAATTGCAGCGTATGCCAAAACCAAAAGCATTATCAGGCAAAATTGCCCTCATAACAGGCAGCGCCGGGGGTATAGGTAAAGCTATAGCTAAGAAATTTGTTGACGAAGGCGCTGTTGTAATCTTAAACGATATGAACGCCGAACGCTTGGAAGGCGCAGGCGAAGAGTTTAAAAAACAATACGGTAAAGATTCGTATACTACCGCTACGCTTGATGTTACCAATGCTGAACAGATTAACAGCGCGCTGGAAATCGCGGCTTTAGCATTTGGCGGTGTTGATATCGTGGTGAACAATGCCGGTCTGTCTATCTCTAAATCAATAGCCGACCATACCGAAAAAGATTGGGAGCTGCTATATGACGTGTTGGTGAAAGGCCAGTTCTTCATTACGCAGGCCGCGGTTGCTGTAATGAAAAAACAAGCTATTGGTGGCGATATAATTAACATTGTAAGCAAAAACGCCTTAGTAAGCGGACCAAACAACGCAGGTTACGGATCGGCCAAAGCAGCACAACTGCACCTGAGCCGTTTGAACGCTGCTGAATTAGGTACCGATGGCATCCGCGTTAACGTGGTGAACCCTGATGCGGTTATCAGCGACAGCAATATATGGGCCGGCGGCTGGGCCGAAGGTCGTGCCAAGGCTTATGGTATTACAGTAGCCGAACTGCCTGCTTACTACGCAAAACGCACACTGCTTAACGAAATCATTTTACCTGCCGATATTGCTGATGCCTGCTTTGCCTTTACCGGCGGCCTGCTCAACAAATCAACCGGTAACGTGTTGAATGTTGATGGCGGTGTAGCTATGGCATTTGTGCGATAATTTTGAGTCTTTAGGCCGAAAGGACTATTGGACAAGGGACTTTAAGACAAGTACATTGGGAACAAAAAACCCACATGTCATTGCGAGCGAAGCGTGGCAATCTCACAGGCAAGGTTTATCAGCACGTGAGATTGCTTTGTCGTTCCTCCTCGCAATGACATATTTTAGAATATAATTACATAAACCAATAACCATGCAATTAGAGAAGAGCATAATTGACGAGGCTAATCATAAGCAACAGGCGGCGCATCAGCGCAAGTTTGATTTTGTTGCTGCCGATATAAACGGACTGGATACGATTATTCAAAAAATTTCCGATTTCAATATAGCTATACCCAGTTGGGCTTTAGGTACAGGCGGTACACGCTTCGGTCGTTTTTCGGGCGGTGGTGAGCCACGCAGCCTGGAAGAAAAAATTGAGGATGTAGGTTTAATACATGCGTTAAACAAAAGCAGCAATTCCATATCGCTGCACATTCCGTGGGATATCCCTAAAAACGCTGCTTCTATTAAAGCATTGGCAGCACAACTGGGCCTGCATTTTGACGCGGTTAACTCCAACACTTTTCAGGATCAGCCCGATCAGCAGTACAGCTACAAATATGGTTCTTTACACCATGTAGATAAGGCTGTACGCAAACAAGCAGTTGAACATAACATTGAGGTAATTAACTACGGTATTGAACTTGATTCAAAAGCGTTATCTGTTTGGCTGTCCGACGGATCAAATTTCCCCGGCCAGCTTAACATGCGCGGTGCGTTTGAGCGTACACTGGAAAGCCTTCACGAAATTTATGACGCCCTGCCTGCCGACTGGAAAGTATGGATAGAGTACAAACCTTACGAACCTAATTTTTATTCAACTACCATTGGCGATTGGGGCCAATCATACCTGCTGGCATCAAAACTGGGCAAAAAAGCGCAAACTTTGGTCGACTTAGGTCACCATTTGGGCAGCACCAACATTGAGCAGATTGTATCGTTGTTACTGATGGAAGGCAAACTTGCCGGTTTCCACTTTAACGATTCGAAATATGGCGATGACGACTTAACCGTAGGCAGCATTAATCCTTACCAACTGTTCCTGATATTTAATGAACTGGTTGAAGGCATGGATGCCCGTGGTTTAAATCATGCTACCGGTATAGGCTGGATGATAGATGCATCACACAACATAAAAGACCCAATTGAAGATCTTCTGCAATCTGTAGAAGCCATTAAAATTGCCTATGCTCAGGCTTTACTGGTCGATCAGCCAGCCCTGGTACAGGCACAGCAGAACAACGACGTAGTACTGGCGCAGGAAATATTACAGCACGCCTACCGCACCGATGTGCGTCCGTTATTGGCCGAAGCCCGCTTACGCTCGGGTGGTGCATTAAATCCTTTAGCTATATACAGACAGCAAACCATACGCAAACAACTGATAGAAGAACGTGGAGCGCTGGCAGTATCAACCGGCTTGTAAACTATGGAGCAAATACCTGTTATAGCTATTTTTGATGTGGGTAAAACCAATAAGAAGCTGTTCCTTTTTGATGAGAACTATAAAATAGTTTTTGAACGGACAGCCCGGTTTACCGAAACTCACGACGAAGATGGCGAACCTTGCGAAAACCTCGACAGCCTGCGGCTGTCGGTATTTGACTCGCTGAGGGAAATATTTAAGCATAAACAGTTTGACCTTAAGGCGGTCAACTTCTCAACTTATGGGGCCAGTTTTGTATATGTTGATGAAGATGGCAGGCCCCTTACCCCCTTGTATAATTACCTTAAACCATATCCACCAGAGTTGGGCAGGCAGTTTTATGAAACCTACGGCGATGAAGCCCGGTTTGCACGCGAAACTGCCTCGCCTGTTTTGGGTAATTTAAACTCGGGGCTGCAAGTGTACAGGCTTAAATACGAACAGCCCGAGGTATTTAAAAAGGTAAAATATGCGCTGCATTTACCTCAATACATGAGCTACCTGCTCAGCGGCCAAATGGTTACCGATCTTACGAGTATTGGCTGCCATACCGCACTGTGGGATTTTGGCAAAAACACCTATCATGAGTGGGTAGACAAAGAAGGCATCCTTCCCAAAATGGCGCCCCTAAAACCTGCTGATGGCGTCCTTTCGGCTGTATTTCCCGGGAGTACTTATAGTGTGGGCATCGGCCTGCATGATAGTTCGGCCGCGCTTATACCTTACCTCGTGAGTTTTAACATGCCGTTTGTGCTGATATCTACGGGTACATGGTCTATCAGCCTGAACCCTTTTAACCAAACACCGCTTACCGAAGAAGAGCTTAAAAACGATTGTCTCAACTACCTGCAATATAAAGGTGGCCCTGTTAAGGCATCAAGGCTATTTACAGGTTACGAATATGAACAGCAGGTAAAACGCATTGCAGCTCATTTTAACCAGGACATGATCAGGTACCGCACTATGAATTTTGATCCGGCTATAGTTGCAAAGCTACAGGCAAAAAAGGCGCTGCAATCCAGGCATCAGCAGGGCGAATTACAAAAATCGGTATTTGAACAACGTGAGCTTGCCGATTTCAGCAACGATGCCGAAGCTTATCACCAATTAATGATCGACATAGTTCAGCAGCAAACCATATCCACCGGCTATGTGCTGCAGGGTTGTAAAGTACAAAGGATATTTGTAGATGGCGGATTCAGTAAAAACACGGTGTTTATGCACCTGCTGGCTTTCGCTTTCCCGCATCTGGAGGTTTACGCGGCATCAATGGCACAAGCTACCGCTGTGGGTACAGCCCTTGCTATACACCAGGCATGGAACACCAAAACCCTACCTCATGACCTGATAGAGCTGAAATACTATTCAGGAGTTCAGAATGAAGTGGTGTGAGGTTGAGTTAAAGGGGTCATCCTGAGCTTGTCGAAGGATCGGGCGGAGAGGCCCCGACACCATGCTTCGACAAGCTCAGCATGACACCAACTTATAAAGTGGCCGTCTTCACCGCTTCTACAATATCCTGAATAAGCCCGGTGTCTTTAATTATCCGCTCGTGGCCTACGGCTTCATATTCTTTAATCAATATTTCGGGATGGTTGCTTAAAAACTTCTGCAAATAACTATAAGGAGCGGTTTTATCTTCCTTATCATAAACAAGCAGATGTTTTACGGCGGCATCATCCGGATATAAACCGGGTAGATTAAAATACGAGGCAGGCACTTCGACCAATAATTTGAAAGCTTCAAAAAACTTATCCTGAGCAGCAACAGGCACATCCGCCGCTGTCATGGTGGCAATAAAATTTTCCCTTAATCTCACCAATGGAGCTATGCTAATCAGTAAGGATGGCTTGATATTCGTACTATTAATAACAATGGTGTTAGCCATCGCTCCAAGTGAATGCCCTATTAATATATCGGGTGGTCCGTAGGTATTAACAATTGCTTCCGCGGCTTTTGCAAAAAGCGACAGGTTGGAAAGTTCGCCCTCTGAACTGCCATTACCCGGAGCATCAAAGGCAATAATCTGCAAATCGTCTATCATTCGAAGCGCGGTGATCAGCTCGGTAAAATCAGCTGCCTTAGAGCCCCAGCCATGCGTAATCAATACCCTGCGGCTGCCGTTACCCCATATAAAACCATTAAACTTTAACATCGAGCAGCTAAAATGCGGATCGTCTGCTTCCAACGTAAACGGGGTTGCCTCATCAAGCAATTGCTGGCTTTGTAACCTTACGGGCATTTTAGGCGAATAGCAGATCAGCTGCCAAAGCAAATCGGTTATATCTTGATTATCGCGATGGTCTATTGCTTTAACCCGGGTAAAAAGTTCTTTAAGTTTTTTCATAGATGATTTGTAACCTTCAAAGGTAGAAACCACTTTTAAAGTCAACTCATCTGCAAATGTCATTTTAAAGAAAATGACATCCTTTTTAAAAAGCTGTAAGCCTTAATTTTTACCAGTACCCAGCCATAACAAAGCATTCATGATTAGTTTATTCTGTACATCATTATCAAATGTTTGCGATAGTTCCTTACTTGATTATCGCGATGGTCTATTGCTTTAACCCGGGTAAAAAGTTCTTTAAGTTTTTTCATAGATGATTTGTAACCTTCAAAGGTAGAAACCACTTTTAAAGTCAACTCATCTGCAAATGTCATTTTAAAGAAAATGACATCCTTTTTAAAAAGCTGTAAGCCTTAATTTTTACCAGTACCCAGCCATAACAAAGCATTCATGATTAGTTTATTCTGTACATCATTATCAAATGTTTGCGATAGTTCCTTATTGGTTCCGCCATCATAATCCATATCATTATGGCCCATATTAAAATAAACCATACGATAATTCTTATTAGTCCATACAACAGGGTAATAGCCGCTGTGCCATATTTCATAAGGTTTGGGCCCGGTACCCAAGGGGAAACTGGTTGAGTCTATAGACAATAAAATTTTAATATCAGGATTGGCGCGCAGGTCTTTCTCCCATCTGTACCATTCGTTTGGCGATGCTTTGAAAGTGGTGGGCAGGCCCTTTGTTACCGGGTGTTTGGAATCCACCCTCAAAATAGCCGAAGTTGGGTGCCAGGTATTGCTCTTATACTGTCCCGAACCCAAAAATTCGTTGTGATACCAGTCCCAGTTTTGCGGATAGTCTGACGGGGTAAGCGCGAAAGCGGAGAAGTGGAAGCCCATCCAAGCGCCGCCATTTTTCATATACTGCTCAAAGGCTGCTCTTTGCGCCGGATCATCGGTACGGGTATCTAAAAATATCACTACCTGGTATTTAGCCAAAAACTCAGGGGTCATATCGCTCCAGTTTTTGGTAGAATCATACGTAAAGTTGTATTTTTTGGCCATCTCCGGGAACCACCGATTAGCCTCGTGCATAAAGCTGATATGCGCCTTATCCTCACGGCCGGTGTAAAAGGCAATCACTTTAAACCTGGGTTTAACGTTTTGCGCCTTAGCATGGTAAAGACTAAAACATACTATACAAATTGTAATTGCCAGCACGGCAATTTTTTGAACACCGGTACGAGAGGTCATGGTTTACTGTTGATTAATGATTGCTCCTATAAAACTAATTAAATTTTGGTAAACGTTTAATAGTAAAAGCAGCTATGAAACGAGACGCAGTAATATAACAGGGAGAATAAACGGAGCCTGTTCTTTTGCAAAATCAGAAAAACAAAATTGCTTATAACAAATAACAGCCGCTACACTTGCTGTAGACGGCTGCTTCTAAGTTACTATCCCTAATTATATAACTTATTATTTTTATTCAGAGCTATTGAATATTTCTGAGATTTGATTTATATCGTTTTGTAATAGTGTTATTTTATAATGTCAAAGATATTACCTCCAGCCATAAACCGCGACAGGGATATTACCTAAGTAATTTACGGAATTTACTGTATTTATTGCCAGTGAATTTACGTGAAATGCCATTTGCGGATGAGTATTTTTACGCAGATACTTATGCAGTATTTTAGCAATGGCTGTAAACAGAATACCCGTAGCTTTCATGACAATGGTTTATTTTACTATTACACGAAAATGAGGAATATACCTATACGGGTCAATCATATAAGCTTATGGTTTTTCACCGAAAAATATTACAGTTACATGCTGCCAACCAGTCTTTCACGAATGGCTTTGGCCACAGCTTCTGATTTGGAGTTTACATGCAGTTTTTTGTAGATGCTGCTGATGTGGGTGCATACGGTACCCATACTAATGTAGCAGCGTTCGGCTATCATTTTATAACTGTCGCCCTTTACCAGACACCCCAGCACTTCCCGTTCGCGCAGGGAAAGATCATACTCGTTGGCTACATCTGATCTCTTTTCCCTGAAAAAATCGAGCACCTTACGGGCTATGCTTGCATTCATCGGGGCACCTCCCTGATTTACATCCGTAATAGCTTCGAGGATCTTGGCGGGCGAGGTTTTTTTAAGCAGATAACCCGTTGCTCCCGACTGGATAGCCGCGAACACCTTATCGCTATCATCATAAGAGGTCAGGATCAATACATTTACATTGGGAAAGTGCGTTTTGATGAGTGCTGTGGCCTCTATGCCGCTGAGGCCTGGCATGTCTATGTCCATGAGTACCACATCCGTTGTATCATGCCGCATATGGTCGAGCACCTTGTTACCATCAGGATAAGTTCCGGCTATTACATAACCCGGTGTGCCTGATATTAAATAACTCAGGCTATCGCGCAAGGCGCTATTATCATCAAATACAGATACTCTGATGTCCAATTTTTTAAATTTAAACAGTAAAGTTAAAACCTAACTCAAAGCATTCCAATCATATATGCATATGATATTACGAGTTTAATTTTTATCTGCTGCCGGATGTTTGCTGAGGTATTGATAAAGTTGGGTGCCGGTGAGCAGAAAAGCCCCTACGCCATATACCTCGGTACTGCTTTCGGTAACCGCATCAGGACTGGCGCCTATGCGCTGTACATAACCCAGCATCCCATCGGGGTGAACAGAGGTTGCCAATGCAGCCCATGCTTTTTTTACAACTGGCCAATAAGTTTTACCATCAAGCATGCCATGATTAAGTCCCCATAGTAAGGCATAACAATAAAAGCCGGTACCGCTGGTTTCTTTAACGGGATAGCTCTCCGGATCGAGCAATGAGGCATGCCAGCTGCCATCTGGTTGCTGCAGCGAGGCTATTTTGGAAGCCATGTCCTGGTATAGTTGTTCAAATTTCTTTTTTTTGGGATGATTGGCGGGCATGTTTTCCATCACCCTTACCAGGCCTGCAAGTACCCATCCGTTACCCCTTGCCCAGAATACTTTTTTGCCGTTCTTTTCTTTCTTGTCCAAATAGCTTCCATCCCTGAAATATAAATGCTCTGTAGGGTCATATAAATAATCGGTGGTTTTCCACCAGAGTTTGACAGCCATATCAAGGTATTTGGTATCTCCTGTAGCCGTGCTTAAATAACTCAGCGCGGTTGGCCCCATAAAAAGGGCATCGCACCAGGCCCATTCCCTTGAGGCAATATGATTTTTCCACTCCAATGATTCATCATGCGGCTTGCTCACAATGCTATCAGCCAGTGCGATGAATGGCGTTATCATTTTTTTGTCTTTATACCTATTATACAACAGGGAATAGGTTTGACCAATGCAATAATCATCGGCCATAAAACGGTCGCGGCCAGTGTTCCAGCTCAAATCGTTGCCAATATTGACAAGCGCGGTTAAATATTTTTCATTGTTTTTGACAGCACCCAAGGCATAAATACCGGTATAACAAGCGGCGTTTGTCCAATCAACCTTAGGATGTTTAAAACCATTCGTGTTCCACTCATTCAGTTGCCAATCGGCAACCTTGTGCATAATATCCAATATGTACTTTTTTTTCAATAACGAATCCTGTTTAACTGGTTTAGAAGTTGCCCGGGCCGGATTGACGTTAACACAGGAAATTAAACATAACAAGGCGAACAATTGCAAACAAAACTGCTTTGATTTTACCATAGACATCTTTTTTTATTTAGGTAAGGAGCTTAAAGATAGTATATTTTGTATTAATAGACTTTATAGTCGGGCGATATTATCCTTACCCCGCCTTCGCCCGCAATTATGGCTTTTGATGCCATTCTGTAGAACAAGGAGTGCTCTACAATGCCCGGAATCATTTTTACCTGTATGTTTAACTGCTGCCAATCCGGCACGCTTGAAAACTGCATATCGGCAAGCAGGTTGCCGTTTTCAGAAGTCACGGCGCCGTCTTTCTGGTTGCTCATACGCAGTTTTAAAACGGCATCAGGCCAGGCAGATGTAAGCCTGTCAAGTACTATTTGTAATGCCTGCGGCAAAATCTCCACCACCAGGGGATAGGTTGCATCCAGCGCGGGCGTAAATTTAGCGTCATCGCCCATTAATATAAACTCAGCGGCCATTGATGCCAGTATTTTTTCGGAAGTGTGGATGCCACCACCACTTTTAAGGGCGGTTAACCCGCTGTCAAACTGATCGCATCCGTCAAAATAAATATCGAGGTATTTTACCATCGACGCGGCTTTTACATTTAAGCCATGCTGCAACAGGTAAGCATTTGTTTTAAAAGACGATGACACCAAAATAACAGAGCCGGCAAGGGCTTCATCCTGCCTGATCATATCAACCAGATGAAAAACCGTTGTTCCGGCTCCCAGACCAATTGTTTGGCCTGTTTTAATAAGTTTAAAAGCGACTTTTGCAGCCTCCAGCTTGTAATCGGCCATGAGTGTTTTTTTATTGAGCAAGATAGCTTATATCCCGTCAATAAAAAAAGCATTGATACTTGCTACATCAGAAAGATAGGTGGCCATTGATATAATTTTGCCATCATTTATCTCGCACACAATCGCTACCTGCTCGTCCAGTATCAAATTATCCCTGGTAGCTGTATTATGAAGCGAAAGCGTCACACCATGCAATCCATAGAGGATATCCTTTAATTGAAATTTAACTCCAAAGTGTTTTAATCCCTGGGCGCGGCGTATAATAGCATCGGCCCCTTCGGCAAGGCCCGAAAGAATACTTGTACCAGGCAATTTCCAGACTGCATCCGGCGCTATAATTGCGCGCATGGTATCCCATTCATTATCCCTTAATGCCGTGAGAAATGTGGTAGCGAGGTACAGTTTCTCCTCATCTGTTGGGAGATTGTTATTTTGATTTGATGTTTTCATGATAAGATTTTAGATATTAACGGATCTATATTTAACGGGGCAGACACATTTGCCGATAAGAAATACCTGATCTTTATATACGAGGCATCATTATAAGCAACATGCACCGCCTGCTGCTCATCCTGCCAGGCGATAACCTTTAGCGGCAAATCGAGCGCTGCCACCGGATTTTCGCTCATTACCGGTCCGCCGGCTTTAGGATTGCCAAACAATAAAAACTCTAAAGGGGGTATAACTTGGCCAACCTTTTGCAGCTCCTGCTGCTGGTTTATTCGGGCATATATGGTTACATCATGTTCTTCTAAAGCGGTCTGTATACGATCTATTGTTTCTTTTACAGAATATCGGCTTTGGCGAACGGTAACTCCATTGGGATTAGTCATGGTGATAGTTTTAAATGGTAAAACAGAATAGAAGCACGCTGTAACAGTCTGCTTGATAAACGCCCGCCTATTGTTATCATAGGAGACGTTCGGATTGTTACGCTGCTTCTTACTCATAACGCTGTGTATCAATTTTATAGGTATTTTAAAAAATACAAATACCTGATTATCAAGTGTTCATTAATGTTCCAGCTTCCGAACACTTATAGCATTAATTTATTGGCTCAGCCGCGGGAAAGTCAACCGGAATATTGGTTAAGGCAAATACATAATTGGTGAATACCCTTACTGTAACCAGGCCTATCAGTTCCATTACGGCAGCTTCATCATACCCGGCGGCAAAAAAGTTTTCGAGCGCAGCTTCATCAGCATGTCCCTTATTTACAGTTATTGATTTGGCCAATTGTATTAAAGCCCGCAGCTTAGGATCGGGCACATTGGCTCTTCTTATGGCTAAAGTATCTTCTTTGCTGAAACCGTTTTTGATGGCTGCTAAAGTATGCCCCGCAAGACAGTAAGCACAACCATTTACTTCTGATACCACTAAGGCAATAGCCTCCCGTTCTTTAGGTGAAAATACGCCTTTACTTAAGGTAGCGTCAAAATCCAGGAATCCTTTCAGCGCATTTGCAGAGTAGCCAATAGTGGCATACAGGTTGGGAACTTTACCCAATCGTTTCTGCATTTGGTCAAATATAACTTGCGCGTCGGCGCTCACCTGTTCTTTAACAGGCACTTGTATTGTTTTCATGATTAATTTATATGGTATGGTTTATTATTTTGTTTTTTGACGGTTCAGGTAAATTCTTGCTGTTTCGCTCATAGTAATAATGGCTCCGCCGAGAATAACAAGGTCTTTAATTACCAGTCTTCCTCTGCCAGACAGGTATGGGAAGCCCCATTGGCTGTCTGTTAGGTGCGGCACCCAACTTTCGGGTGTGGTGATCAGGAATGATAGTGTACCAAGGGTAACTATGCCTATAAGTAAACTGGCTATCATGCTGGGCAGCGGCGCTACTCTATATAAGGCTACGAACACGGCAAGTGTCATGAGGAATATTCCCAGCCCTTTTGAAAATCCATAAGTGTTATTGTCTGTATGCCACTGGTGATTGGAATCGATAAGTTCACCCTCTTTATTCATGTGCTTCTTATAATCGTTAGGATGCTGATAAAAGAACGACATGAACGGACTGTTGGCCACAAATGGTACTATGCCATCGGCTTCATAAGTAAAAAATTTAAGTCCCCCTATCCATAGAAAAACTACTACTATAGCAAAGCGGATAACCTTCTTTCCAAATTGGTCGAGATTGGCAATACTGTTTATGATTGAAGCTTTCATTGATGTAATTGTTTTGTTGGTCAAAATTACATCTATCAGCTACCTCTGGACATGGACGAAAAAGGCTATCACTTGGACAAATCTGCCACGATAGATATGCCGGTTTTATCGCGAAAGGTTTGGGGCGAAACTTTGGTTACTTTTTTAAAAAAACGACTGAAATAAAATTCATCTTCAAACTTTAACGCATACGCAATTTCCTTAATGCTTTGCCGGGTTAAATGGAGTTGTTTTTTGGCTTCGAGAATTATCCGCTCCTGTATAAGCTGTGACGGTGTTTTTTTGAAATACCGGCTACAGCGTTTAGTAAAATTATTGGGCGACATGGACAACAACTGCGCATATTCACTGGGTTTATGCAGGGTAAGGTAATGCTGATCCAAAAGCTGCCTGAAACGCTCCATTTGTTCATCCTTCTCTCTTGACTCAGTGTGATTATCAATCAATTTAATCTTTATACTGCTTGATTTGGCCAGGAAAAGTTGCAGATATGAACGGAGTACAATTTCAGAGGGCAAACCCTGTTTAAATTCTTCATCAATATCATTCAGCAGGTTTTCAAATACGCGGATATCTTTATCGGCCAGCGTTATGCAAGGCTGTATGTAAATGTTATTAAAAAGTAACCCATTACAAGCTACTTCGGTTCTGTGATATTCTATACAATAAAAATCGCCATGAAACTGTAGTATCGTTACCGGAGTTGGCTTGCTTTGTTCAATATAGATAACTTGTAAAGGGGTAGAAAACAATATAACCGGCCCTTTAAAATTAAAAGTCCCAAAATCGGCGTGATATATGCCCTCGCCGTCAGGTATAAACAAAATGGTATATTCTGAAAACTGAGCAGGGGTGCTTAACAGATCAGTATCTGTTTTTTTTAATCCGAGCAAATATTCTCTGGCTCTTGTAAATACTTCTTTCATTGGCTATTTATGGCGTTCAAAAATAATTATTATCCTGAACAGCTGGACTACTAAAATATTTCAAAAAAACAAAGCCGGGGGTATTACATCCGCCGGCTTTTTTAACTCCCATATATGTTATTTATCCTGCTTAAACATAGTTAGTTCCAAAAGATGGAAATAGTTTGTTTCTCCCCAGGTTTCCAGTACCTTAAACCTGATGTAGCGTACTTTAGGCACATCTGCCGGGAAGGTGAAAGGTTCACCAGCGGCAGCAAAGTCTGCATCCTCCTGACTGTTTTGCCCTACCGGCAGGCCAGAGGGTTTAACCGAAGTAAAACTGGCCAGTTTTACCCAGTTACTATAATCGCCGTTTGGATTGGGGTTATTACTGCCCCATATTTCAAATCTTTTAGGATTGCCATAATTATACAGGCCCGAGGTACGTTGCCATATCTGCATTTTACTCAAAAACGCCTCCTGTCCCATATCAAATGTAAACCAGATTGGGAAATCCTGCCCCGGTGTATGAAAGCCCGGTTCGTTAGTGCTCTTATCCCACAAATAATAGGTTTGCCAGTCGTAGGCTGATGGAACGTCAGTAGGAAGGTTAAACGCTTTAAACAACGACTTATCCATTTCTATGACATTGTATATAGTAGGAAAATCGGCATAACTACTTACATTAAAAATATCAGCGGCATTTTTAACCGGGATTAGTTGTAACTTATCGTGTTATTAGGAGACGGCCCATATTATCGGGATATGCTTTTATGATAATATGCCGCTTTTAGTTATAAATTCAGATGCTATACGCCCATTGCTGGCTTAATTCTAAATTGAACAAGCAATAAAATCCCCCTTAAAGTCTTTTTTATTTTTTTCGACTTTTGACAATAACAGCCTATTGCATAAGCATATAGGAATAATAAATCACAGCATCAAGGATAAAATTGATATATTTTATCCCTCAGGTTAGTAGTCAAGTTTTTTACATACGTGCTTGGTTTGGTTAATAATTGGTTATATAAATGTAAGTGACCGAAGCTTATTTAAAAATGGATAAACTTTCAAAAAAGATGGACAATTTTATGAATTCACAACCAGCGAGCAGTTTTATCCATCAAGTGAGCTGTTAGCTGATAAGTCATGGTAAAAAATTGCGAATTAACCAGTTAACTTCGCTTAAACCCGATTAATAACTTTAGCAAATGCTGAAACGAGTTGGCATAACAATGCCAATAGATGAACATTTAACCGGATACGAGAAATACAAAATCAAGCTGATTAGTATGCCTGACCAGGCTCTGTGCTGAATTTATAGATGATGGTTTCCTGATAAGTATCTCCCGGCTCCAATACTGTTGTAGGAAAGTTAGCATGATTAGGACTATCCGGGTAATACTGGCATTCGAGGCATAGCCCATCAAAAGGGCCATAAGGTATTGAATGATGCCCGGGATGTTCACTTTGAAGATAATCTGCCGTATAAACTATCACAGCCGGGTAAGAGGTAAATACTTCCAGCTTCCGTCCTGATTTTTTTTCATACAATTCGGCTGCAGGCCTACGAAGAGCTCTGTCGCGGGTATTAAGCAGATAACAACTATTTAAACCACTAACACCACCCTCGTTTATAGTCATTCTGTTTCTGATAGCAGTACTGATAAAAGCCATATCATCAACCGGTTTAATAACACCGGTAGGAACATGTTCGGCATCACTTTCCAATATTTCATCCGCATTTACGGTAAGCAAATGATCAAATATCTTATCATCGCCGCCTGACAAATTGAAATAGGAATGATTAGTAAAATTCGCTACCGTTTTTTTATCTGTCGATGCCTGGTAATTAATGATCAGTTCATTCAAGTCTGTCCATTGATAATGCACAGAGAGATCAAGATTGCCAGGGTAACCACCACTACCATCTTTACTATGAATGCTGAAAACCAAGCCATCGGCGTTGATCTGATAATTGAAAACAAGGGAATTAAAGCCATTATTTCCACCATGATTGGCATTTCGGCCCTCATTGTTTTCAAGGTAGTAAGCAATGTTATCGAGCTCGAACTTAGCTTCGCCTATCCTGTTTGCAAAACGGCCAATTGTTGAACCAATATAACAGCTATCATCCACATAAGCCTGTAACGATGAAAAGCCCAGTACCGCATTGCCTAAAGCATTGTGGGCATCCGGAACCATAACAGAAACAAGTGTTGCCCCATAATTACTTAATTCTACATAAGCCCCATCAGCATTTTCAATTTTAAAAAGATACACGGGTTCGCCGGCATGTTCGCCCCAGAGATACTGCGTTATTTTGATGGCACGTTGGCTCATGTTTATAATAAAATAGTTTTTAATTAATCGATTGCTATTTCACAATCGGATTATTGTAAGGGTTCAATTGTTAAATCAGGAATATCATTAACAATACTTATTCCTGGATCTAATATTCATTGAATATGCAAGACAGACGACTGTCCGGAGATGCAGGATATTTCAAACCCGTCTGCTGATCAAATCAGCAGACCGGGTTGTACTAACAGATTAAACCAATTAATAATCAGTTACGTTTAAAGCTTGCTTTGCCATACTAAGGTGTATTATAGCGCCGACATGTGTTGTATCAAGTGATAATACTTTATTAAACATCTTTTGCGCTTCATCAAACTCATGCAGGCCCAATAAACCTAAACCTTGCAAAAAGCTGGTGTGGATATTGTTTCTTAGGTTCAGATCGTCGTCAAAAATGAGCAGGTTGGGCAGTGATACCGCGAAGTAATCGATTTTCACCTCATCGTTTTCATGCTGTACGCCGTAGTCAATCAATTTGCGGAATATCTTTTCGGCATGTTGCGTATCACCCAGTTTTTTCCAGGCGAGTCCCTGGTAAAAGATCTTATCAGGCTGTTGATCATTATAAAACACTGCCGCCGAAGGTTCATCCAATCCAACAGTTGCCTGTTCAAAATATTTTTTGGCTAATTCCCGTTGACTGGATAATTCATAGGCGCGCGCCAGCCAGTAATCAATATCATTTTCCTGTGTTCCGTACAATTTACCTTCGCCTAAATTATGCGGATAGGTTTTAGCGGCATTTAAATTATCAATAGCATTTTCATACAAACCGTCTTTAATATGTTTTTTGGCCAGCTGCACAAGGCTCAATATATATTGTCCGGAAGCTTTGCCCTCGCCCCCTTCCCACGGATGGAATTGGCGATTGGTGAGCAAATTCAAGGCTTTTTCATAATCGCCTAAAAGGTTGTAAAGCGTTACCCTTTCCAAGTAAACATCGTCACGCTGATTGGCGGTTTCGAGGTTATCTTCAATAAATTTCAAACGTTGCTCCGGAGCTTTATTCAGTCTTTTATAAAGCTGATCAAGCTCCATTAAAACACGGGCATCGGTTTTATCAAGTTCAAAGGCTTTTTCAAAATATTCCAGTGCTTTCTGCTCGTTGTTTTGCTTGTTGAAGTAAGCAATAGCCAGGTTCCTGAAAACTGTTGGGAAGGTTTTATCAAGCGCCGCAGATTTTTCCCACCAGCTTACTGCATCTTGATATTGGCGTTTATCATAAAACAGGTTACCCAAATAATAAGACGCTTTAGCATCTGTTGGGTTAAGTTCGGCAGCCAGTTGCAATATAACAATCTCGTCTAAACGGTTGGGGAAACACAGATATGGATCGGCAGCAGCGGCGTTTGTAAACCATTCGGCAGCCTCGGCCTTTCTTCCGCTGCGGTGACTTAGCCATCCAAGCGTGTAATATACAATTGGATTTGAATCTGCAGGCTTTACTACCAATTGCAACAATTGCGAAGCTTCATCATTTAAACCAGCAGCTGCATAATCTAAAGCATATTCAATAAAGTTCTGGTCATCATTTCTTGAAAGCGTTAAAAGCCTGTTTAAACTTTCCTCAACTTTTTCAGGGTCATTAACTATCCGGTAGGCCAGTACTTTTTCAAACATAGCTCCAAGGTTAAAACCATCTCTTTCCAGCGCAACATTAATTACATGTAATGCTTTATCCATTTGATTAAGCTTTCGGTAAGCGGCTGCTTTAATTACATAAGCCTTACTGTTATTGGCATTCCTGTCAATGGACTGGGTGATATGATCAAGTACCAACATATAGTGACCGCGTGCCATATCAATCTGCGCTACACAGAAAAACCCTGTATCTTTCCAGGCATTGCTCCAAGTTGATTTATAGAAAACCGTATAAGCTTCATCCACGCGAGCAAGATACTTTAGGCATAAGCCCAGGTTATAATAAGGTTCGCTGTCATAAGGGTTGGGGTTACGCTGGATACTGGTTTCTACCGCTTGCCTTAAATAAGGTTCGGCTTTGGCAAACTGCCCCTTACGGATATACCACTTACCTAAAGCGTTGTTGTTGCGGATATCTGTAGGCTCCCGGCGCAATGCTTCTTCATAATAAGGTATCGGGCTATAAGTAGCATGACGATATTGCTCCAAATGCTGAGCGGTTAAAAACAGTTGCTCCACGCTTTCTACATCGGCAGGCTCAAGAGCCGGTTTTGCCGGCAAAGGCATCTCATTCTTTTTGTTTTTGGCAGGCTCGTAACGTAATACTTCCTGGTTATTATTGTTGGTGATTACCAGTAGCAACTCATTCTCGCTCAGATCGGCATTTACCACCAGCTCTTTTATAAATAGATTTTCAGGGAGTATATCGGCGGTTTCATTAAATAAGATTTGGCCTTTATAACTCAGGCCGATATTCAGTCCGGTTTGTACTGAGGTCACTTGTATTTTCACCGTTACCTTACCGCCATCTTTGCCTAACGCCAGTAAAATATCCTTGGTGGCATTTTTCACCATACCTAACTCGCGGTATGGTAAGAAGTATTGGGTAAAGGTTTTTTCTTCGTACGGCATCAGCCAGCTAAAATCGGGCTGGTTATCGGTAAATACGCCGGTCATCAGCTCTATATAAGGGCCGTCCTCATCGGTAAGGTTCCTGTCCCAGGCTTGTCCAAAATCGCTGTGGCCCCAGGTCCACTGTTTTTTGCCGGGCGATACATGATGATTAGCCACATGTAATAAACCGCCCTGGCTATCATGCTCATATCCGCCTACAAAATCATAGTCGGAATTAATGGCCATGTATGATGTAGGTACCGGGATATTTTTATACATGGATATATCGGTACCCGGCGAATAATCAACCTTGTAATAGGTACCTGTAGCAATCGGAAAGTCAGATACATCACGCTTGCCATGATCAAACACTGCATTTACATCAGGCGGAAATACTGACTGGTAATAATCATTAACTTTTACAGCCGGATTTGCCCACCACAAAAAGGTTTGAGGCAGGGCCGAGCGGTTAAACAATTTGGCTTTAATTTCAATATAAGCGGTGTCTGGATGAAGCGTAAAACCGGCCATACCCTTAGTATGGAACATGCGCTCTACCTCGTTAACCCAAACGGTCTTGCTGCCATCGGCATGTTCTTCCAGCGTATAGTCAATAGGATCAAACGTACTTGGGCGATGGTGCTGCGGCCAGTTAAACTCAATACCGCCGGAAATCCACGGACCGGTT
The DNA here is from genome assembly GCF_034262375.1 of Mucilaginibacter sabulilitoris. Lineage (NCBI taxonomy): Bacteria > Pseudomonadati > Bacteroidota > Sphingobacteriia > Sphingobacteriales > Sphingobacteriaceae > Mucilaginibacter > Mucilaginibacter sabulilitoris. The sequence continues at coordinate 6,350,274 of NZ_CP139558.1, forward strand.
AAGCCTACCAAAGCGGGTTTGATAACCTGGTTATAATATATAAAGTGCCTTTGTTTGATCTTGTCGTACGCCATCTGGATACGGCCGCCAAGCTCAGGCAGTATCATCACTTTCAGGTATTTATTCTCCAGGAACAAGCCCGTGTATTCTTTGTCTTCTTTTTCGTCGGCAATTTTTTCAATCACCGGATTTGGATAAACCACACCGCTGCTCCCCTGGTAAACACGCTTTTCAAAAAACATGGGGTTTTTATCGGGTTTACCAACACTGTATGTAGGGATAACTACTTTTTCTTCCCAAACGGATACATTAGATTGATTCATAATATATGAGTTCTTATTCTTATGATTAATGTCTGATTAAATTTTCTTCGAGTTCTTCAAGGGTTTTTCCTTTAGTTTCTTTAACGCGGGCTTTTACAAACAGGAAACCCAGGAAACAAATGCCCGCATACAGATAAAAAGGGCCATAAGTACCTAAACTTTTTGCCAGTATAGGAAAGGTAAAAACCAGTATAAAATAAGCGCCCCAAAGCGACACAATAGCCACTGATGACGCTACACCCCTGATCTTATTAGGAAATATCTCCGAAATAAGCACCCAGGTAACCGGGGCCAGCGAAATGGCATATGTACTAATGGCCAGCAACACAAATATGGATACCAGCCCGGCAGGGAAATGGTTTTGCAAAGCCACCGCCAGTACAATATATAATACCGATAAACCCAGCGAGCCAACCAGCATCAGCGGGCGGCGGCCCAATTTATCAACCTGCCACATGGCCAGCAGGGTAAACACAAGGTTCACCACGCCAATAGAAACGGTTTCGAACAACTGGCGGTCAAGGTTAGCTCCTACCGACTCAAATATGGTAGATGTGTAGTTGAACACTACGTTGATACCGCAAAACTGCTGGAATACCGCCAATGTTATACCGACGATTACCGCCGGGCGAACCGACTTTTCGAACACCATTTTGTATGATTGTTTCGCGGTATTACCTGCAAGTGATTTTTCAATAGCTTTCATGGTGGTATCCACAAACTCTAATGACCCAATTTTATTGAGCACCTGTTGGGCTCTTTCCTCCTGTCCTGATTTCATAAGCCACCTCGGGCTTTCGGGCAGCCAAATCACACCTATCAGGAACACTGCCGATGGTACCGCGCCCAAACCAAACATCCAGCGCCAGGCATCGCTGCCGGCATCTGCCAAAAAATAGTTAACCAGGTTAGTTATCAATATACCTATAACTACGGTAAGCTGGTTAATGGCCACATTACGCCCCCTTACTTCGGCGGGCGATACTTCCGCAATGTACATAGGGCAAAGCATAGAGGCCATCCCCACACCAATACCCGCCGCAAAGCGCAGTACTATAAAGTAGGTTAACGTTTGTGAGAAAGCTATGCCGATGGACGACACTGCGAAGATAAGGGCGGCTACCATAAGTCCAGGCTTGCGACCATACCTATCGGCCAGATTACCTGCTATAAGGCAACCCACAATGCAGCCAAGTGCCAGCGAGCCGGTTAAAAACCCTTCCCAAACAGGATCAAGCGCAAATTGCGTACGTAAAAAGGGTAATGCCCCCGATATTACGGCAAAATCGAACCCGAAGAGATACCCTCCAAGTGCCGAAATAAAAGAGATACCGATGATATACCGGCTGTTAAAGGCTTTTGAACTACTCATTTTTCAGGATATGTTTTATTGGTTTAAGCATAATATCGTTATTTAATCAGGATTATTCATTTACAGGTACCAATTTTATCATTAACGCGTCGACCGGGTTTGCATTTAGTTTAAAGTCGGGCTCATCTTTAGTAAGTTCACCAACAACGGCATCGGTGAGCATATCTTTAAACTGGTATTTTTTATGCAAATCCAGGTGCAGCGTAGCACGGGTAAACTGTTGTTCAAAATGGTGCTGTTTATCAAAGTTAAATAGCGCCAGCAGTGCATTGTTGCCGGTTGCGGTATTGTTACCCGGCAGGTAAAATGACATTTGTTGATCAAATGTTTCTCCATCGGCGGCCTTCAGTGGTATAAACGCTTTGGGGTTACTGAAAAACGCAGCCACTTGTTTGTTATTTAAAAACTCCTGTGCACGGGTTGCCGCTATCGGGTGCCTGAAATCTGAGCCATCGCCCAGTATACTGCCCATCACCATCATGGCGTAAATTCGCACCTTTATCTCCTGCTCATTCAGGTCGGGGTTTTTCTGAAAGCTTTTCATAATACTTACATCCAGGTTAGTGTACGGGAACAGCGTACCCTGAACCCAGCCCATGTGTGATCCGGTTGCCAGTGAAGCCTCTGTACTGCCCCAATGCGGAAAGCCCTGTTGGTCATCGCGCAGGTGAGAATACACATCAGTTGATATAAAACGGGTATGCGCGTATTGATGCGGGAACATGGGCGATATGGCCTGTGTGATAAAAATATCCTTTCCCATAATAGAATCAACCAAGTGACGAAGTGTTTTCATGCCATAATCGTAAGCCTGCATACCCGTACGAATGTTTTTATTATAACGGGTTGTACTTTCCAATGCGCCCCCGGTAAGAAAATCAATCTTCAGAAATTTGGCATTAATGGCCTTTGCCTTTTTCAATTGCTGGATAATATACAAACGGATAGCCGGGTGCGTAGCATCCATAGCATAAGCGCCCCATTTACCATCTTTATACATGATGGGTTTGCCGTCATTATCGTGCAGCAATACATCTTTTAAAGGATAATTTGAGCCGGGTATTTTTTTATTATTGATATCGTCCTTCCAGCTCCACATGGCAAATGGGATAAAGTAAAAGCCCATTTGCTGATTATTTTTAGCAAAGTATTTACCCAGATTGGCCAATACCTCGGTAGAGTAAATACCCTGATCATAAGAGTCGATACTCATTACCGGTTTGGAGTAGCCGCTGAAGTTATTAAGTGTATGCAAAAAGTCGGATGTTTTTTCAACTGCAGGCGGCATCATTACACCCTCGTAACCCAATACGCCCTCTACGCCGAAGCTGTTCCAATAAACCGGGGCGTAACCATTCCATGTTTGTTTACCGTTAATGGCCGAATTAGCATTTCCATACTGAACAAATGCTTCATGCAAATCAGCCATCGCACATAAAAATATGGTTGGTGAACTTACCGACTGCCCAATCATAGTTCCATGAGCCACCAGGTCGTGCGTGCCATCGTTACCGCCATAGGCCGGTTTTAGCTTAGGATCATCGGGTGTGGAGGCGCCGCCAAATACTTTCAGTGAATCTACATAACCTAACTCGGTACCTGTTTGATAGGCCAGCCCTGTTTTCCAGAAATCGTGTTTAACGCTGCCGATCACCAGGCCCGAGTTTTTAAGCATATCGTACACCGCGGTAAATTCATATGTTATACCTGTGCTTTTTGCATCTCCGGTTTTTGGCCAGCTTCTTTCTACCGTAGGCGTCCAGTCGTCGTTATCAAAAGGCACATCCAGTATACGTGGCTCTGTACCGGGAATAAACAACCGACTTTTATACTTTGGCAAAACAGCTATGGGGCTTATATCGCGGGTTTCCAAAGCTGCACTTTGCCCATCTTTATTTTTCGCCGTTAAACTAATAAGCGTATAAGGCAGGCTTTCATAATTGGTAAAACGCTGCTCCAGCACAAACGGATGCTTATTGTCGTTATGAGTGATGATAAACGTTCGGCCTTTGCCTATGTTATCCTGAACTTCCTTGGTAGTATACTTATGTTCTGTAAAATCAGCGGTTGAAACTATGCCCAATTTTACATCATTAATATAGCCTACCGTGTTAGTGATCAGGATGCCGTTGGGGAAGGTATAATTAACCATACCTGTATGCACATTAAGGGATATGGTAACATGCGAAGTAGTTATCTCAGCCTTACTAACTGTTGTGAATATTTTTTGAGCAAAGGCGTATTGGCCAAGCAATACTAAAGCGATAACCGCAAACGGGCGAATTAATATTTTCATCATCATAGTTTATACCGGGATACCCTTATCGGTAAAAAGCTGGCAAACCTGCAGGACCAGGATATATGTGCCTAAATACTGATAAAATGTACAATTGGTTATGATGTAAATGTCACGGATTAAATGAGATTAAAAAATAGTTAATGTTACGATAATGATGGATTTTATTATGACAATGCAAATTGGTTCCTTGCAAGCGATATTTGATATACCTTAATGAATTTATTACTCTCCGGGGCAGATAAACAGATATATACCATATCTATAAAATCTCGAACCAGATTATTAAAATGAAATATTTTATGATGATTTCTGCACTTTTTTATTAATGTTTGTAAATAGCGATAGTTCATTCCCACTATCCATTATATCCCTGCAAAAAATGGCAAAAAATACAACTTTAAGGCGGAGAGAAGGTTTTGACGGGCAGAAACTTATTGTATTGCCAAAAAAGATCATCACCAACTTTCTAAGTAAGGACCCGGTTACCAAACAGATATATATAACCGATATTGGTTATTATCCTAAAGCCCAGCATCACTATGCTGAACGACCAAATGGCATAAACCAAAACATCATTATTTATTGTACCGAGGGATATGGTTGGCTGGAGATCAACAAAAAGAAGGTGGAAGTTTCACCATCGCAATTTATAGCAATACCGGCTAATACGCCCCACAAATACGCGGCAAATATGGATAAGCCGTGGACTATTTACTGGATACATTTTAAAGGTGAAACAGCTACATTTATTATTGACCTGATCCTGAAAAACTCTGAAAATTATAAACCTTATCTATCTTATAATGAAGACCGGATAAAGCTTTTTGAAGATATATGTTATAATCTGGAAAAAGGGTACAGCGGAGATACGCTGCGTTATGTAAACATGATCTTCTCTCATTTTTTATCATCATTGATATATGAGGATAAATTCAATCATCTGGAGGATAATATTGAGAATGACGTTGTTGAAAAAACAATCAATTTTATGCAGGATAACATTAATAAAGTGCTCCGGCTTGATGACCTGTCGGGTTTCGCGAAGCTATCAACCTCACATTTCTCCGCTATTTTCAGAACAAAAACAGGTTACGCTCCTATAGAATATTTTAATCAGCTTAAAGTTCAAAAAGCTTGTCAGTATATTTCGTTTACAACCATGTCTATCAAAAATATAGCTATTAGTTTGGGCATTGAAGACCAATATTATTTTTCGAGGATGTTTACCAAGCTAATGGGGAGTTCGCCTAATGAATACAGGAAAAAGATAAGGGCCGATGGTAAAGGATAAAATACGTTTGGATTTTTACAACAGATTTTAGCTTAAAAAGCGGGCTTAAATTTATTATCCATTGCCATGTTGAATAACCTGCCTATAAACGACCTGATTTTGTTCAACAAACTTTGTGATTTTGCAGGCTGATCCTGGAGTATATCATCAACTTCTGGGTTATCCGGAGGCTCATCTATAGATTGCATTTCTTCCAAAATACTCTCACGTATATCGGGGTCACGGTTCACAATCTCATCAAGCTCGGTAAGTTCATTAAACGTAGCCTTCCCACTTTTCTGACGCTTTATTAATATATCAAACCTGTCCTGGTTAAATGTGCGCCGTTCCAGCTGTTTATGATATTTCATGATAACCTCCTGCTTGTTAGCTATGCAACAAAGCAAATGCCATCATTTTATTTAATTGGTTATCAATAAATTACAAAAGATAAAATACCATATCTGTTCAGTTTCGATACATACAAATGTTCGTTTTCGGCCGGTGTTTCAGGAAAACAAACATGTGCATATATAGCTATGTAGTAAGTATGCAAATTTGTTATTAATTTTAAACCGCGGGTTTGTTCCCCACTACACACCCCTGCCAAATGAAAGAAACAGAAAAAAAACTGGTCTTTGATACTTTATTGAAACAATACCTCCATTTTGGGCTGCCAACAGATGAGATTGATGAAAAAACTGATTTCACCATCCATAACTTAAAGGATATCCATCTTGAACTCCCTTTCAAATCGCCGGTATTCAGGCCCAATTTCTTCTCCTTTGTTTTTGTGAAAGACGGCCGCGGCAGATATACTACAGACGACCTGAATTTTGATACCGTACCGGGCACTATCTACTTTACCAATCCGGGCCATTATAAATCGCATGAGTGGTTTGATGTACAGGAAGTGTATCTGATTACGCTAAGCGAATCCTTTTTGAAAGAAAATGTACATCCGAATATTTTTGACGAATTCCCCTTTCTGCTCGCCGAAACGGTGCACCCGCGGGTTTTAACGCCCGAGGCGTTCGCCGAATTTGAACAACTATACCTGCAAATAAATAAGGAGTATATTTCACGCTCGCCCTACCGTAACCGTTTAATAGGTAATTTATTTGTAGTGCTTTTATTAAAAATAAAGGAGTATTTCTGGAAAGACTATAACCCCATATATGAAGGTAACCGGAGCTCACAAATTGTTAAAATATTTAAGAGAACGCTGGAGCAGCATTACCGAGATCTGAGGGCCGGCAAAGTACACCAGGTTTTTAGGTTGCAGGACTATGCCGATGGCCAAAACCTGCACCCTAACTATTTAAGCAATGTAATTAAAACTAAAACAGGCAAATCTATCAGCACCTGGATAGCTGAAAAAACCATTGCCGAAGCCAAGTCAATGCTGCAAAACTCTTCTGTCTCTATTAAAGAAATAGCCTTTCTGCTGGGTTTTTCAGAAGCCAATCACTTCAGCAATTACTTTAAAAAATACACCGATACCTCCCCTGTTTTATACCGGAAGCAGCATGGTACCATCACATCTTAGATATTTGTATGTAATGCTTTAATATCTGTACTTTTTGGGTTGCGTTAAACCTGACCTTTGTTATATCAAAACAAACAAAGAAAAAAAGATCATGAAAACGCTATCAGAAAAAGTAATCTTAGTAACCGGCGCCTCAAAAGGTATAGGTGCAGCAGTAGCTCATAAATTAGCCAGCGAAGGCGCTAAAGTAATTGTGAACTATGCAGGTGGTACAGACGCCGCAGAACAAACAGTAAACGATATTAAACAAAATGGTGGTGATGCCATTGCCATACAAGCCGATGTAAGTAAATCAGACGAAGTAAAAGCCATGTTTGACGCGGCTATTGCCCACTATGGCCGAATTGATGTACTGGTAAATAATGCCGGTATCATGATCACCAAATTATTAAAGGATACTACCGACGAGGATTTTACCCGCCAGTTTGACATCAACGTTCGCGGCACTTTCAATACATTACGTGAGGCCGCTACCAAACTGGCCTATAATGGCTCGGTTATTAACTTCTCTACCTCTAACAACCGCATCATGCTGCCTACTTATTCTACTTATGCGGCAACAAAATCAGCAGTTGAGCAATTAACCCGTGTATTTGCCAAAGAAGTTGGTGCGAGGGGTATCAATGTAAACTCGGTATCTCCCGGCCCTACCAATACCGAATTGTTCACCAAAGGCAAACCTCAGGAAGTGATCGATCGCCTGGCATCATTATCAGCCTTTAACCGCATTGGCGAACCCGGAGATATTGCCAAGGTGGTAGCATTCCTGGCTAGCGACGATGCCAAATGGATCAACGCGCAAAACATAGGTATCAATGGCGCAATGGCTTAATTGCCAGAGCCGGGAAAAAAGATTCAAGAAACAAGAAAAACAATCAATTCATTTTATCACAACATTTTAAATCTTAGAAACCATGAACTCATTAAAAAATAAAGTAGCCTTAATTACAGGATCAGCAAGAGGCTTAGGCAAAGCAATAGCAGAACGTTATGCAGCGCTTGGTGCCGATATAGTTATCAATTATTCACGCGACAAGGCATCTGCCGATGAAGTAGTGAGCAATATTAAAGCCATGGGTGTACATGTAATTGCCATACAGGCAGATGTAAGCAAGGTAGCCGATATTGAAAAGCTGTTTACAGAAGCAAAAAAAGAGTTTGGCAAAATAGATATAGTGGTAGCCAACGCCGGTATTGAAATGGTAGAAACACCTGTTGTTGACTTTACCGAAGAACAGTTTGACCGCTTGTTCTCCATCAACACCAAAGGCACCTATTTCACTATGCAGCAAGCGGCCAAGCAGATAGAAGACAATGGCCGTATCATTTACATCGCTTCTTCAACAACCTCATTCCCTGTAACTGGAATGGCTGTTTACGGCGGTAGCAAAACCACGCCACGTTATCTGGTTGATATTCTTTCTAAAGAGATCGGATATCGCGGTGTAACCGTAAACTCTATCATACCTTTTGCTGTTGATCACTCAGGTATTTTTGCCGAAGAGGGCTCATACCCACGTTTAAGAAAACAATTATTAGACAGCTGTCCGATGGGCAGGCTGGCCGAGGTGGAGGATGTAGCCAATGTGGCCGAGTTTTTCGCCAGCGACCTTTCATCATTTGTAAACGGGCAACACCTGCTGGTAAATGGCGGTGCAACAAATTAATAAACAACTTTAATTAAACTGCTACCAGGCTAATGCTCATTAGCCTGGTAGCAGTTTGTAATATCGAAAGCCATGTTAGTTAAAATCATCAATTCCCTGCTCATTTTGTATGTAGTATTTATGGGCTTTAAACAAGGCTGGGCTATGGTTACCAGTGCTCCTCAAATGCTTGATATGTTTGGGAAATGGCACTTCAGCAATAAGGGTTTATTTTTATTTGCAGCTATTACCATGCTTAGCGCATTGCTTATTTTGTTTCCTCAAACCTTTGTTATTGGTAATATACTTATGGCCGCAACCATTTTAATTATCATTTGCCTTCAGCTATCAGAAAAAAATTTAAAAGGCGCGGCTATTGAAGTCCCATTTCTTTTAATGAACCTGTTAATTATATACCTGGGTTATTCCCTGCAAAACCCAACAAAATGAAAACATTAAATCATTACCTTGTTTATGCCTCACTTATAACATTGGCAACGCACAGCCAGGCGGTGAGCGCCCCTATACAAATCACAAAAACTACAAACATCATGAATACCGAAACATTGACAAACCCGGTGGTAAAAAAAGCCATTGATGCTTTACAGGCCGGTGATAAGAAAGCATGGTTTGCTTTATTTACCGAAAATGCTGAGCTTTTTGACGATGACCATAAAATGGAATTTAAAAGCTTTTTTGAAAAAGCGCTGGGACACGAACGGTTTACCGGCATTGATAAAGTAGAGAACAATGGTTTATCGGTTTATGGTAGATTTCACAGCGATCAATGGGGAAATTTTAAAACCTATTTTAAATTTCAGCTTAATGCCGAAGGTAAAATCACTCGCCTGGATATTGGGCAAGCCAGTTATTGATATGGTAAAAACCAAAAAGCCTTGTATAGTGTACAAGGGCTTTTTTGGTTTTTACGTTGCCCGGTTGTTTATAATGGATTAATCTCCCTTACTTCAACATTACCGCCAAATGCTAAAATAGGGCATCCCTTTGCCAGCTCAGTAGCTTCCTCTAATGAGTTGGCTTTAACAAGGGTATATCCACCTATCAATTCTTTAATTTCGGAGTATGGTCCATCGGTAATCACATCGTTGGGCCTCACAACCTTACCCTCCGCTTTCAGACGGTTTCCCCGATCTCCCAGTTTGTTTTGAGCAGCTATGCTACCTACCCAATCCATCCATTTTTGAGTAGCGGCCTGTAACTCCTCAGGTGTAGGTACTGGCAATGCGGAATAATCGTTTCTGAATACAAATAAGAAGTCTTTCATTTTCTGTTAATTTAAGTGTTTAAAACCAAATGACGATCATTAAACATTAAACTGGACAATTGGCTTGAAATATTTTTACAGACGGTTAAAACCCTGTATTAAACCCATAATTTTACCAATATATCATCAACCAAAAATATGAATCAAATAATTATTAGAGAAGCAGAATTACGTGATTTAGACACTCTGCACCAGTTTAAACAAGCTTTAGTTGATGCCGAGCGCCCGTTTGACGGTACTTTAAAAGCCGGGCCGCTTTACTATTATGATATAGCCGAATTAATTAAGGTAGATAATGTTGGGATATTTGTTGCGGAAACCGGTGCCGAAATAATAGGCTGTGGTTATGCCCGCATTGATGACTCGAAACATTACTTAAAGCATAAACAGCATGTACATCTTGGTTTTATGTATGTGGTGCCACATCACCGGGGTAAAGGCATAAATAAATTGATTATTGAAAAACTCAAACAATGGGCTCACCAGCATGATATTGCTGAGATAAGGCTGGAAGTTTATGCTGCCAATACTGCGGCGCTTAAAGCTTATGAGAAGGTAGGCTTCGCAGGGCACATGCTCACCATGCGCATGAGCCTTAATGATGAGGGTAAGGATTAACCGTTATCCTTCCTTAATTTTCTCACGATGTTCTATTCCCCATTTTATCATGGCCATAATCATTGGGCCAAAGGTTTTGCAATAGTCGGTTGATTCATACTCTACCAAAACCGGCGGCCCCGGAGATACCGTACGGGTGATGAGCTTATTCATTTCCATTTCCTTTAGTTCTCTTGATAGCATACGGGTAGTTATCCCGGGTATGCTGCGTTCAATTTCCCTGAAACGTTTATTGCCATTGCATATAGCGTTAATGATAGGTAGCTTCCACTTACCGCCAATTACATAAATAGTGTCCTGCAAGGCCCGAACTTCGCGGGCCTGGTTCCGTTTGCCATCACTTCCGAAGAGAATGCTCATGTCTTCTGCCGTGGGAAATTCCGCACTTGATGATGTTGTCGCTGCCATATTGTTACTGGTATACTCTGTGATACTGGTTACAAAATTATATCATTCACAGGATATATTTGCATCGACAAATAAAAAATAAGAACATGAATAATTTTAAGAATAAAATAGCAGTAATTACCGGTGGCAATAGTGGCATTGGTTATGCAACCGCCCGGCATTTAAAAGAAAATGGCGCCACCGTAATCATCACCGGTCGCAGAAAAGAAGCCATAGAAAAGGCAGTCGCCGATTTGGGTGTAACCGGCTTTGTCGCCGATCAGTCAGACCTAAAGGCAACAGAAAAACTGGCGGCATGGGTAAAGGAAAATTATGGCGAGGTAGATATCCTTTTTGTAAACGCAGGGATTACTACACAGTCAACCATCGAAACAGCGTCAGAACAGCATTTTGATGATATTATGAATATTAATTTCAAAGGCGCTTATTTTACGCTAAGCAAATTTATCCCAATTTTAAGGGATGCCGCATCGGTTGTTTTTCTTTCATCCATTGTCGCAACCATAAACCATCCTGGTTCTTCGGTATATTCGGCCAGTAAAGCGGCGTTAAATTCGGTTATGAAAACGGCAGCACTTGAGTTGGCACCACGCAAGATAAGGGTAAACGCAATAAGCCCCGGCCCTACCGAAACAGAAATAATGAGCAAGGCCGGTATTGATGAAGCTACCTGGAATACCATAAAAGGAAATCTTATTAATAAAATTCCCCTAAACCGCATGGGCACCCCCGCCGACGTAGCCAGTATGGTAGCTTACCTTAGCGATGATGCGGCACAATTTATTACCGGATCAGAAATTATCATGGATGGTGGTATGGTCATAGTCTAAGTAACATTTTACGATATTAAAAAGCGGGGTGGTCATACGATCGTCCCGCTTTTTATTTACTGGTATATTTCCACGATTTACTTGCTCCCGAAAAATAAGTTTAAATTGTGTGTAACGATTTTCAAAAGCAGATACTTATTGTGTATAAAGAGAAGTAAAAAGTGAATAATAAAGAAACCCGTTTTCTGGAATTAATTGAACAAAACAAAGGTATTCTCTTTAAAATATGCCGCGTTTACCAGGATGACCCTGCCGACCGGGATGACCTGATGCAGGAAATGATACTCCAGTTATGGCGGGTTTTTGATTCGTTCAGGGGCGAAAGTAAGATAACTTCCTGGATGTACAAGGTAGCGCTAAATACGGCCATCACTTTTTTTAAAAAACAAAAACGGCGGCCCGATAATGAGCCGTTACCCGAAAACTTTGAGCAATTACAGGACCACAGCGCTGAAAACAATACAGAGCAGCAATTGGCCCTGTTTTACAAAGCATTAAAACAACTCAATAAAGTTGAAAAGGCGCTTATATTTCTATACATGGAAAATCAATCGTCTGAAGAAATTGCTGCAAGCCTGGGGATAACTGCCATAAATGTACGGGTAAGGTTAAACCGCGTAAAAAATAAATTGAAAGAACTAATTAAAAATACAGATCATGAATATTGATGAATTAAAGGATGCCTGGAATAACGACGATCAGCATAAAAATGATCAGCATCTGCCAGCGACTAATATAACTTCGGGAAAAACATCATCGGCTACCGGAAAGCTCCGCCGAAACATGAGAAATGAGTTTATAGCAACACTAATTTCTTACGCTGTAATATTAGGAGCCTTGTTTGGATGGCATCACCCGGGTTATTTGTTCAACATGACTTATATATTACTCCTGATACTTATCGTGTTAAACGTTTATTATTTTTTCAAATTTTATCTTTTCTATAAGTCTATGAATGGCTATGATCTAAACCTCAAAAACAGCGTTCGTAAAGTAGCCTATGAACTGGAGTTGAATATAGAAATATACAAAGCCTATAACTTTTGTATTGCACCGATAGCCGTACTTGTAGCCATAGGGTTACTGTGCGGCAATCAAACTGCGGCATCTATTCAGCAACATTTGGCCGGCGGTATTATTTCAACAAAGCTATTGCTGATCATGTTTGCCAACATCCTTATTTCATTTATAGTAGTGTATGCTTGTATTAGCTGGCATGTGCGGTCACAATACGGCAAATATTTAGCCGAGCTTAAAATGATCATGAACGATCTGGAGAATGATGACTAAAGCTTTAATTTTATATGATAATAAAGTAATAAACATCTATACTTACACCTTATGCAAATACATCAGCAAACACTTCAACTTAAGGAAAGAAAACGTGGTTTTCATCTCATTACCTCCGAAGTGGTACAGGCTCTGCCCCAGATAGCACATATCAAAACCGGGATAATGCAGGTTTTTATACAGCATACTTCGGCATCGCTAACTATTAATGAAAATGCCGATCCTACCGTTAGACGCGACTTTGAGATGTATTTTAGCAAGGTTGTACCCGAAAACGACCCCGACTATTTGCATGATGATGAAGGGCCCGATGATATGCCTGCCCATTTAAAAGCAGCTATGCTGGGCAGCTCGGTAATGATCCCCATTCGTAGTGGCCGGTTGGCACTTGGTACATGGCAGGGCATTTATTTATGTGAACACCGCAATTACGGCGGTTCCAGAAATTTGATAATCACGGCCTGGGGCGATTGATCTGAACCTGAAATTAATCTGCGCCCCTAACTCGTATTTTTATTTACTATTGCCTCAACTCTGCAGGTTTTATTTCGTATAACGATATAAGATTATACCTCTGATTTTTTCAACAAACAATCAGTTAATATAAATATCGGTTAATGAAAAAACGCTTTGTCTTTTTTATAATATTGCTATTCGCCGCTTCCGTGGGTTACAGTCAGTTAAAGGTTGTCAATAAAATTAAAAAAGATCTTCCCCGTATTACCGATAGCATTAAATATGTTGATGCCCTGAACCGTTTAGGGATGCTAATGTATGAAAACAATATCGACAGTGCTTTTTATTACGCTGTCAGGGCCAGAGCTATTGCCGAAAGATTAAACTACCGCCAAGGCAATGCCGACGCGTTAAATGTGCTTGGAATAGTTTATGACCTGAAGGGCAACCTGCAGCTATCGCTCAGGTATTATAATGACGCTTACAACCATTATCTGCAAATTCATGATTCATCAAATGTGGTTCAGGCGCTTATGAATATAGGGCTTGTTTTTAACGAAAATAAGGAAGACGACAAGGCCATTGAATTTTTAAACAAAGCCGAGCATTTGGGCAGAAAGCTTAAAAGAGATTCGATCCTGTCACTGGTACTCTGTAATTACTTGTTGATGTATCCAGGTGAAATACCAAAAGATTCTGTAAGCATTTACCTTGATGAGGCCAGGCAGATAGCCACAAAGTATAAAGACAAACGGGTTTTATTGGTTACCGAACAGATACAGGGACAGTTTTACCTAAAAAATAATGAGCGCGAAAAAGGCATTGCCCTGTTGCAAAAAACCGCCATGGAAGGTATAGCGATGGACCTTAATTACCTTAGCCTTGATATTATTCAAAGCCTGGGCGATTTGTATATCGGCAATGATACTGCTAAAGCTGTAGGGTATTATAAACAAGGCCTTTATATTGCCGAGTCAAGGGGATATCATATTTATCAAAAAATATTTGGCAAAAAACTGTATGAAATTAATATAAGCCTGAGCAACCTTCCGGAGGTACAACGTTACAGCGAAAAATTATTAAAACTTTATGACGATGAAGAAGTGTTTACCAACACATCGGGGATTGATTATATTGATTACGCTTTAAAAGATCAGCAACTGGAAGCTATTACCATCAGGAGCCAGAACCGGCAAATGCTGGTTATTATATTAGGGGTACTTTTGGTGTTAAGTGCTATTACTGTATTGTTTATTTATCGCTTGTACCGCCTTAAACAAAAACATGCGGTAACACTTGAGGCACTTAACAGATCGGTATTGCTCCGTAATGAAAAGCTGGAAATTGACCATGAATTTAATAACCGCCTGGTATCTATCCTGGCGCACGATTTCAGACAGCCAATAGGTACCTTAAAAACGCTTGCAACTGTTTTAAAAGACGCCGACTCGTTCACCCGCGAAGAACTCATGGAACTGGTTGACACCATGGAACACTCTTCCAATATTTCGTTAGAGATATTTGAAAACATATTACACTGGATAAAACAACAACTCTCAGGTTTTATTTACCAGCCTGCGCCCCTATTACTTAAGGACCTTATAGATGAAGCCCTGCAGCCCTTTAACCTCATGGCCGAAGAATGTAATTTAAAATTCGTCAATAATGTAGATGCCAACGCTATTATTTATGCCGATAAGGAACTGGTGCAGTTTATCCATCGCAACTTTATACATAATGCCATTAAATTTTCGCCTCGGCACTCAAATATCTCTATTTCAGCCATTGTGCATCCTGGCGAAATTATCGTTTGCGTACTGGATGAAGGGCAGGGCATATCACCCGAAAAAATGGGGTCGATATTTAATTTTAAGGCTAAAATGAGTTACAGTAATGAAAAAGAGAAGGGCGCCGGCGTTGCACTGATGATATGTAAAGATTTTATAGAAAAAATGAGTGGCCGTATTTGGGTTGAAAATGCCAGCGAAAGAGGGGCAGCTTTTTGTTACGCGCTACCCGATCTGAAATAAACCGACTGAGTAAAATTTACATTACGTACTGATAAGCACATCTTTACAGCGAATATTTTTTTGTAATTTTCAATCAAATATTTCCTCTCCACATTATTATGTACCAATTATCTAAACAAAATGAAACCTTATTTATTTTTGCTAATTATTTTGCTGTTTGCTGGTTTTACCCATGCACAGCAATTACCCGCCCGCTGGGACGAACTTGTTGCTTCGGATTTTCAGCAGGCACTTGAAAAATCATCAAAAACCTGTATACTGCCTATCGGGATATTAGAGAAACATGGCCCTCATTCACCTCTGGGAACCGATCTTATCCATGTTCGCGAATGGGCTGCACATGCTGTTAAATCCGAATATGCAGTCGTGTTCCCCGATTATTTTTACGGACAAATAAACGAAGCCAGACACCAGCCCGGCACTTTTGCTTTACCAAGCAAGGTTATATGGGAGCTACTGGAAGCCACATGCGATGAAATAGCCCGCAATGGGTTTGATAAAATTGTGATCCTGAACGGACATGGCGGTAATCCCGAATTCATAAGGTTCTTTATGCAATCGTTGCTTAACAAACGGCATAATTATGCGGTATATTTTTATGCTCCCCAAAACGATAAAGCATTTACAGACCAATATCTTAAAATGCATAAATCCGATCCCAAAAACGACCAGCATGCCGGCGAGGGTGAAACTTCAACCCTGATGTATTACAGGCCAGACCTGATGAGAATGGATAGAGCTGCCGATCAGTCTGGCGACAATCAGCACCGTTTAAATTTGCCAAACGTGTATACCCCAATTTGGTGGTATGCCGCTTATCCAAACCATTACGCAGGCGAAGGTGCTAAGGCCACAACCGAATTAGGAAAATTCACCGCCGAACATGAAATTGAAAGTTTTGTAAATGCTTTAAAAGCCATTAAAGCCGATACATCAACCCTTAAGCTCCAAAATGAGTTTTATGACAAGGTTGACAACCTGAATAAATAATGCGAATTAAGAGTTAAGAAGCAAGAATCAAGATAACTAAGAAAATCTATTTCCATATCAGAAACCAATTTGCTTTTCCTTTTTATCCTGGTTCTTGATTCTAAATGTCTTGACTCTTGCTATTTGAATATCACTTTAGTAGCTCCGTAGCCAAATTTTTCTTTACGGGCATCCATAAATGTTTGCACTTTTGGATGCTTACCCAATGCCTTATGCAGCTCATTGCGCAAAGTACCGTTGCCCGCACCATGAATAAATACCATATCGGGCAATTGATGAACTATAGCGGCGTCAAGCATTTTATGAAAGTGGGCCAGCTGTATGTTCAGTATTTCGCTGCTTTGTAAAAACTGATAATCGTCCCGTAACTTTTCAATATGGAGGTCAACCTCTTTGGCAGGCTTATCCAGCACTATTTTCTCTTCAGGCGATTTAAAGAAGCTTTCCTTCAATTTCTGGGCATCAATCACCATTTCGGGTTCATCCAAACGTATCATCCAGCCTGGCTCATTAAGTAATGGCACCGCTTTTTTTGTTGCTGAAAAATCTTTAGCCTTAAATTTCTCGTTTAAAACCAACGGCGCAGGTGGTTCTACATTTTGTTTGGTACTGTAAATAACATTAAAAATAAACTTAGGCCACAATTGCAAATCGGCAAGTTGTGCCGAATATATTTTAACAGCCGATTTTGGAGCTATCATCCCGGCAAACTCGCCTTTAAATACCTGCTGCTGTTCGGTAGTTAACGTAGCCAGCAATTGGAACGATGTATTGTTAACCAAATAAAAATGAACTACTGAATTGGCTTTTGCATCAGCAACCACACCAGTATAAATGCCTTTCCTTTCAAATTCACCTTGTATAGCGGGCTCTTCGGTAGCGTTAGGTGTGCCTTTTGTACCGGCAGGTTCATAACCATGCACAGTGGTTACCTTACTGGCCAGTACTGGTATTTCAAATTCGTCTTCACCGGTAACGCCTATCATCTGGTCGTCAATAATACGGGTTACAAAACCCTCCATTTTTTCGTCAACAAACCGTACAAAGTCGCCTAATTTATATTTCATAGTTGTGTATATCGATGTACAAAGTTAGCTTATATCCTCATATCAGAATATAAATAAAACCTGGGCTTTTTAATATTACATTTGATTAAACATTTCCGCCTCAATAGAGTTCTATCCTCATATTTAACAATATTCTTATCCGTGTATCATGAGCAATACTCCTTCCCAGCCATTGGATCATCAATCACTTAAACAGGTATTCCTACACAACCTAAACCGCGTATATTTTGGTAAATGCTATCTTAATAGCAAGTTGGGCAACTTAATACAGTTTGCATCATTTAAAGCTTTACAATATGCCATACAGGAATTTTGGGACGACATAAAGAAACAGATAACAAGAATGGAAGAAATATATAAGCTTATTCATGAAACCCCATCAGACAAAAACTGCAACCCCATCAAATCAATAGTAAGGGATGAATTTTGCCTGGATGAAGATCAGTTACATGTTTTAAAGGATATGGATCTGATCATGTACCTGCAACTTCTCGAACATATTAACATCACTTCGTGCCGCATGCTCATTATGGTTGCCAGGCAACTCAATTACACCGACGAGCTGCAACTGCTTACCGAATGCTTTGATGAATCAATTGATAATGATGAGCTTTTTATGCTCTTATCTAAAGAATATTTAACTGAAGATTAGCTATTCCCTATAAAAAAAGAAAGCCATCCGCATAGCGCGAATGGCTTAAATATTAGTTATTTAATACCCCTATTAAAATAACTTGAACAAAGTAAAAAAATATATCGCACACAAGCAAAACATTTGAACTTAAATTAGTTATTGTTACAAATTTGTTACGAAATCATAAATATTCACGTCATTTCAAAGAATATGAAGCATATCAGCAGATGTTAAATTAATGATAATCGCTTATTAATTGTCAATGCATTTATATTAATTTGCAATTTGCATTAACTAAAAACATGATCAGAAAATTTATTTTAAGTGCTTTCGCCTGCGCAATGCTGGCACAAGTACAAGCTCAGGATTTGTATATGCCCCGTGATATACAACAGGCCTATAACAAAGGCACCCGCTCTGCCGATGGTAAACCGGGCAAAAATTACTGGCAAAACTACGGCCGGTATAACATCACCATAACCGCCCTGCCTCCTAACCGTAATATCAAGGGTACAGAACAGATCACTTACATTAATAATAGCCCCGATACTATAAAAGGGCTTAACATGAAACTGATACTCAACATTCATAAACCGGGCGCTGCAAGATGGGCCAACGCCCAGCCCGACTATTTAACGCCGGGCATACAAATTGATACCTTTTTAATTAATGGCCAGCCAAAAAAAGTAAACAGCGCCATGGCCACAACCAACCAAATGGTAAGCTTGCCAAAACCGCTAATGCCACATGATTCAGTTAAGCTTGATATTGCCTGGCATTACCAGATCTCGCTGGAAAGCGGCCGCGAAGGTATGATCGATTCAACTACTTATTACCTGGCCTATTTTTATCCCCGGGTTTCTGTTTATGACGATTATAATGGCTGGGACAGGCTTCCGTTTATAGATGCCCAGGAGTTTTATAACGATTTTAATGATTATACCTTGCAGGTAAAAGCACCTAAAAATTATATTGTTTGGGCAACGGGTACCTTACAAAACCCCAATCAGGTGTTACAACCGGAATATGCCAAACGATTACAGGCTTCTATGACCAGCGACTCAACCATTCACGTGGCTACCGCTGCCGATTTGGCTAAAAAAGGTATAACCGCGCAAAATGATGTAAACACCTGGATCTGGAAAGCAAACGATATCAGCGATATGGCAGTTGGTATCAGCGATCATTACGTTTGGGATGCGGCCAGCACCATTGTTGATGACGCTACTCACCGCAGGGCCAGCATGCAGGCTGCTTTTTTAGACAACGCCGAAGATTTTCATCATGCCGTACAAAACGGCCGTAACTCGTTAAGCTGGCTTTCACACAACTGGCCAGGCGTGCCTTATCCATTCCCTAAAATGACCTCGTTTCAGGGTTTTGCCGATATGGAGTACCCTATGATGGTAAATGACAGCCATAATGATGATGTGTATTTTTCGCAATTTGTGCAGGACCATGAAATAGCGCATACCTACTTCCCTTTTTATATGGGCATTAATGAAAGCCGTTACGCCTTTATGGACGAAGGCTGGGCAACAACCTTTGAACGCCTGATTGGCACTGCCGAAGTCGGCGCGCAAAAGGCCGATTCTCTTTATAAAGATTTCAGGATTGACAGATGGATCAATGATATATCAACAACTGAAGACCTGCCGGTTATTACACCATCAAGCGAATTAAAAGGCGGCTATGGAAACAATTCTTATGGCAAACCCTCACTAAGTTATTTTGCTTTAAAAGATATGCTGGGCGATGCTTTGTTTAAAAAAGCCCTTCATGGCTATATGGACCGCTGGCATGGAAAACATCCTATCCCTTGGGATTATTTTAATTCTATGAGTAATATAACCGGTCGCAATCTTAACTGGTTCTTTAACAATTGGTTCTTTACCAATTATTATATCGATCTGGATATAAAGAATGTTAGTAAGGTTAATGGCGGCTATACTGTCGTTATAAAAAACATCGGAGGCTTCGCCATTCCTTTTGATGTAAAAGTAACCTATGCCGATGGCACAAGCGAAACCATACACCAAACGCCGGCTGTTTGGGAAAAAAATCAGAAACAAATAACCGTGAGTCTTAAAACCGACAAAACCATAAAGTCTGTGGTGTTAGACGGCGGCATATTTATGGATGCCCATGTTAACAACAACAAATTTGTTGTTAAATAATAAACAAATGTATAAAAACAACAAAAGCCCGGCAGTTGTGCTTGTTGCACAACTGGCTTTTAGAATGATAAAAAACGATAATTGACTATAGTTGATTATCGTTTTTTATATATTCAATAACTTGATATACAGATGATTAGTTTGTATATTTAAGCCATGCAAGGCAAAAAAGATTACCAAGAGAAGCTATTCATCCGGTTTCAGCTTTCCGACCACATCCCCGCCGATAATTTATATAGGTTATTAAAAGATACCCTTGATCTGAGATTTCTATATCAGGATACCGCCAAATATTATGGCACGGAGGGTCAAAAAAGCATAGACCCTGTTGTGTTTATGAAACTGATGCTGGTTGGCTATCTGGAGAACATTAATAGTGACAGGCGCATCATCAGTTCATCCCGCATGCGGATGGATGTACTTTACTTCTTAGGATATGATCTGGACGAAGAGTTGCCCTGGCATTCCACATTAAGCAGGACACGTAAACTTTACGGGCAGCAGGAGTTTGTAGCCATATTTAAACAAGTGCTTAAATTGTGTATCGATAAAGGGTTAGTATCAGGTAAAAGGCAGGCTGTTGATAGCGTATTGGTCAAGGCCAATGCATCTATAGAGAGCGTAATTGAGAAACAAATACTGGATGATGTACAAGTTTACAGCGAAGAATTAGAATCTAATAATGAACAGGAACCCGACCAAGACAACCTGCCGCCTAAGCCACCCGTCAAAAGACGCGCTCCAACAAACAGTACCCATTATAGCCCATCCGATCCAGATGCCCGTTTTGCAGTAAAACCCAGGAAGCCTTACGATCTGTATTACCGCAGCCAGGTCAGCGTGGACACAGCCAGCCACTGCATTACCTATATTCAAGCATTTCACGCCGACAAGGGTGATAGCCGTTGCTTTCCGGAAGTGTTGGGCCATGTTATAGCAAATATGGAAGAACATCATATTCAGGTAGAAGAAGTACTTGCTGATACGGGTTATAGTAGTACGGAAGCCTTACAATCTTTGCAAGACAATCACATTACCGGATATATCCCCAACATCAGTGGATACCGGACAAGCCGCGAGGGCTTTACTTATGATCATAAAAACGACAGGTACACTTGTTCACAAGGCATAAATCTTACTTTTCGTCGGATGCGTTATGCAGGCAATAAGGTTCATAAGATCTATCAGACAAGCAAAAAGGATTGTAAGGATTGTCCTTTTAAAACTACCTGTGCAAACCCCGTTGGTATTAAATCCTTAGAAGATGCTGCAAGTAAACATCTTTATGACCAGATGCTCGAACGGTTAAGCAATGGGATAGATAAACACATGAGAAACTTACGTAGTGGCACAGTAGAACCTGTTTTAGGGACACTCGTTAACTTCACTGCAATGAAAAAAGTGTATACCAAAAGCATTGCCTCAGCAGATAAATGTATGATTATGGCAGCGACTGCGTATAATCTGAAAAAACTGCTTAAGAAAATGCTTAAAACAAATAAACCAAACCCATCACCTAAAGGCATTGGTCGGATTTTATACCTCGCAGGGGATGTCTTTATGGCAATCATCTGCTTTTTCAAAACAAACTTATTTGAAAAGCAAAAAGAGCAAATAACCTTTCAGTCATTTGCTCTTTTAAATAATTAGTAGCCTTTAGTTGTGCAACAAGCACAGTTGCCGGGCTTTTGTTGTTTTTATAGTACTAAATATTATGCGTTTTGTACAGAATTGTTCCAATCATTGGCTGCACCTTTTGCTTTTGATTTTGCTTCATTTACAGCATCTTCACCCAGGTCTTTCGCTTTAGAAGCAGCATCACCTACTTTTGATTTTGCTGCATCAACAGCATCTTCGCCACGTTCGTATAAGTCGCTAACTGTACCGCTAAATCTGGCTTTTGCCTTGTCTATTGCACTGCTGCTATAGTCTTTTATGTTGCTGGCTGTTGATTGCGCTTTGTTTTTGGCAGTATCAACCAGATCGTTAATATAGTCGGCAATATCTTCTCTTAGCTCGCCACCTTTTTCAGGAGCCAATAATAAGCCTAAGGCGGCGCCTGCCGCCGCACCAACTAAAAGTGCTGCTATAATTTTTGCTTGATCTTTCATTTTGAGTTTTTTATGTAGATGATTTAACCTGCATTAATACAAACAACAACGATGCCAATTTTGCCCTAACCACAATTTATAAGGCATAAAAAAAGGCATTCACTAAAGTGAATGCCTGGTACGTTTAATGATTATATTATAATTAAATAACCTTTACATTTACCGCATTTAAACCTTTTCTTCCGTTTTCTACTTCAAACTCTACTTTATCATTTTCACGGATTTCATCGATCAGGCCTGTTGAATGAACAAAGATGTCCTGGCCACCACCGGTTGGTGTAATAAATCCAAAACCTTTTGTTTCATTGAAAAATTTTACTGTTCCTTCTTTTTGCATTATTTTATTTATTAAAGTGCGCAAGGTACAATATTATTTTACAAACCCAACCCTATACAATCATTTTGCAACCACAAACAACATTAACAATCTCATTTTCAACACACAAACAAAAGCACAAAAATTCAACTCCGGGGATAAAATTCACCCTCCGGTAAAGCGCATCCGGCTTTGTCGGTTTTAGTTTTTTAAAAAAATGTATGTTTGCCCCCAAAATTAACTATACATGAAAGCTTTTATTTTCGACCTTAACGGAACCATGATTAATGATATGACCTACCATACCAAAGCATGGCAAACCCTTTTAAATGACCAATTAGGCGGCAATTTTACCTGGGACGAAGTAAAACAGCAGATGTATGGCAAAAACCCAGAGGTACTGGTACGAATGTTTGGCCCTAACCGTTTCACCATGGAAGAGATGGAAAACCTATCTTACGCCAAAGAAGAAAAATACCAGCAGGAATTTTTACCGCACCTGGCGCTATTACCCGGTTTACTTGATTTTTTAGAAACAGCTCATCAAAAAGGTATCCCGATGGCCATCGGTTCGGCGGCTATTCCCTTCAATATTGATTTTGTGCTCGATAATCTGAACATCAGGCACTATTTTAAAGCAATTGTGAGTGCCGATAATGTAGTACTAAGCAAACCTCATCCAGAAACTTTTTTAAAAGCCGCAGAGCAGCTCAATGTTACGCCTACAGATTGTTTAGTATTTGAAGATGTGCCCAAAGGCGCCGAAGCAGCAGCCAATGCGGGTATGAATGCAGTAGTGATTACCACTACTCACGAACCACATGAGTTTGAGAAACTACCTAATGTAATCCACTTTGCCGCCGATTTTACGGATGGGTACTTTAAGGGTTTGCTATACTAAAAATTGTATTACCTAATTGTCATCCCGAGGAACGAAGGACCTATTCTCCAATATGCAAACTCAAGAATAGATTCTTCACTCCGTTCAGAATGACAGGACATTTTTTATAATTCGTTATTCAGAATATACACTCCCCACCCTGTCGCGCAGGTTATAACCAGAGACCATTACCTCTCCATAAGCGCCAGCTGTACGTACTGCGATCAGGTCGCCGCGGAATGATTGGGGCAGGTCTACATCCTTCTGAAAACAGTCAGTGCTTTCACATATAGGCCCCACAACGTCATATTTTGTATCGGCTTCCGAAGTTTGACTTAGGTTCTCAATCTGGTGATAAGCCTGGTAAAGCATAGGGCGAATTAGCTCGGTCATACCGGCATCCAGTATCAAAAAATTCTTTTTCTGACCGTTCTTAACATACAACACCCGCGATACCAAAGAAGCACTCTGCGCCACCAATGCGCGACCAAGCTCAAAATGTACCTCTTGCCCTGGCTTAACGTTCAGGAAACTTTTAAACACCTGAAAATAGCCTTCAAAATCGGCAATATTACCGTCCGGATTATGATAATCAACACCTAAACCGCCGCCGGTATTTAAAACCTTAACCGGGAAGCCATGATCTTCAAACCAGTCTTGCATTTCGTTTATACGGGTACACAGGCTTTTATACACTTCCAGATCGGTAATTTGAGAGCCTATATGAAAATGGATGCCTAAAAACTGCAGATTATTGCACTGACGCAATGCAGTGGCCACATCTGGCAGTTGCCATATGTTTATCCCAAATTTATTTTCATCAAGACCGGTGGTAATAAAATGATGAGTATGCGCATCAACATTAGGGTTAATCCGGATAGCAACGTTGGCTTTTTTACCTTTAGCTGCGGCCAGTCCATCAATAATGTTAAGCTCCTGAACAGATTCAACATTGAAGCAAAAAATATCAGCATCAAGTGCAAAATTTATTTCACGGTCTGATTTACCCACTCCGGCAAACACAACTTTACCTTTATCAAAACCATGTTCAATAGCGGCTTTTACTTCGTTACCGCTCACGCAATCGGCCCCAAAACCAAAAGATTGTATCATATCCAACACCTTGGGGTTAAAGTTCGCCTTCATGGCATAATGTACATGAAAACCATGCTTTGCCGATGCATCACGACAGGCATCAAGCGTTGCCCGCAGTACTTCCATATCGTAATAATAGAACGGGGTATCTAACTCCTGGAATTTATTTATATTAGTTTTACTAAACATAGTAATAATGGGTAATCTGTTTGTTGTTGTATGGGTATCTGCCTCTTTAATCCTCGGTCTTTTATCAAGCTATAAATTATATCACGACAGAAAGCTCACCATAAAACTCTTGCTTTTAAATATTTGTATCTCTTTTGCCTGTGCCGCTATTGGCGCTTGTTTTTTATTGCGTTAGAGGACCTTGTTATTAAAATAACCTGTTATGCAGGCTCCTCAAGGTTTCTATTTTATCCTCATTTTTCACCAGTAACGACAGGTTATGGTCACTGCCACCGTATGATATCATCCTTAATGGTATGTGTTTTACAGCTTCCAATACACGCGAGGCATAACCGTGTTTTTCGGCGCCAAAGTCACCTACTACGCAAATAATGGTATGGTTAACGTCCAGGTCAACCGAGCCAAAGGCGGTAAGTTCACTGGTGATCTCGCCCAGATAAGTGGTATCATCAATAGTTAATGATACCGCAACTTCTGAAGTGGTGATCATATCTATTGATGTTTTGTACCGTTCAAAAACCTCAAATACCTTGCGTAAAAAACCGTGTGCCAGCAACATTCGGCTTGATTGTATCTTGATGGCTGTAATACCATCTTTAGCCGCTATTGATTTAATTTTATCTTTTTCGCTTGTATTGGTGATCAGTGTACCCTGGGCCTGCGGATCCATTGTGTTAAGCAGGCGTACCGGGATCTTATATTTTTGTGCCGGGAACACGCTTTGCGGGTGCAGGATCTTTGCACCAAAGTAAGCCAGCTCGGCAGCCTCATCAAATGACAATTGGGCAATTGGCTGTGTCCCTTTTACAATGCGCGGATCGTTATTGTGCATACCATCAATGTCGGTCCATATCTGCACCTCTTCGCTGTGGATACCGGCACCTATTAACGATGCGGTATAATCGCTGCCACCACGGCGCAGGTTATCAATTTCGCCAAAAGCATTACGGCAAATAAAGCCCTGGGTAATAAATAAATTAACATCAGGGTGTTTATCCAGTAAGGGAGTAATTTTTTCGGTGATATGATCAACAATAGGCTCATTATCCTCGTCAATCTTCATAAAATCAAGCGCCGGAAGCAGCACAGATGGCACACCTATCTCTTTCAGGTACACATGATATAAAGTAGTCGATAACAATTCGCCCTGTGCCAGAATAATCTTATCTTCAATAGAAGTGAATAGATCGTTAGCCAAATTGCTGAGTACCGAAAAATGATAGTCGATAACTTCCTTGCCTTGTTTTAAAAATTCATCGGTTTTAAACAGCTCTTTTATAAACAGCTCGTACTTATCCTTCAGTATACTTATAAAACTGATAGCCTTCTTCTTATCACCGTTAAGATAGGCTTGTCCAATTTCAACCAGGCTATTGGTGGTGCCTGATACTGCCGAAAGTACAACGATTTGTCTTTCGGTGGGATTAATAATGTCGAGCAGGTTTTTCATACGGGCGGGACTACCCACTGATGTTCCGCCAAATTTTAAAACTTTCATTTTTAGTTACTGTTTACCGTAAAAAAACTGATATGCATGTATCAGTATTTGAGGCGCTAAAAATAAGATTTTAAAACACTTGTAACCGCAAACGGGCGAAAATTAAATTTGGCATCGCATACACCCTATATGCATAACCAAAAGCTGCCTATAGATTATGAATATAAGACAGCATTATGCCAGCCGAAAAATTGCGTGCTTTTGTATCAATTGTTTCGCCGGTTAAAACATTACTCTCATGCGGGTCGGTAAAACTAACATATTGATGATAATTGTTGGTTGTGCCATAAGCTAACAGCAGGCCCGCACGAAAATTAAACCGGCGCTTTTTAATATTAGCGCCAAGCTGGCAATGATAAATGTTATAATAGGCCGTATTACCCAGGTACCCCTCATCGTCTTTATATAAACCATTGTTGGCGTAATTAAAATCGGTATGTACAGCTACAAAGCCGGTTACATCAGGTTTAAGCAGGTAACTGGCGCCGATACCAAAATTAAATACCCGCCCCCTAACATCCTTAAGTTTGAGCGATACTGACGGTGATGCAAAAATATCCTGATCAACATCGCCCTTTAAAAAATTCTCATTCCGGGGGGTAATCAGGTTATATTCGTTTACCTTATTAAAGTATTCCGCGGCAAAATACAACTGACCTTTTTTATAATCATAAGCATAGCCAAAGCCTATGCTGAAGGGCATTTTATAAACAGCTTTCAGTTTTTGCTGCCTGGCATTGGCCAGGAAATTAATCGTATCGCCAACATCGCCGCCTAAGCCAATTTTCAGGTTATTAACTTCATTATCGCTCAATATATTGGCAGTACCCATCACATGCAATAGTGGCGATGATATGGTAAGCCCGAAATGACTTTTACCCTCGTCATACGCCAAACCACCTTTAAACCTTACGCCAATATGAAAATACGAGGCCAGGTATGATTCCTGCACATCGGCTATTGGCGGCAAATCTGTAGTGGTTGGGGTATTAAACAAGGCCCTTGCGCTAAAATCAGAGTTGAGCGTTTGCTTGCGCAGCTGCCCTTCCACCGTTATACCAACGGCAAGATGATCAGATGCCTTAAATCCTCCGCTAATGATGCCCGATGTTTCGTTAATACTATTGAGCTTTTTGTACTGCCCCAGAAAATACTCGTCGCCGGGGCTGTAAGAATCATCAAGCACGTTAAAACGCGAATCGCGCTGTTGCGTGGTCTGGTAGCTCATTACCGGGTCATGAGTAAGCGCGTATCCAACCGTAAACGGGTGTTTACCTTTTAAAGCTATTGTTGCCGATACCATTTGTGGAATAATGCTGGCCGATGTTGATTTAAGATCAAATCCGTTGCCAACTCCATTTTTTACCTTGATACTTCCATACTGGTAAATTGAACCGCTGATAGATGCCGAACTTTTAGTGTTGTACGCCAGCAGTGCCGGGTTCAGAAACATCACCCCGCTATCGCGGTTAAATGCTATTACCGCTCCCGGTGTTAAAAAGCCTCCCGGATTATAACTTGACGACCAATAGTTGGCGTCCTGTGCGCTCACCTCTTGTAGGAATAATATAGTGCAAAAAAAAATGATAAGAGTTTTTAACATAGGCTGGTTTTTTCACATAAAAATATCATAAATTCACCTTAAAGAAAAAATATTTACAGTTAATTTTTTATAAATCAAGTGTTTACAATCACAAATACTCATCTAAACCCGCTTTTATGAAATTATTAACAGCTACTTTAATACTTTTCGGCATATTAACTTTTGATCAGTCAACACAAGCGCAAAACCTAAGCTTTAGCCAGCCTGTTAATTTTTTACCCGATGCCCGTACTGACAAGGCTATAGATATTACCAATTTTAAAGGTGGTTACTTTGTTACCTGGAAAGATGCCGGCGCTACAGGCGGCATTCATGTTTGCTACCTGGGCAGGCAGCATGGCACCAAATTTACCCAAAACGAAGCTTCAGCGGGCTATGAAAAAAGTGCCTTTGCACCGGTGTTAAGGGTGGTTGATAACCGCATATACGCCTTATGGCTGGGTACCGACGGCACATTGAAATACATTATTAACAACAGCGATACTACTTTTAACACCCAAACTATAAATACGGTAAGCTTTGAAAACTCACCTAAATTAAAATTGGGGGTTACGGCAACTGTTATTAATGGCCGCATGATGATCGCATCGCATGCTGATAACAAAAATGAAATGGTAGTGGCTATAATTGACGCCGACGATAACGGACTGCTTAAGCCAGCCATTTTGCAAACCATACCCAACAAAAAAAGTGATGATTACCCGTTTATCGCTACCCTCTATGATAATAATACCACACGTGTATGTTATAAAGATTATAACGACCAGGGCATCTATTATACCGATTATAACCCGGAGACTAAAACATGGACAGATCAGGTGCCGGTTTCCGGAGCAAAAACAAAGGTATCGCCTGCCATTTACCATGTGTTTAGTACAACCCGCCGCTTTTACATGTGGAAGGGAAATAAAAAGGATAACAGTATTTACTACGCTACCGACAACGGACAAAGTAAACCTGTAGACCAACATACCTTACCCGGTTACTTTAAAACCACTGTACCGGTATCTATTTGTAATGTGGATGCCCAAAAGTTTATCATGGCTTTTATAGGCGAAGATCAAAAGTTTTATATCAGCTATTTTACCAATTATAACCCCGCCCGCTGGATAGAGGACACACTTTTTCCGGCCAAAGGGAACCTCACCCTCAAGGATATCGTGATTCCAGGTTCACATGATGCGGGCATGTCGGCATTAAACGGTACCGGCGGTACGCAAGCCGGCTCTATTAACCCTTGCAACACACTCACTCAAACTCAAAATATTGGCAAACAGCTTAATGCCGGTATCCGCATGTTTGATTTACGGGTAGGCTCCTTTAAAAACAGCATTTACACCAAGCATAGTTCGTCAGACTGTATGGCCGATGCCGTTGGTGGCGGTTATGGCGAGCGTTTTAAAGATATACTTGACTCAGTTAAAACGTTTCTTAACCGCAATAAAAAGGAGTTCATTATATTAACATTCAGCCATTTTTGCCCAACAGAGGCCTCCGCCCATAAAGTAGCTGACTCCATAACAAGAGCGCTTGGCCGGGAACAAATCTATAATAATCAGACAAGAGACATTAGCCAAATTAAACTGAATGATCTGGCTGGCAAAGTGATTGTAACCTTTGAGGGTTATGCCAGTGCCGATAAGCTTATTGATTCCAACTCTATGGCAAATAAGGCCAAAACATTTCTCAATTTTCGCAGGGCTTACGCGGCCACCAACCAAATCAACAGACTGCTCGCCGCCGAAGAAACGTTTTTTAATGTGATGAAAGACGGTGTAAATAAAAACGACCTGATACGGCTTGACTGGCAGCTTACCCAAAGCAGCGATGAAGCTGCCCTGATATGTAATGATTTTCAAAACGATAAGGTAAGCCCCGTAATTAATGGCATTATGCTGCTCACCAACGCTATCAAAAAAAACCAGAGCATCACTGACCTGGCTGCATCCGGCAACAAATACCTGCCTGCAAAAGTGAACGAGTGGATTAGCAACGGCACCATCAACAAAAACAACAAACCCAATATTTTATATGTTGACGCGGCCGGCGCCTGGATAACCGACTACTGCATTGAACTGAACGGAACGCCGCTTTATAACTGATATAAAGCCTGTTCTTGAGATATTTTATCTAAATTACCTTATCCTAATAAAAAGCCTTATGACTGAATGCAAGTCGATCCGCGTTTATAGCCATACAAAAAAATGCCCGCTGTTTTTTTGCATTTTATTTATCAGCATTTCGGCGCTGGCGCAGCAAAAAAATGCAGACACAGTGCAAAACCAACCTGACCGCAGTGTTAACCCTCTTGTTGACCGCCTGAAAAAGATAGGGCCCGAAGAAACCAGGAAAAGCATTATTATTTTCAATAGTGAGAAAAAAGCCATTAAGCAGGATGCCTTAATTGAGGCCATAAAAAAAGAAACATTAAAAGCTAATGCTTATATAAATACCGGCATTGATACCGTGGGCCTAAATGATGAGTTTGGAAAAATTAAAAAATGGGAGGTAATAGTTGGCGATGGCGTTTTTACAAACAAAGGTACAGCGCAAACCTTCAGAAACCTGACCACCACATCAAAAATTTTATTGGAGTTGTTAAACAGAACCAACGCCCGCAAAACCTTAATAGATAATTATGAAAAAGGCCTGGTTAATTTTAGGTATAGGATAGATTCGCTTTCTTCTGATCCGTTACTGTTCGATTTCCCGGTCGACTCTTTACTGGCGGTTCAGTACAGCGAAAAGCTTGTTGAGGTCGCCCGCGAAATACGCCCTGCGGACAAGGCCTTGGAGTATGCGGTAAACAATATACGCAAACTGCAAAAAGAGGTAAACTCAACAGCCAATAAATTAAGCGCCAGCCTTGACGAAATTGCGAACTATCAAAAGGAATTATCATCCAGAACATTTGAAAGGGAATTTCCAAATCTGGGCGATATGGCTGGTTTTTTTAGGCCGTTTAGCGAGATAGTACATTTTTCAAATATTAAAGCCAGGCTTAACCTCCTGTTTTACGCGCAGAACAATTCGGGTAAAGTTTTCCTGCTCCTCATGCTCATTACCGCATCAGCTATGTTCCTGAGATCGTTAAAGCAAATAGCCATTCATGAAAATGATGCGTTTAATGAGTTGCCTGGTCAATTGGTATTGCGCTACCCTGTATTATCGGCTGTAATTATTGTGCTAAGCCTTGGTCAGTTTATTTTCATTGAGCCTCCGTTTATCTTCAATTGTTTATTCTGGATCATATCAAGCATTTGTCTCACCTTTATTTTCAGAGGATTTATTACAAAGCACTGGATGATTGTATGGCTTACATTTTTTGGCCTGTTTATAGTGAGTTGTATAGATAACCTTATTTTGCAGGCTTCACGTACAGAAAGATGGGGTATGCTCATACTTGCTTTAATTGGCGTGGCTGCGGGCTTATTTATGCTGATAAAAGGGAAAAAGCAGGAGCTTAAAGAAAAGCTTATCCTTTATTTTATCGGCCTGGCCTTTTTGCTGGAACTGGCATCGGTTTTTGCCAATATTTACGGCCGGTACAACCTTTCAAAATCGTTGCTTGTTGGTGGCTATTTAAATGTTATCATCGGTATTTTATTCCTTTGGACAGTGCGGCTCATCAATCAGGGACTGTGTATTGCTTCGAGGGTGTATACCAAGCAGGACAAAAAATTGTTCTACATTAATTTTGACCTCGTAGGCGAAAAGGCTCCCGCACTGCTATATTTCCTATTGATCATAGGTTGGTTTATTTTGTTTGGCCGTAATTTTTATGTATTCACGTTAATATCTGCACCATTAAATGATTTCTTTTTCAGGGAACGAAATATTGGCGATTACGCCTTTACAATTAATAATTTATTGTCATTCTTTGTGATCATTGCCGTAGCCACAATCACCTCCAGAATTGTATCCTATTTCGCGTCAGACAGAGGTACCGATCAACCCGCGGCCGGTAAGGTACGACGGGCGGGTGTAGGTAGCTGGCTGTTGCTAATTCGTGTGGGCATCATGAGCATTGGCTTGTTCCTGGCGCTGGCAGCGTCGGGTTTCCCGATGGAGCGTATTACCATTGTTATGGGCGCTTTAGGTTTGGGTATTGGTCTTGGCCTACAGGCATTGGTAAACAACCTGGTGAGCGGACTTATCATAGCGTTTGAAAAGCCGGTAAACGTGGGCGATATTGTGGAAATAAGCGGTCAGGGCGGTACCATGAAATCAATAGGTTTCAGGAGCAGTATCATATCTAAATGGGACGGTCCGGATATGGTTATACCCAATGGTGATTTACTGAATGCCCACCTTGTAAACTGGACGCTGGCGGGTAGTAAACGACAAATGGAGATAGCATTAAGCGTTGTTCACGGAACCGACCTTCAAAAACCTCAGCAAATTATACTTGACCTGCTTGCAGCTAACGAGCGTATTCATCAACACCCAAAACCTGCGGTACTGTTTCAAAATTTCAATAACGGGGCTATAGATATTAAGGTTAGCTTTTGGGTGCGTGATTACAAAGACGGTGCTTCAGTAAAAAGTGAAATTATTATGGCCATTGACGCCGAATTTAAAAAAGAAGGGATTGTTATACCACTACCGCAGCAGGATCTCCATATTCATGCCGAAAAGGATCTTACAGCTCTCGCCAAAGCAAAAAAAACAGATAAATCATGATCAATTTTCTTCCCTCATTTTATGGAGATTCACTTAACCTTACAGTCCCCACTTTTAATTCATAAAAACTGATCCTACTGGCACTACATCGGCATGTGAAAACGAGCGAAGAAATCCCGACTTATAATAATTAAGTTTTTCTTTACGGTTTTGTGCTTTAAGACTCTGATATAAACCCAGCAATGACCATCCGTTGCCTGGATTATGCACCAGGTCTTCCTTGTATACTTGCTCTGCTAAAGTAATATCACCATTTTTTAAAAGGTAAGCACCCAAAAATTGCCGGGCAGGAATGGGCCATTCGGCAGGCTCGGCATAAATCATATGATCCTCAACTTTTATCGCCTTTTTTAAGCACGCGATACCGTCATCATATTTATTCCGATCTAATAAAATTGCACCATCCAATATATTTTCTGCTATGGTGGCGCCCTCCAAAGAGGTATTAAAGGGAATTCGCCTGATCTTTAAAACCGGGTCGTTAATTTTATTACGCAATAATTCGAGCTGCCTGTTGGCAGAATCCCGTTTCCCGGTGTAAAGGAAGGCTAATCCTTTTGCAAAACTATTCAGTACCTGCGCATAAGTCCAACCGGGATCCGGCGCGTTATTATCCTTCAATATTTCATGCCATTTACCGAGGCGTACCATTGTAAGTACGGGCATCATGTACAAGTATTGGCTATAATTATCTTCCGAAGCAGGCGAAACGCTATTCCTGCAGCGTAAAGCGGCATCCATACCCTTTTCATACATTCCCCCACTTAAGGCGCAATAAGTTTCTACAGCAAACAGGTGAGGTATTGATTTGGCAAGAGGAACATTTTTCGCAATTGAATAATATATGAGGACGCTTTTATCAGCCTTGGTATTGGCATCAACACCTTGAAAATATAATCCGTTTCTTTGATAAACATGGCTCGCCATATGAACCATGTGCCCTACGCCGGGGAAATTCCTTTTTAAAGCTTCGGCATTTGCCAAAGCCACTTCCGGGTTACGGGATGCCTCTGTTAAGTGAATATAATAATGCAAAGCGCCAGGATGATCAGGATTTGCTTTCAAAACACCTTTGCACAGGTCAACCAGTTCCGGGGTCCATTCTTTAGGCAATTCTTCAGTAGTCCAAAAATCCCAGGCATGCATCAGCATCATGGCATCTATGTAAAGTATTTTAATATCCGGGTCGTTGGGGTATGTTGATATCAGCTGCTTCATTCCGTTCGCGTACCCCATATTATCATTTGTTGTTTGTTCATTTGTCGAAGGATAACGGAGGTTCATTACCCTGATGAGCCCTTTTTCTTTTTCAGTTGCATGATTTGCAGTCGCGTTCAATTGTTTTAAAACGGCGGGCAAACCTTTTGGTACAACGTACAGGTTAGCAGCATTATAGTAAGGGCCCATGCTTAATGCCTGCCCCCAGTAGGTCATAGGTGAAGAAGGGTCAAATCTTGCCGCTTCTTTAAACGAGGCAAACGCCTCTTTCAAATGATAACTATAATACATGGTTAAGCCCTGGTCAAAATAAAATTGGGCGCTATCATTACGTGTTGAAATATGGTAACTATAATGGCCCCAGCCAGGTAACTTTACTATGAATTTTCCGTTTGCTGTGGTAATCCCGTCATCAACAGCCGAAAACGAGCCGCAAATAACCGATCTCGTTCTTCTAATCTCATTTTTGCCCGGTAATTTTTTGATTTGAAATGCAAACAAATATGTTCCGAGCAAAACAACAGAAAGCGCCAAAAACAACGATACCTTTTTCATTTTCAGTTTTTTAACAGAAGTTATTGATAAACAGGCTACCGGTAATACTATAATTGGAGAAAAGGAAAAGAATAAGCTAATATAACATGCTGCGGCTAAAAAGCCAAAGCATATTTAAGATGATTTAGTGATTTGAAAGTTGATATGGCAATGTTAAAGGAGTGGCAGACTATCGCTTCAATTTGAAACCCCTAAACAAGACCTTTGAAAAAAAGAACAACATTTTGTAAGCTATTTTATGATGATACGACTAATGATGCAAAACGCAATAATTAATCATCAAAATAAACTGCAAAATGAAACTTTTAAAACTGGCCAAATGGCTCGATGAAAAAAATGTGGCCTTCATCGTATCAAGCATCGGTATCGCCATTATCCTGCTATGGATCGGAACAACCAAATTTACACCTACCGAAAGTAATGGCATTGCCGGTCTGGTAAAAAACAGTCCGCTCATGAGCTGGATGTATCATATTTTCAGTATCAACACAACATCGGCCATTATTGGCGTACTGGAGATTTTGGCCGCGCTGGCTATTCTGGCAGGTAATTTCTCGCCAAGGGTAGGTATTTGGGGGAGCATGCTGTGTGTGGTCATATTCTTTGTAACAAGCACATTCTTCCTCACCACGCCAGATACTGTTACCATGTTTGACGGTGTTTATGCTCCATCCGGAACTGGCTCATTTCTGATAAAGGATATAAGCATTTTGGGGGCGTCGTTATTCCTGTTGAGCCATTTCGCAAAAAAAACGCTCGAGAGCGGCAATTAAACTGATCTTTCTTGCAATTCGTGCGGATGAATTATCTGCACGAATTACAAGATGTATTGGCAGATTGGCTTACACACTTAACGGCCTTGGTGATGGCTGGGGCGATATTTATTGGATGAAATTTGATAAGGGATGGTAGGCATCAGCCTCTTGATTTTTAGGCAAACTTATCTTAGCTTTAAGTATTGTTTATTGAAGATCAAGGATAAACACATGAAACCAATCATCACCCGTATATGGCATGGTACAACAAGAGCTGAACATGCCGATATTTACTTAGACTATCTCGAGAAAAGCGGTATCCCCGATTACAAAAACATCGACGGTAATTTATCGGCAGAGGTTTGGCGGCAGATAACGGGTGACATTTGCCACTTCTGGACCGTTACCAAATGGGACTCCTATAACAGCATTAAAAAGTTTGCCGGGAAAAACTATGAAAAAGCCCGTTACTACCCTGATGACAAAGACTATTTACTTGACTTTGAGGAACAGGTAGAGCATTACGAAACTTTTGAATATTAGGGTTATTCTGAACCGGAATTAAACGGATTTTAGAGATTGTCTTGATTTATAACTATTATAACTCAATAATTTGTTGTTGAAGATCAGCAGGAATACTTAACCAGTTTGTATTTGATGTTACAGTTAACTTACGTCCATATTCATCTTTAATAATACCGATTATATGCTTATACCAGTGCAAATATGACTATTCTCTTGGTTTAGGCGAAAACAGATACCCTTCTTTATCATTCCAATGTACTTCGGTCGCACTACGCCAAATAAGAACAAAACATTCTGTTTCGGGCTTTATAAATAACTGTCCTGCCTTATTAATTCCTATAGTCGAAATATTATCCGTTATCATTCTTTAGCCACCCCTACTGTTCATCATCTGTCGTCTCCTTCAATTCATCCTCCTTCTTGGCTTTGCCCATCTTTATTTTGGGGTTTTCCTGGGTGCCGGTAATGGTCATCGGGATACCGAATATGCCAAATGGTGGCAATCCCAGCCTGAATTGCAGGTTAAGTTTACCATCAAGGCCTACCTGGCCCTCAAACCTTGGCCTGAAGCCTGCCATGCGCATTTTGGTGCGCTCAATGGTCATGATGTTGTTGGCAATGGAGCTTTTAATGTCAACTTTGGTAACATCGCCTTTGGCCAGGCTATCATGCCCGGTTTGTTTGCCTACTGCGCTAAACAGTTTAAAGCCATATAGTTTTACCTTTTTTACAGATAACACTCCCCCGCCTTTTATGGATGGGTATATAGGTTTCATGTCGCCGTTGAGTTTGCCATTCAATTTATAATCTAATGATACCACACCCTGTACATGCGCGGCCGATGATGCCATATCATGAAACATCTTCACTTCTTTATAAGCCCTTTGTATATCAAATTCCTTGGCGTTGATATGATAATCAAAATACGCTTTTTGAGGGGTGGTGCTGCCGTAAGTAGCATCCATTACTACAGGAGCGCCAATTAGGGTAAAGCCAGTTTGCTTAAGCAGTATCTGCCCGTTGTTGATGGTCATTTGCCCTTTGGCATCGGTGATATGCAGACCCATGTATTTTACCTTTTTTATATCGGCGGTAAAATTAAGATCGAGGTTGGACGGAACCAATATAACACCGTTTGATTTGGAAGGCTTTGCCGAGGCTGGTGTGCCCGCAAAGGCCATAAAATCATCAGCAATAATTAAACCGCTGCTCAGATTAAATTCACCCTTTAACGGCGAATTTGGTTTAACCGCGTAATTAATCACGTTTGACAGCGCTCCATTCAATACAATAACCGATTTACCATAATCGGCAGTAAACTGATCGAATTTCATCTTGTCCTGATTAAAGCTGAACGCCCCCGTTTTAATCATGAACGGCTTAGGGAACAACTCCGACCGAAGGGCAATATCTTTTACCTTCATGGTACCCGAGTTGGCCAGCCGGTCATAACGGCCTGCTGTAGCATCGCTTTGTTTACCCTTCAACGAAAAATTAGTACTGATAAAACCCTTTACATCATAGCCCTGAAGCGCGAATACCTTGTAAATTTTGCCAATATCCAAACGGCCGCGAGAGGCTATGCGGTAATCCAGATCGTCAAAATTGCGTAGGTCGGCTTTTAACAGGAAGGGTTGTCCTTCAAACTTAAACGAAACGGGTTTAATATTAACTTTCAATCCCTTTAAATTTCCGGTATTATTACGGATATCTGCGCTGACCTGTATATCCTGCAGCGGGTGCGGATAATACTTGGTTTGGATGTACCCGTTTTTCAGTTCGAGTTGCGCGTTGGTAACCGGGAATATCCTGCGGGCCGGAATGTAGCGACCTTTGGTTTGCACATTGGCC
Organism: Mucilaginibacter sabulilitoris; assembly: GCF_034262375.1. NCBI lineage: Bacteria > Pseudomonadati > Bacteroidota > Sphingobacteriia > Sphingobacteriales > Sphingobacteriaceae > Mucilaginibacter > Mucilaginibacter sabulilitoris. The sequence goes on from NZ_CP139558.1 coordinate 6,387,797, forward strand.
GTCAAATCGCCGCGGATATCCATGGCAGTATCGGCCGGCATAAACTGTTTAATATCGGCCATGTGAAATTTGGCCTTAATACCCGCGTCTATTAAAGTCCCGGCGGTATTGCTCAGCTTAAAATACCCTTTTAAATAATTATTAAGGGCAACCATGTTCAGGTTGCTTACCTGCATGGAGGCATGGGCTATATCATGATCGGGGCAATTGGCGTTCATATCAAAGCTAATATTTTTAACGGCCTCGGGCAGACTTGCATATTTAAAATAGCCATTTCTAAACGACGAATGAAGCGTAAACTTGGGTATACTGGTAATTACTGTATCTGTTTTAGGCCTTAAGCCACCGGTCCTTTTAATGCCTTTGGCATATTTACCTTCGGCCACCATGTGCAGTGAGTAGCGACCTTTCAGGTCAACCGCTTTTACACCAAAGGCACGGTTCCATTGTTCCAGGTTGATCTCCGTATTGATCTTTGCGAAGATGTCCGGTTCCTTAATCCCGTGTACTTTTATTACTGAGCCAAAATAATCCTTACCAATATTAAAATAAATAGAATCGATATTGAGCTTCAGGCTATCGGGGTTAAGGCCGGGCAGGTGGGCATCCATATTGATAAACAGATTTTTTACCGGCGCCGGGGTATTTTTATTGGCTACAAAACCGTCGCGCACCTTCATACTGAAATTAAGGTCGGGCATGATATTTTTTGCGGCGATGTATTTACCGGTAAGCGCTACCTGTATATTACCTGCCCCGTTTATTTCGGTATCATCAACGTATTTGGCATACTCAGCAGGCAGGGCTGTAAAAATATCGCTCAGGTCGTTTTGGTCAGATGTGATACGGAAATCCATATCATACCCGTCTTTCAGGAACTCAAAGCGCCCCTTAAACTTAACCGGCAGCTGGTTAATAAGCAGATCATTTTTTTGAAAGGCAAAAGCAAGTGATTTGGTGTTAATGCTGGTAACCAGATCGGCGTTTACCTTTTTACGGTGCACGTAAGCTTTATTGCCATAATAAAAATCAACCGACGAAGATTCTACATGGCTGTACAGGTCAAAAATATCTTTGCTCAGGTCCCCGCTGCCCTTATAATTAAAACCCTGTCCTGTGACCAACATGGGCAGCGACCTGTCGTTATAAACCAGGCGGCTGTTTTCAATCAATATTTGTTCAATACCCAGCGAAGCGCTGCTGGTATCGGCGGCATTGGCGGGCTTTGCTCCTGCCGATCTGTATACATTGTAATTGGCCTTACCGCTGCTATCAACCTGTATGTTGATCACCGACTGGCTCAGGTAGATCTTATTGATCTTGATCTTGCTTTTAAAAACCGATGAGAGGTCAATAGCCAATGAAATTTCTTTAGCGGCAACCAGTGTGTCCTTTTGAAAGGGGGCGCTGCCATCAAGCTCAAAATCATTTAAAGTAAGGGTGAGCGACGGGAACCTTTTAAAGAAGGAAAGCCGGGTGCTTGTAAAATTAAGCTTGCCATTTATACTGCCCGCGGCCCATTGTTTTATTTTATTGGTTACCGTTTGGGGGAAAAGATACGGTAGCAAAAACATCAGCAACAATAAGCTTACAAATGTCATGGCACTTATTTTAAGCGTTTTAAATACAATTTTTTTTATCGGCATCGGCATACAAATAAACTGTGGGCAGGCGCCATGAAGATAAGGATAAAAGCTAATTATAACAGATGAAATTATTATTACGCTTTGTTAAAGGATTAGCTGACCCTATGCTAAAACGCTAACGTGTTCCATGATTTGGTATTTTCTAAAATAAGGAAGAAGTTTTAAATATGACTGAACATTTTCTTTAGCCGCCATAAAAATTTTTAGTGTACTGTAGCATTTACCCCGGCTGATTACGTAAGGTTGAATATAAGTTTATTACAATTATCAAGTTTATGAAATACGTTCAACAAAATTTAAAAAGGCGGGCAGGCATAGTGGGAATGATGTGTTTGCTGGCGGGGCTGCTTACATCCTGTTTAAAGAACCATGACAGTGATTATGTAGAACCACCCGCCGCATTGATATCGGTAATCAATGCTTCGCCGGATGCACAACCGGTTAATTTTTTTCTGGATCAAAATCAGGCCAACACCTTTCCGATAAGCTATGGTCACGGGCTTGATTATATCCGGGCCTTCCCGGGAAAACGTACCGCTTCTTTTTCAACGTCGGGCCTGTCGCAAAAGCTTAAATCAGATACCATTAGCCTGGTCGACAAAAAGTTTTACACCATTTATTTAACCAACGTGGTAAGCAAACCCGATATCGTGCTACTGGCCGATTCGATAGTTAAACCCGATGCCGGAAAAACCTCGCTACGTTTGGTGAATGTTAGCCCTGATGCCGGCGCGGTTGATCTTGCCATAAAAGGCGGCGATGTAATTGCAAGTAATACAGCTTATAAAAAAGCTTCGCTTTTTAAACAGTTTGACGGCAACACTTATACGCTGGAAATACGCAAAGCAGGCACTAATACCGTTTTGGTAACCTTAACCGATGTTAAATTGATTGGAAATACCATTAATACTGTATGGCTGCAGGGTCTGAGCGCAGCTACAGATGATAAAAAGCTTAGCGCAAATGTGCAAAACAACGTTTATTATTATTAACTGTTTGGTATTTCAAATTTGTAAAAAAGGCCTTCTGATTAGTTATCAGGAGGCCTTTTTGCAATCTAAATACCGTTTGTAACAGTAGCTAAGATTCAATGTTCAGACTCAAAAGAATAGTCCCGTCCGCTGACTTATAAACCAGGACGCTGGCTAAAACAAGGTCGCTTATATCATGCCCCCAAATCCTATATTTACCATTGGTTTGGTTTCTGTTGTATACAGTTTTTCGTTCATTAACTGGTATTGTTTTTATGGTTGCGGAAGCCTCCTCGTCCTGGTAAAGCTTGTGATAATGATCACTTATTGCCCTAACCAACTGTTCCCTGGTAAAACCGGTTGCAGAAGCCAGCGTAAAACGATATTCGTTAGTTAATGGATAATCAATTATTACGGTTATTTTTTTTGGTATAACAATTTGATCTTTGTCTATCAAATTGGAGATATCCGGTTGTTCCATCTCAACGTGCGGAACAAAACCGTCTTCATAATCGGCAAGATTGTTTGTTTTAACCCGGAAATCTATTTCACCAAGTAACGTTCCTAAATTATCTGTATTCTTATCTACGGCTTGCTGTTCAAGCCTTGTAAGTATTTTATCATAACTATCAGATATCGTATCCGTTACCGGCTGCCCTTTAGATGACATACTGCTTTGCTGAGCAGTACAGGTTAGTGAAAACGAGATGAGCAGACAAAAAACTGCTTTAAAAAATTTCATAGATTCAGGTTAAACAGATTTAAGATGATTGTTTTTCTGAAGTAAATATAGACTTAACCGATAAGATATATCACCTTGTTTTACTCCAAAATTTACTTACTTTGATATTAATTAATCATGCCGGCAAATGGAGCCTAAAGAAATATTAAGAGAGCACATCGCAAAAACGATATCCCTCACCGACGAACAGTTTGACTATTTCTTTTCACATTTTAAATATCAGTCTTTTAAAAAAGGGCAAACTATTATTTCTGAAGGCGACATGGTGGATTGTGAGTATTTTGTGCTTTCGGGATGTTTAAAATCATTCTTTATCAATGATGATATTAAAATGTTTATCCTTCAGTTTGCCATGCCAACCTGGTGGACATCGGATTTTAACGCCCTGTACAGCCATACAAAAGCTACCATCAACCTTGACTGTATTACCGATGCCGAAGTGCTTTGCATATCGAATAATGACCGTGAAAAAATCTGCAAAGAAATACACCTGGTCGAATACTTTTTTCGATGGAGAACCAACAAGGGCTATGTAGCTTCTCAAAAAAGGCTTCTATCGCTAATGAACAATGATGCCAAAGCCCGCTATGAAGAACTGATGCAACAGTACCCGGCTTTATATAACATTGTCCCTAAACACCTGATTGCTGCTTACTTAGGCGTTTCAAGAGAAACCCTGAGCCGGCTATATCACGTCTGAAATGTGATGTACATCACATAATAACTACCTCATTTACTATGTGATGTACATCACGTAATACCCTCTTGTTTCCTGCCGTACTTTGTGTTATAAATAATTGCAAAACAATTTAAAACATAAAGAAAATGGAAACTAAAAACTTTGAGATCGTAAGCGCCAAAAGCAATATTGACTGGGTTGGACGTAAAGTAACCGGCGCGCATAATGGTACCATCGCAGTTAAAGAGGGTACATTAACACTTGCAAATGGTAAACTTACCGGTGGTAAATTTACTGTTGATACAACCAGCATTGAAATTCTGGATGTTACCGATCCTGCTACCAATATGCAGTTTGCCGGCCACCTCGCTTCAGATGATTTCTTCTCATCAGAAAAATTCCCCGAAGCAACTTTTGAGATCACTTCCGTAACACCAAAAACGGACAATGATTATCACATCCAGGGAAACCTTACTATTAAAGCTATTACCCATCCTGTAAGCTTTGATGCAGCATTAACTGCTAATAACAATACCATCAGCGCATTGGGTAAAATAGTGGTTGACCGTACCAAATACAATATGAAATTCCGTTCAGGAAATTTCTTTAAAGACCTGGGCGATACCCTGATCTACAATGATTTTGATTTGAATGTAAATATCACTGCAGTTGCTTAATCAGCAACTGCATAAAAATTAAAGCCATGCCATACATAAAAATTGAGCTAACCCGCGAAGGAGTTACCCGCGAGCAAAAGCAAAGACTTATAAAAGGGGTTACCGACCTGATGTCCGACACCTTGAATAAAGACCCTCATTTAACACATGTAGTAATACAGGAAATTGATCTGGACGACTGGGGTTATGCAGGCGAACAGGTTTCAGTACTAAGAGAAAAAGGCATCACTGCCGATAAAAAATAAAACAATGAAAAAGCAAACAGTAATAATAACCGGAGCATCATCCGGTATAGGTTTAGGCGTCGCTAAATATTTCTTAGAAAGAGGCGACAATGTAGTTATCAATTCATCAACTGATGCAAAACTGCAGAAAGCTTATGAAGAACTGGGCGCAGGTAATAACCTGGCTATGGTTGCAGGCAACGTAAGCGACAAAAACACAGGCATCAAGCTTGTTGAAAAAGCGATTGAAAAATTCGGTTCGGTTGATGTGCTCGTAAATAATGCAGGTATATTTGAAACCAAACCATTCCTGGAAGTTGATGAAGCTTTCCTTGACCGCTTTTTAAATACCAACCTTAAAGGCACTTATTTCACCACACAGGCCGCTATCCCTCAAATGCTAAAACAGCATGACGGTGTGATAATTAATATAGGTACACCATTAGTAGATCATGCTATTGGTGGTTGGGATATTACGGCGGCAATGTCAAGCAAGGGTGCTATACACTCCCTCACTTTACAGCTTGCCGCCGAATTTGGCAAACAAAACATAAGGGTAAATACAGTTGCTCCAGGTACTATACGTACTCCTATGCACGCCAGCGGCGGTGAGGATAACACTGACAAAACCGCAGGGGTACATTTAGTTAACAGGGTAGGCGAAGTTGAAGATGTAGCCCACATGGTTTACACCGTTGCCAAAAGTAATTTTATTAGCGGTGCTATTATTAACGTTGACGGCGGCTTTGGTGCCGGTCATAACGCTAATTAATTTAACCGGAAGCGTGAAACGTTTTTTTGCTGATCATGTTGTTTATATCGCTTGCTGCTTGCTTTATGCACAGCAGGCAGGCAATAAATAAGCACTCTAAAAAATACAATATCATGGAAAATTCAGAAGCAGATTCATTAGCAATCTCACAAACATTGGATAATTATTTTAAGAGCATTTACGAAGGTGATGTAGACCTGTTAAGCTCTACCTTTAATGCTGGCACACTGTTGTTTGGCGATGTAAAGGGACAGCCTTATGCCAAAACATTAGATGTATATCTTGACGGTGTTAAAAATCGCCAAAGTCCTAAAGATTCAGGTAAACCCTTTAAAGGAGAGATCATTACTATCAACGTGATCAACTCTATCGCGATAGCTAAGGTTCGCGTTAAAATGTATGACTTTAACTATCATGAATTTTTGTCGTTCCATAAAATAAACAACCGCTGGGTAATTGTCAATAAAATGATAAGCGACGTTACCGAATAATCAATTAATACTTAAAGCTATGTGGTACAATACAAAAGCAGCACAAATACTCGGCATACAATATCCAATATTGCAGGGACCATTCGGAGGTAACCTTTCAACTGTTGAATTGGTTGCTACCGTATCAAACGCTGGCGGATTAGGCGGTTATGGCGCCTATACTTTAAGTCCGCAGGAGATTATTGATGTAGATAAGCAGCTAAAGGCAGCAACCGATAAACCCTACAATATTAACCTATGGGTATCTGATCATGATGGTGCTGACAATGGCATTACCGACGAGCAATTTGACCAGACAAGTACTTTATTTAAACCTTACTTTGACGAACTGAATATCCCGCTGCCACCAAAACCTGCCTCATTTAAATCAAGGTTTGAAAACCAGGTAGAAGCCCTGCTGCACCTGAAACCCGCAGTATTTAGCTTTATGTTTGGCGTGCCATCTGCCGATATATTAGAACAATGCCGTAAGCTTGGTATTGCAACTATAGGTGCTGCAACCACATTAGATGAAGCTATAGTACTCGAAGCTGCAGGAGTTGATATGATCATTGCCTCGGGCTTTGAAGCGGGTGGCCACCGGCCATCGTTCCTGGCATCGGCAGAGTCGTTAGTTACCGGCACTTTTGTGCTGCTGCAGCAAATTAAAGACAGAATAAAAACCCCGATTATTGCCGCCGGCGGTATAGCTAATGGCAAAGGTGTTGCTGCGGCCCTCACATTGGGGGCAGATGCGGCGCAAATAGGCACGGCATTTTTAGCCACCGACGAATCAAACGCCTTACCTATACACAGGCAAATGCTGTTTTCTGACGCGGCAAAATACACCACCCTATCGCGTGCCTTTACCGGAAGACTTGGCCGGGGCATAACCAGCCGCATAGCGAAAGATCTGCTGCATAAAGAAACCCGGATTTTACCTTTTCCGTTACAATCCTCATTTATGTCATCGCTTCGCAAGGCTGCAATTGAACAGGGAAAATGGGATATGATTTTGTTTTGGGGAGGGCAAATTGCACCAGTACTTAAACATACCAAAGCCAAAGAATTAATGCAATCCATAATCAAAGAAACAACGGATTATTTCAATAACCTAAAAGATTAAAGAGGGTAATCCTTAACCAGCGTTACTAATCATTATATCGACTGCGAAAAACGCTCAGTTCCCCGGCCCGGAAAGCTTATGGTTTTTTACAGGAGCATAAAACATTAATACAATGAACTCATCAAAAACAGGTAATTAATTGCTATTGGTAATTGTAGATACTGCGGATCATATTATTACACATATACAGGCATTCCACGCTGATAAAGGAGATGGTCAGTGCTTTACCGAGGTACTGAAACATACAGCAAATAACCTTAGTGATAACGGCTTAAAGATGGAAGAGGTTATTGCAGATGCAGGGTACAGCAGTGAGCCTGCTCTTTTAGCTTTGATAAGGCATCAGGTAGAGGGCTTTATCCCTAACAAGAAAGGGTTCATAAATGACCGTGCAGGTTTTACTTACGAGGCTGAAAATGACCGTTACAAATGCCCTGAAGGAAAATACCTTACTTTCCGGCATTTCAGAATAAGGGGAGAAAGTACGCATAAACTGTATAAGACCAATGTAAAGGACTGCAAAGATTGCCCTTTCAAACAGACCTGTACGAACCCATCCATCGGCATTAAAGTGATCAGGGATTCGAGCGTTAAACAACTCTACGCACAAATGGCACATCGTGTACAAAGTACTAAGGGGCAAAAAATGAGAAAAATAAGGGCAGGCACAGTGGAGCCTGTAATTGGTACGCTGGTCAACTTTACTGCTATGAAGAAAGTGAATACAAAAGGTATTGCTTTGGCCAATAAATGTATGATTATGGCGGCTGTGGCGTATAATCTCAAAAAATTGCTGAAAGCAAGACCCGCACCAGGCAAAAACAGCCCCAACGATACATTAACTACCCCTTTTGAGATATTACATCGGCAAATAGCTATCCTGTTTGCTCAGATGATCTGCTTGATGATGGCATTATTCAAAGCATATAGAAAAGGGCAAACAACCTATTGGTCATTTGCCCTTTATCTTTAGCCATTTTAATCATCTTGTGCAACAGGCACAAATGACCAGGCTTTTTGTTGTTTTCCTCTTTGGCAGTCGAATATTTACAATCTGAAGTTAAGTCCTATAAACGGGTACCAGCCATCGCTTGAGTGACCGGCCATAATCTGCAATACCGTTAAGCTGGCAGGTGCAAAAAAGATACCGCCGCCAGTACCGGTATGCCATTTGTCGGAGTGTTCGTCTTTTATCCAAACACGGCCGGCATCATAAAAGCCCATCAGTCCAAATTGGCCTGGTAGTATATAACTGGCTATGTCGGCCAGTTTAATCCGCGCCTGCAGGTTGTTATATACCATGTGCTGACCCGCGAAACGGTTTTGCAGGTAGCCAAGCAAATTACCCTGGCCACCTAAAAACATAGACTGATAAAAAGCCGCATTGCCGATGCTCGCACCACCGCCTACACGATCTGACAGTACGATGGATCCATTTGAGGTTAGCTTTTGGTAATAGGTAAACTCAGATCTGATTTGCCCGTATGCTCTTGAATAATTGTTTAAGCCACCATAACCTTGCAGCCTGATTAACAGGTAGTAGCCGCTTTTTGGCAATATGTTGTTGTCTTTATGGTTGCTTTCAAAATTAACCAGGGCGCCTAAGTGAAGCTTATCTTTATTGGTGGTTAAGCTATCGTAACTGTTTATGAGCGATGGTTGACTGATGAGGCGTCCGGCATTACTGGCAGGATCAAGATGATAATACTGGAATGATGGACCGGCACTTATGGTAGTTCCTCGGCCTAACTTCCAGCGCAGGGCTGGGTCAACCTGGTAAATATCATAACGGGTGCGGTAAAACCGGCGGTAATCATTGATGCTCTTGTCAAGCACCGATTCGTTACCGCGGCCAAAAAAGTTCACTGTATTATCAGGAGCCTGCGCATAGGCCTGCAACGTGATATCGGCCTTGCCAATGGCGTCTATCCATTCACCGTTGTATTTAACACGGAAAGCATCTGTAGCGAAAGAATGGGTGATCATTACCTGCTGTACGGTAGAATAAGGCAGTTTACGAAAACCATCATGGCCGGTGTATTTAAAGCCTAAGCCCAATAAAAAGCCATCATCCTTATTGAGGGCTGCTGTAGCCAGCGGCATCCATACATTATACAAATTGGTAGGTAAAAACCTCACATTAGCCGTATCGCTCGAAAAATGCTTGCTTACCCGGTTCTCATTGCCCGTAAACTTAGTATTATCTACCGGTCCGTAAACCTTTACTTTGGTAGCGGCTTGCTTTATATCAAAGGTTTTATTGCCGGTGCTATCAACCACTCTTAATTTAATGGGTGTATTGGCCGTATTCACGGTAATCTGATCTTCGCCGCCAGATACATAAAGCCTTATTTCTTTTGTGATGCCGGGGTGATAGGTTACATCCATCAGAGCGCCTTTGTCTTTACCATTTTTGCTTAGCTTTTCAATGGTAACCCTCATGGCGCTATCAGGGGCATCGCTGATGGTTATTTGTTCGTCCTTATCTGTGGCACGTATATCTATTATGCGATAAACAAATTTGTAGTACTGGCTCATAGCAGCAGGTATGTTATCGCGGCGCTTTTTTAGTTTGGCAAACAACTCATCGTGCCTAAAACGGTAGTTTTCAATGGGCAGGCGTTTAAGACCTGCCTCTAGCACCTCGTCCGTTTCGGCCTTTACAAAATCGTTCACTACCTTCATGTATTCGGTATAGTTCATTTGCGCATCGGGATAAGCGCCGGCAAAACGGGTTTTGAACAGAGAGTATTTTACCCTTGGTATTTCGCCGTCAAAATCATCCAGTAAAGGGTCTATCCATGATAGCGCTGCAATGGATGGGAACACCCCTTCGGTAAGGTGAAATACCTGGTCGCGGTCGCGCGGAACGCTGGTGTATATTTTTCCCTTGTCTTCACCGTTTTTGGCAGTTGCCCAACGCCATTGGTCTTCATGGCGGTCCCAATCGCCAATAAGTAAATCAAGCAAGCGGGCACGTAAAAACGTTTCACCATCCATGCGGTTAGCATAACTTTTAACCAGCTCACGCTCCATCTTTAAAGTATTGTCCGACTCACCTATTGGTTCGCGCTCTTCCAGCAGGCAAACGGTGCCCACAAAAGTTTTGCTGTACTGACCCAATGCCGGGTCGGCGGCAACTACGCCAATAACAGGGTTGGCATGTGGCACCCGGGCGGCCCTGGCCAGCGGTGGCACAATCAGCGCTGAATAGGGATGCTGACCGCTAAATTCGTCGCCAACCCAATCCACGGCAAAAGTACCCCGTAAGTTTTCGGGTAGCAGCTTGTCAGGTATTTTCTCCACACTGCGCAATACCCATTCGCGGCCGGTTTTATCCTCCAGACGTAAGGATTTTGATTCCATACCGCCGCCTTCTTTGGTAGGGGTAAGACCGCCGTTTACCTGTGATAATTTGATCACCGGCAGTTTTACCGGCATGGCCCATTCTTTACGGTAATTCTTTCCAAACAACCAGCGGTGAATGCCGGTTACATCATCATACGACGCGTGGACTTTTACAACCGTACTGTCAGGGAACTTTTGCCAGGCAGACGGCTCAATTTCCTGGGCCCATACCTGTACAGCGGTGCCCAAGAATAAAGCGGTGATAAGTATTTTCTTTAGCATAGGATAAATAATTAAATTTAGATCAGTATAGATCATCAAAAAAGGCTCCGGTAAGATTCCTTACTCATTTAAATTAAAACCAGGCAAAAATTTGATTGCCAGAAGGTTAAAACGCCCATCTTACTCGTAGTCCAATTTATGTCGATTTCGAAGCTCAAAAAAAAGCATTTTTTACATATAAGATGTAAAATGTTATAGAGATACCAGCAATTTTCCTAATCCACGAAACAGTAGTACTATCCCAATATTTGAAAAGTATCGTATTGCTAATGATAATAAAGCCAGACAAAAACATGAATAGGTGTGTAAAAAAATAGACTACTTTCATGATAGTGAGATTTCCGTTTCTGGGTTTTGCAAATAACAGAGTTGTCTTAATCTACACTAACAATATGCCATTTTTAAATATACTGACAATCAATGATTTACGCAAATACAAAAGAAAAACAATTACGATATATCGTAATTAGATATTTTATGATGCGAAATACGGTAACATGGCAAATAACATCACTCATGCTACCGTACTTAATCAGTTATAAATCTGATAATTAAACCTAAACCCAATCCATTATTTTAATTCTTTTTATCATTGTTATAAGGATCTACGATCAGCTTAATTTTATCGCTGCCTAACAAATTGGCATCAAATTCAATTTTTACTGTTTTGGTTTCACCCTCGAGCAATGAAAAATAATTATCATTCATGATGGCTGGTAATATCTGCTCGTTATTTGACGCTCTTACTGCTTGTACCCTTACTCCAAAAGCAACAGCGTTTGATGATGCCGGATTGGTAATGTTAGCAGAGATAACATATTTATCACCTGTTTTAACGGTTTTGTAATCTACCTTTAAATTAACTTTTGCCAGTGTATTTAAAGCACTGTAATCTTTACGCTTGTTACCTCTCCAGTAAAAATTATCTGATACCAATTTACCTGTTTTATCTGTTAATTTTAGCTTGATAAAATGAACAGCTGATAAACCTGGGCTGGCCACATCGCCTTGATAAACCTCAAAGCTGTACAGTGAATAGCCCCAATAAGTAGCGCGCTCCACACCCTGCATCCGCACATACCTGGCTGTTACTTCCGGAAACGCGATCTTTTGTTCACCCGGGCGGCCTTCGTCTGTAGTATAAACATCACTCCACTGCTTACCATCGCCTGATGTCTGGATCTTGAATGCTTTGGCATAGGCGGCCTCCCAGTTTAAACCAACACCATTTACAACCTCATCCTTACCGAGATCAATCGTGATCCATTCCTGGTCGCTGCTTTTACTTGCCCAACGCGTGCCCGTGTTACCATCGTTAACTGCATTGGGTTCGCCATTAGTCGATGAGGACGCGAATACCTTTTTGTTTAGCGCCAAATCGGCCTTATAAGGATTAAATTTAAGTTTAAAAACCTCGCCCGCGCTATTTGCCGGCGCATCGGCGGTTTTTGACATACTGTATTGTTTAACCAGTGAACCATCCAGGTTATAAACATCAGCCGAGGCGGTTAACCCTTCAATATCGGAACGGGTAGTGTTAATGATCTTGATGGCATCTGTTAGTGGGTTCCATTGAATGTGTAGTGGCTCACAGGCTTTTTTGGCTCCCCAGAACGCGCCTGTAAGGTCATAGTAGTAATCATAGGTTTGCCACACCATAGACGGGTAAGCCGACTGGCTCATCCAGGCCATGAGGCCTGAGGCGTCTTCGCCCATAGCATCCTGCCAGCCCTCAAACATGGCCTTATTGGTTTCCACGTTTACAAACTGGGCCTTACGGCAATAATCTTCAATGCCTGTTGGCTTACCATAGCTGCTAACACTTTCATCATATTGGTCGGGACCTGCATTAAAAGCTAAAGGGCCAAAAAAGTGCAGGTTCCACATTTCGTTACGTGGCCACCATTTATCTTCGGGCATAAACTTTTTAAAGCTTTCAAAGTTGGTAAAAACGGCTGTACCCAATTCTGTACGCAGTCCCCAGCCCTTATTACCTCCAAGACCGGTAGGGTAAGCGGTAAAATAATACCTGGGATCTTTACTGGCCCAGGGGCCGCTGCCGGTCAGGTTTTCGGCATGGGAGTTAGGTTGGTAATATCTTTCACCCCCATCAAAAGTTGCCAGATCTTCTTTTAACCAGTTATTTAATGGTGCCATAGGCCAGCCCTCGTTTTCGGCGCACCAAACAGCTATAGAAGCATGGTTACGGAAACGCTTGATTTTTTCGATGGCATTAGCATTAAAAACGTTGATATCGGCAGGCAGGTTTTCGTTGGCATTCAGCCAAAAATCGTCCCATACCATGATACCATATTTATCGCAGGCATCGTAAAACTCTTCATCAGTAGTTGAGCCAATCCAATTACGGATCATGTTAAAGTTCATTTCCTTATGCAGGCGTACCTTGGTGTCGTACTCCTGCCCACGACAGCGCAGCAAATACTCCGACATACCCCAGTCGCCGCCTTTAATGAACACTTTTACCCCGTTAATAGCCACATGCAGCACATGATCAATAGTATCGTAGCTATACCGTTTAATTCCGAATTTTATATTTTGCACATCAGACACCTCATCATCCGCAACTAAGCTCAGCTTGCAGTTATAAAGGTTTGGTTCGCCATAGCCATTCGGCCACCATAGTTTAGGGCTATTAATCATTAATTGCGAGAACGTTTTCTTATCCAGCTTAATGGAAGTTTCTCCATTGGCATTAACGTTTATTTTTTGAGTAAACTCGATATTTCCTGGTGTGATGAGGCCTTTGATAACAGCTGTTCTTGCAACCGGGGCATTGTTCTTCACTTCCATTTCAATAGACACATCAGCCCGGGCATTGGTGGGCAGGCTACTGCGGATCCATGGGTCTTTTATGGTAACGTCACCGGTATTGCTCAGGTAAACATTATCGGTAATCCCAGAGTTAAGACCTGGCACATAAGGCATCCAGTCCCAGCTTGCGCTTGACACATAGTTGGGACTACCCACGTTGGCCAGCGGTTGTCTGGGAATATCAACCAATACGGCCAGTACATTTTCATCATGGCCTTTTACCTGGGTGGTAATATCAAATTGTCCCAGCTGCATAAACCCGTCAAGATTGCCTAAAAGAGTTCCGTTCAGGTAAATTGTGGCTTTACGGTTTACCCCTTTAAAGTTAAGCCAGATGTGCTTTTTTGAATAACCAGCCGGAACGTTGAATTCTGTACGGTACCAAAAACTGCGATCATATTTGGCCCTGTCGACCTTATAAATATTATCACCAAAATTGGGGTCTTTCTCTAAACCGGCTGCCACGTACGAAACAAAAGTAGTCCCGGGTACAATCGCGGGTACCCAACCTTTGGTTTCATAACCGGCTGTTTTAACTGCGTTGGCATCGGATATATCTGCCTGTGGCTTTACCATCCATTGCTGATGCTCTGAACTATTGAGATAGACAATGTTGGATTGGGCAAACGTATGGAATGGAAAAACTATAATCGCCGTGAATGCAATGATAGCTTTAAAAATGTATTTTTTTTGCATGGGAAGTAATGAGTGAGGGACTTAAAATGCTTAATTTCTTAACAAACGGGCGAAAAAATTCCCGCTGCCCGATTAACAGGGCCGCGGGAATCAGTTAGTTTTAAACTTACAGAACCGAAAGTTTGTCGAGTAGACCTGGGGAATTTCACCCCAAGTCCCTCATAGAACCGTGCTTGATAGTCTCCCATCACACGGCTCTTATTAACTAATACACCGGGGTCTGTCCTTGACTCCGCGTGTTTTGCTTTCATCCTTTGCTACCTCCTGATCGCTCAGTTTTGCGCCGGATATAGAAAGCCTGTTAATACATCCCCTTCGCTCCATTCCCATTACAGGAACTTCATTACTAATACGGGATGTTCCGCCCCCGTGCCATCCATCGGTACTTTCCCTCTTGCCGGTGCACCGACTTGAGGTTTTCCCTTAACATGATGGCGACAGGTTCTCGCGTTCCATACAAAAGCCTGTGTTAAGCTCGTGCCACTTATACACCGGATGCCGCAAAGCCAGTAAACAGGTTCCCGCCTTGCTTGTCCCTGGGTCGCTACTGTTACCCGGTTTTGACATCGTCTAATCCTTTCGATGCCTCATCAGTGGTTCACTTGCGTTCACCTTCTTAACACTTACCTGACACCTTTAATGATGCCTTTTCCGCTAACGCTCACTACCAAGGCACTTAACCAAAGCAGCTTAGCGGCGGTTTGGTACCCGCTCCTGTAAGCCGATACCGAGGGGCCGTCCCTCATCTTTTATACAGCTCGCAATCAGTGGTTCTGCGAACCTCTGATTTGCTCGCGACACTCAATAACCTGGATTTTGTGTAAGTATCCCTCCGCTTAACTGAATTTCGGTTAATGGAATAGGCACATGCTCGTTTACACCAACTTTAAAGCCGGGTAATACGCTGGCAGCTCTTCCCGTTCTAACCAATTCATAAAAACGGCGGTGCTCTCCCAACGCTGTTTCTACACGCATTTCGTGGTAAATATTAGCCAGGGTAACCGTGCCATATGCTGGTAAAATAGAATTATCGGTATTGCCGCCGCTTTTTTTGGCCCTTGCCCTGATCTGGTTTACCAGATCTGTAGCATGAGCTGCATTACCACTTTGAAAAGCCGCTTCGGCAGTCCAGAGCATCACCTGCGCCAGGCCATAAACACGGTCGTTGGTTGGGCCGTCGCCCGCACCTCCGCCATTATTGGTAGGTATTTCGTTTTGGGCTAACCAGTATTTCCTGTTCCAGTAGCCGGTTTCACTGGTTGATGCATTAATTATCGTTCCATCCGGCATCTTCTCTTTGTCAAATATAACGGTGGCATTTAACCTTGGGTCGCCTGTTTCAAACTCTTTAACAAGAGACTCAGACGGAACAGTGAACCCATAACCCCATGTATTTCTTGGGGCATCAAACAAGTTTAACAGGTTACCTACCCCCTTTCCTGGGATGTTCTCGTTGTTCACTTCAAAAATTGATTCCGGACCAAACTCACCGGCCAGCGTCCATATCTGGGTTACATCGGGCGCAAGTGTATATTGGCCTGAAGAAATGATCTGGTCGCCTAATTGCTGTGCAGCTGCCCACTTCTTTTCCCACATGTAGGTTTCTAAAAGCAACGCTTGCGCCGCCCCCTTTGTCGCCCTGCCGCGGTCGGTTGCAGCCTGGTCGCTCTTGTTTGGTAATGAGCCCATTGCTGCATTGGCATCAGCCTCAATCTGAGCAAAAATTTGCTCCGCTGCAGATTGCTTAACGTTAAACTCACCATTTTCCAGCGGGGTGGTTACCAATGGCACCCGGCCAAACAACCTTACCAGCTGCAGGTAAAAATATCCGCGCAAAAACTGGGCTTCGCCAAGTACCTGTGCCTTTAATTTGTCGTCCATGGCAATAGCCGGAACTTTTTGCAAAACCAGGTTGGCCAGGTATATCCCCTTAAAATTATCGCGCCAGGCGTTGTATACGTATCCGTTATCGGCCTTCGCGGTAAAAATTTTAAGCTGCTGTATCAAACCCTGATCTGATGCGCCGCCGCCACCCTTGTTGGCATCGTCAGACATGATATCACCAAAAGAGGATGGTGAATAACCTCCATAAGCCTGATCCTTCATCATGCGGTAGGCATCAGTTACTGCCCTAACAGCGTCATCGCTGGTTTTATAAAAACTTGATGTTGACTGGTGCGCGGTTGGTGTTTCGTCCAGGAATTTCTTGCATCCCCCGAGGCCAATTATAAGTAAGGCTCCCAGGATAATATATTGATATTTCATAATAATAACTTTTAAATTGTACATCGGTTAAAAGGATAGGTTAGCGCCCAACGACAGCGTTCTGCTTTGCGGATAGTTACCGTTATCAATACCCAGATCCAGGCTTCCACCTGCTCCGCTATATTGCTGCCCTATCTCAGGATCATATCCGGTGTACTTGGTAAAAGTGAGCAGGTTTTGCGCCGAGAAATAAAACCTTAGTGATTTGATCTTAGAGCGCTCCAGGAATTTTTGCGGAAGCGTGTACCCGAAAGTAAGGTTCTGCAAACGCAGATAAGACCCGCTTTGCAGATAAAAACTGGACACACGTGAGTTATTATTAGGATCACTCGCGGTTAAACGAGGCAGGGTATTACTGGTACCCGGACCGGTCCAGCGCCCCAATGCTTCCTTCTCCATGTTATAATTAGAAATAAAGAAACCATCAGTATAGTATTTATAAGCAGCAAGGAGTTTATTGCCGTACACGCCCGAGAAAGTCAAATTCAGATCGAAACCTTTGTAGCTGGCGCCCACATTAAAGCCATAGGTTAATTTAGGGATAGGCGAGCCCAGGAATGTTTGATCATTCTGATCAATTATACCATCTCCGTTAAGGTCTTTAAACCTGATGTCGCCAGGGGCTGTGCCCGATGCCTGTGTAGCATGATCGGTTACATCTGCCGGGGTTTGAAAGATTCCATCTGCAACATAGCCGTAAAAGGAAGCCAGGGGCTGACCAACTACTGTTAACTCAGTTTGACCCGGTTTAATGTTACCGCTATAAATTTTTTCGCCGGTTTGTTCAAGGCTTAGTACCCTGTTTTTAACGGTGGCAAAATGGAAGCCTGCATTAAAATTCAGATCTTTATTTATCTGCGTTGAGTAATCTGCCGAAAACTCGACACCTGAGTTTTTCATTGTTCCGGCATTTTCACGCGGACTTTGTGTAAAGCCCGATATAGATGGAATGTTAAGAACAAGCAGCATATCAGCAGCTGTTTTCTCGTAATAATCAAAAGAGCCGGTTACTTTACCGTTGAATAACTGATAGTCGAAACCTGCGTTCCATTGTTTGGTTTGCTCCCACCTGATATCAGGGTTAGGCAATCCGTTTGGACCAGCCGTAGGTACTGCGGCGGCAGGTAATCCTATAGCATAATAACCTGTATTGATATTTGCCGCATAATCATAATACCCTAACACGGCCTGGTTACCCAATTTACCCCAGCTGCCGCGAAGTTTTAAATAGCTAAGTGTATTGCTTTTTGGAAAAAACGATTCGTTAGTTAAATTCCAGCCTAATGCTACGGACGGGAAATTACCAAACTGGTTGTTCGCGCCAAATTTTGAGGAACCATCACGACGGAGTGTGGCGGTTAAATAGTATTTATTTTGATAGTTGTAATTGATACGGCCTATGTACGATAACAAATCCCATTGCTGCTGACTCCCACCGGTTACAGGGTTGCTTATACCGGCATCAAGGTATTGCAAAAACGGATCATTACCCGGCTGACCCTGATTTTGCCCGTAAACATTGTTATAAGTAAACCTTTCTTCTGATACACCAGCCAACACATCAAAGTGATGATCTTTTCCTAAGTCAAAATCATAGGTCGCTGTATTATCCCAGGTCCAGTGATTGGTTTGGTCTTTTTGCTGATAAAGTTGAGGATTAGGGTTTCTGAAATTTGGCGCAACATCATACGTAGGTGTAAACTGCTTATTGTCAGTAAACTTCAAATCGATACTATATGATGTTTTTAAAGTCAGTCCTTTTATAGGCTTGTATTGCAGATAAGTATTACCCAATAAGCCCCATTGATTGTACGGACGATTCGCATACAAATAATGGATTTTTGCTAATGGATTTACAATGTCCGAATACTTGGTAGCACTGTAATTACCGTCGGGATTTTTAACAGGTATAGTAGGGTCTTCGGCAAAGGCATCGTTAATCAGGTTCCCGTTATAATCAGTTTGTACGTTATGGGTTAATGATTTATTAAGCGCAAAACTTTCCCCAAATTCCAGGTTCGATTTTGGCGTGAAAACCAGGTTATTGGATATGTTTAACCTGTTATAATCAGACCCAACAATAGTTCCCTGTTGTTTTAGATAACCGCCGCTCACCCGGTAGGTAACGTTTTGACTCCCCCCGCTTATTGCCAGGTTATAATTCTGCATATAAGCCGTGCGGAATAACTCTTTCTGCCAATCGGTTGTAGGTGAAGAGGCTGTAAGATCCGTTGGCAATTGCAAGGCCTGACCTGCATTTTTATACGCTTCGTTGTTGAGCAGCGCATAATCTGAAGAGCTCAACATGTCTAATGTTTTGCGTACGGTTGACATACCCTGATAAGTATCAAAAGATATTACCGAATTGTCTTTTTTACCTTTTTTGGTTTTAACCAGTACTACACCGTTAGCACCACGCGAACCATAAATGGCTTGTGCCGATGCATCTTTTAAGATATCAATAGATTCGATATTATTGGGATCAATAATATTGATATCATTAGAAGCCAGCGGAATACCGTCAATAACATACAAAGGATCGGAATTACTTAATGAAGTTAGACCCCTGATGCGTACCTGTGCCGTAGCGCCCGGCGAACCGGAGTTTTGAATGATCTGAACGCCTGAAGTTTTACCTTCAAGTGCACCCTGTAAGTTGGTTACAGGCTGATCCTTCAATTTACTTGCACCAACCGAAGATATGGCACCATTAACATCGCTTCTTTTCTGCGTACCGTAACCAACAACAACTACCTCATTCAGGGCCGATTGCATTTCAACCAGGGTAACATTTAATTGCGTGTGTCCGGTTGCGGATATTTCCTGCGTAGCGTAACCTATAAAGCTAAACACAAGGGTTTCATTGCCGGTAGGCAGTTTAACGGAATATGCACCATTTAAATCGGTTATGCTGCCGGTATTGGTTCCTTTTATTTTTACGCTTACCCCAGGTACCGGAAGCCCTTTTTCGTCGACCACCTTACCGCTTACCGTAACGTCCTGCACTGCGTCTGCAGACTGCTTTGGTCTCGGCCTTATGATTACTGTATTTTGATTGATAATGTATGTTAATGGCTGATCGGCAAAACATGCTTTAAGCACGTCATCCAACGAGGCGTTGTTAAGCGAAAAGCTCACCGGCCTGGCGCTGTTCAGCATATCGCTGTCGTACAAAAAGTTGTAGCCGCTTTGCTTTCTCAGTTTTTTAAAAACCTGTTGTAACGAAGCTTCTTTTACATTAATACTAATCTGCTGCGCGTATGTTACAGCGCTCACCTGTAAAATAGAAGCAGTTAGTAATATGATGATGAGTTTCATGATCAACAGCGATTTAAAAAATACGCGGGAATTCCGCATGCATAGAAATGCATTAATAATTTTATACATTTGATTTGAGGTTAATAAATAATTGGTTGTTCGTAATGATTGATTATATTACCTTAAAAGCCGTATGGCATACTGACCGGGGGCGCTCGACTTCCCCTGGTTGGTTTTTTAAGATAACATGATGTACTTAATGAGTAATTATGGCATCACAGTTATCCTCCTTCCTTCAGTTTTGAAATGAACAGATCCTGTTAGCTCGAGAGAATGTAAAACCTCGGAAACGTCGCCAAATCTGGATACTGTTCCTCCAAAATTCTTTCTCCTGAATTTTTCGGGGAATACAACATCTACGTCATACCACCTCGAAATGCGTTTCATAATTGTTTGTATATCTTCGTTATTGAAAGCGAAAAGTCCATTTTTCCAGGCTACGGCGTCGTCCACATCAACATCCTTAACAATGAAAGCTGATTGGCCTTCATTTAAAGCCCCCTGCTGGCCCGGCCTCAGTAAAGCCTGGTGGCCATGATTGGTTAATTTAACCGATCCTTCCAGTAAAGTTGTTTTGATATCCTTTTCGTCGTTGTAGGCCATGACATTAAAATGGGTACCTAAAACCTGTACGCTCATGCCATTTACACTTACCGTAAATGGCTTAGATGGATTTTTAGCCACCTCAAAATAGGCCTCTCCCGAGAGTTCGACTTTTCGTTCTTTACCATAAAACACAGCCGGGTATTTTAAGGAAGAGGTAGAGTTTAACCAAACTTTGGTACCATCTGCCAATATTAGCTGATACTGGCCGCCGCGTGGCGTATTGATCATATTGTAGGCTAATTCCTTACCTCCGGCACCGGCTGCTGACTGCTGACTATAGGTCAGTAACCCGTCTTTTACTTTATTGATCTGAACGCCGGTTTGCGTGGCCAGCTGCCCATTCTTGAGGCCGTTAAGGGTAATAATTGTGCCGTTAGCCATTGTTAGATATGCCTTATTGCCGCCAGGGAGAATTTTCTTAACTACCGGAGCAACGGCATAAACAGGTTTTTTGCTCACCGGCTGCTGCGATCTCCAAAGCAGAACCCCAGCTGTAAATAATACCAAAATAGCCGCCGCGGCTTTCATCCAGGTGTACCTGTTTGGCGTGCGCGAAAAGGATTTATAAGGAATACTCTCTTGTAGATTTGCTTTTAGGGTACGATGAAGCCGCTTTTTGTTTCCCAAACCCGGCTCCCATTTACCATCTGGCATAGTCACCTCGTCCTGGTATGATTCCAATAACCGCTTTTCTTCAGGTGTGCATTCACCGGATAAATTTTTTTCGTAGAGAAAAAGAAACTCTTCTTTGGTAATCATTAAGTGTTAATCTATATGATTTATTAATAGGGCTATACTTATATAGTATGCATCCCAACCACCAACACCCATACATTGTAAAAAAATTATCGATTTTTTATTGTTGAGTTGACATGTAATTACTTTTTTCTACTTTTATCAAACCAATTTCATGTTCAAAACCTTTAAGAGCGATTCCGATTTATGGAATGATATTCGTAATGATGACGGGTTAGCTTTCGACGTGCTCTTTGATCGTTACTGGGCCAGGATGTATAAAGCGGCGTTTCGCCAGCTAAATGATGAAGAGGTCAGCCTGGAAATTGTACACGATGTATTTGTGAGTTTATGGAACAGGCGAAAGGATCTGGAAATAAATCAATTCCCTAATTTTTTATTAACGGCCATCAGGTATCAACTGCATAACCGGTCAAAAGCGTCTAAACTTTCGTTGGTGTATAAAGCCGATTTTAATGAGATTGATTACTTATCGGAATTTAACTCGGGAGATACGTACTTTCGCGATGCCGAACTTCAACAAGAGTTGGAAAGGTATCTTAATCAGTTGCCCAAACGTTGTCACGAGATATTTCTTTTAAGCCGCATGCAGCACCTGTCAAACCAGGATATTGCCGACCGCTTGGGCGTTTCCAAAAAAACTGTCGAAAATCAGCTTACATCGGCGCTGAAACATTTAAGAGTAGCGTTTAAAAATATAGCGTCTTTTATATTGCTGTAAACTGGCGTATACTGTATTCAAATTATATATAAGTAGGATAGTTATAATGATTTATTATTCCTTTGTGATTCATTCATCAATCTACTTGTATCGAATAACGCAACCTAACAATCCCATAGGCCAGTTTACGTCAGCGCCTTAAATTATTTTAATGATAACTTACGAATGGTGTTTGTGAATGTATCTGTGAAATAAATCGTGTTTTCACCCTCAAATTTCGCTAGTACTAAGCTCCTTGCGTGCACATCAGCGAGTAATCCAACTCCGTCCCTCCCATCGGGAGTTTTAGCGTTTGGCCCCGCCAGAATGGTCAGTTTGTTATTTACTATCTTTTTAATATATCCGTCGGCTGCGAAATAGATTGTGCGACTGTCTTTGTTTGCAATAATGCAGCTTATATTGCCCAGTGACAAATCCGCATAAATTCTGGCAAAAACTCCGGATGGTGTAAGCTTATACATATGATTGTTTACTCCCAGGTATTTTACATTATTGTATCCTACGAACATGGCACGGTAAACAGTACCCCGGTGGTAATCATTTTCAGGTAATATACTCGTATCATATTGTACAGGGTCTTTGCCTATATATTCGCTGGTCACAGCCTGGTCCTTCAATATCTCCATGTGAACGCTGGTCCAAAAAACGTCACTGTAAGGGTCTTTTGCTAAGCAAGCCCGCTCCACATATGTGTCCCATTGGCTGGCTACAAATTCTCCCGTCGGGCCAAATATCCATGACTGGCTGTAGGGGTCACCATCGGGAGTGACTGCACAGATAACATGAATGGTGCCTATTCGTTGTAAACCAACATAAATGGGTTCATGAATAGTTTCTCCATAATTGTTAGGAGCCAATGTTAATGTGGTCACTTGCCCATTAAGAATTTGACGGATGGCATTATTACGGGTGTCCGCAACATACAAGATGCCGCTTTCGGTTGTAAACAGGCCGGTAGGAAAGTTAAAACGCGCAGAAAGCGCCGGGCCATCAACTTTAGTTGCGCCTGACGTATACCGCTGGCCCGCGATAGTACTAATTGTATTTGGAGCAGTTGCTTTGGCAGCTGTGGTTGCATCTGTGGTTAAGGCCACACGCTGGTCTGTGTTAATTTCCGGAACAGGCTGTTCGTTTTTTGTACAACTGGTTATAGCAAATGCCACTACCAGCATACTAACATAGGTAAATTTAATTTTCATAATCAGGTGAGATTTGGTAAATAAATTTATAGAAATGAGTACATAATAATTTAACCAAATTCGCATTGTTACCAATTTGAGTAACTCTGATACGGTATTGTAAAACATATTAATAACATAGTATTTCGAAAAAACAACGATTTAACTTTGAAATAAGTTATTTAAAGGTATTTTCAATCAACAGCAAGGTTACCAGATATTTATCCCACCCAATTTAGAACTGTGTACCTAAACGTGAAAATATTGTAAAGAATATTATTAGCTTATTAAATTACATTTGATTAAACCTATAATCAAAAAATAAGCCTTATGAAAATCAAAACCTACCTGTCGATCTTCGCAATGATTGCGCTCATCTTCAATTCTTGTAAAAAAGACGAGGCATCTAACGCCTCTTCGTCTAATGACCCTTCTTTGGCCGGCGCTAAACAATCAATAAACAAGGCTGCGAACAGTTTATTGCCGCCACGTTCGGTAGTGACCATTGCAGGAACGCCCTATGATCCCAAATGGGGACAAAACGCCCGCTCAAATGATGGAATTGGAGCTGCAGCCGGTTTTTTTACACCTGAAGGAATATGTATCAGAGACGATGGCACCTTATACGTTGCAGACAGGGAAAATCATAAAATACGAAAGATAACCTCCGAAAGTATCGTTACCACTGTTCCAATTCCACTAAGTGATGGGGAGTCGATATACTACCCATTTAAATTAGGTTTTTCTGCTAACGGAACATTAAACATTTTAACTTTCGTTAGTAGCGCTGCAAAGCGTATATGGATCTTAAAGCCGGATGGCACAGTTTCAACACCACCGTTGAGAGGTTACCCTGATGAACTTTCGCAAAACATTTACGATTTGTGTAAAGATCCTTATAATGACTTTTTTTGGTTTCTGCGTATTGACAAAATGGAAAAGCTATTACCAGGCCCGGACGGCATAGTAGGTACAAACACCTATTCGCCACCATTGGATTCATTAAAGGACAGGAACAGACATATGGGCTCGTTGTTTTGTGCACGTAATGGTGTTAAATATTTTGGTTCAGGCGCCTTTTTTTATCAGCTGACGCCGGGCGGAACTTTTACGCGTATTTTCAGAACCATAAGGTTAAGAACAGATGCACTTATCTCTGATTTAATTGCAACAAATGATAGCCGCACAATCTATTTTGCAGAATCGGGATATATCAAGAGTATTTTTAACAACCACTTAGAGGTTCTGGCAGGCCCTAACGCTGCCCACCCTGATGGCAGAGACGGCGTGGGTTCTGCCGCTGATGTTTACGCCAGGAGCCTGGTCTTGTCAAAAGATGAAAATACCATATACTTTACAGACCAGCATAATACTATCAGAAAGCTGATCTTGAAATAATAATATTCAAATTTAATTCTAAAATAAAAAAGCACTTACAACTCTATGTAAGTGCTTTTTTTGACGTGACCCCTACTTTACAAATTTCGAACTATTTCCTATATGATTTGCGTTTATTGGCAGATTTAGAAATATGAACGATCAACAATTAGAAATATAAAACTTTAATACTTTCACGTTATTAGGGGTGCTACATTGCTTAGAAGGCTTTATATTATTAAAGAACCATCGTACTTGAATGTCTACGTGGTATATTCATGCAAGATCAGCTACCAATTCTCAATCTGCCTCTATTTGTCAGTTTTGTTAAATAAATAGGTATTCCCCTTTTGTATTAACGTTAAACGTCTTTTATCCGGTTCAAATTGAAAGGTGGCGTCGGCAGAAGCATAAACAAATTTATTGTCACCTTTGGCTTCCAAGGGAAATGCGCTTTGACCCGAGGCTTGCGCAAACAGCGTGATGTCTTTTTTGGTCATCGTAATTTTCAAGGGTATTTGTGTACTGGAATATTCCCCGACATATTTATCAAGCTCAGTTGATTTTAATGTAATTGTTTTAAATTCTGGAATAGTAAACGGCTTGTTAAAATATATACTCAAAGCTCCAGTGACGACGTCATTGTATGAGTATCGTGTTCCATTGGAAGTGTAAGCTATCGCTATCTTCTCTTTCGGTAAATAAAAAAGCAGACTTAAAAACCCATCGATGCCTCCGGAATGTCCATAGCCTTTTATATCATAAAACGGCATAGCAAACATTGCCATACCATAGTTTTCCCTCATTGTTTTCATCAACTCTAAGTTGGCGATACTAATAAGTTTGCCTTCAAAAAGTGCATTTATAAATTTAACCAGATCGGCGGGCGTAGAAACAATAGCCCCAGCGCCTCCCGGAATGCTCATATCTGTTTCAGGCATTTGTGTCCACTGCCCTTGGTAAATGTAGGAGTATGCTTCGTTTTTGTTTGAATTGGCTTTAGTGCCGTAATAAGTTTGTGTCAAGCCTATTTTTGAAGTGACGCGTTTCTTTAATTCTTCGCCATACGTTTTACCTGTCAATTTTTCAATAATATAACCCAGTAATACAAAGTTAGTATTGCTGTATTCGGCCTTTGAATCCGGTTCAAAATCGGATTTTTGTCTGCTAAAGATGGCAATCATTTCATCTTCAGACTTAGGGCTGCCCATATAAGTGGCATAAAGTGAGTCGCTCGTAAAATTATGAAGCCCGGTACGGTGGTCAAGCATTTCCCTAATATTGATCTTACTGGCATTGGGAAGTTGTGGAAAATAACGAGCCAAAGGTGTTTCAAAACTAAGCTTACCTTCATCTATCAGCTGAAATATCATAGTTGCTGTAAACATCTTACTGATTGAGCCTACTCTATATTTTGTTTCAATTGTGGCTGGTGTTTTTGCCTCTTTGTTTATTTGGCTAAAACCGATAGCGTTTTGATAAACCAATACTCCATTCGCGGATATGGCGATATTGCCCATGCTTTGGTCGTTTTTATTCAGCGCAACAAAAAAGCTATCTAACTTGGCTTTATTGAAAGTTTGTGCGTGAGTGCAACTTTGTAAAATAAAAAACAGCAAGAAATAGCAGTCTCTTTTTTGAATCATTGCGAAAGCGTTTAGATGATTAAAGATAGAATTTAATTAGATAAATAAAACCCCAAGGTTAGAATCGCATTTTTACTATAAATTACAAAAACTGTGATATTCGCCTTGAAGCTTTTACCTTAATCTGATAGACAATAAGGGGAGCCTTTAAAATCCTTAAATTATTGTTAGCAAGTGAACTGAATTTATTGAGTTCGAACCCATAAAAAAAGTTGCCAATAAAATTGACAACTTGCCTAAAAAAGTGATCCCATCAGGATTCGAACCTGAGACCTACTGATTAGAAATCAGTTGCTCTATCCAGCTGAGCTATGGGACCATCGCGATTTTTTCGCGGTGCAAAGATGCAAAATTATGCTGAATTATCAATTAATTTTGTTAATTCATTTATAGTTAACTAATTATATCAATAAGGGCTCTTTTTAGTTTCAACACCTGCGGGTAATGTAAACAAAGCTGCATCAAGTTTCATTGGTTTAATATCTGTTGCTATGGCTTCCATATAAAAATTAGCATTATCAATGGTCATTTTTAAAGGTATGGCGTTAGCCTTTGATAAAAAAGCATACCAGTTACCAAACCGATGATTTACATAAAGCTTGCTATCAGCAGGCAACTTAGATGTAAAATAATATTTCTGCAAACCGCTCTTGCAGGTAAGCACCAATTCATCACATTTGTGGCCCAAATTAACAATCACACCTTTATTCAAAGCGCTGCTGATCACCGAATCTGGATTTACAGCGCCATCGTTCCAAAGCAGTGCTCCAGAATTTGAAAACTTATTGTACAATTTATTATCTTTATTGATGTACAATTGTGATAATATAAACGAGCCATTTGTTTCTGATTTATAGTCGCCGCCTTTAATATAATAGTTCTGAGTATTGCCCATCATTGAACTAAATTGCGCATCTGTTACTGATGGCATTTTACTTTTATAAGTTAGTTGATAAATGATCTTTCCTTCAAAAGATTGAGCGAATGTAAACAGGGAAATTAATACAAATAATAAAGTAAAGAGAGATTTTTTCATACCGGGTTTAAGTTTGACAAATATATTAGTTATGGTAAAACGTTGCTCATAAAATGTGAATTGTATTTAAATACGTAAAAATACCTACACACTTTCCGTATAAACACTTACCTTACAACTACCGGTAAGCTATAATTTTACAACTTCAGGTTTTATTATAAAACAAAAATTCAATTCAGGCATTTGAAGTCTTGTAACAATATGACTATAAGCGATATACATACCAAGGTCTTTTGTATTGATGACGACAACATCAATCATTATATTTCTCAAAAATATATTAATAGCCTGCTGGATAGTCCCAGGATTAAAACTTTTATAAATTGCGAGGACGCCATACATGAGCTTATTAATATTGATGACGCTGATGATTTGCCCGATTATATTTTTTTAGACATTAATATGCCTGTTATGAATGGCTGGGATTTTTTGGATGTTTTTGACCGTTTACGGATTGACCCGCTGGGCAAGATTAAAATTTATATTTTAAGTTCATCAGTTTTTGCTCACGATATTGATAAATCGCGCATGTATCCAGCGGTTAAGGAATTTATATCAAAACCCCTGAGCCAGGATAAGCTTAAACAGGTGTTTAATATCAACTGAGCTTTCTGGTAACATCATCTCCGCTGGTTACAGGTTGTGCTAAATCCTTTTCTTCTATTTTTTTATATTTGGTAAACACCAACAAACCATCATGAGCACAACAAAAAACCTGTCCCCGTTCAACGAAGATCACAGCCGCAGAAAATTTATACATAACCTTACCAAAGTGGCTGGTACTGCCGCCTTTTTATCGTTACCGCTGGCTGGCAATGCCGGCGTTTTTTTTAACATGAAACAAAAAGATAACACCGTTGGCGAAATTATGGACCTGTTCATCAGTCAATTTCCGGGGGGCGCCTTGAGCAATACCGTTGATACGCTAAAAGCCGGCGATCGCGACATTAAAGTTACCGGCATTGTTACCACTATGTTTGCCACTGTTGAGGTGATCAGAAAAGCGATCAATCTTGGCGCAAACTTCATAATTGCTCATGAGCCTACTTTTTATAATCACCTCGACGAAACTGCTTGGCTGGCTGATGATGATGTTTACCGTTACAAAGCCGATCTGTTAAAACAACATAATATAGCCGTTTGGCGTAATCATGACTATATACACCGCCTTAATCCGGATGGTGTTAGGATGGGTGTGTTAAATCAGCTTAATTGGCAGAGCTATTACAATCCGGCAGCAAGCAGCGTGCTGATGCTGCCCGCAACTTCTTTAAAATCATTAATTGAATATCTAAAGCAAAAGCTGTTTATCAGTCAGGTACGGTACATTGGCAACCCTGAACAATCCTGTCAGAAAATATTGTTGATGCCAGGCGCGGCCGGTGGCACAAGACAGATACAGGCTATGGGTAAAGAAAAACCCGATGTTTTAATATGCGGCGAAATACAGGAATGGGAAACCGCCGAGTATGTGCGCGATGCACAAGCCGAAGGTCAGAAACTATCGTTGATAGTATTAGGGCATATTGCCAGCGAAGAACCAGGTTCGGAATTTATGGCCACATGGCTAAACAAAAATGTGCCCGGCATAAAAATAACGCATGTTTTGGCCAACAATTCCTTGTCATTTTTGTAGTTGTAAAACGCAATGAATTATGAACACAAGTAAACATAATTGTTGTTTAATAATATAACATTACGTACAATTGCAAATTAAGGTAATTTACTTACCGGCGTGCTAATTACATGTTAATCATACAGTTGTTATAAATTATATGAAGTTCGTCTTACTGCCGGTGTTTTTGTCTTTTAAGCGTTAATTTATTTAGAAAAAAGGTATAATTGACCTAAAAATCGCATTTTTTGCATTTAAAAATAGAAAGTGTTTTTTTTACAATAAGTTAATCATACTTTTAACCCAATTTTTTTAATAAAACTTAATTATGATCATAATTGCTGACGGTGGCTCAACTAAAACAAACTGGTGTCTGGTTACCGATGAAGGTAAAAAAGTGTATTTTAACACGGAGGGATACAACCCCTATTTTTCTGGTACGGAATATATCATACAGTCGTTAAATGAAAGTTTGCCTACCGACCTGGAAAAGGATGAAATAACTGAAGTAAATTATTACGGTGCAGGTTGCTCCACACCCGAAATGCGCAAGATTGTAGAAGTAGCTATGCAGGCTGTTTTTACCAAATCCAAGGTAAACATTGGGCACGACCTGCTTGCCGCAGCACGCGCTGTATTAGGTAATACTGAAGGTTTTGCAGCTATTTTAGGTACGGGTACCAATACCTGTATTTATGATGGTAAAGAAGTAGTTCAAAACATTGATTCAGGAGCTTATATTCTGGGCGACGAAGGCAGCGGCTGCTACATCGGTAAAAAACTCTTAACCGATTATTTACGTGGTTACATGCCCGAGCCTGTACGCAACCTGTTCTGGGAAACTTACAAGCTTACACCAGATGATATAAACGAACAGGTTTATACCCAACCCCGTGCCAATCGTTTTTGCGCAAGCTTCAGCAAGTTTGTATATGACAATAACGTTCATATTGAATATTCACGCAACCTGGTACGCACATCGTTCGAAGATTTTTTCCGTAACCTGGTAACACACTACCCTAACTATCAGAAATACAGCTTTAACTGCATAGGATCTGTTGGTTACAACTTCCGCAATGTTTTAGAAGAAGTAGTTACCGAAAACGGCATGAAGGTAGGCAACATTATCCGCTCACCTATAGATAACCTGGTAAAATATCACCTGGAACTGGCTCCAAGCTCTTTATAAGAGAGCCAGGACTAAAGTATTTTGGGATGATAGACTTTGAGACAAAAGACTATTAGCTAATAAAAAAGCAATGGCCGGAAATTATTTCCGGCCATTGCTTTTTTATATAAGTTTTTCTGTTTCCTCCATTTATTCTAATAGTCCTTTACCTCAAAGTCTATTATCTAATAGTCCTAAAAGTCCAATAATCTCCCCTCTATCCAATCGTCATTTCGCCCTGAAATATTTTGCCGTACTTACGTTTATCAAACTTGTACAGCTTGGCGGCGCGGTATGATACCCCTTTTTGTTTTTCGTCGAGCTCTTTCAAAAAACCGTAGCTAAGCATTTTCTTTCTGAAGTTACGTTTATCCAGTTTTTTATTTAAAACAGCTTCATACAGTGATTGCAGTTGGGTAAGTGTAAATTTCTCCGGAAGCAGTTCAAAAGCTATTGGCTGGTAATGCAGCCTGCGGCGAATTTTGTTAAATCCGGTATTAAATATCTCGCTATGGTCAAACGCGAGTTTGGGTAGCTCGCTAACCGGGTGCCAAAACGCTTTTTTGGCATATTGGGTAACCGGCCGCAGTTCTTTTTGGCCGTTAATGCGTATCAGGGCATAATAGGCTACTGTTATAACGCGGCCCTGTGGGTGGCGGTTTACTTCACCAAAGGTATGAAACTGCTGCATGTGCATATCGCGCAAACCTGTTAGCTCATACAATATCCGCTCGGCAGCATCATCAATGCTCTCGTCCTGCTCAACAATATAGCCGGGTAGAGCCAGCCAGTCCTTATACGGTTCCTCGTTGCGCTCAATAAGCAAAATTTTAAGCTCTCCGGCTTCAAAACCAAAAATTACGCAGTCAATAGAGAATACGGAATCAAACTTGGGTAGCATTACTTCCAAAACTGTACAGGGATTTAAGTTTAATTGTTAAATATATGACCTTAATTCCTAATCCAAAAAAAAACAAATAAAATTTAATGGTGTAATTTACACACACTATCTTCGTAGCACAAATTTAAGTGATGTAAAGATGCGTAAAATTTCAAAAATTGCAGTTTTAACTTCAGGAGGCGATGCCCCCGGAATGAATCCCTGCATTAGGGCGGTTGTTAGAACGGCTTTATATAACGGCCTTGAGGTTGTAGGTGTAAGGCAGGGCTACAAGGGGCTTATTGAGAATGACATGTACGATATGGACAGGCGTTCGGTAAGTAATATACTTAATTTGGGAGGCACCATTTTAAAAACGGCGCGTTGCTTACCTTTTAAAGAAGATGAAGGTATGGCCACTGCCTATGAGCATGTTAAAGAACGTGGCATTGATGCCCTTGTTGTTATTGGCGGAGACGGTACATTTACCGGTGCGCTGCGTTTTTCAAAAAAATACCCGGACATTGCCGTTATTGGTGTACCCGGTACTATAGACAATGACCTTTGCGGATCAACCTATACGCTGGGCTTTGATACGGCAACCAACACTGTTATCGAGGCTATCGATAAAATACGTGATACCGCCGATGCGCATGACCGTCTTTTTTTTATTGAAGTGATGGGCCGTGACTCTGGAGCTATTGCCCTTCGAGCCGGCATATCATGCGGCGCCGAAGCTATTTTGCTGCCCGAAAAACAAACCGCACTTGAAGATTTGATCAAAAACCTGAAAGATGGAAAATCAAATAAAAAATCATCGAGCATTGTTATTGTTGCCGAAGGCGATAAAAACGGCGGTGTTTATGACGTGGCCAATGCAGTACAAAAAGAAATTAAAGACTACGATATTAAAGTAACTATATTAGGTCACCTGCAAAGAGGCGGCAGCCCATCGAGCTTTGACCGTATTTTGGGCAGCAGACTTGGCTTTGCCGCTGTAAATGCGTTAATTGCGGGCGAAACACAAAAAATGGTAGGTTTGCAAGCCAATAATATTTTGCTTACCAGTTTGGAAGAGGCCCTTAACCAACATGAATTTAAGCTGGAAGCCGATCTTTTACAAATGGTTGACGTATTATCAATATAACAAATGATTGCAGTTGTTTATAGTGGATCGTATTTTGCACATTGGCGGCTGGCCGATAAGGGGCGTATTATCGCGTCTTTTAAAACCAACGGCATCAATCCCTATTTTAACGACGAGAAACATATCCTGCAACTGCTTAATAAAAACATCAACCTCATACACCACGCCGAGCAAATAAGGCGTATCTATTTTTTTGGCGCTGGTGCATCATCCCCTGAGCGTAAGCAAATTGTACATAATGCGCTGTCGGCATTTTTTAAATTCGGTAAGGTAACGGTTGAGCATGATATTACGGCGGCGGCAATTGCCTGCTGCAAAAATTCGCCGGGCATTATCAGCATTTGCGGTAGCGGTTCAAACGCGGCCTGGTACGATGGTCGGAAGGTACATCCTAACAACTATGGCCTGGGCTATATCCTGGCCGATGAAGGCTCGGGCAACTGGCTGGGCAGGCAGCTGCTTAAAGGATTTATGAACGAAACCCTGCCGGCAAACCTTAAAAAGAAGTTTTTGCACAAGTACGATGTGGAGCGAAAAACCTTGCTTGAAAAAGTTTACCGTCAAAAACAACCGGCCCTTTTCTTAAGTTCATTTACCGATTTCTATCTGGAAAACCGTGATGATCATCATCTGCAAAACGTCATAAAAAAAGGATTTAGCAAGCTAATTTCAACATATTTACTACCTTTATCTAAGCAACATCCGGGAGCCACAATTCATTTTGCAGGCACAGTAGCTGCAAACTTTCAGGAACATTTATATGAAGCTGCTGCCGAAGCTAACCTTCAAATAACAAACATTATCAAAGAACCCATAAATAATTTATTAACCTACTATTCAAATAAAAATTAAAAAATCATGAAAATAGGAATTAACGGTTTCGGCCGTATTGGACGCCTGGCATTCAGAGCTGCAATTGAAAGACCCGACATTGAAGTTGTTGGTATTAATGACCTTGTTGAGCCTGATTACATGGCTTACATGTTAAAATACGATTCAACTCACGGTCCATTCAAAGGCACTATTGCTGTTGAAGGCGGACATTTGGTTGTAAACGGTAAAACCATCCGTGTAACTGCTGAAAAGGATCCTGCTAACCTTAAATGGGGTGAAGTAGGCGCCGAGGTGATCATCGAATCAACCGGTTTGTTCCTTACTCAGGAAACTGCACAAAAACACATTGATGCCGGTGCTAAAAAAGTAGTAATGAGCGCGCCAGCCAAAGACGATACCCCTACTTTTGTAATGGGTGTAAACAACAAACAATTATCTGCAAGCCATACCATCGTATCAAACGCTTCATGTACTACCAACTGCCTTGCTCCTATCGCTAAGGTATTGAACGATAGCTTTGGCATTGAAGAAGGCTTAATGAGCACTGTACACGCTGTTACAGCTACTCAAAAAACTGTTGACAGCCCGTCTGCTAAAGACTGGAGAGGTGGCCGTGGCGCTTACCAGAACATCATCCCTTCATCAACAGGTGCTGCTAAAGCGGTTACTTTGGTTATCCCTGAATTGAAAGGTAAATTAACCGGTATGTCATTCCGTGTTCCGGTTGCCGACGTATCTGTTGTTGACTTAACTGTACGCCTTAAAAAAGGTGCTACATATGAGGATATCAAAAAAGCAATGAAAACAGCTTCAGAAGGCGACCTGAAAGGTATTTTAGGTTACACTGAAGATGACGTAGTTTCTGAAGACTTTAAAGGTGACGCACGTACATCAATTTTTGATGCTAAAGCCGGTATCGCTTTGAATGATAACTTTGTTAAAGTTGTATCATGGTACGATAACGAGTGGGGTTATTCAAACAAACTGATTGACCTTGTTCAGGAAATCGGTAAAGTTTAATTAATCGCAATCAATCTTTAATTTATATAACAAAGCCGCCTGGATTAACCGGCGGCTTTTGTTTTTATGCATTGTATACAGATATAAACCATGTCATTGCGAGGCACGAAGCAATCTCACAGTCTTACAAAGCGGACTTACTAATTTGCGATTGCTTCGTGCCTCGCAATGACATAATTCAGGCCTTTACCACGGCGTTTCGCCATTATCACTGATATATTTGCCGGTTGGGCCGTCCTTATCCAGCATAGCATACTCTACAATTGGAGCTGCACCATCTTCTACAGGTTTTGGGCCCCGATTGCCGTTAAATTCGGTATTCGTATAGCCGGGATTTACCGCGTTTACTTTAACCTGGTCTTTAAGTTCAAAAGCCAAAGCAACTGTGTAAGCGTTCAAAGCCGTTTTAGACGGACCATAAGCGGCAGATTTAATCTGGTAATGCTCCCAGTTAGGATCGTTATGCAGGGTAAGTGACCCCAGGTCTGAAGTAACATTTACTATTCTTGGATTTTCGGCCTTCTTCAGCAGGTCAATAAAGATGCGTACGGTACGTATAACGCCAAAGAAATTCACTTCAAAAACGTTATGCAGCGTCTCATTATCTGCATTTGATGCCAGTTGCGGAAATGCGCCGGGTATACCCGCGTTATTGATCAGCACGTCCAATTTATCAATGCGTTTAGCCAGATCATCATGGGCAGTCTGTACCGATTCCTCACTGATAACATCAATCAGCAATAGCTCCACATCGGCAAAACCCTCTGATTTTAATTGCTCAACGGCCTTTTGGCCTCTGTCCTGATCCCTGCTTCCTAAAAATATATAATAGCCTGCCTTAGCCAGCTGGCGTGCGGTTTCCAGGCCAATACCTTTATTGGCTCCGGTTATTAATACTGTTTGCTTATTCATGAAAGCAAAGCTATAACAGCCCACTCTAATAGCTGCTGCACATAGCCCGGCATTAACTGTACATTTCCCGGATTTGTTCACGATAGCTCGCCGGTGTTGTATCTGTTAAGCGTTTAAAAAATCTGTTAAAATAGGCAGCATCCTCAAAACCAAGTTCATCAGCAATTTGCTTTACTGAAAGTTCAGTATGCAGTAACCGGCGCTTGGCTTCTACAATAAGACGCTCATGAATATGGGTAATGGCCGTTTTTCCGCTTTGCTGTTTAATAACTTCAGTAAGGTGGCCCGGCGTTATACTGAGCTTTTCGGCGTATGCAGCAACATCATGCTGGGAAGCATAATGCTCGCCAATAAGCGTCTGGAAGCTTTTGAGCATGCAATAGTTTAGGGTAAAGCAGGCTTCACTAAATTGTTCGGTATATAATCTACTGAGGTATATTACCAGCACACGCAACCAGGAAGTGAGCATCTGGTTGCGCCAGGTACCATCTGCCTGAAACTCAGCCAGCATTTTGCGCATTACATCCTCTTCAAAAACAATGTCCTGCTCATTGAGCAAAAGCTCGTGCGCCCCGGCCGGATTTTGAATAATAGGAAGCTGCTTTAATACCCTGTTCTCTTCCAGCAGCAAAAACTCATCTGTAAAACAAGCCAGCAGCCCTACCATTGGCGCCGAATATTCTTTAAGGTGCACCTGCTGCGGAACCGTAAAGTAAAAGGTATCACGCTTAACGGTATAAGGCATAAAATCAATCCAATGCCGGTTGTGGCCTTCTTTTACCAGCACAAACAAATAATAATCCTTACGGTGCGGAATCAGAAAAGCAGGGTCAAGCCTGAAACTACCGCAATGGGTTCCTGCTTCACGAATTTCAATCATGCTGTTCCCCGTATCGCTGCTTTCCTGTAATGAATAGGTTGGTATTACTTGCTTTTCTGTTGTTGTTAAAACTGGCATATACCAAAATAACAAAATAAATTGGGTTGATTACATTGGTATGCCCCTAATGCCAATGTAAGTTACAAGTTGACGCAAATATTATAAACCAAAGAACGATCAAATCAGCGAGCCAGCTATTAACAGCACCTTTTCTATGGCATTCTCTTTAAGCTGAATATACTTTACCCTTTCTTCATCGTTCATAAATCCGAGGAAATCCTGCTGAGTTTCAAATGTTACGATATGTATTTCGTACGGGTATCCCATAGATGTTTCTATAACACAATCTTTGGTTGGGCGTACCCGGTAAACAAGCTCTCCGCCATGTTTATGTAATAAGGGTAAAACGTGCGACTCAAACACGTTAAATTCGTATTCCTTATTGTCCCTGATAAATACGATCTGGGTAAAGTAAAGCATGTATTAATAAGTTAGATAGATAAAAAGATGTTATTCCGTTTTCAGGCTCTTCACGGGGTTTGTTAAGGCCGCCTTTACACTCAGGTATGATACTGTGGCAAAAGCGATGATCATAACCGCGATAAAAGGAACAATGAATAAAAGAATATTTATTTCGGTTCTGAAGGCATAGGTTTGCAACCACTTGTTAATAGCGTACCAACCCAGTGGTGCCGATATAATAAATGATATGAGCACCAGAAGGGCAAAATCTTTGTACAGCAACCCTAAGATACTATTTACCGTAGCACCCAGAACCTTACGGATACCTATCTCTTTAGTGCGCTGAACAATAGTGTACGATACCAGGCCAAACAAGCCCAAACAGGCGACAAAAATGGCTATCACGGTAAATACGCCAAACACCTGCCCAAAACGCTGGTCGGTTTGATACTGATCATTAAAATGCTGGTCTAAAAAGAAATAATCAAACTGGTCGCCGGGGAAAAACGCCGCCCAGGTTTTCTTAAGGTCAGCAATGGTTTGGGTTATGTTGGTTGAGCTCACTTTAACTGATACGTAGCCCCTTATATCGGGGATACAACGGAAAATGATGGCATCATAGGAATCGCGCAGAGACTGCTGATGAAAATTATCAACCACGCCTACTATGGTGTAAACCTGTCCCCAAAAATCAATCTTTCTGCCCAGGGCTTGTTCGGGTTTAGTAAAACCTATCTGTTCTACTGCTTTGCGGTTAAAAACTACGCTGTGCGGTTCGTCGCCAAAATCTTTGGAGAACTTTCTGCCGGCTATCAATTTTATACCATAGGCTTCCAGGTAGTCATAATCGGTACCAACAATACGGTATTGCTTGCCGTGGCTCTGGTCTTCGGTAGTTAATTTTATGCCGCCTGCATTCCACGGCACGGGCTGGCCTGGAATTGCAGTTGATACTGTAACGCTTTTTACAGCCGGAAATCTCAAACTTTCCTGTTTAAAGGAGTTCATACTCCTATAAAATGAGTCTACTTTGGTTAGCGGCCGTTTAATGACCAGCGTTTGCTCAATTTTTACACCCAGTTTTTGGTTTTGCATAAATTGCAGCTGCCTGAAAACGGTAAGCGAACCGATCAATAAAAATATAGACGCAGCAAACTGGAACACTACCATCGCTTTACGTAAAACAACACCTTTGGGCGATGCCTGAATTTTGCCCTTCATTACCTCCACGGGTCTGAAAGCCGATAATACAATTGCCGGGTAAAAACCGCTAAAAAACGAACCCAGTATAAATATGGCGACAACGGCTATCCAAAAAGCCGGTTTGACAAGCAGCGTAAAACCCATCTGCAAGCCTGATATGTTGGCAAAAACCGGTATAAAAATTATAATGATCAATACCGCAGCTAATAGAGCCAATGCATTAAGCAGCATAGCCTCCAGCATAAACTGGGTGATGAGCTGTGCTTTTGCCGAACCAAGAGTTTTGCGTACGCCTACTTCCTTAGCCCTGCCAATGCCGCGGGCTGTAGCCAAATTAATATAGTT
Organism: Mucilaginibacter sabulilitoris; assembly: GCF_034262375.1. Classification (NCBI taxonomy): domain Bacteria; kingdom Pseudomonadati; phylum Bacteroidota; class Sphingobacteriia; order Sphingobacteriales; family Sphingobacteriaceae; genus Mucilaginibacter; species Mucilaginibacter sabulilitoris. Next base: position 6,425,631 of record NZ_CP139558.1, read on the forward strand.
AATCCAGGCGATGATGATTACAAATATGGCTATGCCTAATAATAAATAAACCGACTTACCATCGCCATTGGGCTGAAATTCCAGCATGAGGTTTGAGTAAAGATGTATACTTTGTACCGGTTGCAGCGTATACACGGCCCCCTCTCCGGCGCTTTTATACTGGTCATAAACCTTTTTAACTATGGGGACAAACTTGGCCTCCAATACTTTAGGATCAACACCTGGTTTTAGCAGCAGGTAAGTAGTACAGCCATCAGATAGCCAGGCATTATCAAGATTATAATCACCATTTGGCGGGTTTTCTTTAAGCAGGGTGCTGTATGATTGCAAAAAATCAAACTTCATGTGGGTGTTATTGGGCATATTTTTCATAACACCGGTAATTTTTAAAGGCTTATCGGTATTAATATATAATGTTTGCCCAACCGGGTTTATATTATGAAAAAGTGTTTGTGCTATTTCTTCAGATATAACTGCCGTATTTGGTTCCTTTAGCGCGGTTTCAGGGTCGCCACTAATAAGCGGAAATGAAAAGATATTGAAAAATGAAGTACTAACATAATAATTGTTCTTGATAACCATTTTCTGGTCTTTGTAATTGGCCAGAGACTGTCCCGCCTCAACAATCTTCACAAAGGCTTCTATCTCGGGCAAGGCGGTTTTAAAGACGCTGCCTGCGGCAAACGTACCACCAGCCCATCGGGTGCTCAACTTACCATTGTTGTACCTATCCTGGTTTATGCGGTAGATACGGTCTTTTTTTGAATGGAAATTATCATAGCTTAGTTCAAAGCTTACATATTGTAAAATGAGCAGGCACGCGGCCATACCAATTGCCAGTCCAACAATGTTGATGAAAGAAAAGGCCTTGTTTTTAGATAGGTTTCTAAAAGCGACAAGCAGGTAATTTTTTAGCATAACAGTCAGGTTTATGCTTTTAATTAGCTAAGAATGTGCCCTTATTTTAAATAACTCACAATCAGACAGTTATACACAAATAAATTACAATAACTGTTCGGATTCGTTACAACTATTGTTCGCAAGTGAACGCGGTACATTACGCTTTATATCAGTAAGTTAAGTAATCACATCAGCTCGCTGTCCTTTTTCTCGTGATAGGTTTTATAAGCAAGGTAAAAGAACAGCAATGCGGGCAAGGCATTCAGCAAAACACCTTTAGGGCTCACATCCGGGTAGGTTATAAATACCTGCACAACAAGGGATATGAGCAAAATTGCCCCGATAGTTATATACAGGTAACGGAATTTAGGATTCATAAGTGGCAGATTAACAATGTAACCATTGGCTAAACGGGTATGCTTGACCAATGGTTTCATTGCAGGAGAAGTTTTTTAATCTCAGCGTTTCAGCTCGTACTTAGCGGGAGCATCTGCAGCCCCTTTTAATATTACTGCGCCCAGTGGTGGTAAAGTAATGCTTACCGAATTATTTTTACCGTGCCATGCAGTAGCTTCGGCGATTATCTGTTGGGGGTTAATTAAACCGCTGCCCCAGAATTTTTTCGCATCCGAGTTGAATATCTCTTTCCATTTACCGGCTGCGTAAACGCCTATGCGGTAGTTATGGCGGGGCACAGGTGTCATGTTCAGGATGATCACCAGATCGTCTTTCTCATTAAATCCTTTGCGGCCATAAACCAGTACCGAATCATTGGCGTTACCGCCATCTATCCATTCAAAGCCGCTGAAATCAAAAGCTTTCTCGTACAATGCCGGCTCGTCACGATACAGGTGATTAAGGGTCTTCACCGTTTCTGACATCCCCTGGTGGTTGGCATATTCCAGTACATGCCATTGCAGCGACTGCCCAAAGTTCCACTCATCCCCTTGTCCAAATTCAGCGCCCATAAACAGTAACTTGGTACCGGGATGGGTAAACATATAACTGTACATTAACCGCAGGTTAGCAAACTGCTGCCACTCATCGCCGGGCATTTTGCGCAGCATAGAGCCTTTACCATAAACCACCTCATCGTGCGAAAAAGGCAGCATAAAGTTTTCTGTAAAGGCGTAAATGGTACTAAACGTGATCTCGTTATGGTGATACCTGCGGTGAATAGGATCTTCTTTAAAATAGCCTATAGTATCGTGCATCCAGCCCATCATCCATTTCATGCCAAAACCCAAGCCTCCCATATAAACCGGACGGCTTACACCGGTAAATGAAGTAGATTCTTCCGCAATGGTTTGTACTGAAGGGAAGTGACTGTAAACAGCCTCGTTAAACTCCTTCAGGAATGAAATGGCTTCCAGGTTTTCATTACCGCCATACATATTGGCTTCCCACTCGCCGTGCTTGCGTGAATAATCAAGATAAAGCATAGAGGCTACCGCATCGACACGTAAACCATCGGCATGATAACGATCAAGCCAGAACAGGGCGTTGCTGATCAGGAACGCCCTTACTTCGTTGCGCCCGTAGTTAAATATATATGATTTCCAATCGGGATGAAAGCCTTTGCGGCTATCGGCATGCTCATACAAATGTGTACCGTCAAACTTATACAGGGCATGGATATCTCCCGGGAAATGCGAAGGCACCCAATCAAGGATAACCCCTATACCTGCCTCATGGAATTTTTCTATCAGGTACATCAGCTCTTGTGGCGAGCCATAGCGCGATGCCGCGGCAAAATATCCCGAGATCTGGTAACCCCAGCTCGGGTAAAAAGGTGACTCCATAATTGGCATCAGCTCCACGTGGGTAAAGCCCATCTCCTTTACGTAAGGCACCATTTTATCGGCCAGTTGAGTGTAAGTTAAAAACTCATCAGGGCTCTCCAAACTACGCGCCCACGAGCCGGGGTGCACCTCATACACGCTGTATGGCTTATCGAGCCCATTATGTTCATGGCGGTTAGCCATCCAATCGTTGTCCTTCCACTCGTAAAAAGTATCTGCTACTATAGATGCCGTATGCGGCGGCACTTCCCAACGCAGCGCAAAGGGGTCACTTTTTTCCAGGTTCTCACCACTGGATGCCTTGATAAAATATTTATAGGTTTCGCCAACACCCACATTAGGAATAAAACCTTCCCATATACCCGATGAATCCCAGCGGCTAAATAAACTATGCGAACCACGGTTCCAGCCGTTAAAATTGCCTATTACCGATACATACTGCGCATTAGGCGCCCAAACAGAAAAGTAGGTTCCCACCACGCCATTAAACTCCACCACGTGCGAACCAAATTTTTCATATAGCTTATAATGCTTGCCCGATTTAAATAAACTGACATCAAAATCAGTAAAGCGGCTATAAGGCTCTACAGCTTTAAGCATTACATGAGTTTTTTTTGCTGCTACTGCTTTTTTAGCAGCTTTAGGCTTTTCGGCGGCTATATTTTTGGTTTCGGCTGGTTTTGCTTTGGGCTTAGCCGGCTTTTTTGCCGTAGTTGTTTTTACTGCAGGTGCGGGCGCTTTATCGGTAGCTTTTGCTTTTACAGCTTTTTTTTCTTTTACAGGTTTTGCTTCCGGTAACGGGGTTTCGGTTTTCTTAGTTTGTTTGGCCATGATATTTAACCGGTTAAGGTATGTTGGAATAACCCAATATACTGGAATGAGTTTGGTTTATATATAATCAAATATAACAGGATTAAAATGATTTTGATTTGATTTAAAAGATATACTTTGATCAGCAATTTTAAAATCAACACATTTCCTCTCTCTTTACCTGAAAAACTTTTTAAAGCTTTAATTTAACACTTTTCGGGTTAAAACCGGTGCAAACACGGGGCAAAAACTGTTTAAAATTTATTCAAAACCATCATTTTAACACTTTTTTATTAAATCCCGACTCGGTTTTGAAATTTTAAGAAGCGTTAAATTGTTTGATAATCAGCATACTAAATGTCAAATAGCCCTGCTTTTTTCGCTTTATTCTGATAACAAAACAGCCCGGAATTTCCTTCTATAGAAAACCGGGCTGTGTTATATACAAATATAAGCAATATATGTCGTAGAAAAAAAAAAGTACTCAATAAGTAGGATCTTGATTCATTACTAAACATTTTCAATCTTGTATTAATTTATATTTGATGTTATTAAAGATTCAAAATCCATTAAATAAGCATGTCCGAAGAATCATTAGAAAACAGGAGTAATTATTCAGGAATAACAGGGAAACGTGTACTAATAACCGGCGCTACCAGCGGATTAGGGTTAGCAATGGCCCAGGCTTTGGTTAAAGAAGGCGCAAAAGTTTTGATCACCGGACGGGATCAGGATAAGATTGATCAGGCGGTTTCATCTGTTCAATCTCTTTCCGGGCAGTGTGCCGGGGTACTGATTGATGTGCGGGATGAGCAGTCGATTGAAGCGGGCGTTATCCAAATGGAAAAGCTTTTGGGTGGCATCGATGTACTGATCAATAACGCGGGAATTGGAATGCAAACCGTAAACCCGAATTTCCTGACGGATCCAAAACCTTTTTGGGAGATCTCCTCTTCCGGATTCCGCGATTTGATCGATACAAACCTTACCGGATATTTTTTAGTTGCTAAAGTTGTAGTTCCATATTTTATAAAGACCGGTGGCGGCCGTATCATTAACATTGGGGTGAGCGAGGGAACTAAAAAGCGGAAGGGTTTTATTCCGTATGGCCCATCCCGTGCGGGAACTGACTCACTTTCACATATCATGGCTCAGGACCTGATGGAATATGGGGTTACGGTGAACCAGCTTCAGCCGGGAGGCGCCACAGAAACAGGCATGGTGCCAGAAGACTCCAGGGCAAAGCTAACTATACCATTTTTACGCCCGGAGGTGATGGCAGAATCGGTGCTCTTCTTATGTGCCGACGAATCCAACGGTTTAAATGACGTGGAAATTATCGCCAAAGATTTTCAGGAGTGGAAAAAAAACTGGCTTAAACAAGCGCGGGGTTAAGTTTATAACAGAAAAGGCCCCGATTATGGGGCCTTTTCTGTTTATTTCAAAATTTCGATATGTTTAAAGTTTTTACTGAACTTGAATTCTACCGTACCGTCGGTATTGATGGTGAAATCGCTTACTGCTTTACCGTCGGCAACTATTTTGCCGGGTTTAAACGGTAAACCAATTATATTAAGATGATAACCCTCATAACGTGGGGTATATAAACCTTCCATGCTTTGGTTAATGGTTAATTGCCTTGAATTGCCGTTTACCACAAATTTTTTTTCGAGGTAAATATCCTGCTCATAGGCAAAGGTTTCGCCGTAATCTTCAAACAGGAAGGAGTTAACTTCGTAGTCGGTATAATAGATATTCAGTTTTACCTCTTCAATTTCTTGCTGACCTACGTACTGCATCACCGGGTATTCGGGTATTACCGCACCGGCTTTAACAAATACCGGCATGGTTTCAAGCGGGGTTGCAACAGGTACCTCTTTGCCTCCATCTACCAGCTCGTAAGTCCAGAAGTTGAACCATTTGCCTTTAGGTAAATATACATTGCGGGTGAGTTGACCGGGTTCCATTACCGGGCATACCAGTATTTTATCACCGTAAGTAAATTCATCCTGGCGGAAATGGTTAAGCGTTACATCCTGCTCGTGCATCACAATTGGCCTCAATATAGGGAAGCCATAGCGGTGATGCTCCCAAAAGGTTGAATACAAATATGGTATTAAACGATAGCGGAGCTCAATAAACTTACGGTTGATGGCCGTGAATGGCTCGCCGAAACTCCATGGCTCACGTTCCTTAGTATCGCCGGCAGAGTGCGCGCGCATAAACGGCGAAAAGGTGCCCATCTGTATCCAGCGGGTAAACAGTTCGCCATCGGGCTCGCCGCTAAAGCCGCCTATATCGGTACCGCAGAACGGTATACCAGAGATAGATAAGCGCTGGCATTGTATATTACCCAATTTTAGATGTTCCCAGGAGGCTACGTTATCACCTGTCCACACAGATGAAAAACGCTGAACGCCAGAGTAACCCGCCCTTGTAATGGTAAAAGGACGTTTATTTTTCATGATGTTACGTAGCCCCTCGTAGGTGGAGCGCACCATCTGCATGCCGTAAATGTTATGTGCCTTACGGTGCGAACCGCGGAAACCATCGTACTGGTGACGAACATCATCGGGGAAGGTGCCTGCGCCAAATACGGCGGGTTCGTTCATATCATTCCAAACACCGGCAACGCCCATCTGTACCAGCTCGTCAAACAAACCACCCCACCAGGTACGTACCTCGGGGTTGGTAAAATCAGGAAACTGGCAGCGGCCCGGCCACACATGGCCTTCCATAAAATAATCATCGCTGCGGCGGCAGAAATAGCGGTTCTCTTTACCCTGCTTAAACACTTCGTAATTATCATCAACCCGTATACCCGGGTCAATAATTACTACTGTTTTAAAGCCATCGGCCGCAAGCTCACTGATCATTTTTTTAGGATCGGGAAAATATTTGCGATTCCAGGTAAAGCAACGGTAGCCGTCCATGTAGTCAATATCCAGGTAAATGCCATCGCAGGGGATCTTGTTTTCGCGGAAACCATTGGCAATTTTTTTCACTTTCGATTCCGGATAATAACTCCAGCGGCATTGGTGATAACCAAGCGCCCAAAGCGGCGGCATGGGGTGCGTACCGGTTAAAATGTGGTAACTTTTTACCACATCCATCATATGCGGCCCGTGGATATAGTAGTATTGCAGTTCGCCGCCATCGGCCCAGAAACTTGTTTTGGTGGTATCTTCACCACCAAAATCAAACTGCGCCTTAAAAGTGTTATCAAAGAAAATACCGTGCGCTATACCCTCGTTTACACTGATGTAAAAAGGTATGCTGCGGTATAGCGGGTCCTGGTTACGGGCAAAGGAATACGCGTCGGTATTCCAGTTTTTTAAGCGTTTACCGCGCAGGTTAAATTCGGTGGGCTTATCGCCCAACCCAAAAAAGCTTTCATCGGGGCTGCAGGTTTTAGTGCAAAAAACATAATAGCCGCCAAACTGCACGTTCTCCTCCCAGTGCATGGGTACGGCATCGGTACTGGTAACGTGCTCATTCTTATCAGAAAAAGAAATAAAGAAATCCTCTTTGCGGATATGACAGTTTATCGATTTAGTGGCTACCCGAAATTCATCCTCGTTTTCAAACAAGCCAAATTCGGCAGCTTTATGTACCAGCTTGGGCACCGCGTATGAAAAATCTTCCAGAAAAACGCCGTGCGGAGCCAGCCTAACCCTTATAATTTCGTCGGTCACCACTACTACTTCAACTTTGGCATCGCCATCTGTAAAGCAGAATTTATTACCTAACTGGTCGGCATGGTTAGGAATGCCAAGATATTTTTTTATGATGGGTTTAATGCCATCAGCAGGATTATTTAAATGATGAAATTCCTCTTCTTCTTCCAACAAATTTCCATTTTCAATTAACTTACTCGTTATCAGCTCTTCATTTGGTATATTACTTTCCATTCAAAATTATTAGGGTTCTGCAAATATTATTATAAAGTGTCCTTATTACGCAATATACAACTATTGGTTTAACGAAAAAACCATTAACCGTGCCATTAACGCTTATATGGGCCGTTTAATTCTATTTTTTTATTAACAATTGTGCATCATTCCACATTCAGCAGCATGCCTGATGATGCTTGTAATTCAATTTCTATCCCCTGCCAAACATCCTTTGTACTAAATTTAGCACTGCTCAGCAGGTCATTTAATTGTTTACCACCACCCAGATTTAATCTCATAAGCAGATCATCCGGGAACTTTATCCATATTTTTCGGGCTTCGCGGTTAAAATTACATAGCACCAGTATTTGCTGTTCATCCGTATAACGCATATACATATATAGCAATTGGTTAAAACCGGATTGATGCTCATTGGCCATCATCAGCTCATAAAAATTGCCGTTTTTTAATGCATCGTTGTTGTGTACGGCATTGAGCAGGGTTTGGTAAAAGCCGCGCAAGCTTTTCTGACCGTCAGATAAATTATTGCCATCAAAAGCGCCGTTGTTAAGCCATTTCTGATGCTCGGGCACGCCGCAATAGTCAAATATGGAAGTACGCCCATCATTACCGCTAAAACCCTGGTAGCCAAGTGCTGGCTCCCCAACTTCCTGCCCAAAATAAACCATTACCGGCCCGGTGTTCAAGGTAGCTGTTACTATCATACCCGGAACGGCCAGCCATGGATTGCCGGCAAAATCACCGCAAGCTATGCGCTGCTCGTCATGGTTTTCCATAAAACGGAGCATGTGCTGGTCAATATCCCGGCTATGATTATTCCACACATTATTGATTTCCCAGGTGCTTGCGCCGTACTCATTGCGGGTTAGGCGTTTAATGGCATCGTAAAGGCCAACCTTATCGTACAGGTAATCAAACCCGCCTTTTAAAATATAATCGTAGTATTTGTTTTTATCATAGGCTTCGCCGATAAACACCGTGCCGGGATAGGCCGATTTTAGCTTTGGTATTACCCATGCCCAAAATTCAATTGGCACCATCTCTACCATATCACACCTGAAGCCATCTACCCCTTTTTTGCTCCAGTAGCATAAAATATCATAAATTTTATTCCACAACGGCGGGATCGGGTCAAAATATCCCCGGCGATAGTCGCGATAATCTACTCCGTAGTTCAGTTTCATGGTCTCGAACCAATCGTTGATAGACGGTGTGGCGCTGAACACATCATTGCCGGTTGCTTTGGCCGGATCTTCATCAAACCTCCCATCTTTTAACGGGGTGCTCAATTCATCACCACCCGGATTGTATCCCGCCGGGACTACAAAATGCCGCCCGGGGATATAGTAAAAATCGTTTTTTGCATCAAAAGCCTTGTTTTTGTCATCATCCTGACCAAAGTCACGCACCCCATCCGGCTTTACGTCCGAAGCATAGGTACGCGCCACGTGATTGGGCACCAGGTCCATCAGCACTTTTAGCCCGTTGTTGTGGGTGCGTTGTATCAGTGCCTCGTATTCGCCAACGCGGTTGTTCACATCAACAGCCAGATCGGGTGCTATGTCATAATAATCTTTTATGGCATATGGAGAACCGGCCCTGCCCTTTACGATATCCGGATCATCGTTGGCGATGCCGAAGGCCGTATAATCGGTCATGGTTGCATGCTCAATTACACCGGTGTACCAAACGTGGGTAAAACCCATGCCCCTGATTTCCTGCAGGGCTTTATCGGTAATATCATTAAGCTTGCCAACACCGTTTTCTTCAACAGAGCCATTGGGTTTGTTGAGTGTTTGCGCATTGCCAAACAAGCGCGGGAGCAGCTGGTATATGATGAGTTTATGATTGGTTGATGTTTCCATAGGATTATGTATTAGGTATGGACTACAATACGGGCTTCCGATTCTGATCGCTCCTTGATCACTTTCAGTATATTTTGCTGAATATCTTTCATGATCCATGAGGCCCAGATACCCGCGTAAAAGTTAAAAGTGGTATTCAATTTAAAAGTGCTGAATAAATGCAGCCTGCAATTAATTGCGTCTAAGCGCTCTAACTGGTAAGTTCCGTTGAGCACATCAAAAAACTCGCCCCCTACCACAATATGTTTATCCATTGTGGTCGATGGAATGTCATAAGGATTTGCATGGATGGTAAACGTCATGGATTTAAGCGGCTGGTAAGCGGTTACCTCCTCATCAAAAACCAGGCCTTTATCAAATATAGCCTTACGCCTGCCGCCAACAGCTTCTTTATCCAATTCGGCTTTAATTGGCCGCGGAAAGCCAAAAAACCTGGTGAATGCCGCGCTATCCTGCTGTTTATCAATGGCTCGTACACGTGTTACGTTCTTCCATATTTGCTCTTTGGAAGCACGGATATCAATTTCGGTGTAAGCTTTATAGGTGCCGGGTATAGCACCAATCATTTTTTCAATCGGACTTAAAAAAAATGGCAGCAGTAGTACAATGTAAACAAAGGTTTTATTCTTGTCGCGTTTTTTAAACTTAATGTACCGGGCAGTAATACCTCCCAATCCCGCCAGGATCAAAAATATGGGCATGATCATTATCCAGCAGGCCATGCCTTCCACTTTAATTAACAGTGTTGCAAAAAAGAAAATGAATATGGGAATAAAAGGTACAAAAAATGCGGCTGCAGAATATTCAACGGTTTCGTCCTTACATATATAAACTGTTAAATAACCTACTCCAAATGGCAAGCAGAGCAGAAAGGTTACAGTCATTACACTGTAAAGGGCACTCAAACTATCAATGGCAAACAAATAGCGTACAATAAAGGCAAAAGCAACTGCAGCAAAAATGGCTAATGTAACACGCAGCTGAAGTTTCATAATATTATGCTTTTATCAATAATTCAGTATTCGCATTCACTATCTGCTCTTTGCCGTACACCACCACACTTACCGTTTTATCAGACAAGTTTTTAAGCTGTACGCCATCCCTGCTCACTTTTACATTAAGCAGCGCGCCCCTGAAACCCATGTGGAACGAAAAGGAAGTCCATTTTTCGGGGATAAAGGGGTGGAACGACAGCTTGCCGTCGCGTACCCGCATACCGCCAAAACCTTCCACCACTGACATCCATGTTCCGGCCATGGAGGTGATGTGGCAGCCATCCTCGGTATCGTTATTATAATCGTCAAGATCAAGGCGGGCCGTACGCAGGTAAAACTCATAAGCCCGCTCCTCATCGCCCAACTTGGCAGCTAAAATGGCATGTACACAGGGCGATAATGACGACTCATGCACCGTACGCGGCTCATAAAAATCAAAGTTGCGGCGGATGGTTTCTGTGTCAAACCTGTCCTCAAAAAAGTAAATACCCTGCAGCACATCGGCCTGTTTTATATAGCAGGAGCGCAATATCCTGTCCCAGCTCCATTTCTGGTTCAGCGGGCGATCGGCCACGGGCAGGTCTTTTACCAGGATCTGCTCTTTATCCAGGTAGCCGTCCTGTTGCAAAAACACCTGTTGTGCATCATCATATGGATAGTACATTTTTTCGATAATGTCCCTGAACTTAGCTATCTCAGTAACTTCGTCAAAACTTATACGGGCCAATAGCGCTACGTATTGTTCTGGCGATGAATCCTTTACTTTCTCGGCAACCTCCAGGGCATAACCCATACACCAGGTTGCCAGCGTATTGGTGTACCAGTTGTTGTTGATATTATTTTCGTACTCGTTTGGTCCGGTTACCCCCAGCATTACATATTTACCCTTATCGGCCGACCAGTTAACCCTTTGCGACCAGAAACGGGCAATGGCAAGCAATACCTCCAAACCATAATCAGCCAGGTAAGCCTCATCGGCAGTATATCGCACATAGTTAAAAATAGCATAGGCAATAGCACCGTTCCGGTGGATCTCCTCAAAGGTGATCTCCCATTCGTTATGGCATTCCGTACCGTCCATGGTAACCATGGGGTATAGTGCAGCGCCGTTTTTAAAGCCCAGCAGGGCGGCATTTTCAATGGCCTTACCCAATTGTTTATACCGATACAGCAGCAGGTTGCGGGTAACATTCTGGTCGGCGGTGGCCAGGTAAAATGGTACGCAATAAGCTTCGGTATCCCAATATGTTGAGCCGCCATATTTTTCGCCGGTAAAGCCTTTAGGGCCAATGTTCAGGCGGTCGTCTTCCCCGGTATAGGTTTGGTTTAGCTGGAATATATTGAAGCGGATAGCCTGTTGCGCAGAAACATCGCCCTCAATAATAATATCGTTATGCTCCCATTTTTTGGCCCATGCTGCGGCTTGTTCGGCCAGCATGGTATCAAAACCTTTTTGGCTAACGCGGTTTAATGTGGCATTTAATTTATCAACCAATTCTTCGGGCTTATGATTTTGCGAAGACAAGTTGGCCACATATTTTATAATGCCAATGCTTTGTCCCTGCTGCGCCTGTAAGGTAACTTTTGAGGCTACATATTTTTCTTTATTGATAGCTTCCGCTTGAATTTGAACAGATTTGCCATTTTGCAGTACGGTAAATTGCATACCGGTAGCTACTTCAAACCCTGTTTTTTTGGTACGCATTACTATATAACCACCTTCAGGCTGATTAGCCTTGCTTACCTCGTCCCAAAATTTTTCATCGTAATTTGAGTCCTTATTTACCACGTCACCATCGATGGCCGGGGTGAGGGTAATATTGCCGCTAAAATTTAGCGGGGTGACGGTGTATTTAATGGCGGCGGTCTCGTCATCAGCCATACTGCAAAAACGAATGGCTTCCACTTCCACCTCTTTGCCGGTTGCTGTTTTGGCCCTGAAGTTTCGCTTCAGATAGCCTTGCTTCATATTTAGCTCGCGACGAAAACTGCTTACCTCGCATTTGGCCAAATCAAGTTGCTCACCATCAATATTAACATCGATGCTTGTCCAGTTGGCGGCGTTAAGTACTTTGGCAAAGTATTCGGGATAACCGTTTTTCCACCAGCCTACGCGGGTTTTATCCGGATAATACACCCCGGCCACATAATTACCTAATAAAGATTGCCCGCTGTAAGCTTCCTCAAAATTGGCACGCTGCCCCATACGGCCATTGCCCAAACTAAATATACTTTCGGATATTTGATGATGATGCGGATCAAAACCCTCTTCAATAATGCTCCACTCATCAGGTTTTATGTAGTTTTTCATTGGGTAATCGTATTTAAAATATTTTTATGTCATTGCGAGCGCAGCGTCGCAATCGCATGCTATACAAAGCGAACCTACAAATTCGCGATTGCTTCGTCGTTCCTCCTCGCAATGACATGATGTGTTTTTTTATGGTAGTATTTCTAACTGCTCCAACGTAACCTTATCCAGTCCGCTTACTACCATATCCGCCTCATGCAATATGTTCGCATCGCCGATGCCTACCGCTTTCATGCCGCCTGCTTTGGCTGCTTCAACTCCGGCTATAGCATCTTCAAATACCACACAAAACTGGGGTTCAATGCTCAGCTCTTCCGCACCCTTTAAAAACACTTCGGGGTCGGGCTTAGCTTTGCTCACCTTGTTGCCGTCAATAATGGCATCAAACAGGTTAACGATGTTGAGCTTGTTTAATATGGTCATGGAGTTTTTACTGGCCGAACCTAAAGCGGTTTTAATACCGGCGTCGCGGCAGCTTTGTACAAACTCCTGTGCGCCGGGTAAAATTTCGGCAGGCGTCATCTGGTTTATCATTTCTGTATACCAGGTATTTTTTTGGGCGGCCAGTTGTTCTTTTTCAGCGTCGGTTTTAGTTACCCCGCCGCATTCCAGCACTATTTCCAATGAGCGCATCCGGCTTACACCTTTCAGGCGCTCGTTGTCGTGTTCGGAAAAATCAAAACCGAGCCCGGCTGCCAGGCGTTTCCAGGCTTTATAATGGTATACAGCCGTATCAACAATTACACCGTCGAGGTCAAAAATACAGGCCTTTATATTGTTCATTTTTCTACTGTATATGTGGCCTCTAAAATATTAAAAACCTGTTATAATGTAATTTAAAACAATCAATTATGACATAACTTTAAAATGTCGATTTTGCTGATGTAATGTGGAATCCACACGCATAATATATACCCCCTGCGGGGTATGTTAATAAAAAAAGAATCGCTTTATTTGGATTAATTATAAATAATAATAATCTTTGTGGTGCTATATGATTACCACCGTTACAGAAACAGATCGCTGGACAGATGTTTTTAAAACATCATCAGGGGCTATTTACCAAAGCGACGCCGAGCGTTGCTGGTATGTTGATTTTGCCGGCAAGGTTGCCAAATTTGATTATCGTTGCCTGCTAAAGTTACGCAAAGCGGTTTATCATATAGATATTGAGCAAACCCTGCTTAATACCACTAAAGATCCGGATGTGGAGATCATATTCATTTGCGCCTGCGATCATTGTTACGTACTATCATTGTTGCAGATCATCGCGTTGAAAGAATTACTGGAAGGTACTTTTGTAATGCTTGAACTTAACCACATTCTGCACGATCGCCTTTGCAGTATCCCGGCATAAAACCTATTTAGATTAAATTCATATTGCGTTTAAATTGAACTAATGTAAACTTATAGCATTATTATTGTATATAATATTGATTATAAGTTTATTCAACTATTCAATTTAAAAGGACATGAAAGACCTACTCCGCATAAAAAGCCTTATTTCAAGTGACATTGAAACGCTTTTAAATCAGCAAGTAAAGAAAGAGGCATTCTCTTCATCTGTATATTTATCAATGGCTTCATGGTGCAACCGTAACGGCTATGATTATTCGTCTGAATACTTTTTTAAACAGGCCGAAGAAGAAAGACACCACCAGCTAAAATTTTACAAATACATCCTGGATATGGGCGGCAATGCCATATCTCCAGAGGTAACAGGTATCAAACAGGAATATAACTCATTCCGCGAAGTGTTTGAAGAAGCGCTGGACCAGGAGATCAGCGTTACCAATTCTATCAAAAACATTTATGCCCGCTGCATGAAAGAGCAGGATTTTGTGAGTATGGAATTTTTAAACTGGTTCCTGAAAGAGCAACGTGAAGAAGAATACAAAGCCCGCCGCGCCCTTGAACTGTTTGAAGTTATCGGCGAAGAAGGTACCGGCAGATGGCAGATCGACAAACATGTTGGCGATATCAAATACGATAGCGAAGCGTAAACTCACCCCGTCTGCGCTACGCTGGACGACCCTCTTTCCACCGAAGGTGAAAAGAGGGTTTTTATTTTATTTCAACTCATTCAATGCCCTCTTTCCGCCGAAGGCGAAGAGAGGGATGGCGAGCAAAGCGATGTCAGGGTGAGTCTAATAATGAGACAATTATATCAGGGATTTATATCAAATCCAGTAATTTCAAAACATCTTTAGCGTGATACTCCTTTAGCCAGGTGTTACCCGGTTGAATGCTGCACACTGGCGCGTATTTACATCGGTCGGTGCATTCTGTTTCAATAACTTCAATCTCCTCCGATCCGTGATGGTGCTTGGCGTATGACTTTGCAAGTTTATACATATCCTTACCTCCCCTTTTTCCGCATTTGCTCCCGGTACATACATAAAGTACTTTATCGGGTATGGTAAACTTACTCATGATAATCTTTGCTTAATATAAAACAGCAACAAAGTTAACACAATAAAGTTCCATTTGCGTCATTTCCAGATCATTCAAAATTTTTCACATAATCTGCCAAGGGCTCCAAATCCATTTGTTTGCGCAATTTATCAACCGATTGAGGGTATTTTAATGGAAAGGGTAAAAACTTACCGGTCTTGTCATTCCTTGATAGCTGGGTGCCATAAATTTGCTTCTGATTTTTGTTAATCAAAATTCTGTCAGCCAGGTACGCGTAATTCCTTTTACTGGCATTACTTTTATCTATTTCTTTCTTCATCAGAGACAGCACATGCTCCTGAAAAGGCACATCGTCGTCACAGTGTTGTATTATCGCCCAAAAATCATTGCTTGTTTCACCAATCAGGTTATATCCTGGGTATCCAAACTTCCTGATGATCTTTTTAGCTTTTATTTCATTGGCCCGGTCTGTTTCGCTCCATTTACGCTGGATGGTTTCGTCGCTGTATACCGATTTTTCTTTCCGTTGCACCTTAAGATACTCCTTACGCCAAAACTGATCATACTTAAACATGGTATCAATTTGGTTAATCAATGCGGTATTCTTTTTTCCAGTCTGGGCAAGCGGCGCAACAATAAAATAACCCGACATAAGTGCAATAAGAAAAGCGATTTTTATAAGTATTGATTTCATTGAATTATTTTTAAACTAAATATATAGTTAATAAAAACCCCTGCCAAATAATAAAAATTATATTTGCGTAACCCAAACGTTACATATATATTTGCGTAACCCGTTAGTTACACATAATGAAAAGAGATCTTGTTATTAAATGGTACTTCCCGCATTCGCCCGATAAGGTTTGGGAGTGCCTCACCTCGCCCGAGCTGGTAAACCAGTGGTTAATGAAAAATGATTTTAAGCCGGTAGTTGGCCACAAATTTCAGTTTCATAGCAAACCTCTGCCCAAAATGGGTTGGGATGGCATTGTTTATTGCGAAGTGCTTGAGGTGGTGCCTAATCAAAAACTGGTATATACCTGGAAAGGCGGTCCGCGCCCCGGTGTTATTGGTTTAGATACCCTGCTCACATGGACACTGGAACCTGACGGCGAAGGAACCCGGATGGTGCTGGAACATAGCGGCTTTAAAGGTTTCAAAAACATGATTGCCAGTATGTTTATGGAAAACGGATGGAAAAAAGGAATCGCCCGCCGGATGGGTAAAGTATTAAATGAAATGCCATGAGAACAAGCACAGACCCCTTTCAGGCTCTTGCCGACCCGGGCAGGCGCGCCATATTAATGCTGCTTTCCCAGGATAAACAGTCTATCAACAGCATTGCGGGTAATTTTGATATTAGTCGCCCGGCAGTTTCCAAACATGTAAAAGTGCTGTATGAGGCCGGCCTCATCCTGATCAAAGACAGCGGCCGTGAACGGTATTGCGAACTGAACGCTGCCGGTTTTGATGAGGTAAAACAATGGCTGGGCTACTTTGATAAGTTCTGGAACAACAAACTGCAAAACCTCGAAAACCTATTAAATCAAAAACATAATACTAAATAACATGAAAGCAATTGAAATTATTTCCATCCCGGTTACCGACCAGGCAAAAGCAAAGGCATTTTACCAGCAGCTGGGCTTTGAGGTTGTTACCGAAGCTCCCTTCGGCCCTGATCAGTACTGGATCCAGATGGCCTTCCCGGGTGCTGCCGTTTCTATTACGCTGGTAACCTGGTTCCCGGAAATGACAGCGGGAAGCCTGCGCGGCTTTGTGGTTAAAACCGATGACCTTGATGCCGACATTCGCGACCTTACCGCCAAAGGAATTAAACTGGGCGAAGTTGACCACACGCCATGGGGTAAATTTCTTTCAGTAAAAGATCCGGATGGCAATACTGTAAGCCTGCATGCTGATTAATGATATTGTCTGAACCACGATTAAACAGATTTATCAGATTTTTGGGATTTGATTTAAAATAGTGAAAATTACCTTAATCTGTTTAATCGTGGTTCTGACAAAAAAATTTAAAAAATCATCTGCACATTTGCACATCTAACATCTGCACATTTGAAAAAGTATTCTGTCTTATTCCTTATCGTTCTTTTTACTTTATGGGGCTGTAATCCCCGGCCCGATAATCTTTATAAAGTAGTAAAAATAAAAGACGGCGACACGTTAGGCTTGCTCACTAACGATAATCAACAGGTCACCGGGCGTCTTGCAGAGGTCGACTGTCCCGAAAAATCACAGGCTTTTGGGCAGGCGGCTAAAAAATTCACCTCCGACTTATGTTTTGGCAAGGATGTTAAACTGGTGGGCGATACCAAAGACCGCTATGGCCGCACCGTCGCTGTAGTACTTTTAACCGATGGCACCAATGTAAATTATCAGCTGGTAAAGAACGGTTATGCCTTGCAATATAAAGCTTATTCAAAAAGCGTTGAGTTAGCCGATTTAGAACAACAGGCCCGCGAAAACAAGCTGGGCCTCTGGCAGGATGCTAACCCCACCCGCCCTGGGAATTTCGCAGAGAAAAGAAACCTTCAAGTACGGAACATAAGCCTGCTAAAAAACATTACCGGAAGCGTAAACCAAAGCTTGAGTATACCTTTTAAAATACTAACTTTATAGCAATAACATACCTATGAAGTTTATCAAAGCCTTTTCAGCCATAGCCTTTACACTGATATTGATTTGGGCGTTGCAAAGAAAATTTGGCCCTGTACCACCGATTGGCAATTTTTTAAGTCCGGCGGATGGTTTTTGGCAAAATGCAGAAAGCAAGAACCTTTTACCAACAACGCATTTAATGCTCCCCGGTCTTACCGGCAAGGTCACGGTTAAATACGACGAAAATCGCATCCCCCATATTTTTGCCGAAAACGAGCACGACCTGTATTATGCACAGGGCTATATAACCGCTACAGACCGCCTCTGGCAAATGGATATTCAAACCCGGCAGGCAGCGGGCAGGCTGGCCGAAGTACTTGGCCCGCAACTGGTGGAGGTTGATCGCTACCACCGCCGTATGGGCATGGTTTTTGGCGCCGAAAAAACCTTAAAGGCCATGATGCAGGAACCTGCCGTACGCCAGATGATACTGGCCTATACCGATGGCATTAACGCGTATATTCATCGGTTGCACCCAAGGCAATACCCTATTGAGTTTAAAATGCTTGATTATGCTCCGGAAGACTGGCAGCCTATCAACTGCGCATTTTTGCTCAAGCTCATGAGCGAAACCCTGGCCGGCGGCTCCAACGAGTTTGCCATGAGTAATATTTTAAAACACTTTGGCCCTGCTACCACTAATGATCTGTTCCCGGATTACCCCATGCATGAAGACCCCATTATTCCTGTAGGTACCAAATGGGATTTTAAACCACTGGCTATTCCGCAACAATCAGCAAGCTTTTTGGCCCAGATGAATGACAGCGCTAAGCGTGTGGTAAAAGCCGAGGGTATTGGCAGCAATAACTGGGCGGTATCGGGCAGTAAAACAGCCAATGGTTATCCTATTTTAGCAAACGACCCGCATTTAAACCTCACCTTTCCATCTATATGGTACCAGGTGCAGCTTACTGCGCCATCGGTAAATGTTTATGGGGTATCGTTACCAGGTTCGCCCTGTGTAATATTGGGCTTCAATAACAACATTAGCTGGGGCATAACCAATGTTGATGCAGATGTACTTGACTGGTACCAGATAAAATTCAAAGACAGTAAAAAAGAAGAATACTGGTACAACAACCAGTGGAACAAAACCAACCGCAGGGTTGAGGTGATCAATATACGCGGGCAGGCACCTTTGTACGATACCGTCATTTATACCCACCATGGCCCGGTAGTTTATGAAAGCAAGGCAAAAAAAGGCGACGGGCCCGATTTTGTACCCGTAGGTGATGCCCTCAGATGGATAGCCCATGATGAGTCGGACGAGTTGATGACCATGTACATTTTAAACAAGGGCAAAAATTATGATGATTATCGTAAGGCGCTTACCTATTTTAATGCCCCGGCATCAAACTTTGTGTTTGCCAGCAAGAACAATGACATTGCCATCACCCCCAACGGAAAATATCCTTTAAAATATAAAGACCAGGGGAAATTTATACTGGATGGCACCGACCCTGCCGACGACTGGCATGGCTGGATCCCCTTTGATCAGAACCCTACGGTTAAAAATCCGCCCCGGGGCTTTGTAAGTTCGGCCAATCAATCATCAACTGATCCATCTTATCCGTATTACATCAACTGGTCATTTGCGCCTTATGAACGCGGCAAGCGCATTAACGACCGGCTTACAGTCATGCAACACGCCACTATAGATAGTATGCGTATTTTACAAACAGATACCTATAGCATCCGCGCGCAGGATATTTTACCAACCATGTTAAAATACGTTGATGTATCAAAGCTGGATAAAACACAGTTAACAGCTCTCAATATGTTAAAAACCTGGGACAAGGATTTTACCATACAATCAACCGGCTCAACCATATTAAATACCTGGTGGCAAAAAATGTACAGCATGATCTGGAGCGATGAATTCGCAGATAAAAGCCTGCAGGAAAACTACCCGTCTGTTGACCGTACCGAACAGCTATTGCTAAAAGAACCCGACTCCAAATGGTTTGACAATATAAAAACCCCTGCGAAGGAAACCTGCGCCGATATTATAAATCAATCATACAAAGCCGCCATTACCGAATTGGTTAAACAATTTGGCAAACCGGGCAAAAGCTGGGACTGGGGAAATGTTAAAAAAATGGAGATAATGCACCTTACCCGGCAGGAGGCATTCAGCTCGGGTAATTTCCCAACCGGTGGCACAGGCTCAACCGTTAATGCGCTGAATAACGGGCACGGTCCGTCATGGCGCATGGTGGTACAAATGGGCCCCAAAGTAAAAGGCTATGGCATTTTACCCGGTGGGGAGTCAGGTAACCCAGGCAGCTTTTTTTACAGCGATATGCTCAAAGCATGGCAAAAAGGCCAGCTGAAGGAACTGCTGTTCCTGCAATCGGACGATGAAATGTCCGACCGTATAAAAAGCACTTTAAACATAGGCAGTAAATAGCAGTATAAGTATAAAGTATCATGACTTTTAAAAAGTATCGAAAAACTACAGATATCTTGATATTTTATACTAACTACCTTATACTAAACTAACAAAAAATAAACATTATGTTATTCCTCATCATACTCATATTATCATTTGCAAGCGGTTTTTTCCTGCCCTGGTGGGTGGTGGCTATTGCCGCGTTTTCGGCGGCATTTTTTGCAGGTAAAACAGCTATGCAGGCATTTTGGTCGGGATTTTTGGCAGTATTTATTGTGTGGATAGTGCTGGCCCTGTTCAAAAGCATCCCCAATGACCATATTTTGGCAAAAAGGGTGGCAGCGTTATTTCATTTACCCGGCTGGGGCTACCTGTTGTTCATTACCGGGATAATAGGCGGCCTGGTGAGTGGCTTTGCCGCGCTTTCGGGTCTGTTATTAAAGCGGGCCTTCGAAAAATAAGTTAAAATAGAAAAGAAGCCGTCTCATAAGTCAAATATGGGGCGGTTTTTTGTGTATCTTAAAGACATGGGAGGCAAGGTAGTCTTTAAGGCATATGATCCGGACCAGTTAACGTTTTTACCGTATAAACTGGAAGAATTGGTACCGGCAGGTCATCCGGTACGGATAGTTAAACAGGTGGTTGACGCGGTCGATGTCAAGCCACTCAACCGGAAGTACCAAGGCGGCGGCGCGTCGAGTTTTCATCCCCGGCTGATGCTGAAACTGCTGGTTTATGGTTATCTGACCAATACGTATTCCTCACGTAAACTGGAAGACCAGGCGGCACAGAACGTTCACTTCATGTGGTTATTGGGCATGAAAAAGCCCGACCACAATACCATCAACCGTTTTCGCAGTGAAAAGCTATCAGGTGTACTAAAGCAGATATTCTCACAGATCGTTCTTTTATTACAACAGGAAGGAATTGTATCATTGAAAGAGGCCGTTTTCACTGATGGCACCAAGATCGAATCGGTGGCGAACAAGTACACTTTTGTATGGGGTAAAAGCATAAAGAACAGTAAAGAGAAGATGAAAGCCCAGCTTGATGAGTTATGGGGCTATGCGCAAAGTATTGCTGCTGAAGAACTCAAAGACACCGCACCGCTGGAATACAGCGAGATCAACCCTGAGAAAGTGAAAGAAACGATCTCAAAGATCAACGCGGCATTGGAGGATAAGGAAGACGTGGCGGGGAAAGTAAAACAAAAGCTGAACTATGCAAAAAAGCATTGGCGGGAGAACCTGGCCAAATATGATGAACAGGAAAAGTTATTGGCTGGGCGTAACAGTATGTCAAAGACCGACCCGGATGCTACATTCATGCGGATGAAAGAAGATCATATGCTGAACGGTCAACTTAAACCTGCTTATAACCTGCAGATCTCCACTCAAGAGCAGTTCATTCTCAATTACACGCTGCACCAGACCCCGACCGATTACCAAACGTTGCCATCACCTATCGAACAGTACGAATCCCTTTATAAAGAACTGCCCAAAGCGATAGTTGCCGATGCAGGTTACGGCTCGGACGAGAACTATGGTGTGCTGCAGCAAAAAGGTATTGAAGCTTATATCAAATACAATACGTTCGACAAGGAACAAAAAGAAGGTATCAAAGCATTCAGTAACGATAGTCTGCATTATAACGAAGCGGAGAATTATCTAACCTGCCCGATAGGCCAGCGTATGGCGTACATCGGAGACGGGCAGCGGATAACTTCATCAGGTTTTTTGCAGCTGATCAGCCGCTATCAGGCGCAGAACTGTGAAGGCTGTCCGATGCGGGGCGTATGCCACCAAAACCCCGGCAACCGGATCGTCGAGATCAACCACAGTCTGAGAAAACATAAACAGGCAGCGACGGAAAGATTGAATACAGAACAGGGCATCAAATACCGAAAACGAAGACCCGCTGATGTGGAACCGGTGTTTGCCCAACTGAAGCATAACCATGGCTTCAGGCGATTCCTGTTGAAAGGAATGTCCAAAAC
The DNA here is from genome assembly GCF_034262375.1 of Mucilaginibacter sabulilitoris. Taxonomy (NCBI): domain Bacteria; kingdom Pseudomonadati; phylum Bacteroidota; class Sphingobacteriia; order Sphingobacteriales; family Sphingobacteriaceae; genus Mucilaginibacter; species Mucilaginibacter sabulilitoris. The sequence goes on from NZ_CP139558.1 coordinate 6,447,707, forward strand.
AGAGGTAGAAATAGGGTTATTATCCATCGCTCATAACCTCAGAAAATGGAAAGCCTGAGAAAAAGGCTTTTATCTCCCCAAAGACAGCTGAACCAATCCAAAAAACAGAACAAACCAACACAGTCCGCCTTCCCTAATAGCTTATCTAAATCGCTCTAAATAAAAAAACCGCCTCATAATTGACTTATGAGACGGCTTCTTTTCTATTTTTATTTTGTGGCTTTGTTAAAAAGCAGTCAAAGATTCTTTCAGCACCTTAACGCCGTCAGTATCATTTTTTGATGAGGCAAAAATATCCTGTGATGAGGACGAGTTACCGTAGAAATTCGCATTAGCTGTTTTGTCGATAGCTAAATTTGAACCATTAATGGTTATACCAGCAAACAAACCGCGGCTGCGTGAATAGGAATAAACCTCGGCCTGCAATTTATAGTCGGTGCTTGCCGTTGAGCTACGCCCAACCGGACCTGCCGCTGCTGATATATCGCCACCGATGGTAAAATCGCCGTTCTCCACCTTAGTTAACACACCTTTATGATGGAATACCAAAATCAGGTCGACTGATTGAACGCCTATCTGCAAACCAAAGCTACCGCCTGTTAAGGTTACAAAAACGGGGTCGCTCCATTTTCCGCCGGGCAGTTTAACCATGGCAACGCCTCTGCCGCGTTTGCCACCGATACCAAGACCAGCGTTGATCAGTTTTGGGATGATCACAATTCCTTCAGACTGCTCCATTAACTGATGCGGAATGGTCTCTTTCATTTTGGCGAACTCTTTTAATACGTTTGCGGCATTATGTACGCGCTCCGTTTCCTTATCACCTGCTTTGGCCGATATCAGCACAAAGAAAAGGCTTAAGATAAGCGGGAACTTCAAAAATTTTAATGTTTTCATGGGGATGATCGTTAAATTACAATTTGTTGTATCTCTTAATATATTCAACTCCAAAAATGTGCACTTGTTTTTATATATCATGTAATAAATACATCATATTATTTATTTGTGCAACTAAATGCGCAGGAACTGTGTCCCGGTTCCTCAAATTTGAAATCTGCACATCCTAATTCCTATCTTTGCACAACAATGAGCATACCGGGTAAACAACAGGTTTTTTCTATCAATAACACGAACGACTTTAACGCAACCGCCCTGCAAATATTCAGGCATCAGGCTCAAAACTGTGCTGTTTACAGGCAATTTATTTCGGGGTTAAAGGTTGATCCCGGTACGGTCAAAACCATCGAACAAATACCTTTTTTGCCCATTGAGTTTTTTAAAGCGCATAAGGTATTGAGCACCGCCGGGGCAGCAGTTGAGCTAACTTTTACCAGTTCGGGCACTACAGGTATAACAACCAGCAGCCATTATGTAACCGATAAAACCTGGTATGAAGATAGCTTTCGCCATGCTTTCAATTTATTTTACGGCGATATAAAGGATTATACCGTGCTGGCTCTCCTTCCCTCTTACCTGGAGCGTGAAGGCTCGTCATTGATATATATGGTTAATGACCTCATAAAACAATCAAAAAACCCAGATAGCGGTTTCTTTTTATATAATCATGATGACCTTTATCAACAGCTTAAAAAACAACAGCATGCCCAAAAACCTACGCTTTTAATTGGGGTTACCTTCGGCTTGCTCGATTTTATTGAAAACTACCGGATAAACTTCCCCGAACTGATTGTAATGGAAACCGGCGGTATGAAGGGCCGGCGTAAAGAAATGATCAGGGAGGAACTGCATCAAATTTTATGTGATGGCTTTGGTGTTAGCGCCATACACTCCGAGTATGGGATGACCGAACTGTTATCCCAGGCTTATTCATTGGGCGATGGTATTTTTGTTTGCCCTCCGTGGATGAAAATTATCATCCGCGATACTAACGACCCTATCAGTACGTTACCAAATGGCAAAACAGGCGGTATTAATGTGATCGATCTGGCCAACATTAACTCCTGCTCGTTTATTGCCACACAGGACATGGGGAAAACTTTTACTAATGGCTCCTTTGAGGTATTAGGCCGGTTTGACCAGTCGGACATCAGGGGGTGTAATTTGCTGATTGCTTAAAATTGCAGAGAACTAAGAATCAAGAGCCAAGAATTAAGAAAAAAACAAGACATATCTGTTTACTGTTAGGAATTTAATATTTTCTGATCTGTATTATCTAAACAATAATTAATTGTTTTCTTGATTCTTTGCTCTTCATTCTCGACTCTTTGACAGGTATTATTATTATTTTTGCACGCATCATAAATGCTGAAAACATGATTGAGAAATTTTTAAATGAGGATCAGGATCCTAAAGCAGTTGAAAAAGTTTATTCGCGTTTGGTAGACCTGCTTTCGTCTGGTGAAGAGATCATCTATATAGCAGTTCAGAAAAAGCCGTTGGTAAACTTATTTCCCGACTGTATAGCCATTACCAACAAACGTGTATTGTTTTTTACTCCTGCCAACCTGGGGCTGTCTATCAAGTTTGTTGACTTTGTTTGGAAAGATATTGTTGACGTACATACCAAAGAAGAAATTATTGGCGCCGTATTTAGCGTAAAAACTACCAACGGAGCCGAAATGGCGGTTGATTACCTGCCCAAAATCCAGGGCCGTAAACTATACCAATACGCCCAGGAACGTAAGGAAATTGAACGCGAAGCACGCCGCCAGCGCGAACTGGAACAAAAACGTGCTGAATCAGGCTCTATTCAGTTTGATAACCCGGGCGCAGCCCATGCCGCAACAGCGCAGCAAGCATTTGTGGCTCAAGCTCCGGTAGCTACACCACAACCTGCACCTGCACCCGTTGCTCCGCCAGCTCCGACCCCGGTAGTGCAGGAGGTACAAAAGCCCGATGAGCTTACCGAAAAATTAAAAAAATTGAAAACGCTGTTTGATAACGGTCTGATATCGCAGGAAGAATATAACCATAAAAAGCTCGACCTGCTGAGCGAGCTTTAAGCGGCTCATCAAGTCATTATAAAAAGGCGATGGATTTAAGATCCATCGCTTTTTTTCGTTATTGATTTATAGCAGCCTCTCATCAAAGCCAAAAGGTTCTTTGATAATAACACGTACATCTTTCGCATCAGGATGCAGGGGGTTAAGCAAATAATTGTACTCAGCCGGCACTACTGCCGAAGGTACTTTCATGAGCAAATACTTATTACTTTTTAAAACCTCATCGCCCATTTCTTTCAGAATAACAGGCGCGGATACATCCCGCCAATTACCGGGCAGCGAAGCTATATCTATCGGGATTATGCTATGATCGGGCGCCTCAATTTCAGCAACGCAAAAATTATCGGGAATAATTAAAGGACTCAAATGCACAAGAACCTCCAGTACAGCTAATGATCTGGATGATGCCAGGTAAAGCATTGATTTGCCTTCGCTGTTCCAGCGGCCACCATATAAGCGTGCACCTGTTCCGGTTAAGTCGTCGGCATAAGTGCATTTGGCAATACGATACAATACCATCAGGCAAAAATACCGTGTTCAATGCGGCCCAGTTCTTTAAATATCATATCGAAACCGGCAGAAGTATCAAGAATGGTTACCGGAGCCTCTCCTTTAAAAACATGACTGGGTGTTTTTATCCATATTTTAAACTTATCAACGGAGCCAAATACCTCCTGCCCACGAGTATAAAGCCGCGCAAGCTCAACAGCTTTTTCGGCGTATTCGGTTTTAATAATGGCATCATCATCGTAACGCTGCAGGGTACGCTCCGAAATATGCAATATATGGGCAAGCTCCTGAATGTTAAGTGATATTTTTTTGGCGAGAGAAAGCAAAACACTTTTAGGGAACCCCTTACGGGCCAGGTTGATAATGTCAAAATCGGTAGACAGCTTAGCCGATTTAGAACTGCCCAGCAAATTATAAAACGATGGCATAGAGCCTTGAACCACATAAGCCGCCATAGGCTCATTCAGTTCATTTTTAACATTTGACTTTGATTTATACGACATACATACAAATATAATTACCATTTGTCGTATTTAGAAATATATTTCAATAAAAAAGCGATAGTCTAAACCATCGCTTTTGCTAAAACTTAATATCTTGAGAGACTTACGAAGTTTTAAAAACTTCGTAAGTCTGATTAAATGTTATTCGGCAACGATCAAAAAATAATTCTTTTTCCCTTTTTGCACCACCAGGAATTTCCCGCCTATTAGCGAATCAGCGTTATATACGTCATCGGCAGTTGGTATTTTTACTTTATTGATAGCCGCGCCGCCGCCCTGTATCATTTTTTTGGCTTCGCCTTTTGAGGGGAATACCGCCGTTTTTGTCGCCAGCAGATCGGTAACATTAATACCCTCCTCCAGTTCGGTTAAGGATATGGTAAAATTAGGTACGCCATCAAATAGGCCCAGCACTTCGGCTTCGTTCAGTTCATTTAAAAACTCAATACCCACATTTCCGAATAAAAACTCTGATGATTTAATGGCTTTTTCATATTCGGCTTCGCCGTGTACGCGTATGGTAATATCTTTTGCCAATGCTTTTTGCAAAGCACGGGTATGCGGAGCCGCATCATGCTCGGCTTCAACAGCCTCAATAACCTCTCGGTCAAACAAAGTAAATATGCGGATGTATGAGCGTGCGTCAACATCGGTAGTATTTAGCCAAAACTGGTAGAATTGATATGGTGAGGTACGTTCAGCATCGAGCCAAACCGCACCGCTTTCGGTTTTACCAAATTTAGTACCGTCGGCCTTTTTAATAAGCTGGGTAGTAAGCGCGAAAGCTTCGCCTCCCTCTTTACGGCGGATAAGCTCAGACCCGGTAACTATGTTGCCCCACTGATCGCTGCCACCCATTTGCAGGGTGCAGTTATGATGTTTCCACAAATAATAGAAATCATAGCCCTGCACCAGTTGATAAGTAAACTCTGTGAATGACATACCGGTATCACCTTCGAGGCGTTTTTTCACCGAATCTTTAGCCATCATGTAGTTAACCGTAATATGCTTACCTACATCGCGGATAAAATCAAGAAAGGTAAAATTCTTAAACCAATCGTAATTATTCACCATTTCGGCGCTGTTGGTGCCGCTGTTAAAATCCAGGAATTTGGCCAGTTGTTTTTGAACCGCCTCCAGGTTATGCTGCAAAACATCCTCTGAAAGCAAATTACGTTCTTGCGATTTTCCGGAAGGGTCGCCTACCATACCGGTGGCCCCGCCAACTAAAGCATAAGGTTTATGACCGGCACGCTGAAAATGGATCAGCGTCATGATCTGGGTTAAGTGGCCTACGTGCAGTGAATCGGCAGTAGGATCAAAACCTATATATCCCGAAGCCATGCCCTTATTCAGCATTTCTTCAGTACCAGGCATTTCGGTATGCAGCATACCCCGCCAGCGTAATTCTTCAACAAAGTTCATATTATGTGCAATTTCAAAGGCTGCAAATATAAGAGAATAATTGGCTGAGATATTTTAAAATTGATTGATCCACTGTAAGGATTGAGAGTTATCTTTTCCCGACAAAAGTTTTATTGTAAGCGCTATCAGGAGGCACCTACGGAGCCCCAATTTTTATTTGACCCAATTGCTATAAACATGGTACCCCTACGGGGTTTAAAAATACAGACTCCGGAGGAGTAACATGTTTGTGGTCAAACGTAAATAAGCATATCGCTCAGTTAGGTGTCTCCTTTAATTATATGGTACTCCTAACAGTATTTTAAAATACAAGCTCCGGGGAAGTGGCATGTTTATAACCAAATGTAAATAAGCATGCCAGCTTCGCAGATGCCTCTTTTAACGATATGTGACCTCTATGGGGTTTAAAAATGTTAACTCCGGAGGAGTAACATTTTTATAGCCAAATGCAAATAAGCATACCGGCTCCGTAGGTGCCTCCTTTTAATCATTCTACACAGAATTTGCTGGGCGCATAAGCCCCCGTTCATCTGAAATGACAACCTATCCTTTGTTCGCAAATGACTGTCTGTTAAAGGTGATAACTGATTAACTAAAGGTAAAGTGAATTTCAAATAATTACTTATTTTTTGTACATTGATCAAAACAGGGTATTTTGCACAACAGCGCCTATGAATTTTTTATCGCATTATTATTTTGATCGACACAGCAACAACTGTTACCATATATTAGGTACAGTGTTGCCCGATCTTTTGAAAAATGCCGATAAGAACATCATCCTGCACCCCGAAAAACTGCAGCATAGCAATCAAAACATCAACTCTATTATTGCCGGCTGGAACAAACACCTCGCTGTCGACCGCTTTTTTCATTCGTCCGATTTTTTTGTGACCCATTCGCATGAGTTAAAAAAAAAGCTATTGCCCGCTATTGAAGGTTCGCCGGTAAAACCATTTTTCCTGGGCCATATTGCACTTGAACTTATTATTGATAACCTGCTGCTCACTACCGGCAAAATACAGGTTGATGATTTTTACGCACACCTTTCAGGTTGCGAATCAACAGTGATAGCAGAGTTTTTATCATTCTCGGGTTTGAAGGACAACACCCGCTTTTTTAAGTTTTACGAAGATTTTAAAAGCAGCAAATACCTGCACACCTATGCCGAAACCCACCAGATAGCCTATGCCCTGAAACGCATTTGCATGCGCATATGGCAAACCCCTTTCACTGCCCAGCATGAAGCGCAAATGAACGAGGTACTGGACAGTTTCCGCAACGACCTGTTTAATAATTTCATGTCGATTTTTAAGGAAATTGAATCCAAACTAATTGATATTTAGCACGATGCCGGGCCGCAACAGGCATTAAGAATGCATTCTGCAAGGTTAATTTTCCTTTAAGGAAATGTAAAAACGGGCAAATACTGGCCTATTTAACTCAAAAAGGCTTAAATATCAGCAATTAACATTAAATAATTCTTTTTTAAATAAAATTATGTCTGTACCTTTGCAGTCCCAATTAACAAATTGGGAAAAGGAGAAAAATTATTTAATGGCAAAAAAACAAGAAGCAGAAAAAGAATTAAAAGCGAAAGAAGCTGAACTGGGAACAGTTACCGCATCTGGCGAAAAAGAAACAATTGAATCAGAAGCTGATTCAATATCTATCGAAGAGATCAAATCAAAAATTGCATTAACACCAAGTACAGATTTTGACTGGGATGCTGATGACAAAAAATTTGGTAATTACAGCGATAGCGACCGTGAGAAATTCGAGAAAATGTATGATGGAACTTTCAGCTCTATCACCAAAGGCGAAATCATCACCGGTACAGTTGTTAATGTTAACAACAAAGATGTGGTACTGAACGTAGGATTTAAATCTGACGGTTTAGTTTCAGTATCAGAATTCCGTGATACACCTGATCTGAAGATCGGTGATAAAGTTGACGTATTTGTTGAATCGCAGGAAGATGCTAACGGTCAGTTAGTACTTTCACGTAAACGTGCAAAAACTCAAAAATCATGGGAGCGCATTAATTCAGCCTTGGATAACGATGAGATCATCACCGGTTTTGTGAAGAGCAGAACTAAAGGTGGTTTAATTGTTGATATAATGGGCGTTGAAGCCTTCTTACCTGGATCACAGATCGACATTAAACCTATCAGGGATTACGATGTGTATGTAGGTAAAACAATGGAATTCAAAGTTGTTAAAATCAACCACGAGTTTAAAAACGTAGTGGTATCGCACAAAGTGCTGATTGAAGACGATTTGGAAAACCAAAAAACTGAAATTGTTGCCCGCCTTGAAAAAGGACAAGTACTGGAAGGTACCGTTAAAAACATTACCGACTTCGGTGTATTTATTGACCTTGGTGGTGTTGACGGCTTACTGCACATTACAGATATATCTTGGGGCCGTATTGAGCACCCACGCGAAATTCTTTCATTGGATCAAAAAATCAACGTTGTTGTGCTTGACTTTGATGACGAGAAAAAACGTATTGCCCTGGGCTTAAAACAATTAACTCCACATCCTTGGCAATCACTTGACGAGAACATCGTTGTTGGTTCAAAAGTTAAAGGACGTATTGTTACTGTTGCTGATTACGGTGCATTCCTTGAAATCATCCCTGGTGTTGAAGGTTTGATCCACGTATCAGAGATGTCATGGTCACAAAACTTGCGCAACCCTCAGGAATTCCTGAAAGTTGGTGACGAGATCGAAGCACAAGTATTAACACTTGACCGCGAAGAGCGCAAAATGTCATTAGGTGTTAAACAATTAACTCCCGATCCATGGCAAAATGCTGCTGAGAAATATGCTATCGGCACTCAGCACGTAGCTACAGTTAAAAACATGACTAACTTTGGTGTGTTTGTTGAACTGGAAGACGGCATCGACGGCTTAATCCACATCTCTGATCTTTCATGGTCTAAAAAAGTAAATCACCCTAACGAATTCACTAAAGTTGGTGAAAAATTAGACGTGATTGTTTTAGAACTTGATGTTGAGAACCGCAAATTAAGCTTAGGTCACAAACAGCTTGAAGAAAACCCTTGGGATACTTTTGAAACCATCTTCACTATTGATTCAATACATGAAGGTACCGTTATCAAAGTAACAGACAAAGGTGCTATCGTAGCTTTACCTTACGGTGTTGAAGGCTTTGCGCCAACCAAACACCTGGTTAAAGAAGACGGTAAAAGCATTAAAGCTGAAGAAACCGCTGAATTCAAGATCATTGAATTTAACAAAGAGAACAAACGTATCGTTATTTCACACTCACGTATATGGGAAGAAGCCCGTGCTGACGCTCGTGTACAAGAGTTCGAAAACCGCAAAAAAGAAGCAAAATCTGCAAGCAACGCGGTGAAGAAAGTGAAAGAATCAGTTGAAAAATCAACTTTAGGTGATCTTAGCGTATTAGCTCAGTTAAAAGAGCAAATGGAAGGTGCTGAAAACAAAGCCCGCAAGGCTGCACCAGCTGCTAAAAAATCAGAATCTGAAGAAGAAGAAGCATAAGCTTTAAACTGAACACATATTCTCACAAAGCCCTTTCGTTAATTCGGAAGGGCTTTTTTTTTGCCTCACCCGGCCGTCTCCAAAGGAGAGGGTTCTCAAAAACATGATTCATGTTTTAAACAACAGTGATATGCGACATTAACAATAAAATAAAAATGCCATGGCAAAAAATTCAGAAAATCAATCGTTTAACAATAGCCTTTGACTCTTCTATAGGCTTTACTGACCTTTGCAGTGATGATTCAACGCCGCAGCCCTCAAACAGGGTATAAATTAGTTCTGTTAGCTCTTTTCGTGCAGTTACATAGGTTGCGGGCTCCAGTAATTGAACCTGGTTAAACATAAGTGTTTTAACCAATTGCTTGTGCCTGCGTATCACTGTATATGCTCTTTCATCAAGGGCAGGCAGTTCATAAACCAGCCGTAGAAATGCGCAACCCTTAAACTTATCCGTTTCGGCCAGTTGTTTGCGGTAATCAAAAAAAGTGAGCAGTATTTCTGCAGGCGACTGGCAGTCAACAAGCAGTTCGTTCAAACCATCAAACCATTTTTTTCCGGCATGGGTTAAATATTCTGATAACAGATCTTCCTTTGATTTAAAATGCTGATATAAGCCAGATTTGGATATGCCTGCTTCGGCAGTGATCTGATTAATGTGCGTAGCTAAGTACCCCTGGTCATAAAACAACCTGCTGCAAGTATCAATTACTCTTTCACGTATACCCGGCGCCCTTTCCATAAAACAAAACTAAAAAACAAAGGTCATTCAAGTCTGTTCCATTTTATAATTGTACGTCAACTTCACATATTGGTATACATAAACACTTTAAATCTCATCCCTTAAAACTCAAAACTATTTACTATTTTTGCCCAAATCCACCCATACGATGCAAAATCTTACACTGCTCGACGGACAGAAATTTCAGATCACCATACAACGTTTATGTCGCCAGTTGATTGAAAATCATAATGATTTTTCAGATTCGGTACTCATTGGCATTCAGCCCCGGGGCATTTACCTCGCCAAACGGGTAGCCGAAGAACTGCGTAAAATACTGCCCGGTAAAATCATTTTACAGGGCGACCTCGATATCACCTTTTATCGTGATGATTTTCGCAGGCGCGAATCGCAGCTGGTGCCCAATCAAACAAAAATTGATTTTATTATAGAAGGCAAAAAGGTAGTGATGATGGATGATGTGTTGTGGACCGGCCGTACCATTCGTGCAGCTATGGACGCCATGCAGGCTTTTGGTCGCCCGGAAAAGATAGAGTTGCTGGCACTGGTAGACCGCCGCTATTCGCGCCACATACCGGTATCGGCCGATTATGTAGGCATAGAGGTCGATTCCATAGCATCGCAAAAGGTAGTGGTAAGCTGGAAAGATACCGATGGAGAAGATAAAATTGTGTTGGTATCGGAAGCAGCTGAATAAATAATTAATATCAAACATCGAATTCTGAATATCGAATATCGAAGTTAAACAACATATAAATGAATAACATCAAATACGATTTAGAGGAAAGGCTAATTGATTTTGCTGTTATGATAGCTGACATTATTGAAGCCTTATCGAATACCCGGCTTGGTAATTATATTGCTGGCCACTTGTACGCTCAGGATGCTCACCGGCTTTAAATTATGGTGAAGCTCAGTCTGCCGAATCAAGAAATGATTTCATTCATAAAATGAAGATCATTTTGAAAGAGTTAAGAGAGTCTATGATCTCATTAAAAATCATTAAAAGAAGAGAAATACACAACTTAGATAATACTGCATCAGCCATTAACGAATGTAACCAACTGATAGCCATCTTTGTAAAAAGTATTGAAACAGCTAAGAAAAACAATATAAAACAACAATAACGAAACAGGAAGGTATCAATAATGAAAGTACATCTTACTTTAAGAATTACATCATTATTCGATATTCAAAATTCAATGTTCGATATTATTAAAACATCATGGCAGGACTAAGCACAAGGCACTTATTAGGTATAAAAGATTTAAACCGGGCAGATATTGAATTGATATTTGAAACCGCTGATACTTTTAAATCTGTTTTAAACAGGCCTATCAAAAAAGTGCCGTCACTGCGCGATGTAACCATTGCCAATATATTTTTTGAAAACTCTACCCGTACCCGCCTGTCATTTGAGCTGGCAGAAAAACGTCTCTCGGCAGATGTAGTAAACTTTGCGGCATCATCATCATCAGTAAGCAAAGGCGAAACACTGATAGACACCGTGAACAACATTTTAGCCATGAAGGTAGATATGGTGGTCATGCGCCACCCCTATGCCGGCGCAGGTATCTTCCTGTCAAAACATGTAAAAGCCCAGATAGTGAATGCCGGCGACGGCGCGCATGAGCACCCGACCCAAGCCTTGCTTGATGCCTTTTCCATACGCGAAAAATATGGCGACGTGGCCGGAAAAAAGGTAGTTATCGTAGGCGATATCCTGCACTCGCGCGTTGCCCTTTCAAACATTCTTTGCCTTAAACAATTAGGCGCCGAGGTAATGGTTTGTGGCCCAACCACACTAATCCCTAAATATATTGGCTCTTTGGGTGTAAAAGTTGAACACAACTTAATAAAGGCCCTTAACTGGTGCGATGTGGCCAACATGCTACGCATACAACTGGAACGTCAGGACATTAAATATTTCCCATCGTTAAGGGAATACACGATGCTTTTCGGTCTTAATAAAACCATTTTAGATTCGCTGGACAAAGAGATCACTGTAATGCACCCCGGTCCTATCAATCGCGGCGTGGAAATCACCAGCGATGTAGCCGACAGCAAGCAATCTATCATATTAGATCAGGTAGAAAATGGTGTGGCCGTACGCATGGCGGTGTTATATTTATTGGCCGGACAAACCCCATAATTACTCATCAGAACCTTCAAAATAGATGTTTTTTAGCAGCACGCATATAATAGGTACTATTAAGGGCGTTGTAAATTAAAGCAACAATGATGAAGTTTAATAAGTCGTGCTATCTATATCTTATCATTACAGCGACGTTTTACTCGTTTCCTACCTTTGCCCAAAGCCGTCAGCAAATAAAAACAGATTCGGTGTTCGCGCGGGTTCAAAGATTTTTTAATGCCAAGCAAGCCGATTCACTTTATGCCCTCGGCGGTGAACAGTTCAAAAAAACGTTAAGTCCCGCGGCTTTTAAGGCTGCTTTAGACCAGCAGCTTTTCCCTATGAATGAGATCAGGGGGGCATCGCTCATTAGTTTTGTAAATAATAAGGTGAGTACGTATAAACTCATATTTGAGGCCGTTACCATGCAGTTTCAATTGAGCCTCGATCAAAACAACAAGTTCGATCTGTTTCTGTTCCAGCCATTCAGACAGGTAACCGCCGATAAGCTCACCACCGCTGCCACCACCAACAAGCTTTTAACCTCAATGGATAAAGCAGTGGAACAGGTAGCAAGGCCATACATTCAGAAAGCTAATACAGTGGGCTTAAGTATAGGCATTTTAAAAGATGGCAAAATAACCACCTATAACTATGGTGAAACAGTAAAGGACAACGGACGATTGCCGACGTCGAATACTATTTTTGAGATCGGCTCCATCACCAAAACATTCACCGCCGCGCTCTTGGCTTATTATACTAATGAGGGCAAAGTAAAGCTTACCGATCCTATAACTAAATACCTGCCCGATTCTGTCAGCGCCAACAAATCGCTAAGTGGTATTACCTTATTAATGCTGAGCAATCACACATCAGGGCTCGACAGGGTACCGGGTAACCTGGATATTAAGCCCGGCGATGAACTCAATCCTTACAAAACTTATAATAAGCAACAGCTTTTTGCTTTCCTCAAAACATGTAAGGTTAACAACCCGCCGGGCAGTCGTTACGATTATTCCAATTTAGGCGTGGGTTTGCTGGGTACTATCCTGTCGCAGGTAAGCGGTAAAACATTTGAGCAAATGTTTGCCGATGTAATATGCAAACCCCTGCTGATGCAGAGTACTGCTCAGCATTTAAGCGTGGCACGGCAGGCAAACTTTGCAACTGTTTATAACGAAAGCGGCAATGTCACACCTGCCTGGGATTTTGACGTTTTAGCCCCCTGCGGGGCCCTGCGTTCAACCATAAATGATTTATTGATATACGCCAGGGCTAACATGATACCCGCCACAGACAAGCTTGGAAAGGCCTTTGAACTAACCCACCAGATAACCTTTAGCAAAGATGCCAAAATGGGTTTGGCCTGGCACATAATACTGGTTGATGGTGTTGAATACTATTTTCATAATGGCGGCACTTACGGCAGCAGCAGCTTTTTGGCATTTAACACCCAAAAGAACCTTGCCATAGTAATACTCTCAAACGCTGCCGAAAGCACCGATGCTATTGGGACGGAAATATTGAAAAAACTACAGTAGCTTGGCCTGAGCTTTGATTTTAAAAAAACTGTGTCGTTGCAAGGAGGAACGACGAAGCAATCGCGAATTGTGCATGTGTGCTCGCCTGCGTGAGATTGCCGCGCTATCGCTCGCAATGACATGTTTTTTATCAGGAATCGAACTCCTCCTAAAACATCGCATCCCGCTCTGCAAGCAGAGCGGGATGCGAACCTCAATAATCAGTGAAGCGAATTAACTCAATCTAACCCTATCAACTCATTATTTATCTTTTACGGTAGCACCGTCCCTTATTTCGTCGGTTGCAACTTTCACCAGTTTATCGTCCGGTTTCAGGTCGCCAAAAACTTCGATCATATCACCCGATGAAAATCCTTTTTTGGCATCAACCCACTGTGCTTTGTGGTTTACCACTTTAATTACAAATACCTTTTCAGTTGAGGTAACTACAGCGGTTTTAGGAACAACAAAAGTACTGTCGCCACCGGCAAGTGGTACGTTCACTTCGGCAAACATGTGCGGCAGCAGTTTTTTATCTTTATTGTAAACGTCCATTTCTAAACGTTCCGATCTTAGTTTTTCGTCAAGCGCGCCTGCCATGCGTTTTATCTGCGCGGTAAACTTTTCATTTGGCAGTGCTTTTACGGTGAAGCTAACTTCACTTTTGTTGCTTAGGCTGCCGGTTGAGTTTTCTGGTATAGATACCACCAGGCGCAGCCTTTTCTGATCCTGCAGGGTAAACAGCGGGTCGGCATTTTTGCCGCCCGGCCCTACATAGGCTCCCAGGTTTACATTACGGCTGGTGACCACCCCGTCAAACGGGGCCCTGATCTCCAAATAAGCAAGATTAGCAGAAACCTCTTTATAGGCAGATTTCGCGGCGTCTACATTGGCAAGATCGGCGTTTTTCTTAGCCTCAGCTTGTTCCAGGTCATTCTGTGATACGGTACCGGGGGTTTTGCTGGTGTTTACCAATCTGTCATAAGTGGCTTTGCTGGCATAGTAAATAGCTTCCTGCTGCTTTATGCGCGACTGTGCTCCTGCCAGCTGCGAGTTTATTTCAGGCGCCTCTAAAACTACCAGTAACTGGCCCTGATGTACTTCCGACCCAATATCAACCAGCAGTTTTTTTACATAGCTGTTTACCTTGGCATACAGATCAACCTGCTGATAAGGGATCAATTCGCCGGGGATGGTAACATCAGTATTCAGTTTTCCCTTTTTAACTGGGGTAAGCTCAACCGAAGGGGTTTCAACCGCCTGTTCCTGTTGTTCTTCAGCGCTTTCTTTTTCTTTTTCTTCTGAATGACAGGCACTCAGTACGCTGCTGATAGCTACTGCTAATACAGCAAGCATAAGGGTTGATCTATTTTTAAGCTTTTTCATGGTGGTGCAAAGGGACATAAAATTTACTTTCTTTATCTTCTGGGTCTAATGAAACAGATTGTGTAGAGGCATTGCCTTGTACCCAGGCAAAAACCAGTGGTAATATTAATAATGCGGCAAAGGTAGAAGCAAGTAGCCCGCCTATAACGGCGCGACCAAGCGGCGATGTTTGGTCGCCACCTTCACCCAGACCCGACGCCATAGGTATCATACCCACTATCATGGCCAAACTTGTCATTAATATTGGTCTTAAACGCAAAGCTACTGCTTCGCGGGCAGATTTTAAGGCATCGCCGTTATGCCTGCGTAATTCTTCGGCATTGGTTATCAGCAGCACAGCGTTTGATATGGATACACCTACAGACATGATCATACCCATATACGACTGCAGGTTAAGCGTGGCGCCTGTTATTTTAACCAGGAACAACGAACCGAACAACACCGCCGGTACAGTTGATAATACTACCAATGACATTTTGAATGACTGGAAGTTAGCCGCCAGCATTAAAAATATTACCAGGATAGCTACCAATAAACCCGATTGCAAGCTATCCAGCGTTGAGGTAAGCGTCTGGCTCATACCCCGCAGTTCAATAGTTAGTCCATGCGGTAATTTACCTAACGAGTTTATAGCTTCCTGAACATCATTGGTAGCAGTACCCAGATCCTTATTGTTCAGGTTAGCGGTAACCGAAAGCGTTGGAATGGCGCCTATATCGTCATTTTCACCATTAGTTAAACCGGTTTTAACATCGGCTACATCACTCAATGTTGGCCTTGATTGATTATTTAATACCGGAATTTCCTTTATATCGTTTAAACTCGCCATTTGAAACTCAGGTATCTGAACCTGTACCTGGTAGCTTAGACCTACTTTTTCATCAAGCCAAACATTTTTTTCGGTATATCTTGATGATGATGTAGAGGCAATTAATGACCGTGAAATGTCGCCTACACCCACACCAAGCTGTGCTGCCCGCTGTCTGTCGATATTAATATCAATAGACGGGTAATTAAATGATTGGCCAATCTGCGCGTCACGCAAATAATCTATATTTTTTAACTTATCCAGTACTTTAAAGGCATATTCTTCATTCTGCTTTTTGTTTTTACCCGACAAAGCAATTTCAATAGGGGTTGGTGAACCCTGGCTCAAAATTTTATCGGTAAGTTCAATAGGCTCAAAAGACATTTTTATACCAGGTAATTGTTTATGTATGGCATTTCTGAAACGTTCTTTCAGATCATCAAGATTTTTTACTTTATAATCCTCAGTTAAACTAACCTGCATAACAGCTTCCTGGGGACCAGCCATGAACAAATAAATGGGATTGGTTGAAAAGGATGCGGGATGCGAACCAACCATTGTTGAAGTTATGGCAATATGGTTTTTACCTACAAGCTCACCCAATACGTGCTGGGCCTTGATTGCAATTACCTCGGTACGCTCCATGCGGGTACCGTCAGGAGCTCTCAACCTAACCTGGAAAGTACCTGAGTTAACCTTAGGTAATACATCCCGCCCTATAATGTTAAATAGTAAAAATGCCAAACCAAAAGCAACTACTACGTAAGCAGTTACCAGAATTTTTTTATTAGGCAGCATACGGTCCATCAGGCGCATAAAACCATCTCTGAACCTGTCAAACCGGGTTATTTCGTTACCTTTATGTTCCAGGGCCATTTTCATGGCTTTTTCTTTCTGCTCCCAGGGTTCACCTTCATCCTCCAGCGCAAAACCATCCGGGTGGCTATGATCTTCATGTTTATTAATCATGATCCAGTTGGCCATGATAGGCACAAAGGTTTGAGCCAGAAAATAGGATATGATCATAGAGAAACCTATCGCTAATGCCAGCGGCAAAAACAGCGCCCCTGGTATGCCGGTCATGGTAAATGCCGGAGCAAACACCGCCAGGATACAAAACAGGATAAGCAGTTTAGGGAAGGCTATTTCCTTACAGGCATCCCAAATGGCCAGCGCCTTGGGTTTACCCATGTCAAAATGCTGATGAATATTCTCAATAGTTACCGTCGATTCATCCACCAGGATACCAATGGCCAGTGAAAGACCGCTCAGCGTCATGATATTGATGGTTTGATGAAACAGCGACAGGAAGAATATAGCTGATATAATACACGTGGGTATAGTCAATATCACAATCAACGCCCCACGTTTATCGCCCAGAAACAGTAGTACCATAAGACCGGTAAGTACAGCGCCAATAGCGCCCTCTTCGGCCAAACTCTTAACCGCGTTAATTACGTATACCGACTGGTCAAACACGAACGACAGCTTTACATCATCAGGTAATAAAGCCTGAAACCTGGGGATAGCTTTTTTCAAATTTTGAACCACATCCCATGTTGATGCAGTAGCCGATTTGGTAATAGGTAGATAAACCGAACGTTTACCATTTATTAATGCGTAACCGTTAGTAATGTCTGCACCGTCTTCAACAGTAGCAACATCGTGCAAAAACACCGTTTGAATGCCATTTTTATACAGCGGAATATCACCAAAATCAGAGATCTTTTTAATGGTGGTATTGGTTGGTGCCAGGTAATTATAATCACCTACCCTAACGTTTCCTGCCGGTGTTGTTTGGTTATTGTCTCGTAAAGCTGCAACAATTTGATCGGGGGTTAAATTATGCGAACGCAGCAATCCCGGATCAACTTTAATTACCACTGTACGTTGGTTACCTCCAAATGGGGCCGGAGCAACCAAGCCCGGAATAGAGGTAAAAGCAGATCGTACATATACCAACGCATAATCAAGCAATTCGTTATTTGAACGCTTAGGACTGCTTAATACCAGCTGACCAACAGGTAATGTTGAAGCATCAAAACGCAGAATAAACGGAGGCTGCGAACCCGGAGGAAAGGCTGCCTGGGCACGGTTGGTATAACTCGTGACCTCGGCCGCGGCCTGCGCCATATTAGTACCTTCATAAAAGGTAACTTTTATTAAAGTTAACCCTTGAATATTCTTTGTTTCGATGCTCTTAACACCCGAAACAAATAACAGTAAGTTAACGTATTGCTTACCGAAGTAAGCTTCCATCTGGTTTGGGGTAAAACCACCGTATGGATGGGATACATAGATAACCGGTAAGTTAAGATCAGGAAAGATATCTATCTTGATGGTACGTACCGCATTGATCCCGAAAAAAAACAGTCCGGCTACTATAACCAATATGGTAATTGGTTTCTGAAGCGCCCCTTTTATCATTCCCATTATAAATGTGTAAAGCTGTTATTAAAAATTATTGATAAATGTGCCAAAGTCGCCGGTAGCAGCCGACTTAAATAATAAAGCCTGCCATACATTATTAAAAGCAATATAGCGGTCAACCTCGGCACGGTTCAATGTAAAAAGGGCCTGTGTAAAGTCAACAATATTAGCAAGGCCATTTTTATACAAGGTGTACTTTTGTTTATACGCATCGCCTGCGGCCGAAACCTCAACCGGTACTTCGCGATAATTTTTTAAAGCATTGCCTATGCGTGTTTCGGCAAGCACCTGCTGCGCGGTTAATTTTTGCGCTGCCAGGTCATAGTCATCTTTAAATTGTGCCGATGTATATTTTTGCGATTGCACCTGGTAATGCACCCTGAACGGGCTGGTAAGGTTCCAAACCATGGCCACACCAAATAAATAGTTGTAACGCGTTGGGTTTGCACCTGCACCATAGCTGCTGCTGTAACTGTTTAAATTGGTGCTATAATCAGGATTAAAACCAGATCCCCTGCCCTGGTATACGCCAAACAAGCTAAACGTAGGCAAGGCAAACGTTTTTAAATATTTTGCCTGCTGATCGCTCACGTCAATGCGGTTCTGTAAAAATTTCAGTTCAGGATGATCTGCCAGCTGAACGGCGCCTGGTGCCGATAAATTAGTTGGCAACCTGGTGATAAAGGCGCTATCCAACTCAAATTCTTGCGCAGGGATACCTAAATAAACAGATAACTGGTTGCTTTGCTCCTGCACAGTTTGCTGCGTATTGGTCAACGCTATTTTAGCGTTTGATACTTCGGCATTGGCAAGGGCTGAATCAACACCTGCATTTAAACCATTCTTTACCCTTGCTACAACCACTTTTTGCAGGTCAATAGCCCGGTTAAGATTGTCTTGCTGGGCTTTGGCCAGTTGCTGTGCAGCCAGCAAGTTAAGATAAGTACTTGCAACCCTTACTTCGTGCTGAAACTGCTCTTGCGACAGATCATTCTCATCAAGGTTTACAATGTTACGCTGTACTTTAATTTTTTCGTGAGATTTACCAAAACTGAAAAAATCCCAGCTTACGTTGCTCAAGTAAAGTGAGCCGAAAGCGGCGTTCCAGTTTTGCTTAGGTAGTGTAGGGCCTGATGAGGCCACTGATAAGCCATGATAACCATACAGCGGGCCGTTTTGCCCATTTGCTGTACCGTAATCCTGTTGTGCAGAGATGCTTACATCGGGTAAATATTCTGTTCGTGTTTCCTTTAAATTTGCCTTTGCCGCATTTAGCTGATTAGCCTTGGATTTGATGGTACCGTAGTTAGCGAGTGCCATTTGTTCAGCATCTTTGATATTTAAAACTTTTTGCTGAGCATGTGCCTGGAAGACAGAAAAAACACCTAAAAACAGAAGTAGTTGTTTTGAAGGTAGATTAAACATTATTGTGTATTTTGTACACGGGCAAAGGTAGACCTATATTATATATGAAAAAAATGAATTAAATTTGTCATAATCATTAGAAAAACTAATAATGAATATAGCTCTTCATCATTTCCGCCTGGTTGATACCATTTCAAAGGAGGGAACTTTAACCAAAGCCGCTGAGGCTCTGCACCTTACACAATCAGCCCTTAGTCACCAGCTAAAAGAGCTTGAACGGGAACTTGATATTGAAGTTTTTCACCGGCAAGGTAAAAAGCTGCAATTGTCTGAGATAGGTTATCGCTTTTTACGCAGTTCTGAAAAAATCATTTCCGAGATCAGGACAATGGAAGAAGATATCAGGAATTACAAAAACGGAAAGACTGGTAAACTCAATATCAGCATGCAGTGCTATACTGCCTACCACTGGTTGCCGGGAGTAATTAAAGACTTTAAAAGCCAATGGCCCGATATTAATGTTAATATCGTGTCAGACGCTACACAACGGCCCCTGGAATACCTGATGCGCGGCGACCTTGACCTGGGTATAGTGCGTACACAAATGGTGAATACTAAAATACATTACGAAGCTATTTTTGAAGACCGGCTGAATGTTATCCTGCCGGCCGGCCATCCGCTGGCCCAGAAAGAGGTAATTGATATATGCGATTTCCAGGATCAGGAACTGATACTGGCCCTGTATGACCCCACCTACCAGGATACCCCGCTTATTGAAACACTGATACAGGAGCAACATGTAAGGCCTAAAACGCTTAATCGCATACATTATACGGACGCAACTATTGAAATGGTGAACGCGGGCCTCGGAATAAGCGTAATGGCCGATTGGATTGTACGGCCTTACCTTGCCAACAGAAACGTTGTAGCACGGCCATTGCACCATAGCGTTGCCAAAAGAACATGGTATGCGGCTACATGCAAGGATAATCCGGTTATACAGAATTTTTTATCGTGCCTTAAATTGTACTTTGCCGAAAATCAGATGTGCATGGAGCCAGAAAACTTTGATGAGCTATTGCAATTGCAGGTGGTTTAATTACCTCCTGCTTTTACTTTTAGCAGGCACACGGGTTAACGCGCAAGCGGTATTAAAACCGTTTCCGCAGCATAGCGCATATACTACAGGTTCTGTTAAGCCCAGCCATTTGCCCCAACAGCAACTCGATAAGCAGGTTACCACTTATTATGATCAATGGAAAGCGCGATATGTAAAAGCAGGCTGCGCAAAAGATCAATACTACATTTGGTTTGAGAATAAAGGCAAAGAGTGTGTATCTGAGGGGCAGGGTTATGGCATGATCATTACGGCGCTAATGGCCGGTTATGACAAAAATGCCCAGATCACTTTTGATGGCCTGTACAATTACTATAAGGCACACCCTGCCAAATCATCCCCTTATTTAATGGCCTGGGCGCAGGGCGCAAACTGCAAAGACATTGACCGCAGTACCGCTACCGATGGTGATATGGACATTGCCTATTCTCTGCTGCTTGCCGCAAAGCAATGGGGCACCAATGGAAAGCTCAATTACCTGCGCGAGGCAGGGATTATGATTGCGGCCATTATGCAGCATGAAATAAACCCAAAAACGTATGCTGTTTTGTTGAGCGATGCCATTGAGCACGACAGCAAGGACTATTTTGATATGCGTTCCTCTGATTTTATGCCCGCTCATTTTAAGGCATTTGAAAACATTTTAAAGAATGGTAAGTGGCAAAAAGCTATCAGCAATAACTACCAGCTTTTTAGCTTAATGCAGACTAAATACAGCCCCGATGCCGGCATTATACCCGATTTTATCAAAGACACTTACAAAACCCCCCGCCCTGCGCAGCCTAATTATTTAGAGTCGCCTTATGACGGGTATTATAATTACAACGCCTGCCGGGTTCCCTGGCGCGTTGCAACAGATTATTTGTTGTATGGCGATAAACGCTCAAAAGCCATCACCGATAAAATAAATCATTGGATCAGGGAAACAACTAACGGTAACCCGGATAACATTTCGGCCGGGTATACGCTGGCAGGGAATGATATTAAGGGGCGTTATTTTGAAGCATTAAGTTTTATCGCACCCTTTACGGTATCAGCCATGGTTGATAAGGGCAACCAGCAATGGCTCAATAAATTGTGGGATTACCTGGTTGCTTTTAGGCTAAAGGACTATGATTATTATGACAACAGCATTAAAATGCTGGATATGATCATTGTATCAGGCAATTACTGGAAGCCTTGATGATTCTCCAGGCGTCATTATAAGATACAAGGCAAGCCCACCTTTGTCATTCTGAGGCATGAAGGATCTGCCGTGAATAGATTCTTCGCTCCGCTCAGAATGACAAGTGCTAATAGATTATTACCAAATTTTTTTTATCCTTTTGGCTACATCTTTCCCATTGGTTAGGGCAGCCTCAACGGTGCCCATTGCCGCACCCTCATAAAGATATTCGCCGGTGAAAAATATGGTGTTATCAACAGGTGTATTAAGTGTTTTGCGGGCGGGCGGCGCATTTACGGTATCATAAGCATACGAGCCCCGGGTAAAGGGTTTTGCCGTCCAGTTGATTACGTGCCAGTTTTGGAGGATCCCTTTGAGCTCATCTATACCTAATTTAAAAATATTGGAGATTGATTGCAGGCCCTGCAGTAATATTTCATCGTTGGTAATATCTTTTTTGGCCGCGGCGTAAGGCCCCCCTATCCAGCCTGTAAAAACGGTTGAACGCTCAGGGTATTGCGTCCACCAGGTTGGTATTTCCTCCCCTGAAAACATGTAGCCCATATCTTTGAGATCTTTTCCGGCCATGGCTTTGGTTTGTTCACTCTCCCAAAACGCTTCGTCAAACTCCAGCACTATTTTTATTACCGCACCAAAACCCATTTGCATTATAGCTTCCTGGTGATCTTTTATCGGTGGATGAAACATCATAGCTCCTTTTTCATTTGCACCAGCTTGCAAAACGCCCAGCGGAACGGCCAGTATTACTTTTTCTGCATGATAAGCTGTTCCATCTCCCGTAATAACGCTAACCTTACCCGGTTCGTGGTAGATATCTTTTGTGATGCTGTTTAAATACACCTCGCCGGCGTTTTCTTTACATTCATTGGCCAGGTAGTTCATGAGTGCCGCATACCCTCCCTCAACGCGGTGCTGGGCGTCCTCATCCTCGTTTTGCCATTCCTTCCGCAACGCAAAACAACTTGCCTTTTTAGGATCTGCAGTATCATAACCCGATACAAACTGCCTTACCGATTCCCTGAGCGCGACATATTTATCGCCCGGGAAATTCTTTTGAATAAAATCATCAATATTGGTATCCCGCTCCAGTTTGTTTAGTTTATCTATCAGCAGATCCCAATGCGGTATAAAGTACTCGTTGGTGGTAAACTTTCCATCGCTGTATCGCCACATGGCTGCCGAGGCCGAGTTGTATTTGATGCCGGCTTCGCGGAGCAAACTCAATGTAACAGGTAAGTCGCCGTGCACAAACTCGGCCCCAAGCTCTATATGTTTTGCAGATGTATTTTCATAAACTGTTTGTATACGGCCACCTATACGCTCCTGCGCTTCCAGTACAATAACTTTTTTGCCCGCGTTTGCCAGTTCACGCGCAGCCATCAGACCGGCAGCCCCGGCACCTATTATCAATATTTCGGCAGTATTCATGCAAACTGTTTTATGGGTAAAGTTAGGCTTTGTATGCTTGAAGATTCAAGCTGTACAATGAAATTTTCACTACTTTTTAGCTTTATTATGAAGCACGATAAAAGGTTCATACATATCCCAGTTAGGCTCAACGTCTTTTTGGGTCATCAAACCTTTGGCGCCGAATGAAAAATTGCCCAGGATAATATCGGGGTAACCGTCATGGTCGATGTCATTTACATCCATGGCTATCCAGCGGCCATATTGGTTTATGGGCAGGGCATGCACTTTAAATTTACCCGGACTAATTTGCTCATGGTAAGTAAAACCTTCTTCGGGGTAATATTTAAAATCGGGAAAAAAGGCTATAACTGCTATATCCAGATCGCCATCATGATCAAAATCAGCAGCAATGGCTTTCGAACAGCCGTTTATATGGTAAAAATAAGTTTGTTTAAATTTCCAGTTACCCTGGTTAGTAAAAATATATACCCCATGATAAGGTTTAAATACCGGCGAAAAGTCGTTATTATCGCCACAGGTGTATACAATATCCAGCTTGCCATCATGATTAACATCAATAAGCTGAAAGCTGCTCGAACCATACACTGATGGAAAACGCATCAGGTTTTGGCTGGTAAAGCCGCCTTTTTTATCATTTAAAAACAGCCAGATATCTTCATCGGCCTGGGCAAACAAACATGCAACGTCGGGCCAGCCATCATTATTAAAATCGCCGGTAAACACCTGTGTAGCGCCGGGTATGGCTTTAATTGCCTTTTTAATGAATCGATGGTTCGGTTGCTGCTGTATCAGATATAAGCCGCCCCGGTTTCGCCCAAAACCACAGGATACATAATCAGTAAGGCCATCTTTGTTAAAATCAGCATAGGCGCTTTTTACCGGTCGTGGTAAGCTGTCGGTAATGAGTTTGGTATTCTTTTTTTCCGACTTGCTGTTCAGGTCAATATTTATCAGTTCGCCTTTTAGTGCATCATTGGGCGGTAATATGCCTATACAGGTTACAACAGCACCATTTGGCTCCGATGCTGTTTTAAAAAAGTTAACATCGGTAACGGGAGAATCAAACTGCTTAACAAGTACAGGGTTCAGACTGCTGCCCCACTTGTGGAGGTTATTACCGGCATCGCCGGTATAAATATGATTATCGTTTGGATTGAAAGCTACCATGGTGGTCATCGCCTGACGTCCCTTGCGATCCGTTTGTTGAGGTTGTTGTAAACTGAATATCGCCCAATCTTTTACCGCATTAGGTTTAGGTATCAGCATTTTTTTTGGCGATCTGTTTTTATAATACGCTATAATTTTATACCAATCTTCCTTAGATATGGCCGTACTTGCCGAAACCAGGTAATTACCCATAAAACTCGTAAAGCCCAATTTAGGTGCCATAGCAGGCATGATACCTGTTTCCCAGGTATGACTGTCAAGCAGCGCGGGATCGGGCAATTGATGGCAGCTTGAGCAATGCACCGTCGCCAGTTTTTTGCCTTCGGCCAGGTATTCTTCGTCATTAATGGCATTACCTTTTTCATTGTTGGAGCAACCACTTATTGCAAGAAAAACAATACCCCCAAAAACGAAAAGCAAGCGCAACTTATTTAAACGCAACCCGTATTTTTTAACCATGTACACTTTTCAATTTCGCAACACATGCAGGGTGCAGCTTTTATATTTTTATTTCCCGGTGTGATTTTCAAGCACTATTAAAGGTAATTTCTTATTCCACGAAGGTTTAAAATCAGGTATAAACATAAAACCACTGGAATAATTACCCAATATAATATCTGGTTTACCATCATTGTTCTGGTCGGCAACATCCATGCACATCCAGCGGCCATACTGGCTTACGGGTATGGCATGGGGCTTAAAATCAAAAGGCTTATTTTGTTCAAAATAAATAAACTCTTCTTCAGGCATATTTTTCATGTCGGCAAAAAAGGCAATGGTAGCAATATCCAGGTCGCCATCGCCATCAAAATCAACAGCAATAGCTTTTGTGCAGCCATTTATTGGGTAAAACCAGCGCTGTTTAAAATTCCAATTGCCGCTGTTGGTATAAATATACAAACCATGATAAGGCTTTAGCCTGCGCGAATCGCGGTAATTATAGCCACAGGTATATATCAGGTCGGTATTGCCATCATGATCCATATCCGCCAGCTGAAAACTGGATGAACCGTTTACCGGTGGAAAATGCAATAAATTCCTTTGGGTAAATCCACCTTTTTTATCATTTAAAAATTGCCACAGCCCCTCATCTCCGCTGCCAGTTAACACCATTACATCGAGCCAACCATCTTTATTAAAATCGCCCGCTACTGCCTGTACAGCTCCCGGCTTATTATAAATGGGTTCCTGGTTATAAGTATGGTCACGGTTTTGTGTTAATAGAAAAACACCACCTTTAAGTTTTCCTTGCCCGCAAACCACCATATCAGTAAGGCCATCTTTATTAAAATCGGCAAATACGGTTTGCTGCGGTCTGGGCAGATCGGATGCTACAAAGGTTTGGTCGTTATTTAACTCTTTGGCATCCAAGTTTACCTTTACTACCTTACCATTCGGAAAATCGGCAAGCTCCAGGCGGCCAACACATGAAAAATAACCTGCATTATTACCCGCAGTGTCTTTGGCAAATGCTACGCTTACCGCTGGCGAAGGCAGGGTGCCCAATGAATCTGGTTTCAAATTACTGTCCCAGCCAAGCAGCTTACTATTGGTAAAATCGGCGCTGTAAAGTTTGTGGGTATAAGGATTCACGGCTACCATGGTAGTAAAACTATCATAGTTTACGGGCGCCGGTTTTTTCAGTGTAAAACCTGCCCAATCTGCCGATAACGCAATTGGCTTTTTAGCCGGCAATACCGTATCGGGAGCGGCTTTTTTATAATAATCAACAAGGGTAAGCCATTCCTGCAGGGTAGCGCCGGTTGTATCTGCCGGATTGCGTTTGTAATAGGTTGACCCGTAGAGCGATATATGCATAAAACTGGCCATATACGGCAATACATGTCTTTCCCAAACATCCTTGCTCAATGCATTTACAGGTACAAGGGCATGGCAGCGTGTACATTTTAACTGTGCCAGGTTTCGTCCGTCGACAATAACATTACCGGTTAACTTATAAGGCTGCGGCGGGGCATCTTTTTGTTTACAGCCATTTACGAGTGTTATGACCGATAGCGACACAACAAACAACAGGATATAAGATGATATTAAGTAACACTTTTTAAAATTCATAAAAAAATTGCCCGGCTGTTATTTTTTTAGTTTTAGTTTTTTCCAGATGAATTCACCTACCTGCCGGCCTTGAACCGCGCCCTGATCAACACTATTACGGTAATGTATGCCGCCGTAAAACCGGCTGATAGAGGTTTCATCGGCTGCCTTTAAAAAAGAATCGAAATGACGCTGCATGCCTATATATCTTAAGTCGCTGGTATCCTGATAGGCAAAGTTATCGCCAAACAAATGGGTTAATACTACGGCCGACGCCCCGCTAATATCACTATGACCGCTCGGGTACTCGGGGAACGGAGGTGTTTGCAGCATGGGTAACCAGTTCTGGTCAATCTTATCGTTAATAACAGTTACCGGCCTGATGTAATTCAGGTCGTATTTTACCTGCCAACCGCAAATAAACGCATCAAAAAGAGCTATTGATGTAAGCGCATAGGCCTGGGCGGTTTTTACAATGTCAGCATGGGTTTGTTTACAGGCAATGGCGGTAATACCAATCCAGTGACCGCCTGGGGTGATTTTTTTATTGGCAAACATGATGTGGCCATTATGCTGAATCACAAACGGATTGTCATCCCAAAACTTAGCAATATCGATTTGTTCTTTGGTAAGGTTTTTACTTTGCTGATAAACCTCCATATTTTGTTTAAAGTACACGCTGTTTTTGTCATCGCTGAAAGGCGGCGGCGGTGGCAGTGGAAAATTAGTGGAGGTATCAACCGCAAAGGTATGCATGGTACCCCAGCAAAACTCAACCCCATCCAAATAATCAGGCGGCGTTGGATGCCACTGGCCGGGATTATCGTTACCTAAAAACCGAGGTTTACCACGGGTTTGCGGGTAATTATCAGTGGCACTCCGCTTTAATATATATTTACCAATTTGCTCGCCAA
The DNA here is from genome assembly GCF_034262375.1 of Mucilaginibacter sabulilitoris. Classification (NCBI taxonomy): domain Bacteria; kingdom Pseudomonadati; phylum Bacteroidota; class Sphingobacteriia; order Sphingobacteriales; family Sphingobacteriaceae; genus Mucilaginibacter; species Mucilaginibacter sabulilitoris. The sequence continues at coordinate 6,474,888 of NZ_CP139558.1, forward strand.
ACGCCATTGAACGGGCGTAGGTGGAATCGTCAAGATTATCCTGATACGCCGCGAACACCTTGCTTTCATACTTTTTAAGTGTATCAATGGAAAAGGTAACTTTGTGTGCTACAGTAAAAAAAGCTTTAGTGGCGGCCAGTGAATAGTTATAGGCTTTATCTTTTTGCGGCTTTGGGGGTTCGCCAAATCCTCTTAACTGCGCTGTAATGGAATTATAATCGGGATTGGCATAACGCACCGCTTCATAAGCCGCTAATGTTGAATAGCCATATATACGCGCGGCCACGGGTGGCGTAAAAACATCATATATGATCACCTGCGTCAATTGGTCAACATTTTGATGTATTACATCTATATCGTTCATTTTAGCAGCCTTCTTTTTATTTGAACAACTAAAGATCAAAAAAACACCGGCAACGGCTATAAATATTTTAAAGCACTTCATATATCAATAATTAATTAAGCTGTATATTTCTCTGGCGTCCAAGGCCATCGGTTATTGTTACCGATGCCATATTGCTCTCAATATTAAAAAATCTGCCAGATTGCGACAAGAAAGAACTACCATTATAAAATTCCTGCTTGGTTGTTTTACCATTTTTATATTTAATGGTGGCGTATGCATCCAATGGCTGCAGGTTAACTGTTTTAACCTGCCTTTTTAATTCAAATAATTTCATTGCATCCCTGTTTTGCGTAGCGGCTAACAGGTAATTGCCCCTTGCGCTCTTTAGCTTAACCAGGGCCTTACCATCACCGGGAATATAAAGGCCCGACTGCAATAAAGTAAGTGGCTTAAAGTCCCCTTTTCCATCACCCTTAAGTATAAGGCCGTTAAAAGCATCATAACGGCCGGTTGTAACTTCAGTACCATAATCATTACCATTTATGGCAACATCGAGGTTACCATCTCCATCAAAGTCATCAACTGTAATGCCGCATAGTTCAGATACCTGTGCTTCCAAAGGCAGTGGAATAGCGGTGAATTTCCCGTTACCGTCATTACGTAGGTAGCACGACTGCAAGTACGTAGCTTTTACCCTTACTGCCCCTTCGCGCATTTTTGGCGTTATTACCGAATCCATAGTTGACACGGCGAATGACTTATAATTCTGATACCGGATACGCATACTGATCATTTGTTTTATAATATCATCTCGTCCATTAGCCGGAAATTCACGCATTACTCCTTCTTTATCTTTCAGAAAAACAGATGGAAAAGCATCATAACTGCCATTGTTATCAAAATCTTTGGCAGTGATATATACGGGGTACTGCTCTGTAGCCTTATAAAACGTATTAAGGCCGGTATTGCCAACTATATAGTCAGTATCGCCATCGTGGTCAAAATCGCCGGAGGCAATGGTGTTCCACCAGCCCAGTTTATTTTCAACACCGGTACCGGTAGTTATATTCTTAAACGTACCATGATCGTTTTTAAGGAAGGTGATCGGCATCCACTCACCAGTAAGTATCAGATCGGGCCAGCCATCATTGTTAAAATCGGTAAAGGTGGCATCGCACACCAGCCCAATATCTTTTAAGGATGTAGCCGCCGTCGCAGATACGTCTGTAAACTTAACTACACCGTTTTTACTATCGTTACGCAAAACAAAACTTGAAACCGGCTTAGGATAGTTCCATGGATCAACACGGCCTGAAACAAAAAGATCAGGCTTGCCATCGCGATTAAAATCAGCCGCCTTTACACATAATTTACTGGTAAAGTTCTTAGGCAATGCGTCTGGCTGAAGTGTAAAGTTGCCTTTACCGTCGTTTATGTATAACCTGTCCTGATAATTGACAGATCCGGGCTCACTTTCAAAACCACCACTGGCTATATACAAGTCGGGATGACCATCGCCGTTAGCATCAAACAACAGCATACCTTCATCTTTAACTCTCACTTTCGGTGTTAAATAATCATTATGTGCCGAAGCTGAATTAGCAGTTAACGCTGGTGCTGTGTTTACCTGAGGTAACAGGTTGCGCTGTATAAATTTACCGTTGGGCTGCTGCAATAAAACCTGGGCAGGATATTGAGTGGTACCTCCAATTACCATATCATCAAAGCCATTCCCATCTACATCGCCTACAGCCATAGCCGGGCTGTACTCTGATAATTTATGCGGTATCAGTTTCTGAATATTGAAATCAATATAATCCCTATCCTGATGCTTATAGTTTATACCTGCCGATTTGGTTATCTCGCTAAATAAGGACGATTGGTTAACTGCAGGCTGAGTAAAATTATAATCCTCCCTGGCGTCGGCAATGTTCACCTTTAGTGTTTGACCGGCTTTTATCTTGCGCAGAATTTGTTTTTTGCCATTATCCCACCGTATCACTACCGAATCGAGCATGGTAACCTTACCCAGACCAAAATGAGCTATATTCTGTATAGTTGACAAATATCCGCGATAAGGCGTATTTTCATATACCTGGTGTTTACCGTGGTCATAGTATATATCGGCCCAAGCGCCTATACCCTCCAGATTTTGCTTACCGCCGTGAAATTGTATATTTAAATAGTTGTTATTGCTTTTGTCTTTTTCCCTTGCAGTGTTTTTGTAAATAAATGCTTCATCATCAATATTATTGATAACCATGTCCATGGCCCCATCATTATCAAGATCGGCATAGGCCGCGCCGTTTGAAAATGTCGGGACATCAAGCCCCCAGCTTTTGGTCACATCCTCAAACTGAAGCCCGTTGGTGTTTTTAAACGCGTAGTTAGGTATTTTCACAATAGGTATTTGGTCAAGTACCTGCTTGGTTGAAGCAATAGAATAAGCCTCCTGCCTGAAGGTAATAAAATCATGATCGGTTACATCGCGCGGATAGCCGTTGGTTATGATAACATCGCGGTATCCATCGTTATCAAAATCGGTGATCATGGGGCCCCAGCTCCAGTCGGTTTGGCCTAAACCACTTAAAAACGCCGTTTCACTAAAAGTTGGGTCGCCTATAGAATCATTTTGCCCTAAGCGTGGCCCCTGGTTTATTTGCAGTGTATTGCGTGTATATTGGTACTGATAACCATAGCGGTCAAAATTTTGGTATATCTGGTAGTTATTGGGTGGCATGAACATTTTTTTGCGGTAATTATCCTCCGGGTTCATATCAACCTCAAATACATCGGCCAGGCCGTCATTGTTCACATCTATAATATCCTGGCCCATTGAGCTAAAAGCAGTATGCTTAAAGTATTCTTTTGTTCTGTCAGTAAAAGTACCGTCGTGATTGTTAATGTATAAAATGTTATTGGTTAAAAAATCATTGGTAACATAAATGTCTTTCCAACCATCCTTGTTAATGTCGGCAATACTGGCCGCATGGCCATATCCCTCAATAGTGATACCGGCTTGTTTTGATACATTGGTAAACACCCCATGTTTAAGCGCCGGGTTCCAGTCATTACGGTAAAGCCTGCCGGTACTCTTATGGCTGCCATCGTTTACAATAGGCCTGAATGTGCTTTGGTTATCACTGGCTACCGCCTCGTTCACGGTAAGGTACATATCCAGGTCACCATCGTTATCATAATCAAAAAACGATGCCATGGTAGAGTGTATGTTAATATCCAGACCATATTCCTTTCCCATTTCTTTAAAAATGGGTACCCCGTCTTTACCTACCCCCTGGTTAAGGTACAGCAGGTTGGTTCTTTTAACAGAATCATCCAGCAGTGTATTACAAACGTAAATATCGGCCAGGCCATCATTATTAATATCAATAACAGCAACGCCGCGGCCCCATCCTCCTTTACCGCCAACACCAGCCTTAACGGTTACATCCTCAAATTTCATATCGCCCTTATTGAGGTACAATTTGTTGGGTACAGCATTGCCGATAAAATAAATATCCTGTAGGCCGTCATTATTAAAATCGCCTATACCTACCCCGCCGCCGTTGTAAATATTGAGCATGGTAAGCGGATTTATTTTTTCGTTCTCAACGATTGTATTGCTAAATGTTACCCCAGAATGTGAAGAAGGTATCTTTTCAAAAAGCGTTGATTTTTTGCAGGCTGATAAACCACATGCAAGAAGGCATAAATAGAGGATCAAATACTTCATTAACTTGGAGAAATTGGCTATAAAAAAGGTGGAGATATAAATCTCCACCTAAAATTACACTTTTTATAAATTATAACAGGTTTAAATTAATAACCATTGTTTTGTACCAGGATAGCTTTGCCTGCCAAAGATTTTGACAAATCTATTTGCTGACCCGGGATTGGATAATATTCATTTTTATTAGGAGTGAAATGAGCACCCTGCAATTGTGAATTTATTCTCACATCATAAGCAAAGAAGGCATTAATAGCTGCAGCCATAGTACCGTCACTGGTTAATTTACCTGGCAAGCCGGCAGAGGCACCATCCCAGCGTTGCAAATCGAAGAAACGCATGCCCTCCATACCAAATTCCATTTTCCTTTCAAACCTCACTGCTTTACGGGCGTAGGTTTTATCATTAAATGAGCCTGCCGGATATGGGCTTACTTTGTACTTATCAGCCGGAGTTGCGTTTATAGTATAAGTTGATGAACCCGGAGCGTAAGTTGAGCCTTTATAAACCCATCCTTTTGGATTGGCCGCGCGGGCCCTAACAAGGTTAACATCAGTCTCTGCAGTTGCTGTGCTTCCTGCCTCAATTTCAGCTTCAGCTGCCATTAACAGAATGTCAGAAAAACGCATCAGGTTAATATTGTTTGATACCAACTGCACGTTGTTCCATATACCTGGGGTAACGTCAGAATTTGAGCCTCTCTCAGACAATGAATAAACATTTTTACGTGGGTTGAAAACACCATTTGTTGCGTCACGTATCCAGTTTGGTTTTGGATTACCCCAATCAAGATACGGAACACCCGGGCGGCCAACAGTAATGTCCAAACGTGGGTCAACATTACCAGTCCACGGAGTTGCACCATTGCTTACATCCTGACCTACTGTATTGTAAGTGTCTAATAATGGTAATCCGTTTGCGTCTGTTTTGAATGAGTTACCCAATGATTGAGATGGGTTAAACCATCCGCAGCATCCACCCGGAGCGCCGTCACCATAAGGGAAGTTCAAGTCATCACCTGCGTTACCGTTTTGACCACTGGCACCATCATTTACAGAGCTTTGTGCAGCAAATACCGATTCGGCACTGTTTTTCTGAGCGGCCTCAGGGCTAAAGTTTTGCTGAAACACATCGTTAAGCGCATATTTCTGGCCACGTGCCGTAACACCATTTGTTATTAAATCGCGAAGAATTGTCACCGCATCAGAAAACTTATGCTCACACATATAAGTTTTTGCCAAATAGGCTTGTGCTGCCCATTTATTTGCACGGCCAGCTTGTGGCTGTGTAGCAGGCAAATCAGCCATTGCAGCTTTAAAGTCAGCTTCTATTTTAGGAAAAACTTCTGCAGTATTTGGCACGTTAGTATCAACTGTAGTTTCATCAACATAAGCCACTTGACCATAAGTCCTTCTCAGCTCCAGGTAATAGAAGGCACGTAAAAACTTAGCCTCAGCAGATAATACTTTTGCCTGATCAGCAGGAAGGTCTTTTGCCAAAGGAATAGTCTTTAATACGTCATTAGCTCTTGCAACGCCATTAAATAATATAGTATATCTGTTTTGAATATAAATATTAAATGTGTTTGCAGTAAAGTTACCAACCGGCAAAGCATCCTGACCACCATCTGATGGTTGAGAGCCTTTGTAAGCATCGCCACCGGCAACACTACCGAACATCCAGTTTGAACCCGACGCGTTTGAACCACCCCCAATACCACCTACACCATCTAATAAGGAGTAGGCACCTATTAGCAACCCATTCACACCCGCGGCGTTCGAAAGATTATCGGGACTTAAATTCCCGATCGGGTTTTGGGTTAAAAGGTTCTTTTTACAACTATATGCCAAGCATAGCGCCACTAAAACCAGGGGTACTATGATTTTTAAATGTATTTTTTTCATAATTTTTTTGCTAAAAACATTAAACATTAAAACGTTGCCTGAAGACCTACACTATATCTTTTTTCGTTGGCAGGATAGTTACCAAAGTCAATACCAAAGCTGGTGTTATCACCATTAGTATTGTTATTAAGTGTTGAGTTTGGTAATTCCGGATCTAAACCTGAGTATTTAGTAACAGTGAACAAGTTGTTCCCTAATACAAATATCCTGATTTTAGAAATACCTATCTTGTTTAATTTTGCACCTGGAATGGTATAACCTATTTGTAATGATTTCAACCTCAGATATGAGCCATTTTCAATATAAAAAGAGTTGAAAGCGCCAGTATTACCTAAGCTTGCCGCCCTGGTTAAAATTGGGATTGTAGCATTGCTGTTATCAGCTCCCGCATGCCATGAATCGGTTATGATATTGGCACTTACGTTACCATCAAATACGGCAGGGAAACTGGTCCAGTATTTAACATAGTTAACTACCTTGTTTCCGTATACACCATATATAAACGCGCTCAGGTCAAAACCTTTGTAGCTTGCACTCAGGTTAAAGCCGCCGGTAAATTTAGGGTTAGGGTTACCGATAAACGTACGGTCGGATAAATCTATCTTACCATCACCGTTCACATCTTTTATTTTGAATAAACCAGGTTTCGCGTCAGAGTACTTAGGACCTGCGTCAACTTCGGCCTGGCTCTGATATAATCCTTCTACCTGTAAGCCGTAGAATTCGCCCACCGGCTGGCCTGGCTGTAACCTAACAAAGTTTTGCAAACGGGTAGAACCACCGCTGTTAACATCCAAATAAGGCTGACCAGAGTTTAACGCTTTAACTAAGTTACTGTAGTGGCTAAAGTTAACCCCTAAAGTATATTTAAAATCGTTGATGCTGCCGTGATAGTTTACGTTAATATCAAAACCATTGTTACGTAAATCACCGGCGTTAACATATGGTGGTTTAGTAACACCTGCCGGAGCAAGCAATTGAGATTGGAATAATAGACCGGTTATTGTTTTTCTGAAATATTCAAAAGAGATATCAAGTGAATTATTCAGGATAGTAGCGTCAAAGCCAACGTTTAATACCTTATCGGTTTCCCACGTGGTCTCTTTATTACCCTTTTGATTAAGAGATGCACCTAATAGCGCTGCGTTTCCTTTGCCTTCAATATCGTAATATTGTGTGCCAGGACCAGCAAGATATAAGTCAAATGCGTTATAAGGTTGAGTACTAACGCCGCTTAATGATCCTAAAGAGCCATAACCTCCACGGAATTTCAAATCATTTAACCAGCTCACTCCTTTTAAAAAGTCTTCCTGTGAAGCCCTCCAACCGGCGGTTACTGACGGGAATGTTCCGTAGCGGCGACCTTTGGCGAAGAATGATGAACCATCACGCCTGATAGTAGCTGTTATCAGATATTTATCAGCAAATGCATAGTTAAGTTGAGCAAAGTATGACTGTAATGTATTTGATGTAAGCTGGTTGGTAGCACTGTTATTGGTATTTTGCACACCAGCAGGCGAGCCTGTATCCAGGTTAATATAATCAGGATCAAGTGAAGCTGCATAGTTACCTCTGCTGCCTTGTACCTGGCGGGTGTAGTTACTGGTGTTTTCCTGACCTAATAACAGGTTAATACTATGTTTACCAAACAGTTGATTATATTTCAAAGTATTTGTCCATGTGTAAAAAGATCCGTAACCGGCAACCTCGGTATATGAATTAGCTCCGGTATTACCTTCTGCGTTTTCATAAGGAGTTGGGTTGAAAAAGCGGTTATAAGTATTTTGAAGGCGTCCACCAAATTGCGTACGCAATGTTAAATGCTTCAAAAAGTCAACCTCACCGTAAACGTTGCCTATTACTTCCCAATCCTGATTATTTCCTCTAAGCTTGCTATTATTCAGGTTACGCTGAACAATAGCATATGGATTTGAGGAGTTACTTAAACCGGGCGACCTTGAACCTGCATAATTACCTTTAATATCAAAAACCGGAATTATAGGTGGTTCACGATAAATGTATGAAACCGGGTTACCTTCGTTCTGGTTGTTGATCTGAGGGTTATTTTTGTTAAAGAAGTAAGCATTTTCACCAACACGAACATGGTCGTTAATATTAAAGTTGGTGTTTGCCCTTACAGAATAGCGTTTATCAAAAGTACCAATCAGTGTACCTTGTTGGTTAAGATAAGCCACTGACATTAAATAAGTATTTTTATCGTTACCACCGCTTGCTGTAACACTGTGCGATTGCAGGGTAGCCGGTTTAAATACTTCATGGAACCAATCGGTACCTTGTTTATTAGCCATGGTTACCTGGTTACCAACACCAGTTTGCGGATTAAGTGTATAATCGGCCAGGGTTGTTCCAGGATCACCGGTTTTTGCACCAGCTGGAGAAATAAAATCAGGAATGGTATACGTACCGGTTCCCAGCGGATCAAATTGCTTGTTCACATTCCCATTTACGCCGCCACCAACTTTACCATCATTTCTATATGATTCAAATTCAGCCTGCATATAGGTTTTGGTATCAGCAAGTTTAAAGCCATCAGGTAACGGTCTTGTAGTGCCGTAAAGGCCATCATAAGTAATTTGAGCTTTACCAGCCTTACCTTTTTTAGTAGTGATCACAATTACACCGTTAGAAGCACGCACACCATAAATGGCGGCTGAACCCGCATCTTTCAGTACCTGGATAGATTCGATATCGTTTACGTTAATATCATCCATCGTGCCAGGTGTACCATCAACAATTACGAGTGGTGCAGTACTAAATATAGAACCAATACCACGGATGTTAACCGCTGAACTACCGCCTGGTGAACCCGAGTTGGTAACAGTAACACCTGCAGCCTGGCCTTGTAACAGTGAGGTACTATTACCGGCCGGCACCGATTTGAATGTGGCTACGTTAACTACAGCTACCGAACCTGTGATGTCCTTTTTACGTTGAGAACCGTAACCGGTAACAACCACTTCGTTAAGTGAATTGTTGCCCGCCTGTAACGTGATCCTGAGATTTACATCGGTGCCTACGTTTATTTCGGTTGTTTGGTAACCGATGTAGGAAATCACCAGCGTGTTGCCTGGATTTAGGCTCAGTGTAAAATCACCGTTAACATCTGTTACAGCGCCAGTGGTAGTACCTTTGATGCGTATGGACGCACCAACAATGGGTAATTTGTCATCGCTGCCGATAACCTTACCCTTGTACTTTGTTTGGGCTGTAACTACCAATGAAGAGATCAGGCAGCATAATAGCACACCCAGAAACCTTCCTTTTAGGAGTAAACTTTTAAACATGAGATTGAGATTTAGTTGATTAATATATTTGATTTAAGATTGTTGGTCGATACCTGTTATTTTAAGTTTGTAACTGGACTAAAAAGTGTTTCGGGGTAAACTGTTTGCGGAGTGCAAAAAGCTCTTTATGGTGACTTCTGTGATGAAGCCCGTTAAAATTTGAAGATTTGAAAAAGAATGAATGTAAGAGTTTTATCATATAATCTTCTCGTAATAATTTAAACCTATCCCTCCTGGTTCACCTTTTTAATGCCCCTGATAAAAAGGCATTAAACATTAATATGTTATAATAATATTAGATTTTTTATGATTTCTGCTGTTCCAGAAATTTATATTGGCTATGCATCTAATGTAACGAGAGTGTATTGTTTACACAAGTGAGTAATGCAGATTTGCAAATTAATTATTGGTAAATCATTATAGCAGCTAAACATTGTAAATTACTGTCATTTTATTAAAAAATCCATAACAAACTAAACACTTTAATGCAAATATGTCAATGTAAAAATGTTGCTACTAATGATAACTTATTCAAAAACTTGTTTATAAACAATAACAATGTTTGAAAACCTTAAAAAAGTCGGCATTTTTTTGGCGTGTTTGATCCGATATTTTCTCAACAATTGTTTGTTCTTTAGTTTTAAAAAATCATCATTATTGGCAAATAATGTCATTCAAACATTTATTATTTTCACACATTTATAACTGTAATACAAACATTTATAAAATAATATCTTTAATAATAAACGTCTATGTTACAATTGTTATCCTTTAAAAAAAACATGCTTCTCCTGCATTAAATATCATCAAACAAAAGCGCACCCACATTTTTAATGCAGGTGCGCTTTTGGGTCTGTTCTTATAAATTTTATGCCGCTTATTTACTCCATTGTACCGATGCTGTATGTGTATCACTTGAGTTGGTACCCACTTGTATAATAAACTTCCCGGGCTCCCAGTCATACTTAAGCTGACTGTTATAAAATTTCAGTTCTTCTGGTGTTATAGTAAATGCCACTTCCTTTTGCTCACCGGGTTGCAGGCTTATTTTTTTAAAATCCTTTAACTCCTTTACAGAGCGGCTGATGCTGGCTACCGGGTCGCTGATATATAATTGCACCACTTCTTCTCCGGCATATTTACCGGTGTTGGTAACCGTTACAGTAGCGGTTAACGTTTCTGCCCCTTTTAGCTGGGTTTTATTAAGCTTAACATCGCTGTAACCAAAAGTAGTATAACTCAGGCCATACCCAAATGGGTAAAGCGGATCATTGGAAATATCAAGATAGTTCGATTTGAATTTCGACGGCCCTTTACCATCATAAGGCCGCCCCGTGTTTTTATGATTATAATAAATAGGTATCTGCCCTACACTGCGCGGAAAAGTGGCTGTTATTTTACCGGCAGGGTTGTAATCACCAAACAATACATCGGCAATTGCGTTACCTGCCTCGGTACCAGGCGCCCATACATCAAGTATAGCGCTGGCATGCTCATCTTCCCAGGTTAATGTAAGCGGCCTGCCATTAAACAGCACAATAACCAACGGCTTACCTAATTTAGCTAATGCCTTTAACATATTTTTCTGGCTTTCCGGAATATCAATATCCGACCGGCTTGATGACTCGCCCGACATACTTTGCGACTCGCCCACAACAGCAACTATCACATCAGATTTTTTGGCAGCATCTACGGCTTCGTTCAACAGTTCATCAGCAGTTTTTTTATCAACCGTTACCATTTGCTGACCAAAAAAGTTCAGTCTGTTTATAAACATACTATCTTGGGTAATATTTGCGCCTTTGGCATAGTTAATAGTTACGCCGTTACCCACCAGGTTTTTAATACCCTGCATTACACTTATCGATTTTTGCCACTCCCCGGCAACTACCCAGGTACCCAGCATATCGCGCTGGTTATCGGCCAGCGGACCTACCAATGCTATAGAGCCTGCTTTTTTAAGCGGTAATGTTTGTGCATTATTTTTTAACAATACAAATGAGTGTTTGGTTATATTCCTGGCCTCGGCCCGGTTTTCTGGTGTTAATACGTCCTTGCTCTCGCGCGACGCATCAATTGACTTGTACGGATTATCAAACAAACCCAGTTTATATTTGGCTTCCAGCACACGGCGGCAGGCCAGGTCAATCTCCAATTTGGTTACTTTACCCTCGGCAAGTGATTTTTTCAGCGTGGTTAAAAAGCCCTCTCCTACCATATCCATATCAAGCCCGGCTTTTAAAGCTAACGCCGATACCGCTTGCAGATCGCCAAGCCCGTGGGCTTCCATCTCGTTAACGGCTGTATAATCTGATACCACAAAACCTTTAAAGCCCCATTGCTTACGCAGTACATCAGTTAACAGCCATTGATTGCCTGTTGCCGGCACACCATCAATAGTATTAAAAGAGCTCATGAAGCTGCCCGCACCCGCGTCAACAGCGGCCCGGTAAGGTGGCAGGTAATCCTGGTACATCCGGATACGGCTCATATCAACTGTATTGTATTCCCGACCGGCCTCGGCACCGCCATACAAAGCAAAGTGCTTTACACAAGCCATCACTGCGTCGGCATTTTTCATGCTGCTGCCCTGGTACCCCTGCACCATGGCTTTGGCCACCTGACCACCATACCACGGATCTTCTCCCGACCCTTCTGAAATGCGTCCCCAGCGGGCATCACGCGCTATGTCAACCATTGGCGAATACACCCAGTTAAGCCCTTCAGCTGTGGCTTCTTTAGCCGCTATCTGGGCCGACCGCTTTATCAGCCCCATATCCCAGGAGGCCGATAAACCCAATGGGATTGGAAAAATTGTACGGTGCCCGTGTATTACGTCGAGCCCAAAAATAAGCGGAATATGCAGTCTTGAACCTTTTACTGCCAGGTCCTGCACTTCCTTTACATGATCGGCTCCCCAAATACCAAACACACCGCCAATTGCGCCTTTTTTAATCTTATCTTCAACCCCTTTATTCACCACCGAACCCGTTGTTGCCGCGCCTATAGTTACCAGGTTTAGGTGTCCTATTTTTTCGTCAATGGTCATTTTGCCCATCAGGCCATTAACAAAAACATTCATTTTAGCATCATCGGTTTTGGTTTGGGCCGATATCTTATTAAAAGGCAGCAACGCTACAACACAAAGTGCGCTGAACCTGTTAATACCACGGGGTAAAAAATACTTTCTCATTTTTTTAATTTAGATATATTGGAAACGGATAAACAAATATGGACATAAAAAAAGCCATGTAACTGTAAACTAACAACTTATTTTAATAAAATTTTATGGCTTTTAATTGGTTAAAATAAAACACATCAATGGTGTACAATGTACACAATTGTAATTATTATAATTAAAAAATCAAACTATTTTTGTACAATAGCACAAATGTTAACTAAAAAACAACTTATTGAGTTCTGCAGTGATGCCCGTAAAAACTACCTCGATCATGTTTCTATTGATTGTGTGGTATTTGGTTTTCATGAAGGACAGATGAAAGTGCTGCTGCTGCGACCACATGATGAAACCAAGTGGTTACTGCCGGGAGGATTTGTAATGAGACAGGAGCCTATTGAAATGGCGGCCAACCGTATATTGAAAGAACGTACCGGGCTTGATAAGATATTTTTGCAACAGTTTTTTGTTTTTGGAGATCCTGACCGCGCAAAATTTCACCATGACCTATATAAAGAGATGCTGCCCGATGATGAAAACTGGTTTTCAAACCGTTTTTTATCCATAGGCTATTACGCGCTGGTTGATTTTTTTGGGGTTGTTCCGCAACCCGATCAGTTCTCTGCAACCTGCACCTGGCGTGATCTGGATGATATGCCCGAATTTCTGCTTGACCACGAACAGATTTTTAAAGGTGCTTTAGATGCACTGCGGCTGCAACTAAACTACCAGCCTATAGGCTATAACCTGATGCCCAAACAGTTTACAATGCCCGAACTACAAAAACTGTATGAAAGCATACTGGGTAAAAAACTCGACAGGCGTAATTTTCAGCGGCGTATACTGGGGTTTGGCATCCTGAACCGGGCCGAGCAGCCACGCAAAGGTGGGGCACACAAAGCCCCTTACCTGTATTCGTTTGATCTGGAGAAATATCAAAACGCGCTTACCGAGGGCTTTAAAGGCGGGTGGTAGTTGTTTTAAGTATTGAATTAGATGTTGGAGTATCGAATTCTGAGTTTTAAGTTCAGAACTCAATACTCATCACTCAGAACTACTCTACTATGTACTCGAGTTTTACCTGTATATGCAGGTCTTCGTTCATTTTTGCAAACTGCCTTGGGTTGCGGGTAAAATCGGCATCAGTGTCCATGTACATGTTAATTATTTTAACCTCTTCCGGGTGTTTATCGGTTCCTATATTGTAAGTAAGGCCATTACCGCTCTCCAGGCTTTGCTTTAGCTCCAGGTATTGTTTACCTGTTATCATGATCATTTTTTCTGCAGTCATTTGTTTAGTTCTATAATTGGTTGCCGCAAAATATAAAAAACATAAAATAGGTCAAAATCACCTATTTGAAGCATTTGCATTGCTCTTTATTCCGTTTGCTATATTTACTTCAAATATAACTTATAACTGATATAATTTCTCTTAATGCTCAACCTTAAAAAATTACTCGCCATAACATTTTTGTTTGGCGGTGCCGCATATGCGCAAAATACATTACCAATTGCGGTCAATCTGCAAAATACCTATACCAAAGGCACACGAACTACAGACGGAGCACCCGGCAAAAATTACTGGCAAAACACTGCCGACTATAACATCAAAGTAAATTTCAACCCACAAAATCGGACTCTTACCGGCACAGTATCTATTGACTACTTTAATAACAGCCCTGATACACTGAGCAGGGTCGAGTTCAAGTTGTACCCTAATTTATATAAAAAAGGCGTGATACGCGATATGGCTGTATCGGCTTCTGATCTTACCGATGGCGTACATATCCGGTCCCTGAGTATTGATAACCAGCTGCAGGATAGCGCCCGGCGTAAAATTGATGGAACAAATATGATGGTGCACGTGCGGCCGATATTACCAAAACAAAAGGCCCATTTTGATATTGCATACACTTATACCCTCAACAAAACATCGCATATACGCACCGGGCAAATTGATCCGGGTGCGTTTTTTATAGCTTACTTTTTTCCACGGATTGCCGTTTACGATGATATTGACGGGTGGAACGAATATCCTTACCTGGGCTCTCAGGAATTTTATAATGATTTTTGCCACTTTAATGCGGAGATCACGGTACCCGGCAACTACCAGGTTTGGGCTACCGGTAACCTGAAAAACACCGACGAAGTGTATCAGCCTAAATATACCCGACTGATCAACCAGGCCGGAGCCAGCGATAAAGTAACAGACATTATTACCGAGGCCGATATAAAAGCCGGCAACATTACCAAAAACAGCACCTCCAACACATGGAAATTTGAAGCCGACAGCGTTACCGACTTGGTTTTTGCTTTAAGCGATCATTACATCTGGAAAGCGTCAAGTTTGGTGGTAGATCCAAAAACCAAACGCCGTACCCGTGTCGATGCGGTTTTTAACCCCGTTCACAAAGATTATTTTGAGGTGGTGAACTATGCCCGCAAAACAGTAGAAACCATGAGTTACAGGTTTCCGAAATGGCCTTACCCTTACCCGCATGAAACCGTGTTTGACGGCCTCGACCAGATGGAATACCCAATGATGGTGAACGATAACCCACTTGAAAACTCGGTCGATGCTATTGAACTTACCGATCATGAGATTTTCCACACCATGTTCCCCTTTTACATGGGCACCAACGAAACTAAATACGGCTGGATGGATGAAGGCTGGGCCACCATTGCCGAATGGCTCATCAGCCCAGTTATTGATTCAAAAATTGTAGATACTTATGGTGTTGGCCCTACAGAAAACAGCGCGGGCAACGAGCAGGACGCCCCCATCATGACCCTTACCCCGCAGCTTACCGGTATGGCCAAATTTACCGACAGCTACCCCAAACCGGCCATGGCCTACCTCTATGTAAAAGATATGCTTGGCGATGAATTGTTTACCAAAGCGCTGCATTATTATATTAACCAGTGGCATGGCAAACACCCTATGCCTTATGACTTTTTTAATTGCATGAACACAGGTTCGGGCACCAACCTTAACTGGTTCTGGAAAAACTGGTTCTTTGATGGCGGTATACCAAATCTGGCAATCAGTAAAGTCAGCAATCAGCAGCAAAAATATACAGTAACCATTAACAGTATCGGTACTAAACCGGTACCTGTAAATTTAACCGTTTATTATACCGATGGCAGTAAACAGCTTGTTCATCAAAGTATAGCCTGCTGGGCAAAAGGCGAGAAAACTACCACCGTGCAATTCACCGCGGCAAAACCGATTAAACAGCTGGTATTAGGCACAACTTATGATCCTGATACAGATAAAAGCGACAATGTTTGGAAGCCCTTATAATGAACTAAATGTTCCCGAAAACGCCGGATATAAAAATCTCTTATTGTCATTTTTATATCCGGCTTCTTGTAATACTCTCCTCTAAAACACAAATTTTACATCAGGCTAAATCAATTTAACTTGCGTGATAAATTTCTTTTTCCGACCTTTATAATAAATCTCTATGTATATACATAAATACATATTAATTACGTTATAAATTTAGTCACCAATTATAAAATTTTATCGGAATGGATTTTTTAGATGCCGTATTTAAACAGTTTGTAGGATTTTTTGGCTTCCACAATTTAATTGAGATCATCAAATCTGGCGATTACGACAAGTTGCTCACCTATGAGGGTTTCCAATCCCTTATATTTCCAATAATGCCATTTCTATTGGTGCTTGAAATTATACGCGCAGCCTTTTTCAGGCGATTTAAGGTTATTAGCTATAAGCTGCCTTTCTTCTCCTATGTTTTAAACGCCTTTATAGGCCGGGTAATTGCCATTGCAATGGTTGGCATTTGTATTGGGCTGTTTGAAAAATATGCCATTTTTAAAATTTCGTTCACCTGGTACTGGTTTATTTATGGCTATATAGTTTGGGAGTTCGGTCATTTCCTGTACCATTACTGGGGGCATAAGGTTAGGTTGTTCTGGTGCCTGCACTCTACTCATCACGCGCCCGAGAGCATGAACCTTTCTATTAGCTATGCACATTTCTTCTTAGAAGGGCCATATGCCGATTTTATCCGTACCACAGTTTGTATCTTATTAGGCGTACCACCGGCTATGCTGTTTGTGATCATGTTTATTGATGGTTTCTGGGGTGGTTTAATCCATATCGGCGAAAATCTGGTAGAAGACGGCCGTCTTGGCTTTTTGAATAACATCATCCTTACCCCATCGCACCACCGGGTTCACCATGCCAAAAATCCGCTTTACATGGATACCAATTTTTGTAACCTGCTCAATATCTGGGATAAAGTATTTAAAACCTATCAGCCCGAAGACCGCAGCATACCTATTGAGTATGGCATCAGCCGGCCGATGATAAAAAACAGTTTCCTGGATGCTTATTTTGGAGAGATAGTAGCGCTTGCTAAAGACGTTTACAGGGCACCTGGTATCAAAAATAAATTCCTTTACATGTTTATGCCTCCGGGATGGAGCCATACCGGCGATCATAAAATGACAACCGTAGTAAAAAAGAAATATTTTGAAGAGCTCCAGCAAAACGGAGCGACACCAGCGAAAGAGAAAGCCGATTTGGCCGAACCGAAAAGCGGCGAGCCCGTGTTATCATAAATCAAATGGCACCTTATATAGGGTGCCATTTTGCTTTTAATTAAAATAGCTTTACTTTCATTACCAGTAATGAGCAATCCTATATTTAAATTAAACGGCAGGGTTTGGATAGAAACCGGTGATGAAAAAATACTTGGTCATGGGCGCGTTGAACTGCTGGAGCGCATACAGGCATCAGGCTCAATAAGGCAGGCTGCCCTGCAAATGAAAATGTCATACAAACAAGCGTGGGACCTGGTAAATCACATGAACGATAAATTCGGGCAGCCTTTGGTTACCTCTCAGCGAGGTGGTAAAGGCGGAGGTAAAGCGGTTGTTACCGACCATGGCTTAAAAATAATTAGCCAGTTTCATTCCCTGCATCAAAAACTAAGCGATTTTCTGAAGGAAAACACAGAAAATTTAAGTTTCTAAGTGCGCCAGCATCTAAATCGAGGTTTTTTTTATGAAAAGCAATAAAATGTCAGTCAAAATTGCAATTTTGCGTTATATAAAATAAAATATAACGCAAAGCCGCATGAAAAAACCCTTACCCTCACTACTTACACTTTTAATTCCGCTTTTGGGATTGCATTTTAACCTTAAGGCACAGCAAACTGACACCGCTAAGCATGTTTTCCAGCTTGGGCAGGTTAATATTATCGGCACCAGGGACAGCCTGCGGTCAGACAAGTTAAACTCGGCCACCATAAACCGCTATAACAGACTTACGGTTTCCAACGCATTGAATCTGCTACCCGGCATTACACTTACCGCGGTAGGTCCGCGTAACGAATCCGCAGTAAGCGTTCGCGGTTTCGACGTTCGTTCGGTACCTATTTATCTGGATGGGATTCCCCTGTATGTCCCTTATGACGGTTATGTAGATCTGGCCCGGTTCAACACCTTTAATTTATCAGAGATACAGGTAGCTAAAGGTTATTCATCGGTATTATACGGCCCAAATGCCGAGGGCGGTGCTATCAATCTCATTAGTCGCAAACCAGTAAAACCATTTGAATTTAATGCCGTTGCCGGCTGGCTAAGCGGCGGATATAGGCTAAATACCAATATCGGCTCAAACCTGGGCAAATTTTATTATGAAGTTTCAGCATCGCAGTTAAAACGTAACTGGTACCCGTTATCATCGTCATTCGGTTCAACTAAAAATGAAGATGGCGGTCATCGCGACAATTCATACAATAATGATGTTGCCGTAAGCGGCAAAGTAGGCTTTACTCCAACAGCCAACCAGGAATATGCCATTGGCTACAGCTACCAGCACGGCACCAAAGGCACCCCGGTTTACGCTGGCAATGATGCAGCCAACGCGCTGTTTAAAAGTCCGCGCTTTTGGAAATGGCCAAACTGGGATACCCAAAGCATTTACCTGTTGAGTAATAACCGTATTAACAGTACCAACGTTATTAAAACTCGCTGGTATTATGATCAGTTTAAAAACAACCTGGCCAGTTATGATGACGCCTCATACAGTACCCAAACCAGGCCCTATGCCTTCACCAGTATTTACAACGATTACACTTTGGGCAGCAGCATAGCCTTTGAAAACACGTCGCTCACCAATAACAGTTTCAGCGTAGCCGGCCATTTTAAACAGGATGTACACCGCGAACACAATGTTGGCGAACCCGTTCGTCGCGATGCGGACAACAACTTCACCATTGGTGCCGAAGATACTTATCATATCACACCGGCATTAAAAGCAAACGTTGGTGTTAGCTATATGAACAGGCGCAGCATTGACGCCCAGCAATACACCAACAATGCCATAACCGAACTGCCGGCCAATAACAACAGCGCCTGGAACCTGCAGGGCTTATTGCAATATGATATTGACAGTACCAACAACATTACCCTCTCTGTTGCCCGCAAAACAAGGTTTGCTACTATAAAAGACAGGTATTCATACCGCTTTGGCACCGCCCTACCAAATCCCGACTTGAAAGCAGAGAACGCTTTAAACTATGATCTGAGTTATCAAACCCTACTTGTTGGTAAACTTACCCTGCAGGCATCTGTATTTTACAGCAAGATCACCAACCTCATACAAACAGTAAACAATGTTCAGGTTGATCCTAAAACCGGCACGCAGCAATCGCAGGTGCAAAACGTAGGCAGGGCCGAGTACTATGGCGCCGAACTTGCACTGGGTTTACCTGTTACCAACCAGTTAAGAATAGACGCCAACTACACTTATCTGAAACGTAACAACCTATCAAGCCCGACTATCTTTTTAACAGATGTACCTCAAAATAAAGTATTTGGATCTATCCAGTACACGCCAATAAGCAAGCTGTACATTATGGCAAGTGAAGAATATAACTCAAAAAGGTACAGCACCAGCTATGGCACGGTATCCGGCGAGTTTGCGCTTACCAATGTTAAAGCGCACATTACACTGGTTAAAGGTTTTTCAATTGAAGGTGGTGTGAACAACCTGTTCGATAAAAACTATACCTTGGTTGAAGGCTTCCCTGAAGCAGGCCGCAATTATTTTGCTAACGTTATATTTAGCTATTAATAATTCCTCAATACAGTAACAATAAAGGCGATATGCACTTTGCATATCGCCTTTATTATTTTAAAACGGCTATTTCTCCCTCCCACTTTTCCTTCTGTAGCAGGATTGATACACACCATGCTAACATCGTATAGTACGTGGAGAAAATATTATATGAAACCAATTGCATTAGCATAGATATTTGACTTTATATAAGCCTGACAACTGGAATATTAGATTAAAATGATACGAAAATAGCCCCTGCGCTATTTTTATCAGCATTACTGATGTGTTCAGTGAATTTATGTTGCATATAGTTTTTTGTATTTTTTTATCATTACCATTATAAACTAATGAATAAGTATTTAGCAAGCGCGGCAGTATTAGCCATATCGCTTACCGGGGTTAACGCAGCCAGGGCACAGTACCCGCGCATACCGCCTGCGGTACAGGCCAAATCAGACTCGGCCCTTGACGCAGCCAAAAAGCGCTCGGACGTGGCCTGGCAAAAAGCCCTGCCCATTATTGAGCAGGACGAAAAAAACGGCAAACCTTACGTACCATGGGCAAATAAGCCTTCAGACCTGCCTCAAGCCAAGCTCCCTGCATTTCCAGGCGCGGAGGGCGGCGGCATGTATACCGCCGGCGGTCGCGGAGGTAAAGTATTTGTAGTAACCAGCCTGGCCGATCACGGTCCGGGTACATTGCGTGAGGCTTGTGAACAGGGCGGCGCGCGTATCATTGTGTTCAATGTATCGGGTATCATTAAACTTACTGAACCAATCAGCATCCGTGCCCCTTATATTACCATTGAAGGGCAATCAGCTCCCGGCGATGGCATATGCGTGGCCGGCGAATCTGTTTGGATTGATACCCATGACGTGGTGATCCGCTTTGTCCGTTTCCGCCGCGGCGCTACCGACGTGGCCCGTCGTGACGATGCCCTGGGCGGCAACCCGGTTGGTAATATTATTATTGACCACGTTTCAGCAAGCTGGGGACTGGACGAGAACATGTCTATCTATCGCCACGTATATGACCGCAAAGGCGCAAAGCAAGAAAAAATGGCTACAGTAAATATTACCATTCAGAATTCTATATTCTCCGAAGCGCTTGACACTTATAACCATGCCTTTGGCAGTACTATCGGCGGGCATAACAGCACCTTTATGCGCAACCTTTGGGCCAATAATATTGCCCGTAACCCATCGGTGGGCATGAACGAGGACTTCGGTTTCTTTAACAACGTAGTATTTAACTGGTGGAACCGCAGCGCAGATGGCGGCGATAATACATCGTTCTTTAACTTTATAAATAACTATTACAAACCAGGGCCTATTACCCCGATGGATGAACCCATCAGTCACCGTTTCCTGAAACCTGAGGCTGGTCGTGACCCGGCCCATAAAGGTTATTATGGAAAAGTATATGTGAGCGGTAATATTATGGAGGGCAACGAAAAGGTTACCAAGAATAATTGGGACGGCGGTGTACAAATTGGCGATATGCCCGATGCCGGTCGCTATACTGATAGTATCCGTTCAGACAAACCTTTCCCCATCAAAAACAAGGTAACTATTATACCAACAAAAGAAGCATACAGTTATGTGTTAACCAATGTAGGTTGCTCATTACCAAAACGCGACCCTGTTGATAACCGCATAGTGGAAGATGTACGTACCGGTAAAATTAAATATACCGAAGGCGGTAAACTTCATTTAGGCGCACAATATGTAAAAGAACGCCTTCCTGATTCATACAAGCAGGGCATCATCAGCGATATCAGCCAGGTAGGCGGTTATCCTGAATACAAGGGTACTCCTTATAAAGACAGCGATAACGATGGTATCCCGGATGAGTATGAAACTAAACATGGCCTCAATGCGCATGATGCTGCCGACTCGCCTAAAATTGCAGCCAATAATGGTGGTTACAGCAATATTGAGGTTTACCTGAACAGCCTTGTTTCTTTAAAAACAGTAGTACCAACAGCAAAATAGTGTTACTTGGTTATAATTACAATTGGTTAGGCCTGCTCCGGTTACCGGGCAGGCTTTTTTTATTTCAAAACAATTTGTTTTGTCATAATACAGCTAAACGCAGCTCAATTTTATTCGTTAAATTTGACCATGTTCAGTTCACAATACAACCGGCGGCTATACAGCAGGCTATCCAAAAGCCGGGTTATGTTTTGCTTGTTTGCACTGATCATTATTTTATCGGGTTGGAGCTACTCGTCGCTCACTGTTGAAACCGGCGCTTATAATTTGGTTTATCCGACAAATTTTGGCAACCGAATCCATATCCCCGCAGATAACCCCACCACCAAACAGGGCGTTTACTTGGGGCGGTTGTTGTTTTACGAAACCAAATTATCGGCCAATAACACCCTATCCTGCAGCAGCTGCCACCAGCAGGATAAGGCATTTACCGATGGGCGTCCTTTTAGTCCGGGTGTTGACCATGTTTTAAGCACACGTAATTCCATGTCGCTGGCCAATTTACTTTGGGCGCGTAAGTTTTTCTGGGATGGCCGCGCCGAGGGGCTGGAACAACAGGCCCCCACCCCGCTCACCAATCCGCACGAAATGGGGCAATCGTTAGAGGTATCGGCCCAAAAACTTCGCGAAACTCCTGCCTATTTACCGCTGTTTAAACTGGTATATGGTGATGAAAATATTACCGGCGATCGTATTGTTAAGGCCATTGCCCAGTTTGAACGTACGCTGATATCGGCCAATTCACGTTATGATCAATATTTGAACAAAACCTATCAGCCCACAGCCGATGAACTGAAGGGCATGGAATTATTTAATAACGCGCCGCAACCCGAAAAGGGCATTCGAGGCGCTAATTGCGCGCATTGCCACGGTGGTGTTAAAACCTATATGGAACTATTCCACAACAACGGATTAGATAGCATCCCCCCCGATGCCGGGATGCAAATGCTTACCGGTTTGGCTGCCGACAAGGGTCGGTTTAAGGTACCTACCCTGCGCAATATAACACTGACAGCACCCTACATGCACGATGGTCGCTTTAAAACGCTGGAAGAAGTTGTTGACCATTACAGCGAGCATATTGTGGAATCGGCCTCGTTAAGCTCATTTTTACGCGGCGAATCAAATGTACCGGGAGGCAAAAGCCTGAAACTGTTACCACAGGAAAAAAGGCAGATCGTTGTATTCCTGAATATGCTTACGGATTCGGCATTTATTCATAACCCTGAATTTGCCGATCCGCGTTTACTTACGGCGAAAAATAAAAAACCATAAATTTATACCATGAAGAAACACATCCTGGCAACTTGCATCGCCATATTAAGCTTTACCGCCATCCCTTTTATAACCAATGCGCAAACAACCGAAAAGCAGGCCACCATTAAAGTGAGCGGCGAGGTTTCTGCGCCGCTAACCATAGATGCGGCTTACCTGCAAAAATTCGCCCAAACAACAGTTACACGTAAAGACAGGGATGGTAAAGATCATACCTATTCGGGTGTAATTATATCCGAGATCCTGAAAAATGCAGGAGTCACCCTGGGCCCCGACCTTAAAGGCGAAAACCTGACCAAGTACCTATTGGTTGAAGCCAGCGACGGTTACCAGGTTATTTTTGCTCTGGCCGAACTGGATAAAGGTTATACAGACCGCACCATTATTCTTGCCGACAAGGTAGACGGTCAGCCATTAGCCCCCGCCGACGGCCCTTACCGCATTATCGTACAGGACGAAAAAAAACCTGCCCGTTGCATAAAGCAGGTAACCGGTATGCAGGTGCATTTTGTAAAATAATACATAGCTGTGTATTCGACTCACCCGGTCATCACTCCGTTCGACCACCCTCTCTTAGCCTTCGGTGGAAAGAGGGAATTTAGAAGCTCAATATTAAAAATTAAGAAAATATTTTCGCCCTCTTTCCGCCGAAGGCGAAGAGAGGGCCGACAAGCGTAGCGATGTCGGGGTGAGTCTTCGGCAGGATGATAAAGTCAGCAACTTTTCTTTTCCGGTTGCTCGTATCAACCCAAAATCTCTGCTATTTCTTCAAACCCTTTTTCGCGAGCCAGGTCGGCGGGTAATTTGCCGCCTTCCATACGCACCTTGGTTTCGGCGCCATGCTCCAATAGTAAAATCAACAGGTCAATATTACCATTTTGTGCTGCCGAATGCAGTGGGGTGGCCCCAGCCTGCTGTTTCACGTTTACTTTGGCTCCGTTTTCAATAAGCATACGGGCAATGCTGGTATAATTATCGGCACAGGCTGAGTGTATCGGATAAACATGGAAGCCGTTGTTAGATGGCCTGTTAACCTCCGCACCACGGGCTACCAGGTATCTGGCCACTGCTTCATGACCAAAATAACAGGCCAGTCCTAAAGGGGTAAAACCATCGCCGGCATAATCATCTATGCTATTGGGGCTAACTTCAATAAGATGCGTCACCACCTCCAGCTTTCCGGCTGCTGCGGCTTCAAACAGGCTGATCTCGTTAATATAATTGAGCAGCACCCTGGTAACCTCCGGCTTTTTATAATAACACGACAACATTAAAGGCGAAACCTGGTGACTGGTAAGTGTAGTTGCCAGTGCAGGGGTTTGGTTTAACAATGCGTCAAGCTTACTTAAATCGGCAGTGGTAATGTATTCCTCCAGCTTTTCTATGCTCATTATTTATATTAAAATAACCACATTGATGTTGGTTATACTTTATGTAAAAAACGTTTTACGGTTATATTATCTGATGGTTTCCAATAATACTAAAAAATTAAAATTGCACCTAACTATTTGTTTAATCTGCTAACTTTATAGGAATAAATTTCGGATTTGGGATGTTCGATTTGGGATTTGGTAAATGCAAAAACAAAGTTATTGCATCTTCAAATTAGATAAATCCGAAATCGAATATCCGAAATCCAAATGTTTCAAAAAATTGATATGTTGTTTTAGCAAGGTTTACATAGGTGAAATTTTATGTAAGTTTGCACTTAAAGGATGTTACATCAGCGATGCCGGTAAAAGGAAATCAGTTTAAATCAAATAGTTTTAAGGACGAAAATCAGCCCCGGCAAACCGGTAAGGCCGATAAGGAACGTTATACAAAGCGGAAACTCCCAAAGATGCCTCAGCTGGATATGGAGAATGGCAGGGTGGTGAAAATAGCGGGTCTGCTTTCGCTCTTACTGTCCATCTTTTTTCTCATTGCCTTTACCTCCTACCTGTTTACCTGGCAGGAAGATCAGAGTTATATAGCAACAACCAACGGTGGCTGGCACAACCTGTCAACAGGTAAAACCATCCAGGAAATAGCCGATAATGGCAGCCCGCAAATAGCGCAAAACTGGCTTGGCAAATTTGGCGCCCTGCTCAGTAACCAGTTTATTTATGAATGGTTCGGGGTGGCATCTTTCCTGTTTGTTTTTTTATTTTTTGTGATAGGTTACCGTTTGCTATTTAAAGTACGCTTGTTCTCCATACCCAAAACACTGGGCTACACTATTTTCAGCATCGTATTTATATCTACAACGATAGCCTACTTCCACGCTTTCATCATCGACTATCCGCATTACCTGGAAGGTGGCTTTGGCTTTTGGACAAATCGCTTGCTCGATGCACAAATAGGTCCGGCGGGCACGGGCGGCTTTTTGATATTTGCGGCGTTAACAGTATTGGTAATTGCTTATAATATTGATTTTAAACTTCCGCAGCGCAGAAACAGGGCAGCAGCGCAAATGGCCGTTGATGAAGTAGTGCCCGAGCCCGTGGAGCTTACTGATGAGGAACCATCTATTCCGGTTGAATGGCCGCGCGGAAATAACCGTATCAAAGAAACTCATGTAAATGCCATAAGGCCCGAACCGATGCAGCAACACCCGTTGGTTCAAACCCCGGTTTACCATGAGCCTGTTGTGCTTACCCCAACTTCATCGCACGAGCCCGAGGAAGAAACAGAGATACCGCTTACCATCGACGTAAACCGGCCATTGCCTGAGCTAAGTGTTGAAAAGAGCGACGATGATAAAGCGCAAAGCCTGGTAAACCAGTTTGGTATTTATGATCATAAGCTCGACCTTGCATCATACAAATTGCCGCATCTTGATTTGCTGGAAAACCACGGATCAAACAAAATATCGGTTAATGCCGAAGAGCTGGAAGCCAACAAGAATAAGATTGTTGAAACGCT
Organism: Mucilaginibacter sabulilitoris; assembly: GCF_034262375.1. Classification (NCBI taxonomy): domain Bacteria; kingdom Pseudomonadati; phylum Bacteroidota; class Sphingobacteriia; order Sphingobacteriales; family Sphingobacteriaceae; genus Mucilaginibacter; species Mucilaginibacter sabulilitoris. The sequence continues at coordinate 6,500,620 of NZ_CP139558.1, forward strand.
TAACCATTACAATATCGAGATTGATAAGATCAAAGCTACCATCGGGCCAACAGTAACCTTGTATGAAATTATCCCAGCCCCGGGTGTGCGTATCTCCAAAATCAAGAACCTGGAAGATGATATAGCGCTAAGTCTGGCGGCTTTGGGTATCCGTATTATTGCCCCAATGCCGGGCAAGGGTACTATAGGTATTGAAGTACCTAATCAAAACCCCGAAATGGTTTCCATGCGTTCTATCTTGTCTACGGAAAAGTTCCAGAACACTACGATGGACCTGCCTATTGCGCTGGGTAAAACCATATCAAACGAAGTGTTCATTGCCGATTTGGCCAAGATGCCCCACTTACTGGTTGCCGGTGCTACAGGTCAGGGTAAATCGGTTGGTATTAATGCCATATTAGTTTCTCTGCTGTATAAAAAGCACCCGGCAGAGCTTAAGTTTGTGCTGGTGGATCCAAAGAAAGTGGAGCTTACGCTTTTCCGTAAAATAGAGCGGCACTTTTTGGCAAAACTACCTGATGAGGCCGATGCCATTATTACCGATACCAAAAAGGTGGTAAACACCCTCAATTCGCTTTGTATTGAGATGGATCAGCGGTATGACCTGCTGAAAGACGCACAGGTACGTAACCTGAAAGAGTACAACCACAAGTTTGTAAACCGCAAAATAAGCGATCCCGAAAAACACCGTTACCTGCCATTCATAGTACTGGTAGTCGACGAGTTTGCCGATCTGATGATGACCGCGGGTAAAGAGGTGGAAATGCCTATAGCCCGTATTGCTCAGCTGGCCCGTGCGGTGGGTATCCATTTGGTTATCGCAACACAAAGACCTTCTGTTAACATCATAACAGGCACTATTAAGGCCAACTTCCCGTCAAGGCTTGCTTTCAGGGTACTGTCAAAAATAGATTCCCGTACCATTCTGGATGCGGGAGGTGCCGATCAGCTGATTGGTCGCGGGGATATGCTGTTCAGTACCGGAAGCGATCTGATAAGATTGCAATGTGCCTTTGTGGATACACCGGAAGTTGAAGCCATATCCGACTTTATTGGCAATCAGAAAGGCTATCCTACAGCGTTGCTGCTGCCCGAATACCTCGGTGAGGGTGAAACCAGCAGCGCCAAAGAATATGATCCAGATGACCGCGACCCAATGTTTGAAGAAGCGGCCCGTCTTATCGTGTTACACCAGCAGGGTTCTACCTCGCTTATTCAGCGTAAAATGAAATTGGGTTACAACCGCGCCGGTCGTATTATCGACCAGTTGGAAGCTGCCGGTATTGTGGGCGCGTTTGAAGGCAGCAAGGCCCGCGACGTACTGTACCCGGATGAATACAGCCTGGAAAGGTACCTGGAAACACTTCAAAAACCCAAAGATTAAACCAATTACAATTTATTTGCTCTAAACCAATAACTATTGATCATGATGGTTGTTGATAAAAAACACTAATGAAAAAGATATTCTTATATACCATTTTAGCGATAAGCGCCTGCAGTACGGCTTTCGCGCAAAAAGATACCCAGGCCAAAGCCATACTAAACCAGGTGAGCCAGAAATACAAATCGTACGATGCAATAAAAACAGATTTTACTTTTACCCTTGATAACCAGCAGGCCGGTGTTAAAGAAACCCAAAGCGGTACTTTAATTTCAAAAGCCAAATCGGGCAAATACAAGGTTACCCTTTATACCTCAGCCACCGCTAAGGATGTGGATAAAGAGATCATGAGTGATGGCAAAAGTCAGTGGACTTACCTTAAAAAAGACAAAGAAGTGCAGGTAAGCGAAGCTGCCAAAGGCGGTGATGGCATCAATAACCCCTCACAAATTTTCACTATTTATGAGCATGGTTATAAATACCTGTATACCGGCGAGCAAAAAATTGCAGGCAAGGTGTACCAGGCCATTGACCTCACCCCCGAAAATGCCAAAGCAAGTATTTTTAAAGTTCGCCTGCTGATTGATAAAGTAAAAAAACAGATTTACAGCGCGCAGCTGTTTGATAAGAACGGCAACAAGTACAACTACACCGTAAGCAGCTTTACCCCCAACGCACAGGTTGCCGATAACACATTTGCCTGGGACGCCAAAGCCCACCCCGGTGTTGAAGTTGTTGACTTGCGGTAAGCATAGGTTTTACGTTGGACGTGATACGCTTTAAATAACAATAACAAAAAGAGCGATGGCTTCACCATCGCTCTTTTTGTTTGGCCCCATTGTCAGGCTGAACTTGTTTCAGCATCCCATAGGACAGGTAGCCGTTATAGTATCTAAACTTAGTTTTCGCGTAGGGTCATGCTGAGCTCCGTCGAAGGAGTGTGTAGAAGCCTGCCCACCATGCTTCGACGGAGCTCAGCATGACACCTTTTGATTTATGATTTAAGTTTATGCCATTACTGGTGCTATCACTGACAACTTATTACTTCCCGTCCGGCTTAGAACGTTTATTCTCACCTTCCGGTTTAGGAGCTCTTTTATCGGGCATTGGACCGCGTTTATAAACAATAAGCCCGTTCAAAAAATTACGCAGTATCTGGTCGCCGCAAGGCTTAAAGTTGGGATGGTCGTCGGCGCGGAATATGGCGCCTAATTCTGTTTTGGTAATGCGGAAGTTGGCCAGCTCCAAAACTTTTATAATATCATCGTCGGTAAATTTCATTGCTACACGCAGCTTCTTCATGATATCGTTGTTACTCATGGTCTTCTCGGTTTATTATCTTGAAATATCTATTTTAACTTTTTTGCTTTTGATCTTTTCGCCTTTGACAGCCTGCACAGCGCGTTCAATCCGGTTACGTTTTACCGCTGCGTATGAGGCATAGTCGTGCACCTCTATCAGGCCCACATCTTCCTTATTCAAACCGCCTTTTTTAAGTAGCAGGCCAACAATGTCTATTTTGTTCACCTTATCCTTTTTACCGGCGGCAATATACAATGTGGCCCAGGGCGACAACGGCGGAAGCACAGGATTTCCGGGTAATTCTTCAATCTCCGGCATCTCCCTTAAATAAGGAGGTTTTTCATCGGGAGATAGCATGAGATAAGAAGTGCCTTTGGCGTGCATCCTGGCGGTACGACCATTACGGTGCAGATAGGCTTCTTCGTTATGCGGCAATTGGTAATGCACCACATGTTCTATCTCGGGTATATCCAATCCGCGCGATGCAAGGTCGGTAGTGATGAGTAAACGGTGGCTGCCGTTTCTGAATTTTAGCAGGGCCCGCTCGCGGTCGTCCTGCTCCATGCCGCCGTGGAATATATCATGGGGTAAGCCACGGTCATATAACAAATCGCTGATACGGTCAACCGCTTCGCGGTGATTACAGAAAACAAGCGTGGCCTGATCGCCTATTTTACAGATGAGCGCAAACAGGGCAGCCAGCTTATCGGCAGCTTCTGCTATTACCGCTTTTTGTTTTATATCCGGCTTAGCGGCGGCATTGGTCAGGAAATCCAATTCAACAGGCTTATACATACCGGTAAAATCAGGTATCTGATCCATTTTGGTAGCCGATGTAAGCATGCGCTTTTTAATGGCCGGCATTTGCTTTATAATGAAGGCCATATCCTCTTGAAAGCCAAATTCAAGGGCTTTATCAAATTCATCCAGTATCAGTGTGTGAATGGTATCGGTGCTGAAGCTCTCACGACGCAAATGGTGTGCAATGCGGCCGGGCGTTCCTATCAGTACTGCAGGTGGCTGCGACAGGTTGTTACGTTCAATTTTAACCGGGTGGCCGCCATAACAGCAGTTCACCTTAAAGCCGGTGCCCATTGTTTTAAACACCTGTTCTATTTGCAAAGCCAGTTCCCGTGATGGCACCATGATCATGGCCTGAACAGTTGGGATACTGGTATCAAGCACACTCAACAAGGGCAATAAAAAGCCCAGCGTTTTACCCGAACCAGTCGGCGACAGCAGTATTACATCACCTTTTTTGGCTGCGCTGATAGCGGCCTCCTGCATAGGGTTAAGGGCATTTATTTTGAGGTTCAGGAGTGCTTGCTTTATCATTATGAGTGTTGGGATGTGCGCAAAGATAAGCTAAATAAAACGGGGCTTTAAATTTGTCGTGCTGAGCAATTGTTGTTCGCTATGCATATCGCAGAATAGATCCTTCGCTGCGCTCAGGATGACAAGGTTGAATAAGATTAAATATGATGCAAAAAAAGGCCGTCATGGTGAGCTTGTCGAACCATGGTGGAAAAGCCTCTGCGCAGGTCTTCGACAAGCTCAGACTGACATGCCTATCTTAATTTACGTTCCCTTCCAGTTCCCTACGAATTTTATCTTTTATATAGGTTGCTATTTCTCCGGCCTGCTCATGAGTAAGATCGCCTAAACCTGTATATTCCCATTGGTGCATGCTATCATCAAAAACAATTTCACCCAGGTCCACATGTCCTTCACTCAGTTTAAATACCCCTGTAACATGTGTAGTGCTGCCGGGTAGCATTGGGCTTCCCGGTTTTATGGTGATAGAACGGTCACCATCTGCCGTATATAAACTATATTTTACCGGCTTAATCATCACTTTATGTATTTGAGTAAGCTACAATCAAGCAACGTTTTTGTTTAATTTTATTGCACTAAAATAAAGGAGGAATTTTACCAGCTCATAATATCTATTACGCGTTTAAATTCGGGCTGCAACTGAGCATCAATTTCAACCTGGTTACCCGTAACAGGATGGTTAAATGAAAGGTGCGAGGCGTGCAGTAACATGGTTTCCATACCCCAGGTTTCCTTAAACAGCTTATTCTGCTTGTTGCAGCCATGGGTACGGTCGCCAATAATGGGATGAAAAATATGGCTGAAATGCTTACGCAGCTGGTGCATGCGGCCGGTGGCAGGCATAGCCTCTACCAGCGAATACCTTGAGGTAGCATGTTTACCAAGCGGCACATCCAGTTCGGCACGTTTTAAAGTGGAGTACCGGGTAAAAGCATCCTGCAGGGTACCATTCTCTTTTCGCAACGGGTAATCAATATCCTCGCTATCAGGAGTATGGCCGCGCACTACGGCCAGATATTTTTTATGCACCTGGTTTTCCATAAACTGCTGCTGCATGGCTATTTCGGCCTGTTTATCCAGCGCGAACAATAATATACCGCCGGTTTTACGGTCGATACGGTGCGCAGGGTTCACTTTCTGCCCTATCTGATCGCGCAGTAACTGCAGGGCAAACTCAGACGCATCGGCAGCAATGGGCGACCGGTGCACCAGCAAGCCATGTGGTTTATTAATGGCGATAAGATACTCATCGCAGTATATGATCTCTAACATGCGGCGCTCCATTCCAAAGCGCGAAGTTACGACGCTGTGTAACAATTCCATTTTATAAAGTACAGTTAACTAAAAAAAATATTTTAAATAGTATGCTTTTTATATCTTTAATAAATCACTAAATCTTTTAAAACCAATGGCCTCCACAACAAGTACCACTACTACGGGCAGTAATGCGCCCGATGATATTAATACCGCGCCTACGCGCTTATTTTCGTTAGATGCCCTGCGCGGGTTTGATATGTTTTGGATAATGGGGGGCGAAGAAATTTTTCATACACTGGCAAAAGCTACCGGTTCGCCGTTTTGGGGTACCATAGCCAACCAGTTTACCCATCCCGATTGGAACGGTTTTCACCTGTATGATCTTATATTTCCGCTGTTCCTGTTTATGGCCGGGGTATCAACACCGTTTTCGGTAGGCCGCGAGCTGGAGAAAGGCAAAAGCCGCGGGCAGCTAACCGTCAGGGTTATCAAACGAGCGTTTATATTAGTGCTGCTTGGGTTAGTGGTAAACAACGGCCTCAATATTATGCCAATATCACAAATAAGGTTTGCCAGCGTGCTTGGCCGCATTGGTATCGCTTATATGTTTGCCAATATTATTTACCTGTACAGCAGAGAACGTATGCAAATGGTATGGTTTTGGTTTTTTATAATTGGGTACTGGCTGCTGCTCAAGTTTACATCGGCACCAGGCTTTCATCCCGGCGATCTTACCATGCAGGGCAATTTTGCCTCGTATATGGACCGCCTGTTGTTACCCGGCCGTTTGTATCTGGGTATCCATGATCCCGAAGGCCTGTTCTCTACCATCCCGGCCATCAGCACCGGTTTGCTGGGCATATTAACCGGTTCGTTGTTAAAAAAGAAGGGGCTACAACAAATACGCAAAGTAACCATCATGACGGTTACCGGTGTAATTTTCCTGATCATAGCGCAAATATGGAACCTTGATTTCCCGATCAATAAAAACCTGTGGACAAGCTCATTTGTAATGCATGTAGGTGGTATAAGCCTGTTGCTGATGGCGTTGTTTTATTATGTGATTGATGTACTGGGTTATAAAAAATGGGCGTTCTTTTTCAAGGTGATCGGCATGAACTCCATACTCATTTACATTTCGGGCAAATTCATTAAATGGCAATACACCACCAATGGATTTTTTGGATGGTTAGGTCAGCTTGTAGGCGATCCGTACAATATTGTGGTGATGGCTGTTTGCTTTATTATGGTGAAATGGATCTTCCTGTATTACCTGTACCAGAAAAAGACATTTTTACGCGTGTGATATAAACTCATGTCATTGCGAGGTACGAAGCAATGACACGTTCTTTAATCAACATAATCACTCCCATCAATGGTCAACCCACTGCGTCCGCTCTTCAGGCGAAAGGAATGTCCAGGCCATAATGCGGCTTGCTTTTTGGCCCTGCGACATGTTGATGGTTTGTACCTCGGTTGCGCTCGCTTTTTGCAGGGCATTATATAGAATGCGGAGGTTTTCTTTTTTTGATACCAATGTTGTAAACCATAAACATTGCTTAGCAAAACGGGTACTTTGCGTGGCCATTTGCTTTAAAAAAGCAGCCTCACCGCCCGGGTACCATAGTTCGGCATTCTGGCCGCCAAAGTTGAGCACAGGAGCTTTCTCATTACCTGATTTGAGCCCAAGATTATCCCACTTGCGGCGGGAACCTTCGGCAGCTTCTTTGATAGAGGCGTGAAATGGCGGGTTGCAAATGGTAAGATCAAACCGTTCGCCAGGTTTTATGGCAAATACAAAAATATCTGCCCGGTGCTTTTGCAGGCGCAGCTCAATGGCGTTTTTTAATTGCTTGTTATGATCAATAATGTTTTGTGCCGATACAATGGCCTCCTCATCTATATCTGTCCCTACAAAACTCCAGCCATACTCCTGGTGGCCAATAATAGGGTATACACAATTGGCGCCAACCCCTATATCCAGCACCTTTACCTTTTTACCCTTACGCACAACGCCTTCATTTGATGCTGCCAGCAAATCGGCCACGTAATGAATATAATCTGCACGACCGGGTATTGGTGGACATAAATAACCTTCAGGAATATCCCAATAATCAATATTGTAATGGAGCTTTAGCAAAGCACGGTTCAGCATCTTTACAGCTTCGGGATTGGCAAAGTTGATGGTTTGATTATCATACTGGTTTACCGTAACAAATGGCCGCAGCTGCGGAACGGCCTTTATCAGCGCCTTAAAATCGTATCCCAAGCGGTGCTTGTTACGCGCATGCATGGCGTCTTTAACTTCTGGTTGGTTTGGGGCTGATGCTGGCAAGTTGTTATTTTAAGTATAATTTATCCTACAATGCTGCCCAGATTGGCAGGTGAGTAATTTATTGATTTAAGGGTTTTATTATCGGCATTACGGTACACCAGGAACAAGCCGTCAATCTCTTTATAGTGCGATTCGGTACCGGCCGTATTGCGATAATGCTCAATGGTTTGATTAGCTTCTTCTACTGTTTTACAGGCTTTGCTCATGTTAGAGCGGTGCACCTCATCAAAAAGGTCTTTAAACTTTTCGCCCAGACCAAACTCCAGTACCGCACCCGACAGTACGTATTGCAGATCGCAAAGGGCATCGGCTATTTCAACGAGGTTATTATCATCAACCGCTTGCTGTAATTCTTTCAGTTCTTCGGCCAAAAGTTCGATACGCAACTGGCAACGCTCTTTTGAGGGGATCTGAGGAGCGGCTATTATGGGATGTTTAAAAGTACTATGAAATTCGGCTACCTGGTTTAATGAATTTAAATCTTTGATCATGGTATTTGAGCGTGTATAAGGTTGCTAAGTTATAAATTAACCCAAAAGCTTTCAAAAATCATTAATTATAAAATCAATGCCCCAGTTTTTCAGGGCATATACTCCGATTACACGATATACTAACCATAACAACAAACACGATTGTATTAAACAAAACCTTTTCATAAATTTAATTAGCCATTTAAATACAGCTATATGATATAATATCTAATTAATATTAAAATACAAATATTAGAACCCTAAAAATGAACAGAATAGCCACCCCGTTTTATTAATAATTACTTAACATTGAGGCACTTTGTTAACATAAACATAATATTAAAAGAACTTTTTATTAACTTAACTTTGCGCCGAAGAATATACTCAAAGCACTATTGAATTTCCCTATCCGTAAACATGAAGAACGATAAAAATAAAACCGCCGCTAAGGAAGCCCGCAAAGCCCTTAAAAAACAATTGAACGATAAGTTAGTTACTCAAATTAAAACTACAGTAAGCGAGTTTGAACCCGATTTAAAAAAGGTTAATAAAGCTATCGAAAAAGCTTCAAAAAACTTAGCTAAAACATTGGCATCAAAAATAGACGGTGCTGCGCCTGCCGCAAAGGTGGTAAAAGAGAAAAAGCAAGCCGCACCAGCAATTAAAGTTGCTGCAAATGCAAAACCTGCCGCAGCTCCGGTAAAAACAGTAAAGCCAGCTGCTAAAATAGCGGTAAAAAAACCTGCAGCTAAGGCAGATACTACCCCGGTAAAATAATATTTATTGTTCAGTTTAAGCCTGTAATGATCTATGGGTCATTACAGGTATCCTTATTTTGCTATAATATTGTAGCCATTCGGTTAATATAATTAGTTTTGCTTTTTATTATAAAAACCTGATGTTCAACTTTGAGGCGGCTTATTCAAAGCTACATAAGCACTTACATTTCATATATCTCCTGTATGCCATTCCATTGGTTTGCCTGACTGCTACCATAACCCCTCCACTCCAGAACCCAGACGAGCCTAATCATTTTTTACGAGCCGAACAAGTGTCAAGACTTGATATGGTACCAACTTTTGTATATGACAAAAGCGCTGTTTCTACAAAAAACGATTCATTATCTGCCGATCCAAGAATAATATACCCCGATAAAGGGGGTTTTGCCATTGATAAAGGGATTTTAGATCTTGAGGGTTTATATTCAGCTATTCAGTTTCACCCCGAGGCTAAAGTAAGACGGGATTTGACAAAGCGGGCGAACGATATTAAATGGGGGTTTGGTACCGGTTATAAAAACTTTGGCAACACCGCTATTTATCCTCCGGTTGTTTATATTATGCCTGCCATAGGTATTGCAGCAGGAAAATTGCTCCATTTGTCTATTGTAAAAACATTATATCTGTCAAGAATACTTAATGGCGCCCTTTCTGTGGCCATTTGTTTTTTTGCTTTAATGTTGGCCAGACGCGGTAATATTTTAATGTTCATTGTACTGCTTTTCCCAATGACGATAGCGTTGTTTGCGTCTGTTAGCCAGGATGCGATACTTATTGCTTGTGTTTTTCTTTTAGTTGCCGCTATTGACAACGTGGAATTCAGGGACGATAAAATTTACCGCAGATGGCACATATACACCATGGTTATCGCTATGTGTATAATAGGCATTGCCAAACCACCATACATACCCCTTGCCTTCATTTTTTTACTGTTAAAGCTATCGCCAAGAGCAAAGGCTGCGGGTATCATTTTACCGTTACTTAGCATAGCTGCCTGGCTTATTATCAACCATGCAAACTTTGCTATTAAATTTGCCCCTCCCGAACTCAGAACCAACGCAAAACTGCAGGTTCAGTATATTATTCATCATCCGTTTAATTTCATTGGCCTGTTTTTTAAGTTTGACCTGCCCGGTCTAACCGCCTGTTTGCACTCATTTATTGGCATATTGGGCTGGCTCGATCTCACCTTCCCTACCGATTATTATCATACCGCTTATGTTATCGTTTTTGCGGGTATTATTATAGGGATTAGCCCCGCCTGGAAAGAAAATATCCGATTAAAAACCGGCTTACTCATTTGTGCTTTTATTACCATTATAGCAATTTTAACCGCACAGTATGTTACCTGGACGGCACTCGAAGCAACATCATTAGGCGGTATGCAGGGCAGGTATTTATTGCCTGTGGCGCCGTTTCTGGCATTGGCCTTAAGCGGCAAAGTAACCAGGGACAAGTTTACCCGTTTAAAGTCGGCATTATTTATGGCTATATTGTTATTCCCTATATATAGCTCCATAGAGGTGGTTCATGGCTTATTTAAACGGTATTATGGCTAACAGGGGTTTTCAGGTCGGCTTTAAGGTTATTCTCACCCAAGGCGTATTTACTTTTTTGCTTTACCGTTAAGCGACAAAATAAATTTACTTAACTTACCCCATGTATTTATCTACAAAGGAAAGCGCATGCATTACAGGTATTTTCTGTAGTAAATGAATCGCGCACGCATATTGTTCACCATTAATCCCCTTTAAATGCAACAATTACCAAAACGCCTTTTATCAATTGATGTACTGCGTGCCATTACCATGCTGCTCATGATATTTGTTAACGACTCGAGCGGTGTAAGAAATGTTCCTGACTGGATTGATCATGCCCCCGGTAATGCTGACGCTATGGGATTTGCCGATACTATTTTTCCGGCGTTTTTGTTTATTGTGGGCCTGTCGCTGCCATTCGCCATAAAAAACAGGATCAGTAAGGGTAATTCGTTTATCTCTATTTTAATTTATATCATTACCAGAAGTGCCGCGCTCATTATCATGGGCTTTTTCCATGTAAACCTTGAAACCTACAGCACTGCTGCCATATTACCCAAAGCCCTTTGGGCCATCCTCATCACTATAGGTTTTTTCCTCATCTGGCTGGATTATCCCGAAACCATGAACAAAGCCAAGAGATATACGCTATCGGGCCTGGGCATTGTACTGCTTATAGCAATGGCCATTATATACAAAGGGAGTGAAGATGGCCAAATAACCTGGATGCGCCCGCAATGGTGGGGAATATTGGGTATTATTGGCTGGGCTTATTTAATATGCGCCATAATTTACCTGCTGTCAAAGGGTAAATTGAGCGTGCTTGTTACGGCACTTATTTTATTTATTGCCATAAACATAGGTAAACATACAGGTATTATTAACGGAAGATTGTTCATTATTGGCGATGCTTCTTCCATAACCTTAACTATGGGGGGTATCATCATTACAGAAATATACGCGCGCCTGGTTTCATTGGGCAAAACGCAGCGGTTATGGATCATTTTCGGGCTCACCGGCGTATTGCTTATTGTACTTGGCTTGCTTATACGTCCCTATGCGGATGGGATCTCTAAAATTCGCTCTACCCCGGCCTGGATATTCATTTGCAGCGGTATTACCGTACTGGTATTTGAACTCATGATATTCCTGGTTGATGTAAAGGGTAAAAAAAACTGGTTCAAAATAATATGGCCGGCAGGTACCAGTACGCTCACCTGTTATTTGATGCCGTACTTCCAGGTCTTCCTGATGATGTATTTCCATATTTATTTCCCCCGGGGGTTTAACTCGGGCTTTGGAGGCTTAGCCCGCTCCATGGCTGTCGCGTTTGTATTGATAGCACTGGTTGGCTTAATGGAAAAAAAGCGGATCAGATTAAAGGTTTAACATTTTAGACTCACCCCGTCTGCGCTTAGCTGGATGACCCTCTCTTCGCCTTAGGCGAAAAGAGGGTATAAAAGCTCTTCTTGTCATCTCGAGGAGGTACGAGGAGAGATATTGTGCATTTGATAAACTCACCCTCTGGTCGAGATGACGAGTGGTGAAGAGTAGTGGAGCAGCACCATCACTACACACCTGAAATCTGCATATCCGCACATCCTTTATTGTTTACCTACAGCCCAAAAAATGGCGTTGGTGACAATTTTAACCCAGGCCGGGTTATCAAACAGATTGGGCGAATGCCCCATGAAAATATAAACATTCCGTGCTTTTTTCTGATCATTGGTCCAGATCACCGGGTGATCGCCCATTTTGATATCGCCCTGCGGCTCATAGGTTGATTCATCAACACTGGCCAGCACGTGTACATGGGGGCGCGGACTTTTATCATAAGTGTACCACTCTTCTTGCTGTATAATGAACGAATCCGGCACCCCTTTCATAACAGGGTGCGTCTTATCCTCTATATTTACTTTGCCTTTAGTAAAGGTGGCTATGTAATTTTTGTAAGTAATCCCTCCCATAAAGTTTGAGAACCATTGCCACTCATGATAGCCGTCGAACTCGCCCAAAAGTGTAGCATGGTGAAAACCGATCCAGCCGCCCTTGCCTTCGTCAATGTATTTTTGAAAAGCGGCAACTGCTTTGTCGTTCCAGCCGTAAGGGACATAATCAAGCTGAAGAAAAAGTTGGTAATTGCTCAAAAAAAAATCGTCAATTTTATCGGTATTCTGGATGTAGTCAATAGTGAAACCTTTTTCGGCAGCCAGCTTATCCAACCATACTTTGGCGCGCTTTGAAAACTCAATATGGTGCCCGCCGTTTTCATACAAGGCCAATACCTTAAAATGTTTGGTTTGCGCATTAAGGTTAAAGCAGGCAAATATGCCGGTACAAATGAGCAGCAATAGTTTCTTCATATATCAAATATCATCAATTAAGGTTATTAATGAAGGCGACACCTCACCCAAACCTCTCTTTGAGCGGCTTAAAAAGCATTTAAAGTCTCCCCGTTTGGGGGAGATTTAGAGGGGGCTCTTCTATTTATAAATCCGCCCCATGGTTGGGTCATTCCAAATGATCTTCTTTAACTCCTCCGGGTTAATAATGCCTTGTTTGCCGTAAACCACTTTGCCTTCCGGGTCAACCAGCATGGTGTACGGCAGGGCGCCGTCCCATTTTGGGTCAACAGCTTCAATCATTTTGTATTTATCATCGCCGGTATAAATGTAGTTTGGACCCGAAGCCTGTTTCCCTTTCAAAAAGTTCAGAGCTTTATTTTTTCGTGAGGGGTCATCGGCGCTGATGGTAACAAATTCCAGCCCCCTGTCGCGGTAAAGGTGCATAATGGTTACCAGTTCTGGGAACTCGGCCACACAAGGCCCGCACCACGTAGCCCAAAGGTTAATAAGTCGCAGCTTATCAGATTTATTTTTTACCAGGTTAACTATACCCGCGGCAGCAATGGTATCCAGCTTTACGGGTTCATTAGCCCACGTAACCGTAGCCTTTTGTATCCAGTCCTGCTTTTCGGCCCATTTAATAGAGCAGCCAAAGGTTTTGGTAACGGGCACGGCCACCTCTTTACCGGCCAGCAGCGCTTCGATAGCGTTACGGGCATCTAATGATTTTGGCGTTTTGGCAGGGTTCTCCATATCATCAATACGGCCACTGTAGCGTAGTTTCCTTTCCTTGTCAAAAATAAAAATATGTGGGGTGGCCACCGGACCATATTTGTTACTGGCTACTTCCGTTTCGCCATCGTACAGGTATGGAAAGTTAAAATGGCGGTCTTTGGCGCGTATCTTCATATCATCAAATGAGTCGGTCAGGTCGCTGTACCCCAATTCATCCAACCGAAGCGACGCCGGGTTATTGGGATTAATGGCAACCACTTTAACGCCTTTGGGAGCATAATCGCTGGTGAGTTTTACCAGCCTGTCTTCATACGCCTGCGATGTTGGGCAGTGATTGCATATAAACACCACGGCCAGCACTTTAGCATCTTTAAATGATTGCAGCGTATAAGTTTTCCCATCAATACCGGGCAGACTAAAATCGGGCGCGGCCGAACCGGTAGCCAGCGTGGTGTGGGTAACCTGCGCAAAGCTAAACGGAGCAACAGCAAGCAGTAAAACAAATAGGGTGATACTAAACTTCTTCATATTTTGATAGATTGATTATTCATGTAAAGCAACCGCCAGCAGGTACCAGGCCGTGTGCGGCAGCCATTGTTCGGCCCAGCGCCAGTCGTAATCCTTATGTATCTGCGCGTAGGATAAATTAAAATCGATGTCATTTTCATCATTCAATCCGCCGGTTACGCCATTTACAATACCGCCAGGCGCGTTAGTGTACTCAAACGTTCCAAAGAAACCATACGCCGGGTTATTATGCCCCGTGCCCTGCAGCATACTGGCGTCAAAAGGGTTCAGGCCCAGGATCCAGTTCAACTGATCAACCGCAAAAGTTTCCAGCTGGTCATGATAGGCTTTGTCATCAGCAAACAAACCCGCGGCCAGCCGTGCGGCGGCGGCCATAGAACTTAGCCGCGCGTTTTCGCCCTGCCACCATGGCGAAGCATCGCTGCCCTGCGGAAAGAAGAACGATGTACGTCGATTGCCCAGCGTATCCTGCACCAGTTGCCTGCTGTAACCGAATGGGTTGTTTACCTCACGGGTAACCTTCAGTTCAAAATCAAACGAGGCTTTGATGGCTTTTTTAATGGATATCTGCATGGCATTATCGGCATACGGATAATAATAAATTAGGCTCACCACTGGCAAACCTGCATCTGACGGGTGAAAGAATGGCCTATCGGCACTATCGGCCTTCCAGTAGTTCTGATAGTTTTTCCAGGCAGCTAAACGACCCACAAGATTATTGGCACGTTTGGTAGCCGATGCCAGATATTCCTGTTTTTTGGTGGCTTTATATAATTCAGTAGCCGCGCTCAGGGCGCAATAATCATCAAGGATATTCTCATGACCGTCAAAATCCATCAGTTTGTTGTTTTCTTCCAAAAACTTAAAGGCATTCTCGGCGGCCTGCAAATATTGTGCGCTGGTGAAATCGCCACTTACGTTAAGTGTTGATGCCATGGCCAGGGCGGCTATCGCCATTCCCCCGCCAGAGCGGTAACTGCTTTGGTAACGGTGCCAATTGGTATTTTCGCGATTGGTACTAAACGGAGAATCTTTTGTTTTTTTAATGCGATATGATCCTTCATCGGGCTGAATCACGCGGTCTTTGGCCAGCTTACCGGGACCGGGAGCTGAAACCGACCGGTAAAACGAACCGTTTTTAGCCTGCATACGCGCCAGGTAATCGGCACCATAGGTAGCCTCGTCCAGTACCCGGCGATTGATCTGCCTGAAATCGGTTACGGTTTTTTTATCAAGCAGTTCCTTTGTTTTTAAAAGGCTCCATACCACCAAAGGTATTTGCTGCGGATTAAAATAATTAGAAAACGAAAGGTGCGAAAAATGCTTGCCATAATCGCCGGTGGCATCATACCAGCCGCCATGGGCATCAACCGTATCGGTGGTTTTGCCCGAAAGCAGCAAATGATGATCGGCCTTATCAATTTCGCCCGCGCTGCGCTGCCCTTTAAAATAATATACCACATCAGACAGGGTAGCCTGTTCCAGCACGTTCTTCCCTATTTTAAACGGGTAAGAGCTTAGTTTTTTTCCTGGCAGGGTTATCTGTACTTGGTAGCTGCCAGCGGTTGTAACGAAGGTAAAATCAAGCGTATAAAACTCGCGGTTTTTCCAGCCTGGTACTTTGCCGCTGTAAATAGCTTTCCCATTAAAAACCGTGTTACCATCTGCATCTATTAAAGCAAACGCGTTAATAGGGTATGGTTTATCAGTAACTACAATGGCCTTTTTGGCTTTGGTATCTTCATAACCTACCTGGTTGGTAACCACTTTAATTTTTTGCGCCAGGGCAACAGCAGGGAGCACGGCGATCATCAAAATCAAAAATTTGCAAGCTTTAATCATGAGGTTATAATAAGGTTAATATAAATCTACAACTTTTTAGCCTTCCGATCGTACCGAACATTCAGTAATTTGCTTGCGTTATTATCCGGCTCCTTTACTTACCGAGAGATACCTAACCTTGTTTAATAGCAACGGCGTACCGGCAACTTACTTTCAGAATCTGGTTAAAATTTTGATTTGCTTTCATTCTTTGAACAGCTGATATTTGTAGCAACGCTGTGTTAATTAACCACTTATTGCACCACAAAACGCAAAAAAACAATGTCAAAGCTTAATTTTATTACGCCTTTTTTTATTGTTTCGAATTTAAATGATTCGGTGTCGTTTTATGTAAATAAACTTGGGTTTGAAGTATGGTATACCGGCCCCGGGGACAATCCATATTGGGCGATGGTGGGCCGCGGCCCTGTTTCTATTATGCTAAAGGCAATTGCTGATAACATACAACCCATTCCCAATCATACCCGGCACGAATGGGCCGCCTGGGATGCATACATTTCTGCAGAAGAGCCCGATACTTTATTTGAAGAATTCAGTTCTAACGGTTTAACATTTCGACGCCCCATCCGGGACGATGACGATGGGCTGCGCGGATTTGAGGTAACGGATGCTGATGGCTACGTTTTGTTTTTTGGAAGGCCTAAAGTCTGACAAGCCACCAATCTCATCGCTTTTTTCGCCTTCACGCCTTGCGGATATACCTGCATTTACAAAAAATTATTTCTATTTACCTTACTGTTTTTTTAAACTAAAAAACAGCCAAACTTTGTTGGTATAAATATTTTCATTATTTTTCTGAACCTAAATCAACGCACATGATAAATGAATACTACCTTTTTAAGGATAATGAAAAACAAGGCCCATACAACCATAATGAATTAATGGATATGGGTATAGGCATACACCAAATGGTGCTGTCGCCATTGGCCGAAGACTGGCAGGCGGCTTCGGATCTGCCTGAGTTTGACGAATATTTTAAATCGGCAGGCATCTACGTTCCTGTGGCAAACAATGTAGCT
Source organism: Mucilaginibacter sabulilitoris (assembly GCF_034262375.1). Classification (NCBI taxonomy): domain Bacteria; kingdom Pseudomonadati; phylum Bacteroidota; class Sphingobacteriia; order Sphingobacteriales; family Sphingobacteriaceae; genus Mucilaginibacter; species Mucilaginibacter sabulilitoris. The sequence continues at coordinate 6,517,486 of NZ_CP139558.1, forward strand.
AATTTTGGCTGGCGTTTACTGGCTTACCTTATTGATGATGCCGTACTATTTATTGCCGCAGTAATTCTTTGGTCGCTCGTTGTAATTATTGTACGATATACAACCGGATCTTTTGATACTGATTCAAACACAACAGATCAAGAACTTATGATTAGGCTGATCGCTGTAGTTTTATGGATTTTTTATAATGCTGCTTTTGAAGCAACTAAAGTTCAGGGTAGTATTGGCAAAGTAATTTGCCGCTTAATTGTTGTTGACGGCAACGGGCAAAGGTTAAATTTCACCACTGCCTTAGCACGTAACTTAAGCAAAATAATATCCAGTTTTCTTTGCAGCCTGGGCTTTTTTGCCATGCTTTGGAGCCCTATGAAACAATGCTGGCATGACCAAATGGCCAAAACTTTTGTGGTACGGAAAACCTAATAGAGGTTAAAAACGTCACTTTTCTTTATTAAACTCGTCGGTAAAATGCTCGCGGTGTTTGTCTTTTGCAAACTTATCGGCATTATAAGCTTCTGATTGCCCTCTGGGAATGGAAAGCGATTGCCATTTTTGGTCGCGAAGCATTTTGCCTATGAAAACTATTTGCCCAACGTGGTATGGGTAATGGGCCAGTTGGCGGTTAATGGCCTCGGCCACGGTATGTCCCATATTACGGATATAAATTATCCGGTCAAGATCAGTATCGGTAAGCTGCTCCAATGTATCCACAAGGCAACTCCAGCCTTTGTTCCATAAGGCTAAAATATCTTCGCGCGTATGGTTAATGGGTTCAAATTCGGCCTCGCGATTACGATTAGCCTTTTCGCCGTCGGAGGTAAAAATATCCATCCACCGGGAAACCATATTGCCCGAAAGGTGGTTCACAATCATGGCTATGCTATTTGATTCGGCATTGTATTGCCATACCAGCTGCTCATCGCTCAGCTGCTCCATCGTTTTTTCGCCCAGTAATTTATAATAGGCGAACTGCTTTTTAATACTTTCCAGGTAATCGGGTGTCATATATAAAGTTACCGGCTTTTTTTGTCCCGGTCAATTATTATAGCGTTTTTCAATAAAAGCTTTTACAGTCGCGATAAAGGCTTTGTTTTTTTCATAATACAGCATGTGCGCCCCATCAATGTTCACCATCTGCTGGTTTGGGAATTTAAATGTTTTATAATGATCTACGCCAATGGCATAATCGCGCGTACCGGTAATAACCAGCACCGGCACATTGATCTGGCTGCTGATTGGTGCGTAATCTTTCCAGTATTCGGGGTAGCGGTTTTGTGTGGTGCTATCAATCAAGTGAGCAATAATGGCATAACCAAAATCGGTATTGCGTTTATAGCTTTCCTCAATACTATCCATTTTTATAATGGTGGCAACGCTATCGGCCAGCAATTTGTAGCCCAATCTTATCTTGCTTAGCTGTTTCCGAACAGCCATATTCTGTTGCAGCAATGAAGCGGTATTATCCCCGGTTATGGTGGTATCCTTATGCAGCAAATGATAGGCGTACCCGATCTGCCCTCTCAAAGAACTGTTATTAAAAAAATGCAGGGTAGAATTGGCTAAAATTAAACCATATATATGCCGGGGATACTTTTTGGCGTAATTAACTGCCAGCACACCACCGAATGAGTGACTGAGCAGGTATATTTTATCAACATCTAACTGTTTGCGTGTGTCTTCAATATCATCAACCATCCTATCCAGGCTATAGTTTTTGGCGCTTTGCGAATGCCCGGAGCCCCGCTGGTCTATGTAAACCATCGTGAGGAATTCTTCGAGATTTGCCCCGCCCATTTTTTCAAATGAGAGGTAATCCTGTCCCGGGCCACCATGAATAAAAAAACATACAGGCCCTTTCCCTGCTACCTTAACAGCCAGGCGTACACTATCGGTTGTGGTAATACTTTGCTCACCTGTTTCAAGCGGACTATCCTGCAGGCGCGGTACGCAGCTATCAAATAATAAGCCTAAAAATAAAACGGATAGATATAACTTAAGTCCCTTCATTAGTAAAATTTAAGCCGGCGGTTATTTTTAATTTAGATGAACCGGAAGCACTGTTGTTACATCAATGTGGCCCAACATCAAACTCACGTTGTCATTCTGAGGTACAAAGGATCTTCTTTAATATATCAGTTACCGAATAGATGCTTCACTTCGTTCAGCATGCCAAAATTTGTATTTAGGCTCTATTATTTTGTGTGTTTGCACCTGTTCGGTAACGTTCGCGACTGTTCGCAAGTGTTCGTGGTGCTCGCAGTTCGAAAAAACGAACACTAAAAAACATTGTCAGTAATATTATTGTTTTACACGAGTATATGTGTTAATCCAGAAGCCCACAAGTATTATTTATTTTTCTTTAAAACATTTTCCTATGAGATAATATTTTAATAATTGCCTGAGGTTTAGTAATCTTGTTTATCTATCCGTCTTTTCCTATGCCCATACAACACAGTTCAGCTTTACCACCCGAAATGTTACGGGTTTTTGAAACATTACCTCATCCGTATCTGATACTTTCAAAGGAGCTGTACATACTTACCGCGAGCGACGCCTACACACAATTAACCGGTAAAAGCAGGGCAGAACTGCGTGAAAAATACCTGTTTGATGTTTTCCCCAAAATACCCGACTGGTCATCAGAGGAGGGTGGTATAGCTTTTTCCCTTGAACAGGTGATACAAACCGGAAAACCTCACCACCTGCCGGTAACCCGCTTTGATATTCCCAACCCGGACGATGAAAATAACCTGCTGGAGCGTTACTGGGATACCGCCCACACGCCAATTTTTGATCAGGACAATGATATCTGCTACATTATTCACCATACCCAGGATGTAACCGAGCGGGTGCTTGCAGAACGGAACCTGAAAGCCAGTTTGGAGAAGGAAAGAAAAACTGCCGAACGCGCCGAACAACTCAGCAGGCAAATGGAAAAGCTTTTTAACGAAATGCCTGCCCAGATTGCCATAGTAACCGGTCCGGATCTGATTTATGCGTTTATTAACCCCCAATACGAGAAAGAGCTTTTTCCCGGACGACGAGTGCTCGGTAAGCCGCTGCTCCTGGCGCTGCCCGAAGTTGCCGGCCAGCCCATCTGGGATGCACTGCAGCGTGTTTATAAAACAGGCGAAACTTATGCGGGCAATGAGATATGTATTCCCCTGGCCAAAGAAATTGGCGGTAAACTCGAAGATCATTATTTTAATTTTGTATATCAGGCCATACGTGACGAAAAAGGGAAGATCACCGGCGTTTTAAGTTTCAAATATGAAATAACCGAATTGGTTTTAGCTAAAAAGCGCCTGGAGCAAAACAAGGGCGAACTACTTGTGCTTAACGAGGGCCTCGCCTATGCTAACGAAGAGATACAGGCTACAAGCGAAGAAATACAATCGGCAAATGAAGAGTTAAGCGCTACCAACGAAGAGCTTTTTCAGGCCCAGCAAAACCTGCTTAAGCTTAATGACGAACTGGAGGAACGGGTTGAATTACGCACCATTGAACTGTTTACCGCACAGGCCGAGGCCACCGGTCAGCACGAAAGATTGAAAAGGTTTTTTATGCAGGCCCCGGCAGGTATCTGTGTGCTTGACGGGCCCGATTTTGTATTTGAACTGGTTAATCCACCCTACCAGCAGCTTTTTCCGGGACGTAAGCTTACTGGTAAACCACTAATGGACGCCTTGCCCGAGCTGAGGAGCCAGCTGATTGGTGATATCTTAAAAAATGTGTACGAAACAGGCGAAACCTACGAAGGAAAGGAACTGCTGGTACCCATGGCATATACAGACGATGGCCCGATTGAGGATCGTTACTTTAACTTTATTTACCAGGCACGACATGATGCTGAGCATAAGGTTGATGGCATCATGGTTTTTGTTTTCGAAGTTACTGAAACGGTACTTACCCGGCAAAAAGAAAAGGAAAACGAAGCCCGTTTCCGTTTTTTATTAAATGCTATACCCCAGCAGGTATGGACTGCCCGGTCAAACGGATCGCTTGATTATGTAAACGAAGTGGTTTGTGATGATTTTGGCCAAAATGCCGAAGATATTATCAGGCACGGCTGGCAAGCCTTTATTCATCCTGATGATCAGCAGAGTTGTTTAAAAAAATGGCTCATCTCACTTAGAACCGGTCGGGAATACATGGTAGAGTTCCGCCTAAAGTTTCAGGACGGGCAATATCACTGGCATTTGGCCCGGGCTGTACCTATGGTTGAAAATGGCCAGATCATACTATGGTTGGGTACAAACACTAATATCAATATCCAAAAAAACAATGAACAGAAAAAGGACGAGTTCCTTTCAATAGCCAGTCATGAACTAAAAACGCCGCTAACCAGTATTAAAGCCTTTAATCAGCTGATGCTGCGTATAAATGACCCTGAAAAACAAAAAGACTTCCTCCAAAAATCAGCTGCACATGTACTCCGGCTTGAAATACTGATCAATGATCTGCTGGATGTAAGCCGCATTAACGCCGGCAAAATTGAATATAACATGGAAACCTTTAATTTCCGGGAAATGCTGGCTGATAGTATTGAGGGGGTGCAGCATACAGCGCCATCGCACCGTATAATTCTGGAACATGCGGATGACCTACAGTACACGGGCGACCGTTTCAGGCTGGAACAGGTAGTAAATAATTTATTGACTAACGCCATTAAGTACTCGCCCGATGCAGATAAAGTAATTGTTAACTGCATAGTAAGGCGTGAAGATAACAGTCTCATTATATCTGTTCAGGATTTTGGGATAGGTATTGAAGAGAAGAACCTTACCAGGTTATTTGAACGTTATTACCGTGTTGATAATACCGCTATGCGCTTTGAGGGCCTTGGTTTGGGGTTATTTATTTCGGCCGAAATTTTAAGGCGTCACAAAGGCAGTTTCTGGATTGAGAGCAAACCTGGAGTGGGTTCTACATTCTTCTTCAGGCTTTTGCCAGATACCCCCTTAAAAAAGGAACCAATTATACAAGGCGACTACTTGTATCAGGACAGTACGCTTAAATTGAGTTATAATGAGGAAAATGCCCGTATTGATGCTGATTGGATTGGCTTTCAGAACCTCGAGTCGATACAAGAGGGTTGCCAGCAGATACTGGAAATGATGGTGAAAAATAAAGTATACAAAATACTTGATGATAACACCCATTTATTAGGCAATTGGTCTGAAGCTGTAGACTGGGTATCGCAGGAGTGGTTTCCGGCAATGGCAAAAGCAGGGTTACGATACTTTGCCTGGGTAGATTCGCATAGCATATTCAGCCAGTTATCGGCCCGCAAAAGCGCCGATCCCCTGCCACGTAATATTGACATCAACTTTTTTTCTGAGGTATCTGCAGCGGAGGCATGGTTAAATGAAAAATAATATTTAACCAACAGAAAAAATCAGTAAACCGGAGCCCTTTTGTTATCAAACAAGCTGCATATATCCTTTAAGCTCATCCTGAAGTTGTTTGGCGTTTTCTATGAGCGCTCTATCAGTTATATAATGGTCAATATTTATATCCTCACCCATCTGACTTTCTTTAAATATATCCTTAAACCTGAAATATTTCAGCGAAAAGTTCCAGTTGTTTTTAAGGTGCGAGAAAAGCGGAGTATCCTCTTTACATAATGTTGAATAATTGATGACCACAAAAGAATCATTGTTCAGCTTTTTTATACATTTTAAAATGTCGTGATTATAGGCCACCCATACTTTCAAGAATTTTACAGCATAAGCATGATAAAATTCCTGTAGTTTCTGCGATCTTCTTATCTTTTGCCATACCAGCCTCGAAAAATAGGTACGGGCCATATATTTATCATCAACGTCCTTAAACTCACGTCTTAATAATGAGCTCACTACTGATTGATAATCACGCAGAATGATCAAATAACAAGCATCAGGAAGCAGCTCCTGATAAACATCCAGAAAAAGGCATGTACGCGGGTCTTTCCAGCCCCATTGATCGTACAGCTGCTGCTTAATTTTAATTATACTTTTTAGCTTCTCTTTTTCATATATAGAAAAACTGTCAATTTGTACATCGGTTAAACCAGAGGATGGCAGGTTATTGTTAGTCAATACCTCTTCGTGCATCTTTAAAAATTCCACATCCTCAAAATGTCCGTCTACGTTTCCGTAGCCGGGCCCAACAAGTTTTTCGCCCAACTGTAACCCGCATTTGGCAAGCCAATGTGAAATAAGAGAGGTACCCGAACGGTGCATTCCTGCAATGATGAGTGTTCTTTTCTGCATAGTTTATAAAAAGACGAACGATTTAAAAATGCATAAGCGGGCTGCTTATAAATTATCAGTCATTTTATTTGTTATAGCTTCGGCAGGATAAAGGTTATTGAGTATGTAATAAAGTAATAACGAGGTACTTTGCTGTATAGTGTTCCTGCCGGTATTAATATAAAGATCAGCATCATAGGGTACATCAAACTGATCATTGATGCCCGTTAAGTTTAATAATTTGTTGGGGTGGCGCTGGGGTAAAAGAGCTCTTTTATACAACCCTTTGGTATCGCGCTCAATTAACTGGTCAACCGGGCAATCAACATGTACAATGCTTACATGACCATATCGCTCAACAAGTTCGCGCCTGATATTATCGTAAGGATTGATGGCACTGACAATGGTAATTATACCGTGTGCCGAAAACCGGCTAGCAATGAACCCCAGCCTCCTGATATTCTCACTTCTTTCATTTCTGGAAAACCCAAGATCCTTACAAACTTCCTGACGATATTCATCACCGTCAATTATTTCGGTCTTTATCCCGAGTTCGGATAATCCGATGGCAACACTTTTTGCCAGTGTTGTTTTGCCCGCCCCCGACAAGCCGCAAAATAAAAGTATCATACTCCTTAATTAAGTTTGTAAACATCATCTTGCGAAAGCCTTGCAGGACACTTTCTAAACGTGAACTTAATACAATTACTTATTGGTTATTTTATGGCCGATTGTAAATAATCGTTTACAATCATTCAAAAAACTTTCGTGAGCGTAAATCAAGAGGGCAAAATCTCCAATACAATGTTATTAGCGGGGTTTTTAATAAAACTGCCACTATTACGTAATACCAAATCTGTTTGATACTTCTTAACAAGAATGTTACTCAACTTTACAGGTATTACGCTCTTTGTCAGTTTAATTTGGGGATTAATGGAGTATCTTAAACATCAGTTCCTTCATTAGCTCGCCATGGGGCGCGTTTGATTCAACACCTTTGCTCTTTAGGTCGTATTCGCGTAGGTAACTAATAATCTGCATGGTTTTTTGATAATTGTAGCTACGGCCAGCCTGTTCATAGTCCTTTACAAAGTATGGGTTTACCCCCAACTCGCGCGCCAGATTTTGCTGCGATTTATCTTTTACATAGTGATAAGCAAGCACCTTGCTAAAATAATTATTCAGGTTACCCAGCACCAGCACAATGGGGTTGGCTTTTGGGTTGGCCTCAAAATAATTAATGATCTGGTTTACCTTATAGGCGTCCTTTTTGCTCAAGGCTGTTTGCAGTTCAAATACATTGTATTCTTTACTAATGCCTATATTATCCTGTATATGTTTTAGTGTAATTTCCTGACCAGCCGTTACATTCAGCATCAGTTTTTCCAGCTCGTTGGCAATTTTCGCTAGATCATTACCCAGGTACTCAGAGAGCATAGCCGATGCCGACGGATTAATTTTATACCCTTTGTCGGTTATATAGCCCTCTATCCAGACCGGTATTTTACTATCATACAAGGGGGCCGATTCAAAAACAAGTCCATTTTTTTCTATGGCCTTATAAGTTTTTTTTCGTTTATCAAACTTGCCATATTTATAGCAAAACACCAATATGGTGCTTTGCAAAGGGTTCTCAAGATAGCTCAGTAAAGGATCGATACCTTTTTTATCATCATCTTTACCCCATTTTATGTCCTGGGCCTCCTTTACCAATACAACCTGGTAATCGGCCATCATTGGATAGCGCTTGGCAGCGTTAAGTACCGCCATCATATCCGTATCCTTGCCATAAACAACTGTTTGGTTAAAGCCCTTCTCGGCCTCTGGCAGTAAACTGTCTTCAATATAATTGCTTACCAGATCAATAAAATAAGGTTCTTCACCATGCAGCAGATACAGGGGTTTATATTTACGGTTTTTAATATCTTTTAATATCTCTGCTGCAGTCATGCTGTTAATTCAAAAGTAAAAATTCAAAAGTCAAAATGCTTTTGTGTTCAAAAGTAAAATTAAAAACTGATAGCATATAAATTCAACTGTTTGAATTATTGAACCAGCCCCGTTATTTGCCGCTGATAATTTTTTACTTTTGACCTTTGAATTTAAACAATGGATCTGCTGCAACCGCTTAACCTGCCCCCATACCCTTTTAAAATAAGTGACCACAACGGGCAGTTAACGTTGTTTGACGAAATACGGAAGAAAAATATAATTATTACACCTGAGGAATGGGTGAGGCAGCATTTTGTTCAATATCTTATTAAACACAAAAACTACCCGCGTTCGCTCATTAAACTGGAAGGCGGCATGAAATTGAACGGCTTGCAAAAACGTACAGACATTGTTGTATTTAATACCCAGGGAAAACGCATATTAATGGTAGAGTGCAAAGCGCCATCTATAACTATTGACCAAAAAACATTTGATCAGGTGGCGCGATATAATATGGTGCATCAAGTATCGTTGCTTGCTGTTAGCAACGGGCTGCAACATTATTATTGTAATATTGACCTCGATAAGCGGCAATATCAGTTTATAACAGATTTGCCGGCTTACATTAAAGCGTTTTAAACCAGCGCTACAAGGCTCTGTATCTTTTCAAGCAGTTCATTCGGCTTAAATGGCTTTGATACATAATCATTCATTCCGGCCTCGAATACTTTATCTTTAATATCAATCATTGCCGAGGCAGTTAGTGCAATAATAGGCACATTTGCCTTTTTAGGATCGGCCATTTTTCTGATCTCGTCGGCCGCGTCAAAACCATTCATCACAGGCATCTGCAAGTCCATTAATATAATATCAAAATTACCATACTGCATAAATTCAACCGCCCGTTCACCATTTTCGGCAATAGTGGGTATTATATCCCATTTTGACAGGAGTTTTTTCATCAGCATTACATTCACCATGTTATCCTCAGCAATAAGCACCTTTAAGCCTGTTGACCCGCCCTGCTTTGTCTCTCCCGATGGTGTATCTGTTCCTTCGTCAATTACAGCGGTAGAAACAGGCAGTTCCATATTAAACGAGAACTCCGATCCTTCATCTATCCTGCTCAAAACATTCAGGTGCAGCCCCTGCAAATCAAGCAAACGTTTTACAATAGCTAATCCCAATCCTGTACCTCCATACTGGCGGGTTGTAGTTAAAGATTCCTGTGTAAAAGGTTCAAATATGCGGCAACGGTTTATTTCTTCTATACCTATTCCTGTATCTCTTACCGAAAATTTAACCGTAACCTTATTGTGTCTGTCTTCAAGGCAGATAACCCGTACCCACACATTTCCCTGAGTGGTAAATTTTATAGCATTGCTTACCAGGTTAAAAACAACCTGGGTTATGCGGGTAGGATCGCCAAAAAACACTTTATTATTTAACTTAGCATCAATATTAAGCGTAAACTCCAGCCCTTTTTCTTTGGCATTTAGCTTTTGGCCTCCGCAAACATTGTTCATGAGTTCGGCCAGGTTAAAACTTATGTTTTCAAACACCAATTTACCTGATTCTATTTTGTTAAAATCAAGTACATCATTTACAATAGCCAGCAGGTTGTTTGCCGAAAATTTTAATATCTCGAGGTTTTCCTTTTGCTCGGGCCTGGGGCTCCCCATCATCAGCAAATTGCTCATGCCAATTACAGCATTAAGGGGCGTACGGATTTCGTGTGACATGGTTGAAAGAAATTCCGATTTAGCCTGGGTAGATTTTTCGGCCTTTTCAATAGCTTTTTCAAGTTTACTGTTAAGCGCGGCCTGCTCCTCTCCGCTCTCTTTCAATTGTTTAATATTTTTTAAAAAGGAAGTGTAGAGGTGGCTGTGAATAAATATAAGCAGTATAAAATTGGCAAAAAGACTAATGATAATGGTAGCCTGGTCTATTTTATCGGGCTTAATATGTATTACATAGCCATTGCTATAGTCAATAAGCAAAAAAAACAATATGGGTACTGTATTTAATAAAGAATATACCAGGCCCCAGGTTTGGCCGAGCATATAATAGCTAAATATTATAACTACTATTACTGCCTGTACTGTTACAATATTTATAGTCTGCAGCGATACATAAACAATACTGAAGTTAATAAGGGTGCCGGCAATAAGCAGCGCATGCGATATCCGGAACCAATTGGGCCGATAGGTTAATGCCTTAAATAATACAGCAACATAAAGCATTAAAAAACCTGCTGTATAAGCCAGCAAATGTTGCCCTTGAAAATAAACACTTATAAACAAAGTTCCCGATGCAATAAATACCAGGAACAGGCCATAGTATAATAAACGTATACGGGCCTGGTTTAGATAAGATTGCTCCTTTGAAATTATTTTGTGAATGGAAAAATTAAAAAAGCTGACATCTTCGCACATATTCAAACCACAAACATTTGTTTATGCACTATTGTAACACAGCTGCTACAGGGTAACAGCCATGTTACAATGATACAATAGTTTGCAATTAATATGCAATGCAATTAATCAGCCAAACCGTCAAGGGCTTCCTGAATAATTTGCAGCTTGGCTTCGGCATCGGCTTTTTTACGCAGCTCAACCTCAATAATTTCGGGTTTTGCATTGCTCATGAAACGCTCATTACCAAGTTTTGCATTTACCGATTTTAGGAAACCTAAAAGATATTCTTTTTCCTTCTCAAGCCGGGTGCGCTCAGCAACCGGATCTATGTTTTCGCTCAGCGGAATATAAAATTCATCGGTTGAAGCTATGAAGTTAACGGCGCCATTAACCTTATCAGTAACAGTACTAAATTTGCTGATATTACCCAGCTTTACAATAATAGGCTCATACTGCTGGTACTGTAAACCAGAGTTTATTTTTACCGAAAGCTCCAGGGCCTCTTTAGGCGAAATTTGCTTTGTGTTACGAATGTTCCTTATTTGTGTAACAATTGTTTTGATAACTTCTAAGTCATTCAGTATCTGTGAATTTATTTCCCCAATAGCAGGCAACTGCGCAACAATGCAACAATCTTTTTCATCACGGGCACCAAACAACTCATCATGCCACAGCTCTTCGGTAAGGAAAGGCATGAATGGATGTAAAACTTTCAAAATATTTTCAAAATACTGAACTGACGTCGTGTAAGTAGCCCTGTCAATAGGCTGCTGATAAGCCGGCTTAATCATTTCCAGATACCAGGCGCAAAAATCGTCCCATACCAGTTTGTAGGTAGCCATTAGCGCTTCAGACAACCGGTATTGTTTAAAGTTATCTTCAATTTCGCCGAGGGCCTGATTAAAGCGGTTTCCGAACCATTCATTGGCTATCTTATTTGGATTTTTCAGGTTGTCATCAACTTCCCATCCTTTTACAAGCTTAAAGGCATTCCATATTTTATTGGCAAAGTTACGCCCTTGTTCACAATAACTTTCATCAAACATGAGGTCGTTACCGGCAGGCGAGCAAAGCAGCATGCCTACCCTTACACCATCGGCGCCATATTTCTCTATTAAATCGAGCGGATTAGGTGAGTTGCCAAGCGATTTTGACATTTTACGGCCCAGTTTATCGCGCACTATACCGGTAAGGTAAACGTTTTTAAACGGGACTTCTCCCCGAAATTCGTGCCCGGCCATAATCATCCTCGCTACCCAGAAAAACAAGATTTCCGGCGCGGTCACCAGATCGTTAGTAGGATAATAATAGTTGATGTCGGCATTATCAGGGTTTTTAAAACCATCAAATACCGATATTGGCCACAACCACGATGAAAACCAGGTATCTACCACATCAGGGTCCTGGGTCAGGTCATCAACGGTGATCGCGGGATTTTTGAGTTTTGCTTCCGTTAATGCTTCTTCAGCATTTTTGGCTATTACAAACTCACCGTTTGGAAGGTACCAGGCAGGGATTTGCTGCCCCCACCATAATTGCCTGCTAATATTCCAATCCCTCACATTCTCCATCCAATGGCGATAGGTATTTATAAATTTATCAGGAATCAGCTTTATTTCTCCGTTTAGCACATAATCAAGGGCGGGTTTGGCCATCTCGCTCATTTTACAAAACCACTGCATAGAGAGCTTAGGTTCAATAACCGCGTCGGTACGTTCTGAAAATCCTATTTGTGATTTATAATCTTCAACCTTTGCCAGCGCGCCGGCCTCTTCAAGCAGTACAGCAATCTTTTTACGTGCGGCAAAACGGTCTTCACCAACCAGTATCTGGGCCCTTTCGTTCAATGTACCATCATCATTTAAAATATCAATAACGGGCAAATGATGTTTCTGGCCCAGTTCATAGTCATTCAAATCATGCGCCGGGGTAACCTTTAAACAGCCTGTACCAAAATCCATGGTCACATATTCATCCAGAATAACAGGTATTTCACGGTTAATTAAAGGGATAAACACCTTTTTACCATGCAGGTGCAGATAACGCTCGTCATTCGGGTTTATGCAAATAGCCGAATCGGCCATTATGGTTTCCGGGCGTGTGGTAGCAATGGTCAGGTAGTGAGAACTTGCAGGTGAGTGGTGAGTTGCTCTTGCTTCACTCATAGCCGATAACTCATCAACGGCAACCGAGTAACGTATATAATAAAGCTTCTGATTAACCTCCTTACGGATAACTTCTTCATCGGATACCGCCGTTTTGCCTTGCGGATCCCAGTTCACCATCCTTACACCGCGATAGATCCAGCCTTTTTTATACAAGTGGATAAAAGTATCTATCACCGCTTCAGATAAATCCTCATCCATAGTAAAGCGAGTGCGGTCCCAGTCGCACGAGGCCCCTAATTTCTTAAGCTGCTCCAGAATAATACCGCCATATTTCTCTTTCCACTCCCAGGCATAAGTCAAAAACTCGGGTCGAGTAAGGTCGGCTTTACTGATGCCACGCTCTTTGAGCATGGCCACAACCTTGGCTTCGGTAGCTATGCTGGCATGATCAGTACCGGGAACCCAACAGGCGTTTTTGCCTTTCATACGGGCACGGCGAACCAATACATCCTGTATGGTATTGTTCAACATGTGCCCCATGTGCAAGACACCGGTGACATTTGGTGGCGGAATGACTATGGTGTAGGGCTCGCGCTCATCGGGCACCGATTTAAAAAAATCGTGCTTTAACCAGTAACTGTACCACTTTTCTTCGGTTTCTTTGGGCAAATATGTTTTAGAAATACTCATAACGCGCAAAAATAATGATTTTAAGTTGAGACCACTTATTTAGGTGATTTTTTACAATTGATTTAAATGATTTCCTGATTTTCAGCTAATTTTGGCCATTTGCACTGCCACTTCGTGCATACAATAGCACAATATTTTTACTATCAAATCGTTTTATAACAAACAAACCACAACAGTCATGAAATCAATGGATTTGCACCGTATCTGGCTTGATGTTTTAAAAAGGTCAAGACTCGGATTTTTTATAGACTGGTTTAACCGTTAAGCGGTTCCCTTTATTATAGTTGTAGATAGGTTTAGATCACAATAACACATAACTATACAAATTCATCATTTTACTTTACAATAACTTAACTGCCGTAGCCTATTACTTCTAAACCAGTATCTTTGCAGCTACATTATGGTAATTCATCAGTTCTACGATAAAGGTTTAGCGCATGCGTCATACGCGGTGATACGTACAGGTAAAATGATCGTTATTGATCCGGCCCGCAATCCGCAGCCTTATTATGACTTTGCCACGTTGCATGATGCAGATATAGTGGGCGTTATTGAAACCCATCCGCATGCCGATTTTGTGAGTTCGCACCTGGAAATACATGAGGCCACCAACGCGGTAATATATTGCAGCAAGCTCACCGGCGCCACTTATCCGCATGAAACTTTTGATGATGGCGATTTCATTCAGCTTAATGATATAAAACTTAAAGCCATCAATACTCCCGGCCATTCGCCCGATTCTATCTGTATTTTGCTGGAAGATGAGCAAGGCCGCGATACCGCGATTTTTACCGGCGACACCCTGTTTGTAGGTGATGTAGGCAGGCCTGATCTGCGCGAAAACGTGGGAAACATCACCGCTAAAAAAGAAGAGCTGGCCAAACAAATGTATCTGAGCACCCGGCAAAAATTAATGACACTTCCAAAAAGCGTTATCGTATACCCGGCTCATGGCCCGGGCTCATTGTGCGGCAAAAACATGAGTCCTGATCTGGAAAGTACCATAGGCCGCGAATTACGCGAAAACTATGCACTGCAACTGATGGATGAACTCACTTTTATTAAAACCCTCACCACCGATCAGCCTTTTGTGCCAAAATACTTTGGTTATGATGTTGATCTGAATAAAGCCGGAGCCGCATCTTTTAAGCAAAGTGTTGATGCCATTAAACGATTAAATCCTGAAACACCTCTCGAAAACAATATTGTTGTTATTGATGCACGCCCAAAACAGCAGTTTAGAAACGGGCACCTCAAAGGAGCAATTAATTTGCAGGACGGTGAGAAATTTGAAACCTGGCTGGGATCGATATTAAACCCGGAAGAACCCTTTTACCTGATAGCCGAAAATGAGGAGAGTATTGATAAGCTTGTAAAGAAGGCAGCTAAAATAGGTTACGAAAATAATATCAGGGCCACACTGCTGGCGCCAGCCAATGCCACGGAGAGATCTGCGGATCTTGACTTGAATGACTTTAGGAACAACCCTGAACATTATCAGGTTATTGATGTACGCAACCAGGGCGAAGTAAATGAAGGCAAAGTATTTGAAAATGCCATCAGTATACCCCTGTCTCAATTGCGTGAGCGAATAAACGAAGTACCAACTGATAGACCTATTGTAATACACTGCGCGGCAGGTTATCGTTCTGCTGCGGCAACCAGTATTGTTGCTGGCCAGATACACCAGGTACCTGTGTATGATCTGGGCGAAGTGGTGATCAACTTTGCAGAAGGAATCAATAGTTAATAATCCTGTAATACCTGCTAATTTGTAATGACTAAGGATAACCTTGAAATAGTAATTACGGCCGATGGCTCAAAAACCATTTACAATGCTGCTGTTGGCGAACATTATCATTCGCGTCACGGGGCCTTGCAGGAAAGCCGCCATGTATTTGTTAATGCAGGGCTCAATTATTTCTTAAGTCAAAACAGTGTTAATGAGGTAAGTATATTGGAGGTTGGCTTTGGCACCGGGCTAAACTTTTTATTAAGTGCCGATGAATGTTCATCAAAAAAGATATCGTTAAACTACACCGGCATCGAAGCTTATCCTCTAAGTGAGGCTATGATGGCGCAAACCGGTTATGAACAATATTTACCCTTAACCTTGTGGGAAACTTATTTAAAGCATTATCCTGAGACATTGCTAAATAAAGTTGATCTGGATACACAATGTCAACTGCAAATAGCAAACACTAAGCTTCTTGACTTCAGGGGTAGCACTCAGTACAACATTGTTTACTTCGACGCCTTCGCTGCTGCGCACCAGCCCGAAATGTGGGAATTACCGTCCATAAGTCATACCGTTAGTTTATTAAAGCCGGGAGGAGTATTTGTTACATACGCCATAACCGGCAATTTAAAAAGGATGCTTACCTCTCTGGGCGTCAAAATAGAAAAGGTTCAGGGTGCGCCCGGTAAACGCGAAATGCTGCGCGGGGTGAAGGAATAACAACCTGATAATTTGGCGCTGCCCTATTTCCATTTTACTCATCACGCACAATTCACTACTTCTCCTATCTTTGTAGTAATAAAAATTTATAACATGCCGTTACAAGCACCAGCAACTGCCACTACCCCTGCAACCGGATTTGAGCGCCTGCTCCACATTATGGACGACCTGAGGGCCAATTGCCCCTGGGATAAAAAACAAACACTGGAAAGCCTGCGGCACCTCACCATTGAAGAAACCTATGAACTTAGCGATGCCATTTTAAGCGCCGACATGCCCGAAATAAAAAAAGAACTGGGCGATATTATGCTCCACCTAGTTTTTTATGCCAAAATAGCTTCTGAAACAAATGACTTTAATATCACGGATGTACTGAACAGCGTTTGTGAAAAGCTGATAAACCGCCATCCGCATATTTATGGTGATATAGAAGTGCAAAATGAGGAAGATGTAAAACGTAACTGGGAGCAAATTAAACTAAAAGAGGGTAATAAATCTGTGCTGGGTGGTGTACCCGCTTCACTGCCTGCGTTGGTTAAGGCATCGCGGATACAGGAAAAAGCCCGCGGAGTTGGTTTCGACTGGGAAGAAAAAGCACAGGTATGGGCCAAAGTTGAGGAAGAAATGCAGGAATTTAAAAACGAATTTAATGCCGAAGATGAAAGCGCCATTGACCACGAAAAAGCCGAAGGCGAATTTGGCGACCTACTGTTCTCCCTAATCAATTATGCACGTTTTATAAATATCAACCCGGAAAACGCACTCGAAAAAACAAACAAAAAATTCATTAAACGTTTTCAGTACTTGGAACATAAAGCAAAGGAAAACGGTAAACAACTGCATGACATGAGCCTTGCCGAAATGGATATTTTTTGGGACGAGGCAAAAAAACTGTAAAAAATTTTAGCACGTTGTAGCGTTTAGTTAAATATTCACGTAATACTTAAAAAAAGATGAAGATTATGAAGCGCAATTTACTCTACTTATTACCATTGTTTTTATTGTTTATATTAGGTGAAGCCTGTTCACCTAAGTCTGATCCTGTACCTGTTCAAGAGCCATTTGGTACTTTCAGCGGCAAGTTCAGGTTATTGGTAAGAAACCCTACCAAAGGTGGCTATGACACCGTAAAAAAGGATTCAGCACTTATTTTAAATCTTGCTTCAACCGGCCGGTTCGCAGTAACCGGCGATACTGCTACAATACATGCCGGCAGTAAAGGCGTATATAGATATGATGGTGTTTACATGGGTTTTCTTGACAGCACATACAAAGCTGTACCTCAAACCAAATTCCATCTTGCGGGCACTTACGCATACCTTTATAACGGCACAGTATTGGCAATACAACGGGTTAATGCGGCTCAAGACTCTATTCTTGATTATAGATTTAATAAAACTTCGAATTAATTATTGTTTTAATTATTGGCCGTCGCTTTCTTAGTGGCGGCCTTTTACTCCGTATTTTTTTACCTGTGCAATATTAAAGATCAGCGGCACTTCATAACAGCGTTGCTGATCCTTTAATTTTTCTGGCAAGGTATCCCCATCGTTACCCAGCCGGGTATATTACAGATAAACAATCTATTAACATTTCCGTGTAATAAAAGATGCCGACAGGAAATGTATCGGAGCCTATTAAAAAAATAAATTACCGGGGCTGAAAAATCTTTTTTAAGATTGTATCAATATCCTGTTTTACTGCGTAAAGGGATAAAAAGAAGTAACATTAGCAGAATTAAATACATTTAATGCATCCACCCCCTCGCATTACTGAAGAAGAGATCATCAGCCAATGCAAAACAGGCAGCTTAAAGTACCAGGAAATGCTGTATAAGCTATTCTATGGCTATGCTATGGGTATAAGTCTGCGTTATAGTTTAAACCGGGACGATGCGTTAGAGGCTGTGAATGATGCTTTTATAAAGGTGTTTAATGCCATACACAATTACAACATAGATAAGCCATTTAAGGCGTGGCTGCGCACCATTGTGGTTAATACCGCTATTGACCGCCGCCGCAAGGATCTTAAATTCCAGTTAAATGTTGATTTGGATAATGCTGCCCCAATAAGCAGCAGCATAGGCACAGTTGATAATTTAAATGTACAGGATATTTTGAAACTGATGAGTGAGCTGCCTGCAATACAGCTTACCATTTTTAATTTATACGAGATAGACGGATATAATCACGACGAAATTGCAAACATGCTAACTATTCCGGTAAGCTCATCAAGGGTTTACCTGAGCAGGGCAAAAGAAAGATTAAGAAAAATGTTAAAGAAAGAAACACAAAGCCATGGATGAGCAGTTGGATAACGACTTGAGCAACCGCATCAGGGAGGTGTTTGATAATTTTGATGAACTCCACCCCTCTGCTGATGAAGGTTGGTTACTGCTCAGGAATAAATTTCCTGAAATGGAAAAGAAGCGTCCCGTTGCCTGGCTTTGGTGGGCAAGCGCGGCCGCGGCTATTTTATTATTTGCCACTATTGGCTTGTGGATGCTGAATAAAGAGCAAAAACCAGACACTTTAGCTTTAAAACCAGCAAAACAACAACACAAAACGTTACCAGCCGATACTGACAAATTACTAACTGCAAAACAAACACCATCTGTTAAGAATAATGAGACAGCAACGAGTCCCGAACCGGCAACTAATACAAATAACGCCATTGATAACGCTTCAAAAACACCAGAAAATAAGTTGGCTGTAACGCCTCCTGCCATCGGTGTAACAGATAGTACCCGGCCTGCTACTACCAGGCCTGGCATAACCCAACCGTTAAATAATGCCCAGATTGCAGCTTTAAAAACCAGGCAGGCAGATAGTGCAAAAGCCGCCGCCGCTAAAACTAATTCATCGCAATATGCTGTTACACCTCCTTCTGCTGTAAATTCGCCAGTTGTAACAGCCCCTGGTAAGAACAAGCCAGATAGCGCTAAAACCTTTATTGCCAAAACCAATATACAGCAGAATACTAATAATATACCTGTTGCTTCAAACAAGGCAGTTGCGGGGAGTTCAAGCGTTGTTATACAACAACCGGTTAAAGTTCCCAAAGTACCTGCCAATTCTATGGCCACATTGTTTGCCAATGAAAAAGCTGAACCGCAAAAACATAAAGAAGACTATACTGAAGACAAAAAAGTACGCTTTGGCGTTTATGCCGCTACTTTTTTTAATTATGCTAAAGGCAGTACCAACCAGGTAAATGCCGGGGCAGGCTTTACCTCAGATATTAAGCTCAGCAAAAACTTTAAGCTTTCAACAGGTGTGGCCCTGGCTCAAAATACACTGAGCTATAATGGCGGCCCCCCTGTTGCCTCCAACACCGATGCATTGGCAAGAGCGCCACAGGCTTTAGCCCCTTATGATAAACAAAGCTTATATTCAGCTGCTAATGCATCTTTTCCGGTACTTAAAAATTACAATGCCAGTTTAATCGGGTTAGATATTCCAATGAATATCAAATACGAATTCAACCCACAAAAAAATAACACCTATGTTTTGGCGGGCTTAAGTTCGGGTACATTTATAAATGAAGCTTATACATCGGTTTATAGCTACCCTGCATCATCAGTAGCTGCGGGCGCATCCACTCAAACAAGTAATGATGTAACCCGTAAAAATTTCAGCGGATTTTATATTGCCAAAACCCTTAACGTGTCTTTTGGCGTTGGTTATCCGATTGGGAAAGGCAACAAGCTATTTATTGAGCCATTTTTAAAATACCCGCTTGCGGGTTTGGGTTCACAGCAAATTCAGTTTGGAGCCGCAGGTTTAAACCTGAAGCTTAATTTCACATCGCCAAAAAAATAAAACGGGAGCGTTGGCTTGCCAACAGTGAATTAATATTAAAGTCTGTGGCTTGATTTAATTTATTTAAATCGTATTGCTTTTACCGGAGAGATCTTGCTCACGAGCATTGATGGTATGATAAGTACCAGGAGACAAATAACCAATGTACCGATATTCAGCATCAAAATATCGCCCAGGTTAAACTCAACAGGTACAACGCTCATATAATAAGATGCAGGATCGAGTTTAAAGAAATGGGTTTTGTTTTGAAAAAAGCCCAGGCCTAAGCCCAGCGCATTACCCAGCAGCAGGCCTAAACCTATCAAATAGGTAGCATTAAATAAAAACACTTTCTGTATGTTCCAGTTAGATGCGCCCATGGCCTTGAACATACCTATCATGGCGGTACGCTCGAGGATCATGATCAGCAGCGCCGATATCATGTTGATAACTGCAACTATAACCATAAGCACCAGCATTACTACCGAATTTACATCGAGCAGGTTGAGCCATTCAAATATGGCAGGATAATCTTCAACAACAGTATGTGACCGTAGCTTTACCGGCAGTATATCATCAATTTTATTAGCGGCATAATTTACATGGTCAAAATCAGATACGCGTAGTTCATACTCACCGATGTCGCCTGGTTTCCAATCGTTTAACCGGTTAATTAACGATAAAGCTCCCACTACAAAGGTTTTATCAACTTCTTCAACTCCTGTACTGAAAATGCCCTTTATGGTAAACTGGCGTTTACGCAGCGGCTCCTGTACAAAGTACATCAGCAGTTTGTCACCAACCCTGAGTTTTAAACGGTTGGCCGTTGTTTGCGACAGCATAATTTCTTTCTGCGCCTCTACCGAGTCGGTAAAATCAATAACACTACCAACCACCATAACCTTTTTAAAATAGGACCAGTCGTACGTTTTATCAACTCCTTTCAATACCACTCCTTCAATTTCGTTATTGGCTTTAATTATACCCGGCTTTGTAGCAGAAGGCATAACATGAGTAATAAGCGGACTTTTGAGCGCGCGCTTTATAAAACTGCTATCGCTCGCGAATGGGGAGCTTTCATAAGAACTGTTCAGGTCGAACTTAACTATGCGGATATCACCTGCAAATCCACGCACTTTTTCGCGGATCTCATGCTTAAACCCTTTAACAATGGCTAATGAAAGTATCATTACGCCCAAACCCAACATAATGCCAATAATGGCAATGCGCACTATCAGTTTTGAAAAGGTGCGTTTTGACTTAAAGGTTATACGTGCGGATATAAAGGAGGCGAAACTCAATGCAGCGTGATTTTTTGTACCTTCGCAAATATGCGGTTTTGCTGTTAAACCTGCTACTTTTTAAATTGTTTCAACATAATATTTTATGATAAGAACAAGTACCTTTTTACAATGCGCCTTAATAGCCGTTCTGTTATCAAACCCCGCGTGCGGCGGCCCTGCTGATTATAATAATCGCGATTCGATAATTACCCAAACCGCGGCGAAAATAATTCCTGAAATAATTACCGGGGCCGAGCAAATTCCGCTGTATATTGATTATCTTAAAGGGAAAAATATTGGGATGGTTGTAAATCAAACTTCTGTTATTGGTAAAGCCCTTACACCCAGTGTTGATAGTTTGGTAAAAGCAGGTATAACGGTAAAAAAGATCTTCGGGCCCGAGCATGGCTTCAGGGGCAACGCCAGTAATGGCGCAACCGTAAATGACGCAACCGATACCCAAACCGGGCTGCCCGTAGTTTCATTATATGGCAATAAGCACTACAAGCCCACTCCTGCTGATCTGAACGGTATTGACCTGATGATATTTGATATTCAGGATGTTGGCACCCGGTTTTATACCTACATATCAACTCTGCATTATGTAATGGAGGCTTGTGCCGAAAACAATGTAGAACTGATGATACTGGACCGGCCAAACCCTAATGGTTACCTGATTGACGGTCCGATACTCGATACCATAAATCATTCATTTGTGGGCATGCACCCGATCCCCATAAGCCACGGCATGACCATTGCCGAATATGCCCAAATGATAAATGGCGAGGGTTGGCTTAAAAATGGTGTAAAATGCAAACTCAAAATTATTAAGGTAGCTAATTACAAGCATGATATGGTTTATAAACTACCTGTAAATCCATCGCCCAATTTAAATACCGATCAATCTATTTTACTCTATCCAAGTGTTTGCCTGTTTGAGGGTACAACGCTTAGCCTGGGCAGGGGCACATTTTTTCCTTTTCTGGAAGTAGGGCACCCTTCATTGAAAGGGAAATACGCATTTTCTTTTACCCCGGTAAGCATACAGGGAATGAGCGAAAACCCGCCGCAAAAGGATAAACTATGCTACGGCATCAGTTTAAAAGGATATAGCAGCGATGCCATAAGAAACAAAGGCCGCATTGATTTATCCTGGTTGTTAGAGCTTTACAAAGCTTTCCCCGATAAAAAACATTTCTTTAATGAATATTTCATCAAATTGGCTGGCACTGCCGAGCTCAGAAAACAAATTGAAGCCGGCAAAACCGAAGACGAGATACGCAGCAGCTGGCAAGCCGGATTAAATAAATTTAAAACCACGCGCGGCAAATATTTATTATACGATTAAAAAGGATCACACCAAACATATAGAAACATGAGAATTGTATTTATGGGCACTCCCCAGTTTGCCGTAGCATCGTTAGATGCATTGATAAAAGCGGGCAGCGATATTGTAAGTGTGGTTACCGCTCCGGATAAACCCGCAGGTAGGGGTCAAAAAGTTAATGAATCGGCAGTGAAACAATATGCCGTGGCTAACGGATTAAAAGTACTTCAGCCCGAAAAGTTAAAGAACCCGGAATTTTTAGCTGAGCTTGAAGCCCTAAACGCCGACCTGCAGGTTGTAGTGGCTTTCCGGATGCTGCCCGAGCAAGTTTGGAATATGCCGCCGCGGGGCACTATTAATTTACACGCGTCATTGTTACCGCAGTACCGCGGCGCGGCCCCTATTAACTGGGTGCTGATCAACGGAGAAAAAGAGAGCGGCGTAACTACCTTTTTCCTGAAACATGAAATTGATACCGGCGATGTGCTGTTTACCGAAAAGGTAACGTTAAAAGGCCATGAAAGTGCCGGAGAACTACATGACTGGCTGATGAACAAAGGTGCAGGCTTACTGGTAAAAACAGTAAAAGCTGTAGAAAGCGGCCGGTACCATGAACACCCCCAAACACAACTGTTAACCGGTGAAGAATTAAGGCATGCTCCTAAAATTTTTAAGGAAGACTGTCTGATTGACTGGACTCAGCCCGCCCAACATATCTACAACAAAATACGCGGTTTAAGCCCTGTACCTACAGCTTACACCGAACTGAACGGAAAGGTTTTAAAAGTGTACGCATCGGTGCTGTTACCAGACGAACCGGCTATACAACCGGGAGGTTTCCTTACGGATAATAAAACCTACCTTAAATTTGCTGCAAAAGATGGATTCATCAGCGTGACTGACATTCAATTGGAGGGTAAAAAACGCATGGGTATTGAAGATTTTTTAAGAGGGATGAAGTTGTAATCCCTCCCATATCTTTATTCTTTGCTTAATTTAACAGCTTGTTGCTTTAATTTTTTCGACGTATTAGCCAAACTTTCAGCACTCTTGCTATCAGGCATATTTTTGTCCTGATAATTTTCTATTACGGGCATAGTTACAGCTATCTTCAGCGCAAGGTGATAATCATTTATCACCATCCTATTGCTGTCAATATCCTTCATCAACGCCGAAAACTTTTTTATTTTACCCGTGTACTTGCTGTTGCTGTTTTCTATTAACAAACGCAATCTTTCCCGCAATACCGAATCTTTAATGGTTAATAATGACCGTCTTGCTGCGTCATAATAACGGGCAGACTTTGCCGCATAATTATTAAATGCTTCCAAACTATCGGGCATGCCGGCGTAAAATTGCTGCAATCCTGTTTCCAGGCTTAGCAGGGCAGGCCGCTTTTTCACAAAGTCGGCATAAATGTCATCTACTAAGTCCCCTCCTCTTGAACTCACCCTTTTAATACTGATATCAGAATAATCATCTTTCAATGGTTCGGGAATCTCCGCTTTAGCAGACTCGGTATTTTTGGCGGGCATATGATTACAGGCTGAACAAAAAACAGCTATTACGGCAATTGACAATAAGGTTGTAACTTTCATGATTAAGGCTATAACTATATGACTGGTTAATTCATAAATTGTTACCAATCTAATTATAAGATCAAACCCATCAACCTAAAGTCAAAATAAACTAATCACTGCGTTAATAATCACCTTGTTTGCTACTTTTGTCCCCCATAAGTTTTATACCCCATGGCAAATTACAGCGACAGAATTACCCTTCTAAAAAACGAGATACAGCCATTACGCGAGCAGTTAATACAGCATGAGCTTATAAAAACATTAATTTGCTTGATGAGCTCAACGTTTTTATGGAACACCATGTATTTGCCGTGTGGGATTTTATGTCGTTGTTAAAATCATTACGGCAAAAACTTACCTGTACCGCTACCCCATGGATGCCAACAGGCAATGCAAATACCCGTTACCTCATTAACGAAATAGTTACCGGCGAGGAAAGTGACGTAGACGAAAACGGTAACCGCACCAGTCATTTTGAATTATACCTGCGCGCCATGCAGCAGGCAGGCAGCGACGCTGTTGCCATTAACAATCTGTTTAATGAGCTTAACTTTGGCAAACACATTGACGAGGCGTTGATAATTGCCGATATTCCTGTTGCGACCCGCAATTTTGTACAGCATACGTTTGAAGTGATCAGCAATAATAAAGATCACGTACAGGCTGCTGTGTTCACCTTTGGCCGCGAAGACCTGATACCTGAAATGTTTGTGAGCATTGTAAAGGAACTCAGCAGCCAGCTACCCGGAAAAGTTGATATTTTATTATACTACCTGGAGCGCCATATCGAGGTTGACGGCGACCATCACTCCCACTTAGCCTACCAAATGACTGCCGAACTTTGCGGCGATGATGACATCAAATGGCAGGAAGCAACCGCAGCCGTTAAAGAAGCGCTGCAGGCAAGGATAGCGCTTTGGGATGGCATATTGACCGCAATAAAAGCACCTGTATCTGTAGTAGAGTAATTGTAGATTTCTTAGAATACAACCAACCGTAGGGAATTCATCGTCTCCACGCGTCATTGCGGGGCACGAAGCAACCTCTATGCTATACAGAGCGAATAGAACAGTTTAGACCTTGCATACACGACCTGCTGGTGTAGAGATTATAATGTGTTTATTATTTTTCAGGTATTAATGAACTCACTTCGTTCGGTTGTCTTCGTACCTCGCAATGACGTCTTTTTAGTGTCTTCTACTACAATTTATTCAACTCATCAATCAGCACCTTGCTGATGCGGTTAAAATAGCGCCTTACGCCAAAGCCCATTACAGTTTGGATACCCCGGGAGGCATTGGTTAAAAACACTTCATCGGCTTCGTAAAGTATATCGGGGTTTATCTGGGCTTCGGTAACGTCAATGTTGTTTTCAAGGGCCAGCTTGATGACTATCTGGCGCATCACCCCTTCCACGCAACCCTCGCTCAAAGCCGGCGTGTACAAATGGTTCTGATAGTAAATAAATATATTGGAGCTGCTGGCTTCGCACAAAAAACCAGCCTGATTTAGTAAAAATACATCATCGAGCTTATTCTGGCTTTTATATATCCCTGCCATCACATAAATAAGCGAGTTGCAGGTTTTAATGTTCGACAGGTAATTTGATGGCTTGGGCAGTTCGGTAAACACATCCATGATCAAGCCTTTTTCGTTTAAAAAGTAACGGGGCTCGTCAGAGGGGGTAAGCTCCAGGCAATACCCCATCTTATTTTGCGATGGAGTGTAAAGCCCCTCGGCATCACGGTAAACCGTTAAACGCAGGCGGCCATGTTTTACTTTATTCCTTTTGGCAAGTTCTTCGGCAATGTCCTTCAAAAACCAGGCATCCATTTGCGAGTAGCCGTCAATTTTAAGCGCTTTCATACCGCGTTGCAAACGGCCGGCATGCAAGTCGGCAAATTTAAGCTGCCCCTTCATTAAGCGCATAGTTTCAAACAAACCATCGCCATACTTAAAAGCCCTGTTGGCTATAGTAAGCAAGTGACTGTTTGCCGGCAGTATATCTCCATTAAAATTGATAAAAACGGGCATCATTGGATGTGCAGATTTCAAGTGTGCAAATGTGCAGATTTTTTTAACTGGTAAGGTTATTCATTATGCTATACCATTGTAAATTCCCGCAACGATAGCTTCATATGCAAAAACCATGCTTATATTGATAAAACAAACACCTAAAATTCTTCTGCAACAGTATTTGTTTGATTACCAGCAGCTATATATTTGCGCCATTTTTGCAATACACTTTCAAAATCATTGGGTAACGGCGATTCAAAAGCTATTTGTTTTTTTAACGTAGGGTGCAAAAAACCGAGTGTCTGCGCATGCAGTGCCTGGCGCGGCATCAGTTCAAAACAGTTTTCTACAAACTGCTTATATTTGCTAAAAACAGTGCCCTTCAAAATCTTATCGCCTCCGTACATGGCATCACTGAACAGCGGATGCCCTATGTGCTTCATGTGCGCCCTGATCTGGTGCGTACGACCTGTTTCCAGCTGGCACTCTATCAATGTAACATAATTAAGTCGTTCCAGCACCTTATAATGCGTTACAGACCATTTACCCTTTTCAGGGTCGTCATATATTGACATTACCCTACGGTCGTTCATACTGCGACCTATGTAGCCTGTTACGGTGCCGTCCTGCTCCAGGTCGCCCCAAACCAGCGCTATATATTTACGGGTAATGGTATGATCAAAAAACTGCCTGGCCAGCCAATTCATGGAACGCTCATTTTTACTGATAAGCAGCAAGCCCGAGGTATCTTTATCAATCCGGTGAACTAAACCCGGCCTGCCATCGTTACCCGGTAGGGTGGGTAATTGCTGAAAATGATACACCAGCGCGTTAACAAGGGTGCCCGTGTAATTATTATATCCCGGATGCACCACCATACCCGCGGCCTTATCAACTATCAGCACGTCATCGTCTTCATAAACAATATTAATGGGTAGGTCTTCCGGGTAAACCTCGGTATCGCGCGGCGGATGTGGCAGCACCACCGATATAACATCGAGTGGTTTTACACGATAGCTTGATTTGATGGGCTTATCGTTCACCAGTACGTTCCCTAGATCAATAGCGTTCTGGATGCGGTTTCGCGAAGCGTTCTCCACCCGGTGCATTAAAAATTTATCAATACGTAGCAGGGATTGCCCCTTGTCAACCACAACACGTAAATGTTCATATAAATCCTGTTCTTCCTGCTCTATAAGTTCGCTATCGTCTGCCATTTGAAGGCAAAAGTAATCGTTTTTTGTGTTAGGTTAAGATAGTATCAGGATATTAGTATCAAGTATCAGGATTTTTAAATAGTTTGGCATTTGCAAACATATCTTGATACTTGATACTATATAATGAATATTGATTTGGAAATTTTTAGTCCGGTTCACTCCATCAGCAATCCGCTGTTTGATGAACATGACGTAAAAGTTTTTTTAAAACGCGATGATCTGATACACCCCATGATATCGGGCAATAAATGGCGCAAATTAAAATATGTGCTTAAAGCTGCCCGGCATCAGCGTAAAAATCATCTGGTAACATTTGGCGGGGCCTACTCCAACCATTTATTGGCCACAGCAGCGGCAGCGGCCCGGTTTGGGTTTAAAGCAACCGGTATAGTACGCGGCGAAAACGCCGATAATGACACCCTTTTTTTATGTAAGCTGCACGGCATGCAACTTTTATTTACCGACAGGGAAAGCTACCGCAATAAACAAGGCCTATTTATTAAACATTTTGCAGATGATACCAATGCCTTCTTTGTTGATGAAGGCGGTGCGTCAGCCGAGGGTGCTCGGGGTTGTAGCGAGTTGGTTGGTGAACTTACCGAAACTTATGACCATATAGTTTGCGCCTGCGGTACGGGCACAACCGCTGCCGGTATTATTAACGGGTTAACCGATCACCAGTTAAAAACGCGGTTTAATGCTGTACCGGTACTTAAAAATGGCGTTTTTATGAAACAAGAAATAGACCGCTTCCTAACCGCCCCTGCAGATTATGACCTGCACCTTGACTACCACTTTGGCGGTTACGGAAAAACCAATGATGAACTGATTGATTTTATAAAACAATTTGTTGCGTCCACCGGCATCGTGATTGAACCGGTTTATACGGGCAAAATGATGTACGCTCTTTATGACCTTATCGGCAAAAAATACTTTAAACCTGACAGTAAAATACTGGCCATCCACAGCGGCGGCATCTGGGGGTTGTTGGGGCTGAAAGACAAGTTTGTCTGATTCAGACACTCCTCATTTTAAGCATTATCTGCGCATCTGAAACCTGCACATCAGCACATATCACCTTATACTGTTTTTGGCTTTGGTACAAAAAGTAACTTTAAACAATTTAAAGTTACTTTTTCCCCAATCGGTTCAAAAACCGCCTAAATTTTGTTTTTGAGGGCTTTTTAGTAGATTTGTATTAAACCAAAATAATATGTACAACCTACTTGTTTCTCCCGAAAACGTACAGGCTTCGTTACAAAAGCACGTACTTGCCGATGGGTTCGACCTCACTTTTGATATGGAAAAAAGTAAGGGTGTTTATATTTACGATGCTAAATATAACCGGACGCTGCTTGATTTTTTTACCTGTTTTGCTTCGGTGCCCTTAGGTTATAATCACCCAAAAATGGTGAACGATGAGGAGTTTAAAAAAAATCTGATGCTGGCAGCTTTAACCAATCCATCAAACTCGGATATATATACCGCCCAGTACGCTCAGTTTGTAGAAACCTTTGCCAGAGTAGGCATACCTGATTATCTGCCCCATGCCTTTTTTATATCGGGTGGTTCATTAGCTATTGAAAACGCGTTAAAAGTAGCAATGGATTGGAAAGTACAGAAAAATTTTGCCAGAGGCTACACCAAAGAGAAAGGGCATAAAGTACTGCACTTTGAACACGCTTTCCACGGCCGTTCTGGCTATACCTTAAGCCTTACCAATACGCTGCCCAATAAAACAAAATGGTTTGCCAAGTTCGACTGGCCCCGCGTATCAGTACCTTATATTAAATTTCCATACAGCGACAGCAACCATGACGACCTGGTACAGCGTGAGCAGTTTTCTATTTCACAGATCAGGACAGCCTTTGCCGAGAATAAGGATGATATATGCGCAATTATTATTGAGCCGGTACAATCTGAAGGGGGCGATAACCACGTACGCAAGGAGTTCCTTGAAAAATTAAGGGAGCTGGCCGACGAATATGAGGCCATGCTTATATATGACGAAGTGCAAACCGGGGTTGGCCTTACCGGCAAATTCTGGTGCCATGAACATTTTGGAGAAAAGGCCCGTCCGGATATTTTAGCATTTGGCAAAAAGATGCAGGTATGCGGCATATTAGCCGGCAACCGTGTTGACGAGGTGGAGAACAATGTTTTCAAGGTATCATCGCGCATTAACTCTACCTGGGGTGGTAGCCTGGTTGACATGGTAAGGGCATCAAAAATCATGGATATTATTGAAGAAGATGACCTTTGCGAAAACGCGGCTCAAATGGGCGAATACCTGCAAAACCAGTTAAGTGAAATCGCCGCCAGAACTCCCGTGATAAGCAATGTACGTGGCAAAGGCTTACTTACCGCGTTTGATTTTCCTGACAAAAGCAAACGCGATGCATTTATTAACCGTGGTTTCGACAATAATATTATGTATTTAGGCTGCGGAGATAAAAGCGTACGTTTCAGACCCGCGCTTATCATTGAAAAAGAGCACGTTAACCACGGACTCGACGTACTTGAAAAAATATCACGTACTTTATAATAACTAATAATATCGTTGCAAGTAAATTAGTTCCCTCTACAAAGCATCCGATTTTAATATATAATATGTAATTAAGCCGTTGTAGTGAACAAAGAATGGCTCATTTGGAGCGCCTTGGAGAGTAAAATATTAATATATACTATTTTTTAACCAAAATACGCTATATTTTTAATTATTATTCGAGTTAAATTTGTACTATCCCTATTAAAGTATAAATCAATTCTTTTTTTACGCCATGAGCAAACACATAGAGAAATTAAAGAAACAACTTGTTGAGGTGTCTGAAGTTGTTAATTCGTTCCAATCCGAAGCTGTGCAGGTGCGGATCATTGAACGCTTATTAGATGTAATGATAGAATCCGAAAAAGTGGATGCGGACGGATCTGAGATATACAGCAAAAAAGGTCGTAGAATGCGCCCAGATGAAGAAAATTTCGCATCAGCCAGTCGTAAAAAACCAGGCGCCACCAAAATACTTAATCAATTATTGAACACTGATTTCTTTAACGAATCACGCTCAATATCATCAATTGCCAATTATTGCAAAGAACAGTTTGACTCAGATTTTAAAACCTCAGAACTTTCGGGCATATTATTAAAACTTGCTAATGAGGGTAAACTCAGAAGGGAAAGAAGCAATGAAAATAACCGCTTCGAATATATAAAAGCCTGATATTAATTTGCTTACATATTAATAAATAAGCCGCAGCGTTAATACATTGCGGCTTATTTATTAATAGTTAATATAGATATTATTTTAAGTAAAATAAATTATCTACTCCTAAAATCTTTCTACTGGTAAATCCTTCGGCATATTTTACTGATATGCTTTTACCAAACTCAATGGCACGGGCCTCAACAACTTTAATAAATTGCGGCGATGAAATATAGGTTTGTGGTTCGTCTCCCCAGTCAGGGTTATAAAATTGCGAACCAAAAGCGTAAATACTCTCTATTTTTTTATCCCAGTAATCAGTAACATCAATTAAAATATCAGGTTTAATGTAATTATCCTGTATAAAATGTAAAACATGATCAGGTCGCCACGCTTGTTGCACTACGCCGTCGTCATCCAGGGTTTCAATTTTACGCAGTCCTGCCAAAAAAGCCGATGCTTCTACCAGTTCGTTGGCCCGTCCATGATCCGGGTGCCTGTCATGGTAAGCATTGGTTATTACAATTGCAGGCTGGTATTTGCGTATGGCAGCTATAACCTTCAACTGGTACTCTTTGGTATTCTCAAAAAAAGCATCGGGCAGGGCCAGGTTCTCCCTTACGGCAAGCCCTAATATTTTTGCAGCGGCTGCCGCTTCCTGGGCTCTGATCTCTGCCGACCCCCTTGTTCCCAGTTCACCAAGGGTAAGGTCGACAATACCTACCTTTTTACCCATGGCTATATGTTTTAAGATAGTGCCTGAGCACCCCAGTTCGGCATCGTCGGGATGAACCGATAAGACTAATATATCTAATTTAAGCATAAATGTGGATTGAATTAACGAGCGACCGATAAAAGGCGCTCAATTTTTTTCCTGATCTTTGAAGAGGTGGGTTTGGTAAAAGGATAATAAAAATCAGTTACATGGCCTAATTGATCAATCAAAAACTTATGAAAATTCCATCGGGGGACTGACTTAAGGCGACCATTATCTTTTCTGGTGGCAAAAAACTGGTACAATGGATGCGCATACGGGCCGCGCACCCTTATTTTATCAAATACAGGATAATTAGCTCCGGCATTATCACAAAAAGCCGCAATGGCCGCTCCTTCCAGAGGCTCCTGCCCGCCAAAATCATTAGACGGAAAGGCCAGTATTTCAAAATCCCTGTCCTTAAACTGCTCCTTCAAAATGGCCAATTCTTTAAGTTGCGGTGTAAACCCGCACTGGGAGGCTGTATTAACTATTAAAAGTACTTTATCTTTATATGCAGATAAGCTGATCTCTTCACCGCTTAATGTATAAACATTAAACCTGTAGATACTGTTATTATCCATTATTAATTGTTAGTGGAAGTATATCCGGCCTGCCTAAGTATAGCCTCGATATCTTTCTGCTCTTCAGGGTCATAGGTTTCCTTTAGGTTATGGCCAAATATACTGGCAACTGATTGAAACATAAATGCTTTAAAACCGCCCTTCAGTTCTTTAACCATTGCAAAACTGGTAGTACCGGTTTCGCGGTCAATCAGCTTTATCAAAACCTCACCCTGACTAATTGTCAGATTTTTTATTTCCTTGTTAAACAATGTTTTTATTTCCGTTTCACAGGCTTTCACCAGCTCCTTTTGCTTGTGTTTATCTCCTGTAAGTGCCAGGTCGCGTTGCAACTGGCGATAGCGTTCCCCCGCAAAACGTGCGTAAGGCAACACTTTGAACACATTATACCTTAGTCTGAGGTAAGCCATACGGTCGGCCTCACTGGCAAATATACGTGTATCAACAATTTTCACTTCGGGTGTAACAATCCAGGGGACCAATTCTCCGTCAAGATCGGTCATAGCCGTTTTGATGGTATCATTTTTGCCTAAACTTACTGGTGCAGGTTTATCTGTCTGGGCCCGCAGCGAGCCCGTTATGCAACAACAAAACAACAACAGAAAACCAATAAATTTCATAATTTTACTTAATACAAAATTAAAGCAATTTTTTGTGGTATTTTAATATAATCTGTAATAATAATTTATAATTACAAGTTTATCAAGTAATACCATTAATATCAACATATGAAAGAGTTAGTGATTGACCTGGAAGCGGAAAAAAATGAGATATTAAAAAGATATCGCGCCTTACTGCGTGCCTGTAAATCAACCCTGCAAAAAGGCGATAAGCGCATGATACGCAAGGCATTTGATATGGCCTTGGAAAGCCATAAAGATATGCGCCGTAAAAGCGGCGAGCCCTATATATACCATCCCATTGCGGTGGCACAGATAGCCGCTGAAGAAATTGGGTTGGGTACCACCTCCATAGTGTGTGCCCTGCTGCATGACGTGGTTGAAGATACCAACATGACGCTGGATGATATTGAGATGGAATTTGGTAAAAAGGTAGCCAAGATCATTGATGGTTTAACCAAAATATCAGGCGTATTTGATACCAATAGCTCTTTACAAGCCGAAAATTTCCGTAAAATGCTGCTCACCCTTGCCGATGATGTACGGGTGATATTGATTAAATTGGCCGACCGTCTGCACAACATGCGTACCATGGAGTTTATGCCGCGCGATAAGCAGCTTAAACTATCGTCAGAAACAGTTTACCTGTATGCCCCGCTGGCACACAGGCTTGGCTTATATACCATAAAATCTGAGCTGGAAGATCTTTCCATGAAATACATGGAACGCGAAACTTACCAGTTTATTAAAAACAAGCTGAACGAGAAAAAGGCCGAACGGGAAAAATTTATCCGCGATTTTATTGAGCCGGTAAAAAAGGTACTTATTGGCCAGGGATTGGATGCTGATCTGTTTGGCAGGCCAAAATCAATACACTCCATCTGGAACAAGATGAAGAAAAAGTCGATCCCTTTTGAAGAGGTGTATGACCTTTTTGCCATCAGGGTAATTCTGGACAGCGCCCCCGAGCATGAAAAGGCCGATTGCTGGAAAGCCTACTCAATTGTTACCGATTTGTACCGCCCTAACCCCGACAGGCTGCGCGACTGGATCTCGTCGCCAAAGGCCAATGGTTATGAATCATTACATACCACGGTAATGGGTCCGCGCGGGCAATGGGTTGAAGTGCAGATACGCACCAAACGCATGAACGAAATTGCCGAAAAAGGTTTTGCCGCACACTGGAAATATAAAGAATCATCAACCGATAGCGGGCTCGACCAATGGGTGCAAAAGGTTAGGGATATGCTTAAAAACCCCGACTCGAACGCGCTCGACTTCCTTGACGATTTTAAAATGAACCTTTTCAGTGATGAAATATTCATTTTTACGCCAAAAGGTGCGCTTATACAGCTGCCGCTGAATGCCACCGCGCTTGATTTCGCTTTTGAAATACATACCGATGTGGGCGCCAGTTGTATTGGGGCCAAAGTGAACCATAAACTGGTGCCGCTAAGCTATAAACTGCAAAATGGCGACCAGGTGGAGATTATTACCTCCAGTAAGCAAACACCCAAGGAAGACTGGCTTAATTTTGTAGTTACCGCGAAAGCGAAGGCGAAAATAAAATCGGCATTAAAAGAAGAAAAAAGGAAAATTGCCGAAGATGGTAAGGAGATCCTGGAACGTAAACTCAAATCGCTCAAGATCACCTATAACTCTGAAAATATACATAAGCTGAGCTATTTTTTCAAGCTCGGATCAACCCAGGACCTGTTTTATAATATTGCCAAGGGTATTATTGACATGAAGGACCTGAAGGACTACCAGGCGTCAGAGAAAATAATTGAAAACAAGCCCCAGGATAAAATAGAGCAGGAACAGGTTCACAGCATGTTGCGCAACATTAAAACCAAAGACAGTGATATGCTGCTCATTGGCGAGGACATGCAAAAGATTGACTATAAACTGGCCAATTGCTGTAATCCTATCCCCGGCGATGATGTATTTGGTTTTGTTACCGTGAGCGACGGTATTAAAATACACCGCACCAACTGCCCTAATGCCGCTAAACTAATGGCTAATTACGGCTATCGTATTGTGAAAGCCCGGTGGACCAACCAACAGGAACTCGCATTCTTAACCGGTTTACGCATTACCGGCATTGACGATGTGGGTTTAATCAATAAACTTACTACGGTAATATCGCACGATTTTAAAGTGAATATCCGCTCCATTACGGTAGATAGTGATAACGGCATCTTTGAAGGTTCGCTGATGGTTTATGTTAATGATACCCAGCACCTCGAAAACCTTATCAAGAATTTAAAACTGGTAAAGGGTATTACCTCGGTTAACCGTTTTGATTCGGTAATTGAAAAGGCTTCTTAAACGAGAGGCAAGAGTTAAGAGAGAAGAACCAAGATGTTAAAATCAATTCAAACACATTTTTTGGATTATAACTTCTTGTCTCTTGATTCTCATTTCCTGATTCTATCTTTTATTAATAACTTTGTTCCCTTAATAGACTATTATGCCTCAACAGGATACCATAGCGCTGGTGAAAAAAATTTTCGAGGCTTATCTCGAAAATAAAAACCTGCGTAAAACGCCCGAGCGTTTTGCTATACTCGAAGAAATTTACTCGCGCACAGATCATTTTGATGTGGAATCATTATACATCCACATGAAAAATAAAAAATACCGTGTAAGCCGTGCCACTGTTTATAACACGTTGGAGCTGCTGGTATCATGCGACCTGGTTACAAAACACCAGTTCGGTAAAAATATGGCCCAGTTCGAGAAATCGTACGGCTACAAACAACATGACCATATTATTTGCATCGACTGCGGCAAAGTAGTTGAGTTTTGCGACCCGCGCATACAGCAGATACAAAGCATGATGGGCGATATCTTAAAATTCGAAATCAAACACCACTCCTTAAATCTTTACGGCAATTGCGTAAAATTAAGGGAGGGTAATTGTGACAGAAAAATTTAACTTTGCCTCCCTTAATATTATACTCTGAATTTACATAAATGGCTGTTGACGTATTATTAGGCCTCCAGTGGGGCGATGAAGGTAAAGGAAAAATTGTTGACGTGCTTAGTGCAGGTTATGACCTGATTGCACGTTTCCAGGGCGGCCCAAATGCCGGGCACACTTTAGAGTTTGATGGTAAAAAATTCGTTTTAAATACCATTCCTTCGGGCATATTTTTTGAAAACACTATGAACCTTATTGGTAATGGTGTGGTAATTGACCCTATAACCCTTAAAAAAGAATTAGATAAATTAAAGGATGCCGGGCACGATCTTTTAGCTAAAAAGAATTTACTGATAGCTAAAAAAGCGCACCTGATATTACCTACCCACCAGTTGCTCGATGCTGCAAATGAGAAAAAAATGGGTGATGGTAAAATAGGATCTACCTTAAAAGGTATTGGTCCTACTTATATGGATAAAACAGGTCGTAATGGCCTGCGCATTGGCGATATTACTCTGCCTGATTTTAAGGAGCGCTACCAGAAACTGGTTGATAAGCATGTATCCATGCTACAGGCATTATATGGCGAAGTAGCTGATTTTTCTGAACGCGAAGCAGCCTTTTTTGAAGCATTGGAAGTATTGCGCCAGTTTCCGCTTGTTGATTCGGAACACCTGGTAAACAAATACATTAAAGAGGGCAAAAAAGTATTGGCCGAAGGTGCCCAGGGCGCGATGCTTGATATCGATTTTGGATCATACCCTTTTGTTACCTCGTCAAACACTACAGCAGCCGGAGCCTGCACAGGCTTAGGTATAGCACCTCAGCAAATTGGCGATGTGATAGGCATTTTCAAGGCTTATTGTACACGTGTTGGCGGCGGCCCATTCCCTACCGAACTGGAAAATGAAACCGGCGAAGAATTACGCCGTACAGGCCATGAATTTGGCGCAACAACCGGAAGGCCCCGCCGTACCGGCTGGATTGACTTACCGGCTTTAAAATATGCCATTATGCTTAACGGCGTTACCCAACTGGTAATGACCAAAGCCGATGTATTGAGCGGCTTTGATAAAATATATGCATGTACGCATTACAACTACCTGGGAGAAAAAATAGACTACATGCCATATGATATTTGCTCGGTAAGTCCTGAACCAATTTTGAAAGAAATTGATGGCTGGAACGAAGATTTAACCGGCATTACCGAACTATCCCAGATCCCGGCCAAACTGCAATCATACATTGATTATTTAGAAACCGAGCTTGGCGTTCCGGTAAAATACCTATCTGTAGGTCCGGACAGGAAACAGACTCTGGTATTGCATTAATATTTTCGGTTTTGCAACTCTTCAAAAACGAAGAAGCCGTCTCATAAGTCAATTATGAGGCGGCATTTCGTTTTTGGTATCAAATCTACTCCGATTTGCCTTAACCGCCCCTCCATTTTCACCGGGTAAACCTACCTGTTTACCGTTTATTTGCCCAATGCCACCAACTTTGCCTTGTGGTACCCTATATAGTGGCGTAGTTTTAGGTATAATTTAATACTTAAAACGATGAACAACGATATAGAAACTACCATTACTCCCAATAATAGCAAAACCGCCGCAGGGGTAATTTTATTGGCCATAGGCAGTATATTACTGATCAGGCAATTCGACTTATTTTTTACGCCCGATTGGCTGTTTAGCTGGCCCATGTGGGTTATAGCATGGGGTTTATATATGGGCGCTAAATATAATTTCCGTAAACCATCATGGATCATGATCATGTTAATAGGCTTAGCCTTTTTACTTGACCAGAACATTCCCGGTGCCGACAATATTGTTTGGCCTGTAGCTATAATGGGTTTTGGCGCATGGATGATATTTAAGCCCCAAAAACATAAGGAAGATTATTATTTTGAAAAACCAAAAAGCACTTTTCATTTTGGTAAACCAACCGAACCAGAGGCATAATTTAATAGTTTGTTTTCAATTAATATAAGGGGGGTACCGCTTGGGTATTCCCCTTTTTGTTGAGTATTCAGGTTGTTATCAACTTATTCCAATATTGGCAGGAAGTATTTCAGGTCGTCGTTTGCAACAAGCTTCAGCGTGCAGCCGTACAAGTTGAGCATTACATTTTATGATATGATCAGCAGCCAAATATTTCCCCAGGCTTTTTCACCGACAAAACCTGTATTTTTACCGATTTCTTTAAATATATCACCAGTTTTTGTTTGGCTCATCTATAATGTTACCTTAGTTTTGGATATGATTTAATATGCACACAAAATGAACAACGATATAGGACAATCAAACAACCCCAATAGAGGAAAAGCCATGGCAGGTGTTATACTGCTTGTAGTAGGTGGGGTATTGCTTTTAAAGCAGTTTGGCGATTTTTTTATTCCCTCATGGATATTCAGCTGGCCAATGTGGCTTATAGCCTGGGGCCTTTATTTAGGCGCCAAACACAACTTCAGAAAAGCATCATGGGCCATCCTCACCTTTTTAGGAATAGCATTTTTATTTAATGAAAACATTCCCGATGCCGGCCGCATAGTTTGGCCCATAGCCATTATTGCTTTTGGTATGTGGCTCATACTACGCCGGGGCAAAAATTCAGACCCCGAATTTTGGGAAAAACAATATAAGGGCGGTAAATGGCAAAAACAGGACAAAGAGGCTATCAATTTTGGCACAGAAGGCCCCGAAGCTGATTATACTATAAAAGATGGCGATGTACCACCAAAAGACCCAAATATCCCTCCTTATGATTACCAAAGGGGCGATGACTTCCTTGAAGCGATTTCTATTTTTGGCGGCGTTAATAAAACCATACTCTCCAAAGACTTTAAAGGAGGTGAAATAGTAAACATTTTTGGTGGCGCCGAACTTGATTTTACACAAGCCGATATTAACGGTAGGGTAATTATTGATATTACCCAGGTTTTTGGCGGCACAAAAATCATTGTACCATCAAACTGGCAGGTAATATCTGACCTCGCTGCAGTTTTTGCCGGTGTTGATGATAAAAGGATCAGGAGTACCGCCTCGCCCAATAATGATAAGGTATTGGTACTTAAAGGAACATCCATTTTTGCAGGTGTTGACATACGCAGCTATTAATTATAAAATCAATAATCATGAACTGGTACGTAGCAAAATTAGTTTTCAGGGTGATTAGTGGCAATGGCGACCATCTGCCACAATTTGATGAGCAATTACGATTAATTAGTGCCGATACAGAACTGAGTGCCTATGAAAAAGCAAACAAAATTGGTCATGCCAATCAGGACTGCTTCAAAAACATTGAAAAACAAACCGTTAAATGGCAGTTTATTGATGTGGCCGAACTGAACCAAATCAATGACCTTACCGATGGCGCCGAACTGTATTACAATATTCATGAAACACCCGATGCCGACCTGTACATTGCCTGGGCGCATCATAAATCGGCACTATTAGGTGCAAGAAATTAGCAGAAAAAATAAAAATCCTAATATTGAATAATGAATTTCCAATATCTAAGAACGATGTGAAAATTTTAAATCAGTAACCAACCTGATTACTTCATTATTCAATATTTATTATTCGGTGTTCATCATTTTTAAAATCAATTAGTAAAAGAATATAAGTTTTGGCATTACCAACATTATCAGCTTCAAAATTGTACGGTGCATTTGTTGTATGCGGCCTTGTATGGGCTGGCCTGCAAACTTATATTGTGCATAGTTTTGGCTTTTTTTGGTTTACCGCCTCAACAGACGGCTTGCTGAGCGCTGTTTTATTATCTGGCGCCTGCTGGCTTATAAATAATAACCTGCGCTATTACCAGCCTGGTAAAGGCAGCTATATTAACCTATTTATATGGTGCGTGGCGCTCGCGGGCATTTGCACACTGGGTTGCCGCTACCTGCTGCCGCTTATTCATTCCGACAAGGTGTTTGTGAACTTTGTACAGCAATCATTAACCATCCGTTTTTTTACCGACTTTTTAGCCATCGGCTGGATGGCCATGATCAGTTTATTATGGTATTCGCAGCTTGATCAAAAAGAAACCCAGAAACGTAAAACCGAAGCTGAACAATTGGCGCGCGATGCCGAACTTTACAATCTGCGCCAGCAATTACAGCCTCACTTTTTGTTCAATAGCCTTAACTCCATCAACGCGCTCATTGGTTTTAAACCCGATGAAGCCCGCCGCATGATACACCAGCTGTCTGACTTTTTAAGAGGAACTTTAAAAAAAGACGATCAGCTCCTCGTGCCTTTAAGTGAAGAATTAGCACATTTGAACCTGTACCTGGACATTGAGAAGGTTCGTTTTGGCCATCGCCTGCAAACCGAAATAAGTTGCGACGATAAATGCGGCGAAGCGGTAATGCCCTCAATGCTGTTGCAACCCCTGGTTGAAAACGCCATAAAGTTTGGTTTGTATGATACGACCGGCGAGGTTACCGTTAGCATACGCAGCGAAATGGAGGAGCATTACTTGGTACTGATGGTGCAAAACCCTTATGACCCGCAAACTTCACGGCCTCAAAAAGGTACAGGTTTTGGTTTAAGAGGGGTGCAGCGCCGTCTTTATTTGCTTTTTGCCCGTAACGATTTGATGGAAACTCATGCAAATGATGATATATTTACAACCATTATAAAAATACCACAGTTATGAGGCGAGCCTTAATTATTGATGATGAACCTTTAGCCCGCATGGTTGTAAAGGAATACCTTCAGAATTTTAGCGAAATTGAATTGATACAAGAGTGTAATGATGGCTTTGAGGGATTGAAAGCCATACAGCAGCACCAACCCGATTTGATTTTTTTGGATGTACAAATGCCTAAAATAAACGGGTTTGAAATGCTTGAACTTGTAGAGCAGCCTCCTGCGGTAATATTTACCACCGCATTTGATGAATATGCCATAAAGGCCTTTGAAGCGCATGCTATTGACTACCTGTTAAAGCCCTTTAGTAAAGACAGGTTTAACAAGGCTATGGAAAAATATCTGGCTACTGCTCCTGAAAAACATACCCCTAAGCAAACCGAAGAACTGCTGGAAACCGCGGCATCTCAATCGCCGGCACAGCATGAGCGCATCGTGGTTAAAACAGGCACTAAAGTGAAAATCATTC
Source organism: Mucilaginibacter sabulilitoris (assembly GCF_034262375.1). Lineage (NCBI taxonomy): Bacteria > Pseudomonadati > Bacteroidota > Sphingobacteriia > Sphingobacteriales > Sphingobacteriaceae > Mucilaginibacter > Mucilaginibacter sabulilitoris. The sequence goes on from NZ_CP139558.1 coordinate 6,557,755, forward strand.
CAGTATCTGATGTAGTATACCTGCAGGCCGATGATGATTATGTAAGCGTATTTACTCACGAGGGCTCATACCTAAAAAATAAAACCATGAACTTTTTTGAGCAAACGCTTGATGCACGCCAGTTTGTGCGGGTTCACCGTTCTTATATCATTGCCATACAGCAGATAACCCGTATAGACCCTTACGAAAAAGATGCCCATCTGGCCATACTAAAATCGGGCGCCAAAATACCAGTAAGCAAAACCGGGTATGTGAAGCTGAAACAGGTATTGGGTATATAAGCTTTTTAAATGTTCTATTTATCGTAGAGACACATCCATGTGTCTTTTTTTATGAATCAAAATAATTAAATACTTACGAAGTTTTAAAAACTTCGTAAGTATTCCCAAACGTGTTCAAAAGTTACTTTAATCATATTCAACCCGGTAATAACCTATAAAAGGAAAATATTCGGTATTGATATTTATGGTATCATAAATACCTAGGGGGGATACCGCTTGCAGAGTGCCTATAGCAATACCCTGCCCGCTTTTGGCACCAGGGGCAACGTAAAAGAAACCAAAACTACCAATTTGTCCCTTATAAAATATTAAGTCGCCAGGCAAGGGCTTGTCTACTTTTTTATAAAGTTTCATGATAGTTCCTGAAAGCGGTTCAACAGTGTTTCTGTTAATATTAATCCCGGTTTGTTTTAGTACATATTGTATATATCCGGGAGAATCAAAACTGGACTTAGGAGTGTTTCTGCCCAACTCAAACGGGATTTGTTTCCAGGTTGTTAAAAGCGCTATTGTTAATGCAAGCTTTCTTTTCCCCGACGGTAGATTTATAATTGTGCTTTTGATATTGCTCCAGTCAATTCTTTCGCCATCGGCAAGCGCGTTGCCTTGATTTGCCTGCGTGCTTTCTATTAAACTTATCAGATACTGATTAAGCTGCGATTCATCTGCTTTAAGCCCAGTTATCCGGTTTCTCAATTCAGCTACAGCCTTTTTTTGAATAATTAAGCTATCGCTTGATTTTTTGAGTTCGGCCTTTATTTCTTTCAGCTCTTTATTTGAATTGAATAGATTATAGCTGGCAAATATTAATGATGTAATAAAAATCAAAATACCAATAAGGCTGATTATTGCCGATCTTCGGGAAGATTTCTCCAGGTTATCGAGCTCATTCATTACTTACATTTTACCGGTTACAATAATTTTTAACGCCTGATCCCACATTCGAAGAAGTCGGCCGCCAGTGTAGGTAATTAGGCCCGAGGATCCAAACATTAGTGATAATTCGGCCTTACCGGCTTCTTTATTGTAAATCATAAGTGAAATGGCAACAAGCAGAATCACCAAGGAAATACCAGTAACAGCAAGATGAATAAACCGCTCAAACTTAAACAGCCTGACCAGTTTTTCAACTATGGAATAACGTTCGTCCAATTCTTCCTGTTTCATTTAAGCTCATTATTAGGCCGTTATACGAATTTATGAAATAATTCACATTATTCAAACAGACCATCAATGATGTTAGCGATAATAAAAAAAGTTAAAATACCCGGTAGATATCAGGTCATTCCAACCTCATTCCATCAATAACACCATTAACGCCTCTGCTACCCTATCTTCATCAAGCAATTGTTTGGCTTTTAAGTGTAGCTGCAGTTCGCGGGTTTGGCTGTCGCCAATGGTGGCATCCAGCAGTTCTTTAATTCCGGGGGATAACATGTAAGCTTCAATGGCTTCGTCGGAAGGTAATGCCTCCAGGTTGCCGAGCTGACCCAGATTATTACCGGTAAGCACCCTCGAATTGCGGATGCTGTATGGCAGCGCATCCACACCAATACACATTTTCATATTGGGTTTAGCTACTTTAAACAGGTTGTCTTCGGTAACGCGGCAGTACCAGTCGCCACCCAAACGGGCCACCAGATCAATCTTTGCCTGATCTATCCTGCCCTCGGCGTCCAAAATCTCGTCCTTAATGTGAATCAGCTTAATTTCGGCCAAAACCAGGTTGCCCGCGCCCGGTGTATCGCCAAGGGAGATCACCTGGTTAATAACGCACTCAAATTGTACAGGCGCCTCGGCTACGCGGGGCGGTTTAACTAATTCGGACGCCACAGGCGTTAAACCCGATTTAATAAACTCATTTATCCCCTTGGCATACATTACGCTCGAAAGCGATACCTGTTGCACCATATCGTAATTAACAATATTAATCACACATTCAGGTACTTCTAAAATATTTTCAAGCGTATGTTTTGTTGTATTGTCGCGCACACTGCGCGATGGCGAGAACACGCAAACCGGGGGATTGGTGCTGAATACATTAAAGAAACTAAAAGGGCTCAGGTTCACATTACCATCCTTATCTACCGTAGAAGCCAGGCAAATAGGCCTTGGCGCAATTGCATGGTTAAGATAGCTATGCAGATGCGCTATGGAAATATCGGAAACCTTTATTGATGGCATATAACGTATTACTATATGTCATTGCGAGCGCAGCGTGGCAATCGCATACTATGCAGAACATATACAGTCCGCGATTGCTTCGTTACTCGCAACGACATGATTTTTATTTTTGTGTTACTTCTTCAGTGCCAATATCGAAAAATCACTATCGGCTTTTTTTATGATGTTGCCCAGCATACCCAGGCCGGTAACCTCCATTTCAATAAGGTCGCCGTCTTTAAGCCATTGGGGCTGATAGCTGGGGTCATTCAATAACCCCGTTCCATTCAGCTCCAGAAAACAGCCGGTACCAACCGTGCCTGAGCCTATAACATCGCCGGGCAGCACATCACAACCGTAAGCGCAACGTTCAATAATCTCGGCAAAGGTCCAGTCCATATCAGCCATATTACCTGCCGATACCTGTTTGCCGCTTATTACACATTTCATTTCGAGGTTATAGGTATTGCCGATGTGGCCGGTTTTGGGGGCAACCTTATATTGTTCCAGTTCATCGGGTGTTACCAGCCAGGGGCCAATCACCGTCGAAAAATCCTTACCTTTTGCCGGGCCGAGGTTCAGCAGCATCTCTTCCATTTGCAGAGTGCGGGCGCTCATATCGTTCATGATCATGTAACCCGCAATAAAACTATCTGCATCGGCAGCTTTAATGTTACGTCCCTTTTTATTGAGCACTACCGCTACTTCCAGTTCAAAATCGAGTTTGTTAAAATGATCGGGCATACATTCAATTTCGCCGGGCCCCTGTATGGCATTATGGTTGGTAAAATAAAATATGGGGTATTGGTCAAACTCCGGTATCATATCAACCTTACGGTTACGACGGGCCGCGGCCACATGCTGCCTGAAAGCGTACCCGTCCCTGCATGACGACGGATGGGGCACCGGCGCAATCAGTTCAAAAAACAATTCCTCCTTAGCCTCCATTTTACCCGAACTAATAGCGTTGTGAACTTTGCGGGCATGATCCATCAGTTCGTCGCCTCCCCACAAAAACTCGTTCATATTGTCGGGGATCAGCTTGTCGCACGAGTTTAGGTTATAAATGTGATTATTTATAAAAATACCTAAATGCTCACGGTCTTCGGTTTTATAGGATACTAATTTCATAGGATGATGTGTTTATAATTGAGTTTTAAATCGGCTTTCGCCTGCTTAATAAAGTAATACGAACCAATAAAATAAAAGCAATCAATGCAATAACATCTATTAAAAAGTACGTTAAAATAACTCCGTGTTTTATAAAACTACCGGAGGCTGATTTACCTTCAAAATAGGTATAAAAGTGCAGAGGAAAACCAATAGACGTGAATCCGTCTGCAGCAGCATCAAATGTTGAAAACGCTACGGTTATTATAATCCAGATAGGTATTCCCCATAATATGGCTTTCTTCTTGATCATAACTGGTGATTGGTTAACTCAAAACTAATCAATTTACTTTACGGGTGGTTAATTTATTATGCTTGCATATTAAAAATATTACGTTTAATTTCGTGTTAACCATGTTAAGCATACAAAAGCATTTCCTGTTTTCGCTGGGCCTTACCAGTATGAGCGATGCCTCATCGTTCAGAGATGCTGTGCTTGCTAAAATTGTACTTGCTCAATACTAATTACGGTACTTTTCCCTGCTTTAAATAAGCCGTTAACCGCACTGTTCATTTTACGTTGGCGGTACAACTGCTTAAAACTATCCTGATATTTTAAACGTTTTATTGTTAACCAATTAAAACATTATGCCTGTATATCATTCATTAGGAGCTATTCCGCCAAAGCGGCATACACAATTCCGTAAGCCCGATGGTTCATTATATGCCGAAGAACTGGTATCTACCGAAGGTTTTTCCAGTTTATACTCATTGGTTTACCATGCCCACCCGCCCACCATCGTAAAAACATTGGGCGAGCCTTACAGCGTGGAGCCAAAAATAGTGCGCGAAAAACACCTGAAACACACTAGTCTGATAGGCTTCAACATTCAGCCGGAAGATGATTATCTGCAAAGCCGCAAACCGGTGCTTGTTAACAGCGATCTGCATATTTCGCTGGCCGCGCCGCGCAAATCCATGACCGACTATTTTTATAAGAACAGCCAGGCCGATGAGGTGGTGTTTATACATGAAAGTTCGGGTACATTGAAAACAGGTTTTGGTAAGATTAAATTTGTGTATGGTGATTACCTGGTGATACCACGTGGTACCATATACCAGATGGAATTTGATACGCCAGATAACAGGCTTTTTATTGTAGAAAGCTTTAGCCCGATTCGTCCGCCAAAACGTTACCGCAACCAATATGGGCAATTGATGGAGCACTCCCCTTATTGCGAGCGCGATATTAAACGCCCGGCCAACCTGGACACCCGCGATGAGTATGGCGATTTCAAGATACTGATCAAAAAGCAGGGGCTTATTTATCCATACATATATGGCACCCATCCGTTTGATTTTATTGGTTGGGATGGCTTTCATTATCCCTGGGCGTTATCCATACATGATTTTGAACCAATAACCGGGCGCCTGCACCAGCCGCCTCCGGTACACCAAACCTTTGAGGGCAACAACTTTGTAATATGCTCCTTTGTACCGCGTAAGTTTGATTATCACCCGCTCTCAATCCCAGCGCCTTACAATCACAGCAATGTGGACAGCGACGAGGTGCTGTACTACGTGGACGGCGATTTTATGAGCCGTAAAAGCGTAGTAAAAGGGCAGATTACCCTGCACCCGGGCGGCATACCGCATGGCCCGCATCCTGGTTCGGTAGAAAAATCAATCGGTAAAGAATCAACCGATGAACTGGCTGTAATGATAGATCCATTCCGCCCGCTGATGCTTACAGAGGATGCTGTAAAAATTGAGGATGAGAATTATTATAAGAGCTGGAGCCTCACCTAAATCCTCTCCAAAGGAGAGGACCTGGAATTGCAAAAGCGTAATAAATTAAACATCAACTACTCACTAAACAAGACTCCCTCTCCTTTGGAGAGGGCCGGGGTGAGGCAAATCATTAAAACAATGCAAACACAAACCATAAATAAAAAAGTCTCCCCTACCGGGGGAGATTTAGAGGGGGCTGATTTTTTACCCCTTAACGGTACCGATTATGTGGAGTTTTATGTGGGCAACGCCAAGCAGGCCGCTCATTATTATAAAACCGCGTTCGGGTTTCAGAACCTGGCCTACTCCGGACCAGAAACCGGTGTGCGCGACAGGTCATCGTACGTTTTACAACAGGGCAAGATCAGGATTGTGCTGACTACTCCCCTGCACTCCGACCACCCTATTGCCGAGCATATTAAAAAACATGGCGATGGCGTAAAGGTACTGGCACTTTGGGTTAATGATGCTTATGATGCCTTTGAGCAAACCGTTAAACGCGGCGCTGTACCTTTTCAGCAGCCCCAAACCCTTACCGATGAACATGGCGAAGTACGCACCAGCGGCATAAAGCTATATGGCGAAACTGCGCACCTGTTTATTGAGCGCAAGAACTATAAAGGCTTGTTTTTACCCGGATATCAAAAGTGGGAAACTGTATATAACCCGCCAACCGCAGGCTTACTATATGTTGACCATTGCGTGGGCAATGTGGGCTGGCATAAAATGAACGAGTGGGTTAATTTTTACGAGGACATTATGGGTTTCAGGAACATTTTAACCTTTGATGATAAAATGATCAGCACCGAATACTCCGCCCTCATGAGCAAGGTAATGAGCAACGGCAATGGTTATGTAAAGTTCCCGATCAACGAACCGGCCGAGGGCAAAAAGAAATCGCAGATTGAGGAGTACCTGGAATTTTATGAGGATGAAGGCGTACAGCACATGGCGCTGGCTACTGATGATATTGTGGCTACAGTAACCAATCTGCAAAAACGGGGTGTGGAGTTTTTAACCGTACCCACTACCTACTATGATGACCTTACCTCCCGGGTTGGCCATATTGATGAAGATCTGGAGCCCCTGAAAAAACTGGGTATCCTGGTTGACCGCGATGATGAGGGCTACCTGCTGCAAATATTCACCAAACCTATTGAAGACAGGCCTACCCTATTTTTCGAGATTATTCAGCGTAAAGGTGCAAAATCATTTGGTGCCGGTAATTTCAAAGCATTGTTTGAAGCTATTGAACGGGAACAGGAATTAAGGGGAAATCTTTGATGAGAAATGAGAAAGCCGGACATAGCCCGGCTTTCTTTTTTTGATTTAGTTATATTTGGTATACCTTAAATCCCCAATATCATGAAAAAGCTCATTTTGTTAATGGCAATTATAGCCTTCGGTTTTAATTGCTTTGCGCAAAATACCACCGCCGCCAAACCTGTTTATGATGCCGTTCTTGCCAAAAAGCTGGGTGCCGATGAGTATGGCATGAAAAAATATGTAATGGCCTTTTTAAAATCAGGCCCAAACCGGCTAAAAGATTCGGCGGCAAGGATGCACTTGCAAATGGCACATTTAAAAAACATTACCCGTTTAGCCGATGAAGGAAAGTTAGTGGTGGCAGGGCCATTTTTAGATGACCAGCCCATTAAAGGAATATTTATTTTTAATGTAGAAAGCATTGAGGAAGCTAAAGCACTCACCGAAACAGACCCTGCCATTAAAGCAGGTTCATTAGTTATGGAGTTACACCCCTTTTACTGCTCGGCCGCGCTGATGGAAGTAACCGGCATACACAACAAATTACAAAGTAAAAGCATAACTGATTAAATCCGGATGGCGGTACGGGAGATCATTGACCTTTTAAAAGATAAAGCGGAGCCTGCTTATCTTGCAGGTATGCAGCGTTTTGGTATTGACGCCACTCATGCCATTGGGGTAAAGCTTCCCGAGTTGCGTAAACTGGCTAAAATCATCGGGAAAAATCATGCCCTTGCGCTCGAGCTTTGGGATACCGGTTTGCACGAAGCACGTATGCTGGCCTCTATGATTGATGACCCGGCCCTAGTAACAGAACAGCAAATAGACAACTGGACAAAAGATTTTTACTCCTGGGATCTGTGCGATCAGGTATGTGGTAATTTGTTTGACCGTACCCCCTTCGCCATTGCAAAAGCTATAGAATTTAGTGCCCATGAAGAAGAATTTATTAAGCGTGCAGGCTTTGTTTTAATGGCCGAATATGCAGTGCATCACAAAAAAGCATCCGATGAAACATTTTTCAGGTTGTTCCCTATTATGGAACGTGAAGCCTGGGACAACCGAAATTTTGTTAAGAAAGCCGTAAACTGGGCATTGAGACAAATAGGGAAGAGAAATAATATTTTAAAAATGGCAGCCATACAAACGGCACATAATATTTTAAAGCAAAATCATAAATCTGCAAAATGGATAGCGACCAACGCGCTAAACGAGCTGACTTCCAGATAATGACAATATTTTCTCCTTTATTATAAAATGGCTAAAATACAGGACGTAAACTCTTAAATATATATCAAAAGCTCCTATTTTTTATTTTTCAATTTGGTATCTCTCTATTTTTCAAAGAAAAGCTCTCGGTTTAAAGTCATTATTTATTCGTTTTGCGGTAGTTTTGGTCAAATAACACTCAAAACGTCTAAATCCTCCTTATTTACTTCCTTATCACCGTAAATAATAAAAAAAACACATTAATAAATTTATTGGGTAATAGTCAGAATAAGAGCAGATTATATCGTTTCAAATATTATATTTGACCCAAGACAGTTTAAGTTTTAATATTAAAGATCAGAAAAAAACAGACACAACCTATGGTTGTAATTTTCGGGATTTAAAATTATGGCACATAATTTTCTAATAGAGAACATGTCCTTAATGAATAAATGAGTAGGGTATTAACAATATGAGTTTTTCTGAAGATAAATTTTCTGACGATAGCAGGCTGCATCTTGCTCAAATAATTGATAATGTTAATGCCGGTATCTGGGAGTATAATATTAATACGCGAGCTATAAAATGGTCAACCGGCTTTTATACCATTTTAGGGTACGCGCCAAACGAAATTGAGTGCTCCAACCATTTATTTTTCGAACATCTGCTTTACCATCAGGACAAACATATTTTTCTTAACGCCTTAAATAATCAAAACTCTGCCAAACCTTTACAAATAAGATTACTTACCAAAGCATCAGGCTATCATTGGTTCGAAAGTACCATTAAAAGGCACGATGATCAAAACGGGCACGTAATTTACGGCTCTATTATTAATATAAATCAATATAAGCAGGCCCAGCTGCAGGCTGCCAAAAATGACCTGCTTTATAGCGAAACCATCAGGATTGCCAAGCTGGGCAGCTGGGAAATTGAAGCAGGAACCCTCAACCTTACATTATCAAAACAGATATATGATATTTATGAGCTACAGAGCCAGGTAAAACTAACCCTTGATGAAGCTATAAGCTTTTTTGAGCCCTCCTATCGCTCTGTAATACAACATGCCATAAATAATGCCCTTGAATTTTGCCAGCCTTATGATCTTGAATTACTGTTCAGAACAGCTAAAAACAACGTAATATGGGTAAGGGCCAAGGGGGTGCCTATTATTGATGATTTTGGAAAAAGCGTTAAGGTTAGAGGCATCATACAGGATATTGACAACAACAAGCGCAAGGGCCTTAGCCTTGAATCGTCGCTGAATTTGCTAACTGATCAAAACAGGCGACTGCAAAATTTTGCCTATATCGTATCGCACAATCTGCGGTCGCATACCGGTAATTTACAGTTTATGGTGAATTTATACGAAGAAACTGAACTTGCAGGAGACCGTAATGAAATTTTTTCGCATATAAAATCAATTAGCGGAAGCCTAAACGCAACCATTGAACATCTTAATGAAATTGTTAAGATACAAACTGAAATTACCAACGAGCGCAGTATAATCAGTTTCGAATCCATTTTCAAAAACATACAATCGGCTATAAAAAGCAATATAGACGCGCTTAATGCACGTATAGAGTATGATTTTAGCCAATGTCAGCAAATAAGTTATATACCGGCATATATGGAAAGCATATTACAAAATTTGCTCACCAATGCCTTAAAATACAGCCATCCGGAGCGCCAGCCGTTGATCAGGTGCTATACTCTGAAAGACCGAAATCATATTTACCTCATATTTGAAGACAATGGAATAGGAATTGACCTTGAACGTTATGGCGACAAGATATTTGGCATGTACAAAACATTTCACCAAAATCCCGATGCAAGAGGGATTGGGCTATTTATTACCCGCAACCAGATAGAGGCCCTTGGAGGTACCATCAAAGTTGAAAGCACCGTAAATATTGGCACTAAATTTACAATCAAGCTGGTATAATTACAAAGCTATAATGATTGTAAGTCCCCCTCCTGTTAACGCCTGTATTATTGATAACAACACAACCTATGTTTACGGGTTTAAAAAATTGCTTAACCTGAAAAACCTGAGCAGCCGGGTATGCACTTTTAACAACGGCAGTGAGGCAATTTCCTATTTTAAGAACCCGCTCAACGCAAATAATTTACCCGATGTTATATTCCTGGATATCAGTATGCCCGTTATGGATGGATGGGAATTTATGAATGAGTTTGCGGAAATAAAATCACAACTGGGGAAAAAAATCACGATTTATATACTCAGTTCCTCAACTGATATTAATGATATTGAACGTGCAAAAAAAAATTCTGATATTTCTGATTACATCATTAAACCGGTAGATGTATCACGTTTAGCCAAAATATTCCGCGATCTTAACGATACAAATTAATAAGTACAGGCCCTATAAAATGCCCCATACTTATCAGATGCTTTCTAACTATTCAATATAGCTTTCCAGTATTTTAAAGCCGCCTGTTGTTTCCAATTCTATCTTATCAATGTTTTTAGGCAGCAATATACATTCGCCCATTTTTACAGGGTATGCCTCATCATTATATTTTACGGTATAGTCACCTTCCACACATATGTGGATCACAAACGAATCGAGCGTTGAATAATCTTTTGCAGTGCTGTGGGTAAAATCAAGCAGATTGGTAGTAAAGTAAGGGCATTTAACCAACTTTACAGTTTCATCCTTTTTAGGCTGATAACCGGTTTTATATTCCGGGTAATGTTTGTAATCAATAGCAGCAAGCGCTTCTTGGGTGTGCAGCTCACGTTTGTTGCCTTTATCATCAACCCTGTCAAAATCATATATGCGGTAGGTAATGTCAGACGTTTGCTGAATTTCGGCTATCAGTAATCCTTTGCCGATGGTATGCACCCTGCCGGCCGGTAAAAAGAAAACATCGCCCGCGGTTACATCTTCTTTATTCAGAATATCCATAATATGGCCGCTGTTTAAAGCGTCGACATATTTTTGCTCTGTCATATCCTGGTTAAAGCCGGCAATCAGTGTAGATCCCGGATCGGCCTCAATTACATACCACATTTCGGTTTTACCAAATGAGTTGTGACGTTTTTTGGCCAATTCGTCATCAGGGTGCACCTGTACAGATAGGTCATCATTAGCATCAATAAACTTTACCAGCAGCGGAAATATATTACCGAAATGAGCGTAAACTTTTTCGCCCACCAGTTGGCCCTGGTATTTCTCCAGTAAGTCGGCTAATGATTCGCCTGCCAGTGCGCCATCAGCAACAACAGATACATCAGATTTCACGCCTGATATTTCCCAGGTTTCGCCGCAATTTGGCAAAGCGCCAAAATCTTTATGCAGATAGGTTTTGATCTTTTGACCACCCCATATTTTGTCTTTATAAATGGTTTTGAATTTTAACGGATATAATGCTGACATGACTAATGTTTTTATGCCGCTAAGTTAGGAGATAAATAAGAAATGATAAAACGCTAAATTGATTTATCATTAATTAGCAAATGAATAAAAAAAGTCCGCATAGTTTTTATGCGGACTTTACTTTTTACAATTTCAATATTACTTACCTAATTTGGCTTTCAGGTTTTCGTCAATAGCTGCCAAAAACTCTTCGGTATATAAATAATCTTTACCGTGCTCCACTTTGGGTTTAATGGTGATGGCCAAATCTTTGGTCATTTTACCGCTTTCAACAGTTTCAATACAAACCTGCTCTAAAGTTTTGCAGAAGTTTACCAGTTCATGGTTATTATCAAGCAAACCACGGAATTCCAAACCTCTTGTCCACGCAAAAATTGAAGCGATTGGGTTAGTTGAGGTAGGTTTACCGGCCTGGTGCTCGCGGTAGTGGCGTGTTACGGTACCATGTGCTGCTTCAGCTTCCATTACGGTGCCATCTGGTGTAACCAGGGTCGAGGTCATTAAACCTAATGAACCAAAACCTTGTGCTACGGTATCAGACTGTACGTCGCCGTCATAATTTTTACAAGCCCATACAAAGTTACCATGCCATTTTAAAGCAGATGCAACCATGTCATCAATTAAGCGGTGCTCGTAAGTTAACTGGTTGGCTTCAAACTCCAGCTTAAATTCGTTTTCATATATCTCCTGGAAAATATCCTTAAACCTGCCATCGTATTTTTTAAGGATGGTGTTTTTGGTTGACAGATATAAAGGCCATTTTTTTAACAGAGCCTGGTTAAAGCAGGCGCGGGCAAATCCTTTTATTGATTCGTCGGTATTGTACATAGTTAAGGCAACACCATCGCCTTTAAAGTTATATACTTCGTATGACTGTTCTGCACCGCCATCTTCGGGGGTAAAAGTAACAGTAAGCTTGCCTTTACCTTTGGTAACAAAATCGGTAGCGCGGTACTGATCGCCAAATGCATGACGGCCAATACATATAGGAGCTGTCCAGTTAGGTACCAAACGCGGTACATTGGCCATTACAATTGGCTCACGGAAAACGGTACCATCCAGAATGTTACGTATAGTTCCGTTTGGCGATTTCCACATTTGTTTTAAGCCAAACTCCTGTACGCGTTGCTCATCAGGCGTAATAGTTGCACATTTAATACCTACACCATATTTTAAAATAGCATTCGCGGCATCAATAGTCACCTGGTCATTAGTTTCATCACGATACTCGATACCCAGATCATAATATTTTATATCAAGATCAAGATAAGGAATTATCAACCTGTCTTTGATAAATTTCCAGATAATTCGGGTCATTTCATCTCCATCCAGTTCAACTACCGGATTTTCTACTTTAATTTTTGACATACCTGATGTTGTTTTTTTGTTTTATTGGCACCAAATATATTAAATAGACTTTAGCTATTGCATTAAATAATACATGAAAATTATTGATTGCTTTAACCTGACTTTATTATGGCCAACTTATTGTAATTGTGAGGTTGCGTGCTATTTTTACAAAAAATAACACAACTAACCAAGCAGGTTATATAAAACAGCCCTTTATTTTCACAAAACATGATCAAACCAAGATTAAAAACACTCCTTATAACCATATTATGTATTTGCTCGTTTTTAGCAAAAGCCCAAATAGGATATGATTATGCACAGTATGATATAGGTTTTGCGGCAGGTTTAAACAACCCGACAGGTACCGATGTAACTACTGCAATAAAAAAAACGCCGTCGGCCCATTTCAACCTTACTTACAACCAAACACCTTTTCTTAATTATGTTTTTGAGGGCCAGTTTGGCAGGCTTAAGGCCGGAGACCCCGCTGCGGGTTACGGTTTGCAGTTTGAAAATCATTTTGCTTTGTTTTTTTTAAAGGTGCAGTTACAGGCCGGTGAACTGATTGATTACTCGCAAAGCAATGTGCTTAATGCCTTTAAAAACTTATATCTTTCAACCGGTGTTGGCTATCTGGTAAATCACGTAGTTGAAAAAGCGGATGTCGGCCTGCCCGGTGATAACAACACCAATATCCCCGTTATACCTGCAAGGATAGGCTATGAAATTAAGATATTTAACCAGTATAATGAACCCAGCGTAAAAATTGACCTGGGCTATCAGTACAATTTTGTAATGAATGATAATCTGGACGGTTACAATACAAAATTGCTAAACACAAAGTATGCTAATGATATGTTTACGCAATTTACTTTGGGGGTAAAATTTGCCATTGGCGGGGTAACTTCATATAGAAAGCAAATACATTATTAGTATAAAATTCAGCAATGTTAATTTGATGAATTGGTTTTGCTTTTTTGGCAAGGTTTTCGGTATATTTAAGTAAAATATAAACCTATGAACGATCAAAATATAAATCCCGGATATGATGATTATGAAGACGACGATGCACTAAATGATAATAGTACCGATCGTGACAGAACATTAAAGGATGAATTAGGTGAAACCATTGACAAGGAAGACCTTAAATATAATCCTGATGATAACAGCTTTGAATATGATGTACGAAGTGATGATCCGGACTATGACCATCCCGACCCGTATGATACTTCGGTAAAAAATGGCGACGATATGAATTCGACCTATGATGAGGCAAACCCCTATGATACGGCTGATGAATATGTAGAAAAAAGATCGCTTGAAACGGATGTTGACGACCTTGGCATGCACATTGATGAAGGCTCTATTGTAGAGGTTGACCCTACAGATTCTGCATTAGCACACACCCCCGAAGACGATCGTGATGATCTTGACGATGAAGGGTATCCTAAAAACGACACGGAATTTTTGAAATAATTTTTAAGTGATGAGTTTTGAGTTTAACCTTGAACAATTTAACTAACTCATCACTCAAAACTTAAAACCCATAACTACCTATCAGTCAAAATCAAGATTAAAGCGGCTCCTTAAATCATTAAGCTGCGGATTACGTGCAGCCATGTGCTGAAATTTCTCTATCGCAGTGTAAGGCTTTCTGACAACCTGCTGCTCATCAACCCGGGCATGCACTTCAATACTAAAATTGTTGAGTTTGCTGCGCAAAAAATTGTGCATTTCAGGGCGTTCCTCCTTAAACAGATTTTCCTGTACCTTATTCCCAACCACAACCTCAAATTCATAAGGCTTTAACATACGGGGCGCATTGGAGGTAAAAATGGTAACCAGGTTCTTTTTACCCTCAGCCTTTACTTTTGCGGCAAAATCGCTCCAGTATTTTAAAAAGCTGTCCATGGTAAAATCCTCGCGGGCGTCACCCTTTAAATAAGGGTCTTCCTCTTCCGCAATTTCTTCTTCGGTTTTCCCGGTATCGTTAAGTGAGGGTATTTTTATAGATAACGAGCCCAGGCTTGGGTTCGGGATAAATATTTTCGGCTTTTCGGCAGGTACTACCGGAGCCGTTTCCATTGCCCTCTGTGCTGCCTGGTTATTTTGTGGCTGCGGTGCCGATTTATTATAGGCAAGCGGTGTATCGCTCAATACAGGCGCATCATTACTGATCTTATTTTCCGGCGTTGGGGCGGTTACTGCTGAGGTATCAGGTTTTTTTTTTAATGACCCGTCTGTGGCGGATGTTGCGGCAATTGGTGAAGTTGCCATATTAAATACCGACGGCAGGTGGCACATTTTAAGCAAGGCCAACTCTACCTGCAATCGCTGGTTCTTACTGAGTTTATAACTAATATCGCACTGGTTGGCAATATTCATGGCCGACAGTAAAAACGACACCGAGCCGGTTTGCGATTGCTGCAGATACTTATTTCTGATACCCTCGCTTACTTCCAGCAATTTTACGGTAGCCTGATCTTTACTTACCAACAGGTTACGGAAGTGTTCGCTCAGGCCGGCAATAAAATGGGCGCCGTCAAAACCACGCGAAAGTATCTCGTCAAAAAACAACAATACTTTAGCAGTATCTTCCTGCAGCAGGCTATCAGTTATGTTAAAATAGTAATCGTAATCAAGTATGTTCAGGTTATCAATTACCGACCGGTAGGTAACCTTACCACCCGAAAAGCTAACGATCTGATCAAACATGGACAAGGCATCGCGCAAGCCGCCATCAGCTTTCTGGGCTATGATGTGTAAACCGTCGGGCTCATAGCTAATGTTTTCTTTAACCGCTATAGAAGCCAGGTGGCCTGCCATATCATCAACCTTAATACGGTTAAAATCAAATATCTGGCAGCGCGAAAGTATGGTGGGCAGTATTTTATGCTTCTCCGTAGTAGCTAATATAAATATGGCGTAATGAGGCGGCTCTTCCAGTGTTTTCAGAAAAGCGTTAAACGCCGCCTGCGACAACATGTGTACCTCATCAATAATATATACTTTATAACGCGCGGCCTGTGGTGGTATCCGCACCTGGTCAATCAGGCTCCTGATATCATCAACAGAATTGTTTGATGCTGCATCAAGCTCGTGTACGTTAAATGAGTTACCGTTTTCAAAGGCTTTGCACGAAGGGCATTCGCCGCAGGCTTCGCCATTGGGTTGTAAATTGGTGCAATTGATGGTTTTTGCCAGGATACGCGCGCAGGTAGTTTTGCCCACACCACGCGGACCACAGAACAAAAATGCCTGAGCCAGCTGATTATTTTTAATAGCGTTTTTAAGCGTGTTGGTTATATGTTGCTGACCAACAACGGTTTCAAAAGTAGCCGGACGATACTTGCGAGCCGAAACAATAAAATTATCCACAGGTACGAAGTTAACAAGAAAATGTTTTAAGTTAAAGTAGCATTAACACGATTGTTGAAAGATATTAATCCGCGCTTACTGCAGATCATCGTCGGGCAAATGATCATCATCTTCAGGATCAGACACATCTGGTATAACATAGGCATCCAGGCGGTCGTCAAAGTCTTCATCGTCCTCATCGCCCCAGTCGCCCTCAATAGGCCTGTTATCGCGCGGCGCGGCAAGCCTAACAGGGTTCGGTGTAAAAAACTGAGCATTAGCATGTTTCATTTGGCGGGGCGCAATCAGCATAAATGTATCTATTAAAATCCGAAGACTTTGCAAATGCAAGCAAATTAAGCGAAAATACTATTTTTCATTGCAATAATTGATTTGATTAATTCAAATTTCTTCGTACATTTGCAGCCCCGTATTAGCGGGTAATTAATTAAAAATCAAGTATAATAATGCAACAGTACGAAATCGTGATCGTTCTAACCCCGTTGTTATCAGAAGAGGTTGCTAAAGAAGCTAACGCTAAATATAGCAAAATTTTAACTGATGGCGGAGCCGAAATTGTCCAGGAGGATAATTGGGGTTTGAGAAAATTAGCGTACCCTATTCAAAAGAAAACTACAGGGTACTATCACTTAACTGAATTTAAGGCTCCAGGTGATTTAATTAACAAATTGGAGGTTGAGTTAAGGCGCGATGAGCGTGTTTTGCGTTTCCTGACCATTGCTTTGGATAAACATGCCATTGCTTACAATGATAAAAAACGCAGCGGTGCTTTTAACAAAAAACCAGCAGCTAAAGTGGAGGAAACAAACTAATGGCTAACGAACAAATTAAATACGTTACCGCTCCAAAAGTGGAGGATAACCGTAAAAAATACTGCCGTTTTAAAAAGAATGGTATTAAGTATATTGATTACAAAGACGCTAACTTTTTATTAAAGTTCATTAACGATCAGGGTAAAGTATTACCACGCCGTTTAACAGGTACTTCATTAAAATTTCAGCGTAAAGTGGCTCAGGCTGTTAAACGTGCACGCCATATTGGTTTATTACCTTACGTTACAGATTCATTAAAATAATAGGAGATTTAAGAAATGGAAGTTATTTTAAAACAAGATGTAAAAAACCTGGGTGATAAAGACGATGTAGTAAACGTTAAACCAGGTTATGGCCGTAACTATCTTTTACCAAAAGGCTACGCCATATTAGCTACTCCAAGCGCACGTAAAGTTTTAGCTGAAAACTTGAAACAAGCTCAGTTTAAACAAGAAAAAATCCGTAAGGATGCCGATGCGATAGCTGCCCGTTTAGAAGGTGTTAAACTTACCATTGGCGCTAAAGCCGGTGAAAGCGGTAAAATTTTCGGTGCCATCAACACTATTCAAGTTGCTGATGCATTGAAAAAAGAAGGCTTTGAGGTTGACCGTCGTCGTATTACTTTTGATCAGGATCCTAAGTTTGTTGGTGATTACATCGCAAACATAAACCTGCATAAAGAAGTAAAAGTACAGGTTCCTTTCTCAGTAGTAGCTGAGTAATTTATATTTCAGGATTCGGATTTTCGATTTCGGATTTTGAACTTAATTTTAGAATTTTAGAGGGTGTTTTGCTAAAGCAAAGCACCCTTTGTTATTTATAGATAATTATTAGTTTTCGTGAAACGAACACCCCCTTCTAAGAAAAATCCTAAATCGAAAGCCCGAAATTCAAAATCAAAGTTTGGTGGGATACCGCGGCTTATATTCAGGATATTTAAGCTGGCGTTTTTACTTTTTGTAGGCTTAAGCCTGCTTGGGGTATTATTTTACCGTTTTGTACGCCCGCCGTTTACCTGGCTCATGATTGAACGCGGCTTTCAGCAAAAGGCCCGCGGCAAGGAGTGGAAGATAGATAAACAATGGGTAAGTTTTGATGACATATCTGACAACATGAAACGTGCCGCTGTTGCCGCCGAAGACCAGACCTTTTTGGAGCACCATGGTTTTGATTTCCATGCTATTGAAAAAGCCATTGAAAAAAACGCACACAGCAAAAAATTGATTGGCGGCAGCACCATATCGCAGCAGGTAGCCAAAAACGTTTTCCTTTGGGACGGGCGCTCCCTGTTAAGAAAAGGTTTTGAAGCTTACTTTACAGTACTTATTGAGGTTTTCTGGAGCAAGAAACGTATCATGGAGATTTATCTCAACGAAATTGAAATGGGCGATGGCATTTATGGTATTGAAGCTGCCTCACAAGCTTATTTTCATAAACCGGCATCAAAACTAACCAAACATGAAGCGGCTGCCATAGCGGTAATTTTCCCGAGCCCGCTCAAATGGTCGGCCACCCACCCTACCCGTTACTTACGGCACAGGCAATACCTTATCATGAAAAATATGCGCCGACTGGGACCGCTGGATTTTTAAACCGCTTACAATACCAGTGCTGACATAAAGAAAGTGTCGTCTTGTGCGCCACCCTCCCCACGGGAGAGTGCAGGGAGGAGTTTCACCAGTAAGCCAGTATATCAAAATACGCATAAACCTCTCTCTGCCACTACGCATTCCTAACACACCCTCCCCATGGGGAGGGAATAAAAAAGGCATTTAAGTCAAGTAAAAAATATAGCTTGTCATTCTGAGCGCAGCGAAGAATCTATATTTCCTTTCACGCGTAATTACGAGGCAGGAGGCAAACCACGTGGGCTTGTCATCCTGAGCTTGTCGAAGGATCGTGCGGAGGGACCTGCCCACCATGCTTCGACGGGGCTCAGCATGACCGCTCTCTTTAGTATGAAATTTGATTAAGTACCGGCATGGCCCTTCAGTGTTCGTGGCGTTCTCACTTCAAAAAAACGAACACCTTTTATTTATACTTCCACATCCTTGTTTTGCCCTCGGTAAGCCATTCAATGGCTGTATCCAAACGTTTTTGACGGGTAGCATCAGTTTTGGCCTCAGTAAACCATTCCACATATTCTTTCTTATTAGAATAGCTGAATCCGTCAAACACTTCTTTAGCGCGGGTGTGATTTGCCAGTAATTCCGTAAAGTAATCAGGGACAACTAACTCTGCCCTTTCTGTTGCAGGCTTTTTAGGGTGGGCTTTAACGCCTAATTCATTCAGGGATATGGCCTGCTGTATATAGTCAATTAATATCTGTTTAGATGGAAGGTTATCAATGCTTACAAGGCGGCCAAAGCTTCCCATAGCCGCTTCTTCGCTGGGGTTCAATATGCCGTAAGTATCTTTAATAAGCGACGATCGCCAAAAACCAAACGCGCAATGCTGTTTAAAGGCGGCTATGTTGCATACCGAACCTTTGTAATCAAAAAAAGGCATACCCCATTTCATGGTTTCGCCAATCAGCGGCGATGCTTCATGCACAACGTCTCTGATGTATTCAAGTATTGGTTTGGCAAACTCGGCAGATTTGGCGATATATGCATCTACCCGGCTATCGTATTGTTCCATAAATAAATTTAAAAACAAATAGCCTAAAAATAAACTATAAAATACCGACCGCCTAATTATCCTTAACCAAGCAACCCCTCTAAATCTGGACGGTGTTTAGAAACTAAGGATTCTGTTATGGTGATCTCGGCCAATCCGTGTATGTGGAACGGATCTTCGGTAATGATTTTTTCTACGTCATCCTTAGTGGCGGCTAAAGCCAGGATAATACCACCAGTACGCGGTTGTTTGCGTCCCCATACCACAAATATTCCTTTATCGTAATATTTTTCCAGGTATTGAACGTGAGGATCCATGTATTTATCTATCTCTTCAAGCGGCACAATATAATTAAGATCGATGATGAACATAGTTTTAATGTTTGTTTAATTAACAAGGTCCCTGAACAATTGTATATGCCAGCTATTTTTAAACGGCACCTCCCACTTGCTTTCCAGTTCAGCCACGTTTTGTACCATGTTATTATACACGATGGTTTCGGTATTGATTTTACCTTGTTTTAAAAGATCTTCAAAAGCATGGCGGGGTAATGATTTCACCTCTTCGCCATCACGATAAGCGAGGTTAAACCTGTCGAACAGGTTAACGTTAAAACGCTGTTCCAACTGTTTCATAAAATGAACAGATTTATCGATAGAACATCCGCTGGCACCTGCCTGGCTTTCATCAACTACCAATATAAAAAACCGGTTATACCGTACCTCGGCCCTGGCCTTTAACTGGTTGTTATGGGCTGTCCAGCTGATGGTAAAATTATCCAGTTGCTGCTGCACTTCCTGCACTTCCAGATCGGTCAATTTTTTATCGGCCTGGTATATCCAAACTCTTGAGTGTTGAGAAAATTCCATTTACAAAAATATCAATTTATTAACTTCGGGTAACATTTTGTTGTCATGAAAAACACACATCTGTCGCAAACAAAAAAAATGCTGTTAGCCGGCTGCATTTTGCTCGCAGGTTGGCTTAATTATAGCTTCAGGCCACAAACAGACGATCAGGAATGGCTTGATTGGAGCAATAAATGTCTTTCAGAATCGTACAATCCACCGCCCGATGTTAAACTAAAAAAGTGGGAACTCACCCTCACAAACGATTATTTTTTACGTCTCCGAAAAACTTATCAACACGGTAAACAGGAGTATTACTCTTTCAATTTGAACCGTTTAAACGACGTCGAATACGAGGGCGATGACAAGGCCGGAATCCTGCAATTAAGCACTAATGCCGATGATATCATTGTGCAAACTTATGAAGATCCAAAGGGCGATATCGACTCCATGTCGACCATGATTGACCTACCCGTCAGGAACATGAGCAGCGAACGTTTAGACAGTCTGAAAAACGCGCTAAATTATTTTAAAACAAAAGGCGGTTTATAAGCCATTTGCCTTAACGGTAATTTCGGCTATATCCAATACGCGTATCTCCTGCTCCTTGTCCTGATGTTTTACGCCATCGGTAAGCATGGTCATACAAAACGGACAGGCAGCCGCTACTACCTGGGCCTTTGCTTCCAGCACATCCTGCATGCGCTCCATATTGATATCTTTTTTACCGGGTTCTGGTTCTTTAAACATCTGTGCCCCTCCGGCCCCGCAGCACAGGCCATTTGATTTGCAGCGTTTCATTTCTACCAGTTCGGCATCCAGAATTTCAAGGGCCGCACGCGGGGCCTCATAAACACCGTTTCCACGCCCAAGATAGCATGGGTCATGAAACGTGATCTTTTTACCTTTAAAGCTTTCGCCGCCCTCTGCTTTGAGTTTTCCCTCGTTTATCAGCTGCTGAATAAGCTGTGAGTGATGGATAACCTCGTAATTGCCACCTAAACCCGGATACTCGTTTTTAATGGTATTAAAACAGTGCGGGCAACCCGTTACTATCTTTTTTATATTATAGCCATCAAGCACCTGTATATTGGTCATGGCCAGCATCTGAAACAAAAATTCGTTACCCGCGCGTTTGGCCGGATCGCCGGTGCAGCTTTCCTCAGTGCCCAAAACAGCATAATTGATGCCCACATGCTGTAATATCTTGCAAATGTCGCGAGTGATTTTTTGCGCCCTCTCATCAAAACTACCGGCACAGCCAACCCAGAACAATATCTCCGGCTCCTGCCCCCGCGCGGCCATGTCGGCCATGGTAGGTATAACCTCATCCCGACCCTCTCCTCCAGAGAGGGAGCTTAATTCATTATTAATTAGATCTTCGCTCATCTCTTTTTTCAATTGTTTTAAAGTCCTCCACTCCGGGAAGGATTTAGGAGGGGTTACTCCAATTAAACCTGTCGGCCTGACTGTATTTCCAGGGAGCTCCATTATTCTCCACATTACCAAACATATTATTCAAACTTGCAGGGGCCTGAGATTCTTCCATCACAATGTAGCGACGCATTTCGGTAATAATCTCCAGCGGATTGATATTTACCGGGCAGGCCTCAACACAAGCGTTACAGGTGGTACAGGCCCATAACTCCTCGCGGGTAATGTAATTATCCAGCAAAGTTTTACCATCGTCATAGTCCTTACCATGTTTATCCAGGTTGTTACCCACTTCGGTAATGCGGTCGCGGGTATCCATCATGATTTTACGTGGCGATAACAGCTTACCCGTAATATTTGCAGGACAAACCGACGTGCACCTTCCGCATTCTGTACAGGTATAAGCTTCCATCAGGTTTTTCCAGGTGAGGTCGGTAACATCCTTAACACCGAAACGTGCTGGTTCGCCAGTATTTTCGGGCACAAAAGATGGATCAAGCATGGCCTTTACCTCATTGGTAACCGATGCCATATTGGTGAACTTTCCTTTTTTATTCAGATTTGAATAATAAGTATTTGGAAAAGCCAGCAGAATATGGAAATGCTTGGAGTAAGGTAAATAGTTCAGAAAAATCAAAATACCTACAATGTGAAACCACCAGCAAACACGTTCAAGAATTACCAGAGCTCCCGACCTGTTAGGCAGCAAAGGCGCAATCAGCGAACTTATGGGGAAACTGCCTGCCTTAACATAATGTTCAAAGTGCAATAGCTGTAGCTTATAGTCGGCCGCGTTCATGGTCAAAAAAGCGGTCATCAATAGAATTTCAGTAATGAGGATATAGTTGGCATCAGATTTAGGCCAGGCCGTCATTTCGGTACCTGTAAAGCGTTTTAAATGTACAATGTTACGCCGGCACAGGAAAACTACACAAGCAATTAGCACCAGCACTGCCAAACCCTCAAAGCCTCCTATCAGCAACCCATACAAACCACCCAGCGGATGAGCAAATATCCGGTGCGACCCAAAGATACCATCAATCATGATTTCCAACACCTCCAGGTTAATAATAATAAACCCGATGTAGATAAAAAAGTGCATAACGGCGGCTACCGGGCGTTTTACCATTTTGGTTTGCCCAAGGGCTATCTTAGCCATCACCTTCCATCGTACAGCAGGTTGATCTGAGCGGTCAGTATCTTTCCCCAACAATATGTTACGCCTTATTTTACCCGCGTTTTTGGCAAACAGATAAATGGCGGCCCCTAAAATGATAATAAATATAGCCTGTGCAATCATTATGCGTGCATAGTAAGTTTTTCAAAGTTAATTGAAATGTTTAAAGAGAAAAATGTTTTAATTTCTGAAAAATATTATCGAAGCTAAGTGACTGATTAATTGGATAATTGTTTGATTTTTTTGTTAAATTGTTTGATTCTATTCAAAAATTGGAAACTTTTTTCAAAAAAAACTTTCCAAACATAAAAAAAAAGCTACATTTGCACTCCCCAAACGGAGGTATCATAGCTCAGTCGGTAGAGCAAAGGACTGAAAATCCTTGTGTCGCTGGTTCGATCCCAGCTGATACCACAAAAGTTCGCAAGTTGCTAAGCACTTGCGAACTTTTTTATTTTATATTTCTTATAAGCATGTTTCTGCAATTAATTGGGATCGGTCGGAAAAGTTATGGGGAGACAGTGCCCTTCGAATATCAACGGTCAACCTTTTTTCATTAGAACTTTTCTTTTTAGCCATTTGCGGACAGGAGCGTCATAGAGTTTCAGGCAGGCATAGGCCAGCAATAAGCTCAGTATGGTTACCACTAAACCAACCAGTAAAGTCTGTTGCCCCATCGCCAGTTTATTGCTTACAACCCAGGCTGTGAAAACGTAAATCAACGGGTAATGCGTTATATAAAGAGGATAAGAAATATCGCCCAAAAACTTGCACAGTTTGGCCGATCGCGCGGTATGCAACTCACCACCCGCGCCCAATGCCACAACAATCGGAAAGACAGCGATAACACAAAGCGCTTCATATAGGCCATTCATCCATGCGTGATGAATGTCGCCAATCCGGGGAATACAAAATACTGCTATCAAGAGGACACTGCACCACCAGAACGCGTTTTTTGTTTTCATCAGCTTTCCTGTCCTGCAAAGCAAAACACCAGCAAAAAACGGATATAGTAGCCGGGTAAATCCAATAAATAATTGCATGGGATCAATTGACCAGCCACCGATAAGCGCCCCAAATTTGCTGGTCGCCAAATAACCGAGCAATAAGCAGCCAGAAAGTGCTACAAATATGGAAAGCCCCAGTTTGGAGAACCTGCGAATAACAACCGCGTAAAGTATGTTCGCGATATATTCAAAAAATAACGACCAGGCCGGCCCGTTTAAGGGGTGCATTTCCTGCCACCCGCGGATATCCATCGAAATTGGTACAGGGATTAATGTGCAACCTATCACCATGAGGAGCAGCATTTTCCAGATCGGCGTACCTGCTATGAGTGGAAATGCCGGACTAACCTGGAAATAAAAAAGTGCGGCACCAACCACGGAACCCATAATTACCATTGGTTGCAGGCGCACGAGCCTTCGTTTGTAAAAATCCCACTGCGTCATTTTACCCCAACGATCATCATATGCATACGCAACCACAAAGCCCGAAAGCAGAAAAAAGAAATCGACTGCGAGATAGCCGTGATTGATGAGCTGGCCAAATGCATTGCCTCCGCTTAAAGTTTCAAAAATGTGATAAATTACGACCAGCACCGAGGCAACGCCACGCAATCCGTCTAATATAGGATAGTGTTGCTTGGATTCGAGGTAAGTACTCTTGCTCATAAAAGATTTGATAGTTTTGACAGGGTTAAAATTGGTTGATAAAACTTTTTGCGATTTATAGTTCTCTTATTTTGATGTTTCTAAATGAGATGCCTGTAGCCCAGTCTTGTAATGCGATATGACCATTAATATGCTTGCCGAATTCAGGAAATCCCTTAAAATGAGAATCTGCTACTTTTTTTGCCCATGCAGTAGATGCAAAATCTTCTTCTGCTGTCAATACACCGTTCAGATAAAATTGCACCTTGCCATTCTTTTGTTTAATCTCCGAGTGATTCCAGGTATCAGAAGGTTTACTTTTCACCGGGTTCTTTTGAGGAGCAAACCCGTATAAACAACCCGAACGCGATTGTGGCTTTGCATAATCGGGGTGAGCGTCATCCAGCAATTGGTATTCCGGTCCTGACGCCCAGCCCGCCGGAATATCGTTCCTTTCTAAAACATTTATAAAGACTCCGCTATTCCCGCCTTTAGGCAGCTTCCAGTCAAATTTCAAATCGAAGTTTTTGTATTCTTTGTCCGTAATCATATCGCCAGGTCCGGATTTGTCCTGCGGATCACAGAATAGTTCACCGTCCTTCGCCTTCCATGCTGTAAATGCCGCCTGGCTGTTATACAAATGCCACCCTGCTGTTGAATGTCCGTCAAACAAAAGCTTCCAGCCCGCGGCCTGTTCTTTGGCCGTCAGTTTGTTGTTTGGATCGGGAGTGTAGGCGCAGTTAAAAATGGCCGCTAATACGACCAGGGCAGAGACAAATTTGGTCATGTGCTTTTTCATAATTTAGTTTTTTATTATTGGTGAATACTGCGGGATAAATTTTAAGGCTTATCCGCTTTAGCGCATTAATGAAAGTTGGAAAGCAAAAGTACAGGTAATGGGAAACCGGCATTTGTCTTATTATTGAAATTCATTGTCTTATATTTGGATAAATGCCTGCATTTGATGAAACAAACTGTTCAAAATATTAAATTTTGTCCGCCACCTACCGATAATGAACGGTCATTCTTTGTCGATCATGTTCGTATTCCGCCTAACGAGCAAATAACTTTCCATCAACACGAGGCCCTCGAAATTTCTTATATCATCGTTGGCTCAGGTAACAGGGTGATTGGTAATACCATGGAACCATTTTCTCACGGTGAAGTGGTTTTTATTCCTTCAAATGTTCCTCATTGCTGGTCTTTTGACGATTTCGACACTTGGCCCGACGGAACGATAGAAAATATTACCATCTTTTTTTCACCGCAGTTACTCGAGAATGCCTATCTGAATTTTCCCGAATTAAGAAGCTGCATATTAAAAATTCAACAAATCCGGGACGCAGTGGTGATTGCCGAAAGTACCATAACCAAAGTGCAGGTTTTGATGAAAGCAATGATGGCGGAAACTGAAATTGAGAAATTTTCGACGCTACTCAGGATATTCTCACTGATATCTTCAGAGCAGCAAAAAAATGTTGTTGGACGGCCTGTAGCCGAAGATCGGAACACCAAAAGAATACAACGAGCCTATAGCTTTGTAATCAACAATTTTCAAAAAGAGATTACACTTAATGAAGTAGCGCAACATGTTGGAATGGACAAATCTTCTTTCTGTACATTTTTTAAAAAGATGACAGGCAAAACATTTTTCACATTTCTTACCGAGTATCGTGTTGAATCTTGCGGCCAAATGTTGAAGAAAACCAGTTTGTCCGTGTCTGAAATCTGTAACGCAACGGGATTTAACGATGTGCCTTATTTCAACAGGGTATTTAGAAAAATAAAACAGGTGACCCCCACCCAATTCAGGGAAGGTAAATCAGTTAAAAGTACTGTTAATTTATTGTAATCAGACGCAGTGTCGAATTACCGTAGATTTCTTCACAAGAAGACCATAATTTTCTTGCTTAGCAAGGAGTTCGCTAACGGACAAATGTTTGCTACCATTTTAATAAGCATCACAGGCGCCGTTCGCAAAATCACAGTCAAGCCAGTAGCCGTCCACCTGGTCTGCTGTTTTTAATAATCCTGTTCAACCTGTCTTTGCTTCAAACGATAGGCTTCCCAAAAGCCCTCTGTCCTGTTTTTCAGCAAACGGGATATGATTTCAACATCTGGATTTTCTTGAGGATCATCCTTAACGACCAAATATCCTAATCAAGGGGACCATATTGCACAATTTAGCCGCCAATAGCATAAATATTTTAAAAAGTTAAATTTTAATTGTTTTTTTTACAATTAAAATTTAACTTCGTTATTAGTATAAGCAAAGTATAGACCAGGGCAGTTCACGCCTTTCAACAATTGCAATAAATTTCACGGATATGAATAATGTATATCGGGGACAGATGTACTTGTTAACGACCGGCTAATCGAACGATCATGGGCAATACAGATAATGAAGTACTGGAATGTTGGAATAAAATTATCCAGAACGATGATTTAAAGGCGCTTGAACGGTTGTTTTACCTTTTGCACGATAAATTTGTACGATTTTGCCTCCATTATGTTAAGAGTAAGGAAGTTGCCGAGGAAATCGTATCGGATGTACTGACTGATTGCTGGATGGACAGAGCTCAGTTGAAAGCCATCCTAAAACCGGAGGTTTACCTGCTCGTCGCCATAAAGAACCGGGCCATCTGCCACTGGAGAAAAAGTGCCGGTATGCAGATCGTTGACCTTCATGATACCTGCGCCGATCTCACCAGTCAATACCGGCCCGATCTTCAGTTGGAGAAAAAAGAGCTTATGCTCAATCTTGATAAAGCTATTGATTCCCTGCCCATACAATGCAAAACAATATTCAGGCTGGTTAAAGAAGAGGGAATGAAATGTGCTGATGTTGCAGAAGTACTTGACATCTCTGTAAGGACCGTACATACCCAGGTTTACAGGGCTATGAATAAACTCAGCAACTCCATGGATAAATATGTTAACGATGAACGGAAGGCAATTATCGTCAACATCTCCTCTTCATTTCTCTCCGTTTCGTCTATTCTTTTTTTTTATTTTCAATGCGTGTAAGTAATTTCCTGAAAAATCTCGTCCTGTCATTCAAAGGCACCAATTATTCCAATGGACCAGGACAATTTTATCAGGTTAGTTACAAAAAAATTTACGAAACAGCTCTCGGATGAAGAGCGTAAAGAACTGGCGGGCTTACTCGAGGATAATCCTGTATATCAGGAGAAATATGAAATCTTCAAAGCGTATTTCTCCATTAATCATACCGGGCAGTCCGGAAAAGAAGAAGCCTTCCTGAGAATCAGGGAGAAGATCACTAACCGGGAACAGCAACTCGACCTTAAACCTCGGTATCCTTTCAAAAAGTTCTATTTGAGGGCCATGGCTGCGGCAATAGTTATCCTGTGCATCACCTTTACATATTTACATTTTAATATTCCTGATCAAAATACGGTTCCGCTGGAAGCCAGGACTTTACGGTCATCTAAAAAGAATATTATCCTGAGCGACGGCACAAGAGTGATGTTAAATGCAGACAGTAAACTAACATTTCCCAAAGAATTTAACAATTCGACCCGAGAGGTATCTCTGACCGGAGAGGCATTTTTTGATGTGCATCATGATGCATCGCACCCCTTTATCATACATACCAGCAAAATGGACCTTAAAGTTTTGGGGACTGCATTTAATCTCAAAGCTTATCCGGATGATAAGTTTAGCGAGACAACATTACTAAGAGGAAAAGTCCAGATCACTTTAAAAGACAGGCCGGCAGATGTCATTACACTTAAACCTTCCGAAAAGCTGATCATCAGGTTTACCGAAGCCATTAATCCGGACATCAGCCACAAGGGTAAGAAAATGACAACCTTACCGGAAATCACTTACCTTCAGCATCAGGACACAGCCGTAGTCGAAACCTCGTGGATGTATCACCGTGTCTGCTTTAAGCATAAAACATTTGGAGAAATCTCCAATGAATTAGAACGGGCCTATGATGTTGATTTCGTCTTTAAGAATGAAAAGATCAGGAATCAGGTCTTCTCAGGAGCATTTGACCAGGAAAATATCCGCGAGGTTTTAGATGCGTTACGCCTTATTGAACCTTTCTCCTATAAAATTCAGAAAAACCAGATTATAATCAAGTAACCAATTTAACAACCTAGTTCATTTTAATTATGACAGACACTTTTACTTAGAAAAAACACGGGGATTGGACATCCCCGTGCACAAAATGACGATTCTTTAATTAAACAGGCAGCTTTGACCGGGTGCCTGTATTTCATCACCTTTAACAAACTAAAGTTATGAGTTTTTTTACGCATAAAAAGCGTGGACGGCAATTTTTTTGCCCTAATAATCCCCTATTAATCATGAAGCTAACGGTTTTGCTGATTTTAGCATTCAACTTACAGATGCTGGCAAAAGGATATTCACAATCCAGGATAACGCTGAACCTGAAATCTGCCGATTTCAAAACGGTAGTTTCAGAGATAGAAAAGAAAACAAGCTATCGTATTTTATTTAGTGACAATAAGATTCCGACAACGAAATTCACCGACATCCATGCAGAAGACCGCGATGCACTGGACCTGATCAGTGAGCTGTTGACCGGCAGTGATTTTACCTATCAAAAATTAAACAATGATTTGATCGCCATCGTCCCGAAAGGCCTACAGATTACGGAGTTGGTGGTATCCGGCTACGTAGTCGACGAAAAAGATCAGCCGCTGGCAGGGGTAACTGTAAAAATCAAAGGGGTGGCAACAAGTGGACTTGCCACGGATAAAAACGGTGCATTTAAAATCAATGTTCCGGATAATGCCATCTTGACCTTTACTTTTCTGGGCTATGAAACAGCTGAGGTCCCGGTAAGCGAAGGTAAACCATTAAAAGTAAAACTAACTCCGAATTCGCAGGGCCTGGGTGAGGTTGTTGTGGTTGGCTACGGCACGCAAAAAAAAGTGACTGTGACGGGTGCAGTATCCAGCATCAAAGGAGATGATTTAAAAACAGCACCGGTACCAGCCATATCCAACTCATTAGTTGGCCGTACCCCAGGCATAATAAGCTCTCAGGGAAGCGGCGAACCGGGTTATGATGACGCATCTATTTTGATCCGGGGGCGCAGTACATTTCAGGATGCCAGCCCATTGGTTGTTATTGATGGCGTTGCAGACCGTGCTGGTGGTTTTTCACGCCTGGATGCCAACGACGTGGAGAGTATTTCTGTTTTAAAAGATGCATCGGCTGCTATATATGGGTCTCGTTCAGCAAACGGCGTTATCCTGGTTACCACAAAACGCGGCAAAACGGGCAAACCCACTGTGAGCTATACCTTTAACTATGGTTTAAGGCAGCCTACACGTTTACCTAAAATGCTTGACGCAGCTACCTATGCGGAGGCATACAATGAAATTGAACAAACCATTTATAACAGGGCACCCAAATATACGGAAGATGATATACGAAAATACAGGGACGGCTCAGACCCGATAGGTCATCCAAATACAAACTGGTATGATGTAACCCTTCGCAAAACATCGCCGCAATACCAGCATAATTTATCGGTACAGGGAGGTACAGATAATATTAAGTATTTCGTTTCAGGCGGGTACCAGTTTCAGGATGGCTACTATATAAACAGCGCCACTAAATATAAACAATACAATGTGCGATCTAATATTGATGCGCAGATTACCAGTTCATTCAAACTTTCATTAAATCTTGCAGCCCGGCAGGAAAACCGCAGGTATCCTCACCACGGTTCCGAGCGTATTTTTAACGACATCATCAACGGCGATCCCAAAGCAATTGCCTATTGGCCGGACAGTAAATTACCCGGCCTTCCGCTCGGAGACGACCGTAACCCGGTTGTAGCAGTTACCGATGCCGCAGGTTATCAGCGCGATGACCGCACCTTCCTAAACGGCGACCTGGTTGCCACATGGAACCTGCCGGTTAAAGGACTAACACTGACCGGTGGTTTTTATGTGGATAAAAGCAATACATTCTACAAAAACTGGTTCAAATCTTTCACGCTTTATGACAGAGACCCTGTTACCGGAACGTCCATACCCCGCATTTATGGCCCGGCAGATAATGCTAATTTAAGTGAAAATATGAATGTTGGCCTGGGTATTACCGCTAACATCCGGCTCAATTACGCACATAAGTTTGGCGATCATAACCTCAGCGGTTTTGTAGCTTATGAACAATATAATTATTCGAGCGATTACCTGGCCGCAGCCCGTTCCAGTTTTATCAGTTCCCAGCTTGACCAATTGTTTGCGGGCAACACGGATAAGCTAACATCTTACAGCAATGACGGATCCGGAACAGAAACAGCCCGTCAAAACTATTTCGGTCGTGTAGATTATGATTATAAAGGTAAATACCTCTTTCAATTTAACTGGCGCTATGATGGCTCGCAGGCGTTTCCTCCGGGCTCCCGTTTCGGTTTCTTCCCCGGTTTCTCCGGTGGCTGGAGAATCTCCGAAGAGCCTTTCTTTAAAGAAGCCGCTCCCTTTGTCGATAATTTAAAGATAAGGGCGTCATGGGGGCAACGAGGTAATGACCGTGTTGCCGCTTTTCAGTACTTAGCCAGTTATGCCTACGGCTCGCCGGCTGTTTTCGGAGGGAACAATCCTGCCAATATACAGGGTGCCTACTCGGTGCGTACCCCTAATCCTAACATTAAATGGGAGGTTGACAATACCACTAACATAGGTTTGGAGTCACAGTTATTTAATAATAAAGTTAATTTCCAGGTAGACCTGTTTCAAAGTCTGCGCAGTAACATCCTCACACAGCGTAACGCTTCCATACCGCAGTATGCAGGCTTGACTTTACCCGATGAAAATATCGGTAAAGTTCGAAACAGAGGCGCGGAAGTTACCCTCGGTTACTCAAGGACTATAAATGATTTTTGGTTCAACGTCAGCGGCAATGTAACCTATACCAAAAGTAAAATATTGTTCATGGATGAAGCGGCATCTGCCCAACCCTGGCAAATGCGGACCGGGAAGCCTGTTGGTGCCGATTTTGTGCTGTACAATGCTATCGGGATCTTCCGCAGCGAGGCACAAGTTAACAGTACCCCGCACCTTGACGGTACTAAACCCGGTGACCTGATATTTGAGGATGTGAACAAGGATGGCATAATAGATGCCAAGGATAAGGTAAGGCAAACAAAATCTACTATACCCTCAACAATTTATGGTGTAACAGTGGCTGCCAGGTACAAAAATTGGGGTATTAATATGCTTTTACAGGGGCAGGGAGGCAATGTTGCTCAATACGTATACTTTGCTTCAGGCGAGATCGGGAATTTCCTGCAGGATTATTACAATAACCGTTGGACCCCCGCTAATCCCAATGCTTCAGGCCCGAGGCTTTATGATCGTGAAACGATCCCTTCAACCCGGGAAACCAATACTTACTTTTTGCGGAGTGCGGCGTTTTTACGCTTGAAAACAGTAGAGTTATCTTACACCTTGAATAAGCAAAGCGTTAAAAAGCTTCCGTTCAGCAACATTCGGCTTTATGTAAGCGGATTTAACCTGCTGACATTTGATAAGCTAAAATATATCGATCCTGAAGGACAGGCAACCAGCCAGAATTATGCCGGCTGGCTGACGCCACAGGCCCGTATCTATAACTTCGGTGTAAACGCTAATTTTTAATATCATGAACCTGACAAAGAAATATATATTGTTGCTGCTGGTACTGTCTCTGGCCGGTACAGCCTGTAAGAAAGACTTCCTGGACAAAAAACCGCTCACCGAAATTTCGGCGGATGTTTTCTGGAAGGATCAAAACCTGGCTAAAGCTTATGTAAACACCATTTACAGTCAAATCGGGCAAGGTTTCACCGAGTCCTGGATGAGTTCTGTTGTTGACGAAACTTATTTGACCTGGAGCCGTGGCTGCGAGCCTATAACGCAGGCCTATATCACCCCGTCCAATCTGGGGCGTATGAATGGTGCATGGTATGGTAATGACTACCGGAACTGGGGGACCATTTGGGCGAATATCAAAAACTGCAACGTCTTTTTTGAGAATGTAGATAAAACAACCTTTACTGACGCCAGCTTGAAAAACCGCTTATTGGGCGAAGTTACCTTCATCCGTGCCCTTGAATATTTCGACCTGGTATCCCGATGGGGTGGTATGCCTGTTATTACCAAGTCGTTCAACCTGGATAATGTAGACGAAGCGTCGAAGATGGTAAGAAATACCTACAAAGAAAATGTAGATTTCATCGTTGCCGAATGTGATAAAGCAGCTGCGTTGTTACCGGTAAGTTACAGCGGGCAGGATATCGGCCGCGCTACTAAAATTGCAGCGCTGGCATTAAAATCGCGTATGCTATTGTATGCCGCCAGTCCGCTGATGAATAAATCAGGAGTAGATCCCCTGGTTGGTTACGCAACTCCTGATGCGGCGCGGTGGCAAAAGGCTGCAGATGCGGCCAAAGCGGTCATAGACCAAGCCACGGCCAATGGCTACAGCCTGTATAATAAGTACAGCGATGTTAAGGCTAACTATACCCAGCTTTTTTTGGATAAAAACAACTCGGAGATCATATTTGACCGTCAAAACTTTGGAAGCATGCATTACCTTGACCAGTCGAACGGGCCTAATGGCTATGGCGAATGGGGCGGTAACACCCCTATACAAGAGTTTGTAGACGATTTTGAAATGGCAGACGGCACCAAGTTTGACTGGAACAACCCGGCAGAAAAAAAGGCTCCTTTCGCCAATCGTGATGCCCGTTTATATGCCACTGTGCTATCTGACGGCGACCCCTGGAAAGGAAGAGCTGTGGAGGACCATTTTAATGAGGTTAATGAAGGCGGCAAAGTCGTCTTAAGAGGAGGCAAAGACACCAAGGACGGCCCCAGCAGTTGGAATACCAGCAAAACAGGCTATAACGTACGCAAGTTTCTAAATGAGGCTTATGTCGTTGACAGCTGGACTTTTACCGGTGCATCGGCACAAAACTGGATCTGGTTCAGATTGGCTGAATTTTATTTGAATTATGCCGAAGCCGAATATAATTTAGGTAATGAAGGCGAAGCAAAACTTGCGCTGAACAAAATAAGGCAAAGGGCCCAAATGCCGCTGGCTACAGAAAGCGGTACGGCACTTTGGGATAAAATCGCTCATGAAAGGCGAATAGAGTTGGCTTTTGAAGAACATCGTTATTTTGATACCCGGCGCTGGATGATAGCTGCTACCGTATTGAATAGACCTGCAACCGGTATCGTTATTACTAAAAAGCTGGATGGAACTACAGAATATCTGGCACATACGGGGACCTCAGCCACGTTGGTCGAAGATCGTAAGTTTAAGGAGGCCAATTACTGGCTTCCTATTCCGCAGTCTGAAATAGAGCGCAATGCAGCCTTAAAACAAAACCCGGGTTATTAGCATAGCATAATCCTTTTCATATACAGATCAGAACATGCCCTTTCGCATGTTCTGATTTACAAAAACTTCAATAAAAAAACAGTTATGAATTTCAGAAAAAGCTGCTTACTCTTCATTTATACTTGCTTTATTTATTCATCCGCAGCGTTTGCTCAACAAAACTTCAGCACCTGGGCCCCTACCCCACCCATGGGCTGGAACAGCTGGGATTGTTATGGGCCAACAGTTACTGAACCAGAAGTAAAAGCCAATGCTGATTATATGGCCAAAAACCTGAAAGGTGCTGGCTGGGAATATATTATAGTCGACATCCGCTGGTATGTGGGTAACGATAAGGCACATGGCTATAATGAAAACAACCCCGACTATGTGTTGGACGGATACGGCAGGTTCCAACCCGCTGCCAATCGTTTTCCATCTGCCGCAAACGGTAAAGGCTTTAAACCACTGGCCGACTACATACATAGTAAAGGTTTAAAATTTGGGATCCATATTATGCGGGGCATCCCTGTTGAGGCTGTAAAACGCAATACGCCTATTATGGGCAGTACCGCCAAAGCTGCCGACATTTACAGCACAGAAGGGCAATGCAAATGGCTTAAAGATATGTACACCGTTGTTGCCGGTAAACCAGGTGCTCAGGAGTACTATAATTCGCTTTTTGAGCTTTATGCCTCATGGGGAATAGATTTTGTAAAAGTTGATGACCTTTCCAGGCCCTACCATGGCCCTGAAGTGGAAATGATCAGGAAAGCTATTGACAAAACAGGTAGAAAGATACTACTGAGTACATCACCCGGCGAAACCCCTATAGAAAGTGCCGCTGATGTACAGCAACATGCCAATATGTGGCGTACAGTTGATGATTTTTGGGACAACTGGTCTATGCTCAAAGATCATTTTGATGTTTTTAAAAGATGGAACGCCTACCGCATACCCGGAGGCTGGCCCGATGGCGACATGTTGCCGCTTGGCCGGATCGGTATTCGTGCGGAAAGGGGCGACAACCGTATGAGCAAATTTAGCAAGGATGAGCAATATACCTTGATGAGCTTATGGTGCATTTTTCGCTCGCCGCTTATGTTTGGAGGTGATTTACCCAGCAACGATCCCTTTACACTTGCTTTAATAACCAATAAAGAAGTGCTGTACATATTGCAAAAGAGTACAAACAACCAAGAACTTTTCAGGGAAGGCAGTAATATTGCCTGGGTAGCAGATGACCCCGAAACCGGCGATAAATTTGTAGCCCTATTCAATACAGGGGATGGAGATAGCGCAGTAAAGGTATCTGTTGACTTAAAACAACTTGGGTTTAGCAGAAGCTGCAAAGTACGTGATCTTTGGCTCAAAACCGATATTGGGACAGTGCAAGATAAGTTTGCTCCGATTATTAATAAACACGGAGCAGGTTTGTATCGATTTTCCAAAAACTGAGCGAAAAATTTCTTATGTCACGGTTTAATGCGAATCTAATCTTTTATAAATCAAATGAAAGTACAGTCGGAAAAAAATCACGATCAAAATCTTTAAAGTTGCTTTACTGTTCAGCTTCTTTACTATTTCATATGTCCCCCGTACAAATGTTAAGTGACCAGACAATAGTTATTGACGGCGAGGCTGGAGGCCGGCGGCTTGACGGCATTGGAGCAGTAAATGGCGGCGGTGCTACTTCGGTGTAAATGAAAGATTATCTGGGTAAACAACGAAATCAGGTGCTTGACGTATTATTCAAACCTAAGTTCGGCGCTTCCATATATGACGAGCCGGTCCGAAAATGGTTGAAATCAAAATGGGCTTAACAGTTAAATATATAATTTAATAAAGTGCGGTTGAATGTTTTATTTTCTTTAAGACCTAATAAAATAAGGTAATTAATTCACCTCAATTTGTTAATGACAATCCTTAGTCTTATCGAAGAGCAAATGCTTGTAAAGCTTAAAAATGATCTTTAACATAACTATAGGCTCTTAGGATTAGCTGTGAACTGGTCAGAGACATGGTATACTACAGAAATAACGATATTTTTCTGATGTTATACTGAAAAATTCAAATAACAAGGCGTCCCGGTTCCAAGGGGACGCCTCGTTATTGTTACAGCAAGTTAAATCCATAATCTTCAACTTGTTATGTCATTCATTTTCTCAGATCATCTTTTAATCCGGATGCACTTCAAAAAACCGGAAGATTTTTCCAGAGAGGATTAATATTTCCTTTCGGATCATGGGTTCAGATCCGAGATACTTCTTGCCAGTCCCGGGTTTTATGAAGTTCTCCGTAAACATGAATTCAGGCAGGGCGATTAGAGCCCAAAGAAGCATTAACGCTTAGGAAGTATATCAACCGTTATTGTTACCGTTCAATTCCTTTCGGTTTTTTCGCATTTGTGTCAGTCACCCAATGGCACACGGAGACAAAATTGGAAAGGCTCTAAACCTTCACCACGATACTTAGAACAAACCAGGGATAGCAGACCCAGGTATCTGGTCAATTACTGGACAAGTTAAACGGTCTGATTTGCAATTTGAAAGCATTCCCTCAATATACAAATCCCTAAAGAATATCGCTTTTTCAGAAGCGGTTTGGATACTGCTATGAAGCGCAGAGAGTACCAGCTGCAATCCATCGCGCATTCAAAAATCCTAAAGGGGTTTACTCCGAGATCGTCCGAGTCGGTATTGACATTTTACTTTGTAAAGCTCGCTACCAATTGCTCCATGCTGCACTATTATTATTCTTTTCATCCATAAACAACGAAAAGGCGTTTTGTTTAAAGTGTGACCTGCTAATACCATGTTGGTGGATAAAAAAGTCTCGGGTTCTCGAATCAAGACTTTACTTTTAATGGGGTATACGGCAGAGAATAAAAGCCTAGCTTAGAGGTGACTTACAGTAAATTGAAAAAACAAAAGAATTATTCTATTCCAGATGATTCGAATTTGGACAAGCGAGATCTAAGCATTACCATATACTGATAGGTAAAACAGGACTATGACTATAGTTAAAACCGCATGAGCTGACATCCGTAAAAGAACTGACGGCTCATGCAGGTTTCACACATTAAATTTACCATAGCGGCTTCATTAATGCTACTAAAAGATAAATAATACGTCAATAAAACAGTGGTGATTGATATGAATGCTGCTTACTCCCATTAACGAATACAAGATTCACCTTAATGTACTTTTCACCTTAAAAACAGCCCCGATAATCCGAGCCCCAAACCGTACTTTAAAGTCCTGTATTTTGTTAATCAGTAAGTCGTCAGAAATTTCTTTGCCCCGTCGATACAGTAAAGGCAAGCAGAAAACAAATCAGCACTTTCGTAGGGCTATCCTTTTAAATTTCATCAAAAATGCGGATCGAAATTAAAATATATCGGGTTTGACAAAGCAACCATATTACCGGAAACCGCCGCAGAACGAGGTACCTGCGGATAATCGGTAGACGGTCCTTCAACTATAAGGCGGTAGTACATGCGCTCAACTAATTTGGGCGTATCAGTAAACTCAACGACAGGGTTGCTGCCTGCCATTTTATAGCTACCAAACTTGCGGCCATCTTTAATTACATTCACAGTATAAGTACTATCCGCTTTTACGTTTCCTTTAAGCTCAACACGGAATTTAATAGGCTTACCGGTAGATTTTGCATTATCGCCCATCATCATATCCATTTTGCCGTCCTCGTTAATGTCAGCAAAAAACTCAACGCGTGGTGCATATGGGTTGGCGCTTATGGAAACGCGGCCGTTTACCAGTGCATCTACCACGGCTTGTGCAGTGTGTTTCGCTGCAAAAACCCAGGTGGTTGGGGTACCAATGTAATTTACATCACTTGGCCTGTGGACGTCGCTACCGCCACGTGCAGTAATTCTACGGCCTGAGGCTAACATATCTTCCCAGATCAGGTTTGAGTTAGCGTTTCTGGTCCACTGGCAAGAGTTCCAAACTTCCATGGCATCAACCAGGTCATAAGAAAAACCAAAGTGATCTTTAGGACCGGCCGGGTGGTTGGCCGACAGGTGGATGCCCAATTCTTTTTTCACTTTGGCTATATCCGCATCACGCTGATCACGAACATCATAGAATTTCTGGTGATCGTATGGTGTGGCGGAGAAAGTATTACCATGACCGCGGGTGGTTGTCCATTCTGCACCGTAAAGCATCAACAAAGTATTATCCTTGAAAGCGGTATCGGCCCAGGTATTATGCGCTACATCACCCAAAACGTGATTATCATGATCGGTAATACCAATAAAACCAAAGCCTACAGACTTGGCAAAAGCTTTAATTTTTGAAATAGGGTGACGTGCAGGGTCGTAGCCGCCCTCAGAACTGTAGCTGGAATGAACGTGCAGGTCGCCCTTCATCCATTCACCTTCGGTCAGGCTGGCAATTGGAGGCAATGCGCCCAGCGGCTTGATCCAGGGGTTAACATGGTTTTTGGGTATTTGTTGTTGTGCAGATACCATGTTACTAATGCTGATCATGGCCAGCAGTGCAAATGCGATGCGAATACTATTGTACATATTGATTATTGATTAAGTGATTCTAAAATTATTTACCAGGATAGCCAGGGTTCTGTGTCAAAGTTGGGCTGCGCACAATCTCCGTCACCGGGATGGGGCGTACCAAATACTTAGCATCAATGGTGGCAGGGTGATTGTGAGCGGTGAAAGCATTGTATTGCGCTGCGCGGGTAAGCAATGTTCCGGTACGCTTCAAATCCATCCACCGGTTTGATTCGCCAAAAAGTTCGCGGGCCGATTCGTCGAGCACATCCGTTAATGTGGCACTCCCGGTTAGCAGGTCATTTCCGCTCAACTTGGCTCGTGTGCGCAAGTCGTTGATCAATCCGGTAGCTAACCCTCCTTGTCCTTGTTTAACATATGCTTCGGCCAGGAGCATCATGGTTTCGGCGCGACGGAAGATGTATGTGTCGCGGTGCCCCTGCGGATCTACACCCGAATTGGTATAAACTACTACCGTGGGGTCATAGAACTTCCAGATGATAGGATAAATAGTGTTTGATCCAAAGAACTGATGATACTGATCTGGATTCACCACATAATACGTTGGCTTGTTAGCTGCCTCATAGGCGGAAATATCGCTTGCGCTCATTGCCACGCGGGGCAGGTAGATCACGTTATCGCCTGCCTTAATTGCGCCGTTAGGCCCTGTTGCATTGGCAGCAGCCACGATGTGTCTTTGTAAAAACCGCTCAGACGCCCGGTAATCAGTAGCGGCATAGAGGTTGAAAAGGTAAGAAGAAGGCTGATAAGAGGCATCCTGCCGCCAGTACGGCGCTGCCAGCGCTCCACCCGGAAACCTGTCGGTCCAAAATTTGAACTGCTGATAAAGGTTGTTGCCGGTTTTGTTGTTCGCATCGGTGCTGGAATAGCGGGCCGCAAAGATGACTTCTTTATTGCCACCAGCCGAGTATTGGTCGCCGAAGAGTGCATCCCATGTGCTGAGTGTCGATTTGTTCATAGCACCCTGCAAATTGCTAACGGCATTTGCCAAATCGGCCGATTGCGCATACGATTTATAGCTGCGCGTAAGCAATACCTTGCCAAGTAGGTGCTGGGCCATGGCCTGGGCTACGCGTCCATAGTCGCTTGGGTCGGCAGGCAACTGGGCGAGGGCTTGATTAAGATCGGCCACAATTTGTTTATACACATCTTCTTCAGAAGAGCGGGTAAAATTGTAGGTAGCCTGGGTCACCTCGCTGGTAATCAGTGGCACGCCTCCAAAAGTCTCCACCAGGTTAAAATAGGCATAAGCCCGCAGGGCCAGCAGTTCGCCGGTGCGGGTGGCATATACTTTCGGGTCTATATTCCCTTTTATTGCAGCTCCGCGTGTTAGGGCTGTGTTAGCCTTGGTTACCAGGTTGTAGTTGTCGGTCCACCAGCCCTGGCTTTCGTCGCCCGTAAATGTAGTGTAATCGTTAAGTGGCAATTGAGTGTCATCTACCACCCCTGTACGATCATACATATCTGTACCGTACCACATATGCGAAGTGTTTTGCAGCAAGGGGCGCAGGTATCTGTATGTTTCGTTCACCAGCTCCTCATATGAGTCTTGAGTAACAAAATACTTGTCACTCGTCACCGACGAGGGGTTAACTTCTTCCAGGCTGCACGATTGAGCGAATACCAGCAACCAAATTGCTAATATATAATTGATTGTCTTTTTCATGATTAATAATATGATGTGCGTGATCCTTAATGAATTAAAACGCTAAATTGAGTCCGAACATAAACTTACGTGTCATCGTATAACCATAGGTTTGCGTGTCCTTGCCTGCATTTTCCGGGTCCCAGCCTACATAATCGGTAAAGATGAAGGGGTTTTGACACGAAGCGAATACGCGCAACTTGCTAAGCCCCATTTTGCCTGTCAGGCTCTTAGGCAAATTGTAGCCGGCATTGATATAACCCACCCTCACGTACGAAGTCTTCTGATAATATAATACCTCCATCGGGCCGGAAGGTACGCCGGGGCGCACCCAGGTACCACCGGTATTTTGTGGGGTCCAGTAGTTGAGTTTCAGCACATTGAAATTCTCGTTGTCCTCCAGCGAGTATGATCCATGGAACTGCGAATATGAATATTGTCCCTGACGGGTGGTCACCGTAAATGCTAAGTCAACATTTTTATAAGTAAAAGTATTGGTGATGCCTCCTGTCCATTTAGGGAAAAGCGATCCTTTAAATACCTTGTCGGCATTGTTGATCGTGCCGCTGTTATCAATATCGCGCACTTTGATACTGCCTGGTGCCAGTCCGTATTTTTTCGCTTCTGCAGCCTCGTTTTCACCCCAATAACCAATCTGGTCATAGGTCCATACAACACCCACGGGTTGCCCCACAAACCAACCGTTGGCCTCATCGCGGCTCGAACCATCCGAAAGGCTTACAATTTTATTACTATTGGACGCAAAGTTGAGTGATGTATTCCATGAGAAGTTATCGGTTTTAATGTTGACGGTGTTTAGGCCAATTTCAATACCCTTGTTGTTAACCGAGCCCACATTGTCTGTCAGACTGGTAAACCCATTAAGGACAGACATCACCCTGTTCATAATAACGCCGTTGGTGCGGCGGTTGTATAGGTCGATCGTTCCGCCGATCCTTCCTTTGAAGAGTTCAAAGTCTAAACCAAGGTTAAACTCGTTAGTTCGCTCCCACGTCAAGTTTTTATTTGCAAAGCGCGTTATGGACGATGTATTCACCACATTTGAGGTGCCAAAAAGGTACCTAGCATTGGCTACTGTTGGATAACTGCTATAAGGCGACACACCATTATTGCCCGATACACCATAGCTAAAGCGTAGTTTCAAATTAGAAAGCGGGGTTTTGTCTTTCAAAAACTCCTCTTCAGAGATTCTCCAGGCAGCTGCTGCTGAGGGGAAGAATGCCCATTTGTGCCCTTCCGCAAGTTTAGAGCTACCGTCTGTACGCCCTGTAGCGGTTAAGAGGTAACGTCCCTTATAGTCGTAGTTCAGACGTCCAAAATACGAATCCAGCTGTTCTTGTATATAACCAGTAGACATGGAAGACATCGTTCCGGCTCCCAGGTTATACCAATCATAAGCATCGGTAGGGAATGCTCTTGCCGCCTCGGCCGAATTCATGATGGATGATTTATAATAGGACGAACCCAAAAGAAAATTTACGGTATGATCACCCCAGGTTTTATCAGCT
The DNA here is from genome assembly GCF_034262375.1 of Mucilaginibacter sabulilitoris. Taxonomy (NCBI): domain Bacteria; kingdom Pseudomonadati; phylum Bacteroidota; class Sphingobacteriia; order Sphingobacteriales; family Sphingobacteriaceae; genus Mucilaginibacter; species Mucilaginibacter sabulilitoris. Next base: position 6,599,359 of record NZ_CP139558.1, read on the forward strand.
TGCAACAAGTTGTCCCATGTATATTTTACCGTACGTCCTGCCTGGTATTGAGCACTGCTATTGGCCAGCGCTCCTGCACCGGTTTTTGTCATCGACCCGATGTACGATCCATATTCTAAATGCGTGATATCGGGAGCAAAGGTGGTGGTAAACTTCAGCCAGCTCAGTGGTTTCACTTCAAGGTATACGTTTCCAAAAGTATGCGTGTTGTTGGTTTGCGTATGCCTGTTCTTCTCCTCTATAAAAGGGTTGGTAATGGTTGTTATTCCGTCCGGATAGAACTTAAGCGACCCGTCTGCATTAAACTTATCAGACAACGGATTGAGGCGATAGATGGTCCGGAAGGTTTCGGGGCTGGCTTGCTTAGTGATTTCGTAAGCTGTATAGATGGTAGTCCCAATTTTAAATGTTTTGTTAATCTGCTTATTTAGCGATGCATTCAGGTTGTAGCGGGTATAGCCGTCGCCCTTAATTTCGCCATTTTCCGAATTGATTGCTGCGCCCAGGCTGTAAGTAAGCTTTTCTGCACTGCCATTCACGCTCAATGCATGTGATTGCGAATAAGCCGTTTTTAAGATTTCATCCGGCCAGCTAATAGATTTGCCTGCCTTGTAGTTACTGTATGCCGCCTGGCCAAGCAACTGTTGCAGGTCAGGTTGGTAGTTAGGGTTGGTATAGTTTTGTCCTTTGCTACGGTCTATTCGATATTGTACCCACTCATCGGCGTTGGTGAAGTGAGGTAGATTCATGGCGGAGCTCACCGTGCCTGAGCCTGTATATTCTACAGTATTTCTGCCTTGCTTTCCTTTTTTGGTAGTAACGATGATAACACCATTTGCCCCGCGCGAACCATAAATGGCCGTTGAAGAAGCATCCTTCAATACGTCGATCCGCTCAATATCGGTTGGCGAGATATCATTGATAGAATTGACATAGATACCGTCCAACACATAAAGGGGTGGATTAATGGCACTTAAGTCCGTGCCCGTTTTAATGGTGTTTTGTCCGCGGATGGAGATATCGAAGCCTCCACCAGGCTTAGTACTATTTGTTACGATGTCTACACCCGGTAGCTGACCGGCCAGTGCCTGGATGGCGTTGTTGAAGTGCGTAGCTACCAGCTTATCGTTGGATACAGAGCTCAGTGCGCCGGTAAGGTCGGCACGTTTCTGCGTACCATAACCTACTACAACCACTTCGTTTAGTGCAGAAACATCCTCCATGAGCGCTACGGTAATATCATTACGATTAGCGGTTACCTCCTGGGTTTTGTAACCAACATAAGTAAATACCAATGTTTCATTTTCGTTTGGGACTATAATGCTGAACTTACCGTCTTTATCTGTAATAACAGCCCGGCCGTTTGACTTGCATTTTACAGCCACACCAATCAATGTAACACCCTTTTCATCTACCACCTTTCCTGTTATTGTTTTTGGAGGTTCCGGCGCTGTTTTTTCTTTTACAACGATGGCTTTGTCTTCGGTAGTAATAGTGTAAGTAAGGGGCTGGTTGCTAAAGATTTCTGCGAGCGCATCCTTCAATTCCGCGTTTTTAATGTTCACAGTAACCGGCTTAGCTCTTTGAATAAGCCTCAGGTTATAAAAAAAATCATACCCGCTTTGATTACGGATATCATCAAACACCTGCTCCAGCGAAGCTTTATTTTTATTGAGCGTAATTTTTTGCGCGTAAGTAGCTGCACTCACCTGAAGGATGGCCGTTGTTAGTATGATGATAGTCAGTTTCATAATTAACAGGCATTTTTTTAGGACATGGTAAAAAATACCAAGCCTAACTTTTGAGAAAGTTTTATACATTTGTTACTAAGGGTTTAATCGAAAAAATCTTGTTCGCATAATATTTTTTCCGCTAACGCGGTAGGTAAGCCCAACATAGGCCAGTGGTGGTTCCAAGCACCTCTGGCTTTTTAGGTTACCGTTTGCTGTACTGGTTTATTGCATAACGGTTACCCTCCTTCCTTCAACTTTAAAGTGAACATTCCCGGTTAATTCCATGATCTTTAATGCAGATGATAGATTTTTGTAGCGTGATATTTTTCCGCCGAAGCGCAGAGAAGGATCGATATTGCCTGTGTAACTGACTTTTACATCATACCAGCGGGCTATCTTGCGCATAGTACTTTCCAGGTTTTCATTAAACTTGAAATAGCCGTTTTTCCAGGACGTTACATCTTCCAGATCAGCAACTTCTGTCACATTCATCTCCACATTGCTAACCTGCGCCTGCTGACCGGGCACCAATATACGCGACCTTCCATTATCCGAAATCCTAACCGAACCTTGTAACAGGGTAGTTCTCATCATTTGCTCATCATCATAAGCCATGATATTGAAATGTGTACCCAAAACCTCAACAGTCTGGCTTTTACTCGCCACCTTAAAAGGCATTTTCTCATTATGGGTAATCTCAAAATAAGCTTCGCCTTTCAGTTGTACCTTACGTTCGTTTCCCACGAAGCTTATTGGGTAAGTAAGGCTCGATTTTGCATTCAACCAAACTTTCGAATTGTCAGGCAGTACAACCTGCCATTGCCCGCCGGCCGGCGCTTCTATTGTATTATATTCAGGCAGTTCATCACCACCAGTCGATTGATCTGATATTTTATAAACGATTTGTCCATTAGCGGTTTTCGTGATCTGTGCTTTACCCTGCACCGCAATTTGGCCATTGCCGGATTCAGACAGAATAATTTTTTTACCGTTGCCTAATGTCAAAACAGCTTTATCACCACCTGGCTTAATGTCAACCTTTTGTGCGATGATGTTATTTTTTTCAAGCTTTAAGGTACGGTGATAGATAAGCGCCACACTCGTTATGATCAGAATTACGGCAGCGGCAGCTAATGACGGCTTCCATGAAGATTTTTTCTTTACTGGCGTTATAGGCAAACCGGCCATTTTTTGCTGAAGTTCTTCAAAATGCCGATCGCGCAGCATTTTCTGAGATGTTTTGGCCATCATAATCACCGTTCGTCTCAGTTCTTCTATCTGTAGGGCATCTTCGGGATGGTCTTCCAGCCATTGATTCCAATGTCTCACATCATTATCGTTCCGTCCGAAACAATAGTTCAGAAAACTCTCCTGATGAAGTAATTGCATGAGGTCTTTTTCAAGCATTTGCTAAAGCTTTGCATAATAGAGCAAGACACTCACAATTTTTCCTATGCTTTTTTAAAAAAAATAAAAAAACAAGGCAATCAATGAAATAACCACAGAAAGCACGTCCACATATTCCTGCCCGATGCGTTTTCTAAGCTTATTGACTGAATTATAAATGGTGTTATAGGCTGTTTTGACAGAGATATCATTGACATCTGCTATTTGTTCGTAGCTGAGATCGAGATAGAATCTCTGATAAACAATTTTGGTTTGGCTTTCAGACAATTCGCCAATGTATGATTGCAGCACCTCGGCTACTTGTTTTTGGGTTGTTTGCTGAATATATTCAGCCTCTACCGATGGGTAAACGGGCATCCCAGGCAGATCCAGCAGTTCCAGACTTTCTTCTGCGCCAAAATGTGGTTTACGGAACAGATTACGGATAAAAGCAGTTACCAAATAGTTATGATGATTACGGATGTGCAACAGCCTGCTTCGATTCTCAAACACGAACAGGAAAAGATCATTAATGCAATCTTTCGACTTATCCAGCGTGGCACCTCTCAAATTGCCTATATAGATCAGGTAATCATGATAGTGAGAGTAAAGCACATAAAAAACATCCTGATCACCTTCCAAAAGGAAAGTATCCCAATGCGCTTTTAACGCTAAACCGGATTTACCAAAACTGGGCATTTATTAAGAGCTAAAATGGGGTAGTAATTCGGGTTACAAATTTGGTTACTGCCCGTGCATTTCCGGTTTAGCCAATATTATTAATTTGTTAAAATTTATACCCGCCAGGTTTACTTTAAACACCCATTAAACGCTATGGTTGAAATATTTTAAATAAAAGCGGCCGGTAAACTTAAACTTGACAGTCAAATAGTAACTTTTATCAACAAGATTTCCTGAAGGTAACTGCTCCAGTTTATTGATTATAGCTGTTTCCAAGTCTGATTCACGGCAAACTCCATCAGAAAGGTATTTTGTGTGAAAGTCAATGGCAAATACGAATACTTTTGCCTTTCAGCGCTGGCTTTGAACAGCCGAACATCGAGCTGCTCTATTTCCCCTACAGCTGGCTGCCGGGCTTTATTACACCCGCACATGGCAGGTCCGTTCGACCTGACCGCACCCGTAACTAAAATGCTGGCCATCGGCCGTTGGACTGAAAAAGGCATGGATAAAGCCGCCCGCTTCAGTTTACCGCTGGCCGACGCTTACAACATAAAAATGATGAAATGGCTGCCGTGATAATTAAGAACGTCTACGACGAATTATTGAAACAGAGTTTGACATTTCTGCTATTGTAATTGATCTGATTTTATAAAAAAGTATCGCCATTAAATTTTATGCAAATAAAAAACCCCAACTCGCCAGAGTTGGGTTAAATCATTTATTTTCAGGATACTTATACTGGGTTATCTTCGAACCAATTCATTGAAAATTTACGAAGAATTGGAAATTTGGGGGAATCATTTTAAGACTTTTTTTATATATTGCTGTTCTTTTAAAATATTTCAACCCAAATCGATGTTCTTTCGAGGGGATATTTAAAATACCTACATTAATTTTTATACTCCAATTGTTTCTTCAGCACCACATTATTTGCGGCTTTAGCAATCATTATATCAAACGTGCCCGACTCGGTAACCTGCTTCATTTGGCGGTTCCAGATCGCTATATCTTTAGCATTGATGGTAAAGTTCACTGTCTTAACCTCACCTGGCTCGATCTGTATTTTGCTGAAACGCCTTAATGACATCACCGGTGTACTTACAGAATTCACCTTGTTGCCCAGGTATAACTGCACTACTTCTTTACCTGCCATGTTACCTGTATTTTTCACATCTACAGAAACAGTTACCTGCTCATTTTTGCTGAACTCTGTTTTTGATACCTTAAGGTTACTATAATCAAACGAAGTATAGCTCAGGCCAAAACCAAATGCAAACAATGGATCTGTTGATGAAAACACGTAATCACGTCCTGGTTTTTCAATGGTTCCTGGCTCTCGGTTATTACCCCGCGATGAGTTTACATAATTATAAAACACCGGGATATGTCCTGTAGACTGCGGCACGCTCATGTTAAGTCTGCCCGATGGGTTTACTTTACCAAACAGGATATTGGCAATAGCCGTACCCCCTCTTTCGCCCGGGTACCAGGCTTCTAAAATAGCCGGGACATTTTCTTTTTCCCAGCTTATACTCCAGGGTCGGCCATTTTCCAATACCAGTATAACCGGTTTACCCGTTTTGTAAACAGCCTGCAGTAATTCGCGCTGAACACCCTGCGGGTTTATATCAGTAACATCATATCCTTCACCGCAGGTAAACGGATCTTTAGGTTCGTTACCCGGTGCCTGCCCGTTCCAGCCAACACCAGAGAATACAACACTGGTTGTTCCTAACACAACTATTACCGCGTCACTTTCCTGCGCGGTTTTTACTGCTTCGTCAAACCCGCTTTTATCAAGCCCGGTAAGTTCGCATCCTTTGGCGTAGTTTACTTTAATGCTGTTTCCCGCAAATTGTTTTATACCTTCCAATACGTTTACGCCGGATAAGTTATCCCGGGTAAAGCTGTAATCGCCGTATTGAACTTTATTGGCATTGGGGCCTATAACTGCTATTGATTTTAGCTTGTTAATATTAAGCGGCAACAGGTTATTATTGTTTTTTAATAGAACGATAGACTCCTCTGCTATTTGCTGGGATAGTTTAATATGCTCAGGTGTGTGTACCCTGTCTTTTAAACGCGCGGTGTCGGCCAAGGGCTTTTCAAACAAACCAGCCTTAAATTTAAGGGTAAGAATACGGGCCACCACGGTATCAATTTGCGATTCTTTGATTTTACCGGCTTTAACCAGTTCAACCAGATGAGGGTAAACGTCAGGACGTGCGGCTTCCAGGTCAACGCCGGCTTTCAGACCCAGCAAGGCTGCCTCCGATGCATTTTTAGCTATTTTATGAAAGTCGTACAGTTGACTAAGACCTCCGTAATCAGAAAATACATACCCCTTAAATCCCCACTCTTCTCTTAACACCTGCTTCAATAAAAACTCATTGCTATGTGCCGGGATACCGTCTATTTCATTATATGATGGCATGATAGCCGCGATATTTGCACCCTGTACCGCGTCGCGGAAAGGCGCAAGGAACATAGAGCGCAGTTCTCGTTCGCCAATTTCGGCCGGCGCCAAATTAATACCCGCTATAGGTTTGCTGTAGGCCGCAAAGTGCTTGCCGGTACACATTGCTTTATCAAAGGCAAAATGGTTACGGGTTTGTACCGGATCGCCCTGCATACCTCTTACAAAAGCTGAACCAAGCTGGCCAACCAGGTATGGATCTTCTGAAAAACACTCTTCTACCCTGCCGTAACGGGCATCTCTGATAAGGTCAAACAATGGAGACAACGCTTCGTCAACTCCTGATGTGGATGCTTCGGAAGCAATGGCCTGCCCCATTTGCTCTATAAGTGCAGGGTTCCAGGTGCTGCCTTGTGCTATGGCTTGCGGAAAGGTAGTTGCCCCCGCTGCTAATTGCCCGTGCAAACACTCGCCAATTTGTATAGGCGGAATACCCAGACGCGTTTGTTCACGACTATATTTTTTTGCAGCGGCAGATTTTATGGCCACATCCTTAACGTTAGTAAAAGGACTTTCTAAAACGCCGTAAGCAATTTTACTATTCTTCGCGCCCGTGAGTGACGACATGCTCATCTGGCCTACTTTTTCTTCCAGCGTCATTCGCTTTAAAAGGTCGGCCACCCGTTTTTGTACTGGTGCTTTTGGGTCTTTGTAAACTTGTGCTTGTGCCTTAAAAGCCGTTATCGCGGCACACATTAACAGAAAGATAGATTTGTTGTAGCGCATTTGATTTAATTAAAATTTATAATAACCGATGTTTTATTATCCGGTCATGCTTAGCTGCAAATGACCGGTACAGGTTTCATCTGCACCGGTCGTTTCCATTTGGCGTAACTATACTTTTTATAACTATTACTCCCAATAAGTAAAAATTAAAAGTAAAACCTCATGGGTATGATTCTCTCCTAATAGTTAGGGTTTTGTTTAATATTTGGATTTCTGTCAATTACTGGTTGTGGTATGGGATTCAAATACATTTTTGGTGTAAATACATGCGGATGGTTGAGCAAAACCGGCTCATATTTCCAAACACCTTTATTATCAGCAGGTGAGGTATTGGTGATCTTCATACCATGCCGGTCAACATTCAGAACACTCTCGGCTATACGCCAGCGGATAATATCATAATACCTCTTATTTTCCCAGCAAAGCTCTACTCTGCGTTCATTACGGATAACGGCACGCATTTGCTCCTGACTTAAAGTCTGACCTCCGTAAGCAGCTTCAAGTGTAGGAAGCTGGCTTCTGACCCTGATCTTATCAAGAGCAGCGTAAACATCTGCACTGGGGCCACCTGCTTCATTTTGTGCCTCGGCGTAGTTCAAGAGCACTTCCGCATATCTGAAGTAAACATAATTTACACCGTCGCTTGCACCGCCAGAGGGTCGGATATCAGGATTAAGCCGTTTTTTGAAATAATAGGCTGTATTGGATACATCCGACGAGCCAAAATCGATCTCGTTTAAGGACGGATGAACTTTATTAATCCGGGTAAAAATGGTATCTGTACCGGTCATCCAGTTTTGCTTGTAGGGAGCGCCATCATACACAATCCAGTCGTAAAAACGTTTTTCACGGTGCAGGTATGGGTGCTGAGGATCGTAACCCGATTTTGGATCAGTAATCGGTAAACCATTATCCATCCTGAACTGATCAACCAGCTCCTGGGTTGGATCATAATTACCCCAGGTAAAATACTGCCCTTGTATATAAACCGGCCCACCAAAAAGACAAAATGCACTGCCGGTTGTATTAGCAACGGCCTGTCTGTCAAATATCACTTCGGTGTTGTACTCGTTTGATTCCTTCCAGAAAGTGGTCATATCCGGGTATAATCCATAAGTTCCGCCAAGCTCATCCATAAATTTTTTGTTGGTTGCCGCGGCCTTGGTATAACGGGTTACGTCGGTATTGCCAAAACTGAAAAACTTATTAGGATCTGATCCCATAACGGCAGAGGCTGTATTAAAAGCCGGGCTTGCAGCATATAGCTCAATCCAGCCCTTTAAAGCCAGCGCCGCGCCAATGGTGGCACGTCCCGCATCCGCTTCGCCGGCGTTATATTTTTTTGCGAGATAGTTGTTATTTACCACAGAATCTAACTGGGTATCAATAAAATTAAAGGTGTCGCCAAAGGTGCTCCTTGGTTTAAATAGTTCGTCATGGGTATCTGTACTTCTGTCCTGAGGAACTGTTATAATCGGTAACCCGCCAACATGCATCCATAAGTAACTGTAAAAAAATGCCCTCAGGAAACGCACCTCATCTATTCGTTTGTTCCGATAAGCCTGCGATAAATTTGCCGAGTGTGCATTCACCTCCTGTATAAAAGTATTACACTTCCTGATTTTGGCGTAAACTGCATTCCATTCTTCATAGTTAGATGCATTACCATCATTTTCCTGCGGGGTTCCGTCTTCAACACCGGGGCCAATAATGCCCTGTCTCCATCGCCATGATTTCCAATATGGCCCTCCGTCATTATCATCGGTATAGCTATCCAGTGGGTCTGGCGTATCGCCCTGGTTATTTATCTGATGGTAAATGTCGTTTAAAAACAAATCGGCAGTGGTTTCGTTGCTCCATTGCACATCGCCGGCAATTGAATCTTTTGGTACATTATCAAGGTACTTTTTACAAGCCGCCATAGGCAGCACTACAACAGCCAATAAAAGCCAGCTGTAGTAAATATTATATTTATTTAATTTTTTCATGACTTTAATTACACTGGTTTGTTAAAAAGTTACGTTTAGCCCAAAAATGAAAGCTTTTTCAACTGGATATGATTCCTCACGCGAGGTATAACCTGTTTCAGGATCCATAAATTTCAGCTTGCTTGCCGTGAAGATATTTTGACCGGAAACATAAAACCGAAGCGACTGGATGTTGAACTTTTTGGTAATTGCAGATGGGATGGTATAACCAATTACTCCGGTCTTCAGTCTTAAAAACCCTGTGTTCGCCATCCATATAGATGATGAAAAATCACCAAACCCATCACCATTTAAAGGATTGGTTGTGTTATTGGTGTTTTTTGAAGCATAGGCTCTTGGATATTTTGCATCCTGGTGTTCAGGGGTCCAGCGGTTGTCAAAATATTCGTAAGATGTGTTGGTATTATTAATACGGAATGGTACGGTTTGATAACCCTGAATATTTAAACTGGCATGCGCCGCACCCTGAAAAAACAGGGTAATGTCAAAGCCTTTCCATGAAGCGTTTAGGTTAAGGCCGTAGGTTATTTCAGGATAGGTAGGATAACCAACTACGGTTTCATCATTGTCATCAATTTTCCCATCGCCGTTTAAGTCGGCATATTTCACATCACCCGGATGCAGCGTACCAAATTGGGTTATGTTATAACCGTCCTGACTGTCAATAATTCCGTCGCCATTTTTGTCGTCAGATGTTTTAAACAGGCCAAGTGCCTGGTAGCCAAATGGAGTGCCTAACGACCGGCCGGTACGGCTGCGCCTTGGATTATTCTTTGTAACGTCATTTTCAAAAACCTGCAGTAGTTTGTTTTTAGCAAAGCTAAAGTTACCCGCTACGCCCAACTGCAAACCATTACTGAACTTGTTATTTGTACCAAGCACAAACTCAACACCATGATTGCTCATTACCCCAGCGTTTTCCTGCGCCAGATCTAAGCCATATTCAACCGGTACCGTAACAGTAGGTTGGGTTAACATGTCAGACCGTTTTTCATAAAAATAATCGGCTTCAACAGTTAACTTTCCCTGCCATAAAGAGGCATCGAAACCAACATCAGATTTATTGGCTTTTTCCCAGGTAATTCGCGGATTGGCTTCCCGTGGTATATAAGATCCCTGTACAAGGCTTCCGGTACCAAAAGAGTAGGCGTTGCCATATAAATTATATTTAGTGAGATACTGATAGTCAGTAGCCGTAAGGTTTCCTGATTTACCCCACGACCCTCTGATTTTCAGGTTATCAATAAATGACAAATTATTTTTTATGAAGGGCTCTTCAGACAAGCGCCATGCTCCCGAAAAAGCTGGAAAAAAAGCCCACCGGCTGCCGGGTGCAAAACTGTAATGCCCGTCATACCTGCCGGTAGCCTCAATTAAGTATTTGCCTTTGTATGCATAGTTTACACGGTAAACATATCCGAGCTGGCTGCTGGTTGATGACGAGCCGCCGTTATCAAAGTTAAGGCGGTCTGATGTACCTAGACTCAATTCATCAACGTCCACGCTAAACCCTTTTCTCGAAGCATAAAAACTACTTCCTTTACCATTGCGCGCTTCTGCTACTAACAAACCCGTTATCTCGCTGTTACCAAATGTGCGGTGATAGTTCAAATAGCCCTGGTAAGTAAAATTCTGGCTTTTGCCAAAAGTTTGCGTAAGTGTTGTAAAGCCATCGCCAAGCTGCGTTTTTGTATAGGTGGCCGGCGTTTTTGTGCCATCATATAGGTAATAGTAATTTGGACGCGCCCAGTTTTTATCCGTTTCTGTACTTGGGTCGTAACCAAACACGCCTTTTATGCTTAAACCTTTTACAAATGGCAACTGCTGCTCTACTGATATGGAATTTAATGCCGTGTTTCTGCTGATTCTGGCATAACTTCCGCTTTCCAGATCTCCTGCTGGTGAATAACCGCCCGATTCACCCCAAAGACCGTTATGATAATAAATAGCTGCCGTAGGTATATAAGAAATGCCCTGCGGATTTGGCCCGGTTTGATTTTGCTCAATGGAATTGTTTAAAGCTACAGTTACTTTAGTGGTAGATGTGGCATTGATATCCAGCATAGCATTATAATTATAGCGGTTATATGATAGCGGATCATAAACACCATTCTGCCGTAAAAAATTAAATCCTACGTAATACTGTACCCTATCAGTACCACCTGATATTTGTAAACTATAGTTTTGCTGTGGTTTATTTAATTTAATCAGTTCGCGTTCGGCATTGCTATTAGGATATTTGTCGGGGTTTTGGGTATGCAAGTTATCATAGTTGCTTATAAGGTCTGCAGGAAATTCCGCTTGCCCCCCTGAGTTTACATCACCTTCGTTTTTGAGCGTCATGTAATCTTTTGCATTCAACATATTTGGCGGGAATGTTGGGCGCTGAAAGCCATAATAGCCACCCAATGAGATGGTAGGTGCACCGCTCTTTCCATGCTTGGTTGTTATCAGTATTACACCGTTGGCGCCTGCTAAACCATACGGGGCTACAGCTGCCGCATCTTTCAAAATAGATACTGATTCTATCTGATTTTGATCTATCTGGCCTATGTTGGGCCTAATAATACCGTCAATTACAATTAGTGCACCGCTGCTTCCATTTGTTCCTATTCCCCGCACGTGAATATCCGGATCATCCTGTCCGGGTACTCCTCCATTGGGTCTGGCAGATATACCGGCAACCCGGCCCGCCAAAGACGAAGTAATGTTAGGAACAGGAGCTTTAGCCAGCTCACTGCCTTTAACAGCCGAAACTGCAGATGTTAATGATGTTTTGCGCTGTGTACCATATCCTACTACCAAAACTTCATTTAAGTTTTGATTACCCTCTTTAAGCCGAACGTTGATAACAGTGTTTGCCCCAGGTACAATTTCAGCGCTTTCAAAGCCAACAAAACTAAAAATGAGGGTTCCTTTATTATCGGGTACAGTAATTTTATAATTGCCATCCCCATCGGTAACGGTACTGGTGCTGGTTCCCTTCAATATAATATTAACACCGGGTAGCGCCACGTTTTTATCATCGGTTACTTTACCGGTAATTGTAACAGGCAGCAGCTTTTCAACAACCGGAGCAGGTTTATATTTAATAACAATTACATTATTGGTAATTGTATAGGTCAGCGGTTTATCCTTAAAACAGGCCTTCAGTGCATCGTCTATAGTGGCATTTTTAAGGTTCAGGTCGGTATTGCCTAAACCATTTACCATTTCTTCGGCATACAGTACTTTGAAAAATGTTTGCGTTTGTATAACCTGAAAAAGCTTTTCTACAGGAACATTGGTGCCCTTATAGGTGATGCGCTGACCATAACTGGCCTGCGAAACCTGTAAAAAAACGGTGATCAATAAAACAACGGTAAGTTTCATTACCAGCAAAATTTTAGGAATACAGGCAGGGCGCATGCATCCCGTTTGAAAATAAAATTTCATACATTTGAGTGTTTGGGTTAAATTTTGGTTAAAGATTGGTCGTACAATTGTTAGCGGTTTATCCCAGGCTTAGCCAGGAGAGCGTTCGTAGCGCTTCCTGGTTTCTATTAGAAAAACCGCAATGAAGTAAATATTAAGGCATGGCGGTAATTCTCCTTTCTGTAATTTTAAAGTGTACTAATCCGGTTAATTCAAGGTATTTTAAAACTTCGGTGATGTTTTGCGAACGGGGTATGGTACCCACAAAGGTTGCCGATGTAGTTTTGCCCTCATAATCAACATCCACATCATACCACCGGGCTATTTTGCGCATAATGCTTTGCAGCTTTTCATGAGCAAAATTGAAGTTGCCGTTCTTCCATTCAACAGCCTCATTTACATTCACATTTTTCACTGTGATATCTTGTTTTACCATAGCCTGCTGGCCAGGCACAATCATCTGTTGTGTATTGCCTTTTATAATTTTAACAGATCCCTCAAGCAGCGTGGTTGTAGTCGCATCCTCGTCGTTGTATCCCATAATGTTAAAATGGGTGCCAAGTACCACTACCTCCGTGTTATTTACGCTTACCTTAAATGGGTGCATTTTGTCCTTAGCTACTTCAAAATATGCTTCCCCTTCCAGCGTCACACTCCGTTGTTTATCGGTAAAACGGGCCGGAAATTTCAGTGAAGATTGCGCGTTAAGCCATACCTTACTACCATCAGGCAGCACAACCTGATATTGGCCACCACGCGGCGTGCTTATGGTGTTATAAGTCAGTTCATCGGTTGGCTGAGCATTGTATTTTGAAACATCATAAACAAGCCGGCCATTTTTTGATTTATAAACATGTACGCCGCCCTGGCTGGCCAGCATACCATTGTGAGCTGAATCAAGAACAATCACCTTTCCATTGCCCAGCGTAAGCATGGCTTTATTGCCACCCGGAACTATTTTTGCCGCGTGAGTAACGTGAGCCGAAAACTCAGGCGTTTTTTTGTCTTTAAAAAAATAATAAAACAGGCCCAAAGCACACAACATAGCTGCCATAGCGGCTATTTTTTTTATAAAAGGCCACGAGTTTTTTTGTTTTGGAAGTTTTTTGTTTGATTCCGACGAGCCTTCAGCTTCATTGAGCTTACTCTCAATCAGGTTAGCCAGATATCCGTTTTCGGGATAGCGTTCATCCGGTTCGTTTTGAAAATACCAGCTATATTTGTTCAAAACCTCCTCAATTTCAGCTTCCGAAGCGGTTCTAAACCATTCTGTAAGCTGCAGATGATCGCTTTCGCTTTGTTGCTGATTTTTAAGTTTCTCGAAAAATTGATCAGGTATTGATTGGCTCATATCTATTAAGACGAACGCCAATTGTTAAAGAACCCCTGAGTGTGAAAATATTTTTAATTTACCGTGAAGAAATTGTAAGGTACAGTAATATTGCTACTATTTCGCCGTGTTTATAAAGGTATTTGCGCACAAAGCTAACACCGGCATATAATTGTTTTTTTACTACCGATTTGGAGATGTGGAGTTTTAAAGCAATCTCATCGAGCGTAAGTTCGTCATTTAAACGCAGTTTAAATATTTGTTTGCGTTTTTCGGGTAACAGATCTATGGCTTGCTGAGCCATTTGATAATATTCGCTATAGATAAAGTGATTGTCGGTATAATTTTCTCCCATCAAAGCATTTAATTCTATTATATCCAACGCTTTACTTTCCACCTGCAAACGGCGGATATAATCAAACAAGAGATGCTTTGCCGATTGGTATAAATAAGCTTTTACAGATTTCACTTTAACCAGGTTTTCGCGATTTTCCCAAACTTTTAAAAAAAGTTCCTGTACAATTTCCTCGCTGGTTTCTTTTACATAGCAAATGCTATATATGTATTTATAAATGTTCTTAAGGTATGCCGTGTAAAATTGTGTAAATGCTTCTCTGTCGCCAATGGCGATGCGATTAATTAATTCGGGTTCATTAAAAAGCACTTTCATTAAATTAAAATAGGGGTACTTATTATAACACAATGCTTCGCAATCGATTGCAATTTAATTTCAACTTTGCTCGCTGCTTAAATTTTTTTTTAATATAATAAACTATTTAATGGTTTGATTGGCACAAAGCAATTATACAAACATAGAAAATTCCCTGCAATACTTAAAATAATGCATTTTTCGATTTCTGTGGAGACTCAAAACTTAAGATTACAAATGCTATTAATGGATGATATTCATGTGATTTAAAAATACAAAAAAGATTTGCAAGTATTAAAATTATTAGTAAGTTTGTACTTACCGTAAGTTATTACTTACTAAATAAACAATGAACAGTAACCTGGCATTTAACGCATTAGGCGACCCGACCCGCCGCTCCATCTTTGAGAAATTACAGCATGGCCCTTTATCCGTAGTGCACATCGCCGAAGGGATGAGCGTCAGCCGCCCGGCCGTATCGCAACATTTAAAAGTGCTCAAGGAAGCGAAGCTGATCAGTCTGAAAACCGTCGGCAACAATAACATTTATGAATTGAACCGTGAAGGAATCATTGCGATGAGAAACTACTTAGACAAATTTTGGGACGATGCTTTGGCGAACTTCAAAGCACTGGCTGAACAAACCGAAAAAGCAAAAAATAATGGAAACCATTGAATTAAACACCATCAGAAAAGAAATTAGGGTAACGGCCTCGCAGCAGACCGCCTTTGAAGTATTTGTCAACCAGATGGGCCTCTGGTGGCCCGCTTCCGGGCACAATGATGACTGCCCGATGGTCAAAGTCGGCCTGGAAGCTAAAGCCGGCGGCCGCTGGATCGGCTACAACAGTGACGGTAAAGAACGCGATCTCGGTAAAGTGCTGATCTATGAACCTTACACGCTGTTTGCACTCGACTGGCAGACAGATGCCAACTTCCAATATAACCCGGAACTGCATAGCGAGGTAAGGGTGGAGTTTATCCCCGAAGGTCCGAAAAGCACCCGCGTCACCTTAACGCATAAAGACCTCAATGTATTAGGTGATCTGCAAAACGCGGCCGACATCAACGAAGGCTGGAGCGATGTACTGGCAGTCTATCAGCAATTTGCTACCAATTACACCACCCGTATTCAGGTAAACGCCAACCCGCAGGAAGCCGAAAAAGCGATCAGTCAGGTAGCCGGCTGGTGGGCGAAAAACTTTGAGGGAAGCGCCGCAAAGCTGCGCGACCAGTTTACTGTTCGTTTCGGCGAAACTTTTGTGGATTTTGAGATCGCTGATCTGATCCCGGGCGATACCATCGTTTGGGAAGTGAAAGATTGCTTCTTGCACTGGCAGGCAGACAAAACTGAATGGAACGGTACCCGTGTCGTCTGGGAACTCATCCCCGAAAATAACGGCACAAAAATCATTATGACCCATATCGGCCTGACGCCGGAAGTAGAATGTTATGAAAACTGCCGCACCGGTTGGACGGAACACATTAACCAAAGCATGCATAATTTCATCAACACGGGTAAGGGTGAACCACAATAATGACACTGGAAAATAATGTTTGAAATCGTCGCTCAAACCTCTTGGAATAAGATTTGTTAATTCATAAGAAATAACAAATTCATCGATCTATAAGTACTAGAGGAAGCAAAGTGGAACACCTTTCCGTATCGGATCAGCCCCACGAAATCAAATACGAAGCGCATAAAGAAGGCGTTAGCAAGCAGGAAATCAAAGACGCAAAGAAGTCAACCGGCAACCAGCGTAAGGATATCGAAAAGAAAGTCAAATAAGAACAGCCCCGTAAGGGGCTTTGTATCGGAATAACTTACGTGGTGAAGGTTATCTGGCCTGGCGTTCCCGCTCAGATGCATGCCCGAACTCAGATAGATCAGTCGTTTGGTTTTTTGGATCAGGCAGGTCAGGATATAGGGAGCCAATATATTCACATTTAATAATTGTTCGCTTGGTGCCTTTCATGTTTCGAATTTGTCAAAGAAGATCAAAACTATTTTTCTTTCACCACTTTGATATCCCGGAAAAAAGCATCCGTGCCGGCATCCACCCAAAGGCCGATAGCGCCGCTGTTGGATGCACCCAACTTCAGGTCGTTAACGATCAGGACGGGCTGCGGTTGATCGTTCAGGTAAAGTTTAGCCTGGGCATCCCTGACCACGATCTTCATTTTGATCCACTCGTTAAGCCCCATGTCGGCATAGGATTCATATTGTCCCGCAGCTTCTTTTCGAAGCCTGTCGAACTTATGATCAGGATAAGAGAAATATTGCGTGGAATGGTTCCTGCGAAGTTGGTCCTCCGCCCTTCCGTTGGTAGGCCTGATATAAATGGATTCAAACCGGCTGTTGTCCTGGCTGATCCGGAAGGCTAACCCGATAAAGCCCCTTGCATAACCCTCCGCGGCGGGCAGCAGCCGGCTCAACAGCTTGACCTCAATGGTCCCGTTGCGGAAATCACCGGTGTTGCTCAGCCGTACGAACGTGGGAATGTCAGCGCCTTTGATCGTGGTGTCCCTGCTTACGTTCACCGCTTTTCTGCCGCCGATGCTGGTGACCGACATCTTCACCGATACGGGTTTCAGGCCATAATTTTCAAAATTGGTATTCTGCGCGAATAAGCGGCAGCAAGAAGATAATAACCATATACTGATGATCGCGCCGCGTAAGAGGGGGAAATTTGATGAAAACATAATGATTTTTTTAAATGAAGTTTTTATTCGGTCCTGAGACTCTTTGCGGGATTGGCAACCGCCGTGCGCACCGTTTGGAAACCAATCACCAGCAATGCAATAATCAGTGATAGCAAACCTGCTGATGCAAATATCCACCAGCTGATATGGACACGATAAGCAAAATCCTGCAGCCAGACATGCATGATATACCAGGCAACAGGTGAAGCGATAATGATCGCGAGCAGTACCAGCCTGATAAAATCTTTCGAAAGCAGCAACACGATACCTGGTACGGAAGCGCCCAGCACTTTTCGTATGCCGACCTCCTTGGTACGCTGCATCGCAGTGAGTAACGATAACCCGGATAAACCCAGGCAGGCGATCAATATAGCCAACGCCGCGAACAGGCCGAATACTTTGCCGAACAGGTAATCGTTACTGTATTGTCTGTTGAACTTTTCGTCAAGGAAATAGTAATCAAAAACATTCTCCGGGAAATAGCGGTCATATAGTTTCCGGATGTCTTTAATAACCGTAGCCATATGTTGCGGGTCCACTTTTACAGAGAACTGGGTGAAGTGACCCGGCAGCGTCGGCAACAGCAACACCGGTTCGATCCCGGCCCTCAAGGATTGCTGATGAAAATCAGCCACCACGCCAATGATATACCAGGTGCGGCCCGATGCCATTACAGATTTACCGATGGCTTCCTGCGGCGATTGAAAATGCAGTTGTCGCAATGCGGTTACGTTGATGATAAAGTTGTGCACTTTGGTGAGGTCTTCATGGTAATCCAATGGAGAAAAGTTCCTGCCCGCCAGCAATTTCATTTGGTACAGGTTGATGAAATGCGTATCCACACCCATGGTCGCCATGGTCGATTTGCTTTTTATTGGAATATCCGTGCGGTCCACGTCGCTGATCTTGTCCAGTTCCTGCCCCGGTATCCGGCCCGAAGCCGCGGCGCCTTTTACGTAGGCCAACTGCTGTGCTGCCTGGATAAATTCATGCACGTTGTTCATGAATGCAGCGCCCGGATTACTCAGTACCGGCTTACGCAGCACCATCATCTGGTCCATATTGTAGCCCATGTATTGGCCGGTCATAAACCGGAGTTGCCTGTATATCACCAAAGAGCCGATGATCAGCAGTATGCTGATGGCGAATTGCGCAGTAACCAGGCTTTTCCTCAAGAACACACCGGTTACAGAATGTGCAAACGTTCCCCGCAGGACTTTCAGGGGATTGTAACCGGAGAGTATGAATGCCGGGTAGAAACCGGAAAAGAAAATGCCGGCGACCGTAAATAAGGCGAACAGGATGGTAATCGCTGCCTGCTTTGAGAACAGCATAGCCATCGAAAGGTTGCGATTGACGAGTTGATTAAATTCACTTTGCAGTAACCATGCAAAGAAAACCGCTATGATGATGGCCACCAGGTTAACTAACAGCGCCTCGGTGAGAAACTGCTTGATCAGTTGCATCCTTGATGCGCCCGTAACTTTTCTGATGCCTACTTCTTTTGCCCTTTCCAGCGACCGGGCGGTGGCTAAATTGATATAGTTCACCCAGGCCAGGACCAGTATAAAAAAAGCGATCACCAGCAGGCTCCATACAATGCGGTAACTGCCCGTTCTACCGATCTCATATTCAAAGTCGGAATAGAGATAGGCTTTTCTTAAAGGCTGCAGGTAAAACACATCCCTTGTGCCGGCAGCCGCGGCTTTGGGAAAATATCTGGTGTTCAATGCGGCAAATTTCCGTTCGACCGTTTGTGGATCGGCGCCTTTCCTCAACTGGATATATTGCCAGAAAGAAGGTTGCGTAAAATCATAATCGGCCACTGTGTACCTGTTGTTGCCATTGTTGCTGTAGAGTGAATTGTAAGAGATCAGAAGATCGAAATGCAGCTGTGAACGATCTGGTACATCCTTACATATACCTGTTATTTTATAAGGGAGGGAATCCGTATCGAATACCATTACCTGTCCAAGCAATGATCGCGGTTCTTTTACGCCCAATTGCTCCCTGGCCATTTTTTCCGAAATGATTATGCTGTTGGGTTCCAGTAAAGCGGTCTTTTGGTCACCTGCCAGCAGTGGGTAGGTAAACATGGAAAGAAAGGACGCATCCACCGCAATGGCGCGCTGATCGGCTATTTTTTTATCCGACCAGGAAATAACCTCTACCCGGTAAGGGGTCACGCGGCAATAAGCTTCCACTTCGGGTAGGTCCTGTTTCATGGCCCTCCCAATTCCGGAATAAGTCATGGCGCTGTGCTGTACCAGTGAACCCTGCTGGTAACGGTCGTCCACCACCCGGTACAGGTTATCCAGATTTTTGTGAAAACGGTCAACATTGAGCTCCGTGCTCACATATTGAATGATCAGGATACAGGCGCATAGCCCGATAGCAAGCCCGGTAATAGAAATAAATGAAAAGAACCGGTGTTTGACCAGGTTGCGCCAGGCGGTTTTTAAATAATTCCGAAACATATAATTGCGGTTTGATTGCTCTTCCAACCACTTATGCGTGGTTTCCTGGTTCGAAATTACCGCTGCAAACCGGGGATGACGCCCCAAATTAGAAAATGGTCGCTCTTTTTTTAGCCCCCTTTTATATTCTGCTGGATTTTTCCCTGTCATTTGCCGGAAAGTACGGTTAAAGGTCGTTTTCGAATTGAAGCCCGATTCGTAGGCGATGCCCAGGAGCGTGATATGATCATAAGCCGGGTCCTGTATCTTTAAGATGACCTCCCTAATGCGGTATTCATTGATAAAGTCATTGAAATTTTTTTTGAGCGCTGTGTTAATGATCCTGGATAATTCGTGGGGCGGGATATCCAGTTCATCAGCCAATGAGCTAACGCTGAGTTCCGGGTCTCGGTAATACCGGTTGGCCTGCATTGCTTTTTTGAGCCAGCTACCTTTTTCCCTCTGTTCCGTCGTGAGCGGTGGTTTAGGCGCAGCAGGCGGTTGGACCATCCATCCGGCATGCGGCCGTAAAAAGGCTGCCGCTGCAGTCCATATAATGATCACAGCGAAAAAGATATAAAAGGGATAATAAACATGTACACCCAATTGACTGCGATAACCAAGATAATCAACCACGGCAAAACTTATCCATAGTAGCCACAACAAAGCAGTAGCCGCCAGCAAGCGGCGCAGCCACCTGAATTCAAGACGGGACCGGTCCATCAGCACAGGCTGCAACCGGCGGTAAAAGTGTTCGATGAGCTTATGAGATCGGTACAGGTAGGTGATGATCGAAATGAATATGAGCAGTTGTAATACCGGGTTCAACTGCTGAAAGATCAGCGTAGTATAAGTTGCCACGCCTGTTCGGGTAACTTCTCTGGCCTCCAATGCCAGGGCGCCCT
Organism: Mucilaginibacter sabulilitoris; assembly: GCF_034262375.1. Lineage (NCBI taxonomy): Bacteria > Pseudomonadati > Bacteroidota > Sphingobacteriia > Sphingobacteriales > Sphingobacteriaceae > Mucilaginibacter > Mucilaginibacter sabulilitoris. Next base: position 6,619,809 of record NZ_CP139558.1, read on the forward strand.
GTTCGAGCAGCAGCGGGATAAAATGCAGCAGGTCCTTCCACCTGAATTGATATGCCGGCCGCGTTATTTTCAGGACATAAAAATAGATCAGGGGCCCAAGTGCCAGCAAGAACTGCATTGGCAGCCGGTCCCAGCCGGGCAGGTAAGTTTCCAGCCGGATGTCAATGGCCAATACCTGCATCATCCATAAGATCATGGTGAGCAGCGCCAACGCGAGAAACCGGTTTGCGGCACGATTGACACTTTTGACGAATGCTAATAACACGGCAAAATTAAGCCCGATGAATATCATTCCGAAAAAGAACAGATCGTAAACGGTGATATGGAATGTATATGAATTCAAGTAAAATTAATAGCTCAATGGCTGTTCCAAATCTATAAAATGTTAATTTATAAAACCTTAACTGAAAATGGAAATAAATGGTGTACCGGAACCGGACGAAGGAATGTCCGGTTTTGAAAACCGGACAATTTTGGGAATACCTTACTTTCCCCTTTATGCTCATGGAAAAGGGAAATGTAAAAACTGGGTGTCACTATCGGGTTCGCTTTTTAACGAACGCCCTTATTTAGACCATGAGTGCTACCTGTTTTTAACCCTCTTACCACTAAGCCGCAAGCTTTCTTCATCGGCCTATTGCAATATCCTGCACAATTCAATAGCGCCTGTGGAATACAAAGACGAGTGTTATTAATAATTGGGTCGTTGGCTTGGTTGACACTGCTGAAATACCAGTAGGCATTCCTGGCACAAAACGGATAAACGTTGTAGATTCTGTCATTTTCATTCACAGTCAGAAAACACTTTTAGATGGTTAACCAGTTAAGGAATCTGGTTTGTTATTATTCCCAAGAAATTACTTTTCCTGAAGTTGGATTAGCTTATGCTATAATTGACCTTGGGGTGGGTGTAGTAACTGGAAAAACAATTACCGATCGTATAGGCGACGGAGTAGACAATGTTGTGTACATTAACGAATACAAATGAGTAATTTTTTGATTATATTTTTTATAGAACCACGGAGTTCTTCTATATTATTCCTATAATGGGGAGGTCGCTGGTCGACCTCCCCGGGTTCTTATTGGCGAACGCGGACAATTATTTTGCCCTTAGCCCGGTCGGTTGAGTTATAGGTGGCGACCGCGTTGTCAAGCGTAACAATGTTACCGGTGTTCGTTTTCAAACGCCCGTCACGAAACCGCTGCACGATCTCATTCAGTTGAGCGCGATCCGCTTCTACGACGAAATCAATATTCAAAACCCCGTGGGCTTGTTCTTCATTCCAGCCGGTAATGGACACAAACCTTCCGCCGGGACGAATTACACCCAGGGAACGCTTCGCGATGTCGCCGCCGAGAACATCAAAAACCAGATCGACCTGGCCGATATTTTCTAAAGCATCGTCATCGAGATCAACGAACTCGTTTGCGCCGAAACCGAGCGCTGCGTCACGGTGAGCAGCCCGACCGGTGCCGATGACGTACGCACCCGCCTCACGCGCCAACTGGACAGCCATCGAACCGACGATACCCGCCGCCCCATGTACGAGGACTCTTTGCCCTGACTGAAGCTGTCCGTGATCGAAAAGTGCCTGCCACGCCGTTAAGCCAGGCATCACGAGCGCAGTTCCGTCATTGAAGTCAACATCGTCCGGCAGCGGCGCCAGGTTGCGCGCCTCGATGGCCACGTACTCTGCCAGCGAGCCGTTGCGATACCAATCCTGAAGACCGAACACCCGTTGTCCCACCGACAATCCTGTCGTGCCATAGCCAAGTGATGTTACCACTCCGGCCAGTTCGTGGCCGGGGACCGATGGCGTCCGGCTAATGTCGGCACGGTCTGTCCAGGTGGATGGCCATGACAATTCGTCCCCGGTAATACTGGCCGCATAAACCTGAACGATGACATCATTTATCGCTGCCGGCGGCTCGGGCAACTCTACCAGTTTCATTCCGGCTAATCCCGCGTCCTGGTCTGTTACAACAATTGCTTTCATAATATACCTCCTTTTTTTCCAGCAACCACTTACTTAAGGAAGTGATGTTGCTGCATATTAGTTTTTTTTATTTTTTTTATTTTTAGCGTTAATCCATATCACAAACCATCCAGGCATTCCGGGAGATTACTATGCTATAGTGAGATCGAGCCAGCAGGCAATACCGGCGGAAAATCCTTTTCAGGATCAGACACGTTATTGATAAAATTCGTCAGGGAGTACATCGCCACAAGGCCAACGATCTCCATGATATTTGCATCTGTGTAGCCGGCATCCCGTACTGCGGCAAAATCGGCATCGCTAACCTTGCCTCGGGTCTCGATCACTTTTTTCGCAAACTGAACGGCTGCATCACGCTTAGGGTCAGTTGCGTTGCCCATACGGGCGAGAATGATCTCATCGGCCTCAAGCTTAGCCATATGCTTAGCGGTATAGCTATGAACGGTCAGGCAGTAGTTGCAGCCATTCACTTCTGAGACGGCGAGGCCGATGCTATCGCGTGTCTTCACATCGAGCGCTTTGGTCATGACGCTGAAAAGGGCAGTCCATGCGTTGAACGCGATTGGGCTCGCGGCGAAGGTTGCCATCATATTTGGAGTGAACCCGATGTTCTTGGTGAACGCATCAAGGGTCGGTTTTGAATCAGCCGGCACCTGCTCCGGCTTAAGGGCTTCAATTCTAGGCATTGTAGGGTCTTTTAGTTTTATTTTAATAATTATACAAAATCCAGTACTTCAGTAACCGGACGACGAGGCTTCTGCTTCCAGTTCCCAGAGCGTACTTTGCCTATAGATAAAAGCAAGACCGGTATTTCGTTTTCAGCCAGGCCGAACTCACGGGCAACATCTTCGGCATCAAAGCCGATCATCGGCGTCGAACCCAGGTCAAGTGAGCGGGCGGCGTACATCATCGCTGCGGCACCGAAGCTGGCGGTGCGTACAGCTTCATCGCGCTGACGCTGCGGGTAATCCATGTACAGATCGCGTGCAGGGATTTCCCAATCCGGCACCATCGCCGCCGGCATAACGCCAGCAGCTACCAAAGGAGCCAGACGCTCGGGTATAACGCTGGAATCGGCTAACTGGCCTACAACAATGAAAGTAACAGATGCCTCGGTGATCGCAGGCTGATGCCAGGCGATCGGACTAAGTTTGGATTTCGCTTCATGCGAGCGTACGGCAATGAAGCGCCAGTTCTGTAGGTGGAAAGATGTGGGTGCGCTGGTGCCAATTCGCACCAGTTCACTGATTTCGTCATCGCTCAGGGTAGCGGCCGGATCGTAGTACTTGGCGGCGCTACGGCTAAGGATCGTGTCAATGACAGCGTTGGTCATAATTTTAATATTAAAGTTGTACAATGATTTTTAAAATAATAGGATAAAATTATGTAGCTATTTGGATACCTTAGTGGACCAGATTTGAAAATTTCAGGGAACCAGTTATGATTCAGAAATTTCTTGACATTTCATTAAAAAAGGGCGGAAAACATCGTCCATTATATCAGCAGTTAGAAGCGGAAATTATTCAGTTGATCTGTCGTGGGACTTTGAAACCCGGGCAGCTTCTCCCATCTTCGAGAGAACTGGCACAAAGCCTGAAACTTAGTCGTAAAACAGTGGTGGCTACCTACGACGAGTTGAATGCGCAGGGCTGGGTGGAAACCTGGGACAGAAGTGGCGTTTATGTTTCCGATCATCTACCAGACACTACAGATCGCGTGATCAAAGAGGATAGCGAAAAATTGACACAAAACAGCCAACCGGGTTATCTTTTGATCATCAAACAAGCTGATGAACCAATCGCTACAAATCCAAATATAGATAACGATACGCCGGGAGCGACAGCACCACGCTACAGGATCGATGACGGTTTTCCTGATCCCAGGATAGCGCCTATCGAGCAGATAATCCGGGAGTTTAGAAGATTCGGGAAGGGCCACTTAACAAATCGATTGCTCATGTATGGCCCGGAGCAGGGCTCCTATCGTCTCCGGGGCGAACTCGCTCAGTTTTTAAACCGGACCAGAGGGCTTAAGGTCACTGAAAGAGAAATACTCATCACTAAGGGGACGCAAATGGCCATCTATCTGACCGCGCAGGTTCTTATCCGCCCCGGAGACACCGTATTTGTACCCGAACCCGGCTATAGGGATGCGAATCAGGCCTTTAAATTGGCGGGAGCCAACCTGGTATTCATTCCGGTGGATAAAGAAGGAATGGACGTAGACCGGATCGAACAATTATGTAAAAAGAAGACACCCAGAATGATCTATATTATCCCGCATCACCATCGGCCCACTACAGTTACCCTGAGCGCAGAGCGGCGCATGCGATTGATGAATCTGGCCTCCAAATACAGATTTGCATTGCTTGAAGATGATTATGATTTTGATTATCACTTTACAAGCGATCCGCTTTTTCCTTTAGCAAGTATGGATACGGGTAGACATGTTATTTATGCGGGTTCCTTTTGTAAAAGTATTGCGCCCGGTATCCGGATCGGTTTTATGGTCGCCCCGGAAGCGGTTATAAACGAAGCTGGCGCGATCCGCAAATTAATTGACCGGCAAGGTGAACGGTTATTGGAAGAGGCAACTGCTGAACTTTTGAGCACGGGTGAAATTTCCCGGCATCTTAAAAAGTCGCACAAGATCTATCAGGAGCGGTTAGAAAACACTTGCCGCTTGCTTCAGGAACAATTGGGTGAATATTTAACGTTTGACAGGCCCAACGGTGGTTTAGCTATTTGGGCAGCCTACAGAAAGCATATCAATGCCGGAACAGTTGCCCTGAATGCGGGAAAGCTGGGACTAAATATCAGCGACGGCAGTAATTATTTTTTTCAGCCCGATATTGCTATGTCAAATGATTTCATACGCATAGGTTTTTGCTCTCTAAACGAAACAGAAATGGCCGGTGCTATTGGTATATGGAAACAGGCGCTATCTTCGTTTGCTAAAAAATAATAGATGATAAACTATGGCAACAATAGTTCGCGTAAGGTTATTTTGCAAATGTGATCTTTTTAAGAACATCGACAGCAAATTCTAACTCCTTTTCATTTAACGAAGCAAATCCAAAACGAATAGCATCATGTGTTAAATCGCTGCTTTTGAAATAAGGCATTCCGATGAGTTGTAATCCTAAAGAACTTGCTTTATTAACGATGTTGGCTACCTGGTAATTCTCCTTAAACTTTAACCATAACGCCATGCCTCCCTGCGGCTTTTTAAATTCTACCAGATGGTTAAGTTCACTATTAATCAAGTTTGAAGCAGAGTCGCATCTGTATTCATACAGCTTGTTCGCTTTCATGATAAATCTTGAAAACTCGCCATTCTCCATAAGTGATGCTATTGTTCCTTCCATCAATGCATCGCCCCTTATATCAATTAACATTTTTAATTTAACAGCGCTGTGCAAAAAATTGGGTGTTGAAATCATGTAGCCAAGCCTAAAATTAGATCCAAGCACCTTTGTAAGCGAACCTATGTAAATCACGTTGCCGTCATGAGCCCCGCTGGCTAGCGGTAAATACGGGCTGTACTGATATTGAAAATCGTAATCATAATCATCCTCAATTACAGCCAGCTGGTGTATTCTGATCAATTCCAGGAGCTTGGCCCTGCGCGTGGAGCTTAATGTAACCGTTGTCGGATGATGGTGATGCGGAATAATGTATAATAATTTTATGTTATTTTTTTCCAAAGCATCTGCTATGGCGTCAACATCAGCACCTTCATCATCTACCGGCACAGTTATTAGTTGAGCGCCAAGCTGCATGAAAACAGCATCCGCTAAAAAAAAGTTCGGGCTGGTTACCAAAACCTTATCGCCAGCTTTTATGATTAGTGATGCTGCCAGGTAAATGGCCATTTGCGCCCCCCGTGTAATCATCAGATTTCCCTGCTCAATGTTCAGTCCCCGTGTATCATTCAGAAATGATGACAATGCCTCTTTAATAACCGGGCTCCCATCAATGTTCCAGGTTGCTGTAGATTTTTTTAATGTTTGGTGAGTAAGTAGTCTCCTGTATTCTTGTGAAACCCTTTCAACCGGAAATATATTAACGTCAGGGAAACCATCATCTACAATAACTTTAAATCCGGCAGCTATTTTGGGGAAGGATGGCAGATGCTCCAGTTTATCATAGATAATCGCTGATTCAGCCTTATAACTTGATTTGGATTTACTGGCATAGGTCCGGGGCTTTATAATAGGTAAGAGCGTAGATACCCGATACTCTTTCCTTTCTTTACTAATGAGCCAATCTTCTGCGATAAGTGTGTTATATGCGGCCATGATGGTTTTACGGTGCAAACCCAGATCTGCCGCCAGCAGGCGTGTACTGGGTAATTGCATATCGGGCAGTAATATTCCTTTTTGAATTAACAACACAAGCTGTGAGGCAATTTGCTTGAACACAGCTTCCGGACTGTTTTTATCGATATTTAATAGGGTTTTAAAAGGAAGCATAAATAGTCAAAGTAATTTTTATCACCGAACATCAATTGGGCTGGTCACTCTGATTGGAAAAAGCTGGTACCCGAAGCTATGAACAGTCGTATTTAAGTTTGTACTGTACAAATATATTACAATCGGCAGGATATGATAAACGCTTACGAGATACATTTATCGCGCAGGAAAGGCCGCCCCTTATTTGAATTAAACGATTAAAGAAATGAAGAACTTATTGATTATTAACGCGAGCCCAAGAGTTGAACGTTCGGTCACCAGAAATATGACCAAATTGTTTGTCGACAAATGGATAGAAGCCAATCCCGATCACATGATCTGCCACCGTGAAGTTGGCCAGGAACCTATACCGCACGTATCTGAGCTATGGATCTCAGCGGCGTTTAAATCAGCCGAGCTCAGAACTGAGGCCGAAATCAATGTATTGAAAATAAGCGACAAATACATTGCCGAACTCAAAGCTGCTGACGTTATCGTACTGGGAACGCCGATGTTCAATTGGTCTATCCCAAGCGTGTTAAAAGCCTATTTAGACCAGGTGATCCGGGCTAACGAAACGGTTAAAATGAGGCCTGATGACCCCCAAAACCCGTACAGGGGATTATTGATGGATAAAAAGGTTTATCTGTTTTTTAGCCGGGGAAATGCAGGTTATGAGCAAGGCGAATATTATGCACACATGAATTTTCAAACCGAATACCTTAAAACAGTTTTTAAGATCATGGGGCTTACTGATATCCAGGAAATCGCTTTAAACGGAAGCGCCTTTGATCCGGAAGTGTATGAGCAATCTAAGAAAGATGTTTATCATAAAATAGCCGAAATGGCAGCAAATACAGTGCGTAATTCCTAAAAGATTTTCGCGATAAGCTAATAAGCGATATCAATACTTACGAGTATTGATATCGATAAAAATCAATTGATTGATTTGGCAAAATGGTTGCACGCAAGGAAGTAACCTTTGTTAAGATATAATCTATGTGCCGTATGCAGCGCGTAGCCACTATCAAGATGAATGCTTTTTATACCTTCACTTGCAGCTTGTTCGGCAACATAATCTAATAAGGCACCGGCATAACCTAGTCCTCTGAATTCAGAAAATGTAAATAGGTCATCAACATAGATTATAGGCCCGGTACGTAGTAAGTTCAACTTTCGGTAGCCTATAAATGCCCCAGCTTTTGTATAATCCGCATTGGGAATAAAAACTAATTCAAAGCCTTCATGGTTAATCATCTCAAAAACCTGGTCAACGACCGTTTTCGAATCTAAATTTCCGCGAAACTCAAGGATCGCTTCTTTACAAATTTCAATATCAGCTTTAGTGATAGCTCTTCTGCATTCCATGATTTTTAAATACTTATAACAAAAGTTAATTACAAAATCTTTTTCTTGATATAGTTATCAATACTCCATTTATAATGATCAATGTCCGAAAGCACTAACGCACTACCCGTAAAAACAAAAACAGGGTAGTTAAACGGAGCGCCTATGCTTAAAAAAATTGCCATGCATAAGCCAAATACAAGGGTCAGGATACCCGCACCCAAAGCAACTTCTTTAATTCTGAAGCCTATGATGAGGCATATCCCAAATACAGCTTCTGCAATTGTTGCAAGAAAGCCCATAATATTAGATACTGGCCTGCTTGCAAATGGAATCAGCGTATTAGTATAATCAATAAAGTGTTTCCAGTCGCCCCATGTAGCTCCGCCAGAGCCTTGAGGACCCATGAAACCTAACCTGTCCATTACAGGCATTAAAAAACCAATTCCAAGGGCTAATCTTAAAAAAAGTTGGGCTATTCCCGAGGTGTTTTTCATTTGTTTTTGATTTTAAATCAAAGATAAAACTGGTTTTGTAAAATATCAGGTACCAGTTATTACAATTCAGACGGGCCAGCATTAGAAGTCTCTTTTACTTTTTGTTGCATATGAGTTTAGGGGCCCTGATTGGACATTCTGGAGCCATTGATCATTAAGTTCTGAAATTACGATCAATGAATTCTGCAACTTTAATCATGTTAATTAGTTGATTATCAAGTTCGTTTTCTGCCAATTCAAACACGACCTGATGGTCTAAAGTCTACAGAATGGACTGGTCAAGGCTCCCGCAATCCCCACTCTCAAAAGTAATGACAGGAAAAGTAAACGATATCGTAAAAGATTACTTCAATCGTTTGATAAAATACTAATCGATCATCGTTTTCGAAACAAAGCAGAAAATATTATAGAAATGCTTCAGAAGTGCTACACGATTTTAGTGTTTTTTAAACTCATTTAAATATTTGTACCATTTCTAACTCAAGTCCAAGTCTGCTAATCGCTTCAAATCATAGAAAAAGCGGTTTGTTATATGTAAAGTCTGGACCACAGAAAGAAAAAACCTCGATTCTACGCTGAAATCGGTTTTTTTGTTTTAGAAGTCGAAGGCATTACCCAGTGTCGGGCCACAATTTTATCTTTGTCAAAATTTTTATATGACAGAATTAGCCCCTTGCCCGTCGTGCAAATCAACTTTCACCTATGAAATGGACAACCTGCTGGCTTGTCCTGAATGCGGCCATGAGTGGAGCATGGAAGAAAATATTACTGGTGACCATGAATTTATAGTAAAAGACAGCAACGGCAATATACTGCAAAATGGTGATGCGGTAGTAGTTATAAAAAATCTGCCCGTAAAAGGTTCTTCCCAAAGCATAAAGGCAGGTACGAAAGTCAGGAACATTCGTTTAGTAGATAGCGACCATAATATTGACTGCAAGATTGATGGTTTCGGCGCAATGGCGCTTAAATCCGAGTTTGTCAAAAAAGCATAGCGCAGATTCGGTTGCTTACTTCTACAAAATGCCGCCCTTTTTCTCACTTTTTTAAAGTAATCCATGTTTTAAAGATATCGCTTTTAGTAGTTGACGAATTCAGATAGTATTAAAATAATTAAACCATTTTCAATTCAGGTCTAAATCCGCCAACCGCTTTAAATCATAAAAGAAATGGTTTGTTATAATTAAAGTCTGCACCACAAAAAGCCCTTAGATTAAGTTCTAAGGACTTTTTTATGCCCTACAACCGTTTTCAAGAATAAGAACTATCGAATTTCGCTCTCTTGGGTTACCCAGATATACACCTGGAGTTTAGGTACAAATCCATTTATCGTTCCAATTTATTCATTATTTTAATTAGTATAGAGAATGGAAAACTCACTTGTTTTAACAGCCTATCTGCAAAGAAAACGCCAAATCTTTTACAAGTATTCTATTTATTTAAGAGTTACATTGAATAAAAAGGAAGCTTATTTTCAGCTATTTTAATATAACAACAGATTCTTTACGAATAGGGCAATCTGTTTTTATACTTAAGTTTTCGAAATATTTAAGATTTCTTTTCTGGATATAAAAAACCCGATGAGCTGCCTCATCATCCCGATAAAAACAATTACCCAGGCTATAGCTGAAAAACAAATAAAAATATTGGAAATGGGCAGAATAAACGGGAGATTAAGTGCTTTAGAAAAATTAAAGGTAGCAACGGTGTACATCCCAGCCGGAAAAACGAGTGACCAGTATTGAGGATCATATTTTACAGGAACCTTTTGTATGATATGCCGCCATATAGGCAGTAAAAACAAGATCGGGATCCACCAGGTTGCAAATGCCCAGAAAAAAACAGTAAGACCAGGCAAAAAATATTGAATACCACTTATCCATTCGTAATGATGCGAATACATCAGTAAACGTGAACCCGCGAGCGTTGTAATGGCTACAGCACCCATGTTTATCCAGTAAGGAGGGGTAAGCAGTTCCGCTTTCATGCTTATAAAAAGCCACCGGTATATAATTAATGATATAAATACCATATAGTGCATGGCGCCAATGAGAAAAGCACAAAATGATATAAAAATAATAACGTCTTTATGAACCATCTCACCTGCAATTATGGCCCCGAGCACTGCAACAGATTCGGTTGCCACTACAATAAGCAGCCAGGCTCCGCTTAAACTTGCTTCCACGCCCTGCTTGGGTTCCTTAGCGGTAAGGACAACAAAAAAAGTGTAAGTGATCAGTACCCAGAGCACGATGCCAAACTCCCATAAAAAAATGGCTACGTCTTTATAGGGTGTCATTAAGGCAAACTGATTTCCTAAAACATTATTCGCGGCAACAATGGTTAAAAAAGTAACCCCCCGGGATGAACTGCTTATATCTTTCCATACATCTGCAGGGTATTTTATTACCCGGAGTACGAGCACTGCCCAAAGCAGAATATAAAAAATGACGTTAGCAACCAACATGATGTTGGCCACCTGTTTCATATTATATAAAAAAGCACCGACAGAAACTATTCCGGTTGCCATTACCAAAGCAAAATAACCCGGGAAAAAAGTTTGGAGAGAGTGGCCCGTAATTGGTTCGCCCGGTTTAGGTGGCAGTACTATATGCTGAGCTTCCATATTTATAACGAGGTGGTTAAAAACAGGTATTAATAAAAGGTAATTATTGAAGAATATGCTGTAATGTAATTAAAATCGATACAAGAAACTATTTTTTTGTATTTTTAAATGATTTATTATAGCATAGCATATTATAATAAACAAAAACTAGGAAAAACCCACATCAGAAATAGCAGTATATTTTTTGATGAAAATCTAATCCGGCTTTAGTGAAGCCGGTAATTGCTCAGTTTATAGGATACGATTTATATCATACCTTTTAATACAATTAATAGATGGATATTTCTCTCAATAAAAAGGCTTTATTTATAGCTACCGGAGTTTCCTTGTTGTTAATTTCATTAGTCTTTTATGGCTCCCGCAAGCTTCAAAATTTTGACCCGGCGTTAATTATTTATTTATTCGGAACGGTATTCGCTTTTTTTGGGGTAGTTTACCGTTATACCGTGTGGCTGCAACGGCCGCCTACCTGGATGTATTTTAAACGTACCTGCCAGTTTTTTTTTACGGGGAAGGTATTTTTACATGTTATTTCATTTGCAAAAGAGTTTATACAAAATATAGGTTTCCAAAAGTTTATTTATCCCCGCGGGCGTAGCCGGTGGATAGGACATTTTTTAATGGCAACGGGTTGTACAATGGCCTTTTGCGTTACTTTTCCTTTAACCTTTGGCTGGATAAATTTTACCATGAACCCGGCAACCAGTATAAACCCAACGAGCGTGCACATGTATGAAGCTCATTTCTTCGGGTTCAAGATGTTTGAGTTTGCACTGGGCTCATTTGTGGCATTTTTGATTTTCAAGGCGCTTTATTGGTGTTCCTGGTTAGTTATTGCCGGCGTATTGATATTTATGCGCCGCCGCCTCACCAACGCGGGTTTGGTAGCTACCCAAACATTTGAAGGCGATTTGCTGCCTTTAATATTGCTTTTAGCTATTGCAGTTACCGGTTTAGGCCTGAGTTATGGCTATGAGTACATGAAAGGTATTGCGTATGATTACATGGCTGTAACCCATGCTATAACGGTTATTATGTTTCTGATCTGGATCCCTTTTGGCAAATTTTTTCATATTATACAACGTCCAGCCCAGATAGGCGCTCATATTTACAAAAGAGAAGGTATAAAAAGAGGAATGGCAGTATGCCCTCATACCCACCAGGAATTTGCTACCCAATTACATATAAACGATTTGAAAATTGTAACCAAAGAGTTGGGCTTTGACTTTACACTGGAAGATGGCACATCGCACCTTGATCTGAGTCCCGAAGGGAAGCGCTCAAGACTGGCCATGGCTCATCTTAAAGCCCGGCAACAAAATGGAGGTAACCTTTTCGGTTAATTGACGGAGGTAGCAATTTAACAAGGCATTATACAAAATTTATGGCCCATTTACCAGTTTCGCCCGAAAAGTTAATAGAACAGTTTGGTCCGCATTTAAACTATCCTCCCCGGGAAGGGTTTGCCGGCCGTGATGAGCCTGATAAAGTGGTGAAAACGCATTGTTGTTTCTGTGGAATGCAGTGTGGTATAAAACTATTGGTAAAAAATGATAAGGTTGTTGGTTTTGACCCCTGGGAGGAGTTCCCTTTTAACGAAGGGCGCTTATGCCCGAAAGGGGTGCAACGATATATGCAGAACAATCATCCGGACAGGATTTTGCAGCCATTGCAACGCAAAGAGGGAGTGGGTTTTACTCCGGTTTCCTGGGATGAGGCGATGGAGAAAACGGTGGCCGAAATAAAACGGATACAGGAAAAATATGGAAATGATGCTTTTTCCGTGCTATCAGGAGTTTCACTTACCAATGAAAAAAGTTACCTGATGGGCAAGTTTGCCCGGGTTGCATTAAAAACTGCCAATTTAGATTATAATGGGCGTTTATGTATGGTTAGTGCTGGTGCAGGAAACAAAAAAGCTTTCGGACTTGACCGTACCTCAAATACATATGCCGACCTGGAGAAGGCAGAAGTGATCATTGTAGCCGGCGCCAACATCAGCGAAACCTTTCCGACCCTCACCCATTGGGTTTGGCGGGCGCGGGATCATGGGGCGAAACTGATCGTAGTTGATCCGCGGGTAATTCCACTGGCCAGAACCGCTGATCTGCATTTACCTGTCAAACCAGGAACGGACTCCGCCTTATATGGCGCTATACTTAAATACCTGGCCGATCATGACATGCTTGATCATGATTTTATTGATAATCATACCACAGACTTTGATAAGGCATTGGCAGCTGTAAAGGATTATACGCTGGAATGGGCAGAAGAAATAACCGGCATTGAAAAGGCAAAAATTGAATTGGCGGCACAATGGTGGGGCAAAGCAAAAACAAGTTTCCTGTTGCATGCCCGCGGTATAGAACATCATTCAAAAGGAGTAGACAACGTGCTTGGTTGTATTAATATTGTTCTTGCAACAGGTCGCATTGGGAAACCTTATTGTGGCTATGGTACTATTACAGGCCAGGGAAATGGACAAGGCGGAAGAGAGCATGGCCATAAATGCGATCAACTACCGGGGAACCGCGATATTACCAATCCTGAGCATCGCAAATATATAGCAGGGGTTTGGGGAATTGATGAAAAAGACATGCCTGGCAAAGGCTACACCGCCTATGAACTTATTGAGGCCATTCACCGGGGCGAAGTAAAAGGATTGCTGTCTATTTGTTTTAATCCGTTGGTGTCCCTGCCTAATAATAATTATGTGCGCGAAGCGCTGGAGAAGCTGGAATTTTATGTCAGCATTGATTTCTTTATGAATGAAACCGCCCGTCATGCTGATATTATCCTGGCCGGATCATTACAGGAAGAAGAGGAAGGAACGGTTACTACTGCCGAAGGCAGGGTGGTTCGTATCCGCAAAGCGGTGAACCCGCCGGGGCATGCGCGCAGCGATACATCCATTATATTAGAATTGGCAAAAAGGCTTGGTGCCGAAGATAAATTTACCTATCAGAACAGTGAAGAGTTATTTAATGAACTAAGGGTTGCTTCAAAAGGCGGTACCGCGGATTATTATGGTATCACCTACCAAAAAATTGAAGACACGATGGGCGTTTTTTGGCCTTGCCCTACTTTAAACCATCCGGGGACACCGCGTTTATGGGAGGATAAGAAATTTGCTACCCCCGATGGCAAGGCGCACTTTAACCCGGTGACTTACCGTGACCCCGGTGAAATTACAGATGAAGAATATCCAGTAATATTAACAACCGGCAGGGTTGTATCGCAATATTTAAGCGGAACGCAAACCCGCAGGATTGGCAAATTGGTTGATTTGTATCCTGAACCTAAACTGGAAATACACCCGGAACTTGCGCTGAAATATGGAATTAAACAAAATGAACTGGTGCAGGTAACCACTCGCCGTGGTACAGATGAGTTTCCGGCTAACATTGTAGAAACTATCCGTACCGATACCGTATTTTTACCTTACCATTGGCCTGGCAAAAAGTCGGCAAATCAGTTTACACCGGCAACGCTCGATCCGGTATCAAAAATTCCGGAGTTTAAAGTTTGCGCCTGTAATCTAAAGGCAACAGGTGTTATATCACCGCCATCAACAGCGTCAGGTGCGTATGCAAGTATTTAATAAATTGTAACCTAAAATTATAAATATGCCCGTAACCAATTATAGAACAGATCAGGAGTTCTTTGTAGACATGCAAAGATGTATCGGATGTAAAGCCTGTGAAATGGCTTGTTCAGAATGCGAAACAAACGGACACGAGTCTATGATCCATGTCAATTATATTGACCGTGCGGTTACTGTGCAAACCACCGTTCAGGTTTGTATGCACTGTGACGATCCGGTTTGTGCCAATGTTTGTCCGGCAGATGCTATAACCAAAGATGAATTTGGTGTGGTGCATACGGCTAATACAGCACGGTGTATTGGGTGTTCAAACTGTGTGATGGCATGTCCTTTTGGAGTACCGCAAAAAAAAGAAACGTATGACCTGATGATGAAATGTAATATGTGTTACGACAGAACCAGTGCCGGCAAAAAACCGATGTGCGCCACCGTTTGCCCAACACAAGCATTATATTATGGCACCAGAGAGGAGATCGCGAAAATGCGTCCTAACAGTACGCCTGTAAACAATTTTATTTTCGGGAAAGAGAGTGTGAGCACCAAGGTAAATATTATGATGCCTAAAGGAAGTACCTCATTAATTATAGATTGATATAATTTATGGCAACCGATAAAAAGGACAATCACTGGAAAGAAGATTTTCCGGTGTATCAGCTTGAATCTACCCAGGTAAGCCGGCGTGATTTTGCAAAATTTTTATGCCTCGTATCTGGTGGGTTGGCCGTTGGAAGCGGATATGTTGCTATAAAGGCTAATTTTTTTCCTCCTGAGAAAATTGCAGGCGAACATTTTGTCTGTAAAAAATATGAACTCCCGGTAGGCGGCACCCGCTCGTTTGTTATTGCCGGCAGTACCATTCCTTATATCCTTATTCGCATGGAAAATAATGAGTTCAGGGCATATGAACAAAAATGTACACATTTATCGTGCGCGGTTTTTTATAAACCCGGAAGCGGGAAAATCGAATGTCCCTGTCATAATGGTTTATTCGACGCTTTTACGGGCGAAGTGCTTGCCGGCCCGCCACCCCGGCCGTTACCCCGTTTAGAGGTAGTGATTAAAGGCGAAGAAATATTTGTTAAAGATTTTAAATCTGACAAGGAAAATTCAGAAAGAAGTAATCATTCGGCAACATAAGTCGTCTGCATTATAAAATTATAATTTAGGTTATGAGTAATTTTCGCGAAGCCCAAAATCAGGCACATCCCAATAAAACCAGTACACTTATGCTGGCGCTGATCGTTATATTGATTTTAAATGTGAGTATCCAGATATGGTTATTATATACGGCTTTGAACAACGCGCTGGAAGAAAATGCAGATATCGCTTTTCCTTCCTTTATTGCGTCTTTTGTTCTTTTTTTAATCGGCTTTGGCTGGTTGTACTTTTTGCCGTTGGGTCCACGAAAAATATAGCGATGTTACAATTAAATCGTTACCAAATATGCACCGGGCCTTTGGTTTGCCTGCGCGCCGGCGCACCTGTTAATTAGCCTGGTAGAATTATTTTATGGTTAATAATATACCTGCCGATTTAAGGCTGCCCGAACTGAATTGCACCTGCACACTCCCCGGCTTACCAGAAGTTTGTACATAGGCTAATAAACGCCCGTGCAACAACTTTCTTTGACTTGCCTGGTAACTTTCATGGCTACTATTGCTACCGTTTTCCAGTCCCAGTAATTTACCCGGACCAATAACGGATACTGTTACCTCATCATCAGCAGTAAATACTTGGTTACCATTTTTATCGATAATATACACCTCAATTTGGCTAAGCCCTTTTAATTTATTACTAAATACAATATTGTCAGGTATCGCCTTAAGCTGGTATGGGTCTCCGGCTGTTTTTATAGAGTTGTTGCACACCTCAATGCCATTATTATACCCTTTAACTAAAAGTTCGCCAGGTTGGTAATCCACCTCCCATGAAGGCACGTGCCCCCTTGATGCGCTACGCGATTGTTTTCCCAGCGAACGGCCATTCAAAAACAGCTCCGTTTCCTGACAATTGGTAAAACAATCAACTCTTATTTTACTACCAGGGCTCCAATTCCATACAGGTTCGGCCGTACGATGACTCCAAATACCTTTATCATCAGTTTTTGTAATTTCCCGGGCGCCTACGTAAACCATTGGTTTAGCAGACCAAAGACTTTGCCTATAAAAATATTCAGGCTTTTTAAAGCTAGCTAAATCAATAAGACCAGCTCCATTACTGCGCTGTGGCCATTTCCCTGCTTCGCCAAGGTAATCTATCCCCGTCCACAGATATTGAGCCGAAATGTACTCATTACTATCAACAGCGTTCCAGGCTTGTTGCTGCATTCCATTTTCACTGCCATAAATTATACGGTTGGGATACTTTTTATGATCATCAGCGTAGCGGTATTCCTGGTAATTATAACCTACAACATCCAATACATCTGGGTAACCAACCTCATTCGACATAACTACCCCAGCCAACGCGGCAGTTACCGGACGCGTTTCATCAACTGCCTTTACTGCTTTAACCAATTGTTTGGCTATTGGAGTTAGGTTACTGGCAGCAGGATGATCGGCTAAATAGCCTTTACCGTATATCTGCGGGTTACGCCCGGTATTTAATACTTCATGTGTATAAGGATCATTAGGGTAATCTATTTCATTACCAATACTCCACATGATGATAGAGGGATGGTTGCGAGCTCTCAGCACCATATCACTGATATCACGATTGGCCCACTCTTTGAAATATTCATGATAGCCGTTTTTGGAAGGTGTGCCTACATTCCAGCCTGCCACCCATTTATTTTTTCCTACTTCCCATTCGTCAAAGGCCTCATCCATTACCAAAAAACCCATCTTGTCGCACAAGTCATACAGATAATCAGCATGCGGATTATGGCTGAGCCTAAGTGAGTTTACCCCGGCATCTTTTAATATTTTAAGCCGGCGAACCCAGACCTCCGGCGGAACCGCTACACCAAGGGCGCCTGCATCATCATGGATACATACCCCTGTCAGCTTTGTACTTTTATCATTTAAAAAGAAACCTTTATCCTTATCAAAACGGATGCTGCGGATCCCTACATGTTGTGTTACCTCATCAATCTGTTTGCCGTTACGACTAACCGATACCTGAAGTTTATAAAGGTAAGGTGTTTCTGTATCCCACAACTGAGGAGATGTAATCTGCTGATCAAATTCTAATTCGCGCTTGCCGGTTTTTACCTGTATTTGTTTTTGTAAGGTCGCCGCTATTTTATTCTTATCATTTAACAGGTTCATCTTCACGGTCACATTCGCATTTGCAGACGTACTGTTTGTAACATTTACTTTAACCTTCATGGTAGCCTGACCTGCCGATACCTGAGGAGTGGAAAATGCCACATCCCACAGACCTATATGTACCGGATTTTTAACAACGAGATAAACATTACGATAAATGCCCGAACCTGTATACCATCTTGAATCGGCAAACTCACTGTGATCAACCTTTACTGCTATCGTATTTTTACCTTTTAAATTTAAATAAGGGCTGAGTTCATATTGAAATGGAATAAAACCATTGGGACGTTTGCCTAAATAATGCCCGTTTATCCATACCTCGCTATTTTTATATACTCCGTCAAAATAAATATACACCTGCTTGTCCTGCCATTTGCTACTGCCTGCAAAGCTTTTTTTGTACCATCCTATGCCACCGGGTAAATACCCTGTAGCACTCGCCCATTTGTCACTAAAAGGGCCTTCAATACTCCAATCGTGTGGCAAATCAATCATTTTCCACTGAGTTTCGGAGGCGAGGCCATTAATTCCAGTGCTGATATCGGCATTGTGAAACTCCCAGGCCGAATTAAATAAAACGGGCTTACCTGTACCCTGCGCTCTCAGTGCGCAAGGCAATAATATCAAACATGTAAAAAAAAGGAATAGGTAGATTTTATTTTTCATTAGTGGTAGATATATAATATTCAATTTTTGATAATTCCCGTAAGCGTTATAATAGAGCGTGCCGGAACAACGTTTTCTGCCGTTGATATTTTACCAGCTTTAAGTTCATCAGTTTCTGATGTAAGGTAAGAAGTGTTGAAGTGTATATCAGCAATATTGGTATTAAATATGGTCATTACATCCTCGTGCGTCGGATTGACAATAACAACGGTGAAATTTTTTCCATTTTTAAATGCCGAAACCCGAAGGGCGCTATTTTTTACCGATGAAACCCCGGCATCAACCCGTATAGCACCTGGCCTTACGAACCTGCTATAGTTGCCCATAGCCCAAAGCATTTTACTGACGTAAAAATCACCATCCGTTTTATGCTTATCAACGTAGATGAGGCCGTCCTTATAATCATAGGCAGAAATAGCGGTCCACCATTGCCACGCCGAAGCATTGGCTACAGTAAGATCGGTATGGATCACCGAAGCCAGATAAAGGGCCGCATTTATGCCCAAATCGCGTTTGTTACCGTCTATTTCGCCTGCATTATCACCTAAAATACAATATTCCGACTGCCAGAAATCCAAATCCTTTATTGTCGCTATACTATCGGCCAGCATCCCTCGCGCTTTCAAAGCCGCCGTTGCAGGAGATGTAGTAAAATAACTGTGTGCTGCTATGGTTTTACTTACCCCCGGCAAGTTGCCAATATAATTTGCGGATTCCGGTTTAAAGAAGTCATTTATCTGGTTTCCTTTGCCTGGCTTATCCCCGGCGGTATACAAATAATTAATGCTCCCCGCCTCTCCAATGATAATTTTGGAACCGATTCTATGATTTACAAATTCCTTGCTTATTGCTGTTGCAATACCCGCCATTTCGGTATTGGTATATGGGCAACCTTCTTGTCCGCCATCGCTCCAATCCCACTGTGGCTCATTTATCGGGCTTATATAATCAAATGAAACCGAACTTACCTTCTCCACTCCTTTTACAACATTTGCCAGGAATGTGGCAAAGGCGCCGTATTTATCAGTACCGATGTTAACCTTACCCCCATCTGTATATGCTTTACCGTTTAAGGTATATTGTACCGGCGGACTATTACTAAATCCTAAAAACTGGTTTACTCCTCGGTTTTTGGCTGCCTTTAAAAACCATAGCTGTCCTGCCTGGCTTTCCCAGTTATAACTACCGTTATTATTTAAAAACGACCCGGCACGGCGCCACTCATCTTTAATACCGCTTTGATCTGCCTGTTGGCTGCTGCCTGCGCCTATGTTGAAGCGCCATAATGACAAGCCTATACCCTTTGGCGAACCATTGACGTAATTATCCTGGCTAAAAAGCAGATCAGCAATTTTATTCCGTTTATCATCGGGCCAGTTGCCTACAAACTGGCATGACCATGCATCAGACGCGCCGAAGTTGGCGATGGTTTGATAAGTTTTTGAAAAATCGATGTTAATAGTAACTTCCTTAGTTTGACTGCTTGCTAAAGGTATATTTAGCGCCATAACAACAAATACAGGAAGCAATCTTTTTATAATAAATTTTAGCATAATCAGGGTTTAGATAAAAGGGGAGGAAAACAAGTTCCTCCCCTTTATAATGATGATCAATAACCAGTGTTTTGCTGCAGCTGACCGCCCGATGCCTGGATCTCAGCCCTTGGTATTGGTAACCAATAATGCTTGGTTGCAAAGGCACGACCATCTAATGCTACTTTAGGAGTGTAAATAAAGCTTCCATTACTTTTCGTGATGATTATTCCGCCTGCCGGTTTATTTTCAGTAACCTCCGCAATTTTCCAGCGACGTACATCATAAAAACGATGCTCTTCAAATGCAAGCTCAACACGGCGTTCATAACGTACGGCATCGCGCATTTGCGATTGTGAAAGTCCGCTTGGCAGATCGGGCATGTTAATACCCGGACGAGACCGGATCTGGTTAATAGCGGTACGTGCTGATAAGGTAGAACCTGCAGGAACCGCATCAGGCCCATAAGCTTCATTGGCAGCTTCGGCAAAATTTAATAGTATTTCGGCGTAGCGGAAATATATCCATGGCTGGAAGCCAGCATTACCCCATGGGTTTTGAAGCGGATAAGCATCATTCATGAACTTTTTAAGATAATAGCCGGTTTTGGTAGTATTCCAATTATCAGGCCCATCTTTACTATCTTTTCCACCTGGTATAAAGGTCTCAATAGTTTGGCCTCTGTAAGTAGCGCCGTTGTACAATACAGTAGCGGAAAATCTCGGATCGCGGTGTACATATGGGTTGTTAGCATCGTATCCCGAAGTTGGGTCGGTTATAGATTTGCCATTATCCATTTCATAATCATCAACCAGGTTTTGAAGAGGGGTATTACCGGCCCAGCCACCATAACCGTTTGGCCCATTGGCTATTTCAAGATGCGTGTGATTTGCGTTTTTGGTGTACAGACGAGCAAAAATAGTTTCGTTGGTTTCATTTATCAAAAACAGGTTGTTATATCCGCCGGTATATATGCCATATTTATTCAGGCTGATAACTGCCTGTGCCGCGGTTACCGCGCTTGCCCAGGTGCCTGCATTGTACAATGGGCTTGCCGCGTAAAGCAACAGTCTTGATTTTAAAGCCAGCGCCGCCCCTTTAGTAGCACGACCTAAAAGCCAGGCACCATCATTATTTACAGGAAGTTTTGACGCGGCATCATCAAGCTGTGCAACAGCATAATCAATACTTTCCTTAATACTTACCCTTTTAAACAGTGATGCATCCTGTAAGTTATCGGTAAGATTAGTCACTTTGTCGCTCATTAAAACAATACCACCGTAATTGCGGATGAGGTCCTGATAGCGGAAAGCCCTTATAAATTTCAGTTCGCCTTCAATACGGGTTTTATGTGCCGGACTAAGCGGCATGTTTGGCAAAATGCTTAAAGCGTAATTGCACTCCCTTATACTTCTGTAGCTGCGTCCCCAAAGTACACCCGCGCCCCCTAAATTTTCCGGAGCAAGTTGTCCTCTTTGCACAAGCCAGGTCGCGTCGTCATTATTATAGATAGACTCATCAGTAAGTGAGCTCCACATACTGTATTCAAATCCGCGGCCAAAACCTGGGTTTGAGCCGTCACCTTCTTTATCTTGTAACCGCTCGCCAATATACCTGTTAGTTACAAATGCCTCGAAAACTGCTGTATCCGATTCTATGGCCGACGTTGCTATCCTATCCGTTGGCTGTACATTTAAAAGATCTTTTTTACATGCTGTTATGCTGAGCGTACCGCCAATCATAAAATACAGCAAGGTTTTATATTTTAGTTTCATTATCTGTCCTGATTAAAATTTCACGTTAACACCTAAGTTTATAATTCTCTGCTGCGGGTAAAACTGGCCGCTGTTACCGGTTCCGTCCGAATAGTTTTGGCCGCTTCCACTGGTTCCTTCAGGATCATAATCCTTCACTTTTGTAATCGTAAATAAGTTGAATGCACTTACATATACTCTTAAACCGGAAACTTTAATTTTTGAAAGGAAAGGCGCATTAAAGCTATACCCCAACTGGATGTTTTTTAATCTGACAAAAGATGCATCGTTAAGCCAGAAAGTGTTTGGAAACGATCCGCCGCTGATGGCGTTTGATGCACGGTCGGCTACCTTTGGATAAGTACCATTCGGGTTTGTTGGGCTAAACCTATTATCTGCCCAACTGCTGTAAAAGTTGCCAACGCTGCCAGCCTCTGGCAAAACATACTGGCTAACTTGTGCCTGGCCTGAAAACAACACCGAAAGATCAAAGTTTTTATAAGCAGCATTAAGATTTAATCCATAAGTAATTTGCGGAATGTTGCCGTATTTAGTACGGGTTTGGTCATCAGCTGTTAGTTTGCCGTCATTGTTATAATCCTGATATTTCAAATCACCTACCTGAGCACCCGGTACATGTGGGTAGCTGTCAAGCTCTTGCTGGGTGCGGAAAATGCCTATGCTGTTGTATAACAAATAAGTATTTAACGGGCGGCCTGTTTTCCGCTGGTAATCTAAGGTACCACTGGCTTCATCAATAAAGATGATCTTGCTTTTGGCATAAGTAATGTTACTACTTACACCCCAGCTAAATTCCTGCCCGGTGTGGTTGTAACCTAAAGTTGCTTCAAAACCAGAGCTGTTAACCTTGCCGATATTTTCCGAAGGTACTAATGGCGTGTAAGTAGATGAGCCATCATTATAAGGATTTACTATACCTGAAGTGCCCGGAAGCGAAGCATTCCTGTTTGTAAGAATATCAGACCGTTTTTGCTTAAAGTAAATAGCCTCTAAAGTAAAGTTGTGCAAGAAGGTGGCGTTAACACCAATATCCAGTTTTTTGGCAACTTCCCAGGTAATATTGGGGTTTGCCAATTTTTTCAGACTAACATTAGGCTGAATAACGTTAGAAGTTGAGGATGGGTCATAGGCAACAAAACCGTTACCAACCAAAACGTAATTATCAAAATATTGGAACCCGTTAACGTTATCATTACCCAATGAACCGTATGATGCCCTTAATTTCAAGTCGTCAAAAAAACCGACATTGCTCTTAAACCAGTTTTCTTTAGATATTCTCCAGCCAACCGAAGCTGAAGGGAAGTAGCCCCATTGTTTTCCTGGGGGAAATATGGAACTGCCATCAGCACGTAACTGACCTTCAAATAAATATTTTTCGTCATAAGCATAGGCCAGACGGCTAATCACGCTTCGGCGGTTATAGTTTGAGCTGTAACCGGAGTTTAGGTAGTCTGTAGCAGCGCTCCCTCCCTGTGATAGTTCGGGCAGTTGTGATGACAAATAGTTGTAACGCCTGGCATCAAAATATTCAATATGATTTTTGCTTTGCTCGTAACCCACAAATGCGTTGATATCATGCAATCCATATTTTCTTACAAAATTCAGCTTAATGTTTGAGGTAATTAATGATTGATTATTCTGCGATTCAAACAGTGTTGCTTTGTTGTTGTTACCGCCAACCACAACAGTAGGGTATGTATTGGTAGCTGCATTATATTGGTATAAAACGTAAGGCTTGCTGAAGTTTTTATCAAAAGCGTCTGATTTATCTACAGAGAAAAAACCATCAAGCGATAAGCCTTCAATACCTGGTATTGCGTAACTACCTCTTAAAATACCATTGAAAACCTGTGTTGGGTTATTGTTTGTGCCGCCAATATCTGTTACCTGTACAGCGGGGTTGTTATTTTCAATACCGGTTGTTGGCAAGCCGTTGGGGAAATAGGCTCCAATTATAGGTTTTGCCCTATACACCGAACGGAAGATATCACCTGCGCCAGTGCCTGGGAACAACCTGTCTTCTTCTCTGCCCGAAAGGGATAATCCCACCTTTAAGCGTTTGGTAACGTTAGCATCGATATTTGAGCGAAAGTTGTACTGGTGGTATTTTGTAGCACCGTTTTTGTATATCCCATCCTGGTAAATGGAACCCAGCGACACGAAATATTTTACATCTTCACTGCCACCTCCGATAGATAGGCTGTGTTGATTTTGCAACGCAGTACTTTTAAGGGTCTGTTTTTCCCAATCGGTATTTGGATAATTAAGCGGGTCTGATCCATCTTTAAACTTCTGGATCTGTTCGGCAGTATAAGACTGGTTTAAACCCTGAGTAGGACTTGCATAATAATTGATCTCGTTCATGATCTGTGCATAGGTTGCCGCATCGGCCATTTTAGGCAAACGGGTTGGCGAACTGAAGCCCTGGTTAAAGCTGTAATTTATAGTAGGTTTACCAGTTTTACCTCTTTTGGTAGTAACCAAAATAACTCCATTGGCGGCCCTGTTACCATATATGGCTGCGGATGCATCCTTTAGTACCGACATACTTTCTATATCATTAGGATCAAGCCGTTCCAGCCCGCCAATTTGTCCGGGAACACCGTCAACCACAATAAGTACATTGTTGCTGCCCGTTGTAGCAAGACCACGAACGGTAATATTTGAACCATCATAACCTGGCTCGCCGCTACGGTTATTGACAATTACACCCGAAAACCTGCCAGCAAGCGCATTGGAAAGATTGGGTTGCGGGCTTTTAACCAGCTCGGCACCTTTAACCTGCGATATTGAACCGGTAAGCGTAGCCTTTTTCTGTGTGCCGTAACCAACAACCACCACCTCGTTCAATGATCTTGAATCGGCCTGTAGCTGTACATTAATTGTTGTTTGTCCGTTTAATGTTACCTCATGTGATATGTAGCCGATATAACTAAACACCAGTGTGCCCGATGAAGCACTTGGAACATTAAGCGTAAACCTTCCGTTAACATCCGTAACAACACCGGTGGTAGTTCCTTTCAGCGCAACACTTACTCCGGGTAATGTTTCACCTTTTTCACTGGTTACTTTACCGGTAATTTTTTCATCCTGGGTATTTAGTATTTTATTACTATTTGCAAAAGCAGCCGAAGGCGCTTGACAAATAATAAAACAGGCCATTGCAATGCCGGTAATAAGCAGAAAAAAACGGGGTGATCTTTTTCTGTGAGGAGAATCCTTTACATGTAAATTTAATTTCATATAGTTTTAATTTGGTTTTTAATTGGCTAAATCTTAGCTGAACAAAACGTACTTACCAACAGGCATGCAATAATGCAGAGCTAGGTTAGCCAGTCTTTTGTATGGGTCAGATCTATACCGAATACAGATATTGGGTTTATGCCATGGTTATTGGCGAAGCTAAATTGCAGCTTAAACGCAAAAGAAGTGAGGGGTAAATTCGGATTTAAACCGGGCTAAAATCACCAAAAAGCCGCAAAATAATATGTTTTGCGGCTTTTTATACAGGGGGTAAAATAATATCATCAATGATCTTTAACAATATCGCGGCTTACATTATAATTGTTGTGAAATGGCTTGCGGTATTTTTTTACATAATCAGAGGGGTTTATTCCAAAAAGTTTATTGAACTGTTCCCTGAAATATTTGAGATCGTTTATGCCTACCATTGAAGCGGTTTCATATACTGTACTATCGGTAGTTAAAAGAATCTCCGCCGCTTTCCTTAATCTGATAAAACGGATAAAACTATTGGCCGACTGGCCAGAAATTGATTTGATACGCTTATAAAGATTTGAATGGCTCATGTTTATTTCAGTTGCAAGCGTCTTTATGCTGAAGTCAGGATCCGATAAATGCAGTTCAACTATCTGTAAACATTTTTCAAGAAATTCCTTATATTCCTGTGATATTTTAAGATCATTTGATTTTAAAGTTATCTCATTATAAAAGTATTTCTGAAGATTATTCCGGCTTTTCAGTATACCATTAACGCGGGCGATCAGCAGTTCTTTTTCAAACGGTTTACTTATATAATCATCAGCGCCGCCTTCAATACCTTTAAGCTTTATCTCGGGCGATGAACTGGCTGTAAGCAATATTACCGGAATATGATTTAAAACCTGGTCTTCCTTAATACGGCTGCAGACTTCGATACCACTTAAACCCTGCATCATTACATCACTTATTACAATATCAGGCACCAGGTGATAAACCAGTTCGAGGCCTTGTGTGCCATTATCAGCCTCAAAAATCTCAAACTCAGCTGCAAATATCTGTTTAAGATAACTACGGATCTGATGATTATCATCAATAAGGAGCATGGTTTTGGTATCCGAACTTAAAGCTTCATGGCTTCTTGTTTTAATAGAATTTCCGGTTTCAATTGTAACCAGCTCATCCTTGATCTCTATCAGTTCATCCAAAAACACGGAAGTTTCTGCAACATCTTCAAAAACAAAATGCTGCCCCAAATGCTCACGACCCTTTAGCAAAGAAACATTGAACACAGTTCCCTGTTCCTGCTGGCTGGTATAGCTAATGGTTCCTTTATGACTTTCAATAAATAATTTAACGAGGTAAAGTCCTATACCAAAACCACCAGCCAAAGGCGCTGTATTTTGTAACTGATAAAACTTATTGAACAATTGATCGCCTGTACCTTCGGCTATACCACAACCGCTATCCTTTATTTCTATACCAACCCTAACATCAGCATCAGTAATTATGCAGCTTACACTACCGTGATCAGGAGTAAATTTTAACGCGTTTGAGATGAGGTTAAATAAGGCTATCTCGATCTTTTCTCTGTCGGCAAATATTTCAATAACTTCCTTTGGGCTAAAAAAATCAAACTGTATATGTTTGGTGCGCGCCTGATGATTAAAGCATAAAAATACTTCATGGCAAAGCGCTACTATATTAAGCCTTACAATTTTCAATTTATCTGTCTCGCTCTCGGCCTTTCGGAAAAGCAATAACTGATCAACAAGGCTTAAAAGGCGGCGCGCATTGCGATAAATAATATGCACGTTGTTTGGGTCATTAATTTGCCCGCTATTGCCAAAAAGCATATCCTTTACGGGGTTAATTATCAAGGTTAGCGGAGTCCGAAACTCATGTGATATATTAGTAAAAAAAGAAAGTTTGCGTTCACTTAACTCCCTATCTTTTTCTGCTGATAACTGGGCAACTTTTATTTCGTATTTAAGTTTAGTTTGGTTGGCCCTGTAAAGCATATAGCGATAAATAATCAGTCCGGTTACAATAATATAACTTAAGTAAGCCCACCATGTTTTATACCATGGCGGCATAATCTTTATTTGCAAAGTGGCGTAGTTTTCAGACCATAAACCATCCTGGTTTGATGCTTTCACTTTAAATACATAGTCGCCTGGTTCAAGGTACCGGTATGTGGCCAATCGCTGATTGCCCACGTAATTCCATGATTTATCAAGGCCTTCGAGTTTGTACGCGAAGCTTCCTTTTTGCGGATAAGTATAATTTAAAGATGTATACTGGATTGAAAACACAGACTGATCTGGCATTAAAGTAATTTGCCGGGCTTCATTAATCGCCTCGGGTAGTACGGCCCGGTCTTTATCAACCGCTCCCACTTCAACTTGCTTGCCAAAAATTTGGAGCCCTGTTATAATTACCCTGGGTTTGTAATTACTTTGATTTACCTTCTCAGGGTCAAAAAAATTGAGGCCTTCTGTCCCTCCAAAATACATCAGTTTATTAGTAGTATCAAATAAAACAGATCCGCCATTAAACTGGCCTGCCTGCAAACCGTCAGACTGATCATAATTTAGTATCTTATCAGTATGGGTATCAATGTTTGATAACCCCTTGTTGGTACTCAGCCATAAAGACCCGCTGCCTGATTCTTTAATGGCCGATACTGTATTATTGGCTAACCCGTTTGTTTCGTTAAATTTCTTAAATCTTTTATTTTCCAAATCATAAGAGATCAGGCCATCTCCTTCGGTTCCTATCCATAATCGTTTTTGGTTATCAGGAACTATTGAAAAAATGACCTGGCTGGGCAGGTTATTTTTCTCATCAACTGGGCTAAAAAACCTGCTAAATTTCTTTTGCCCAAAATTGTAAAAACTCAGACCTCCGCCGTAAGTACCAATCCATAAGTTCCCATTTTCAGCTTCGGCAATTGATCGCACATCATATGAAGTGATGCCGCTGTTGGCAGGGGTATAATTGGTAAATGTTTTTGTAATTGTATTGAATAAACTCAAACCTCCACCATTTGTTCCTACCCACAGATTTTTATGATTATCCTGATAAATTACCCTCACATCATTACCGCCTAAGCTTTTAAGATCATTCTGATCATGTTTGTAATTTATGAATGAATCTGTTTTTTTATCATATAGAAAAAGGCCTTTGGCATAAGTGCCGATCCAGACATTCCCATTCTTATCACTGTAAATACATAAAATAGCATTATCTGTAATACTGCCAGGTTTTCCATCGGCCTTATATTGCTTTACCTGATTGCCGTTATGACTCGTTTTAAATATACCTTCGCCATCGGTGCCCAGCCATAAAAAGCCGTCCTGGTCAGAACACATCCCATAAAATCTTACCGGGCTTTCACCTCCAAACCCAAACCGTTTCTTTGTGATTTTAGAAAA
This sequence comes from Mucilaginibacter sabulilitoris, assembly GCF_034262375.1. NCBI lineage: Bacteria > Pseudomonadati > Bacteroidota > Sphingobacteriia > Sphingobacteriales > Sphingobacteriaceae > Mucilaginibacter > Mucilaginibacter sabulilitoris. Next base: position 6,648,231 of record NZ_CP139558.1, read on the forward strand.
CTTCTCTTTAATACTACTTACCATGTAAATACCATCGCCATAGGTACCTACCCAAATATTCTTGTCCTTATCTATATAAAGTGTTTGAACAGATCTTTGCGTAAGATAATAATCATCGTCACCTGTTACCGGCTGTAATAAAAAGTTTTCGGTATTATAATTTGCGTCATGCCCAAGGCTAACCTTATACAATCCGCCATCCTGCAAACCAACAAGCAATTGTTTATTACTGTCCTCAATAACAGATATGTATCTTTTACTTTTAATATCGGGTTGACTGGTTTGTAAAAGGGAAAATTTATTGTATTGCCTATTATAATATATAAGCCCGTTTCCTGTTGCTATCCATATATTGTGAAAATGATCTTCAAAAATGTCATTGATACGCGCAGCCGAAAGGTTTGCTATTTGACTTGTTAAACTTTGCCGGGTAACTATGACGCCGCCGTTATGGCTAAATACATTGATACCGTTCTCCTGCGTACCAACCCATAACAGCCCCTTTGAATCCTCAAATAAACTTATAACCCGGTTGCTTGATAGCCCGGGCAAATTAGCCTGAGTATAATTAATGAACTTTGTGGTTTTAATGTTAAAATATGAAAACCCTAAACCGTATGTTGCTATCCATAAATTACCATCATGGCTTTGTACGATATTACCTACGTCACTTTTAACGGCGCGGCCTGAAGTTAATTTATAATGGATGAATTTTTCTGTCCGGGTATCAAGTTTACTTAGCCCGTTTCGTGAAGACACCCAGATATTTCCGTGTACATCACATAAAACTTTCTGAACATAATTACTGGCTAAAGCGGAAGGATCAACTTGCCTTGATTTAAAAACCCTAAAATTTGTCCCATCAAACCGGTTAAGCCCATCGTTTGTGGCAAACCACATAAAGCCTTTATCATCTTGTGTAATGCTGTTTACAATACCAAAAGAAAGGCCATCTTTTAAAGAATAGTTAAGTATTTTGTTTTTTATTGGGGATTGTGCATAGCCCGAAAAAACGAATACAAAAAGAAAAAAGTAAAGGGGAATCTTTTTTTCCATTAATAGAAATCTGGTTACGATACAAATAATTGGTAAATTAAAGCTACCTAATTAATTGTTAAAAACACAATAAATATCATATCCTAATTAATTTAATTGATCTGCACCTGTAAAATAGTGCTGAAAGCAAGGCTTATTAATGGCATTACCGGCACAATAATTTTCATTTGCCCATGGTAGGTCTTTTTCTAAAGTGTTCAAAAAATATCAAAGCCTTCAGATTGTTTTCTGAAGGCTTTTTATCTAAGCATTAATAACTTATCTTACATGGGTTTGTTGGTAATAACATCTACATACAGCTAAACGCATATCTCAAATAACGTATAAATGGCGACAGATGCATTTAAAATAACCATACATATGGTTTCAAGTCTTGACGGCTATATTGCCAAAAAAGACAATAGTGTTTCGTGGTTTGAGACATCTGACAATTATGAGAAAGGAGTTAATGTTTCTGAGCAGGAAGTAAAGGAATTTCTTAGAACGATAGACTGCTATGTAATGGGTTCCCGGACATATGAGCTCGCTTTGGAACTTTCAAAATCTTATGGATGGGCTTACGGAGATAAGCCGGTTATTGTAGTAACTCACAGAAAACTTTCGATTGACAGACAGCACATTGAGATTTATTCGGGCGACCTGAACAAATTGGTGAACGAACGGCTAAAACCAAACTACAAGAATGTTTGGGTTGTGGGTGGCGCTAAACTTACTAAAGATTTCATTCGGTTAAACTTGGCGGACGAAATAAGACAGTCAATTCTACCTGTTATCTTAGGTGATGGAACACCTTTTTTTGATCAGATAGGACAAGAACAAACATTACACCTAAAAGGTGTAACAGCCTATAAAAACGGAATGGTGGAATTATGTTATGAAATAAAAAAATAACAGAATGATGGCTCGATATTGGTATCGTAGCTACCACAAACATCAAAAACCTCGATTTCAGTAAAATTGAGGTTTTTTGATGTTTATCTTTTTGAGACCTACTATGCTTTTAAAACCACGATTTCGGTTGGTGCATAACAAAGTCGATCCGAGGGGGTATTCTCGTTTTTTACTATCAAAATAATATTATAACTCCGGAGCAATTGGATAATCAATAGGCACCACGGTTAAAGCAAATACGTAATTGGTAATAATCTTATCGCCTACTGCAATAACCACATCGATCAGGTTACCGTCATTATAGCCTGCAGCATAAAAGTTTTCTACTAATTGCGGGTCAGCATGTCCCTGGTTTTCTGCTATGCTTTTAACCAGTTTAGCCAACGTATCCAGTTTAGGATCAAAGGTGATTTCTGCCCTGCGTACCTCCAATACCTGGTCATCAGAAAAGCCCAGTTTTTTTCCAATGGCAGTATGGGCGCTCAAACAGTATAAACATTTGTTTACCTGGCTCACAACCAGGTTAACCACTTCGCGTTCTTTAGCCCGCAGGGATGTTTTGCCGCTACCCAGGGTAAGGTAATTACCTAACGCGTTTTCTGAATGGGCAAATACGGCGTACAAATTTGGAACATGACCAGCCATTTTGGTCAGGTTATCAAAAAAGGCCTGGTTTGCAGGTGATACTTGTTCTCTGGTTGGAATTTGAAAAGTTTTCATGTTGTTATATTTTTAAAAGAATTTACTTGTTTATCGGTTTACTTACTGTTAGTTATGATTCTCTGACAGAATTGCTTTTTTTTCCAAAATAGCTGATCAGGTAAAAGGCAACACCAAGAGAAATTATATCCTTGAAAAGAAACAATCCGAGGAAACTCATATAGCCAATTCCATTAACCGGAGTAATTGCGCCCGGTGTGGTAATAACCATTGTACTGGTCACGAAAAACATAAGCATTGCTATGAATCCGCCTATAATACCTGCTTTCGGTTTAAAATAACCGGCAATAAGTAATACGGCTGCAGTAATTTCGGTCAGACCGATCAGATCAGACCCAACATAAGTACCGAATAATTTAAAATGCCAACTGATCAGCGGGCTATTGGAAACTAACGGAACAATTCCTTCCGCCCCCGGATTGGTCATTTTATAAGACCCGGCCCAAAGGAGCATCACTATCATGCCGATACTGGTGATCAGGAAAGGAATATTACGGTTAGTTATCCATTCAGCCAGGTTAATTAAGCTACTTTTGGTTGTTTTTGCAAGGTTAGCCGAAGAAATATGTTCTTGCGTCGGGTTTGATAAAGTTTTCATTTTCTTGTTTTTGTTTTGAATAATTGACACCTCAAAGGTCTGGCGAAAACGACTGCCGGAGAAGGTCAGGATTTCCCGAATAAGGGTTCCAATTTCCCGATCTGGCCTATGTGGCTTTCTAATGCGATCAATTAAGCGGTATGTACCTCTTATAATCGGTTGGTACAAAACCGGAATGCTTCTTAAAAAACTTGCTGAAATGGCCGGCATCTTCAAAACCCAGTTCGTACGCAATTTCTTTCGACGTTTTTTCCGTGTACAGCAGCAATCTTTTTGCCTCCGTCAATATCCTTTCCTGTATCACCTGTACCGGGCTTTTATGATTATACAGGGCAAAAACATTAGAAAGCGTCTTTGGCGATTTATAAAGTTTCTCAGCATAAAATTTCACCTGGTGCTGTTTCCTGAAATGATTTTCAACAAGCACACTATATTTCCTTACCAGATCCAGTTTATCGCCGGTTAGTTCCTTTTCTGCAATATACTGCTCCCTGGCCAGCCGGGTTACAATGATGATCAGGCGCTTCAGGAGTACCAGCATCATCTCTCCCTGTATAAAGTCTGCTGTTTCAAACTCGTCCCGAAAAATCTCTAATAACAGTTCGATCTGTTTTTGGTTACGTTCAGCCAGGCTAACGAGCATTTTTTCTGATGATCCGAAGAACAGGAAACCGGCACAGCTCACTTCCTTATCATGGTCAACAATACAGTAAAATTCCCTATCGAATTGCCAGGCCACAATAGCCGAAGGGTTTTCAAAATGGAAAGTTTCACTGGCCATCAGGCAGAGGACAGTGTTGGCTGGAAAGTTATAAAGCACACTATCGATATTTACCTGTTGTGCTTCGCCCCTATTCCAGGCAATGGTAAGCAATTTGTCTTCCCGGTCTTTACCATAAAAAATGCGGTCAAAATTATTTTCGTTATAAACCAGCCTAAACTGGGCGTTGCTCTGGCGGTGATTAAACTGTCGTATCATTGATGGTCATTTTTTATCGGATTATATGCCCTTCACTTCGCCGCCATCCATTCTTACCGCCGTACCGGTCATCCATTTGGCGGCTGGTGATATGAGGAACGCTACCAGCTCCGCAATTTCTTCCGGCTCACCATAACGTTCAATATGGGCCTCTACGAGGAATTTGGCTTTCGCCTCATCGAGGCTGATCTGGTTAGCCTCAGACCATTTTTTAAGAAAACTGATGCGCCGGTTGCTCATTACAGGGCCGGGAAGTATGCTATTTACCTGCACCCCGTCAATGATTCCCTGTTCTGCAAATGCTTTAGCCAGCGCCACAATTGCAGCGTTAATGGTTGCCACTGCGGCAAAACCGGGCTTTGGGGCTTCCGCGGAATTACCGGAGGTCAGTACAACAGATCCTTTTGAAGCTTTCAGATATGGCCACGCTTTAATGGTTAGCCGGCGGGCGCCATGCAGTTTCATTTCCGCACCGTCATTCCATTGTTCATCGGTCATTTCAAACAGATGTATCTGAGGGACAGCACCGGCAATATTGATAACGGCATCAATCTGTCTGAACCTTTCGATCGTTTTATCAACCACTTGCTCTGCTGCTGCGGCCCGCCGCAGATCAGCCTGAATAATCAGTGGCTCTGCGCCAGCGGCTTTTACAGCCTCAGCCGTTATTTTCAGTTCTTCCTCCCGGCGGGCTATGAGCACTAAACCCGCAAAATCTTTCGCTAATCTCACAGCAGTAGCTGCCCCGATACCGGCACTGGCACCAGTCACAATCGCAATTCTGTTTTTCATAATTGATTTGGTTTTAATTATATTTTATTGATCATCACATTTCTCTGTTTTTCATTATCCGGGGTTCTGAACTTTTGGTACCGGATACTTTTATTTCTGGTCTCAGATAAAGCAGTAGGCAACAGCAAACCACCGCAAACCCCAGGAGCGGAAACCAGAAAGCCAATATCATGGCGGCTAAAAACGCTGATAACGTAAGAAATGACCGCACATTAAATAGCCTCATTACCCTATCCGGAACGGCTGGATTTTCTTCGTTACAAAGCGTTTCCCAAACCAACACCAGGTAGGTGGCGTTCACCAGGAAAAATACAAACGCATACATGGCCACCGGTACCGGTGCTAATTCGCTTTCGGCCATCCAATCGGTTAGAAAGGGAATCAGGGACACAGAGAACAAGTGCCCGAAGTTGGCCCATATCAGACGAGGTGTTGCCTCCGAGGCGTACTTCAATAAATAATGATGGTTCACCCATACAATAGCAATAAATAAGTAGCTTGCTCCATAGCTGATCCAGGTGGGCCACAGCCGAAACAAGGCATGAAAAGTAACGCCTTCTGGTTTTTTTAACTCCAATACCATGATAGTAATGATGATTGCAAACACCCCATCAGAGAATGCGTACACGCGGTCTGGCGACGCGCCGTTCATCATCATTGGTTTCATTTTTTTGTTTTCGCGTAACATATCATAATCTCCTTTTCTTAATATAAGCAGCTGATATGAACAACTGCCTTATTCGTAGGAATCTAAATGCTGGCTTATTCAGGCAGTGTTTCCAGGAACTTAAGTATCTCCTCGCCGATCTCATTGACATGGGTTTCCAACGCGAAGTGTCCTGTATCAAAAAACTTCACAATGGCATTTGGAAGATCGCGTTTAAAGGCTTCGGCACCTGGCGGCAGGAAAAAAGGATCCTTATCGCCCCAGACAGCTAAAAAAGGCACCTGGCTTTCTCTGAAATATTGGTGAAATGCTGGGTACATCGCCACGTTGCTGGCATAATCTTTAAACAGGTCAAGCTGTGATTCTTCGTTTTCTTCACGATCAAGAAAAAACTGGTCTAATGAATACGACTCGGGTGCCACCAGGCTTTTATCGCTTACGCCGGTAAAGTATTGCCATTGGGTAGTAGCGGCGGTTGACATTGACCTTAAATTATTGCGATTTTCTTCGCTTGGATCTGCCCAATACTTCTGGATCGGGTTCCAGCCATCGCTTAGACCTTCTTCATAGGCATTGCCGTTTTGTGAAATGATACCGGTAATTTTTTCTGGGTTGGCTACCGCCAGCCTGTAGCCCACCGGCGCGCCGTAATCAAATACCTGGATGGCAAAACGTTTTAAGCCCAATTGATCTACAAAGCCCTGAACATATTTGGTGAGGTTATCAAAGGTGTAATGGAAAGATTTGTAATGTGGCGCGTCAGAATATCCGAAGCCGATCAGATCCGGCGCGATCACATGGTATTTTTCGCCCAATATCGGGATCAGGTTCCGGTACATGTGCGATGACGTTGGATAACCATGTAATAAAAGTACTACAGGTGCATCCTTGGGCCCTGCTTCACGATAAAATACGTTCAGGTCATCGACCTTTGTTTTCAGATATTTAACGATTGGTGTTTTCATGATATTGATTATTTGTATTGATTTTTATGTTATTTCTATATAAACCGAACGGGCTTATTATTAGTCGAAAAAGTGACGATTGCCTTACAGCATCAGAAATGTTTTTATTCTTTGGGCGATATCATCATGATATTCCCCCAGCGCCAGGTGGCTGGTGTCGTAAACATGTAGCTCCGCGCTTGGTACATTACGTTTAATTGCCTCAGCGGCCGATAGCGGGAAAAACACATCATTCTTTCCCCATACTAAAAGTATCCGTGGCTGTGCTTCTTTCAGGAAACGTTGCCAGTTCGGGTACTCCGCGATGTTGGTACGATAATCATAAAGCAGATCCAACTGAATCTCCTGCTGACCGGGGCGGCTTAAATAATACAGGGAGTTCAGGTAACCGTCCGGGTTGATCCGGGTCACATCTTTGGCGCCATTCAGGAAGAATTGTTTAATGCCATCCAATGCTAACAGCGGCTTTACCAGTTTCTCGGTTTCTTCATTCCGGCTTTCCAGGTAGGGCGCAGCAGCAATCATTGCCGGGCCTAATCCTTCTTCATAGGCATTAGAGTTTTGAAGAATATAGTTATTAAATAATGTAGGCCTTCTTAATGCGATCCGGAACGTTATGGGGCCACCATAACCTAATGCATAAACACTTGGGTAGGTAAGGCCAAGTTTATCGATAAATTTTTCAATAATTACCGAGATATTATGGAAAGTGTATTCAAAAGTATTTTGGTCGGGTATATCGCTGTTACCAAAACCCGGGAAATCCGGCGCTACCAAATAAAATTTGTCTTTCAGATCGTGGATCAATTCCTGGAACGCACCGGATGCGTTAGGGACACCGTTTAGTAAAACGATCTGCGGCTTGGTTTTATCACCAGCTTCTCTGTAGAAAATGTTGATCCCATCAACATTTACAGTCTTATAAAAGATACCTTGTTTATTCATTGTTTGTTTATATTATTATTACCTCAAAGCATTTTTTATATTAAAACAGACAAGTCTGTTTTATAAAGGATAAAAAAAGTTAAATTATTTTTTCTGCAACTTTGCGTGCTGATATCACTGGCCACGGATCGTCATGTACCTTATTACTAATCAGCGCTCCTTCAAATAAGATATAAATCTCATCCGCAAGAAGCTCTTTATCTATTGGCTTTAATATTTCCCAGAATAACTCACGCACACTATCCTTCTGTTTTTCAACCTGCTCCCGGACACGTATCGCACTCTGGGGCATTTCATAAACCATATTCAAAAAATGGCACCCGTAAAAATCATTATTGAGCATTATAGTTTTCAGATAGTCAAATACGGCGAGTATTTTATCCTTCGGTGTGTGATAGCCGTCAGCTGCCTGTTTCAATAAGCCAAGCGTTTCTGTACCAGTCTCTTCCAGGTACGCTATGAGCAGATCCTCTTTTGAACGAAAGTTATGGTAAAGGGACGATTTTGCAACTCCAGCTTCTTCAACGATCTGGTTAATTCCCGTATTACTGTAACCATTTTGATAAAATAACCGCGCCGCTGTTCGCATAATAGATTCTCTTACTGGTTTTGTTCTCATGAGTCAAAGTTAAATAAAATAAATAAAAACAGACAAGTCTGTTTTTATTTATTTTAAAGCTTATTATCTTTTTTATCATTTTATTGAATAAGCTATTGATTGTCAGTTAGATTATTTTTTATCCAAGAAGTTTTTCGGCAATTTTCCGGGCACTATTTACGGGCCATACTTCGTTATGCACCTTATTTGCGATCAGAGCACCATCAAACAAGGTATAAATTTGGTCCGCCATATCTGCTTTTCCAATTGGTTCCAGGATTTCGGAAAATAGCCGGCGTACACCATTTTTTTGTTTTTTGATCTGCGCTATTACACGCTCATCTTCTTTAGGTATTTCTGAGATAATATTAAGGAAATTACATCCATAATACTCTTTTTCCTGTACCAGTTCAACCAGATAATCAAACACTCCTAACACTCTTTCTTTAGGGTCTGTAAATTTGTAGGCAGCGTTTTTCAAGGCTTCATCCGTGGCGGCTCCCGAACTTTCCAGATAAGCCATCAGTATATCTTCCTTTGAGCGAAAGCTTGTATATAATGAAGACTTAACTACCCCGGATTCTTCGATGATCTGATTAATTCCGGTATTACCATACCCTTGCTTGTAAAACAACCGGGACGCAGTATCGACAATAGCCTGCCTGACTGCATTCTTTCTCTCTTTACGCATATACAAAGATAATAATAAAAACAAATCAAACAGACCTGTCTGTTTTAATTTTTAATTTGAAGGTATTTTAATACTTATCCGTTTCCATCACAATTGACGTCTTAACAATTTTATAACGTATAATTTATTGTGAAAAATTAATATTGATTTAAGTTTACTACTAATTGTTATTTCGCTAAAAAAATTGTTTGAGAAACTCAGGTATCCGGTTTTATTGTATTTCTCTTTTAAGACGTATTTGCTTCATATTTCTTTTTATTTGTGCTTTTTTCACTTGCTTTTGCAAACAGTTTCAGCATGGACAATTACTGAATAAGCCAGATAACTTAATTTTAAAAAATCCAGATTCTGCACTCTTTTCTATCCAGGAACTGAGCAAGAAATATGCTTTAACAGGAGATAACCACGCACTGGCCATAAGCTATCAGCAAATGGGCAAAATCTTATACGCGCAAGGCGCCTATCCTCAAGCCTTAAATTTTTATTATAAAGCCGATAAGCTATTCAGGAAATTAAACGATCGATTATTTCTTGCCCAAAATCTCAACAATATCGGCCAAACTTATAATTCTGTCCGTCTAAAGGAACCGCCCCTGCCTGTTTTTGATGAGGCTTTGCATATTTTTAAGGAGTTAAATAACACGAGCGGTATCGCACAAACTTATCATCTGGTCGGTCAGTTCTATGAAAAACGACATGCTTATGATACCGCCCTGCTTTACCAGCAGCGGGCCCTTAATACCTACCAAAAAATTGCCGATAGTAATGGGATCGCCGCGGTTTATGCTAATATGGGTGCTGCCTATGAACATAAACGCTTGTATTACAAAGCTTTTCATTATCTGAACAGTGCATTGATACTCAATAAAATGACCGGAAATATCTCTGCTGAGGTAGGCATATTAAACAATATTGGAGACACCTATCGAAAAACCGGAAAATTAAAAGAAGCCTTAGCTACAACTATGCAGGCCAAACAAATGGCCGTTCGCTCAAAGAACAAGCGGCAGCAATTCAGTACCAGCGATGACCTGGCAGAAACTTACAAACTGATGGGCAATACGGACAGCGCTTACTTTTACAGCCAGGCCGCCAATGAGCTTTATCACCAGGTCTTTCAGGAAGAAAGCGGGCGGCAAATCAACTTGTTGCACACGCTTTATGAAGTGGAACGTAAAGACAGCGAGATCAATCGCTTAAAACTGGACAAGCAGCTTACGCTGATCACAACAGGTGCAATTGTAGTAATTCTCCTGTTACTGATCATGCTTGGATATACTATCAACAGCCGCCAGCGGTTGAAAGCCCGGAACGATAAGACGATTTTCGAAACGCAAAGAAATTATATGGAAGTCGAGCTAAAAAACAGGCAGTTACAGGAAGAAAAGCTGAATGAAGAACTGAATGTAAAGAGTAAAGAACTGACCAGCCATACGCTGCATATCATCCAGAAAAACCAATTGCTGGAAGAACTTAAGCGTAACCTCACGGCCATTATCAGGAACGATAAACGGGATCAGCGAAAAGAGCTGAAGCAAGTAGTAACGCAAATCAACGTTAACCACAACCAGGATAAAAACTGGAATGACTTCAGGGTTGTTTTTGAAAATGTACACACCTCGTTTTTTACAAACCTTAAAAAGCATGCGGAAAACCTAACACCGGCCGACTTGCGTTTGCTAGCCCTGCTCAAGATGAATCTTGACTCTGCTGATATTGCTACCATGATCGGCATCTCACAGGATAGCTTGCGGACATCCAAATACCGGCTGCGTCAGAAATTACAAATACCCGAAGGCGAACAACTGCATAGTTTTATCCAGCAGTTTTGAGTCGTTATTGACGCTCCTCAATTTAATAATAGCTGCTTAACTTAAATTTAATGGCTAAATATTTCATGACAAGTATTTAATAAACAGTTGTTTATGGATTTTAAAAGCCAATTGTAGCTATTTGGTAACAGTTGTTCCTGTCACGGTAGCTGTTTCGTAACACCCACTGTTTTGACAACAGGATTTTCCTGTCAACCTTTGGGCCGTTATCCGGAAAACTTAACAAAGCGCTTTGAATTCTAACCTGTATCGCAACATCACTATCAAATCCAGTATCAAACATGAAACACCATTTACTAATCCTAATATTATTTTTATTATTGCCATCGGCGCTTTCCGCACAAAGCCTCATTACAGGCCGGGTGATTGACGAAGGTGGCCTTACCTTACCCGGTGCTACCGTAAAAATTGCTAATTTGAACAAGGGTACAGTAACCGATGAAACCGGCAGTTATAAATTACTGAGCGTACCAGCCGGAACGTATAATGTAGTAGTTACCTACATTGGTTATCAAATCCTGAGCCAGTCGGTGACCATTGCCCATAAGCCTGTCACCGTGGATTTCAAACTAAAACTGGCATCGAATGGCAACCTCTCAGAGGTTGTAGTTTCAGGCCAGATGAGCTCAACGTTAAAAGCACTTAACCAACAAAAAAACTCCGACAGGATCGTTAATGTGATCTCGGCAGACCAGATTGGTCGTTTTCCCGACGCCAACATCGGCGACGCGCTCAAAAGGATACCGGGTATCTATGTTCAGCTCGATGAGGGCGAGGCATCTTTAGTTAGTATTCGCGGCACCGATCCGTCAAAAAGTACCATCAACATCAATGGCACCAGTATCCCCGGTACCGGTGACGACCGCTCTGTGAGCATCAGTGCCATCCCGGCTGATATGGTGCAGACCGTGGAAGTCTCCAAATCAATTACGCCAGACATGGACGGCGATGCTATCGGTGGTGTGGTTAACCTGATCACCCGCAAGGCGCCTTATACCAGGCTGCTTTCATTCACGCTCGGTTCCGGATACAGCGAGATTGTCAATAAACCTACCTACAATGGCAACTTTGTATTTGGCGCCCGTTATTTGAAAGGTAAAAAACTGGGTGTTATGGCTTCGGCCTCTTATTATAGGCAGTTTCTGGGATCTTCCTCGCACGAAAGCGAGTGGGAAGATACCAAATGGGTGAACCAGCAAACCTATTTCATGCCAAAATACCTGAATATGGTGCAGAATAAGCTGGAGCGTATCCGGCAAAGCTATACAGTTGGCCTTGACCTGAAAATCAACCCTAAAAATACGCTGGTGTTTACCGGAATCTATAACAATTACCAGGACTGGCGGCAGATATCCACGCTGAAAGTGGATGATATCGGCGCTAAGTACCCGAAAAACTGGCAGCGGGCATCTGGCTGGGAGGGCGTTAAAACCAAGATCACGGATAAAAATAACGACTACGTGGATGATGTGAAGGGGCAATCCTATTTAAATACAACCAATGATCCGCTTCACCCGGTATTTCAGCCCGAACTGGAGAGACACATTGAGGGGGGTCTGAACGATCGCGACGCGGCCTACGTAGAGCAGAAAATCGTGAATTTTGGTTTAGAGGGAGAACACATTCTTGGTAAAGTAAAGATCAACTGGAAAGGATCTTATCTGCGAAATGTCCAAAACACACCTAACCGCCGCGAATTGGAACTGGAAAGCGAAAACGAAAAATCAGTGCAGATGGATTATACCGCCCCCAGGTTCATCAAAGCCAATAACGGTTTCGAGATCAACAATATCCTGGGTAACCTGAAAGGGCGTACATCTGCTCACGCAGATTCGGTAGACACCTGGTATATGGACAACTTTACGGGCACAGATGCCCGTGCCACCACCAAGCAATACCTGGCCCAACTGGACCTGACCGTGCCTATTGCTACCGGCAAATTTGCCAATTCGTTAAAATTTGGCGCTAAATATCGTGATATGGATAAATTGAGCGAAACGCTGGCTAAAGTGACCTGGCTGCCTAGTATAGATCCGGCTCTAAAGGCCGAGTATGATGCCAAAGTTGCCGCTGGTCAAACAGTCAACCTGAGGGATTATATTGGTTGGAATCCTTTTTGGACAGGCTTTGGCAATAACCTTTATAATATGAGCGACGCGCTGCATGTGCGGAACGCGGAATATAATGTTGGCAGCGCGGCCAGCTCTGCCTGGGTATCACATCAAAATGCCAGTTATTTCGGAAATACCGGCGACTATATCGTCAATGAAGTGAAACAGGATGCCCTGGCAAACAACTATAATGGTAATGAAGGTGTAGCCGCCGCTTACCTGATGAGCACGCAGAACTTCGGCGATAAGCTATCGCTGATTGCCGGCGGCCGTTTGGAAAGAAGTTCGGTTCACTACGGAGGTTACAATTACAATGAAGACTTGAACTCCGTGCCGACACCGGTAGAGATTGACCGCTCGTTCGTCAACTTTATGCCCGCAGTTTTGCTGAAATATACACCAACGAAGGATAAGGTATTTCGCTTTGCTTATACAAGCACCATCTCCCGACCTAATTACAAGGACATTTCCCCGTACCGCAGCGTTAATATTGAGGATCAGGAAGTGAGCGAGGGAAATGCAGACATCAAACCCACTACCTCTACTAATCTGGATCTGATGGGCGAGTTTTACACTGGTAATGCAGGATTGATCTCTGCTGGCGTTTATTATAAAAACATTCGCAAGTACCGGATTGACCTAAGAGATGAAGTTCGTTTTAATGATATCAAAGGTTCTGTTCAAAGTCCACAGTCGCTGCTGGATGAAGGAGCTGATCCGGCTTCTATTGCCGATTACCAGGATAATTATAACAAACTTGCCGATGAGAACGGTGTGCTGGAACGTACAAGACCAGGCAATGGGGGTGTTGCCAATTTGCTTGGTGTAGAACTGGCTTTTCAACGCAACCTGACTTTTTTGCCAAAACCGCTGAGCAATTTCAGTATTTACAGTAACTATACACATAATTTCATCTTTGTGAAAGCGGGTGAGCCCAAGCTGCCCGGAACGGCAAAAGACATCCTGAATCTTTCTCTGGCATATGAGGTTAAACGGTTTAACGCTCGAGTGTCTTATAACCACACCTCTGCCTTTGTAACAGTTCTGGGAGATATTTTTCAGAACGATGTGTATTACGACCAGGTTAACTATCTTGACGCCAATATTAACTTTTTCCTTACACCCAAAATAGTAATTTATGCATCGGGCAATAACCTGCTCAACCAGGCGCAACGCAAGTATCAGTATCAGGCGCAGTACACTTATTCGGCTTTATACACCGGTGCCACCGCTACTCTGGGTGTCAAATTCAATGTATATTAGGTAACTAATCCCGCTCCGGGTTTCGTACAACCCGGGGGCCTTTTTAAATGAGAAAAAAAACGGTCATATTTTTAGGTGTATTTAGCCTGTTAGCCATGCTGATATCTGCAACTGCATCCTATAAAGAGGATGTAGGAGCCACTGCTACCATCGAAACTTTCAGAAAGAATGCATTGTCATTTACTACATCGGTTACGGAACTTAACGCCGCCATAAAAGCAATCGATAAGGATAAGCTTAGTATTACGCAAGCAAGGAAATGCTTGCTAAATTGCAGGCTTAGTTATAAAAACATCGCCTTTTTTACCTCATACTTTTTTCCAAGTGAAACCAAATTGTATAATGCGCCACCCAAGTATGAGGTAGAAGAACCAGAATTAGAACTCGAAGAACCTATGGGCCTGCAGCAAATAGAAGCATTATTGTTCGATGCTGATGTCGTTGCTCATAAACCGGAATTGCTGGCGCAGACTGATGCACTATATACCTCCGCAAAGGATCTTCCATCGCTATTGTATCAGTTTAAGGCGGATGACCGGCAGATTTTGGAGAGCCTGCGGTTGGAATTGATCCGAATGGCGGCTCTTTATATCAGCGGCTATGATGCACCTTCGTTAAAATCGGGCATTACAGAAGCCCTCCAGGCCAGTCGCGCCCTGCAAGTTACCCTGCAGCCTTACTGCCTTTCGGGCAATCAGGCAGGGCATCTCCTGGCGCAGACATTGAACAATTCCATTGTTTACTTGTCGGCCCATCAGAACTTTGATGCGTTTGACCGGATGGCTTATCTGACCCGTTTCAACCTGCCTTTGCAGCAACAATTAGGCGCTTTGATCCAAAGCCTGCATCTGGAGCTGAATACCACAGCTTATCTGAACTATGGGGCCGGCAATATGTTTCGTCCGGGCTTTTTGAACCGGTGGGATTCCATTCCGCCCGTTCAGCGGAAAGACCTGGCCGCTTTAGGTAAGCGCCTATTTTTTGACCGCTCCCTATCGGGTAACCAGCAAGTAAGTTGCAGTACCTGCCACCGTCCGGAACAATATTTCACCGACGGAAAGTTCCGGAGTCCAGCCATGATGCGGGATTCGATCTTGAAACGCAACACACCGACCTTGCTGTATGCCGGTTTTCAGCACATGCAGTTTTGGGACGGTCGTGCGCCGGATATGGTCACGCAGATCAAAACGGTGTTATTTAATCCGCTGGAAATGGGCAGCAGCCCGGCTGCATTGCAAAAGCACGTTTGGCAAAACCCAGGTTACAGTGCCGAGCTCAAAAAATTAGCGCAGGCAGATCTGGTCGCACAGGACAAAACCGGTTTGCTCGCCCGCGCCATATCCGCTTATGTTGGCACCTTTGCACCACTGAACTCGCCCTTTGATCGGTATCTGGCCGGAGAAAGAAAAGCCATGTCGCCAGCACAGATCAAGGGCTTTAACCTGTTTATGGGCAAGGCGCAATGCGGAACCTGCCATTTCGTACCTTATTTTAATTCACTCGTACCGCCCTTGTACGATGTTTCTGAAACCGAAATATTGGGCACACCAAAAACAGATCAGCTGATCAAGCCGGCCGCAGACAGCGACCCGGGGCGCTATGACCTGTATGCCATCCGTTATTATCGCCAGGCCTTTAAAACACCTACCGTAAGGAATGCTCAGATGACCGCGCCTTATATGCATAATGGGACCTTCAAGACTCTCAAAAGCGTGCTGGACTTTTACAATAAAGGTGGCGGTAACGGCATTGGCCTCCAAACCGAAGAACAAACTTTGCCCGCTCAGCCCCTTAAATTATCTGACCGGGAGATGGACCAGATCACTTCATTTATTAATTCACTTACCGATAAACCTGTTAAACGCCGGTCGTCAAATACAGCTAAAACATCATAATTTAATCACATAATCAAATACATGAAAACACTAAAATTAGTATTTCTTTTTTTTCTGCTAATGCCTTTACTAACACTGGCTCAAGATAACGACGATGCCGCTCCAAAAAATCCAAAAAAAGTAAGTAGTGTACAACCCATACTTTTAAGAGGCCCGTATCTGCAGGTAGCTACGCCCACCAGCATGACCGTACGCTGGCGGACCAATGTCTACAGTCGTAGCCAGGTACGCTATGGATTAACAGCAGAAAAACTGGATAAAGCAGCCAGTGATTCAACCTTAGCCTCAGAGCATATTGTCAAAATATCCGGGTTGCAGCCTTTTACCAAATACTATTATGCCATCGGTGACTTTACCGGTCAGGTATTGCAGGGCGACGAAAATAATTATTTCTACACGCTCCCCGAGAAAGGCAGTGAACAACTGATACGCATAGCCGGCTTTGGTGATTGCGGTAATAACTCGATCAATCAGCGCAACGTGCGCGACCAGATTGTGAAATATCTGGGCAGCAATTACCTGAATGCCTGGATATTAATGGGTGATAATGCTTACTCAGACGGGACAGACGCAGAGTTTCAGGCGAAATTCTTTAATAATTATGAAGATTACCTGCTTAAAAAATATCCCTTATTCCCCGTTCCCGGCAATCATGATTACCATGACCTGCAATCGGCTGCGGTGACTGATCAGTTTAAGATCGCCTATTACCAGAACTTTTCGGTGCCAACTAAAGGTGAAGCCGGCGGTGTACCGTCAAACACCAAGTCTTATTATTCGTACGATATTGGCAATGTGCACTTCCTGGCGCTGGACTCTTATGGACCCGATAGCAAAGGGCAGCACATTTATGATGAAATGGGCGAGCAGGCGGAGTGGGTAACGAAAGATCTGAAAGCCAATACCAATAAAAAATGGATAGTTGCCTATTGGCACCATCCGCCCTACACCATGGGCTCGCATAATTCAGATACCGAGAAATTGCTCGTTCAGATTAGGGAGCACTTTATTAAAATCCTGGAAGATAATGGCGTTGACCTGATCCTTTGTGGTCATAGTCACGTTTATGAGCGATCCAAACTGATGAAAGGTTATTATGGCATGGAAGCTGATTTTAACCCGGCAAAATACAACCTGAGCACTTCGACTGCGTTGTATGATGGCAGCAAGGACTCGGCACCTTATTTAAAGAGCAAAACCAACACCAATGGTACCGTTTACGTGGTAAGCGGCTCATCCGGCGCGCAGGGCGGGCATAAACCAACCTGGCCGCATAATGCCATGTATTATTCCAATTGTGACATCGGCGGCGCGGTGATGCTCGAAGTGCAAGGCAATCGCCTGGATTTAAAATGGATTTGTGCTGATGGTCAAATTCGTGATCATTTTACGATGATGAAAGACGTGAATAAAGCGGATGAAACCATATTGAAAAAGGATAAACAACTTACCATTAAATAATAGTTTCATCAGTGCCTGGCGAGTTTGTTCAGGCACTGATAATTGAAAACCTGAACAAATTGTAAGCATCTTTAAATTATCAGGCATTATAATCAACATTTGTCTGCTTTGTGCAGATTGATAACTTTGCAACATGCCAGCCATGCGAAATATTAAAGCAGCTGTTGATGCCCATGAAACGCGAGAATTTGATCTTATTGGCTGACGCCTACAAATACGCCCACCATAAATTTTACTACCCTGGTACTACTCAAATATATAGTTACCTGGAAAGCCGGGGCGGCATGTTTAATGAGACTATCTTCTTTGGACTGCAGTATTTTCTGAAAGAATATCTGCAGGGCTCTTCTTTTACGCAACAGGATTTAGATGAGGCCGACGAGTTTCTGCAACAAGTGTTTGGCCGCGATGATGTGTTTGACAAATCTAAATTTCAATATATTTTAGATAAATATAACGGCCGCCTGCCGGTAAAAATCAAGGCCGTTGCCGAAGGCACCGCGATACCAACAGGTAATGTGTTGATGACCATCGAAAACACAGACCCCGAATGTTACTGGCTCACCAACTTTTTAGAAACCCTGCTCATGCAGGTTTGGTATCCATGTACGGTAGCAACATTAAGTAACCAGATCAGGAAAGTAGTAAGCCAATTTTATAGTGAAACTGCAACCGAGGGCACCGAAGCAGGGATTGATTTTGTGCTGAATGATTTTGGATTCCGTGGGGTAAGCAGTGTGGAAAGTGCTAAAATTGGCGGCGCGGCTCATTTAATCAATTTTAGTGGCAGCGATAACCTGGCCGGCAGCGGTATGGCCATTAACTATTACGGTGCTCAAAAGGTTTACGGCCTAAGCATCCCGGCGACCGAACACAGTATTTGTACTTTATTGGGCCGCGAAGGTGAACTGGAAATTTTCAAACATGTATTGCGCAGCTTCCCTACCGGCACCATAGCCTGTGTATCTGATAGTTTTAACATTTTTAAAGCTTGCAAAGAATACTGGGGCGGCGAGTTACGAGATGAAATCCTGAAGCGCGATGGCACCCTGGTTATTCGCCCGGATAGCGGCGACCCAATCATGACGCTGCTTAAGATATTCGAAATATTGTTTGAAACCTTTGGTTTTACCACCAATACCAAGGGCTACAAAGTACTGCCACCGCAAATAAGGGTAATACAGGGCGATGGTGTAAACTATAATGAGATCATTAATATTTACAATGCCTTAAAAACAAACGGTATTAGTGTCGAAAACCTGGCATTTGGCATGGGCGGAGCCTTGTTGCAAAAAATTGATCGTGACACCGAGCGGTTCGCCTTAAAATGCAGCAGTGCAATTATCAACGGACAGGAAGTAGAAGTAGAAAAAAGTCCCACTGAAATGGACGCACACGGTAATATTACCCCGAGCTTTAAAAAGAGTAAAGCTGGCCGTTTAAAGCTGGCTAAAATAAATGGCATCTTTAAAACTATGAATCAGCATGAGCATTTAGAATTAGCTGATGAACTGCACACTGTATTTGAAAATGGCGAACTGGTTAATACTATCACCTTTGAACAGGTGAAAGCCAATGCAAATAAAGCCTAAACTGTAATGACTAATGATGACTAATTAAAATTGAGAATGATCTATAACACTTTTCGTGTCCACGCTATTGTGTTGCATCCTCAAACGCCATAAAAGCTCTTCTATAGATATTACTTTGACAGTTTTATCCAGTAATTGTTTTGTCCACTTTACCGGCGTAACGCCCCTGGCACCTTTCATTGCAACTCTTTCATTGTTAGGTACATCTTCATTCTCATTATAATATTGGGACCAGGCATGTACAATAGTCCAGTTCAATTGCTTGGTCTTTCCAACTGCCGGAGCATCATCCTGATTGATCAAGTCAGCCAGTTCCACAGGGTTGCCCGAACCATTACTTTTCAAGTTGGCCCACAGCTGATATTTCGCGGTGATGACAGGAATTTCTATCCCATCCTTGTTTTTTACCCAAAATATTTTGCCGTGCCCGCCATTATAAGGCGAATATTGTACGGCTATGATACCAGTAATACCTTCCAGTTCTTCAGCATAAATTTGATATGCTTTTAAAGCACCGGCTGAGGAGATGTCCTTACAGATAAATCCAAAAACTTTTACACCTGTGAGCTTTAGCTGCGCATTGATTTTTTTCGCATAGGTTCGTAAAAGCTTCTCGCCGTCTTTCGTTTTCCGGCCAAACAAATCAGGATAAAAATAACCCGCACCATATTCTACAACCGATACATTGGCCTGCTGAGATTGTACCAGCTGGTCGTATACATCATCCGCGGCTTGTACTAAATTAACAGGGCATGCAGTAAAGGACATGGGAATTGCCGCATTAGCCCGATTATTCCAGTAATCCCTGCTATAAATAAAACTGCCAAACGTCCATTGCAGATTGTCGCCATCGCTCATTACAAAGGCCTCATAGTTTTTATCTTCTTGCCAGTTAATTAGCCCGGGATTAATGGATTTAACTTTTGCCGGTTGCCGGGATGAGGCCGCTGACAGTAAAGCCAGATTCTCGCACCAATCAGCCGGGATATTAACTAAACCCCGGCTTGTACAGGGTTCTATCTGTTTAAATTCATCACCCACATTCCATCCAATGATTGGCGACAGTGGTTGGATCCAGTTCAAAATGTTCAAATAGAGGCTGTCTACGCCATAATAAATGGCGCATTTATGCGCTATGGCAAAGTCTTTATTATTTGAAAACCGGGGGTTTGCTACTACGAGCAGATTGGAATTTAATTGACCGGATACGGATTGAAAAGCTTTCAAATCAAACGTACTTTTTGTTGCATCGTACAATTTGGGGAGCCCTTTACGAATGGCTGTTGCCTCCTGTGAAATATCTATTAATACCCCATTTTTTATTGAAGCGTAAATAGTGGCTAAATTGATCGAATTGTCCCTCCTGTTAACATCATATAAAATGTACCCATCAATAATACCACGTTGCTGATAACGGCCAACCAGTTCCCATACAGAAAACAATCCTCTCTCTTTAGCAGCTATCCGCTTAATTAAGGATTGATAATAGGTTTTATAATTGGCATTTCTACAATTCAACCAGACACCTTCATCACTGCTGCCTTCATTGACAGATTTGGCTGCCAGACCAGATACCGATTGTGCGAGATTCATCTCACCTACATCTGAGAAATTTTGAATTTTACAAGTAACCACATATTTAGGTGCTTTTTGCAAAGGCCAAAACGGTTTGGTTTCCTGTGCCGTTACCAGACTTGGGATGACCTGTAAAATAATTAACAAGAAGAAAACAGGTATTAATCCAGAATAGTTTTGCTTTACTATGTGGCACATATAAAATTTTTATGAGAGCGGATTTTCAAAGGATACTTCAGACACACGCAGATTAATTACGGGATAAGTACGCTTATCCCGTAATCATAGTTTCCACTTATAATATGTTAATCAATACCCATACCTGGTTTTAAATCGCCCAGGGTTTTAATTTTAGATTCGAGAAACGCACCGCGGGTACGCAACAGCGCTGCCAATTCTTTAATATCAATATCCTGCACCGTTTTTTGCTGTTTTACAGCCAGATAAGCAGCAGTACCGGCAGCCTGGCCAAGAATCATAAACTGAGGTTCCATCCTAAGCGTAGAATAAGCCACGTGACTGGCTGACAAACATACCGGAACCAGCAAATTCTTCACTTCAGATTTCCTGGGTATTATAGCCCGGTAAGGAATTTGATAAGGGATATGCTTCATTCTTTCCTGTTCAGTGCGCTGTGGCCGTCCCTCATATTTTAGTAATCCTTTATCATTAACCCAGGCTTGTACCGGGTGAACATCCAGACCATAAGAGCCTAAACCAATGGCATCTGTTTTTTGCATATCTGACACCACATCGTGTTGTGTTATAACATATACCCCAACCATGCGCCTTGCCTCTCTCACATAAAGTTCATACGGCCAATTATGATTATCTATAAACTCATCTTTGGAAAGCCCCCAGCGATTAATGGCATCACGATAGGCTTGTGGCAGATGTTCATCGTGACCAAGGAAATACATATATCCTGCAACATAATCAACGTGATCTTCCCATATTTGCTTCCTGCGCTGATATGATCCATCTGGATAGTCCCAGTTGCCCCCAACATAGTCGGCTGCATTGAGATCTACCTTATCATGTGGTACCTTGCCCATTCCGGGAAACATGTGTTCCGCAGCTTGTACAGCTCCTTCTTTATTGATCAATGTTAAAGTAGTTCTTAAAAGGTCAATATATCTCCTTGTGTCGTAGTGTCCCGGTTTTGGAAACGGGACCAAATTGCCAGGGTCGTTAGTTAATGATAATCTAAAATTATATGCTTGGGTTTTGGTATCACCAGAGCCCACAGGGCCGGGCGCTTGCGTTTGTACCCGGGGCAATAGCTTACCAGCATCGTCATAGGCGCTTTGAGAACCAAAGGAATCCCTGATACCGGCCGAATACTCATTGTATACTTCTTTAGCTTCGCGACCTACAATGTAAGATACACCGGCGAAAGCCATTAAATCGCCCTCATAAGTCGCATCGATAAACACCTTCCCCGTAAATTCGTCACCGTTTTCCATAATAAGGCCGGTAATTTTTCCACCTTCTATTTTCACACCCCCTTTTTCTTTTAGTCTTTTTTGATAGTATACGGTAATGCCCGCTTCTTTGATCATTTGATTTAATACTAATTCCGCGACGTGAGGTTCCGGGAACCATCCGATAGAATCCCTGGTCATTGATTGGTAATTGTAATACTTACCCAAACGTTTGAAAAACTCCAACGGATAGCCGCCAATAACTGATCGTCGGCCAATATCAGTGGCCGCTAATCCACCTGTTACCATCCCCCCTATGTGTAATTTAGGTTCAAGTATAACAACTTTAGCCCCTTCTTTTGCAGAGGCTATTGCCGCCATTACACCAGATGCTGTACCACCGTAGATAACAACATCGTAAGTGTTATTTTTATTTTTTTGTGGTAAGCCAACAGAAGTTTTATTTATGAAGAGTGCTATTATTAAAATTAGCAATGAACGAATAATTATTTTCATTTTTTATTTTTTAAAGTTATTATTGATAGATACATCATCGGAAAGGGGAATTTATTTTGATGGGTAAAACAATACCGCATCCGCGGCAATGGCACCATCGGCATTTTTATTGGTGATGGTTACAGATGCTTTGTTTCCCTTTAGCATTTGATAGCGCCCAAGGCTAACCCATTCGCCTGAGGTTTGCCCCCTGACCATAATTTTATCATGATTAATAACCACCTCTTTAGCCAAACTGCCATTATTTACGATACAAACCATATTTGATGACGCTTGATTTAACTTAGGAAGGACATAAGTATAAATCTCATAATATCCGGTTTGAGGAATTGTCTGGGTAAACTTTACCGCTTTGTATGCGTCGGTAACCTTATTCGAGATGTAAGCATTCGGGCCATAAAACCCGCCCTTCACCAGGGCCCAGTCTCCGGTAAGCTCAACATGCTGCTGATCGCTATTATCTACAATCATTTCCGGCAGGCTACCATCCACCAAAGGGTTTTGTTTGAGTATTTTCTGAATCTCACTAACATCGACATCCTGTACAGGAGCATTGTTGTTTACCGACAGTACAGCTGCCGTTGCCGAAGACTGTCCCAGCACCATAAATACAGGCTCCATCCGGATAGATCCGTAGCCGATATGACTTGCCGATAAACATACCGGAACCAATAAATTGGTGCATTCATTTCTTTTGGGAGTTAAGGCCCGGTAAGCAATGGGATAAGGCCCGACCCCGCCCTTCTCCACATCACCCTCATTTTTAGCCATACCATTAATTACTAACCGTTGAGTATTATGAGAGTCCATGCCATAAGCAGCCATACCTATCCCATCGGGAACAACTTCCCGGCGCTCACAATTTGCCTGGGTCATCACATATTCACCAATCATGCGGCGTGCCTCCCGCACATACATTTGCGGGCTCCAATGATGGTTATCCTGGTATTCATCTTTGGGATATCCCCAGTTTAACAGGAAATTCCTCATAGCTGCCGGAATACGCGGATCATGTTGTATAAAGTATAATAAACCCTTATCATATAATTCGTGCATTTTTTGAATCTCCGCCCTTTTCTTGTAGCCGGCATTCGGGTAATCCCAATTATAGCCAATCATATCGGTTGAAAAGCCGCCACCATTGTTGATGTCTGTTTTATGATTGGGCATCAGGTCAAATTTCAGGATCTCGCGGATATCATTCGTATCGGTTAATTTAGCGATATAACGGGGAAGCAATTCATAACGAACGGGGTCATAACCCGGGGGTTTGGCAATGGTAATACGGTTAGCTGGGTCATCCGTTAAACAGATCCGGAAATTATAAGCCTGAACGTGGTTGTCCCCCGTCCCTATTGATGCTAAAGGAGCATTGCTTATTCCCCATAGCAAACCACTTTTGGGATCGCCCGGGGTTTTATAGGGGTCCACTCCATCCGGTATCTGGTTGCCATGCTGTGGTGTTGCGGCGGGTTGTACCTGTACACCATTATAGCTTTCTCCATATACACTGGCGTCTTCGCGCCCTACTTTATAAGAAACTCCGGCTTTGGCCATTAAATCTCCTTCGTAAGAGCAATCAATAAAAACTTTTGCCCTGATGGTTTTGGCAGGCTTTAATTTGGAGTCAGAATTTTCAAGTACGATCTCCTTTATTACACGATTAACTTTTTTAGCTGAGATAATACGGTATTGATATAAAACCGGCACATGCGCTTTGTTGATATATTGCATAAATATATTCTCCGCCACATGTGGTTCAAAAATCCATGATTCAAGCTGTCCGTAATATTTACCTGTACGGCGATAAAAGTCAAGTCCTAATCCGGTAACTGCATATTTATTACCGATATCGGTATAACCTAATCCACCGGATGACAAGCCACCCAAGTGTTTACCCGGCTCGATCAGGAGAACTGATTTACCCATCATTTTAGCGGTATAAGCAGCGGTTACGCCGCCTGATGTTCCTCCGTATACACATACATCATATGATGATTGCGCGTTTACCTTTAGTGAAAGAAACACCATAAAGACTATGTATATTCTTAATAATTTAATCATGTTTTTGAATTTTATAAAAGGTTGATTAATTTTTTTAATTGAATGGCAGATTAGATTTCCAGGTAATTGAGATCTTTATGAAAAGTCTCCTCCATTTTCCATAAGGCCAGCAACGCCAAAATAATGGTAAGTGCTCCCACTGCACCTGCCGATGCAGTAATGCCCCAGTAGCCTTTTCCCAAAAGGAACAAAGGGGTAATCACATTAACACTGCCACGTACAAAGTTGGGCACAGTAGTAGCCACGGTAGCTCGCATATTGGTGCCAAACTGCTCTGCCGAAATGGTAACAAACAGTGCCCAAAATCCAATCGAAAACCCAAGGAAAAGGCATAGGCCATAAAAAACTATAGCATCTTTTGAATTTTGCAATAAAAACAGGGCGATAAAAAGGCTGGTCAGTAATAAAAAAATCAGTACTACCTTTTTGCGGCTTTTGAAATGCTGACTTAACAGGCCACTGCTAAGATCGCCCAGAGACAGGCCGATGTAGCCGAACATTACCGCTTTGCCGGCCTGAACAGGAACCGAAATACCGAATACTTTACCAAACTCAGGTGAGAACGTGAGCAGAACGCCAATAACGAACCAAATGGGCAGGCCGATCATGATACAACGCACATATTTCATCAGTTTAGTACCGGAAGTAAAAAGCGACAAAAAATTCCCTCTCGAAACTTTTTTCTCTTTTACGTGGCTAAACATTCCCGACTCAAATACATTAAACCGAAGTACCAAGAGCGCCAGCCCCAGGACCCCACCAATAATATAAGCGATTTTCCAGTCAAACGTATCTGCAACCAGGTATGCCAGCACAGCGCCAAGCACACCAACCGATGCAACAATAGAAGTTCCATATCCCCTGATCTCTTTAGGAAGGATCTCGGCTACCAGGGTGATTCCCGCGCCCAGTTCTCCGGCCAGGCCAATCCCGGCAATGAACCTGAGCAGGGCATACTGATCAACATTGGCCACAAAGCCATTGGCAATATTGGCTATAGAATACAATAAGATGGAACCGAACAGCACCGTAAGGCGTCCTTTTTTATCACCGATAACACCCCATAGGATACCTCCAAGCAACATACCAGCCATTTGTACATTGATCAGAAAGATCCCTTTTTCTAACAGGAGGGTAGACGGAACGTACAATGCCTTTAAACTGGGAACCCTGACAATGCTGAACAACAGCAGATCATAGATATCAACAAAATAGCCCAGGGCAGCGACAACTACAGGGATAGACAACAATTTTTTAAGAGAGGAGCTCTCTGGTATATATTTCATTTACGTGTTTTTATGATAATAACTTTTTTAAATAGGCCGGGTAGCTTTCATGGTCTACAGAGCCGTCTCCACGGGTTATGCTATCGCCGAAACAAACAATACGACTGGCAGGCAACTGATTATACTGGATAAACTGGCTGACGGACAATGCCAGAAAACGGTATCCGTTGGGTGTTGGATGCACACCATCGGTTTTACCGCTGTTTGCTTCATTCCTGATTAAACAGTCCTTGTCTGTTCCTATTTTCCCCACTTTTTCAAAGAGGATCCCTGCATCGAAAAAGGAAGTATTATACTTTTTGGCAACAGTTTTAATCACCTGGTTTAATTCGGTTCGCCTGCCAGACGGTCCCTGGGGTTCAAAAAATGAAGCCGGGTGACGGGTGAGTAAATAAGGTTCATAAAATGGGAGAATAGTTAACAACAGCACCTTACTGCCGGATGAGGTGATAAGTTCAACCAGCTTACCGAGGTTTTGATGGTATTTTTCCAGCGGAACATATTTGCCATTATTCATATCATTGGTACCAATCATCAGGATGGTCAGTGTTGGATTATGGCTCAGGCAATCAGGTTGCAGCCTTGCAATCAGGTTGTTTGTATTATTGCCTGATACACCTGAGTTGAAAACTGATACATCTTCTATAACTGTCTTGTCACCAAATGCACATAATAAGCCGGGAAAGGAAAATCCGGCAACGGTGCTTATTGTGCTGAAGAGAAATTTTTTACGATCCATTTTTACCATAATGTTTCTGTTTGTTTAATGATTCGGGGCGACTCATAAGGGCATGATCATGGCTACCGAAACAACAATTGTCCTGGTAGCCATTTATTGGTTTTAGTTACTAATATTTATTTTTGTCGAGTAGACCTGGGGAATTTCACCCCAAGTCCCTCATAGAACCGTGCTTGATAGTCTCCCATCACACGGCTCTTATTAACTAATACACCGGGGTCTGTCCTTGACTCCGCGTGTTTTGCTTTCATCCTTTGCTACCTCCTGATCGCTCAGTTTTGCGCCGGATATAGAAAGCCTGTTAATACATCCCCTTCGCTCCATTCCCATTACAGGAACTTCATTACTAATACGGGATGTTCCGCCCCCGTGCCATCCATCGGTACTTTCCCTCTTGCCGGTGCACCGACTTGAGGTTTTCCCTTAACATGATGGCGACAGGTTCTCGCGTTCCATACAAAAGCCTGTGTTAAGCTCGTGCCACTTATACACCGGATGCCGCAAAGCCAGTAAACAGGTTCCCGCCTTGCTTGTCCCTGGGTCGCTACTGTTACCCGGTTTTGACATCGTCTAATCCTTTCGATGCCTCATCAGTGGTTCACTTGCGTTCACCTTCTTAACACTTACCTGACACCTTTAATGATGCCTTTTCCGCTAACGCTCACTACCAAGGCACTTAACCAAAGCAGCTTAGCGGCGGTTTGGTACCCGCTCCTGTAAGCCGATACCGAGGGGCCGTCCCTCATCTTTTATACAGCTCGCAATCAGTGGTTCTGCGAACCTCTGATTTGCTCGCGACACTCAGTAGTTAGGATTTTGCTTGAAATTATCTTTATTGGTCGAGAGATCTAACTCTGCCTGCGGAATCGGAAACAAGTAGTGCTTTTCCGGGTTAAAGCTGGTGCTGGTATTCACAATTTTGGTGTCGGTAGGAGATCTTGTCTTTTCCAGAAAATCCTCAAACTTACCTGTTCTCGTAAGATCAAACCATCGTTGAAATTCAAAACAGAGTTCCCGGGCTCGTTCCATTAATATCTCATCAATGGTAATATCTGAAGCAGTATAGTTGTTAAAACCTGGTGTTGCTGTTTCTTTTATAGGATTACCGGTAGCATCCAACCCCCTCGCCCGTTGTCGTACCAGGTTTATAGCCGCTAACCCTTCATCAGAGATCGTTCCATTCTTTTTATAGTCTGCTTCTGCAAACATGAGCAACACATCGGCAAATCTCAGCACAATAACATTGTTGGGAGCATTGGAATACAGGTACTGCGAGGTTGTATGCCATGATGCCCCCCAGCGGTATTTGGTCACCCCACAACGCCCGAGTACGATCTGGTTATAAGAATCTGGTGTAGAGGTTGTGCCCCAGATATAAGTAAGTGTAGCCGGTACATTATTAACTACATTAACCAGTGAGTCTGCCAGGTTCCAAACCCGTCGTTTATCATAATCAATGCTTTTTATAGTTGGTTTATAATATTTATAGAACTTAGGAACGTAAACCAGGTTCCCTTGCCCGATCAACGAATTGGTATAATAGGCTGGATTACCATTGATGGTGCCACTACCCACCATACCATATTCTTTTGTCCACTGGGTACCATAAGGCACCACCGTGCTGAACTGTAATTCCCAAAGCGATTCCTGATTGATATTTTTGTTCTCTATTTTAAAAACGTCACCATAAACAGGTAATAAGGTAGCACCACTATTATCTTTTACATCTTTTAAAACTGTCCAGGCTTTAGTATATAGATCGTTTGTACTTTCAGTAATTGTTTTATAGCCGTCAACTTTTCCAACAGTTTTATTCATGGCTGTTTCTTTTGCCGAGGCCATGGTCAGATAAACTTTGCCTAATAATGCTTTTGCTGCCCAGTGGTTGGCATGGCCGTTATTGGTTTTTGCCGTAGGCAATACGCCGCTTGTTGCAAAAAGTAAATCACCAATAATAAAGTCATAAACCTCTTTGATTGATTGCCGTGGTTTTCCGTAATCAAAATCTCCGGTAACAGGCTTATCGGTTATCGGCAGCTCACCAAACGTTTGAACCAGCCGAAAATAGACATAGGCCCGCAAAAATCTTGCTTCGCCAATAATTGCATTTCTATCGGCTGTTGAAATGTTAGTGACGTTATTTGCAGCTGCGATTATACTATTTGCTCTTGCAGCAATCTCATAATGCCGTATCCAAAATTCGTCAATTGCTCCTTCGCTCGGAGAAAATGTGGACCGGTCAAAATTATATCTTACACCGGATGTGCCTTTGAACATCGCTTCATCGGTTCCTATCTCAGTCATGAACAGAGGTGTGTTGGTATAAACACCAAATAAATCCTTAACTGATGAATATATTCCCACTACACCGGCGTCTAATGATGTTTTATCTATAAAGAAGCTACTGGTTGTATATTGAGTTTCTGGTTTTTCTGCCAAAAACTTTTTACAGGAGCTGTTACTGAAAGTCAGCACGATGCAAGCCGCCGCAATTTTTATGATGTTTTTGTAATAATTTCTCATTTTTTTTTATTTAAAATTGAGCCCTGATACCTAATGAATAAACTCTTGACCGTGGATAAGATGCATAATCAAGTGATGGCATCAGATCGCCGAAACCGCCTTGCCGCGTGTTAACTTCCGGGTCATAACCGGTATATTTTGACCAAAGCCAAAGATTTTTACCGCTCCCGAAAAGTGTTAGCCCCCGTAATCCTACTCTGGAAATAAATTTGGATTTGAACTGATAGGACAGGGTTACATCGCTCAAACGCAGATAGGCCCCATCTTCGATCCAGTCTGAAAGCATTAAATTCTCTTCGGGGCTTCCGGGCATTCTATAACTATTGTTCGGGTTTCCGGTTTCTACTAACGCTCCGGTGGTATTATCATATAAGTTAGGACGCCAGGAGTTGGCAAGAACTGCATTTGAATTGTTGACATTCCTGCCTGATTCTAAAGCCACCCGGTTGGCATTGTAAATCTTATTTCCATAGCTATATTGTAAAACAACGTTAAGATTAAACCCTTTATAAGTAACCGAGTTAGTAAGACCACCGGTAAAAGCGGGCTGCCCCTGCCCTAATATGGTCCTGTCATTGGCATCAATTTTATTATCGCCATTAATGTCAATAAATTTTCTGGTGCCCGGTCGTACCGCGCTAATGGCGATTCCATTAATTTCGGTTAAGCCCGAGGCATTGATTTCCGCTTGTGATTGGAAAATGCCATTTGTTTTGTAACCATACCATTGGCCAAGAGGCTGGCCGTTTTGAATAATAGCTGATGTTCCAATACCTGACACCACTCCAGGTGCTAAACTCAATTGATCGCCAATTTGGATGGCCTTTGATCTGTTGAATCCAATATTGGCACCTATATTCCAGGAAAAGTTTTGCTTGGTAATAATTAGTCCGTTAATATCGACTTCCAGGCCACTGTTTTGAATGGATCCTAAGTTTGTCCAGGTGTTACGATAGCCGGTATATCCCGGAGTCACTTTTTGTATCAGCAGATCTTTGGTTCGTTTCAAGTACCAGTCAACCGTTAAACTAAGCCGGTCATGAAACAATCCCAGATCCATTCCGCCGTCTACCTGCGTTGTTGTTTCCCATTTAAGTGAAAGGTTTTCGGGCCTATCCACAACTACACCGTACGAGGGTGTATTGCCATTGATCGGCGAAAAATACGTGGCAATCGTTGACAAGGTTAGATATGAAGGAATAGCCGTATTTCCGCTTTGGCCAATACTTGCCCGGAATTTAAGATTACTTAGCGTACTTATTGATTTTATAAATTTCTCTTCTGA
The DNA here is from genome assembly GCF_034262375.1 of Mucilaginibacter sabulilitoris. Taxonomy (NCBI): domain Bacteria; kingdom Pseudomonadati; phylum Bacteroidota; class Sphingobacteriia; order Sphingobacteriales; family Sphingobacteriaceae; genus Mucilaginibacter; species Mucilaginibacter sabulilitoris. The sequence continues at coordinate 6,678,699 of NZ_CP139558.1, forward strand.
AGCGCGCCAGGCCAACGCAGCCGACGGAAAATAACCCCATTTATTTGCGCCGCTAAACCGGGAAGATCCATCGGCGCGCATTGTTGCGGTAAACAGATATTTATTTTTGAATGAATACTCTGCCCTCCCTAAAAATGAAGCCATCGTCCATTTAGCAATGTTGTAAGTTGGAATGATGGGGGTTGTGCCATTTGACAGTCCAAATACACCCAGAGTTTCCACGTTATAGTTCTGATTTTCAGCTGTGATCAGGCTATACTTACTTTGTTCAAATGTGGCCCCGACAAAAGCATTAATACGATTATCCTTATTGATTTGTGTTTTGTAATAAAGTAAGTTTTCATTTAAATACCTGTTGGTTACACCTCTTGACAATAAAGCTCTCCCGTTAAATTTAGAACCGGCAGAAACATTTTTTGGATAATAGGAGTCCGTGTTAGCATTAGTGTAAGTAAGTGTTCCGGTTGATCTGAAACTGAAATGATCATCTATGGTCCAATCTAAAGCCAACCTGGTAATGAGTTCGCTAATGTTCCGGTTATTGGTTACATATTTGGCCAATGAATAGGGATTGGTGGTTATGTAACCTGCTTGCTGGGCATTGTCCTCAATGTCAGTAAACGAAAGCGGATTTGCTGGGGGTTGCTGCAACATGGCGGTAATAATGGGATTTGATACAATTCCACCATTAAGCGCGCTTGTAGTTGGAATGAACCCATCGGTATTACTTCTGGTAAAAGAAATGTTGCTGGTTACTGTTACATTTTTTGCCAGGTTTTGTTGAAAATTAAAGCGGCCATTATAGCGCTGGTAATCACTGAAAACAATTAAACCTCCTTGATTAAGATATCCTCCCATAAAAGCGTATTTTGTATCCTTTGTTCCTCCTTGCACACTAAGTCTATATTCTTGTACAAGACTGTGTTGAAACATGGCTTTTTGCCAATCAGTATTCACAGAATCAGGGCTGGTATAATTTTGCCATGTACTATATGGAGAATCTGTTGGAACACCCCAAAAACCTCCTGGCGTTCCCAAAGGAGTATCGCGGTAATAATTATACCCGGTTAAGGTTGAGGCTGGCGTATTCGGGTCTACAGAACTTGCCGGTGCGTAAACATAATTGGCTAAATATTGTCGGTGAACATACTCTGATGAGTTCATTAGATTATACAAATGCGCCGGGGTTTGGTAACCTGTGTTGTTATAAAGTTCAACCTGTGCCTTTCCTGATTTGCCGCTCTTGGTTGTGATTAATATGACACCGTTGGCGCCGCGTGACCCATATATTGCTGTGCCAGACGCGTCTTTTAGTATTTCGATATTTTCAATATCACCGGGACTAATGTTATTAGCATCATCCTGTAAAACACCGTCAATTACATATAACGGCGTACTACTTGCACTGACAGAACTGGCTCCCCGAATCCGAATTGTATTGTCTGAACCGGGAGTACCATCATTTTGTGTAATTTGCACGCCAGCCGCCTTACCTTTAATAGCGTCGGCAAAAGAAAAGAGTGTGCGTTGTGATAGGGCTTCTTTAGATATTGAAGACACAGAAGCTGTAAGGTCTGATTTTTTTGTAGTGCCATAACCGATTACAACTATCTCGTTAAGCCCAGAATTTTGTGGTTTCATTGTAACGTTAATATCTGTCTTCTCCTGGCGGGGTATTTCGAGCCTTTCATACCCTATAAAAGAAAAAACAAGCACTGCATTGCTTTCAACCGCAAATTGATAGTGGCCGTCGTTATCGGTCACACTAATTTTTCCGCTTAGCTTGTCTTTAACAGTCACTCCCGGTAACGGTTGGTTCTTCTCATCAGTGACCAATCCGGAAACACGAGATGGTTCTTTTTCTGTTGCAGGAGCTGAAGTAGGCGTTTTTGATTTTATAGTAACTGTTTTACGGGTAATGGTATAAGTTAGGGGCTGCCCCGATAAACACTTATCCATAACATCGTTAATTGAGTTGCTGCTGATTGTTATGGTAACAGGCTTACCCGTTTTTAATAAATTGGCTGCATAAACAAAATCATATCCGCTTTGTTGCTGAATGCTCGCCACTACATTTTCTAATGACGCATTAGTAACGTTTAACGTAATTTTTGGAGGAGCTCCCTGTGCATATGCACCGAAAAACATTAGGGTACATAATATTAAAGACAGACAGAAAGCAGTGGCTTTTGAGTAAAAATGGGTAATAAGAAGCCACCTGCATTTTATTGCAGTAAAATTTTTATACATTTGAATGTTAGGTTAAATTATAATTGGTAAAATCGATATTAATACTACCTAATATAGGCTAAAAGCTTACCAACCGGGAGCGCGCCATCGCTCCTGGTTTTAGGTATTGTTACGACGTTATATTATGGCATAACAACTACCCTCCTTCCTTTCATCTTAAAATGAATAGTTCCTGTTTGTTCGAGTGCATTTAACAATTCTGTAATATCTTTTGAATTTGAATAGGTACCATCAAAACTTTTTTGCATTACGTCACCCTGATAACTAACGTCAATGTCATACCATCTTACCAGTTGGTCCATAATCGTTTTAATGTTATCATTATGAAAAATGAAGTAGCCATTCTTCCAGGCTACTGACTCGTAAGTATTTACGTTCTTTACTTGAATATCACTGGTGCTGTTTTTTGTAATTGACTGTTGGCCTGGTTTTAAAAGCATTGTTGAACTACTATTTGCTGTTTGTACCGTGCCCTCCAAGAGGGTTGTTTTTGTTTCTGCACCTCCGCCATACGCATTTACATTAAAGTGTGTGCCCAAAACCTTTATCGTGGTATAATCAGTTTTCACGATGAATGGCATGTCTTTATTCTTGGCGACTTCAAAATAAGCTTCACCCGAAAGTTCAACATTTCTTTCTCCCCCGGCAAAACGGATTGGATAACGTATAGATGAAGCGGCATTCAACCAAACATTGGTTCCATCGGCCAAAATCAAATGCCATTGACCGCCTCTTGGTGTCTCCGTTGTATTGTAACTGACAGACTGGGTAGCATCGCTATCTCCCCCCTGCACTACATACGTTAGTCTGCCTTGTTTGTCTTTATAGATTTTTAGGCCTGCTTCCTTAACCAATTCACCTGACTTTGCACCATTGAGATCTATTTTTTTTCCGTTCGCCAGGGTCAGTATGGCCTTATTAATACCTTTTTCTAAACTGGCGACCGGCTGTTTCATTACCTGGTCTTTGGAGCCTCTGTAAGTTAAAAGATATGCGCCAACGCTAAGAAAAATTATCAGCGATGCAGCAACGGCGTACCGGTACCATATTTTTATAGGACGAACCATGGCTGCTGGTTCTTTTGCCATGGTAATATCCGTTAAAAGCTGATCGCTTTCTTCGGCAGTTAAGAAATTTCCTGAGAAATCATGTTTATTCCACGATTCTTCTAATAATACATTTACCTGTTGCTCATTTCGATCATCAGCTACAAGATCCATTAATTCTTCTTTTTCCGCCGCAGTTACTTCACGGTGGAGAAATCGTTGAAATAAAAAATCCAGCCTCTTGTTTGTCATACCAGTAAATTCAATAATTAGATTTCAGGTTGTGCTACTTTTTAAGCAATATTATCCTAAAGACACCGATATACTAAAAAGTGGATATTGAAATTGAAAAATTATTTTTTCAGAACAGCGATGATAGCAATTATTACGGTTAACTCGCTGTGTGCTTTAACAAAACGAGAGATTGCTTTAATAGCTATTTGCTGATATTTAATTACTGATTGTGGTGAAATCCCCAATTCATTAGCGATATCCGCATTTTTGCATCCTTGCTGTTTAAGTACAAAAACACGCTTCTGCTGAGGAGGTAATTGGGCGATTGCCTGTTCAATAATTGGTTCGAACTGGTCGTAATTATGATCAGGAGAAGGTTCAGTTTCTTCCTGGGGCAATTGCAATTGAAATGTTTTTTTTCGATGCTGTTCACGAACAGTTGCGCGAATGGCGTTCAACGTAAAATTACGAGTTGTGATAAAAAGCCAGGAACTAAAATTTTTTATTTCTGGTAAAGTTGTACGTATTTCCCATATTTTGATAAATACATTCTGAATAATTTCTTTGGCCATTTCACGAGAATCCGTGACCAAAAAAACATATTCGCCTAAGCTCTGATGATAGCCATAAAACAACTCAGCAAAAGATTTTTCGTCATCTCTGGCTATTCCATTAAGGAGTTCGGCTTCATTATGAATACTTTTGATAGGCAAGGATGGCCAAGGCTTAAAATTAATTTAAAGTAGGGTGAATTTAAAATAAATTCTGTAGCAAACATACGATTCATCTTATAAAAACTACTTCTACAAGAAAAAAAAGCATTTTAAACCCCATCAATATCCAATTTTTTCTACTAAATGACATACATGATTAAACTGCAAAAAATTGAATGATAGTTTGTAGATTTAGAATTCATAAAATAGCATTTAATGAAAAACTTAACCGTATTAAGCAGCAAGTGTGTTACCAGGGCTATCCTGACACAAATTATTTTATCATTATTTCTTTTTTCAGCTACAAATGCGTCAGCGCAGGCGGCAGGAATAACAAAAGATCCGGATGTAATTGGGAGATGGGACATCACCATGGAAAAGGGAGGTAAAAGCCTGCCATCCTGGTTAGAGGTACAAAAATCTGGTTTCCATACACTTATTGGTCGTTTTACATACGCGTTTGGTAGTGCACGCCCCATTACAGAGGTTAAACCGCATGATGGCAAATACAGTTTCTCTATTCCACCTCAGTGGGAAGAAGGCGCCCGCAACATGGATTTTGAATTCGAGGTTTCCGGCGATAAAATAAAAGGCACCATGGTTTATACCGATGGAGCCTCCTATAACTTTACCGGTGTAAGGGCGCCTTTGCTCACAAGGACTAAAGCGCCGGTTTGGGGTAAACCTATCAGCCTATTCAACGGAAAAGATACCAAAGGCTGGCACACCGATGGCAAGAATCAATGGACAGTTGAATCCGGGATTTTAAGAAGCCTGCATTCCGGAGCTAACCTGATAACTGACAAAACCTTTACCGACTTTAAACTACATATTGAGTTTCGCTATCAGAAAGGCAGCAACAGCGGTATATATCTGCGCGGCAGATATGAAGTACAGGTTATTGACACCAAAACCGGCGAGCCGGAACCTATTAATAATCAGTTCAGTTCTATCTATGGTTTTTTGCCACCAAATAAAATGATGGCAAAAGATGCCGGCCAGTGGCAATCATATGATATTACTTTAGTAGGCAGGTTAGTTACCATTATTGCCAACGGAACAATGGTGATATGCAGGCAAGAGATACCAGGAATTACCGGTGGTGCCATTAACAGCCAGGAAGGTGAACCCGGACCATTACTTATTCAGGGCGATCATGGACCTATTGATTACCGAAACATCGTTATCACTCCTGCAAACTAACCTATTGCACCCGGTGCGTTATATTATAAAAAGCCAGCAGAATGTTTATTCCTGCTGGCTATTTTTATTTAAAACTGATAACCGACTTGTATTCGGGTGTAAATGTTACCCCGTTAATCTGAAGTGTTTGTTTCCCCTTATCCGCCATATCAGCAACTGATGCAGGCAGATCAACCAGGTACGGAGCACCTTTCATAATAGGCCTAAAATAAAAACCAAACTGGTTATCTTTAACTTTTTTGATAAAACGCTTTAAGCCAATTTCCCATGGGATGCCTTTATAAAATTCATCAGTAACCAAATTCCCGTCCAGAAAACCCATTCCTGTATCCCCTATATAATCTATTTTCAGGAATATGTCATTCAAGCCTACGGGTAATGTTTCGGGAAGATTTACCATCAACTTGCGGGTTCCAGATTTTGAAAACACAGGCGATAGGTTTGCCGGAAGCAATTCAACTGCATAGTTGGAGAACAGTTTGTCAGTTCCGGTTTCTGTGAGCTTGCCGCGATCAATTTGAGGCAAGGAGTGAATTTTCGGGTATACAGAAAAGTTATATTGATCATGGCCAGTGCTTAGCATTTCGGCCGATTTATCGGTTGTTAAAACCAAAGCATCTGTAAATACTAAATGACGCCCGCCTTTCCATTCCTGCAGATAACATCTCAGCGCCATAGCTTTGTTAATTACCAGTATGTTTATTTTAATCCCGTCTTTTCCCTGGAGTACGAAACCGGCAGGCTTATCGGTAATACAGTTTACAAATATTTTCCCATCGCGCGTTGTTGTTTTGCTGCCGGTAATTGGTTTAATGTTCACATTTCCTTTTGAAAAACAAAACTCTGGGTTTATACCCTCCGGGTTAAAAAACACATAGTAAGGATTAGCCGGATCATCCCCTTTTGCCAATAACTGTGCTGTGGCATAAATTAAATTAGTACCATGCACATCAAAATTAAATGGCAGTATAGCATTTTCTTCTGCCTTAATATTCAATCCTCCGGTTTCAGGTATATTAATTACACCTCCTTTAACTTTAACATTTATCCTTACCGCGTTTAAATCATGATTTTTCGAATTATCCTGGAAATTATTCAGGAAAAGAAAACCGGAGTTTCCGGAGGAACGGACAGCATAACGGAGTTCATCCATATTGTCAGGCTTTAGCTGAGCGACATTTCCGGGCAACGTTGTAACCATTGGAGCCAATTGCGGTGCAAAATCATTGATAAAAAAGTGGATCAGTTTAAGTCTGTTAAATGACGGCCGAATCTGCCCGTACTCTCCTACCGGGGCCTGAAAATCGTAGGATATTTTTGGGTAACCATAAGCTTCGTCATTAAAAAAATAGCGGTCGGCAACGGGGGTTGATCCGCCATGATACATGTAATAGCCTATACCATTGGCCCCACCGCCAATACAGCGATTAATAAGCGCGTCAAGGCTTTTCTCGGGAACAAGAGGACGCCGGGTGTATGTTGTCATAATCCCCGATCCGAGTTCGGCAGCAAAAGCGGGGTAATCATTTGCTTTATAACGCACCGGCGAATAATCAGGATCGGAATGCAGATCTTTATATAAATAAAACGGAGAAAGTTCTCTTTTGGCTGTCCAGGTTGGGTAGGCATAGGCGGCGGTAACCGGCAGGGTTTCGCCGGGAATTATAGCAGCATAACCCCAGCCTGTAGCGGTATATAAAGGTGCAATAATGCCCGCCTTAACAGCAAGCGCTTTCAGTGTACGCATGTGATCATTGCCCAGGTTTGCGTAAGGATTGTCTTTAGAAGCTATCCCTACCCCCTCCTGCGTGGTGCTGCGGTCACGATCGGCAACGGTAAAGTCATAGGGCTGACCGGGATAGGTAAGCCCCCAGGGCGAGGCCGCATGCTGGTATTCATTTTCCAGCTGAACAGCAACAATTGGCCCGCCGTCTTTGTAATACAATCCTTTTAACTGTTTACCTATTTCATTGTACAGCAACTCTACATAATGAAGATATAGTGGATCATTGGTTCTTATAGTTAAAGGTTTGCCCAATAACCAGTCCGGAATTCCCCCATTACGTATTTCCCCGTGGTCAAAAGGCCCTATCCTGACAATTACCTGTATGTTATTGCTGGCACATAGTTCAATAAATTTTCGCAGATCCTTGTCCCCGCTCCAATCAAACTTACCCTCTTTTTCCTCATGTATATTCCAGAAAACATAAGTGGCAACCATATTGATACCGCCCGCTTTCAACTTTTTTATAGACTCATCCCAATACTGATTGGGATACCGGGTATAATGCATTTCGCCCGTAATTGGAATTATCGGGATCCCGCCCCTGGTTATATATTCGCTGTTAACCGTTATGTGTTCTCCATTTGGATTGATCCCTCCCATCTTATCAAGATTTACAGGCTGGCTTTGCAGGCCTTTGCTAATATCTATCATGTAATTAGTTACCTGTGCGTAACCTGAACGGGTAACTATTAGCAACGTAAAAAGCACTAAACAAACCTTCCATATAGGTACACACGGATATCTTTTAATGAAGTAAATATTCATGTTACATAAATTAAATTGTTTATAAATGATTGGCTCCTCCTCGCAAGGGCACAGTAAATAGCGCACGGCTATTACCATGTCCCATAACGCGAAAGGTGTGGAATTGTAAGAAAGTGATAGCAAGCTGCCAATTGTCATTGACAGCTGTGCTATTTTAATTGTACAACGAGGTTATTTTTTCAATATTGATGTCCTCTTTGGGAGCAAACGCTTCGGTATTCATATAACTTTTCAAACTATAAAGTAACTGCCTGGCTTCCGGTCGTTTTTCCTCGCCTGATAGCAAATCTATTCCTGAAACAATGAGTTTGCCCTTTCCTACTTTACATTCAAATACGAGGCCCAGTGGTCTGGCAGTAACCCAATCATCAATAACCCTTACTATTGGCTTTATATCTTTTGAAACGGCATCAAGCTTAATGGCGTTTGAATGTGCCATACCATCCCACCACTGCCAGTTGCTGTATGCTTGTGTAGGAAATTCCTTTAACGCCGGATTTTTAGGATCGCACAGTATGCCTAATGTTACCGGTGGTTGTTGTTTAGTCCAGGCGGTGTTCCAGAATATACTTGAAAAACCAATGGCAATATCACCACCCTTATCTGCCTTAAGCGATCCTTTTTTCAGCGTTAATAAAACCTTTCCACCGTTAGCCAAGGTTTCAACTGCTTTTTCATTGAGCGTTTGCGTTACAACAATTTGCTGATCGGTGGCTGGTAATGCAGCGGGGTAAACAAAAATATCCCATGAGTTTTGATGATCTGCAACATGCACAGTAATGCTAAGCCTCGAAGGTCTTTCAATGGTACTTAAGGCTACATTGATTTCCCCAAGTTTTATTCCGTTTCCGAACTTAATATTGGTTTTATCCAACTTACCCTGAAATAGGACATCGCCATTTTCATTCCTGATGTCCCATGCGGGCACCACATCATTTAATACCGAGGCACCAAATTGTGCTATTTCAACCGGTGCAATTAAATGCTCATTATTCAGATAAACCATTTTGGGTAGCCTTACAAGTGGCACTACCGAATTACAGAATTCACTGTATTCTTTCCCGGTAACATAGCCCTTGTCTCTCCAAAACGGGTTAAGCACACCTACCAGCGCAGTGCCCTGCCCGGGGAAGTCGTATAAACCTAATAATTGGAATCCGCCAAAACCAGGTGTGCGCAGGGCAGCTTCTATATCTGCTTTATAACACAACACCTGTAATTTTCCAGATGCCTGCAAAAAATCTTCGGCCAATGAGCCCATACCATTTTCTTCGAGCTGATCTTTAAATATCTCAAAGTTTTTAGCTTTCAAAACACCATCATACTGGCTTATTTCCTTAAAATCAGGATATACACACCACTGGCCTATTTCATGACTTACAGTAGGGTGCTGCCACTTTTTAATAATATCGGCCCAATCATAGTCAGACCGCGGCGCTTCGCCATTGATGATACTTTTAAGTCCCTGGCCCCATTGTTGTATTCTTGGTAAAGGAGTACTGTTATAATTAGCCTCATCAACTATCGGCCAGCCTGAACCGGTTGTATATAACCTTCTGGGGTCGCGTTTTTTCCAGTATGTTACAAAGTCGGTAAGGTATTTAACCATATTCTTACCTGCGGGTTCATTACCATAGTCCATCATACAAAAAGAAGGGTGATTGCCATAAGCCTTAACAATCCTTCTGCTTTCTTCATAGATGTACTTATCCAACGGTTTCCCGTCGCCAATGGTAGCGCCCTGGTTTGCCCATGATGAACATTCAATATGCAAGTAAAAGCCCATGCGGTCGGCCGCTTCAAAAGCCGCATCCGGCGGGCACCAGGAGTGAAAGCGCAAATGGTTAAGTCCGTACGATTTGCATATTTTAAAAATCCGCATCCACGAATCGAGGTCAGTTGGGGGGTACCCTGTTTTCGGGAATTCGGCACATTCCAGGGAACCCCTTAAAAACGTAGGCTGCCCGTTAATACTGAATTGTGTTCCGTTGGTCGAAAACTCTCTCATACCAAAAGTCACTTCCTGCCGGTCAGCCGCTGTTTGCTTTGAAGAAATGTTTACCTGCATGCTATAGGTATCAGGTGTAAATTCGCTCCATAATAAAGGTTGGTTTCCCATGGGATAGGCTATCTCCACTGTTGCATTTTTCTCAACAAGCCGGGTAACAGATACTTCTTTTAGCTTCTCTGCATCGGGACGATCTGTTGAAGCCAATAACTTGAAACTTACATTTGCCGCTTTACCGGTCATATTGTTAACTGATATCCGCGCAACAACCTGTTTGGCCTTGATATCAGGGTAAAGTTGCACATCGCTGATGGATATGGAAGGCTTTGCACTTAGCAACAAGCGACCCACCATCCCATTCCAGTTACTCTGCGTATGGTCGCTGATGCTGTGTGAGTTCTGGCCTACGTTAAAATCTTTTACCCGGTTATCAACACGCACCGTAATTTGATGCCTGCCGGTCTTCAATAATCCTGAAATATCAAAAACATGGGCTGTAGCAAGGCTATTCTGCATTCCGGCTGGTTTGCCGTCAACCCAAACAGTTGTTTCCCAGTGGCTCCTTTCAATATACAATTCTACATGCTTGTTTTGCCACGATGCAGGTATGTTAACAGTTTTCTGGTACCAGGCTGCCCCTTTATAATATTTATCGGGCTGTAGCCAAAATGGTACCTTAACCTGTCCGGGTACACGGTATTTTGCAAATTGAGGATCACGGAACCAGGTAGAGTCTTCTATACTGCCTGTCCAGGGGGTATTAACAGTAATATCGTCGCCCTTTCCATTGGTGGTCATGGAACCGGGAAGTTTAATTTCTTCTTTTAATTTACGATTATACCATTGTTGTTTCACCCCCTGATCAAGTGAATCAATTTGAAAAGACCAGTTGCCGGACAAATCAATTTGAGCATCGCCATTTACAGCTTTTGCTGAAGATTGTGCCGAGACATGAAAAATAACTGCAATTTGTATAGCAACCAGGCATAGGAATGAAATTAGTTTTTTCATATTAAATAGGTTAGACGCGCATTATCATTTATTAAGTTAATGGTTGATAACTATTTAAAGATAGTACGGGTGTACGGATATTTTAGCATATCATATAACACCTGAATACCTCGGCTGAAATATCCAGGTGCTATTACTTATAAATTCAAAAATGAGAATTACCAGTTAGGATTTTGCTTCATTTGCGGATTGCTATTAATCTCATTTTGCGGAATCGGGAAATAATCAAACTTACCGGCCACAAAAAACTGCTTACCAATCTTATCGCTGTTTTTAATCTCCTGATCCAGTTTACCCCAGCGTTTCAGATCATAAAAGCGTTGGTTTTCACGGGCAAATTCAATCATCCGCTGGTGCATAATCTCGGCCATCATCTGGTCAGGGCTATAGCCACCGGGTAGAGCGGCAAGTTTCGCCCTATCTCTTATTTGTTTTACATAAGGATACGCCTCCTGTACTTTGCCCTCCATAGTCAAAGACTCTGCCAGCAGTAACAGCACATCTGCATAACGGAATGCTCTTTCATTATTACTTGAGGCATAATCAGATGCGCCGCTTGATCCTGTAAGTTCATTAACCTGGTCATAGTTCTGGTATTTTTTGAACATAGAATGATAACCAAATACCAATGCAAAACTGCTAAATGGTTTCCTGTAAAAAGTTGCGCCAGGGTAATCCCAAATTAATGTAGCATACATCCTGGGATCAAAATCATTGGCGGTTGTTTTTTCCTTTTGAAACTCATTAAAAAGCTTGTCGGTAGGACTTACCTCAAACCACCCGCTTACTTCTGCCGGTGCAAACTCCTGTGCTGTAGTAACACCCAGGGCCTGGTTGGCGTTTTCACCAGCCCATGGGTTAGTTCCACCAACGTCTGCCAGTTGTATTTCAAACACCGACTCCTGGTTGTTCTTTTTGGCAGCGATAAAGTTATCGCCGTAATTAGGCATCAGCTGGTACGACATGGCAGTTACCTGCTTTAGCGTAGTTTCGGCATTAGCCCAGGCTTTGGTATAAACATAAGCTTTACCCAAATAGGCCAAAGCCGCGCCTTTGGTTGCCCGGCCAATCCACTGCGAAGGATAAGAAGCAGGCAAATCAACCCCTGCCGCGGTAAAGTCTGAAATCACCTGTTTCCAGATATCAGCTTCGGGAGCTTTGGCATTAAAATAGTTTTCTGTTGTTGCAGGCACCGTCAAAATTAGAGGTACATCGCCAAAATTTATAGCCAGGATAAAATAATTAAGGCCCCTTAAAAACTTAGCTTCAGCTACGTATGCTTTTTTTGCGTTGGCATCCAAAGGTACTTTATCAATGTTAGCCATTATTTGATTCGCCCTGAAAATAGCTCTGTACGATGTGTTCCAAAGGTCATTTGCAGGTCCGTTATCCGGCGTATTGGTAAAGGTTGATAGTTTATATAAATCGGCCACATCGTTCCTGATAAAAAAGTCATCGCCGCGGCCATTGCCCAGCTCAATGCCCCTTACTCCGTAAAAGCCACCGTTTACATCACGCAGTAAGCCATAAGTAGCAGCAAAGGCGCTTTGTACGTCGGTCTCCGTTTTCCAAAAGGTTTCGGTAGTTATTTTATTGGGATTTTGAAGCTCTAATACGCTTTTTTTACAGCCACAAACTATAGCAGCTATACCAAATATGATTATTAAATTTTTCATCATTAAAATTTTAATACTGCTTTGTTAATTATAAGGTTAGTTGAAGGCCAAGTGAAATAGTACGCGCTAACGGATAGGCCACATGTCCAAAATCTACGCCACGGTCAAGAATACTTAATTGAGCACTCGTTGCTCTGCCCAAATCAGGGTTAAAACCAGTATAATCTGTTATTGTAAAAAGGTTATCGGCACTGGCATAGATACGTAAAGAGGTTATTCTCATTTTTTTTGCCAATACGCTATTTAAAGTGTATCCAATTTGCAAAGTCTTCATCCTTAAATAAGAACCATCTTCCAGAAAACGGCTTGATGTACGGTTATTGAAGTTCGGGTCACTGGTGATCGCTCTTGGCACATTAGAGTGGTTGGTAGGGGTCCAGGCGTTAAGCGTTGATTTGGAATAATTAAAGTCAAGGTTTGTGCTTTCCAGATCCTGCCTTAAGCCATTGTATATTTTATTACCCTGGGAGCCCTGAAAAAACATATTGATATCAAAATTGTACATGGACGCGTTGATACCAAAGCCATACTCAAAATTAGGGAAAGGGCTGCCCGCGTTAACTTTATCATTATCGTTTATCTGCCCGTCGTTATTGGTATCCTGGAATTTAACATCGCCGGGAGCCGCATTGGGTTGTATCAGCTTACCATCTTTTTGATAAGCGTCAACTTCAGCTTGTGAATTAAATATGCCAATATCCTTTATCAGATAAAATGAACCTATAGAGCCACCAGCTTCTGTCAGGGTACTTGAAGCGCCATGGTGTGTAGGCTGGCCACCAAAAATTTGCTGCGAACCCGTACCAAGCGATATTACTTTATTTTTTACCGCGCTTATTGTACCAAAGACGCCATAGTTTAATTTGCCTATATGATCATTAAAATTAACACCAACCTCAATACCTTTATTACGCAGATCGCCGGCATTTACTACCGGATTTGATACTGCTCCGGCCGAACCGGGTATAGGAACGTTTAACAAAAGGTCGGAGGTCTTTTTAATAAAATAATCGGCAGTGATATTCAGTTTGTCATTTAAAAACCCAAGGTCTACACCAACGTTTGAAGTTTTGGTGCTTTCCCATTTAATGTTTGGAGAAGCAAATGCTGTTTGAATAGCTCCGAACCATTTTTGCTGATCGGCACCTGTAACATAATTTATATTTGACGCAATGGCAGCACTATACTGATAATCTAAAATTTCCTGGTTACCCAGTACACCATAACTTGCTCTAAATTTCAAAGTTGAAATTGTATTTTTTAGCGGCTCAAAAAAACGCTCATTTGAAATATTCCATCCCAATGCAATAGAAGGATAATCGCCGTAACGGTGAGCGCTTCCAAACCTCGACGAACCATCATGCCTGAAACTGGCCGTTAAAAGATACCGGTTATCATATGAATAAATAAGCCTTGCAAATTGCGATACCAGATTGCTTTCTGTACGGTTACCAGCATTGGTTGCTATACCGGCACCCGCATCTATCTGGTCAATTCCGTCGGGCAGGTCAGTACGGCCCGTAGCAACATAATTATATTTAGTACTTTGATAAGCATAACCAGCCAACGCCTGTAAACTATGTTTGCCAAAATGCTTATCATAGTTCAGCGTATTTTCTAACAACACCATTACCGTTTGATCCTTGTTCAGGTTAATATCATTGGTTGGGTGAGAGAACAACGTGCCTACAGTATATCGCTTAGCGTAATCATAATTACTGGTAAAGCTATTAGTATAACCAAGGTTAAGTTTATAGTTCAAGCCAGGTAAAAGATTTACCTGGGCATACGCGTTAGTTATGATATTGGTAAACTCACGGTTGATGTTCTCCAGATTAAGCTGGGCTACCGGGTTGGCAACGTTAACCACCGGACCATAAGCCCCAGCAAAACCACCTATAGCTGTTGGGTCATAAATTTGAAATACCGGGATCATTTTTGCTGCAGAACCTACAGGATTACCACCCTGACCGCCCCAGCCACCGGGCATGGTAATAAATTTTTCTCTTGACAGTAATACCGTTTCGCCAAATTTCAAACGCCCTTTGGTTGTTTCTGTTTTTACACGTAAGTTATAACGCTTATAACCGGTTACGTCTACAATTCCCTGCTGATCATTGTAACCGCCAGAAACACTGTATTTGGTTAATTCGCTGCCACCGCTTACGAGCATATTATACTGTTGAACAGGAGCCGTTCTGTATATAGCATCCTGCCAATCGGTACCCGCACCTAAAGTTTGCGGATTTTTAGCAATATCAAGCCGTGGTAAGCCTGCATTATCATGGGCCGCGTTACTAACATTAGCCCATTCCTGTGCATTTAAAACGTCAACCTCCTTATCTACTTTTTGCTTACCATAATTTGCGGTAAACTGTACTACAGGTGCACCATTTTTGCCGGCTTTAGTGGTAACCAATACCACACCGTTAGCCGCCCTTGAACCGTATATGGCCGCGGCAGAAGCATCTTTTAATACATCAATTGATTCAATGTCAACCTGGTTAAGGTAGTTGATACTGGCCGTTGGCACACCATCAACAATATATAATGGATCTCCT
Organism: Mucilaginibacter sabulilitoris; assembly: GCF_034262375.1. Taxonomy (NCBI): domain Bacteria; kingdom Pseudomonadati; phylum Bacteroidota; class Sphingobacteriia; order Sphingobacteriales; family Sphingobacteriaceae; genus Mucilaginibacter; species Mucilaginibacter sabulilitoris. The sequence continues at coordinate 6,693,952 of NZ_CP139558.1, forward strand.
TTTCCTAATGTACCAACGCCCCTGATCATGATCCGGGTTCCGGCTCCCGGATCACCACCTGCAGACTCAATGGTAACCCCGGGCATTTTACCCTGCAATGATCTTGTAATATCACTCACACCCTGCGCTTTGATATCCGAACCTTTTACAGACGCCGTAGCACCCGTCAAGTCAGATCTTTTGACTGTTCCGTAACCGATAACCACTACCTCGCTTAAAGCAGTTTGCACTTCTTTCAACGCCACATTAATTTCAGTACGGCCATTAATAGGTACTTCTTGTTTGGTAAAGCCTAAAAAGGTAAATTCCAGCGTGGCTTTGTCATCGTTAACCGTTAGGTTGTAGGTACCGTTTATGCTGGTTATCACTCCAACATTGGTCCCTTTTACTTTTACGCTCACTCCCGGGAGTGGGACTCCCTTTTCATCGGTTACCTTCCCGCTGATCTTTACAGCCTGTTGCTTATTGCTGGCATCAGGGGTCTTTTCCCGCAGGATAACCGTATTTTGATTAATGGTATAAGTAATCGGCTGATCGGCAAAGCACTTTTCAAGTACCTGTATAAAAGGCGCGTTATTAACCGATAAGCTTACATGTTTGCTTTCTTTAAGCATTTCTGTTTTATACAGGAAATGATAGCCTGTTTGCTGTCTTAATTTTTCAATAACTTCCTTAAGTGAAGCATCCTTCAAATTTAAACTCACAGTTTGAGCATAAGATGAGGCATTCACCTGGACAATAGTGGTAATTAATAAAATTAGCACGAGTTTCATTACCCTGAAGATTTTAAATGTCATACGGGAAACCGTCCCGCATGGAAATGCGATATTATCTTTATACATTTGAAAAAGGTTTAATTAGATTAGTTGTAGAAGCAATTGATTGTTACCTTTTTAACTGCTTTAGCGAGCAGATTTGATAACCGGGGGCGCTGCAATCGCTCCTGGTTTCTTCAAGTAACTTATTGAGTGGTTCAGTAAGTTTATGGCATTACGGTGATCCTCCTTCCTTCCAGTTTAAAATGAACGGTTCCTGTTAGTTCCAATGATTTCAGCACCTCAGTTACGCTGTCAAAGCGCGAAACTGTGCCACCGAAGTCCCTTTCGTCTATCTTTCCGGTATATATCACCTCAACATCATACCACCGTGAAATCTTTTTCATGATGTCCTGAATGTTTTCATTATTGAACACAAAATAGCCATTTTTCCAGGCTACGGCATCTTCAGTATTAATGCTTTGAATATTAATATTTTGCTGCTCACCAAGTGTTGCCTGTTGCCCCGGTTTTAAAAGTGCCTGTTTATCGCCCGTATTTAGTTTTACCGAACCTTCAAGCAAGGTGGTTTTTATAGCATCATCTTCGCGGTAGGCATTCACGTTAAAATGTGTACCTAATACTTCGATGTTTAACTTATCCGTGGTGACTTTAAAAGGCATGTCCTTATTCTTTGCTACCTCAAAATAAGCCTCGCCTACCAGTTCAACATGTCTTTCTTTACCGGTAAAGACTGTTGGAAATTTCAGGGAAGAGGCTGCATTGAGCCATACTTTAGTCCCGTCTGACAGTACAACCTGGTATTGCCCGCCCCTCGGTGTGGTGAGTACATTAAATAGTGATGCGTTTTTGCCGGTATTGGTGGTACTGGCATCATATACAATTTTCCCGTTACCGGGTTTACCAACCAATGCGTCGCCTTGTTTAGAAAGAGTGCCACTTTTAGCATCATTAAGGTCAATGTCTGTGCCGTCTGAAAGTGTTAGGGTGGCTTTATTAAAGCCCGGCAAAACAGGTCCTTTATTATCTTTTGTGATTGGGGCCAGCCTGTTGAATGCTAAATCATCCTTTTGTTTAACCATCCACAGAAAACCAAGGGCGAAAACAATTGTAGCAGCTGCCGCAACCCAATACCTTTTAAAATGTTTTTTTTTGTGAGTATTGATCTTTGCCCTTAACTGATTTAATATTTCTTGTTTAACTTCTTCTTTATCACCCATTTCGGCACCCCATGGTAAATCTTTTAATTGAAAGTTATCACGGTATTCCTCCAAAAATATCATCTCCTCCGGCGTGCAATTACCGGACATGAATTTCTCGTATAAATCGATGAAATCTTGCTGCGTCATGAATATTATAACTGGTTGTTTTGTGATAGAGACTTTTCGGATACCTAACACACATAAATTTTAAAAAAAATATTTTGCAGTGTATTTTTAGATTAATTGTAAAAAATACATTTTATTTAAAATATAATTCCTTTATATTTACTTAACCATTTATATGCTGCACAATTACCCCGACTGTGACTTGTGGGAGGCAATATTGCTTGATGATACAAAAGCTTTCGAAACGCTTTTTGAGCGTTATTGGAGTGATGTATACAGCACTGCTTTCTCTTATTTAAAGGATAAAGATGCCTGTACAGAGATTGTGCAGGATATTTTTTTAAATATCTGGCAAAAAAGAAACGTATTTAAAATTGACTGCTTTAAAAATTATCTGACCTCTGCGGCCAGGTATCATGTTTATAAACAGTTGAAGGCAAAAAAATCGTCGGCAATACTCTATATTGAAGATTATGACCACATTAAGATACAATCGCACGGTATTGGTCAGGCAGATGAAGAGCTGGAATATATGGAATTACAGCAATCCGTTGAGACATCACTACATGATTTACCAAAACGCTGCCGTGAAATATTTATACTAAGCAGAATAAATAATTTAACCAATGACGAAATAGCTCAACAACTTGGAATATCCAAGCGCACAGTTGAAAATCAAATAACTCACGCACTTAAATTTCTGAGATCATTGTTAAAATATTCGGCTTTGCTAATACTAATGGCTTCAAAATACTTCCTGTGGTAAAGCCTTTACAATTCTTTCTCTTTCATAGGGATGACTTCAACCTTATTGAGAAGTTCAATGGCGTTATTGACCTGAAATTTTTCAAATAATTTCTGACGCATGTTCCTAACCGTATTAGGACTAATGCAAAGTTGTACGGCAATTTCTTTTGTTAACAACCCTTGCCTCATTAAAGGCAATAATTCGCTCTCTCTTTTAGAAAGCTGGGAACCTACCAGCGAATTAGCGTTGTATTCCAGTATCTTTTCGTCATCATCCCCTTTATATATAACCATTTTTACACCCGAAAAAACCGATTCTTCGCTAATGGCGCGTAACAACCTATAATACAGGTTTGCATCACCTTTAAGTAAAAGCGCGGCTCTTTCATCATGAAGGTTCAAATATTTACCCCCCGCGTTTCGTATCCTGTAATTAAATATAATGCGAAATTTGTGATGATCTGAAGCACTTTCCTTTGATAACACATTACCCATCAGCTGGTAACATTTGGTTACATGTTCAAGATCGGCAGGATGCAGGCTTTCAAGGTATTTATTAATCAGCTGCGGATCTGATACGATTCCGGAATCCAACCCCAATAACTTATAATAGTTATCGCTTAAATAAAAAAATCCGGGGTGCTGTGACCTGCAGGTGCAAATTACCCATTGCGGAAATATTTTGTGCAGGTTGATAAGGGTATGCATAATTTCCTCATGAATATCCTGTGCCCGCGGAAAATCACCTCCGATAAAGGAAATAAAATTTGCCTTTTTTACAACGGTAAGCGGTGAATGCATGATGATATGATAATGCCCTATCACAAATTTATCTGTATTTCTCTACTTAAACAAACCCAATATTGGCTATCATTTGCCATTAATAGTACTAATGTACTATTGTCAATTGCCTGTGGTCCAGATAATTTTGGCAGCATGAACTATGGGCTAAATACTTAAAATTTAGCCATATATATTTTTAACTAACCTGTAACAATACTAAAAATGGAAATGCTTTCCCAAAAATCAACCCCAGGTAACAAGAACCTGATGCTTTTACTTGTCTATTTAATATTATGCTTTTACTGCTCGGGCGTAGTGATGATGATTAACTTTTTCAACTACCCCTCCTTTGATCGTATTCACGAAAATTTAAAACCTGTTTTGGAAATTTATAATATGAGGATGATCTTTATATACTATATTCCATCTGTCTTATTGTTTTTGTTCAGCGTTTGGCTCCTCATGCATACATTTAACACTATCCCCCGATGCAAGTGTTGGGCATCCGTATTTCTTTCCGCAACCATAATTACAACCTTGTTTTTTATTTTAATACCTGTACAATCCACTTTAATATCGACCGGATTTAAGGATACGTTAAATAACAAACTAATACCCCTAAGCCTGTATTTTCAGGTTATTCCAACATTATTGCAAGCTCTGCTGGCATTTTGGATAATGAATATTTATTTTAAAGAAGTTAAACTGCTTCGCCGCTGGCTGTTTATGCTGTCTTTCGCATTAGTGTTTTACTTGGTAGGATCAGACTATGTAGAAAAATTTATAAATTATCCGGTGTGGGCTGTTATCGGACAAAAAGACTGGCTCTCTTTCCGCACCGCGGTACCGGCCGTTCAGTTGCTGTTAATATATGTTATTCCGGCGTTCGTTCCCATTTTGTTATTGCTGCTGATGATTTGGTGGAGACCACAGGGAGTTAACCGGGCGCTTATTTTTCTTGCCCTATTGCCTGAACTATGGGCGTTTGTTGTCACCGGTAATTATTTTGTACCTCAAATACAAGGCCCCCTAAGTAAAGCTTATTCTTTATCCTTGATTGAAGAACTGATGAGGAATGATTTCCCGTTAAGGGGCATTCCATTATTAATGCTGCTTGTTATAACGGCGGTCATGTTTATCAAAATAGCTAAACACAACCAGAATTTCATTTAAAAATACGTGCCATGCAATGGCTGGTATTTGGTGCAGATCCTGCCTCTCGGGTTAATAATAAAAAATCACTTTATTAATAAACATGCTTTTTATTGATTTTAGCTTAAGCGATTAGTCTCCGGGTTTTCAGGAAAATTTTTAGTTTTACCGCCTTAAACTAATACATATGGAAAATTTTCAAAAATTAAAGGAAGTGATTGCCGCTGCAGAAGTAGATGCGGCCAGTTTTTATGAAAAAGGTAATAAAGCGGCAGGCACCCGTTTAAGGAATGCTATGCAAGCTTTAAAAGTGTTGGCTACTGATATCCGTAAAGAAGTAACAGAGAAAAAGAACGCACAATAAACATTAAATGTTTTGGGTAAGCCCCGGTCATTACTGACCGGGGCTTTTTTATGGGGTTAACTGCTTGCTCCCAAGACCACATCAGTTTAATAACCGTCAACCTCTATAATAGCATCGGCGAAGGCTTTTGGAGCCTCCTGTGGCACATCATGACCTATGCCATTGAGTATTTTGTGCGAGTACTTGCCTGTGAATTTTTTGGCATAGCCTGCGCCATCGGCGGCTGCACCATCAAAATCACTGCCTATGGTAATGGTTGGTACCGTAACAACAGGGCCTGCAGCAAGGCGTTTTTCCAGCTCATCATATTTTGCTTCTCCTTCGGCAAGGCTCAGTCTCCAGCGGTAATTATGGATCACAATAGCTACATGATCAGGATTATCAAAAGCTTTGGCGCTCCGGTCAAAAGTGGCATCATCAAAGTTCCATTTCGGTGAAGCTATCTTCCATATCAATTTATTAAAATCGTGTGTGTTGGCACTGTAACCCAGTTTGCCACGTTCTGTAGCGAAATAGTATTGGTACCACCAGCCCAGCTCGGCTTTTGGAGGCAAAGGCTGTAGGTTTGCCTGACGGTTGGAAATTATGTAGCCACTCACAGATACAAGGGCCTTGCAGCGTTCGGGCCAAAGCGCCGCTATGATAACGGCAGTGCGTGCACCCCAGTCAAATCCGGCAAGGGTAGCCTTCTGTATCTTCAGGGCATCCATGAAAGCGATAATATCTGAAGCGATAGCCGCTTGCTGACCATTACGAGGCGTCTCGCTCAACAGGAAACGGGTTGTGCCATAGCCACGTAGATACGGGATAAGCACCCTGTAGCCTTTGGCGGTTAGTAAGGGAGCAACATCTGTAAAGCTGTAAATATCGTAAGGCCAGCCATGCAATAAAATAACCACAGGGCCATTTGCCGGACCTACTTCAGCGTAGCCGATATTCAGAACGCCCGCATTGATCTGTTTTATAGGACCAAATGGCTCGGTTACCGTCTTTGAGGTATTGCTATCCGCTTGTTTTGCAACCTGTGCAAATGCCGAACCAAATGTAAATATCTGCAAGAAGCTAATGATCATGACTGCCAATACAAGAAAGCGGTGATGATTTAATTTGAGTTGAGTTTCCATGTGTGATTTATTTCTTTTTTAATGATTTATTTGCTAATTCGATATAAACCTATCCTTTTTCACAGGCAGAAAGTAGTACCAAATGGGTTAAACAGGCATTTGAGTTCTTGAGTTGGACAAACATTGTCCCGAATTACCGGAGCAGCGTTAGAAATTTTCACATTTTTTCAAATAGATTACCGACCCCGAAATTGTAAGATTCATTATTTTTATTTGGATTTATTCTAAATAGATCCTTACTTTGCCCCGAACAATTGCTTTTTCCAGAATCATGAAAAATTGCATCCTTTTTACTCAAAAACAATTGATTCTTAATGAAAAACGACTGTTTTAACAAAAAAAATCCCGGTGCTTGGTCGCCAAACTTCACACCGGGTAATGTTAACCGATCCTTTAATCAATTACACATTCCAACAAAACTATGAAATCTATTTCACTATGCAGATTTACATTTACGCTTAAAAAGTTAATTCCTTCTAATCACTACATCGTTGTTAAGTCGATAACTTTTTTTACATTTTTAATGATCGCACAATACGCCAACGCACAACAGCCATTTGGTTCAATTAAAGGTACCGTAAAAACATCCGATGGAAAACCGGGCGAATCTGTTACCATTACTATACAGGGAACTACCCGCGGTACAACTGTTGATCAAAACGGCGACTTTCAGCTAAATAGGATAAAACCGGGTAACTATACCCTGGTCACCAGCCTCATCGGTCTTTCGCCGCAAAAACAACAAATTACGGTCAAAACCGGCGAAACTTTAACTGTCGATATTATTTTGTCTGAAAGCAGCCAGCGGTTACAGGAAGTAGTTATTACTTCGGGTAAGGTGAATAAATTTACCAAACAGCAAAGCGAAACCGTTGCCAAAATGCCACTACTAAACCTGGAAAATCCGCAGGTTTATACCACGGTAACTAAAGAGCTGTTGCAGGACCAACTGACCGTGCGCTACTCAGATGCGTTGAAGAATGTGCCCGGCGTGATCATGCAACTGGAGAATAACAATGCAGGCAGTACGGTAACTTCCCGGGGATTTTCTACCCAGTCGTATCTGCGGAATGGTGTACCCGGCGATGTGAGCAGCGTAACCTTCGACCCCATTAATATCGAAACTATTGAAGCCATTAAAGGCCCGTCAGGCGCGCTCTATGGCAGCAGCCTGATATCCTTCGGGGGCTTATTCAACCGTGTTACCAAAAAGCCATTTGACACTTTTAAAGGAGAAATTGCTTATACCGGCGGCGGATTTGGTTTAAGCAGGTTCACAGCCGATATTAATACCCCCTTAAACGCCGACAAAACCTTGTTATTCCGGTTGAACACAGGTGGACATCATGAGGGCAGTTACCAGGATGCCGGGTTTTCTTCTTACGTATCTGTCGCACCGTCATTAACCTATAAAATTGATGATAACACTACACTTAATATAGACGGGGAATATACCAACCAAAAAGCCAATAACTTTTACCGCATATTTGTTGATGGCTCCTACGCCACCGGTGCGCACAGCCCAAAAGATCTGAATTTTGACTGGAACAAACGTTTTATTGGCGACGATATCACTATCAGACCCAAACAGGCCAACCTGTTTGCTCAGCTTGATCACAAGTTTTCCAAACAATGGAGTTCCCGTACCAACCTTAGTTTTCTGAGCGGTACAGAGGATGGCATGAGCGGCTATATGGTCATGACCGCTCACAACGATTCGCTGACACGGAATATGAGTTACGAGAACTATTATAACAGTTATGCCACAGATATTCAGCAAAATTTCAACGGTGATTTCCATATTGGCAGCATGCGCAACCGTTTGCTCACCGGTCTGGAGTTCTTTTCCCTGTCTAACCGGTCCAATTCAACCTTTACAACATTCGACAAGCTTAATGCAGCTAACCCCGGGGCTGCTTATACAGACCTTACCGCGCCCGCTTTACTAAGCCGTGTGCAGACCGGCCCTTTCTCGGTGAGCTCATCGCTGCAAAACACTTACAGCGCTTACATTCAGGATGTGCTGAACATTACAGATAACTTTCTGGCAATGGCCAGCATCCGCTGGGATTATTTTGACAACAAGGGCGTAAAAGATGCTTCGGCAGGAAATATCCCCGATGGAGCTTTTCACCAGAGCGCCTTTTCGCCAAAGTTCGGTTTAGTGTACCAGGTAGTTCCTGAAAAAGTTTCCCTGTTTGCCAATTACATGAATGGCTTTCAGAACAACAGTCCCGGTAAACAGCCCGATGGTACCATCAGCAGCTTTAAGCCATCACAGGCCAATCAATGGGAAGCGGGCGCTAAGTTTAATGTATTGGGCGATAAGCTGAGCGGCAGCATCAGCTATTACGATATCAAGGTAAAGGATATATTACGCAGTGATTATCCTGCAAGGCCCGACTTTACGGTGCAAGACGGCAGTCAATACAGTAAAGGTGTTGAATTTCAACTGATCTCTAATCCGTTGCGTGGGTTTAACGTTATTGCAGGTTATGCTTATAACAGCAGTCAGTACAAAAAAGTTGATCCAACGCTTGATGGTTTCCGCCCCGGCAGCGCGGGCCCGGCAAACCTGGCCAACCTGTGGCTAAGCTACCGCTTGCCCGAAGGCAGTCTTAAAGGATTCGGATTAGGCTTTGGCGGTAACTATGCGAGTAAAAACGCGGTAATTAATGACAGTGAAGATCTGTTTGTTTTGCCCTCATACACTACACTTAACGCTTCACTTTCTTATGAAAAGTCGCGCTATGGGATTACCTGCAAAGTTGATAACCTGACCGATAAAAAATACTGGGTAGGATGGGTAACTACTATTCCGCAAATGCCGGCCAGGGTTAGTATAAGCGGAACAATAAAGTTCTGATAATGACGGAACCTAATCCCTGCTGGCGCTGAGGTGGCGGCAGGGATATATTTAAGTTTAAATTATATTTATGTTTTTGAATATCATTGGCATCAATAATTGAAAACATAACAACTTATTAGCGGATAGAACTAACAGCATTATGATTTAGCCGGCGGGCTAAAAGAACGGAACAAAAACAGACAAGATATTAAATGAAAAAACATATTGATAACCTGCACTTAAAGAAAAAAATATGGCACAACTAAAAAATATCAAACGCTGGTTCTGGTGGCACCGCTGGACAAGCCTCATCTGTACGTTGTTTCTGCTGCTGCTCTGCCTGACTGGGCTGCCGCTCATTTTTGGAGAAGAAATAGACAAACTGCTCGATAAAGATCCGCCTTATGCAGTTTTACCAAAAGAAACACCTATGGCCAACCTGGATGGTATGGTGAATGCATCAAAACGGCTTTATCCTAAACAACTGGTTACTTACCTCTTTTTGGATGATGAAGAGCCTCAGGTATTAGTAGGTATGGCACCGACCATGAAACCCGACGATAAACTGGAACATTCTATGCAGTTTGACGCGCGTACGGCCAAACTTTTAAAAGACGAACTCCCATTTACACAACAACCGCAGACTTTTATGGGCCTGATGCTTTCTTTGCATATCGATTTGTTTATGGAGCTGCCGGGAGAACTGTTCCTTGGGCTTATGGGGGTATTGTTTGTTATCTCCATGATTTCGGGTATAGTATTATACGCGCCATTTATGAAAAAGCTTGACTTCGGGACCCTGAGGCAGGACCGTTCCCGCCGGCTAAAATGGCTCGACCTGCATAACCTGCTGGGTATTGCCACCGCTGTATGGCTGTTGGTAGTTGGTATTACCGGTGTTATTAACGAATTATCTACCCCCTTGTTCGGGCTGTGGCAGATCACGGACGTAAAGACAATGCTGGACAAATATCATGGGCAGCCCACACCTAAACAACAGGAGCTTACTTCGGTACAGGACGCTCACGATATTGCCAAAAAGGCCGTACCCGGAATGATCATAACCAGCGTAATTTACCCCGGCAATACTTTTGGCAGTCCTTATCATTATTTATTTTGGGCGCATGGCAATACGCCGTTAACGTCAAGGTTGTTTAGCCCGGTATTGGTTGATGCCCGTACGGGTAAGCTGACAGCTGTTGTAAAAATGCCATTTTACCTGCGCGCGCTGGAAGTTTCCAGACCACTCCATTTCGGTGATTATGGCGGTATGCCATTAAAAATTTTGTGGGCTTTGTTTGATGTTGTAGCTATTGTGGTACTTGTCAGCGGTATATATTTATGGTTCGACCGTCGCAAACTGTACGCGACCTATTTTAAAAACATGGAAACTAATCAAGAAATCAATGCCTGATAAAACCGCTAAAAAAATATGGGGTGCCCCGCTGATGCTAGGTATCATCATCCTGTTTGGACTCTTATCCGCTCTTTTAGGCACCGGTATCTGGTACCCCTTATCCTGGGCGGCTATGCTTATACCACTGGTTGTTATTTCCTGGTTTTTTTGGAAAAGCAAGGTTTCAAATAAAAAGGCGACCTGATTATAATTTTAGCAGCGGGTATCATCAAAAATATGGTGCCAGCCTGTTGTTTTATACAAAAAAAGAGGCCGCATATGCAGCCTCTTTTTATATAATCTGTTCATAGGTACGCTTCAGACTTTAGGTTCCCATCCGGGTTCATAAGTACGGCTCCATAATTTTTGCGCATCGGCATCATTTAAAATATGACCATTTTTAGGGTCGAGATGCAAATCGCGGCCAACACGCCATGATATATTACCCAGTTGCATGGCCATAACGCTCCTGTAACCTAATTCCACATCGCAATTAGGTCGACGGTTGTTACGGATAGAATCCAGAAAATTGGCCACGTGCAAACTATCCATACCCAAACTTGGGCTGGCGGTATTCCTGCCGTCAACCGCGGCTTGCGGGGCAGCGGATTTTACCTGTTTTACCATTTTGCCGCTTAGATCATATATGGTGTAATCTTCGCCATCTGTATCCAGGCTACCGTTTTCGCCATAGAATATTACCCCACGGTCTTCACCTTCTATTTTCCTGCCGTTTGAGCTCCTGTTCTCCCACATCAGCGATACCCGGCCCGGATAATCCATAGTAACTATTTGCGTATCGGGTGTTTGCCAGTCGTCTTTAAACTGATATCTGCCACCTACCGAGCTTACCCGGGTCGGGAAGTCGACACCTAAGCCCCAGCGGGCCACATCAACCTCATGCGTTCCATTGTTTAGGGCTTCGCCGGTTCCCCAGTTCCAAAACCAGTGCCAGTTATAATGAATTAATCCATCCTGATATGGCGTGCGGGGCGCCGGGCCCTGCCACAGGTCATAATCCAGCCAATCGGGTACGGTACCCGGTTTAAGGTAATTTGCTTTACGGTTATTGGTGTACCATGCTTTAGCCAGGTAAACCCTGCCTATAACTCCACCATGCAGCTCCTCAATACACTGTATCATAGCTGGCGAGGAGCGGCGCTGTGCCCCCATCTGCACTATACGGTCATATTTGCGGGCAGCGGCTATGGCTATTTCTCCTTCGCGGGGGTTGTGGCTTAAAGGTTTTTCTACGTACACATGTTTGCCTGCCTGGCAGCCCATTATGGTTAGCGGCGCGTGCCAGTGATCGGGGGTGGCAATATATATGGCATCAATGCTTTTATCCTGTAATACTTTGCGGCAGTCTTTCTCGCCTTTAGGGGCTGCGGCCTGACCTGCTTCGGTTACTTTTTTCTGAATTTTAGGTATTGTTCTTGAATCAACATCGCAAACGGTGCCTATTTCCAGGTTTTTTTGTTTGGCAAAAGTACCAGACATACTGTTGCCGCGCCCGTTGAGGCCTATAATAGCTACATGTATGCGGTCATTGGCGCCAATGATTCTATTATAGCTTTTGGCTGTAAAGCTAAATGCTTTGCCACCAACGGCAAGGCCGGCTGTGGTTACAGCCATTTTTTTGATGAATTCACGTCTTTTTTCCATTGTTTATAATTGAAACATAAAATTAAATGATGATGCGGCCATAGCCGCATCATTGATACAACTATGAATTTTTTGATTAAAGTACCCTGATCTTGATATTTCTGAAGTGGATCACATCTTCGTGTTCCTGTAAAAGAATAGGCGATTGGGTTGCTTCGGCAAAACCCTTTTCATTCTTAAATTTACTTTCGGCTATATGCTTTTTAAAGTCATCGCTTCCGCGTTCATATTCCAAAACCTTTTTACCATTAAGCCAGTGTTCAACATGTTTGCCTTTTGAAATAATACGGATGTTATTCCACTCACCCAGAGGTTTAACTTTTTTGGCTGTAGTATCTGGCGGCATAATATCATATAACGCGGCAAGACGGCGGTCGCCGTTTATACCCAGCTTTGCATCAGGATGATGAGCATCATCAATAATCTGGTATTCGCATCCTAAAGAGGTGTTTTTAATTAAAAAACATTTAATGCCGCTATTGGTTCCCTTTTCCAGTTTAAAATCAATGGAAAATTCAAAGTCTGAAAACTCTTTGGTAGTTACAATATCCCCTCCGCGCCCATCAGCCGGATTAACACTGATCACACCGTTTTCTATTTTCCAGCCTTTGCCCGTAAATGGGGTCCCGTTTGCTTTTTGCCATCCATCAAACGTTTTGCCGTCAAATAATAAGGTCCATCCGTTTTTAATCTCCTTTTTTGTTAGGGAAGGCAGCTGGGCCTTAACTGAAATAACAGAGCAAAATAATCCCATTGCTACAAACAATGCACATTTTTTCATATTCATGGTTTTATGTTTTTTTAGGTTTTTTAAAATTGTATATATCCTTTATTCTGAATGATTTTACCCGGGTTTGATTGCATAACGGTTGTTGGTATAGGGTAAGCAAGCATATTGTCGCTCCAGGTAAAAGGAGCAAACCCGTCTACCGCCTGCTCGGCTATCATTACATCTTTTGCCCGGCCTGTTCTTACGAGGTCAAACCAGCGGTGATTTTCAAAAGCGAGCTCTACCCGGCGTTCTTTTTCAATAGCCAGCAGCAGGGCGTTATCATTTGCAAAATCAGTCAGCGTATAATCTTTCAGCAAATCAGAAGGTGGCGTAATCGCCGGATCGCCTTTAGTGTTTCTTGCCCGCTGCCTTATTTTGTTTACGTATGATATTGCCTTGCTTTTATCTCCCCCGGTGCGCACCAATGCTTCGGCATCTAAAAGGTAAACGTCAGCAAGCCTTAGCTCAATCCAGTTATTGCCGTTATCGCTGCCTGAGGTTGACACATCATAATACTTACGCACATATCTTTCATTTTGCATGGCCCCGTTTTTTGAACTGATCCAGCTATCCCGCATCGATACATATTTCCGCGGATCGCCTGTTTCATAGGCACGTGACATATCACCTGTTGGTGAGTTTACGCCGCCTTTGTCGCCCACCAGCACAACTTCTTTATCAGAAAAACGCGGGGCAAAATCATTGTTCCACGGACTTCCGGTAACTCCGTTAGGGCTGCCTTTCTGGAACTGAATTTCAAATAACGACTCGCTGCTGTTCTTCTTGCCTACATCAAACAGGTCGGCGTAACTTGGCACTAAAGTAGCTCCCGAGGTGTTTATAACCTCTTCGGCCTTTTGAGCGGCAAGGGTGTAGTATTCTGTACCTTTGTTTAGCGGATAACCGGCCATTGTCATGTACACTTTACTGAGCAGGCCTTTAGCACCCCATTTGGTAACACGGCCTATATTATTTCCGGAATAAGAAGCAGGCAGGTTTTCTTCCGCAAATTTAAGGTCGCCTACAATTAAATCATAAGTACTTTGCAGTGACGATCTGTTGAGTTTATAAGCTTCGGCAGGTGTAATTTCCTTATCAACGTTAATAACGCCTAATAACTCATTATTCAGCCCATAACCACCAAAAACCCTGTTCAACCAAAAATACATTAAAGCCCGTACAAATCTTGCTTCTGCTATGTACTGATTCTTTAATTTTTCGTCTTTAAATGTAACATTACCGATACGAGTGGTAACGATATTGCACCGCAGAATAACATTATAACCTAAATTCCAGCAATTGTTCGGATAGCCGTTTTCAGGTAACAGCGGCGAGGCAAATACATCTATACCATTATCATCGGCAGGATTACCGGCCAGCCATGAATAAGTAGTGTTATCGGAGCGTATTTCACCAAGCCTGATAAATGGGTTCCTATATTCATCAAGCAAACCAGTATAGGCCGAAAGCACGGCCTGGTTCATATCGCTTTCTGTTTTGTAAAAAGTTGTAGAATTGAGGTTTGACGGTGGATTAAGATCAATAAAATCTTTTTTACACGAAACGAGCATCAATATGCAACAGGTAGCTATTATTAATTTTTTCATCTTCTTAAATCATTAATTAGAAAGTAAGATTTAAACCTAAAATCAGGCTGCGGGCGGCAGGGTATCCCAGATAATCACCTCCGCGGGTAAGCTTCTCATCTTCACTGCTTGTTTCCGGATCGAAACCAGGGTACTTAGTCCAGGTAAATAAATTCTGGCCGGTTAAATACACGCGTAATCCGTTTATTTTCAAGCCCTTTATCGTGCTCTTAGTAAAATCATACGCCAGTGTAACACTGCGAAGACGCAGGTAAGAAGCATCCGTTACCCAGTTAGATGACGGATCACGCTGCCAACCTGTAGGATTACGGGTGGGACGGAAATGCATGCCATCACCAGGCTCATCAACAGAACGCCAGCGATCTACCTGTTCCAACAGCGCATTCCTATCGCCATGATAAATACCTACCATACGTTTGAAAAAGCTAAATGCATGTGCTCCGTATGAAAAAGAAAGCTGGGTAGCAAGCGAGAAGTTTTTGTAAGAAAAATTATTAGTGAAGCCGCCTGTAAATTTAGGCTGGTTGTTGCCAATGATCGCTTTATCAGTCTGGTCAAGTTTTCCATCACCGTTCACGTCAAGGTAACGGCCATCGCCAACTTTATCACCCGCCAAATGAGGGTATTTATCCAGTTCTGCCTGGCTTGTAAATACGCCCTGGTAAACATAACCGTAAAAACTGCCTATAGGCTGTCCCGGCTCTGTTATAAAAGAGTTATTAGCATTTGGTGCGCTGGCATATATAGGCTGCCCGCCGGGGCCTACTTCCAACACCCGGTTTTTGTTAAACGCGATATTGAAATTGCTCGACCACTTGAATGGTCCGGTTAAGTTGCGGGTGGTTAATAAGAACTCAAACCCTGTGTTCAGCACTTTACCTATATTTTGAATTTGGTTGGGATAACCGGTTATGGTAGGTACAGGTACCTGCAGCAACAGGTCAATCGATTTACTACGGTAATAATCGGCTTCCAGCCTGATACGATCATTAAACAAGCCTATATCAAGCCCATAATTGCTTTGAAGCACTTTTTCCCATCCCAGCTGGTCATTAGGTACGGTAGATGGGTTTACAGTGCTTTGCAAAACACCGCCAGTTGGATAAAATCCCGTATTGAGCAAGCCAATTGCCGAATAATTACCAATACGGTTGTTACCGGCAACACCGTAACTCGCCCTTAATTTTAAATCATTTACGGTATTGGTAATACCCGACATGAAGCTTTCCTGACTAACACGCCAGGCAGCCGATGCCGAGGGAAATACCCCCCATCTATTGTTTTCGCCAAAGCGCGATGATCCGTCACTACGAACTGTAGCCGTAAAAAGATAACGGTCATTATAGGTATAATTGGCCCGGCCGAAATAGGAAATCATGGAATAATCTGTTTTATAATTATTCAGCTGGTACATATTACCGGCATTTAACGTGTGGATATTATCGTTTGGAAAGCCGCGCGCTTCTGCATACATATAATCCCTGCTGTTTTTTTGACTGGAAAAACCACCCAATAAAACCAGATCGTGCTTTTTAGCGAATGTTTTATTATAGGAAAGCGTTTGCTCAATCACCCAATCATAATCGGTATACCGCTCATTATAAGCCCGTGCTGGCCTTGGCGCTTTTGACGCATCCAAATCTACATTTGAAGGCTCATAATCTTCCAGGTTATTATCCTTGATACTGCCGTTGATATTGATGCGGTATTTTAAACCTTCTATCAGGTCCAGCTCCCCATACAACGTTCCTAACCAGCCGTACTTTTTACGGTGGGTGTACACTTGTTCTGCCACGCCTATAGGGTTAGCCACATCGCCGGCAAAAACCTCGGGATTACGCACCATAGATCCGTAAGTGCCATCCGGATTGCGCAAATCAAATATCGGAGGCAGCTGTAATGCAAACTGAAGCGGTGAGTATTTGCCATTCACCTGCTCATCGCCACCTGAACTGTATGCATTTAGGTTTAAACCTATTTTTAAACGGTTGGTTATCTGCGACTCAATATTGTTCCGGAAGTTGAATCGCTTGTAGCCGGTATTGATGATGATACCATCCTGGTTCATAAAACTACCGGAAAAGGCATACTTCGTTTTTTCGGTACCGCCCGTTATAGATACTTCATACTGCTCCATTTTAGCCAGCCGAAACAGTAAATCCTGCCAGTTATTATCGGGCATTTGCGCTACTGAAGCCGGATCTAAAAAGTTGTATTTATAGCCATTGGTGCCGTCGGGTATAACGTACAATGAGCTGGCGCTCGGATATAAATTTCGGCGGCTGTTGGGGTCGTTAATGGTATGCGGCCCGGTATTAGGGTCGCCGCTTATTACCGGCTGGTCAAGCCAGGCCTGGTTGCGGCCATCAACAAACCATTGCACATATTGGTCTCTGTTTAAAACCGGGATGGTTTTTGTCCTGTCCTGATACCCCCGATAAGCGTTAACACTTATAGAAGCCGAACCGGCTTTACCCTTCTTGGTAGTAATGATTACAACACCGTTGGCACCTCTGGACCCATATATGGCTGTGGATGATGCGTCTTTCAGCACCTGCAAACTTTCAATATCTGAGGGATTGACGAGCTGGAAAGCTCCCTCCTCCATTGGATAGCCATCCACTACATATAAGGGTGAGCTGGATTGGGTGATAGAAGCAGTACCCCTTACCCTTACAGCCAGCCCCTCTCCACCGGGAGCACCGTTAGTTTGCTGAACCTGTACGCCTGCCAGTTGACCGGCCATCGCTTCGCCAAAGTTAACTACGGGGCGTTCCTTTAAATTCTCGGTAGACATGCTTGCAATGGCACCGGTCAGATCAGCTTTTTTACGGCTTCCATAGCCCACTACAACTACTTCGCTTAGGTCATTCGTTTTTTCGGCTAACTTAATATTGATGGTTGTACGCCCGCCAACCTTCACCTCCTGCGAATCAAACCCCATAAATGAAAATGCCAGGATTGCCTCTGGTCCTGCTACTTTTATGGAATAGTCGCCGGATATGCTGGTAATAACCGCATTATTAGCACCCTTTTCGGTAACCGTAACACCAGGCAGCGGTTGTCCTTTGTTATCGGTAACCTTACCGGTTATGGTTACGCTTGTACTTTCGCTGCCTCTTATTTTACTGACAGCTTTTTCTTTAATAATTACGGTATTGTCGTCATTAAAAAGAATATCAACATGCTGATTTGCAAAACAGATGCTAAGGAAATCTTTTAGCGATGTTTTGGTTACATGAATGGTAACAGTCTTTAGTTTTTTTATCAGGCTGGCATCGCAGATAAAATTGTAGCCTGTTTGTTTGGTTAGTTGATTGAATACTTCCTGAATAGGGGCATCCTTTACACTGAGATTAACCTCCTGTGCATGGCTCGCAGCATTTACCTGTAAAAAGATGGCCAACAGAAATACAAAAGTAAGGTTCATAATAAGCAGGAATTTTCGAGCATAGCAGGTTTTGTTCCCGCACTTAAGTGCAGTAAATATTTTATACATTTGACTTAGGATTAATGGTATTAATTGACGTTCTCAATTGGTTAAATGATCCTTATTAGCGCCCATCTGCTAATCATACCGGGGGTGGTTGCAACACTCCCGGTTTTTGGATCATGGGTATGTTTTATGGTGCTGTAACTGTTACCCTCCTTCCTTTTATTTTAAAATGTACTTTATCAATCAGTTCAATGTCTCTGAGTAGGTTTGATAAACCTTTGGAGCGTGAATAATTGCCAAAAAAGTTCACATTTTCCATATTTCCATTAAAAGCAACATCTATATCATACCATCTGGCGAGGCGTTTCATGATGCTTTTTATATTTTCATTATTAAATACGAACATGTTGTTTTTCCAGGCCATTACTTCGTATACATCTGCCTGTTTAATAAGCAATGCCTGATCGGGGGCGTTAACCGCCATTTGTCCCGGCTTTAAAATGGCATGGTTGTTTTTGTAGGTCAATTTCACCGAGCCTTCCAGTAAGGTTGTTTTAACGTCGCGGTCATCCGGGTAGGCCTGGATATTGAAATGCGTTCCCAATACTTCTATTTGCTGTTTATCATCAACATTAACCAAAAATGGTTTTTCGTGATTTTTTGCCACTTCAAAATAAGCTTGACCTGTTAATTTAACTTGTCTTTTATTGCCGGTAAATGCCGAAGGATAGGTTATGCTTGAAGCCGCATCAAGCCAAACGTTTGAACCATCGGGTAATACAACCTGGTACTGCCCTCCATTCGGTGTGGTAATGGTGTTATATGCTACCTCATCATTTGACGCTGCCCGATCTGCAGCTTTATAAATTATGCGGCCATCAACCGCTTTGGTAACTGATGAATTACCCTGAACGGCCAGTTTACCGCTCTTAGCATCATCCAATACTATCTTTTTACCATTGGCCAGAGTAAGGATAGCTTTATTAGTAGATCGTGGGGTATCTGCTTTTGGCAAACTACGCCGGGCTAGCTTTGGTGCGGCCGCTTTTTTATGAATAGCCAAATAACTCCCGGCAACGATGAACAATAAAACAGTTGCCGCGATGGCTGCATAGCGAAATCTAAATTTGGGCTGCAAGCGCACTTCTTTTCCGTCGACCTCTGTGGTTTCTGAAGCTGTTATTCTTTCGCGGATATTAACCAGCGAACGGAACATAGCGTCATTTATCAGTCCGGAATCGTTGTTGTAAAACGTACGATCGCCACCACTGTAATGCTCAAACCAGGTTTCTATCTCCAGCTTTTCGGCCGGTGAACACTGGTTGTCAAGATACTTTTTTATTAAATTGATATGGTAATCATCAACCATAATTCAGGCTATTTACTAACATATTGCATGAAATAAAACTTACCGCCATATCAGTTTTATTTTTTTTATGATTTCCATGAAAAATATCTATTTTGCGTAATATCTATCTAACCAGGTAAGCCTCTATTCTTGATTAAACCAGCTACATACAGTGATCATGAACTGCTTATTGCTTTGCATTGCGGAGATAAAAAAGCATTCGAGGCCCTATATTTCCGTTATTTTACCCCCCTTTCCTGTTATGCCTACAAAAAACTGCAAGACGAATACATTGTAGAAGAGTTAGTGCAGGATGTATTTGTAGATCTTTGGAAAAAGCGCGAGGAACTGGATACCGAAGGCGAAGTAGCCGGTTTACTCTATGCCATGCTCCGCAATAAAGCGCTGCATGAGTTGCGTGCCCGGATGATACAATCAAAACATTTTGATGCCTTTGCATTTCTGCACAAGGATGATGTGGCCGACAAATTAATGGATGGATTATATGCACGCCAAATGGAGGAAAAAATGCAGGAGGCAGTTAATAAGCTTTCGCCGCAATGCAAAAACGCTTTTACACTAAGCCGTTATGAGCACCTTTCATACAAGGAAATTGCAGAAAAGATGTCCATATCCATCAATACTGTAGAAAAGCATATTGGCAAGGCTTTACAGCTTTTAAGGCGCGAGTTTGAGGAATATCACCTGCCTATACTAATTTTGATAGGTCTTTTAGAACTTTCTTTACAACGATAATTAAAGTTGTCGATCACCGAAATACATATACAAAAACATTTAACCGAGGGGCGGTTTTACAATCACGCCCCGGTTACATTCTATTTGATCTTCTTTATTCAATTAACGAAGTAACCTGAAACCTTCGCGGATATCATTCACCAGGAGCTCAGGTTGTTCCCAGGCAGCGAAGTGACCTCCTTTGTTATGTCTTTTGTAATAGATCAGGTTGGGATATGCTTTTTCTGCCCAACTTTGTGGAGCCTGGTAGAGTTCGTCAGGAAAAGCGCTCACTACAACCGGGACTTCAACACCTAAGGGAGCTACAAAGGCATGTTTATTCTCCCAATAGATGCGGTATCCGGATACCGCCGTGTTTGTCAGCCAGCACAATGTGATATTGTCAAGAACATCATCACGGGTAAGCCCTTCAGGTTCGCCTGCAAACGAGCGTGAAATCAGGGACAAACTGGGCTGGTCGTGATCAAGAAACATAGTGGCAAGGCCGACAGGCGAATCTGCCGTTGCGAGTAATGTTTGTGGACGCGATCCCATAATTAGAGCATAAGCAACGTGTTTGTATGAAAAGGCCAATTGATCATACGCCTGTTTTTCTTCGGCGGAGAGACCGTCTGGTGCAGGAGCTCCGGCAAATGCCGCATTGTTGATTTCAATTGGAACTGTGCAAGGGAAATTTGTGGCCATGCCCAGTAAATTTTCGGGGGACTGTACAGCCATAATATCCGTAATGAGCCCGCCCCAATCTCCGCCTTGTGCCAGAAATTTTTCGTATCCAAGACGCTTCATCAGTGTTACCCACGCGTAGGCAATGCGGGAAGGGCCCCAACCTGTAGTGCTTGGCCTCCCGGAATATCCATAGCCTGGAATGGATGGAATCACAACATGAAAGGCATCCTCGGCCTTTCCACCATAAGCTGTGGGATCTGTGAGCGGGCCAATGATCTTCAATTGTTCAATGATCGAACCGGGCCATCCGTGCGTTACTATGAGCGGTAAAGCATTCTCATGTTGCGAACGAACGTGAATAAAGTGAATGTCAAGTCCGTCAATTGCTGTTATAAAATGGGGAAAAGCATTCAGTTTTGCTTCCACTTTACGCCAATCATATTCTGTGGCCCAATAGTGTGCAAGCGCCTTCATTGTCGCGAGTGGCACCCCCTGCGTTTGATCGGAAACGGTTTCTTTTTCCGGCCACCTTGTGGCCAAGACCCGGCGTTTTAACTCATCAAGCTCGGCTTGCGGAACTTTGCTTAAATTAAAAGGCCGAATCTCCTCGTCGGATGCTATTGCCGGAGCAATAGTGCTTTCGTTACTTTCCATTGTTTAAATTTTTATATTTATTATTCTATTAATTCTCGTAGAAAATTATGTTCAGCTAAAAAATTGATCAGACTTACTAAAAGGTGTAGTTGCAGTTAAACTATTTTCTACTGATCCCCGAAAGGAACTAAAAGCGGCGCCGGGTATTTCAGTAAAATCATCTAAACGATTCCAGGCATCGATTTTACGAGATATAGCATATTTGGTGATAACAAGGTGATAGAAGGGTGTAATAGATTAGAAGGGTATAATAGCGATGTATTATAGGAATGGTGTAATGTGGTTTGATAGATAACAATCAAAACCCCATATAAAATTCTGAAATATTTACTGAAAAAGCAAGAAAATCCCAGCCCTATTTTATCCTATACTGGCTATCGTTTAGGTACAAAAGCATCCGTACAGTTTAAAACAACAAACCAGGAAAAATGGTATATTTATAAATACCGCTGTGATGTGGTACA
This sequence comes from Mucilaginibacter sabulilitoris, assembly GCF_034262375.1. Taxonomy (NCBI): domain Bacteria; kingdom Pseudomonadati; phylum Bacteroidota; class Sphingobacteriia; order Sphingobacteriales; family Sphingobacteriaceae; genus Mucilaginibacter; species Mucilaginibacter sabulilitoris. The sequence continues at coordinate 6,715,838 of NZ_CP139558.1, forward strand.
ACACAACTTTTCCCGGTATGAAAAAAAGAGAAGAAATAGTCTATTTTGATAAAGAATGGAAGGAAATGAGGACCAGTCTTAAATCTTATTTAAAAAAAGAAGAGCAGGCAGACCTCCATCGTTTCAGGGTTCAGGTAAAAAAAATACGCGCCTTTTTGACCTTATCAGACAGTACTGAACATCACCCCAAATTGACAAAATATTTTACCCCCGTAAAACGGGTATTTAAAAAAGCAGGTGAAATAAGGAATGCCTATATAAACCAGGAACTTGGTAAAACACATCAAATAGGCAATTCATCATTTATGAGCAATCAGTATGAGTTACAACGGAGTGCAAGCAAAAAATTCAAATCAAAAAAGAGTGAATACCTGGAAAAGTTAAAAGTAGCGCACAAAACAATAAAAGGTAAAATACAATCAATAAGCAATGTACATATCAGCTTGTTTTACCAAAATCAGCTGCACCAAATTGCAGGATATTTAAATGAACTTAAATTTAATGATGACCTGCATGCGAATAGAAAACAGGTTAAGATATTGCTGTACAATCATAAACTGACACATACAACGCTGAACTTAAGTTTTAATGAGCCTTATATGGAACAGGTACAAACAGCTATAGGCAACTGGCATGATCATATTCTTGCAATGGAATTGTTTTCAAATCACCAGGCAAACGACAAGGTGATAACAGCCAGATTAAAAAAACAGCATACCAAACTTAAAAATCAAATAACTAACCTTACCAAAGATTTTTATAACCGGGCTACAACCGCCGTTGATTTGCCTGTTGAACAATTAAGTTAGTGTTATGGGTGTGGAAATTGAAAGAAAGTTTTTGGTTGATCATGAAAAATGGCACCAGGCGGACAAGCCAAACGGCGTACACTATCAGCAAGGTTATATTTTAAATGACGATAACCGCACCGTGAGGGTAAGGGTTACAGATACCCACGGCTATATTACTTTAAAAGGCAGAGGAACCAGCAATATGAGCCGTACGGAATTTGAATATGAGATACCTGTTGCCGACGCCAAAGCGCTATTAAAGGAATTTGCTAAAAACAGCACCGAGAAGATACGCTACTGCATACCATTTGGCGGCTTTACCTGGGAAGTGGACGAGTTTTCGGGTTCAAATGAAGGACTAATAGTGGCAGAGATAGAGCTTAACGATGAACAGGACAACTTTGAGAAACCCCATTGGATTACTACAGAGGTCACCGACGACGAGCGTTATCTTAACTCCAATTTAGCCACCCGCCCATTTAAAGATTGGCATTAAGCAATCAGGGCAGACAATGCGACGTCTGCAATATCACGCAGCGTTTTCTCATCGGCACCAGTACGGGCAGCTACTTTTATAGATGTGATACTGGCAAAAATAAATCTTGCTAAAGCACAGGCGGAGTTTTTGGTCGAAAATTGGCCACTCTGCTGTCCTTTTTCGATAAGCCTGGTTAAAGCATCTTCAACACTTTGGTTATTTTTATTTACAATATCGCCTATCTCCTTATCCTGCCCGGCAAGTTCAACGGCGGTGTTTACCATAAAACAACCTTTCAACAAACTATCCTCTATGCTTCCTTTAATAAGACCCTTAAAAACTTCATTTACTGTACTTTCCGCGTCTTCGGCTTTGGCCAGCATGGCAAGCATAGCACCGGTTTGAGTTGCCTGGTACTGACACAATGCTTTTTTAAACAGCGTGCGTTTATCGGTATAGGTATTATAAATGCTCGACCGATTTATTCCCAGGCCATCAACCAAATCCTGCGCAGAGGTTCCGTTGTATCCCTTTCTCCAAAATAACTCTGCTGCTTTGTCAAGCAATGCATCTTCATCAAACTCTTTTTTACGTGCCATAATTTTTTCATAACGATTGTTGCCTGATTTACTTAACAGTTGGCAAATAAATCAGGCAAGCAATTATAAACAGACAAACTAGAATCTGAAACGGTTGTTCCAGATTATTACAAAAAAATTTAATACATAACCGCATTTACCGTTAAGCCACCATCAACAGTGATTTCGGTACCGGTAATAAATGATGAATCGTCAGAAGCCAGGAACCTTACCACATTGGCAATTTCTTCTGATTTTCCGAAACGGTTAAGCAATATTCTTGAACTTAAAGCTGCACCAAATCCATCAACCTGCTCCTGCTCTAAACCCAATTTATCGTACAATGGAGTTGTAACCGGCCCTGGAGAAATTGCATTTACACGAATTTTACGTGGAGCCAATTCACGGGCCAATACTTTATTAAATGATAACACAGCCGCTTTACTTGCCGCGTAAACACTGCTATCGGCCACACCCAATACCGCGTTTACAGAAGCGTTAAAGATAACAGAACCACCATCATTTAATAAGGGGATAAATTTTTGAACGGTAAAGTAAACCCCTTTTACATTCAGGTTCATTATCGAATCATAATGCTCTTCTGTAGCGGTTTCAACCGGACTAAAGGTTGCAATCCCTGCATTCAGGAACAGAATATCAACCTTGCCAAATTGTTCTTTTACGGCGGCGGCTAATTCATCTATCTGTTCTATCTTACCCTGGTCAGATACAATGCCTGTTGCGCCAAGCTCTTTAGCGGCTTTTTCCACAGCTACCCTGTTACGGCCTGTAATAACAACTTTTGCGCCTTGTGCTATTAATTCGCTTGCTGCTGCATAACCAATGCCGCTATTACCACCTGTAACTACAGCCACTTTGTTTGTTAAATTATTCATTTTTCAATGTTTAAGATTTGTTGTTTTGATTTGATGACTCAAAGATAAGTATTTTGAAACGATCGTTCCAAAATATTTTTCATAATTATTCCCCTTTAGGATGTAATTGACAATCAAATGATAATGCGCTGTAAAATCCCCTTTATAAGTGGCTGAATATCTTTCAGAAATCCGGACTTTTGGCACGTAAATCATTTAAAAATAATTTGTCACTATTTGATCTAATTGGTATCTAACTAAAATAATTTAAAAAACAGTAAGGGTAAAATCCGGCGTACGTGTTACATCATACACCGTATCGCTTAATTCTATAATTTTGGATGGCAGAGGCTGCTCAGGATTGTAAAAACAAATAAAATTGAATGACTGTAAACCGCAAACTTATAGCCCAATCCTCCACGTTCTTGATAGTTGCATTTTTTTGTACAAGCCTGTACGCCCAAAATAATTTGATGAAAGAGATTAGCATTGGCGACATTAAAGAACAGCGTATGGGTAACGTACTTGATAAAATTGCCAAAAAAGGCAATTTCTATTTCGCTTACAATAACAAAACAATCCCTGCCGACAGTATAGTATCCGTTTCTGGTTACCGGGGCACGCTTTTTAGTCTGCTTGATAAGTTATTGGGTGAAAGCTATGAATTTAAGGAGGTACCCGGATATATAGTACTAAGACATGCCCCCGGCAGGCTGCATTTAACTGCCGAAGTTGATAAGGACCTGGGGTTAGTAAAAGGCTATGTGAACGATGCCTCAAACCAAAAAGAGATAACCCAGGCCAGCGTTTACGAAAAGAACTTATTGGTATCAACCCTTACAGATAATAAGGGTTATTTTGAGCTTAAACTCAAAAACTGGAGCGGATCGCTTTTGCTTACAGTAACTAAAGAAAATTACCGGGACACGTCACTTTATCTATTACCTGTAGTTAATGTAGATTCTAAACATAATAACCGGAAATATAAATATTACCCTGATGACGGCTCGGGGAATGGTGTTGAACACAGCCGCTTTGCCCGTTTCTTTATCAGTTCAAAACAACTGATACAGGGTATGAATCTCGGTAATTTTTTTGCTTCACGCCCTTACCAGGTTTCGCTAATTCCCGGATTAAGTTCGCATGGCATGTATAACAGTCAGATAGTTGATCATGTTTCCTATAACATTTTAGGAGGATACACCGCGGGGATAGATGGCGTTGAAATGGCTGGTTTATTTAACATCAATAAAAAAGACATGACTTTTTTCCAGGCTGCCGGTATATTTAATGTTGTTGGCGGTAGTACCAAAGGTATTCAATTGGCCGGCGCTTATAACAACGTGCTTAATAACGCCAAAGGCTTTCAGGCAGCCGGCCTTATTAACAGGGCGAATAATTTTACCGGCGTACAAATGGCTGGTTTGTTCAATGTCGACCAGCAGGCAAGCGGCTTTCAGGCTGCGGGAGCATTTAACCGGGCCCGGAGCCTTAACAGCGGCATGCAGTTCGCGGCCCTATTCAATACCACTGGGCAATCAAACGGATTTCAGCTTGCCGGTTTCTATAATTGGTCTGCCAATGAAGCGGGTTCGCAATTTGCAGCTCTGTTTAACAGGGCAAAAAAAGTAAAAGGCTTTCAGTTTGCTTTAGTCAATATCGCCGACACCAGCGACTACCCCATAGGTATCATCAATTTTATTAAAAATGGTGAAAAAAGTTTGGCTATAAGTACCGATGAAAGTTTGTTTACCCACCTTGATTTCCGCTCCGGCGGCAGGGTATTATACGGATTGATAGGTGCTGGATATAAGTTTGACAGCACCGAACCTTTATATGCGCTTGATATTGGTTTTGGAGCGCACATTGTTAATCACACGAAGTTTTCTTTAAATATGGAAGGCACATCGCAATTAACTACCAATTTTAAAAGGAAGTTTTATCAAATCAATTCATTTAAAGTGTTGCCTGGTTATAAGTTCAGTAAACTCATAAGGGTATTTGCAGGTCCTTCATTTAACGTAACATCTGCCGACTTAAGCGACGAAGCGAAAATTAACGGATGGCTACTTAACAGGTATATAGGTAGCGACAAATTAACCGCCCTCAGCATTGGAGTAACCGGCGGGCTGCAGTTGGTTTGGTAAAATTCTGTCCCCCCCTCCTGAGGGAGGGAATCGCGCGTTCCCCGGTTTTCTTTTGTTACAAAAAAAGGAGCTGATCATTAAATGATCAGCTCCTTTTTATCTGAAATAAGAAATTTTATTTCAAAATAATACCCCGCCCGGTTTTATCAATATGTATTTCGGGAGTTGTGGATTTAATTACTTCCAATACCTTAGTTAACGAATCTTCATACTTAAAGGTGCTCGTAATCGGAACATTGCGCAGAGCGGTATTTTCAATTTTAATATTGGCCCCATAAGCTTCATTCAGGATATCAACTAACCGCCATAATGGTGTACCATTGGCAACAAAAGTATTGCTCCTGTAATAATTGTATAGCATATCGGTGCTTTTTTCAACTTTAAGCTGTTTGTCTCCATGCTTTACGCTTACCATTTCATTTGGGTTCAGTTGTACCGAATTATTGCTTTTGCTCACTTGTACAATCCCGCTCTCTACAATAACTTCGGTGTTTTGTGCCTCGCTTTTGATGTTAAAGGCTGTACCTATATCCTTTACGGTAATATCATTCACCTGCACAGTAAAAGGTACATGCTCGTTATGTTTAACTTCAAAAAACGCCTCGCCTGTAAGCTTAATCTCTCTCCTTGACTTGAAATTCCCTGTATAACTTATACCGGAGTTTTTATTGAGATGCACTACAGAGCCATCAGGCAGGGTTTCTGTCCTAACCTCATTCAACGTTTTAATACTTACCAATCGCGATGACATGCCGCTCTGCTCATATAAATAATAACCAGCCCAACCTGCGCCAATTAAAACTACAATGGCGGCCGCTATCCGCAACCAGCTTGTATTGTAATTAATGGACCGTATCTGTGCAGGTTCGCCCTTTCCTGTAGTTCTTTTTTCCTTGAATTTTTCCCAGGCTTCGGCCTCGCCCAGCGGGCTCACCTGTGCCAGGCGTTTGCTGGTTTCCAGGATAATTTTTACCTCTTCAAATTTTTTGGCATTAGCTTTACTCACCGCTACCCAGGCCTCAATTTCCTGAGCTTCGGTCGCGGTTGCTTCCCCAAGAATATATTTGATCAGTATATCTTCGCTCATATCCTGTTTCATGACCTAAACATATTAAATAGCATTAATGTAATTAATGGTAAAAATTCTTTCATCTCTTTTCTTAGTATCCGCAGGGCTTTACCCATGTGCGTTTCTACAGTTTTAATTGATATATTGAGCTGGTTGGCAATTTCCTGGTATTTTAGCTCCTCAAACCGGCTCAGGTGAAAAATGGCCCGGCATTTTTCGGGCAGTTTGTTCAGGGCTTTATATAAGTGCCGCTCCAGTTCACTTAATTTTAGTTTACCGGCAGCGTCGTCTGTATGATTTTTCATTGAATACGCAGTTGTGGTTTGATACCTTTGTTGCACTTTTTGCCGCCTTATATAATTAAGGCTATCGTGGTACACCGATTTGTACAGATATGATTTGATGGAATTTTGAATATTTGGCCATTCATTTTTTTCCCACAGTTTAAGAAACAGCGCCTGTACAATCTCTTCCGCAACATCCCAGTCTTTTAGTAAAGAGAAAGCATAAGCATGAAGTTCCCTAAAATGTTTTTTGAACAGCTGCTCAAAAACAGTCTCATTATCATTGACTAAACTGGCCGTCATCTCCTTATTATCCATTATCGGCAATTGGGTTCGGTAAAGTAAATGTGTAATCGATATAAAATGATTTAAAGCGGGCAGCTGCCGTAACTGCTACCCGCGTAATCAAACTTAGTTATTATTGAAATTTAAAACCAACTCCAAGACTAAAGATGCTGGCTTTTTGCCCAAGTTCTTTGTTAAACTTACTTAAACCCAGGCTGTAACGGGCATCAAAAGTGAGGCTGCCTATATCAACCCCTGCATTTAACACACCACCGGCGGTAAAGTCTTTGTATTTAAAGCCGCCCGGAGCTACCGGTTTTTTAAGACTATAATACAAATCGGGACCGGCAGATACCCGGAAGTTCAGATCGGCTGTGTTCACTATTTTGTAACCTACCATTAAAGGCAGGTTTAATTGCCTGAATTTCGCCTCGTATGAATTGGAATTGAAGCGGTATTTGTCGCTGAAAGTAACATAGTTAAGTTCGGGCTGAAAGTAAATATCTTTACCAACCCTGGCAAATACACCTGCATTAAAGCCTATTTTACCTTCCTTATCACTAACAGCGCTCAAGCCCGTTTTTAACGTAGAGAAGTTAACCCCAGCCTTAATACCAAACTCAGGGTCTGATGACTGGGCTTTTACCGAACTAAGGCCTAACGCAAATAAAATGGCCGTCGCGAATAATTTAATTGTTTTCATTTTTTGGTTTTTGATTGTTTTCACTTGATTATTTATGGTTATTGTTGTTTGGTAGTATTACACTGTGGTAAGTGTTTACCCTTACTGTGTTTGTAGAAATAACTGTTTGTGATTGTTAGAAAAGCACCTGTATACCGGCAGTGTAGCCAAAATAAAATCCGTAAAGGTCACGACCGTTGTTTCTGCGCCAGCTGGAAACATAGTGTTCCGTAAGCTTCTGGCCTTCGGGGTTATTGGTATTCACGAAGTTGAATGACGGGCCGCCAAATAGTTCAACCGAGCGGGTAATTTTAAATGCTGGCATCAACCTGAATGATGATTTTGTATAATCCTCGCCCTTAAAGCTTTCAAGTCCACTGCTAACCAGCTCAGTATTTAGTCTGAATGACTGAATTGTTAACACATGCGCGCCTATACCTGCTTCCCAGGCATACTTTTCTTTTTTATTGCTGAAATTATAACCTATGCCGATGATCCCGTAAAGCACTTTCCCCCCCGAACGTAACGTTAACAATGTGGTTTGATGCTCGTCTATGGTTGCAGCTAGACCCTTTTCGCCGTTTTTTGCCAGGTTAATGATGCCTATTTGAGTACCTGCGCTGTCGGCAATGTTTATAAAGGAGATCTGGGCGCCTTTAACTTTTTTAGCTAAGTTCATAAAACCGGCAATCTGGGTGCCTTTCATTTCCCGGGCCATATTCATAAAACCGGCCACTTGTACGGATGAAATGTCGCCTCCTTTGTTCAGGAACCCGGCTATCTGGGCGCCGCTGCCATTGCCCGAGATATTGGAAAAACCCGCAACGGCTACGCCTTTCCCTCCGCCGTACGTATTTATAAAGCCGGCAAACATAGCCCCATTGGCAATTTTGCCAATATGGTTTGAAAAGCCAGCCACCTGTACGCCACTGGCATCATTGTGTACAATATTGGCGAAACCGGCTAAGCTAACTCCTCGCTCGGCCGCGGATACACCTGCTATAAGGTTGAGCGAAAAATTATTGGTATCTCTTGGAGCGCTTGTCCAGTTACTGCTCAGGGGATACACCAATCCTACGTTTGTTCTGGGGCGTTCTTTATTTTGAGCGTAGATATTGGTGCTTGTAAATACTATTAAAAAAAACGTCCAGATTTTTAAAATAGTTAACAGAATACTGTCTTGGTACAAATTAAAGTTCATATATGTATTATTTATTGTGTATTTGCAGCTATAACACGCTGCATGAACTTTACCCTGACTCTGTTTTTAAAAAATTTAAACCTGTTGTCCTTATCTTTGATGATATTGGATATTAACCGGGCCAAACATGGGACACTTATTTGTTAAACGGATATATGAACCCGCTGATAAAGCAGATGGGATAAGGATATTGATTGACCGCCTGTGGCCCCGCGGAGTGAAAAAGGAACGGGCCCAAATAGACAAGTGGATGAAAGGTGTGGCCCCATCAACCGCTTTGCGTAAAGAGTTTCACAGCAACCCACAGGATTGGCCCAAATTTCAGCAGGATTACATAGCAGAGCTCAAAGTGCAGGAAAGCGTTAGGGAGCTGGTGGAACTAATAAAAGAAAGTGAGGCCGTTACCTTATTGTACGCCGCCAATAACGAACAACAGAACCATGCCCGGGTTCTGAAGCAATTTTTGCAAGGGGAATTAAAGCAATGATGTTTTTTAAACATTACATTGAATTCACCCTGCTGTATAATGACGAATCTTATCGTATAAAAACCTTTAAGGGGGAATATGATGACCTGCGCGAACTGATCAACGATCACATACAGCCTCCAAATTTTGGCAGGTGTGACGGGATGGGGCGTTGCGCCACCTGTATGGTAGCGCAACAATCCCGCAACTTATCAAACAAAGTCGAAATTAGTTTATCCTGCCAGCTAAGTATAAGTGATGAACTGGCAAATACGGAGATCCGGATACTGCCTTATATTTCATAAGCACAGTTCCGGAAATGTCTTATTTTGTATCGTGGTCAACAGTAACCGTTTTCCTGCCACGAACCAACATTTTCATGCGCTGGCGTTTGAGGGAAATTTTCACATAGGGCGACTGCGTTTTATCGGCATCTATTTTAAAGGCCGATATAATATCACGGTATGATAGTATGCCTATTACTTTATGATCTGTAGCCGATAATACAGGTAATACTTCTACTTCTGTTTTCGACATGGTCTCCATAGCATAACGCAGGGTATCGGTATTGTTAACAGATGCGTTTACTTCTTTCTTAAGCATTCCTACCAAAGCCGACTCAGGATCAAGCTCATTGCTGTAAATATCCGTTAGCTTTAAGGTGCCGCTAAACTCTCCGTCGTTATTAACCATAATAAAATAGTTATCGTGGATGTTGTTTGTGTTAACCCAGCTCCTTACATCGGCAATAGTGCTGTTAACATTTATTATGGTGCCCTCATCACTGATCACTTGTGAAACATGCATTTTTTGTAGCAGATCAGGTTCAAAAGAATCGGGAGTAAAAATGCCGCGGCGGGCTATCTTTTCGGTCATGATGGTGTTCTCCATCAGGAAAAATGAAACCATGTAAGCTGCCGTACAAGCGCCAAGCAAAGGCAGCAAAGCGTGTGATTGCATAGTAGCTTCCAGCGCGAAGGTGATACTGGTCAAATAAGCTCTTGAAGCTCCCGCAAACATAGCCGACATGCCAATTAATGCCGACATGGGTATATTAACACCTGAATTAGGGAAAAGTATTAATACCAACGTGCCGGTAAGCGCCCCGGCTGCGCCGCCCATGGTTAATAGTGGCGCCAGCGTACCGCCCGAGGTTCCGCTGCCTAAAGCAATAGCCCATGACAAGAATTTCAAAAACAACAAGCTGCAAATAAGCGTTAACGGCCATTTGCCCGATAGTAACCCGGTAATATTATCATATCCTACACCAAGCGTATGCGGGGCAAAAATACCAATGATACCTACCGCTAAACCGCCAATAGCAGGCCACCACATCCAGTGGATAGGTAATTCCTCAAAATAATCCTCAATGATATATACTATTTTGGTAATGCCGAGCGACAAAAAACCAATAATGATACCCATAAAGCTGTAAATGCCCAGGGCCAGGTTTGACGGTGTAACCAGATCGGGCATTGGAAACACCGGGCCCGATTCAAACAGCAAATGATGCCCTGCCGCGCCTGTGATACAGGCCAGCGCCACAGGTAATATAGACTTAGGAGAAAACTCAAACAATAACAGTTCAATAGCCAGAAACACGGCTGCTATTGGCGTACCAAAAATGGCCGACATACCCGCCGTTGCGCCGGATGCTAAAATGATCTTACGTTCGTTTGCTGTTATTTTAAACAACTGTCCGAGCGTTGACCCCAATGCCCCGCCGGTAGCGATGATCGGTCCCTCGGCGCCAAACGGGCCACCTGTACCAATAGCTATAGCTGACGATATGGGTTTTAAAAAGGTAATAGACGGTTTGATATTACTATCATTAACCAATATTTGTTCCATAGCTTCCGGGATACCATGCCCCCTTATCGCTTTTGAACCATAAAAGGCCATAATACCCACTAACACACCGCCTATTGCCGGAATAACCGCAACCCATATACCCAAGTGATTATTTGCAGGGGAATGAAAGCCAAACTCAAATGATCCGTAAAAGGAAATATTAGTAACCAGGTTAATAAGGTAAATTAAAATTTTAGCGATAACACTGATGGCCATAGCCACCGTTACCGATAAACACGATATAAAAACTAAACGTTTTTTTAAAAAACCACTGTTGTTACTGGAATTACCGGCAGGATTTTCCACATTACTTAACGCCGGTGAAATAGGTATCCCTATTTTATTTGTCATTTTTTTCATTTCCTTTAGCGGCTAACCTATGTTTTACTTATTAAATGGCCGGCCATTTTTTTCAAGTGCAAAATTACAGATAATTAGGATTTAAGTAAAGAAATTTTTTGTAATTATATTGTACAAACAATATAAAATAATACAAATTTAATTTTTAATGGTGTATTTTATTACAAAAACAATAAAATGACAAAATACAAGTATTTCAATATTACAAGAATGATACCTTTGCCCAGGCAAACTATTCAGTAAATACGGCTGTTAACCAACATCTATGACAAAAACCTCACATTCATGCGATCTTAATACCTGCTACATGTGCAGAAATTGCATTAACGATTGGATACCCGCTATAGCTACCAATCGCGAAAACTTTACATTAAAAAAAGGGCAGCAATTATTTAAAGAAGGTGATGCCGTTACCGGCATATACTTTATGTACAAAGGTGTTGTAAAAGTGCATAAGCAATGGGACCAGGAAAAAGACCTGATCCTGCGATTTGCAAAGCAAGGCGATATCGTGGGGCACCTGGGTCTGGGCGATACTTTAACCTATCCGGTTTCGGCTACAGCTATCGAACCCGGAATTGTTTGCTACGTTAAAATGGATTTCTTTGAATCATCATTAAATGTAAACAGTCAGCTCACGTACAAATTGATGAAGTTTTTAGCCAATGAGCTGCAGGAATCAGAGAAACGGATGCGCAACCTGGCTCACATGCCGGTAAAAGAACGTATAGCTCAGGCATTACTATCGCTCAGAAGCCAATTTGGCTTAAATGAAGCTGGATTTGTTGATATCGAACTCACCCGCCAGGATATATCATCCTATGCCAGCGTAGTGTATGAAACTTTTTTTAAGGTAACCCAGGAGTTTATACAAAACAATCTGATTGAACTCGACGGCAAAAGCTTCAAACTGTTAAATGAGGCCGCTTTAAAAGAAATAACCTTGAGCCGTAAAAAATAGGAACTCCTCCGAAATCTTTTCTGTATTAGCATTTTTAAACATCGCATTTAATTAATGCTTAAATTGCGCACGGAGGTAAAAAGTGAGTAAATACAGCAAATTAAAACGGTTTCATAATTTTTTAAAGTTTCAAAGAGATTTCAGGGCCAACAGTGTGCAAAAAGTAAAAAGTTATGAAATCATCTTGCTCTGGATACGCAACTATCTTTCACACAGCCACTTTCTTATCTTGTCGGGTATACTGGTTGGTTGTACCGCTGGTTTGGCGGGGGTAATTTTAAAATTACTGGTACACCATATTCACACCCTCATCACCACTAAATTTCAATTCGAACAGCAGATTGTTTTTTATATCATATTCCCGCTATTGGGTATTGTACTCACTACCTTGGTTGTTTTATACATTTATCGTGGCAACGACCGAAAGGGTATTCCCGCAATTTTGTATGAAATTGCCCAAAACTCCAGCCTGGTTTCCCCGGTAAAAATGTATTCGCAAATTGTACAAAGTGCCATTACAGTGGGCCTTGGCGGGTCGGCAGGTTTAGAGAGCCCCATCGCCGTAACCGGATCGGCAATCGGCTCCAATTTTGCCCGGACTTATAAGTTGGACTATAAAGACCGCACCCTTTTATTGGCGGCCGGTGCTACAGCCGGTATAGCTTCGGCATTTAACGCCCCAATAGCAGGCATGATGTTCGCATTTGAAATATTGCTTACCGGTGTTGTATTTACCGATTTTATTCCACTGGTAGTAGCCGCCGTTTGCGGTAGTTTAATATCAAAAGTAATTCTTAATGAAGAGGCCTTGTTTCAATTTGCTACGCGGCATCCATTTAATTATAAAAACATACCATTTTATATAGTACTCGGAATAATTTGCGGCTTTTATGCCCGGTACTTTGTAGTAATATCCCAATGGGTTGAACACCAGTTTAAACATTCAAAAAGAAGTCGTCTGCAAAAAGCGGTAATTGCGGGCTCTTTGCTTTCGTTGCTATGTGTTTTGTTCCCCCCATTATTTGGAGAAGGTTATACAACGGTTAAAGGCTGGGCCACCGGGCAGATAGAGGCTATTATGGCGGTTAGCTTTTTTAAGTACTTCACTTTTCGGCAATGGTTTATTCTGTTGTTTTTAGGATTTATTTGTCTCTTAAAAGCCTTTGCTACCTCACTTACCATTTTCGGGGGCGGCAACGGCGGTAATTTTGCACCGGCCCTGTTTGCCGGCGGAACGCTGGGCTTTTTTGTTGCTACGCTATGCACCCAGTTAGGCATCACTGATGTGCCTGTAACCAATATGGTAATTGTTGGCATGGCCGGGGTAACCAGCGGTGTATTATATGCGCCGCTAACCGCCATATTTCTGATAGCCGAGGCAAGCACAGGTTATGACCTGTTTATACCGCTCATGATTGTTTCGGTAACCTCGTTTCTGATTGCCAAACGCTTTTCGGCCATATCGCCTGATTTAAAATTACTGGCTCAGGAGGGCAAGATATTTACCCGCGAACATGACCAAAATCTGTTATCGTTGTTGCATGCCCCCGAACTGATTGAAAAAAACATACAGGAAATTAATATCAACGCCTCCTTTGGCGAACTGATAGACCTGATAAAAGTTGGAAAAAGAAATTTCCTGGCGGTAACCAATGACGATCACCTGCTAGAGGGCATCATCAGGCTTGATGACATCAGGCCAGTGATGTTTAATAAGGACCAGTATGAGGATCTAAATGTTCAAAAAGTAATGATCTCGCCCCCAGCCTTGATAAATTCAACTGATGATGTAAGACTGATCATTAAAAAATTTGACGAAACCAGCACATGGAACCTCCCGGTTGTTGATGACAGAAAGTTTATAGGTTTCATCTCCAAATCGAGCATATTAAACCGTTACCGCGAATTGCTCAAAGAATATTCAGGATAAATTTAACTGGCCTGCTTGCTCAATAACGGATTTGGATAATTATCACTTTGATCTTCGGCTACGTTATCCAAACACACAAAATCTTTTTCAATTAATAAATAAAGCGGACCATTGGTTTCCTCAAATCCAACCCTGTCAGTAGCTGCCCAATCCCCGGCCATTTGTTTAGGCATAAAAAGTGTGATCTTATTATCATCAAAACTGGCAGATAACCTGCCTTCATCATAAAGCTGCAACGCATAAACAAGCTCACCTGTGCCAAAAATGGTTTTTTCTTCCAGATAACCCTCACTTGAAAAACGTTCAACATCCGTTTTGGTAAGCCGGTACCGTAATGAGTTACCTTTAATCCTTATTTTCATATCCTATATATATGGTGTATAATTATGCAGATAAACCTGCAACCTCTCCTATAATAATAATTGCCGGGTGAGTTAGCTGTTGCGAATCGGCGATTTTCCGAAGATCCTTAACCAGGCCCCGGACTACCTTTTGTTGCGGTAGTGATGCGTGCTGAACAATAGCAGCGGGTGTTTCGCCCCTGTTCTGTGATACGTAAGTTTCGGCTATCGAATCAATTTGTTTCATACCCATATAAATTACCACGGTGGCATTGCTTTGCATAGCCAGTTTTAAATCGGCAGAAAGGGTGCCATCTTTCTTTGTTCCGGTGATGATCCATACCCCCTCGCTCATGGCCCTGTGGGTTAAGGGAATATCCAGGAAGCCGGAGGCCTGCATACTACTTATGCCTGGTATATAATGCGTTTTAATACCTTGTTCCCGCGCATACATAATTTCTTCAAAACCACGGCCAAATATAAAAGGGTCGCCGCCTTTTAGTCTCACCACACTGCCTTTAGTAAAAGCATAGTGTTTTATCATTTCATGAATTGTTTCCTGCGGAGTATAACTGCCATAAGGATGTTTCCCTACATAAATTTTTTCGCAGTCGGGTTTGGCAATATCAAGCAAGGCCTTATTGGCCAAATTATCATATAATATCACATTAGCCTGCTGTAGTATCCTATATCCCTTTACAGTAATCAGTTCCGGGTCGCCAGGACCGGCCCCTAACACAAATAATTCAGGAAATGGAGCTTTGTTATTCATATTATAAACTAAAAATTCAATTAAATCTTAATTATCATCAATTATAATCAATTTAAAACACATAAAATTGATTTAAATCATAAAAAACTCTAAAAAAATCAACATTTGAACCAATAAATATTATCAAAATCATAAAAATTACAAAAATTTCAAATTTAATTGAGTCAAAAAATTGATTTTATGTTTTAATTCGTTAATATTGTTACCATAATGCTTTAAGGTCGCAACTCAAAAGCGTTTGTAAATACAGTTTTTGCTTTAACATTTAAAAAATTAAGATATGTTTCAACCAACCATCGTAGTTGTTGGCAATGGAATGGTAGGTTATAAGTTTTGCGAGAAGCTCATAACTAAATCATCACATTTCAATATCATTGTTTTTGGCGAAGAACCCCGCATTGCTTATGACAGGGTTCACCTCAGCGAATACTTCAACGGCAAGTCGGCAAGCGACCTATCGCTCTCTACCCTCTCCTGGTATGTCGACAACGGTATAAAGTTACATCTTAATGATCCTGTTCAGGAAATAAACCGGACAGAAAAAACTGTTCACTCTCTAAAGGGGCTCACTATCAGTTACGATTACCTGGTACTTGCCACCGGATCATCAGCCTTCGTACCTGATATTCCAGGGGTTGAGAAAGAGGGCGTATTTGTTTATCGCACCATAGACGATCTCGACCTCATTAAAAATTATGCTGCCAACGCCAAAGTTGGGGCAGTAATGGGTGGTGGTCTTTTGGGCCTTGAGGCTGCTAAAGCACTTATTGATCTCGGTATAGAAGAAACACATGTAATAGAATTTGCGCCCCGGTTAATGCCCCGGCAAATAGATTCTGCAGGCAGCGGCATGTTGTTATCCAAATTAAAAAAACTTGGACTAAATATCCACCTCAATAAAAACACCGCGGCTTTTGTTGGCGATCATAAAATAGAAGCGCTCCAATTTAACGATGATACCCGACTACCTGTTGACATGATGGTTATATCTGCCGGTATCCGCCCACGCGACGAGCTGGCAAAATTAGCAGGATTACATACCGGCACCCGGGGCGGCATCATCGTAAACGAAAAAATGCAAACCAGCGATGAGTGCATTTTTGCCATAGGCGAGTGCGCGCTTTACGAGGGGATGATATACGGACTTGTTGCACCCGGCTACGAAATGGCCGACATTGTGGCAACCTATATCACAGGTGGCGAAAAAGGTTTCTACGGGTACGACATGAGCACCAAGCTCAAATTAATTGGCGTTGATGTTGCCAGCTTTGGCGATGCCTTTATTACTGAACCCGATTGCCGTACCATTGTATTTGAAGACACCCACAAAGGAATATACAAACGCATCAATATCACCAACGATGGCAAGCATTTACTGGGTGGCATATTAATAGGCGATGCAGATGCTTACAATATGCTGCTGCAAACCGTAAATAACAAAATAACCCTACCACCCAATCCTGAAGACCTGATATTAGGCTCCCGGGGAAGTGAAGCCAATGAAGGCGCAGGCGTAATGAACCTGCCCGACGAGGCACTGATTTGCTCATGCGAAGCCGTAACCAAATCGGCAATTTGTTCATCTGTTAATGATGGCGCCTGCAGCATTGATGAGATTAAAAAATGCACCAAAGCAGGCACTGGCTGCGGTGGCTGTGTGCCACTGGTGAAAGATCTGGTTGCCGGTACCATGAAAGCTAATGGCCAGTATGTTAAAAATGTAATTTGCGAACATTTCGACTATTCGCGTCAGGAGCTTTTTGACCTAGTGAAGATAAACAAGGTGAAAAATTACGACCTGGCACTCGATCATTTTGGCAAGGGCGATGGTTGCGAAGTTTGCAAACCGGCTGTAGCCAGCATCCTGTCGAGCCTGTGGAATGATGTAATCGTAAAACAGGACACCATTCAGGACAGCAACGATCGCTACTTGGCCAACATACAAAAGGGCGGCACTTATTCGGTTGTACCGCGCATCCCCGGCGGCGAGATCACCCCCGACAAACTGATCGTGATAGGCCAGGTTGCTAAAAAATATGGTTTATATACTAAAATAACCGGCGGCCAGCGCATTGACATGTTCGGCGCGCACATAAATGACCTCCCCGAAATTTGGGAGGAATTAATAGATGCCGGTTTTGAAAGTGGCCATGCCTATGGCAAAGCCCTGCGCACAGTAAAAAGTTGCGTAGGTAGCACCTGGTGCCGCTTCGGACTACATGACAGTGTATCGTTTGCTATTGAAATTGAAGAAAGATATAAAGGCATACGTGCACCGCACAAAATAAAAGGCGGGGTGAGCGGCTGCATCCGCGAATGCGCCGAAGCTCAGTCGAAAGATTTTGGCATCATAGCCACAGAAAAAGGCTGGAACCTGTACGTTTGCGGTAATGGCGGCTCCAAACCACAGCACGCTCAATTACTGGCTACCGATGTTGACAGCGCAACCTGCATTAAATATATAGACAGGTTCCTGATGTTTTACATCAAAACCGCCGACCCACTGACCCGCACCGCTACATGGCTCAATAAAATGGACGGCGGCATGAGCTACCTGAAAAACGTGGTTATCAATGACAGCTTGGGGATTGCTGAAAAATTGGATGAAGAAATGCAGCAACTGGTAGATACCTACCATTGCGAATGGAAGGAAGTTGTAGAAAACCCCAACCTGCGCAAACGCTTTGCCCACTTTATCAACGCACCGGAAGAAAAAGACCCTTCGATAAAATTTGAAACCATGCGGGAGCAGGTAAAAGCACAGTGGTAATATAATTAACTAACCATTAAAAACATTTGCCATACTGAACACAGCGAAGTATCTATTAAACAACATCTATTCATTAAATAGCCCCTTTGTTCCTCAGGATGACAAATTAAAAATATCATTCCTCATAAAAACCAAGAAATATGGAAACCATAACAGACATTGAATGGGTTTTAGCCTGCTACACAGACGATGTTCCCGAAAACGGAGGCGCCTGCGTAAAACATGGTAACGAACAAATTGCTTTATATAACTTCTCGCGCCGCGGCGAATGGTACGCCACTCAAAATTTATGCCCGCACAAGCAGCAGATGGTGCTTTCCCGCGGCATGATAGGCAGCACCGGCGAAGATTGCACACCAAAAGTGGCCTGCCCTTTTCACAAAAAAGCATTTTCACTCATTAGCGGCGAATGCCTGACCGGCGAAGAATATCAAATAAAAACCTACCCGGTAAAAGTTGCCGACGGTAAGGTTTATATAGGAATTGTTTAATTGCCCGACTATGGAAAGAAAGGATCCTGAGCCAATTTTGAAAGTTCATCATAATTGGCAATACGGATACTTTTCCCCGAAAGGCTTATCAATTGTTCGCTTACCAGTTCATTCATCATCCGGAATACTGTTTCGTAAGTAGCTCCGGCGTATGATGCCAGATCCTGCCGGCTCAGGTCAATTCCAATAAAGCCATCGGGTGTTAAGCCAAATTGACCTTGCAGGGAAATAAGCGCTTCGGCAACCCGGCCCTTAACAGACATGTGTGCCAGGTTACGCATTTTACGTTCAGACTGCTTTAGTTCTTCCATAAAAAACATCAGCAACTTGTGAGTAAAATCCGGATTAACCTTTAACGATGCTTCAAAAAATACAACATCTACATAACACACAACAGTTGACTCAAGCGCCGCGGCAGATATGGGATAAGCACTGCCAATACCCAATCCCCTGTGACCAAAAATTGAACCGGCTTTAGCAAAACGCACAATGAGCTCTTTATCCTTGTCCCATTTTTTATAAACCTTTACATTTCCCGAGTATACAAAGTAAATACCGGTAACAGGGTCACCTTCTTTAAATATAACTTCACCTTTTTTTACTTTAAAGTTGATTTTATGAGCCGAAATTGCCGGCCGCCACTCTTTCAAACAGTTTTTACATAAAAAACAGCTCTCTACATCACAAATATTTTGAATTTTTTTCATTTATAACAAATCGGCCTATACAAATTAACACAATTCACAATATCAATCAATAAACACAACAAATAAATGAATTTAAAACATGATATATGTCATTTTATTAGAACATTTTATAATTAAGATAGAAAAATATCAAAAAAACCACATAAAAACACCATTAAATTAAATTTATACCAGCCAAAAATGAATGTAAGTCAGTTTTTACTTTACAAAAATTACATTTTATCAATTTTCATTGAGTTTAAATTTAATAAAATGTTAATAAAATCTTTTTTTAATGATTTAAATCATAAAAATTAATAAATAATATTGAATTTATTGACTAATTAGGCTATTTTAGATATATTTATAAAAAATAACAACCCAATAATTAAGAAAAGTAAAAATTAGCGCCTATGAAAGTGAATTTCTAAACACAAAACATAAAAAAGCCCTGCCGGGAGGTCGCATTCCCAGACAGGGTAAACAGTTTTCATTGCTTTAACAAATAAAAAACTATCTCAAATGTACAAAAATGTATTAAACCAATACACTATTCCTGCCATTGCATTTTTTATTGTTTGTTTTTCTTCTAAAAACGTGAATGCGCAGGTTTCCCTTTCAGGACAATTACGAACGAGGAGCGAATTGCGGGATGGTTATGGCACGTTGCAAACCACCGGTTACAAAGACGCAGCCTTTATATCCCAGCGAACGCGTTTAACGTTTGATTACAAATCAAACAAACTCATTTTTCATACTACTATTCAGGACGTACGCCTTTGGGGGCAGGATGCCTCAACCACAACGCCTGCCGATGGCAATAAATTAGGCTTGCACGAAGCATGGGCCGAAATCATTTTATCAAACAAAAAAGATACATCCTTCAAATCATCACCGCTTGATTATTTTGCTATTAAAATAGGTCGCCAGGAACTGGTTTATGATGATGAACGACTGCTTGGTAATTTAGACTGGACGCAGCAAGGTCGCCGCCATGATGCTATTGTGTTAAAAATGCTTCAAAATGGCTGGCAGCTTGATCTTGGCGCGGCATTCAACCAAAATTCTGATGCTATTAATTATAATGGCACCTATTATACCCCTGCCAATATTCCGGCCATGGTAAAAGACAGCAAGGGTAACCTAGTAAATACACCGGCAAATATGATCCCGCTTATTAATGCTGCGGGCATTAGTGCAAAAAATGGCAGCCTGGCATATTTAAATGCTCCGGGTTCAAATGCATCTACCCAGAATTATAAAGCGCTGGAGTATTTATATGCAGCAAAAAAATTCAACAAAACCAAAATCTCGGGTTTGTTCCTGGCCGATCAGTTTAGTAAATACATTCTGGATTCGGTTAAAAATACTTCGGGAGAAGATGTAGGTTATGTTTATGGTAAACGCTTTAACCAAACCGGAGTAAATACCCGCTACACCACAGGCCTGTTAATAAACCCGGTTTTTGGCAATAAAAATCAGCTGGCGTTAACCGGAGGCTTCTATTACCAGGGCGGGCATGATCGTGAGGGTTTATCATTAAGCGCATACACCATCACTACATCTATCACCTACAAACCAAATTCGTTTAGTTTTACAGGCGGATGGGATTACCTGTCTGGTAACGATGCTTTTTCCACCTCGAAAACCAACCATCGTTTTGACCCGCTGTATGGCACCCCGCACAAGTTTTGGGGCTACATGGATTATTTTTATGCGGTTAGCGGTTCGCCAACCGGTGGTTTAAGCAACCCCTATCTCAAAATAAAGTATGCTTCGGCCAACAACCGCTTTACTACTGAACTGGCCAACCATTATTTTATGCTGGCGCAAGATCAGAAGGATGTTAACGGTAACCCCGTAAGCAAATATCTGGGTACTGAGTTTGACCTCACCACCGGCTACAAGCTTAATAAATTTACAGCCGTTGATCTTGGTCTGTCGTACATGGCGGCAACCCGCAGCATGGAATATGCCAAAAACATCACACCGGGTACAGCAAATTTAAAACCTGTATGGGCCTACCTGCAGATCAATATCAAACCCGAATTTTTTAATAAATAACCCCTCATATTAAAAATTTAGCTACATGAAAAATCAACTCACCAAACTCAATATATTCTCCGTAAAAGGCGTGCAAATGCGCACTTTCCATATTACCTGGCTCATGTTTTTTGTTTGCTTTTTCGGTTGGTTTGGCCTGGCTCCCTTAATGCCAACCATCCGCACCGAACTGCACCTTACCAAAGGGCAGATCGGTAATATCATCATAGCTTCGGTATCAGCAACTATTATAGCACGTTTAATTATAGGTAAACTATGTGATACCTGGGGACCAAGAAAAACTGCTATCAGGCTATTGCTGGTAGGTTCGCTGCCTGTATTTTTGGTAGGCCTTGCCCATGATTATACTACATTTTTATTATTCAGGCTGGCCATTGGGGTTATAGGTGCATCATTTGTAATTACACAGTTCCATACCTCCATGATGTTTGCACCGCAATTAAAAGGTACTGCCAATGCTATCACCGGTGGCTGGGGCAACCTGGGCGGCGGGGTAACCAATATGGTGATGCCTTTAATATTTGCGGCCATAGTTGGTTTTGGATATACCACAGCCGAAGCCTGGCGCTATGCCATGATTGTCCCTGGGGTTTTAATGCTGGTTATCGCTTTTCTATACTCAAAATACACTAAAGACACCCCGAATGGCAATTATGACGAAATTGGTTACAGCCAGGGAAAATCATCAAAAACTGACTGGAGCATTTTGGGTGATTGGAGGATATGGGCTCTTACACTGGCCTATGCCATGTGTTTTGGTATGGAGATCACTTTTGACAACGTAGCTTCCTTACACTTTGTCGATTCATTTCATTTGTCACAAAGTTCTGCCGGCTTTTGGGCAGGCATATTCGGGTTTATGAATTTATTTGCCCGTGCTTTAGGCGGTATTGTGTCTGATAAGGTTGGCAATAAATTCGGTATGCGGGGCAAGGGATTACTGCTTGCGGGAGTTTTACTGTGCGAGGGTGCATTATTGATATTGTTCGCACAATCAGGTTCGTTATTAGCGGCTATCGTTTCTATGTTGTCATTCGCGCTTTTCCTAAAAATGGCTAATGGTGCTACTTATGGTATAGTACCGTTTGTAAATACCAAAAATGTGGGCCTTGTTAGCGGTATAGTTGGTGCAGGGGGCAATTTTGGGGGGATGCTGTTCGGCTTTCTGTTCAAATCCGATTCCATTACTTATGTACAGGCATTTACCTATATAGGCTATACGGTTATCGTGGTAGCGTTAATTGTTTTAGTAACCCGGTTTTACAAACAGTCGGTTCCCAGCACAGAAACCGAAACAGCAATGTCTGGCAGTATGGCATAACATATTATGAGTGTAAAAGCATCTGCATCTAAAAACAGGTTAACCGCCAATGCCGTAACCTCCACCTGCTGTTATTGCGGGGTGGGTTGCGGCGTTGTTGTAAATAAAGAGAAGAACGGCACTATTACCGTGCAGGGTAATACAGAACACCCTGTAAATAAAGGTATGCTTTGCAGCAAAGGGATGAACCTGCATTACACCGTAAATGATAAAAGCGACCGCCTGCTTTACCCGCAAATGCGATACAATAAAAGTATGCCTATGCAGCAGGTAAGCTGGGATGATGCACTTAATCGTACAGCCGCCGTTTTTAAAACCTTTATTGAAAAATACGGACCCGATTCGGTAGCCTTTTATGCTTCGGGGCAATGCTTAACCGAGGAGTATTATGTAGTGAATAAACTCATAAAGGGATTTATCGGCAGCAATAATATCGACACTAATTCGCGCTTATGCATGAGCAGTGCTGTTGCGGCCTATAAAATAGCATTAGGTGAAGATACCGTTCCGCTTTGTTATGATGATATTGAGCTTGCCGATTGTTTTTACATTATGGGCGGAAACCCTGCCTGGTGCCACCCTATTTTGTGGCGAAGGGTTGAAGCGCACAAGGCAGCAAATCCTGATACAAAGATCATCGTGGTTGATCCACGCGTTACCGATACCTGCGCCATTGCCGATCTGCACTTACAGATAAATCCGGGTACCGACATTACGCTCAATCACGCCATTGGCCGCTTGCTGATAGAGAATGGCGATATTGATATTGACTTTATAAACAACCATGCCGAAGGTTTTGAGCAATACAGTACCATTGTTTTTCAAAAAACATTAACAGAATCGGCACAGATCTGCGGGCTGACGGAAAGCAGTATCCGTCTTGCGGCAACATATATTGGCGAAGCCAAAGGCTTTATTACCATGTGGACCATGGGCCTTAATCAGAGCGCCATAGGTGTAAACAAAAACCTGAGCCTCATTAATCTGAACTTAATTACCGGGCATGTTGGTAAACCAGGTTCAGGCCCGTTGTCATTAACCGGCCAGCCCAATGCTATGGGCGGCAGGGAAGTTGGTGGTCTATCCAATTTACTTCCGGCTCATCGTGTTCTTAGCAATCCACTGCACCGCGAGGAAGTTCAAAAATTTTGGGGAGGTAAGCCGATTCAACCCAAACCGGGCCTTACAGCAACAGAGATGTTCGAGGCGCTGAATGATGGCCGGTTAAAGGCTATCTGGATCATGTGTACCAATCCGCTCACCAGCCTGCCTAATGTTCGCCTGGCCGAGGAGGCCTTAAAGAAAGCCAAATTTGTAGTGGTACAGGAAATCAGCAACAAGCCCGAAACTTTAGCTTACGCCGATGTAATATTACCTGCAGCGGCCTGGGCCGAAAAGGAGGGCACTATGACCAACTCTGAACGCCGCATCAGCTACCTTAACAAAGTAATTGACCCGCCCGGTGAGGCTCTGCCCGATGCTGAGATCATTTGCCGTTTTGCCCGTAAAATGGGTTATAAAGGTTTCGATTTTGAAAACGCGGCGGCTATTTATGCCGAACATGTAAAGCTTACAGCCAAAACCAACATTGATATCAGCGGCTTGAATTATGATATTTTAAAGGAGCAAAAAACGGTTCAATGGCCTTATAAAAAGAAAAGCCCGACAAAAGGCACACAGCGTTTATTTACCGATAAGATTTTCTATACCCCATCCGCAAAAGCAGTGATCAGTCCGGTTCCGGATACCTTAACAAGTGAAGCCCCTGATGATGAATATCCGTTTATATTAACCACCGGCCGCATCCGCGATCAGTGGCATACCATGAGCAAAACAGGCAAGGTGAATAAACTTAACCAGCATTATAAACAGGCCTTCTTAGAGATCCACCCGGATGATGCCGCCATATTGCAACTTAATGAGGGCGATATTACCGTTATTACGTCGCGCCGGGGCGAAGTAAGGGTGCAGGCCAAACTAACCGAACAAATAAAACGCGGCGTAGTGTTTTTACCCATGCACTGGGGTAAAATTTTAAATAACGACCTTAACCGGGCCAATAATATTACCAGCGATATGCTGGATCCTGTATCAAAAGAGCCTGATTTTAAATATTGCGCTGTAAATCTTAAAAAATACAAAAAGCCTTTTCAGCGCATTGTAGTAGTTGGCGCAGGAGCTGGGGCTTATGGCTTTGTAAAATCATACCGGGAGCTAAACCCAGATGATGAGATCACCATCTTCAGCAAGGAGAACCACCCTTTTTACAACCGCGTAATGCTGCCCGATTATATCAGCGGTGAGCAGTCATGGGAGCAATTGGTAAAAATGAAAGATTCGGAAGAACCTGAATACAAGATCAGAATGCTTCGTGGCGTGAGCATTGAAAAAATAGACCGCGCCAACAAACAGGTTACCGATTCAAGAGGAATTAAAACACCTTATGATATTTTACTGCTGGCCACCGGTAGCCGGGCATCGGTGCCAAAAAACGTCCCCTCGCTGCCTGGTATATTCACCATGCGCAGCCGCAATGATGCTGACAGCTTTATAAAGCATGTTCCGCAAGGTGGCCATGTGGTTATTGTAGGCGGCGGCTTGCTTGGGCTCGAGATGGCAGCTTCCCTACGCGAAATTGGCATGAGGATTACCATTGTGCAACGCGTATCCCGCTTCCTTAACCGCCAGTTAGATGTGCTGGGCAGCCAGCTATTGGCAGAAGAAATGGCTGATCAGGGTTGTGATATTTATTATGACGATGAGGTGCAACTGTTTTACGGTCGTTCAAAATTGACCGCGGTAGGCTTAAAAAGCGGAAACAAGATAAACTGCGATGCCATGATCCTGGCTATTGGCACTACTCCCAACCTGGAGATAGCTAAAGATTGTGGATTGGAATGCAAACGCGGAGTTATTGTGAACGAACGTATGCAAACCAGCGATCCGGATATATATGCCATTGGCGAAATTGCCGAATTTGAAGGCACGATGTATGGCATCACTGCCGCAGCAGAGCAACAGGCCGAAGTTATGGCCAAATACATGAATGGCGATATTGCCAGTTACTATAAGGGCACGCTGTTCATGAACATCATTAAAATTCATGGTTTCGATTTGTGCAGTATTGGTTTATCCGAATGCCCGGACAACCCGCATTATGAGGAAATAGTGTTTATTGATAAGGCGAAACGCTATTATAAAAAATGCATCATCCATGATGATAGACTGGTAGGCACTATACTTATAGGTGATAAAAGCGAGTTCCAGGAATTTAAGGAATTGATTGCTAATAAAACCGAACTGAGTGAAAAGCGTATTCAGCTTTTACGCAGCGGCAATAAGGCCGAGCCGGTACTGGGTAAACTGGTTTGCAGTTGCAACAATGTAGGCAGCGAAAACATCCAGAATAAAATAGCCGCCGGCTGTAATAACCTTAAAGACCTGTGTAATACCACCGGTGCGGGTACGGGTTGCGGCTCATGCCGGCCAGAAGTAAAACGCCTGCTGGAAGAAATGTTAACTCTTGCAGAGAGTAAATAATAGCAAAAAAAGGGGTGTCACCCTGAGCATCGTCGAAAGGTTGAGCGCAGAGGCCTACACACCATGCTTCGACAAGCTCAGCATGACAACCCTTTTTCAATAATATAATATAGGAGAGGCAAACTATGAAACAAAAAGAAACATGTTGCATCAAAGTAAATTTACCGGGTGGAGTGGTATCGGCCGGTGATTTATATGAGTTATTGCTGATTGCTGAAAATGCGGGAGCCGTAAATATCCGTATTGGAAACAGGCAACAGTTGTTTTTTTGCATTGAGGCCGACCGTTTGGAAGATATGGAGATGGATATGCTCCGCGCCGAGATCAGCTATGAAGTAGATGAGGACGAATTTCCTAATATCATTAGTTCCTATGTGACCGATGCTATCTTTAATACCGAAAGCTGGATAAAAGAAGGTGTTTACAAAGATATTTTTGACCTGTTTAATTTCAGGCCGCAATTAAAGATAAACCTGGTAGACAAACACCAGACCTTCGTGCCTTTTTTTAGTGGCAATTTCAATTTCATCACATCCGACGTAAATAACTACTGGTTCCTGTACATCCGTTTTCCCAAAACAACCGATATATATTGCTGGCCATCGCTGATCTATTCGGAAGACATACCGGTATGGAGCAATATCGCCGAAAAAGTCATTATGAGCCACAAAGACTTGTTTTATGACAAACAGAAAATTGATCATCAAAAATTTTATGATCTGGTTATTGCCGAAAGTGACCTGATCAGCCAGCCCATAACCGAACCATTAAAGCTACCCGACTTTCAGCTACCTTATTATGAAGGCCTTAACCGTTATGTAAATAATAAATACTGGCTGGGTGTTTATCGCCGCAACGAATTGTTTCCGTTGGAGTTTATGAAGGATATTTGTACCCTATGCCTAAAAAATCGTATCGGACAATTATATACCACGCCCTGGAAGTCCTTATTGATAAAAGGCATTAGTGAAGCGGACAGAAAAGAATGGGGCATTGTACTAAATAAATATAGGGTAAACATCAGGCATGCCTCCAACGAACTCAACTGGCAACTGGAAAACCTGAACAGTGAAAGTCTGGAATTAAAACAACAATTGGTAAGGGAATTTGAGGAATATGACCTCCGCACTTTTCGCCTTTGTTTTGCTATAAAAATGCAGCCCAAAACAGGCTTGCCGGGTTCCATCATCATTAAAAAACGCGAAGCTGATGTTTTTGACGTATTACATACCAGCGATTTCAATCCAAACTCAAAGGAATATATTACTTACCGCGAAAAAGTACCGGCGCAGGTCCTGGGCCATTGCCTTATCGAGTTATGCAATTATTTTTACAGTCTTTTAATTGACGACAGCATATTGCTTCCCGCCCAAACCGACGGGACTGCCGACAGTAAAACAGAAAAAGAACCGCATTATATTTATCAGTGCAAAAACTGTTTCAGCATTTATGATAAGGTTTACGGCGATGTGGTAAACGGCATTGCTCCGGGTACTGATTTTGAATTATTGCCCGATTATTGCTGTCCGGTTTGTGATTCATCAAAAGAATGTTTTATACATGTGGATAACAGTGCACCTGTGGCTAAATAAATTATATTTACGCTGAGATATAGCTATGACTAAATTAAGCGACGCCTTTGCACAATTTGATGCATACAATCAAAAAGACCCCAATACTTTTACCTGGGAAAAGATCGCCTATCCACAGGAGTATTTTTTAGCGCTCAAACTGTATGACTGGGTAAATAAACTTGACACCAATGCGAGCGAAGAACTGCTGCTGGCATCCCGGAGCCAGCACATTGGCCGCTGGGAAATACCCCGTGACACCTATCCCGTGGGCAGGGAAGCTTATTTAAAATGGCGTAAAGACCTGGCCCAGTACCATGCTGAAAAAGCCTCGGACGTCATGGAAACTGTTGGATATTCTCCTGAGCAAATAGCGAGGGCAAAGCAAATTATCCTCAAGCAAAAGATCAAGGTTGATCATGATGTACAAACCATGGAAAACGCCCTGTGCCTTGTTTTCCTACAATTTCAATATGAAGATTTTTATCCAAAATATGAACCGGATAAAGTGATCAATATCCTCAAAAAGTCACTCCTGAAAATGGATGCTCACGGACACCAGTTTGCTTTGAGGTTACCGTATTCTGAAACCGGACTGCATTATATACAAGAGGCCTTAAAATTGATAAGTTAGCATATCAACCAACGGTATATTAATACAGGAGCTTAAGTAACAATTTACCTGCAGTTTACAACTATAAGCTTTATATACAAACAATTAGGCGTTACAAACCTTTATTGTTAAATTATTATTATGCCAAAGTGGTTAAAAATAATACTGAAGGTTACAGGCGGCATTATAGCTTTGGTTATAGTTGCGTGTATTGTTATATCTGTTTATATAGCTTATAACAAGCAAAAAGTACTTAACCTTATCACTACCGAACTTAATAAAAACCTTAACGGCACACTCACCATTGGCAATATCGACCCCACATTTTTCAAGGGTTTCCCAGGTGTATCTATTGTGCTAAAAGATGTTATGATAAAGGATAAGCTTTGGGCTAATCACCGCCATACACTGCTCAACGCCAAAGAACTTTATGTTTCTGTAAACGCTATGGCGCTGCTCAAGGGCACAGTTGATATCAACAAAATTGAGATCAGTAATGCCGATATTGACTTGTTTACCGATAGTACCGGATATAGCAATACTGCTGTTTTTAAGGCTAAACCTAAAGACAATAACAAACCCGAAGATAAAAGCAGCTCAACTGCACAACTTAAACGCTTTGAATTAAGCAACGTGAATTTCACTGTAGACGACAGAAAGGCTTTTAAATTATTTAAGTTTCAGGCGCAGGATGTAAACGGTCGTATGGATTACCCTGCCACCGGCTGGAATGCTCATCTCAAGTTAAAAACCATGGTGAAAAGTTTTTCATTCAATACCCAAAAGGGAAGTTTTATGAAAGACAAACTACTTACAGGCCCGTTTGACATTAGGTATGATAGTAAAAGTAAACTTATTGTAGTGGCGCCCAATAAACTTGGCATTGGTGATGATACATTTACAATAGGCGCCAAATTTAACCTGGCTAAAGGCCCGGCAGATTTTACCATAAACATTGTAAATGATAAAATACTATGGACAAGCGCCGCTAACCTTTTAGCCCCCAATATTACCAAAAGCCTCAACATGTTTAACATTGATAACCCAATTGCTGTAACCTGTGACCTCAATGGTAGCTTTGCCGGTGGTGGCGATCCTCTAATTTTTGTTACCGCCAAAGTAAAAAACAATACCGTGACTACTCCGGGCGGCAAAATTGATGATTGCAGCTTTAACGGTATATTCTCCAATAATTATATTAATGGCAAAGGCTTAAATGACGACAACTCCATTATAAAACTGTATCATTTTAACGGAAAATACAAGCAAATCCCGTTTACTGTTGATACCGCATTTATAAACAACCTGAATGTTCCTGTGGCTACAGGTATATTTAAATCGCATTTTGATGTAGCAAAGCTTAACCCCGTAATTGGCGAACAGAGCCTTAAGTTTACCAAAGGCACTGCTGATCTTAAACTGGCTTATAAAGCTCCCCTGATAAATTTCAAGTTAAACAAACCAATACTAAGCGGAACTGTTAATATTAAAAATGCCGATGTAAGTTATTTACCACGTAACCTTCATTTTAAAAATACAGGTATCTCCCTGAAATTCGCAGGAAATGACCTGCTGATGAACAACATCCGTTTGCAAACAGGTAATAGTGTAGCCTATATGGAGGGCCGCGTAAACAATTTCTTAAACCTGTATTATACCGCTCCCGAAAAAATACTGATTACCTGGCAGATAAATAGTCCGCAACTGCATATAGCTGAATTTTTAGGTTTTTTGAACGCCCGCAAAAGCGATGCGCCGATAAGGAGTAAAAGCGGCAAGGTTAATTTACACAGCCAGCTCAATACCGCTTTTGACAAGGGTAAGGCCGAACTTCACCTCCGTGTAGCTAAAGTTTATTATAAAAAGTTTCTGGCTACAGATGCAACTGCCGATTTGCTACTGGCCGATAATAGCATACGGGTGCAAAATGTGCGCGTAAAACACGCGGGCGGGTCATTAAAGCTGGCCGGTAATATTATTCAGAAAGGTACCGTGAACACCTTTTTGCTCAACACCCAAATAGATAATGTAAATACCAGTAACTTTTTTTATTCATTTAATAACTTTGGCCTAAAAAGCTTTACTTATCAAAATTTAAAGGGCTTTCTTTCGGCGCAGGCTCACATTACGGGAAGTATAAATAATGAGGGCAACGTTGTGCCAAGGTCAATAAACGGGGTAACAACATTTGAGCTCAAAAAAGGCGCATTGGTTAATTTTTCGCCTATTCAAAGTGTAGGTAAATTCGCTTTCCCGTTCCGCGATCTGGAGAATATTACCTTTTCAAATCTTAAAGGCCAATTTAATATTAATGGCGATAAAATTGTGATCAGTCCTATGCAAATTAATTCAAACGTGCTTAATATGGATGTAGCAGGTGTGTACTCCCTGTCAAAAGGAACCAATATAGCGCTTGATATACCACTCAGAAATCCTAAAAAAGATACAGCCATAGTTGACCAAAATGAACGAAACAAAAAACGCATGCGCGGCATTGTATTGCATATATTAGCTACTGATGGCGAGGATGGTAAGATTAAAATAAAGTGGAACAAGAACCGACCGAAAAAGGAAAAACCAAGCACAGAAGTGGCTGATTCAAAACAATAAAAATGAACAAAAAAACAGCTTGTAAATACACGTATTTGTGACACAATAATGGCATAGAATTGCGTATCTTTGTGCATCCATTTAAGAGATCATATATTGATTAAACATTTATTGGTTATCAACACCACGCTTCGTACAGCATTAGCAACATTAGCCAGCCCTCGTAATTACTATTCCGGGTATTGAAAAATTTACTGAAGCAAAGTTTAATTTAATTTATTATTTAACATCGTCTGGTTAAACCAACCGGGCAAAATCTTATCGGACTGTTTAATAGCTTGAAAAAAATCTATTCAAAAAAATGAGACAACTTAAAATATCCCAATCCATTACCAACCGCGAGTCTCAGTCGCTTGAAAAGTATTTGCATGAAATAGGCAAGGTGGATTTAATTAGCGCGCAGGAAGAAGTGATCCTGGCACAAAAGATTCGTGAGGGCGACCAGGCAGCATTAGAAAGGTTAACAAAAACCAATCTTCGTTTTGTGGTGTCAGTAGCAAAACAATATCAAAACCAGGGCCTTACTTTAGGCGACCTTATAAACGAAGGAAACTTAGGATTAATTAAAGCAGCCAAACGTTTCGATGAAACCAAAGGGTTTAAATTTATTTCTTACGCTGTATGGTGGATCCGCCAGTCAATATTATCGGCTGTTGCTGAGCAATCACGTATTGTGCGCTTACCATTAAACCAGATAGGTTCATTAAGTAAGATACACAAAGCGGCTTCAAAATTAGAACAGGAATTTGAAAGGCAGCCAACACCTGAGGAACTGGCTGAAGACCTGGAAATTTCTGTTGATAAGATATCTGATTCGTTAAGCAACGCCGGTCGCCAGATTTCCATGGATGCTCCGTTTATTCAGGGCGAAGAAAATACACTACTTGACGTACTGCAAAGCACCGATGCTGCAACTGATACCGAACTGATGATGGATTCATTATCGCAGGAAATTAAACGCTCATTAGGTATCCTTGCCGAACGTGACCGCGAGGTTATCATTTTATTCTTTGGTTTGGGTGGTTATGCCGCACATTCATTAGAAGAAATTGGTGAGAAATTTAATCTTACCCGTGAGCGTGTACGCCAGTTAAAAGATAAAGCTTTGATGCGTTTGCGTCATAACTCAAAATCAAATCTGTTACAATCATATTTGAACTAAGTTACCTGCAGAGTGCAAACACTCTATATAATTAAAAGAGCCGGTGGTTAACCGAGGGCACTGAAAAAGTCCCGGAAAATCCGGCAAAAATGAAGGGGTTGTTCAATAAGCACGAACAACCCCTTTTCCTTGTCTTATAGGCCTACAAGTCTCATCGCCGAGTCGTATAAACGATTCTCAACGTATCAAATTGATTTTTTTAAGCCCTCCTTTTTACCTCACATATTAATTGGACTTTTTCAGTGCCCTCGGTTAACCACCGGCTCTTTTTTTGTGCCCGCTTTTACCTGGGAAAACATGAGCACAAAAAAAGCATCTGCACGCTGTGCAGATGCTTGTACGATTATAATAATAGTTATTTAACCTACTTTTACATTTACCGCATTTAAACCTTTTTTGCCTTGTTCTACATCGTAGGTAACACTGTCGTTTTCACGGATGGTGTCGATAAGGCCTGAGGCGTGTACAAAAACTTCGGCACCACCATTACTTGGTACGATAAACCCGAATCCTTTGCTTTCATTGAAAAATTTTACTGTTCCTTGCATTCTATATTTTATTTAATGAAGTAAAGGTACGGTTAAAAATCAACAATTAACTATAAATAAGGCAATTAAGTAATAAAATTAATTTCTACATCAAAAGCAGTCACATAAAAGACAGTCGAAAAACAACTCAGACACCCTTAGCATAAGCTATTTAGCATCAATGATAGTGTATAAAACACACGGTCTTATTTTCCAGATTTATTTCAATAAGTTATAAACTAATTAAAATAATGCTTAGCATTGTTATTATTTAGATTCATTATTAATTGAACCGTATCCTTGCCACTCTCATGCTCGCCGTTCACCTGTTTAACATAGGTGGTTACCTGCTGCTGAACCAATATCTGGTATATCGTTCAAATAAATTTGCAACAGAGCAAATTAGCCGTGGCAAATACGATGTTAATAATCTTATCCAAATAAAAATAAAGCAGCACCTGCCTCAAATTCACGACTGGCAAACGTATGTACGTGTATCGGGCCAAATTCAGTTTAATGGCCGTGCTTATAATTATGTTAAGCTCAGAATGACACGCGACACCATGTTTGTGCAATGTATACCTAATTATGAAACCACTCAGCTGCTAAACGAAAATATTATATGTGCAAAACAGACTAATGACATCCCTGTAAGTAAAAAGGCACATGAATCATCAGGCAAAAAAACCGGAGTTGATAACAAATACAGTTTTCCGATAGTTGATTATACCTTTTTCGCTACTGCTCCGCCTGTTGAAAAACCCTGCACTTTTATACAAATCAATATAAAAAACCCACCGGCTACTATAGCAGGCAGGCCTCCCGAATCTATTGCCTGATCCATCGTAATTATTAAACAGTCAAAAACCAACGCAGGCCGATAATATGCGTGTGCGTTGTGCAATGGATTATTATATCCCTATCATTTTATCAATTTAAAATCAATGAATAATTTTTATAAAATATTTCTGTTTGTGCTGTTTGCTTTAAGTACAGGCTACAGCTACGCACAACAACAAAGTGTTAAAGACACCTTACAGCTTGACAGTGTTATTGTTAAAGAAAACAGGCTCAAACACTTACCCAATGTTACCGGCACTTATATTTTTGCCGGCAAAAAAACGAATCTGCTATACCCTGATGCCGGCAAAGCTAATTTAGCTAACAACAATGCCCGCATGACACTTGCCAAAATACCGGGAGTTAATTCATGGGAAATGGATGGTGCTGGCCTGCAAATCAATATTGGCACGCGGGGTACCGATCCGCATCGTTCTATTGAGATGAACATGCGCCAAAACGGCTATAACACTAACTCCGATGTATTTGGATATCCTGAAAACCACTATAATGTACCGTTTCAGGCCATCAGCGAAATTCAATATGTACGGGGTTCCGCGGCATTGCAATTCGGCAGCCAGTTTGGGGGCATGATGAACTACAAAATTAAAGAAGGCGACAGCACCAAGGTATTTGGTTTTGAAACAGAACAAACCGGGGGTTCAAACAGGTTTTTTAACTCCTATAATGCTATTGGTGGCAAGGTTGGCAAGGTAAGCTATTATGCCTTTTACTCTGCCCGCAGTGGTGACGGCTGGCGACCAGATGCTGCATTTAACTACCGGGCCTATTATGCCAATATTAAATACCAGTTTAACAGCAAAGGCAGCATAGCCGTTCAGTTTTCACGGTCCGACTACCGGCAGCAAATTGCAGGTGGTTTAACCGATGCCCAGTTTGATGCCAATAATCGCCAGTCAACCCGTTTCCGTAATTTCTTCAATCCTGAAATAAACATCCCGGCCCTGTTGTTTAATTACGCTTTCAACAGCAATACCAGACTGGAGGTAACATCGCACGTATTGTTTGGCCAGCGTAATAGTGTGCAGTTTATTAATACACCCAACATTCCGGATACAGTTAATACCAGCTTAAAAACATACAACCCGCGCCAGGTTGACCGTGATTATTATGCAGGTTTTACTACCGAGGCCCGATTGCTGCATATTTATAAGCTGGGTACCTTAAACAGCACTTTTACCACCGGGGTAAGATATTTTGAAGAAACAACCAAACGCAGGCAAAAGGGTGTTGGCACCATTGGTACCGATTTTGACCTAAGCCTTGTGAAACCCTACGGAATTGATTTAAGATTACACAGTTTAAACTATGCAGCTTTTGCCGAAAATATATTCCAGATAACTCCGGAATTTACAGTAACACCGGGTGTACGATATGAGGTTATTAAAACCACCACTTCGGGTGTAATCAATAATGCCACCTTCCCTATTGGTTATAAAGGCAATCGCAATTACCCGCTTTTTGGTACTGGTTTACAATACCAGTTCAGTAATGGCAACCAGCTCTATGGCAATATTTCGCAGGCTTATCGCCCTTATTTATACGCGGCTGTTACTCCCGCCGATCAGCTTACTATTATTGACCCTAACATTAAGGATAGCCGTGGTTATGACATTGACCTGGGTTATCGCGGGCATATCAGCACCGTATTTAATTTTGATGTTAACGGCTTTTATGTACGCTACAATAACCGCGCGGGAACCTTAACCCAAACAGATGCCAATAATGTAACCCATTTATTTGCCACCAATATAGGCAACGCGGTAGCTAAAGGTGTTGAAGCTTACACAGAAGTGTCATTATTACGATCATTTAACGAGCATTCCGGCAGCGATATTCGTCTGTTTAACTCCCTTGCTTATACCCACGGTCGTTATATAAGCGGCTCTATCAATCAATCGGGCAAGAATATCAGCCTGAAAAACAACCAGACCGAAAATACTCCTGATTGGATAAACCGCACGGGCCTAACTGTTTTAAGCAATCATGTAAGCACTACTTTGCAATTTAGCTATACCAGCAAAAGTTTTAGCGATGCTAATAATACGATAGCCAACCCAACCGGAGCTACAGGTATTGTACCAGCCTACCATGTTTTTGACTGGGCTTTTAATTATACATTCCTCCGGAATTATCATATTAATGCCAATGTTAACAACCTGTTTAATGCCAAATACTTTACACGCAGGATCAATATGTACCCGGGCCCAGGTATTTTACCCGCCGATGGCCGAACATTTAGTATCGGTTTAGGAATGAAATTATAAATTAAAACGGCCTTTCAGTATATATTGAAAGGCCGTTTTATTTAGAAATAAAATTATTTAATGTGCTTTTTAACTACTTCCACCAATTTGCTGATGTCAAACGGTTTTCTTAAATAACCATCGGCATCCCCGGCTTCAGCAATTTCTTTTATATTACTAACTGCCGAAATTATGATCACAGGGATGTGTTGTGTCGCAGCATCACTTTTTAAAGCTTTGCTCAGCTGCTGCCCATTGGCATCGCTCGTCCAGTCAGAAAGCCAGTTATCCAGTAAAATCAGGTCTGGGTTAAAATCACTTATTCTTTTCAGGATCTTAGCGTCTTCTGAAGCAATAACCTCATAGTTCTCCTCTTCAAGCACATAAACAATACTTTCCCTGATGTCTTTATCATCCTCTATCACCAAAATTTTTTTAGCCATAAATCCTCAAGTTATAAGAACGGACCACAATTGAGGCCCGTTTAAACAAATAACATCCGGATTACTACCTTTTGTTTTGAAAAACAGGTATTTAGTAAAAAAATTACAGTGAAGTGGTCTTAACTATTATAGCAATTGCGGCAACGGGGTTCATAACTTTCCTTTTCGCCTAATAGTATTTTAGCATTATCAGGTACCAATCTGTATGAGTAAAGCGCAGGATTACCGCATTGAACACAAACAGCATGCAGTTTGGTAACTGATTCGGCAATAGCCATTACAGCCGGCATCGGTCCAAAAGGGCGGCCTTTAAAATCCATATCCAGGCCAGCAACAATTACACGTATACCTCTATTGGCCAGTATATTGCAAACTTCTGGAAGTTCGTTATCAAAAAACTGCGCTTCATCAATACCAATTACATGGGCGTCATTACTTAACAATAGTATGGCCGATGCGCTGTCGACAGGTGTTGAAGGAATAGAGTTGGCATTATGCGATACGAGGGCATCTTCTACGAAACGGGTATCAGCTTTTGGGCTAAAAATTTCCACTTTTAACCTGGCAATACGAGCCCGGTTAAGCCTCCTTATCAACTCTTCGGTCTTGCCCGAAAACATTGAGCCGCAGATTAACTCAATACTGCCGCCGAACTCACTTTTACGCTTAAAAACCTCCTCGCTATATACCATTTCTAACTTTTATGGAGGGCAAATATCAGAATTTAATCCTATTTTTGGCAAGCATTTTTCATAACATTGGAAGCCATGAAGCAAATGGATGTATTTAAAAAGATTGGTGGTATTTTAAAAGAGCTTAATGACCAATATGATTACCTCGAAGCTGAAAGCAGCGATTTAAATGAGCTTGAACTGGAGCTTTTTGTTGCCAACGCTCATTTTTTAAAAGACCATGCCGAAATATTGCGCAGGTTACACGAGCGTAGTGCACCAACCCATCAGGCTCCGCCTGCCGAAACACCTGAACCTGTTACCGAAAAAAGCAAACCCGAACCGCAAGA
Organism: Mucilaginibacter sabulilitoris; assembly: GCF_034262375.1. Taxonomy (NCBI): domain Bacteria; kingdom Pseudomonadati; phylum Bacteroidota; class Sphingobacteriia; order Sphingobacteriales; family Sphingobacteriaceae; genus Mucilaginibacter; species Mucilaginibacter sabulilitoris. The sequence goes on from NZ_CP139558.1 coordinate 6,752,835, forward strand.
CGGAAAAAAGACAGACTCTATTCATGAACAGCGCTATTTTGAGCCTGTGGTGCAACAGAAACTAACTACAGAAACCAAACTTGAACTAACGCAAGAAGCCGAGCCGCCAGTTCATGCTCCATATAATCCGGTTAAGACAGAGCCGCTTGTTCAGATAACCGAAGACCAGCAACCTGTGCCGCAAATTAACCTGGATACTGAAAAGACTGATGACTCCTATTCATTTGAACGTCAGGAACCCGAACTTGTAAAACAGGAACTGGAAATTGAAGACACAACTGATTGGGATGAAGATGGTGACCAATTTGAACAGGAAGAACTAACCGAGCAATTACCACCAATAACTGCCGAGAATCAAGGCATTGTCGAAACACCAGTTGAAGAGCCTGCTATACCAGAACCGGTTATAGCTAAGGCCGAGACCAATGGACAAGCTGATAATGAAGACAGAGTTTTAACAATCAACCAAAAAATATCTGCCTTAAAGGCCGAAAAGGAAAAGGCTGCAACAGCATCGCCTGCTAATGCCCTGCCTATTACCGATCTTAAATCGGCAATAAACCTCAACGATAAGCTATTATATATAAAAGATTTGTTTAACGGCTATAGCCTGGCTTACAGCGAAGCTATTGAAATAGTGAACCGCTTTAACTCCTTTGAAGAGGCTGAACGCTTTTTGAAAACTAATTATGTGGTAAAAAATAACTGGGATAGCAAACCCACAACCACCGAGAAATTTTATACACTTCTACGCCGCAGATATCCTGCAGGTTAAATAAACAAAGAAGCCGGACTATATAGGAGGGCACTGAAAAAGTCTAAATAGGCAAAACGGGGTTGAAAAATCAGTTTTTCAACCCCGTTTTTTGTATCTTGAAGTGTCAAAAGAAAGCCACTACAAGATGCTCGTTCAACAACAAAAGATCCATTTTAGCGCGTTTTTGGGCTTATATGAGCTGATCGTTCCTAAAGACAATCTTCTTCGGAAGATCAATGACCTGGTAGATTTTACATTTATCTATGAAGAACTGGTCAGCAAATATTGCATGACGAATGGCAGGACAGCTGAAAGTCCCGTGCGGATGTTCAAATATCTGTTGTTAAAAACGATCTATACGGTTTCAGATGTAGATGTTGTTGAGCGTTCGCAGTATGATATGTCTTTCAAATATTTCCTTGATATGTCGCCGGAAGAAGGAATTATCGATCCGAGTTCATTGACCAAGTTCAGAAAGCTGCGGCTAAAGGATAATGATCTGTTAAACCTGCTTATTGGTAAAACGGTGACCATAGCTATTGAAAAAGGGCTCATCCGCTCAAAATCCATTATTGTTGATGCTACCCATTCCCTGTCGAGATCCAACCCGTATTCAGCATTGGAAGTATTGCGGGAACGTTCAAAGTTACTCCGCAAAGCTGTTTATGCGATAGATGAAGATATGAAGGCAGGCATGCCCGAAAAGAACACAGCCGACGAATTGGAAAAAGAACTGGCTTATTGCAGTGCATTGGAAAAGTATATTGAAGCCGATCAACCGTTATGCCAGATACCTGCGGTAAAAGAAAAACTGAATCTATTGAAAGAGACAGTAGCAGATACTCAGGAGCACTATACGCTATCCAAAGACAAGGATGCTAAAACAGGCCATAAATCTGCAGATAGTTCCTTCTTTGGTTATAAGACGCATTTGGCGATGACGGAGGAACGGATTATTACCGCTGCGGTGGTCACTTCGGGAGAAAAAGGCGATGGGCCGGAACTTCCCAAGCTTCTGGAGATCAGTCAGAACAACGGCATTGAAGTAGAAAGGATCATCGGCGATTCGGCTTATTCAGGAAAAGAGAACCTTGCGTTAATGAACGGACAGGATATTAAGGTGGTAGCCAAACTAAACCCAACCATTACCCAGGGGTTTAGAAAAGAAGAAGATAAGTTCGATTATAACAAAGACGCTGATATGTTCGTTTGCCCTGCAGGGCATTTGTCCATACGAAAATCAAGACAGGGAAAAAAGAACGTTGGAACAAATCAGACAGACACGTATTACTTTGATGTTGAAAAATGCAAAATCTGCCCATTTAGGGAGGGGTGCTACAAACCTGGGGCAAAAACCAAGACCTATTCTGTAAGCATAAAGTCAGACCTGCACCAACAACAGATGGCTTTTCAGGAAACGACACAATATAAGGAAAGCATCAAACACAGGTATAAGATCGAAGCCAAAAACAGTGAACTAAAAAACGTTCATGGTTATGACCGGGCGATAGCTTATGGTATCGAAAACATGCAGATGCAGGGCGCATTGGCCATCTTTACTGTCAATCTGAAAAGGATCATCAAACTGATCGCCTAAAAAACAATAAAAAGAGGTATTTAGCCGTTTTTTGCACTCCCCAAACTCCTATAGGCCCGTATTATCCACATTAAATCACCCACACAAAAGCAATCAGAACAAAAAAGCGACCAAGTAAAAGTTGCCTTTTCTCTTGATCGCTTTTCGTAATTCGTTTTATTGCACTACTTTTTCAGTGCCCTCCTATATAGCCCGGCTTTTTTGTTTATTGTTTTAAGATCGTACTATTAGCTCAGACTATATTTTAGTTTATTGTTGTGGCTGCCTTGTTCTACAACTATACCTTTATCCAGTACGATGATCTTATCTGCATTATTAAGGGTGCTTGAGCGGTGGGTGATCACTATAACGGTTTTTTGGGCTGCCTTTAGTATTTCAATCATTCGTTGTACATGCTTTTCTGATACGGAATCAAGGGACGATGTGGCTTCGTCAAGGATAAGGATCTCCGGGTCACGGTATAATGCCCGCGCAATCGCTATGCGCTGTCTTTGTCCCCCTGATAGTGTGGTGCCATTTTCGCCAAGATAGGTTTGGAAGCCTTTTGGTAATGCTTCTATAAAACCAATCAGCCCAAGTTTAGAGGCAATATCGATTATCTTTTGCATATCCGGTTCAGCATCGCCAACGGCGATATTATCAATAACATTGCCCGCAAACAGATCAATTTGCTGTGGCACAACGGATATCATCTGGCGCAGAGATGAGTTCCTGATATATTTTAAATCATACTCCCCTATCCGCACATTACCTTTTTGTATCGGATAAATATTTTGGAGTATAGACATCAGCGTTGATTTACCTGAGCCGCTTTCGCCTACAATAGCCGTGAACTTACCTCTTTGGATTATCAAACTCAGATCTTCAAAAACGGGCACACGCGTTCCATACCTGAAAGAAACATTTTCAAAATATATATCGCCTATTTTATCGGGTGTAAGCTCAATCTGATTTTCGTCGCTTTCCCGTTCCAGATCCATAATTTCAAATAACCTGTCGGCGGCAATTACCGCGTCCTGTACGGTTTTATTCATGCCGATCAAGGTAGAAACCGGGCCGGTAAAATAACCAATCAATGTATAAAACGACAGCAATTCGCCGGGTGTAATTTGATTATCCATTACATAACCTGCACCAACCCAAAGCAAAACAATGGTTAACACACGTGAAACCAGCTCTGATGATGTGCCAGAAAAAACGGAATTTACGTTTGATTTATACCCGGTTTTCAATAACCTTATAAAACGGGTTTCCGTTTTTTCATCAGCGTGATCTTCCAGCCCAAAGCGTTTTATGGTACCTACCGCGTTTAAGCTTTCTACCAGCTGCGACTCCAACTCGGCCGAATCTTCCATCAGCTTCCGCTGCGCTTTTTTGTTGAGCTTATCGGTTATATAATAAATAAGCGAATACATGGGGATTACCGTAAGCATAATGAGGGCAAGCTTCCAGTAATAAGTAAACATCATGATAAATGAAAATACCACGATGAATATATTTACCAGGAAATTAATACTCACATCATTTAAAAAGGTGCGGATCTTCACGGCATCGTTAATCCTGGAAATGATCTCGCCTACCCGCATGGTATCAAAAAACTGCTGCGGTAATCTTAACAAATGTTTGTAATAACCTAATATAAGCTGGGCATCAATCATCTGCCCGGTTTTTAGGGTAAATATGGTTTTGGCTGTCCCGATAAATAGCTGAACCGCTAAAATAACCATCATTGCTACCCCCATAAGATTAAGCAAGTTTCGGTTACCGTCAACCAATACAAAATCAACCAGTTTTTGCACAAAAACAGAGGTGGACAAACCCAAAATGGTGTACACAACGGCACCAAACAAAGCCTGGAACAAAATGCTTTTATGCGGGCGTATCAGGTTCCAGAAACGCCCCTGTACCGATTTTTTTTGATTACCGGTTTCAAACTCATCAGATGGAAGCAACAACACCAGTGTACCGGTCCACTCTTTTTTAAACTCATCATGTGTTTTGCGTACCAACTGTCCGTCTACAGGGTCCATTACCTCAATAAACTTATCAGTTGCCTTATAAATTACCACATAATGCTGCAGGATATCTTTAATAACTACGTGTGCTATTGCGGGTTTAGGTATTTTAAATAAGCTATCAAAAGGCCCTTTCACACCTTTTGCATCGAAGCCCAACTTCTGGGCTGCTTCTACCATACCCAAAATATTAGTTCCTTTTTTATCTGTACCGGCAAGCTGCCTGATACGGGCTACCGCAAGGTCTAATTTATAATGTGATGAAACAGAGGCTAAACAAGCCGCGCCGCAATCCGTTATATCCCGCTGTTTTATTTTAATGCTCATTGCTTTTCATTATTTGCTTACATTAGGATTTACCCAGTCATCAACCTTATCATACAGTAATTGATATAAGCTGCGGTTGGTTACTTTAAAACGGGCGGTAAAATCCATCCCCTTTTTCAGATATCCTTTATAACCGTTTTTCAGCATCAGGTAGTTTTGCGCCAGTGTACATTTTACCTTAAATACAGGTTCGTTGTTATTTACAATAATGATGTCATCAGAAATATCGGTCACCTTGCCCATTACCAGGCCCCATTGATTGTAATTAAAAGCATCTATTTGAAAGCGTACCTCCTGCCCTTTTTTAACAAGCCCGATATCCGCGGGCCTGATATAACAAAAGGCGGTTAAATTAGAGTCGGGTGATATTTCGCCGATTTTTTGATTAGCAAATACATAGGCGCCGTTTTGCATGCCTGTAATGTTCTGTACCGAGCCATCAATTGGCGCCCTGAGTATATATTGTTTTTTTTGTTCGTCTAATTCCGCTTCCTGTCCGTTTAACTGGCGCAATTCATTCCTGTATCCATTGGCTTCGGTTTGCCATTGCGTTTTATATTTTGCCAGTACCATTAAGTACGCCGACTTGGCCTGATCATATTCAAACTTATATTTTTCGTACTCGGATATGGTGAGCACCTTATTTTTATACAGCTCATTGTAACGGTTAAAGGTACTTGCAGCCTGCCTTTTTGCTAAGGCTGCATTTTGCAATTCCTGTGCAAATTGCTGCCAGGAGGCATTATATTGGCCTGTTTGTAAACTTGGATTAGCCAAACCATTATTTATCCTACCTAAAAGCTCACTTATATCCCGCAGAAACTGGTTTATCTGGCTTACGCGGTTTTGGGCAAGCGCACTTTGCTGTTTTGGTACAGAGGCGTCAATTACCAGAATGGTATCGCCCTGTTTAATTTTTTGATTGTCGGCAAGTTTAAGCATGATTAACCTGCCGCTAACGGGTATGGTGAGCTCAGTTTTTTCAATAGATGATTGTAAAAGACCGCTGCCTTTTATACTGATGGGGGTTTTAATAAATGGCAGCGCCACAAAAGTTAATAGTATAGCTACAACCGTAACCAGGTAAATCAGCTGCGTGCGCATGCTGATTTGAGAACGGTAAACAATAGAAGTTTCAGAAATGGTGTCTGCCGAGTAGGTAAATAAAGCCATATATTAAATATTAAAATAGCCGTGACCCCAGGATTTTGGGATAACGGCTATCTTATAAATTTTTCTTATAAGCCTTGCAGCAATTGAAAAATAGCGCCTAACTGTTTAGTAAGGAAAGCACCGGTATCGTTCAATAAACCTGAAACAAGTTTAAAAACAGGCTCCAAATTAATATTGATAAAGATGTCGCCTAAGCCACCGCCGTTAACGTTGGTCATTTCGGCTGCGTTCATTTCCTGAACGCCAAGTTCTTTTAATTCTAAGTTTTTCATAATTATATTTTAAAAATTGAGTTTTTACTTTTTTCAGTTTTGCACAAACCCCTAATTAAATAGCCGTTGAGCCAACAGGCCAACGGCTATTTAACTTCTTCTTATAAGTTTTGAAGGGCTTTAACAATTAAGCCTAATTGAGCGCCAACAAAAGCAAAAGTTTCATTTACTGTTTGTTTAACTGCGTCAAGCAGAGGAGTAAGGTTTAAGCCTAATAAACCACCATCAACATTGGTCATTTCGGTAGTATTCATTTCCTGAACACCAAGTTCTTTTAATTCTAACTTTTTCATGTTAATATTTTTATACATTATTCCTTACTCTGTTAGGGCTTTTCAGGATACGCCCGGTAATTAGCCATACGGCCTGTAATAAATTAACAACGTAACCACAACATCGCCAAGCTGTCCGGCCATGTTAGCATATTAACCTGCAGGAAATACGGCGGTTACAGAAACTGTTTTGGGAAATAGTTAAATGGATTAGCTTAAAATAACTCCTACCAGTTTGTTAACTGTGTAACCAACAAAAGAAAGAGCATTGTTTGCCAAGATAGAAGTTGTGCCTACAACAGTAGCAAGCGTGTTAGAAAGCAGGTCGCCTAATAAACCTCCGCCTTCAACAGTAGTTAATTCGGTAGTATTCATTTCCTGAACACCAAGTTCTTTTAATTCTAACTTTTTCATGTTAATATTTTTATACATTATTCCTTACTCTGTTAAAGGCTTTTCAGGATACGCCTCGGTTCGGCCAAACGCTTAAAACAAATATAATATATAACAATAAATACTTAAACAATGCATCATAAGGAGAGAGGCTTTTGGCTGCAAAAATGATGTCCATATTAGCTAAAAACATGGTTTTTAGCTAAAAACGTACTTTTTGCCGGCCGTATTCAATTCATTCATTTTACTATCCGAAGAGTTTTGAGATACCTTATCAATTATTTAATAAAACAAATCAACAAAATGGAGGAGTGAAGAACAGCACGCCAAATCTGCTTTATAATTAACACAATTGTTGAAAACTCAATAGATTAACTTATATTATAATAAATTACCTGAAAGGAATTTAAAGATTTATGCGTTTTATTATCCACTTTTTGTAATTCGTAATATTACTTGATTATTATTAATATTAAAATAACTATATTTTAACACCTCATATATAACATAGGCAACAATAAGCTATCACTCTGTACAAATCTTATTCCGGAAATTATTTATAGGATATTATTAATATTATAAGTGCTGTTGTTTTATGAAATTGGACAGCTAATAACTAAACAATGCCCATTCGATTGGAGTCGAGCTTGACAAGGATAAACAACAGAATAGTAAAGCTAAGCAACGAAGAGCCACCATAACTTATGAAAGGTAGCGGGATACCTATTACCGGCATTAAGCCAATAGCCATAGCTATATTGATCACCACGTGAAAAAATAGTATCGATGCAACACCATAACCATATATACGCGAAAAAGGGGCACGCTGCCTTTCGGCTATCATTACAATACGCAATATTAAAAAAAGATATAGGCCCAATACAACTACAGAACCAGCAAAGCCCCATTCCTCGCCAATGGTGCAAAAAATAAAGTCGGTGCTTTGCTCAGGAACAAAAGCATATTTGGTTTGCGTTCCCTGTAGATAGCCTTTACCCCATAACCGACCCGAACCAATAGCTATTTTTGATTGATTCTGATTGTAGCCAACTCCCCTGTTATCTTTCGTAAGCCCGAGCACAATATCAATACGCGCCCTTTGATGCGATTTTAGTCCATGATTATACAGTGGCTTGGCTATTAATACAAACGCTATACTGATCACCGCGCCAGCAATTATTTTAAAAACAAGTGCGCGGTTCCTTTTAATAGTAATGGCAAACAGACCGGTTATTACAGCTATTACTGCAATAATATAAAGTTCATTAAAAACCTGTGAGGTTAGAAAAAGGGTGATGAGTATGCCTATAATTATCAAAAAGTATGAGGACAAACCTTCGCGATATAGAACAAAAATAAGTGAACAGAATACCAGTGTAGAGCCATCATCAGGTTGCAGCTTAATGAGCACCATAGGCAACAAAATGATACCGGCGGCTATCACAAATGATTTTACTTCGGTTACCTTTACGTTAACAGAGCTCAGGTACCTGGCAAGCAGCAAGCAGGTTGCAAACTTGGCAAATTCCGATGGCTGCAATCTAAAACCCCCGCCTATATTTATCCAGGCCTGGTTACCGCCCACATTACGGCCTATCAACAATACTAAAATGAGTAACAGTACGGTCACTACATAAAAAGCCGGGGCAAGTGCAGTTAGAAAACGATTTTCGAGCAATAATATAATGATAGCAATTACAATAGATACATTGATGTAGATAAACTGCTTGCCATAATTAGTAGATGCATCAATAATACTTGGATGACTTTCGTCAAATACTGCCGCATGAATATTAAACCAACCAATAACGCACAAGGCCAGATAAAGGAGTACCGTTAGCCAGTCAACATTAAAAAAGAAACTGCGTTGGTTACTCATGCTATTTAATAGTCCTCCTGCCTGCTAAAAAATCACCAAAACTACTTGATCTATTATTTTTCGCCGTTTTTGTTTGGGCCGCCTTCTTTATAGAATCGGCTTTGACTTTTTTTATCGAATCTATCCTTACGCTCCGGATACTATCCCTTCTACGCTCTTTTTGTAAATCGTGTTCATAAAGGCTCAGATCGGGCAGGCGATTGGCATTGGCAAAATAGTCAACAGTAATTCCTGATTCACGCGGGGTGATCTTACCTTTCAAATATTTTTCAACTATAAAACTGGCTATAGGGGCAGCCCAGTGCGCCCCTTCGCCAGAGTTTTCTACTACTACGGCTATCGCTATCTTCGGGTTTTCACGAGGCGCAAAGGCTACAAATACCGAGTTATCTTCGCCACGCGGGTTTTGCGCTGTCCCTGTTTTTCCGCACATCACAATATCAGGTATTTTTGATCTCCGGCCGGTACCATTATCAACTACGGCCTGCATACCGTCAATAACAGGTTCAAAATATTGCGGGTCTATCCCCACATAATTTTTTTCGGTATATTCTTTCTTAATAACGTTTTCTGCACCAATGGCTTTAATCAGGTGCGGCTTATAAAAAAAACCATGATTGGCGATAGTACACTCCAGGTTGGCCATTTGCAGCGGTGTGGCTAAAAGCTCACCCTGGCCAATGGCCAGCGGAACAATGGTGCTTGAGCGCCAGCCGCCTTTGTGGTAAATGTTGTCATAATGTAAAGGCGTTGGTACATTACCTCGGCCTTCGGCAGGCATGTCAAGATCTAATCTTGCGCCAAGACCAAACTTCATTACATTGGCCCGCCATGCATCAAAATTCGCCTCTGTCCGTTTCACTCCGTATCGGTCAACAATACGCTGAAAAACCATTGAGAAGTAACCGTTACATGATTCGGCCACAGCCCGGGCCATATTTACCGTACCGTGTGCTTCACCATGGTTACAATGTACAATTCGGTTGCCCGCCCGATAATTACCAGTGCAATAGAAAGTTTCATTAGGGTTGATGATGCCTTCCTGCAAGGCTATAAGCGCGCTTAAAGGCTTAAATGACGAACCCGGAGGATATTGAGCCTGGATAGGCCTTATAAAAAATGGCTTATATGGATCATTATACATTTTCGCCGCGTTATTGCCACGCTCCCGACCTACCATCAAATTAGGATCATAAGTAGGGCTGCTTACATAGCACAGAATTTCGCCGCTTGATGGCTCAATAGCCACAATACTGCCCAATTTGTTTTGCATCAACTTTTCGCCCAGTTTTTGCAGATCAATATCGAGCGATGAAGTAAGCCGTTCGCCTGAGCGGGCAACAGTATCAAAAGCGCCATTGGCATAAGACCCTTTTGGTACTCCCCGCGAATCGACCATCATGTTTTTCACACCACGCTGTCCGCGTAGAACTTCTTCATAGGCCTTTTCAACGCCGGTAACACCTATATAATCACCAGGACGATAATATCCGCCAGAGCGTTTAATATCACGATCCTGCGCCTCACCTATAAAACCCAAAAACTGCGCCGCTACCGAATCGGGATAAGTACGCACCGTACGGGGCTGAACATAAAAGCCGGGAAACTCAAATAACTTTTCCTGGAACGATGCATACAGTTCAACCGATAGTTGTTTTTCAAATATGGATTCGCGGTTTGGTGAGTACTTTACAGCCTTGGTAAACCGCTTGTCGAACCCGGGTTTATCAATACCTATCAATTTACAAAATGCAAGCGTATCAAAAGGTTTTACCTCCTTGGGATTAACGGTAATATCATATATAGGCTCATTCTGTACCAGTATTTTACCATTACGATCAAGTATAGGGCCGCGTGCTGGATACAATACAAACTGGCGGATAACATTTTTGCTTGCGTACAGCGCATAACGGTCATCAACTATCTGGATGTAGTAAAGCCTTGCCAGAAGCGCCAGAATTATAGTGATGAAAATACCTGTTACAACGTAGCGACGCTCAAAAAATTTGTTCATTTACGTTCTTTCCTTCTGAAAAATAGTAATCCCGAAACCAGCATCAAAAATACTGTAAATAATGAACTCAAAACCACGCGGCTTAGTGTGTACTGTATTTCTTGAAAACTAAAAACTTCTAAATTAAGCAGGAAAAAGTGATGAAACAAAGTAAGGATCAGGGCATAAGTAAAAAACCACCGGAAACCCATAATACTCAAAGTTGGCTCGGGTTCGTTATCAAATCCCTCTTTTTGTACGGTAATGCTGATAAATAATATACGCACCAACGCCAGCACAACACATGCCGCCGCATGCAAACCCGGTGTATCATAAAAAGCGTCGACCGTTAAACCGAGTACAAAGGACAGTATAAATAATAATATATTGGGAACCTCAAAAGGTAACAGTAAAATAAATAATATGTACAGGTACGGGGTAGACAGGTTATAAAAGGTTATGTTTTTTAATAAAAACACCTGCATAAAAACCAGCACTATAAACCTGATGGCATTAACTAAAATAGTCCTACTCATTTTTGTTTTGCACGGCCTCCAGTCCCGCCTGTTCTTGGGCAAATTTATTGTTTACCACATAAACATATTGCAGCTTGCTAAAATCAACGGCAAGCGCCACTTCCACATTAAGCAATAACCCACCACCTTTAGCATGCAAATTGGTTATTTTGCCAAACGGTATACCTGTTGGGAAAAGCGAATAACCCGATGTAACTACCATCTCGCCAAGTTTTGGCTGCGCATTATTTTGTATATCAATCAATAAACCCTTTGTAGGGTCAAGATCAGTACCCCATATAAATGAGCCAATTTCTTTATTATTAACCAGCATGGCGCTAAACCTCGTGTTTTTATGCAGCACCGATTGTACAATGGCCAGATGCTCAGAAACATCAATCACCTGTCCAACTACTCCAGCTCCGCAAATTACTCCCATATCTTTGGTTATGCCTTCTTTACTGCCCCTGTTTATAGTGATATAGTTACTGCGCCTGTTGGTAGAGTTATTAATCACTTTAGCAACAATGTAACTGTACTGCTGCTTGTAAACAGTATCTTTAACCTGGTGTTTCTCAATCGTATCTACATAACTGGATGATTTGAGCAGGCCACGGAGATAAGCGTTTTCCCGTGCCAGGCTGTCATTCACCTCTTTTAACGAAAGATAATCATTAAGCTGGCTTACCTGGGTAAACAACGTGCCGGTAACCTTATTGGTAGAGTTTATAAAAGTAGCCTTTTGAAAAGAATTGTATTTTATATAGATAAGCAGCGAACTTATCTCAAAAATCAGGAATAAAAAAAACGCGTTATACTTAGTGATAAAAATCAAGAGGTTACGCATTGGGATAGTGAGTTGTGAATGGTGAGTAGTGAGTAGTTAACAAGGAGTGTAAGTAACCATTCCCTATTAACTACTCACCACTCACTAAACTATTGCATTAAGAATTTAAAATTACCTATATTTTTAAGTGCGGTTCCTGTTCCGCGTACTACAGCGCGCAGCGGATCTTCGGCCACGTGAACGGGTAGTTTTGTTTTGGCTGCAACACGTTTATCAAGGCCACGTAACAAAGCACCGCCACCTGTTAAATAGATACCTGTTTGGTATATATCAGCCGAAAGCTCTGGTGGCGTAATTTCCAGTGCTTTTAAAATAGCTTCCTCAATTTTTGAAATGGATTTATCAAGACAGTGTGCAATTTCGGTATACGACACCATGATCTGTTTAGGTACACCAGTCATCAGGTCACGGCCCTGAACGGCAAAATCAGCCGGTGGATCTGCAAGCTCAGGCAACGCTGCACCTACCTCAATCTTAATTTTTTCGGCAGTACGATCGCCTATCATAATGTTATGCTGACGGCGGATATATTGTACAATATCTGAGTCGAAGTTATCACCCGCAACACGGATAGACTGGTCGCAAACAATACCCGACAGGGCTATAACGGCAATTTCGGTTGTACCGCCACCAATATCAATGATCATGTTGCCCATTGGTTCCTCCACATCAATACCAATACCTACCGCGGCAGCCATTGGTTCATGTATCAGGTAAACCTCTTTTGCTCCGGCAATCTCGGCCGAGTCGCGTACAGCGCGTTTCTCCACCTCGGTAATACCCGACGGGATACAGATTACCATACGAAGTGATGGGAAAAACCAGCCTTTACCCTGGTTTATCATTTTGATCATACCGCGTATCATGTGCTCAGCTGCGTTAAAGTCGGCAATTACACCATCCTTAAGCGGACGAACCGTACGGATATTGTCGTGGGTTTTACCCTCCATTTGCATAGCCTGCCGGCCAATGGCGATAACTTTATTGGTTGTTCTGTCGAACGCCACGATAGACGGTTCATCAACAACAACTTTATCATTATGTATAATGAGGGTATTTGCGGTACCTAAATCGATAGCGATTTCTTGTGTAAAAAAATTAAATAAACCCATCTGGTATGTCTTTCAAATAATCTGCAAAGTTTATAAAAATACGCTTAAAAAAACTACATAGTTGCAATTAAAAGCGTTAAAATTTCATATTTATTGTTAAGATAAGCTGATTAAATTGAATTATATTGATTAGGCTGATTGAATCATAAATCTGCTCATATTTTTCAGTCCCAAACTCACATAATCCAGCTCAATAAGCCCCTCTCAAGCTAAAATTTAATGTTTAAAATGACGAACACCGGTAGTAACCATTGAAATGTTTTTTTCATTACACATGGTTACAGACAGTTTGTCATTTATTGACCCACCTGGTTGCAGTATAGCAGTTATACCTGCTTCGGCAGCCAGCTCGGCACAATCCGGGAACGGAAAAAAGGCATCGGATGCCATTACCGCCCCTTTAAGATCAAAGCCAAAACTTTCGGCTTTTATAACAGCTTGCCTCAGCGCATCAACCCTTGATGTTTGGCCTACCCCGCTTGCCATTAACTGGTTGTTTTTAGCAAACACAATAGTATTTGATTTGGTATGCTTTACCACCTTGTTGGCGAAGAACAGATCATGCAGTTCATGCTCTGTTGGCTGCCTGTTGGTAACCGGAGTCATTTGAGCCGGACCTTCAATAACGGCATCTTTATCCTGCTCAATAACACCGTTCAATAAAGTTTTGAATTGTTTGGTTGGCAGAGCAACAGGCTGACGAACCAGGATAATGCGATTTTTCTTTTCCTGTAATATGCTAACGGCTTCATCGGTAAAAGCAGGGGCTATCAGCACTTCATAAAATATCTTGCTTATTTCGGTAGCTGTTTCAGCATCAATCTCCGCATTTGCGATAATTACACCGCCAAAGGCCGAAACCGGGTCACATGCAAGCGCATCTACCCAGGCTTCTTTAATAAAAGAACGAGAAGCGATACCACAGGCGTTAGTATGTTTTAATATCGCGATAGTTGGCTCGGTAAATTCATCAATAAGGGCAACCGCTGCGTCTACGTCAACCAAATTATTGTACGATAGTTCCTTACCATGCAGCTTGGTGAACATGGCATCCAGATCGCCATAAAATACACCACCCTGGTGCGGATTTTCGCCGTAGCGTAATACCTGGCTGCTTTGTATGCTTTGTTTAAACACCGGTAGCGGATCTTCCTGGTTAAAGTATTGGAATATGGCACTATCGTAATGTGAGGATATATTGAACGCTTTATGGGCAAATGAACGGCGTTGGGCAATAGTTGTAGCGCCTTCCTGTGTTTTCAGGATCTCTTCCAATGTACCGTAATCATTTTTTGAAGCCACGATCACAACGTCTTTAAAATTCTTGGCTGCTGCGCGGATCAGTGAAATACCGCCAATATCTATCTTTTCAATAATATCTTCTTCAGAAGCACCGGATTTTACAGTTTCTTCAAAAGGATAAAGGTCAACAATCACCAGGTCAATTTCAGGTATCTCATATTGCGCAATCTGCTCTTCATCGCTGCCAAAACCTCTGCGGGTTAAAATGCCACCAAATACCTTAGGGTGCAATGTTTTAACACGTCCGCCTAAAATAGACGGGTATGAGGTAAGGTCCTCAACAGGTATAACATCAACACCTAAATTGCGGATAAAGGTTTCGGTGCCACCGGTTGAATAGATCTTAACACCAAGGCGATTTAACTCCTGAATAATAGGCTCTAAATTATCTTTGTAATAAACGGAAATTAAAGCGTTTTTTATTTGAACAGACTGGCTCATGTACACGTATTTTTTTGAGCCGCAAAGGTAGTGATATTTAGTTAATTGATGATTAGATAATTGGAGATAGTTTTATAAAATAATGTAACTGTAGCGTAGCAGTGATGCTGTGCGTAATAATTAAAAACCAAATTTATGAAACACTTTATCCTCATTTTATTTGCAGCGGTTGCAATCCAAATTAGTGCCTGCAAAAAAGATAACAAAACAAAGGCCGACACTACCTTAACAGGCAAATGGAAGTTAGTACGGAACAAGATAAGCAGCGGCGGCCCCATGTATTGGGTAAAAGCTACCAATGTAAGTTACGCACTATTCAATACCGATGGAACATTGGACGGAACGGCTTTCAACGATTTTAAATTTTATACACTAAAAGATAGCGTAACCCTCACTTTAAACAAAGCAGATAAAACCGAATACGAAGATTACAGGTATAATATAAAAGGCGACTCGCTGACTATGAGTCCGCTTGGACCTGTGATTTGCATAGAAGGCTGTGCCATGCAGTTTATTAAAGAATAAAGAGTATGATTTTCTTTGATGGTGTTTTTGATATTAATACAATAAAAAAACTTATCACTAACTTCACCGCCCGAAATCATATACTCAAATTATGAAATTATTAGAAGGAAAAATCGCGCTTATAACCGGTGCATCAAAAGGTATAGGCCGTAAAATAGCAGAAAAGTTTGCCGAACACGGCGCCAATGTAGCTTTTACCTATTTATCATCAGTTGAAAAAGGCCAGGCCCTGGAACAGGAGCTGCAAAGCTTTGGCACACAGGTTAAGGGGTACCGTTCAGATGCATCTAAATTTGACGAAGCCGAGAAACTGATCAATGACATTGTAGCCGATTTTGGCAGCTTACATATAGTGGTTAACAACGCAGGTATTACCAAAGATGGTTTATTGATGCGCATGACCGAGGAAAACTGGGACGAAGTACTGGATGTGAACCTGAAATCGATATTTAACGTTACCAAGGCTGCTTCTAAAATCATGATGAAAAACCGCCAGGGGGTGTTCATTAACATGAGCTCAGTGGTAGGCGTTCAGGGTAATGCGGGGCAAGCTAATTATGCTGCTTCAAAAGCCGGTATTATTGGTTTTTCTAAATCGGTAGCTAAAGAGTTAGGCTCACGTAATATCCGCACCAACGTGGTAGCGCCTGGTTTTATCAAAACCGAAATGACCGAGGTGCTTGATCCTAAAGTGGTTGAGGGCTGGGAAGCTAATATCCCGCTTAAACGCGCTGGTCAGCCTGAGGATGTGGCCAATGCCTGCGTTTTCCTGGCATCAGATATGGGAAGCTACATCACCGGGCAGGTAATCCCTGTTGATGGCGGAATGCTTTAATTTAAGTTAAAATTCAAATACCCGATATTTGTCATCCTGAGCGATAGCGAAGGATCTTTTTGCAAACTATGCATATCGGCTAATAGATGCTTCACTCTGTTCAGCATGACAAATTAATATTTATAAAGACTTACGAAGTTTTAAAAACTTCGTAAGTCTGAAACGGTACACATACGGGGTGTTCGTTTCTTGAAATTGCGAACACCGCGAACACCCGCGAACGGGCACGAACAGTCGCGAACGCCACCGAACGGGCGCGAACACGACATATAATCACTTTTAAAAAATTCTCGAATAACATGGTTATTCCTTAGATTAGGAATAAGATAAATATCGATCTTTAATCCATGACAGGCCGGAACAAAATATCTCTTATAGCTATAATTGTAACTTTCCTTTCATGTTTTGTTATTAACAATAGCTTTGCTCAAAATAGCAAAAACACATGTAAAGGTAAACAGGATTCTATCCTTCATAAATTTGTTTATACAACAGTTGATATAATGCCGGAACCCCAAAACGGATTAAAAACTTTGAGTGATTCTCTAATGAAACACTTAAAATACCCCACCAATAAAGGAGATTTTCAAGGCAAAGTTATTATAGCATTCGTTATTGAACCTGATGGAAAAATTGATGGGCAAAGAGTAATTCGCAATCTTTTTGGAAGCGACTTCACTTTTAGCCAGCAACTCTTTAAAATTGTAAAGAGCTTTAAATGGGAACCCGGCTTATGCAAAGGCAAACCTGTACCAGTCCTGTATCCTCTCCCCATAAATATTGGTATTCAGGAATAGCAAACTTATTCCCCTCATTTCACAATAATTTCGCATTTTGCAGCTGAGCGTAAAACGTGTTACGTAATACTTACAACGTATAATAAAAATGTTTTCATTAACATGGGGTTCAGTTTCGGGATGGTGGGTACCTGTTTGCCTTATACTTGGTGTGCTGTACGCCTGGCTGCTGTACCGTCAACCCATAAATCTTGATAAACGTTTTCGGGTTGGGCTCGCAATCCTTCGCGCGGTTGTAGTATTTTTTATCGCTATGCTATTGGTTTCGCCGTTAATAAAAACGGTTAAATACACGCCTCAAAAACCATTGGTTTTAATTGCGCAGGACAATTCATCATCTGTTAACACTTTTAAATCTCCGGGTTTTAATGCCGCGAATTTTTTAAATGATCTGTCGCGTCTGAAACAACAGCTTGGCGATGAGTATGACGTGCAGGAGTTTAATTTCAGCAAGAACCTGAACAATGGCCTGTCCAACAAATTCACAGGCAAACAAACCGATATTGCCAATGCCCTGCGCCAGCTCAACAACCGTTTTGTAAACCAAAACATAGGTGCATTAATTTTAGCAACAGATGGTTTATACAACCAGGGGAACGATCCGCAGTACGAAGCCAAAAACATCAAAACCAGTATTTATACCATAGCCCTGGGCGACACCGTTGCCAAACGCGACCTGCTCATTGGCAACGTAAGCTATAACAAAACTGCCTTTTTGGGTAACGACTTTGAGATAGAAGTTTTGGCCACGGCCTACCAAAGCAAAGGCGAAAACATGCGGCTTACCGTTACCGAAAATGGCAAACAGGTACACACCCAAACCATTGCTGTCACATCCGGCGATTTTAAAAAAGCGGTCTCCATAAAGCTTACCGCCGATAAAAAAGGGCTACGGAAGTATAACATTAGCATTGCTCCCGTAAAAAACGAACTGTCGACCCAAAACAATACCGAAACTATTTATGTGGAAGTGCTTGATGCCCGTCAAAAAGTATTGGTGTTATACCAAAGTCCGCACCCCGATATTACAGTTATTAAACAGGCCATTGAAACTAATAAAAACTTTGAGGTAAAAACTGTTTTACTGCCCGATATGACCGGCACTAAACCTGCCGACTACAGCCTTATTGTGCTTTATCAAACATCAGCGGCAAGCTCGGCGGCTATAAAAAGTTTCATAACCAAAAGCAAAACACCTGTTTGGTACATCATAGGTTCGCAAAGCGATCTGCCTTCATTCAACACCGAACAAAACCTGGTAAAGATCAGTTCCGGGCGCACAGAATTGCAGGAGGTGTTCGCATTGCCCGATGCTGACTTTTCGGCTTTCACTTTATCCGATTCTTCAAGCAAAAAAATCGCGGCACTCCCTCCGCTCCTGGCTCCGTTTGGTAATTACGGTACATCGCCGGGCACGTCGGTTTTATTAAGGCAAAAAATAGGCGTGGTACCTACGGCCTATCCTTTACTGGCCTTTGGCGACGATGGCGGCAGGCGTACCGCTGTTTTAGCCGGTGAGGGGGTGTGGCGCTGGCAACTGGCCGAGTACCAGAACTATGGCAGCCGCAACGCTACCGACGAATTACTGAGCCAAACCGTGCAATATTTAACCGCCAATGCCAACCGCCAGCGTTTCAGGGTTTACCCCGCCCGCAATGTTTTTGATGAAGGGGAAAATGTGATCGTCAACGCCGAACTCTACAATGACGCGCTGGAGCTCATCAACACGCCCGATGTAAAGATCGACCTGAAAAATCAGGCAGGTAAAAACTATAGTTTCCTGTTTAGCCGGAGCGGACAAAGTTACCAGCTTGATGCCGGTGCATTGCCTGTAGGCGAATATACCTACACTGCTGTCACTAAAAACGGCACCCAGCAGTTTAAAGCCGGCGGACCATTAACCATAAAGCCCCTCAACCTCGAAACCCGCCAAAGCGCAGCCAACCACGGGCTGCTTAACACCATTGCTAAACAAAGCGGCGGTAAAACGCTATACCCCAACCAAATTAATCAGTTGTCCAACCTCATCCGTAAGAATGACAATATCAAAACCGTGGTTTATGAAGATAAACACTACAGCGATATCATCGACGTAAAATGGCTGTTTGCGCTGATATTATTACTCCTAACCGCCGAATGGTTTTTACGAAAACGCGAAGGGGAGATTTGAGAAAGGATACAAGAGTTAAGACATAAGAAACAAGAAGCATAGCCCCAAATCCATTTTTTAAAAATCAACTTCAGAATTTAGTTTACAATTAATTTCAATAAATTACAGGGGAAATTTGTGATAAAATTCAATGCATTCCTCCACCTTCAATAACCTGGCAAGCACTTCCGAAAAACATAAACTATTAGGGTTAGACCATCTTAGGGCGTTGGCTATTACCTATGTTTTATTATTTCATTATCAACTGTTCGGGCATCCCGATTGGGTTAACAGCGTTGGAGGTTTTGGATGGACCGGAGTAGACCTGTTTTTTGTTTTGAGCGGTTTTTTAATTGCCGGCCAACTTTTCGGCATTGTTAAAAAAGGCCGGGCTATTTCCATGAGGGAGTTTTTTATTAAACGCTTTTTCAGAATAATTCCGCCTTATTTGGTCGTACTTGGATTATATACATTCGTTCCGTTTTTACGCGAGCGTGAACACATGGCTTCGCTTTGGCGATACTTAACCTTTACGCTTAATTTCGGGTTGGATTTAAGAACTACCGGAACCTTTACCCATGCATGGTCCTTATGCGTTGAGGAGCAATTTTATTTGATATTGCCTTTAACATTTTGGGTGATAACTTATTTAAAAGCCGGCAAAAAAACTATTTACATTCTTCCGGGCATACTCGTCCTGGGTTTTATCGTAAGATATGCAAGCTGGCATTATTGGGTTCAACCGCATTTATCTGACGAGCATTTTGGCTCGATATGGCATACGTTTATTTATTACCCTACCTATTGTAGATTAGATGGATTGCTTATTGGAGTTGGCATTGCAGGTGCATATACTTTTTATCCGCGGGTAAAAGAATTGGCAAATAAGTATAGTAACCTATTAATGTTTTTGGGCTTAATAGTTTTAATAGCTGCATATTTTATTTGCAAACCTGAGAGCAGCTTTAATACCGGTATTTGGGGCTTTCCGGTTGTCTCCCTCGGATATGGAATTATCGTAGCCGCTATGGTATGCCCCTCCAATGTTCTTTTCAATCTCAAATCAATTATTACGGCTCAACTGGCAACACTATCTTACGGTATATACCTGTCACATAAGCTGGTGATAGCCTTTATGCAAAATGTGCTTGAAAAAACAGGAATAGCCAGAGACAGCAATCTGATGATGATGTTTTGCATAACAGGCAGTATTGCAGGCGCCTTAATTTTAAGGTATGTTATAGAAAAGCCATCACTAAAAATACGCGACAAAATATTAAACAAATGGAAGTATAATAAGACACATAAACCTGTTGAAACGGCTATATTATGATATCAGGCTTTAATTTTAACATCCACAAAAAAGCGATGAGTAAACTACCCATCGCTTCATATATCTTGTTTCCTGACTCTAAAAGTCTTGTCTCTCTCTTAAAGCCTATTTGTCTTTTTTCTCGTGTACTATTACAAAAACATCCTCATTATCTTTTTTCATGAGGTATTTTTCGCGGGCAAATTTCTCAAGTTGTTGGGGGTCTGAGGTTAATTCGTCAAGCTCTTTGTTAACCTGGTCAGTTTCCTTTTTATAAAAATCACGTTCCTTTTCAAGCTTGCTTACCTGTTTGCGATATTCATATTGAGAGAACAGATCGTTACGGTCAAAGAATATCATCCACACTAAAAAAGCCAGGGTAACCAAAAAAAATTTATTTTTTAAAAGGTTTATGAGGCGTTTCATTGATATGGGCTCTATAAATTTCATTTAAAACTATTTAATTTTTTTTAGTGGCACAAATATGCTTATTAACTTATTAACAATGAAGTTTTATTATTATTGCCGCTTACTCTTATTTATTCACATAAATTAAAATACAAAAAGGCAGCCTTATGAAGACTGCCTGTATATTTTATAAAGCGACTATAATAACTTAACGCCGGTTTCCGCCAGATGAACGGCTGGCACCACTCATACCGCTGTTACCGCCCGATTTATTGCCGCCTTCGGAACGTTTGTTGTTGCCACCGCCTGAACGGTTACTCCCGCCGGAGCGCCTGTTGCCGCCACCACCTCTACGAGATGACGAACCATTGCGCAGATTTGCATTGGCAGTACCTTTTTTAGCTGCCATACCGGCGGCTATAGCAGCCGGGCTAAGCGGATATGGATGTGCGTCTTCAACCGGGATTTCCTTGGCTATTAGCTTGTGTATATCCTTTAAAAATTCAAGTTCATCCTCATCGCAAAAAGAAAGCGCTATACCGTTTGCCCCAGCGCGACCTGTACGACCGATGCGGTGCACATACGTTTCCGGAATATTGGGTATTTCGTAATTAATAACGTGGGTAAGCTCATCAATATCAATACCACGGGCGGCAATATCTGTAGCTATAAGCACGCGAGTGGTGCGGTTTTTAAAGTTTGTTAAAGCCCGCTGACGCGCATTTTGTGATTTATTACCGTGAATGGCTTCTGCAGTAATGCCTACGCGCGTCAGGTCTTTCACCACTTTATCAGCGCCATGTTTGGTGCGGGTAAATACCAACACGGTTTTAATGTTCTTATCTTTTAATACGTGTATCAGCAACGATTTTTTATCGCTTTTATCTACATAAAAAATAGATTGCTGAATAGTATCAGCAGTTGAAGATACCGGAGTAACTTCTACCTTTTCCGGGTCGGTTAGTATGGTATCTGCCAGTTGTTGTATCTCTTTAGGCATAGTGGCCGAAAAGAAAAGCGTTTGCCTTTTTGCAGGCACTTTGGCTATGATCTTTTTAACATCATGAACAAAGCCCATATCCAGCATACGGTCAGCTTCGTCAAGCACCAGCATTTTAACATGCTCCAGGTGCACGTAGCGCTGGTTAACCAAATCGAGCAAACGGCCCGGGGTAGCTATCAAAATATCAACACCACGCCTTAAGGCATCAACCTGCGGGTTTTGTGATACCCCGCCAAAAATAACCAGGTTTTTCAAACCGGTATGCTTGCCATAAGCGGTAAAGCTTTCGGCAATCTGGATAGCCAGTTCGCGGGTTGGGGTTAATATTAATGCTTTAATTGTCTTTTGCTCTTTATGAGCAATTCTGTCTTGGTGCAATAGCTGCAATATGGGCAATGCAAAGGCGGCAGTTTTACCGGTTCCTGTTTGCGCACAGCCCAGCAGGTCCTGCCGTTGTAATATGATTGGGATGGCTTGTGCCTGTATTGGAGTAGGTGTGGTATATCCCTCAGTTTTTAAGGCCTTGAGTAAGGGCTCAATTAATTTTAAATTTTCGAATGACATGTATTGATTGTATGTATTGTGCTATCGCCAAAAGCATAAGCGGATCTGAAGAGTTTTCGGTGATCAAAACCGTAGGCGAATGAGTATTTTTTCTGCAAAGATATGTTTTTTATATCAGATGTGCAGATATGCAAATTTAGCTATACAAATAATGACAACAGGCAAATTAAACAGATACGTTTTCGGCCTTGCTTTTTTTCGATTTAATGTCTTTCATAAACGACTGGATCAACAATAAACCAACACCTATCATAATAGACACATCGGCTATGTTAAAAACCCCGGTTTGAAACCATTTATACTTAATAAGCATAAAATCGGTAACACTATTGTACACTATTCTGTCGTATAAATTGCCCATACCACCCGCCAGTACCAGGATTACACCGAGCACCGTAAGTTTAGGCAGATTGGTTTTTAAAATAATATAACCCAGTCCAAACAAGAGTACCGCAGCGGGCATCAGGGTAAGCAGCATAAACCGCCAGGGATTTACGAGCGAATCGCCCAGGCTTAAAAAGGCACCCGTGTTTTCGGTACGTGTTATCAGGTAATGGTAATTGTATTTAAAAGGAAGTATTTCTTCGTGATAATAAAAATTGTTGCGGATATAGTTTTTCGATATCCTATCCAACCCAATATCAACAACCAGGATCAGTAATATTACCAGTCCCCTCAAAACCTTCTTTTTGTTCATTAATATAATTTATGAGTAGTTATTGTGGAATAAGGTGGTTGCTAATGGTTTAATTATTGGGAATTTGTTGTTTGGGCGGCGGATACTGCCCCATAAAGCCTTTTTCAAGTTTGGTTTGCTCCCAGTTATCGGTATAGGCAGCCAGCCAGTAATCATATATTTCAAAATCAAATTCCAGGCTGGTATAGGGCTTTAAAAAGGTGGCATCAACAGGTTCAATCTGGTACATATCAAATATCGGATCGTCCTGATCAACCTCAAAGTAGTTTTGAAGTATAGAGAGTTCAATGGGTGCGAGATCATCCTGGCCGGCAAAGGAATCGTCGGTCTTATTAAAGTACTGTATCTCCCGCTTTAACCATTCCGGTTGTTTATTCCTGCTCATCTATACTTATTAAAAAAGAGCCACCTGTTTTATGCAGATGGCTCTTTCAGGGTTTTTAATTATTTTTTGTAGAATTTGAAATCCTTACCGATGAAACGGGCGTTGCTGCCCAGTTCTTCTTCAATACGCAATAACTGGTTGTATTTAGCGATCCTGTCTGAACGGGAAGCTGAACCGGTTTTGATCTGACCGCAATTTAAAGCTACAGCTAAATCGGCAATGGTTGCGTCTTCAGTTTCGCCAGAGCGGTGGCTCATTACCGAAGTAAAGCCATTAGTTTGTGCTAAAGTAACCGCATTGATGGTTTCAGTTAATGAACCAATCTGATTTACCTTAACCAGGATAGAGTTGGCAATACCTTCGCTTACGCCTCTTTGTAAACGTTTAGTGTTGGTAACAAACAAATCATCACCTACCAGCTGTACTTTGCTGCCAATTTTGTCAGTTAATATTTTCCAGCCATCCCAGTCATCCTCAGCCATACCGTCTTCAATTGAAATAACAGGATATTTCGCTACTAATTGGGCAAGGTAATCAGCTTGCTCGGCGCTGGTGCGGATAGCACCTTTATCACCTTCAAACTTGGTGTAGTCATATTTGCCGTCTTTGTAAAACTCAGAAGCCGCGCAGTCAAACGCGATGAAGATATCTTCACCTGGTTTGTAACCGGCTTTTTCAATTGCTTTTAAAATGGTTTCAACTGCGTCTTCAGTTCCTTCAAAAGTTGGAGCAAAGCCACCTTCGTCGCCCACTGCTGTTGAAAGACCGCGGTCATGCAGAATTTTTTTCAGGTTATGGAATACTTCTGTACCCCAGCGTAATGCTTCAGAAAAAGATGGTGCGCCAACCGGCATGATCATAAATTCCTGGAAAGCGATAGGAGCATCAGAGTGTGAACCACCGTTGATGATGTTCATCATTGGGATAGGCAAAGTGTTTGCGTTTACGCCACCAATGTAGCGATATAAAGGCTGGCGGCTCTCTTGCGCAGCAGCTTTAGCAACCGCTAAAGAAACACCTAAAATAGCGTTCGCGCCAAGTTTACCTTTATTTTCGGTACCATCAATTTCAATCATTAACGCGTCAATAGCATTTTGATCAAAAACATCAACACCTTTTAATTCAGGAGCTAAAACATCATTTACGTTGGCAACGGCTTTTAACACGCCCTTACCCATATATTTTGATTTATCGTTATCGCGAAGTTCAACGGCTTCGTGAACACCGGTTGATGCGCCAGATGGCACAGCAGCACGACCGAAAGCACCGTTTTCTGTTAATACCTCTACCTCAATAGTAGGGTTGCCGCGCGAATCTAAAATTTGGCGGGCATGTACGTCAATTATTAAGCTCATAGTTTATTGTCAGATATTTGTAATTTGTAAACCGCGGGCTAAGTTAATAGCAAAATCAAGAAATCGCAATTAGAATTTTGCATTTGTGATGATTATTAATCGGTTGTTGTTGGAACACGCTCGCTTTGACCGGCATTTTTGCGAATTATACGATACATTAACATAAGCATAATATTATTTTTACCACTGCTTTGTGTTGTTGTATAGTTACGCTGGTTTATCCAGCCTGCCTGTGCAATCCATTTTTTATCAAACTGGTAACCTAATGCCGCAGATATACGGTTACGTTCAAAATTTGGCGCCTTATTGTTAAAGAACACCTCGTCAAAGATGGAGATAAACCAGGTTTTAGCTACTATCTTCGTGTTATTCAGCGGAATAAACATATTTAACCTGTACCTGAAACGGTTGCGATAATCACCGTTAACCCATCGTTGCTCTACGCGGTAACGGTGTTCAAACTTAAGGCGGTACAGGAACTGGTTAACCGTCATCTGTTCCCACACCCTGAATTCATTGGTATTGGGACCGCTGCCCAGATCGGCGTAATCATAGGTATGGTAGGTACCTGTGCCTATTAAAGCGGTAAAATCTTTGTTAAGGTCATAACTCACGCCTGCCTTAGCTTCATAATACTGAAACTGCGTAAACGGTCCGTTAGTACGTACTTGTAGCTCGGAGTAGCCGCCCCATTTGTGGCTGCTGTCGCCGGGTAGCACCACTGTTGCGATGCCCCAGGTACCGGTTTTTGAATCCTGCGCTTTAGCTTTAAAAGCGCTTATTACCAACAAAATAAAAGCTAAAACTATAATATTGAAACTTCTGGACATGTTACAGGGGATTAACTGCGCAAATGTATTTCCCTAATATTACCTAAATGTTAATTTAATAATGTTTAATGTTACTATAATGTTAAGCATCTTGTTTTTTATCTCTGCCACTATTTAAGTCGACTGATTGAATAATCGTTCTTGTTTTTTAAACAAAGCCAGCAGTCCAAGTACCGGTCCTATGGCAAGAAACATATAAATATACCGGGCATTTTCTTCAGTTCGCAGTGCGTTAATTAACTGGATACTGATAATAGTAATAGCAAACCCTATACAATTTACGATGGTAAGTGCGGTACCCTTTGATTCTTCGGGCGCTCGCTGAGCAACAAGGGTCGAAAACATGGGTGAATCGGCTATGACTGCTAAGCTCCAGATAAAAAGGAACATTATAAATAATACAACCGAACTGTTAAGTAGCAATAAAGGAGAAATAACACAGCATACGCATGACAAAGACAGCGCTATAACAGCAGTCCGTTTTGCTCCCAGGCGCTGAGATATTAATCCGCTAAAAACACAGGAAACACTGCCTGCTACTATAATCAGGAATGATAGAAGCGAAACATTAAGACCACTGCCCGGGTGATGATTGTTATAAGTTGTTAATATTACCGGAACAAATACCCAAAAGGCATATAACTCCCACATATGCCCAAAATACCCAAACGCGGCTGCACGAAACCCGCCATTGCGGAAGCTTTTAAAAAACCCGTTTATGTTTATTTTTTGGCCCGGCTTACGATAAGGCCCATCAGGTACCGCAAAAAACATAGCCATGCCACCCGCGGCAGAAAGAACTGAGGTCGAGAAAATTACATAGCGCCACGGTAAACCGGTCATGACACTTTTCAAAAAATGGGGAAACGCCGTTCCGATGACCAGGGCGCCAACTAAAAAACCTAATGACTTGCCAAGCCCTTCCCGGTAATAATCTGAGGCTATTTTCATTCCGACAGGATAAATTCCGGCCAGGAAAAATCCGGTCAAAAAACGGAGCAACATTAGCACAGGTGTGTTAATTCCGTTGATGCTCACACCCAGATTTATCACCGCTGCTATTATAGCGCAGGAAAAGAATACCAGGGAAGGAGAAAACCTATCGGATATGCTAAATACAGCAAAAATTAGCGTTCCGGTAATAAACCCGGCCTGTACCGCGCTGGTAAGATAGGCCAGGTAAGTTGACTCCAGATGCAATTGCCTCGCAATATCGGTCATAACTGCATTCCCGGCAAACCAAAGTGAAGTGCAAAAAAATTGAGATATAACTATTACAGGTAAGATCCTGTTCATTTTCTTATACCTGGCTTATTAGAGAAAGGCATAACAATGATAGTTCACAAATATGGTAAATTCAAGCGCTTTTTTAGCCGGTGGAATTAATGCTCTTAATTCTTGATTCTATCCTCCTGATTCTATAGTTCTACTCCCACTTAAAGGTTTTAACCGCCACGGCGTATATAATAACAAACCATATCAGCAGTATAAGTAATTGGTGGGTAATATCACTCAAACCGGCGCCTTCAAAGGCTACTTTACGCATGGCATTGTTAAGGTGGGTTAGCGGCAGCACATTACTAATTCCCTGCAGCCATTTTGGGAAAGCCGTAACAGAAAAGAAAGTCCCAGATAATAAAAACTGGGGTAGGGTTATGATATTGGAAAGCGGCGGAACAGTACTCTCGTTTTTAGCAATACCGGAGATGGTAAATCCAAAACCCATAAAAATAATAAGCCCGATGGCCGAGAGCACCAGCATGTTGAGCACCGTGGTTACGCCGTGTATTAAGGTAAAACCAAACATGTAGTGCCCCACCAGTATAATAAATAACGAGCCTAATAATGAGAAAACAAGCCTGGCCAGGGTTTCTCCTAAAACAATACTGTAGCGCTTAACCGGCGTAGCAAAAAACCGTTTAATAACCAGCGTTAAGCGCAAGCTTAAAAAGACGAACGCCGTACCAAAAACGCCGCTGCTCAGCAGCGAGAAGCCCAACTGCCCCGGCAGTATAAAATCAATGTATTTGTATTCGCGGCCTTGAACGGTAGCCTCCCGCAATTCCGCCACAGGAGGTGCATCTATATGGGCATTATTATTAATGTTATAATAGATATTGCTGAGTACGGAACGCAGTATATTCCCTTTTTCGGCTGATGCCTTGGTGTATTGTACATTAATGGTAAAGGGTGGCCTGCTATTGTTTCTCTTAATGTTGATAATAGCATCAATACTTCCCTTTGACAGGTTACTGTTCATTTCCTCGGCCGACTGATCCGTCACCAAATTAACAACCTTTACATTTTTTAGCGCCTGATAAACCGGCCCCACGGTATCACACCCTTTTGCAACTCCAACATCTACCGTAACGCCACCACCACCAATATTGGCAAAAACAATAATAAATATAAGCGGAAAGGCGAGTGTAAATACCACCGCCGATGGGCTGCGCAGTATTGACCGGAAACTGGCTTTGGCAATGGCCAGAGTTGCGTTAGTGTTGCTGTATGGTTTTGGGTTCATTAGTTCAATTGTTTAGCCTCACCCCGGCCCTCTCCAAAGGAAAGGGGGTAAAGCCGTTCTTTAATTTGTATTTTGGGAAACGTCAACATATTTATAGCCCTCTCCTTTGGAGAGGGTTGGGTGAGGCACTACCCTTCCCGCCACTCTTTACCGGTGAGGTTGATAAATACATCCTCCAGGTTGGCCAGTTTAACCTGCTTTTTACGTTCAAAGCCTGAGGCTACCAGCTCGTCGATAAAATGATCGGGAGTATCAATACCGATGATATGGCCGCCGTCTACAAAGGCAACGCGGTCGCACAGTACTTCGGCTTCATCCATGTAGTGGGTGGTAATGACTACGGTGGTACCCAGGTCGCGGATCTCGCGGATCAAATCCCAGAGGTTACGGCGGGCCTGCGGGTCGAGGCCAGTGGTTGGCTCATCCAGGAAAATAATGCGCGGGTTATTAATTAATGTAGTGGCTATAGAAAATCGCTGCTTTTGCCCGCCCGAAAGATCCTTGTATTTGGCTTTTGCCTTATCGGTTAGTGCCACCTTTTCCAGCATTTCCATAGGGCTTTTGTCAATGCCGTATAAACCGGAGAAAAGCACAATCAGTTCGGAAAGGTTAAGGTTTGGATAATAGCCTGCCGCCTGCAACTGTACGCCAATCCGTTTTTTAATACTATCGGCATCGGTTTCAATATCAAAACCATCAACAACTATACGGCCCGAGGTTTTTTGGCGCAGGGTTTCAATAATTTCGAGGGTTGTGGTTTTACCTGCCCCGTTAGGACCAAGCAAACCAAAAATTTCGCCCTCATACACTTCAAAACTAATGCCTTTTACGGCTGCAAAATCGCCATAGTTTTTTACCAGGTCGGTTACAGTGATAATGGGTTGTTTTGTCATAGGGTAAAAATGCGTTACTATAATGAATTAACCATGAGTTTTTATCTGTATTGCAGAATTTTTACAACCCACATCATCGCAAATTGCTACTTCTTTTTGTGGGAGTGCTTAGCAACAGATAATTCGCTTTCAGATTTGAGCACTTTGCTGCCATCCTCCTGCTTAATTTCATAGGCAGGCTCATCTTTGCTGGCATTGCGTTTTACTTTTGCGCCTTTTATGGTTTTGGTAATGGGCTCTTTATGTTCTTTAACAATTTTGCCTTCGGCGGTTGATTTGCCCCACTTCCAGCTAACGGTATCTCCATTTTTCATAATAAAATAGGTTTGATGTACTGATATTAACAGGAGATACCGCATAATGATTTGATTTATATTATTTTATCAAATGACCGATGGAGTGCAGTATTGATTCGGCATGCTCGGCTGCCTTAATCAACAGATGAATAATTTGTACAGCAAGTAAAGTTTTCATGGCTTAATGTGATTTTATAGTTCAAATGTGCTAACAGAATAATTTTTTATGTAATGCTTTTAGGCGAAGCCGCCAAAACTTCCGGTAAACAGCCGGAAAATACCGATGAAATGCTCCGGCTTTAATGCAAGCTTTAACAACCATTGGTTTTAAATGCAACAGGCCTTTATCAGGTAAACAGGTTGGCCATTAATTGGGTAAAGAGTGGAGAATGCTCCTGTAAATAAACTATTAATGATATGATTGGAGTAGCTAAAGTTTTCATACTGATGTTGTTTTTTTATCAAAAATGCTTTGCAGGTCACGTCATTGAAAAACCTTTTTGATGAAGCTTCAGAAATTCTCGGTGAACGGCGGAAAACCGGGGATGAACGGTTTTTACCGGTTAATGGCTTTAGCGTAAATCAGGACTGTACGAGGTTTGGCATCCTAAACCTAAAATCGTATCATTGAATAATGAAGAAATTGTTATCAAACCTCACCTTTCAGGTTCTTGTCGCTATTGCTTTAGGTATCATCGTCGGGTTAAATTTTAAAGGCTTCGGACCAACCGCCGAAATTATCAGCAAAATGTTCATCAGCCTCATCACCATGCTTATTGCCCCCATTATATTTTTTACCATTGTATTGGGTATTGCCGGCATGAGCGATATGAAAAAGGTAGGGCGTGTAGGAGGCAAGGCTTTACTTTATTTTGAGGTGGTAACCACCTTCGCGCTGGTTATTGGCGTTACAGTGGCCAACATTATTGGTCCCGGCAAAGACTTTGTAAACCATACCGCTGTTGACACCAGTAAACTGGCTACCTACCAAAAAGCGGCCGAAGAAATGCACTGGGGCGACTTTTTCACCCATATTATACCTGCCAACGCTTTTGATGCATTTGCCAAGGGCGATATTTTACAGATACTGTTTTTTGCCATATTGTTCGGCTTTGGTTTGAGCCGCATGGGCGAAACCGGTCAATCAGTTATCCAGCTGTTTGATAAGCTGTCTAAAGTGTTTTTCAATATTATGCGTATTGTAATGAAGGTGGCCCCCATCGGCGCTTTTGGGGGGATGGCTTTTACCATCAGTAAATATGGCATCAAAACATTGCAGCCGCTGGCCTTGCTTATGGGCTCGGTTTACCTTACCATGTTCCTGTTCATTTTTGTGGTATTGAATATTATCTGCTACCTGTTTAAATTCAGCCTTTGGCAATACCTCAAGCATGTTAAGGAGGAAATATTGATCGTACTGGGTACATCTTCGTCAGAGTCGGCCCTGCCGGGGATGATGGATAAGCTGGAAAAGTTCGGCTGCTCTAAATCTGTTGTGGGGCTGGTGATCCCTACCGGGTATTCTTTTAATTTGGATGGCACCACCATTTACTTGTCAATGTCGGTAATATTTCTGGCGCAGGTTTTCCATATCCCCTTATCCATATATCAGGAGCTTACTATTATCGGCATCCTCATGATCACCTCCAAAGGTGCGGCGGGTGTTACCGGAAGCGGATTTATTGTGCTTACCAGCACGCTGGCAGCCATTAAAGTTATCCCGGTAGAAGGCGTGGCTATACTGCTTGGCGTTGACAGGTTTATGTCCGAAGCCCGGGCTATCACTAACGTAATTGGTAACGGCGTAGCCACAATCGTGATAGCCAAAAGCGAGAATGAATTTAAGCCCCCCGGCCCCCTGAAGGGTAATAGCCAATGAAAAGGTAGACAAAAATGAGGTATCAAGGTGTATTTGAACGCAGGCAAAGACTCACCCCGACATCGCTGCGCTTGTCGGCCCTCTCTTCAGCTTCGCCGGAAAGAGGGCAAAGAGTATAATAGTAATTTGCGACCTTCAAATCCCTCTTTGCGCCACAGGTGGAGGGTGGTCCAGCGAAGCGCAGATCGGGTGAGTCTCCGACATTGCGCGCAGGCAGGGAGGGTTCCATCTAAAGAATCACTAAACCCCTTCCTCCTCCTTCCCCAAGGAAGGAATCGCTCCGTGCCCAGCTTTTAAGTTATCAGCCAACCCAAAGCAGAAAAAGCGAAAGATCACAAAACCTTTCGCCTTTTACCTTTACCCTTTCACCTCTTTACAGCGTACAAATCACTTTCAATTTCTTATGGTAATCCGGGTTCAGCGGCTCGTTGGTTTGGGCCAGGCGCTGGGCGCCTACGTTGGCCGGGCAGGCAATGCCGTTAGGGCCATCATATATTAAACCCGGTTTTGAATCTACCAGTTCTTTGGGCACATATATCTGCGTGGTGGTTTGCTGGTATCCGTGCGGTATAAAGCGAATATAATAGCCATCAGGGTGTAACGACCATATACCCGACGGCACTTCCGGATCGGGCTGCGGAGCCAAACCGGCAATCATGGCGTACTTTTCCATTTCTTCATAAGAAGCATTACCTGACGCTGCCAGCTGGCGGATATTGTTCTCGGCTTCAAAAATACTTTGCGCGGCAGGCGGCAGCTGGCTTTTAGCCTTGTCCATCACACTGGCCGGCAATACGCCCAGGGCGCCGCCCTCCAGCATCAGCAACTCGTTTGGTGATAACAACCTGGTGGCGGTTAGTTTAATATCAGTACCAAAATCGGCAAATTTGGTGCGGGCAATTATCGCCCATAATAATATCTGTATACTGTGCTGATTAACCTCAGGATGTGTTTCGCCATGTTTTAATATCAATATCACCACGTCGCGCTTGGGGCCAATCACGGGTGCAAGCATATAGCCGTCGCCGCTGCTGGGGCCGCGGGTGCCGGCATGCAAACAATAGCTTTTATTGGTCATTTCGTAATAGCCGGCACATAGTTTATAAGCACCTTCAGGTGTCTTGGGTAAAAGATACAAAGGCTCAGGTGTCTGTCCGTCCATAAATGATGGTGGTTTGGAGCCGGTTTTATTTACATCTTTAAAGCTGGTGCTAATGGCCTGTGGCTGTTTCAGTATTTTGTTGAGTCCACCGCCCGACACCATATCGGAGCCTTTGTCCAGGAGTTTTTTTCCAAATCCGCCAAACTGCGCCTGCGCGGCCGGGGTACAAAACAGGCATATTATAAGCCATGCAATAAGGTTTTTGTTAATGTTTTTCATAGTAATAAGTAAGTAGTAGGTTGCTAATTTAATTAAAACAATGTAAATCAGCTAAACACAGCACGAACGTTTTTTGATTAATAAAAAGTCACTTTTCTGTTAACATATAAAATTATTGCCCCTTTAAGGGTTTAAGGGGTTTGACTTTTGCGCAAAAACTTTAGCTTTGCCGTACTAAACGAAAAAAGCCAATGAGTGTTCTCGTAAATAAAGATTCTAAAGTTATTGTACAGGGTTTTACAGGTAACGAAGGTACTTACCATGCTACACAAATGATTGAGTATGGAACCCAGTTGGTTGGTGGTGTTACGCCAGGCAAAGGTGGTCAGCGTCATTTAGACAGACCTGTTTTTAATACCGTTAAAGATGCGGTTAACCAAACAGGCGCCGATGTATCTATCATATTTGTACCTCCTGCTTTCGCGGCCGATGCTATTATGGAAGCTGCAGAAGCTGGTATAAAAGTTATTGTTTGTATCACCGAAGGTATCCCGACAAAGGATATGATTTTGGTAAAAGAATATTTAACCGATAAGGATGCGCGTCTTATTGGCCCTAACTGCCCGGGCATCATTACTGCCGATGAAAGCAAAATTGGCATTATGCCAGGCTTTATCTTTAAAAAAGGTAACGTAGGCGTGGTTTCAAAATCAGGAACTTTAACATATGAAGCGGTTGACCAGGTGGTTAAAGCCGGTTTAGGTATCACTACCGCTATTGGTATTGGTGGCGACCCTATCATTGGTACCCCTACCAAAGAGGCTGTTGAACTGTTAATGAACGACCCTGAAACCCATGGCATTATTATGATTGGCGAAATTGGCGGAGGCATGGAAGCCGATGCAGCTCGCTGGATCAAAGAAAACGGTACTAAACCGGTTGTAGGCTTTATTGCCGGCCAGACAGCGCCTCCGGGACGCCGTATGGGTCATGCCGGTGCTATTGTTGGTGGCGCTGATGATACAGCTGCCGCTAAAATGAAGATCATGCGCGAGTGTGGTATTCGTGTAGTTGAATCACCTGCCGAAATTGGCGCTGCCATGGCAGAGGAATTAGCTAAGTTGGTAAAAGCTTAATTTAAGGTAAAAAGCGAAAGGTTAAAGGCGAAAGGCTTTTAAAATATATAGATCCCGGTCAATTGGCCGGGATTTTTTTGTTAACTGCATGTTAGGTAGTTCCTATAAAAGCAGATCCTGTCTTTTTAAATCAGCATCTGCACATCTGAAATCCGCACATTTGCACATCTCCTCCCCTTGTCAAACCAGTGTAAATAAGCCTTTGGCAAACATTTAATGCGCCCGATTTGTCGTATATTTAAGTAAATAAATGGATCATTTTAATCATTAATTCACTAATTCAACAACTCAATAATTAATAAATGGAATATAACAAATTAACACCCGATGAAGAAAGGGTAATATTATACAAGGGAACTGAAAGACCATTTACCGGTGCATTGTTAGACAATAAAGCAGAAGGGTTATACCTGTGCAAACGCTGCGATGCGCCGCTTTACACTTCCGAATCGAAATTTGAATCGCATTGCGGCTGGCCGAGTTTTGACGACGAAATACCGGGCGCTGTAAAAAGGGTACCCGATGCTGATGGCAGACGTGTGGAAATTGTGTGCGCCAATTGCGGCGCACATCTGGGCCACGTGTTTGAAGGAGAATACATGACCCCTAAAAATATTCGCCATTGCGTAAACTCGGTATCAATGAAGTTTGTACCGGCTTCGGAGGTAAAATAAGGTTTGAAACATTAACAGATACCCGGATGAAAGATCATTCGTCCGGGTATTTTATTTTCCACATTGTCGGTTTGGAGATAATTTTCTGTCGGATTTAAAGGTTGATAATGGCGCTAAGTAAAGTGATTGTGGAGTTGGCAAAAATTGTCTGTGTTAAGTCAAGTAATTTATAATGTTAAATTATCGTTTTCTCCAAATATTTAATGGCCCGTTTTGACGTGAATATTTTAATTAACTGTAATCAAGTTCATTAATTTTTCTTTCACTATTAATTACTTGTACAAGTGTTGATAACTATGGGCTTTGTTAAAAACTAACACTAAAATCTTAAGGCCTCAAACATTAACTTTGTTTTATAAGGTATTCGAAAGACAGCAGGATGTGTTCCCTATCCTACATATAAAAACTTAGCTGTCAGTAAGTTACATACAAAAACAAGCAACGGGTCAAGCCGGTTGCTAAAACATCAAAGCTTTATTATTTAGTAAGGCTGGCTTTCGTGTCTGATGACATTAAGTAAAGGAAACGATAATATAAAATACAGGTATCTATGAAACAGGACGACGAAATATTACTGAGAGAGAACAAGGACAGATTTGTGATACTACCTATTAAGTATCCTGCCATTTGGGAAATGTACAAAAAAGCCGAAGCCAGCTTTTGGACTGCCGAAGAGATCGACCTTTCGGACGATATGAAGCATTGGGAAAATCTGAATTCGGGTGAAAAGCATTTTATTTCGCACATCCTGGCATTTTTTGCAGCGAGTGATGGTATTGTGAACGAAAACCTGGCCGTAAACTTCATGAGCGAAGTTCAGCTTCCTGAAGCCCGTTGCTTTTATGGTTTCCAGATCATGATGGAAAACATCCACTCAGAAACCTATGCCCTACTTATTGATACTTATATTAAAGACCCCGCCGAAAAGGACCGCTTGTTCCACGCTATTGATACCGTACCTTGTGTAGGGAAAAAAGCAGAGTGGGCACTGCGCTGGATAAACAACGGCAACTTTGCCGAGCGTTTGGTAGCTTTTGCCGCCGTTGAAGGTATTTTCTTCTCGGGCAGTTTTTGTTCTATATTCTGGCTTAAAAAACGTGGCCTGATGCCTGGGCTTACCTTCAGTAACGAGCTCATATCGCGCGATGAAGGTTCACACTGCGAATTTGCCTGCCTGCTGTACAAAATGCTTAAAAACAGGCTGAGTGCGGAGCAGGTTACCAAAATTATTACCGATGCGGTAGAAATTGAGAAAGAATTTGTTACCGATGCCCTGCCGGTTGCCCTGATAGGCATGAACGCCAAAATGATGAGCCAGTACATTGAGTTTGTAGCCGACAGGTGGCTTGGCGAACTGGGTTATGAAAAGCATTACGGCGCTACCAACCCGTTTGATTTTATGGAAATGATTTCATTACAGGGTAAAACCAACTTCTTTGAGAAACGCGTAGGCGACTATCAGAAAAGCGGCGTAATGAACACTGCCGAAAGCAAATCGTTCTCATTGGATGAAGACTTTTAAAAAACAGATTTGAGATATGGGATTTGAGATTTGAGATAGCAAATCAAAATCGAGTTAATCTCTAAATCCTACGAATCAAGGTTCAGACAAAGATAATTAACACTATATATACACAAGTTGGCCCGGGTATTGCTGCCTGTAACAACCACTAAATACTTTGAAAAATGCTCGTAGTAAAAAGAGACGGTAGAAAAGAGTCGGTAAAATTCGACAAGATCACAGCGCGTATTGAAAAACTGTGCTATGGGTTCAATTTAGTTGACCCTATTGATGTGGCAAAAAAGGTAATTGAAGGCTTATTTGACGGTGTAACCACCTCCGAGCTTGATAACCTTGCTGCCGAAACCGCGGCTTCGTTAACAACAAAGCATCCTGACTACGCTTTGCTGGCTTCACGCATAGCAGTATCAAACCTGCACAAAAACACCATCAAGTCGTTTTCAGAAACCATGCGTTTACTGCATGAGTATGTTGACCCTAAAACCGGCAAGGATGCTTCGTTAATTGCCGATGACGTTTGGGAAGTAATTGAGCAGAACGCCGAGTTACTGGACAGTACCATTATTTACGATCGCGACTTCGGTTTTGATTATTTCGGTTTTAAAACCCTTGAAAAATCATACCTGTTAAAAATAAACGGTAAAATAGCCGAGCGCCCGCAGCACCTGTTTATGCGCGTATCTGTTGGTATCCACAAAAACGACATCGACAGTGTTATTAAAACTTACCATTTAATGAGCGAGCGCTGGTTTACACACGCTACTCCTACTCTTTTTAACGCTGGTACACCAAAACCACAAATGTCATCATGCTTTTTATTAACCATGAAGGATGATAGCATCGACGGTATATACGATACTTTAAAACAAACCGCCAAAATATCACAAAGTGCAGGCGGTATTGGCTTAAGCATACACAATGTAAGGGCTACAGGCTCATACATCAGTGGTACAAACGGTACCAGCAACGGTATTATACCGATGTTGCGCGTGTTTAATGATACCGCCCGTTATGTTGACCAGGGCGGTGGTAAACGTAAAGGCGCCTTTGCTATTTACTTAGAGCCATGGCATGCTGATATTTTTGAATTCCTTGACCTGCGCAAAAATCATGGTAAGGAAGAAATGCGTGCCCGCGATTTGTTCTATGCCCTTTGGGTATCTGACCTGTTTATGCAGCGTGTAGAAGCCAATGAAGACTGGAGCCTGTTCTGTCCGCATGAAGCACCGGGGTTAGCTGATTGCTTCGGTGCTGAATTTGAGGCTTTGTATACCAAATACGAAAAAGAAGGCCGTGCGCGTAAGGTGATCAAAGCCCAGGACCTGTGGTTTGCTGTGTTAGATGCGCAGGTGGAAACCGGTACACCATATTTGTTATATAAAGATGCTGCCAACAGCAAATCGAACCAGCAGAATTTAGGTACTATAAAAAGCTCAAACCTTTGTACCGAAATTATGGAGTATACTGATGCCAATGAAATAGCTGTTTGTAATCTTGCTTCATTAGCATTGCCACGTTACGTTATTGATGGCACGTTTGATCATCAGAAATTATATGATGTAACTTACCAGGCTACTATTAACCTTAACCGTATTATTGATGGTAACTACTACCCGGTTGCCGAAGCGGAATATTCAAACTTAAGGCACCGCCCTATTGGTTTAGGTGTACAGGGATTGGCCGATGCGTTTATCCTGCTGCGTATGCCGTTTGAAAGCGAAGAGGCTAAACAACTGAACAAAGAGATATTTGAAACCATCTACTTTGCAGCCATGACCGCTTCAAAAGATCTGGCCATTGCCGAAGGTCCGTACGAAACATTTAAAGGTTCGCCGCTGTCAAAAGGTAAGTTCCAGTTTGATTTGTGGAATGTATCGCCGGCCAGCACCCGTTGGGATTGGGAAAACCTGCGCCTTGATGTAATGAACCATGGTGTGCGTAACTCCCTGTTAGTTGCTCCAATGCCAACTGCATCAACCTCACAAATACTGGGTAACAACGAGTGTTTTGAGCCGTATACCTCAAACATTTACACCCGCCGTGTATTGAGTGGTGAGTTTATTGTTGTAAACAAATACTTACTGCGCGATCTGGTTAACCTTGGCTTATGGACCCCGGCCATGAAAGACAAGATCATTTCAGCAAACGGATCGATCCAGGATATTGCCGAAATACCTGCCGATATCAAGGAACTGTACAAAACCGTTTGGGAAATAAAAATGCGTAACATTATTGACATGGCTGCCGACAGAGGCGCTTATGTTTGCCAGTCGCAGTCATTAAACTTGTTCATCAACTCGCCAAACGCGTCGAAATTGACTTCAATGCACTTCTACGCATGGAAAAAAGGTTTAAAAACCGGCATGTATTACCTGCGTACACAGGCCGCTTCGCAAGCTGTTAAGTTTACGGTTGAAAACCAGGGCGGTTCAAACATGGAACCGGTAATACCGTCAGTAGTTGATGCCGTGGCCGACGAAATACCTGCGGGCCCAAGCTGCTCAATGGAAGAAGGTTGCGTAACCTGCTCGGCGTAAGCTTTAGACTTTGGAACTATAGGACATTTGGACTATAGGATGAAGGACAAAAGACAAAGGACTCCATAGTCTAAAAGTCCATGAGCTGCGGTTCATGGACTTTTTTCATTAATGACATTTATATTTTATAAGTCATATCAACTTTAACTACTTTCGTTCATAACAATGCATACCAAACACGAGATCATCCGTTGCGAACGCTGCGAGGCCCCTTTTGAATGTAAAGCCAATTCATTCAGCAAGTGCCAGTGCAGCACTGTGCAGCTTACCCTCAACGAGGTGCAATACGTAAGCGAACTGTACGAGGGATGCCTGTGCGCCAACTGCCTGCTGGTTATTCAGCAGGAGTACAGGGAGAGCATGGGGTTGGCGTAGGTGTTTGTCTAAACCACGATTTCTCAGGATTTATGGATCAACATGATTTTTTTAGCTGCTTGCCGTGGAGATTCTCCCAGCGTCATCCCGAATTTATTTCGGGATCCCACAGTACAGGTAATCATCATGGTTTGCAGCATAACATGTGAGATGCTGAAACAAGTTCAGCATGACATTAAATATCCCCCATTAATCCTTTTCATCTTAATCAAGTCAAACATGTATAGTCTTTAATTAGACAGGTACACATTAATGATTATCACCATGAAAAAGAGATTTGCAGTATTCGCATTATTAATATTATCGGCAGTAACAATGTTTTCAAGCTGTTCGGTAAATGAAAGATATAGTTATAGTCACAGGCACCATCATGACAGGTACCGTAACGGATATAATAATGGCTATAACAACGGTTATGATCATGGCCATTATGACCGGGGTTATTAAGGTTTTTTGTAAGTGAGTTGATTTGATAAATGATGAAAGGGCGGTGAGTGATCACCGCTCTTTTTTGTTCGAGGCATTTATTTCACGACTTTGAATAATAATAAGTTATACATATTTCACCCTAAAAATCACACCTTTCACCCCGCTCTACCCACTCCCTCAACTCCTTATAAAAACTTTTTCGCGCAACCGCTTGTAAATCAAAAAATAGTAGCTACCTTTGCAGTCCTTAAAATAAGGATAAAACTGTAAATACAAAAAAGGAAAAATGCCTACTATTCAGCAATTAGTTAGAAAAGGTAGAGTAGCTCTGGTTGACAAGAGTAAGTCGCCAGCGTTGGACAGCTGTCCACAGCGAAGAGGCGTATGCACCCGTGTGTATACCACTACCCCTAAAAAACCAAACTCAGCAATGCGTAAAGTTGCCCGTGTGCGCTTAACCAACGGAAAAGAAGTAAATGCTTACATCCCGGGTGAAGGTCACAACTTACAGGAGCACTCAATCGTTTTGATCCGCGGTGGCCGTGTTAAGGATTTACCAGGTGTACGTTACCACATCATCCGTGGTGCTTTGGATACATCAGGTGTAGCCGGTCGTAACCAACGTCGTTCTAAATATGGTACTAAACGCCCTAAACCAGGACAAGCTGCTGCAGCCCCTGCAAAAGGTAAAAAGAAATAACTAAGGAGGATAGATAGCAATGAGAAAGTCAAAACCAAAAAAGAGAATTATCCTTCCTGATCCAAGGTTCAATGATACTTTGGTAACAAGGTTTGTTAACAACATGATGTATGACGGTAAAAAATCTACCGCGTACGCTATATTTTATAACGCAGTTGACATTGTTGAAAAGAAAACCAGCGAAAATGGTTTAGAAACCTGGAAAAAGGCTTTAAACAATGTAATGCCTGCTGTTGAAGTTAAAAGCCGCCGTGTAGGTGGTGCTAACTTCCAGGTGCCAACAGAAGTTCGTCCGGAGCGTAAAATTGCTTTGGGAATGAAATGGCTGATCAGCTATGCCCGTCGTCGTGGTGAAAAAACCATGATGGAGAAATTAGCCGGCGAGATCATCTCAGCAGCTAAAGGTGAAGGTGCAGCAGTGAAGAAAAAGGAAGATACGCACAAAATGGCCGAAGCCAACAAAGCGTTCTCACACTTTAGATTCTAATAAAAGGATTACACCGATTTAATATACGATTACACCGATTTTGTTATGATTGCAAAATCGGTGTAATCATTAAATAATCAGAGCAATCAAAAAAAACAAAGAATGTCAAGAGATCTAAGATATACAAGAAACATTGGTATTGCCGCGCACATTGATGCCGGTAAAACCACCACAACCGAACGTATCCTTTATTACGCTGGTGTTAGCCACAAAATTGGTGAGGTACACGAAGGTGCTGCAACAATGGACTGGATGGCACAGGAGCAGGAACGTGGTATTACTATCACTTCTGCGGCTACAACCGTAAACTGGAAATACAGAGGCCACAACTATCACATGAACATTATTGATACGCCAGGACACGTGGATTTTACCGTTGAGGTAAACCGCTCACTGCGTGTATTGGATGGTTTGGTGTTCCTTTTCAGCGCGGTTGATGGTGTTGAACCACAATCTGAAACCAACTGGAGGCTTGCCAACAACTATAACGTTGCCCGTATAGGTTTCGTTAATAAAATGGACCGTTCTGGTGCCGACTTTTTAAATGTTGTAAAACAGGTAAAAAGCATGTTAGGCAGCAATGCAGTTCCGTTGCAATTACCTATTGGTGCTGAAGAGCACTTTAAAGGTGTTGTTGACTTAATTAACTGGAGAGGTATTGTTTGGAATGAGCACGATAAAGGTA
The DNA here is from genome assembly GCF_034262375.1 of Mucilaginibacter sabulilitoris. NCBI lineage: Bacteria > Pseudomonadati > Bacteroidota > Sphingobacteriia > Sphingobacteriales > Sphingobacteriaceae > Mucilaginibacter > Mucilaginibacter sabulilitoris. The sequence continues at coordinate 6,794,048 of NZ_CP139558.1, forward strand.
TGACCTTTACTGAAGTGCCTATCCCTGAGGATATGATCGAGGAAGCAACCGAGTGGAGAGAAAAATTACTGGAATCAGTAGCTGAGTATGACGAAAGCCTGATGGAAAAATTCTTTGACGCTCCTGAAACAATTACTGAGCGCGAAGTATTGGACGCTTTACGTAAAGCTGTTTTAGATGCTAAGATTGTTCCTATGGTTTGCGGTTCATCTTTCAAAAACAAAGGTGTACAAACCATGCTTGACTACGTGATGGAATTATTGCCTTCACCAATGGACGTTGAAGGTATCATCGGTACTAACCCTGATACTGGCGAAGAAATCCTGCGTAAACCAGATGTTAAAGAACCATTTGCAGCTTTAGCGTTTAAAATCGCGACTGACCCATTTGTAGGTCGTTTGTGCTTTATCCGTGTCTATTCCGGTAACCTGGAAGCTGGTTCATATGTACACAACATGCGTTCTGACAACAAAGAGCGTATCAGCCGTATATTCCAAATGCACGCTAACAAGCAAAACCCTATCCCTAACGTAGGTGCAGGTGATATTGCTGCAGTAGTAGGCTTTAAGGATATTAAAACAGGTGATACCCTTTGCGACGAGAAACACCCGATCATTCTGGAGTCAATGAACTTCCCTGAGCCGGTTATCGGTTTAGCTATTGAGCCTAAAACTCAGGCCGACGTAGATAAATTAGGTATGGCTTTAGGTAAACTGGCTGAAGAAGATCCAACCTTCCGTGTAAACTCTGATGAAGAAACCGGCCAAACTGTAATTTCAGGTATGGGCGAGCTTCACCTGGATATCATCATGGACCGCTTAAAACGTGAGTTTAAAGTTGAGGTTAACCAGGGTGCTCCGCAAGTAGCTTACAAAGAATCTATCACAGGTACTGTACAACACCGCGAAACATACAAGAAACAAACCGGTGGTCGTGGTAAATTTGCCGATATACAAGTTATATTGTCACCAAATGACGAAGGTAAAGAAGGCTTACAGTTTGTGAACGAAATTAGCGGTGGTGCAATCCCTCGCGAGTTTATCCCATCTGTACAAAAAGGCTTTGAAGCTTCAATGGTAAACGGTGTATTGGCCGGCTATCCATTAACCAGCTTAAAAGTACGTTTAATTGATGGTTCGTTCCACGCGGTCGATTCAGACGCGCTATCTTTCGAGTTAGCTGCTAAGATGGCTTACCGTGAAGCGTTGCCAAAATGTAAACCGGTATTGCTTGAGCCGATCATGAAAATCGAGATTCTTACCCCTGAAGAAAATATGGGTGATGTTATCGGTGACATGAACCGTCGTCGTGGCCAGCTGTTAGGTATGGATTCACGTGCAGGTGCACAGGTTATTAAAGCTACTGTACCACTTTCTGAAATGTTTGGTTATGTAACGCAGTTACGTACCATCACATCAGGCCGTGCTACTTCAACCATGGAGTTTGATCACTATGCTGAAGCACCACGTAACGTACAGGACGAAGTAGTAGCCAAAGCAAAAGGCAAAAAAGCTGCTGCTAACGCGTAAATAAATCTTTGATTACACCGATATTTTTGTGATTTCACAGATTATCGGTGTAATTAATAAATAATCAACAGAATCACACCTAATAAATAGCTCTTAGGTTGATTAATTAAAAATCAGTGAAATCGCCTATAAATCGGTGAAATCACAAAAGTAAAATAACATGAGCCAAAGAATCAGGATCAAATTAAAATCTTACGATTACAACCTGGTAGACAAATCTGCCGAGAAGATCGTAAAAACAGTAAAGCCAACAGGCGCTGTAGTTAGCGGACCACTTCCGTTACCAACCGAGAAAAAAATCTTCACCGTATTACGTTCACCACACGTAAACAAAAAAGCACGTGAGCAATTCCAACTTTGCTCATACAAGCGCTTATTAGACATTTACAGCTCTAATTCAAAAACTGTAGATGCCCTGATGAAGCTTGAATTGCCAAGCGGTGTTGAAGTGGAAATCAAAGTTTGATAGACGCCCGGCCCACTGAAAGGTGTGGGACAACATAAAAAAACACCATCCACTTTCGGATGGTGTTTTTTTGTTTAACAAAGCGGGCTTGCGCGATTCCCTCCCTTGGGAGGGTGTAGGGAGGGGTTTCATCAGCCAGTGTTGTTTATCTTCGCCAATGTTGGTGTTGTCACCAACATTATACTTCATTGTTAAAGTTGTTGGTGACAACACCAACAACGGCAAAAAGATTATATTTAGGTATGCGAAATGGCGTATTCATATTATTTGTCCTACTATTGGGTTTGGGCTGTTCCCAAAAGCATAGAATTCATAAAACAGTCCAAGCCATAGTTAAATGTAAAAGCAACTGGCAATACTTTAATTTAGCCCGTCCAATTAAAGGAATAGTATTATTGCATACCAAAGGATATTGCGGATATGCTCACGTACATGCCAACACCATTATTATTACCAATAATGCCGACACTATACGTGTGGATGGACCGTGCTACACAACAAATACCAATACCTCAGATTCTGTACTCGTTAAACCTTATAAAACTGATCTTAAGGATGCAACAATAGGCGATCTCAAATATGATTGTACTATCAGGAAAACCTGTTATGGTATAATCACAAAAATCAAATAGCTCGCCAATGTTGGTGTTCTCACTAACATTATATTTCATAATTAAAGTTGTTGATGATAACACGACAACGGCGAAAGGGATCAGGATGAGGCCGGAGCTCAGGCTGACAGTCCACCACGGGAATGTCGTAATCGCACCTGTTCGGTGAAGTTCGCGACTCGCCAATGTTTGTGTTGTCACCAACGTTATACTTCATCGTTACAGTTGCCATAATCACTTGTGTGCTCAAATCTACAAAATACAAACAATTGATTATCAAGCGTTCACTAATGTTCATGGCGTCGTGAACATGAACATAACTTCTTAATGAGTTAAATTTCACTTCGAAGGGGCGTCAAATAGCTCGGCCAGTTTGCTGTTCAGCCCCTCTCCCCTCAGATCCTTAGCAACTATTTTCCCTGCGGGGTCAACCAGGAAATTAAAAGGCACACTGCGTACGCCATACTGCAGCGCTGCCATATTATCCCAGCCCTTAAGGTCAGATACCTGTGTCCAGGTTAGTTTATCATCGGCAATAGCTTTCGTCCATGCGTCCTTTTTGCCCTGATAATCAAGCGATACACCCAATACATTAAAACCCTTTTCTTTATACTTGTTGTAGGCGGCAACCAAATTGGGGTTTTCCTCGCGGCAGGGACCGCACCAGCTTGCCCAAAAATCAACCAATACATATTTGCCTTTAAAGTCCGATAATTTCACGGCTTTGCCATCGGGAGTATTTTGTGTAAAATCAATGGCAAAATCGCCAATCTTGTTTTTTGAAGATGAAGCCAGCAAAACAGGGATACTTTTCCCAATCTCCGTATTTTTCAATTGAGCCGAAAGATTATGATACGCCTCAGTTGCCGCTTCGGTGGTTTTGGCACCTGCTGCTCCCTGTTTTATAGTCAAAAGGCTCAGGTACGAATTTGGGTGTGTCTTAGCAAATTCCACTCCTACTACATTCAAATCCTCCATGTATTGCTTTTCCTTCATTATCATGGCCTGAACAGTTTGGCCGTCGCCTTTTTGAGCATCTGTTAACCCTGCATATTCTTTATCCAGTGCAACCAATTTATCTTCAACGGGCTTACGCAAAGCCATCCATTCGGAATTATCTTTATTAATAGGCGAACCAATAATCGTAATATGCTTAAGGGAATCTGCAGCTTCAAGGTTTATTTTACCGGCCTCCACATAAAACCGAAAGATGTCCAGTATCTCACCCTTAACGGCTTTATTTACCATTGGATTTTTGTTCAGATACAAGGATGCCTGAGCGGGATGAGTTAAAGCCCCCGTAAAATGAAAGCTACCGTTCTGCACACTGGCAGAGTCGCTCAGAATTTGATTATCCGGCTGGTAAAACAGGTAAACCTTATCTCCGCTCTTTAAACCTTTTACCTTACCATTGATATTAAAAGTTTGCTGCGCCATTACTGACATGGGCAGAAAGCAGATGAGGAGGCAAAGATTTTTCATCAGTATTTTTTTTAGTAAATATACTTTTTCCGCTTTAGTACAAAATTAAAAAGTAACATTGGCCGGCGGACCAATGTTACTTTTTAATATCAGATAACCAACATATCTGTTTACACAAGCATATTGGTTAATAGATTCTGGCTCAGAATGACCAAAGGAGGTATAAAAGCCCCCCTTTAGGGGACTGGGGGATTACATTTGCTGTGGCACGGCACTCATATCCATGTAAGCAAATTCCCACAGGTGGCCGTCAAGATCCTGGAAACCGTGCCCATACATCCAGCCGTAGTCCTGTTTCTCGTTTGGCACAGTGGCACCCGCGGCTACAGCCTTACGCACCATCTCATCAACCGCTTCCCGGCTATCTAATGAGATACAATTGATGGTTTCGGCTACCTGGGTAGCATCAGCGATCCCTTTTTTAATGAACGATTGAAAGAAAGGCTCGGTTAGCAGCATAAAAAATATGGTATCGCTGATAACCAATGATGCGCCCTGCTCATTGGTGAACTGCGGGTTAAAACTATAACCCAGACTGGTAAAAAATTCAATTGATTTGTTAAGGTCCTTAACCGGTAAGTTTACAAAAATTTGAGTTGCCATAATGTTTTTCGTTTTAATTTGTAATACAAACTTACAGGCATTTATAAAAACTCAGGAGCTGTAAAAGCGACAAATTAGAGGCAAATCAAGACAGTCGCTTATAAGCTACAAACCTATTTCTTTTTTGATCTTACCCGGCAACTTTTGGGCTATAAGGTTATATGATTGTTTAATATAAAACTCCCACTCCTGCCTGTTCAAGCAACCGATATCGGCAATATGAACCCATTTATACCTACCTATATAAGCTTGTGGCGAAAAGCACTCCTTTTGCAAGGTCTCCTCAAAATCCTCTTCCGGAACTTTTACCGAGGCGGTTGGTGGTACGCTGTCGGGCCCGGTAAACAGGAAGGTTTTGCCTCCCACATTAAAGCACAAATGATCACCAAGCTTAAGATCCTCGGTTACGCCAGGCAGCTGCATACAAATGGACTGTAAGTCTTCAATGGTCATAATTGTCACCCTTTATCTTTCTTATAAAGGCATATTGCCATGTTTTTTCCTCGGGTTATTCACCACCTTATTTTCGAGCATTTTAAAGGCCTGTATTAGCTTTATGCGTGTTTCGGCAGGTTCTATCACTTCATCAATAAAACCACGTTCAGCGGCCCGGTAAGGGTTAGCAAATGTATCAGAATACAGTTGTTCCATTTCCTTCCATTTAGCCTCCTTGTTCTCTGCGGTGCTTATCTCCCGTTTAAAAATAATTTCGGCCGCACCTTTGGCACCCATTACGGCAATCTCTGCGGTTGGCCATGCAAAATTCATATCAGCGCCGATGTGTTTAGAGTTCATCACATCGTAGGCCCCGCCGTAAGCCTTACGGGTAATTACCGTAATGCGGGGCACTGTGGCTTCACAAAAGGCATAAAGCAATTTGGCACCGTTGGTTATAATGGCGTTCCATTCCTGGTCGGTACCGGGTAAAAATCCGGGTACATCCTCAAACACCAGCAATGGTATATTAAAGCTGTCGCAAAAGCGCACAAAACGAGCCGCTTTGGTTGATGAATGAATGTCCAGTACCCCGGCCAAAAAGGCAGGCTGGTTGGCAACAATACCTATACTGCGCCCGGCAAGCCTGGCAAAGCCTACTACAATGTTCTCTGCAAAATCTTTATGAACTTCCAGGAAGGAACCTGCGTCAATAACATGGTCAATAATTTCGCGGATGTCATAGGGGGTTGAAGCATTTTCGGGCAACAGGGTATTTAACTCCGTTCTGAGTTCGTTTTGTATATCGTATGGTAAAGCCGGCGCCCGGTCTTCACAATTTTGCGGCATATAGCTTAGTAATGCTTTGATATTCTGTATTGCTGCTATTTCATTGGCACAGGCAAAATGGGTAACGCCAGATTTGGTAGCATGTGTTGTGGCACCGCCAAGTTCTTCGGAAGTTACTACCTCATGGGTTACTGTTTTTACCACGTTTGGGCCGGTTACAAACATATAGGAGGTATTCTCCACCATTAAAATAAAGTCGGTTATAGCCGGCGAGTAAACCGCACCGCCCGCGCAGGGGCCCATAATGGCCGATATTTGAGGTACCACTCCCGACGCCATGGTATTGCGGTAAAAGATATCGGCATAACCGCCTAACGATACAACCCCCTCCTGTATACGCGCACCGCCCGAGTCATTAAGGCCCACCACCGGCGCTCCATTCTTGATGGCAAGATCCATGATCTTGCAGATCTTTTCGGCATGGGTTTCAGACAGTGACCCTCCAAAAACGGTAAAGTCTTGCGAAAAAACATAAACCAACCGGCCATTTATGGTACCATAACCCGTAATTACGCCATCGCCCGGATATTTTTCCTTCTCCATTCCAAAGTCGGTTGAACGGTGAGCCACCAGCATCCCGATCTCCTGGAACGAACCTTCATCCATTAAAAAATGGAGACGCTCCCGCGCGGTAAGTTTTCCCTTTTTATGCTGACTTTCAATACGTAACGCGCCGCCGCCTTCAAACGCCTTTTGGCGCTTCTCCCTTAGTAATTCGAGCTTTTTATTCACAATTCAGGTTGTTTGTAATTGGTTAAAAATAGTAATTAAATTGTAAGATTAGCTTAAAACAATATTAGGATGCATTTTAAAATGTATTATTTATATATTTGTAATAATGAAGATCAGGAATTTTAAAATACTGATAGTGGCAATGTTTATGGGCGTCTTTCTTGTAAAGATGGCTATATCACTTGCGCCGGTATTTTTATATCTTGATAATAAAACCGTAAGCGCGGTTATACTTCAGCTTGAACAGGAGTCAAAAACAGAAAAAGACAATCCGGATAAGGATACTTTCAAGGAGAAAAAAGTCTTTGATGCCTATGATCTGCACAGTGTCGATTTTCTGACATTTATTGTAGAAACCAATGTGCTGCATAATAAAGAACACAACCTTTATAAACAGGTATATCATCCTGTAGTCCCAACGCCACCGCCCAACGTTTAAATGATTAACCGGATACTTCCCTATCCGGATGTTATCGCTTTACAATTCATTTAAATTTTCATTCAAATTATCGATCTTATGCAAATTAAGCAAGGTGGTATTGCTGTGGGCAATCTCAACCTGAAAAAATATTTTTTAACTAAAAACTTAAAAAAAGACCTTCCTTCAAGTATTGTTGTATTCCTGGTAGCATTGCCTTTATGCTTGGGCATAGCGCTGGCCTCGGGCGCCCCGTTATTTGCAGGGGTATTAACAGGAATAATTGGCGGTATTGTGGTAGGTTCCTTGAGTGGTTCACAGCTTAGCGTGGCCGGGCCCGCAGCCGGCTTAACCGTTATTGTGTTAAACGCCATAACCAGTCTGGGATCATACGAAACGTTTTTGCTCGCGATTTTACTGGCCGGTATTTTTCAGGTGTTGCTTGGCATATTAAAAGCAGGTACCATAGCTAACTATTTTCCATCGGCAGTTATTGAAGGTATGCTTGCAGCTATCGGTATTATACTCATCATGAAACAATTTCCGCATTCTGTTGGCTATGATGCTAATTTTGAAGGCGATGAGCGCTTTAGCCAAGCTGACGAGCACAATACTTTTTCGGGCATATTTCAGGCTCTTGGCAAAATCAATTACGGTGCTGTTATTATAGCCATTGTTTCTTTACTGTTGCTCATATACTGGCCCAGGTTTAAAAAACTGGCTATTGTACCTGCTCCATTATTAGTTGTTTTGGCTGGGGTTGGTTTAAGCTTTTTATTTACCGGCACCAGTCTCGGCTTACAGGATAAGCAATTTGTACACATTCCGATTGTAAACAGCAGCAGTGAATTTTTCGCGCTGTTTAAATCGGCCGATTTTGGTGCTATAGGTAATAAACAGGTTTGGATAACCGCCATTACCATTGCGATAGTGGCCAGCTTAGAAACCTTGCTTAGTTTAGAGGCTGTTGATAAGATCGACCCAATAAAACGCATATCGCCTACCAACCGCGAACTGGTAGCGCAGGGGATTGGCAATATTACCAGTGGCTTATTAGGCGGCCTGCCCATGACGGCTGTAATTGTACGTTCATCGGCCAATGTTAATGCAGGTGCACGTACCAAAATGAGCGCCATAACACATGGCTGCTTATTGCTGGTTGCATTACTGCTTATTCCGGTATTAATAAACCTGATCCCCTTATCATGTTTGGCAGCTATACTGCTCATGACAGGGTATAAGCTATGCCGTATCAGTTTATTTAAACACATGTGGACGCTTGGTTTAAACCAGTTTATTCCGTTTGTGGTAACTATTGTAGCTGTGGTACTAACTGATTTGCTGATAGGTGTTGGCATAGGTATGATGGTAGGCGTGTTTTACATACTGCGCACCAATTTACGCAACCCATATTTTTATCAGATAGTTAAAAATGGCGATAAAAAAGTGATCAGGATTAGGCTTGCCGAAGAGGTTTCCTTTTTAAATAAAGCCGCTATACAAATCACGTTGACCAGTTTGCCTAAGGGTGCCGACGTGATCATCGATGGCTCCAACTCCAGGTATATTGACCCTGATGTGATAGAGATCATCCAGAACTATAAGCACAATGCCTACACTAAAGGCATTATTGTGCAATTACATGAAGTAAAGGATAAGTACGACGTACCTCCTTTAAAAGAATTAATGTATAACCCTAACTAAGAAAAAGAACATGACACTCATAGATGATAAAAAAAACGGCAAACCCGTTATTGATACCAATAATTTAAAACTGGCTCAATCTGATAGCTATAACGCGTTATTACACGGCAACAGCCAATGGGTTGAACTTAAATTAAAAGAAGATTCGGACTACTTTAAGAAACTCGCCAAAGGCCAGAGCCCCCAGGTATTATGGATAGGCTGCTCAGACAGCCGTGTACCTGCCAATGAAGTAACCGGTACCAAACCGGGCGAAGTATTTGTACACCGCAACATTGCTAATGTAATTGTGCACTCAGACATGAACATGCTGAGCGTGCTTGATTACGCGGTCAACGTACTTAAAGTAAAACACGTTATTGTAGCCGGCCATTATGGCTGTGGTGGTGTTGCCGCCGCACTGAGCAACAAACAATTTGGCATTATTGATAACTGGCTGCGTCATATCAAGGATGTTTACCGCCTGCACAGTTATGAACTTGACCGCATAACCGACGAAACACAAAAACAAAATCGTTTGGTTGAGCTCAATGTAAGCGAGCAGGTATACAACCTGTGCAAAACTTCTATTATTCAAAATGCCTGGATGGAGCGTCATGATCTGGAAGTACATGGCTGGGTGATTGACCTCGGTACCGGCCTGATCAAGGATTTGAAGGTGAGCAGCAGCAGTCCGCATAATTTAGGTTATGTATATGAGCTGGATAGCGCTAATGCTGTAGCCCAGCATTAACAGCAATATCATATTTAAGGTCTCCCGGTGCTTAGGCACAGAGAGGTTTATGTTTGGTTTGCCCCGACTTGCGAAAGTGAGCGGGGCTTTTTTATTATACGTCAATTTGCAACCCTCGTAATTTTTATCTTATTTTTATCGTGCTGCAAAAAGCAAGGATATTTTATGCTGAGGAAATCGAAAGAAGCACGTACCCTGAAGGAAAACTTATTGCTGGCATCATCAACCGCTTTTGTTTCGGGCATAACCAATGTGGTTGGCATGATCGCTTTTCTTGCTTTCACTTCCAACATTACGGGTCATGTGGCCAACCTGGCTAAACATGTAGTTGAACAAAACTGGAACGAGATAGTAGTATTTGTTATATGGCTGCTCATGTTTTTTGCCGGGGCTTTTATATCAAACTTTATTATTAAATCACTGGAACATAAAAGCCGTTACCGGGCACATTCTATCCCCATTATTATCGAAATATTGCTGCTTTTGTTTGTGGCTATTTATGGACATAATTTCTATCAGGAAACCCAAACGGAACGCGAGGTAGTAATTGGGGTGATCATTTTTTCAATGGGGCTGCAGAATAGCCTGGTATCAATCATATCGGGTGGGTTAATCAAATCAACCCACTTAACGGGTTTGTTTACTGACCTCGGCGGCGACGTATCTGAATGGCTGCACCCCAAAGTAAGTAAAACCGAAACCATTAAAAATAAGATATACGTACGCCTTACCGTGCTTTCTTTTTATTTTTTGGGTGGCATTATGGGCGGCTACTTTTTTAATCTGTATAATTTTGCCATTTTTTATTTTATACCGTTAATTTTGCTTACCATTTTATATTACGATCTTTCGCCTGTTGCCCTGCATAGAATAAGCCGGATATTTTGGGCGGGCAAAAGCAGATCTGTTTAAAGTATTTAACAGCTTTTAAAAATATACCTATGTGTGCTAAAAAAGACATTCACGACACCAGCCATATCACCTACGAGGGTTTGCTGGATGGCAACAAACAATTTATTGAAAACGCCCTAAACAGCGATCCTGAGTTTTTCACTAAACTGGCCAACGGTCAAAGTCCGCCCATATTATGGATTGGCTGTGCCGACAGCCGTGTGCCGGCCAACCAGATCACCAACACCGCACCGGGCGAAATATTTGTACACCGCAACATTGCCAACATGGTTATCCACTCGGATATGAATATGCTTTCGGTATTGGATTACGCCGTAAATGTGTTAAAAGTTAAACATGTAATTGTAACCGGACATTATGGTTGTGGCGGCGTAATGGCAGCTATGAGCAATCAGCAGTATGGGCTTATTGATAACTGGTTGCGCCATATCAAGGACGTTTACCGTCTGCATGCCGAGGAATTGGATGCCATTAAAGATCCGCAAAAACGCACCGACCGTCTGGTTGAATATAATGTGATTGAAAACGTTTACAATCTTTGCAAAACCTCCATAGTTCAAAACGCCTGGACAAACGGACAGGAATTGGGGGTACATGGCTGGGTTTACAGCCTGAGCACGGGCTTAATAAGCGACATGAAAGTAAGCACCCATAACAATGAGAATATGGATAACGTGTTTAAGTTTAAATAAAGCCCCCCGACCCCCTAAAGGGGGAGGGTAAAAGCAAAGTTCCTTTTTTTCCTTAAAATACTTTAAACTAAAAGAGCGATGAATATTACCTATTCATCGCTCTTTTTTATCGAAAGATTTTTACCCTCCCCCTTTAGGGGGTCAGGGGCTTATACTTCTTTACTCAAAAACGGATACCTGTAATCCTTCGGCGGATCAAAGGTTTCTTTAATGGTACGCGGCGATACCCAACGCAGCAGGTTGATCATTGAACCGGCCTTGTCATTGGTACCCGATCCCCTGGCACCACCAAATGGCTGCTGACCAACTACCGCGCCGGTTGGTTTATCATTAATATAAAAGTTTCCGGCCGCATTGCGTAAACGGTGAGTTGCCTCAGCAATAGCATATCGGTCCTGTGAGATAATAGAGCCTGTAAGCGCGTAGATAGATGTTTTATCTACTATATCAATTACCTCATCAAATTTGGCATCCTCGTATACATAAATAGTCAATACCGGGCCAAAAAGCTCCTCGCACATGGTTACATAGTACGGATCATCTACTTTTAATACCGTAGGCTCTACAAACCAGCCCTGGGTTTTATCATAGTGGCCACCGGCTACAACTTCAACACCTTCATCGCCTTTGGCTGCATCAATGTATTTGGCCAGTTTATCAAAGGATACCTCGGTAATCACAGCATTGATAAAATTTTCAAAATTCTCCACCGGACCCATTTTAAACGAAGCGATATCGCGCTGCATGTTTGCTTTTACAGCAGGCCATAAAGAGGCAGGTATATAAGCTCTTGAAGCAGCAGAACATTTTTGTCCCTGATATTCAAAAGCGCCGCGAACAAGGGCTGTGCTCACTACATCGGCATCAGCGCTTGGGTGCGCAAGTACAAAGTCTTTACCCCCGGTTTCCCCGACAATGCGCGGATAAGTTTTATATTTATGGATATTGGTGCCAATAGTTTGCCAGATGTTCTGGAACACTTTGGTAGAGCCTGTAAAATGAATCCCTGCAAAATCAGGGTGATTAAATATTACCTCACCTGCTATAGGGCCGTCAACATAAATCAGGTTAATAACACCATCAGGTACGCCGGCTTCTTTAAACACCTGCATCAGTACATTTGCAGCATAAATTTGCGGATAGGCAGGTTTCCAAACCACCACATTACCCATCATGGCGGCGGACGTTGGCAGGTTGCCCGCTATAGCAGTAAAGTTAAATGGCGTAAGCGCGAAAATAAACCCTTCCAACGGGCGCTGTTCTACACGGTTCCATACACCTTTACCCGATATTGGGGGTTGCTGCTGGTAAATTTCGGTCATGTACTGCACATTGAAGCGCAAAAAGTCTATCAGCTCACATGCCGAATCTATCTCGGCCTGATACGCGTTTTTTGACTGACCGAGCATGGTTGCCGCATTCACTTTGGCTCGATATGGGCCGGCAAGCAGATCAGCAGCCTTTAAAAATATAGCAGCACGCTGTTCCCAGGGTAAATTTTCCCAGTTGGCCTTAGCAGCCAGCGCTGCGTCAATAGCAGCCGTAACATGGCTTGCATCACCTTCAGAAAACGTAGCCAGTAAATGTTTATGATCATGAGGCGGACGAATTTCGAGCTTGTTGCCGGTACGTACTTCTTTGTCGCCAATGTACATAGGTATGTCCAGTTGTTGCGCACGGGCCTGCTCTAAAGCGGCCTTAAGTGCTGCACGTTCCGCGCTGCGCGGGCCATAGTTTAAAACAGGCTCGTTTTGCGGTACCGGAACATTAAAAAATCCTTTAAGCATAGATGGTAATTTATGTTGCCGCAAAGATACGTTTTTTGCAGGGACGGGTAAATTAAGGGAATGTCAAAATGTAAGGTGGAAAATTTGAGTATCAATAGCTGAATTTGCATATCGCAGAGCGCTCAATTGCCGCTGGGGCTGTTACTTTGTCTTGATACAAAAGTAACCAAAAGATCAAGACAAAAAAAGCTTCCGCCCACAAGCAAAACACCCTGGCCCGCTTTTTGTCAGGCCTTTACCCGCTTTTTGATTTGCTATCGTTTTTCTAAAGATAATGCTCGGTGCAGCTCGCTTCGGGTGAAATCAGGCAGAACGATGGTGGCCCGAGGGTGGTAAAAGGCATAGCAAGTTTTTGCTGAAGCGTTGGTTGTGTGGGAACGAAGTGGGGCAAAATAATTGCAGCCTGTGGTTCTGGCGGATTTGCAGGGCAAAGGCCATGTGCGGCAAAGAAGCCTAAAAGAAAAAAGCATTTTTGTTACTTTTGTTGCGACAAAAGTAAAAGACCTCAGCGGCCATCGCTGTAATTATCCTATGATCGATATTGAACAAATACGCCCTGAACTTACCTGGCGACTACGGCAAAAGGTTTTGTACCCAGAACAAAAGTTGTACGAAATGGAAATGGACGAAGATAATGACGGTCTGCATTTTGCCGCTTTTAAAGATAACTTCATCGTTGCCGTAATATCTTTATTTGCTAAAGGCGATGATTATCAGTTCCGCAAGTTTGCGGTGGATGAAAGCTTGCAGGGCATGGGGATAGGTACGCAGGTTTTGGATCACGTTACCGCTTTTGCAAAAACAAACGGCGCTAAACGGTTATGGTGTAACGCGAGGTTGTCGGCTATTGAATTTTATCTTAAAGCTGGTTTCACACACACCGGCAATTTTTTCACCCGGCACGGGTTCTATTACGAAATTCTCGAAAAAGACCTTACTCTTTAATCAGCGCGGCAATAATTATAGTAGCGTAATCATTCTGCTGTTTTTGGTTTGATAGTTTAGCCAGGGCCAGGGCCTCATCAATATCTCCCTGAGCTTCGTAAACCACGGCCATATTGTAGGCAGCCCGACTGGCCAGCTTAGGATCAGGCCCGTCAATCAACGGGTTTAATATTTTATATGCCAGATCAAACCTGCCTGTCAAAATCTGCTTCACCCCTGCCGAAAGCTGTTCACCCTGGCTATAAAGCGGTCTTTGATTAGTTATGGTATAGGGCAAATAATCTTTTAGGGCATCCAGAGCGGCGTAGCGGGCAACAGCATTGATCGAATATCCAAATCGCCCATCCTGGGGTTCTTCAGCTGTGCCTTTCAGCTTTTTAAAATAAACGCCGTTGCTCTCATACAAAGTGAAATTCACCATTGCTTTAGTACTGTAATAGGCTACTTGCGCATTTCCATCATATTGTACATTGTCGAGTACGAGGCCTGCATTAAAATCATTGATAGTTAAAACATAATTTGCTTTATAGGTAGCAGCAAGTTGCTTAACAGAATCGGGATTGGTATTAAAGGGTATAGAATCTATCAGGCTGGTAACCTTAACACCGGGCAATAGCTTTAATTCTTTTTCGGCTCCGGCTACTGCAGTATACGCGGCGGCTTTAAGCGCCACAAGCTTCCTTTTGTTGATTTTCGTTGAATCGAAAGCTATTTTATTAACCAGCAAAATGTGGGCGGTATCCTGGTTAAACACCAGTTTAGGAGCATAATCAACAGGTACGGTTGCATATTGAATAACAGTACAGGAAGTTAAACAGGCAACAAATAATATACAAATAAGCTTAAACAGTTTCACAGTGGTGGAGTAAATTATGGATAAGTGTAAAATTACAAAACAACAATGAAATTGAAATGAATATTAATGTGTCATTAATGTAAAACTTACAGTTAATCACAACTAATTAATCAAGTGCCCCAAATTTTACATATTTCAAAAAAAAACGCTATTGCTGTAACATTAGTATTAAATTAATAATAAAAACGCAGTTTTGTTTCAAATATGACAGCTTATTTTAGGGGTTTACCATCAACTTTATTATATTTGCTTATTGCATATATAAATAGTTTACTAAATAAACATGGCTAAAAAAAAATCTGACGCCTCACCGCATATTTCTGTTGTAAACAAAAAATCACTTTCTTTTTTTGAAAAATATATCAATAACCCCTCACCTACCGGTTTTGAATGGAAAGGTCAGGAGTTATGGCTTGATTATATAAAGCCTTACATCGACGATCATTATGTAGATAATTACGGTACAGCGGTTGGTATTATTAACCCAAAGGCCGATTACAAGGTGGTTATTGAGGCGCATGCTGACGAAATATCATGGTTTGTGAATTATATTACTAATGATGGTTTAATATACGTAATACGCAACGGCGGATCAGATCACCAGATAGCCCCTTCAAAACGGGTAAACATACACACCGATAAAGGCGTTGTAAAAGCTGTTTTTGGCTGGCCTGCTATCCATACCCGTTTAGGCGGCGAAAAGGAAGAGGCACCTACCTTAAAAAACATTTTCCTGGATTGCGGCTGCACCTCAAAAGATGAGGTTGAGCAATTAGGCATTCATGTAGGTTGTGTAATTACTTATGAAGATGAATTCATGATTCTTAACAATCGTTATTATGTTGGCCGTGCGCTTGATAACCGCGCAGGTGGTTTCATGATAGCCGAGGTTGCCCGCTTACTTAAAGAAAACAAAGTAAAGTTACCTTTTGGCCTGTACATAGTTAACGCGGTACAGGAAGAGATAGGTTTGCGTGGCGCCGAAATGATAGCCCACAAAATAAAACCAAACGTAGCTATAGTAACAGATGTTACTCATGATACACAAACCCCAATGATCAACAAAATTACCCAGGGCGATCTGGCCTGTGGTAAGGGTCCGGTAGTATCTTATGCGCCGGCCGTTCAAAATAACCTGAATAAATTACTTATCGATGCCGCGCAAAAGGCAAACATTCCTTTTCAACGCCAGGCATCGTCACGATCAACAGGCACCGATACCGATGCCTTCGCCTACTCCAATGATGGTGTACCATCAGCGCTTATATCATTACCATTGCGGTACATGCACACTACCGTAGAGATGATACATAAAGAAGATGTTGATAATGTAATACGCCTTATTTATGAGTCCTTATTAAACATCAAGGCAGGACAGGATTTCAGGTATATCAAATAATCAGGCGTTTTCGGCTAAAACAATTTTGGCTTCAGATCATTCCTATAGAAAATTTATGTAAAAGCATATAGTTATTATCAAGTACCCCCAACATATATCTATGAAACCAACACTTCTTATTTTGGCCGCCGGAATGGCCAGCCGTTATGGCAGCATGAAACAGGTTGATGGCTTTGGCCCCAACGGAGAAACTATTATCGATTATTCTATTTACGACGCTATAAAAGCCGGCTTTGGCAAAGTAAGCTTTATTATCCGCGAAGAATTTGCTGATAGCTTTAAAGCTATTTTTGAACCCAAGCTTAAGGGCCGAATCGAAACAGACTACATCTTTCAAAGTTTTGATCTTAAACCTTTTGGTATTGATAAAACCATAGAACGCGCCAAACCCTGGGGAACTGCTCATGCGGTACTTGCCGCCCGCAACCAGGTAAATGAGCCTTTTTGCGTTATCAACGCTGATGACTTTTATGGATACGATTCATTTGAGAAAATGGCTAAGTTTTTAACTACCGAAGTTGCTGACGATACATACTCGCTGATAGGTTACCAGATTGACAGGACCTTGTCTGACTATGGTTCTGTATCGCGCGGTGTTTGTAAGGTTGATGATAATGGCAACATGGTTGAAATTAACGAGCGTACTGAGGTTTACTTTAAGGAAGACGGTAGCGTAGCTTATAAAGACGCTACAGGCGAACATCCTTTACCAAATGATACCCGTGTATCTATGAATTTCTGGGGCTTTACACCGGCTATATTTAAACAAAGCTTGCCGATGTTCCAGCAGTTTGTTGAGGCTAATGAAAGCAACCCGAAATCGGAGTTCTTTATTCCGCTGGCTGCGGATGAATTGATCAAATCTGGCGAGGCTGCGTTTAAGGTTATTCCTACCGGTTCAAAATGGTTTGGTGTAACTTATAAAGAAGACAAACCTATTGTACAAAAAAGCATATCAGATCTGGTAGCCAATGGCACCTATCCTGAAAAACTTTGGGACTAACAATAACCTATATAAAACAAGAAGAAGCCGTCTCATAAGTCAATTATGAGGCGGTTTTTTTATTTAGAGCGATTTAGATAAGCTATTAGGGAAGGCGGACTGTGTTGGTTTGTTCTGTTTTTTGGATTGGTTCAGCTGTCTTTGGGGAGATAAAAGCCTTTTTCTCAGGCTTTCCATTTTCTGAGGTTATGAGCGATGGATAATAACCCTATTTCTACCTCTGTTTTGGACATTCCTTTCAACAGGAATCGTCTGAAACCATGATTGTGCTTCAGTTGTGCGAATACCGGCTCCACATCGGCGGGTCTTCGTTTTCGGTATTTGATGCCCTGTTCTGTATTCAATCTTTCCGTCGCTGCCTGTTTATGTTTTCTCAGACTGTGGTTGATCTCGACGATCCGGTTGCCGGGGTTTTGGTGGCATACGCCCCGCATCGGACAGCCTTCACAGTTCTGCGCCTGATAGCGGCTGATCAACTGCAGAAAACCTGAAGAAGTTATCCGCTGACCGTCGCCAACATGGTGCATGCGCTGGCCCATCGGGCAGGTGAGATAATTCTCCGCTTCGTTATAATGCAGACTATCGTTACTGAATGCTTTGATACCTTCTTTTTGTTCCTTGTCGAACGTATTGTATTTGATATAAGCTTCAATACCTTTTTGCTGCAGCACACCATAGTTCTCGTCCGAGCCGTAACCTGCATCGGCAACTATCGCTTTGGGCAGTTCTTTATAAAGGGATTCGTACTGTTCGATATGTGATGGTAGCGTTTGGTAATCGGTCGGGGTCTGGTGCAGCGTGTAATTGAGAATGAACTGCTCTTGGGTGGAGATCTGTAGGTTATAAGCAGGCTTGAGTTGCCCATTCAGCATATGATCTTCTTTCATCCGCATGAACGTGGCATCCGGGTCCGTCTTTGACATACTGTTACGCCCAGCCAATAACTTTTCCTGTTCATCATATTTGGCCAGGTTCTCCGGCCAATGCTTTTTTGCATAGTTCAGCTTTTGTTTTACTTTCCCCGCCACGTCTTCCTTATCCTCCAATGCCGCGTTGATCTTTGAGATCGTTTCTTTCACTTTCTCAGGGTTGATCTCGCTGTATTCCAGCGGTGCGGTGTCTTTGAGTTCTTCAGCAGCAATACTTTGCGCATAGCCCCATAACTCATCAAGCTGGGCTTTCATCTTCTCTTTACTGTTCTTTATGCTTTTACCCCATACAAAAGTGTACTTGTTCGCCACCGATTCGATCTTGGTGCCATCAGTGAAAATGGCCTCCTTCAATGATACAATTCCTTCCTGTTGTAATAAAAGAACGATCTGTGAGAATATCTGCTTTAGTACCCCTGATAGCTTTTCACTGCGAAAACGGTTGATGGTATTGTGGTCGGGCTTTTTCATGCCCAATAACCACATGAAGTGAACGTTCTGGGCCGCCTGCTCCTCCAGTTTACGTGAGGAATAGGTATTGGTCAGATAACCATAAACCAGCAGTTTCAGCATCAGCCGGGGATGAAAACTCGACGCGCCGCCGCCTTTGTACTTCCGGTTGAGTGGCTTGACATCGACCGCGTCAACCACCTGTTTAACTATCCGTACCGGATGACCTGCCGGTACCAATTCTTCCAGTTTATACGGTAAAAACGTTAACTGGTCCGGATCATATTCCTTAAAGACTACCTTGCCTCCCATGCCTTTAAGATACACAAAAAACCGCCCCATATTTGACTTATGAGACGGCTTCTTCTTGTTTTATATAGTACGTTAATCAATTAGTCAATAAAGAAAAATGCTTTTTGATCATATTCCTTATACACATGTACCTTCTTTTTAACAATCTCGTTGTTTGCGGTAACTTCAATTGTATAGTCACCATTATCAAGGTTGGTAAAAACATACCCTTTTGCTGCATTGGCTTTATTAGGTAAAAAATCCTTTATCAGGATATTTCTTTCATTATCGTAAATCATCACATAAGGGTTACATTTTTCTGTTTTTACAACGTTTATATAAACGCCACGGTCCTTAAGCATTGATGATAGCATTATACTGTTTTTAGCGCTTACTGTATCGTTTTTAATTTTGGCAGGTGTTGTGGCGAAAGCGCTCAGGCTTAGTAAGAGAAATAATGCCGAAAGTTTAATTGAGTTTTTCATGATATTTAATTAAAAAATGCTGCTGAATTAGTTTTTTTTTATTCAAAGCAATAGCATTTTTAAATGCAAAAAAAATCAATTATACCACCCATCTATAATCATAGACAAAGCTGGTTTACTAATCGTCAAACCTCAAAAACAGCTAATAATCAGTAATTTAAGGCATTAATAGTTCAATCAGGGCTGTTTGTGGGGTAATTTAGGCTATTCGTCGAATATGAAGGCAAATTTGAGTGGCAGCATCGCGCAATTAGAGGAATAGAGACACACCCAAAATTGTTAGAAAATTAAGATGCCATTGGGTGTAAAAAAGCCTCTTCTACGCCATGATTTCAGCTCATAAAAAAGCCCGGTACAGAAAATCCTGACCGGGCTTTTTATTATTAAAATAACACTTATTATTTTGTATCGTCTTTTACTTCTTCAAAGTCAACATCGGTTACCGTGTCGCCTTGATCCTGCGGACCTGCACCTGGGGCACCTTCTGCACCTGGCTGACCTCCCGCTTCGGCAGAGGCTTTATACATCTCTTCAGATGCGGTAGCCCATGCGGCATTCAGTTCAGTTTGAGCAGTTTCAATGTCGGCTAAGTTTTTAGATGCATAAGCATCTTTCAACTTTTTCAGACCATCTTCGATGGGTCCTTTTTTATCGGCCGAAATTTTGTCACCGTATTCTTTCAGTTGTTTTTCTGTCGAAAAGATCAGGGCATCGGCAGCGTTCAGTTTTTCAACTTCTTCTTTTGCCTTTTGATCCGCGTCAGCATTTGCTTCAGCCTCGTCCTTCATCTTTTTGATCTCGGCATCAGTTAAGCCAGATGAAGCCTCGATACGGATTTTTTGCTCTTTACCGGTTGCTTTATCTTTTGCAGATACATGTAATATACCGTTGGCATCAATATCAAAAGTTACTTCAATTTGAGGCACACCGCGAGGTGCTGGTGGTATACCATCCAAATGGAAACGGCCTATAGTACGGTTACCCGCAGCCATTGGGCGCTCACCTTGTAGTATGTGGATCTCAACTGATGGCTGGCTATCGCTGGCGGTTGAGAACGTTTCTGATTTTTTGGTTGGGATAGTTGTGTTTGACTCAATTAATTTAGTCATTACACCACCCATAGTTTCAATACCTAGTGAAAGCGGGGTAACATCTAACAACAACACATCTTTAACCTCACCGGTTAATACGCCACCTTGAATAGCAGCACCAATTGCTACAACCTCATCTGGGTTAACACCTTTTGAAGGTGCTTTGCCAAAGAATTTTTGTACAGCTTCCTGTATAGCAGGAATACGTGTTGAACCACCTACCAGGATCACTTCGTCGATATCTGAAGTACTGTAACCGGCATTTTTTAAAGCTGTCTTACAAGGCTCAATAGTACGTTTGATTAAGCTATCAGCAAGTTGCTCAAATTTAGCACGTGTTAAAGTTTTAACTAAGTGCTTTGGCATACCATCGGCAGCTGTGATATATGGTAAATTAACTTCTGTTTGAGCTGAGCTTGATAATTCAATTTTAGCTTTTTCAGCAGATTCTTTTAAGCGTTGTAAAGCCATTGGATCTTTACGCAGATCAATACCTTCGTCACTTTTAAATTCATCAGCCAACCAGTCAATAATTACCTGGTCAAAGTCATCACCACCTAAGTGAGTATCACCATCGGTTGATTTCACTTCAAATACGCCATCACCTAATTCAAGGATTGATACGTCATGTGTACCACCACCGCAGTCAAACACGGCAATTTTCATATCCTTGTGCGCTTTGTCAAAGCCATAAGCTAAGGCAGCAGCAGTCGGTTCGTTAATGATACGGCGTACTTTTAAACCAGCAATTTCACCGGCTTCTTTTGTAGCCTGACGTTGTGCATCATTAAAATAAGCTGGTACGGTAATAACCGCTTCAGTAACTTCGGTACCTAAAAAGTCTTCAGCTGTTTTCTTCATTTTCTGAAGTATCATTGCTGAAATTTCTTGCGGAGTGTATTTACGGTCGCCAATTTCAACACGCGGGGTGTTATTGTCGCCTTTTACTACCTTGTAAGGTACGCGGGCAGCTTCACTGGTAACTTCGTTAAACTGGTTACCCATAAAGCGTTTGATAGAAGAAATAGTTTTTGTAGGATTAGTGATAGCCTGACGTTTAGCCGGATCACCAACTTTACGCTCGCCGTTATCAATAAACGCTACAACGGATGGCGTAGTACGTTTGCCCTCGCTGTTGGCTATAACTACAGGCTCATTACCTTCCATTACAGCTACGCAGGAGTTTGTTGTTCCTAAGTCGATTCCAATTATTTTAGACATATGATTGTGTTTTCTTGATTTAATATGTTTACTAACAACAGCTATTTATCAACGTTTGTGCCAATATGCATTTGGCAGGATTATAGTCAGGATGTCAAATATTGCGTCAGAAAAAACAATCGTATTGGTGACAGGTTGGCAGAATTTGACCTAATGCCAAGGGGTGTAGCTATTGGAGATGGTAAGGAGATATTACCTGCCAATGATTTGAAACAGTATAAAATAACTGCTGCTATGCAAAGCATCATTATTGCCCTAAAACAGGCTTACAAATGATGCGTAAGCCTGTTTCATATTTTATGCAATCTATTTAGAAGCCTCCATAAGAGGGCTTTGATCGTAATAAGAAATTTCGACCATTATTTTCCCGTCCTTATTGAACTCATCAAACTGAACCAGGTGAAATGTAGCCGTCTTTTTTGTTTTCTTATTAACTGCGGTCACCTTCCACCATGATTGTACGGTAAACGGATCTTTATCATATTCTAATGCATCGGGGTAACCAACTTTAACTACTTTTATTTGTTCCCATTTATCGGCAATGTCTGCCCAACCTTTTTTCTGATCAGCAAGGGAGATCTTTGTAGGGCTTGATGGATCATAAAATTTAGCTGTGTCAGCATAAAGTTTATATAACCCCTCCCAGTCCTGCTTTATAAATAGATCAGTTGAGTTGTTAACGATAGTAATGTAAGGGTGTTCTTTGTAAATAGTGCCATTCTTTAAAACATTTTGAGCTAATGTGGTACCGGCAAACAATGTAAATACCAGGATTAAAAGATTTTTCATGTTTTCTAAAATTTTAGGGGTTAAGATTAGATACATATTTCTATTAAATTTAATCAATATCTCAGAATTACATCTTTACAATTTACTGGCTATAAGACCATTACAATACACAATATCATTTCCTTTTATGTAAAACCCATAACAAAAACAGGAATAAGCTGCGAAATAGTTAATCTTTAAATTTAACAACACACCCTTGCCCGGTAACAAAACCAAGATTACCTTAAGTTGTAAAGTTTGGCAGATGATCTACAGCATGGTAGATAAAAAAGTACGGTCACAAAAAAAACGCGCTGATCAAATGACCAGGGCGTTTCTTTATAAAGCAGAGAATAGTTTAAATTATTCTCCTTTTTCTGCGTTCTCTTCGTTTTCCGGAGTTGCAGGAGCTTCTGCAGCTGGAGTTTCGGTGGCTTCGGCAACTGGTGCTTCGGCTTTAACTTCTTCAACAACTTCTGCTTCTTCAGCAGGTGCAGCAACTTCTTTAGCGGCAGCTGGCGCAGCAGCCTTAGCTTTTGATGAACCACCACGACGACGAGTTGATTTTTTAGCTGCAGCTGCAGTATCAGCACCGTAAACAGTGTTGTAATCAACTAATTCAATGATTGCCATCTCAGCGTTATCGCCTAAACGGTTTTCTAACTTAACAATACGGGTGTAACCACCTGGACGGTTAGCTATTTTCTCGGCAATTTCGCGGAACAGGATAGTAGTAGCATCCTTGTCTTGCAGGTAGCTAAATACTGTACGACGAGAGTGCGTAGTATCGTTTTTTGATTTTGTTAATAAAGGCTCAACATAACCGCGTAAAACTTTTGCTTTTGCTAATGTTGTAGTGATACGCTTGTGTAAAATAAGCGAAGTTGCCATGTTAGCCAGCATCGCTTTGCGGTGGCTGGTAGTACGGCCTAAGTGATTGTTTTTGTTTCCGTGTCTCATTGTTATTAAATTATTTCACGTGCATACCGTCCGGCGATTAACTCAAGCCTTCGGAATTATGCTTTCGCTCATTATTAGTTGTGAGTTTTAAGTGATAAGTAGTGAGTTTAAACTCTAAAAACTAACTACCTTTATTAATTGGATTAAGTTCAGAGGTTGAGAAAAACTCAACACTCAGAACTCAAAACTTTTTAAATTATTCTTCGTCTAACTTAAATTTAGACAGATTCATACCAAAAGATAAACCTTTTGATTTAACCAGGTCCTGGATTTCAGTTAATGACTTTTTACCAAAGTTTCTGAACTTCAGCATATCGGCAACATCGTACGATACTAAATCGGCCAGGCTGCGAATATCAGCAGCTTTAAGGCAATTCAATGCACGTACAGAAAGGTCAAGATCAACCAGTTCAGTTTTCAGGATCTTGCGCATGTGCAGGATTTCCTCGTCAACCTCTTTGGTTTCTTCTTTAGCTTGTGCTTCAAGCATCATGTTCTCATCGCTGAACAGCATAAAGTGCTGAATAAGTATCTTAGCAGCTTCTTTTAATGCGTCTTCAGGGTGAATTGAGCCATCGGTAGCAATATCCAGAACTAATTTTTCATAGTCGGTTTTTTGCTCAACACGATAGTTTTCAATGGTATATTTTACGTTTTTTATAGGCGTAAAGATGGAATCAATGGCAATTACACCAACGTTCGCATCCGGGTTTTTATTTTCCTCGCTCGGAACATAACCACGGCCTTTGCCAACAGTAAGCTCTATTTCAAGCGTTACTGATGAATCCATGTTACAGATAACCAGATCAGGGTTTAAAACAGTAAAGTTATTAGAGAATTTAGTAATATCTCCAGCTTTAAAAGCGTCCTGGCCATTTATTATAACAAATATCTTTTCGTTATCGCCAGACTCACCTGTTTTTTTGAAACGAACTTGTTTAAGGTTCAAAATGATCTCGGTAACATCTTCAACAACTCCTTTTATGGTTGAAAACTCATGCGTAACTCCTGAAAAACGTACAGAAGTAATGGCATAACCTTCGAGTGATGAAAGTAAGATACGACGCAGAGCATTACCAATGGTTACACCGAAGCCTGGTTCTAACGGACGAAACTCAAACGTACCATCAAAATCGTTTGCTTTCTGCATGATAACCTTGTCTGGTTTTTGAAATGCTAAAATTGCCATTTATATCCTTTGTTTATTGTTTACTAATTGAATTGATTTAAACCACGAAAATGATTGACATAAAATGCCAACCATCCCATGGATAATTATCGTTATTATTTTGAGTACAACTCGACGATTAGGTTTTCCTTAATGTTTTCAGGGATCTCATCGCGGTTAGGATAGTTCAGGAATTTACCTGTTAAGGCATTAGCATCCCATTCTAACCAGCTGTATTTGTTGATTCTTCTTCCGGCTACAGATGTAGTAATAGCTTCTAATGATTTAGATTTTTCACGTACTGAAATCACATCACCAGCTTTTAAAGCATAAGAAGCAATGTTTACAACAGCTCCGTTTACGTTAATGTGTTTGTGATTTACCAGCTGACGTGCTGCCGAACGTGTAGGAGCAATACCTAAACGATAAACAGCGTTATCTAAACGGGCCTCTAAAAATTTCAACAGGTTTTCGCCTGTGATACCTTCTTTGGCTGATGCACGGTGAAATAAGTTTTCGAACTGACGCTCTAATACACCATAAGTATATTTAACTTTTTGTTTCTCCTGCAACTGAGTTGAATACTCAGATTGTTTTCCACGACGTTTGGAAGCACCGTGCATTCCTGGTGGATAATTTTTACGTTCTAACGCTTTATCCGGACCGAAGATCGGCTCACGGAAACGGCGTGCAATTTTGGATTTTGGACCTGTATATCTTGCCATTTTTGTGTGTTCTTAAAGTATCAGGCAACCTGTAGCTGCTGAATCTTAGCTTTAAAAAATCTGTTAATTAAACTCTTCTTCTTTTTGACGGACGGCAACCATTGTGTGGAAGCGGTGTAATGTCTTTTATTGTAGTAACTTCAATACCTGCAGTTTGTAAAGTACGGATAGCTGACTCACGACCGGCACCCGGGCCTTTTACAAATACTTCAACTTTACGTAAGCCTAAATCATAAGCAACTTTACCACAATCGGCGGCAGCTTGTGAAGCAGCGTAAGGAGTATTCTTTTTTGAACCTTTAAAGCCCATTTTACCAGCTGAAGACCATGATACAGCCTGACCGGTTTTGTTGGTTAGGGTTATAATAATGTTGTTAAAAGTTGCATTGATGTGTGCTTCGCCAACTGGCTCAACGATAACAATACGCTTTTTGGTAACTTTTTTAGTTTTAGCCATTTTTTTAATTATTGAGTTAGTGGATTACTTAGTTAGTGAATAACTCGGACCCATTAACTGTTTTTATAATTTTCTGTTCCTAACAACTACCGGGCTATCACACAGGTGCAGCCCTTCAGTCGTTAATCAATTATTATTTAGTAGCTTTCTTTTTGTTAGCAACTGTTTTACGTTTTCCTTTACGGGTACGTGAATTGTTTTTAGTACGCTGACCACGTAATGGTAAACCTTTACGGTGACGTGTACCACGGTAACAACCTATATCCATTAAACGTTTGATGTTAAGTTGTACTTCTGAACGAAGTGAACCTTCCACCTTGATTTGATCGTTAATGATTGTACGGATTGAGGTTAACTGCTCATCAGTCCAGTCTTGAACTTTTGTGTTAAAATCAATACCAGCTTCAGTCAAAATTCTTTGAGCTGTTGAGCGGCCGATGCCGTAAATGTAGGTAAGTCCAATCTCACCTCTTTTGTTTTTCGGTAAATCTATACCTGAAATCCTTGCCATATTTATTGTTTGTTTTTTAGATGATAACCGAACGGCGGGCCACCGTTGTACGGATTATCACAATTTTTTAATTATCCCTGACGCTGTTTGTATTTAGGATTCTTTTTGTTAATAACATAAAGTTTCCCGTTACGGCGAATGATCTTGCAATCAGCGCTGCGTTTTTTAATGGATGCTCTAACTTTCATCTCTTTGTTTATTTATATCTATAAGTTATTCTACCCTTTGTTAAATCATACGGACTCATTTCCAGTTTCACTCTGTCGCCAGGTAAAATTTTGATGTAGTGCATACGCATTTTACCGGATATATGCGCAATAATCTCATGGCCGTTCTCCAGTTCAACTCTGAACATAGCATTTGATAATGCCTCCCTAATTGTACCGTCTTGCTCAATCGAAGATTGTTTAGCCATATTTTATTGATTATTACTTAATTATCCGCCCTAAAACCGGGATGCAAAATTAATAAAAATTTATTTAATTATTATTTTTTTCTTTCAAAACATTATCAACATATTCAAACGTCGATAAAATGTCTGGTTTACCCTTACCTACCGCTACGGTATGCTCATAATGAGCAGATGGTTTTTTATCAACTGTTGATACGGTCCATCCATCATCCCAGAACTTAACACCGGCACGGCCAGCGTTAATCATAGGTTCAATGGCTATCACCATGCCTTCTTCCAGTTTAATTCCTGCCCCGCGTTTGCCATAGTTAGGTACTTCGGGCTTTTCGTGAAGCTTAACACCTACACCATGCCCTACAAGTTCCTTTACTACACCAAAGCCATTTTTTTCTGCGTGTTCCTGTATAGCGTAACCTATATCGCCTATGCGCATGCCTACCACAGCCTTTTCAACACCTAAGTAAAGACACTCCTTGGTTACCCTCATCAGTTTCTTAACGATGTCACTTACTTCACCTATAGCGAAAGTATAGGCAGAGTCGCCTACAAAGCCGTTTAACGTAGCCCCACAATCAACTGATACCAGATCACCTTCAACAAGGGTATAGTTTCCGGGAAAACCATGTACCACCTGATCATTCAACGAAATGCAAAGGGAATAAGGGAAACCGCCATAGTTTAAAAAAGTAGGAATCCCGCCATTGTCGCGTATAAAGGTTTCAGCAAGTCTGTCGAGTTCTATAGTAGTAACACCAGGTCCAATCACTTTGGCTACCTCTGCATGTGTGCGGGATACCAGTAAGGCGCTTTCTCTGATGAGCTCTATTTCTTCGGCAGACTTGTAAAGAATTTTTGACATGCTTAAAATTAGATAGCCGTCGGAGTAGTGCCAGCAGCAGCAGGCATTGCTGTACGACCTTTAATTCGTCCGGTTTTCATTAAACCATCATAATGACGCATCAACAGGTGGCTTTCAATTTGTTGCAGGGTATCCAAAACAACACCAACCAGGATGATCAGTGACGTACCACCAAAGAATCTTGCGAAAATAGGTGAAACGCCAACCAAACTTACGATGGCCGGAATGATTGCTACAATAGCCAGGAATATTGATCCAGGTAAAGTTATTCTGGATATTACACCATCAATAAACTCAGCGGTTGAGCGGCCTGGTTTAATGCCTGGTATAAAACCACCGTTCTTTTTCATATCATCAGCCATTTGGTTAGGATTAACCGTAATAGCCGTATAGAAATAAGTAAACAGGATGATCAATATACCAAACAGCAGGTTATGCTCCCATGAGTTGTAGTTTGACAATGCAATCAAAATACCATTTGATGCCGCATTCGGAAAAAACTGTTGCACTGTTTGCGGTATGAACATTAAGGCCTGGGCAAATATGATTGGCATTACACCGGCAGCGTTTACCTTTAAAGGAATATACTGACGAACGCCGCCATATTGCTTGTTGCCTACTATACGTTTTGCATACTGCACAGCTACTTTACGAGTACCCTGTACAATAAGTATAGTAAACATTACCACACCAATAAGTGCCACAATTTCAACTATGAAGGTAACCAAACCACCTGTACCGGTAGTGCGTGACTGAAACTCAGTTAAGAATGCACCTGGTAACTGGGCAATAATACCCACCATAATTATTAACGATATACCGTTACCAATTCCTTTATCTGTAATTTTCTCGCCCAGCCACATTACAAATAATGTACCTGCGGTTAAAACTATAGTAGTTAATATGGTAAATACCG
The DNA here is from genome assembly GCF_034262375.1 of Mucilaginibacter sabulilitoris. Lineage (NCBI taxonomy): Bacteria > Pseudomonadati > Bacteroidota > Sphingobacteriia > Sphingobacteriales > Sphingobacteriaceae > Mucilaginibacter > Mucilaginibacter sabulilitoris. The sequence continues at coordinate 6,822,447 of NZ_CP139558.1, forward strand.
GATCACCAATTAAACGGGCATCAGGGCCAATTTGCGAACGCACATAACCTATGGCCTGTAACGCTGTAATACCTATGGTTAGGTAGCGGGTCCATTGGTTAATTTTGTTACGGCCACTTTCACCTTCTTTTTGAAGTTTGGTAAAATAAGGTACCGCGATACCCAGCAGTTGCACCACAATTGAAGCCGAAATGTAAGGCATTACGCCCAACGCAAAAATAGAGGCACGTGAAAACGAGCCCCCTGCAAACATATTCAGCAATCCTACTAATCCTTCTGCCTTTTGGTCTGATATTGATGTAGGGTTAACACCGGGCAAAACCACGAATGAACCTACGCGATATATTAAAAGAAATAAGAGTGTGTTAATAATACGCACTCTCAGATCTTCAATTTTCCAGATATTGGATAATGTGGTGAAAAATTTCTTCATTGAAACTTACAGCTTAACTATGGTACCACCAACTGCTTCGATAGCTTTTTGAGCTGTAGCAGTAAATGCATGTGCTTTAACTTCTAATTTGGCTTTCAGTTCGCCACGGCCCAGAATTTTAACCAGGTCGTTACGTGATACCAAACCGTGTTCTTTCAGGATATCAAAATCAACTGCCGCAAGCGAGAATTTTTCAACTAACTCTTGCAGTACATCCAAATTAACACCTGTATACTCTACACGGTTAGGGTTTTTGAAGCCTACCTTTGGCACACGGCGCTGTAAAGGCATCTGACCGCCTTCAAAGCCTACCTTGGTGCTGGTACCTGAACGTGAACCGGCGCCTTTGTGACCACGGGTTGACGTACCGCCACGGCCAGAACCTGTACCACGGCCAATTCTTTTTCTATTTTTAGTAGAACCTTCTGCAGGTTTTAAATTACTTAAATTCATGATATTAAATATTTTCTACCGCTACCAGGTGATTAACTTTTCTAACCATACCAACTATAGCAGGCGTAGCTTCAACTTCTACGCTGTGGTTAATTTTACGCAAGCCTAAGGCTTCGATTGTCTTTTTTTGGCGCTCACTTCTGTCGATCACGCTCTTAATCTGTGTAATTTTGATTTTGGTCATGACTGATTATCCGTTAAATACTTTACCTAAACTAACGCCACGCTGTTGTGCTACAGTATGCGCATCACGTAATTGTGATAATGCAGAAACCGTTGCCTTAACCACGTTGTGTGGATTTGATGAACCTTTTGATTTTGCCAATACATTGTGGATACCGGCAGACTCTAATACTGCACGCATCGCACCACCAGCAATAACACCGGTACCATTAGCAGCTGGTTTAATAAAAACAAAACCACCGCTAAACTTACCAATTTGCTCATGAGGTATAGTTCCGTTCAAGATAGGGACTTTTACCAGGTTCTTTTTAGCATCATCAATGCCTTTTGCAATTGCTTCGGTAACTTCTTTTGCTTTACCTAAGCCATAACCTACAACACCGTTCTCGTCACCTACTACCACAATGGCAGAGAAACTGAAGGTACGGCCGCCTTTGGTTACTTTGGCAACACGTTGTATGCTTACCAAGCGGTCTTTTAATTCGATCTCGCTTGTTTTTACTCTTTTTATGTTGATTGTTGACATTTCTCTTTTCGATTAAAAGTTTAAACCACCTTCACGTGCACCTTCGGCCAGTGATTTAACACGACCATGGTACAGATAACCGTTCCTGTCGAAAACCACATCTTTAATACCTGCAGCGATAGCTTTCTGAGCTACCAGTTTACCTACGGCTACTGACTGATCAGATTTTGTGCCATCGGCGGTAAAGTCTTTTGACAAAGATGAAGCCGATACGATAGTTTTACCGGTTAAATCGTCAATGATCTGCGCGTAAATTCCTTTGTTACTTCTGTAAACGGACAGGCGGGGACGCTCTGTTGACCCTGAAAGGCGTTTTCTGATGCCTTTTTTAATCCTGTCTCTTCTTGATAATTTAGCTCCCATGACGATTATTTTTTAGATGCTGATTTACCTGCTTTTCTTCTCAATACTTCGCCTACAAACTTGATACCTTTACCTTTGTAAGGTTCTGGTGCACGTAATGAACGTATTTTTGCAGCTACCTGACCGATAAGTTGTTTATCGATTGATTCCAGAATGATGGTTGGGTTTTTACCCTTATCAGCAGTGGTTGTAACTTTAATTTCTTTTGGCAATTCAAATACATAGTGGTGAGAGTAACCCAACACTAAATCTAAAGTATTACCTGTATTGGTAGCACGGTAACCTACACCAACTAATTCTTGCTGTACTTTGTAACCTTCAGTTACACCTACTACCATGTTATTTAAAAGCGCGCGGTATAAACCGTGTAACGCTTTATGACGTTTTTGTTCAGACGGGCGTTGAACTAACAACTGGCCATCTTCCTGTGCAATGGTGATATCGCTATCAACCGCTTGCTGCAACTCACCTTTAGGGCCTTTTACAGTAACAACATTTTCTGCTGATACGGTAATAGTTACTCCTGCTGGCAGTGCTATCGGTGCTTTTCCTACTCTTGACATTGCTTAATTTCTCCTATTAATAAACGTAGCATAAAACTTCGCCACCTACATTTTGCTGACGGGCCTCTTTATCGGTCATTACACCTTTTGAAGTCGACAGGATAGCGATACCTAAACCATTTAATACTCTTGGCATGTTTGATGTGCCTGCGTATTTCCTCAAACCTGGTTTACTGATGCGCTGAATGCTACGGATAGCAGAAATTTTAGTTATCGGGTGGTACTTTAAAGCAACTTTAATGCTGCCTTGCGGACCAACTTCCTCAAACTTGTAATTGGCAATGTAACCTTTGTCGAAAAGCACTTTCGTGATTTCCTTTTTCAGATTTGATGCAGGAATTTCAACAACCCTATGGTTGGCTTTAATAGCATTCCTTACTCTTGTAAGATAATCTGCGATTGGATCTGTATTCATTTTATTGTGTTATGATAGTGGTTTCCTTTCCGTAACATCCGGAACGACCTGCCATCGGTTAATTCTTTTTAAAAAGCAAAGCGCAAAAGTAAAAATTCAAAACGTAATAAATAGTGTTTCGAATTTTTACTTTTGAACATTGATATTTTTTACCAGCTTGCTTTCTTTACTCCTGGTATTTTGCCTGCTAATGCCATATCACGGAATGTAACACGTGAAATGCCAAACTGGCGCATATAACCACGAGGGCGGCCGGTTAATTTACAACGGTTATGTAATTTTACCGGAGATGAAGCTTTAGGCAATTTATCTAAGCCAACATAATCGCCGGCTTCTTTAAGGGCTGCTCTTTTCTCTGCGTATTTAGCAACCAATTTAGCGCGTTTAATTTCACGTGCTTTTACACCTTCTTTAGCCATTGCTATTTTGATTTTTAAATGGTAATCCAAATTGTTTCAACAATTCCAATGCTTCCACATCATTTGTTGCCGAGGTTACAAAGGTAATATCCATACCTTGAATTTTATTGATCTTGTCAATATTTATCTCAGGGAATATAATTTGCTCTGTTATACCTAAAGTATAGTTACCTCTTCCGTCAAAACCTTTATCGTTGATGCCTTTGAAGTCACGGATACGTGGCAGGGCAACTGCGATTAAACGATCTAAAAACTCATACATTGTATTATCACGTAAGGTAACACGTACGCCTACCGGCATGTTTTTACGCAATTTAAAGTTTGAGATATCTTTTTTAGATTTTGAAGATACCGCTTGCTGACCAGTGATGGTGGTTAACTCAAGGATAGTGTTTTCGATCAATTTCTTGTCGGTTGTAGCACCACCTACACCTTGGTTAATGGCAATTTTTTCAAGCTTAGGAACCTGCATTACGCTTTTGTACTGAAATTTGTCTTTCAGTGCGGTACGTATCTCGTCCTTATATTTTGATTTTAATCTTGGTACGTAAGTCATTACTTAATTTCCTCCCCTGATTTTTTTGCTACCCTTACTAATTTGCCGGCATCGTTTTTCTTACGGCCAACACGGGTTGTATTACCTGTTTTAGGATCAACCAGCATTAGGTTTGAAATATGTATAGCAGCTTCCTGTTTAACAATTCCGCCATTTGGATTAGCAGCGTTTGGTTTTGTATGTTTTGATACCATATTGGCACCTTCAACAATTGCGCGGCCTTTATCTACTATTACTTCAACAATTTTACCTTGTGTTCCTTTTGAATCACCGGCAATAACTTTTACCAAATCACCTTTACGGATCTTTAATTTGGTTGGTTGTGCGTGTTTTTTCTTTTCCATGTTACAATACCTCCGGTGCTAATGATACAATTTTCATAAATTGTTTCTCACGCAGTTCTCTTGCAACTGGGCCAAAGATACGTGTGCCTCTTGGCTCATCCTGGTTATTTAACAAAACTGCTGCGTTATCGTCGAAACGGATGTATGAACCATCTTTTCTACGGATCTCTTTTTTGGTGCGTACTACTACGGCTTTTGATACTGTACCTTTTTTAACGTTACCTGATGGTAAAGCGCTTTTTACGGTTACTACTATCTTATCGCCGATTGAGGCATACCTTTTTCCGGTACCGCCCAATACACGGATCACTAAAACTTCTTTAGCTCCGCTGTTATCGGCTACATTTAATCTTGATTCCTGTTGTACCATCTTATTTAGCCCTTTCTATAATTTGAACTAATCTCCAGTTTTTGCTTTTGCTCAACGGGCGTGTTTCCATAATCAATACAGTATCACCAATACCACAGGTATTTTCTTCGTCGTGAGCCATGAATTTGGTAGTTTTCTTTACGAATTTACCGTAGATAGGGTGTTTCACTTTACGCTCCACAGCCACTACGATAGATTTTTGCATTTTATTGCTAACTACCAAACCGGTACGTGTTTTTCTTAAATTTCTTTCCATTTTTCTGAACGCTTAAAAAATTAATTGTTTTCAGAAGCTGACGCAGCTTTGCGCTTTGTTAATTCAGTATTTAACCGAGCAATGTCCTTACGTACTTTTGTTATACGGGTTGGATTCTCAATAGCTGACACTGCATGGGCAAATTTAAGTTTGGTTAGGCTGTTTCTTTCCTCTCCTATTCTTGCAACCAATTCTTCAGTTGATAGCTCCAAAATTTCTGAGTTCTTCATTTTCTTTTGTTATTTGTTGTTGTTGGCAGTTTAAACGCTGTATTGTTTTTTTTGATGGGTGAGAGTTCGGCATCTAACTTCACAACATTAAAACTTTACAACTTTTCAACTAACTCTTCATTTATGCTTCTACGTAATCCCTACGTACTATAAATCTGGTTTGTACCGGAAGTTTTTGAGCTGCAAGGCGTAAGGCCTCTTTAGCAACGTCCAAAGGCACGCCTTCGGCTTCAAAAATGATCCTTCCGGGGCGTACTACCGCAACCCAGTATTCAGGAGCACCTTTACCTTTACCCATACGTACCTCTGCTGGTTTTTTGGTTACAGGCTTGTCAGGGAATATCCTGATCCATACCTGGCCTTCACGTTTCATAAAACGTGTTACAGCGATACGTGCAGCCTCGATCTGGCGGCTGGTAATCCAGGCCGCTTCGAGTGATTTTATACCGAAAGATCCGAATGAAAGTTCTGCACCACGGGTGGCTAAACCTTTCATCCTGCCTTTTTGCATCTTTCTGAACTTCGTTCTTTTTGGCTGTAGCATTTTCTTAAGCTTTTATATCGTTACGATATCTTTCTTCTACTTTAATTATTATCTCTTTCCCGGGCCACCTGGACGGTTACCACCGCCTGGGCGATTTCCACCCTGACCACCCGGACGGTTACCACCGCCACGAGGACCATTGTTGCCACCCGGACCACCACGACGGTCACCGCCTGGTTTCCTGTCGCCTCTGCGCTCGCCGCCACGTTCACCACCGCGTTGGTTGTCACGTCCGCCGAATGCCGGAGCACCGTCTGGACGACCACCTTTACCGCTGTTGCTGCTTGTGCCGCCAATGTTTGGAGACAAATCACGTTTTCCGTAAACTTCGCCTTTGCAGATCCATACTTTAACACCTATTTTACCATAAGTAGTTAATGCTTCTGCCAGTGCATAGTCAATATCGGCACGGAAAGTATGCAAAGGAATTCTTCCTTCTTTATATTGTTCGCTACGTGCCATCTCGGCACCGCCTAAACGGCCTGATGTCATTACTTTAATTCCTTCAGCACCCATTCTCATGGTTGAAGCAATTGTTGTTTTCATGGCACGGCGGAAAGAGATACGTGCTTCCAGTTGTTTCGCGATACCTTCTGCTACTAACTGAGCATCAAGTTCCGGACGCTTGATCTCGAATATGTTAATCTGAACTTCTTTTTTGGTAAGTTTCTTTAACTCTTCTTTGATCTTGTCAACTTCCTGGCCACCTTTACCTATCACAATACCCGGACGGGCAGTGTGGATAGTTACGGTAATGCGTTTTAAAGTACGTTCAATTACCACTTTTGATACACCACCTTTAGCAATACGAGCTGAAAGGTATTTGCGGATCTTTTCGTCTTCAACTAATTTGTCGGAGTAGTTGTTGCCACCGAACCAATTAGAATCCCAACCTCTGATGATTCCTAATCTGTTACCTATTGGATGTGCTTTCTGTCCCATTTCAAATTAATTGTTATCGTTTTTACTATCCACAATCAGTGTTACGTGGTTTGAACGTTTACGGATACGGTATCCTCTTCCTTGCGGAGCAGGACGTAACCTTTTTAGCTGACGACCGCCACCTACTGAAACTTCTTTCACAAATAAAGCGCTGTCTTCAACACGTTTACCTTCGTTTTTTGCTTCCCAGTTTTTGATGGCTGATAACAAAAGTTTCTCTACACGAATAGCAGCTTCCTTGTTAGTATATTTTAATATGTACAACGCTTTCTCAACGTTTTCACCACGGATCAGATCAACCACCAAACGCATTTTGCGTGGTGAAGTTGGACAGTCCTGTAATTTAGCAACTGAAGCTCCGCCAACCTGGGCTTTTGCAGCTTCTTTTTGTTGCCTGATCAATACAGACTTTTTAATTTTTGTTGTTGCTTCCATTGCCTGTTATTTTTTCTTTTCTGCGTGACCGCGGAATGTACGGGTTGGAGCAAATTCTCCCAACTTGTGACCAACCATGTTTTCTGTTACGTACACAGGGATAAACTTGTTACCGTTGTGTACTGCGAATGTGTGACCAACGAAATCAGGAGAGATCATGGAACGACGTGACCATGTTTTTACAACTGATTTTTTGCTTGATTCATTCAAGGTAAGAACTTTTCTTTCCAGGTTATGATCAATATAAGGTCCTTTTTTAATTGAACGTGCCATTATTTTTTCCTTCTTTCAATGATATAACGATCCGACCCTTTTTTCTTGTCACGGGTTTTGTAGCCTTTAGCTAACAAACCTTTACGTGAGCGTGGATGACCACCTGAGGCTCTACCCTCACCACCACCCATAGGGTGATCTACCGGGTTCATGGCAACACCACGAACACGCGGCCTGCGGCCTAACCAGCGTTTGCGACCTGCTTTACCTAATACCGCGTTTGCTTTTTCACCATTTGAAACGGTACCGATAGTTGCCAAACAAGTTGACAGTATCATACGTGTTTCGCCTGAAGGCAATTTGATGATAGCATATTTACCATCGCGTGCTGAAAGCTGAGCATAAGTACCAGCGCTGCGGGCAATAACACCACCCTGGCCTGGGTTTAACTCAATATTGTGAATGATAGAACCTAACGGGATGTTTTTCAAAGGCATGGTATTACCAACCTCTGGAGCAGCGCTCTCGCCAGATACAACTACCATACCAACTGTTAAGCCTTCCGGAGCTATCATATAACGTTTTTCACCATCAACAAAATGTAACAGTGCTATACGTGCAGAACGGTTAGGATCATACTCAATAGTTGCAACTTTTGCCGGGATATCAAACTTATTACGTTTAAAATCGATCAATCTGTATGACTGCTTATGACCACCACCTAAGTAGCGCATGGTCATTTTACCGCTGTTATTACGTCCGCCCGATCTTTTGTTGGCTGCTACAACCAACGATTTTTCAGGAACGTTTGTTGTAATATCTGAGTTAGATACATCAACTCTGAAACGGGTACCCGGAGTAACCGGTTTAAATCTCTTTACTGCCATCTCTTATATTATATATTGCTGTAAAAATCAATTGTTTCGCCGTCCTTTAACGTAATGATCGCTTTTTTGTAAGTAGCTGAGCGGCCTTGTACGGCGCCTGCCTTAGTGTTGCGAGTTTTAAGTTTGCCGACGTATTTCATAGTGTTTACCGCCGTAACGTTAACACCATACATTGCCTCAATGGCGCCTTTAATCTGAATTTTGTTTGCTCTGTGATCAACTTTGAAAGCATAACGGTTAAGTTTCTCGGTTAATTGAGTTACTTTTTCAGTAAGTAGGGGTTTCTTTAAAATTTCCATAATTACTTAAGCTAATGCTTCCTCCAAAGTTTTTACAGCGCCTGTAGTTAATAACAGTTTGCCAGCATTTAACACATCATAAGTGTTTAACTGCTCAACTGAAATAACCTTAGTTTTCTTCAGGTTTCTGCTTGATAAATACACATTGTTATTTTCGGCGCCCGCAATTACCAATAATGTTTTATCATTAGTAACATTCAGGTCGGCCTGCATTTTAATGTAGTTTTTAGTTTTGATGGTATCAAAATTAAAATCTTCCAATACTAAAATGTTGTTATCTTTTGCTTTGTATGATAAAGCTGATTTACGGGCAAGTGATTTAAGTTTCTTGTTTAATTTGAAACTGTAATCGCGTGGTTGCGGGCCAAAAACACGGCCACCACCGTTAAACAACGGAGACTTTACGCTACCGGCACGGGCACCACCTGTACCTTTTTGTTTATATAATTTGCGGGTTGAACCTGCAATTTCATTACGCTGTTTTGCTTTGTGTGTACCCTGACGCTGGTTAGCTAAAAACTGCTTAACATCAAGATAGATAGCGTGATCATTTGGCTCAATACCGAAAACCGACTCAGGAAGCTGCACCTTGGCACCTGTTTCTTTACCTGATACGTTTAATACGTTAACTTCCATCTTATTTATCCACTATTACGAATGAACCCTTAGCTCCGGGGATGGAACCTTTAACAACTAACAGATTCTGCTCGGCGTAAACTTTCACAACTTGTAAGTTTTGAATTTTTACACGACCATTTCCGGTTTGACCCGCCATACGCATACCTTTAAATACACGAGATGGCCATGATGACGCACCTAAGGAACCTGGCGCACGTAAACGATTGTGCTGACCGTGAGTTTGCATACCCACACCACCAAAACCGTGACGTTTTACCACACCCTGAAATCCTTTACCTTTTGAGGTACCAACCACATCCACATAATCGCCAACTTCAAAGATCTCCACAGTGATGCTATCACCTAAGTTTTTTTGATCTTCGAAAGTTTTGAATTCAACCAGTTTACGCTTTGGAGCAGTACCGGCTTTTTGGAAGTGACCTTTTAAAGGACCTGAGGTGTTTTTTTCCTTTTTGTCGCCATATGCCAGCTGTACAGCAGCATACCCGTCTGTATCTACAGACTTAACTTGTGTTACCACGCAAGGGCCAGCTTCGATTACTGTGCAGGGAATATTCTTCCCTGTTTCGTCGAAAATGCTGGTCATTCCTACTTTTTTACCAATAATTCCTGACATTTCTTTAATTTGTTTGTGCCCATCGAAGCAGTAGGGCTTCGTTCAAGGCATATTATTCCCCCCGAAAGGGACGGCAAAGATAGAAATTTTGTATTAACTCTCAAATAGTTAGTGAATTATTTTTTAATATTTTTCCACAGCAGTTTTTAACAGCGCGTTTACCGGTATTTAGCTGGGGGCTAAGCGCTTTAATTATTTATTAAAAAATATTGCAATAAGCCGTCAATAACAATACACTCGTATGGCGCAGGTTCTAAAATATTGCCGGCTTTTTTTTCCGCCTCAGGCTAAATATTTTTTTAAATTTATCTCATGAAACCTTATTACATTCTGTTTATTGCCCTGCTTATTTCGGGATTAAGTTTTGCCCGTCCTGTTTTTAATACCGATACCGCAAAAAAGGCCCGGTTCGAAAATACTTATACAAGCATCGAATCTGTGCCCGAATACCCGGGAGGTATAACGGCCTTTGTTAACTATATCAGCCAAAACGTAAAATATCCGGATATTGCCCGTTTAATTGGCATCAACGGCAAGGTTGTTGTATCGTTTATAATAGATACAACCGGCAAGGTAACGGAAGTTATCCCACAAAACTGCATTGGCGCAGGTTGTGAAGCAGAAGCCGTAAATGTGTTGCAGAACTCAACACGCTGGAAACCTGGTGTACAAAACAGCCGCCCGGTGCGTGTACAATATTCTATTCCCATTAGTTTCACTATAGAAAAAGGCGCTGTACAGATCAGCCAGCTAAAAGCTTCAAACTATGGGTTTATTTTTGAAATAACAGGTAAGCGTTATACCATAGATGAAGCTGAGCAGTTATTGGGTAAGTCATTTCCATCTGACCAGGTGGAAATTGCGGAACCTTATTACGACAGTGACCATGAAATGAAATTTCAGATGCCAGAAAAAAATGGTGTGTACTTATTGAAAATGAAATTTTAATAATGTAATTCCTAATTCAAACATATAATTTATTATACCTATAGCTGCTTTCATAATGAGAATGTTCCTTGCCGTTCTGCTCCTTACCATATTTACCAATTCCAAGCTTCAGGCACAGGCCCCCACAGTAGTTAACAACTTTATCAAAACCGTATATATAAATGGCCACGATAGCCTGCCTTATCGCCTTTTATATCCGGCTAACTATAATCCTCATAAGAAATACCCGCTTATACTTTTCCTGCATGGTGCAGGCGAACGCGGATCCGACAATGAAAAACAACTGGCAGTCATGCCTAAGGTTCTAACAGATTCATTGGGGCGTAAAAAATATGCGTGTTTCATTTTGGCCCCTCAATGCACAAGGAATGATGTTTGGGTTAAATTTCCCAATTTTCCTAAAATTCTTCAGGCTACCGATGCCCCTACCCCAAGCGCCCGTAAAACTTTTGAATTATTAGATTCATTAATGTCGCAATTACCGCTCGACAAAAGGCGGATTTATATTACCGGGTATTCGATGGGTGGCGAGGGCACGTTTGACTTTTTAATCCGTCGGCCCGGCTTATTTGCAGCTGCGGCCCCTGTATGTTCGGTATCTGATACATCAAAAGCCAAACTGATAAGCAAAATACCAATATGGGCTTTCCACGGCGATCAGGATGATGTTAATGATGTAAAATATTCGCGAATGATGATCACCTGCCTTAAAAAGCATGGTAGTTCAGCTAAATATACGGAGTACCCGGGAGTTAAACATAACAGTTGGAGAAACGCCTATACCGAGCCGGAACTGTTTAAATGGATGTTTGCACAAAAATTGCACGATTAGTTATTACAGTAATCTGGCTTGAGTTATTAAGTTACCGATGCCCCCGCCTATTTTTTGATAACAATAGTGATGTCCTTTGAATAATCTACCGGGACATTCTTATTCACCTTCACCCGGCTCAAAGAAAGCGAGACACCGCAATCGGTAGTTGTACTTGTAATAGTACTGATCAACGTATCGGTTTTCAGACCTTTAATTTTCACGAAACAAGTATCGGCCGTTTTGCCTTGCGGAATGGTATACACAAAATGATCAACACTACCTGAGTTTAGGTGATCTGGGGGAGAAAGGATATTTATTTTATTTAGTTTATCCCTGAACTCAACACTGATATCACTTAACGAATACTGCGGGCTGGCAGAAAAGAAAAGGTCATTCCCATTATTTTTATCAACCACCTGAAATTTAAAGGCCGGTTGTATCAATGCCACAGGTAAACAGCCTGATTTTTCCTTATTTTTTGAGCAGGACACGCAGGTTAATAAAAGGAGCAGCCCCACAAGGTATTGGTTTAAGTTTTTCATATGCTAATTATAAATCAGTGTGATAAAATCAGGGCCAAATCTTATTACCGTTACGCGTACAACCAATCAAATGCTACATCAACTTGTTTAAATTATAAGCTATTTCTTGTCGGAGATATAGATAAATAAAAATTGGACAGATTGTACCATTGATTTTCTTATATTGTAATTTCACAATGCCCTGATATATGAAGATTATAACCCAGACATTATTAACAGACCTTCAAAAGGAAAGCGTCTGCAAGTTATGGAATGAAGAATATCCCCGAAACCTACAATACAAAACTATATCAGAATTTGACGGGTATTTAAATGAACTTTCAGAGAAGAAGCATTACCTGTTAATTACCGAGCAAGAAATTATGGCAGCATGGGCCGTTACATTTAAACGTGATAATGAAAAATGGTTTGCGATAATAATAAATAGCACGCTTCATGGAAGGGGGTATGGAACTGCAATTCTGAACGAAATTAAAAAAGAAGAGCAACATTTAGCCGGATGGGTAATAGATCACGAAAAAGATTTAAAGGTAAATGGAGATAAATATCACTCGCCATTAACTTTCTATACAAAAAACAACTTCAATATCCTTCCGGATAGCCGTATTGAATCCGAAAAAATTTCAGCGGTAAAAATTTCTTGGGAGAAAGAATAAATAATTTACATCTGCATATTGGTGAACAGATTGCATTTTTTACCCGGCAATTACTCCATCATCAGCCTTCTGATCAGCTCGGCGCTTTGTTTTTTACCTTCTTCCAGTCGGCCATTAAAAAAGGCCTGCACTTCGTTAAAATGTTTTTTGTAGCCTTCCATATCGCCATAACCTATAATTGATGACCACTCCCGCACGGCCGAATGAAACTCCAGATCGTCGCCCCGTATGGTTTTATCATACAACGCGGTTTCTAATGATTCTTCCAACAGGTCCTCGTTCTTGAACAGGTATTCAGCAATTCCCAAACGCAGGCGGAAGGGCGGCGTTTGACATATAAGGTTATCATAAGGGTTTACGCCCAGATGGTACCAGGCATCTACCATGCTCAAGATGCTTAAATGCGAATTTGGCTTTTGTTGCTCGGGCTTTTGCGACAACGAAAATTCTTTCATTACGCTATCGTTAAGCATTATAGACTTACGGCTTTCATGAAATACAAAATCGCGGGCACGGTACAAGCGCTCCCTGAACGCTTTGGCTTCTTCCTTAATCATCAGCTTAAATAGTTCCGATTCCGATTCGGCATAGCGTTTAACCTGTTGCTTAGCATAAGGGTTTAATATGGCCAGGCCCGCGTAAACGTGCGCCTTGTAACCAAAAATGCGCAGGGTGGTTAATATTTTCACATTATCTATGCCACCTATATAAGATGCATTTTCCCACGGGAAAAACCCGGCCGATTTCCATGCGGTACCCATACTTTCAAAACCAACATGGGTTACGGCCTGTGTATCAGCTACAATTTTATCATGCTCGTGATAGTCGGCAATTTCCACAATATTGCTCCCTATGGCCGTAAACAGGTCAAACATACGCTGGTAGGCATCGGCATTTGTACGATGTGGTATCAGGATAAGGGTTTGCCCTTCGGGTTCAAAACCAGGCCCATGCATGCCATGAAAGGTAATGATCTGCGCATCGGCAGGCAGGTATTTTTCAAAGGTAGTTATCTCCGGGTGTTTTACCGAGGTTTGGCCGGCCACAATAGCGCCGTACTTTGTTAATGGTCCACATTCGGCTACCACCTGCTCCATTTTATCAGCTTCTACTGAGTAAATGATCAGGTCGTTAATGCGCGCCACCTCCTTTCCGCTATCCATTATAGTTATTTTATATGGGGCCAGCTCCTCTTCCAGCCGACCGCGGTTCGCCGGTAAATCGCACCCACAAACCGTATAGCCCGCTTTTGCGAAAGCCTTGGCGTACAAACGCCCCATATCGCCCAAACCAATAATACCTATATTCATGCCGCTAATATAACCATGAGTATCAAAATTACGTATGAAACCTTTACATTAGCCCCTGTAAACCCCGGGATATTATAATAAAAACTAATAAAATCCTGTTTTGTTAATATATAGATACCTAATTTTACATTTGATGAACAAGCGCTTTTTATTCAGTATTTGTGTTTTAATGATCGTTTTTTTGAGCAACGCTACCCTGGCATTTGCACAGGACAGTGCTGAAAAAGCCGGCAGCAAACCTACTACTATAAAACCTGCAGCACCTGCTAATCCATCTTATTATACACAACCCAAAGCTACCAAAGCAGATTCGGCATTAGTTAAGGATAAATCACTTAACGGCCAGTATAAATACCTGCTTAGTAAGTTATACCACTACCAGGAGCCCCTGGCTTCGGCCTTATGGAAAAATATGCGCGACACGTTAAATACCGAACGCCGCAAACTTAAAGAAGCCCAGGCGCAGCTTTCCACACAAACCAAAGATATAAGCAGTCTCAAAGCTGATGTGAGCACCAAGGATCAGACGATTTCCGAATCAAATGCCAAGCGCGACCAGATAAGCCTTTTAGGGATCCCACTTACCAAAGCTTCCTATAATTTGCTTATGTGGGGATTGGTTATCGCGTTTGGAGCAATTGCCGCTATAGTTATAGCACGCTCTGGCGCACACAGCCGCGAGGCCAAATACCGCATTAAGCTTTACGAAGAGCTTGATGAAGAGTACAAAACCTACAAATCAAAGGCCAACGAAAAAGAAAAGAAACTGGCACGCGAACTGCAAACCGAACGCAACAAGCTCGACGAGCTTTTAGGCCGGGGCTAATCTTCACACTAAACTTTCATCTGTTATCATCCCGAATTTCTGGTGCAAAGCTGTATTATCAACCCTGCTTTAAAGGTTTTGATATACTTGATGTGCAATATTTTGCCGGTGATCAACTGTCTGCATTATCAGAAACCGTATAATAAAAAGCCAGATAGAATTGCTTTATCAAAGGATAACATCAGGTGATATGAGCGTTTGGGGTGATTAATTACTGCAGGCTTTTTCCTGTGACCGGAAGACTTGGTAGTGAACGCTGCCCTGGCGGCAGGGCCATAAATTTCTTATACGAGTCGTTAATGTACACCGTTAGCGACTCGCCATTGTTATTTTTCAGGAATGCGTAGGTTGGCCTATAAAGGGTCATAAAGTTTTCAAGTTCCTGGCCGCGCAGCGGTACCAGGCTTTGTACATAGGTAACAGTAAATACCTCATCAACATGCCTTTCTTCTTCCTCGTGTTTAAAGTATTTTTTTAGGCGGCGAGCATCACGGGCATCTTTGCTGAACCATGACGATGGTGATAAGGGATACACCTTGCTCCTGGTGTAAACCTCCGGATATTCTTTGTGCGCATCAAACGATTGCCTTGTTGAGGTGATATCAACCTGGCGCAGGGCTATGGTTTTGGTAACCATTTGTATCCTTGCCGGGGCCAGGGTTGTTACATATAAAGTATCAGATACATAACCTGGTGATTCAAATATCAATGTATGCCCGGTTTCGGTATTTATAGCAAAATTACCATCATCATCACTAATGGTGATTTGCTTTTTGTTGTTACCGTCCCTTATGAAAACGTTTGGCAACCGGACATTTTTGCCCGACTCATAAACGGTACCTTTTAACACATTTTGGGCATTCGCGGTAAACGCTGTAAACAGGGCGAAAATTAATATAAGATATTTAGGTTTCATGGGCAGATCAATTAAGCTGTAAATTAAACCTATTTTTTGCAATAATGGTTTTGAATTTAACACTTTTAAGCGCAGTTTCTGCAATTAATGACAAAAAAGTGAGGCAATTTGAGCGTTAATTGATCCAACTAACATATGAGCAAAAAAAAACGCCCCATGATTATCATGAGGCGATGTGTAAATAATATAGATATACTGTCCCGGTACCGGTTTGATAAATTAATACCTATTTACTTTAAAGTCAGATACAGCGCCACTCATGTGGATGTATATTTTATTTTTTGCCGCTTCAAAACCCGGGGTTTCGTAAAGGCTATCGTCTTTCTTATCAAAACCTTCAAACGCGCTCGATGACAGGCCCGAGTTTGTACGGATGCTGCAGGCCGCATCTTTCGGAACACTCAGTTTTACCTCTGATACACCGGTTGAAACTTCAACATTGGTGCTTGGCTGGGGATTGCCCAGCTTTACCTCAAACGATGCGGCACCTCCCTTTAAAGTTAAGTTTTTAATTTTAAATTTACTAAGGTCAAAATCAAGTTTTGTTGCTCCTGTCTCCACATTGATATCCCAAACGGGGTTAGGGTTTAGTTTGATATTGGCCAGGTTTGATTTATTATCGTCCGAATCAAAATGCCAACCCTTATTGTTTTTCATTTTAAGGTTTAATACATAAACCGAATCTTCTTTTGTGGAGTTAAACTCGTACTTGCCATAAAACTCTTTGGTTTCGGCTTTAAAAAGCTGGCTGGTGGTATCATTTAAGGTATAGGTGGTGCCACCGCCGCTAACATTAAGGCGCGCCAATTTGGCATCGGGCGTATACTCTTTATTAAAAATGCTGCTCCCTTCTATTTTAACCACGCCATGATCGGTATTGGTGCTGTCGCTGTCGTCATCATTATTATCGTTGTCCTTATCATCATTATAATGGAAGGTATAAGCGCCGGGCCAAAAACTATACTTTTCAAAATGCCCGAATAATAACAAACCGAAACCCAGAACCACCACTCCCAGTTTTAAAATAGTAGCCCATGCCGATCTGTTATTGGCAAAAACTAAATTAACGCCACCCATAATCAAAAATATGGGCCACAGGTGGATGACATTCATCCAGTGAAAGTCGATATAATCAAAGTTATTTAGCAGGAATATGGCTCCTATGCATACAAGGATGGCACCCGGAACTAATTTATCGTTTCTCATCTCAATATTCTTTTAAGTATTATGAAAAGTACTTTACAGGACTTTGTATAAGCGCCTATTATTATACAGTTGGTGGATTATCTTTTGCGCTATCATCATTCTTGGTAAAGCTTTCGTCTTTATTCAGGGTATCATCTTTAATCTCTTCTTTAGTATCGGCATTTTGCCAGTTTTCCCGTTCCCAGGGTTTTCTTCTGTTTCCGGAAGCCATAATGGCAAAACCTACAATCACCAAAATTGCAGGCCACAACTTGCCCAGGTGCCATAGCCTGAATATATGTAATTCATGAAGCAGGAAAGACCCGCCAATAAATATCAATATTACGCCAATAATAAGCCCGGCATTAGTTGCTCCTTGTTTTTTAACCGGACTTCCCGGCATTGGGGGTACATTACCGGTAAACGGATTAAAGGGCTCCTGCGGCGGCACCCTATAATCAACATGAGGGTTAAAAGGGCTGTAATCCTTTCTGGGCAACACTATCCATAAAACTATATAAACCATGAAGCCGGTACCCATAAATATAAACGTAAGCAAAAACAAGGCACGTACTATAGCAATGTCCATATCGAAATAGTCGGCCAGGCCTGCGCAAACACCGCCTAAAACCTTTCGGTGTTCATCGCGATAAAGTTTCTTTTCCATAATTTATAAGTGTTAATTTATGGTTCAAATGTGCTAACAACATTGCTTTTAGCGTAATACTTTTAGGTGAATATAACCAAACTTTCGGTAAAGTACCTGAAAACACCGACGAACGAATGCGCTTTTAGCCCATTATTTTTTATACACCGGTAAAAACAAATCGCATTGTTCCGTCAGGCAGCTAAATGAGCTGCAAGCCACATAAATGAGCGCGATGTTTCTATAAATAAATTATCCCGAATTGTTTATTATAACTGGCCCGGTGCAGGTTTAATGATTATTTCGTCTACATTGGCGCCGGGGCTCATTTTGTATATGTTGATAATTGCCGATGCAATATCTTCCGGCAATACCATGGTGTCCTTATCAACAACCGCGTCTTTCCAGGAATCTGTTAACGTGGAGCCCGGAATTATGGCAGTTACTTTTACACCGTGTTCCTGCATTTCGAGCCTCATCACTTTTGTCAGCCCTAACAGCGCATATTTGGTTACACTGTATGCGCCGGCCTGGGCTATAGGGTTTAAGGAAGCTACAGAGCATATATTAAAAAAGTGCCCTTTACGTGCGGCTATCATGGTTTTACCAAAATATCGGTATAGTTCATAAGTTGGCATGAGGTTGGTATTTACCTGTTTTTCAAACACCTCATCGCTCTCGTTCAATATACTTGCGGGTATAAACATACCCAGGCTGTTTACAATTACATCAATAAAGCCCAATTCATGCTCGGCATCAGCAGCAAATTTTAGCAGTTCGGCTTTTTTACTGCCATCGGTTACCTGCGTAAAAACTTTAATTTCAGGATTGATATCAAGCAGCTCTTCTTTAAATTTTAATAATTCTTTCTCATTCCGTGAACAAATTGCCACGTTTATTCCTTCATTAGCAAAGGAAATAGAAATTGCACGGCCCATGCCTTTTGTTGCGCCTGTAATAAGAGCGTTCTTCATAATGGTGATACTGTGTGTTTTTATAATTATTCTTTTTTAAAACAGCCCCAAAAAAATGGAGCTGATTTTTTTTGATGCGGGTTGAAGCTTTATTTGGCCAATTTACGTATGCAGTAATAAATAAGCTTATAAAAATGCATATTTATATAATCATTCAATAATAGCGACGGTTAAAGCTTAATTTAAAAATGTAATTTTAGCCACTTTTTAATACTTAACAATGTTCCAAAGTTTAGGAAAATACATACTTCTGCTGCGGTTAAGCTTCAGAAAGCCTGAAAAGTTTAGTGTTTACTGGAAAGAGGTAATGCGCGAGATGGTTTCGGTGGGTATAGGCTCACTGGGCATCATTGCCGTTATTTCGGTATTCATAGGTGCTGTAGCAACCATACAAACCGCGTTTCAGCTCGTGAGCGACTTTATTCCGAAAACAATTGTCGGCGGCATCACCCGCGATTCAACCATCCTGGAATTTAGCCCCACTATTTCGGCATTGGTGCTGGCAGGTCGTGTAGGTTCAAGCATGGCGTCGCAAATTGGCACCATGCGCGTAACCGAACAGATCGACGCTTTGGAAATCATGGGTGTTAACGCTCCCGGCTATTTGATATCGCCCAAAATTATAGCCGGTGTAAGCATGGTCCCTTTATTGGTTATTGTATCGGTAATTTTAGGTTTAACGGGCGGTTACATAGCCTGTGCCGCATCAAACGATGTTTCAACAGCCGATTATGTAACCGGTTTAACAGATGGGTTTAACCCGCTTATTGTTACCGTTTGCGCTGTTAAAGCTATATTCTTCGGATTCATTATTACTTCTATCTGCTCATATCAGGGCTTTTATACCAACGGTGGGTCGCTTGAAGTTGGGCAGTCGGCAACACGCGGCGTTGTTTGGAGCTGTATCATGATACTATTCGTGGACCTGATCATTTCACGCCTGCTACTATGATTGAAATTAAAGACATCTACAAAACATTTGGCGATAACGAAGTACTGAAAGGTATAAGCGCAATTTTTAAACCCGGCAAAAATAACCTGATCATCGGCGGTTCCGGATCTGGCAAAACCACCCTGCTTAAATGTATTGTTGGTTTACATGACCCAACCAAAGGCGACGTGATTTTTGATGGCGAAAACTTTACTGACATGGATTTTGAACAACGGGTTCCTATCCGAACCAAAATCGGGATGCTTTTTCAAAACTCGGCCTTGTTTGACTCTATGACAGTTGAAGAGAACATTATGTTCCCACTTAACCTGTTCACCACCCAGTCAAAAGCCGAAAAACTCGACCGGGCCAATTTTTGCCTGGAACGGGTTAATCTTGCCGGTAAAAATAAACTATATCCATCCGAACTATCGGGCGGCATGAAAAAACGCGTAGGGATTGCCCGCGCCATATCCATGCAACCAAAATACCTGTTTGTGGATGAACCCAACTCGGGCCTCGATCCAAAAACTTCTATTCTGATTGATGAACTTATCAATGAGCTTACCGAAGAGTATGAAATAACAACTGTAGTGGTTACGCATGATATGAACTCCGTAATGGGTATTGGCGATCATATTTTGTTTTTACATCAAGGTAAAAAATGGTGGGAAGGCAGCAACAAAGAAATTGCCCACACCGATAACCAGGAACTGAACGACTTTGTATTTGCCAGTAAATTTATGCAGGCAGCAAAAGCTAAGCTTTGATTGGTGACGGGGAGCGAGGTTCGAGTGACCAGATTATCTGCGGCGTAAAGGATTTTGTTATATTTGCGCCGTTTAAGTCCGGCCACCGGCATCACGCACCCCGAAGCAGAAAAAAAGATGATCCAACTATTAACCCCAACGCACTGGAAAGATTACGAGCTGATTGATTGCGGCGATTTTGAAAAGCTGGAGCGCTTTGGCAATATTATACTTATAAGGCCCGAACCGCAGGCGGTTTGGAGCAAGCAATTGCCCCCATCTGAATGGCAGCGTTTACACCATATTAAATTTAAGGGCCGCTCTGCAACCGCGGGCGACTGGATAAAGAAAGACCAGAAAACACCCGACCGCTGGCATATTGAATACAAAAACAAGGATGCTGCCATTAAGTTCAGACTGGGGCTAACGTCATTTAAACATCTTGGTATTTTCCCGGAACAGGCCGTTAACTGGGACTACATTACCCAAAACATTAAAAAGTTTAAAACCCCGCAACCCAAAGTGCTTAACCTGTTTGCCTATACCGGCGGCGCATCGTTAATTGCACAGGCAGCAGGCGCCGATACCACGCACGTTGATTCGATAAAACAGGTGGTTACCTGGGCCAACGAAAACCAGGAAATATCCGGTTTGAGCAACATTCGCTGGGTAGTTGAAGACGCTCTAAAGTTTGTGAAACGTGAGCTGAAGCGTGGCAAAAAATATAACGGCATTATTCTTGATCCACCCGCTTATGGCAACGGTCCTAACGGTGAAAAGTGGAAATTGGAAGACAATATCAACGAAATGATGGCCGATGTAATTCAGCTGCTTGACCCTGAAGAGCATTTCCTGATCCTGAATACATACTCACTTGGTTTTTCATCAGTAATTATTGAAAACCTTATTAAAAGCGCTTTCCCTAAAGTGCAGAACCTGGAAATTGGGGAGCTTTACCTGCAAGCTACCGCCGGATCTAAACTACCGCTCGGCGTTTTCGGAAAATTCTTTAAAACAAGTTCATAGTTTAAGTATGGTTAAAAGGCTGTTTTATACTTTACTAATGCTGCTTGTGTGCGGTGTTTGTTATGGTCAGCAGCATTTTGACATCATCCTTAAAAACGGTAAAATAATTGATGGCGCCGGCAATCCGTGGTTTTACGGCGATATAGGTATTAATAAAGATAAGATTGTAAGCATAGGCGATCTTTCTAAAAGCAAAGCCGATAAAACCATTGATGCTACCAGTTTAATTATTGCTCCCGGTTTTATTGATGTGCATACCCACATTGAGGGCGATGAAAAGAAAACCCCCAGTGCCGATAACTTTATTTATGATGGTGTTACTACCGTAATTACCGGTAATTGCGGAAGCTCCAACATCAATATAGCCCAATATTTTAAACAACTGGAAAGCATTAAGCTATCGGTAAACGTGGCCACCCTCATAGGCCATAACGATGTACGCGAGGCTGTTTTAGGCAAAGCCGCTGTAACGCCCAATGAAAAACAGCTGCAAAAAATGCAGGCCATTGTAGAGCAGGCCATGCGAGATGGCGCAGTAGGTTTTTCAACCGGTTTAATTTACACGCCCGGTTTGTACTCCAAAACGCCCGAGGTTGTTGCCCTGGCAAAGGCAGCCGCCAAATACCATGGGGTTTATACCTCGCACATGCGTAACGAAACGGATAAAATATTTGATGCCATTGCCGAGGCTATTGATATTGGCAGACAAGCCAATATACCGGTAGAGATATCGCATTTTAAGGTTGGTTTACCCAACTGGAACTGCTCGGCCGATATGATAGCCATGGTTGAAAAGGCAAGGCAGGAAGGTTTGGATGTAACGGTTGACCAATACCCCTACACAGCCAGCAGCACCACTTTAAATGTACTACTGCCCGACTGGCTGCAGGATGGCGGTCATGACTCGGTGTTGAAACGATTGAACAACCCGCTCATCCATCAAAAGGTGGTTGCCGAAATGATAACGGATATGAAAAGGCGTACCCGTGAGCATTTTGATTATGCGGTGGTGGCCCATTGCGATGGCGATCCATCTATCAACGGAAAAAACATTATGCAGATCAATATTGATAAAGGTCGCCCGTCAACCATCCCCAATGAAATTGAAACCATTTTAAATATCACCAAAATTGGCAGCGCCTCAATGGTATTTCATGGATTAAATGAGGTTGATGTAGAACGCATACTGCAATACCCGCTTACTATGGTCGCGTCCGATTCAGGCATCCGTTTATTTGGCGCCGGGGTACCGCATCCGCGCGGTTATGGCAGCAATGCCCGAGTGCTGGCTTATTATGTACGTGAAAAAAATATTATCAGGCTTGAGGACGCGGTGCGGAAAATGACCTCACTGCCCGCACAAAAATTCCACCTTACCAACCGGGGCTTATTACAGCCCGGTATGTTTGCAGATATTGTTATCTTTGACGCCAACACGGTTAAGGACCAGTCGACCTTTGAACATCCCCACGCCTATTCAACAGGGTTTAAGTATGTTTTGGTAAACGGGAATATAACTGTTGATAATTTTAAACACATTGGTACCAGAAAAGGTGTTATTTTGCACGGCCCCGGATATCAACAGAAATAATTAATAATTAACAAGTTAGAGCGCACTATTAACCCGGCGAATAAAACACGCAAATTATCTCACCATTATAATGAAACATTTTTTCCTTTCGGCTTCGGTCCTTTTATTATCCATTACGCTTCTTACCAATTGCAATCAAAGTAACAGTGCCAGCAAGCCAGGCAGTAAAGAAACAGCAAAGGCTGATTCGGCCAAAGGCGAAACTGAAGACACGCTTAGCGAAGTAAAATCAAGCTATCCTCCTTTGGATAAAAAGCTTTATGATTCTTTACTGGTATTTAATGCCCATGGCGATACTACCGGCAGATGGCCGGTTAAAAATACGCCATACCCTTTAAACGGCGCTATTTTACCGTTTAAACGTGTGGTAGCTTTTTATGGTAACCTATACTCCAAAAGGATGGGTATTTTAGGCGAACTACCACCAAATGAAATGCTGGCCAAATTAAAAGGTGAAGTAAAACATTGGGAAAAAGCCGATCCGAAAACACCGGTACAGCCTGCGTTGCATTATATTGCTGTAGTGGCCCAGGGCGATGGAGGTAAAGATGGCAAATTCCGTTACCGCATGCCGTTTAAACAGATTGACAGCGTTTTGGTACTGGCTAAAAAAGCTCATGCTATTGTATTTTTAGATGTGCAGGTAGCCCTGAGCAATATACAGGCTGAGTTACCATTGCTTGAAAAATACCTGGCCATGCCACAGGTACACTTTGGAATGGACCCTGAGTTTTCGATGAAAGATGGTACCAAACCCGGTAAAAAAATAGGCACCTATGATGCTGCCGATGTTAACTATGTATCTGGTTACTTAGCCGGTCTGGTTAAAAAACACAACCTGCCCCCCAAAATTTTAGTGGTACACCGCTTTACCAAAAAGATGGTTACCAACTATAAGAACATCAAACTACGGAAAGAGGTACAAGTAGTAATGGATATGGACGGATGGGGCGAGCCCGATCTGAAAACCGGTACTTACCGTTACTTTATAAACCAGGAGCCGGTTCAGTTCACAGGCTTTAAGCTATTCTATAAAAACGACATTAAAAAGAAACCATTCCACATGCTAACGCCTGAGGAGGTTTTATCAAGATACAAACCATATCCTATTTATATACAGTACCAATAAGTAGTTTTGAGTTAGGAGTGATGAGTTTTGAGTTTTTGCCTGCGGGTAATACTCCAGACTCATCACTTTTGCGTTAACAGAAACTCAAAACTCATCACTTAAAACTCGTTACTCAAATGATCAAGTGGGGAATAATAGGTTGCGGGCGCATTGCCCATAGGTTTATGCAGGGCCTTCATGACGTGGCCGATACCAGATTGGTATCGTCATGGTCAAGACGGCCCTTTACCGTTAATGCCTTTGTTGAACAATATGGTGGTATAGCCTGTGACAGTGTTGATGAGCTGCTGGCCAGCGATATTGACGCGGTTTACATTGCCACCCTGCCCGATAGCCATGCTGCTTACAGCATAACAGCATTAAAAGCTGGTAAACATGTACTTTGCGAGAAACCGGTAACCGTAAACCTGCCCGAACTGGAACAAGTGATTACTGTGGCCAAAGATTGCAATCTGCTTTTTATGGAAGGCATGAAACCGGCATTTTATCCATTATATCTCCATTTAAAAGAACATTTGGCTCTTGACCCTATTGGCCCGGCGGGTTATGTGCGTGCAGAATCCTCGGTAGCTGATTGCCCGCCCGAACACCCTAACTATAACCTTGAACTGGCAGGCGGCGGGCTTATGCAGATTGGTATATATGAAGCCTTTTTAGCTGTAGACTGGCTTGGAGAATTGCAGGATGTACAGGCCATGGGTCGGTTTGGCCAAACCGGGATAGATATGTTTACCGTATTTCAAACACTGCATACCGGGGGCTATTCCCAACTCTATGCCGGTTTTGACCTGCACGGCAAAGGCGACGCATTGATAGCAGGTCCGCTGGGCCATATCACCATCCATAAAAACTGGTGGAATCCCGCTCGAGCGACCATTAACTATCTTGATGGCCGTACCGTTGAACTTGATGAACCATTTACAGCTGGGGGCTTAAACTACGAGATAGCGCATTTTTGTAACCTGGTAAAATCGGGCCAAACAGAAAGCCCTATCATCAGCCATCAAATGTCGAAACAAATGATAGATCTTATTGACAGGGCCCGCGCGGAGATAGGATTAAAGTTTCCTTCCGAAAAATAAAATATTTTACAGTTTATTAGAATTAAGCACCGGATTTTGGCTGGCGTTAACCTGGTAGGTGTAAATAGCGTTTTGCGCATCAACCTCCACTATACGGTATCCTTTATACTCAGTTCCCCAATCCCCGCCAATGTGCGAGTCAAAGAAATGCGGGAATTTGTTGCCTGTATAACGTATGCCATCCAACAGGTGATCATGCCCGTGGAAAGTGGCTTTCACATTTGGATAGCTGTGCAGCAGATCGATAGTCTCCGGGCAATCGACAAAGAAGTCGTCCTTTTGCCATTTATAAGGCGCGATGTGTAATATCACAAAAACTATCTTTTTATTGGCAAACTTATCAAGTGATGCTTTAATAAAAGTATTATCAGGGCAAAGGTAAGTTCCTTTGGTATCGGCGGTATTAGCCAGCACAAAGCCAATGTCGCCAAACTCTACGGTGTATTTATCTTCGTAACCAAAGTTCTTTTGCCAAACGGTAGCATCAGCAAAATCATGATTCCCCGGAATGGTGTGGTATGGAACGCTTAGCTTATCCAGGTATTTGGATTTTATTTCGGGCAGCAGGTCTGGGCGGTTATGCACCAGGTCGCCGTTAACAATTACCATGTCCAGATGATTTTGAGCGTGATCGGCATTCAGCCATTTAACCATGTTACCAGTATTCAGTGCATAGTCTGTTCCCGGTTGTCCGTAATGAATATCAGATGCCAGTGCAAAACGAAGTTTTGGTTTGGCTTTGCTATAGCGCTGGTAATCATTATTAACGTTTGCAAAAGTGTTAACAGCAGGCAAC
Source organism: Mucilaginibacter sabulilitoris (assembly GCF_034262375.1). Taxonomy (NCBI): domain Bacteria; kingdom Pseudomonadati; phylum Bacteroidota; class Sphingobacteriia; order Sphingobacteriales; family Sphingobacteriaceae; genus Mucilaginibacter; species Mucilaginibacter sabulilitoris. The sequence goes on from NZ_CP139558.1 coordinate 6,848,254, forward strand.
AAGGTTAAAGCTGCAATACCGGTTAAGCCGGCCCCAATAAATTCTCTGCGGGTAGTCATGTAGTAATTTTTCCGTAAAGTTAAGATGAAGGTGTTAAATCAGGGTTAAGGGTGGATGGATAATTGGAATAATATCCTCACAAAAATTGTCATCCTGAGGTACGAAGGATCTATTGCTGATAGAAAGGGTTCATGAATAGATTCTTCGCTCCGCTCAGAATGACAGGTTGGTTTGTAATCTTCTACCTCAGCCCTCTCCCCTTTAAATACTTCACCAACGCCGCCGGATGATCGGTTTGTAAGCCGGTTAAGCCTATGACCAATGCTTTGTCCCAGTCTGCGGGGCCTTCACCCGCGCTTTGGATATCGGGCCAAACAGGTATGTTTTTGTCTGCTGCAAATTTCACCATTCCTGCATCGTACTGTTTGTAGGTGCCGTCCAGGATATCAGGTTGGTATTTATTAATAAAATCGTCCATTCCTGCTACGGTTTTGACGCTATCGGGCAGACTGAGCATCAGGGGCATTTTGGGGGCAGCTTTACGCCAGCCCTCGAACTGTTCGGTACTGTTAATGTAAACAAGCACCTGCTTTTCCATACCATGCTGTTTTATCATTTGGTAAGCCAGTATCGGATCAGCTGCCTTAAAATCAAGATAGATATTGATCTTATTTTTACACAGCTTTAATATCTGCTTAAATGTAGGTATCCGATGAATTTCTGTTGATGCAGTGTCCTTGCTTTTTACCCTTAAGTGTTCAAGTTCCGCGAGGGTTAGGTCCTTAACCAGGCCGCTGCCGTTGGTCATTCGGTTAACGCTGGCATCATGCATGCTGATCAGTTCGCCATCCTTTGTGGTTCGCAGGTCTATCTCTACATAATCGGCCTCATTTTTTACGGCTTCCTGATAAGCGGCAAGTGTATTTTCGGGGTATACCACGTGATCGCCCCGATGGGCCGCTATTATAAATTTATGCTTTGATACAGGAGCAGGGTTGGTTACATAAGCATCCAACCCTGCAAATAAGGCAATTGCTGCTATTATTGCTAAGCGCATTATCTTAAAATTAAGCCTATAATTATTTACCCATAACGCTCCCTATAGCGTCACCAACTTCATGGCCCGCCGCTGCCTTAAAATCGAACCCTAACAATTTAGCTATGGTTTGGGCAAGCTGTTTGTGATATGTGGTTACGTCTGATTTCATTTCGCCCGAAGCAGGTGTATCGGGACCTAAAACAGCAAACCAGGTTTGCTCTGAATGAAGTACGTCTTTACCATGATCACGCCATTTTATAAAGGGCTCATCTCCCCTGCCATGGTCGCAGGTAACAATAAGGGTGGTCTTGTTTTTATAAGCCGGATCGGTTTGTACAAACTGCCATAGTTGTTTGATGTAATCGTCTTCCTGGCGAATGCGGTCCAGATAAAATTTATAATTTCCGGCATGTGCCATATCATCAGGTTCGTCAAAAGCTACATAAAACGCGCGTGGTTTAAACTGCTTCATATAAGTTTTTGCAAACTCAAATGTTAAATAATCAATACGGGTGGAGTCGCCCAGGAAATGAGGACCTTCGTTTTGTATCTCATTTAAAAATGTTAAACGGTCATTAATACCGGGTACGGTCAGCTTCATGTAACCAGAGTTGTTAATTATACCTGAGCGCGGTGTGTTCAGGATCTGCGTAAACCGTTCCCATGACGAAAAAGCAGCCACTTTGTGTTCGAAGCCCTTTTGCTTATTCAAAAACTCCAACACATTCATATTGGGATTGGTGATCGCATCGTTAGTGTTCATCCTCGGGTCAGGAAACCCAGTCATGATTTCGTTATAGCCGGGATATGAAAAATGATACGGATTGGCTACTTCATCTTTACTGCCTTTATCGCGGTTGCCATATAACTGCCCCTGCTGTACCAGTGCCGACCAAAAAAAAGGCATCAGCATTTTGCGGCGTTCATCGGCCGATGACGCCCAATAATTTTTGCGCACTTCTTCTTTGTCATTTGTTTCTTTTGAATCGATCAGCACCGAATCGGCGCCTCTGAAAACTTCCTGCCAGCGTAAGCCATCGATGGTTACAATAATTACATTTTCGGTTTTATGCTGCTGGGCAAATAATACTGAAAACGTACCGGCAAGCATGAGCGTTAAAATTATTTTTTTCATAGCTTTTTTGTTTAACCCGACAAAGGCTTCCCGGTGTACCGGGAAGCCTTATCAAAATTTAGTTTTAGTTTGTTATTGCAGTATCCACATTTTGCCGTTTATATCATCCTTGCCCCCAAACTGGCTGGCTAATGCTTTATTATAATTATCAGCATTTACAGTTCTTTCTGATGTTGGGTACTCAAAACGCAGCGCTATACGGCTACCATTACCTGTACCCGGGCCGGTTGTAAAATCAGGCACCCCGGTACGGCGGTAAGTAAAGTATGATTCTAAACCCGAATGACGGAACAACGCCAGGTACCTTTGCTGTAATATTTGAGTACGGCCTGTAGCGCCGCCGGCATATTTTACCAAAGGCTGTGCATAATAGGTATTCCAGTTTACGTTGACCTGGTAAGTGTTATAACTGGTTTGATCAGTAGTACCTTTTGTTGCGCCCGGACGATAAAAGTATACGGTAAATGTACCGGTGCCTGTAGGTATGGTATAAGAATCAAAAGATGCCTGTATACCTTTAACGTAATATGCTTCGGCATCGCCTGATGCCCAGCCCAGGTTAATACCTTCGGCAATATTAAACATCAGCTCGGCATAACCTATTTGTACGCTTGGTTCACCAGTATAGGTTGAATAAAAATGCTTGCGGTTTAAAAACGAGTAACGTTGCAAAGTGGCGTTATTGTACATTACACCAAGGTCAAGCCCCGCATCGGCACCAACAAATGAATTAAAATCGGTAGGGCTTTGCTTTAAGGTATCTACCCTGTAACGCGAAGGCTCGGCAGTAACAAATACCCTTGGATCTTTCAATTGAGTAAGCAGGCCAACATAAGTAGCCGACATGTTTTGCCTTGAACCATTTTGCCCAAAATTGTTCGGGTTTGTAGGGTAATAGTTGTTTGGCGAAACGAAAGTGTATTGCAGGTTATCGGCATTGTTAGCCATCAATGGATATTTGGTTGGATTACCAATGATATTGGCGAATTGCGTTTTAACATCAATATCAGCTGTTTTTTTGCTTAAAGCTATTAACAACCTGATACGGAAGGTATTCACTGTTTTTTGCCATTTTGAAAGATCATTGTTAAAGTAAATATCGTTGGTTAATGATGAGCCCACACCAGAACCTCCAACAGTTGGATCTTTGATCAGTTGGGTAAGATCAGCGTTAGCACTTTCGAGCCACGCAAATGCCTGTACCATAACCGCCTTTTGGGTATCATATGCAGGGGTTAAGTTGTCAAGACCTTTTAACGCTTCGGTCATCGGGATATCGCCTTCTTCCAAACTCATTTTAGTGAAAAAATAAGCCCTAAAAAATTTACCTAATGCTTCATAAGGGTTAACAGCCGCACCGCCCGAGGCTGCTGCCTGTTTTTCCATATCCAGTACATTTTTAATAGTACTGTAATAATTGTCGCCACCGTTGGCTAACGCGTCATAACGATTATTTCCGTAATAATCATAGTTATACAGGTAGTACTGGCAATAGATCTCATTATTGGTTTGAGGGAGATCGGCGATTTTATTCAATATACCGTTAAATAACAGCGACGCCGGAACCGTGCTGGGCACGTTATTGTTTTGGGTTAGCTCCTGAAAGCTCTTTTTACAACCTGTTACTGCCAATACCATAAATACTGGCAGCATATAGTTAACAAATATCTTTTTCATAATTATTCAATTTTTAATTAGAATGATACATTTAAGTTGACACCATAGCTACGTACTGTTGGCGACTGCAAAACAGTGCTTGAGGTGGCATAATTGTACTGATCTAAATCCACATCCTTAAAGCGTTTGTCACCATAGAAGTATAATAAGTTGCGGCCATACACAGATACCGATGCTCTTTTGATAAATGATCTATCCAACCATGCTTTCGGGAAGTCATAACCCAGGGTTACCTCGCGCAGTTTAGAGAATGTTTTGCTCATCAGGTTCGACTCGTCAACATTATAATACTTACTTACATAATCCTGTACCAAAGCAGTTTGCTTGTTAGGTGAATATTGCAGCGCACTATAATTTGATATTTTACCGGTCACCGGATCGTAGTTTATAGAAGTTCCGTTTGATACGGTTACACCTTCGCCAACATAGCTGCCGTTATAACCTGATTTACCAAAGTTTTGCCAGTCTTTATAACGGGCATCACCCAGAGCGCCGGTAGCGGTTTCAATGTTTGAACCACCACGCATGGTTTTGTTGTGCATATAATCAATAATAACACCACCAACTGAGCCATCAAACTGGAAACCAAGGTTAAAGTTTTTGTAGCGTACTTTGTTGGCTATACTCCATTGATATTTGGCGTTCTCGTTACCCAGGTATTGCGAAACCGGTAACGCTAAAGGTTTACCAGCATCGTCATTAATGATCTTTCCATCCGGGGTTCTTGCAAAGGCGGTACCGTATAATTTATCGGTACGGTCGCCTTGTTTAAAGAACTGCTTGTAAATGCCTTGCCCTGCAGGTAGTTCTTCGTAAACATCTTTAAAGGTTGATACGTTAACCAAGATATTCCAGGTAAAGCCGCCTAAGTTTTTAATTGGCGTACCTTCTAATGAACCCTCATAACCAGTTTTTTTAGTTTTCAAGGCGTTCAGGTATAAAGTAGTATAACCAGAAGCTGTTGATATACTGTTAGCTAATATCTGCGGACCATCAATATACTGAAAAGCTGTACCCGAAAAACCTAAACGGTTCTGTAAAAATTTAATATCAAAACCTTCCTCGTAGTTTACACGGGTAGAGGTTTTTATACCTGGCTGATACAGGAAGTCGGAAGCAGAAGCGGCAGGCTGGCTGTTATAAGGCTTGCCGGTTAAGTAAAACGGATTAAGCTGGTAACTTGGACCGTTATAAGGCGAGTTATAAGTACTACCGTAACCCAGCGGGTTTAAAAACAAGGGGTTATCATTAGGGTTGCTGGTAGTAGTTTGACCAGCGAATGCAGAAATAGCATTAAAAGGAGCCGGACCAATGGTTGGGCTTGAGGCATCAGATTTTACTGTAGAGTATGAAGCCCTTGCCTTTAAGAAAGATATAACTTCAGGCAGCTTAATATAGTCAGAAATTACCGTTGCTGCTGATATACTTGGATAATAATAAGTAGTTACATTTTGGAAAGCAGATGATTTATCAACACGACCGGTACTTGATAAGGTAGCATATTTACCAAAAGTTGCATCCAACGAATAATAACCGCTTAGTACACGTTGCTGTGAGCTGAAAGCAGTTGACTGTACAGCGTTCCTGGAGTTAGCAAAAGTGTAAATCTCAGGTACGTTCAAATAATCTGTCGATGTCCAGCTGGAGTTATAACTAAAGCTGCGCAGGTTTGAACCTACCAAACCTGATAAATTCAGGAAGTTTTTGATAGTGTAGTTATAGTTAACCAACAACTCGGTGTTGTTATCAAACAGATTGCGGCGGTCTTCGCGATAGTCACCCTGATTACCTTCACGACCATAAGGGTGTGCCGAAAACGGCAGGTCCTCTGTACGTAATATGTTGTAGGTATTGATCTGCGAGCGTAAGGTAGCATTCAGGTTATCATTGATCTTGTAGTTACCAGATAAATAACCGTATAAATCATTTTTGTAATGGCCCCTTGTCCATTTTTCGGTTAATAAATAAGGGTTATGGTAACGGGTATATTCGGCAAATACAGATTGTACACCTTCTTTACCTGGCTGCCAGATGGCTTTAATATCAGGTGCGTTAATATCCCAGTCAGCTCCGGTCCATACAGCTATATTATAGATAATACTGTTAGGTCCGTATTGAACGTCAGGGAAATTATCCGTTGATTGCCTGTTGAAATCAACATTAGCTTCAAATTTCCAGCGGGAAGTTGGGGTAAATGAAGCGTAAAAATTAGCGTTGGCTATATCAAGGTATTGTGATGGGATATAGCTGGTTTGATGTTGCTGTGAAAACGAAAAACGTGTTACGTAGGTATCGCCAACAGAACCTAATGAAATGTTGTTATTGGTTTGATAACCTGTTTTCAAAAAGTTTTTCAGATTGTCTTTACCACGAGCCGTGTATGGAGTGGCCTGACGTACACCATTAATAACAGGGCTGTCATACTGCGGTATTAACTGACCCGCGAAATAAGGTCCCCAAACGTCATAATCACTATCTACACCACCTGGTGCACCACCCTTACCATCAACAAAGGTATAAAAAGTGTTTTCACCCGCACCAAACGAATTTTGTGTACGAGGGAAAGCCAGGAAACCGGTATTAATTACCGTACTGCTGTTTATATCAACTGTTAGGCCTTTTTTGTTTTTTTCACCTTTTTTAGTGGTGATTAAAATAGCACCATTCTGTGCACGGCTACCATATAGCGCGGCAGCAGCAGGACCTTTTAGCACGGTATATGTTTCAATATCATCAGGACTGATGTTATAGGTATCGGTATTGATCGGGAAACCGTCAACAACGTATAAGGTTACCGAGTTACCCCTTATTAATACTGATGGGTTACCAAGCAACTCGGCCGATGGCCCTACTGATAAACCAGCCACTTTACCTGTTAAGCCGGTGATAGGGTTAGGGTCGCGGGCAGTAGTTACATCAGCGCCACTAACGGCCTGTAGCGCGTAACCAATGCGCCGGGTTTCTTTTTTAACACCAAGAGCGGTTACCACAACTTCGTTAAGGGCTTTACTGTCGCCACGCAGACTTACGTTTAATATAGCATTATCGCCAACAACTACTGTTTGCGGAGCAAAGCCAACAAAGGTAAAAACAAGTGTTTGACCAACGCTGGCAGTAATGCTGTAGCGGCCATCCACATCAGTGACAGTACCTTTTGTTTGATCTTTAATTCTTACACTCACACCTGGGAGCGGAAGGCGGTTTTCATCGGTAACTCTACCGCTTATTTTGGTTTGTCCAAATAAAATAGATGGAGCAATACAAAATAACAAAACCGTTATAAGGGTTTTTAAATTCTGGTAAAACTTGTTCATCTGCTGAAATTTAAGAGTGAAATGGAAGATTGTTTCATTCAGCAATACTAAACTTTGTTTATTATTAGTAAACTAATTTAGTATTAAGCTATGCTTAATCTTCTGTTCACCCTGTGTTAAGCAGGCGAATTTTGTAACGGGATAATTACATATACCTTACAAAAATTTAATACGGAGAAATTAACTGTTTACCAGTTGTAAATGAGTAAGCGCTATTAACTTTAAATGATCAATATTATTTACGGGGACATTCATCTCTTTGGCCATATCGTCCCAATACCGCAGCCTGATAATAAGCTCAGCATCCGGATCAAGCTCAAAATCGGCCGCCTCTTCTTCGGTCATCACACCGCCTTGAAACGCCAGTGTAGCTTTGCTGGCATCCGACAGGCGATTATAATATTCCGGATATTTATAAGTAAGGTATCTTTTGGCTATTACATGGCCCTGCACCAGGTGAGCAACGCGTTCTGAAAAGCCACGTTCAAGCAAGTAGTCGGCTCCCAATTGTTCATGGTCAACGTTGCCCATGCCATCCATACTTTCGGTTTCGTCCGCATCGGCGCATAAATGCCCTATATCATGAAAAAAAGCTGCCAGTACCACTTCATCATCATAACCTTCGGCCTGGGCCAAAGCTGCAGCTTGCGACATGTGTTCTAATTGTGAAACAGGTTCGCCTATATAATCTTCATCACCAAATTTTTCGTATAGCGAAAAAATTTCGTTCACAACGGCTTGCGGATTATATAAAGAAAATGACATGACTTAATTTTTTTAGATTTTTTACAAATAAAGAGTATGCAGATTATGCAAATATTAATTGTTTATGAAATATCCCTCCAAACCACCAAAGCTTAACATTGAATTATACGGTCAACATGCCTAAAGATTCCTAAGTAACAAAAAAATCATTTTGTATAGATTTGCTTATTAATTACTTTGCGCCCCTTAATTGGGTAACATATAATATAATGGAAGAAGATATACTGATACAGATCAGTAACCGTATAAAAGAACGTCGCCGCGAAAAAAACATTACCGTACAGGAACTGGCCGCAAGAGCCAATGTAAGCAAAGGACTGATATCGCAAATTGAAAATAGCCGCACCATTCCTTCGCTCATGGTACTTATTGACATTATTAAATCATTGGAGATTGACCTCAATGAGTTTTTTAAGGATATCCGTTCCAAAAGTGATCATTTACCCGTTTTAATAAAACGAAAAAATGAATATGAACATTTTGAAAAGGAACATGCTGTTGGCTTTCACTACCAACGGATATTTACCCAATCAATAGCTCATTCTACAATTGATATAGTAATACTGGAGCTGGAGCCCGATGCCATTCGCCCATTGGTAGAGACCGAAGCTTTCGAGTATAAATATGTGCTACAAGGCGAAGTAGAATACCAGTTTAATGATGACAAGGTAATCCTGCACCAGGGCGACTCCATGCTGTTTGATGGTCGCATATCCCATACCCCAAAAAATCTGGGCAAAACCAATGCAAGCATGCTTGTTATTTACTTTTTTGAGGAAAAAAAATAGTTTTTTTCTGGCTTTTATGGTAGAGACGCAATACTTGCGTCTCTACATTATACTCAAGCACCCTCTCTTAACCCAACCTTAACACAAATTTAGTTTGGTATTAATAAATAAAGTTTAGTATTGCTAAACATTTTTTATTGATATTATGGCCATTAAATTAGTAGTATTTGATATAGCCGGCACTACGGTTAAAGACGATCATGAAGTAAGTAAGGCATTCCAGGCTGCCTTGAAAAAGTACAATTATACCGTTGAACTCGACAAGATAAACCCTTTAATGGGTTATGAAAAAAATCTTGCTATAAAGCAGATGCTGCAACTTCATGAAACTGATGCTGATAAAATAACTACTGAACTGGTAAGCGATATTCATAAAGAGTTTGTACACCAGATGATCGGCTTTTATCAGCACGAACCGGGTATTGAGCCATTACCAAATGTTGAAGAAACCTTTGCAAACTTGCGTACGCTTGGTGTAAAGGTTGGCATCAATACCGGCTTTTCACGCGATATTGCCGATACCGTTATCACCCGCCTGCAATGGCGCGAAAGAGGGCTTATTGATCATGTGATAGGCTCTGACGAGGTGGAGCTTGGTCGCCCGCATCCATACATGATTCAAAAAATGATGGCGGATGGCGGCATTACTGATCCTTTAGAGGTTGCCAAAGTTGGCGATACCGAGGTTGATGTACGCGAAGGCCAAAATGCAGGTTGTAAATATGTTATAGGCGTAACCACCGGCATATTTACCCGTACCGAGCTGGAAAGCTACAACCCGACTCATATTATTGATGATATAGCGCAGGTTATCGACATCATAAAGCAGTAACAGCTATGAACCTGATGCATCGGCTACGCGCCAAAGTGGCCAAATGGCCATACGCGCTGTTATCAGTAATGGCTGCGGTGGCGGCATTTGGTTTATACACATCCATGTATGCCTTTCGCAAGGCGTTTGCGGCGGGCACCTTTACCGGGCAGCAATATTTGCATATTGATTATAAGGTTTGGCTGGTAATAGCCCAGGTAGTTGGTTATACTTTTAGTAAGTTTTACGGCATCCGGTTTATAGCCGAAGTAAACAGCAAAAACAGGGCACGCTATATTTTAACGCTCATTGGCATTGCCTGGCTGGCGCTGCTGGCATTTGCATTGGTACCGGCGCCATATAATATCATTTTCCTGTTCATCAACGGCTTTCCGCTGGGGCTGATATGGGGATTGGTTTTTGGTTACCTGGAAGGCCGTCGCTCAACTGAATTTATGGCCGCGGTGTTGTCGATCAGTTTAATATTCGCCTCAGGATTTGTTAAGACTGTTGGGCGTACGTTGCTTACCGTTTTTCATGTAAATGAATACCACATGCCCTTTTTAACAGGAGCTATATTTGTATTGCCCCTCCTGTTGTTTGTTTTTTGTATGGAGCTGATGCCCGCCCCTACTGCCGAAGATAAACAACAACGGTCAGAACGAAGCCCCATGAACGCTACCGAGCGCAGGCAGTTCCTGATCAGGTTTTTACCGGGCATTATTCTTACTATTATCATTTATGTATTCCTTACCATTATGCGCGATGTACGTGATAATTTTGAGGTAGAAATTTGGGCAGATCTCGGGGTCAAAAGCAACAGCATTTATACCAATATTGATTCTGTCATATCCATCATTGTGCTCATAGCTATGAGCCTGCTCATTCTCGTTAAAAAGAACTTAAGGGCCTTCAGTATTATCCATTTGTTAATAATTGGCGGCTGTGTGCTGGTTGGCATTTCTACCATACTGTTCAACCTGAAACTAATAAGTCCTGTAAGCTGGATGACCATGGCCGGGCTTGGGCTTTACCTTGGCTATGTACCTTACAACGCCATATTTTTTGAGCGGATGATAGCAACATTTCATTACCGCAGCAACGTGGGCTTTATCATGTATGTGGCCGATTCAATGGGTTACCTGGGCAGTGTAAGTATTTTACTGGTAAAAGAGCTGGGCCGACCAAACATTAGCTGGGGTAACTTTTTTAAAGAAGGCGTAATGGCTGTAGCCGTTGTTGGCGGCATTTGCGGGTTGTTGTCACTCATTTATTTTCTACAAAGCGCGGGGGGAAGTCGAAATTCAAAATTAAAAAGTCAAAATTCAAAAAAAAGCGATCCGGAAACTGATGATCTGATAACATCATTAACCTGATCATATTTACTACATGAATCAAGATCAATCAATGAACTCCCTCTTTAGAGGGCAAGGAGGCTCTGCAATAATCGTAGGTGCGGGCATTGTAGGCCTTGCTACCGCCCGCGCTTTAGCCATCCGCGGTTATAAGGTAACTGTATTTGAGCGCAACGAACGCGCTGTTGGAGCTTCCATCCGTAATTTTGGGATGGTATGGCCTATTGGGCAAGCTACCGGGCCTATGTTTGACCGGGCTATGCTATCACGCAGCATTTGGAAAACCATTTGCACGGAAGCGGGTATCTGGCATAATGAGGTCGGCTCCCTGCACCTGGCTTACCATGATGATGAATTGCAAGTAATACAGGAATACGTAGAGGTTAATCATATCTTTCGTGACTGCGCACTGCTAAACCCTACCCAAACACTTGATAAATCGCCGGCGGTAAATGCCAATGGTTTAAAAGGTGCCTTATGGAGTGGTGAAGACATGATCATAGAATCGCGCGAGGCTGTGGGACAAGTAGCCAAATATCTGGCCGATAAATATGGGGTGCAATTTCACTGGAATACTGCTATCACCCGCATTGAACATCCTAAAGTAATATCGGGCAACCAAAGCTGGCAGGCCGATGAAATATTTGTTTGCAGCGGTGCCGATTTTGAAACGCTTTATCCGGAGCTGTTTGCAGAAACGCAGATTACCAAATGCAAGCTGCAAATGATGCGTCTCACCACGCAGCCAGATGGCTGGCGTATAGGACCATCGTTATGCGGGGGATTGTCCATGATTCATTACCCCGGCTTTCAGGCGGCAGCTTCATTGCCGGAATTGCGTAAACGTTACGAAGAGCAATACGCCACGCATTTAAAATGGGGCATCCATGTAATGGTTTCGCAAAATGGCAACGGAGAGCTGACCATCGGCGACTCGCACGAGTATGGCTTAGTTCATGATCCTTTCGATAAGGCATTTATTAATAATTTAATAACGGAATACTTACATACTTTCGCCACTTTTAAAGACTGGCAGTTGCTGCAGTCATGGCATGGCATTTACCCTAAAATGACTAACGGAGCTACCGAACTGATTGTTGATATTGAACCAGGTGTAACCGTTATAAATGGCATAGGTGGCAACGGCATGACACTCTCCTTCGGTCTATGCGAAGAAGTTATCGCCAAAAGAACCCGGCAATATTTATAGGCGGTAGTTGATAATTTACAGATGATAGCATAAATTGCAAGGCAACCAAATATAAGAGCTAAAACTCAGAACTCATTACCCACTACTTATAACACATGTTGGATACCAGGAGAAATTTCATTAAAAAAGCAGCCCTGCTAACAGGTGCAGCCGGGATTGTTAATATTTTGCCAGAGTCAATACAAAAAGCGATGGCCATTAATCCGGCTCCGGGTAGTACCTTTCTTGACGCCGAACATATTGTTATACTGATGCAGGAAAACCGCTCTTTTGACCATACCTATGGCACCCTGAAAGGGGTACGGGGCTTTAATGATCCAAGAGCGATAGATCTGCCAAATAAAAATAAGGTATGGCTACAATCAAACGATAAAGGCGAAACTTATGCGCCTTTCCGTCTGGATATTAAAGGCACCAAAGCTACCTGGATGTCATCATTACCGCATTCCTGGGCCAACCAGGTAAATGCCCGTAACGATGGTAAATACGACCAATGGCTTAATGTAAAACACTCCGGTAACAAAGAGTATGCGCACATGCCGCTTACTATGGGTCATTATAACCGTGAAGATATTCCTTTTTATTATGCCCTTGCCGATGCCTTTACTGTATGCGATCAGAATTTCTGTTCATCACTTACCGGCACTACACCTAACAGGTTGTTTTTCTGGAGCGGTACTATCCGCGCAGAACAGCATGAAAACTCGCAGGCCAATGTATGGAATGACGACTCGGATTTTGGTACGTTGAAATGGACAACCTTCCCCGAACGCCTCGAAGCTGCCGGCATACCCTGGAAGGTTTATCAGAACGAAATTTCTGTTGATACAGGATTACAGGGCGAATATGATGCATGGTTATCAAATTTTACAGATAATCCGCTGGAATTTTTTGACCAGTATCATGTTAAATTGTATGATAAGCACATCGCTCATCTTCAAAAAAGATCAACCGCACTACCTGAAGAAATAGCAGACCTTGAAAAACAGATAACAGCCCTACCGGCAGGCGATGCAAAAGCCGCTCCGCTTCAAAAACAGTTAAAGCAAAAGAAACGCGACCTGGAAAACACCAACAAGGAAATGGCCAGTCTTGATCCGGGTAAATTCGCGACACTATCGCAATTAGAAAAAAACCTGCACCAAAAAGGATTGGCTATTAACTCCAACGATCCACATTACCGTGAGCTCGAAAATCTCAAATATGATGATAACGGCACTCCGCGCGAATTACTGGTACCCAAAGGCGATGTACTGCACCAATTCCGCGCCGATGTAAAAAGTGGACAATTACCTACCGTTTCGTGGCTTGTCGCACCTGAAAATTTCTCAGACCATCCGGGAGCGGCATGGTACGGCGCCTGGTATGTATCTGAGGTGATGGATATCCTGACGCAGAATCCAGAGGTTTGGAAAAAAACCATTTTTATATTGGCCTACGATGAAAACGATGGCTACTTTGACCATGTGCCGCCTTTTGTAGTACCCCATTCCAAAAAACCGGGCACCGGGTTAACTTCTAAAGGTATTGATACCAGCGTTGAATTTGTAACACTTGAACAGGAAAAAGCCCGTAACAACTTCCCCGAAGTGTATGACCGTGAAAGTTCCATCGGTTTAGGTTACCGCGTACCGCTGGTTATTGCCTCGCCATGGAGTAAGGGTGGGTGGGTTAACTCGGAAGTGTTTGACCATACTTCAACCCTGCAGTTCCTTGAAAAATTTCTCAGTCATAAAAGCGGGAAGCAAGTTACTGAACCCAACATAAGTACCTGGAGGCGCACCATCTGCGGCGACCTAACCAGCGTTTTCAGGCCGTACAATGGCGAGAAGATACCCAACCCTGAATTTGTAGTAAAAGACGCGTTTGTAGAAAGTATCCATAAAGCCAAATTCAAAAAGCTTCCCAGTAATTATAAATTACTAACTGCTGACGAGATTGCGCAAATTAATAAGGCTCCACATTCGTCCCCTTACATGCCGCAGCAGGAAAAAGGGATTAAACCCTCATCGGCACTACCCTACCAGCTATATGCAGATGGTAAGTTAAGCGCTGATAAAAAATCGTTTGAAATAAAATTTACTGCAGATAACAAGGTGTTTGGCTCAAACACCGCCGGGGCGCCATTTAATGTTTACGCACCGGGTAAATACGCCAGCTTTAATGATCTACAGCAGATGGAGCCTTTACGCACATGGGCTTATGCCCTTACCGCAGGCGATAGCCTTACGGATAACTGGCCGATACAGGAGTTTGAAAATGGTGAGTACCATCTACGCGTATATGGCCCCAATGGTTTTTTCCGTGAATATAAAGGTGATGCAGCCGATCCGCTGATTGATGTGGCCTGCGAATATGAACATAATTCCGCCAATAAACTCACCGGTAACATCGCCTTAAAACTGGTTAATGGCGACAACAAAGCGCACACCATCGAAATAATTGATCACGCTTATAAAGCCAACAACCATCAAAAGGCAGTAAGTGCCAAGGCGCAAAGTTCCCTGGTACTTAACCTGGCTAAAAGCCATGGTTGGTACGATTTCAGCATAAAGATGACCGGCAGCCAAACGTTCGAAAAACGCTACGCCGGCCGCGTAGAAACCGGACAGCATAGCTTCACTGATCCACTGATGGGGAGAGTGGTCTAAATCTGATCTGATTGGTGTATAAAAACAAAGTGGGTATGCATGCCCGTTTTGTCTTTATATAAATGTGTCATTCGTTCGGAATGACAAGCTTTAGCACTACTTTTTATCTCCCAAAATAACCCATCGGTTCACGGTATTAAACTGTCCTTCAATACAAACTTTGTAAAATTTAGATGGGATGCTTTTTACATCCAGCAAAACGTGTTCATTACCTGTGGGTACTTCAGCCAGTAATTTATAATCATCGGGTTTACCTTCCTTAAAATTATTGGCAGCAGCTACCCATATTTTTACTTTACCGTTGGCATCCAAAGCTTTCCAGCTTACATCCAGTGCGCCCTGTACAAAATTAGCCTGCGGTTCAGCAACGGATACAGCGCCTATCAACGATATTCCATCCATTTCACGTCTTTGGGCTGCGGGTACTTTTACATTTAAAAAGTTATTGATCGATGGCGTAATATCCACAATACCAGGATAGTAATATTTCGCGTAGTTATTTAACGGTTTATAACTGGTAACCATCCAGGTAGAACGCTGACGGGTGCTTTGACCTCCATGGTCTTTACCATTTTGCTCACCACGACCATGATCTGTGGTAACGAATATGAGCCAGTCTTCCTTAAAATTTTTCTCACGGTATTGAATAGCCTGCCAGATGCGGCCAACCTGGGCGTCCATTTTTTCGATGGCGTCATAATATTGCGGACTATCGCCAAATGCATGTCCCATATCATCCGTATACTCCAGGTAAACCCATGACAAATCAGGCGCTTTATCTTTAATACAAGCTGCTGCGGATGAAGCCACCTGCTCATCTATCCGGTGCATATAATCTCCGGCCTTATCATGCGGAAATTTTACGGTGTCTAATTCATATCCATCATAAGCATAATCCGGGTGGATATTACCGGCCTGCGGCAGCTTATCTCCAATAAGTTTGGTACGATTATCAGTCCAGCTCGAAAAAACAGCGGTTTTTCTGTCAGGATAAGCATTCTTAAACATCCGGAAAATGTTCCAGTAATTATAATTGGGAGCTTTAATATCGTTACCCCAAACATTGTGTTTGTTTACCCAGGTTGCAGTAAGTAAGCTATTATAGCCATTGGCCGATATGGTTGGCGTTTGAGAATATCCGCCCTTTTCGCCGCCAACATGCGCGCGCAAATAAGTTCCCTGCTTTGCAATCAGTTTTAAGTTGGGGGTATTCAATTTTTCAATTACATCGGCAGGGATGCCATCAGCAATAATAAAAATGGCTTTTTTTATACGTGTTTGCGCATTTACGCTAAAAGTTGCCGCTGACAGCAATACAATTACGGTTAGTTTTATTGGGTTTCTCATTATTAATAATACAAGTTGTACAAGGTACTAAACTACCGTGTTTTAAAAATTACGGCGTTAATAAATTGTTATGTTTTTGCCTTAGATGGCCCACTCCAAAGGAGGCGATGTTTAAAAATCACAAACAAAAATCCCCTCTTTTGGCGAAGATTACTACATGAGGGCTTCGCCGTTTAGGTGAGGCTCTTAAATCTGTTTATATTTGCTTCCGCTTACCCAGGCTTATTTTACATATGGATCAACCGGACACTGCTGCTAATCAAACAAAATGGCTTTACCTGTTTATTGGTATGGCAATTATAATAAACTTTAGCAGTTTGTTTATCACCATTATCGGACCCGACGGCAACCTATATGCCGTTATTGCCAAAAACATGGTTCAGCGTAATAACTATGCAGATCTGTTTGCCTGGAGGAGCGACTGGCTTGATAAACCTCACTTTCCGTTTTGGGTTACGGCCTTGTTTTTTAAATGTTTCGGCTTTACCACCTGGGCCTATAAATTGCCGGGTGTTTTATTTATGATGATGGGCGCTGTTTATACCTATCATTTTGCTAAGCATCTATACAATAAGCAAATAGCCGTGTGGGCTGTACTGATATTACTTACGGCCCAGCATTTTGTATTGTCAAGCAATGATGTACGTGCCGAGCCGTATTTAACCGGGCTCATTATCGCCGCGGTATATCACTTTTATAAAGCACATACCCGGAATAATTTCTGGCAATTGCTGCTGGCCAGCCTGTTTACTGCCTGCGCCATCATGACCAAAGGCATGTTCGCGCTTATTACCATTGGTGGGGCTGTTGTTGGCCATTTATTAATTACCCGACAATGGAAGCAGCTTTTTCACTGGCGTTGGCTGCTGGCTACCTTACTGATACTGGTATTTATTATGCCCGAAATATGGTGTTTATATAAACAATTTGATCTGCACCCTGAGAAACTGGTATTTGGCCGTCATGGTGTATCGGGTGTTAAATTCTTTTTCTGGGATAGCCAATTTGGGCGGTTCTTTAATACCGGCCCTATTAAAGGGCACGGCGATCCGTCGTTTTTTATACATACAACCTTGTGGGCCTTTTTGCCCTGGTCGCTGTTATTATTTGCTGCCATATTCTGGTTTATTAAAAAAGGCATCAAAAATGTACAGGCACAGGAGTGGTATTGTATATGCGGATCAATGCTTACCTTCCTCCTTTTTTCGGCATCAAAATTTCAGCTGCCGCATTATATTGTAATTGTATTCCCGTTTTTTGCCATTATCACAGCGCAATACCTCTACCAATTAACATCAGCAAAAAGCGTTAAGACAGTCCACAGTGCTCAAATAATAGTTGTTTCACTAATGCTGATGGTGATAGCCGCGCTTCAATACTTCTACCAGCCCGAAACTTTAAACTGGTTCACCGGACTCATCATTTTAACCCCCTTAATCCTGTTGCTCTTTTTGCCGGCCAAAATAGCCACGGGTATGCAGCGAATTATATTTTTTACTTTATTGGCTGCGTTTTCTGTCGATCTTTATCTCAACCTCTGCTTTTATCCTTCACTATTGCATTACCAGGCGGGCAGCGAAGCAGCCATGTGGATCAATAAAAATAATCCGCAAAAACTCCCGGTTTACATTGCCAACGGCATGTTCCATGATGATATGAACTTTTACCTGGATGCCCATGTCACCGAAATTAATCCGGATGGTACAGCCAGTATACCCCGGCCATTCTTAATTTATACCAATCCTGATGTAGTGCATAATTTTGCGGTTAAAGGCTGGCAATGCCAGGTGCTTAAAACCTTTAAAAGCTATCCGGTAACGCGCCTTAAACCGACTTTTTTAAACAAAGCTACCCGCGCTAAAGAATTGGGGGAACAGCAGGTTGTACTATTAACCCCGCCGGCGTCATCAGGTAGATTATAAAACATGCTTTAATTGTGGGGTGCTGAAACAAGTTCAGGATGACAGTTTTTAAAATTCGATCCTCTCTCAATGCAGCACCTTTCGTCGTTCTCTTTTTACCGGAGTTAGATAATTATTGTCGGCCAGCCAGTCGGCCATACGCTGAGGCCAGGTATTGATTGATTTCAATTTGGAACGGTTACCCATATTAAAGCCATGATTACCCTGCGCATATAAGTGCATTTCTACAGGTATTTTGGCCTCACGATATCTTTCCAGCAATTTCACAACCGATAATGAACAGCAAGGATCATCATTCGCGGCCAGTAAAAATATAGGTGGTGCGTCGGCAGGCAATACATCAGGAATGTAAAGGGGACCAGGATAGATCTGTATCAGGAAGTTCGGACGGGCGTTCAACCTGTCTACCGGGTCGGGTGCATTCTGATCACCCCTCTCCGGGCCATAGGCTACCATATCAACCACTTCACCTCCTGCCGAAAAGCCCATCATGCCTATGCGATTAGTATCCAGCCCATATTCGGTGGCTTTACTACGCACCAGCCGCATAGCACGGTAACCATCCTGTTTAGCATGAACATCAATTTTATAAGGCGATAACGTATCACGCCCTAATCGATATTTCAATACAAAAACGGTTACGCCCAAATCACTTAAATACTTAGCCGGCTCAATCCCTTCGGCAGTGAAAACCAGCAGACGGTGCCCACCGCCTGGGCATACCACTATTGCCGCGCCGTTGGCCTTACCGGCAGGCGGCGTAAATACTGTAAGCGAAGGATTATGGATGTTTTTAACCCAGTAATCTTTGGCCTGTTCAGGCTCATTGCGGCGGCTCTCAAAGCCAGGCGCGCCATTTGGCCAAAGCGGTATCACAACAGGCATATCCTGCGCCACTACAGCAGTGGGTAAACACAACAACAGTAGGTACAGATAGCTCTTTAGGTGGTTTATCATGTAATATGGGTTGATAAAATGACGGCGTAATTACCTTAAACTATTATGGATTTGGTATGTTTAATTATTGTTTCAGGCACGAATACCTGCCACAATATCTACAACTAAAATAGCGAAATCACATGGCAAATTTCCAGGAAATTATAGCATCAGAAACACCTGTACTGGTTGACTTTTCGGCCGAGTGGTGCGGCCCTTGTAAAATGATGCCACCCATACTTCAGGATGTAAAACACGCACTCGGGGATAAGGTAAAGATCCTTAAAATAGACATTGATAAAAACCCTTCGGCAGCCAGCGCATATCGCATACAAAGTGTACCAACGCTCATGATCTTTCAAAAAGGGCAAACCAAATGGAGACAAAGCGGTGTGGTGCAAGCCAGGCAATTACAGCAGGCAGTTGAGCAGTTTATATAATCGGCCTCACCCCGGCCCTCTCCAAAGAAGAGGGAGCTAAAAACAACATGCATGGTAAGTACTCTCCTTTGGAGAGGATTAGGTGAGGCATATACTATGTTTGTAACTTTAACGTATTAATAATTAAAGCAATATACTATGGCAACCATCGAAAGTATCCAGAACGCATACGTTGATTATGTATTAACCGAAGGCGTACAACCTAAATCGGTTTACATTTTTGCCAAACAAAACGAAATGACCGAGGCTGAATTTTACCAGTTCTTTGGTTCGTTTGAGGCGGTTGAACAAAATATCTGGGCCGATTTTGCAAGGAAAACCCTGACCGAGATCCGTTCACAGGAGGTTTGGGTTCAATACTCTGCCCGCGAAAAGGCGCTGTCATTTTTTTACGGCTTTTTTGAGTTATTAAAAGGCAGCCGTAGCTTTGCCATATACACCATTAATAAACAGCCAAAAGGCTTTACTACCCCACGTGTTTTTGAGCAACTGAAAGACATTTATGAAAACTTTGCCGATGAGATACTAAAAGAAGGTATTGAATCTGCAGAGCTTAGCGACCGCAAATTTTTCAGTAAGCGATACAAAGATGCCCTTTGGGTGCAGTTTGTATTTGTACTTAACTTTTGGGTAAATGATAATTCGGCCGGATTTGAAAAAACCGACGAAGCCATTGAAAAAGGCGTTAACGTAACGTTCGATCTGTTTCAGCGCTCCCCCATTGATAATCTGTTTGAGTATGGAAAGTTCCTGGTTAAAAATGGCGGCATAAAAGATAAGATGGGATTTTAATATTATGACAGATAGCAAAAAAATCACTCCCGATGGGGATGGTTTAGAGAGAACACCCGAACAAAATAGTATTCCTACCACCAAAGTTCAGCGTTCGGCAAAATTCATTACAACCGGCGTTAAAATCGGCGGCAATTATATTAAGCATTACTCTAAAAAACTCTTCAATCCGGGCTTAGACCGGTCAGAACTGAATGAGGATAATGCGGCAGACATTTACCAGTCATTAAGCGAACTAAAAGGCAGCGCCCTCAAAGTAGCGCAAATGCTTAGTATGGATAAAAACCTGCTGCCGCAGGCTTACGTCGATAAATTCACCCAGTCGCAATACAACGCGCCGCCGCTTTCCGGGCCACTTATTGTACAAACATTTAAAAAATACTTTGGCAAAAATCCCGATCAGATATTCGATAAATTCAATATCCGCTCTACCAATGCCGCATCCATAGGCCAGGTGCACCAAGCCGAACTAAAAGGTAAAAAGCTGGCCATCAAAATACAATATCCTGGTGTGGGCGATTCCATATCATCGGACCTTAAGCTGATAAAACCTTTCGCATTTCGCATGCTGGGAATGAGCGAAAAGGAACTGGACATTTATATGCGCGAGGTTGAAGAGCGCCTGCTGGAAGAAACAGATTATGAGCTGGAAGTTCGCCGGTCTATTGAATTTTCCAATGCCTGCGCCAATTTAAACAATGTAGTTTTCCCTGAATATTATCCGGAACTATCCAGCAAACGCATCATAACAATGGACTGGCTCGAGGGAAAGCACCTGCGTGAGTTTCTGGCTACCAATCCATCGCAGGAGTTGCGCAACCAGATTGGGCAAGCCCTTTGGGATTTTTACAATTTTCAGCAGCATGAGTTGCGCGCCGTACATGCCGACCCGCATCCTGGTAATTTTATGATTACTCCCGATGGTAAACTTGGTGTGATAGATTTTGGCTGTATTAAAGAAATGCCCGAAGATTTTTATTATCCCTTCTTCTCGCTCACCTCGACTAATCTACTGGATAATAAACAAGAAACGATCAAAGCTTTCCACCAACTGGATATGATCCACAAGGATGATACCCCATCACAGGTTGAATTTTATTATACCCAGTATAAAGAGATGATTGAGCTGTTTGCCATGCCTTACATTAATAATCATTTTGATTTTAGCGAGACGGCCTTTTTTGACCAGCTTTACAAATTTGGCGAGCGACTATCAAAAATGCCCGAGTTTAAACAAGCCCGTGGCGTAAAACATTTTATATACGTAAACCGCACCAACTTTGGCCTGTACAATATACTACACGAACTAAAGGCCGATGTAAAAACGGATACCTTTAAGCCCCATGTGGTGTTGGAGTATTAAATTACGTTCACAAGCCCCTTTTTTGTCATTCTGAGCGACAGCGAAGAATCTATTGGGCGTCATCCACAAAAAGGTAATCAGCAAATAATAATTCCCTAAAAACATATTATAAGGCTGGATGAGTATTTTAAAACACCCGGCCTTTTTTGTTGTTCCACATAACATGAGAGTGTTACTTGCTGGTGCTAATGGTTACATAGGTACGCGCCTTATCCCAATTTTGTTGGAGAAAGGCCATGATGTTGTTTGCCTGGTACGTGATAAGAGACGCTTTCATGAACACAGCGAATTTAGCGATCGCGTTAGCCTGGTAACCGGCGATCTGCTGCGGGAAGCAAGCATAGAAGCTTTTCCCAAAGATATTGATGCGGCTTACTACCTGGTTCACTCCATGGCGCAAACACATGATTTTGCCGCACTGGAAGCTTTATCAGCGTATAACTTTGTGCACGCGCTTGATAAAACCAATTGCCGCCAAACCATTTTTTTAAGCGGCATCAGCAATGCTGATAACCTTTCTAAACACCTGGAATCGCGCAAGCATGTAGAAGAAGTATTGAAAGAAGGCCATTCGGCGCTTACCGTTTTAAGAGCGGCCATCATCATTGGCTCGGGTAGCGCCTCATTCGAGATCATCCGCGACCTTACCGAAAAGTTACCTGTAATGACCGTTCCTCGCTGGGTAAATACCTGTTGTCAGCCTATAGCCATTCGCGATGTATTGGGCTACCTGGAGGGTGTAATGCTCAACGAAAAAACATTTAACCGCGCTTTTGATATTGGCGGGCCGGACATTTTAAGCTTTAAGCAAATGATGCTTACTTATGCCAAGGTGCGTAAGCTTAAAAGACATATTATCACTATCCCCTTCCTGTCGCCAAGAATATCATCATACTGGCTTTATTTTGTTACTTCCGTGAGCTATACCCTGGCGCAAAGCCTGGTGAACAGCATGAAGAATGAAACTATTATGCATGATCATGCCATTGATGATGTTGTGCAACGGCAGTGCGTTACCTATGAGGAAGCGTTAAACCTGGCCTTTGTTAAAATTGAGCAAAACTCCATAGTTTCCAGTTGGAAAGACGCGCTGAACAATGGCTATCTAAACTCGGGCTTTATGGACCAGATAAAGGTACCTCAGAACGGCACATTAGAGTACAAGGTTAAAATGCCTTTTGAACGCGGCAGCGATGAGGTGTTCACCAACTTCATGTCGATAGGCGGCAACCGTGGCTGGTACTACTGGGACTGGATCTGGAATATCCGTGGTTTTCTGGATAAAATATTTGGCGGTGTAGGTTCAAGGCGCGGTCGTACCAGCAGCATCAACATTTCCCCCGGAGATGTAATTGACTTTTGGCGGGTATTACTGGCCGATAAACAAGGCAAGCGCCTGCTGCTGTATGCTGAAATGAAACTGCCGGGTGAGGCCTGGCTGGAGTTTAAAATAATTGAGCGCAACGGGCAAAAAAAGCTAAGCCAGGTAGCTACCTTTAGGCCCAACGGCGTGTGGGGCCGCTTGTACTGGTATGCCATGTGGCCGTTTCACTTGTTTATTTTTAACGGTATGGCCCGTGAAATTGTACATTACGGCGAGGGAGTATAATTGTTCACTTGTTCATAGTTTATTGGTACTTAGCGAACTGTGTTTCCTAACCCTGACAAAACAAATTACCAATGAACTAATGAACTAATGAACGAGTAAACCAATGAACCATAAAAACAAATGAACATATTAATAACAGGTGGATCGGGTTTATTGGGCAGGCAGCTTACCAGGGCCTTGTTAGGTAAGGGGTACACAGTAAGTCACTTAAGCCGTAAGCAGGGCAATAATCCGCAGGTAAAAACCTATGTATGGGATGTTCATAAAGGCATTATTGATGAGCATTGCATAGATGGAATTGATACCATAGTACACCTGGCAGGCGCCGGCATAGCCGATAAACGCTGGACCGAAAGCCGTAAAAAAGAATTGATCAATAGCCGTACCGAATCGATTAGGTTAATATACAATCTGCTTAAAAAAAAGGAACACCAGGTAACCTCTGTTATATCGGCATCGGGCATTGGTTACTATAGTAACCGTGGCGATGAGCTGGTGACAGAATCAAGTCCGCCGTTAAATGATTTTATTTCACGTTGCTGTATAGAATGGGAAAATGCCGTTGATGAAGGCGGGCAACTTGGCCTGCGTA
This sequence comes from Mucilaginibacter sabulilitoris, assembly GCF_034262375.1. NCBI lineage: Bacteria > Pseudomonadati > Bacteroidota > Sphingobacteriia > Sphingobacteriales > Sphingobacteriaceae > Mucilaginibacter > Mucilaginibacter sabulilitoris. The sequence continues at coordinate 6,872,000 of NZ_CP139558.1, forward strand.
CATTGAAATTTCGCACAGGAGTGGTGCTTGACAAAGATGGCGGGGCATTACCCCAACTGGCCTTACCGGTAAAGCTATATGTAGGTTCGCCAATAGGCAATGGCAAACAGTGGATACCCTGGATACACTGGTTCGATGTATTAAACATGTACTTGTTCGGTATCGAAAACAAGGGGCTCAAAGGCGTTTACAATATGGTGGCCCCCAACCCGGTTACCAATAAGCAATTAACGCAGGCCATAGCCAAACAACTGCATAAGCCTTTATGGGCACCCAATGTGCCCACATTTGTACTTAAACTGATGTTAGGCGAAATGAGCACCATCGTTTTAACTGGGACAAAGGTATCAGCACAGAAAATTCAGGATGCGGGCTTTAACTTTAAATTCACTGAAGTAGCTACAGCGTTAAATGAAATTTATGGATAATAAAATTCCTGTAACTATTTTCTGGTTTCGCCGTGATTTACGTTTACATGATAACGCGGGGCTATATCATGCCCTAAAAAGCGGGAACCCTGTGCTCCCATTATTTATTTTTGACCGGGAAATTTTAGATGAACTGGAAGATAAGGACGATGCCCGTGTAACCTTCATTTACCAAACTATTGAACAGCTAAGTAAAGAACTCCATAAACATGGCAGCAGCCTACTGGTAATTTACGACAAAGCCGAACACGCCTGGAACAACATCATCAAAACGCATCACATTACCTCGGTTTATACAAACCATGATTACGAGCCCTATGCCACCAGGCGCGATAACGCCGTAAAAGAAAAACTCAGCAAGCATCATATCGAATTTAAAACCTTTAAGGATCAGGTAATATTTGAAAAGAACGAAGTTGTTAAAGATGATGGTAAGCCTTATACAGTTTATACCCCTTATCAACGTAAATGGTATAGTGTGCTTAAGCCATTTTACCTGAAAGCCTATCCTACAGAAAAATATTTAACGAATCTGGTTAAAACCAAATCTTTGCCATTGCCTACTTTAAAAGAAATGGGGTTTGAAAAAAGCGACATGCATTTCCCCGATCAGGAATATAAAAGTGTAATCAGTAATTATAAAGAGAAAAGGGATTTCCCGGCTATCGGAGGCACATCACGCATCGGAATGCATTTACGCTGTGGTACCGTAAGCATCAGGGAACTGGCCAAAACGGCTCATGCCAGTCATGATAAAACCTGGCTAAACGAACTGATATGGCGTGAGTTTTATATGATGATACTGCACCACTTCCCCAAAACAATGGACCATGCGTTCCGGCCGGAGTACGACCATATAAAATGGGTGAATGACGAAAAGCAATTTAAAGCCTGGTGCGAAGGGAAAACAGGATATCCCATTGTAGATGCCGGCATGCGCGAGCTAAATGCTACAGGATTTATGCATAACCGTGTACGCATGATTGTAGCCAGCTTTTTAAGTAAAGACCTGCTGATTGACTGGCGCTGGGGCGAACATTATTTTGCCCGCAAACTGCTTGATTATGAAATGGCAAGCAACGTAGGCGGCTGGCAATGGGCGGCCGGCTCCGGAACGGATGCTGCCCCATACTTCCGCATATTTAATCCGGATGCGCAAACCAAGAAGTTTGACCCGGACCTGCAATACATAAAAAAATGGGTTCCGGAATATGCCGACTTTGGCCAATATCCGAAACCCATTATTGATCATGCCTTTGCGCGAGATCGCTGTTTAAAAGCCTTTAAAGCGGCACTGGCTAAATAATTATGGATTGGTAACCGTTCCTATTGTTAGATCTGTAAAGTGCAATACGGCATTAGCCCCTATAGTGATAGAACCTGTATTAGGATCGGAACCACCAATTTTGCCATAGCCTAATCTTGAAGGTATAAAAATGGAAATTACTGCACCTGAAGTAAGGCCTTTTGTTGCTTCCTGAAATCCAACAACGACACGATCAGTGGTAAATGTCAGTGGAGAACCGGCAGTAGGACCTGCATCAAAAACAGCCTCATTTAAAAATTTACCTGAATACGCGCTTACCTGATAAGATGATGATTGATCAATAATATCTCCTGTTCCAGAACCGGGCGTTGTTATTTTATAATACAGTCCATTACCTCTGCCTGACGTGATGTGGGTATAACCGGTAAGGCTGTTTCTTTTCATATAATCGTTGATCAGATAATCATCATAAGCATCTACAGAAGAAACCACATTAATATAATAGTCAAGGCACTGGTTACCTGCTATACGCGTGTTTACATTGCTTGAGCTACCGGAGCCAAATCCGTTTACACCGTAAGCCATGCGCGATGGGATGAGTATCCTCGCCCTTGTACCTTTATATTTAACAAGGTCATGTATTGCAGATTGTAATCCTCTGGGCAAACCGTTATTGGTTATATGCCCCAGCAAACCGCTAAAGTGGTTCAAGTTAAGGGTATCTACGTTGGTATATTTACCGTCAAATGATTTCAATGTAAATACAAACGCTAAACTATCAGGGTAATCCATCGGAGTAGCACGGGTGGTATCTCCCTGCGAAAGTATTTCATAATATATACCTGTTGTATCCCCGACAGCTGGGTTACGCTTCATATTGGTGAGCCCATTAGCTTTTATATAGTTCTGAATCTGGATATCGTCATATTGTTTAATATCCGGATCATTATTGTTTTTGCGGCAGGATATTAAGCCTATAGTGGTAATTAATAAAAGCGTAAAAATTGTTTGTTTCATTTAAATCTATTTGTTTTTTCAGTTAAACAAGATTATTTGATCCCGCTCTCCTGCATTTGTTCTTTTATCTGCCGGCTGTTAGTTTGTCACATTATACAAATCTATGTGAAAATCAAGTACCGAATTTTTAGGCAAACTTATCGCATCCTGGTCAAATGGCCCGTAAGCATAGCGCGAGGGCACAAGCAACCTTATTTTTCCATTCTTTTTTATCAATGGTATCCCCAATTGCCAGCCTCTTATTACGTTGCCTAATGCAAATGAAGGATGAAAATTATCTGTTTTTGCTATAATACTGTCCTTACCCAATATTTGCGCAGTATACCCTACTGTAACCTGTGTTGAATTGGTAAACAGATCGTTACCTGCACCTTCTTCACCCGGTTTAATAACATAAAAAACTCCCGTTGTATCTATACGCTTGGCACTCACATCGGTGTGGGCTGCTAAATAATCGCTGATAATTTTATCATCAATTGCGGCCTGTTCCCTGTATGCTATCATAGGATCGGTCGTTTTTTTACAGGCAGTAAAACCACATGCAAAAACCAATAACACTAACAGTATCCTGTTCATTTTCAAAAGGCAAATTTATTCTTTTAAAACAGAAAAACGGCAGCTTAACACTTTTTAACAATTAATAAAAGCATGAAAGCACCATTACCCTGTACTCAGGGCCTAATTTTCTGAATAAAACGTTCAATTTTGAGTAAAAGTGTTCAATGGTTCATTAGTTTATTGGCTGCGTGGGGACAACCGGATTACTGGGAGAACAACCATTGCGATAGGATCAGGGTTTATAATTGAGCGTAAGCTTATTTATTTTTTTGAGCATATCAGTAAGGTACTGCTTATCGGCCTCGCTGATATGAGCGTCAAGGTAATTATTGAACTGCTTTACAACAGCGCGGGCCAAATGGCGCTTTTCTTTACCCAATTCGGTTAAATAAATTTTAACAGATCGCTTATCGCCCTGGTTTGACTCCCGGTATATCAACCCGCTTTTCTCCAACTGGCTCAGCATCCTTGATAAGCTGGTTGATTTAAGCCCCAATAAAGCCGCAGCCTGTGAAACTGTGGTCCCTTCCTTCTCGTCGATATTGATGAGCAGATAGCCTATTGATTGCGTAATGCCAAACTCGGTAACCAGCTGATTATACCTGTTGGCAACGGTTTGCCAAACTATTTTCAAAAAATAGTCGATGGTTTCCTGATGTTTAACACTATTTTGCATGCATACCAAACGTAAGAAATGGTTATCGATTACACAAGGGGGAAATAGTTTTGAGTTTTAAGTTTCATACTCATTACTCAAAACTCAAAAACCCAGCTTCGTATCATCTCCTCTTGGGTCAGCGCCCCCTTCATAATACCCTTGTGGTGTTTTCAAGATGGCATCTACGCGGCCTATACCACCTTTGTTTGTTATTTTATAGCCCTTGCTTTGCAGCCTGGTAACAGTTACACTATCCAATGCACCGGTTTCAGTTTCCACATCATCGGGTAGCCATTGGTGGTGAAATCGCTTGGAAGCGACAGCCTGCTGCATGCTTTGGTTAAATTCTATAACATTAACAATCGTTTGAAAAACCGATGTTATAATGGTCGATCCTCCGGGTGTACCCACTACCATGAATAGTTTGCCATCCTTTTCAACAATGGTGGGCGTCATACACGATAACATGCGTTTACCGGGCTGTATACTATTTGCTTTACCTCCCACAAGGCCATACATATTGGGCACACCAGGTTTCGAGCTAAAATCATCCATCTCGTTATTGAGTAAAAAACCTGCGCCCTGTACAAAAATCCGGGAACCAAAAGTATCGTTGAGCGTAGTGGTTATGGAAACTGCGTTGCCCTCGCTATCAACAATAGAATAATGTGTGGTTTGGTCGCTCTCATAACCAACAAAACTACCAGGTTGAATGCTGGTGCTTTGTGTGGCAGCGTCCCAGCTAAAATTATTCATACGCGCGGTGATGTAAACAGGGTTTAATAAACTATCAACCGGTACTTTGAAAAAATCGGGATCGCCCAGGTATTTGGAACGATCTGCATATACCCGGCGTTCGGCCTCTACCATTAACCTCACTGTCGAGTCTTGATTATAGCCCCATCTTTTTAACGGATATTTTTCAACAGATTTAAGCAGCTGCACCAAGGCTATTCCTCCGCTCGAAGGTGGTGGCATGGTGATGATCTTGTAGTCTTTGTAATTCCCAATGATAGCTTTACGCCAAACGGAGTGATAGTTTTGCAGATCGGTTTTTGAAATAAGCCCGTCACCGCTCTTCATTTCGGCAACTAACTGGTCGGCCACAATGCCTTCATAAAACCCGGCCCGGCCCTTATCACGTATCTGCTCCAGTGTTTTGGCCAAATCCTGCTGTATTAAAATATCACCCTCCTGCCATTCCCCTTCTTTTATCAAATAGCTTTTTCCGGCATTTAACTTTTTAAACTGTGCAGCGGTACGGTTTAAATCGGAAGCAAGATGTTTGGTTATTTTAAAGCCTTTACCTGCCAAATCAATAGCGGGCTGTAGTAGGTCGGCCCATTTTAGTTTGCCATATTTTTCATGCGCCTGTACCATGCCATCAACAGACCCCGGCACGCCCGATGCCTTATGAGTATACAGGCTCATATCAGGTATAACATGACCTGTCGAATCAAGATACATATCAACGCTGGCCGCAGCGGGGCTCATTTCCCTGAAGTCGAGCGTATTGTTTTCGCCAGTTTTTGAGCGGTAGACCATAAAGCCACCACCACCTATGTTTCCGGCCTCGGGCAGCGTAACAGCAAGGGCAAATTGTACAGCTACCGCCGCGTCTACGGCATTGCCTCCTTGTTTTAGTATTTCAAGCCCTACCTGAGCGGCATCAGGATAGGCACATACCACCATCCCGTTGCGAAATTGTGTGTTGCTATTTACACCCAGCCGTTTTTGAACACAGCTAACGGGAATAAAAAAGAATAGTATTAAAAGAAATTTTAAGTAGTTGCTTTTCTTTATGTTAAGGTTACCCATCGAATTAGAAATATATTCCTGAACTAATTTAGCCTATTTGAATACATAAATTCAATATTGCCATTCATTATTTAAGGCTGAAAATCAAGCTGATAAAAATTTCAGGATAGAGTTTTTCGATTAAAATGCCATAAAATTTCAAATCTGCCGTTTATTTGCAGGAAACATATAAGTTAAGACACCGTTACCGGTGTGTAAATTTATATATAGGTATATATGATTAAACCCCTTACTCAAAATCTCTACATGAAAAAATTAGCGTACATTTTATTTTTCTCAATTTCGTTCTTATTAATAGGTAAACGCTCTCAGGCACAGGATTATCAAACAGCTGTAGGACTAAAATTCGGCGCTTATGAAATAGGCCCAGCTATTAAATATTTTATGGATAAAGGTACCGCGCTCGAAGGCATTATCGGTATCCGCGATCATGGTGTGGTAATTACTGGTTTATATGAAATACATCAACAGGCCTTTAACGTTGATAACCTGAATTTTTATTACGGCTTCGGCGGTCACATAGGGTCGGTTGGCAGCGGGTATTACAAACGTATTGGCGGCGATGACGAATATTATAACGGCAAACATATTTTATTAGGAGCCGATGCCACGTTGGGCCTTGAATATTTGATACCCAACTCACCAATAGCCGTAAGTCTTGACCTTAACCCCAGGGTTGAACTGGCAAGGGGACCGTTTTTTGATATTGCGCCGGGTTTAGGCTTAAAATACACTTTTTAGTAAAGCCTTCCCGATTTTCGCCGCATGGCGAAATGAGTTTTAAAATAAAAAGTCTCCTCATATGGGAGACTTACTTATTTAAGAGCGTTTAATAAAATTATCTGTTGATAATTATTTTGTGGGCATACACCTTTTGGCCCAGTAATACTTTCAGTACATATACACCCGGAAGCCGATTGGTAACATCTATCACTTTACTAAAATTGCCTTGAGGTATACTTTGTTCATCTAAATAAACAGTTTGGCCTGACGGATTTACCAGCGATAGCTTTAAGTCGCCCGCGGTTTTAGCATTAAATACAACATTAAGCTGGCTGCTTGCCGGAACCGGGAACGTGGTCAATCCAATTTCTGTGTCCTTGCCTGCATTTTCTACCGTTCGGGCATAGGTATACACGTCAGATATGGCTACACAACCGCTTGCCAAAGTATCTGCAACCTGGTAGTTTCCACTTTGCAAAGGGTCATACGTTGCCCCTATGGCCCCTTTTATAACATTACCATTCAATAACCACTGATTGCCCGTAGCAAAGTTTGATTTTAAAGTGTTTGCAGTTTGTGTAATTACAGGTTTCGCTAAAGTAACTGCCTGCCTGCCGGCTGATTTACAGCCTGAGCTCTGCACTTTTATATCATAAAAATAATAATAAAAGTTCTTGTAATATGCAGTATCTGCAGCATCATCAGAAACTGCGTTGTTGCCTGTTATACTAAACACATCGCCAATTTTAAAGGGATATCCTTTAACGCCGCCATTACTGCGAAAAATAGTGGCATTATCTTCAAACTCTACAGATATGGCATAATCACCTGCTGCGGGTAATTGCAGGTTGAGGTCGTACACCTTGCCGGGGTCAGTAATATCATCCGTTTGTGCTCCAGCCTGGGGATTGGCCCGGGTAGCCTTTGCATCAATGGTGGTAGTCGATACCGTTTGTCCGTTAGCGTTATTTACATTAAAAGTTATTTTACCGGCATTACCTATATATAAGCGCGCACTTTTAATAACTACCGGTATTTTTGTACTCACATTTACCGATGGTGTAAATTGATTATAGCCTCCTGCTGTAAAAATACTTTTTGTGGCAGGTCCAACAGATCCTTCAAAATCATTAATACCGGCATAAAAGGTATTATTTACAGGTGCCTTTGACGTAAAAGCCGGCGAACCCGCAGCAACAGGGATGGCATCGTTGATGTTTTGATACCAAAGCAATGTACCATCACCGGTGCCCGATAGCAGATATTGTTTACTATCGGTACAATAATAAGCACTAAGTGTACCAATAGCTGCAGGCGTATTGATTACTATGGTAGCCGATATGGTATTATTAGTACTAACCGGATCGCTGGCTAAATTACTGGTGCCTGTTATGGTATAAGTAGCACCGGCCACAGCGTTAAACTTTTGATCGAAAGTGAAATTGGCTTCTGCCTGGGGTTGTAACGTGCTGGTATAAGTTTCAGAATAAGTAGTTTTTGTATTATCAGGAGCGGTGATGGTAACCGTAACCGGTATGTTAGTTATCGGAGCACTGCCAAAATTCTTAAGCCTGATGGTAACCGGCGTTGTTGCAGAGCATGAACCGCTTGAACCGGGATTAACAATAGCTACTACCCCCGCATCAATACTGGTTTGTAAAAACTGCACGCCATAGTCCTGCGTTTCGCCTTTACTATAGCTGCCGCAGGCTTTTATACTTGCCGTGTCACTTGTTTCTGTTAATACCACCCGCATTAAGCTATAGTTTCCGGGGATTACCGAACCTGGTACCTTTATATTGTGAGTACATGTTCCGGTACCATTAACAATGCTGGTTGTTGCCGCTAACTCGTCATTATCAAAAATACCGTTACCGTTCCAGTCAATAAACACTTTAGCGGCTTTATTAAAATTACCCCCGCACGTGCCCAATGTAATAGTGAGCGGATAGGTTTTAGCCTGCTCCAGCTGAATGGTTAAATTGGTATAATCTGAATAACTTTTACAACCTGCTGTTGGTGTATTGTTGATATTTGACAGTTTCAGATTATTGATGCGCGAATCGGCATTGGATAATGGCGCCGATGCGCAGTAGGCAGTTCCTCCGGCGCCCGTAACAATAAGCGAGTAAGGTTGTGAGCCCGATTTTAACGTTCCCTTATGCGACACTGTGATAGTATAAGCTTTGCCGGGAACGGTATTGGGGATATAAACCTGTTCTATATTATCCCTGAAGTTGTCGCCCTTAGTTGCAGGCGATGCCGGGCTATTTGGATTTAACACCCAGGGTGTATATGTGGTTGTGCCGTCACTGATCCTGATGTCGAGATCGTTGATCAATTTTGGGGTACGGCTGTTTATAACACCATCGGTGGTAGCTGTAGCTTCAGGATCGGTCCATGATATAGTTGCCGCCAGCACATTATTGCCCGATGCCACTACATTAAAGGTTTGTTGCTGACCTTGCTGTAAATTTTTTTCGTTGATGAGGCTTTTTGTACCATTATCAGTTATGGCTTGTGCCGCGTTTTTGGTATTCAGCACGCCCCATCCATAAACATAATCCGGACCAACATTACCCGCATCAAACGCGGTTTGGCATACCAGGCCTTTTAAGGTGGCGGCAAGCATAAAATTGCCCCCGTTTTTTTGAGCGTAATATTCTTGCAATAAGTATAGCGACCCAGTTATGTTAGGTGCAGCCATTGAGGTACCCGAAAGGGTAAGGTATGCTGTAGGGTTATCAACCCCTACAGATAGTACATTCACCCCGTTACCAACAATATCAGGCTTAATACGCCCATCGTCAGTAGGCCCCCAACCGCTAAAAAACGCGCTGCTTACATCCTGTCTGTTCCTTGGGCCAAAAGGTAAGGGATTTATCGCCCCAACCGTAAGTATGTTTTTAGCATTACCCGTTGTACTGATGATGTCGTATCCGCCGTTATCACTGATACCAGCCTTACGGGCGCCTTTATTAACAATTGTTTGATCCGTTCGACTTTTATAACCATAGTAAGTTTCACCCAACGCCGGCCCATTAACGGAGCGACTATTACCCGCGGATTCAACAATAAGGTAATAGGGCGCGTTATAGGCTATCTTATCCCATGCCTGCGCACGTGTATCATAAAAACCAAAGGTGTAATCAACCGAATCACCGGGCAAGCCAAACCACTCCCAGCGATTATCGGCATCATTAAAATTCCATCCAGCCTCATCGCCGTAAGAATGATTAGACAATAACAAACCCGAAGCAGCCTCGCTCATTTCGCCTATATCGTTATCAAAATCATATGATTGCAGGGTGGCCGCATTAAAAGCCATACCCTTCGCGGGCGCATACACACCTTTTGCTATCATGGTGCCTGCTACATGTGTGCTGTGGTCAAGTATAGAAGCTGCATCCTCATTGATTATATTTTTGCCGACAAACTCCTGGTGCCCCGCGTATACCGCGCCGCCATCCCATATCGCTAATTTGTTATTTAAAAAAGTGCTGGAACCCGATAGGCTAAGGCCAAGTGACCCGCCGGGCTGTACTGCGTTGGTATTGGTAGTAGCTGCAGATATAGCATTATTATGGGTGATGAGATATACCGGAAAGCCAAGGTTATTTACTCCCTGCAAAGATATCAGGTTACCGTTTTTTGAACGGCGTTGCACCCGCCACCCGCGGTTTGCAGCCAGGGCCAGTGCCTTTTTACGGCTGGCTTGGTATAAATTTCTTGATTGATTGGAAAAACTAACTAAAGCGGCCCGCTTATCTTCACTAACGAGGGGCTGCTGTGCAAAGGTTTGGGCTGCTGTACACAGCAATAAAAGGCAAACAGAAATTGCTGTGTAAAGTTTATTCATGGCCCTGAAATATAGGCATTTTTATAGATACCTAAATCTATAAATATTCCATTATTTATTAAGCCTGTGTAGTAAACTGTGCAAATTATGTTCAGGAATGTAAACTATGAAAGGTACTTGCCCACTATAGGCATTCTGCGGCCCATACCAAAAGCCTTGGGCGAAACCCGGAGGATTGGCGGGGTTTGGTAACGCTTATGCTCGGCCAGGTTTATAAGCCTGATCACCCTGCGAACGGTTTGTTCATCATAACCCATTTTTATGATCTCAGCTGATGAGCAGCGGTTTTCAATATATTCGGCCAGTATCTTATCCAAAATATCATACTCCGGTAATGAGTCGGTATCCTTTTGATCGGGTCTTAACTCAGCCGATGGAGGTTTAATAATGGAATTAATTGGGATGATCTCCTTGTCGCGGTTAATGTAACGGGCGAGTTCAAAAACCTGCGTTTTATATACATCTCCTATTACAGATATGCCGCCACACATATCACCGTATAAAGTACCATAACCTACGGCTGCTTCGCTTTTATTGCTGGTATTCAACAATATATAGCCAAACTTATTACACATGGCCATCAGCAATATTGCCCTGCTGCGCGATTGGATGTTCTCTTCGGCTATGTTAAACGGCAGGTTGTTAAACTGTGGGTGCAGCGCTTTTTCAATTGCCTCGGTAATATTTTTAATGGCGATGGTTTCGCTTTTGCAGCCCAGATTTTTCACCAGGTCTTCGGCATCCTTGAGAGAGTGGTCACTCGAGAAACGGGAAGGCAGCAATACTGCCATTACATTCTGTGGGCCCAAAGTCTCAGCAGCCAAAGCACACACTACCGCCGAATCGATACCGCCTGATAAACCCAGTATAGCCTGCTTGAAACCTGATTTATAAAAGTAATCGCGGATACCTAACAAAATAGCCTGATGTATTTGCTCAATATCAGCTGGGCGCTCGGCTTTAAGTGTTGAGGGATGCTCAAAACTAATGCTTGCATCAGCATTAAACGTGTAGTAAGCCATATTCTCTTCAAAATAGGGCAGTTCATCTATCAGTTTGCCGGTATTATCAAACACCAGCGATCCACCATCAAATATCAGTTCGGTTTGAGCACCAACCTGGTTTACATATAGCAAAGGCAATTTATACCGACTGGCATTATCGCTTAAAATAGCAATCCGCGTTTCATCATGATTGTAAGCAAAAGGCGATGCCGCTATATTGATCATTATATCAGGCTGCTGATGGATCAGGCTATCCATAGGCCGGGTTACATACAGCGGATTTTCAATAGTGTTCCACAGATCCTCGCAAATGGTAAGCGCAATTTTTTTCCCTTTAAACTCAATACAGCTAAACTCGGTTGAAGGCTCAAAATAACGGTACTCATCAAATACATCATAATTTGGCAGCAGCGCTTTGTTTACTACGGCCTTTACCTTACCATCTTCAATAAAATAAGCCGAGTTGCTCAGGTCCTTACCTTCATCTTTATGATTAAAGGTAGGCAGACCAATAATGCAGGCTATGTCAATACATTCAGTAGCTATTTTTTTTGCAGCTTCATCGCAAAGGCCAATAAACTCATCAAATTCCAGGAAATCGCGTGCGGGGTAACCGCTAACACATAACTCGGCAAACACTACCAGGTCGGCGCCATTTTGCTTTGCTTTATATATATGATCAATAATTTTTGCAGTATTCGATTCGAAGTTACCTATATGATAGTTGAGCTGGGCTAATGCGATTTTCATGAATGGTATAGTAACGTATTAATGCAAATAAAAATTATTTTTGCTCAAAGGATAAAGATGACAGCTACCCCGAATAGAGCAAAGCAAATTTACTTAATTTTTTCTATCGCCCTGATATTAGCGTCATGCGGACGCAACAAAAAAGTTGATGTAAGCAATATTAATGTCGAGGTAAAAATTGAACGTTTTGACCGCGACTTTGATGCCATGCGCAGCAAATCTATGGGCATACAGGCTGCTTACCTGCAACAACAATATGGAATTTTTTACGGTGATTTTATAAACCACATATTACAAGCTGGTACTGTTAATGATACGGCCTATTTCAAAACCCTGCGAGAGGTTTTTAAGGGCAAGGCTTATACCGACCTGAAACATGACATAGATGCGGCCTATCCCAACATGGACGCGCAGAACGCCAGCCTTACTGAGGCCTTTAAATACATTAAATATTACTACCCTCAGAAAAAACTGCCTAAGGTATATGCTTATTTTTCGGGCTTCCAGGCACAAACCTCTATTGGCGACGGATATTTTGCCGTTGGGCTCGATCTTTTCCTGGGTGCCAACTCCAGGTTTTACCCTGCCCTTACCAATACCTTCCCGCATTATTTGTCGCGCCATTTTACACCGGAAAATATTACGCCTCGCGTGGTTGAAGGCATTGCCCGTGAGGATATGTTCCCCGAAGATGATAATGACCGCTCATTACTGGCCAAGATGGTTTATAACGGCAAGATCATGTATTTTATGGACCGCATATTACCTGATGTTGCCGATACCACCAAAATAGGTTATACCCCCGAACAGCTAAAATGGTGCAATGATTTTGAGGCTAAAATATGGGGGTATTTCCTGGAAGAAAACCTGCTGTACGAAACCGACTATCCTAAAATTCAGAAATTCCTTACCGAGGCCCCATTTACCCCGGGCCTGGGTGAAAAAAATGAATCGGCTCCTAAACTGGCTATATGGACAGGATGGCAAATTGTGCGCCAGTATATGGATAAACATCCCGAAGTTACCCTGCCCCAGCTCATGGCCGAAAAGGATGCTCAAAAAATCCTGAACCTTTCAAGGTACAGGCCTAAGTAGAAGCCCCCCTGCTCCCTAAAGGGGAGCTTTAATTTGGATTTTGGATTTTCTCACTTTTAATTCAACTCCCCTTTAGGGGCAAAGGACATAAAAAAAGCGCTCGGGGATTACCGGAACGCTTTGGTATATCTTGAAATATTATAATTAGCTGATGATCCTGAAAACACTTCTTAAGCCAATAGCCACACCCAAAACCAATAAGATATTAGCGATCCATGAAAAATAGGTTGAATTTTCATCACCCGCAAAACGGATGAAAACACCTGTTATGCCTATGGCGATAGCTACAACCAATATTTTATAATGTTTCTCTGAATTAGCATTTTGCATTGACTCCATGGTACTGTTATTTAATGTTTGGCAAAAATAGAAATGTTTACCGAAAATGCTATCATATTTTTATGATTTTATCACAACAGGCAGTGCCGGGTTGTTCCTCTTATAAAAACGGATCAGCAGCCAGGTACCTATACCTGCCAAAATGAATATTCTATCAAGACTATAAGTGCTCGGAAGCTGGAATTCAGGACGTTGAAATGGAGGTGAAAAAGCTAACGTGTTCACGTTCATAACCGCGTGAACAACCGTGAACATAAATGAACAATTGATAATCAGACAATTGCATTTTTAGCAAAATGATATAGCAGATTTTATAAAATTCCTTGGTTGGGAGACAGCGCTGCTTGCTTTCGTCCTAAAATTTAGGTGTTAGAGAAAAAAATAAAAAAACATTTAATCAAAAAAAAGCCTGGTTACTTGCATAACCGGGCTTTTAAATATTATAATATCAGGATTAAACTCCTAACAATAATCTTGCGGGATCTTCCAGTAATTGTTTTACACGTACCAGGAAGCTTACCGATTCGCGGCCATCAATGATACGGTGGTCATAAGATAATGCCAGGTACATCATTGGGCGAATTACTACTTGTCCGTTTATGGCAACAGGGCGTTCAATAATATTGTGCATACCCAATATGGCCGATTGCGGCGAATTGATGATTGGGGTTGACATCATAGAACCAAACACACCACCATTGGTGATAGTGAAGGTACCGCCGGTCATTTCAGGAATGGTTAATTTGTTTTCGCGGGCTTTACCTGCTAAAACAACAATTTCCTTTTCAATTTCGGCAAGGCTCATGCTATCCGCATTGCGGATTACCGGCACTACTAAACCTTTAGGTGCTGATACAGCGATTGAAATATCAGCAAAGTTACTGTATACCACTTCTTCGCCTTCAATACGGGCGCCAACGGCTGGCCAGTCTTTCAACGCTTCGGTAACTGCTTTGGTAAAGAACGACATGAAGCCTAAACCTACGCCATGTTTTTCTTTAAATTTATCTTTGTACTTGCCGCGCAGTTCCATGATGGGTTGCATGTCAACCTCGTTAAAGGTAGTTAGCATGGCCGTTTCATTTTTAACAGATACCAAACGTTTGGCAACTGTTTTACGCAGCGAAGTCATTTTCTCACGTTTCTCGCTTCTTTCACCGACGATAGCAGGTGCAGCAACAGGAGTTGCTGTAGCCGCTTGTGCAGTAGCTGCAGGCTTAGCTGCCGGTGCTTGCGCGCCGAGTGCATCGCCTTTAGTAATGCGACCGTCAACACCGGTACCATTTACTGATTTTGGATCAACACCTTTTTCTGCCAGTATTTTTGCGGCAGCCGGTGATGGAGTACCTGATGCATATGTTACAGCACCATCTGTAGTAGTTGCAGCCCCGCCACGTGGCGATTCATCTGTAGCGCTGACAACAGCTGGCGTTACCGGAGTAGCTTGTACAGCAGCGCCGGCACCTTCAATGGTACAAACAACCGCGCCAATTGGCAACACATCGCCTTCTTTAGCTAAAGTTTTCAAAACACCGGCTTTTTCGGCAGTAAGTTCAAAAGTTGCTTTGTCTGATTCCAGTTCGGCAATGGCTTCATCCATTTCAACGGTATCGCCATCCTTTTTAATCCAGCTTGATAAAGTAACTTCTGTTATTGATTCGCCTACCGGCGGTACTTTAATTTCTATTGATCCGTCACCTGCAGCAGGTGCGGGGGCCGAGGCAGCAACAGGCGCCGGAGCCGGAGCATTGGCAACAACGTCAGGCTGTGGCTGAGCGGCCGGGGCGCTTTCTTTCGCAGGGGCCGCTGCTCCTGCGCCTTCTTCAATATTGGCAACAACAGCGCCAATAGCTAAAGTATCACCTTCTTTGGCAAGAATTTGTAAAGTACCGGCCTTTTCTGCGGTAAGCTCAAAAGTAGCTTTGTCCGATTCTAATTCGGCAATAACCTCATCCATTTCCACGTGATCGCCATCCTTCTTTTTCCAGCCTGATAGGGTTACTTCTGTTATCGATTCGCCTACCGGCGGAACTTTGATCGCTAAACTCATATTTTAGTTTTGTAGATTTAATATTTTATAGTTGCGGGTTGCCTGTTGCGAGGTTCGTGTAAAACAGTTACTGATTTAACGCCCGCACCCCGAAACCCGTCACTGGCAACAGAACTTAATCTGCTCCGGCATCAGCCATTTTTTTTGTTGTCTTTTTTATTACTTCTTTTACAGTTTTACCTGCAGGTGCTTCAAATGCTTTTGAAACAATGTAAGCTTGTTGAGCGGCATGCTGTTTGGCAAAGCCTGTAGCTGTACTGCTGCCCTCAATCCTGGAGATCACGTTCAGGCGCACAATTTTATCATTGTGGAACTTGCGGCATATATAAGGCCATGCGCCCATATTCTCAGGTTCTTCCTGTACCCAGATAAACTCAGTAGCTTTATCGTATTTAGCTTTAATCTTCAGTATTTGTGTAACAGGTGTAGGGTATAATTGTTCAACACGAACAATGGCCACATCTTTGCGTTTATCGGCTTGCTGTTTTTCCAGCAGGTCATAATATACTTTACCGGTACAAAGCAGTACGCGTTTTACTTTTTTAACATCGGCATAGGTATCGTCAATCAGCTCGTGGAATTTACCATTGGTAAACTCTTCAATCCCAGATACACATTTAGGACTGCGCAGCAAACTTTTGGGTGTAAAAATAATCAGCGGCTTACGGAAATCGCGGTGCATTTGCCTGCGTAAAATATGGAAAAAGTTGGCCGGGGTGGTACAATTGGCTACCTGGATATTGTCATCAGCACAAAGTTCCAGAAAACGCTCCACACGGGCCGATGAATGCTCCGGACCTTGCCCTTCGTAACCATGCGGCAATAGCATCACCAATCCGTTACCACGCTGCCATTTAGTTTCGGCACTGGCAATATACTGGTCAACAATGATTTGGGCTCCGTTAAAGAAATCGCCAAACTGGGCTTCCCATATAGTTAAAGCGTTAGGATTAGCAAGCGCATAACCGTATTCAAAACCTAAAACCCCATATTCAGATAATAAAGAGTTGTATATACTCAATTTAGCCTCGGTATCAATAGTAGCCAGCGGTGTATATTCATCTTCAGATTCGGCAAGGGTTAATACCGCGTGACGATGGGAGAAAGTACCACGTTTAACGTCTTCACCGCTTAACCTTACCGGGTAACCATCTTTTAACAATGTACCATAGGCAAGCAATTCGGCCATGGCCCAGTCAAAAACCTGGGTTTCGTTAACCATGATCTTACGATCTTCAAAAAGTTTTTCAATTTTTTTGAAAAACTCCATGTTCGGCGGCAAAGTGGTTAGTTTGTTGCCAATTTCGACAATCTCTTCTTTTGGTACCGAGGTATCAACCACCGAAACCAATTCTTTATGACTTGCCAAGTGCAATCCACTCCAGGCACCCTCAAACATGGCTATAGTTTCAGTAAACCTGTCTTCAGATTTAGATTCATCAAGCTTTTGCTGCAACTCATCGCGGAAGGTTTTTTCTATTGATTTAAGTAAGCCCGCGTCAATGCTGCCTTCATCTACCAGTTTCTGGTTATAAATTTTTAGCGGATTTGGGTGCGCTTCAATAGCTTTATATAATAACGGCTGGGTGAATTTTGGTTCATCGGCTTCGTTATGACCATAACGGCGGTAACATAAAATATCAATAAACACGTCCTCGTTAAACACCTGGCGGTATTCCATTGCCAGGTTAGCTACATAGGCTAAAGCTTCCACATCATCGCCATTTACGTGAAACACAGGCGAAAGCACAGTTTTAGCTACATCGGTACAATAGGTACTTGAACGGGCGTCTTTATAATTGGTGGTAAAACCTATCTGGTTATTAATAACCAGGTGAATGGTACCACCTGTACGGTAGCCATCCAGTTTTTCCATTTGTAAAACTTCGTAAACAATTCCCTGGCCTGCAACAGAAGCATCACCATGAATTAATATCGGCGCTATCTTAGAATGATCGCCGTTGTATTTAAAATCGATCTTTGAGCGGGTGATCCCTTCTACTACCGGGTCAACAGCTTCCAGGTGCGATGGATTAGGACAAAGGCTCAGGTGAACTTTTTTTCCGTTTGATGTTTCCACATCGGTTGAAAAGCCCAGATGATATTTAACGTCGCCGCCAAATGGTGATTCGGAATCAAAGTTTTTACCCTCAAACTCAGAGAACACCTCTTTGTAGGTTTTCTCCATAATGTTGGTAAGCACGTTTAACCGGCCGCGATGGGCCATGCCTATAATAAATTCCTCAATACCCAAATCGGCGCCTTTTTTAATTACCGAGTCAAGAGATGGGATCAACGCCTCGGCACCTTCCAATGAGAAACGTTTCTGGCCCAGGAACTTGGTACCTAAAAAGTTTTCAAAGGTTACTGCCTCGTTGAGCTTGTTCAGCATCAGCTTTTTTTCGTCAATGGTGAACGACGCTGTGTTGCGCTGGCTTTCCATACGCTCCTCAAACCACTTGATCTTGATAGGGTTGCGGATGTATTTATACTCGGCGCCAATGGCACGGCAATAGGTATCTTCCAGCAGCTGACGTATATCGCGTAAGGTGGCGGCCCCTAAACCAACTTCAACACCTGCGTTAAATACGGTATCCATATCGGCTTCGCTTAAGCCAAATGTTTCCAGCTCTTTACCGGGATAATAATGACGGCGCTCACGTACCGGGTTTGTTTTGGCAAACAGGTGACCACGTGACCGGTACCCATCAATCATGTTGAGCACGTTGATTTCTTTTAAAAAGTGGTCGGGCGTTTTGTCGCCCGCATTTGGCGCGACGCTACCGGCTACCGCCTGGTTATCCCTGCCAAAATCAAAGCCTTCAAAAAATTTCTGCCAGCCAAAATCCACTGATTCGGGATTTTCTTTGTAACTGTCGTATAAGGTATTAATGTAGTCCGCGTTGCCGCTATTTATATAATTGAGACGATCCATGAGAAACTGATCTTTAAAACGGTACAAAAGTAAGCATATAGGCTTATATACTTCATAATTAATTGTAAAGAAATTTGCATCAGGCTAATATTCTGCCAATAACTGGTAAAATAGTATAATAGCACAATTTATAGAGCCATAAAACTCCAAATAGTTTAACAGGAATAAATAAAAAGGGGTAATCTATGCATGCATCAGATCGCCGGCTTCATCATGCGGAGAGTGCTGCCAGGTGGTCACAAAATCGCTTGCCATATCTTTAGGTTGCATGGCTGCAATAGTATATTTACTTTCTTTAGCATCGTTAACGCCGGCAATAAATGCCCAGTTGCCCCAGTTGCTGGCCGGTGAATAATCTATCAGCTTTTCTTCAAAATAAGCAGCCCCACGGGTCCAGTCGGCATGAAGGTCATGTACCAGGTAAGTGGCTACTATTTGTCTGCACTGGCTGCATATGTAGCCCGTAGCGTTAAGTTCATGCATACAGGCATCAATAAACGGAACACCTGTTTCGCCATTGGCCCACTTATTAAATTCGAGTTCATTGGTGGCCAATGCCTGCGTTTCTTCCTCGGCGGTTTTAGCCTTGATAAACTTTTGTCCGTGTTTTTTAAACATGAACCTGAAATAATCACGCCAAAGCAATTCCAGTTTTAGCATACCGGCACTTTGCGCGGAGTTATCCTGATGATGTTTAACTATTTCCCAATAAACCTGACGTGGCGATATACAACCCACTGCCAGCCATGGCGATAACTTTGAAGAATTACCAGAGTTGCCGTTACGCTGGTTTTTAGGTTTAACAACCTGCTCGCTTTGCGAAAAATATTTATGCAGCTGCACTAAGGCAGCGGTTTCGCCACCTTGAAAATGATTAGTGGCACGCTCGTCATCAACCGGTTCATCTAAACCCAATTGCTTCAGGGTAGGTAATTCGCCGGCATCAGTAATTTCAGGGGTTATAATACTTTCGGGAGTAGGTACACAGGGGCGAACATTACTGTCGCGCTCTACTTTCTTTTTAAATACCGCGAAGCTATCAGGAATATCCTTGATCGGAAAGGGAAGATCTTCTTTATGATACATTGTATGACCGATAAAGTGTTTCAGGTTAAGCTTCAATTTCCACAAGGCCGCCTCCACCTCTTCAGATATGCCCGTTTCTTCGTAAGCCACTTCCCGGTGATGATATACCTCATTCACCTGGTACTCTTCGGCAAGCTGTAGCAATATCTCGGCAGGGTGCCCGGTCCTGATGATTAGTTCGGCACCATAGCCTTGCAGATTCTTACGCAAATCTGCTACTGCCTCTAACAGGAAACGGGCCCTGAAACTCCCGGTTTTCGGAGTGCCCGACCCGGTACGTTGAAAATAATAAGGATCAAAACAATATACTGGTAATACTCTATCAGCTTTACGAACAGCCTCTAACAAAATTTCGTTATCGTGTATCCGCAAGTCATTTCTAAACCAAACCAATATTGTCTTTTCGCTCATAGTTAAACAGGGTGTTAACTCAACTTAATGCAGAGCACAAATTTGCAATTTATTTGTGTCCTAAACACACTTTAATGCAATTTTTGACATCGTCTCAACATTTTTACTGTTTTTCAGACAGTTTTAACGGCCTTTAACTAATGGGATTCCTATCAGTTAAAAGCCCTGTTTCAACAGATAAATATAAGGTATATTAATAAAAATACAATATATCCTTATTTATCGGTTTTTATTTTGGCCCGGATAATCGAGTCTTTCTGCGCCGCACTAAGCTTGTAATTAAACTGAGACAATGCGCCTTCAAAATCACCGTACGACGGATTAGGTATTACAATATATTTATTTCCAAAGTCTTTTTGCAGTTTTTGTGTTGCTGCTGTGCGGCTTTCCTCAGATGGATGATTATCATATAACATATCAAAATCGGGCAGGTTGTCACCGCAGAGTAACAGCACGTTATGTGTTTTTAGCACTTCCAGCCTGCGCTCTTCCTTACTTGAACTGCTTTGTTTTAGCAGCAGGTGCTCATCGTTAGTATTAGGTAAACCATACCGCTGCAAATTATACAATGTTGCAGCGCGTTCGTTCTCGTTACGGTTGGTAATATAAAAAATGGTAACCCCTTTTGATGCGGCGTATTTTAAAAACGCGGGAGCACCGGGTACAGTATCGGCAATACCTTTATCTGTCCACTGCTTCCAGCTTTTATCGTCATAATCTAAATTTTGCAGGGCGCGTTTAGCGTCGTACGGACTATTATCAAGCACCGTTTCATCAATGTCGGTAATAATGGCGAGTGGTTTGTTGCTTACCTGTTTTACACCTTGGTCAACGCGCTGCCTTGCTATATTATAGGCCTGAAAACATAAAGCCTTGTATTCGGCAGCCCTTTGCTGCCATAACGAAGCCCAAACCTTACCATCATTGCTGATATCGGTGTTAGAACCTGCAGCCGATGCTGTGGTGGTGGTAGTTGTTGTTGTTGATATTTTTTTTGCTGATGAGCAGGCGCCAAGAATTAAAAGGGCCGGTAAGAGATAATTATAGTTTATTTTCATTTTTTTAGAATAGCCCGGTAGATGCCATGCTGAACCTGCTTCAGCACCCCACATACCGGGTGTACAATACGCCGGTGCCTTTTTGAGATTCCGAAATAAATTCGGGATGTCTTCAGACCTTACAGCAGTTCGGGTTTAATTTTGTCTTTAAACTCCTTGGCAAATTTATTCAGTTTTGGCTGGATAACAAATGCGCAGTACGACTTATTAGGATTATCAATAAAATAGTTTTGGTGATATGCTTCTGCAGCGTAAAACTCGCAAGCCGGAGTAACTTGGGTAACTATAGGATCGTGATAAATTTTTTCATCGGTGAGCTTTTTGATCATGGCTTCTGACGCCCGTTTTTGTTCATCGTTATAATAAAATATAGCGGAGCGGTATTGTGTTCCAACGTCGTTACCCTGACGGTTTAAGGTAGTAGGGTTATGTGTTTTAAAGAAAACCAGTAGCAACTCATCAAAAGAAATTACATCAGCATCATACTCCAGATGTATTACTTCGGCATGACCTGTAATACCCGTACAAACCTGCTCATAAGTAGGATTGGTAATTTTGCCACCCATAAAACCCGATGTAACTGATGTTACACCTTTAAGTGACTGAAATACAGCTTCGGTGCACCAAAAGCAACCGTTGCCAAATGTTATTTTTTGGATGTTCATGGTAATTATTAACGAAAATAATACCGATTTGGTTTAAAGGGATTAATGTCATTTTTGAATATGTCAATTAAATTACTAAATTAGTATCTCACGTCCATTTAAACCTTAAATTCATGAAAATTGCTGTATTAATTGCCCGCATTTTGCTGGGCCTTATCTTTATCGTATTCAGCCTGAATTTCTTCTTTAATTTTATACCCATGCCCAAACCTGTCATGTCAGAAAAAGCACAGGCTTTTAGCGGCGGGCTATATGGTTCAGGTTATTTTTTTCAGTATTTGAAAATTATTGAATTGATAAGCGGGCTAGCCATTTTATTTAATCGGTATACTGCATTTTTCCTGCTCGTATTGTTCCCCGTTTCGGTCAATATTTTCCTGTTTCATTCTATTCTGGCCCCTGCGGGAGTACCTATAGCAGCTACTATTATTATATTACACCTGTTTTTGTGTTTTGCTTACCGTAAATATTATTCAAGCTTATTTACGGCAGTTCCTACTTTATAATCAAGCCTTATTTCAATAAAAAACGCCCGCGAGCATGCTCGCGGGCGTTTTTGCTTTAGCAGGATTAAAAAGTCTACTTCACTATTACATAAATATTTATAATTTAGTGTTAAATACACATTTAATCCTAAATTACCAGTTATGCCCCTTATCAAACTCGCTTTACCAAAAACCGGTAAATTATTGTACCTGATTTTTATAGCTACGTTTTTTAGTTTACAGGGTTTTGCACAGCAAGCCCGGCAAAAACTCGATTTTGATAAAGGCTGGCGTTTTAATTTAGGCGACGCCGGTAATGCTCAAAATCCTGCCCTGAATGAAGCAGGCTGGCGCACACTTAACTTACCGCACGACTGGAGCGTTGAGGGTAAATTCAGTAAAGACAACCCGGCCACGGCCGAAGGCGGCGCCCTGCCGGGCGGTATTGGCTGGTACCGCAAAACATTTACCATTCCAGCCGATTCAAAAAACAAACTGGTTTATATTGATTTTGACGGTGTTTACCAAAAAAGTGATGTGTGGATAAACGGGCACCACCTGGGTTTCAGGCCAAACGGTTATATATCTTTCCGATACGAGCTTACACCTTACTTAAACTTTGGCGGTAAAAATGTAATTGCGGTTAAGGTTGATAACTCCGTACAGCCAAACTCCCGCTGGTACTCCGGCTCGGGCATCTACAGGAATGTGTGGCTGGTTACTACCAATAAAATCGCCATCGATCATTGGGGTACTTATGTGACTACCAGCGATATAGACGAAACATCGGCAAAAGTTAATCTAAAAATCAGCGTAAAAAACAAAGCAGGTTCAAATGAGCCGCTTGTTTTAAAAGCATCAATTTATGATGCTGCCGGTAAAGTTGTGTCGGCCGTAAGTACAAGCGCCACAAACACCAATTTACAGGATACATTATTTGAAACATCTTTCAAGTTTACCCTTAAATCGCCCCAGTTATGGTCGGTAGAAAGACCCTATTTATATAAAGTGGTTACGCAGATTATCAACGGCAGAAATGTGATTGACGAATATACCACTCCCCTGGGCATCCGCTATTTTAATTTCGACGCTGATAAAGGGTTCTCCTTAAATGGTAAATCCATGAAAATCCTGGGCGTATGTAATCATCACGATCTGGGCTCATTGGGTGCCGCAATCAATACCCGTGCTTTAGAACGCCAGTTGCAGATATTAAAAGCGATGGGCTGTAACGGCATCCGCACCTCGCATAATCCTCCCGCGCCAGAACTGCTTGATCTTTGTGACAAAATGGGCTTTATTGTAATGGATGAAGCGTTTGACTGCTGGGACTGGAAAAAGGCTAAATATGATTATCACCTGTTTTTTAAAGAATGGCACAAACGCGACCTGGAAGATCAGATCCTGCGCGACCGCAACCACCCCAGCGTGATGATATGGAGCATTGGTAATGAGATACCGCAACAAGGCGATACCAGTACATTAAGGATTGCTCCTGAACTCGCCGCCATTGTTCACAACCTTGATAATACAAGACCAATAACTACGGCCAATAATCGCCCCGATAGTACTAATAAGATCATCAAATCGGGTGCTATTGACCTCGTTGGTTATAATTATCACGAATTTGACTATGCCAAATTTCACGACCGCTATCCCGGCAAAAAATTCATCGCTACTGAAACCACCTCGGGTCTGGAAACACGCGGTTACTATGATATGCCATCGGACAGTATCAGGATATGGCCCGAAAGATGGGATAAGCCATTTACCCGGCCGGGCAACAATGTTTCGGCGTATGATAATGTGCGCCCGCCATGGGGATCAACCCACGAGGCCACCTGGAAAGTGATGAAAAAATACGATTTCCTGTCGGGCATGTTTGTCTGGACCGGTTTTGATTATTTAGGTGAACCAACCCCTTACAGCTGGCCATCGCGCAGTTCATATTTTGGCATTGTTGATTTGGCGGGCTTTCCTAAGGACGTATACTATATGTATCAAAGCGAATGGACCGATAAACCGGTGCTCCATATTTTTCCGCACTGGAACTGGCAAGCCGGAAAAACAGTTGATGTTTGGGCCTATTATAATAATGCCGATGAAGTGGAGCTTTTCCTGAATGACAAATCATTAGGCACCAAAAAGAAAACCGGCGATGATTTGCATATCATGTGGCGAGTAAAATTTGAACCAGGTACACTAAAAGCAATATCGCGTAAGGATGGCAAGGTTGTTTTAACACGCGAAATACACACCGCCGGACCTGCTGCCAAAATTGTGCTTGTTGCCGATCGTAACCTGATCAACGCAGATGGTAAGGACCTGTCATTCATTACCGTAAAAATCATGGATAAAGATGGCAACATATTACCCGATGCCAACAACCTGGTCAATTTTAAAATTAACGGTGAAGCATTTATAGCCAGCGTTGATAACGGCGATCCGGTTAGTCATGATTCTTTTAAGGTAAATTACCGCAAAGCTTTCCATGGTTTGGCTCTTGCCATTGTACAGGCAAAAGACAAGGCCGGTAACATCAAGTTTACAGCTACGTCAAAAGGGTTGCAAAGCGCATCGATGGTTATAAAAAGTAAATAATGGGATTATAAAACAGATGACGTCATCCTGAACTTGTTTCAGGATCTCACAGGGCTGGTTAAAACTTGCTTGTGAGGTGCCGAAACAAGTTCGGCATGACTTTAGTTTAGCAGTCCCTACTTTTTTAGTATCCCCTTTTCTACGCTGTCGTCAATCAATGTTTTGGCAAAATCCCATAAGGTTTTTGAGCCATGCTCAATAACGCTTTTCTTTTGTACCACCTGATCATATTTCACGTTATGCTCCTGCCAGGTGCCGCCGTTGTTTGATACATTTTGCAGCAGGGGTTCCAGTCTGTCCATAGCACGGGCAAATTTAGCCTCGGCTGTTTCGCCGGCCTCAAACTCCTCCCACACGGCAATTAACTCTTCGGCTTGCTCTGGTGGTAACAGCCCGAAGATCCTTTCAGCCGCTTTGCGCTCCGCCTCTGTATTGGTGTGGCTTATGGCCGTATCGTATAAAAAAACATCTCCTGCATCTATTTCAACCACATCATGTATCAGCAGCATTTTAACAACTTTCAGCGTATCAATGGGTTCGTTGGCATGCTGGGCCAAAATAATGGCCATCATGGCTAAATGCCAGCTGTGCTCGGCATCGTTTTCATTTCGGTCGCTATTAAAAAGGCGGGTTTTACGCTGGATGTATTTTACCTTGTCTATTTCGTGGATGAAGGCCACTTGTTTTTGCAGATGCTCAAAATTCATGTTATGTATGTTAAGCACTACAAATATACCATTAATAAAGAAACAGGATGTTGCTTACTTTGTTAAGCCATTAAGATAAAAACAAATAATGTTATCACGGGCTTAATATAGCAATCTATCCGTATTAACAATAATACTCAGATACTCAATAACCTAAAGTGATTGCTTAAATATTACTGCCCTGCAATGGCATAAGTTGTATTTATTTCAGGAAAAAATCCTGTAACTTGGATGCATATAATTAATTATTGAATAATTGCCGCTGACCTATGACCGTAATAGAAAACGAATATTTAAAAGTAGCCATTGACCTTAAAGGTGCGCAGCTCAGTTCATTTTTTAATAAGCAAACCAATACCGAACACCTTTGGCAGGCCGACCCAAAT
The DNA here is from genome assembly GCF_034262375.1 of Mucilaginibacter sabulilitoris. Lineage (NCBI taxonomy): Bacteria > Pseudomonadati > Bacteroidota > Sphingobacteriia > Sphingobacteriales > Sphingobacteriaceae > Mucilaginibacter > Mucilaginibacter sabulilitoris. The sequence goes on from NZ_CP139558.1 coordinate 6,897,900, forward strand.
GTTTGGCCCTGGCATGCCCCTAACCTGTTCCCGGTAGTGGGCGGCTTAATTAATAACCAGCTTTTGGTTAACGGCGAGGCCTACGAAATGGGAAGACATGGCTTTGCAAGACAATCGGAATTTATTTTGCTCGAAGCTGATGAAGTATCGGCAAGTTTCTCACTTCCGCACTGTGAAAAAACATTGCAAGTTTATCCTTATAAATTTGATTTCCAGGTTTTGTACACGCTTATTGATAATTCATTGCGAATAACCTACAAGGTGATCAATTTGGATAAAAAAACAATTTACTTTTCTGTTGGCGGTCACCCTGCTTTTAATGTACCTTTTAACAAAGGCGAAAAGTATGAAGATTATTACCTGGAATTTGAAACCGACGAACATTTAGAAGCGCAAATGTTATCATCAGGAGGTTTTTTTACCGGCGAAACACACCCGGTACTTACACCCGGCAATAAATTATATTTAACACGCCAATTGTTTGATGCCGATGCGCTTGTTTTTAAACAACTAAATTCAAGAATGGTAAGTATTAAAAGCAATAAGCACGATCAGTCATTATCAATAGAGTTTCCTCATTTTAATTACCTTGGTTTATGGGCCAAACCAGGGGCCGATTTTGTATGTATTGAACCCTGGCTGGGATGCGCCGATACCGAGGGACACCAGGTAAATATTGATAAAAAAGAAGCTATACAATCCCTGCATGCCGGCCATGTTTTTGAGGCCCCATACTTTGTAAGTGTTTAGGCAGGGTTTTTGTAATATATAATTACATAGCAATAAAACATTTTAATAATTTTTTAACTTACCATATTTAAACAATAACACTTATAAAATAATTACTATGAAAAAGAAAATCTATTTAATCGCCCTTACTATGCTGCTTTCAGTTGGTGCATTTAACAGTTACGCGTCAACTGTTACCGATGGCGCTTTAACTGCGCTAACCAAAGAGCAAATAGCCACCATGACCACCGAGCAGAAACAAGCCCGTGTTGAAGAAATTAAAACCAGGGTGAACGAAATAAAAGCCATGAAAAAATCTGAGCTTACTAAGGAAGAACGCAAGGAATTGCGTACCGAGCTCAAAGGCTTAAAACACGAAGCAAACGCTTTAGGTGGTGGCGGTGTTTACCTTTCTGTAGGCGCCATTATCATTATTATTTTAGTACTGATCCTGATACTGTAAGTAAATTATACTTTACAATTCAACAAAAAGGCACTTAATAAGTGCCTTTTTTCGTTAGTTAGCATGATGTCATCAGAACCTACCAAACGATTCTCAAACCGGGTAAACGATTATGTTAAATACCGCCCGGGTTATCCTGCCGAAGTAATAAGTACGCTGCAACAAGAGTGTGGCTTAAACCAGAATAGTATTATAGCCGATATTGGTGCAGGTACAGGTATCTTTACCGCCTTGCTTTTAACACAAGGCTATAAAGTTTATGCCGTTGAACCCAATGGCGATATGCGCCAGTCGGCCATAGAGCAATTGGGGGGCAATGAAAATTTTATACCTGTAATTGGAACTGCCGAGGCCACAACATTGCCCGACAGTAGTATTAACCTTGTAGTTTGCGCGCAGGCTTTTCATTGGTTTAGCAATAGTAATACGCGTGCTGAATTTAACCGGATACTGGTTAAAGATGGTTACGTTGCCTTAATATGGAATAACCGGCTTGCCAATGCGGATGAGTTTGCTACTGAATACGATGCGCTTTTAAAACTGGATAGTATTGACTACAATAAAGTAAACCACCAGAACATTAGGGACATTGATTTTAAAGGCTTTTTCAGGGATGGTAATTATAAGGTGATCAGGTTCCCCAATCTACAGGTTTTTGATGAAGACGGATTGATAGGCCGGGCTTATTCATCATCATACGTACCTGCAAAAGATACCGACGCGGGTAAAGCTTTTTTGAAACCTTTGAAAGAACTCTTTGAAAAACATAATAAAAATGGCAAGGTAAATTTCCATTATCAAACAGAAATCTACCTTGGCCGGGTTTAATATTTATTGTTAGAACAGTCCTAACTGACCTTTATCATCCATCTCGATATCATCGGGATTGGTGATCTCAAAATCTACCTTTTTGTGTGTTTCTTTGGGTGGTTCTTCCGGTTTTTCCAGTTCCTCGGCAGAAGATTCTACAGGCTCAGGTTTAGTTTCCTCTGGTTCAACTTGTTTTGTTACCGGCTCAGCTTGCTTTTGTTTTATTGGTTCAGGTTTTGCCGGTTCTGTCGTCCCCTCTTCTTCATCGGCAGATTGATCGATCTGTTCATCTATACTTGCCTCATCTTCTTCTGTTATTTCAGGTTCAGCATCAACAGGTTCTTCAGCGCTGTCTGCCAGCAATTCAACAGATCTTACCGGAAACTGCGACAGGCGGTTACCCATAGCCTTCATACCTTTTACATCTATCAGTTCGGCCAGGTTAATTTCTATGGTTTCGGGGGTTTGGTCTTTACCTTTCAGTTGAACCACACTTACCTGCGGAGCTTCATTTGCTATCAGTATCAATTTTGAACCGGGTTCTTCACTAATAATGCTTACCTGTTTGCCCAGCGCTACATTTTCAAATGAGAAGCGCTTCACCATATAGTTTTTCGATTTACCATCGAGGTGGATAACCGAATAAACCTTTTTAGGATCGTACTTCTCAATCCTGATCATTTTATCATCAAAATGATTATTTAGGTCAAAACTGGTGAGTTCGTAAATACCATTACTCAATACGTTTAGTATACGATCATCGCCATCAAATTCGCCCAGATATTTACCACGGCTATCGGCATTCAGGCGTTTTAAAATATCATCATACCAAATTTTCCTACCAGCCAGTGTTGATATACCCTTGGTTTTAAGAATGATCTTTTTAACCGGGTATTTGGTAATGATGTTACCCATTGAGCCGCGGCCCTTAATGGCCAGCATGGCAAAATCTTCGTCAAACTGCAGTTTCTTTAATTTGGAATGTGGTTTAAGCTGCACGTTCACCACCTCGGCCTCTCCATTTGGATTGGCGCTAAAATAAAGTACTCGGGTACCTTTTGTACCTTTGGTTAAATCGTATTCCTTATCGCGGGTTACCCCCACTACCGAGAAACGTTTAATATAACTGATACCGCTTGTACCGTCTTTATAGATCATGTTATACACCGTACGCTCATCATTCTTTTTAAATACGGCCACATGTATAATTTCCTTACCCACAAAAACTTTATCCTGTACCTTGGTAATGATGCAGCGTCCATCAGCGCGGAAAACAATGATCTCGTCGATATCAGAGCAATCGCCTACCAGTTCATCTTTCTTAAGGCCGCTTCCAATAAAACCATCCTCCCGGTTAACATATAGTTTTACGTTGGCCAGGGCAACCTGCGAGGCTTCAACCCTGTCAAAAGTGCGCAGCTCGGTTTTACGGCCACGATCTTTACCATACTTTTCCTTCAGTTTTTCAAACCAGGCAATGGTATAATCGGTAAGGTGTTTAAGGTGATGTTTAACTTGTTTTATTTCGTTTTCAAGCGTTTTCATCAGCTCATCTGCTTTTTTAACATCAAAGCGGGTGATGCTGCTCATTGGCTTGTCAATCAGTTTTTTATAGTCATCGGGTAATATCTCCCGGTAAAACTGCGGAAAGAAAGGCTCGAACAAACGGTTCAGTACTTCCAATACGGTTTCAAAATTACCCGAGCCTTCATAGTCGGGATTTTTGTACATCCCCTCCTGTATAAATATTTTCAATAACGAACTGAAGAAGATCTTTTCCATCAGTTCCTTTAGCTTGATCTCCAGTTCCTGTTTTAACAGATCTTTTGTAAAAAAGGTACTTTCACTCAGCATGTCGTTCACGCTCATGAAGCGTGGCTTATCATCCTGTATTACGCAGGTATTGGGCGAAATAGACACCTCACAGTCTGTAAAGGCGTACAGCGCGTCGATAGTTACATCGGGCGATATGCCGGGTGCCAGGTGAATAATGATCTCGACATTCTGAGCGGTATTATCCTCAATTTTTTTAATCTTGATCTTGCCCTTATCATTGGCCGATATCACACTATCAATTAAACTGCCGGTAGTAGTAGTGAACGGGATTTCGGTAATAGCAAGTATTTTTTTGTCACGCTCCACAATTTTAGCGCGTACCCTCACCTTTCCTCCCCGTTGCCCCTCGTTGTATAATGAGGCATCGGCCATACCACCTGTAGGGAAATCGGGTAGTAAATTGGGCCGTTCACCTTTTAGTACAGCTATAGATGCGTCAATCAGCTCAATAAAGTTATGCGGCAATATTTTAGTAGCCAAACCCACCGCTATACCTTCGGCTCCCTGTGCCAGCAACAAAGGGAACTTTACCGGAAGCGTAATAGGCTCTTTGTTACGGCCATCATAACTGGCCTGCCAAACGGTGGTATCGGCATTAAAAACAACATCCAATGCAAATTTCGACAGGCGCGCCTCAATGTAACGCGGAGCCGCGGCCGAGTCGCCGGTTACCGGGTCGCCCCAGTTTCCCTGGCAGTCAATCAGCAGGTTTTTTTGCCCTATTTGTACCATGGCATCACCAATGGATGCATCACCATGCGGGTGATACTTCATGGTATTACCTATAACGTTGGCCGCTTTGTTAAAACGCCCATCATCCATCTCCTTCAGCGAGTGCAGGATACGGCGTTGCACCGGTTTTAAACCGTCATTTATATGCGGTACGGCACGGTCAAGAATTACGTAAGAGGCATAATCAAGAAACCAGTTTTCATATAACCCGTCGAGTGAGGTAACATTATGTAATTTTTCTTCATTATTGGCGGGTATATCGTTTTGATTCAGATCTTCACTCATTATATGCTAAAAACTAAAAGACTTTTGGATGGGTAAAGATAAAAAATAATGCGTGGATGTGCGGAGGGGCAGTTTTACACATTTTATATTTTGTTAACAGCCGCTCAGGGTTTCAGGTCAAGATCATTACAGATAAACAGGTTATAATTGCTATCGATATTTAACACTTTGCCTTCCAGCACACTTTGACCGGCACTTGCGGGGTTATTGCCATGCCCGAATGGCCAGCTGCCACTTGTATCTGTAATTTTTATCCCGGCGGTGCCCGCCAGGTTTAGTCCAAAATCGGTACAGTTATTTTTATTGAGGTTATACTTTTTCTGATCGTAATCCTTTATCACCTGTAATATTTTTCTAAACTTTCTTTCGGATATGAACTTGCCAACGGTTTCGTCCCAGCCATGCAGCTCATCATCTTTGAAAACCGATTTTGTAGTTGGGAACAATGGCGTGGCCGACAAAAAATGATCTTTTTTGGGATAAAAACCAAACGATCTTGATACCGATGTAGAATCGGCATTATACTTAATCAACGTTATGAAGGTGTGCCCCACCTTACTCAGCTTCACAAAAATTTTTCGCTTGCCGGAAACGGGCTGCGATATATGGATCAGCAGTGCATAAGCCATCGCCTTTTTACCATCATCAAAGGGATCGGTAATATTACATACCTCTTCGGGCTTTGATTTTATTTCATGACCAGTATAAGCATAGTTATTAGTATCGGCAGTTAATAGTATCTGTTCATCACGATTATTAATAGTCAGCAAACGGTTTACCGAGGTGTCTGTACGGGTATTTAGCAATGCTATTGAGGTATCCTGAGGCGGCGTATTATAATAGTTGCTCAGCGTTACGGTATCTGTTATATGAATATCATTGTTCCCATCGCTCTGCAATGTTTTAAAGTAACACTTCATGGCAAGAGGGTACATTTTAAGCCGGGCAAATATATTGGCCAGATGGAAATAAAATTTGTGGCTCCGTTTCTTTTCAGTTGTTACGCTTTTATACCTGCCTTCTTTAAAAAGGTTTACAACAGGTTTAATCGCGTGTTTTTTTCCGTCAGCATCAAGATCGGCTACCTTTTCAAAATAGACATCTTCATCAAACGCGTCGGCATTAGCCTCGTTATCAGCAGGAATACCGGCCTTTTCAAAATTATTTGCGGTAATAGAAACGTTGCGTAGCCTTGCCGAATCTGTTTGCCCGGATGCATACTTAACAACAGGCTGCTCCTGGGCATAAAGCGGTAACTGAAACGATAGCGATATAATAGTGCTATAACCTATCCATCGTAATAATGCGTTCATTTAATTGTGGGTTTGGTTGAGCAAAATGGTTATTAAAACAAAAAGCCCCTCAAAATACTGAAAGGCTCAACAACAAATATTGATCTGCATTTTTTTATGTCGTTGCCTTTATAATAAACCCATTACTACAACACTTAACGTTACAGGCAGTATTAAAGGTATGGACAGCAAATGAAATCATATTAATACAAACATATAAAAAATAGTCTACAAATTTAGTAGTTATTTATTCAAAGAAATTTGTACACTTGTTCATCACTCATTTTAATTCATGAATACTTACGCTTTAATTACCGGGGCAAGCAAAGGCATAGGCCGTTCCATAGCAATGTTACTTGCCAAAAAAGGGTACCCGGTTTTACTGGTTGCCCGTGCCGAAGACGAGCTAAAAGCGCTGGCCCAGGAAATTACCGCGCTTTATAAAGTACAGGCAAACTGGTTGGCTGTTGACCTTTCTACGAATGATGCCGCTCAAAAAGTACGTCAATGGAGTACCGAGAATTCATACCCCGTGTCCATACTGGTTAATAATGCGGGGTATGGCATTTGGGGTAATTTTGAAAGTGTGGATATAAACGGACAGCTAAACATGATCTGCCTGAATATAAATGCATTAATAAAGCTTACTCACCTTTTTATAAGCGAACTAAAACAACAGCCACAAGCCTATATTTTAAATGTATGCAGTACCGCCGCTTACCAGGCGGTACCAACGCTGGCAGTATACTCGGCAACAAAGGCTTTTGTATTATCATTTAGCCGGGCATTACGTTACGAACTGAAAGATTCAACAGTATCTGTGAGCTGCCTGAGCCCCGGACCAACCGATACAGGCTTTGCACATCGTGCCGGTCTGGACGCGCTGGCCGACCTTGCTGCCAAGTTCAATATGCAACCTGCGGAGGTAGCAGCCCTTGGGCTTAAAGGCATGTTTAATAAAAAAGCTGAGATTATTCCCGGCTTTTTAAATAAGCTTTCTGTAGGTGCCGCGCGACATTTGCCTAAAGCGCTTATTGAGAAAATAGGTGGCGATCTGTATAAAAGCAAATAGATTTTCACCCTCCATAAAATATTTTTCATAATTATTTGTTTTTCAAAATCATTTACTACATTTGTATTGTCTATTAAATCTATAGAATATATATAATTAAATAATTGACAACTCACATACATACCAATAGCGCACTGATGCGAATGCCTTTCCCTAAAAAGGTGATGGTTTGTTGTTGTTGATATTTTATTACTCCAAAGCATTTCTGCAAATACAATTACCCGCTATAGCATAGCCGGGCTGCTCTCAATCATTATTTACTGTTTATAATTCTTCAAATGAGTACTGCATATAAAAAATTTATTTTAGGCAATAAGCTTACCGCCGAACAACATCAGTTTTTTAACGAGCATGGTTTTATTCACTTTAAAAACTTCATAACACCCGAAACCGTTAGCGCTATCACCAAAGCATCGGAGCAGGTTCAGGACAAATGGATCAAGAACGAGGTGGCCAAGGTTAATGGCGTACCTATTAAATATGGTAAGGATTTAAACGGCGAACGCATAGTACAAAGGTTCGCGTTCATTAACCAGCATCACCCGGTGTTTTCAGAGTTTATCCAGGATCCGCGCTTTAATACTTTACTTGACCTCATTGGCTCAGGGGCAAGACTGGGAACCGATGAAAAAGACGGTATGGTGTTTAACCATTATGTAAACAGCGAAAATAGTAGCTTTACCAAAATGGGCTGGCACACCGATGGTTTGCGCGATATTTTTCATGGCCAGAAACTAAACCCAATGCTTAATGTGGGTATACACCTGAGCACCCTGAAACCAGAAAATGGAGGACTGCGCATACTACCCGGCACCCACAAACAGGGTCTTTACCAAATGCTGTTTAAAAAGAAATACTTTTTAGATAATGATGCCGATGAAAACGAACTGGCCATTACCCCCCAGGCCGGCGATCTTACTATACACGATGGTCGCCTTTGGCACCGTGTAGCACAATCGACGGTAATTGGTGAGGCCAGCAGGCGTAGGGTAATATACATTCCTATAATTGCGGGTAAGTATGCACCCAAAGACGCTGATAGCCCTACTGTGTTTTATCAAAAATTTGCCGGCTTAGTTAAATAAATAAGATGCTTATACTTTTATTATTCAGCTATTTGGCACGTACAGGAAAACTTGCTCCGATACAAAAAATGTTTATTCGGTTTAAATATTATTATAAAGGCAGACGCGCTGCATTCGTGCGTATTTAAGGTTAAATAAATAATATGAAAAAACTCATTATTTTAATCTACTAAATAGATGGATTTAATAGATTAATATTATATTTGCAGCAGATGGTTTGTAAATGGTGGTTCATTTTATAACTGTGTCGCAGGCGCTGGTTCGGCAGCACGAGGATGGTTCGACTCCATCCCCTGCATCTCTCCTCTCTCATATTTATGTTTTATAATTGGTTAAAATCAGAGTTCCTGCCCATCAGGAGCTCTTTTTTATTGATAGCCCTTTAAATTAACAGTTTCATAAAAATATATTTACTTATTAAAAAAATTTAAAAAGTGCTTTAAATTGAATTTAAGTTTTATTAAGTTTGTAACAATAATGTACAACATATTATTCAACGGAATTTACTTTAATCTCATGTCGGTGAGATCGAAAAGGTTTTGTTAATTGGTTTGATAAAAATCCTCGCCTCGGTGGGGGTTTTTTGTATAGTGATCTTTTTAATTCAACATATAGTATAAAACACAGGTTCTTAGAAAATTATGGCCCGATTAAATTTATTGGAAGAGACCCGGTACGAGAAGCTGCCGGTAAGCGTTTATGATAACCAGCAGGTGGCATCCGTGGCGGTGGCCGCAAGGATTGCTGCTTTGATCCGCAGCAAACAAAGCAAGGGACAAAAAGCCGTTTTAGGTTTGGCTACCGGCGTTACCCCCATTGGCGTGTATGCCGAACTGGTGCGGTTGCATCAACAAGAGGGCTTGTCTTTTCGGGATGTGATCACTTTCAACCTCGATGAGTATTATCCCATGAAGCCCGATGCGGCCCAAAGCTATGTCACCTTCATGTACGAGAACCTGTTCAGCCATGTGGATATTGATAAGGCTAATGTGCACATACCCGATGGTACCCTGGAACAGGATGCCGTGGCGGCTTTCTGCCTCGAATATGAGCACAAGATCGAAGCTCTCGGCGGCCTCGACCTCCAGATCTTAGGGATCGGCCGTACCGGTCACATCGGGTTCAACGAGCCGGGCTCTGCACCCAATTCGGGTACCCGCCTGGTGACTTTGGATGATTTGACCCGCAATGATGCTTCCCGTGATTTTGGCGGTAAGGCCAATGTGCCTACCAAGGCCATCACCATGGGTATCGGCACCATCTTCAAGGCCCGCGAGATCATCCTGATGGCCTGGAGCAAAAAGAAGGCCCCTATCATCAAGAAAGCCGTGGAGGGCGAAATGTCGGGCGATGTTCCGGCTACTTACCTGCAGCTGTCCGATAACGTGGAGTTTGTACTGGATGAGGCCGCCGCTTCCGAGCTCACCCGCTTTGATACGCCATGGTTAGTAAAAGACTGTTCCTGGGATGACAAGGTTTTAAAGAAGAAAGCCGTGATCTGGCTGGCCGATACCATCGGCAAGCCGGTACTGAAGCTCACCGAGGAGGATTACAACAACCATGGTATGGCGCAGTTAGCCGTAGAGCAGGGGCCGGTGTACAATATCAACATTGATATTTTTAATAAGATACAGCATACCATTACCGGATGGCCGGGTGGCAAGCCCGATGCGGATGATTCGCAGCGCCCGGAAAGGGCTTTACCAGCCAAGAAGCGTTCCATCATCTTTTCTCCACACCCGGATGATGATGTGATCTCCATGGGGGGTACGTTTATCCGTTTGGTGGATCAAGGACATGATGTACATGTGGCTTACCAGACTTCGGGCAATACCGCCGTGTGGGATGATGATGTATTGCGGTACATGGAGTTTGCCATTGACTTTACCAACAGCATTGGTGAGGACACCGGTCACCTAAAAAAACTATACGAGGAAATGAGGGCTTTCTTCCCGCAGAAACAGCCCAACCAGATCGATACCCAGGAGATCCGCAACGTGAAAGGGTTTATCCGCAAGACCGAGGCCATCTCGGGGGCCCGTTACGCGGGGTTGCATGATGACCATATCCATTTTATGGCCCTGCCTTTTTACGAAACGGGTAAAACCAAAAAGAATGCCGTGGGCGAGGAGGATATCCTGCTGACCATCGAACTGCTGCAACAGGTGAAACCCCAGCAGATCTTTGCGGCCGGTGATTTTGCTGATCCGAACGGCACGCATTTGGTATGCTTTAAAATTATCCTGGCTGCTTTGGACCGTCTGAAGGGCAAGGAGGCCTGGGTGGAGGATTGCTGGCTCTGGATGTACCGCGGGGCATGGCATGAGTTTGAAACTTATGAGATTGAGATGGCCGTGCCTTTATCTCCCCAGGAGGTCATCCGCAAGCGCAATGCCATCTTCAAGCACCAGTCGCAAAAGGATCGTCCCGTGTTCCCGGGTGATGATGCCCGTGAGTTCTGGGTGCGCGCCGAGGACCGTACCCGTGACACCGCTCAGCGCTATGACCGCCTTGGCCTCGCTGAATATGAGGCCATGGAAGCGTTTGTAAGATATCGGTTTTAAAAGTTATACGTTGTACGTAATGCGTTGTACGTAAAAGAAGCCGTCTCATAAGTCAATTATGAGGCGGTTTTTTTATTTAGAGCGATTTAGATAAGCTATTAGGGAAGGCGGACTGTGTTGGTTTGTTCTGTTTTTTGGATTGGTTCAGCTGTCTTTGGGGAGATAAAAGCCTTTTTCTCAGGCTTTCCATTTTCTGAGGTTATGAGCGATGGATAATAACCCTATTTCTACCTCTGTTTTGGACATTCCTTTCAACAGGAATCGTCTGAAACCATGATTGTGCTTCAGTTGTGCGAATACCGGTTCCACATCGGCGGGTCTTCGTTTTCGGTATTTGATGCCCTGTTCTGTATTCAATCTTTCCGTCGCTGCCTGTTTATGTTTTCTCAGACTGTGGTTGATCTCGACGATCCGGTTGCCGGGGTTTTGGTGGCATACGCCCCGCATCGGACAGCCTTCACAGTTCTGCGCCTGATAGCGGCTGATCAACTGCAGAAAACCTGAAGAAGTTATCCGCTGACCGTCGCCAACATGGTGCATGCGCTGGCCCATCGGGCAGGTTAGATAGTTATCCGCTTCGTTATAATGCAGACTATCGTTACTGAATGCTTTGATACCTTCTTTTTGTTCCTTGTCGAACGTATTGTATTTGATATAAGCTTCAATACCTTTTTGCTGCAGCACACCATAGTTCTCGTCCGAGCCGTAACCTGCATCGGCAACGACGGCTTTTGGCTGTTCTTTATAAAGGGATTCGTACTGTTCGATATGTGATGGTAGCGTTTGGTAATCGGTCGGGGTCTGGTGCAGCGTGTAATTGAGAATGAACTGCTCTTGGGTGGAGATCTGCAGGTTATAAGCAGGCTTGAGTTGCCCATTCAGCATATGGTCTTCTTTCATCCGCATGAACGTGGCATCCGGGTCCGTCTTTGACATACTGTTACGCCCAGCCAATAACTTTTCCTGTTCATCATATTTGGCCAGGTTCTCCGGCCAATGCTTTTTTGCATAGTTCAGCTTTTGTTTTACTTTCCCCGCCACGTCTTCCTTATCCTCCAATGCCGCGTTGATCTTTGAGATCGTTTCTTTCACTTTCTCAGGGTTGATCTCGCTGTATTCCAGCGGTGCGGTGTCTTTGAGTTCTTCAGCAGCAATACTTTGCGCATAGCCCCATAACTCATCAAGCTGGGCTTTCATCTTCTCTTTACTGTTCTTTATGCTTTTACCCCATACAAAAGTGTACTTGTTCGCCACCGATTCGATCTTGGTGCCATCAGTGAAAACGGCCTCCTTCAATGATACAATTCCTTCCTGTTGTAATAAAAGAACGATCTGTGAGAATATCTGCTTTAGTACCCCTGATAGCTTTTCACTGCGAAAACGGTTGATGGTATTGTGGTCGGGCTTTTTCATGCCCAATAACCACATGAAGTGAACGTTCTGTGCCGCCTGGTCTTCCAGTTTACGTGATGAATACGTATTGGTCAGATAACCATAAACCAGCAGTTTCAGCATCAGCCGGGGATGAAAACTCGACGCGCCGCCGCCTTTGTACTTCCGGTTGAGTGGCTTGACATCGACCGCGTCAACCACCTGTTTAACTATCCGTACCGGATGACCCGCCGGTACCAATTCTTCCAGTTTATACGGTAAAAACGTTAACTGGTCCGGATCATATTCCTTAAAGACTACCTTGCCTCCCATGCCTTTAAGATACACAAAAAACCGCCCCATATTTGACTTATGAGACGGCTCCTTTTGTTTTCACCAATTTGTCATCCTGAGGAACGAAGGATCTATTCACAAACATGAAGTCGCTTAACAGATTCTTCGTTCCTACCCATGACATAATAATTTAAGCAGGCACAAGTTTCATATTTAATTCAAGGGCGAGTCTTTCTAATCGCCTTTGTTTCTGTTCTTTAAGAATGTTCTCATACGAGTGAAGGCCCTTCTCTACAAAGTCGGCGCCTTTTACGATTAAACGCCAGTATTGAGCAGCCAGTTTTCTGGCTGTAGCTTTAATAGCTATCGCGGGGCCTTTTCTACCCCTTAATCTTCTTGCAAATGAACCCCAGCCGATATACTTGCTGTTCAATAATCCATGGGCCATCTGTTTGAATATTTGCCCAACGGTCGGCTTACCCTTGCTTTTACTTTTGTTTTTCTTTCCTGAACGGTCATGCCCCGGCGATAAACCAAGCCAACTGGTGAAATGTTTTTCACTTGGCCATCGGCTAAGATCCGAACCTACCTCTGTGTATAACTGTAACCAGTTGTAATCTGTAATACCCGGGAGTTTGGTCGCGTCTTTACCATCAAATATCTTCAACAAGTGATCCCCCAGATTATCGATATTAGGTTGGTTGTGACGGATCGCTTTGCGTTTCCCGCCGCTTATTCCCGGCGGTAGGCTCTTGTCCCTGTTGATCCGCTGTAAAACACGATCAATCTGACTGTCGCATTCCTGTATCTGACCCTGATAAAAACCATAGCCCTTATAGGCCTGACCCAAGGCAAAAAGCCCCTGGGCTGTATAATGGCCCTGCAAGGCCTTCAATAGTTCTTCTCCTTTATTCTCCCTGATCTTTTTATGGCACAGTGAAAACAACTTATCAGGATCACGCTCACCCTGCAGTATCGCATCGATCAACGCCATGCCGCTTACTCCATGGACCTGGCTTAATACCTCCGGCAAACGGATATTCATTTCTATCAGTGCCTTCTGCATGTGTTGAACATGCATGGCCGCACTCCGAAGGTGATCCTCCCGAAGACGCTGATAACTACGCAATTCTTTGATATGCCCCTCTGAAACATAACAGCGGTTCAGTAAACCATAGCTATGCAACTGCTGTATCCACTGGCAATCCTTTACATCTGTTTTTCTGCCTGGTAACTGCCGTGTCTGCCGACCGTCAACAAGCCACACATCTAATCCCGCATCCAAAAGAATATCATAAAGCACATACCAGTAAACTCCTGTCGCTTCCATGGCTACCGTACTTACTTTATGCTCCAATAAATAATGCTTAAGTGATACCAGATCACTGGTGAAAGTTTCAAACGAACGAACCGGCTGACTTTCAAGCCCCACGAATAGCTTACGGGCGCCTATATCTATGCCCGCTGCATGAAAATGCATCTTTTCCATCCTTATAATCTTTTTTAAGAAGCCGTGCCCGAAGGAGTTTAAAGAAAAGACAGGCTACCCATCGGACAAATCACTCTTGTAAGGATCGTACCATACCTTCAGACTCTATGCTTCAGAACCATACTCAGCAACAGGCAATAAGCACTATAACTTGATCGGACACACTGCACGGCTCAGCAAAGCTATGTCATTTCTCCTTCAGAGGCCAAGGATTTAATCACTCAGAATGACACACAGCTTTTGTTTATCTCCCCTTTAGGGGTTGGGGCTTACAATCCTATTCTCCCGTTCACCAGTTCAATGATTTCCGTTTCCAACGCAATAACCTTGCGTTCAATTTCATTGCCCTTGTAAATAATATCTACTACAAAATCTTTGTCCTTATATCCCGAAGCGTTGACCTTTACATTCATAAAGGCACCAAGTACAGCGGTTCGGGCACAGAGTGCCGCTACACCAGCATCGGTCACAGAATTAGGGTTGCCAATTTCAACCATCGCTTTAATTACTTCCATGCTGTTTAACGCGGCCTGCATCACCTTGAAAGGGATTTCGATAGCGTATTTAGTGGCCTCCTGAATGGCCTTGTCCCTTGTGGATTTCTCCTCATCGGTAGATTTTGGCAGGCTAAAAGATTCCATGATACGATTAAACGCCAGGGTATCCAGATCAACCAAACCAAGCAGCTCATCTTTATAACCCTGTGCCTTTTCGGCCCAGGTACTAAATTCTTCCCAACGGCTATCCCAACCTTTTTTGTGCGAACTCAGATTAGCCACCATACCGGCCAATGAAGCGCCCAATGCACCTACATAAGCAGAGATTGAACCCCCGCCCGGCGCAGGACTTTCGCTGGCTGTTTCATCGGCAAAATCGGTGAGGCTCATGCTTACCAGTTTGCTGGTGGCTTTATCTTTTAATAAATATTCAATAATACGCTCCTCCGGAATAAATGGCCCAAGCTCATCCAGTCCCATTGATTTGATGGCGATTTTGATAAGTTCTTTTTCGCTTACGCCTACAGATCGTTGCTGCTTACGCAGAAAATATTTACCCGCATCAAGCATAGCCTTAAGCGGGATCAAACCTACCAGTTCACTGCCGGTTACGCGGATGCCACGCTCGTTGGCTTTGGCGCAAACTTCATCGAACGCTTTATGTACCGGGGTTACTTCAATATTGGTAAGGTTCATGGATATTTGTGCCACGCCGTATTCTTCAATATACCAGCCAATAGCCTTTACCGCCTTTAATGAACCCGGTATTGTTTTAGCTTTGCCATTTTCATCGGTAACAATTTTTCCGGTCGCCGGATCGCCCTCACGCAGGGTACGGCCCGCTTCGCGTACATCAAAGGCAATAGCGTTGGCCCTGCGGGTTGATGTAGTATTGAGGTTTACATTATAAGCTACCAGGAAATCACGTGCACCAATAACTGTGGCACCGCGCTTTGCATCATTTTCGGCCGGACCAAAATCTGGCGCCCATTCCGGCAGTTTAATCTTCTTAAAAAACCCTTCATACTCTCCTGCTCTGATCACCGACAAATTGCTGCGGCTTTTGTTGGGCTGGGCCCGCTCGTATAAATAAACCGGGATCTGCAATTCTTCCCCAACCCGTTTAG
Source organism: Mucilaginibacter sabulilitoris (assembly GCF_034262375.1). NCBI lineage: Bacteria > Pseudomonadati > Bacteroidota > Sphingobacteriia > Sphingobacteriales > Sphingobacteriaceae > Mucilaginibacter > Mucilaginibacter sabulilitoris. The sequence continues at coordinate 6,913,546 of NZ_CP139558.1, forward strand.
CCAACTGGCGCGCATATTCAGCGGTTTCTTCCATACTGATATTACTGATCGGTATCAGCGGACAAACATCTGTTGCACCCATCCGCGGATGCTCACCTTTTTGCTTGCTCATATCAATTAGTTCACCGGCTTTTTTTATTGCGCGAAAAGCGGCTTCAATAACCCTTTTGGGCTCTCCCACAAATGTTACAACAGTGCGGTTAGTGGCCTTACCGGGATCGACATTCAGCAGGCGAACACCTTCTACAGATTCCACTTCATTGGCGATCTGTTTAATGACATCAAGGTTTACTCCTTCGCTAAAATTGGGTACGCATTCTATTAGTTGTTGGCTCATTGGTTCAGTAGTTTATTTGTTCATTGGTTTTGGGTAACAAGATATAATCAGCGAAATCATAATAATCTTAATAAATCAGCGGTCGTCCACACCTTATCCGGCTTCAGTTTCCCTTGCTGGTATAATATTTCGCGGTAATCATCGCATGGGTAGGCCTGCATATCTGCAAGTTTACCTTTGGTCAGGATACCGCGGTCATTTAGTTTTAGTGCCGATGCGGCCCTGAAGGTTAAACCTGCAAATACCTCAGCAGCGCACAGCTTTTCGGATGCAGCCATTACTGCGGCCTGCATCAATAAATCGCCCATCGGGGCCGAGCCGGGGTTCCAGTCGCTGGCAATGGCGAGGCAGGCTCCGGCATCCAGCAATTTACGGGCAGGCGCGTAAACCATGCCCAAACCCAACGACGCACCGGATAAAGTTACAGCAACTGTGTCTGATTTTGCCAGCATATTTATTTCATAATCGGTACTGGCCTCCAGGTGATCGGCAGAAACAGCCCTTGCTTTGATAGCCGTTTCGCTGCCCCCTGTAGTGAATTGATCGGCATGAACCGTTACCTCAAAACCCATCTGTTTGGCTTTGGCGAGGTAATTTAAGGCATCACTCGTATTGAAAGCGCTCTCTTCAACAAATATATCCACACGGTTTGCAAGGCGCTGTTGTTTAATAACCGGCAGCAAATTTTGTAAAATATGGTTCAGATATTCCTGGTGCATACCATTAAAATCTTTAGGCAGCATGTGTGCGGCAAGGCAGGTGGGGATGAGAGTGGTATGGGTTTTATCTGCCGCTGCTTTGATGGCCTTTAGCTGTTTTAGTTCAGCATCAATGCTTAACCCGTAGCCACTTTTAATTTCGATAGTAGTTACCCCTTCGGCCAAATGACGTTGTATGCGTTTTAATAGCAGCTCTGTTAGCGTGGCCTCATCAGCAGCACGGGTTTGGGTAACCGAATCCCAGATACCGCCGCCGGCTTTGGCGATTTCCAGGTAGGTTTTACCCGCAGTACGCAGCGCATAATCCTTTGCCCGGCTGCCTGCGAAACAGATGTGGGTATGGCAGTCGACAAAGCCAGGCAACACTACATGATCACCGGTTATTTCTTCTATTTGGGCCGATGGGTTTGCTGATCTTAGTTGCTCAAAATCCCCCACAGCGGCAATCAGTCCGTCCTCAACCAATACCCCTCCCTGCGGGATGATATGTAATTGTTCATCCTTCAAAGCGCCCTTTAACGAGAGTTCTGTAAGCGGCAGTATTTGTGTGAACGGACCTATCAGTTTTTTCATTTTGCATGTATATTTCAATGGCTGTCATGCTGAGCTTGTCGAAGCATGGTGGGCAGGCTTCTGCGCGCAATCCTTCGACAGGTTCAGGATGACAGTACTAATTGAGTTCACTTTATCCCGAATAACCAGGTGTTCGTTTTTTGAAGTGCGAACACCGCGAACACTTACGAACACGACTTGTTTTTTAATAATTATGTCATTGCGAGCGATAGCGTGGCAATCTCTTTACGACAAGTAATTAACCTTGTCTGTCCGAATTACATAGGGAGATTGCTTCGTTCCCCGCAATGACATGTCTTTTTTTAGAACTATGGCTGTCATCCTGAGCTTGTCGAAGCACGGTGGGCAGGCCACTCCGCGCGATCCTTCGACAAGCTCAGGATGATAGGCTCGTTACGATTTAATGCCTCTGCTTACCTACCACACCTTCAACCCAAATTTATCAGCCCATTCTTGTGCCTTGTCGTAACCGGCGTCGGCATGGCGGAAGATACCCATCGCGGGATCGTTATGTAAAACACGTTTGAGGCAGGTGGCCGCTCTTTCGGTACCATCGGCCAATACCACCATGCCCGCGTGCTGCGAATAGCCCATGCCTACCCCACCTCCATGATGGAACGAGATCCACGTGGCTCCGCCCGCCGCGTTGGCCATGAGGTTGAGCAACGGCCAGTCGGATACCGCGTCCGAGCCATCCTTCATCGCTTCCGTTTCGCGGTTTGGTGATGCTACCGAGCCGCAATCTAAATGATCGCGACCGATCACTATCGGGCCTTTTACTTTGCCTGTTTTTACCAGTTCGTTAAACAATAACCCGGCTTTTTCCCTCTCGCCCAGGCCCAGCCAGCAGATACGTGCGGGCAATCCCTGAAAGGAAATTTTTTCCTGCGCATTTTTCAGCCATTTGATCAGGGGTTTATCTTCCGGAAACAGTTCCATCAGCGCCTTGTCTGTCGTATAAATATCTTCCGGATCGCCGGATAGGGCCACCCACCTGAACGGTCCTTTACCTTCGCAAAAAAGCGGACGGATATAGGCTGGTGTAAATCCCGGGAAGTTGAACGCATCGGGTTCGCCACCTTGTTTGGCAAACTCGCGCAGGTTGTTGCCGTAGTCAAAAGTAACGGCCCCCTTGTTTTGCAGCTGCAACATCAGGCCCACATGCCGGGCCATGCTTTTGAGCGATAACCTTTTATACTCAACCGCATCCTTTTTACGGAGTTCTGCTGCCTGGGCCAATGATAAACCATTAGGGATATACCCATTTAGCGGGTCGTGTGCCGATGTTTGGTCAGTTAATATATCAGGGATAATATTGTCTTTTAGCAAATGCTCCAGCAAATCGCCGGCATCGCTTACGAGGCCAACCGACAGTGTTTGTTTTTTGGCGATAGCTTCCTTTACCCAGGCAATCGCCTCGTCGTAAGAGTGGGTCATCCTGTCGATGTATTGTGTATCCACTCGTTTTTGAATGCGAGTGGCATCAACATCAGCACCTAAAAAAACGCCGCCTGCCATGGTTGCGGCCAGTGGCTGAGCGCCACCCATTCCGCCTAAACCGGCACTTATTATGAGCTTGCCGGTTAAATCTCCATTAAAATGCTGGTTGCCGCATTCCACAAAGGTTTCGTAAGTGCCCTGTAAAATGCCCTGTGTACCGATGTATATCCAGCTGCCTGCCGTCATCTGGCCATACATCATCAGCCCTTTGGCACGCAGTTCGTTAAAATGCTCCCAGTTAGCCCAGGCCGGTACCAGGTTGCTGTTGGCTATTAATACGCGCGGTGCCTCCGGGTGACTTCGGATTACACCCACCGGCTTTCCCGACTGGATCAGCAGTGAATGATATTCATCGAGCTCCAGCAGCAGTTCAATAATTTTCCGAAGCGATTCCGGGTTGCGGGCTGCCTGGCCGATGCCGCCGTACACTACGAGTTCGTCGGGGTTTTCGGCAACCTGGCCGTCAAGATTGTTGAGCAGCATGCGTAGCGGCGCTTCTGTTTGCCAGCTTTTGGCATGCAGCTGTATGCCGCGCGGCGCTTTATACAACGGGTGACTGGCGTAGGTTTTAATAAATTCCGAACTCGTCATGGCTGAGATTTATATGGTTGCTGATGGCCGCTTCATCGGCTGTTGCCAGAATGGAGCCATCGGTAATTATTTGATGTAAACTGTTAATATCGTCGGCAAAAACACGGTCGTCCTGTATGTGGGGCACGTGTTGACGTACTTTGGCGTGTATAGCCTCAATAACCGGAGTTGATTTGAGCGGTCGTCTGAAATCGACCGCTTGCGCTGCGTACAGTAACTCAATAGCCTGTATATATTCCAGGTTATCGATCACCTGGTGCAGCTTTCGTCCGCTCACTGAGCCCATGGATACGTGGTCTTCCTGCCCTAAGGAGGTGGGCACACTATCGGCGCTGGCCGGGAAACACAGGGTTTTATTCTCTGTGACCAAAGCAGCCGTAGTGTACTGTGGAATCATTAAACCAGAGTTTAGCCCGGCATTATGGGTAAGCAGTTTGGGCAGGCCATAGCGCCCCTCGCTCATGAGGTAGCAGCGGCGGTCGGCAATATTGCCCAGCTCAGCCGCGGCAACGGTGGCATAATCAAGCGGCAAGGCCAACGGCTGGCCGTGAAAATTGCCCCCGCTAATGGTATCATCGGCATTAAAAATTACCGGATTATCGGTTACAGAATTGAGTTCAATTTCCGTTAGCTCTTTAAGATGGAGCCAGGCATTACGGGATGCGCCATGCACCTGCGGCATACACCGTAATGAATATGGATCCTGTACGCGGTCGCAGTTTACGTGCGATGAATTGATCTCGGAGCCGTTCAATAAAGTAAACAAACGACCGGCCACATGCTTTGTCCCCTTAAACGGGCGAATTGCATGCAGGCGCGCGTCAAACGGCCTGGCCGAACCCATCAATCCTTCTAACGAAAGTGCACCAATCAAATCGGCACGGTCAAGGGCATCGTTTAACCTTTGAACAGCCTTTACGGCAAAGGCGAGTATAAATTGTGTACCATTAATTAAGGCAAGTCCTTCCTTAGGCCCTAATACTAACGGTTGCAGGTTATTTTTTTTTAATAGTTCGCCGGCAGCAAGGGCTTCGCCCTTTTCATATACCTTACCTAAACCAATCAGCGGCAAAAACAGGTGCGACAATGGCGCCAGATCGCCGGAAGCCCCAACCGAACCTTTCGGGAACTATAGGAATGATGTCGTTATCAATATGCCAAATGATGCGCTCCAGGGTTTCGGGAGCAACACCCGAGTAGCCCTGCGCCAAAGCCTGCACTTTGGTGATGAGCATGAGCTTGGCAATTTCCTGCGAAATGGGGTTGCCTACCCCTACGCTATGGCTTTTAAGTATATTGCTTTGCAGCAGGCTGGTATCTTCTTCAGAAATGCGCGTATCGCACAACGGACCAAAGCCGGTATTTATACCATAAACCGGATGATGCGCGTGAACGATCTTTTCGACCTCGCGCCACGAAGCCCGGATGGCCCTATTGGCATCTGCATTAATGATACCCTTTGTTTTGCCCGAAGCTATATCCAGGCAAATACCAATGGTTAAATGATCGGTACCATAATTAAATATATTATTCATGGCGGGCAAGGTTTGATTGTTTACTAATGTTACGACTGATGCGATTAGCCAGCGGATAGGTTTGCAGCGCACTTTCAAGTGCGGTAATAGCCGGCAATAATTCCTTACAACCCAATTCGCTGTTCATCATCTCGTTCATGGAAGTATCAACAGCCTCCCAAACAGGCTTTATCCGGGTAAGTAATTCCCTTCCCTTATCGGTAAAGGTTACCTGTTGCTTACGGCCGTCTTTTGCGTTGGTAGTAGTGGTTAGTAAGCTTTTCTGTTTAAGATTGGTGATCAATTGACTGGCAGCAGGGTGGCTTATCTCTATCTGCTCGCTGAGTTCTTTTATTGACAAGGTGTTATGCTGCGACAACAAATAAAAAACCGGGAACCAGCTGGCTTCAAACTCGATACCCTCCTGCTGATAAGCACGGTTAATCTCGGACAAAAAAGACTCGCTGATGCGCCTTAACCGACTGCCCAAAACCAGGTATCCTAAACGCTTGTATAAATTCATGATGCAATTTATATAAGTACTTATATAATTGCAAGTTTTTGATGCAGGATATTTTAAAAAACGCCATTACAGCAAATACTTACTATAAAAATATTTGCACAAATGTTGATATAATGGTAAATACGAAGCCGCCTGCTAAAACTTAAAGCTCAAATGCGGGCCGGTTATGAGTATTTTAAACAGATCTGTTTTTTTACAATACCCTCCAGTACCGACCTGAAGATTACCGGCTTTAAACATGTAAATGATTGATATCCCTTTCCCAAAACAATAGGAGGAAAAGCGCATAAAAAAAGCAGACAATGTATTAACATAAATAGTTTTTATATTAACGGTTTATATTGCCAATTTTTACACTGTCTATTCCCCATGATTTAATCAATGATTCACGCATAGCATGGGCCAATTGATAGGTTGATTGCCGAGTAGGTGAAGCAAAACTATCAATGTTTTCAGCTTTAGCAATAGCCATCATCCCACCTTCTATACTCTTTTCCTCTATTAAACTTAATTCTCCCCAATAAAGCTCAGCAAAACGTTTTGTTGCGTTAATAACCTCTGCCTCCGTGTGCTGGGTTTTGGAAGCTAAAATTGATGCATTATATAGTGCATCCAAATACAACTTTTGCCTTAGCTCGAGAAATGGCTTCGCGGCTTCAATTTTCCTTGACTCCGCATCAATTTTGCTCAGTTCTACTTCCTTTTTTCTTGATTCGGCTTCTTTTTCTTTAGCCCTGCTAAATTCCATTACGCTGATAACTATGCCTAAAACTATACTTATTGTAGAGATGACATTGGCGATTGTTTTAAACGTTTCAGATTTGTCCATAAGTAATAAATTAAATGATTAATTAATAAAATTAGCTCTTGCTTATTTACTGTAGTGATTATTCATTCCCGTATAAAACAAGTATTACTTACTATTCCCTTGCCTTCTTCTGCTCCCTTAACATCATTCCATAATCCATTCTGCGTAGCATGGCGTTTATGGTGGCTGCTATGCGGTTGGCACGGGTTTGATCGGCTTTGGCGCTGTCAATCCATTTTATAAAGTAACCACGGTGGCTTTCGCTAAGGCTGTGGAAAAACTCGCCGGCTTCAGGTTCAAATTCAAAACATTCCAGGAGATCGGCAGGTATAATGTATTTAAAATCGTCATCGGGTTCTAAACATACGTGCAGCATGGCGCCACGGTGTTTGCGCAGGGCCTTGCAGATCTCCCTTTTTAGTGCCATAATAAAATTACCCCCGCCTATGGGCATCAGGGCCATTCCGGCAACAGCCAGCGCATCCAGCTTTCCTTTTACCCTGAACGACTTCTTATTACCGGGTTTCATCTGCTGCGCTACATCGGCCGGAATTTCGATATAGGTCCAGCCCGTTTTTTCGCCCTGTTCGCCAAATTGTAAAATAATGGTATCAAATTCAACCATTCAGCCGCTTTATTATATTTCTATTGTTAAGTATTTAAAAAAAGACCCAATATGTTAAATATTCGTTAAATCATCAAAATAATTAACATTAATTGTAACGTAAGGCATGGTGCCGGTGTCTTAAGAGTATAAAATTAATTAATAATACACAACCTTAATACCAATCCAAATGAAAACTTTAAAATCAATAGTACTCGGCTTAGCTTTATTAATAGTTTGCGGCGTTGCCAAAGCTAACATATATACCGACGGAGAAAACTTAACCCAGGATTACGCTATCAGCACTTATATTGACGCCATGACCCATGGCAAATTAAAAGGGCTGAATGAGGTGTTAGACTCAGATGTTAAATTCAGTATGTTACGTGGCAAAACAGTGTTGAACTTTACCAGAAATGAAATGCTGGAATCGTTAAATGCCTCTAAAAATGTAGAACAGGAATGCACCACCACCACATCGGTTGTTGAAAGCAATGAAGCAATGGCTGTTATAAAAGTTGATATGCAATTTCAAGGCTTTTTACGCTCCAATATGGTAACTGTTACCAATACCGGTAAAGGCTGGAAAATAACCAACGTTTACAGCATTTTTAAATAAGTTTAGTTTTAGTTTAGTGTTAAATATGTAAGTAGAGAGCCCCGCGATGCGGGGCTTTTTATTTAGTTTATTTTTAGTGTAACGTATTGAAAATAAACGTTGTCTTATAGATATACAACTTAAATGATATCTAAACAACGAAAATATGAAAACATTAAAATTAATAATATCCGGCATTGCTTTGCTGATAGTATGTAATACCGCAAAAGCAGACATCTATGAAGATGGTGAAAATTTAACAAGAACCTACGCTATTAATACCTATGTTGATGCCGTGACCCGCGGTAAGCTGCAGGGATTAAATGATGTGGTAGATCAAAATGCAAAATTCAGTTTGCTAAGCGGCAAAAAAATCCTGAGCTATACCAGAGATCAGGTATTTGAATCATTAAGACTCATTAAAAATATTGAGGAAGATTGTACCACCAGCACATCAATTATGGAAAGCAACAATGATATAGCCGTTGTAAAGGTTGACATGCAATTTGATAAGTTTGTACGCAGTAACTATGTAACCATTGCCAACACTGGCAAAGGTTGGAAAATCACTAATGTTTACAGTGTTTTTAAACAGCTTTAGTTTAGCGTTAAATATAAAACAGAAAAAGCCCCGCGTTGCGGGGCTTTTTCTGTTTTAGTTTACCAATGGCTGCAATACGGATTGCCATTTATCATACCCTTTAGGGTTGAGGTGCAGGTAATCTTTTTTAAACAACGAAGAATCGGGCAGCGATGTGCCGGGTTTATTGGTAACGGTAACCAGGTCAACAAAATGACTTTGAGGTTTATTTTGCATCCAGGCTTTAATAAGTTCATTGGCCTTTGCAACGGTTCCGTAATATTTGGCCCTTACCGGGCTTGGTTTTATAGACAGGAAGTAGATCTCGGCCTGGGGTAACTGCTCATGAATCATTGTCCACAGTTTACCAAATTCATTAGATACATAGACGGCCGACCTGCCAGCGGATATATCATTGTCGCCGGCGTAGATAAATATTTTACGCGGATGATACGGAAAAAGAATATAAGGTGTGTAATATTCAACCACTTGTTGCAACAGGCAGCCGCCAACCCCACGTTTAATAATAGGCTTATCGGGAAACCGCTGCTCCAGATCGCTCCATAAACGGATGGAGGAACTTCCAATAAACAGTATACCGTTTGGTTTTGGAAAGTTTAAGCTGTCCTGGTGCTTAAAAGCCTTTATCTCGTTTTCAAACGGAAAACCTTGCTGGGCAAATACATGTGCTGCAAAAGCGCAACCAATAAAAATTAAAAGCAGTTTTAGTTTCATATTAAGTAATTAATCGTTCTTCAAAAAATAAAAAAGGGAGCTGATTTTCAATGCCTTTTATCACCCATACAGGACCGCCCCCCGCATATAACAAGATCTTGATAGGGCTGTTTTGTTTTTTTTCAACTTCGGCCAGTACCTGCAAACATGAACCGCAGGAGGTAACCGGTTTGGTAAGCATAAACTCGTCTGTTTGAGCGGTTATGGCCATAGCTTCAACAGGATCATCGGGGTGGTTGGCGCCCCAGTAAAACAAGGCTACCCGCTCTGCACAAAGCCCCGACGGATAAGCCACATTTTCCTGGTTACTGCCGTAGATGATTTTACCGCTTTGCAGCCGCAGGGCGGCACCTACCCTGAATTTTGAATATGGTGAATGGGAATTTTTTAAAGCGTTGGCCGCCTCCAGGCACAGATCATAATCGGCGGTGTCCAGATCTTTCAGCGAATCATATTCGTCAAAAGCAATTTTTATCTCATGGTTAATCATAACAAATCCCCCACATAAAAAGCGGGGGAAACAAGATAAGGCTTAATTCTTAAACTTCCAAAATTTGGCTGTAGAGACGCATGTGATGTGTCTCTACGCAAATAAAATCGTGGTAATCAATTAATCGTATAAACTCGGGTTCAGACGGCTTACACTGCAACCGGCAGGGTTAAGCTTTCGGCCTCTTCGGCAATAAGCGGGTTAATGCTTTCGTCATCCTTTTCAACCCGCAGGTTATTAACGATGTGCAGCTGACGGCTTGGCGTATTTTTACCCATAAAATATTCAAGCAGACCTTTGATGTTGGCATCCTTCAATATCACCGGATCAAGACGCATATCTTTACCTATAAACAACCCAAATTCATCGGGTGATATTTCGCCCAAACCTTTAAAGCGGGTTATTTCGGGTTTGTTGCCCAGTTTGGCAATAGCGTTTTTACGTTCTTCATCGCTGTAGCAATAAATGGTTTCCTTTTTATTACGAACACGAAACAAGGGTGTTTGCAGGATAGATACGTGACCGGCCTTTACCAGGTCGGGGAAGAACTGCAAAAAGAAGGTCATGAGCAACAGGCGAATGTGCATGCCATCCACATCGGCATCGGTAGCTATTACGATGTTGTTGTAACGCAGTGCATCCAAACCATCCTCAATATTAAGCGCGTGCTGTAGCAGGTTAAATTCTTCGTTTTCATAAACCACCTTTTTGGTTAGCCCGTAGCAATTAAGCGGCTTACCTTTCAGGCTAAACACGGCCTGGGTCATTACATCGCGCGATTTGGTGATCGATCCGCTGGCTGAGTCACCTTCCGTAATAAACAGAGTAGTATCCTGGCGGCGTTCGTGTGTATCTTCAAAATGCAGTTTACAATCGCGCAGTTTGCGGTTATGGAGCGATGCTTTTTTGGCGCGCTCATTGGCCAGCTTTTTAATACCGGCAATATCCTTACGTTCGCGTTCTGACTGCAGGATGCGTTTTTCTAAAGCATCTTTTACAGCCGGATTTTTGTGCAGATAATTATCCAGTTCCTTTTTAACGAAGTCGTTGATAAAAGTACGCACCGATGGCCCTTCCGGACCAATATTTTGCGACCCCAGCTTGGTTTTGGTTTGCGATTCAAATACCGGCTCCTGTACCTTAATGGCAATAGCAGCTACGATAGAGGCGCGGATATCTGAAGCGTCGTACTCCTTTTTGTAAAACTCGCGCACGGTTTTCACAACTGCTTCGCGAAAGGCCGCCTGGTGCGTACCGCCCTGGGTGGTGTTTTGCCCATTTACAAAGGAGTAATATTCTTCGCCATAAGCCTGGCCGTGGGTCATGGCTATCTCAATATCCTCGCCCTTAAGGTGGATGATAGGATAGCGCAGTGTTTCTACATCGGTATTACGGGTCAGCAAGTCATAAAGACCGCGCTCCGAAAGATATTTTTGTCCGTTAAAGTTAATGGTGAGGCCAGAGTTCAGGAACACGTAGTTCCAGATCATGCTTTCAACAAACTCTGGTATAAAGCGGTAATGCCTGAAAATGGTATCGTCGGGAATAAAGTTTATAGCAGTACCGTTGCGCTGTGTGGTTTCCTTTTCGGCTTCGTCGCGTACCAGTTCACCTTTGGCAAATTCGGCCAGTTTGGTACGTCCATCACGGTATGACTGAACCACAAATGTGTTCGACAACGCGTTAACCGCCTTGGTACCCACCCCGTTTAACCCAACCGATTTTTGAAAGGCCTTGCTATCATATTTACCACCGGTATTAATTTTTGATACGCAATCAATCACTTTGCCCAAAGGTATCCCGCGGCCATAATCGCGCACGGCTACTTTCTGGTCGCTCATATTTACCTCAATGGTTTTACCCGATCCCATTACAAACTCATCAATAGAGTTATCAATGATCTCTTTCAACAATACATATACACCATCATCGTAAGCCGAGCCATCGCCCAGTTTACCAATGTACATACCGGGGCGTAAACGGATGTGTTCTTTCCAATCCAGCGAGCGGATACTATCTTCACTATAATTAACTGCGTCTGCCATTTATAAAGTAGATTTTTAAAAACTGGTGCCAACATGCACCAAATGCAAAAATATAGTTTCGGTTCTGAACTTATGGTTCAAAACTGTCAACTTATTAACATTATGTTATCAGGATTTAAATTTCAGGCAATTAGTAGCCCTGTCAATATTCTTAAAAAACTCGGGGTCTTTTTCGTTGGTAAAACAAACCATCATAATGGTGCCCGTATGGTTACGCTGAAGTGTAATGAGCAGGGCGTATTTGTAATGCTTGGTAGCGGGCAGGTCGAGCAGGTTAAGCAGGTATGATTTTCCCGCGTCGGCGTTGTAGCGGTCAAGCACGTTCTGGGGCATATTGCGTACAAAATAATTCCTGTCGCCTGTAAAAGCTGTGGCATGCGCCTTACCCATATCCAGGTATAATGAATCGGGATTTGCAAGTTGTTTATCGCTATCATTTTGCGACCGCTCATAACTGGCCCAGTTTTCTTTTTGTGATTTTACCTGGAACCATACTTCAAAATCCTTACCCGGCATTTCCATCGCATAGTCGAAAGAAAAATCCTCATTATTTACGGCGGCAATCTCCCTAAAACCTTTTGGAAAGGTAAAACTAACACTGGCCTGGGCCAGAAGCACTGAAAACTCTTTATACTGATCGCTAATACGGTTTGTATTTTTAACCTGTACCTGAGTAGCCTTCTTTTTAATGTGAGTATGCCGATGAGGCTTTACCTGTGCGCCTCCGTTAGTAATACAAAACAAAAGCACAAGCTGCAGTAATATCCACTTAGTTTGTTTAACAATAGCTTTCATTTTCAGAGAAAATACAAAGTGCTTTAAAGTAACCTAATAAAGGTAGAAATACAAATCAAAACTAATTAAAAATTTAATGAAATGAACAAAACGCCTTATCCGGTTGTTACTGGTCATCTCTCAGTATACGTAAACGTATTATTAACTTATTTATTTAGTTTTTTTGCAAATATCATCAATAAAAATCATTTGTATTCGTATTATCGGCGCTTGTTTATACCTTTATTTGATACATACGTAAAATCTAATGGATATACAGTAATTAGTAAAATTTTTGTTATATCATTTGGGGTTGTTACCATAATATACAAAACATGAAATACGAAGATATCCCGCTTATAAATAACGAGGCCATCCATAACTTTGAGCTTACCGTTGATGGTGTACGTTCATTTATCGATTACAAAAAAAGAGGTGAGATCATATACCTGATACATACCGAAGTACCGGAAGAAATGGAAGGCAAGGGCATAGCCGCGGCCCTTGTTGAAAAAACATTTGCTTACCTGGAACAGCACAATTTAAAAATGGTTCCCCTTTGTACCTACATACAAACCTACCTGAAACGTCACCCCGAATGGAACAAGCTGCGGGCGGTATTTGATTGATAAAGGGAATATTATTTTTGCGCCAATCTTAGCGTTGTTGGAAGCAGTAAAAAAAGCTGTCATTTCGAGGAGGAACGGCGAGACATCTTATACGCCCGGCAAATTTACGCGGCATACCGTATAAGATTTCTCTTTCGCACAACGCTCCTTCCGGCCCGTTGCTCTACCGAAATGACAAGTTTTTATATTTAGTACGGCGATGTACTTACAGCTGTCCACCCGCCATCTACCACTATGTTTTGCCCGGTGATATGGTTTGCCTGCGGCGATACCAGGAACAATACGGCAGCCGCCACATCCTGTACAGTAGCTGGCCGCCCCATGGGCGTAATGCGCGACCAAGTATCCTGATAACCAGCATCTTCCATGGTTCGTTCGGTTAAAGTGGCACCCGGAGCTACCGTGTTAACCGTAATTTGGTAGGGCGACAGCTCAATCACCAAACTTTTAGCCAGCATTTCGAGCCCGGCCTTGGTCATGCCATAGGCCGCAAGATCCTTATGTGCCTGGTGCCCCGTTACCGACGACATGAACAGGATACTCCCGCCGCTTTTTTGCTGTATAATTTGCTTTGCCGCACGCTGGGCCAAAAAGAAACTGCCCTGCAAATTGAGGTTCATTACGCTTTGCAGCGATTGGACCGGGTACTCCAAAAAATCACCAAAAAGCGTGATGCCCGCGTTGGCTATAGCTATGGTGAGCATACCAAAGTGCTGCACGGCGGTATCAACCATTTGCTGTATAAAATTTATATCGGCGGCATCACCGGCCAAAGCAATACAATTACCGCCAAGTTTACAAATAGCATCGGCCGCTTTGGCAACAAGTTCCGCGCTTACATCATTAATAAGTACCGCCGCGCCTTGTTGGGCAATTTGTTTGGCAATTTCAAAACCTATACCCTGCCCCGCTCCTGTTACTATAGCTACCTGCCCGGTAAAATTATTAGCTGTCATATTTTATTTAGGTTGATATTTTAGTTGTTGTTAGTGATTCGGCTCACCCGACCATCGCTGCGCTTGGCCACCCTCTCTCCGCCTTAGGCGCAAAAGAGGGTATTTTTAAAATGTCATTGCGAAGAGGAGCGACGAAGCAACCTCGAACTATTTATGTCTCCTCTGGAATGTACGCGATTGCCTCGTCCCTCGCAATGACATGGTTTATCTCTTTCCCTTCGCCCTCTTTCCAGCGGAGCTGAAAAGAGTACCGACCAGCGAAGTGCAGTCGTGGTGAGTGGACTCAATCAATAATTCAATAACTCAATAATTCAATAATTAATCAATGCGAATCCCGCACTACCTCGCTTCCCGACCCGCCTTTTAAAAAGTCAAAATCGGCGCCAAGGTGAGCCTGCTCTACATGGGTTTGGTATAAATGCACATAGCCACGTTTTGCAATATTGGTATGCAATGTTAGTCGCTCTTTTCTGGCAGCAATTTCCTTATCGCTTACATCAAGGTGCAGGGTTCCGGCATAGACATCAAGATTGATGATATCGCCATCCTGCACAATAGCCAGCGTGCCCCCAACGGCAGCCTCGGGCGATACATGCAGCACCACCGTACCAAAACCCGTACCGCTCATACGCCCGTCAGATATCCTTACCATATCGCGCACGCCCTTATCCAGCAGCTTTTTGGGGATGGCCATATTGCCTACCTCGGGCATACCCGGGTAACCTTTGGGGCCAACATTTTTCAACACCAACACATTGGTTTCGTCAACCTCCAGGTTAGGGTCGTTTATTTTATTTTTATAATCTTCAATATCTTCAAATACAACGGCGCGCCCAGTGTGGATCATCAGTTCGGTACTTGCCGCCGATGGTTTCATTACCGCACCGTTCTCGCATAAGTTGCCCTTCAGCACCACTATACCTGCCACCTCATTAAAAGGCTTTTTCCAGGTGGCTATCAGGTCGCGGTTAAAACATTCGCTGCTCTCATAGTTATGGCTCATCGGTTTACCGCTTACGGTAATAGTGTCGCCATGTAATACGTCGCGCAGTTCTTTCATTAGCGCGGGCAGGCCGCCTGCGTAATAAAAATCTTCCATAAAATACTGTCCTGATGGCTGCAGGTTGGCCAGCAGCGGGATCTTTTTAGCGATAGTATTAAAATCGTCCATATTCAGGTCGACCCCGATACGGGCAGCAATGGCCAGCAAATGAATAATAAAATTGGTTGACCCGCCGATGGCCGCGTTAACGCTGATGGCATTTTCAAAAGCTTGCGGGGTAAGTATGTCCGATAGTTTCAAATCTTCCCGAACCATATCCACAATACGGTTGCCCGATAAATGGGCCAGCACCTTGCGGCGTGAATCGGCAGCGGGGATAGCAGCATTTTCTGCCAGCGACAAACCCAGCGACTCCACCATACAAGCCATCGTAGAAGCCGTGCCCATTACCGCGCAATGGCCGCGGCTGCGGGCCATACAGGCTTCGGCGGTGTACAGGTCTTCATCGCTCATATGCCCTGCGCGGTTATCTTCCGAAAACCGCCATATATCAGAGGTGCCAATGTCGTGCCCCCGGTACTTGCCGGTAAGCATTGCCCCGCCCGATACCACAATAGTAGGTATATCTACACTGCAGGCACCCATAATGAGCGCTGGTGTTGTTTTGTCGCACCCGCAAAGCAGCACTACGCCATCAATAGGGTTGGCCCGGATAGATTCTTCCACATCCATGCTCACCAGGTTGCGGTACAGCATGGCGGTAGGTTTTATCAGTGTTTCGCCCAATGACATTACGGGAAATTCAACCGGGTAGCCACCTGCTTCATAAATACCGTTCTTTACCGATTCGGCCAGTTCCCTAAAATGCGCGTTACAGGGCGTCAGTTCCGACCATGTGTTACAAATACCTATAACCGGTTTACCCTGCAACTGGTGCGCGGGTATGCCCTGGTTTTTCATCCAGGCCCTGTATATAAAACCATCTTTGCCCGTTTTTCCAAACCAGCCCCTGCTCCTTAGTGGTTTATCGCTCATAAATTATTGGTGTTTGAAGGTTCAATAAGCAAATATATATTTCTGTAAATCGTTTCAGATATAGATTACGTAGATAAGAAAAATTTATTTCCTCATAAACCCTTTCCCGTTGACTATAAAGTACAGATAGCAATGATGAGAGGAAAATCAATTCCGTTTATCAATATATTTTATATACTGGTTTTTACATATATTGCATTACCAAAAGCAATCCTACTTATCTAACTGATCATGACCAAATACCTTTTGACCTTGCTATTGATGACAAGCCTGAGTTGCTTTGGGCAGGATTATAAGGCACAGTTAGCCAAACACCGGGAAGGCTATATGAATGATTTCCTGAAAGATGATCGCTCTCCCCTAAAAAAAGACGATTTGCAATTTCTCCGCTTTTACGATGTCGACAGCACTTACCAGGTTACCGCCACCGCCGAGGTTTTAATGAATCAGTCGGCTTTTGTAATGCCTGTATTTAGCGGCACGGCGAAAGAATATGAGCGTTATGCCATTATCAAGTTCACATTAAAAGGCAAGCCTATTCAGCTTACGCTATATAAAAGCATAGCGCTGTCAAAAAATCCGTTATATGCCGATTATCTTTTTTTGCCCTTTACCGATGACACCAACGGAACACTCACTTACGGCGGAGGCAGATATATCGATCTGCGCACGGGCGACATCAAAAATGGTTCGGTAATAATAGATTTTAATAAAGCCTACAACCCATACTGCGCTTACAGCGGCGGCTACTCCTGCCCCAAACCACCCGACGAAAACCGCGTAAATATGGATGTGGAAGCCGGAGAAAAAATATTTGCAGGCAAAAAAAAGCATTAATTTATTATTAGCGGGAATCTGATGGAATTTCTACTTAAACAAATATCGCAGCTAGCTATTAAATTAGGGGATGTTACATTTACCGATGAACAGATCAAATCTGATTGGCTGGGAAATGCTCCGGCTTCGGCGACAGAAATAAAACTCGCGGAAGACAGGTTAGGCGTAGAATTGCCGCAGGACTATAAAGATTTCCTGTTGGTAACCAATGGATTTTCAGCTCCTAACGATATAGAGCCAACCTTTGAGCATGTTAGCAACATTGATTTTTTAAAAAATATAGACAGCGATTTAATTAATATTTGGAGCGAGGTGGAATTGGTGGAAATAGGTAAAGAGTTAGCCAAAAGTATAGTAATCGCCGGTATTAACGAGGAACAGTACTTTTTGCTGATCCCGCCAGATTCGGCCGGCGAAAAATGGAAGTATTGGAAATTTGCGTCATGGCATCCGGGCGAACATCCCTATAGAAACTTAGAAAGCTACTTCAGGTCGGTTTCTCATTTTATAAGAGATATGGTTTCAAAGGGATAAAGCCGAAGTAAGCCCATTTATGGCGTTCAAAATCAATGCCCTTTCCCCCAATTTTTATTCCTGCAAAAAATCCTTTTCAAATTAAAAAAAGTACGTTATATTCACATTTTCAAAGCAAGTGTTTTCCGTACACTAATTATAAACCAAAATACTGATGTTCAATATGATCAAAAATTTACCCCACGCTATCGCTAAAAAATTACAATCGATTGCGATGATAGCATCACTCTCGGTTTTTTGCCTGTCAATGCAGGCTTCCGCCACAGTAAAATCATACAAAAAAAGCACAGATGGCGTTACTTTTTCTTTAGATAAAGGCCTGATGAAAGTACTGGTTCGCCGGGCTGATATTATTGAAGTGAAGTACACCATATTTAACGTTTTTGAAACCAAACCTTCATTGGTGGTTAACAACAGCTGGAAAGTGCCAACTGCCTACCAGGTTGCCGAAAATAAAAGCGAAGTGATCATTACCACCACTAAATTAAAGGTGAGGGTAAACAAAGCTACCAACGCCATTACCTATACCGATTTAAAAGGCACGGTTATTACTGCTGAAGACAGCGACAATAAAACCATTACCCCGGCTACCATTGCCGGCATCAGTACCTATAATGTGAGCACACAGTTCAACTCTCCGGAAAACGAAGGCTTGTTTGGACTGGGCTGCCACCCGCTCGATTCTTTATCCATCAATTATAAAGGCCGTAACCAGGAGTTGCTGATCAAATACCTTACCGGTGCTATTCCTGTATTACTATCGACAAAAGGTTATGGTTTGCTTTGGGACAACTACTCAGCCTCTAATTTTTATGGAGCCGAAGCTGGCAACACCAAATTCAAATACGTATCCGAAAGCGGCAAGCAGGTTGATTATTATTTTTTCTACGGACCAAATTTCGATCATATCATCGACCTATACCGTACCGCTACAGGCCGCGCGCCGATGTTTGCTAAATGGGCTTTCGGCTTGTTCCAGTCGCAAGACAGGTATTTGAGCGAAGATGAGATCATCGGCGTTAAAGACAATTACCGCAATAACCACATCCCGGTTGACGTAATTGTGCAGGACTGGTATTACTGGGATCCGCTGCCTATCGGTTCGCATGTGATGAAACCCGAGCGTTATCCTCACCCAAAACAAATGGTTGATGAGCTGCACAAAGCCAACATCCACGCCATGATATCTATATGGCCGGTATTCGGCAAAGGTACTCCCAACTACGACGCGCTGGAAAAAATGGGCGGCCTGACCGATATAACCTGGGACAACGTAGTTACCCATACCTTTGATACTTATTATGACGCCCACAACCCCAAAGCCCGCGAGCTTTACTGGGACCAGGCCCGCGATAGCCTCATTAAACGTTATGGCTGGGATGCCTGGTGGATTGACCAGTGCGAACCAGACAACGGCGCCCTGCAGGATGCCCGTCGCCAAAGCAATTTCAGCATAGGTAAGGGTATTGATTATTTTAACACGTACTCGTTACAGCATACCAAAGGCGTTTACGAAGGCTGGCGCAGGGATATTCCGGGCAAAAGAGCTTTCTTTTTGGTAAGGCAGTCATTCGCCGGCGAGCAGCGCAATGCTTCAACCTTATGGTCGGGAGATATTGAGTGTACATTTAAAGATTTTAAGAACCAGGTGCCACAGGGTATTAATGCCTGCGCGTCGGGCTTGCCGTACTGGACGTCAGACATCGGCGGCTACCACTTCCACTGGAAACCTGCCGACTGGTCGCAGCCCGACAAGAGGGAACTGTTTACCCGCTGGTTCCAGTTTGGTACATTCAGCCCTATCTTCCGTATTCATGGCAAAGGTGAACGTGCCCTGTTCAGCAAAAACTGGGATGATAAAACCAAGGCTATTCTGCTCAATTTTGATAAATTGCGTTACCGCCTGCTGCCATACATTTATTCGCTGGCAGGCCGCGTAACTACCGATAACTATACCATTATGCGTTCATTGGCTTTCGACTTCAGGAACGACAGCAAGGTTTACGGCATACCAGATCAGTACATGTTCGGTCCGGCATTTATGGTAAACCCGGTTACCGAACAGTTATATACATCGGCCGATGCAGATAAAAAAGCCAAGGCCCGCCAGGTGTACTTACCTGCCGCCAGTAAATGGTACGATTTCTGGACAGGGGAACTGCTTGACGGCGGAAAAACCATCAGCGCGGCCGCGCCAATTGATATTTTACCGCTGTATGTAAAAGCAGGTTCCATTATACCAATGGGCCCCCACATGGAATATGCTACCGAAAAACCGGCCGACAATATCGAGTTGCGTATTTATCCCGGTGCCGATGGTTCATTCAAGTTCTACGAAGATGAGAACGATAATTATAATTACGAAAAAGGCCAGTATGCCACGTTCAACATCAACTGGAATGATAAAACCCGTAAGCTCAGCATATCCGACACTAAAGGCAAATTTCCCGGAATGCTTAAAAACCGCACGTTCAATATCGTGATGGTAAAAGGCTCGCACGGAGCCAATGTAGAAGTAACCGACAAGGCCGATAAGGTAGTGAAGTACTCAGGCAAAGCGTTGGCTGTTAGTTTGTAATCATGAAAAAGAACTAACAGCTTAAAGAAGCTGGTATGCTCTGTCAGGAGCTACCTGTTTGTATCCATAAATTAAACACGAGTTTTTGCTCCGTAGATGCAACCTACATCTTAAGATTAAAGGGTAGCCTCTACGACGCATAACAAAATTGACATTGCTTTGCTACAAATGGGTAGCTCCTACGGAGCACAGAATGCCGAATGAGTTTGGGCAATTTGTCACAAATATTAAAAAATATAAACCAATATTTTTAAAGAAGCTGGTGTGCTCCGTCAGGAGCTACCTGTTTGTAGCCAAAAATTAAACACGAGTTTTTGCTCCGTAGGTGCAACCCTTAATCATGTGTCACAGAAATATTATAAAGGATGATAATTTGTTTCAGACACCATTGGTCTATATTTATTACCTTGCCTTTGAGTAAATCGATTTAACAAAACCAAATTATAAAGCATTAATCTTGAACCCTACTTATACCCCATCGCCAGGAAAAATATTAATGCTGCTGGCTTTATTCTTACTTTCCTTTCAGGCAAACGCTCAAAAAAAGAACGCCGGGTATCAGTATCACATCCGCAAGGCTGCCGGCCCAATTACCATTGATGGGATAATGGAAGATACCTGGCTTAAAGCAGACTCAGCAAGTAATTTTTTCATGGTGCTGCCTATGGATACCAGCCGGGCCAAAGTACAAACCCAGGTGCGCATGACTTATGATAACAACAACATTTATATCATCGCGATATGCTACACTAATGGCCCGGGGCAATACATGGTAGAGTCGATGAAGCGCGATTTCAACTTTGTAAAGAACGACAACTTTATATTTTTCCTTGACCCTTTTGATACCCGTACCGATGGGTTCAGCTTTGGGGCCAATGCCGCAGGCGGCCAGTGGGACGGCACCATGTACGAGGGCGGCAAGGTTGACCTGAGCTGGGACAACAAATGGGTATCGGTAGTAAAAAATTATCCGGACAAATGGATATTTGAAGCCGCCATTCCGTTTAAAACCATCCGTTACAAAAAGGGTGTTGGCGTATGGGGCATTAACTTTAGCCGTAACGATCTTAAATCTTCCGAAAAATCAAGCTGGACACCTATTCCGAGGCAGTTCCCTACCGCGTCGCTCGCTTATACCGGTTCGCTTGTGTGGGATGAATTACCGCCCGAGGCAGGCACCAACATTTCGCTTATCCCCTATGCGCTGGCCGGTGTTTCAAAAGATTACCAGGCCAAAACCGGGGTAGCCTGGCGTAAGGAAATTGGTGGCGACGCTAAAATTGGTCTTACCTCGTCTTTAAATCTCGACCTTACCGTGAACCCCGATTTTTCGCAGGTAGATGTGGATCAGCAGGTGGTTAATTTAAATCGTTACGAATTGTTCTTCCCCGAAAAGCGCCAGTTCTTTTTAGAAAACGGCGATTTGTTTGCAAATTTTGGGTATACCGATATCAGGCCATTTTTTTCCCGGCGTATCGGATTAAATGCCCCCATCAGGTTTGGGGGAAGGCTTACGGGTAAGCTGGATAAAGACTGGCGCGTGGGCCTTATGGATATACAAACCGGCGAATCAGATGTTGCCTCCAGTCCGGCCGAAAACTTTGGCGTGCTCACCCTGCAGCGCCGTGTGTTCGCGCGTTCCAATATTGGCTTTATGTTTATTAATAAAGATGCCACGGGCTCGGCAACACCGGGTAACCAGTACAATCGCAATATAGGTGTGGAGTATAATCTGGCATCGTCAAACAACCTGTTAACGGGTAAACTGATGGGAATAAAATCATTTACCCCGGGCTTAAAAGGACATGACCTGGTGGCGGCCGGACACATACAATACCTCAGTAAATACTGGACCATGTATATCCAGGATCAATATGTGGGCAAAAATTACACCGCCGGAGTAGGTTATGTGCCGCGTGTTGGTTATAATAAGATCAGTCCGCTGTTGTTACATAACTTCTTCCCAAAATCGGGCGGTATTTTAAGTCACGGTGTACAGATCATGTCGAACTATTACTTCGACGAAAACTTTAAACGCACGGATAATGAGAGTACACTTTCGTACCTCATTACCATGCGCAACCGCAGCACATTCACATTATCGGCGGTTGATACTTACATTAAGCTGCTTGTACCTTTTGATCCTACCAATACAGGTAAAACGCCGCTACCCATTGGCACACGAAACCACTGGAATACCATAGACGCGCAATTTGTATCAAAACCACAGGCCCTGTTCACTTACCTTACGGAGGTAGCTTATGGGGGATATTACCAAAGCGGCAGTAAAACAAGCGTTACAGCACAGCTGGGTTACCGTTTTCAGCCTTATGTAAATATTGCGGTTAATACTTCGTACAATGATCTGCGCCTGCCACAGCCTTACGGCAATACCAATTTCTGGCTCGTTGGCCCGCGAACCGATATTACTATAAGTAACAAGCTCTATTTTACGACCTACGTGCAATATAACGGTCAGGTTAAAAACATCAATACCAATATCCGTATGCAATGGCGCTACCAACCAGCATCAGACTTTTTTATTGTTTACGGCGACAACTCGACCCCATCCCCATTCATGGTTAAAAACCGTCAACTGGTTGTGAAGTGGACGTATTGGTGTAATTTGTAATCGAGCAGTAAGTTCTCACTTAATAAAACTAACACCACGCGTCATTGCGAGGAACGAAGCAATCTATATGCTGTACAGGGCGGTAATGCAAGGCGTATACCCGCTCTTGGCCGCGGGAGGGCCAGTTACTTTTGTCGCCACAAAAGTAACTAGACCGAGCGAAGCGAGATAATGAGCACCAAAAAACAAAAATAACTGCGAATAACGGCTTTCAGCAGAGAGGCTTCTTTGCCGCACAAGGCCTTTACCCTGCAAAGCAGACAGAACCACAGGCTGCAATTATTTTGCTCCACTTCGTTCGCACAGGCCTCTCCATAGCAAAAACTTGCAATGCCCTGCCATCACACAGTCCATCATGTTCTGTCCGCTTTCACCCGAAGCTTATCTGCTGACGGGAAGAATAATGTAAATGAGAAATGATTGATACGCAAATACCACCTTGTTTTACAAGTTAAAACACATATTTTTGGGCTCTACCTATCAAACCATGTTAAAGAGTTATACTACCCTTTTTTTTGTTTTAGCTGCTGCTATAACTGCCGGGGCACAAACTAAAAGATCATCTGCAAAAAAAGATACTGTTACCCATTTGCAAACGGTTACTGTTAAAGGTTATCTTAGCGAGCAACCCGTAATCAGCGTACCTGCCTCGGTAAGCGTGCTCGGTGCTGCGCAGTTAAAATTACAGCCCGATAATTCATTTGTAAGTGCACTAAACACTGTTCCGGGGGTACGGGCTGAGGAACGTTCGCCGGGTAGTTACCGTTTGTCTATCAGGGGGAGTTTGTTGCGTTCGCCTTTTGGGGTGCGCGATGTGAAAATATATTTTGACGATATCCCCCTCACCGATGCCGGGGGCAATACCTATTTAAATTCTATTGATATCTCGGGTGTACCCGGTGTCGAGATTTTGAAAGGCCCCGATGGAAGTTTGTTTGGCGCCAACTCCGGCGGGGTAATGTTGTTGAGCTCCACCAACAAATACGCCGATAGCAGTTATCACTCGGTTGGCATCAACACCGGTTCGTACGGACTTTTTCATGAAAAGGCCAATATACAGCAGCAGTTCGGCAAAAACCTGCTTAACGTTAACCAAAGCTACCAGGCTTACCAGGGCTACAGGCAAAACAGCAATATGAGCCGTAACTATGTTCAGGTGGCCGATAAATGGAACTACAGCGGCAAAAACGAACTGCGTTTTCTGGGCTTATATTCTGATCTTACTTATCAAACGCCGGGTGGGTTAACGCTTGCACAAGCCGCCGCCGATCCGCGCCAGGCCAGGCAACCAACGCCCGTTGTTCCCGGTGCCCTTCAGCAACATATTGGCATTACGACTACCATGTACCTGGGCGGACTGGTTAATGAATACCATTTCAGTAACCGTTTCCGCAACGTGCTGGCAGTTTTTGGCAATCACGTTGATTTTGCCAATCCCTTTATTACCAATTTTGAGCAGCGCAGCGAAAACACCTACGGTTTCCGTACTTATTTTGAACTGGCCGGTTTACCACAGGAAAACATTAACTGGAAGGTTAACCTCGGTATGGAGTGGCAGCAAACCAATTCGCGCATCAGCAACTATGGCAATAACAGGGGCGTAAAAGATACCACGCAAACCAGCGACGATATACACAGCAACCAGCATTTCATATTTGCCCGTTACTCGGCCGACATTTATAAACGCCTGCACCTGGAAGCTGCATTGAGCCTCAACTGGTACGAGTATGATTTCAAAAATCTTTACCCTTTAAACCAAACCGATTTTACCAATCGCAATTTTACGCCGCAGCTAATGCCAAGACTGGCGCTGAGCTACCAGTTTATGGATAATTTTATCTGGCGCGCATCGGTAAGCCGGGGATACTCTACCCCTACAACGGCCGAAGTAAGGCCGACTGATAATATTGTAAACACCGGCCTACAGGCCCAATACGGCTGGAACTATGAAACCGGCTTTCGCCTGCGCAACCAGGACGAAACCATGTTCCTGGATGTATCTGCCTTTTATTACCGAATTAACAACGCTATTGTACGCCGTTTAAATGCCGATGAAACCGAACATTACATCAATGCAGGCGGCACCAACCAGCCTGGGGTGGAGTTGTCGTTTACCGACTGGCTCATTCATCCCAACACCAATCATTTTGTACGGGGCTTGCAGTTTAATGAATCGTTCACGTTCAGCAAATTCAAGTTCAGGGATTATGCCGATGCCACCACCAGTTACTCAGGCAATGCCTTAACAGGCGTACCGCAGCAGGTTTTTGTAAGCAGTTTACAGATCAGGTTCCCACAATATATCTCGTTGTTCGCGCAGCATAATTATACTTCAAAAATCCCGCTGAATGATGGCAATACCGTTTATGCCAAATCATATAACCTGCTGCAGGCCAAAGTAAGCTGGCAGCCAACCATAGGCCACAGAACGCACCTCGAAATTTATGCCGGCGCCGAAAATATCCTGAATCAAAAATACAGTCTGGGTAATGACCTTAATGCTGTTGGAAACCGTTATTATAACCCATCACCATTAAGGAATTATACTGTTGGGATGGGAATTAGTTTTTAGTTTTGAGTAGTAAGTGATGAGTTTGAGTTTAAAAAATGATTTAATCTTATTCATAACCAGATTCACAAATTATCATTAAAGAAGAAGTCTGCAACCTAAATCTTGCAGACTTCTTCTGCTATAATGAACTCTTTACTCAAAACGCATCACTTACTACTCAAAACTCCTAACACCTACGGATTCAAATTATTGCTTCCACCTTCGGCTACGTTACTGCCACGGCCTTTAACGTCAAAGACGCGGAACTTGATCACGCCGCCTTTGTAGTTTACCGGGGCTGTGTATAACTTACTTTTATCGTCAGGATCTTTACCGTTGGTAGTATAGCGAATGCTTAATCC
Organism: Mucilaginibacter sabulilitoris; assembly: GCF_034262375.1. NCBI lineage: Bacteria > Pseudomonadati > Bacteroidota > Sphingobacteriia > Sphingobacteriales > Sphingobacteriaceae > Mucilaginibacter > Mucilaginibacter sabulilitoris. Next base: position 6,939,054 of record NZ_CP139558.1, read on the forward strand.
CGGAAATTCTACATTGCTCAGGTATTTGCCATCCTGCAGACTGATGCCCGGTTTAGGGATACGGTAATTGAACCCGCCATCATAATAGCTTAACCGGGGAAGCTCACGTTTACCCAGCACATTTAAAAAGCCCGACCAGGCCTGCTGGTATCCCTGCTGTGCTTTAACCGGATCGGTTTCAGTAGCCCATTTAGGGTCAGCAGCCCAGGCACGTTCGGCCAGGGCCAGCAAACGCGGGAAGATCATGTAATCCATGCGCTCGGTACTTTTAACGGTTTCGGCCCATAGTGCGCCTTGCAAGCCCACTATATTGCTTTTACCATAGTCCGTAAGACGTTGCTTGCCTATAAATAATGAACGGTTAATAGGGTTACCATTTTTATCAACATCGGCATTTTTAAAGTAATCAAAAGGGATAAATGAGTAAAATTTATCGATACCTAAAAAGGCGCCCCAGTAATAACCCGGTTCATCAAATGACTTATAATTAGCCATGTCAAAATACAAGTTGGTAACGCAGGTAAGCACTACCTTATACCCGGCATTGGCTAAACGATAGGCCAGGTCTTCCTGTCCGTCGCCTAAAACATTGTTCCACACATCTGCCTGCAGGTGTTCATTTGTAAAGTCGGGATTAGGTACATAGGCAAGTTTGCCATCAAGTGTGGTTTTGCGCAGGGCCATTTCTTCCCAGCCAGAAAGGCGCAGTCCTTTGGCTTTTAATATTTGGTTTACATGGCCATAAAAGTAATACCATAAATCGTTGGTGCCTTGTATCTCGGGGTGGGTTGCTTTCAGGGCCAGATACGCAGGGGATTTTTCCCAAACATGTGCGGGTACTTCATCGCCACCAAAATGGATGGTTTGCAAAGGCGCGCCGGCTTCTTTATAAGTAGTAATGATATCGTTAACCACAGTCTCTACAAAATTATAGGTAGATGGCAGCGCCACATCAATCACGTTATCATTCCAATATTGTACTGAGCGATACTCCGATTCATCTTTCAGATCGCGCAGGAGATGTTTTTCCGCTTCAGCCTTTTTACCTTCAGCCATCAGGCGGTCATACCGGGCATCCATGGCTTTAATAGGCGCGCGGGCATGGCCAGGAGTTTCGATCTCGGGAATCACAGTAATGTGTCTGTCGGTAGCGTATCTTAATATCTCTATGTATTCAGCCTTCGTATAAAACCCGGTACCCACAGTATTATTTACATCCGGTCCTGAACCGTGCGATGGTGGTAAAAAATGCTTACTATCCAATGTATGGCCGCGTCTGCTCCCAACGGAAGTCAGCTCTGGTAATGATGGAATTTCTAAACGCCAGCCCTCATCATCAGTCAAGTGCAGGTGCAGGGTGTTCAGTTTATACAGGCTCATGGCCTCCAGCAATTTCAACACCTGTTTTTTTGGCTGAAAGTTACGGGCCACGTCAAGCATTACAGCACGGTAACCAAAACGGGGAGCATCTTGAACATCAACACAAGGTATTTGAACAGATTTTGGCGTTTTTACAAATGCTGTTGCCGGTATCAGTGATTTTAAAGATTGTATACCATAAAAAGCTCCGGTAGCAGTTGAAGCGTTAATGGTGATATTTTTCGGTGTAACCTTCAGTTCGTATCCTTCGGGAGCTATGCCACTTACTTTGGTTAAATTAATAACCGAAGCATTGTTTTTGGTATCAACCAGTTGTTTGCCCAGTAAACTACTTATAATTTCTTTAAGTTGAGCCGCTTCTCTGGCAAAATCATTATCAGCAATAACAGTGGTTTTATCATCCAGATTGAAAGTTCCGCTTGTTTCCTGATAACTTAGCGGTGTAGGGAAAACTTTTGTCAACTGCCCGGCAGGAATATCAGCAATGGTTTTATTGCGATCGAAAACAATCTCTGGCGTTACCAGGCCTTGGTATGTAGGCTTATACGGCTCAATAGTGAAAGAGGTGATGGAATATCCTTTGTCGGGCTGCGCGTCCCAAACCATATAGATACCTTCGGGCGCATCGGTAACGTTTACCACCGGATCGTCATTGATATACTCAATACGGGTAGATGCGCCGGGCTTTAGCTCTTTAAAACCATCTGTCGGGGTAATGCTATACAAATCGCCGTTTACCTGGTTTATTTTAGCGTTGCCGGTTACCGCGTTTTCGGTAAAGCCGCGGCCCGAGTTAAAATAGAATTTCCAGCCACCGGCAGGCAGCACATCATGCCCGGTATTAGTGATTATTAACGCGGTTAATGATTGGTTTTTATTCTGATAATTATTATCAACCACCTGCCAGGTCATGCGCAGATCGGACACTTTAAACTTAATTTCGTCGGTAACAGTAAAGGCGGTGCTCATGAAAACGGCAGCCACCAGCATCATGGTAAAAATTTTGCGCATTGTAAACAGGGGTTTAATAATTAACAGTCAGGTAAATATAACCTAACATTTTATTATTTAAAATGAAAGTGACACTTTTTAAATAATTTTAAGAAGATATTAACTCACCCGGTCATTGCGAGAAACCTCACCCAACCCTCTCCAAAGGAGAGGGCTTTAAAAATGCTTTTTAAAGTCTCCCTCTTGGGGGAGATTTAGAGGGGCTTCTTGCAATGACGCTGTCAAAATTTTAAAACCCTCTTTGCACCGCAGGTGTAGGAGGGTCGAACATCGAAGTGTAGTCCGGGTGAGTCGTCAGGAACTATACCCCAAACCTGATCCAGCCTTCGCCCTCATAACCAAAAGCAAACTGTTTTGGGCGGAGGATCTCGGCCAGTATCTCAATAGAATCAACTATACGCGGACCAGGGCGGTTAAAGAACTGGTTGCCGTCAACTATAAATAGCTGGTTGTTTTTTACTGCCCTCATATCGGCAAAACCGGGGAGCTCCAGCAGCAGGTTAATCTCTTTCATGGTGCGCTCTATGGAGAAACCGCAGGGCATTACCACTATAAACTCAGGATCTTGTACACGAATATCCTCCCATTGCACATAAGGGGAGTGTTTGCCATCCTGCGCAACCAATATGGGCGTACCGCCCGCAATGCTTACCAGCCCGGGAACCCAGTTGCCCGAAACCATCATGGGCTCCAGCCACTCAATACAGGCAACGGTTGGACGGCTTTCGCTGTATTTCAGCTTATGTTTAATAATATCAACGCGTTCTATCAGGCGTTCCAGCAGGTCGGCGCCAGCTTCGGGAACATCCAGCGCATTGGCGATGGTGGTAATATCGGCAAAAATATCTTCGAGGCTGTTGGGTTGCAAGGAAACAATGTGTGCTTTTTTATCCAGGTAATCATCAAGCGCCAGCTCTACATCGGCTAATGACACGGCACAAACCTCACATTGGTCCTGCGTAATTACTACATCGGGGGCCAGTTCTTTTATCTGCTCACGTTTTACGGTATATACTGATAAGGCATCGGCCAGTATCTCTTTTACCCGCACATCAATTTCGGCGCTGCCCAGGTTATCCGGGAAATTAGCCTCTGTACAAACGGGTAAATGTTTTACGGATGCCGGGTAATCGCACTCATGTGAGCGGCCTACCAGGTTAATTTCGAGCCCTAGGGCACAAACTATTTCGGTTGCGGATGGCAGTAAAGAAACTATTTTATCAGTTGGCATGTTACGAATCGGATGTAAGCACAGATGTGCGGATTTCGGATGTGCAAATGTGCAGATGATTTTTTTGATGTGCAAATGCGGGCGGATGTGCAGATTTCAAATGTGCAGATATGCAGATGATACTTTTGATATATAAATTCTTTGGTAGTTGGAGAGATCTAAAAATTTGCACATCTGCACATTTACAGATCTAACTACATCTGCACATGCAAAATCCGCACATCTATAATTTGCACATCTGCATATTTACAACTTATCTTTGCGCCAATGATATTCCTAACCTTTTTTATAGGGCTTATCGCCAACTTTATTGGCTACATCCCTCCCGGAAACATCAACCTTACTTTAATACAGATCACTATAAACCGTGGCATAAAAGAAGCTATTCGTTTTATTATAGCTTTTTCATGCGTTGAATTCTTTTTCACGTACTTTATTATGCACGCGGCCCGGTGGCTTTCGGGCGAGCTCAGGTTAGCCGTTGTTATTGACTGGATCATGGTGATTTTGTTTGGTGTTTTAGGCACAATCACCTGGATACACCGTAAAAAACCACCAGAAACCAATTACTCTGAACACGCAAGCATTAAATACGGAATACTGCTCGGTTTTTTAAACCCTATGCAGGTACCTTTCTGGATGGTAACAGGCACCTACCTTATTACCCACGAATGGATATTAGACGGCCGGGTAGCCCTGGTTATATTCAGTATCGGTTCGGCGGCGGGCGCCTTTCTGTGTCTGTTTCTATATGCCAAATTTGCTAAGTATATACAAGAAAAGTTTGCCCTGAGTACCCGCTTTATCAATACGGGTATTGCTATCCTGTTTTTTGCTTTCGCGGCGTATCATGTGGTAAAACAGATCTATTTATCGTTTTTTAAGTAGTAACGGTTCACACAACCTTTTCATCCTGAGGCACGAAGGATCTGTTGGCAAACCGCGCTTGATACAGAAGATACTTCACTGCGTTCAGCATGACAAGTTAAAATTAAGAGATTGATTTCCGGAAGGGTTTCCGGTAATTATACCTTTGCTTTTCTACTACTTATTATTACTTTAACGCCATGCATAATCCTCAAGAAAATCCCTGGAAAATAACATCAGAAAAACTTATTTATAATAACCCGTGGATAAGCGTAACAGAGTACCAGGTGATCAACCCTTCGAGTAACCCGGGTATTTATGGTACGGTTCATTTTAAAAATGTGGCCATTGGTGTTATCCCGCTTGATGATGATCTGAATACTTACCTGGTGGGCCAATTCCGTTTTGCTCTAAATCAGTATAGCTGGGAAATTCCCGAAGGGGGCGGCCCTGAAGGTACCGATCCACTGGAGTCGGCCAAGCGTGAGCTGCTGGAAGAAACCGGTCTTAAGGCTACTCAGTGGACGGAAATACAACGTATGCACCTCAGTAATTCGGTAAGCGACGAGTTAAGCATTATTTACCTTGCACGTGGTCTAACCCAGTTTGAAGCCGAACCGGAAGATACCGAACAACTGATAATGCATAAAGTCCCTTTTGCCGAGGTATATCGCATGGTTTGTGATGGCGAGATAACCGACTCAGTTACTGTAGCCGCCGTACTTAAAGTACAATTGCTTTTGTTAGAAAACCGTTTATAAAAATATTCCTTTACCTAAAAAAACCTAAATTTGCCGGTCGATGAAAAAGTTTTTAGGCTACATTTTGTCCCCGCTTGCTATTGCAGTATTTTTTTTGGCGCTGCTCATTTTTCACCCCATACAATGGGTATGTTACCGCATGTTCGGCTATACGGCACATAAAAGGGCTGTTGACATTTTAAACCTTTGCTTACTAAGCAGCGTTTACGTGCTGGGCAATACCGTTACATTTATTAATAAACAAAATCTGCCTGTTGGCCGCCCTATTATATTTTTGGCCAATCATCAAAGTTTGCTAGATATACCTCCCCTTATCTGGTACCTACGTAAATACCATGCTAAATTTATTTCAAAAGTGGAGCTTACCAAAGGCATCCCGTCTATCTCCTATAACTTAAAATATGGAGGCGGCGCTAATATCGACCGTAAAGACTCACGCCAATCCGTTGCCGAAATTATTAAGCTTGCCAACCGCATGAAAGAAAATAAGTGGTCGGCAGTGATATTTCCCGAGGGCACACGTTCAAAAAACGGCGAGGTAAGGAGTTTCCAGGTGGGCGGTATTGCTACCATATTAAAAAAATGCCCGGAAGCCCTGCTGGTACCCATCGCCATTAAAGACTCCTGGAAAATGATACGTTACGGCTTATATCCCCTAAATACATTTACCCCCATGACCTGGGAAGTACTGAGCCCTATCGAGCCCGGTAAAGCCCCAATTGAAGACCTGGTACTCGAAGCCGAAAACCAGATCAGGGCCGCGTTATCTTAAATTCGGGTTGCGGAATTTCAATCGAGTGACGATTATTGTCCAGCGTACAGTGTAGTAAACCGCCATTTTTTAACTGAATATTCGCAGATTTCGGCCTGTTTAACAATACCCGGGTAACTTCAGCGTACAAAAAATCGTTTTGTCCTTCAATCCGATGAATCGTCGTTCAGACTAACAAAATCTGGCAATCCCCCCATCCCATAAATCAAGTTTAACCACCGATCTCTCAACTTGTTAATAATCAGTTAAATGTTAACAAATAAATCACATGTTATTTACGTTAATATGGAACGTTATCGCTTATTTTTATAGACCCATAAAAAGGTCAGCAAAAATTTACCCAAAAACAAATTTTATGACCTGGAGAAAATTCAGCGGAGAGGTGATCCAATCACCCATTATGGAAGCGGTTGAGCGGGCAATTGAACGCGAAGCGGCCCTCGGCAACAAACTCAAAGTATGTATTGGCACAGATTCGCAGGTGAAAGGAACTATTACCGACTTTGCAACCGTAATTGTTTTTTTACGGGAGCAGCGCGGCGGTTTTATGTTTATTCACCAGGAAAAAACAGCACAAAAAATGAGCATAAAAGAACGTATGCTGAGTGAGGTGCAAAAATCTATCGACATTGCCTATAAGCTGTGCGATCTGCTCGACTTGTACGATGTTGACCTGGAAGTACATGCCGATATTAATACCAACCCAATGTTTAAATCAAACCAGGCGCTGCATGAGGCCATGGGTTATATTTTAAGCATGGGCTTTGTATTTAAGGCCAAACCCGAAGCCTTTGCCAGTTCATATTGCGCCAATAAAATAGTGCAGTAAGTAGCAAAAAAAGCTTAGGGTGTATTTATATTTGATTTTTCCTATAAAAAATCAAATGTGCTATGTCACCACTAATTGAAATCAACGATCCGGCTTTGTCCGGCGCGAATACCATTCTTATCGATGCCCGGGCCGGGCAAGACTCCTATCAGCGTTACCTTGCTGGTCATTTAAAAAACGCGGCTTTTGTTGATCTGGACAAAGATCTGGCCGCCCCCGTAACCGACGCCTCCAAAGGCGGAAGGCACCCATTACCCAGTATTGATGATTTTGCCAACTTATTAGGCAAATTAGGCATTACGCCCCAGAGCCATGTGCTGGTTTATGATGATAAAGCAGGCGCATTTGGCGGCGCACGTTTTTGGTGGATGATGAGGGCTATAGGCCATACCAGTGTGCAGGTTTTAAACGGTGGACTAAAAGCTGCTGTTGATGCCGGTGTGGAGTTAAGTACCGATGCTTACACGCCGACACCTGTAAGCCCATACCCTGTTACCGGTGATTTCAGTGACACCGTTGATATTTACGAAACCAGCTTAGCGGCACATGACGAAAACCGCCTGGTGATAGATGTGCGCGAATCGCCTCGTTACCAGGGACAAACCGAGCCTATCGACCTGATTGCCGGCCATATACCGGGTGCACTTAACCTGCCCTATACTTATAATTTGGATGCCAATGGTAAATACCTACCCGCGGAAACGCTGCGAAAAATTTACGAAGACACCATTGGCGGTGTAACGTATAACGAGGTTATTGTACACTGCGGCTCGGGTGTTACAGCCTGCCACACGCTGCTGGGCATGGATTACGCGGGCATCAGCGGACCAAAACTATATGTTGGTTCGTGGAGTGAATGGTCGCGCCGCCATTTGCCCATTGGTACTACTAAACGATAGACCGACTTTATTTAAAACAATACCCGCCGTGGTTTGTCAGCATTTTGATGAAGATATATACATTAAAAAAATCTCAGGTTATACCCATAAGCCTGGATAAGGCCTGGGATTTTTTCACTTCGCCGTTAAACCTGGCTCAAATAACCCCTCCGAATATGAGCTTTGTGGTAACATCCGATCAAACCACCGACACCAAGGTGTACGCGGGCATGATCATTACCTACAAGATTTCGCCGCTTTTGGGTATAAAAATGGACTGGATGACGGAGATAACCCACGTTGCCGAAAAGGACTATTTTGTTGACGAGCAACGCTTCGGCCCCTATGCCCTATGGCACCACCAGCACCATTTTAAGGAAGTTGAGAGCGGTGTGCTTATGAACGATATTTTACACTATGCCATCCCCTACGGCCCTATTGGAAGGTTAAGCAACAGTATTTTTGTGGGGAATAAAGTAAAGCAGATATTTGAGTTTCGCGAAAAGGCTATTGAGCAATTGTTTGGGGTTTATAGATAACCAGTAGTCCGTCATGCCGAACTTGTCTTTATTAGACTTAGTTTTAAAAACCTAAGTCTAAGAGCAATAATTATGAAAGGCCTGTCACCCTGCTTGTCGAAGGGTCGAGCGCAGGGGCCTGCCCACTATGCTTCGACGGCGCTCAGCATGACAGCCTTTTTTTTAAATGATATAATATCTCTCCTCGTACTTAGTCGAGATGACGATTAGAATGGGTTTACCCTCTTTGCGCCGAAGGCGAAGAGGGTCGCCCAGCGAAGCGATGCCGGGGTGAGTCTTTGGCCACCAAGTGGGATGCCGAAACAAGTTCGACATGACTTCGACGGCTGCGGCTTTTTGCCTTAAGCTTTGAGCTTTATGCTCCCGTTTAAAACAACCCAAAAGTATCTCTCATCCAGTGCCCGTCCTCTTCCAGGAATGATTTGGGCACTTCGTGTCCAAGGTCCTTAAATATCCTGATGCGGCCATATTTTGACGGAATGTTGTTATAAAAGGCAAATTCATTCGCTGGCGGTGCCAGCGGGTCAAGCAAACCTATTCCCACTAGTATGGGCGATTTGATAGTTGGGGCAAAGTTCTTGATATCGAAATAATCAAGGTTATCCAGAATCTTGGGGAAACTTAAGCCCGGCTTATTGTCCACGTACTTTTTAATATCGTTCATGGGCCAGTCGGCTACTCCAACAAGGTTACGGATGTCGCCAAGTATGGGATTCTGGGCCGATACCAACTTAACCCGGCTATCAAGGCTTGCCAGCGCTACTGCCAAAAAACCTCCCATACTGCCGCCTGATATTTCAATCCGCTCGGGGTCAAGATCCGGGCGCGAGCATATAAAATCGATAGTACGCACACAATCCATAATAGCGCCGCGCAGTACGTATTTGTTTTTATCCTCAATGTTTAGGGTAATATAATCTTCTCTTTTTGTGTGTATCACATCGCGGCTGTTGCCTTGCCCCCGTACGTTAATGGTAAGAATCGCCAGGTCTTCATCTTCGCCAAGCATGGGTTTCAGGTCAACCTGGTAACCCGGTAAACCTACAAACACCGGGAAGCGGCGGCTCTTGCTGCTTCCTTTTGGTATGGTAAGCCAGCCCCGCACGGTAATATTATCGAGCGATTTCATTTCGAACAAGAAAACACGACGGTTATCTTTTTCCAGTTCGGGTTTTTCAGTTACCTTATAGTTGGGTTCAACGGCTGCCAGCTCGGTTTTAGCAGTTTGCCAAAAGCTGTCAAAATCTGCCGGGCGGGGGTTGCCAGAGCGGATCTCCTTCGGTCTGATGCCAAAAGCCCGGCGGGTGGTATCATCATAATCAGAAACATTGATCATGAAGTTTATTTTGTAAAACCCGGGCTTCATAGCCGGAACGGTAAAATGATAGCTGTTGCTGCTGTTTTTTGAAATTTTAACACTTACCGAATCCTTAGCAACAGGCTTGCCTGCAGGGGTAGTAACCACATAGGCCACCCGCCCTTCCTGATCGGTATGGTAGGTATTTTTTACTTCAAAAGTATAACTGGCATTTGAGTTAAAAATCCCATCGTCGCTATGTGCTATGAGATTGGTAACAACTTCTTCATCATCGTCTTTTGGTTGCGTATGTAATGGTTTAGGATGAGGCTTTGTGTTGCCAGCCATAGCTTTCATATTACCAATAACAAAAGCGCTAATCAGCAGTATAAGAAGAAGATATTTAAATTTGTTTACCGTTTTTATCATCACAAAATATGGATAAAGGGACTATTTAGTGTCTATATGATAATTTAATGATGCTGTAATGCTACTGCCGGCACCTGTATTTCTGCCCGTAATAAATGTGCCGCCGGTTAAAAACATCGCCACCTTTTTGCTGAACGAATGTCCGTAGCTTAATGATACCTGGTTAAAGGCAAAGTTTTTACTGGTATTAGGATTAGGAGAAAACGCCTTATTATTACTGCTCACATAAAAACCACCGACACTAACTGATAACTGCTCCCGGAACTTTTTATCAAGCGTGATGCCGTAGGTGGCGTTGTACCTGTCCTGAAAAACCGATTCATAACCAAAATATTCGCGCACGCCGTTTTCCAGTATGAAATAGCTGTTTTTGCCAAACAGGTGACCGCTGCCCGCGAAAGCCAGCCGCAGTTCCGCTCCTTTTTGGTTATAACCCAGGGCCAGGTTGGTGTACATAGGTATAATAGCCGTGGCTTGTAAGCTAAAATAGTATTTGTAATTAATGTTGGCCAGGTAATACCTGATACCTATTTCGGCATCGCCAAAGCCCGAATCTTTGTAATCGCCGGTATTGTCCTTGTAAGTGTTGTACGCGTAAGGCATTAATGCCGATAAAGTAAAACGCCTGCTGAGACCATATTCGGCATATAAGGAAGTGCTTAAGGAAGAGAAACGTCCATTATCAGGAAAAGGTCCTTTTACACTGTGCGAGTCCCACTGTTTATTGGCAAAAAAGTAACTTACCGATGGCGATAAGGTAAGCCTGCCCGGCCTAACCGGAAAGCCCCCGCCGGCATAGCTTTTACTTTGCGCTGCTATTATCAGCACCAGAGCAGCAAACAGGAATTTGTAAAAAGTACTTTTAAAGATCATAGTTAAAACCTCTGTATCTCCTCTAACAAGGGAAATTCTATTATTTTCTAAGCTCCCCTTGCAATTAAAGCCCGCTCCAACGGGGAAGGTTGGGTGGGTTTATTCTAATACCGTGCCGTAATCAGGGTATGCGGAATTTCTCGCGTACCCAAACGTTTTGAAACATGAAATAGTTAAAATCTACCTCATGTGTGGAATTTGGTACACACACAAACTCCTTGTTAGTACTGCTTATATGGTTAAAAAGCGCCATGCTGCAGCGAGGCGGGCAAAACTGATCGAGCAAGCCAATACCCATCAGCACCGGGCATTTGATCATTGGTGCAAAGTTTTGCGGATCATAGTAATCAAACGTATCATAAAACTGCTCCCAGGTAAATGCTGGGTGTTGATTTTTATACTGCCTGAACATTTTAAACGGCACCACCTGCTCTTTATATGACGCCGATATGGTGTAGTTATCCCGTATATCAGCATACAGGGGCACCTGCATGGTGAGTACTTTAACCCGGCTATCCAAAGCAGCGGTAACTACCGCCAGTGCGCCGCCCTGGCTGCCGCCTTCTACAAATATTTTAGAGGTATCGATACCCAGATTGGGGTGCGAGTATAAAAAGTCGAGCCCGCGCAGGCAGTCCATGTATACACCGCGGTATATGTATTTATTTTTATCCTCAATATGCGTGGTGCTGTAGTTATCAGTATTAATGTGCACCACATCCTTACTGTTGCCATTACCGCGAACGTTGAGGTCAAAAGCAATATAGTCGTCATTGTCCATGTTGGGTTTAAGCTCCACTACATAGCCGGGTACACGGTAATGCACCGGAAACTTGCGGCCATCGGTAGGCACCACCATCCAGCCGCGGATCAGCAGGTTTTCGTACGACTTCATCTCGACCGAGTAAACCTTTTTGTATTTGGTAGACAGATCGGGCCGGAAAATAACCTTGTATTGCGGACTTACCTTAGCCAGCTGCATACGGGTTTCTTTCCAGAAACTGTCAAAATCATCGGGCTTATGCAGCTTAGAAGTAATGGCTTCGGGATTTACGCCAAAAACTTTGCGAACAGTATCGTCATAGGCCGACAGGTTGAACATAAAATTGATGCGGTAAAAACCTGCAGCCTTAGGCGCTATCCTTACCGTCAGGCTTTTGGAACCATTTGCCCCTACCGAAAAATCGGAAGAGTTTTCGAAGATCTTTTTACCTTCATCTGTTGTAACGATATAAGAGAATTTACCCTCTTGCTTTTGGCGGTATTTGTTTTTAACACTTAACCTATAGCTCACCTCTTCTCCGGCTTTAAATAAGCCATTTTTATTGGCGGGTTTGGCATCCAGTATCACTTCGCCCTCATCCTCATTTTGCTGCAGGCATAAAGCATTAGCTTTATAGGCAAATGCGGTCATGAGCGTAACCAAAACCACAAAACCGGTATTTTTTAAATATGTATTGATGTTGCGCATCTTGATATTATATTTTGATAATAGCTAAAACAGAACCACCATAACCTACGCCCGTATTTTTACCAAAGGGCGTGTAATACCCGCCAATAAAAGTGGAAAGCCGTCGCGAAAACTGATGACCATAGTTTAACGATGGTTTAAAAAAGGCATAGTCGCGGGAGTTATTGATGTTGGGGTTAAACGCTTTGTTAGAGCTGAACGAGCGGAAAAATAACAGTTCCAGGCTCAGTTGGTCATGACGACTTATCGGGTAGCCCACAGTACCGCCAAAGCTCAGCTGGTCGGGCCCCTGTATATCAAAATATCTGCGGTAGGCTATCTCTGTATTAAAATATCCCTTGCTCGCTATGGCTTTCGGCAGATTACCGCAATACATGAGCTTAAGCTCTGCCCCGAAATTCCCCAAACCCAAATCTGCCGCAGGATCAAATTTACGGTACAGCGGCGCTATGCCCGATACCTGAATCGAAAGAAACCGCACATAATTAAAATTAACCAGGTTATAGCTCAGGCCCATATACAGATCGCCAGGACCGGAGTTGGTTACCGTGCCGTTGGTAAATTTATTCTGTACATAAACATAGGGTACGCTGGCAATAAGATCCAGCCGGCGCGAAATGCCATAACCCATATACAGATTAGCCGAATAGGAGGTAAAACCGGTTCCCGTTTGGCCTTTTACTATTTTGCCGTTATTATCAAACCTGTCGGTTTGGTGGTACAGGAACATGGATGGGATAACAATATCGCGGTACTTGCCAATGGGCCATCCGGCGTATGCTTTATAAGGGGTTATAAAACCCGCCAAAAACAAAATGCATAAACAGGATAGTATATTTTTTTTCATTAGTTAGGTATAGGTCTTTATCGTTATTAAGCTGTTCTTAAACAATTGACTTGCTGTGTGTTGGTTTAGGTTTATATTTAACTAAAAAGTTTGAGCGGCGTATGTAATGGTTAAGCGGCTCTTCAATCAGTTTGAATAAGGTTACAGATATAATATTTAATACGATAAACGCGTACAAGAGGTTCAGACTATCGTACTCAAAAGGTGAGTGCCAGTCTACCCCCCATTTGTCATAAAGTTCAAAAACATAATCATTTAACCAGTTAAAGCTGTTATGCATCAGGTTGTATATCCAACCCAAGTGAATGAGGTAAAAAATGTAAGAGCTTTTACCCAGCAGCTCAATAAAGGGCAATGTCAGGAATTTTTTAAACAAAGTGGTTTCGGTAAGTATGCCGTAAAAGAAAAGGGCCACCGCTATACATAAAAAGTAATTATTAACGATGATGCCTACCGGGCTCTCCACCCCCGCGGCCCAACCTTTGGGAATTGGCTGCAGCGCCATCACAAATACACAAACAAATATGAGCAGGAAACCGGTGTAGGTATAGTTAACCTTATTGGTACGTGTAAAGCCTTTTTTAAGTACATAGCGGGCCAACTGCATCCCCACAAAAAACTCAAAGCAACGCCCAAAAAACGTAAACAGCATTACAAGCGTAAAATTTCCAAAAAAGCCATGCCAGCTAACGTGACTAAAAATAAAGTAGAGCAAAATACCGGCAATCGTAATAACAACCGGCTGTATATAAAACTTACCATAACGCTTGGCAATTAAAAATATAATGGGCGCCGAAAAGTAAAAACATTCCTCCACCGTTAGCGACCAGCCCTGAGCTATGCCAGTATCCCAAAACTGGTAAAAAAAGCCGCGCACAAACGTAACGTTCATGAGTAGTAGCGCAACCGGGTGTTCGTACCCTTTGGTTATGCTTTGATCTTTGGTGATGAAATAATATATAAAGGCAGCAACGGTAAGTAAAAAGTACATGGGATAAATGCGGGCCACCCTGTTTTTGAGGTACTGCATAAACCAATCTTTACTTAAACCATGAAAGTTATTATAATACCTGAAGGTGATCAGGAAGCCCGAAAGCACAAAGAAAATACTCACGCCGATGTGGAATTCACCAAAAAAGCGTTGCACAATGTGAGGAAAACTTTCATCAAAAATATAGGCGAAATGCGAAATAAATACCAGGTAAGCGGCCATTGCCCGTACACCGGTTAAAGCAGGAATGTAGTTTTGTTGGGCTCGCTGTGACAAAGTAGCTATAAATTTAACTATTAAACCAATATTTTTCAACTATTGGTTTACAAAACTAATACCAAAACCTCTCCCCGGCCCTCTCCAAAGGAGAGGGAGTTAACAACCTGCATTTCAAAGTCCTCTCCTTTGGAGAGGATTAGGTGAGGCTTGATCCCTGCACTACGCCGCGGCTGAGTATCTTTTGATCAATGTAATATTGGATCTCTGATTTTTTGAGTCCCCAGTTGGGGGCAATCAGCAGTTCGCGGTCGCTCAGGCCGAAGAGGCGCTGGATCACGATATCGGGGCGCACGCGTGGTAATAGTTCGCACAGAAAATCGGCATACTCATCAATGCTGAAAACCTTAAAAGGCTCACGCTTGTATTTTACGCCCATTACCGAACCTTCTACAATGTGCAGGTGATGGAATTTTACGAATTTAATTTGCGGGAAACGGTTGATCTCATCGGCATACTTCAGCATCATATCGTGTGTTTCCCAGGGGAAACCGAATATGGTATGCACACAAATATCAAGTTTGGAATTTTGTACCAGGTTAAGGGCTTTTACCAGCTCTTCATGACTACAGCCCCGGTTAATCTGGGCCAGGGTATCGTTGTAGATCGACTCCATACCCATTTCCAGGTCTACATCAAAGCGGTCGGTATAGCTCTCGAGCAGGGCTACCTTCTCCATATCGATACAATCGGGGCGGGTACCTACGCTGAGGCCAACAATATCTTCGGTACCATAGCTCAGCGCCTCGTCGTACATCATTTTTAAATAATGCGCAGGGGCGTAGGTATTGGTATTGGGCTGAAAGTAAATAATGAATTTATCGGCCTTGTTGCCTTTGCGGGCGCGCTCCATACCCTCTATTACCTGCTGGCGCACGGTTGGCGCGTTGCGGCTTACCGATGGGGTAAACGAATCGACATTGCAATAGGTGCAGCCGCCATAACCTTTGGAGCCATCGCGATTGGGGCAGGTAAAGCCGCCATCAACAATAACCTTAAACACCCGCTGCCCTTTATATTTTTCGCGCAGCCACGGGCCATAATTGTTATAGCCCTTTTCCCATACCGCTGTTGTTGATCCTGTTACCTGCATTTGCCGCAAAGATACGGAATTGAATTGATGTGCAAACGCGCGGAGTTGTATCCGTGAAAGCCATGTCTCACTTTACGTTTTTTTAATTATCCTCCTCGGCGGGTGATTGATTGGGGTCTTTGGGTGAAATTTCTATGCTGGCTCCTGATGTACCGCTAATATTGGTATTATCGCCCTTAACGTTCAGCTGCGGCATCGATTTTTTAGAGGTTATTCCCGGACTTAATAAATTAAAACAATAGCCCACCAGTGTACCTATAAAGAATATCAATACCTGCCTCGCGGTTTCCACATTATTAGGCGGAATAGTAACAAAGGTTATTAAAAAACAATAAACGATTACCGCACCTATTACACAAGCGCACAAAGTAAATAGTTTATCCCAATGATTATTATCGTCCTGAATATCTTTTCGTGAAAAAGGCATAGTAATAAGTTTATAGTATATAATTAGTAACCAGTACTTAATGCAATTTAATTTTAATTAATTTCAGTTGCAATAAGGTAAACAAATTGCAAAATGAGTTTACAATTTGTTTACATAAGCTGTAAAGTGCCGGCCGCTTAAATCACGAAAATCAAAAGCAGGCTATTTAAATAACTTATTTGAGCTGCATTTTTCTGATGGTGCTGGTGTTAAGATCACTAAAGTAAAGCGTATTTTCATCCTTAGAAAGTGCCAGCCGTTCCGCAAAAATATCGGCGGTGGAGCCAGTACCGTCCCGCCCATCATGATAGACAAGACTCGGGCCAGCCAGAAACTTATGCACCCCATCGGCAATACATTTAATTTGCCCGCTTTCGGCCAGGTACAGGGTACGGCTATCTCTTGACGAAACTATATTATAGATCTCGTTAAAAACCATGTCCCTATAAATACGGCTAAAAACGCCCGATGAGCTTAGTTTATATAGCCTTGTATGGTTTATAACAACATACTTTACACCATTATAACCAGGGTAAAAATCAAGAATGTCAAAATCGTGTCTGTCGGCCTCATCAATGGCGTTTACATCTAAAGTAAGCGGCGAAGTACCTAACAACCCGGTAACATCATTAATATAAAACTTCTTTAGGTAAGCCTTAAGATCAAGTCTGTTATTTACCACTTTCGTATCAACTTCTGCCGTCCAGAAAAAATTACCAGAGGGGTCCCGTTCTATATCCGTTTGGACTGAATTGGCTGGATGACCGGGTCTTAAAACCGTACCATCGGGTTTTACAATCCAAACATCATTGGCAATAATATTCAGTGTGCCGTCTTTAGCTACCCTTATTGTAAATGGGCCATCAATAGGAGTGCCATCAGGTGCATTGGGAATATTTACGGTGGTTACCGAATTATCAGATAATAATATTTTTCGTACTTTATCATTGTTAGTATCGGCAACATACAAATAACCATCTTCAGATAAATCAATACCGATTGGCCAGTTAAACAGGGCTTGTTTACCCGGACCGTCGGCATACCCAAGATGAAATGGCTGGCCCGCTATGGTTGTTATTTTGAGGCTGTTCGGGCTGGCGGCCGACGCCAGGGACGGGGCCGATCCAGAAGCGATTTGATCGGTTTCTGTAACTGTTGGCGTTACCTCATTTTCATTTTTTTTACAAGAAGTAATAATTACCATACTGCTGATGAGCAATATAGTCCAGGTAAATTTTTTCATGATAATTTATGTTTGGTTTATTTAACTATTACTAAATTTAGCCTTATGCCAATTAAGAATATTATACCGTATTAATATGTTACCATATTGTATAATATTAACATAACCTACTTCTATTGAGGATATTGCCCCCTATAATTGTCGCGGTTGCCCCTGTCATTAAAGCCATTTTTACTGTAGGTTTGTTTATATAACAACAGCTTTATTAAATAACTAAAATTATGATACTCAATAATAAAAATGCGATCATATACGGCGCAGGTGGTTCATTGGGTGGCGCTGTGGCCAAAGCCCTCGCCGCTTCGGGTGCCAGGGTATTTTTAACCGGGCGCAATATCGCCCCGGTACAACAAGTGGCCGACGAGATACTGGCCGCCGGGGGGAGCGCGGAAACAGCCGTTGTAGACGCACTGAACGAAGCAGCGATAAAACAGCATCTCAACAGCGTAGTGGTGCAGACCGGTACGGTTGATATCATATTCAATGCCATTGGGGTTGATGTGATACAGAATATTCCACTGGTTGACTTGCCTGTGGATGATTTTGTGCGCCCGGTAACCGTTACCCTGCAAACCCAGTTTTTAACCGCAGCAGCAGCCGGTAAGGTAATGATGAAGCAGGGATCGGGTGTCATCTTATCGCTCACGGCAACGCCCGGCGGCATAGGCTATCCGTATACAGGCGGCTTCGCGGCAGCCTGTTGCGCGCTCGAGTGTTTTTCGTGCAACCTTGCCTCGGAGCTGGGCGTGTATGGTGTGCGGGTGGTGAACATGCGCTCAGGAGGTTCGCCCGATTCACGGGTATTTAAAACGGCTATCGATACCCAGCCCGAAGTAATGGCGCCCATCATGCAGAAAATGAAAAACGACACGATGCTCAAAAGCATGCCCCTCATGGCCGATATAGCCAACCTGGCCGTATTCCTGGTATCGGACATGGCCGCCAAAATAACCGGCGTTACTATTGATATTACCTGCGGCACCACCGCCGCGCTGAATTATCGCGCGGTGGCTAATGCGGAGGATTCAAGGCATACGATATAGTGAAATATTGGAGATTAATAACCTAATATGAGAAACAAGAGAAAGATTTTTTTTGCGCATAGTGCGGGTGAGCAAGACGGGAAAGGAAAAGGCAGTTTTGACCTGGTTGCTCATTTACGCGCCGCTTTAGGCGAAGATTATGAAGTACTTTTCCCTGTGGTAAATGAGCCGGACAGCCCCGCCTACCACCATTGGAAAACCATGCTCGACCATGAATTTAGTAAAACCCACGAGCCGGTTATTTTGGTGGGCCATTCCCTGGGTGGTTCGGTGCTGCTTAAATATCTGTCGGAAGAGCAAACCAACCTGCATATTGAAGGGATGTTCCTCGTGGCCACGCCCCAATGGAACAAAGATGGTTGGGATATGAGCGAATGGGCCGTTAAAAAAGATTTTACAAAACGTTTACCCCCGGTACGGGAGTATTACTTTTATCATTGCCTTGAGGATCCCATTGTTTCCATTGAACATTTGTTGTTTTACCGCAAGGTTTTTAAAAATGCAATTTTCAGGGAGCTGCCTTGCAAGGACCATGGCTTCTCAAACGGGTTGAAGGAATTAGCCGACGATATCCGCCTGACCACCGGCGATAATTAATCAAATAAAAGCGGTAAAAACATAAGCCATACAAGTGTTGCCTGCAAACCATTAATTTTATTGTATGTTACTGTGTTACAACTAACTGCAATAGACATGGAAGAAGAACAAATACGCGAAGCCCTGAATGCACACTGGCGCGCTTCCGCTGCGGGCGATGTAAATGCCGAACATGATATTTACCATGACGATGCCATCTGTGATTATCCCCAATCGGGCGAGCGAATCCTGGGGCGGGCCAATCTGCAGGCCCTGCGCAGCCATCACCCCGGTAAACCGGCAGGTTTTAACGTGAGACGGATTGTAGGCAATGGCAATCTCTGGATCACCGAATACACCATCACCTATCAGGGGAAACCAGCCTACACGGTAAGTATTATGGAATTTCACGATGGCAAAGTAGTGCTTGAAACACAGTATTTTGCCGATCCCTTTGAGGCGCCCGCCTGGCGAAGCCAGTGGGTTACGCAGATCACATAACGCTTACCCCAGCGGGGAGCAGCAGACCGATTACTTTTCCCGTTATTCTTTCTCCTCCGGTCCGCAGAGTAAATCCATTAACAGGTTTACCGGTACCGCATTTTCATCGCCATTAACGGTGGTAACGCTGTTGCCAAAAATATCATTAACAGTTTTTATAGATACCTGCTGTCCATCTTGATCAGTTATAACTTGCTCCTTAGTTCCAAAAATATCAGTTGATGTTTTTATAGTCCTGGTGGTTTGCCGGTGGCTGTTAGAAATTGTTATGGTCTCAACGTGAAATATGTCCCTGGATTTCGTGATATAACCGATGGGTTCCCAATTGGCGCCGGTCACTTCTTTGGTTTCGACACCAAATACATCTGTCGACGTTTTTATGCTCAAAATTCTATGTCTGTTCCCGTCCTCAACCTCCACAATTTTGTTCCCGAAAACATCGGTCGACCTTTTGATGTATTGTATAAGCCTGCCATCAGGTCCGGTTATGCTTTTTATTTTATTTCCAAAAACATCGGTTTCATTTTTTATAGTAACTGCAGGTCGGCCGCTTTGGTCAGAAACCTCCACAATCCTGTTCCCGAAAATATCGGTTGACCTTTTGACAGACTGTACCGGCTGGCCGTTCGGTCCAGTGATAGTTTTTATCTTACTCCCAAAAATGTCGATCTCATTTTTTATAGTAGTGGTTGGCCGGCCATTTTCGTCAGTAACCTCCATGATCTTGTTGCCGAAAATATCGGTTGATCTTTTTATGGATTGTATCCGTTCGCCATTTGGCCCAGTGATGGTTTTTATTTTGCTGCCAAACACATCAGTAGATGTTGTGATTACGCCAACAGTAGCCCCGCCGGCATTTTTGTAAGTTTCAATGGTATCTCCAAAAACGTTTACCGTTTTTGATACGCTGTATGTTTGAGCGCCGGCAGCTACGGCACCTGTTAAAAAAGCCAGCAGAAAAAATAGTTTCATATGGATAAGTGTAAGGCTAATGATATTTATATTATGATGTAAATATCACCACAAGGTTTAGTGGTTGGGTGTTATTTATTTGCTTGTCGGTTGTGACCTAAGGAAGACTCGAACTCTCAACGGCCAACCTCGCCCCAAGACAGCTTCTTATAATTCCATAGCTTCATACAAAGCAACTACATCATACACAATATCGCAAGCAGTCGAACGATTTTAATATATTGTAGCGTTTGGTATCATAGTTGCGTTATATTATTTATACGCTTGCATTTATAAACCTATAAACAAAAATCACTATGAAGTTATTTAACGACTGTATAGCCGTTATAGCCTGCCTGGTCATAACGGGTTGCCATAAAGATAAAAATAACGACACCATGAAACAATTAACCATTGCCGATGTCGGCAGCACAGCCTCCGTTACCATGGGCGAAACCATCTCTTTAACCTTGGGCAACCCCGGCGATGGTGGTTACCATTTTAACGACCCTGAGTACAAAACTTCGGTATTAACATTGGTGAGCCATACGCACCAAAATGGATCGGATAAAACCGGCGATTTTGGTAACGATACCTGGAACTTTACCGCCAAAGCAAGCGGCACCACAACCCTCGAAGTTACCGCCAGCCGAAGCACACAGAATGCTCAGAGAGTATCAGTGTTTGCTAATGAGATTACGGTAAAATAAAAAGCTTTTTTAATGGGATTGTGTACTTACAGGAGCAGGAAAACACTCAAAAATTAATCTAAGTTTTTTACAACTTCTTCCGATATTCTTGCTTCCAGCTTTTGCTTATAAATTACACCAACGGTATGTTTCCCTTTATCCAATACCGGCAGAAAATAATTAAGTTTAATTGGGTAGTCGTCAGGTATATCACGATAGCTTCTTAACAATTTACGATATGCGTCGATAATGGTATCATTTTCGGAAACATAATCAGCAATGGCACTTGGGAATGCTTTGTTTATTTCTTCATCATTATTTAAGGTGTCGGTTAACAGCTTAATCTTATCGCTCTTATTTCCATTATCATCCTTAAAAACTGAAAGAGGTATGATATAATTAAATTTTCCATTGTTAACTATTTCTATAAATTTCAAATTCCTTAGCCGGTTTAAATATTCGGTAATAGTATATTCGAAATATTTCTCAGGATCATTTTCTAACAGATAGCTAAATTGCAATAATGTATATTTATCATTTTTGGGATTATTTGCATCTACATCTGCAAGAATGCCCTTTTTAATAGACCTTATAGTTTCTATTTCGGGCACTTTTTCTATTAAACCCGACAAGGGTAACTCTTTCTTTAAATTGGCCTCCAGCTCCACACCTAAACCTTTGAAAGTTTTGATATAGCCGCCCAAAAAAAGTGACAATAACAAAGGCACTCCTGCAACAATAAGCCACTTCACATCCAAATCTAAAAAGGGATAATGCTTCCATCTAAAATATAAGAACAACGCAATTAAGGCGGCAGATAAAATTGCCCCCGAAAGCAAAGCGGTATGTTTCCTCAAAAAATCCAAAAACATAGTATTCATTTTTATATAAACATAACTAAATAATTTTATATCTTATTGATAATAAATTATTTAGTTAAAATTTTTGAAAAATAGAATTGGGCGCTTGATGCTATTGGAAGGCTCTCGATTGTGGTAGTGTGTGCGTAGCTTTACAAATATCACATACTTAGCATGCGGTCACAAGCGGGATGCTTGTGGGAGTGCAGATTTTTTGAGGTGCAGGGACCAGAGGCACAAGTAACCCAGCCCTTTTGCCATTGCTGCATAGTTGCGCCAGAAATAGTAATCCGGGTTATTTATGAGATTGTTCGCGACTTGCTTAAAATGCCTGATGAACTGATTTGCTTGCAGGCAATATAAATACGATCCAGATCCTGCATGGTTAGCTCAGAATGCAGGGATAATCTTAACAAGGGCCGTTTTCTGGCAGTGGCGGGCCTGCAAAACGGCGATCCAAAAACCCCGTGGCTTTCCATAGCATCCCGCAGCTTAATAGTTTCCCATTCTGAATTTGTTTTTAACGCGATAATCTGTGATCTGCTCTCCTCCACATCGAAACCTAGTGATAACAATTGCTCTTTAAGCAGCAAACTGTTCCATCTCAGTTTTGTCCTTCTTATATCTCCAACAGCGGCAGAGGATATTAAATCAAGCACCATATTTAATCCGGCAATATCAACCAGCGTTAACGCCGAACTAAAAATATGGGGTTTTGATGATACGCCAAACGGATCTGAAAAATAACGCGGGCAAAGTATTAATCCCGCGCGCCCGGCAAATGCTTTGGCCAAACTCGCCGTCCTGAACATCACCTTATCAGTTAAACCCAGTTCGCAAACCAAACCTTTACCCTGAGGGCCATGAGTTCCTATTGAATGCGATTCATCAACAATTATGATACAACCTGCCGCATGAGCCAGATTTACCATTTCAACCAGCGGACAAATACTGCCGTTTGTACTGTAAACAGCATCCAGCATCAATATGCCTGGTCCAAACTGCCTGATCTTATTTTCCAGATGCTCCACACTATTATGCAGAAATGGTATAACATGCCCGTTCCCTAACCTGGCGCCGTCCCAAAGGCTCATGTGCGCCATCATATCAACGT
The DNA here is from genome assembly GCF_034262375.1 of Mucilaginibacter sabulilitoris. NCBI lineage: Bacteria > Pseudomonadati > Bacteroidota > Sphingobacteriia > Sphingobacteriales > Sphingobacteriaceae > Mucilaginibacter > Mucilaginibacter sabulilitoris. The sequence goes on from NZ_CP139558.1 coordinate 6,962,003, forward strand.
ACACCGGGGTTTCTGTACTTTCAGTAAGCGTTTGTAAAAGCCCCAGATTAGCGGCGTAACCCGATTGGCAAAGGATGGCCTCCTCCGAATCAAAAAACCCTGCAAATCTTTTTTCTGTTACCGATTGCGGATTTTCGCCATGCAAAAACGTAGCCGACATCAGCGGAACACTGATATTCGCCCGCAGGGCTTCTACCTGTGCAAGGATAACCTCATCATGATTAGCAAGAAACAAATAATCATTACTTGTAAGGATCAGGGCGTTTTTATCCGGAATTAAGCCCCGGAGCACATGCTTGCCGTTCCATTCTTCGCCAACCCTGTTAACATAAAAAGAGGCTATTTTTTTTTGCAGAAAATCCGGAAACTGATTGTAAGCAATATTGTTCAGGTGGTTCATAGATATGATTTTAATATATTATTTACATCAAAATATACCCAAATGTAAATAATTAAAAATTAATAAATATTAACGAATAATTAATTTACAGTACAAAATATCGCAATTACTACCATTGCATCGCAATTGTTACATTGTTAATTATATCACCGTTTATAAATAATATTATCAGTTTTACCTGAAAAAATAAGCGGCGATAGCTAAATATGTGCGCAGAGAAACTCAAGCCGGCCGCTATTGCAAGGCATAGGCTGTGTGACACCTCACATTGGCGTAAAACCGGAATGGCTATCCAACTTTATTATGCATGCATAGCATTTACTTCCAAACCAATTATTAAATTTGCTACACAACCAATTATCGTCCGCATGGAAAGCATTGCCCCTTATAAGTCACGCTACAAAATACGCTTTGTAACAGCCGCTTCGCTGTTTGACGGGCACGATGCCACCATCAACATTATGCGCCGCATACTGCAAAGCAGCGGGGCCGAGGTGATACACCTGGGTCACAACCGCTCGGTGGACGAGGTGGTGAACTGCGCCATCCAGGAAGATGTGCAGGGGATTGCCCTCACCAGCTATCAGGGTGGTCACCTCGAATACTTCAAATACATGCACGATCTGCTGGCCGAACGCGGGGCGGGCCACATCAAAATATTCGGGGGCGGTGGCGGCGTGTTCCTCCCTCATGAAATTGACGAACTCCAGGCATATGGCATCGCCCGCATCTACTCGCCCGACGATGGCCGCACCATGGGACTGCAGGGTATGATAAACGATATGCTTACACAATGCGATTATCCCACCGTTACCCAGCTCAACGGCGAGGCGACCAAACTACAGCAGAAAGAGCCGGCAGCTATAGCCCGGCTTATTAGCTGGGCAGAGAACACCCCACCCAAACCCTCCCCAAAGGAGAGGGCTTTTGAAAAGCCAAATGATCAGAAAGTCTCCCCTTCCGGGGGCGATTTAGAGGGGGTCGTGCTCGGCATCACCGGTACTGGCGGTTCTGGCAAATCGTCGCTGGTTGATGAAATTGTACGCCGTTTTCTGCTGGCTACCGATAAAACACTGGCTATTATCTCCGTAGACCCATCCAAGCGCAAAACCGGCGGGGCACTCCTTGGCGACCGTATCCGCATGAACGCAATTAATAACCCGCGGGTGTATATGCGCTCGCTGGCCACGCGGCAGGCCAACCTGGCCCTGTCAAAACACGTGCAGGAGAGTATTGATATATGTAAAACTGCCGAGTTCGATCTCATCATTGTAGAAACCTCGGGCATCGGCCAGTCGGACACCATGATCACCGACTACTGCGATGTTTCCCTCTATGTGATGACACCCGAATTTGGCGCCGCTACCCAGCTCGAAAAGATAGACATGCTCGACTTTGCCGACCTCGTGGCCCTCAACAAATACGACAAACGCGGCGCCCTCGATGCCCTGCGCGATGTACGCAAGCAATACAAACGCAATCACCAACTGTTTACCGCTAATGATGATGACCTGCCAGTGTACGGCACTATGGCTTCGCAGTTTAATGACCCAGGTATGAATACGCTGTTCGCCGCCATCATGAAAACCATCAAAGCCAAAACCGGGGTGGATTTATTGGAACGGGGTTCGGGGAGTGTGGAACGGGTGCCGGCAGGTGAAGAACCCGAGAAAATATACATCATCCCCCCCGACCGTAACCGCTACCTAGCCGAAATTGCCGAAAGCAGCAAGGCTTACGATGAGTGGGTGAACGAGCAATGTAAAATTGCCCAACAGTTATTCCAGGTAAATGGAGTGATGGAATTGATGGGCCTCACCCCGGCTCTCTCCAAAGGAGAGGGAGTACAGAAAGTCGCCCCCATTGGGGGAGATTTAGAGGGGGTTCTTAAAGCTCTCCAAGCCCAGTTTCACCCCGACTGCAAACGACTGCTACGCGAATGGCCCGAAACCGTTAAGAAATACAAGGCCGAAAACTTTATTTATAAAGTACGCGATAAGGAGATTAAACAACCCCTGTATTATACCTCGCTGTCGCAATTGCAGATACCCAAAATAGCGCTACCCCGGTACCAAGCCTGGGGCGATGTACTGCGCTGGCTGCTTACTGAGAACGTTCCGGGCGAGTTCCCTTACGCTGCGGGGGTGTTTCCGCTGAAACGTGAGGGCGAAGACCCTACCCGCATGTTTGCCGGCGAGGGCGGGCCCGAGCGCACCAATAAGCGTTTTCATTATGTGTCGCTCGGTCAGCCAGCGCACCGGTTATCTACCGCCTTTGATTCGGTTACCCTCTATGGTGAAGACCCACACATACGCCCCGATATTTATGGTAAAATAGGCAACTCCGGCGTAAGCATCGCCACGCTTGATGACGCTAAAAAACTATATTCCGGATTCGACCTGTGTGACGCGTCCACCTCCGTATCTATGACTATCAACGGCCCGGCCCCGATGCTGCTTGGCTTTTTCATGAACGCCGCTATTGACCAGCAATGCGAAAAATATATTACCGAGCATAAACTGGAACATTTGGTGGAAGCAAAGTTTAAAGAGTTATATAATGATAGGGGGTTGGAGCGGCCGAAGTATAATGGCCTCACCCCGGCCCTCTCCAAAGGAGAGAGAGTAGTTTTGCAAATCGAAGGAGTTAAAAAAAGAGGTTACGAAACTGCTGATCCTGCTTTGTGGGGGGCTTTACCCACCGGCAACAACGGCTTAGGCTTAATGTTATTAGGTTTAACCGGCGATCAGGTATTGCCTGCTGATGTTTATGAAAAGATAAAAGCGTATGCCATATCAACCGTTCGGGGTACGGTACAGGCCGATATCCTGAAGGAAGATCAGGCGCAAAACACCTGCATTTTCTCTACCGAATTTGCCCTGCGCATGATGGGCGATATGCAGCAGTATTTTATCAGCGAAAAGGTCCGTAATTTTTATTCGGTATCTATATCGGGCTATCACATCGCTGAGGCTGGTGCCAATCCTATTACTCAACTGGCCTTTACGCTGGCAAACGGTTTTACTTACGTAGAATATTATTTGAGCAGGGGGATGCATATCGACGACTTCGCGCCTAACCTGTCGTTCTTTTTTAGTAACGGTATCGACCCGGAATATTCTGTAATTGGCCGCGTGGCCCGCCGCATCTGGGCAAAGGCCATTAAAAATAAATACAAAGGGAACGACCGCTCGCAAAAACTCAAATATCATATCCAAACCAGCGGCCGGTCATTGCATGCGCAGGAGATTGATTTTAACGATATCCGCACCACGCTGCAGGCACTTTATGCTATTTATGATAACTGCAATTCGCTGCATACCAATGCGTATGATGAGGCCATTACTACCCCTACAGAAGAATCGGTACGCCGGGCTATGGCGATACAGCTTATCATTAACCGTGAGTTGGGCCTTGCCAAAAATGAAAACCCGATACAGGGCGCTTTCATTATTGAAGAACTGACCGACCTGGTAGAGCAAGCCGTTCTTACCGAATTTAAGGCGCTGAATGACCGTGGTGGCGTACTGGGCGCCATGGAAACCATGTACCAGCGCGGTAAGATACAGGAGGAATCATTGTATTATGAAACCCTGAAACATAACGGCGAATACCCTATTGTAGGTGTTAACACATTTCTCAACAAAAAAGGTTCGCCAACTATTGTACCGGGTGAGGTGATCCGCGCCACTGAAGACGAAAAACAATACCAGATAGCCACGTTGGAGGCATTCCAGCACCGCAACCAGGAGCATATTGCTCAGCGGTTGAAAGAGCTGCAGCACACAGCCATCTCAGGTGGCAATATTTTTGAAAGCCTGATGGAAGTATGCAAATATTGCTCTTTAGGACAGATTAGTCACGCGCTTTATGAGGTTGGCGGGCAGTACAGAAGGAATATGTAGAGCCCCCCGGTCCCGTGAGGGGGTGTTGTTAAAAAGGGAGAAACGGGTTAAACAGATTTACTGATTAGCCTTTTCACCGCCTTTCCGCAATCCTAACAATCCCAGCAATCCAAACAATCCTAAAAGGCCCCAGTTGTTGTGGCTATCTGTCGATGCTGGCTGTTCGGTGGGTTTTGATACCTCTGCGGCCGAAGCAGATCTTACGCTTGAGTCGCCCGCGGCTACCGAGCCATTGCTATCGGCGAGGGTACCGGTGCCTGTTCCTGATACTGTAGCTGCTCCGGGTGCCCCCTGGCTGGAGCCGTTGCCTGCACCTGCTCCGTTTGGTTTAGTGGTTGATGATGTATCCGTTTTAACCGATTGCGCCATTACCGGGGTAACGGCGCCAAGTAATGTACTTATGGCCAGTACATGTACTATTGTTTTTAATGCTTTCATTTTATAGGTTTTGATGTAGTTATAAAATAACAATAGCTATGCCACTGATTAAATCCGCTTTCCTGGCAAGAAGTATTTTCAATCAATATTTTAAATTGGATAACTCCTCCCATTAAAATATAGCGCTGGAAATATAAATTTGCTGTATGCAACCTCAACACCAGGAAGACCAAACTTTTACCAAAATTATTGCCGACCAGATAACCGGACATAACCGAACCTATGAGAACTGCAGATTTATCAACTGCGATTTTTCCTATGCTAATTTGTATAGTCTTGTTTTTACCGATTGCACATTTGAGGATTGCAACCTGTCACTCGCCGATGTAAGTAGTGCGGGCTTTCAAAACATCAACTTTATACATTGTAAGCTAAGCGGCGTAAATTTTAGCAAAAGCATTGATTTTTTGTTCGAGGTGCATTTTGAAAACTGCATACTGGATAATGCCGTTTTCTACAAAAAGAAGAACAAAAAATCCCGGTTCAGCGATTGTTCCATGGTAGAGACCGATTTTACAGAGTGCGACCTCACTGATACCAAATTCATTAACTGTAACCTTAACCGGGCATTTTTTAGCCGAACCATACTCAAGGGCGCCGATTTGCGTACGTCATATAATTTCACCATCGATCCGGATGATAACCAGCTCAAAAAAGCGCAGTTTTCGGTTCATGGTCTGCCCGGCTTGCTCAGTAAATATGATATTAAGATTGAAGGATAATATTTTGACTATTTATTTAGTTATATTTATTATTCGATAAACCTTATGCAAAAAATCACATTGCTTGCTGGATTAATATTTTTTATACTTAGTGCATCTGCACAAGATAATAAATCGGTTTGCGACAAAATAAACAACCTGAATACGGCTATACTTAACGGGCAAATCAAGCGGCCTGACGCGGCTAAACAATTCAAAACCCTGATCAATCAATTACGGCAAAACAGGCACGTACCTGAAGCATTAGATGGATGGGTATTCCCGCTCCGCAAATATAATTACCATGCTATTGGCGGCAACGGGAGCGGCTATTCTGATAAAGGTTACCATTACCTGGATGGAAATAAACACTCGGCCCACCCTGCCCACGATATTTTTATAAATGATAAAAATCAGGATTGTTTAGACGATAAATCAAGTAAGCCGGTTGATGTACTCGCCGTTGATTATGGTATTGTGATTGCCTGCTCAAACGAATGGGAACCAACCAGTGGTTTGCGCGGAGGTAAATATATATGGATAAATGACAACTATGGTCAGCTTATTTATTATGCCCATAACCAGGCCATCTTTGTAAAGCCAGGAGACGAAGTAAAAGCAGGTCAGACAATTGCCAGGGTCGGTCGTACCGGCTACAATGCTTACAAAAAACGATCCCCTACGCATTTACATTTTTCGGCATTTAAGTTAGTTGATGATCTACCCGTGCCTTACAACCCTTATGAACAACTAAAAAAGGCGAAAACATTATGAAAGGTTTACTCCTGCTTACTTTATCAGTATTGCTTATTGCGCCGGCAAAAACCGACAATGTTTTGACCCGCTTTAAAATACCCGCCGGCTATCACCGCTTAACGGCTGCACCGGGTAGTTTTGGTAACTGGCTTCAAACCTTGCCGCTTAAGCCCGCAGGAACCCCTGCACGCACCTACAAAGGCAATGTTGCCAGTACCGAGAGCTATACCGCTGGTATTGTTGATATGAGCATAGGCAATCAGGATTTGCAACAATGCGCCGATGCCGTGATGCGCTTGCGTGGCGAATATCTTTATCAACAAAAAAACTATAAAGCCATCAGCTTTAATTTTACGAGCGGGTTCCGTTGCGATTTTGCCCATTATGCGGATGGTTACAGGTATAGCAATGATCACTGGGTTTTAAAAGCTAAAAAAGATTACAGCTATCCTAACTTTTTGCGTTACATGAATCTGGTATTCAGCTATGCTGGTACGCTGTCATTGCAAAAAGAGTTAAAACCGGTTCAGGATATATCAGCAATTAAAGCGGGGGATGTTTTTATAAAGGGCGGCTCTCCCGGGCATTGTTTTGCAGTCATGGACGTTATAGAAAATGCACAGCACCACAAAAAATTTCTGCTGGCTCAAAGTTATATGCCAGCTCAAAATATACAGATATTGCAGTATTTCGGCGATCCATGGTTTAGCGCCGATATAGCTTCGGGTATTCCTTATGCCGAATTGATTAAGCCAGCATATCTGAAACGCTTTAATTAAGCGTTTTGTAGGCTTATCTCTACACTACATCATCATATTTATAACTCATAAACCCGGGTAAATTTCAGGATCTAAACTTCAAACTGACAGTCGGTTAACGGCTTTTAGAAAGCCGGGATATATTAAAAGGCATGGTGATTGTCCATCTATTGATAATAAACAAAAGGATAATCACCATGAGGATATAGCAATTGACGGATTCCAGCTTTTTATCATTACCCTGCTGCTATTGTTTGTAGTGCTCAGCATCATGGGTTTAGCCGGTCGGTTTGACTATTGGACAACCCGTTTCACCCGCCACACCAGGCATATGACCAGCAGAGTCCGCGGCTACTTTGATCGCAAACTCAAACGTGAACAGCTCCGCCACGACAGATAGCACAGTCCTATCTTTTTTCTACCCTGTCATAAAATCCGCCGAAAGAGTTCAGCTTCACCCCATCTTCCCTGAAAAAATCGCCGGGGAAACCAAGTTCAATGGCGCTGGCATCACTAAGTCTTTTCAGTTGATCTTCGCTTAGGGTAACATCAACGGTTTTCAGGTTATCCAGCAGTTGATCAACTTTGGTAGCGCCTACTATCGGGATACATGAAAAACCCTGCTGGCGGGTCCAATTTAGGGCTACATGACTTTCAGATACGCCCAGTTCAGCCGCTATGTCCATAACTACCTTAGTAATGGCTTCGCTGCGCGCGTCCAGTCTTTTGCTTTCGGGTTTTATCCTGCCTTTATCGCCTTTTAAATATTTACCGGTAAGCGCCCCGCCGGCCAATGGCGCCCAGGGCGTAACCGTCATACCGAAATGTTTGGCCATCGGTATCAGCTCCCGCTCGGCAGTACGGGCCAATAGGCTGTATTCTACCTGTAGAGCGATGAACTGGCTCCAGCCCATAAATTCAGCCAGTGTATTCCCTTTAGCTATTACCCAGGCCGGTGTATCACTAATAGCGGCATAAGTAACCTTGCCTTGTTTTATCAAATCGTCCATGGCGCGCATTACTTCATCAATCGGCGTAATATCATCCCAGATGTGCAGGTATAAAACATCAATAAAATCAGTCTTTAAACGCTTCAGGCTTTCCTCCACACTGCGCATCATGTTTTTGCGGTTATTGCCCGATGCGTTAGGGTTGGTCATATTATCCTTTAAAGTATATTTAGTAGCCAGTACAAAATAATCACGGTCATGATTGCTCATGTATTCGCCTATTATTTTTTCGCTGGTACCCAGTTTATAAATATTGGCCGTATCTAAAAAATTGCCGCCGGCATTGGCGTAGGCATCCATGATGGAAAAACTGGTATCCTTATCAGCCCCCCACCCGGCTTCGGTACCGAAACCCATAGTTCCTAAACATAATTCTGAAACTTTAAGGCCCGAGCGGCCAAGTAATTTGTAATTCATACAGGTAGTATTTAATGATCCTTTTCAACAATGTCATTGCGAGGAAGCCCCTCTAAATCTCCCCCAAAGGAGGAGACTTTAAAAATATTCTAAAGCCCTCTCCCCTGGAGAGGGTTGGGTGAGGTTCCCTGCAATGGCACGGTTTGTTTAACAAACAATATTAACTATTGCTTTGTAATATTAAACATACAAATGTATTATCATGAAAATTATAACCCTGCATACAGCAATTAACATAACTGAACTTTACAGTATCCTGCAACAAAAGGTTAACCCGCTTTTTCATGAGCAAAAACAAAGCGATATTAATTTCACTATAACCCGTAAGGATGATGTCATCGAGATTTCGCAGCCCGAAATGTATGAGGGTGTTCTGTTCAGTATTGTTATTAAAGGAACTGAATTACACATAACCCGCAATGAGCATTATGTTGATGATGTAAACTCACTCACTGTTGAATCCATCCTTAACGACCTGTTTAATGGCCTCTCCCGGAATCAAGGTACCGATCTGGTGCAGGAAGGCTAAAAGATTTGAAATATAATTTTTAGCTTTAACATAAAATCTGCCTGTTATGCCTAAAAATTATTGCCTCCTCATCTTGCTTTTATTAGCGGCGTTTACAACCCAAGCTCAAAAAAAAACCGACGTAAAGGGTTACCCTATAATTATTAATCGCGACACGCTTTTTACATTTTATGCCGGGCAAGGTTTGTTTGAGCCTGCGGAGCGGGCCGCCATTGTAACTAAACGTATTGAGGGCCTGGTTAACCGCATTGATTTTAACGCCGACTCCCTTACCTTAAAAAACGACACTGCTGTTTCGGTAATTGCATACAACTCGCAAATTATACTGGCTGTAAATAATAAAGACGCTACATTTTCTGAACTCCCCCGCGCCCAACTGGCAGCCAGCTATCTGGATATACTGAAAAAAAAGCTGGGTAATTATTTTACTACCAATAACACCAAACAAATGGTCATTAATATCCTGCAGGCCATAGCGGTGGTTATTCTTGTTATTGCTTTAATCTGGGCGTTAAATAAGGGCTCCAGGTGGGTAAAGCTAAGAGTATTAAGGACGTGGGAAAATCGTATGGACAAACTGGCGGCACAGGGCGCCCCGGTTAAGTATGCCAAGCGCCTGTTGCCGCTTATCACCAGTTTATTGCGTATAGCCCGGTTTATATTGATCATTATTGTGGTTTACCTGGCACTACCGGTGCTGTTCTTTATTTTTCCATCGTCAAAGCCAATTGCATCGCAGCTGCTGAGTTATGTGGTAAATCCGTTTAAAAGCATATTGCTGGCCCTTGTGCATTATATACCCAACCTGCTTACCATTGCCGTTATTTATGTGGTAACACGGTATATTGTAAAACTGGTGAAATTTATAGCCAATGAAATTGCATTGGGAGCCATCACCATTAACAGCTTTTACCCGGAGTGGGCCATGCCTACCTACAATATTATCAGGGTGCTTTTATACGCATTTATGTTTGTTGTGATATTTCCATATCTGCCCGGTTCCGATTCAAAAATATTTCAGGGAGTGACCGTTTTTTTAGGGGTATTATTTTCGCTTGGATCTTCGTCGGCCATATCTAATATGGTAGCTGGCATTGTGCTTACGTATATGCGGCCGTATAAAGTTGGCGACCGTATTAAGGTAGGTGATGCCATGGGCGATGTAGTTGAAAAAAACCTGCTGGTAACCCGCCTGCGTACCATTAAAAACGAAGACATTACCATACCCAATGGCACCATATTAAGCGGGCATACCACCAATTACAGCACAGTGGCCAAAACCATGGGCCTCATATTAAATACCACAGTTACCATTGGTTACGATGTGCCCTGGCAAACAGTACATAACCTGCTTATCAGCGCGGCCGAAGCCACTGAGGGCGTATCAACCGAGCAAAAGCCTTTTGTGCTGCAAACAGCGCTTAATGATTTTAATGTAAGCTACCAGGTAAACGCCTATACCCCGCTATCAAACCAAATGGCAGGCGTTTATTCCCGGCTGCACCAAAACATACAGGATAAATTTAACGAAGCCGGGGTAGAGATCATGTCGCCGCATTATACTGCATTGCGGGATGGCAACCATATACAGATACCCGCGGATTATGTACCGGAAGACTATAAAAAGCCGGGGTTTAAGGTGGAGGGGGAATAAATAAACAGATTATAAAAAACATGTCATTGCGAGCGATAGCGTGGCAATCTCAAGCTATACAGGGAGACACTTGCATAGGTCGCGATTGCTTCGTCGTTCCTCCTCGCAATGACATTAAGGAGGTGTACACGACACATAAAAGATCCTTCGCCCCCGCTCAGGATGACAAGTTTGTTATTTTTCCTAAAACAAAAGAGGCGCAGATGATGCGCCTCTTTTCTATATTTTAACCAAGAAGTCTATCCGTTTATCCAACTGAACTTGTACTCCAGCATGGGGTTTTTCATCCGCTCGGCAACACGCAGTAAACGTGTTGGCAGGTTCATGATATAATCACGTGCTTTTTCTCCGGCTTCGTTAAGGTCGGTAGCACTTTCAATGTGCCAGTCTTCAATCAGTTCTTTTAGTATATCTACATAGTCAATAGCGGTGTAGATACCCAGGCGTTGGGCAGCATCCGTAAAATGACCAAAGGTTTGACCAATTTTCAAACCTACTTCACGTAAAAAGTGTGCAGGCATCACAATCTTTTTGCGCATCATATCTTCAAAGGCTATCATGGCTTCGCTTGGGTCAACTTCAAATATCTTTTCGATAAAGTATTTGTAAGCCTTGGCATGACGCGCCTCATCGCCGGCAATAACACCGCACATTTTTGACAGCAGGGTATCGCCATCTTTTTTGGCCTGTGAAGCCACACGTCTGTGCGATACATTGGTAGCCAGCTCCTGGAACGATGTATATATAAAGTTGCGGTAAGGATCGGTACCGGTACCAATATCAAAGCCATCGGCTATGAGGTACTGGGTTGATACTTCCATCATGCGCATGTTAACACGGCCAGACAGGTACAGATATTTGTTTAACAGGTCACCGTGACGGTTCTCTTCGGCAGTCCAGTGACGGGTCCATTTCATCCAACCGCCTTCTTCATCTTTTGAAACGCCTTCAACCATGGTAAGCCATGATTCGTAAGTTGGCAGGGCTTCTTCTGTTATAGTATCACCAATTAAAACTGCAATAAGGTCATAGCTTAAGCCCTGGGCGCTTTCCTGCAATTCTTTAATTTCGCTGAAAAAAGAATCTCTTGTAGAATCGGGTAAAAAATCAGACGGTTGCCATATTGTATCAACAGGTTTTAAATATTCGAACATTTTTTCGAGCATAAATTGCTCAATATGTCCCATTACCTCCCGACGTTTTTCTTCAAAAAATTTCATAACAGAATATTACTCAACAAAGGTAATCAATTAAAAATTATTAACATTATTTCATTTTGCAGCGCTATAGCCTATGGCATCACGCATACAGGCCGATAGTGATTTAACAGATGGCTTACCCGTAAATATAGAAAAGGAACTGTTATAATCCCAAAGCATACCAGGTATATTTAATTTTTTAAGCGCAACCCTCACGGCCTTAATATACCTGCAGCGGCTGCCAGGATCGGCGTATTTATTATACACCCCATACTCGCCGCATATAATGGGTACCCCATACTTATCTGCCCAGTTTTTTACTATCCGCAGCTTATCATTTATCGACCGCTCATTACCGTCAATTTTGTACAGGTTATAATTACTTTCGCCGGAGGTGCCTTTTGCTTTTGGGTTAAGGGCTGGAAAATTTTCCGCATTATAAGGAAATGATACCCCGGTTGTTGCTACCTGGTTGCCTACCCACTCCGCGCCCTGGTGGGTAAAAAAGAAAGGCTCGTAAAAATGGAAGGTATAAATAATATTTTCGTCGGCCAGGCGCACAAATCTGCTCAATTCGTAAATACTGTTATAGTTAGAAGCCCCTATGATTAAGGTGCGCTGCTTGTCAATTTTCCGGATGGCGGTTAGAATATTGTATGCGGCATCTTTCCACACTTTGGGGTTTATTTTGGGCGGTTCATTGTACAGTTCAAAAAAAACATCGTCGGGGTTTTCGTGCTTATATCTTTGTGTTAATTTAAGCCAAAGGGCAATTATTTTTGGCGTTTCAGTTAAATAATTAGTATCCGTAAGTTTCCCATAATGATAATCTATTACCAGCTTAAAACCGTAAGTATGGCATTGTTTTATAACCTTGTCTATACAGGTAAACACACGTTCGGCGGGTATATGTTCAGCTTCAAACCGGCTAAAGGCCACCGGGAGCCTGATGCTCTTAAAACCCAGCTTTTTGAGCAGCTCAAGATCGGTTTTTTTGATGCCTTCTTCGCTTAATGGTTGTTTAACCCAGGTTTGCTCGAGCCATGAAATACTAATGCCATTATTGAGGCTTTGTGCACGTTTAAACGCCTGTGCACGTAACTGCTGTACCTTTGGACTGCTTTTTGCATCAGCGCAAACGGCTGTTAATATTATTATTAACAAATAGTTTAAGAGTTGCGTAAAAGGAATGGTTTTGTTACTCAATATTTTAAACCTATTATAAACCGTTAACACGTAGCCTAAATTTTAAATATAATTCAAGATAACGAATAATGTTTGTTCAAATTTCGAAAGACGAATTAATAAAGGAAACCGCAAAAAAAGCGTGGTACCAAACAAATAATATTATTTGGACTATCATATTTATTTACCCGCTTTTCTTTATTATCGATTTAGTATATGCAAAGGATGTATGGGTTCAGTTTTTTATTGTACGATTAATAACCTGCGCTTTGATTTTTGGCTTGCACACCATTTTTGTAGCCAAAAGATATGATTACAGGCTGTTGCTCCATATGAGTCTTTTTATGCTTTCGGTTACATCGGCCGTTTTATGTAATATAGTTCCTATTCAAAGCCTTAACATTTATTACCTGCTTTTTGCAACTGTTATATTGTTTTTTAACCTGCAGGTTTTCTGGGAACCTGTAAACTCCATTATTCAAACCCTGATAGCATTATTGTTATTAGCTATATTTTTTAATTTATTAAGTGAGTATAATTTAGATATTGTTATCAGTAACGGCGGACAGCTGTTTTTTATAATAGCCCTGTTATCATGTATTATTCCGGGTACCCGCTATAAGGTAATGAAAAGGGATGTACGCTCGCAGATTTTGATTGAAAAATCAAATGAGCAGTTAAAGCAGCAAAATACCGACATCAATGCTAAAAACAACCTCATCGACGCGCAATATGAACAACTGCGCAAGCTTGACGGCCAAAAGAACAGCTTTATTAATATAGCTGGTCATGATCTTAAAAACCTTATCGGATCAATTGTGATGAGCAATAACATGATCAAAGAGGAAGACTACCGTTTAAGCACCGATCAAAAGGAGTTTGTGGGTTATATTTCAGAATCGGCCGAAAAGATGCAGTATATGCTCAATAAGCTGATGGATGTAAAGGAGATCGAGTCGCCGGAGATGAAATTTAATCTTGAGGTATTTGATGCCAATGTTGAAGTGATGCATGTTTTCAGGGGGTTGTATGAAACCGCACAGATGAAGAATATTCATCTTACCAACAACATATTAAAACTGCCTCTGAACGTTAGGCTCGACCGTGTATTTGCCGGTCAGGTGTTTCAGAACCTGTTATCAAACGCTATTAAATTTTCGCAAACCAATAATGAGATCAGGGTGGTTACCAGCCTGCAGCGCCAAAAATTTGTTTTTGAAATTATTGATGAAGGCATTGCCATAGGCCAGCAGGAGCTTGACATGATGTTCAATAAATTAAAAACCCTTAATGATACATCGGGCGTTAATGAAAGCCGCCTTGGGTTGGGCCTTTCCATTGCCAAATTAATGACCCAGGAACTGGGTGGCGAACTTAACTATCGCAGCGACGATAACGGCAATTATTTCAGAGTTGAATTTTACGTTATAAATTAATATTTACAGCCAAATGAATAAATTTTTATCCCTATTAGCCTTTGTTTTTCTATTTAGTACAGCGACGCGGGCACAAAGCATAGTAACCTTTAAATCGCTTGGGCATGAGGACGATGTGATATATGGAATGAGCGGTGCCAATTCATTTTATGTTAAAATTACACCGCTTACAGAAATGAATGGCAGTAAGCTGGTATTATATTTTGAGCCTTCACAAGCGCTGATAAAGGAACGCTCATACATCAACATAGTTATTAATAACAAACCTGCGTTTAGCGGTCATTTAACAAAAGATTCGATACAGAAACTTACCCTAAACCTAACCCGGGCCGATCTGTCGCCCGATAAGTATTTGAAAATTCAGGTTAAAACTTTACTCACTATAACCGATGATGAGTGTAAGGATCTGGACAATCCTGCTTTATGGTTAAAGGTTAAAAATTATTCATACCTGTCATTAGTAAAAAGCAACAAGAGCTTTTTTGATAACGTAAATATCAGCAACTGCTTTGATTCAAAAAAAGCAATAGTTTATCCTTCAAATCCAAGTCTGCATGATCTTAAGGCTGTAGCCTGGGCATATTCCCGGTTAAAAAAGACACAAAACAGGAATATACAGGTTTATGAAGAAAGTAAATTACCCGATAGCATCCGGAATTACATCAGGGTTGGTGCTTTATCAAGCCTGCCGGCTGATGCACGTTCTTTAATTAAAGTAACTCCACAAAATGGCCAGGGCTTATTTTATCTGAATAAATCGGTAAGCCTGGTTACTGATACCAATACACGCATGGTTACGTCGCCAAACGGAACTTTAACGCCTGTAAAAACTGTAAGCCAGGAGAACGTATCAAAAGAGACATTGTTTATTACAGGCGGCGATGACAATGGTTACGAAAAGGCAATTACTGCTTTGGGTAATATGAACATCCTGAATTCAACTTATGGCGACTACCTGTTAATTGAAAAAGCGCAAAACACCTTCTTCAAAAGCATTGACGAGAACCGCTCAAAATTATCACTGAAACAAATTGGAGGCATGAGCGACTTTTTATCAGGTATCGGTTCATTAAAAAGCGCCTACAGCTTTAAAAACAGTGACTTTAGCTTTACCCCGAAAGAAGTTGAAATACATTTTGTTGCCAACTACAGCGGCTTAAGCCCCGGCGACCGCGGTTTCTTTAATATTTACCTGAACGGATTGCTCATCAGCAGTGAAAAGCTGGATGCATCAGGAAAATTGAATACCTCGATAACCATTAACCGTTACCAGCACCACAAATACAATACGCTCGAGGCCGAGTTCAGGTTTTTCCCAACCAATGGCCATTGCCGCGACAGCTTTATCAATTTCTTTGCTGAGGTTGACGTTGATAAATCATACCTGGAATCAAAAAACCCATTCATCACCAGCAACCTGAGCTTTTACCAGTATCCGGAAGCTTTTAATACCGGTACAACCCGTATAGTGGTGAACAAAGATTATGCTAAATATGCTGCCGGCGCACTGGGCGAAATTATTTATGAGCTAAACAATAACATCAATGCCAATAATTTCCCTGAGTTTGTTTATTCAGACCAGATTCAGCCCGAAGAGCTTAAAAAATATAATATCATCGCGCTTTTGTCAAAAGAAGACAAATTATTAGATGAGTTCCCTGATGCCCCTATCAAATTTAATCGGGACTTCAGGTTGTATAATACGGATAATAATACGCCGGTTTACTCCCTGTCCGACACGGTATCGAACGGTCTGGCGCAAATATTTTATGGCCGCAGCAACAATGCTACGCTGGTAATTACGGGAACCGGCAAGCATGTAGCCGAAGCGTTTTTGGCCGCGTCAAAATCAATTACTGAACAGCTTTCAACGCTATCAAGCAACGTTTGTATATCTGATGTTAACTCTAACAAGTACCTGTTCAACATCAATAAATCAAGCGAAAACCTGGAGTATATTGATACCAAGAGCGGACTAACCCGTTTCTGGGACAGCTATAACCTGTATATACTATTAGGTATCCTGATATTGATATTGCTTTCGTTCCTGTATGTTCGGTCAAAAGTTCAAAAATCACAGGAGCTGTTTAAAGACTAAGATATTATCCTAAACATCACAAAAACATAGAGTACCTATCATGTAATTAGCCTTAAAACAAGGCTATTACATGATTTATTTTAACACTTTTATTTAAATATAATGAGTATTTCTATTCCTGAACTTTTGGTTGCCGATGGGTTCATAACACCAGCTGATCAGGAAAAAATTAATAATTTTTCAAAAAAGACGGGGTTATCATACACCAAAATAGCCCTGAACTTTGGTTATATCTCCCGCAAAAATTATGAGCGCTCATTAACCAACGCGGGTTTCACGTTTGCGCAGGTACGGAACGAGGCTTTTGATACTACGGTATTAAAAAAAGTTGAACTAAAATTCGCCAACGATCACATAGCGTTACCGCTCCGCATTGAAAACAATAAGGTAGTAACCTTAATGAGCGATCCCAGCGACCAGTTTTTTATTGATTTTATAAAATTCACTTATGACTTGGAGCCTGAAATCATCGTAGCGCATGACCTTGATATTATATGGTTAAGCCATAAGCTGCTTGGCGAAAAGTATGTTAAAGCCTCCGTTTTTGAACTCTTAAAACGCGACCCCAAAAGTTCGGCATCAACAACATTTACCAGTCCGCAGCTTATTACTATTTTTATTATCATTGCTATTACCGCTATAGGGCTGGTTTTAAGCTTTAAAAATACCTCTATTATCATTAATGTTATCCTCAGTACATTTTTCCTGGTGGCTATTATTTTTAAGCTGTTCCTGGCACTGGTTGGCTCGCGCTTTGAGCTGCACCAGGCCGTAACCAAAACCGATGTGCGTAATGTGGTGGATAATGCAGTCCCGGTTTATACGATATTATTACCTGTTTACAAAGAAGATAAGCTGATTAAAAAACTGATCTGGAACTTACAGAGTATCGACTACCCACGCGAACAGCTTGATATTAAATTGCTCATTGAAGAAGATGATGACAAGACATTAAAGGCGGTACAAAATCTTGATTTCCCCGCTGTTTTTGAGGTAATTGTGGTGCCCTTCCACATGCCCAAAACCAAACCGAAGGCATGCAACTACGGTCTGCATTTTTCAAGGGGTAAATATTTAACCATATACGACGCCGAAGATATCCCGGATACCGACCAGCTTAAAAAGGTAGTGGCCTTATTCAACAAACTGCCTGAAAAATATATTTGTGTGCAAAGCGCGCTCAATTACTTTAATCGTAACGAAAATTTCCTCACCAGGATGTTTACCCTGGAATATTCGTATTGGTTTGATTATATGCTGCCCGGCTTAGATACGCTTGATATCCCTATTCCGCTGGGTGGTACCAGCAATCACTTTAAAATGGATGCCCTGATTGAGTTAGGCGCATGGGATCCGTTTAACGTAACTGAAGATGCCGACCTTGGTGTGAGAGCCTATGCCAAAGGCTATAAGGTAGCCATCATCAACTCTACCACATACGAAGAGGCTAACAACGAGCCTTTCAACTGGATCCGTCAGCGCTCACGCTGGATCAAGGGCTACATGCAAACCTACCTGGTGCACATGCGCAATCCGGCGGCTTTGGTTAAAAAAATTGGCTGGAGGGGATTTTTAGGGTTTAACTTTTTCATCGGCGCAACGTCGGCCACGTTTTTAGTTTACCCGCTTTTGCTGGGCATATTTATCAGTTACCTCATATTTGATTTTTCAACCATGCGCACCCTGTTCCCGGACTGGGTATTGTTCATGTCGATATTTAACCTCATGGTGGGTAATATCCTCATGATATATATTAACATGATGGCCGTGTTTAAACGCAGGTATTTCGAACTGATACTGTTTGCCATTGCTAACCCGGTTTACTGGCTCATGCATTCGGCAGCGGCATATATGGGCCTGTACCAGCTGATAGTAAACCCTTTTTATTGGGAAAAAACGAATCATGGATTAAGTAAAGTTAATAACCCAACAAACGTTATTAAATAAGATAGTGCTGATGAAAATTTCAAAAAATCAATACCTCTTTATTTTAACCCTGATACTTGGCATTTACTACCTGGTAATTGGCATTTACCTGAACCATTTGGGTTACTATAACCGGGAGAGCATTTTTTATATCGAAAAAACTAAGATAGTTTTCGAGGGCCTGGGCAACCGTATCAAGGTAATGGGGCTTACTTCGCCGCTATTGCCATTTTATACTACCTTTATTTTTAACGCCATCAATTCCTACCTGGCGCCGGTAATAGCATCGGCAATTGGTACAGCGGTTCTGTTTTACATTATTGCCCGTGCACTTATCAATCGTATAGATGATGATTTTTACCTGTACCTGGTGCTGCTATTGTTTTTTCTGCATCCGGGTTTATTGTACGCGGCGGCTTCGGGGAAAGCAATTTACATGGTGCTCATTTTCTTTTTCCTTTTCTTTTTTAACCTGCTTAAATTTTACCGCTCAAATACAACCTTCCATGTTTCGCTGGCCAGTATATGCCTGGTGATCCTTATTTTTTGCGACTATAAATTCATCTGGCTTACCCTGTTTTTTGTGCCGCTGGTATTGGCCATCACCCTGCAAAGTTTAAACCTGGGCGAAAAGGAATCTATTTTCAGGCTGTTTTTAAGCTTTAACAGTCCGTCGCTGCGCCGTAAGCTCATCAATAAAACATTCGCTATCTACATTATCCTGTTTATTTTACCGGTAGCATCGGTTATTTGCTATAAGCTGTTAAACCTTACCCACGCTAACGATTTAAATTATTTTATTGAAAGCCCCTATGCCACCTGGAATGTACTGGTTGATAAGCTTAATTATGATATCATGACAACCAGCGCTAACTACCAGTTGCCCGAGTTATCCATCATGGTATCCATAAGGGTGATCTGTTTTTGTCCGCTGATATTGATTGCCATTTACCTGTTCAGGGAAAGTACCTACCAGGCCTTAACTATTTTAACCCCTTTTGCCTTTATCGAGTTTTTGCATATAAAGTACGACAAGCTATTTCTGAATTATCAGTATTACCTCATTTTCCTGATCATGGCATTGCTTTGCCTGGTGTTTAAGGCACAAACCGTAAAGAAGCAATATGTATTTAAGCTGATACTGGGTTTTGTTATTCTGCTCCAGTTATACACAGGATATATATTCCTCTACAAATCACTTATAACCGACGAAAAGAAATTTATAACCACGCTTACCACGCTTGTGCCCAATACAGACCAGAGCGAAAACATGGAACTGGCAGACGTTATAAATAACCTGCCAAAAGATAGCCACATATTAATGGACGATGCAGTTTCATACCCCATAGCCGCATTTACACACGACATTACCAAACTTACCCTGCCTTACCAGGATCTGTTCTTGAGCGCCATAGAAACGCCGTACCGTTACGACGATTATATACTGATTGCCACTGCCAAGAATCCATTTACAGGTTATACACAGCTTAACAATCGGTACATACCGCTCATCAGAATAGTAAACAGCGGCGTAAATTATCAAAGAGTATACGAAACCGACAACTGGATACTCTACCGCATCATTTCAACACAATAGCCTAATCCCTATCACTATATATCAAGAAAACCCGCCGGCAACGGTGGGTTTTCTGTTTTTGAGGGATAATGATAATTAATTAACGAATCGGACTAACATGTAATGGCAAATTTTGTATAGAACAATCTTGTAAATGGCAATAAGATATTCAATGTAGCTATTTGCCTTTTCTTATCTTAATAGTGTATTTTAGACTGCAATTTTTAGAAATCTATAATTATATAAAAAATTACTAACTACAGAAATTATGTCTAATGCTCAGATCGGCATATGTAAATTATGTGGTACTAAAGCTAAATTAACATATGAACATGTTCCTCCTAAAAAAGCCTATAATACTAATCGATTTTATATTTTCCCTTCTGATTCATCAATAGATGATCCTTTCCTTAAAAATCCAAGGGGGCGACCAGAACAAGGAGGTATTGGCTATTACTCGCTTTGCGAAACATGTAATAATAATACTGGAGGTTGGTACGGCAACGCTTATATAGAATTCGTTAATCAAGCAGTATATAGATTAAGATTAGCTGATGCTCAATACGTTAATGGAGATCCATACATCATTCATCCATTAAAAGTAATCAAGCAAATTATGTCATTCTTCGTAACTCTTGGTTCTATTAACTATTCAGAGAACTTTCCCGATTTGACAGAATTCGTTTTAAACAAATCAAGTCGGATTCTACCGCCAAACTATCAAGTATTTATGTACTATAATGATAGTAGCAACTATCGATATATGGCAGATAACTTTGTATATGATAAAGGGATAATTCAGAATTACAGCGAGATTGCACATTTTCCATTTGGTTTCTTACTTAGCTTTAAAAAGACAGACGTTCCAATTGATAATAGATTAGTCGATATAACAAGTTGGAAAAATTATCCTTTTGAAAGAAAGAATATTCGCCTTTCTATTCCAGCTGTAAAGTTACCTGTCGAATTAGCGATGTTTCCTGGCGATTATCGAACAAGAGAAGAAATTGAAACTACTATTAAAGAATCTACAGAAAGATTTGGTACTCGCTAACCTTAAGATTAGCGATATTTCAAAAAATCTATAAACGCAAAAAAGCCTTAGTGTTATACTAAGGCTTTTGGTTTTACATCCTTTGCTGGATGATAAGGTTTGGCACCGACCTACTCTCCCACGTTTTACCGCAGTACCATCGGCTCTGGCGGGCTTGACTTCTCTGTTCGGAATGGGAAGAGGTAGACACCGCCGATATAGGCACCTGAATATTTTTAATGTTTTTTAGTTTCGTGGTTCGTGTTACCTGGTTCCGGTTTTTACCCGTAACTGGCAACCGGTTTCCCGATCCTGCCAAACAATGACATATTATTGAAAGAAGTGATTGAGTTAGAGAAAACAACAGCTTTTGTTGTTTTTGTTTTTGCGGGGTACAGTCTTACGACCGTACCCACACTTTTTCTATCTGAAGAAAGCTTCGGGCAATTAGTATTACTCGGCTATGATGTCACCACCTTTATACCTGTAACCTATCAACGTAGTAGTCTCCTACGACCCTCAATGGAAGTCTCATCTTGTGGCTAGTTTCGCACTTAGATGCTTTCAGCGCTTATCTATTCCCAACGTAGCTACTCTGCAGTACACCTGGCGGCATAACAGATTCACCAGAGGTTAGTCCAACCCGGTCCTCTCGTACTAAGGTCAGCCCCACTCAAACTTCCTACGCCCACAACAGATAGGGACCGAACTGTCTCGCGACGTTCTGAACCCAGCTCGCGTGCCACTTTAATGAGCGAACAGCTCAACCCTTGGGACCTTCTCCAGCCCCAGGATGTGACGAGCCGACATCGAGGTGCCAAACCTCCCCGTCGATATGAGCTCTTGGGGGAGATCAGCCTGTTATCCCCAGCGTACCTTTTATCCTTTGAGCGATGGCCCTTCCATGCAGAACCACCGGATCACTATATCCGTCTTTCGACCCTGCTCGGCTTGTCTGCCTCACAGTCAAGCAAGCTTATGCTATTGCACTCCGCGTACGGTTACCAAGCGTACTGAGCTTACCTTTGAAAGCCTCCGTTACCTTTTTGGAGGCGACCACCCCAGTCAAACTACCCGCCAAACAATGTCCCCCGTCTTACAGGGTTAGACACCAAATACAGAAAGGGTGGTATTTCAACGTTGACTAACCAACTCCTAGCGAAGCTGGATCACAGTCTCCCACCTATCCTACACATCCTGTATCCGATATCAATGTTAAGTTGTAGTGAAGGTGCATGGGGTCTTTCCGTCCCGTTGCGGGTAACCGGCGTCTTCACCGATACCACAATTTCACCGAGCTCATGGCTGAGACAGCGCCCAGATCGTTACACCATTCGTGCAGGTCGGAACTTACCCGACAAGGAATTTCGCTACCTTAGGACCGTTATAGTTACGGCCGCCGTTTACTGGGGCTTCGATTCAATGCTTCGCCTTGCGACTAACATCCCCTCTTAACCTTCCAGCACCGGGCAGGTGTCAGGCCTTATACGTCATCTTTCGATTTTGCAAAGCCATGTGTTTTTGTTAAACAGTCGCCTGGGCCTTTTCACTGCGGCTGACATTGCTGCCAGCGCCCCTTCTCCCGAAGTTACAGGGCCATTTTGCCGAGTTCCTTAGCCATGATTCACTCGAGCACCTTAGGATTCTCTCCTCGACTACCTGTGTCGGTTTACGGTACGGGTTTTTATAACCTGAAGCTTAGCGGGTTTTCTTGGAAGTCTGATTACCTGAACTATCTCGTCCCCCGAAGGTTTCAAGTACTATCAGCTTTCAGCAAATTCTGCGTACTTAACTACAGAACCTATACCTACGGCCTTTAACGAACTATTCCGTCAGTTCGCGTCAGTGTCACTACTCCGTCACCGCATCGCAGTTATAAAAAGTACTGGAATATTAACCAGTTGTCCATCGGCTACGCCCTTCGGCTTCACCTTAGGCCCCGACTAACCCTGATCCGATTAGCGTTGATCAGGAAACCTTAGTCTTTCGGTGGGCGGGTTTCTCTCCCGCCTTATCGTTACTTATGCCTACATTTGCTTTTCTATAACCTCCACAGTCGGTTGTCCCTCCTGCTTCTCCGGCATATAGAATGCTCCCCTACCAGATGCATTACTGCAAATCCATAGCTTCGGTATACTGCTTGATGCCCGTTTATTATCCATGCCCGATCGCTCGACTAGTGAGCTGTTACGCACTCTTTAAATGAATGGCTGCTTCCAAGCCAACATCCTAGCTGTCTGTGCAATCGGACCTCGTTAGTTCAACTTAGCAGTAATTTGGGGACCTTAGCTGATGGTCTGGGTTCTTTCCCTCTCGGCCATGGACCTTAGCACCCATAGCCTCACTCCAGCGTATATTATAAAGCATTCGGAGTTTATCTGGATTTGGTAGGATTTGACTCCCCCGCACCCAATTAGTAGCTCTACCTCTTTATAACTCAACCGCCAGGCTGTTCCTAAAAACATTTCGGGGAGTACGAGCTATTTCCCAGTTTGATTAGCCTTTCACCCCTACCCACAAATCATCCGGAAACTTTTCAACGTTTATCGGTTCGGTCCTCCAGTACCTGTTACGGCACCTTCAACCTGTCCATGGGTAGATCACAAGGTTTCGCGTCTACCTCCCCTGACTATACGCCCTATTCAGACTCGCTTTCGCTTCGGATCCGTGTCTTAAACACTTAACCTTGCCAGGGAAGAGTAACTCGTAGGCTCATTATGCAAAAGGCACGCCGTCACACATTACTATGCTCCGACCGCTTGTAAGTACACGGTTTCAGGTTCTATTTCACTCCCCTGTTCGGGGTTCTTTTCACCTTTCCCTCACGGTACTGGTTCACTATCGGTCTCTCAGGAGTATTTAGCCTTACCGGATGGTGCCGGCAAATTCCCACAAGGCGTCTCCGACCTCGCGGTACTCAGGATACCACTATCCTATCATTACTTACCCGTACGCAGCTCTCATGCTCTATGGCCGGGTTTCCCACCCCGTTCCGGTTCATTTTGATATTCATATTGTGGTCCTACAACCCCCATACTGCCGTAACAGTATAGGTTTGGGCTTCTTCCATTTCGCTCGCCACTACTCTGGAAATCACTATTGTTTTCTCTTCCTCTGCTTACTTAGATGTTTCAGTTCAGCAGGTTAGCGCATTTATGCAATTAGCCTTCAGCTAATTAGGTTTCCCCATTCGGAAATCCGCGGATTAAGTCATATTTGCTAATCCCCGCGGCTTATCGCAGCTTATCACGTCCTTCATCGCCTCTGAGAGCCAAGGCATCCCCCGTGTACCCTTTCTTACTTTCTTCTACTCATGCGCCTTTTGCGCCGCATGGTATGTCTTTATTTTAGTTAGTTGTAATTCGGACTTCCTGACTTTCAGACTCGGGGACTTTATGACCGAAGTCATCCGTTTTCCTTTATCTTTCTCTCATTGATCCAAAGTCTACAACGTCCCTATTCTGTTGTTTTCTCTTTTTCAATTACTTCTTCCAATATGTCAAAGAACTTTACCCCATTCCAATTAAATGGTCATTTGCATGATATCCTATCCTTTTCAGGAAACGGAGGGTGTGTGGAGAATAACGGATTCGAACCGTTGACCCCCTGCGTGCAAGGCAGGTGCTCTAGCCAGCTGAGCTAATCCCCCTTAAGATGTTACTTGTAGTCCCGAGCAGATTTGAACTGCTGACCCCTACATTATCAGTGTAGTGCTCTAACCAAGCTGAGCTACAGGACTCTATTGTTGTGTGCAGTCTTTAGTTTGCAGCTTGCTTCTTTGTTAGCTCTTGTTGCCAACTGCTAACTGCATTACTGCCCACTATGAACTGCCAACCGTGTCCCTTGCTTCCTCTTCGGTTACAACCACTGATGGCTTCATCTTTTGGGTTTCTTTTTGTCTTTTTTTGATTTAAGAAATAATCATGTAGGTAACTGTTACCTGATACCTTTAGGAAACTGCTCCAGAAAGGAGGTATTCCAGCCACACCTTCCGGTACGGCTACCTTGTTACGACTTAGCCCCAGTTACCGACTTTACCCTAGGACGCTCCTTGCGGTTACGCACTTCAGGCACTTCCAGCTTCCATGGCTTGACGGGCGGTGTGTACAAGGCCCGGGAACGTATTCACCGCGTCATTGCTGATACGCGATTACTAGCGAATCCAACTTCACGGGGTCGAGTTGCAGACCCCGATCCGAACTGTGAACAGCTTTTGGAGATTGGCATCCTGTTGCCAGGTAGCTGCCCTCTGTACTGCCCATTGTAGCACGTGTGTAGCCCCGGACGTAAGGGCCATGATGACTTGACGTCGTCCCCTCCTTCCTCTCTATTTGCATAGGCAGTCTGTTTAGAGTCCCCACCTTGACGTGCTGGCAACTAAACATAGGGGTTGCGCTCGTTGCGGGACTTAACCCAACACCTCACGGCACGAGCTGACGACAGCCATGCAGCACCTAGTTTCGTGTCCCGAAGGACTAAAGCGTCTCTGCTTTATTCACTAACTTTCAAGCCCGGGTAAGGTTCCTCGCGTATCATCGAATTAAACCACATGCTCCTCCGCTTGTGCGGGCCCCCGTCAATTCCTTTGAGTTTCACCCTTGCGGGCGTACTCCCCAGGTGGAATACTTAACGCTTTCGCTTAGACGCTGACCGTATATCGCCAACATCGAGTATTCATCGTTTAGGGCGTGGACTACCAGGGTATCTAATCCTGTTTGATCCCCACGCTTTCGTGCCTCAGTGTCAATGACACCATAGTAAGCTGCCTTCGCAATTGGTGTTCTGTGACATATCTATGCATTTCACCGCTACTTGTCACATTCCGCCTACCTCTAGTGTATTCAAGTTCTTCAGTATCAAAGGCACTGCGACAGTTAAGCTGCCGTCTTTCACCCCTGACTTAAAGAACCACCTAC
This sequence comes from Mucilaginibacter sabulilitoris, assembly GCF_034262375.1. NCBI lineage: Bacteria > Pseudomonadati > Bacteroidota > Sphingobacteriia > Sphingobacteriales > Sphingobacteriaceae > Mucilaginibacter > Mucilaginibacter sabulilitoris. The sequence goes on from NZ_CP139558.1 coordinate 6,987,940, forward strand.
GCACCCTTTAAACCCAATAAATCCGGATAACGCTTGGATCCTCCGTATTACCGCGGCTGCTGGCACGGAGTTAGCCGATCCTTATTCTTACCGTACATTCAACTCTTTACACGTAAAGAGGTTTATTCCGGTACAAAAGCAGTTTACAACCCATAGGGCCGTCTTCCTGCACGCGGCATGGCTGGTTCAGACTTTCGTCCATTGACCAATATTCCTTACTGCTGCCTCCCGTAGGAGTCTGGTCCGTGTCTCAGTACCAGTGTGGGGGGTCATCCTCTCAGATCCCCTAAACATCGTAGCCTTGGTAAGCCGTTACCTTACCAACTAGCTAATGTTCCGCATGCCCATCTTGTTCCTATAAATATTTGATTATAATGCGATGCCACATCATAATGTTATGCGGTCTTAATCTCTCTTTCGAGAGGCTATCCCCCTGAACAAGGTAGGTTACATACGTGTTACGCACCCGTGCGCCACTCTCATGAAAAGCAAGCTTCTCAATCCCGTCCGACTTGCATGTATTAGGCCTGCCGCTAGCGTTCATCCTGAGCCAGGATCAAACTCTCCATTGTAAAATGTTTTGTTTAACTCTGACCCTATTATTAATAATAGAATCTGTATTATGTATCTTTATACAGCTTCCTTTGTTTCTGATAACTTACCGGAGAGGGTTTAGTTTCCCCGATCGTTACGCTACATGATTTTCTATTTCTTAAAAGAACTTTGCGCTTCCCCGTCCCGGTTCCGCTTATTATCTTGGAGTTGTTACACTCCTTAACTTTTCATTTTTGTCCGCCGGAATCGCTCCGGCTTCTCTTGTCTGGCTACTCGCTTCCTTTCGTCCGCTTTCCCCTTTTTGTTACTCATTAACCGCTGTTAACTTTCTCTTTTTGCTCTGCCGGAATCGCTCCGGTTTTCCCTTCTCCCTCACTCAGCGTTTCCGCCTTTTTTCTTTCCTTCGTTTCGGGAGTGCAAAGGTAGAAACCTTTTTCTTATTTCCAAAACTTATTTTTTTTATTTTTCTAAGCTTCGTTTTCCCGCCGTTTTCTCTCCCACTCTTCTCCTTCGTTTGCGGGTTGCAAAGGTATAAACCTTTTTCAATTTCCGAAAATTTATTTGAAGTTTTTTTGGCTTTTATTTTTGCTTGTCAATCTCACTTATCTTACTCACAAAAACCACTTCACTAACCTTTCTAAGAACAACCCCGCTTCCTCATTTGCGGGCTGCAAAGGTACGCACAGAATTCAATTTTGCAAACGGTTTTAAACAAATATTCAACAGCTGTTCATAAGATGTTAAAAATCAGCCTGAAAAATTTCACCACCTTCTCCAATAAACACCTTTTATAGGAAGACAAGCAGTTTAATTGCTTACAATTGTTAATAAACCCGTAATTCCATCAGGATTATCCGAAACATCAGTTAATGCTATACATATATACTACATAGTGCGCAGTTGCTATATATATAGTATACAATACACTCTTAGTGTATATAGTGTGCTATTATATATGCTAAAGGTATTGCGTGCCCGGGCGAAGGATTATATACAAAACATCACCTCAGCAAAAATCGGCCTAATAGTTAAAAGATGTTAAATAGCCCTTTATATATATAAGGAGCACGAAACACGTTATATATTAGCAGCTAAATAAATAATTGACTGATTTATATTATTCACCTATCTTTGCAAAATGTTTAAAAAGCAACTTACGTTATTAGCCAGTGTTTTAGCTCTGTTAATTATTACATTGGGCAGTTGTAAAAGCAAATACGAAAAGTTAAAGGCAAGTAACGATTACGCCAAAAAATACCAGGAAGCTATTAAGTACTATAATCAGAAAGATTATAACAAGGCTTTGGGTTTATTTGAGGTACTGGTTGAGCGTTACCGCGGGCGCGCTGAAGCTGAAGACCTGTTTTATTATTATGCCTTTACCAATTATAAGCTGAAGGATTATACATCGGCAAGGTACCACTTTAAACAATTTGCAGATACTTACCCATCGAGCACCAGGGCTGAGGAATGCCGCTTTTTTTCGGCTTACTGCTATTACCTTGATTCGCCGATATACTCGCTTGATCAGGATAATACCTTAAAGGCTATTGAGGCATTGCAGTTATTTATTAACCTTTACCCTAAGAGCGATCGTGTTGCCGAGGCAAGTAAGTTGATACAAAACCTGCGCGACAAGCTGGAAACAAAAGCTTATGCCAACGCTAAGTTATATTTAACCATCGGCGATTATCAATCTGCAGTAATTGCGTTCAATAACGCCCTCCGCGATTATCCAGATACCAAGTACGGCGAAGAAATGGAGTACCTGATAGTTAAATCGCAATATCAGTACGCCAGCCACAGTTTAGAATACAAACAAGAAGACCGTTATAACCAGACGGTAGTTTATGCTGACCAGTTTAACGAAAAATATCCAAGCAGTAAATACGGTGCAGAAACCAAAGACCTTGCTAAAGACAGTGAACGCGGTATCCGGAATGCAAAACGTATATTGGCCGAAGCATTAAGTAACGAAAAGGTAGCCAAGAAATTAGCCAATAAAGACACGCTAAAAACAGCGCCGCCATCAGAAAAGAATCAGCAACAAAAAATTCCATATTAAAAAATTTTATATATGACAGCAAATAACACCAACAAACCAGCAGTAGCAAGCAGCACTGTAACCCGCGATTTACGCGAGCTGGATGTAAACACCAATAATATATATGAGTCGCTTGTAATTATGTCAAAAAGAGCGAACCAGATATCAAACAATATTAAAGAAGAGTTACACCAGAAACTTTCTGAGTTTGCATCATCAAACGATAACCTTGAAGAGGTTTTTGAAAACCGTGAGCAAATTGAAATCTCTAAATATTACGAAAGATTGCCAAAACCATCACTGGTAGCAGTTCAGGAGTTTTTAGACGACAAGGTTTACTACCGTAACCCTTCAAAAGAAGCGTAAGCTCTCTTTTAAATTCAAAAGTTAAAAGTCAAAATTCAAAATTTAGGGCATTGCCTTTTTTTGAATTTTGACTTTTGCTTTTTAAGTATATTTGTGAGTTGAGATTCTTTTGAATTTTGACTTTTGAATTTTGACTTGAAACCAAATGTTTGAGGGTAAAAACATCATTCTCGGAGTTTGCGGCAGTATAGCCGCCTATAAATCGGCATTGCTGGTTCGGCTGTTAATCAAGGCCGGCGCAAATGTACAGGTAGTAATGACCCCCGATGCCACCAATTTCATAACTCCGCTTACGCTATCAACTCTTTCAAAAAAACCGGTATTGGTTAATTATTTTAAACCCGACACTGGCGAATGGAACAACCACGTAGAACTTGGCCTTTGGGCAGATATGCTGGTGATAACCCCTGCAAGCGCCAACACGCTGGCCAAAATGGCAAACGGTCTTTGCGATAATTTACTGTCGGCCGTTTATCTGTCGGCCAAATGCCCGGTGTACTTTGCACCCGCTATGGACCTTGATATGTGGCTGCATCCTGCTACTCGTCAAAACATAACCCGGCTGCAATCGTTCGGCAATACCTTAATAGCGCCGGGCACAGGCGAACTGGCCAGCGGGCTTTATGGCGAGGGGCGCCTGGCCGAGCCGGATGAAATTGTCGATTTCCTATCATTTACCCTAAAAAAAAAACTCCTTTTAGCTAATCAAAACATTATGGTTACCGCGGGGCCTACTTATGAGGCCATTGATCCGGTACGCTTTATAGGCAATCATTCGTCGGGCAAAATGGGGTTTGCCATTGCCGATGAACTGGCCACCATGGGGGCCAATGTTACCCTGATCACAGGGCCATCCGCAGAAATAAGCAAACAGCAAAACATCAAACGAATAAACGTAACATCGGCCGCCGAAATGCTGGAGGCTTGTGCTGATGCTTTTAAAACGGCGAAAGCCTGTATCATGAGCGCAGCCGTGGCCGACTATACCCCCGTGCACGTTGCCGCGCAAAAGATTAAAAAACAGGACGGCGGCTTCAATATCGAACTCAAAAAAACTACCGATATTTTAAAGTTCCTGGGCGAGCAGAAAACCACCAACCAGCTGTTGGTTGGTTTTGCTTTGGAAACCAATGATGAGGAACAGAACGCAATGAATAAGCTACAGCATAAAAATCTTGATTTTATTGTGCTAAATTCGCTTAACGATGCCGGGGCCGGCTTTAAAAAGGATACCAATAAGATAACCATTATTGACCGCGACCTTCAAAAAACAGTATTCGAGCTTAAAAGCAAGGATGCTGTAGCGCGTGATATTTGCCTTAAAGTAGCCCAACTCATCAACAGATGAAAAAAACAGTCTTTTATATCATTTTAGTACTCGCGGGTTTCAGGGCTTCGGCCCAGGATCTGAATGCCAGGGTACAGGTATTGTCGCCCAAGATACAGGGCAGCAACAAGCGAATTTTCCAGACGCTTGAAACCGCTATGAAAGATTTTTTAAACGGCCGCAAATGGAGCGCCGACGCCATACTGCCCCAGGAGAGGATCGATTGTAACTTTGTACTCAATGTCACCAACTGGGACGGCAGCAGCAACTTCAGCGGTGAACTGCAGGTACAATCATCAAGACCGGTTTTTAACTCAACCTATAGCTCAACCTTGCTTAATATTAACGATAAGGACGTTGACTTTATTTACAACGAAGGGCAAACTATTGACTATACCGACCAAAACTTTCAAAGTAACCTGAGCTCTATCATGGCCTTTTATGCCTATATTATTGTTGGCCTTGATTATGATACTTTTTCACAATACGGAGGCTCACCCTATTTTGCCAATGCCCAAACCGTGGTTAATAACGCACAAACCGGATCATACCGCGGCTGGAAGGCTTTTGACAGTAATACCAATAGATACTGGCTATCCGAAAACCTGAACAACAAGCTTTATGCCCCCCTGCGCAGTTTTATGTACGATTACCACCGGAACGGGCTGGATGCCATGGCCGACAATGTAGCCAAAGGCCGCAAGGAAATTACCACCATATTACCAGGACTGCAGCAGATAGACCGCCAGCGCGTGGGCGCCATGTTCCCGCTTGTATTTTACACTGCCAAAAGCGACGAACTGGTATTGTTGTACAGCAAGGCCGATCCGCAGGAACGGGTACAGGCCATGAACATATTACTGCAAGCCGATCCGGCCAATGGTAATAAGTATCAAACACTGCAAAAATAGAACTACTATAATACATCAGGATAGGAGCAAAAAACGGGGTCATGCTGAGCCCGTCGGAGCATAGTGGGCAGGCTTCTGCGCTCAACCCTTCAACGGAGCTCAGGCTGACAGCAGCTACCTGGTTTACTTTCTCGTTCTTGTTCCCAACTGATTTCATCTCATTTTAAAATTATTTTCACAAAATATTTGCAAATACGAAATCCATCGTAGATATTTGTACGAAGAAATTCGTATTAAATAAAATGGATATAAAACCAACAGAAAGCGAGCTGGAAATATTGCAGGTGATCTGGAATAAGGGGCAATGTACCGTACGTGATGTTCATGAAGAACTGGCCAAAACAAAGGATGCCGGTTATACCACTACCTTAAAACTGATGCAGATTATGCACGACAAAGGTTTGGTTGAACGCGACACCACCTCGAAAACTCATTTGTATAAAGCGTTATTTACCCAGGAACAGGCACAAAGCAACGCTTTAGATAAAATATTGTCTACTGTATTTAAGGGCTCAACATCTGATCTGGTAATACAGGCGCTGGGTCAGCACCGCGCATCAAAGGACGAAATTGACGCTATTAAAGATTATTTAAAACAGTTTGATCAGCATAAAAAATAAGTATCATGGAAAATCTGTTCTATAACATAAGTCAGGTTTTGGGTATTACCATTATCCACTCGTTGTGGCAGGGATTATTGGTGTGGTTTGTATTGCACCTGTTATTTACCTGTGCGCCGTCAATGTCGTCGGTTAAAAAGCACAATTTGGGTATGTTAGCCATGCTAACTATCAGTACGTGGTTTATTTATACATTGATTATTCAGGTGCAGGCGCATGTATGGATTGATCTGTCGGTAGTTGCCGCTCCCGGTATATTGCCTCATTTTAATTTTCCTGTCAATACATCTGTCCACACCATATCGGCCGACCGCTTTAACTATGTTATTGAAGGGTACCTGCCCTATGTTTCGGCACTTTATTTTGCCGGCTTAGTGTTTAATCTATTAAGGCTGGGTCTAAACCTGCAAAAACTAAACCTCATTAAAAGGTCAATGATCCCGGCTGATGATATACAGGTTTATGTAGATGATTTTTGCAGCAAACTTCACATTGGCAAATATGTAAGCGCCAACTTCAGCCGCTTTACTGATGTACCCTGCATGATCGGCTTTTTTAAACCCATCATACTTTTGCCCATAACCTTAACTACTTATTTATCTGCAGAAGAAATAGAAGCCGTTTTACTGCACGAGCTATCACACATAAAACGTAATGATTATTTGCTCAACATGGCTCAGCAGGTAATAAACATCATGCTTTTCTTTAATCCCTTTGCCCAATTAATTAACCGCATCATAAACCAGGAACGCGAAAACCGGTGCGACGATCTGGTTGTACAAACCACCGCCCAACCGCTGATATACGCTCAGGCCCTTTTAAAATTAGAACAATCGCGGCAAGTAAATCTATCGCTGGCACTGGCAGCAACCGGAAAAAAATATCATTTATTAAACAGAATTGAACGCATCATGAAAACCAAAAAACCAATTGGCAATATTCGCCACCTGCTTGTGGCCATTGTCATAATGGCGGCCAGCATAAGCAGCATAGCATGGTTAAACCCTACCATAAAAGATGGTAAGCTATCTATTAAAAAAATCGCATACGCAAAAATTGTACCCAATCTTTTTGCCGATACCACCCAAAAAAAGGTTGTTAAAGCCAAAAAGACGACCGTTGCCAAAAAGACCGTTAAAAACAAACCCTTCAATTATAAACATGAGGATGAAGCAGAAGGCTTAAACGATGCCGAGTTACAAAGACTTACAAACGAAGTAAGCAAACAGGCCAAAGTTATTAGCAAATACTATGATAGCCCGGAGTTTAAAAAACAGATGGAGGATATGGCTTCAAAAGGTAAGGCTATGCAAGACTATGCCAATAGTCCTGAAATGAGAGAACTGCAGGTTAATCAGCAAAAAATAGCTGCCGATTTTCAGGAAAAATGGGGCGACAACGGCGAAATAAAGGAAATTGGTGAACAAATGCATGCCATTGGCGAAAAGATGAAGGAATATTTTGAAAGCCCCGAGTTTAAAAAAATGAACGAGGAGCTCGAAAAAAAATACAACATTCCGCATAATCGCAATTATGTAGATGACAGTAAAGACGAGAACTACCGCAAATACCAGGAGGAGCTGCAAAGTAAAATACCGGCCAACGTAAAGGAAGAAACAACGCAAATGAAAAAGTTGGGCGAGCAAATGCGCAGCCGCTATGACTCTCCCGAGTTTCGTGAAAAAAGCAGGCAATTACGCGCAATGGGCGATAGCCTGAGAAAAGCTTATCAAGGCGACCAATGGGTACAGCAACGTACCGAGATGAAAAAAATGAGTGAGCAAATGCGCGCTTACGAAAACAGCCCGGAACTTAAGAAAGCTAAAGAACAATTAAATATTGCCAGCAGAAATTTGCAACAGTACATGAAAAGCCCAGCCTTCAGGAAAAAGATGGAAGCATACCGCTACCAATTGAAAAAGGATTTTGATTATAAATATGATTACAAAGACGATACTGACAGTAAAGCAGATACCCTTCAATAGTTTTTAATTATTAAACCCAATACATTGAAATTCGTAATTTAGTATCCTTAATAAAATAAGGATACTTTTTTTATGCTTCAAAAGCTAACCATTAATAACTACGCGTTAATTGACAATCTTGAGATAGGTTTTGGCAAAGGCTTAAACATTCTTACCGGTGAAACCGGAGCCGGTAAATCAATTATATTAGGTGCTTTGTCGCTCATTTTGGGGCAGCGGGCCGAGAGCAGGTATTTTTTTAATCAGCAAAAAAAATGCGTTATTGAAGGTCAGTTCAAAATCGGCGACTTTCATCTTAAATCCTTTTTTGAGGATAACGACCTGGATTACGAAGCTGAAACCGTACTTCGCCGCGAAATTTCTGCCGATGGTAAATCAAGGGCTTTTGTGAACGATACCCCGGTTAACTTAACCTCACTAAAACAACTGGGCGAAAAACTGATCGACATCCACTCGCAGCATGCCACGCTCGAAATTAACGACCCGGAATTTCAGTTACTGGTGGTTGATGCCGTTGCCAAACATCCGGAGCTATTAAACGAATACCAAACCAAATACAAAGCCCATAAAAAATCAACCTCAAAACTCGAGAAATTGATTGAGGAAAGCGAAAAGGCCAAGGCCGACCTGGATTATTTTCAGTTTCAGTTTGATGAACTGGAGAAAGCATCTCTGAATGCCGATGAACAGGAACTGCTTGAAAAAGAACTATACGCTTTAAACAACGCCGAAGAAATAAAACGCAACCTGTTTGGCGCTTACTATTTAATGCAGGAAAGCGAAACCGCGGCTTTAGCACAATTGCGCGAAGCCGGGCAACAGCTGGGCACACTCGAAAAATTCGATACCCAAATTGAAGAATTGCACCAGCGGTTAAACAGCGTCATCATCGAATTAAAAGATATAGCTGCCGAAATTGAGACTATAGAACAGCGCACTCAAACCAACGAGGCCCGGGTTGAAGAGGTTAACACCCGCCTGAGCATGATCTATAACCTGCAAAAAAAGCACCGGGTTAATACCAATACCGAATTGTTAGCTATACAGGATGATCTGTCGGACAAGATACAGAAAGTGTTGTTCAGTGATGAGGCTATTGAAAAACTACAAAAACAGTTAACTGCCGACAGAACCGAGCTGGAAAAACTGGCAGCGCAGTTAACTGCTAACCGCTTAAAAGCTATCCCGGCTATTGAGAAACAAGTATTGGCAGCGCTGGCCGAAATGGGGATGGCTAATTCAGCGTTGAAAATTGAACAAGCCCCGCTATCTGCCAAAGGTGGAACTGAAAAAGCAGATCCGGGCAATCCCCCTTCAGGGGGGCTGGGGGCAAACGGCGCGGATCAGATCCGTTTCCTGTTTTCGGCAAATAAAGGCCACGCCCTGGCCGAAATGAGCAAGGTTGCATCAGGCGGCGAGCTTTCCCGTTTAATGTTGAGCATTAAATCGCTCATTGCACAATATACCGCATTGCCTACTATTATTTTTGATGAGATTGATACGGGAGTATCGGGCGAGGTGGCCAATAAAGTTGGCCAGATCATGGAGCAACTGGCCGGCAACCTGCAGGTGATCACCATTACGCACCTGCCGCAAATTGCCAGCAAAGGGCAAAATCATTATTTTGTTTATAAGGATGATTCTGCGACTACTACCTACACCCGCATAAAACAACTGGATGAGCAGGAGCGTGTATTGGAGATTGCCAAGATGCTCAGCGGCGACAAACCCGGCGAAAGTGCGCTGCAAAACGCGAGGGAGTTGCTGGGGGCGTAATTTGCAGTGGGCAGTTTGCAGTGCGCAGTTAAAATGTTTTTGAATAAAATGAATTCCTTTTAATACCACAGGCTGCAAACTGGTAACTGCATACAGCAAACTGATAACTGCAAACCGGCAACTGCTAATCAAATCATAAATTACTTTAATTATAAAAACTTAACTCATGGCTTATAATTTATTAAAAAGTAAAAAGGGGATCATTTTTGGTGCCCTTAATGATCAATCCATAGCCTGGAAAGTAGCGCAGCGCGCTGTACAGGAAGGTGCCGAAATTGTACTGTCAAACGCTCCCATCGCCCTGCGCATGGGCGAACTCAATAAACTGGCCGAAGAATGCAACGCCCCTGTTGTAGCGGCAGATGTTACCAGCAATGATGATATTACCAACCTGTTTACCAAAACACAGGAACATTTTGGCGGAGGAGTCGATTTTATATTGCACTCTATAGGTATGAGCGTAAACGTGCGTAAAAGCATCCATTACACCGAAAATAATTATGATTTTTCCCATAAAGGGTTAGACATATCAGCCTTGAGTCTGCACCGTATATTGCAAACCGCCATGAAAATGGACGCTATAAACGAGTGGGGATCAGTACTGGCGCTAACCTACATAGCAGCTCAGCGCGTGTTTCCTGACTATAATGATATGGCCGATAACAAAGCTTACCTGGAAAGTATTGCACGCAACTTTGGTTATCAATATGGAGTAAAGAAAAACGTGCGTATTAATACGGTGTCACAATCGCCAACGCGCACTACGGCTGGTTCGGGTGTAAAGGGCTTTGACGGCTTTATCAATTACGCCGAAAAGATGAGTCCGCTGGGTAACGCTAATGCCGACCAGTGTGCCGATTATTGCGTAACCCTGTTCAGCGATCTGACCCGTATGGTTACCATGCAAAACCTTTTCCACGATGGCGGCTTCTCTTTCACGGGCGTAACCCAGGCGGTTATTGAACAAATGGAAAAATAACAAAAGGTTTAAGACATAAAAAAAGCGCCGTGCAAATTGCGAGGGCACTGAAAAAGTAGTGCAATAAAACGAATTACGAAAAGCGATCAAGAGAAAAGGCAACTTTTACTTGGTCGCTTTTTTGTTCTGATTGCTTTTGTGTGGGTGATTTAATGTGGATAATACGGGCCTATAGGAGTTTGGGGAGTGCAAAAAACGGCTAAATACCTCTTTTTATTGTTTTTTAGGCGATCAGTTTGATGATCCTTTTCAGATTGACAGTAAAGATGGCCAATGCGCCCTGCATCTGCATGTTTTCGATACCATAAGCTATCGCCCGGTCATAACCATGAACGTTTTTTAGTTCACTGTTTTTGGCTTCGATCTTATACCTGTGTTTGATGCTTTCCTTATATTGTGTCGTTTCCTGAAAAGCCATCTGTTGTTGGTGCAGGTCTGACTTTATGCTTACAGAATAGGTCTTGGTTTTTGCCCCAGGTTTGTAGCAACCCTCCCTAAATGGGCAGATTTTGCATTTTTCAACATCAAAGTAATACGTGTCTGTCTGATTTGTTCCAACGTTCTTTTTTCCCTGTCTTGATTTTCGTATGGACAAATGCCCTGCAGGGCAAACGAACATATCAGCGTCTTTGTTATAATCGAACTTATCTTCTTCTTTTCTAAACCCCTGGGTAATGGTTGGGTTTAGTTTGGCTACCACCTTAATATCCTGTCCGTTCATTAACGCAAGGTTCTCTTTTCCTGAATAAGCCGAATCGCCGATGATCCTTTCTACTTCAATGCCGTTGTTCTGACTGATCTCCAGAAGCTTGGGAAGTTCCGGCCCATCGCCTTTTTCTCCCGAAGTGACCACCGCAGCGGTAATAATCCGTTCCTCCGTCATCGCCAAATGCGTCTTATAACCAAAGAAGGAACTATCTGCAGATTTATGGCCTGTTTTAGCATCCTTGTCTTTGGATAGCGTATAGTGCTCCTGAGTATCTGCTACTGTCTCTTTCAATAGATTCAGTTTTTCTTTTACCGCAGGTATCTGGCATAACGGTTGATCGGCTTCAATATACTTTTCCAATGCACTGCAATAAGCCAGTTCTTTTTCCAATTCGTCGGCTGTGTTCTTTTCGGGCATGCCTGCCTTCATATCTTCATCTATCGCATAAACAGCTTTGCGGAGTAACTTTGAACGTTCCCGCAATACTTCCAATGCTGAATACGGGTTGGATCTCGACAGGGAATGGGTAGCATCAACAATAATGGATTTTGAGCGGATGAGCCCTTTTTCAATAGCTATGGTCACCGTTTTACCAATGAGCAGGTTTAACAGATCATTATCCTTTAGCCGCAGCTTTCTGAACTTTGTTAATGAACTGGGATCAATAACTTCTTCTTCAGGCGACATATCCAGGAAATATTTGAAAGACATATCATACTGCGAACGCTCAACCACATCAACGTCTGAAACCGTATAAACCGTTTTCAACAACAGATACTTGAACATCCGTACAGGGCTTTCCGCTGCCCGGCCGTTAGTAATGCTGTATTTGCTGATCAGTTCATCATAGATAAAGGTAAAATCTACCAGGTCATTGATCTTCCGAAGAAGATTGTCTTTAGGAACGATCAGGTCATATAAGCCCGAAAACGCGCTAAAATGGATCTTTTGTTGTTGAACGAGCATCTTGTAGTGGCTTTCTTTTGACACTTCAAGATACAAAAAACGGGGTTGAAAAACTGATTTTTCAACCCCGTTTAGCCTATTTAGACTTTTTCAGTGCCCTCGCAAATTGCACGGCGCTTTTTGTTAATACCTTGAGTAATTACTGGGCAGAATCAACCAATACTACTTTTACCTTAATATCATCGGCTGGTGCCTGGGCAAGGTGAGATCCATTAGCTCCCTGGGCAAATATAGTCACTGCTCCTACCTCGCTGGTGTAACTGTACGAAATACCATTATACACCTCAGGAAGTGCTTCATAAGTAACTCCTTTGTCATAGGAAATATAAACTAATACCCCACCATTTTCCTGAGCATACTGATCTTGCTCAGGTAAGTCGCTCAAAACTGATGACCATGATTTATTTCCGGCATCATCTGTATAAACTTTCCAACCGGTGGTTCCGGTAATGGTATAAATTGCAGTAATGTTAGAAGGAGTAATATACTTTTTAGTACAGGATGTTGCTGCCAGTAATATAGTGCAGCATACGAGAGTCAAGATTTTTTTCATAAAGCTATGTTTTGTAATTATTAGATAAGACGCGAATTTCTTAAAAAGGTTTAACGTTTTTTTGTTTATTTTATTTTTAAGTGCATAAAGGGTGTATTTATATTAAAATAAATAAAAATACTTTTATCAACTAAAATATTAGTTTATATTTAACTAATGCTTAGGTTTTCACTTTTATTCATATTATTACTCCCGGCGGTCTGTTTTGCCCAGTTAAAAATCACCGGCAAAATTATAAACGCAGACGATAAGAAACCGGTGGCTAACGCCAGCGTATTTTTAAATAATGCAAGTACCGGCAATAAAACTGCCGACGATGGGTCATTTATGCTAAGCAATGTAAGGCCGGGCCAGTATGATGTTATCGTATCAATTGTGGGTTACGAAACACACAGTCAGCAGTTGTTAGTAAACAACAGCAATATCACCTTATCTGTTATAGCGCTTAAACCTAAAACCATTGAGCTCAAAGAAGTAAAAATTCAGCCCAATGCCAATTGGGAAAGATATTATGCCCAGTTTAAACGCCAGTTTTTAGGCACAACCGCTAACGCCGCACAATGCCGTATATTAAACCCTGACCTGCTTGATTTTGAGTATGACAAAAAAACACATACCCTTGAGGCATCGTCATATGACTTTCTGGAGGTGGAAAACAAGGCTTTGGGTTATAAGATTAAATATAAGCTCAACAAATTCAGTTACGACTCCGGCAAAGGCTTTCTTTACTATGAGGGTATATCGGTATTTGAAGATATGAAGGGAAACAAAGGCAAAATACGCAAATGGAAAAAGCACAGACAAGATGCTTATCTTGGCTCGCCTATGCATTTTTTGCGCAGCATCATCACTAACCAGTTAACATCCCAGGGGTTTGAGGTGTTCAAACTAATTCGCAAACCAAACCCTGAGTACAAAGGTGGTCTGTTCGACAGTAAGAACAAATACTTACAAACGCTGATCAAACAACCGCTTGATTTAAGCGCTTTTGCAAAACGTACCGATAAAGCCGGTTTTTACGCACTTGGCTTTAATGACTGCCTTTATATCATGTACAACAAAAAAAGTAGCAGTACTCCCGACGATATTTACCGTCCGCTTGATATGCCCGATTACGCGACATCCATTGCCACGCCGGACGAACACGAGGCCTATGCGTTTTTTGATAACAACGGTATCATCAGCAATCCGCGCAGTATTATTTTTGAAGGCGATTGGGGAATTTACCGCATGGCCGAGATGCTCCCGGTTGATTATGAACCGCCTGCGCAGGGTAAGTAACCAGATCTTTGTTTACGTGTGTAGACTAACCGACCATACTTCGATAGGCTCAGACTGACTCCTGGAATCAACATAACACCCTAAACATTTCAATAAAAAAAGACACATGTGATGTGTCTTTACAATAAAAACGTAGAGACGCATCACATGCGTCTCTCTTCCCGCGCCTCAAACAAGAAAACCCGGCATTTGTCCGGGTTTTCTATTTATCCAGAAAGATCAATTATTTTTGTTCTTCCTGTTCAGGCTCTTTGCTTTCGCCTTTTTTGTCGATGATCTTGATCTCATTGGCTTCTTTGTCATAGTCAACTGACATAATATCGCCTTCGCTCAATTCACCTTTCAGTATTTCTTCGGCAATTGGATCTTCCAGATATTTCTGAATGGCACGTTTTAACGGACGTGCACCAAATTGCGAATCATAACCTTTGTCGGCAATAAACTCTTTAGCGGCTTCGGTAAGTTCAATTTTGAAACCTAAACCGTTAACACGGCTAAACAAGAAGGCCAACTCAATATCAATAATTTTGAAGATCTCGTCTTTACCTAATGAGTTAAACACAATCACGTCATCAATACGGTTCAAAAACTCAGGCGCAAAAGCACGTTTCAAAGCGTTTTCAATAACACCGCGTGAGTGAGTATCGGCCTGCAAAGTTTTTGCATTAGTGCTGAAACCAACACCTTGTCCAAAATCTTTCAGCTGACGGGCACCAATATTTGATGTCATGATAATGATGGTGTTCCTGAAATCAACCTTACGGCCCAATGAATCGGTCAGCTGTCCTTCGTCCAATACCTGTAACAGGATATTAAATACGTCCGGGTGAGCTTTCTCAATTTCATCAAGCAATATTACGGCGTAAGGTTTACGGCGTACCTTTTCGGTTAACTGTCCGCCTTCTTCGTAACCCACGTAGCCCGGAGGCGCTCCTACTAAACGAGATACCGCGAATTTTTCCATGTATTCGCTCATATCAATTTGTATCAGCGCGTCTTCGGTATCAAACATAAAGCGGGCAAGCTCTTTGGCAAGCTCCGTTTTACCAACACCGGTTGGGCCCAGGAAAATAAACGAACCAATAGGTTTTTTAGGATCCTTTAAGCCTGCACGTGTACGTTGTATAGCGCGGGTTAACTTTTTAATAGCCTCATCCTGACCAATGATTTTGCTGGCAACAGTATCTGCCATGTGCAGCAGTTTCTGGCTGTCGGCCTGGCCTACCCTTTGTACAGGTATACCGGTCATCATTGATACCACTTCGGCCACATTATCTTCGGTTACAGTGTAACGTTTTGATTTTGTTTCGGCTTCCCACAATGCTTTGGCTTGATCAAGCTCTACCAGCAAATTCTTTTCGGTATCGCGTAACTGAGCCGCTTCCTCATATTTCTGGCTGCGAACAACCTTGTTTTTTTCAATCTTTATCTGCTCAATCTTTTGCTCAATATCCAAAATGTTTTGAGGCACGTGGATATTGGTTAAGTGAACACGTGAGCCCGATTCGTCCAAAGCGTCAATAGCCTTGTCTGGTAAAAACCTATCGGTAATGTAACGGGTGGTTAAGTTAACGCAGGCATTTATTGCTTCGGGAGTATAGGTTACACCATGGTGCTCTTCGTATTTTTCTTTAATCCTGTTCAGGATCTCGATAGTTTCAACCGGGGTAGCTGGTTCAACCATTACCTTTTGGAAACGACGGTCAAGCGCGCCATCTTTTTCAATATACTGGCGGTACTCATCCAAAGTGGTTGCGCCAATGCATTGGATTTCGCCCCTTGCCAAAGCAGGTTTAAACATGTTGGAGGCATCAAGCGAGCCGGAAGCACCACCTGCACCTACTATAGTATGTATCTCATCAATAAATAAAATAACATCAGGTGATTTCTCCAATTCGTTCATTACCGCTTTCATACGCTCTTCAAACTGGCCGCGATATTTTGTACCGGCAACCAATGAGGCCAAGTCAAGTGTAACTACACGTTTGTTAAACAACACACGTGATACTTTACGCTGAACAATACGCAGTGCAAGTCCTTCGGCAATGGCCGATTTACCAACACCAGGCTCACCTATTAATATAGGGTTGTTCTTTTTACGGCGTGATAATATCTGCGAAACCCTTTCTATTTCCTTTTCACGACCAACAATCGGGTCAAGCTTACCATCTTCGGCGGCGCGGGTTAAATCGCGGCCAAAGTTGTCAAGCACAGGTGTTTTTGATTTAATGTCCGATACTTTTTTAGGCTGGCTAAATGATTCTTCTTCTTTAAAATCATCATCGCCGCCTGTTGGTGAACCAGGCATTTCGTCAGTTACATCATTTTTGTGCGATTCTACTTCTCCTTTAAATACTTCGTAGTTTACATTAAACTGTACCAGTATCTGCGAAGCAATATTATCTTCATCGCGAAGTATGGACAGCAGCAGGTGCTCGGTTCCAATTACATCGCTTTTAAATATCTTGGCTTCAAGATAAGTTATCTTTAGTACTTTCTCGGCTTGTTTAGTTAATGGGATACTGCCAATATGTACGTTTGTTCCAATAGTTCCTTTTACGGCATCTTCAACGGCGCGGCGCAGTTTTGCTGTGTCAACGTTCAATCCTTTCAGCAATTTAATTGCAACACCGTCTCCATCCCGGATAAGCCCCAGTAAAAGATGCTCTGTTCCTATATAGTCGTGCCCCAGGCGTAGTGCCTCTTCCCTGCTATATTGAATAACATCCTTAACCCTCGGCGAAAATTTAGCTTCCATATATACCTTTCTTATTATGAACGTCCTAATCTATTAATTTTGTTTTTACAAACCACGACGCTTGACTTAACATTTATCAACAATATTGCCAACATTTAATGGTTTGCAGAAACAGACATTGATATGATACGCAAGCTATTAAAGTTTAGCTTTATTCAATAATTTTTATCGAAAAACCTACCACCCGGCTTTATTTTTTACAATATACAAACTAAAATACACCTATTTGATAGTAAAAACTCAAAATAGTTTAAACATTTCAACAACTATTTATTGCCAGGGCATCAAAACGGGCATTTCGTCACTTTATATGACATTTAGGCATTAATACAGGTTTACTCCGCTTATATAGTTATATACGCAAAAATGTGTGTCACAGTTGCCGTAATACACTTGTTTTAACGCAATAATAACATAACAAGTATATATGCTGTTTTGCTTTAACTTATATTGTATTTTTAAGTGTGCCAAACTGAGCAAGTTTGCTAAACTATTTGCTTTATACCATGAAAATCTTAACCCTATTTTTATTTACACTCGCCGCCTTAGCCGCCGGCGCGCAAATTAAATCGTCCTCTCTAAACCGAATAAAACCGCCGCTTTATTTTCTTGATTCTGTTAAAGTAAGCAATGAATACATAACCTATTTAAATCCGGATGAGATATCTGATGTACATGTTGATAAGAATGAAAAATATCCCAATGGCGCGCTTTTTATCTCCCTTAAGGACCATAGTATAGTTGGTAAGCTACTGAAAGATAAGCTCCTGTCATTAAATGATATCCGGAGTGCGAATACAGCAAAGGCCGACAGGCATAAAGCCGTAATTTATATTATTGACGATAAACTACTCACCGACACTGCCAACGTGCGCATCCCCGCCATGTTCGTAAAAAATGTAAGTGTGGTAAAAGCTGCCGAAACACCTTATTTTAAAACAGCGCTACCTAATGTTTTATTAATGCGGATATCAACCAAGCCACCCCAATTAAGGATCAGGGGCGAGGCCGCCAGCAGGTAATTATTTTGCTACCAAATTAATTTAACGGCTTTTACCCTTTTTCGCATTGCATTAATTATCCTTTTAATAGATATTTGCCTCTCTACTAATTATACTACCAAATGGCAGACGAAAAGATCATATTTTCAATGGCTGGGGTTAGCAAAGTCTATCCTCCCCAAAAAACAGTTTTAAAAAATATTTACCTGTCCTTTTTTTACGGTGCCAAAATTGGGGTTATCGGTTTAAACGGTTCGGGTAAATCGTCCTTATTAAAAATTATAGCAGGCATTGATAAAACCAATATAGGCGAAGTTGTTTTTTCACCGGGTTACACTGTTGGTTACCTGAGCCAGGAACCCGAGCTTGACCCGGAAAAAACCGTGCGCGAAGTGGTGGAAGAAGGCGTTGCCGAAACTACTGCCTTATTAAAAGAGTACGAAGAGATAAACGAAAAATTCGGCCTGGAAGAATATTATAGCGATGCCGATAAAATGGATAAACTGATGTCGCGCCAGGGTGAGCTGCAGGATCAGATAGATGCCGTGAACGCCTGGGAGCTTGATACCAAACTGGAACGCGCCATGGATGCGCTACGCTGCCCCGAACCGGATACTAAAATTTCGGTACTATCGGGCGGTGAGCGCCGTCGGGTGGCACTTTGCCGTTTATTATTAAAAGAGCCTGATGTTTTACTGCTTGATGAGCCTACCAATCACCTGGATGCCGAATCAATTGATTGGCTGGAGCAGCATTTACAGCAATATAAAGGTACTGTTATAGCCGTAACGCACGACCGTTACTTCCTTGACAATGTTGCAGGCTGGATCCTGGAACTTGACCGTGGCGAAGGCATTCCTTGGAAAGGCAACTACTCTTCATGGCTTGACCAAAAGGCCAAACGCCTGGCGCAGGAAGAAAAAAGCGAAAGCAAACGTCAGAAAACCCTGGAGCGTGAGCTGGAATGGGTGCGCATGGGCCCTAAAGGTCGCCACGCCAAATCAAAGGCCCGCTTAGGCAACTATGAAAAACTGGCATCTGAAGAAACTAAGGAACGCGAAGAAAAACTGGAACTGTTTATTCCACCGGGCCCGCGTTTGGGTAATGTGGTGATTGAAGCTAACAACGTAAGCAAGTCTTATGGCGATAAATTGTTGTTCGATAACCTGAGCTTCTCTTTGCCGCCGGCAGGTATTGTGGGCATCATCGGGCCAAACGGTGCGGGTAAAACCACCCTGTTCCGCCTTATTACCGGGCAAGACAAGCCAGATTCGGGCACTTTCCGCGTTGGCGAAACCGTTGCCCTTGGCTACGTTGACCAGATGCATGATGACCTTGACCCTAACAAATCTGTTTGGGAAAACGTAACCGGCGGCCTGGAAACCATTATGGTAGGCAACCGTCCGCTTAACTCGCGTGCTTATGTATCCAAATTCAACTTTAACGGTGCCGATCAGCAGAAAAAAGTAGGTGTGCTGTCGGGTGGTGAACGTAACCGCGTACACTTGTCCATCACGCTTAAAAAAGGATCGAACGTATTGCTGCTGGATGAGCCCACCAACGATATTGACGTAAATACCCTGCGTTCACTGGAAGAAGCTTTGGAAAACTTTGGCGGCTGCGCGGTAGTGATCAGCCACGACCGCTGGTTCCTCGACCGTATATGTACTCACATCCTGGCGTTTGAAGGCAACTCACAGGTTTACTTTTTTGAAGGTAACTACTCCGACTACGAGGAAAACCGCAAAAAACGACTTGGTGATGTGGCACCAAAAAGAATTAAGTATAAAAAGCTGACAGTGTAAGAAGTCAAAGCCATCTATAAACGGCGAAGCCTTCATGAGCACCCAAAAATAGCTTATCGCGAATAATCTCCCCCCTGAAGGGAAGAGACTTTTTATATACCGCGCGTCATTGCTTCATACCTCGCAATGGCGCGTTTTTATTTAATTTTTCTGTACCCTCTTTGCGGCAAAGCCAAAGGAGGGTGATCCAGCGAAGCGCAGATCGGGTGAGTCAAGGGGCGCGAGCACTCTGTAACGTTCGCGATTGCTTCGTTCCTCGCAATGACATGATTAGATTCTTTTCCCCGTCAACAGATAAGCTTCAGACCAAAGCAGGCAGAACTTGTTGGACTTGTGCGGCTGCATGGGCATAGCAAGTTTTTGCTGTAGCGAGGGCCTGTGCGAACGAAGTTGGGCAAAATAATTGCAGCCCGAGGTTCTGCCTGATTGCAGGGCAAGGCGCTGTGTGCAAAGAAGCTCCTCTGCTGACAGCCATTATTCGCAGTTATTTTTGTTTTTATTGGTGCTCATTATCTCGCTTCGCTCGGTCTGGTTACTTTTGTGGCAACAAAAGTAACTGGCCATCCCGCGGCCAAGAGCGGGTATGCGATAGGCTTAACCACTCTGTAATGTTCGCGATTGCTTCGTTCCTCGCAATGACATGTGTTTTCTAATCAGATAATGAACTCACTCCGTTCGTTTGTCTTTACACCGAGCAATGCGTTTTTATTTGAAGAACCCTCGCTCCGTTAATTTCCTGTCATAAATATGTCACTCTCCCCAAAAAATACCCTAACTATCAATTCCTTATATCAAGTGAGTAAAAAAATCCTTAAATTGCCGTTTTCTAATTTATAATACATTAAGGCCATGACTGAGACGCTGGACATCAAGATCACCAAAACCACTCACTCCCGTTTAGCTGAAACGGATTTTGACAACTTACCATTCGGAAAAACATTTTCTGACCATATGTTTGTGGCCGATTATGCCGATGGTGAATGGAAAAACCTCCAGGTCATTCCCTACGGCGAAATTGGGCTTAGTCCGGCAATTTCTGCATTACATTACGGTCAGGCATTTTTTGAAGGTTTAAAAGCCTACAAACATGCCGACGGAAAAGTTACTATCTTCCGCCCCGATAAAAACGCCATCCGCTTTAACAAGTCGGCAGAGCGTTTATGCATGCCAACTTTGCCCGAAGAAATATTTTTACAAAGTATGGCCACCGTGGTTGATATTGATCGCGACTGGATACCAACTAAAGCAAACCACGCCTTGTATATCCGTCCGTTTATGTTTGCTACTGACCCATACCTGGGTGTAACACCATCATCAACTTACAAATACATGGTGCTTACCGGCCCTGTTGGACCATACTTTTCAAAAACACTGCGTGTTAAAATAGAAACTTACTACACCCGCGCTGCAGAAGGCGGTATGGGCTTTGCAAAAGCTGCCGGCAACTATGGCAGCTCGATGCTGCCTGCCCGTAAAGCAACCGAAGAAGGCTTTGACCAATTGATCTGGACAGATGCCAAAGAGCACAAATACATTGAAGAAATGGGCGCCGCAAACGCTATGTTCCTGCTTGACGGTAAACTGATCACCGCGGAAGCAAAAGATACCATTCTTGATGGTGTAACCCGCGACACAGTTATCGCCTTAGCCAAAGAATGGGGCATCCCGGTTGAAACCCGCAAAGTTTCCGTAGCTGAAATTATTGAAGGCGCCAAAAACGGCAAACTTACCGATGCCTTTGGTGCAGGTACCGCAGCAACCATTGCCTCTGTAGGTTCTATCAGTGTTGACGGCGAAGAGTATTTTCTGAGCGACCCAAAAAACCGCGAGTTCTCGCAAAAAGTTTTAGCTACGCTTGATGCCGTAAAATATGGTAACGCGCCAGATACCTACGGATGGAACTACCTGGTAGGTTAATTGATCTTATTAGTAAACAAAAAAGGTGCGCCGAACGGGAGGGCACTGAAAAAGTCTAAATAGGCTAAACGGGGTTGAAAAATCAGTTTTTCAACCCCGTTTTTTGTATCTTGAAGTGTCAAAAGAAAGCCACTACAAGATGCTCGTTCAACAACAAAAGATCCATTTTAGCGCGTTTTCGGGCTTATATGACCTGATCGTTCCTAAAGACAATCTTCTGCGGAAGATCAATGACCTGGTAGATTTTACCTTTATCTATGATGAACTGATCAGCAAATACAGCATTACTAACGGCCGGGCAGCAGAAAGCCCTGTACGGATGTTCAAGTATCTGTTGTTGAAAACGGTTTATACGGTTTCAGACGTTGATGTGGTTGAGCGTTCGCAGTATGACATGTCTTTCAAATATTTCCTGGATATGTCGCCTGAAGAAGAAGTTATTGATCCCAGTTCATTGACCAAGTTCAGAAAGCTGCGGCTAAAGGATAATGATCTGTTAAACCTGCTTATTGGTAAAACGGTGACCATAGCTATTGAAAAAGGGCTCATCCGCTCAAAATCCATTATTGTTGATGCTACCCATTCCCTGTCGAGATCCAACCCGTATTCAGCATTGGAAGTATTGCGGGAACGTTCAAAGTTACTCCGCAAAGCTGTTTATGCGATAGATGAAGATATGAAGGCAGGCATGCCCGAAAAGAACACAGCCGACGAATTGGAAAAAGAACTGGCTTATTGCAGTGCATTGGAAAAGTATATTGAAGCCGATCAACCGTTATGCCAGATACCTGCGGTAAAAGAAAAACTGAATCTATTGAAAGAGACAGTAGCAGATACTCAGGAGCACTATATAGTATCTAAAGACAAGGATGCCAAAACCGGCCATAAATCAGCTGATAGCTCATTCTTTGGTTATAAGACCCATCTGGCGATGACCGAGGAACGCATCATTACCGCTGCCGTAATCACATCGGGTGAAAAAGGTGATGGTCCGGAGCTTCCCAAACTTTTAGAAATCAGCCAAAACAATGGGATCAACGTAGAAAAGATTATCGGCGATTCAGCTTATTCAGGAAAAGAGAACCTTGCGTTAATGAACGGACAGGATATTAAGGTGGTAGCCAAACTAAACCCAACCATTACCCAGGGGTTTAGAAAAGAAGAAGATAAGTTCGATTATAACAAAGACGCTGATATGTTCGTTTGCCCTGCAGGGCATTTGTCCATACGAAAATCAAGACAGGGAAAAAAGAACGTTGGAACAAATCAGACAGACACGTATTACTTTGATGTTGAAAAATGCAAAATCTGCCCATTTAGGGAGGGTTGCTACAAACCTGGGGCAAAAACCAAGACCTATTCTGTAAGCATAAAGTCAGACCTGCACCAACAACAGATGGCTTTTCAGGAAACGACACAATATAAGGAAAGCATCAAACACAGGTATAAGATCGAAGCCAAAAACAGTGAACTAAAAAACGTTCATGGTTATGACCGGGCGATAGCTTATGGTATCGAAAACATGCAGATGCAGGGCGCATTGGCCATCTTTACTGTCAATCTGAAAAGGATCATCAAACTGATCGCCTAAAAAACAATAAAAAGAGGTATTTAGCCGTTTTTTGCACTCCCCAAACTCCTATAGGCCCGTATTATCCACATTAAATCACCCACACAAAAGCAATCAGAACAAAAAAGCGACCAAGTAAAAGTTGCCTTTTCTCTTGATCGCTTTTCGTAATTCGTTTTATTGCACTACTTTTTCAGTGCCCTCCCGAACGGCGCACCTTTTTTGTTGGCATATTATTTGGCTGTCATGCTGAGCTCCGTCGAAGCATGGTGGGCAGGCCTCTACGCGCGATCCTTCGACAAGCTCAGGATGACAGGCCCTTACTCGTCAAAAATTGCAATTAGCCATCGGCGTTATGCCCTCTTTATCAACTGTTAAAAAAGGTTTACCTTTTTTATAACCAACAATCCAGATGGTATCAAAATCATCATTGGGCCACTGCAGGTTTTTAACATTGAGGCCAAGGGCTTTCAGGATAGGTTTAATCTGACTATGTTCCCATACAATTAGTATGGTTCCTTTTTTTGCGGTTAGTTCGACGGCTAAGCCTGCGGCATTTTCCTCCTCAAAGCTGCTGTTAACAGTTAAATTATATTTAATGGCGAAAGGCGAAACGGTTTGGAACATGCGTCCCCGCGGGGTTGATTTACCGAGGTGCAGTGCCGGGACATACACATAACTTGGTACACCGAATTTTGCTTTTAAAACTTCGGGGAGCTTCATGGCCCGGTTAAGGCCCATACACGACAGGTTATCGCCATCGTCAGGTTTTTCGGCATGGCGAATAAAGATCAGCCTAAGATTTTTGCCTTGCGCCAGTGCGTCGACCGCCACCAGGCCTGTCGCAAACACTATCAGTAAGAAAATAAATGCTGCTTTTTTCATGACAGGATATCAGGCAAAATTAACAACCTACTACTCCACACTAACAGTAAGACCTTCCTGCTGCAATATTTTGCGGTAAATTTCCATTTCGGTGAATGAGCCTTCCAGTATGGCACATTTCCCTTCGTTATGAACTTTCCAGGCTATTTTTTCGGCTTGTGCTTCAGAGTAATCAAGATACTTCATCATGCAATGGATCACGTGATCAAAGGTGTTAAAATCATCGTTCCATAATATAAGGCGGTGAACTTCTTTCAATCCGGCCAGTATTTCTTCGAGTGTGAGTGTTTCTTCCTGCGTTTCGGTTGACATCGTAACTACAAATTTACTCAAAAACAATAATAAATATGTTAAAATTATGTTTAATGGGCTTAAAAATCATGTTACAATAACCCCTTATTTAAAACCCTAAACTCCCCAAACCCATGAAAAAAGCGTTCTATTGCTTTATTTTCACACCTGCTTTTTTATTGTGCTTAGTTACCGCGGTCAACGCGCAATCTGCCAAAACAGATCAAACCACCTTAAAGGCGCCTGCCGGCGCCATTGCTGTTGATGGCAGCCTGAAAGACTGGGGCGACACCCTGCGCTATTTCAATGATGAAAAGAAGATTGGCTACACGCTGGCCAATGACAAAACCATGCTTTACGCGGTCGTCCGCATCAGCGACAGGATAAACCAAATGCGTATTTTAAATGCCGGTATTACTTTAGGCATTGACACCAAAGGCAAAAAAAAGGAAAGCTTTTCGCTCACCTTCCCACTGGCAGATCCCGGCGCACCGCCCGAATTTGGCAAACGCAGTAACCAGGACGGCGAAATTACCAAGGAGGACCGCGACGAGCTCATGCGTGAGCGGGTAACCAAACTCCGCAATATTAAGGTAGAAGGTTTTAAAGATATTGAGGGCGATATGATAACAACCTCAAACACTTACGGCATTAAAGCGGCTATTGACTATGATGCCGAAGGAAATCTTGTTTATGAAATAGCCATCCCCCTGCAATTTTTCCACACCGATGATATTACTAAAAACGAATGGGCCTTTAATTTTAAAATAAATGGCATACAAAGGCCCAAAGGCGAAGGCGCAGAAAATCCCGATCATCAAAGCGGCGGTTTTGGTGGCGGCGGCAGAGGTGGTCGTGGCGGAGGCGGCATGGGCGGCGGTCGTGGTGGCAGAGGTGGCCGCGGAGGTGGCGGTTTCGGCGGAAGCCAGGCTGGCCGTAGCGAAATATCCCAGTCGGTTGATTTCTGGGAGAAGTTTTATTTGGCTAAGTAGATTGCAAATTCAAAATTTCCCGTTGTCATGCTGAACGCAGTGAAGCATCTGTTTGCCGATGTGCCTACTGGAGAGTAGATCCTTCACTGCGTTCAGGATGACAAATCTTTTTTTTAATAAATCACTAAAGGCTCGTCAGGAGCCACGTCGAAGGGTTGAGCGCAGAAGCCCTCCCACTATGCTTCGACGGTTCTCAACATGACACCCGGCACTTTTTAATTTTGAATTTTACTACTCAACCTTGTATTTATAGACCTGCCGGCCCAGGGTGCCATCGGCATCAAGGCCTTCAATTACTATGCGACAGGTGCCTTTTCCATCGGCATTAAAGAATGACAGCGTAGCATTGCCATCTTTATCGGTTATGATACTTGGTCGCCAGTATATAGTTGAGCGCAGATCCTGCATTTGTGTATTTGTTTTAGGATCGTCATACTGGGGCGAGTAAAATTCACGCGCTTTATAATATCCCTTAGGCGAGTAGGTAACCACACCCGGCGCATAACGGTTATAAACAGCGCCTTCATCACCGCGCTTGGTGGTAATTACTATTAATCCGTTTCCTCCCCTGAAACCATAAATGGCAGTGTTTCCACCTGAGCGTAAAACTTCAATACTGGCAACATCAGATGCTACTATATTATCTAACTGATCCCCTTCCAGATAAACCCCGTCAATCACTAATTGCATCGGCCTGGTTCCGCCACGGGTGGAATAAGGTACTCCTCCCCGAAATATTACACCCACCAATCGTCCTTGCAGTATATTGGATAACTGCTGATTACCCATATTTTCAATATCCTTATAAGTAAGCACCTGGTCGGCGTTACCCGGTCCGTTCAGGTTTGATGAATGCTGTACAGCCGTTACCCGGGTATCTTTTACTACCACCTCTTTTAATACTATGGTATGGTTGCCTATGCCATATTTTACCTGCTCATTAAATAGTTTCTTGCTGTTTTGTAAATAGGTGGAAAGGCCGTCGTTAATACTTACCTGTATATCGGGCGTGTTTTTATTTTTACCTACCGGCTGCGGGGCTATGTTATCCAATTCTATCTCCAGGTTTTTGCGGTCTTTGGCTGTACGGGCCTGCACCACAAATTTGATACTGTCCCTAAAAACAAGGTTATTGAAGGTAAATTTACCCTGGGCATCGGCCACGGTATCTAAAATAAACGTACCGCCTGCGGTGGTAAACAATGTTACTTTACCATTAGGAACGGGCTTGCCCCCAAAGGTTTTTAAATGACCTGATATGGCTAACGTTTTTTCGGGCTGGTAAACTACCGGTGGAAAAGCATCATTAATAACCTGTTTCCACTCAAAACGGCGATAGCCTTGTGTAAGCATCAGCACATCAAGGTCCGCCCGGGTTTTGGCGTTATCGCTGGCAAAATAATAACCGGGCTTTTCAATGTAGCCTTTCAAATCGGAAGTGAGCAGCACGTTCGAGAAAATACTTTCTTCTGCTGTTTCGTCAAACGGCACTTTTGACATATCGATAACCGAGGCCGAAAAACTGCCTATGGTGGGGTTACCGTCCTTATTTTTAGCGTTGAGGCTGATGGTCACCTTTTCGCGCGGACTGTATTGCTGCTTGTCGGCGGATACCGAAAGCTTAAGCTGATCGGGGTTTTGAATAAACACCAAACGCTCGTTCAGTGGTTCGCCCTTTTCCGAAAAGAGGGTAAACTGCACAATACCCGTAGGGAATTTACTTTTAGGGATTGCTGATGTAAATGTTTTACCGCCATCGGGGCTTTTGCCCGCATAATAAATTTCACCCCCGCTTTGACCAACCAATATCAGTCCGTCGGTAGGGGCGCCGCTCCGCATAAGGCTTGTTCCTGGTAATATTTTTACCACAAGGTCATCCCCCGTCGTGTTATCAATATTCAGCACATAGCCATCATCAGCCGCTTTGGGTAAATTAAAATCACCTTCAGAACCGTCGGCATAAACTACACGCGCCTTGTAAACTCTGCCGCTTTCGGGCTTTAAGTTAAACACGCCCATGCCCAAATGGGTACTGTTAAATGCAGTAATAACCTTGTTTTGGTCGTCAACAATATTTCCTTTTATATCTGTGCCCAGGCCATCGGCGCCAACGGCCTTAAAGGCAACTTTTGATTGCGCACCGTTTACCAGGCTGCCGCTTTCAGGGAAAAACTGTACATCAACCTTGTTTGATACCGCCTTGATGGGCACTGTGCGGGTGATAACTTTTTTATCAATAAGTTTTATATGTGTAATAATATGGCCCGTTGCCGCCGGGCTGGGGGTTGTATTAACAAAAGCAGCATCAAGGTTACCCTTATCATCGGTAACACCTTTGCCCTTAAATATAATTTTGCCGTTGAGTACAACCTGGTAACTTACGTCGTTGCCAACATAGGGGGTGCCATTTTGGTCAGTAAAATTTATGAGCGCGTTTACCTTTTCCTTACCGTTCAGAGAGCCGTACGTAAAATTGGTTCTGGTAGAAACCTTGTTATTAATAGCACTTACAATAGTGATGGTTTTATCATAAAAATAATCATCGCCGGCGTTGCGCATCCAATTGGTATAGGCCCGTATGCGATAGTTACCGGCAGCTATGGTATCTGGCAGCGTGAAATCGCCATTGGTGAGCCCGCTTGTTAATGGGAGTTTAACACTACGCTTTACCGAATCATTTTCGTCAATAAGATCTACATTTAATATTTCGCTGAAAGCCGAGAGCTGGTGTTTGCTACCTATGGTTACATAAGCCTTAAACCAGATGTCATCGCCCGCGGCATAATAGGGTTTGTCAAGATGGAGGTAAACTTTTTCCTGCGGATGCTCTGCCCGCCATTTATAAAGTTGATCTACCAGCTTACCTAAAAGATCATCGCCGGGACCTGTAAATCCAAAAATCAGCGTTATAACTACAGTTACCAGTAAACCGGCAGATAATTTCCTGTATTTCATGACATTAAATATAAATTCAATCTACACAAAATATCTTTTAGATGATACGTTTTGTAAAGGTTTAAGGTTGCTAAAGGTAAAATGTTTAGTGCTGTAAATTAAGCTTTTTATATTACAGGCGCAGGCTCAATCTACACTTTGACAATGATTGAATTTAAAGGTTTAATGCCGCGAAAAATAATTTGATTAAAATTTATTCTTCCACATCATGCTTTCAACCGGGCGTGTTGTTGGGTTGTTGTATTTGGCGTTGCTTTTGGTATTATACATGGTTTCAATATCGCCCTCAACCACAAAATAAATCAGCTGACCAATAGGCATGCCCGGGTAAATACGCACAGGCTGGGCACATGAAATTTCGAGCGTCCAGGTATTGCAGAAACCAACGTCGCCCTTACCGGCTGTGGCATGTATATCAATACCCAAACGGCCGGTGCTCGATTTACCTTCCAGGAAAGGTACATGGCTGTGTGTTTCGGTATATTCCATGGTAACACCCAGGTAAAGCGTATTGGGCTGCAGTACAAAGCCCTCTTTGGGTATCTCAAAGCCATCAATTTCATTATGAACCTTGGCATCCAGCACCCTATCGCGATAGGTGGCCAGGTGTTTGCCTAAATGCACATCGTACGAGTTGGTGCCCAGGCATTCGCGTTTAAAAGGTTCAATAATGATGTTGCCTTTTTCAATTTCTTCGAGAATACGCTTATCTGATAATATCATGTTAGGGGCCTAAATTATAACTAATTAAATCAATAGGCAAGCTATAGTGTCAAGTAGTTAGTATCAGGTATCAGGATTTTTTTAACAAAGGCTGAAAACAAAGCGGCCGCCTTACAAGGTGGCCGCTTTTCTATATCTTATAATTCAATTTCCTGTGCAGGATTAAAATTAGGAAAGTCTGTGAAGCCAATTTCTCCGTTCCTGGTATAATAAGCAGAACGGTCGGCCACTGTTAATGACCAGTTATTTTTGAAACGTGCTACCAGATCCGGGTTTCCTATAAAAGGCCGACCGAAAGCGATCATATCTACCCAACCGGTAGTTAATGCTAATTGTGCAGCATCTTTAGTAAAACTACCACACCAGATAATGGTACCCTTAAAAATATCGCGGGTCTTTTTAACAAATTCATCTGGCAGGTGCGTCTCTTCAAACTTAGTAACTTCCTGCATATTTCCAACAGGCAGCAGTTGATAAAGAAGATGGATATAGGCGATGCCGCGGCGGTTCAGTTCATTATATAAATAAAGAAATGTTTCTTCTGCAGAAGGATCTTCAGGGGTGCTGTTGTAACGGCCAAATGGTGAAAATCTGATCCCAATTTTATCGGCCCCTAATTCCTCAATAGCTGCATCGACTACCTCCAGCAAAAAACGACTGCGGTTTTCCACAGTCTGGCCTCCGTATTGATCACTGCGTGTGTTGTGTGTGGAATTCAGAAACTGCTCTAACAGATAACCATTAGCCGAATGAAGCTCGATACCATCAAATCCTGCTTTTGCCGCATTACGGAAAGCCTGTCTGAAGTCCGCGATCAGGCCGGGCAACTCTTCAGTTCCAAGCATCCTGGGGGCACTTGCCGGTACAAATGTTAATCTGCCATTAGCATCATGTGCAAACACGTCAGATCCTACTGCTTGTACGTCAGTAACACCCCATGGCGCCTGCCCATCGGGCATCATGGAAGTATGAGACATACGGCCCACGTGCCATACCTGTAAAAAAATTCTGCCTCCGTTTTGATGAACCTCATTAGTTACCAATTGCCACCCTTCCACTTGCGCATCCGAATAGATGCCAGGTGTCCACAGATAACCTTTACCGTGGGGGGCAATATCAGCGGCCTCGGCAATAATTAATCCGGCGCTTGCACGTTGCCCATAGTATTTAGCCATCATGGCATTAGGTATATCACCTAATGATGTGCGTGTTCTGGTCATAGGGGCCATCACAACGCGATTTTCCAATTGTATTGAACCCATATCATGAGGTTCAAATAGTGAAATATTTTTCATTTTGATTTTAGTGTTTTTGAGCTATCCGCCCTTTTTACCTTAGCAAAATAACAATGCATATACCTCAAATACAATAACTTACACAATAGTTCGTTACGGTAATAAAGGTTCGTATTGCTCATTTACAGGGGTTTGTCAAATTGAAAAAATTGATTTAGTTTATACTTATGACAGTATATTAACATTGGGTTTGGATGTAATGACCCATTTCCTGATGTATTTTTGCGGTAAATACTAAAATGGCTTATAACAGGACACGCAGATCTGACTGGGTAACAAATCCCGACACTTGCGCAATTGAACTTGCGTTGGCTGCAATTAGCGGCAAGTGGAAGCTGAGGATTTATGATGTATTGCGCAAAGACGAAACGGTAAGGTATTGCCTCATTAATAACAAGCTGGCAGATATTTCAGAAAAGACCCTGACTGCCCAGCTTCGCGAAATGGAACAGGATGGCATTATTACCCGGATTGTTTATCCGGAGGTTCCGCCACGCGTTGAATATCAGCTAACCGCTTTAGGCCAGTCCCTTCAAACCGTTTTTGATGCATTAACAAATTGGGGCATCGCTTCTATAGAAAATAAAAAGACTGAGACGGGTAGCACTTTGTTATAACTTTTTAAAGGTTTCCTGCTCGGTTTATTTTTTCTTCTGTACCTCATTACTACCTTTTAAAAACGCACGCCACCGCGAGGAACGAAGCAATCGCAAACATTACAGAGTGACTTCTGCAGAAGACTCACCCCGTCTGCGCTTCGCTGGACGACCCTCTTCGCCTTTGGCGCAAAGAGGGTGTGAGAACCATTCTTAAATTCCTAATTGTCATCTCGAGGTACGAACGAAAAGCCCCCTCTGAACTGCGAAGTAGCTCACGAGCGCCAAAAATGTCTGATTGCGGGAAATTCTCCCCCAGAAGAAAAGACCTCACAATGCTTTTTCAAGCCCTCTCCTTTGGAGAGGGTTGGGTGAGGCTCTTTACAGCAATGACATTTTTTTACATTAAACAAATGCGTAAAATAACAGGATCTCAAAACCCAAATTGACTGTCTTGATACCTGATACTAATTACTTGATACTATCTATATTTTAATTAAATTTATTTGACATAAGTTTGTCACCTATTTTGCAACTTTACTTATTATGGCAATAGCATACAGGCAGCGGATTGATGACGATACCGAATTTGCGCTCTGGAAAATTGAAGAAGAGGCTGACGACCTGTACAAACAACTAAAACTTGACGATGACGAAAAAGCTTATGTTGAAAAACTAAGCAACGGCAAGCGCCACCTGCATTGGTTGGGCACCCGCGTGCTGCTGCGTAAAATGCTGCTTACCGACGAGTATATTGACTGCAAGGTTGATGCCCATGGCAAGCCCTACCTGGTAAACCTCCCCTATCATATATCATTAAGCCACTCGTTTGATTATGCCGCCGTAATGATCAGCAAAACGCATAAGGTGGGCATTGATATTGAACAGGTAAAACAAAAGGTAGAGCGTATTGCCGGTAAGTTCATGCGCCCGGATGAACTGGCCTTTATTGACCCGAAGCATAAAATTGAACAATTGTATGTTTGCTGGTGTGCCAAGGAAGCCGTTTATAAATGCAACGGCGAAAAAGAAGTATCATTTGCCGACAATATTTTCCTGGAGGCTTTTAGTTTTGATGCTCCGGGACAACTCAACGCCCATCTTCATAAAAAGGAGGTAAGCCTGCATTACAATGTAGGCTATCTGCAGTATGAAGATTATATGATTGGCTATGTAAAGGGTTCAATATAATGAAGAACAAAAAAGTATTTTTTCAGGATTGGGGTTTGATTGATTACCAGCAGGCCTGGGACAAGCAAGAAGAATTGTTTTCCGCTTCGGTAAAAACCAAGCTCCATAACCGCAACAGCGAACTGGCGTACGAGGCAGCCGCGAAAACGTTAGTACCCGCAGATACCTTTGAACCTTTTATGCCCGACGAGGTTTTTAATTACCTCGTATTTTGCGAGCACCCGCATGTATACACTTTAGGTAAAAGTGGCAAACCCGAACATTTACTGCTTGATGAAAACGGGCTGAAAGAAAAGGGCGCAGCATACTATACCATTAACCGCGGCGGCGATATTACCTATCACGGCCCGGGGCAAATTGTATCATACCCGATTCTCGACCTCGATAATTTTTTCACCGATATACACCTGTACCTGCGCACACTGGAAGAAGCCGTTATACTAACCCTGGCCGATTACGGTTTAAAGGCAGGCCGTTACCCGGGCTACACCGGTGTTTGGTTTGATGCCGATAATGAACACGCCCGAAAAATATGCGCCATGGGCGTGCGCTGCAGCCGCTGGGTAACCATGCACGGCCTGGCATTTAATATCAACACCGATTTGGATTACTTTGGAAATATTGTCCCCTGTGGTATTGATGATAAGGCAGTAACCTCCATGCAAAAAGAACTGGGGCACGTGGTTAATATAAATGAAGTTAAAAAAATCCTAAAGCATCATATTTCCGTACTTTTTGGTATGGAGATTTTATGATGAAAGCTTTATTTTTAATTTTATGTACCATAAGCACGCTATCGGCGTGCACCAAAACCCCAGCTATGACGTATTTACCGCCGCCAAAGCCAATAATCCCCATAACCGATACCCTGAGCTACCTGGCCCTCGGCGATTCGTATACCATTGGCCAGTCGGTGCCTGCGGAGGTATCATTTCCTAACCAGCTTGCCACGCAGCTAACCGGGCACAAGGTAACTGCCCCCACCATCATCGCCAAAACCGGGTGGACAACCGACGAACTGATCACCGCCATTGACAACAGCGACATCAAGGACAAAACCTATGATATAGTAACCCTCCTTATTGGCGTGAACGACCAGTACGGCGGCCACAGTCAAGCCAACTATCGCGAAAAATTTGTGCAGGTTTTAAATACCGCTATCAAATTTGCAAAGGGCAATGCCAAACATGTTTTTGTACTCTCCATACCTGATTATGGTGTAACACCCTTCGCACACGGGGATGGCGCCCGCATTGGCCGCGAAATTGATGAGTTCAATGATATAAACAAGGAAGAAAGCACTAAAGCCGGCGTTCATTATATTGATATTACTCCCATATCAAAACTGGCCGCCAATAACAGTTCGCTCATTGCCGATGATGGTCTGCACCCTTCCTCAGCCATGTACCAGATGTGGGTAGACAAACTCAAGCCGGTTATTTTAGACGAGCTGAAAACGAAATAAAAGCCGGATGGTTTTTCGTAAAATCTGAACAAAAGGCCTAAACTTTTTAAAGTACCCGCAAATCTTCAAAAAAATGTTAAAATGAACCGTTCTGATCAGTTTTGAAACATTTTAAGCGAATATTTATCTGTTTTACACCTGTATTTCGGGATATTTATGTTAAAATATCGCTTTAAGAAGTCCCAGGGCACTTTTAGGCTTAAAACTAAAAAATCAACACTCCGGCAGGCTGATCGGGATGTTAATAGCCAATCCCCCGTCTGATGTTTCCTTGTATTTGGAGTTCATGTCAAGGGCGGTTTGCCACATGGTTTTTACCACGGCATCCAAACTCACCTTGGCCTTTTCGGGGTTGCTCTGCAAAGCCAGCTGCGAGGC
This sequence comes from Mucilaginibacter sabulilitoris, assembly GCF_034262375.1. NCBI lineage: Bacteria > Pseudomonadati > Bacteroidota > Sphingobacteriia > Sphingobacteriales > Sphingobacteriaceae > Mucilaginibacter > Mucilaginibacter sabulilitoris. The sequence continues at coordinate 7,021,834 of NZ_CP139558.1, forward strand.
GGTAATAGCCTTAATAGCACCCATGGTATTGCGCTCTATACAAGGGATCTGTACAAGCCCTCCAATCGGGTCACAGGTGAGGCCCAGGTGATGTTCCATGGCTATTTCGGCGGCCATGAGTACCTGCCGCTGGGTACCGCCCATACACTCGGTTAAAGCCGCCGCAGCCATCGCGGATGATACCCCGATCTCGGCCTGGCAACCTCCCATAGCCGCCGATATGGTAGCTCCTTTCTTAAATATACTCCCAATCTCCGAAGCCGTAAACAAAAACTGAATGATCCTTTGCTCGGTGTTACCTTCGCAAAAAACGATATAATACTGTAAAACAGCGGGTATAACCCCGGCAGCGCCGTTAGTAGGCGCAGTAACCACCCGGCCAAATGAGGCATTTTCCTCATTTACTGCCAATGCGAAACAGCTTACCCAATCCAGTATATTTTTAAAACCATCGCCGGTTTCCCTGATGGCTATTACCCATTCGTCATAATTGGTATAGGTATTATTACCAATGAGTTTGCTGTTAAGTTTAAAAGCCCTACGAGCTACATTGAGGCCTCCGGGAAGCTGCCCGGTGGTATGGCACCCGCGGTAAATACACTCCTTTATGGCCTTAAAGATATTTAAAACGCCGGTACGTGTTTCCTGTTCGTTACGCCAGGCCAGCTCGTTCTCCATCACTACTTCTGATATCTTAAGGCCTGTTTTAATGCACCAGTGCAGCAAATCGGCGGCGGTATCAATCGGGAAGGGTAAATCAACCTCCTGTTTGGTTTGGTTTGAACCGCCTTCCTTGACTACAAAGCCACCGCCAATGGAGTAATAAGTCTCCGAAACCGCCTTGCCGTTATTTAAAAACGCCTGAAAAGTCACCGCGTTGGGATGAAAAGGTAAACTCTCGTTAAGGAGGAACAGCAGATCGTCGGTAACGGAAAAATTAATCTCCTGTATACCTGCCAGCTGCAATTTATGAGTATTGGTAATCGTATTAATTTTAGGAACTATCTGGTCAACTTCAAAAGTAACCGGATCGTCGCCGCTCATACCTAATAGTATGGCAATATCGGTGCCATGGCCCCGCCCGGTTTTGGCTAATGAGCCATATAGTAGTATTTTAACCTGTTCTACCAATGGCAATAAACCATTCTGTTCAAGACCCTGCGCAAACTGTTGTGCTGCCCTCCAGGGGCCAAGGGTATGCGAACTTGACGGCCCAATGCCAATCTTAAACATATCAAATACCGAAATCTGTTCTCTTTGCATCGGGTCAAAATTAATCATAAAATATTATTACCGCTTCGTAATAAATATGCGATGTTGTTACCCTTTTATTTAAATATTTTATATTTTGCAGTAATTAAATAACACTAAACCATTTACTTAAACCCCAAAACCAATGGAAAACTATGATCCATCTTCGGCTTCAGCCGGTGCTTTCGCTGCTATTATGGCTGCATGTCTAATTCCTGCTTTAATTGTCGGGATTATTTCTTTAATCGGGATGTGGAAGGTATACGAAAAAGCCGGCAAACCAGGCTGGGCATGCATCATCCCTATTTATAGCCACATTGTATTACTTGAAATTATTGGCAAGCCAATATGGTGGATATTTTTATTCCTGGTGCCATGCGTAAACATCGTTGTTGCCGTGTGGACACTCAATTTATTAAGTAAAAGCTTTGGCCAAAGTGAAGGTTTTACCGTGGGCCTCTTATTACTCCCATTTGTATTCTTCCCTGTATTAGGCTTCGGGAATTATCAATATTTAGGCCCTTCAGCTAAAGAAGCAGCAGGGTATAAACCATTTAACCCAAACGATTATAAAGATCCCTTTAATAACCAGCCTCCACAGGCCTAATGTTGCTAAATTATAACACACTACAAATATTTTGCAGCCAGCTGGGCTTTATCCACTGGCTGCAAAGTCATTTGCTCCCCTGTCCTTTTAAGTACCTTACCGGAATTGACTGCCCCGGTTGTGGTTTTCAGCGTTCCATAGTAGCCCTTTTACAGGGCGACATGCAAAAAAGCTTCACTTTATATCCACCTGCCATCCCGCTGCTTCTATTTTTTGCCTATGGCATCGCCGATAAATATTTAAAGCTGGATACGCCGAAATTCGCGGTTAAAAAAACCTTCTTTATTATCACTGGCAGTATTGTACTGATTAGCTACATCATTAAAATGTATGGGCTGTATGAACATTACAGGCTCTCCGCCTGAGCACTTATGTGGCTATAATCTTTCACTATGGTTTGCAAAAAAACCATGTCGTTCATATCCCTTGGAGACGCTATACCGAGGTGCTCTTTGGTACGCTGTGCCATGTTAAACACAAGCATATTATTACCTGTTCTTGTATAATTTTGTATAACCTCGGCAATAAGAGCAACATCCTGGTCATTTAACTGGTTTACCTCTTTAAAAACAGGTATATAGCTATCATCTGACGGTCTGAATACCAGGTTATCCATCTTTGTACGGGGTTGGGTCCTGATCATGGCTGTTCCGGCAGCTATATCACCAATACGCTGCCCGTTTTCGGTAACAATGGCTGATACAAGTGCGGCCAACCCACCTGTTATGCCAAAATCAATTAACCGTAACAACCAGCGCAACAGGTATTGACCAAATGTCGGCCGGTTACCATTCAGGCTGATCACTTTTATTTTGGAAATGCGTTTACCGATACTCTGCCCATTTAAAAACTGCTCGCATATCAGGTCATAAAACACAAAGATCACAGCTACGATAATAAAATACGCGCTAACACCAACATCACCAACCCGGTTAGCCGCTAAAACAAATCCAATGATCCACAGCGGTACAAAAACCAGGTAATCAAGCAATTTTGCTACTATGCGTTCGCCAAGCCCTGCTATTTCGTAGTCAATATCAATATTTTGGGTAGTATGTACCTTTATTGTTTGCATCTGATCAAAGATATATTTGTTATTCAAAAATATGATTGCATATTAAATTTTTGTGAGTATTTTAAACAAAAAAATAACTACGGTAAAAATGCGTGAGGCGCTGTTTATTAAACAAGGTACAGAAAAGTGGAAGGAGTATGAGAATAAAAAAACGCATAATCCTGATGAACTTGCAGAAGCATTTATAGCTATAACTGATGACCTGGCCTACGCCAAAACCTTCTATCCAAAATCAAATACTACCAAATATTTAAATGGCCTGGCGGCAGGTTTCCATCAGTCCATCTATAAAAACAAAAAGGAAAAAACCAGCCGGTTCGTTACTTTTTGGCGGGATGAACTTCCGCTTATATTTTACCAATACCGCAAGCAGTTACTTTACTCATTTTTGTTTTTCATCGTTTTTGTGCTGATGGGCGTTCTGTCGGCCAAATACGACAACAACTTTGTAAAACTGATCATGGGTGATGATTATGTAAACATGACCAATGATAACATTGCTAAAGGCGATCCTTTTGGCGTGTATAAGCAAGGGTCCTCTACCCTGATGTTTTTGCAAATTGCCATTAACAATGTGAAAGTGGCCCTTATATTTTTTGTATTGGGTATGCTTTTTTCTGTAGGCACTTTATTTGTAAGCCTACAAAACGGTATCATGCTGGGCTCCTTCCAATACTATTTTTTTAGCAAGGGATTGGGCTGGCAATCGATACTGGTAATATGGATACATGGTACTTTAGAAATATCATCATTTATAATTGCCGGCGCCGCGGGTTTAATACTTGGTAACAGCCTGCTTTTTCCAAAAACGTATACGCGCCTGGTGTCTTTAAAAAACGGCGCCCGGGATGGCTTAAAAATAAGCATAGGTATAATACCTATTATTTTAACGGCTGCATTTTTTGAAAGCTTTGTAACCCGGCATACCGAGATGCCTGTTTGGCTCAGTATTTCTATATTAGCAGCATCATTGGTGTTTATGATATGGTACGTGATATTATATCCTAAACATATTAATAAAAAAACAAACCTAAACAAACCTTATACTGATGAAACAACCGATTGAGCTTAGACGCATCCGCGATTTTGGCGAAATTATTAATGACACCTTTACTTTTTTAAAAGAAAATTTCAAACCGCTTTTTACGTGCCTGTTTGCCTTATGTGGTTTTTTTGTACTTGCAGGAGCCGCTACAACGGCACTTACTCAAACAAACACGATGAATATGTATGCCACTAAGTTTGATACAAACTCATACCAGGCAGCAAGCCCATTTATATCATATGTAGTAAGCGCCATTTTTAATGCCATTGTAATTGTATTTGGGCAATTAAGTATCTACCTCACTACTTTATGCTATATATCGGTATATCTTGAAAAAAAAGATGGCAAGCCAACCCTTACCGAAGTATGGGGATATTTTAAATATTACTTTCTACGCATACTCGGCAGCGGCTTTCTGATAACGCTTTTATGCTTCGTGGGCTTTTTAATGTGTATTCTTCCCGGCGTTTATCTCATGACGGTGATGTACCTGGTATTTCCCATTATTGTTATGGAAAATACATCATTCAGATACGCGTTCAACAAAAGCTTCACCCTAATAAAAGACAACTGGTGGACGGTATTTGGTATTTTATTTGTCATTACGCTAATTGTGGGCGTATTAGGTTCATTTGCAAGTGTGCCACTAAGTATTATTGTAGCAGCCAAAGCGTTTCTGTCGCTAAAAAGTTTTGCTTTGCCGCTCGTAATATTGTTTAGCCTGATGCAAAATATTTTAATGCTTGCCTACTGTTTAGTGGCTATAGCTATTGCCATGTGCTACTTTAGTCTTTCCGAACAAAAAGAGGGTCTCGGTATACTGAGCCGGATGGATGCTTTTGGTAAAAATACCGACAATAGCACCGATTTGCCTGCCGAACAATATTAAGTGTATGCCCAAGCTGCTATTTACATTTTTTTTTAGCCTGATAGCCGGTCTACTTTTTTCAGTGCACGCAACAGCGCCGGTTAAAAAAGCCCCCGCTAGGTTGCATGTTGACAGTTCTGAAATAGTGGTAAAAAGCTTTAACATAAAGGCGCTAAAGGCATATCATAACGACAAGAATTTCAATTACAACGGAGCAGCGCTGGGCGAAGCATCCGCGTGGGACAGGTTTTGGGATTACATCTGGAATAAGCTTTTCAGCAAGCTTGGCAATAGCCCGTTAGCCGGTGCGATTATCAAATATACATTTCTGGTTATTGCCATCGGTTTGCTGGTATATTTTATTTTCAGGCTCATGGGCATGGATGCCATTAAATTATTACAGGGCGAAGCCCGCAAAACCAGCCTTACCTATACCGAATCGCTTGAGAATATTCATGAGCTGAATTTTGACAGCGAGATAGAGAAAGCGATATCGCAGCATAATTACAGACTGGCTGTGCGTTTGCTTTACTTAAGATGCTTAAAACAGCTGAGTGATAATAATCTGATACACTGGCAAATTGATAAAACCAATTCGGCATATGTACATGAGCTTAATGATGCATCTCAACGACAGGCATTTTCGCTACTTACCCGCCAGTTTGAATATGTATGGTATGGCGGTTTTACCATTGATGGTACAGCATTTCAAAATATAAACCAACTGTTTCAAAACTTTAAAAAGCAGCTGCCATGAAAGATCTGAAGATTTATCTCATTTCGGCTACAACGCTTTTTATAATTTATGTAGTAGCTAATGTAAACCGACCCAAACCGGTTAACTGGGCCGAAACATTTAGTAACAAGGATAAAATTCCCTTTGGCACTTATATTATATATGACCGGGTTAAGGACCTGTTTCCTGGCGCTGTTATTACCTCGCAGCGTCAGCCCATATATAATGTACTTACCGATAATGCCGCAAACCAGGCATCATACATTATAATATGTTACGCAATTAATCCATCAAAAACCGATTATGGGCAACTGGTGAAATATATTAAGCAGGGTAATGATATATTTATTGCTGCAAATAGTTTTGGCAGCCTATTTGAAAAAAATCTGGGTATTGATACCAAAACCAATCTTAATATACAGCAGGAAAATACTCCCGTAAAGTTTCTTAATCCGGCGTTACAATCACCAACAGAATATCTTGTTGATAAAGGTGCGGGCAACTATTATTTTAATAAACTCGATACCACAAAGGCTATTGTTTTAGGGAACAATGCTAACAAGATGGCTAACTTTATTAAGTACCGCTTTGGCAAAGGCAATTTGTATTTAATGACCAACCCTAAAATGTTGAGCAACTACAGCTTGCTTACTCCGCAGGGAGCCCTATACGCTGCCACTGTTTTATCGTACGTAAAAAACACCAAACAAATTATCTGGGACGAATACTACACCCAGGGATCGGGTGAGGCGGAATCGCCGATGAGGGTATTTTTAAATAACCCGCAATTACAATGGGCATATTATATTGCTATTTTTAGCTTGCTCGGTTTTGTGTTATTTGAGATAAAACGCCGTCAACGCATTATTCCGGTAATAGAACCGCTTACAAACTCCACTTTAGATTTTGTTACCGTTGTTGGCCAGGTTTATTACGAAAAACACGACAATATCAATATTGCCCATAAAAAAGTGCTTTACCTGCTGGGGCATTTCAGAGAATATTATCACCTGAAAACCACCAAACTTGATAACGAATTTGCAGATGTACTCGCTCAGAAAACAGGCATTGACAGTAAGTTTGCGGTAGAACTTATTAATACCATCAACTTTATCACTGTACAGACACAGGTTACTGATAGTCAATTAATTCAATTCAATAAACTGATAGAAAATTTTTACAATCAATCCGGATATAATGGAAAATGAGAATTTTGGAAAAGAAATCGATCTGAATAAATCCAGTATCGAAGGGAATGAGGGCTTTGAAAAAAGAACCGACCTGAGTAAGCTCAGCACCGCGGTTGATCAAATAAAAAACACGCTTGCCAAAATCATTGTGGGCCAGCATGAATCAATAGACTTACTGATTGCCGGCATACTGGCCGACGGGCATATTTTAATTGAAGGCGTACCGGGAGTAGCCAAAACGCTTACCGCAAAGCTCATTTCAAAAGCTATTGACGCACATTACTCACGCATCCAGTTCACTCCCGACCTGATGCCTTCAGATATATTGGGCACCTCGGTATTTAATCCTAAAAGCACCGAGTTTGAATTTAAACAGGGGCCTATATTTGGTAATATCATCCTGATAGATGAAATAAACCGGGCGCCTGCCAAAACCCAATCGGCTTTATTTGAGGTAATGGAAGAGCGCCAGGTTACTATTGACGGGCATACCTATAAAATGCAGGAACCCTTTACCGTACTGGCTACCCAGAACCCGGTTGAACAAGAAGGTACTTATCGCCTGCCCGAAGCCCAGTTAGATAGGTTTTTGTTTAAGGTAGAAATTAAATATCCGTCACTTGAAGAAGAAATAGCGATTATAACACAGCAGCACCAGCAAAAAACAACCGATCAGCTGAGCCATATACAACCGGTTTTATCAGCCGCCGACGTTATTGCCCTACGCCAGCAGGTTAGAGCATTACATGTAGAAGCTAAACTGCTTGAATTTACTGCCCGGATCATTTTCGAAAGCCGCAATAATAAATCATTATATCTTGGTGGCTCGCCGCGAGCTTCGCTGGCCATGATCAATGCTGCCAAAGCACTGGCAGCCATTAAAGGTCGCGACTTTGTGACACCCGAAGATATAATATATGTAGCAGCGCCTGTTTTAAGGCACCGTATTATGCTTACTCCCGATAAAGAAATGGAAGGCGTGAGCCCGGACGATGTGGTAGCTCAAATTATACAGAAAATTGAAATACCACGATAATATATCGCTGTGAAAAATATTATCAGCCTTTTTTATAAAAACCTCTTTTTAACCAACCGCTTGTTTGCAGCGCTGGCTTGCAGCGTTGTGCTGTTTTTGTTCGATTTCTTTTTTCCGTGGATGGGGATTATTCCCGAGCTGGTATTTTGGGCGCTGATAGTATTGGTTATTATTGATATGCTGTTGCTATATAAACCGGCCAAAGGTGTGTTTGCCAGACGGCATGCCCCCGAACGATTGAGCAACAGCGATAATAACGAGCTGGGCGTATATATTGAAAACCTGTACACCTTTAATGTAAGCGTGGGTATTATTGATGAAATACCTTTTCAGTTTCAAAAGCGCGATGTTTGGTTTAAAACTGCTTTAGAGCCCCGGGAGCGCAAACTGATCAACTATATATTGCGCCCAACCCGGCGTGGCGAATATGAATTTGGTGATATCAGGGTTTATGTTAAATCGCCATTAGGCTTAATAAGACGGCGTTATAATTTTGATCAGGCCGAAACATTGCCGGTGTATCCTTCCTTTTTGCAGATGCGTAAATACGAGCTGATGGCTATATCAAACCGGCTTACCGACATTGGCATAAAAAAAATGAGGAGGATTGGGCATAGCCTTGAGTTTGAGCAGGTAAAAACCTATGTTACCGGCGATGACTACCGTACCATTAACTGGAAAGCCACCGCAAGACAGGGCAACTTAATGGTAAACTCCTATACCGACGAAAAATCACAGCATGTATATAGCATAATTGACAAATCAAGGGCCATGAAAATGCCTTTTGAAGGATTAAGTCTGTTAGATTATGCTATAAATGCCAGTTTGGTACTATCAAACGTGGCATTGTTAAAGGAGGACAAAGCGGGTTTGATCACTATATCTGAAAAACTGGGGGCTGTAGTCCCCGCCGACAGGCGCCCGGCACATCTCAACAAGATATTGGAAGTTTTATACAAAGAGAAAACACGATACCTGGAAACCGATATGGAGATGCTGTACGCTACCATTCGTAAAGTAATTAAACAGCGTAGCCTGGTAGTGTTTTTTACCAACTTTGAAAGTTTGAATGCCTTGCAGCGGCAATTACCCTTCTTGAGAAGGATAGCCAAATATCATTTACTTCTGGTAGTTTTCTTTGAAAATACCGAACTCAAAACGCTGAGTGAAATGCCAGCGGCTGATGTTGAGGGTATTTACATCAAAACCATAGCCGAGAAATTTGCCTATGATAAAAAACTTATTGTAAAGGAACTGTCCAGGCATGGTATACAGTCTATTTTAAGCGCACCGCAAAATCTTACTGTTAATACCATTAACCGCTACCTGGAAATAAAGGCCAAACAGAAAATATAAGTTAAAAGAAACTTTAAACAATTTAATATCAGAATATGAATCCTTCTAAAAATCAAATTATAGCGATACTGCTGCTCAACTTATTTATGCTATCAGCAAGTATATCAGGCGTTATCAGATGGTATGATGTTTCAACCTTAAAATTGTCTGCTACGCTTTTTTCTTCGGCTACCTTCTTGTTTTTTATCCTGGTTGTTTTAAAAAGGTATTATAAATTATTTATTCAGTAAATAACTACCCGGCTTTAGGGAAATTAACGCCGGCTGCGGCCAGATCTTTAATGATTTTTTCCTGCAGGGCTATTTTGGCAGTCAAAAAATTAGTGGGGTTAACCCACACGTTTACTAAAAACCTGATAGAATCAATTTCCAAACTGCTGATACCTATGCGCGAGGCCGGATTCTTTAATAAATTATCCGTGGTATCTATGGCTTTTTGCATAATTGTTTTTACCAATTCAATATCATTGGCATAGGCCACTTTTACTTCAAAATCAAGACGGCGCTTGCCTTCGCGGGTTACGTTTATAATAACCTCATTAAATAATTTACCATTGGGAATAATAACCGTTTTATTATCGGCAGTAAGCAAAACCGTATAAAACATCTGTATGGATGTTACCTTACCATCCTGTCCCTGGGCTACTATACTGTCATTAAGCTCAAAGGGCTTTAATAAAAGTATTAGTACGCCACCTGCAAAATTTTGGAACGTACCTGACAGAGCTAAGCCTGCGGCCACACTGAACGCCCCTATAATGGTTGTAAAAATGGTCATTTCCCAACCAATAAAGTTCATTACCCATATAACGAGCAGCACATAAAGTGTAGTAATTGTTAAACTTAAAAAGAAGGGTTGCAGTGATGAGTGAATGCCTCTTTTAAGCATCCGGTTGCGGAGCCGCGAACGTAGAAATCTTATAATCCAAAGACCAATTAAGAATATAATTAGTCCGCCAACATATTTGGGCCCGTGTTGAACAAGCCAATTGTGAAAATCCTGATAATATCCTTTTACTTCCATAACTGAAAGCCAAAGGTAAAAATTTATTATTTACCGTAAATGGTAACAAACAATTCAGGACCTTTTATCAGCAACCAATCAACTATGGTGCTTTGTACTAATTTTGTTTTTTGAACGATGCTTTTCATGATAATGTTTTGTATTCAAATCCTATGCCCGGGAGTAAGGGTTTCAGAATTGTTACGCAAAAATACCAAACAGCGCTACAGTAAATATTAAAAATTAATCAAATGATTAATTAATGACCATCCATTTACGTTTGAATGACTTTGAACGCCTATAAAAACAAAATCCCTGTCTGAAATACCAGACAGGGATTTGCATATTATAAAAGCTTTAGGCTTTTAGCCTTGGGCTAAGGGCTTTATTACATCATGCCGCCCATACCGCCGCCGCCCATTGGTGGACCGCCAGCTGGAGCATCTTCAGGATCATCGGCCAATACAACTTCAGTTGTTAACAACATGGCTGCAATTGAAGCCGCATTTTCTAATGCTACACGACCTACTTTAGTTGGATCGATAACACCGGCGCCAATCAGGTTTTCGTATTTATCGGTACGTGCATTGTAACCAAAGTCGGCAGTGCCTTCTTTAACTTTTTGCACCACAATTGAACCCTCAATACCGGCGTTTTCGCAGATCTGACGTAAAGGCTCTTCAATAGCACGACGGATGATCTGGATACCAGTGTTCTCGTCTTCGTTATCGCCTTTAAGATCAGTTAATGCAGCTACCGCGCGGATGAAGGCAACGCCACCACCTGCAACAATACCTTCTTCAACAGCAGCACGTGTTGCGTGTAAAGCATCGTCAACGCGGTCTTTTTTCTCTTTCATTTCAACCTCTGTAGCAGCACCTACATATAATACAGCAACACCGCCAGATAATTTGGCTAAACGCTCTTGTAATTTTTCGCGGTCATAATCAGAAGTAGTTGATTCGATCTGAGATTTGATCTGGCTTACACGGCCTTTAATTTCTTCGGCAGAACCAGCACCGTTAATGATGGTAGTATTATCTTTATCAATAACGATTTTTTCAGCTGTGCCTAAGTAGCTAAGGTCAGCATTTTCTAATTTGTAACCTCTTTCTTCAGAGATTAAAGTACCGCCTGTAAGGATAGCGATATCTTCTAACATTGCTTTACGACGGTCACCAAAGCCTGGAGCTTTAACTGCTGCTACTTTCAGTGAACCACGGATTTTGTTAACTACTAATGTAGCCAATGCTTCGCCGTCAAGATCTTCAGCAATAATTAATAATGGTTTGCCGGTTTGTACTTGTTTCTCAAGTATTGGAAGCAATTCTTTCATCGAAGAGATCTTTTTATCATAGATCAGGATGTAAGGATTTTCCAATTCTGCTTCCATTTTATCAGCATTGGTAACAAAGTAAGGAGAAAGGTAACCACGGTCAAACTGCATACCTTCTACAGTTCTAACTTCAGTTTCAGTACCTTTTGCTTCTTCAACAGTAATTACACCGTCTTTACCAACTTTTTCCATAGCTTCTGCAATTAATGAACCGATAACCTCGTCATTATTAGCAGAAATTGATGCTACTTGTTTTATTTTGTTATTGTCTTCGCCAACGGTTTGTGACTGTGATTTTAAGTTTTCAACAACAGCTGCAACAGCCTTGTCAATACCACGTTTCAAATCCATTGGGTTAGCACCTGCCGCTACGTTTTTGATACCTGCAGTAACAATAGCCTGAGCCAAAACGGTAGCAGTTGTAGTGCCATCACCTGCAATATCAGCAGTTTTTGATGCAACTTCTTTAACCATTTGAGCGCCCATATTTTCAAGAGCGTCTTTCAGTTCAATTTCTTTAGCTACAGTTACACCATCTTTAGTGATAGCTGGTGAGCCGAATTTTTTATCAATAATAACGTTTCTGCCTTTAGGACCTAATGTTACTTTAACTGCATTAGCTAAAATATCAACACCGCGTTTTAAGGCGTCGCGTGCTTCAACATTGTATTTAACTTGTTTTGCCATGTTTTTTAGTTATTGAATTATTGAGTTATCGAATTAGTGATTTAATTCTTTGCAGCTCAATAATTATGTTTTTAGATTTTTGAATGATAGTTTCTGAATTCCTTTTGATTTAATACATAGAATGACTAAATCAATAATTCACTAATTAATTACAGTACCGCGTAAATATCAGATTCGCGCATAATTAAATACTCTTTACCTTCATAGGTAATTTCGGTACCTGCGTATTTTCCATATAAAACCTGGTCACCAACTTTTACAGTTAAAGGCTCATCTACTTTACCGTCGCCTACGGCAACAATAGTTCCACGCTGAGGTTTCTCTTTAGCGGTATCCGGGATAATAATTCCCGAAGCGGTCTTCTCTTCGGCAGCTGCAGCTTCTACCACAACCCTGTCTCCGATTGGTTTGATGTTTAATGACATAGTTATATCTGTTTATTTTATTTAAGTTTCGATGGCAATTCCTCATCAATTATGCCAAGCAAACGTAATGACATTTATTGACAGGTAAAACTGTTGTAATGTCAGCTAAAAGTTATATTGGTTTTTATGCTTAACAATATTTTAACCTTCCCGTGTCATCATGTCAGTCGGTATAAAGACAACAAAAAAGGCTTTGGGTTATATCCAAAGCCTTTTTTATACTTTTTAACCCTGAATTATTTTGCAGGTTTATCAGCAGGCTTATTTGCCGGCGGAGGTGTTGAAGGCAAAGTAAGCGGCGCGCTTGCAGGGGTTGTAGGTTTTGAGGCCTTCTCAATCTGATCGCGAAGTGCCGGGTTATCATTACCGGCTGATGTACCGCCCTTTAATGACACATTAATTGCCAGTGATAAAACCATTACACCAATGGCCAGTGCCCAGGTACCTTTTTCTAAAAAATCGCCTGTTTTTTGTACACCCATCAATTGTGATGAACTTGAAAAATTTGATGCCAAACCACCGCCCTTAGGGTTCTGGATCAATACAATAAGCCCTAAAAGGATGCAAATGATAATGGTAATGATAATTAAAACTAAATACATTTCTTTATATTAATTGGTTTTCTTTTCTAACTGTTCAATTTGGGTGGCAAAGTAACGGCTTTTTTCCGGGAATTTCAACATCAATTTTTTATATGTAGCTATTGCCTTATGATATAGCATTTGGTCGGCATAAATTTGGGCCAGGGTTTCGCTTACCAGGTCGTTTCTGTCTTCGGAGCTTTTTTTTGCTTTATTTTCGTTATCAAGCCTGTCCATGGCAGGCGGCCGTATTTGTGGCTCTTCCTGTATAAATCTTTCAATAATAATATCTTCCCTGCGTTTTATTTCTGGGACATCGGGCTGTGGAGTTTTTTCAAGCTCCTCTAACGAGCGTACGTGGAATATATTTTCGAAGTACTGTTGCTGCAGCGCGTCAGCAGCCTGCTCTTTCAGTTCATTTGCTTGTGCCTGTTCCGGGGCTAATGGCTGTGGGGTTGAATATGGCTGATAAGTGTCGGCATACTCTTTACGGGTTTTATCAAGCCACCACATAAAGGTATACGGCATCTTCTCGTCATGATACTTGGATACATCCTGCTGGTTGCCGGTATCTGCATCAATATTTTCTTCGCTACCCAGATCTGCCTCAGGTGCAGATGATATTGATTCTATAATTTCAGCCTCGTCAGTATTTTTCTGATCTGCGGCTGAATTATCAAATGCAAAATAATCACTGCCCGCGATGCTGCCGATAATCCACTCCTCCGATTCGAGATTGATCCCCGGTTCATCGATCCTGCTTTTTTCGGCTGTAGCCGAAGTATCTGTTTTAGTGTCCGTTGATCCAGAAAAAGTAATATTTTCAATACCTACAATTTCGTCATATACCTCATCTTCAATACCTTCTTCAGCTACATCTTCATTTTTGAAAGGGTTATTTTCCTGAATATCATCACCTCTATTTACTGGCTGATCAGACTCCGGTGTCTCGTATTCAATAATTTCTTCAGATTGTGTTATTGTAGCCTGCTCTGTTTCCGGTATTGGCAATTTAACATCGGCTTCCGGGGGCAGCGCCTCTGTTTCAGTATTTTCGGCCGCAGCGCCTATATTAAAATAATTTTCATCGGTATGTACGGTAGTATCCTGGAAATAATTTTCAACTTCTTTTGGATGACCTGCAATTTGTGAGGCCGAAACCTGAGCCAGGTCCTCTGCTTCGTTAACCAATTTATAAAGCAAATGAGAGTCAAAATAAGCAACAGACTGTTTTATGTTACCTGAATCGGCATGTGCAAGCATGGCACGTAGTATACCACTTTGCGGAAATTCGTCAACCAGTTGTTGCAAATCGGCGCTATACCGTTGCCCTGAGTTGGCTGGATTAGCCAGCAATTCCAATAATATTTCGTTCTGCCTGTTATTCAAATCTTGATCCACGTGGTTGAAAGTACGAATTGCCTACCAATTAGAAAAGGCTTTATTAAAAATATCTTCTGTAAGCTTCTTTACAAGATCCTGTATCAGGGTTTGTTCCTGCGCACCAATATCGCCCCTAAAATCTGTTTGACTGGTAAAAGCCTGATCAAAATTAAGTTTTTTATCGGCTTCGTAAACAAATTTCACCTGTACCGTGATGGTTAACCTGTTTGCATCGGCAATAGGGGCCACATTATTAGCTACAGCCTCAATTGAAACCGGGGCAATAGTATATCCGGTTATACTGCCCGACATGGTAGCATCACTCTCATTACGCGTAATACTTAAACGGCTTTGCGTACGGATCCTGTCTTTTAAAGCCTCAGTGAACGTTTGGCTCAGGTTGTTAACTACAAGCGGCGCGTTATTTTCAAAAAACTGAACATCAATGGTTTTTAAGGCCGGTGGAATAGATGCGTTTTTTAGCGTGTAACAAGAGGATAAGAATAAACTTAATGAACAAATAACCACAACCGAAAAAAATCTTTTCATTTAGCCTACAAGTTTAATTCTTTTATTTTTCTATATAATGTTCTTTCTGATATGCCCAGTTCATTGGCAGCCAGCTTGCGTTTACCTTTATGCTTTTTTAAGGCTTTCCTTATAAGGTCCGATTCTTTTTCAATCAGCGATAATGATTCTTCAACCTCCTCAGCCTCGTGCGTTATATTATAAGAATCAACATTGGCATTACCACTGCTGTTACTATTACCGGTATTAACGGGTTGTTGCAAGGTAAATTGTGTTTCCGGATTCCCTGGCAACTCAATATCACGGTACAACTGGTTAATTGTTTGCGAATGATTACTATAATTAGCGGCCACGCCACCATGCTCAATAATATCTGCAACAAGCTTTTTTAGTTCTACCATGTCGCGCTTCATATCAAACAGCACTTTATATAAAATGTCCCTTTCTGAGAAATCTTCTTTAGGTTGGTTCTCCAGGCGCATAGGCAAATTACGGTTACCTGTTTCATGCGGAATATAGGTAAGCAACGTTTGCGCCGTAATAATGCGATCCCGCTCTAATACTGCCAGTTGTTCGGCCATATTTTTAAGCTGCCTCACGTTACCCGGCCATGAATAATTGACTAAAACCTGCTGAGCCTCTTCATCAAGCTGAATTGGCGGCGTACGGTATTTATCAGTAAAATCAGATGTAAATTTTCTGAAAAGCAGGTAAACATCCTCTTTCCTATCGCGCAATGGAGGTATCCTCAGCGGTACTGTATTTAAACGATAATAAAGGTCCTCCCTGAATTTACCGTTTTTTACGGCCTCATATACATCAACATTGGTAGCTGCAATAACACGTACATTAGTTTTCTCCACCTTTGATGAACCTACCTTTATGTATTGGCCAGATTCCAGCACCCGCAGTAAGCGTGCCTGGGTACCCAGCGGCATTTCGGCTATTTCATCTAAAAATATAGTACCACCGTTTACGGTTTCAAAATAACCTTTGCGTTCACCAACAGCACCTGTATAGGCGCCTTTTTCGTGTCCGAACAATTCAGAATCAATAGTACCTTCCGGGATAGCACCACAGTTTACGGCAATAAACGGCCCATGTTTACGCGGGCTCATCTGGTGAATGATGTGCGAAAACACTTCTTTTCCGCTACCGCTTTCACCGGTAATTAATACCGAAATATCTGTAGGCGATACCTGGTTAGCAATATTTATAGCCCGGTTAAGCAAAGGCGAGTTACCAATGATACCGAAGCGTTGTTTTATTTCTTGTACTTCCATAAGCCCCCTAACCCCCTAAAGGGGGAATTTTAGGTTTTTAATTTTATATAGTGTTTAACTGAGCCCTCCCCCTTCAGGGGTCGGGGCGCTAAACCACTTTACCTATCAGCGTAGCCGATGTTGTGCGCTCAATAAGCACGTTAACATACTGGCCTGGTTTGTAACTTTCATCTACCGGGAATATCACCATGGCATTCTGATCGCTGCGGCCGCAATAGTCTTTGTCCGATTTTTTAGAATAGCCTTCTATCAATACTTTCTCAACCTTCCCTATGCGTGCCTGCATGCGGTAAAAAGAATATTCCTGCTGTTTGGCAACAATCTGTTGCAGACGTTGTTGCTTTACTTCCTCCGGGATATCATCGGCATAACGTTTTGCAGCTAAAGTACCCGGTCTTTCGCTGTATTTAAACATATAAGCAAAATCATACTTCACGTAATCCATCATGGTTACTGAATCGTTATGCTCTTCATCGGTTTCGCTGCAAAAACCGGTAATCATATCGGTAGATACCGCGCAATCAGGAATGATACGACGGATGGCATCAATTCTGTTGATGTACCAGTCCCTGTCATAGGTGCGGTTCATCATTTCCAGTATGCGGCTATTGCCCGATTGAACCGGCAGGTGTATGTAATTGCAAATATTTTCGTATTTATTAATAGTATACAACACATCATCAGTAATATCCTTTGGATGTGAGGTTGAAAACCGAACCCTTAAATCAGGATTAATCAACGCAACCATTTCTAACAGGTTGGCAAAGTTGGTAACAGCCTTCTCTGCCTCACCTAAGTCCTCTCCTTTGGAGCGGACTTCCTCCGCACCCAGGTCTGCATTCGGTATGGCAGAACCCTCTCCTTTGGAGAGGGCAGGGTGAGGTCCCCATTTATACGAATCAACATTTTGGCCCAGCAAAGTAACCTCACGGTAGCCTTTATTAAACAGGTCCGTACATTCGGCTACAATTGATTGTGGATCACGGCTGCGTTCGCGGCCACGGGTAAATGGTACCACGCAAAATGAGCACATATTATCGCATCCACGCATGATAGACACAAACGCGTTAATACCATTGCTATTTAAACGTACCGGGCTTATATCGGCATAAGTTTCCTCGCGCGACAATAACACATTAACTGCTTTTTGCCCGCTATCAACCTGGTCAATAAGCTCAGGCAGGTTGCGATATGCATCCGGGCCAACAACTACGTCAACCAGTTTCTCTTCTTCTAAAAATTTTGATTTCAACCGCTCGGCCATACAGCCCAGCACTCCTACTACTAATCCCGGATTTTTTACCTTGGCAACCGTAAATTCTTTCAGGCGGTTGCGCACACGCTGCTCCGCGTTTTCGCGAATAGAGCAGGTATTGATAAAAATAACATCAGCAACATTATGATCGGCAGTGGTTTCAAACCCCTGTTCAGCTAAAATTGAAGCAACTATTTCGCTGTCAGAAAAATTCATGGCACAACCATAACTTTCAATATAAAGTTTACGGCCATTGTTTTTACCGGCTACAGGTTCTAAAACCAGCGCTTCGCCCTGTCTGCTCTCATCATGTACTTTATCTGGAATAACCAAATCCATCATTTATTTAAAAATTAGTTTGCAAAAATACACAAAATTTAAATACCCAAATGACATATTGGCAGTATTTAACAAAATCCGGATTTTATTGTTATATTCCTGAATTAAAACAGATAAATATATTCTAATAGTATAAAGCCCCGTTAACCGGGTAACAATATTGATAAAAAAAGCGTTTTAGAGCGACGCAGAAAATACATTTAAAAGAAGAGGAAACCGGTAAATGGAGCTGAAGTTTTTAAAGCACAAATGGCAAAAAACCGTATTTAAATTTGTGCTGATACCCATAGTAATAATTTTGCTCCTGGCGGTAGTTGTTAATCGGTACTGGTCGCCTATTTTGGCCAACAAAGTTCGCGATGTTGTTTTAACCAGCAGCGACAGTTTGTATAAAGTTGATTTTTCTGATGCCGAATTACATATTTTACAAGGCAAAATTGTGCTTTACAACATCAGCCTTATCCCTGATACCTCAGTCTATAACCAAAAAAAGAAACAGCATCTGGCCCCAAATAACCTGGTTGAATTGCATGTAAAGCGACTGATATTGCAGCATGTTCATCCGTTTGGTTTATATTTCAGGCATAAGCTAAATATAGGGCAGGTAGTATTAAATGAACCCGAAGTAAAAATCAGCTACCAGCTTAACCATACTAAAGATACAGTGGTGAAAGACCATCGCACGGCCTGGCAAAAAATTTCAAAAAGCCTGCGTTCCATCCATATAGGTAACATTTATCTTAATGATGTAAAGTTTAAATATGAGGATTACTCAGGCAATAAAGTAGCCATCTCTGAGCTAAAGGAAATGAACCTGAACGCTTCAGATCTGCTTATTGATTCGGCTACACAAACGGACAGATCACGCTTGCTTTACTGCAAAGACATTGTTACCGAACTGAATAATTACACCGGTAAAACACCAAGCGGCCTTTACTCCTATAAAATAAAACACCTTAAACTTTCCACCCTGACATCCCAATTAAATGTGGAAGGACTACAGATTGCGCCTGCCAAAACCGGTGTATTTTTTAATAAAAGTCAAAGCGATCGTTTTGGTCTGAATATCGATTCGCTGCAACTCAACAATTTTGATTTTTTAAGCTATCATAAATACCGGCGGGTAACGGCATCGAACCTCCTGTTAAACAACGGGACGATACGTGTATTTACCAACCCCAATAAAATAAAAAAGCCCGACGTAGATAAGGTAATCACTTTCCCGAATATGATGATCCACAAAATCAATATGGACCTCCATATTGATACGCTGCGTGTAAAACATATCAATGTTGAATACTCAGAGTTTAACAGGAAATCGCAAAAAACAGGCACTGTCACTTTTAATAATACCAGCGGCCATTTTTATAATATCACTACCAATGATGCTGCTATAGCAAAAAATAATATAACTGCCGTGCAGCTAACAACCTGGTTTATGAACCGCGGCAGGCTTGATGTACAATTTAATTTTAACTTAACCGATAAGAATGCCGCTTTTACTTATAAAGGCACCCTGGGGCCAATGGATATGCAGGTAATTAATACTGCCGCAATGCCGTTGGCTATGGTTAAAGCCACATCCGGCACCGTTAAACAGCTAAATTTTGACATCAAGGCCAATAGCAAAGTATTTAAAGGTACAGTTGGTTTTTTATATAATGATTTGAAAGTAAACATTTTTCAGGCAGATACTGCTAACGACCGTCTGAAGAAAAAATCAATCATGTCCATATTTGCCAACCTGTTTGTTATTAAACATAACAACCCGGATAATGCGAACGAACCTGCACGCACGGCAAATGTTATTTATCCCCGCCCCAAAGATTCTCCCTTTTTTAAAACCATGTGGAAAACCTTACTCGAGGGGATAAAACCATGTGTAGGCCTCGACGCAAAAAAGCAAAAGGAAACCAGAGAACGGATTGAGGAACATCAGAAAAACAAGCATGACCGACTCGAAAAAAAGGCCGAAAGAAAGAAAAAGAAAGCGGAAAACCAGCGGAAAAAAGACCAGAAAAAATAGAACTCTATTATATTAATTATAAGAAAATTTAATCCCTTTTTCTTTTACCATAATTTTAAAAGCAGCGGCTGCCTCTTTCGATTCAAACCACTCTTTAGAGAGATGATAAAAACTACGGTTTAAATTATACAGCAAAAAATACTTCTCCCGCTCCATAAGCATATTTACGTATTCCCAATTGGTTGTACTGTTAAATGATTCGCCTGTAATCATTATTTTATCCTCATCAATGATGTAATGAAGGTTTTCTTTTAAATACGGAGTTTTCTGCATTTGACTTTTGCAGCCCCAATACAACAACACCGGAATTAGAATATAAATTCCACCAAAAATTCCTATCAACCAGATCTCATCATTCCATGTAACCGAAGGCCCGCTTGTGAATAATGAAAGCTGTGTAAAAACAAAAGGGATAAATATGATAATGAGCGATCTCCTTTTAAAATAAGTTCTTAAACAAATGTTGAAATAGGTTTTGAAATCTATGGAGCTGGTAACCTTAAAATCTTCCATGAAGCGGATATGTTTTTTTTATTGCAATAATAGTTTCAGATTGATGCCAAAGTTAGTAAATGCGGTATTAAATGTTTGTGAGGTATAGGGCCTTGTAATATTTGAATCGTAAAATAGGTTAAGGTTAAAACGCTGGTTTATTACATAATCAATTGACGGGCGCACCGTAATATTTTGCGCGCCCGATGATATTTCGGCCTGCTCCACATCGGGACGGTATATAAGGGTTTTGTTATCCCGAAGCGAAAAATCAAGCTTGAAATTAACATCGTTATCTTTACCTGCCCCGCTAAACCAACCGAATGGGAAATGAAAGTTTTTGGTGTGATAACCAAAGCCAAATACAATGATCCTTTCATTTTGCTGGGCCAGCTGGCTGTTCAATAAACTCAGGCTCAATGCCCGGCTCTGGCGATACTCTAAGTTGGTAGTCATGCTGTTTTTAAACCTGATACTGGCACCCAGCAGCGGCACAAATTGCTCAAAAATAGTCACCTGCGAAAATTGGTAGAGTGGTAAAAAATCATTGTTCAGATCCCTTGAATTTGCGGCGCCATTAGCTTCCTGATATTGTAACAGCGAAGTAAACCCGTTGACATTATATGATGAACGATAACCATGGCTCAAGTCAAATGAATCGAAAAATTCCTGAAAGAAAGGAATTTTACTCAAGCCATTGTAAGTAATTTGCCAGTTAGGTATTGGAATATTAGGAAATTGCGAAAGACCGGTTTTTCCCGGGCTTTTCCCTGTATAAGCAGCAAGGAAAGCCGGTACCAGTACATTCTGTGAATTTGGCCCGTAACCATCGGCATAACCATCCGTACTGCCTGCCGAATTTGGGTTAAGTGCACCCAACTTTTGCGATATGGCGGTGCGGTTATCCAGAAATTTCTGATATATAGGTGATGTATTATTGATGCCGCTTGTTTTTTTAAATGCGGTACCAATAGTTAAATAAGAAATGCTGTAATTACCTGTAGTTACCGGGCTTAGCGTTTCAATGCTGTTGGTCTCGGGCAGGTATTTAAAATTGGCCTGGTAATTATGGTCCTGGGTTTTAAAAGCTATCAATTCAATACGAAGGTCTTTAAAGGGTTCTATAATACCCCTGAAGTGCATATCTTCATTAAGTGTAGTTACATACAGCTGGTTCTGTAGTGTATCTTTGGTTATCCAGCCATTGGCCACTGCTTTGGCGCGTATATCCGTCTGGCTGCCCAATAAAAAACCTAAACCGGGAGCACCATAGTTACCGTCAGATCCAAAAAAGCCCGACTGCGGCAAATACCCCGGCAAAAATGTACCCTCGGTACGGGTATAGGTGGCGCTCAGGTTTTTAACACTCGTGAGCAAACCGAGGAAGAATTTACCGGCACTACCCTTTGAATTTGGGTTATTAGCTTTACGGATAAACGGAAATTTATTATAAAGCGATACCATATTAAACGTTGGGTTTACCTGTATGGCCCTGGAATTTTGTATGCTGTTACCAACATCATATGTAGGATCATTTATGGCAAATAAAGGTTGTGTTTGCCAGTTAAAGTGTGCGCTATACCGGGCCACTACAGCGGCCCAATCCATCCCGGGTATTTTATTAATTGGTACGTTATAGTTAAGGTTAATGGTATGGTTATAGTTAGTGGTGCGACCAAGCTTTTTAAGATTATCCCAAAGGGTATCCCGTTTTAACCCGTTAATACGGCCGGCAGGCTCATCAACTACGGCTAAATTGGTGGCATCAATATCCAGCTGTAATGATTTTGAAAGATTCCATCCTATACCATAAACCCTCGTAATGTTAAAGTATTTATTAAATGTAGTGGTTGGTATTGGTATAAAATTATTCGGATCATTATCTCTCAATGTATTCTCCGAGTAAAAGCGGTTAAAGTTAATGCTAAAGTTTAATCTTGATGGTAAAATACTGAAGTTAATATCACGGAACAACGCCAGTAAATTGCTTTTTATGATCTTGGCAAAGGGACTGTAATATTTAGGCTGATTGGTATAATTATATGCCAGGGTTAAGTTATATGTTTTTTCCAGATCACTTTGCGTTACAAAATCATGATGGGTATATTCTGTATAAGCATAAGAAGCATTCCAATTTTCAACATCCCAGATATGACTTGGCGCGTTAGGATCTATTTTGGATTTATGTACGTTGGTAAAATTGTAGCTTCTTCGCATGGTAAAATCAACAGCGGCATTTCTGATAGAATCGCGCTCCTGGCTGCTGGTGGCGGCGGCAAGTGATGCCTTTAATTCCACATCGGGCGAACCGGGATCATACTGAGGCATACTTGTTTGTTTGGATAAATTGATATAGGCCGGTATATGGATACCACTTTTATCCGGGAAAAACTTACCAAGTTCCATATTGGCGGATATATCATAGGTCTGGTCGTCACTGCGGCTCCTGTCGTTTAAACGTGAATCAAGTGTACCAAAGCCAACAGTTGTTTTGGTACCGGATAGGGTAACGTCGGCAAAATCGGCAAGCTTAGCATCAAATCGGGCGGTAGCGGCCCAGCCGCCACGCTGATCAAAGTCGGTTAAGCGCATCTCATCAAACCAAACAATGCCCGATTTATCCAAACCATCATCGGTATTTGACTGCGAATCACCTTTATAAGGATTACGAACCCCCAGCATAATGGTACGCAGCCGGCTCAGGTCTGGCTGCCCTTTAATATATACTACCTGGTCGCCCTCCACATATTTAAATACATCTGTATAAGGCACATTGGAGTGGTTACGTTTCAATTTAGCCCTGGTTAACAGATCAAGCTCAAGATCAATCTGGTTAGCTGCCGGCCATATTGCGTCCGGGTCGCGGGTACCGGGCTGGGTAACCTTCAGGGGCACCTGGAACTCATAATAGTTATCCTGATAATCAACCCCTAAGCGCACAAATGCGTTCAGGTCATTGTCCTTTAACTGATCGCCTTCGGCGTGTACAAACATTTGGAGGCGCTTATAGGAGCGCAGATCATTAAAAAATGTTTTGAAAGCCGCTCTTGAATAACCATCGCGCAGACTTTTAACCGTTAACGATAGCGACTGCTCGTTTAACTTGGTATCGGTTTGCAGATTATTGTAATTACGCTGGCGATTAATGCCTGGCGGCACCACATAGGGTATAGGTGTGCGGTTACCGTTCTGCTCAATATTTACAGCCTGTACATCAAGCGTTGAATTATCAAGCGGCGGATTTTGAATGTTGGGATCGGCAATTACATTAAGCGGATTTTTTTCGATATTGTAAGTGCGCCACTCGCCGCGTACCAGTTGCAGTGTAGCAAAACGCATTATGGTGGTATCGGCAAAGTTAGTCATAAACATACGCATAAAACGTATGGCTTTAAAATCCTGAATGTTACCTACTTTAGTTTGGTAATCAGTAATGGGTATGCGGAACTGGTACCAGTTAACCATTTGTGTGGTCCCGTTAGCAAGCTTTACTGAAGCGGTTATTTTATCGCTGATATAGTTCTGGCCAACAATCATGTCGCCGGGGCGCATTGATACTTTGTATTGAAAGTATGAATCCTCCTGGCTCATGTTATTGTCGCGGTTGATATCCTCTCCATCGGGTAACGAAGTAGATGCTGAGTTTTGGATCCCCAATTCAGCCTGCGATTGCTCGGCGGTTTTGGAGTTGCCGTCTGTACCGTTAAATTTACTGTACCTGTCTAAAATACCGGCCCGTGCCTGGTCGAGCTCACGGCCCTGGTAATACTGATAATCGTCCGATGATGGATCAGCTGCAAAACTATTCGCCGCCTGTGCATTCAATTGACCTTTTACCTGCTGAACAATCGGCGCAAATTTAGTTTGCTCCCCCCCGTCATTTAAACCGTCTAAACCCACGTCCTGCAGTTTTCGCGAATCGGGATTGTTATCAAACGCGTTTATAACCGGTTGCACCTTTGATACCCTGCCCCAGTTTGTTTCGTCAACCTGCGAAAGATCACCGTTAACTGGCAGTCCGTTTTCTAAACTTTTGCGGCCATCTTTCAAAATATCTTCAGATATGCTGCCCAGGTTAAAATACAGATCGCCACCGGCCGAATTGGGCTTATATATAAAAGGGTCAAGTACCCAAAATTCAATATATGCTACGTTTAATGATTCAAAATCATTGGTCTCCAACTTCCTGAACATCCCTCCCCATCGCGATTTTGGATTTTGCAGGGTACCATCGGGGTTAATACCGGTAGTAGCATAGTTATAAGGCCCACGAATTGTTGGATAAAACGCCATATTAAGTGTGGGTATGCTTAATTGCTGACCGGTTGATGATTGTTTATAAGGAAATACTTCCTGCTCTATTACCTGCCTTACATAATGGTTTGACAATTCGGAACGGGATACCGGAATACTGCCCACATTGGTATAAAATATAGGGTCGATATTATAAAACGCAAGCCGTGCACGGTTATATCCATAACTCAAATCATTAAAACCACCCGATTCAGCAAAAAGCTGTGGTGTGCCGGATATTTGCCAGGTGTTTGAACTCTTCACATCAATTACCGACTGGCTGTTTTCAAAATCATCAAGATATGAGGTGCCATTTTTTGATCCGGCAAAATTGAGCGCTCCGGGGCTGCCCGGCAATAACTGGGCAAACTCACCAGAAAAATTTATGGACGAGGGAACTTTGGTATGTATGCCCGGAATTTTATCAACCAGCCGAGTAAGAAATCTTGATTCTGAGCTGTAATTGGCATCAAAGCCCCATATCGTATTTGATATAGATTCATCGCCAGCTACTTCGTTTTGGGTAATGGGTTGTTCTGTTAAGTGCATTATGGTACCACCCAAAGCCAGTTTATCGCTCACGTGATAATCAAACCTTGAACCATACAACGATTTTTGCTGCACACCGAAGAGCTCATTATTTTCCAACTTAACGGTTATAGGCTGGCCCGATGACAACAAAGCCTGGTTAAGTATCCGGATACGACCGGCGTTATAATCAACCGTATAATCGTTACCTTCTGTTAACTTTAAAGAACCGGCCGTTACGTTAACGGAGCCTTGCGGAATATTCACCGCGTTGAGCTGATACTCCGACCCGCCGGTTGAGGTATAAGTCCCTTTTATTACATACCGGTTTAAATTGGGGAAATATTGTTGGGCGATGGTCTTGGTTGAATCATACAATGGTTGATAAACGTACCGCTTAATTAGCTCCTGTTCGCCCGGGTTAAATTTTGTGGCCAGATCCGATCCAAAAGGCTCCAGCACCGGGAACACAATCCGCCCGTTTTGTGAATCAATAGTTACCCCCTCTAAAAAGTCAAAATAGCCATCGGGTTGATGATCATTTTGCTGGTTAAGGTTATCCAGACCGGTTATTTGTAACCAAAGCTTACCCTTGGTACTTTGACCTTCTTCCATCACCGTTTTTTCGATACCCGACTTATCATCAAGCCTGGTAACGGTCAGTTTAAAATCGGTAGGGCTAATCTGAAAAGCGCCTAATGAGTAAATGTTTTTCATCATCAAATCCCAGGTAGGCAGGTTGGTCTTTAGCAGTTCGTTTTTTAGTAATTTTACGTATAAAACATTGGGCGTAGTAGGGTTAACGGCTACATCGCTGCTAAACTCACCAACCTGATACTGCACACCATTAACAGTGTACTGATAAGCCACCGCTAATACTTCGTCGTTATTTAAAGGGTAGTTAAGGGATATATATCCTAACTGCGGATGCAGGGTATATTCTTTATCGGTAAGTTTACGGGCGTAGGTAAGTTTAGAGTAGTTGTCAGTACTTGTAGGCCCCTGAAAGAAAGTGGCCACCGCATTTGAATTAGTTAAGCGCGCGTCGGCAGGTAAACTATTTAATAATGAGTTTGATTGCTGTGCAAAACCCGGCCCCTTAAAACCTGCGGGATAAACGCTGCCTCCACCGGTTATTTTTCCTTTATTATAAGGGTTGTTTTCGCCCAGGTCTAAAAAGGCTACGATATCCCTTGAATCGGTAGTTACATTAGTACGATTAGTTGTCCATACCTCGATTTTGGTGATATTAACATTGGAACTGATAATGGGCACCCTTGAAAGCGCCTTGTTATAATTATTGCGGAAATATTGCGATAAAAAGAAGTGTTTGTTGGCTTCGTAATCAGCAGGTGTAACCCTGAATTCACCTTGCTGTGAACCATTGGTTATAGTAATGGTTTTTGATTGCGATCGCTGTTGCGACAAAATACTGGTAACATCAAGCCGGCCAAACTTCAGTTTGGTTTTTATACCAAAAAGTGCCTGACTGCCCGTTATTAGCGATGTATTTAAAGGCATGCTTACTGTACCGGCCTCAACCTTCTGAATAATCTCATCTGGTGAGCCGGTGTAATCAAGCTTTATCTGGTTTTCGAACTGAAACTGCGCATCGGTATTATAATTGGTGGTGATCTTTAATTTATCGCCTATGTTTCCGGTTACGTTGAGCTGTATCTTCTGGTCGAAATTAAAATTAAACTGGTTGCGTTGCCGCGTAGTAAACAGGGGGTTTTGGTTTTGGTTTAACTGTCCGGCCAAAATCATCTCGGCAGACCCCTGCGGTTTGATATCAATTGTCTGGCCACCAAATATTTGCTGAAAGGTCCGGCTACGTACTTTTATAGCAGGTATGAAACCCGGCTGTTGCGACTCATAGGCATAATTATCTGCCAGTTGCTGATAATATATACGTTGATCGTTTTTTTGTTTAAGTTTTAGGTATTGTGCAAAAGTTAGGTATTGTGGCGGTCGATACAATAGGTTACCAACCCGTTCGTATAATATGTACCGGTTTGATGCCGCGTCATATTCAATCGTTCGTACCATGTTCGGAGGGTCGGGATCAAATATACCTTCCCTTATCCTTACGTTTTTAGGCTCGGTTAAATTTACTGGTGTACCTGCTTGTGCCGTATCCCTTTTACCACCCGGAACGCGTTGTTGTGCATACACACTACCCTGCCCGCCAAATGCCAAAATGAACAACACACTTATAATAATATTATAAGTAAATATTCTTATCAAAGGTTAAAATAGAAATTTGTACGTAATTATAGAGCTTTTAAGGCAAACTTGATTAGTTGTTCAACTGTTAATTCTCCATTATTTTTATTCAATTCCTGATCCAATACCTTCTCGGCCGCATTACGAGCAAATCCAAGCATTACAAGTGCAGAAAGCGCCTCGTCCTTAACTGTTTTACTTACAGGCACAACAGTTAAAGTATCAGGGCCTTCTTTGCGCAGTTTGTCCTGCAGCTCCAATATTATGCGCTGTGCCGATTTGGGACCTATGCCTTTTATGCGTTGAATTAAAGCAACATTGCCGCTAACAATGGCTGCCTGTATTTCGGAAGGGGTAATTGATGATAACATCATTCGCCCTGTATTTGGCCCTATGCCAGATATGGATACCAGGTGTAAGAACAAGCGGCGTTCACCATCATCGGCAAAACCGTATAGTGTAAGCGCATCCTCTTTTACGTACTGCCAGATAAATAGTTTACAATTTTCTATATCACCTAGCCTGGAATATGTATTTAACGATATATTAATGTGATAGCCTATGCCTCCGGCGTCCACAACTACATGCGAAGGGCTTTTGAATACCAGTTTACCACTAATATAATCGTACATTTTTATTATTTGCCTTTAAATTTACTAAAAATACCTGTTGATTTACTAACGTTGGCCTTCGATTGTGCATCAACAACCGCAATTGTTATCATATTTACAATTTCACGAACCGAACTGCCGAGCTGTAATACATGTACAGGCTTTTTCAGTCCTAATAATATAGGGCCAACGGCCTCAGCACCACCAATTTCCTGGAGCAGTTTGTACGCGATATTTCCCGACTCCAGGTTAGGAAATATCAGTGTATTGGCCGGCTTACCATTTAACGTAGAGAAGGGGAAATTATCGGCCAGTAAGTCGGAGTTTAGTGCAAAGTTGGCCTGCATATCGCCATCAACAACCATGTCAGGATATTGCTTATGCAGTATCCGTACAGTTTCGCGGGTTTTTTCGGGAATAGGGCCCTCATTTGAACCAAAGTTTGAATAAGACAGCATCGCTACTCTTGGATCTATATTAAACTGTTTAACGGATCGTTCAATAAGTACGGTAATATCAACCAGCTCCTGTACCGTTGGATTTTCATTTACCGTAGTATCGCCAAAAAACACAGGGCCTTTCGCAGTTATCATCATATACATACCTGCAACCCGGTTTACACCATCTTCGGTACCAATAATTTGCAGCGCAGGTTTAATAGTAGGCACGTAATTCTTGGTCAATCCGGATATCAACGCATCTGCCCTGCCAAACTGAACCATACAGGCACCGTAGTAATTACGGTCGATAAGCATTTTCCGGGCCTCAAATAAGGTAACCCCCCGGCGCTGGCGTTTCTCATACAGAAAGTTGGCATACTCCTCCATATTCTCACAACCCGCGCGCGGATCAATGATCTGTACATCGCCAAGGTCAAGATCATTCTCGCGCATGATCTGTCTTATCTTATCCTCGTTACCAAGTAAAATAGGTGTGGCTATCCCCTCTTCTTTTACAATCTGAGCCGATCTTAAAATTTTATAATTATCGGCCTCGGCAAAAACCACACGTTTAGGGTTTTGCTTGGCCTTGTTGGTAAGGTTACGCAGCAATTTATCATTAGTGCCCAGCCTTGTCCTTAGTTCTTCATGATAAGCCTCCCAATCAGTAATTACTTTACGCGCTACACCAGAATCAATAGCAGCTTTGGCAACAGCAGCTGATACCTCCACAATCAATCGCTGATCCATGGGTTTTGGGATGATATAATCTTTTCCGAATTTAAGATTGGTGGTATTATATGCCAGGTTAACCGCTTCCGGAACCGGTTTCTTAGCCATTTCTGCAATAGCGTGAACGGCGGCTATTTTCATTTCCTCATTGATGGCAGTAGCCCGCACGTCAAGCGCCCCCCTGAAAATATATGGGAAACCCAGTACGTTGTTTACCTGGTTGGGATAATCTGAACGACCGGTTGCCATAATGATGTCTTCACGGGCGGCAGTTGCCAAATCATAATCAATTTCGGGCACAGGGTTGGCCATGGCAAATACAATAGGTTTTTTAGCCATAGACTTCAGCATATCGGGCGTAACCACGTTTGCTGCCGAAAGACCCACAAAAACATCGGCATTCTTCATGGCATCGGCCAGATTTTTGATATCGGTGCGGTCGGTAGCAAACTCTAACCGGATATCGTCGAGATCTGTACGGTCGGGAGTTAACAAACCGTTAATGTCAAACATCACCAGATTTTCTTTTTTTACTCCTAACGAAAGGTACATTTTTGAGCATGATACCGCGGCGGCTCCCGCCCCGTTAACTACCATCCTTATTTTATCGAGCTTTTTGCCCTGTATCTCGCAAGCGTTCATCAACGCGGCTCCTGATATGATGGCTGTACCATGCTGATCATCATGCATTACCGGGATATTCATTTCGGCTTTAAGCCTGCGCTCAATCTCGAAACAGGTTGGCGCCGATATATCTTCCAGGTTTACACCGCCAAAAGTAGGCTCAAGCGCTTTTACGATGTTTACAAACTCATCTACACTTTTGGCATTTACTTCCAGGTCAAATACATCTATATCGGCATATATCTTAAACAACAGCCCTTTTCCTTCCATCACCGGTTTACTGGCTTCCGGGCCGATATTACCTAAACCCAATACCGCGGTTCCGTTGCTGATAACAGCCACCAGGTTACCTTTAGCGGTGTATTTATATACGTCCTCCACATTATCGGCAATACGAAGGCAAGGTTCTGCCACGCCCGGCGAATAGGCCATGGTTAAATCACGTTGCGAATTAGTAGGTTTGGTAGGTACTACCTGTATCTTTCCCGGACGGCCTTGGGAGTGGTAGTTTAAGGCATCCTGTTTACGATTGTTCTTGTTCATCTCTAAAAATTCAAGCGCCTAAAATTACAATTCTTTTTATGGTAAGCTGCATAAAAAAGCCTGGTTTTGATAAGTTTCAAAACCAGGCTTTTCATAGCAAAAGGAACTTTTTTATTTGAGGTCTTCTCGTAGTGTTCACGTTCACACCACCGTGAACGTTCGTGAACATGCATGAACACTTGACAATCAACCGTTTAATTTTTAACGTACTGACAAAACATCGTCACCATCTATATAACAGGGTCTGCCGTTGTTTTCTTTACAAGACTTTTTTGGATTTTTGACCAACCGGGGCATTAGCCGATGGTTCATCGCCGTTGGTTACTTTAATGGTTACACCTACAGGAGCCCTGTTACTTTTCAAATGGTTCCAAACTTTCAGGTCCTGCACCTCCACCCCATATTTATCAGCAATTCCGGCTAATGTTTCGCCCCGCCTTACTTTGTGGCGGCTTGGCATCCGGCGCTCGGGTTTATTTTCTGAATAGACAGCATAAACGGCTTTAGGCTCAGATGGGATCGCATCGCCCGGAGTTCCGTTTAATACGTTATACAGCGCCGCGTAATTTTCTTTGGCAACCTGCGGCAAGATCAGTCTGCGTGGTGAGTTGTTGCTGCCGTTTACAATCAACCGCCTATAAGCGGGATTGAGTATGGCCAGCTCGCTCACATTTATTTTTAATGCCTGGGATACGTTACTAAGCGATACATATTTTTTCACCATAACGGTATCTGTCTTAGTAGCAAAATTACAAGCCTGCGGAACAATGTTATGCTTATTGTAATAATTCATTACATAGTTCATGGCTATAAAAGCAGGCACATACCCACGGGTTTCGGAAGGCAAATATTGGCGTATGCTCCAAAAATCAGTGGTACCCGCTTTTTCAACAGCGCGCTCCACATTACTTTTGCCGCAATTATAGGAAGCAATTGCCAGCAGCCAATCGCCAAATTCCTGATAAGCATCTTTTAAATAGGCCGCCGCCGCATAAGTTGCTTGTATAGGGTCGCGGCGCTCATCAACATAACTGTCAATATCAAGCCCGTATAATTTACCTGTAGTGAACATAAATTGCCACGGCCCCGTAGCGCCAACTCTTGACACCGCGTTAGGGTCAAGTTTTGATTCTACAATGGACAGGAATTTTATTTCCTCGGGTATACCGGCATCATGAAAAGCTTTTTCATAAATGGGGAAGTAGTATTTTGAAAGCCCGATCACCTGTCCCATCTCATCGCGGTTTTGCATGTACAAATCAATATACGTTTGTACATACTCGTTATACTCCAGGGGAATATCCTTACTGATAGAATCTAAGCGGCGCTCATAAATACCTCTTAAAGGCTTAGGAGCGGCCGGTTGATTAACTGTCTGAACCTGACGTATTGTAGTGTCGAGATAGTTAGTTAACCATTGAAAATTTGATGAAGAAAATGAATTTGCGTGAACAATTTGCAATGATAAAAGGCAGATGGTAAGCGTAAATAGTTTCTTCATTCTTTAGGGATTAAATTAACAGAAGAGCATAGCCAAAGCAGGCCATTTTACTAAATTATTAATTTTTTTAAAGTTCGAGGAAATATTTTGAAAAATTCAATAGTTCCTGTTCGTTAAAATGCTTGGTTAATAATTGTAATCCTAACGGCAAACCTTTACTATTATTGCCCGCAGGCAGCGAAATAGCCGGCGCACCTGTTAAGGAGGCTTGTACGGTAAAAATATCAGCAAGGTACATCACTATCGGATCTTTTTCTTCAGTACCTAATTCAAATGCAGGTTCTGGAGCGGTAGGGATCAAAATAAAATCATATTCGCTCAATATCTGATCTGTTTTTTCCCTGATCAGGCGGCGTACCTTTTGAGCTTTGGCATAATAGGCATCATAGTAGCCTGCACTAAGCACAAACGTACCCAGCATAATACGGCGTTTTACTTCTTTACCAAAGCCTTCGGAACGTGAGCGTTTATAGGTAGACTGCAGATCATCCGCCGCTGGACTGCGGTAGCCATAATGTACCCCGTCAAACCTGGCCAGGTTTGATGATGCCTCGGCCATGGCCAAAATGTAGTATGCCGGCACCAGATAATCTAATTGTTCAAATGCGATAGGATCTACGGTGTGGCCTTCGTTACGTAGTTTATCAATGTATTTTGACAGGGTATCCTTTACCTCGGCATCAACCCCGGGGCTTGACAAGGCTTCCTGTAAATAGGCTATCTTCTTTTTACCCGGCTTTTCAATATGGTTTGAAAATGCCGGAACTTCTTTTTGGGCCAGGGTACTATCATACTCATCGGGACCGGCCATTACCTCCAGTAACAGGGCGGCGTCTTCTACCGAATGGGTGATAGGACCAACCTGGTCAAACGACGAAGCGAAAGCTATAATGCCATGCCTTGAAATACGGCCGTAGGTAGGTTTTAACCCAATAACACCGCAAAAAGATGCCGGTTGCCTTACTGACCCCCCGGTATCGGTGCCAATAGCGGCATGACACATATTGGCCTGTACAGCAACTGCCGAACCACCGGACGAACCTCCGGAAACGCGTGTTTCATCGGCCTGGTTTTTTACCGGGCCATAATAGGATGTTTCATTGGTACCCCCCATTGCAAATTCATCGCAATTGCAGCGGCCAATAATGATCACATCTTCGGCCAGCAAGCGTTCAACAATGGTTGATGAATAAATGGAAGTAAAGCCCGTTAATATTTTGGATGAGGCACTCACCTTGTGCCCTTTATAGCATATGTTATCTTTTATGGCGATAACCATACCGGCGAGTTTACCGGCTGTACCATTTTTTATGCGGTTATCAATATCTTTTGCGCTGGTTAATGCTTCCTGTTCAAATACCTCATTAAATGCGTTTAAATGAGCATTTTTCTCAATCTGATCCAGGTAACCTTTTACAAGTTCTTCAACTGTAATTTCCGCACGTTGCAACCCACTCCTTATTTCACTTAAAGAGGAATAAAATTTAGCCATGGGGCTAAAATAAAAAACTTATCTGTTGAAATAAGAAATAATTCAACAGATAAGTATATATACCTAAAAAAAGCAATAAACTGAATATAACCCGGCAGTACTGAAAGTATTAAGCCTTTGGTTTTTCTTCGGTTGCTGAAGTATTATTTTCTCCGTTTTGCGCGTCTTTAAATTCTTTAACGCCTTTTCCTAAACCTCGCATTAGTTCAGGTATTTTTTTACCGCCAAACAATAAAAGTATTGCAATGATGATCAGAATAATTTCTGGTGCGCCTAATCCACCCATGATTTTTAAGTTTTATGTATGTTAATATTATTTTATGACTTGTATTCTTCGTGTTCTGTTTTTGTAGGTTCTGAATCTTTTTTGGTAAGGTCAATATGACTTTCTTTTACCGGCTCCGGTTCAGTACTTACGTAATTATCCGCAACAGGGATTGTATTGGGTACACTATTAGCGTAGGGCGTAGTATACTCGGTTTCACTTTCTTCGGTAAGTGAAGCTGAAGCTTCGTCCTCGGTTTTATTTTCAATGAGCGGTGTTTCCTGAACCTTGGTTTCTGTCTTTTTTTCTTCGTAATTATTGATCTGGTTATTGATCTCACGTTTAACATCATCAGAGGCATCTTTAAAATCGCGGATGCCTTTGCCTAAACCACGTGCCAGCTCGGGTAGCTTATCGCCACCAAAAAGCATTAATGCTGCAAAAAGTATCAGTACCATCTCGCTCGTACCAATATTTAAAAATAAAAAAACTGAACTTAGCATAGCATTTTATTTAAGGTTACAAATATAAACAATTAAAATTTCATAAAGTTCATAACTAATTAGTTAGGCGCCAGCCATATTTTAGGGTTATTAGGGTCTTTTACTTTATAAACCTCAAAGTGAACCACCGTTTCTCCTGTCGACGAATCGGTAGCAACGGTACCCAAGGACTGCTTGGTGGTAACTTTTTGTCCCCGTGCAACACTAACCGACCGTAAATTGGCATATACCGTAAAATACTCGCCATGTACAATCATTACCAAATATGTACCGCTTACATCAACTACCCTCACCACTGTACCATCAAACACGGCCCTTACCGAACTGCCCGGGTTAGTCCTGATGTCAACCCCCGTACTTTCACTTCTTATGCCTTCGGGCGTGGTGTAAACACCAAATCCCTGGGTTATCACTCCATTGGCAACCGGCCATGGTAAACGGCCGCGGTTACCTAAAAAGTCGTTCGACAGCTTTGCCGCCTCTGGCGTAGCATTCAGCGCGCTCGATTCGCTACGTGGAGCAGCGGGCTTAGTAGCAGCTACCGGTACCGGCCTGTTCTCGGCCTTTGCTTTTGCCGCTGCTATTCTTGCGGCTTCTTTAGCTTCAGCTTCGGCCCTTCGCCTGGCCTCCTCAATTTCGCGACGGATGGTTGATGCAATCTCCCGGTTGGTTTTGGCTATTTTTGCCTGAACCTCGCGCTGTTGTTGCTTTAATTGGCCCTGATGTTGTGATAAATCGCTTACCACTTTTACCTGGTTATTTTTCTCTTTACCAAGTGTTTCTTTTTCTTTCTGCTGATCTGCCAGCAAAGTACTTTTTTCCTGTTTGGTTTTATCAAGCTCGTTTATTTTTATATGCAGGTCTTTTTGTGTTCCCTGTATATAACCAGCCTGCCGTTCACGGTAAGTACCAAACTGTTGTAAATATTTTAAACGTTTATAGGCCTGGTTAAAATCCTTCGAAGCAAAAATAAACATCAGCTTATTGTAAGCGCTTTGATTACGGTATGCAAAAAGCACCATAGCTGCATATTCCTTTTTGAGCTGATCGAGCTGGTTTTGTAAACTATGTACGGTATTATTGCTCTCAGAGATTTGATTATCCAGATTTCTTACCTCAGAGTTTATAATATTTATTTTTTCTTCCCGCAGATTGATCTGTGCTTTTAGCAGGCTCAACTGTTTTAAAGTAGCTCTTTTATTTTGAGCGGTTTCCTGATAATCTTTATTTAATTGCTCCAGTTCATCAGATAATTTGTCACGTCTCCGTTTTAATTCGGCACTGCTTTGAGCATGCACATCAACCGCAACAAATACCGCTATTATAAAGAATACTACTTTTAGAAATTTCATCAAACAAACATAATTAATTATTTGGCCGGTTCGTAACTGGCAGGGATACTGAATGGATATTCCTGCTGTACATCAAAATCGGCCTTTGTATAATGCAAATTAACCTGTATTTTTTTATCTTTTACTACTGATGCGATATCTATTTGCGATGGTATTACACGATTTGTTGCTTGTATAAAAGTATTATTAATAACCTGTAATGATTGTCCGACGTTTTGATTGGACAAATTTGTTTGCGTAACTTTTAAATCAGCCCCTAAAACTAATTTATATAATAAATCTTCAAGCGTACCGCTTAGTACCGTGTTTCCGTCGGTATTAGCAAGATCAGATTTTTCGTTCAGTAATTCCGGCACCGCGTTACCTATCAATAATGATTCGAGCGTTTTATAGTTAACCTGGCTGCTTGCATATTTATATACATAGTCGAAAGGTTTTCTTAAGTATACTCCCTGTAAACGGTTAATCAGTAAAATACTGTCGGGAGTGATCAGCGCACGTGCCGCCTCAACACCCAGAATAGCGGTAATAGAAACCCAGATCCTTTTATCGCGCTCGATGCGTATGTTGAGCGTAACATCGTTACTGTTACCATTAATATCTAATTTGGTTTTGGCTTTACCTGCAAACGTATTAAAGTTTACCTGCTTTGCCCGTATAGCGGTAAGCATGCTGCTTACTTTATTATCAGCCGGCTTTGCAGCCGAATCTGCTTTACGGGTAACCAATACCTGTTTTCGTGCCTTACAGCTTACCATAACCAGCAGGCAGCAAACTATAAGTAACTTATTCAATATATTTTTTTTCATTTATTTTACGCTCTAATACGGGCGAATGATTACCATATTCCTTTGCCTTTTTCCAATTTTGTACGGCGGTATCTATGTTACCAAGATAAAACAGAATATCGCCATAATGTTCATACTTGGCCGAACTATTATCCTTATCATGCGCCAGGGCCTTCTCCATCCATACCTTTGCCTCAGCGTATTTTTTTTGCTTAAACAATACCCAGGCATATGTATCCTCAAACGATGCCATATTTGGCTGAAGCTCATTTGACCGGGCCGACATTTGTGCCGCTTTATCTAAAGCTTCACCTCTTAACGATAAATAGTAAGCATAATTGTTTAATGTAAATGCATTATCAGGATTATAACTTAATGCCTTATCATAGGCCGCGTCTGAGTTTTTATTATCGTTAATACCATGGTAACAATCGCCCAGTAATGAAAAGCTTAGCGAAAGTAAATCCTTATCCTGAATTTCTAATGAAGTTGCATTTTTGGCGTAACCTAAAGCTTTTTTCAAATCTTTTTTTTGTGCCCAGGCCACGCCTACCATATAATTCATCCACCCCTGGTTAGGAAATAATGAAAGCGCATTTTCGCCGTCTTTAATGGTGGCTTCCATATCATTGTCGCTTAATTCTAACCGCACCAGCTGTTCATGCACTGCATAAACCTGCGCGTTAAGCTCAATTGATTTTTTGTAAGCCGCCTTTGCCTCCTTAAACTTTGTGCTTTGCAGCAGCATGTCGCCATAAATAGCATAGGCTTTGGCATCTGCAGGGTGGGTAACGGTTAATATACGGCTCAGTTCAAGTGCGCTGGCTTTGGCATTTGGGTCGGGAAACTTGGGGAAATAACCCGCGATGATCCTTATTTTTTGATCAATATTGATATCGCTGTTTGAAAACGCGAGGATAAGCTCATTGTAAGAGGCATCTACGTTTTTTTTATCCCGATAAATATCGGCAAGCGCCAAATGTACCATGCCGTTGTTACTATCCTGCTTTTCGGCCTGTTGCAAAACCTTCAGGGCCTTATCGGCTAACCCGTTTGAATTGTAAATTTCGGCAAGTAACAAGTAGTAACGCATTTGGCCGGGGTTGTCAGCTATGGCCTTTTCAATTTCGGCGGCGGCCTGGTCAACCTTGCCCTGCTTTAGGTAAATTTTTTGGCGGCTGGCTAAAATATCATCGCTTGGACCGGTAATCTGCTCCAGTTGATTGTACACTTTAAGCGCATCGTCATATCTTTTTAAAATAAGGTATGCGTTTGCTTTATCAAAGTAATAATCGGGTTTATCCGGATTGATCCTGATCAGCTGATTAAATACATTTTCGAGCTTGGTAATATTATTGCTTTTTTCATAGCTATCGGCAAGCGCGGCCCAATACCATTCATTATCGGGTTTAAGAGTTACTGCTTTCTCAAGCAATGGCTGTGCGGTACCATAATCGTTTTGCTGCTTTTTAAGATTGGCAAGCTCATACATGGAAGCATCATTTGCCGGATCGGTTTTCAGCACCCGTTCAAACATTTCGGTAGCCAGCTTAGTATTTTCAATGGTTTTTTCGCGCAATGCCGAAAAGAAAAGCTGCTTTACCATGATACTATCA
This sequence comes from Mucilaginibacter sabulilitoris, assembly GCF_034262375.1. Taxonomy (NCBI): domain Bacteria; kingdom Pseudomonadati; phylum Bacteroidota; class Sphingobacteriia; order Sphingobacteriales; family Sphingobacteriaceae; genus Mucilaginibacter; species Mucilaginibacter sabulilitoris. The sequence continues at coordinate 7,059,849 of NZ_CP139558.1, forward strand.
ATACCGGTCATGGGCTTGCTTTCAGGTTTCTGGGCATGCGCACATATCGCCAAAAGATTAGATACAACAAATAAGATTGCCGCCGTGCAACTGATGCCCGCCTTAATCCTGCTTTTGCTATATCTTAACTTCTGGTTGTTCATGTGTCTTTACCCCTTTCCCTTGCTCTTTAGCTTTATTTAACAGCTGTATGGCCAAATCCGCCTTCGCCACGAGTGGTATCATTTAAGATCTCCACTTCTTCCCAATTCACTTTTTCGTGCCGGGCAATTACCATCTGGGCAATGCGGTCGCCCGGATTGATCTCAAATACCTCTGTAGAAAAATTGATCAGTAATACTTTAATTTCCCCGCGGTAATCAGCATCAATAGTGCCCGGTGAATTTACAATACCTATACCATGTTTAAACGCTAAACCGCTGCGTGGTCGTATCTGGGCTTCAAAACCTTCAGGCAGTTCAATGAACAAACCTGTGGGGATTAGTTTGCGTTCCATTGGTTTTAACTCAACGGTTTCCTTCACGTCTGCCCGCAAGTCCATCCCTGCCGCGTGAGCGGTTTCATAGGCAGGCAAACTATTTTTTGATTTGTTAATTATACGGATGGTCATTTTTTCCTGAATATAATTTTTAATTCATTGCGTTCAAAATAATAAGCTGCTGATACAAATAACAGCAAAAGCCCATTACCAATAAATATATTTCGTTTAAATACTGTAAATGATAAAAATACCAGCACAACTGATGCTACAATATAAGCCAGGTTCTTTTTAAGATTATAGGGTATCGGATAATTTTTTTGTCCCCAAATATAAGATAGTACCATCATGGTTGCATAAGCCCCAAACGATATCCATGCCGAAGCCATATAGCTGTATTTAGGAATGAATATCCAGTTTAACAAAATGGTCAAAACTGCTCCTATACCCGATATATACAAGCCATATTTAGTCTGATCAGACAGCTTGTACCAAACAGAAAGGTTCATATAAATGCCCAGGCTTAAATACCCAAACAATAACGGGGGTACAACGCCTAAGCCAGACCAGTACACATTATGTACTAAATGATGGTTAATTTCCCTGGTTTCTTTACCAACAATAAGATAGGCTAAAATATCAACATTGGCCACCAGGCCTACACAAATAACTGCAACGGTAATTACAAAGTAGTTCATAATACGTGCATAGGTTTCACCCGAATTTTTATTTTTAGCATGACTAAAAAAGAAAGGCTCGGCCCCTAACCTGAATGCCTGAACAAAAATGCTCAGGAACAAGGCTATTTTGGCACACATACCATAAATCCCTACCTCCTGATCACTAATATTTTGCGGCAGCATTTGCTTTAGCATAGCCTTGTCCAGCGACTCATTAATAATAAAGGAAATATTGGCAACAAGTACCGGCCAGCTGTAAACAAACATGTCCTTAAACATCGTACCATCAAATTTAAGCTGGAGCTTTAATATTTCTGGTAGTAGTAAGAAAATAGTAAGTACACTGGCAATAGTATTTGATAAGAAAACATACCCAACCCATTTCGGTCTGTACCACCCTGCAATCCACTGGCTACCAGGCAATTGGTGCCCGATGATATAAGGTATACCAAAAAGAAAGAACACGTTAAAAAATACAACGATAAAAATATTAAGGCACTTGATTGTTCCAAATCTTATCGGGCGCCCGTCTGCCCGCATTTTCGCAAATGGTATTACACAAAACGCATCGCATACTAATATAATCAGGAAGCACTTTACATAAAAGGCATAATCGGAATGGTCTTTAATTTCGCCTGCTTGCAAAAAACTGATAATAGGATTTAAAAGCAGCAGGGAAAACAGCAAAAATACCACCGAAATAGCAATGATCGCCCCGAAGGCATTATTGTAAACCAATTGCTTATTATCCTCACGTTTTTGCAGGTACCGGAAAAATGTGGTCTCCATACCAAATGCCAAAACAGCATTAATAATAGAGGCATAACCGTACATAGCAGTAAAAATACCGTTGCCGCCCACCGGCAATGCACGAGAATAAACAGGGGTAAGCGCAAAAGCGATCATCCGGGAAATGATAGTGCTTAAACCATATATGGCGGTTTGCCCGGCGAATTTTTTTGCGGTAGACAATGTTGTTGTATGGGGTAATTTTAATAATAAAACCTATAAAATTACAGGCTTCTTTTTACGACCTCAAAATTACGATAGTTTTTCAATTCGCCCTCATGGGTTTCAACAGAAGTTACCTTGGCGTCGTCGGGTCCTTCATTACACCAGTCCATGAACATTTCGAGCGTGGTATCGTCTGCTTCGGCAGCTATAAAAACATCTCCGTTGGATTCATTCTTTACAAAGCCCCTGACGCCAAGTTGATCGGCAACGGCTTTGGTTGATTTACGGTAAAAAACGCCCTGAACTTTGCCCCTTACAATGATATCGAGATGTTTGATCATTTAATTTGAAAATTATACTGCAAATATCCGAAAATGCATTAAAAATCTGATAAATCATAATCGATGAATTACCATTTTCAAATCGGCAAATTTCCAATTAAATTAACCTGCGCACTTTTGTTTCAGGGGTTATCTTCAATCCGTCCAAACCGGTTATGAGGTTAAGTCCCGGCGTTTTACCTGGTTCCAGGGTACCTTTTTCGTCGTCTATTCCTAAAAATTTAGCGCCATTCACAGTACCCCATTCAATAAGCTTTTCGGTACTTATTGACGGAAACTTTTTTTGGACGGTGCGCATTTCACTTAATATGCAAAGACTGCTGTTTGATGCCAGGCTATCGGTACCTAATGTAATGTTAAAGCCCTGATCAATAAAGAGCTGTATTTTAGGCAGGCGGTTTTCAATGTATAAATTGGCATTGGGGCAAAAACACCAGTTTATTTTGCGGTCAAACCGTTTTATAAAGTAAATGTCTTTTAAATTGGTGCAGGTATTATGTACCAGCAAAACCTGCTGTTTATTAGTTAATAATGGTATTATAGACTGCAGGGAATTGCGTGCCTGGGGTTTAAAGTGGCTTATATCAATACCAAAATGTTTATATAGTTCAATAAAGCCACCTAATTTATAACGGTAAAACTTATTTTCGTCTTCGCATTCCTGGTTATGTATACTGATCAGGTTTTGCTCCGCATCACTGTGTTTCCTGATAAGTTTAAATAATTCTTTTGACACAGAATAAGGCGCGTGGGGCGTAATGGAACATGATTGAGGTTTAAATTCGCTCAATAACTCCATTGCCTTATTAAAAATCGCTTCGGCATTCTGCGGTAAGAAGCTAAAAGTTTCAACAAAAGTATGGTAGTATAACTTACTGGCTGCCTTAACAGGAATGCTTAAATTGCTGTTTGAAATATCGCCAACAGCTACAATTCCATTAGCGTACATTTCCTCATCGGCCTTTTGAATAGCATCCGTTACTTGTTTATTATCAGCATCTCTGAAAGTCTGTATATCTTTTATAAAATCCACTAAACCGCCCCGCGGCTGTATTTTATCTTTAAGGTGCGATAGCTCTATATGGCAGTGTGTATTTACAAACCCCGGGCAAATAACACCGCTTAACTGCTCAATTGGGCCATCAGGAGGGTTGTTTTGATCTGTAACTGCAATAACCCTACCCTGGTCATTAACAGTAACTATTCCATTTTTAATAGGATCGGCATAAACTGGAAAAACGTAATCGGCTCTAAAACTTTTCATTAATTATATCACTTTTATCTATCTCAAAACGTTTTTCTTTAAAACAACCATCCCACAAAATTATTACAATTAACCTATAGTTATGTTTTTTTATCATTTAAAAGAATGACTTTAAAATAAGACAGATTTTTTTAAATTTAAGTACTTTTGCACTGTGAATAATGCAAAAGATAAAATAGACATCCGCAGCATCAGCCTGGAAGCCTTGCAGGAGCATTTTATCCGTATGGAGGAAAAAAGTTTCAGGGCTAAACAGGTTTATGAATGGCTTTGGAAAAAATCATGCTTCTCTTTCGACGAAATGAGCAATATTTCTAAAGAACTGCGCACCAAACTTAACGAGAACTTTGTTATTAACAACGTTAAAATAAATTCATCACAGGTTAGTGCTGATAAAACTATAAAAAATTCTTTTATTTTACACGATACTCATTTAATTGAGGGTGTTTTAATACCAACTCCCGGTAGAATGACAGCTTGTGTATCATCGCAGGTTGGCTGCAGCCTTACCTGCAAGTTTTGCGCAACCGGATATATGGAACGTAAAAGGAACCTGAATCCTGACGAAATTTATGACCAGGTTGTATTAATTGATAAGCAAGCCCGTGAAAACTACGGCGTACCTTTATCAAACATTGTATACATGGGTATGGGCGAACCGTTGCTTAATTATGCCAATATGCTGAAGTCTGTTGAACGCATTACCGCGGAAGACGGCCTTAACATGTCGCCTAAAAGGATTACGGTATCAACTGCGGGCATAGCCAAAATGATCAAAAAACTGGGCGACGATCAGGTAAAATTTAACCTTGCCCTTTCGTTGCACGCTGCTAACGACGAAAAACGAAATACCATCATGCCTATTAATGAGCAAAATTCATTAAAGGCCCTGGCCGAGGCTCTGAAATATTATTACGCCAAAACCAAAAATCCGGTAACATACGAATACATTATTTTTGATGGGGTTAATGATAATATTCAGGATGCTATGGAACTTGCCAAATTTTGCAAACACCTTCCCTGCAAGGTAAATATCATTGAATATAACCCTATTGCCTTTGCCAGCTACATTAATGCCGGCGAAGATAAAGTAGAGGCTTTTGCTGCCTACCTGCAAAAACAAGGTATTAATACTCACTTGCGCCGTAGCCGGGGTAAGGATATTGACGCGGCCTGCGGGCAATTGGCTATAAAAGAAAAAGCCAGGGTTGCCGAAGTTTAAAAAATCCGTATTAAATTCAGGGCATGAAATTGCTGCGTGGTTATCTTGCCGATTTTGTTTCATTGCTTTTTCCTGAACTGTGACCGGCTTGCCAGGCAAGCCTTATAGCCAATGAACATATCATTTGTTTGCATTGCAGCTACAATTTACCTTACACCAATTTTCATTTACAGGCGGGCAATATTGTGGCGCAGCAGTTTTATGGTAAAATTAATGTGGAGGCTGCCTATGCCCTGTATTATTTTAGCAAAGGCGGCAAGGTGCAGAACCTGATGCACCACTTTAAACATAAGGGTATGCCACAAATAGGCAATTTGCTGGGTAATATAGCCGGTGCTCAATTAAAAGGAAACGCCATTTTTAACAGCACCGATCTGATCGTTCCGGTGCCATTGCATAAAAGCCGGCTTAAAGAACGCGGCTATAATCAAAGTTTGTGCTTTGCTACCGGGCTGGCACAAAAATTAAACGCGACGGTTGAAGATAATAACCTGCAAAGAGTTGTTGCGACAGCAACACAAACCCATAAATCGCGCTTTGCGAGGTTTGAGAATATGCGGGAAGTATTTGTAATTAAACAACCCGAAAGATTAATGAACAAACATATTTTACTGGTTGACGATATCATTACAATCGGTTCAACATTGGAAGCCTGTGGTCTCGAGCTGCTAAAAATACCCGGATTGAAACTGAGTATTGCTACAATTGCCTATGCACAGTAAGGGAAATTCTAAAATGGCTGTTTGTCATCCTAAGGTACGAAGGATGTATTCGGCGATTAGATTCTTCACTACGTTCAGAATGACAAGTTGGTAAATTAAACAAAAGTAAAGCGATCAAAATCCGAAATCGAACATCCGAAATCCCCAAATATCTTACTGGTGCTGGTACCGGCTTAATTTATCGTACAGCGATTTAGGGTCAAATGGCTTTAATATAAAATCGTTCATGCCGGCGTTGCCTATTTCGCCCATTTGGTTACTGAGCATAGATGCGGTTAAGGCTATGATGGGCAGTTGCTGAAAATATGGTTCGGGTTTGGCCCGTATAATCTGAGTAGCCTCCAGCCCTCCCATTTCGGGCATGTGGATGTCCATTAATACCACGTTATAGGTACGGTTTGTTTCTATTTTATTAATAGCTTCGATACCGTTTTCGGCAAAATCGGCATCAGCACCCCATTTTTTCAGTATTTTATTTATTAATAACCGGTTTATCTGATTATCATCTACTACCAAAACACTTATTTTCAGGCCGTCTTCCACGCTGTTGTTGTTACTGTTTAAATAATTATCCGCTTTATTAAAAGTTATGGTAAACCAAAAAGTTGAGCCCTGGCCCGGCATACTATCAACATTTATTCTTGAATCATGCAATTCAATTAAACGCTTGCTGATAGCCAGACCCAAACCAGTTCCGCCATACTTTCGCGTAATATCGGGTTCGGCTTGCTTAAACTGCTCAAATATGGTATTCAGTTTATCGCCGGCGATACCTATCCCGGTGTCTGAAACTGAAAACCGTATCCGTACATCCTTTTCACTTTGCTGAATAACTTTCAGATCAATATTAACCCCGCCTTGCTCTGTAAACTTAACTGCATTACCTACCAGGTTCAATAATATCTGGCACAACCTGGTACGGTCGCCTATTACCATTGATGGTACGGAGTGGTCAATACTGTGGCTAAGATAAATATTTTTTTCATCGGCTTTATACCGCATTGATGTGGTAATACTCTGAATAAGCTCGTACATATCAACCTTTGCCTTTTCAAGCTCAATATTCCCGGTTTCAATTTTAGTAAAGTCAAGCACATCGTTGATCAGTGTCATTAAATTCTCTGCCGAAAACCTGAGTATCCCGAGGTTCTCCTTTTGCGATTCGAGCGGATTATCTTCCAGTAACAAGTGCGACATACCAATAACCGCATTAAGTGGTGTACGTATTTCATGGCTCATTACCGATATAAACATATCCTTCGCTCTGCTTAGCTGCAAGGCCTCTTCCTTAGCCAGTATCAGCTCAATTTCTGCTTTCTTTTTGGCGGTTATATCAATAATTACTTCAATATATTTGTCAACATTGCCGCTGCTGTCAATAATTACCGAATTAATGACCGAAATCCATAACGGTTGTCCGTCCTTCCGGTAAATGAGCAGGTCAACCTCAAATGATTGTTTATTTTTAGAAAGCTCCCTGGCTTTTTGAATGCTGGCAACATCGGTAAGTTCTCCTTTAAGTACATCGCCAAGGTGATTATTCCTAACCTCAGTTATATTATAGCCAGTAATTTGCTCAAAAGCTTTATTTACCCACTCAACTTTCCCGTTATTATCATTAATTACAACGCCGCTGGTTGTACTACTGGCCACCAATGACAAGAGCGTAAGCTGGCTTTCTGTTTTTTTGCGTTCCGTAATATCAACCATTACGCCAATTTGCCGGTCAACTTTACCAGTTTCGTTGAATAAGGGGCTATTGGACAAAAATACCCAGCATGGGGTGCCATCTTTTTTATATATTTTTATTTCAATCTCATACGACTTATTTTCCTTAACTGCTTTTACAGCACTTTCAAACACAGCAAGGTCAGTATCTTCGCCAATAAGCGTTGTACCCATCACTTTTCCTTCCAGTTCGGCAAACGAGTAACCAATAATTTTTTCAAGCGCCTCGTTCATCCATAATATCTTGTTCTGGTCGTCTCGTATAAAAATGCCGCTTGGCGATTTTCTTGCCGCGAATGATAAGATTTCCAGATCAAGCTCAATTTTTTTACGGGATGTTATATCTATGATAACCCTTATGAATTTATCTATCTCCCCTTCCTTATTTCTGATTACGGAGTTAATAACAGTTATCCATATAGGAGTACCGTCTTTTCGGTTCATCGAAAGTTCAACCTCGTACGATTCCTTTTTTTGTATCGATGCGTCTAACTTTTCAGTTGCCACCCTATCAAAAGGCTTACCTTTTAATGTGGCAGCAAGGTGTTTATTTTCAACATCGGCAAGGTTATAGCCCGTAATATTTTCAAATGCTTCATTTATCCATACCACCTTGTCGTCAACGTTACTTATAACAACACCATTGCCTACTTTGCTGGCTACTAATGATAGTTGTTTAAGTTCCTTTACAACCTGTTTCTGATAGGTTACATCCCTGCCGCTGGCAAACCATTTATTGTCTTTAAATACAGCCGACCAACTTATCCATTTTAAAATATGATCGGGGGTGAAAACAGGGGTTTCAAAATTGAATTTATCCTGACTGCCCAAACCTTCTTCTATTGTCCGCAGGAACATTTCCTTTTCTTTCTCCCTGAAAAAATCCCATATCGGTTTCCCGGTAACTTCATTCGTGTTATAACCTAAAACCGGTTTAACAGATTGATTTATGCGTTCAATTTGAAAATCGTGATTTAAAATACAATGAATATCGGGAGAGCTGTCAAAAAGTTCATGAAACTCCTTGTGTACCGCCAGGCTTTCTTCAAGGTCGCATTTTTGTTTACGCAGTATAAAGTGCGACATAACCTCATCGGCCAGTATCCGTAAGGCATCCCGTTGCTCGGGGCTGAGCAGGTGGGGCACGGTGTCAATAACACAGAGTGATCCTAAATGATATCCGTCCGGATCAATTAACGGCGCTCCGGCATAAAACCGTACATTTTGAGTAGTAACAAAAATGTTATCCTTAAAAGTATCATCCTGTAGCGTGTCTTCTATTTCCAGGATATCATCATTGAGGATGGTATGGTTGCAAAAAGCGCCGGCACGGGGAATTTCACCCATGCCAGCGCCAAATTTCGATTTAAGCCACTGCCTGTCGGCATCAATTAAAGTGATGAAAGCACCAGGCACATTACATATATAAGATGTAAGGCGGGTAATAGCATCATACTCCTTTTCGGGTAATGTATCTAATACATGGTATGACCGCAGGGCTGCTAAACGCTCTTTTTCTATTATTGAATTTTCCTGCTGCCTGATAGCCATTTATTAATCCGAGCTGTTCTCTCTGTACAAAGGGTAGTCGTACATCAGCTTGTGGACCTTTTTACGTATTTTTTTCAAAGAAGGTTCATTTTCCGGATCGGTAATTACTGCATCTATCAATTCAACTATATGATCCATCTGTTTCTCCTTCATCCCGCGTGTAGTGATGGCTGCTGTGCCCACACGTATACCTGAGGTTACAAAAGGCGATTTATCATCATAAGGCACCATATTTTTATTAACAGTAATGTCTGCAGTTACCAATGCATTCTCTGCGGCTTTTCCAGTAATATTTTTATTACGCAGATCTATCAGCATTAAATGGTTATCAGTGCCGCCCGATATAATTTCATAACCGCGCTTAACAAAAGCTTCGGCCATGGCATTGGCATTCTTTTTAACCTGTACTATATATTTCATGTAGCTTTCGCTCAAAGCCTCGCCAAAAGCTATTGCTTTTGCAGCTATGATGTGCTCAAGCGGGCCACCCTGGGTACCAGGAAAAACAGCCATATCCAGTAATGACGACATCATCCTTACTTCGCCTTTTGGTGTTTTTATACCGAACGGGTTTTCAAAATCTTTACCTAATAAGATCAAACCACCACGCGGACCGCGCAATGTTTTATGTGTAGTGGTAGTAACGATATGGCAATGCGGCAGCGGATCGGTCAATAAACCACGGGCTATAAGCCCGGCCGGGTGCGAAATATCGGCCAACACCAAAGCGCCTACCTTATCGGCAACTTTACGTATAAATTCATAATCCCAATCACGTGAGTAAGCCGAAGCACCGCAAATGATCAGTTTTGGTTTTTCTTTTAGCGCTACTTTTTCCAGTTGTTTATAATCAACCAAACCGGTTTCTTTAACTACTCCGTAAAAATGCGGCTCATATAATTTACCTGAAAAGTTAACGGGCGAACCATGTGTTAAGTGTCCCCCATGCGACAAATCAAATCCTAATATTTTATCGCCCGGCTGAAGAACAGCCAGCATCACTGCTGCGTTTGCCTGAGCGCCCGAATGAGGCTGCACGTTTGCCCACTCGGCATTAAATAATTGTTTAGCTCTCTCAATAGCGATGGTTTCAATTTCATCAACTACCTGGCAACCGCCATAATAGCGTTTTCCTGGTAAACCTTCGGCGTATTTATTGGTTGCAACAGATCCTGCCGCTTCCATAACCTGCCGGCTCACAAAATTTTCAGACGCTATAAGCTCAATGCCTTCTTCCTGGCGTTGCTGCTCTTCATCAAGTAGCTTAAAAATTAATTTGTCTCTTTTCATTATATGTAATTAAAAACGGCGCTAAGTTAGCCAAAAAAATAGATTTGAGACGTTAGATATGAGATTTGAGCCCAAAAAATTACTTATTAATCAGTTATAAATGAACTACAAAGCTTCTGCAATCCCTGTCTCAAATCTCATATCTGATTGCTTATATCTCCCTGGGCGATATCCAGAAATTATTATAGCCAAGCCCTACCTGTATATCTATCAGTTCCTGTTGCAGCATTTCTAAAACGGCCAAAAAGTTATATACAAAATGCACTTTGTTTTCCGACTCTTTGGCTATAGCTTTAAAATCAAGCATTTTATTAATCTTTAGCAAGTCAGCAACGGCCTGTTTTTGTTTTTCGATGGTGTATGGATACTGAACAACGGTATGCTTTACTTCTTCGCTTCGGTTAAGATAGTTGCGCATCAGGCGTTCGTGCACCATCATCAGTTTGTATAAACTCAACTCTGATAATTCTTCGCCGGGATGTGTAACCTTTTCTACCTGTTCCAGGTCCTGTTTAATATTGCCCCGCTTTTCCTGTTTAAACCGTTCATCCTCATAAGGGCGCAATTCATCGCACAGCTCCTTAAATTTTTTATACTCAATCAGTTTCCTGATCAGGTTCTCTTTGGTATCGGCTTCATCACCCGCTTCTTCAGCATCATAACGCGGAAGCAGCATTTTAGCCTTGATCCGCATCAGCGTAGCTGCCACAAAAATAAACTCACTGGCCAGCTCCATATTAAGGCTGGTCATTTGATGTATATAGTTCAAAAAGTCATCTGCAATTTTGGCTATAGGTATATCATGTATATCCAGCTCATCTCTTTCAATAAAAAAAAGCAGCAGATCAAACGGACCTTCAAACTGTGGTAATCTTATGGCAAAGCTGTCGTCGGTCATAAATGTGATTCAAAAGTAAGATTTTTTGGCATCAAGTATTAAGATGTTTCATGGCTTGCGAAAATAAATACGGCAGTCTTGATACTTACTCAAAACAATTAATACAATTATATGTCCTGTATTTATAAATAAATACCTTACTTTGTAGGTTAAACATCCTTTAAAAATGTCAATGCAGGTACCGGCCGGGGATTTATTACAAAAAATTAACTATCCATCTGATTTAAAGCAACTTAATGAAGACCAGCTTGAACAGGTTTGCCAGGAACTTCGCCAATATATTATTGATGTAGTGTCAGTAAATGGAGGCCATTTCGCAGCAAGTCTGGGTGTAGTTGAACTAACAGTCGCACTTCAATATGTACTAAACACACCTTATGACCAGCTGGTTTGGGATGTTGGACACCAGGCTTATGGTCATAAAATACTTACCGGCCGCCGGGAAGCTTTTCATACCAACCGTATATATAAAGGCATAAGCGGTTTCCCAAAACGATCAGAAAGTGAATATGATACCTTTGGTGTAGGTCACTCATCCACGTCCATATCGGTAGCGCTGGGTATGGCTGTAGCATCACATTACAAAGGCGAAAAAGACAGGCAGCATGTAGCTGTTATTGGAGATGGCGCTATGACCGCGGGGATGGCTTTTGAAGCGCTGAACCACGCGGGTATTGAAAACTCAAATCTGCTGGTGATCCTGAATGATAATAACATGTCTATCGATCCCAATGTAGGCGCGTTAAAAGAATACCTTACCGATATTGCTACTTCGAAACCTTACAATCGTTTCAGGGATGATATAGCCCATGTACTGGCAAAACTTTCGGCCATAGGTCCGGATGCTTTTAAAATAGCGCAAAAGATTGAGAAAAGCGTAAAGGGCACTTTATTGAAACGCAGTAACTTTTTTGAAGCATTAAAGTTCAGGTACTTTGGCCCTATTGACGGACATGATGTAAACCACCTGGTGAGAGTTTTAAAAGACCTACGGGATATACCGGGCCCCAAATTGTTGCATTGTGTTACGGTTAAAGGCAAAGGTTATGCCCTGGCCGAAAAAGACCAGACCAAGTGGCACGCGCCCGGCTTATTTGATAAAATTACCGGCGAAATTAAAAAAACCAAATACGATAAGCCACAACCGCCAAAATATCAGGACGTATTTGGTCACAGCATTATTGAGCTGGCCGAACAAAACCCTAAAATTATGGGCATAACCCCTGCCATGCCTTCAGGGTGCTCTCTTAACCTGATGATGAAAGCTATGCCAACACGTGCTTTTGATGTGGGTATAGCCGAGCAGCACGCAGTAACATTTTCGGCAGGATTGGCGACACAGGGTTTAATACCTTTTTGTAATATATACTCCAGCTTTATGCAACGGGCGTATGACCAGGTTATACACGATGTAGCCATACAAAAGCTCAATGTGATATTTTGCTTAGACAGGGCAGGCCTTGTAGGAGCCGATGGCCCTACACATCATGGTGCTTATGACCTGGCTTTTATGCGCTGCATACCTAACATGACGGTATCATCACCCATGAACGAAGAAGAGCTGCGTAACCTGATGTTTACCGCTCAGCAAGACAACATGGGTCCGTTTGTAATCAGATACCCCCGCGGCAGCGGTGTAATGGTTGACTGGCAACGTCCATTTAAGGCTATCCCAGTTGGTAAAGGACGCAAAATATGCGACGGTGATGATGTAGCCATTTTATCAATTGGCGCTATAGGCAACGAAGTGGTGAAAGCCACCGCTGATCTGAATGCCGAAGGCTATTACCCTGCACATTATGATATGCGTTTTGTAAAACCGCTTGATGAGGCTTTATTACATGATGTGTTTCAAAAATTCGACAAGGTTATTACAGTAGAAGATGGTTGCCTCGAAGGCGGAATGGGAAGCGCCATAATTGAATTTATGACAGATAATGGCTACCATAAAACCCATGTAAAACGCCTCGGTATACCCGACAAAATAATTGAACATGGCGAACAACCTGAGCTTTGGGCCGAATGCGGTTTTGATGCTAAAAGCATTGCTGAACAAGTTAAAAACTTAGGTGCGAAACGAAATACGCACACCATAGCATCATAAATAAATTAGTGAGTGGTTGATTGAGTAAGTGATTGGTTTGGAACCTAACTACCCACTTAATTAACCACTCACCTCTCTTTAATGAGCCTTATAGCTGGCCAAATCATTATAAATACTGCGGAACGAGCTGCGTATACCAAAAGTGATCATTCCTGTTTTATCATGAAACTGACTGTTCTTTTCAAAGCGGTAAATACCTCCCAGCTCAAGGCGCAGGTTGTATTTGGGGTTTAATAAATAAGCCGCTTTAGCTTCAAGATAAATCATGTTAGTAGTAAGGCCCTGCCCGGTGTAGTTGCCAAATTCTCTTGCGGGGGTAATATAATCCAGAAAAAGATCTTTACCATAGTTTAAATTATCGGTGTTCAGGCCATAATGCCCATAATCTGCCTCGAATGAATAATCAAACCGTTTATAAGAATAGTTTAACAAGCCAACAACTTCGCGAAAGTTTGCGCCCCAGGGATGTGCTAAAGGCTCGCCATTTTCGGCATAATTAAGTACCGAACTGCGTTCCGAAAAAGTATAGGGTTTTACATTATTAGTTTCAAGCAAATAGTTTAACCCCGTTACGTTAAGCAGATTAGCTCCCCTGAAACCTAATTGCCAGCCATATTTATTACGTGAACTGCCGCTGCTTGAGAAAAACCTATTAGACTCAAACTCGTCAAGTAAAAACTGGCCATAGGCTGTGATGCCATCGGTGAGTTTATATTTACCGGTAAAGCCTAATAGTGCGTTATCCGGCGAACCATTTGATGCTTCGAGTGGCCTCAAAAATATTACAGGGTTTATATAAGTAAAATCAAACCCGCGAACATGACCTGCATTATCTTTAGCGCTCCATATTATAGAATCGAAGAAACCTAATGAAAGACGGTTGCTCACATTCCAGTCGAGATAATGGAACACACCATATTTCTTCCTATCGCCATCATCTACTTTAATTGATAAAGGATCATTAAAATAGGCCCACATGGCCATGTATTTTACATTACCAAGCGTAGCTGTTAATTTAAAGAACGGATATGGCGAGGCATAATCAGATAAAAGCACGGAGCGGTAACCGTCACCTATAAATGTTTTATCGCGGCCAGCGGTTAAATTCAGATATTTGTTTGGCGTATAGGATACCAATGCTGTGATGTACGACCAGCGATATTCGTTACCGTAAATACCGGCATAAGCCTGGCCGTGGGCGATACCGGTTTGGTTGGTATAAGTAGCCAAATAACCCGGCAGTACCGCTCTGTTTTCATACGCGCTGACATTATATGAGAGTTTGTTGCCGAAGGTACCGCCAAGTTGCAAGCCAAGTGTGCCAAAATTAGTGTTCCGCTTACCCTCAAAGTCGCGGCTCAGGTTAAAGTCGGGTAACAAATCGGTATAAAAGGTGTAATTCTCTCCTTTAACATCTATCTGGTGCTGGTTAAAGAACTTTCCCTTTGGCCCATCAATATTCATTAACGAATCGTAATGATATTTTATAAGGGAATCATCAGCAAAAAAAGGCTTTAATGAACTATGCACGCGTGTTTTGGTTGAATAAACATCGGCGTCAAGTTTTTGATAAAACTGGTATGAATACGGTTGATATACAGACTGCGCTTTTACAACCCCGCTTATTAAAAATAATAATATAATACTGGTAGATATTTTCCTCATGTGCAGAACTGATAAATCAAAGGTTATTCAAAATAATTAAGTGTTTTAAAACCACCTTTTCTTAAATATTCATCTTTTTTAACCAAATGTAAATCTGACTGCATCATATCAGTAACCAGTGCCTGCAGATCATATTTAGGTTTCCAGCCTAATTTTTCAAAGGCTTTGGATGCATCACCAATTAACAAATCAACTTCAGTAGGCCTGAAATATTTGGTATCGACTTTAACAACGGTTTGCCCAAACTTTAAAACATCGGTATTTAAACCAATTTCGGCTGCTTTTTGCTGATCAATGTCAATAATTACGCCGCGTTCATTTTCATCTTTACCACTAAACTCTACCTCAATACCCAGCTCATTAAAGGCCATTCTTATAAAATCGCGCACGGTGGTAGTAATACCGGTAGCAACCACAAAATCATCAGCCTCATCCTGCTGCAGCATCAGCCACATGGCTTCAATATAATCTTTGGCGTGTCCCCAGTCGCGCTGAGCCGAAAGGTTGCCCACATACAGACAGTCCTGCAGGCCCAGGGCAATTTTTGAAGCAGCACGGGTAATTTTCCGGGTAACAAAAGTTTCGCCCCTGATAGGGCTTTCGTGGTTAAATAATATACCATTACAGGCGTACATGCCATAAGCTTCACGATAGTTTACAATTATCCAGTAGCCATATAGTTTTGCTACCGCATAAGGTGAGCGGGGATAAAATGGCGTAGTTTCACTTTGTGGAACAGCTTGTACCAGGCCATAAAGCTCAGATGTTGAAGCCTGGTATATGCGTGTTTTTTTGGCAAGCCCCAATAACCGTACAGCTTCCAAAATACGCAGGGTGCCTATACCATCGGCATTTGCTGTATACTCAGGCGTATCAAAACTTACTTTAACATGGCTTTGGGCGGCCAGATTATAAATTTCATCGGGCTGTACTTCCTGTATTAACCTTATTAAATTAGTTGAATCTGTAAGATCGCCATAATGCAGTTTAAACTTCACATTAGGCTCATGCGGATCATGGTAAAGATGATCAATGCGTTCTGTATTAAATAATGACGACCGCCGTTTTACACCGTGTACTTCATATCCTTTTTTCAGTAAAAACTCGGCTAAATATGCACCATCCTGCCCTGTTATACCTGTTATTAAAGCTGTTTTCATTAATTAAATACGCTAAAACTTATATATTACAATATTATCCAAATTAATTGTAAAAACTGCATACAGTATAATATAAGCCTGCTTTTTTATAAAAAGTTAGCGATTTTGAGTAAACAAAGTATTACCGGTATAACTTATTTCAGTAAAAAATATAACTAAGGTCTGATAATAATTAAATACCCGAAACCTCATTTTCAAGTTCATGGTACCATTCCTTGCCATACTTGCGTATAAGCGGATCTTTCAAAAATTCATGAACCCGTACTTTAAGTTCATCACCAAAAGAACATGCAGGGCTACAGATACTCCAACGGTCATAGTTCAACACATCAAATTCTGGATAAGCAGTTATACGGATAGGATATAAATGACAGGAAATGGGCTTTTTCCAGCTGATTGCGCCTTGTTCATATGCTTTTTCGATACCACATTTAGTAATGCCGTTTTCCCATATTACATAAGCGCATTCTTTGTTTACATCAACACAGGGCGTGGTATAATCACCTTCAAAGTCTTTCACATAAGTACCCACCTTTTCAATGGTTCTGATACCTTTTTCGGTAAGGTAAGGTTTTACCTTAGGGTATATTTCTTTTAATATATCAAGTTCATCGGCATTTAATGGTGCGCCGGAATCGCCCTCCAAACAGCAGGCCCCCTTGCACTTGGTCAAATTACAAACAAAATTTTCCTTCACAACATCCTCGTGCACCAATACATTACCAACCTCAATCATATTTTTATTTACTTTTTATAGGATTTAAAGGATACTTAAGACCACTGGCAGCTTGCAGATCCATTGTTACGCTACCAATTATCACCTCCACATGCGCCTTTATAGGTATCCTGTTACCATCATTAGTTACCCAAAGGTACAATTTACTATCCTTCCTGAAAACATGGCCCGGAATAATGGTAGGATTAAATTTAAGGCAGTTAAACTTACCCATGGAACAACTTACTACTTCGGTACCTGAATAGGTTATACCCATAGAATGAAACCCGTCTTCCAGAAAATATTGTAATTCAAATTTATCGCCAACCTTTAGTTTTGAAACATCAATAGTACGTGCAAAATAATAGGCCGATACGAAATCAAATGTTTTTCCCTTAAACGTAAATACTCCTTTATTGGCGGTTACCTTACTGTCTTTATGGTCAAAGGTTACATTATCTGTGTGCTTCCATTTTCCTTCGCGCCGGTTCTCGGTATAATAATAAGGCAACAGGGTATTTTGGTCAACATACGATTCGTATTTATTGCGCACTTTGTAAAAAAAATCAAAGCTGCCGGCCGTTTTTCCTTCTGCTATTAAATGGAATACTGGTTCGTCAAACTTCTTATCGCTGGCTTCTACCCTTATATTAGCTTCGGCTGCGGTAAAAAAGCCATATTTCATTTTATAGCTCAGCTTTTCACCTACCTTAAAAACCGGTTCGCTTATTTTTGTTAGTTCCTGCGAAAAAGCAGTACTATAGTATAAAAGGAGGAACAGGGTGTAAAAAAGAGTTTTTCTCATCAGCGCTTGTTGCTTTTAATATCAGCCCGGCATTTATCGGGCCGAAGATATGACAACTGCTACTATAAATGGTTTAAACTCAATTTTATTGCACTGATTTATAATTACCCTAAACAGGAGCTTTTATAAAAAAGAAATGATTAATCTTTACGTTTATAAATTGGCACGGTTGAGCAAGGTTCGCCAAACATGAGGCTTTTTACTATCGGGCTCAGTTTTTTTGTTAACTCCACATAGGCCGAAACAGGTACATCAGCATCACCACAACCTTTTAACACTATACGCTGATCGCGGTATTGTTCAAAATCGGCTTTTGCCATTTCTTTTTCAAACAATACTGTTTCCAAAACTCCCTTATCACCAAAAACAACTTCCCGGGCGTATGGAGCCATCCGGTTTGCCAGCAACATATAGGCCCATGCAGGCACTATAGCGTCGGCAGTACAGGTAATACCTACATTTTTGCCCTGATACTGTGCCCAGTCATGTTCTTTAACAAATTCCCTGAAATCCTTTTCACGTAATATAAGACCGTGGAACAGGTTATCTTTTATATCGTAAACAACACGTTCACCGGCTGGATAAAAAGCAGCAGGATCTAAAGTTACCAGGCCACTCTGAGCCACTTTATTCACTATATTTTCCTGTATGTCCATCACTTTTAAATTCTAAACCCGAAATCAAAATAATTCCTAAACAAAAAATCCGGAAACAACATTTAAGCTGCTTCCGGATACAAAATTACTTTAAAATTTTATTATAACAGTTTAGCCCTGTTATCTTTTACATTGGCATTATCTTTCAGGGCATCTAATATCTGTCCTTCTGAACGTTGCAGTAAAACCTGGCTTATTTGTTGTTTTTCTCTTACATTATTTGAAAGTGCCGGCGGATTGGTAAACCCATCAACAACATACACATAAACACCTGTTTGCCCGTTAACCGGTTTTGAAAGCTTATTTGGCTGTGAACCAAAAACAGATCCTATCACTTTATATTCAATTGAAGCACCAGGGATTACCGGGTTTGCAAAAACAATGTTTTGAACAGGAACTACTTTACTGCCTGCTTTTTGAGCTACCTGATCAATTGTTGATGATCCGTTTAAAGCAGCCTGGAATTTCTCGCTCAGTTGTTTTGCTTTCACATCGTTACGAACAGCCGGTTCAATTTGTTTTTTAACCAAGTCAAGCGCTAATATACCCTTTGGCTTAATTTCGCTTAAACGGGTTACTATGTATTGATCGCCAACGGTAAATACTTTGTCGGTAATATCGCCTTTCTCTGCTTTGTAAGCCCATCTTACCACTTCTCTTGCATTATCCAAACCAGGCAGGCCTGCGGCTACACCAGTAAAATCCTGGGCAACGCTCTTTTTCAGGCCTTCTTTTTTAATCTCGGCGTCAAAGTTATTTTTGGTCAGGTTACCTAAAAATGCCTGCGCTTTGCTGTAAGCCACAGTTTGTGTTTTACTGCTGGCCGATATTGGTTTATCAACAATGGCTACTTTTACAACCTTTACTGAACCCTTTTGATCTTCGATCTGGATCAGGTGAACACCAAACTGTGAAGTAACCACAACCAGGTCGCCTTTATTTGCTTTATAAGCAGCGTTGGTGTATTCAGGTGTAATTTGACCCTGACCACCACCCATGGCGCCATTAACATCAAAAGCCGGGATATCGCCACCTTTTGAACCGCTTCCTTTATCAACCGAGAAAGTTGCAGCCAGATCGGCAAACGATTTACCACCCTGAATTAATTTTTTAAGCGAATCGGCTTTAGCAATAGCTTTATCAATGCCGCCTTCTGCAGCAGGATTAATTAATATATGCCTTGTTTTAACCGAATCAAAAGTGGTTTTAATGTCGGTAAGCTTGGCAATTTTGTAACTGCCGTTTGATACGTATGGACCATAAGTAAAGCCTTTAGCAGCATTAAACATCAATGAATCGAGTTTTGGTTCAAGCGCACCTTTTTTCTGGAAGGCTATCGGCGTTTTTGTTTCAGAGTTGATCTGAACAAAAAGAGAATCGTTGTCGCTGGCTTTAAATTTCTCAGCCAGTTTATCCGCATCAGCTTTTAAAGCTACACTATCTTCTTTTGAAGGGGCGGCATTAAAGCTCACATATTCAAATGACCTCAAATCCTGCGGGTTTTTAAACTCTCCTTTGTGCGCGTTATAATAGGTATTATAATCGTCGTCTGTTAAGGTTACCTTAGCATCGGGAATAGAGGAATAATCAAGCGTGGCATATTTGAAATTCACCAGTTTATTTTTAGCCTCGTAATCATCTTTAGTATCAAGTGAGTTTACATACAGGCCACTGGTTACCAGTGCCATATATTTACTTGCCATTTTTGCCTCAATCAACTGGCCCAGAAAATCCTTCCATGCTTGTTTTTGAGTAACATCAGCTTTTCCAGATTGCAGGTAGCTTAAAAACTGATTAAGCCTGTTTCTATCAAACTGACCGGTTTGCGGATCGGCAAACTGACGAGCAATCTGAGGGTCTGGTGTGTTACCGTTAACCATAGATGAGCTTTCATCGCCACCAACAACAAGACCAACCTTTTCAATTTCCTTTTTCAGCAACAGCTGGCTCAGGTATTGATTCCAGGTTGTTTCCTGTATATAACTGGTGATCTGCGGAGAGATAGTCTGCCCTGCCTGTTTAAACTGAGCAGTATTTTGCTCTAGTTTTTTATTAAACTCATCATAAGGAACTTTTTCGCCATTTACAACGGCCAGTTCATTGTTATCGTCTCTAAAAAAAGAGCCGCCAGACCTCACAACCTCGCTCACAATAAAAGCAAGAAGCGCGAAACCAATAAAGAATGCGAGAATTGTCCCCATTCTTTCGCGCAAGTAACCCATTATACCCATATACTTTTTATAATTATTTTTCTATTCTTCAAAAGAGGGCGCAAGATACAATTTTTAGTAAAATTCTATAACACAAAATTTTCCCGAAAAAAAGTGTTACTGCGTCGCATTCTCATCAACATGAAATACACCTTTGCTATTCCTAAGTTTAGGGTGCAGAAACTTATCATCACTTTCAAAATCGTCTCCATTCATCACATTTCCGCCATTCATAGTAACTTCCACATTTTTATGGGAGTATACCTTTTTTGTTTCCGAATTCCAGAATAACTCATCTGATTTATAGGTTTCGCCCTTAGCGTTAGTAGCTACTACATTTTTGCGAAACTCATATAGTTTGTCGCCGGCATGCAATATACCGGTATCGGCTATAATAGTGCCATCTTCTTTTTGAGTTATTTTATCGTAATGAATGATCTTGATACCTTTTGGCGCTATTTTGTAAGGCTTTTTTGTTTGGTACTCCAATAATAACGGAGCTGTTAAGTGCATCTGAACTCTTGCCGAGTCGCTCATGATCAGATCTACCCCTGTAGTTGGTGATACTATGATACCAACTTCATTTGATGAAATTTCCTTTACCTTGTTTAGGTCATTTTCGCAGGAAGCCACAAAAAGAGCAAGCACAGGCAATAACAACAGGCGCAAGCCCTTTAAATGTTTTACCCGGTTATTCATTATGTTGCTTAATCAAATTTATACTTTTGGAACCACCTGTCGTTAAGTGTAAAGCCCAGATGAATATTGATGTAATTTTCTTTTACCAGGCCATTGACTAACGAACCTCTTTTACCTACTTCTGCCGAAATATTGATCTTATAGAAGCTGCCGTTGTTAGGGCGTAAGGGTAAACCTAAACCCGCAGTAACGGCGTATCTTTTAATCCTGGTATTATTAACTACCATATACGTTTCGTCATAAATTGCACCTAAACGGTAATCAACAGATGCCAGGTAATTACGCAGTGTTTGGAGGTTTGGTGTGTACTGGCCTCCTATATTGAAAGTCCTGCTGTTTTGTAACCCTTGAGATTCACCGCCAATAGAAAAGTCAGACCAATTGCTCATCGTATAATCTGCACCTACCAGGAATTTACCTTCATTTTGGAATGATATACCAAAACGGTTGGTTTGCGGAAGTTTTATTTTTGTTTTGGCGCTTTGTCTGTTAATAACACTATCGGCAGGAACATCCTGGTTTCCGCTGGCATCGGTAAAATACTGGCTTACAATAAAACTGCTTTGTGAATTTAATTTTGAACCAACCGAACCGGAATAGCCGAAGGTTAAGTGCTTATTTTCAGAAAAATCAACAGAGTATTGAATACCATAGTCATAATTTAACCCGCTGATTGCATTGCTCTGTTCAATTCTTGAATTTATTGTTCCAATCAGGTTAGGAATTTCGGTTGTACCTATATCTTTTAAGGTACCAAATATATATGACACATTACCACCTAATAACAAGTGTTTCCCTAAGCCGAAACCGTAACCGAGATAAGCCTTTGATAAGCTACCATCTCCGCTGTAAGAGTAATTGGTAATATTAGTATCAGCAGGTATTGTTCCTGTTCCTTTAACTGATTTAGTATAGTTATAACCGCGCTCGCTGTAGGGCAGCAATCCAAAGCTAAGAGCCGACCGTTTTGATACCGGTATAGCAAATGCTACATGGCTAAGCCTGAAGTTATTGTTTCTTTGACTGGCGGCACCAGTTTGGCTCAGGTTTAAAAAACTACCATACAAGCCTATATCAATAGTTGTAAGATTTATAGCACCATATGACGCAGGGTTTATAACGTTGATATTATTAAAGAAACTCATTCTGTTTGTAGCAACACCAATACCACCCATGCCGGCATTTTGCGGCATTAACTGAGGGTCGATATCACCAATACCGTACCTTGAATATGGAGAACTTGAAGTTGCAGTTGACTGTGAATGTGCTGCAAATGCAATAACAGCAAATAAAAGTGTTATAAAAAACCTGGTATATTTAATCATTATGCTTTTGTATAGCTGCGTTTAATCCTTTTAAAACCAAATAAGGTTCAATTTTAATATAGGGGGCAAAGATGCTATTTTTCAATAGAGTATCAAAAAAAATACTGTCGCCCCCGCTTAGTACAATATTAAGTTGGGGACTGTTGCTTTTATAGCTTTCAATAAATCCCGTTAGTTCATGCTTTATACCGTTTTGTACGCCCGAGCGTATAGCGGTTTCTGTATTATTTCCGTATTCGGTATTAAACTCCGCATCTGCATTAATTAGTGGCAAACCGGCAGTATAATAATTTAAAGCCTTATAACGCATATTTAAACCGGGTGATATACTTCCGCCAAAATAATTTCCGCCGGCATCAACATAGTCATACGTTATGGCTGTTCCACCGGTAATTACCAGGCTGTTTAAGCCCGGATATACATGATTTGCACCTATTACAGATGCTAATCGGTCAGTACCAAGTGTTTCAGGGGTTAAATAATGGTTCTGTATACTACTTTTAATCAGGGCATTGAAATGAGTAAGCGGAATTTTTGCACCCAAGTCGGTTTGCCAGGGCTCTATATGTTTTTTAACCGACGATACTATAGCCCTGTTAACTTTGTAACTGCTCAAAAAACTATCCAGCGTTTCGGTATTTACAGTTTCATACTGCACTACTGCCAGCAATTCATCCAGCTTAAAAACCGCGATTTTTGTATACGTGTTACCAATATCGATAACCAAATTGGTCATCAGGCCTTAACTAATGATAATATCGATTCAAAAATTGCCAGCCCATCTTCATTAGCCAACAGGCTATCGGCAGCGCGTTCAGGATGCGGCATTAAACCAAATACATTCCTGTTTGCATTACAAATCCCGGCAATATTTTCTAATGATCCGTTAGGATTAGCTTCGCTAACAATATTACCTGCTTCATCACAATACCTGAACAATACCTGCTCGTTATCATTAAGCGCCTTTACTACATCGGCATCGGCAAAGTAATTACCTTCGCCATGGGCGATGGGGATTTTATAAGCCTGATCCTGTACCAATTGCGCGGTAAGTAATGATTTGGTTGTTTGCGGCTTTAAGTAAATATTGCGGCAAATGAATTTACGGTTTTCGTTATGCAGTAAGGCGCCGTCAAGCAAACCAGCTTCTGCTAATATCTGGAAACCATTGCAGATGCCCATTACATAGCCTCCCTTAGCGGCAAACTGTATAACTTCCTGCATAATTGGTGAAAAACGAGATATTGCTCCCGAACGCAGATAATCGCCAAAAGAAAAACCGCCTGGTAAAACAACAAAGTCAACACCTTGCAAATCATGGTCTTTATGCCATAACCTTACCACCTGCTGACCCATTATTTTTTCTAATACATATATGATGTCTTCATCACAATTAGACCCGGGAAATATAACTACTCCAAATTTCATGGTACAAAACTAATATAACCGCTGAAATAAGAACGAATGTAAAAGTTAAAATTTGTTAAACTGAAAGCAGATAATGCTGATTAGCAGCAGTAAAAACAGGCCTTCGTAAAACCATTTACGGGTAGCATACAGAAAAAAATAGGCAAAAAACACCGCCGCAGGTGCTATACACAATAAAAAATGGTCTAAGTGGAATGCAGCGTTTACGTAAAATGAAAAAGCGGCTATTAAGAAAATAAAAAATAACAGCTGAAAAGATTTACGCGTTTGTACATAGCTTTTAAAGAAATTTTGCTGCAATTTGAAAAAACACAGCACCAGGATCAGTATTACGGGTATAAGCAGCAAGTAATTGTAGGAGTTTATGCTGATATGATCAGGAAACTTTGTACCTAAAGGAAGCCAGATGTTAGAAAAATAGGCAATACGGTCATTGAGATAGTAAAAAACCGCCAGGAAGAAAAACACCGTAGAATAGCCGAGTATGCCCGCCACCCACTCGCGCCAGTTAAACGGTTTAAATAATATAAGCGCTATCCATATTGCCAAAAACATATAAATAAATGGCAAATAAATTAACGAGCCCAGCGCCACTATCATACCCATATCATAAACTGTTGATTTGGCATCATCGCCTTTGTAAAGACTAAATGCCTTAAACAGCATCCATATCAGCAAGAAATTACAGATAAGCGGACCGCTCAGCATTAAAAATGGCGTAAACAGGCCCGACAGCGTTATGTACATTAATGCTGGTAAAAAGGTAGGTTTACCCAGTAAGTTATGGAAATTGATAAGGTAATTAAATAATAAAGCCTGTATAAACACCAGTACAGCTGCCAGTAATACATTTAAAGCAGGCGAAAAAGCATATTCATAGGATACGGGTACCAGCAACCGGGCAAAGGGCTCTACAAAAATGAATTGCAGCTTATCCGGCACATGAAACAAATAGCCTAAACGCGACAAGAACAATACCAATACAAGCCATAAAGCATTTAAGGGATTAAAGGATCTGAAAATACTGATCATAATGGCGCGCTATTTTGCGGGGTAAAATTAGCAGAAAAACCTTTATGGTATAATGCTTTGTGGTTTTGCATATCGCTTCACCAGGTCATCAACTATTTTGGCTGTTTCGTTCGGAAAATCTACAGTCACTTTTTTATCATCCTGTATCCAGTTATTAAGATGACCGGTAAATTTTTCATTGATCTCATGAACCACCGGCACGCCCAGTTTTGATGCAGATAAGGCATTGCATTGCTGCTCATACTGGCCTCTCATAGGTATCATTAATACTTTCTTTTTCAAGAAAAGCGCTTCTGCGGGCCCTTCGAAGCCACCGCCGGTAAGCAAACCTTCGCAATTGGCAAGGCTTTTATTAAATGCCTCATTATTTACGGGGAAAATCTCCACATTACCAGATTGATAGGGTGTTTTTTGCCGTTTGGAAAATATCTGCCACCTGGCCTCGGTCTGGCTTAAATGCTTCAGCAAAATTTTATCGTCATACGCCGGCAGGTATACCGTATAGTGCCCCAGATTTGCTGTTTCCATTTCCCGGATACCACTTCTGATCACGGGGGTATTTATAAAATCATCATACCGCTCAAAATGGAAACCCACATGATAAGTGGTAGGCGAATAATACTTAAACAACCACTCCGCGTAATTCCATTTTGCGGGCCTTGGTGTTTTTGCCGAAACGAATGAACACTGGTGGCTTAATGATACCGACGGCACTTTTTGCAACCGGCACGCCCAAGCGCTCACAGGCTCAAAATCATTGATTATCAGATCGTAATGATTTAGCGGAAGGCTATGCATATCGCGCCAGAGCTGGCGCAGGTTCATGATTTTATAGGTTGCCCAGTTATCCACCCCGCCATTTTTTCCGAATACAAAGCTAAATCCATGGAACCTGTACTTAAGTGGCTGCGATAATGAAACCTCGGCTTCGGTGCCGCTTACCAATAAATCTACCTCGCCATATTGTTGCAATAAAGGCACAATTTCGCGGGCCCGGCTAATATGTCCGTTACCGGTTCCCTGTATGGCAAAAAGTATCTTCATGGGGTATAAAAGTGTTCAAATTTGATATAAAACAGATAGGTTTTGATCCATTTTAACAAATTTTAAACATAAATTTTCATAGTTTTTAGTTGCGGCGGTCAAGTTAGTAAAGAAAAGCGATTTTTTATTAAGAGTATGAGACATCGGAATTGTTAGGACTATGCGACAAGAAATAAATAAAGAAATAAGTGCTTAACTCTTTTATGATCTTGTAATTTAAAAGTCCAATAATCCCATCGTTTTAAAATCCCAAAGTCTCAATGCGGTTCCTGTTTAAAACGTTCAAGCAGGTTTTTAACATCCAGTTTGGCGTCCAGATCTTCGGCGTCGGTTTTATCATCTTCGTCGGTATCAGTTTTAAAATCGTCGGGATTGTATTTGAATATTTTCCATTCGCCGTCGAGATACTCCAGCGCGGTAAGGCTTTCCACCCAATCGCCTGAATTTAAATATAGTACGGAGCCTGTTTTATCGGTATTCTGCATACTCCTGATTTCGGCATGGTGAATGTGTCCGCAAATTACGTACTGATAATCTTTATCAACTGCCAGGTCGGCAGCGGTTTGCTCAAACTGGTTTATGAATTTCACAGCTTCTTTAAACCGGGCCTTTACTTTTTGCGAGAAACTCATTTTTTGGCGACCGAAAGCCATTAGCAACCAGTTAACAAAGCTATTGATCAGGATAAGGCTATCATAGCCTACCGCTCCCAATTTGGCCAGCCATTTGGAGTGCTGCATGGTAACGTCAAATACATCGCCATGAAATATCCAGGCTTTTTTGCCATCGATGTTCAGTACAATTTTATTGAGCAACTCGAACGATCCAAGATTAAAATCGGTGAATTTGCGCAGCATCTCGTCATGGTTTCCTGTTAGGTAATGTACAGGTATACCATCGGTTACAAATTTAAGTATCCGGCGCACCACCTTCATGTGGGCCTCGGGCCAGTACGATTTGCTAAACTGCCATATATCGATAATATCGCCGTTAAGGATAAGCATTTTGGGTTTGATGCTTTTTAAATATTTAAGCAACTCTTTGGCGTGACAGCCATAAGTACCCAGATGCACGTCAGATATTACTACAATATCAACTTCACGTTTTGACATTAAAATTGGGGGGTTACGTTCTCATCCGGCAGGAAACGCCAGTTAATATTTATAATTGAATTGTTCAACAAACGATTACTCGTCGTCTTCGTCTTCATTAACATTCAGTTCATAAGGGCTTATGTAAAAGGCACCTACCAAAAGCAGCAACCCAATAACAAGCAAATACGCATATTCAAAATTCATCATTAAATGATTTTAACAAATGTCGGTAAACTAAATTATTATATTGTTAAGACTCTGTTAAATGTAAAAGGTTACCTTAGCTATGCAATTTTTTTTTAATCTCTTCCAGTTGCTTTAAATGGCGCTGCAAATGTATGCGCGTAAACCTGAACCATTGTTTTGCATTAAGCATGCCCAGGTGGGGGTGTTTGTAGCGGATATCGGCCGGGGAGCTTGCCATAAGCGGCTGTACTACCTCTACCCGCTGTCGGCATTTGATGATTAAATTACGGGCATCTTCCTTACTGATCTTTTCGGCGGTCATGCCTTCAGGTGCTTTGATCTTCCAGGGAGGGAAACATCCAAACGTAAGTACAAAATGCCCGCATATGGTTAACCCTTTGGTGGTTGGCGGACAATTTTTATGCGCGCAGCGCTCCATGGCTATGAACGAGCCAAAAGTAGTTTTCATTACATGGCTGTAAACTTCGGCACATGACCAGCAGTCCTCCGCGGGAGTTTCGGCAAATATTTCGTCGGGAATAATATCCAGTTGTTGGCGGTAAATGTCAAATGCCGCTACTATACCTTTATATTCCGTATTAATACTCATAATAATAAAGTTAGCTCTTTTAAATGAGTAATCTGCAAAGGTACATCATCGGGCTTGGGCGCCTCGAATGGGTTAAAATAAATGGCATCCATACCAAAATTTAAAGCTCCGTATACATCGGCCTCCAGGCTATCGCCAATCATGATACTTTCCTGCTTGCTGGTTCCCGCCAGGTTAAGAGCATATTCAAATATGGCCTTGTCGGGCTTATTTACGCCAACATCTTCGGATACAATGATATGCTGAAAATAACCGGCCAAATTTGTGCCCGCTATTTTTAATTGCTGCGACTCCTTAAATCCGTTTGAAATTAAGTGCAGCGTGTATTTGCCCTGCAAGTACTGCAGGGTTTCGTGCGCATGCGGGAACAGGTTTGTTTTGGTAGGACAAAGCTTTACATAGGCATCCTC
This sequence comes from Mucilaginibacter sabulilitoris, assembly GCF_034262375.1. NCBI lineage: Bacteria > Pseudomonadati > Bacteroidota > Sphingobacteriia > Sphingobacteriales > Sphingobacteriaceae > Mucilaginibacter > Mucilaginibacter sabulilitoris. The sequence continues at coordinate 7,088,120 of NZ_CP139558.1, forward strand.
AAAATCTACAGGGATTATGTCGGGATGCAGCCCCAGCTCAATAAATGTTCTTTTAAAACGGGCTTCGCGCAGCTCATCTTTACTGATCTCGCCTATATGGTATTGTGCCCAAAGCTTATGATTGTTGCGAGTGTAGGTTTCTATAAAAACATTGGCCGGTGGCAGCCCCACCTCACCTAAGCGGTGTAGTATATAAAGTTCGTGCAGGGTTTCTTCGGCATTTTTATCAAAATCCCAGATGGTATGGTCAAGATCGAAGAAGATGTGTTTGTAGTTTTTCATTTTGATTTCGGAATTCGGATGTTCGATTTGGGATTTATTTTTTTTGAAATTCAAAATCAGTCATCATTAAAATAAATCCAAAATTAAACAATCCAAATTTCTAATTCCGAAATCAAATATCCGAATTCCGAAATCAAGCCTTATCCCCAAATGCCAAGTCGCCGGCATCACCCAAGCCGGGTACTATGTAGGCCTTGCTGGTCATTTCATCATCAAGGGCACATAGCCATAATTTTGCCTTGGGCAAGTTTGCCCTTACATGCGCCACCCCCTCGGTACTGGCAATTACAGCCGCTATGTGCAATTCTTTTATTTTATACTGAGCCATCAGTTCCTTGCAAACCACGACCATACTTTGCCCTGTGGCCAGCATGGTATCGCACAAAATAAATATCTTGTCATCAAGGTTTGGAGTCGATATATGATCAACCTGAATGATAAAATCGCCGGTACGTTTTACTTTGCGGTAGGCTGTAATAAAAGCAGAAGGCGACTGGTCAAAAAACTGCATAAAACCCTGGTGAAAAGGCAAACCCGCCCGTAAGATGGTGCCGAGCACAGGCTGTTCAACCGGGGTATTTACAATTGCCGTGCCCAATGATGTTTGCACATCCTTAGCCTCATATTTGAGGGTTTTACTGAATTCATAGGCCAGTATTTGCCCAAGCTTTTCCTGGTTACGCCTAAAACGCGTTTTATCCTGTTGAATATCCGCATCACGCAGTTCGGCCAAAAACTGGTTGGCAATGGTATTGGTTTTATTGAGGATAAAAATCATGCTTAAATTTAATTCTTTTAAACCGCAATTAATGTATTGTTTAAAGATATCGCTGCATTTCGAGCGGCAGCGAAAAATCTTCTACGCGTTACACATCACCTGTACAAAATTCGTCCTCATACCTCCTTCGGAATGACATTACGACTTCATTGTGGATGTCATGCTATGCTTCGATATATTAAAGCCTCTTTGTCATCGTTTTGTTTTATTTGGAAATTCAATTTGCAATCTACGTAGTTAACTACGTAGATTTGTACATAAATTATATTTTATGAATACAGCTATTGTTACCATACCCCTGAATAACGATCATTGCGAACAGATCATTGACATTATACTGCCCATACAACAAATTGAATTTAATGTTCCTGTTACACTGGAAACCCAGCCCGATCTGCTGGATATTGAAACTAATTACCACAAAACCGGTGGCAATTTTTGGGGAGCTGCACACAACGACCAGATTATTGGCACCATCGGACTCATAGCTATTGGCAATAATGCGGCCGCTTTGCGTAAAATGTTTGTGCGTAAAGAATATCGCGGCAAAGAATTTGGCACCGCCCTGTTATTGCTTAACACGCTGATAGACTATTGCAGGCAGAACCAGATTACCGATATTTATTTAGGCACTGTTGATGTTTTGACAACCGCCCATCGTTTTTATGAACGCAATGGCTTTACCCGGATTGATAAAGCCAACCTGCCGCCATCATTTCCGCTGATGGGTATTGATACTATGTTTTATCACTTACATTTGTCAAACTAATAACGGGTTTATCAATGAATGTTATAGACGAATCGGGTATTTTAGCTATCTCAACAAGGCTGCAGCGCCTTAGCGACCAATTACGGAAGGATGGCACACTGATATACAAAGCCAATGGTATTGATTTTGAGCCTAAATGGTTCCCGGTTATTTATACTTTGCATTTGAGGCCGGTTTTAAGTGTGGTTGAAATCGCTAACGAAATTGGCTACACTCACCCTTCCACCATAAGCCTTTTAAAAGAGCTTGAAAAAGAAAAACTCATTCGCTCCAAGCGGGATAAGGCAGATGAAAGAAAACGCCTCATCCAGTTAACAGCTAAAGGCCAGGAGCTCATTGAGCGTATGAAACCAGTTTGGGAGGTGATGGTAAGCGCCTTAACTGAGCTTGCCGCCACACAAAACAACCTGATGCTGGCCATTGCCGAGGTAGAGGAACAAATGAAAAGGTTAAGTTTTTTTGAACGCGCCAAACGCATCATTGCGGCAGATTAACGCAACTATTATGCTATTCGCTATCAGAAGTATCTGACATCGTACAGCATAGCGGCCTGTCATCCTGTCGAAGTACGCGCGCAGAGGCCCTCTCACCTTGCTTCGACAAGCTAAGCATGACTCCTTTTTTATAACTGTATATTTTAACGTCCGCTATCCTCCTATCCAAAGCCTTTGATTTCGGATTACTATGCTTGTAGTTTGCAACTACAGCATGAGGCTGGGCCAATACATAAATATTTATACCTTCAAACACTGTTGCCATACAGTTGTCATTATCATGTACTTATTTTGATTTGCAAACCCTATTGCAGGATTATTTGTATTTTTACATAACAACATGGATTTTAATTTAACATCTCAATACTTCCCAACCGGCGACCAGCCCGAAGCTATCAGACAACTGGTTGAAGGTGTAAATAATGGCGATCCTTTTCAAACCCTGTTGGGGGTTACCGGATCGGGAAAAACATTTTCAATTGCCAATGTTATACAGCAAACACAAAAACCTACGCTGATACTGAGTCATAATAAAACACTGGCCGCCCAGCTTTACGGTGAGTTTAAACAGTTTTTCCCGGAAAACGCGGTAAACTACTTTGTGTCGTATTATGATTATTATCAGCCCGAAGCATTTATACCAACCACCAATACTTATATTGAAAAGGACCTGCAGATAAACGAAGAAATTGAAAAGCTGCGTTTACGCACTACATCTGCTTTAATGTCGGGCCGGCGCGATGTTATCGTGGTATCGTCCATATCATGCATTTACGGTATGGGTAACCCGGACGATTTTGCCGATTCGGTTTTCAAATTTGCCGTGGGCACCCGCATCAGCCGCAACGCGTTCCTGCACCGGCTGGTCGAAATTTTATATGCCCGTACCACGGCCGATTTTAAGCGTGGTACTTTTCGCGTAAAAGGCGATACGGTTGATATTTTCCCGGCCTATCTTGATTATGCCTACCGTATATCTTTTTTTGGCGATGACATTGAGGAACTAAGCTCCTTTGATGTAAGCACCGGCAAAACCGTCGAAAAGATGACGCACATGGTGGTATATCCGGCCAACCTGTATGTAGCCCCGCGCGAACGCTTTCTGCAATCTATCTGGGCCATACAGGAGGAACTGGAAACCCGCAAAAAGCAGTTTATTGATGATGGCCGTTTCCTGGAAGCCAAGCGACTGGAGGAAAGGGTTAACTACGACCTGGAAATGATACGCGAACTTGGTTACTGCTCAGGTATTGAAAATTACTCCCGCTTTTTTGACGGGCGCCAACCGGGGGCACGCCCATTCTGTCTGCTGGATTATTTCCCCGACGATTACCTGATGGTGATTGACGAAAGCCATGTTACCGTTCCACAGATCAGGGCCATGTATGGCGGCGACCGTTCCCGTAAAATATCACTGGTCGACTATGGTTTTCGTTTGCCTGCAGCTTTGGATAACCGTCCGCTGAATTTCCAGGAGTTTGAAAAACTGGCCCCGCAAACCGTTTATGTAAGTGCTACGCCCGGCGACTTTGAACTGGAACAATCAGGTGGTGTGGTGGTTGAACAGGTAATACGCCCAACCGGCTTGCTCGATCCGGTTATTGATGTGCGACCCGTGATTAACCAGGTTGACGATCTGCTTGATGAGGTTGACAAGACTATAAAAATGGGCGACCGTGTACTGGTGACCACTCTTACCAAGCGCATGGCCGAGGAATTAGCTAAGTACATGGACAGACTGGGCATTAAATGCCGGTATATACACTCCGAAGTAAAAACCCTGCAACGGGTAGAAATATTAAGGGGGCTGCGCCTGGGCGAGTTTGATGTGCTGATAGGTATAAACCTGCTGCGCGAAGGACTCGACCTGCCGGAAGTATCGTTGGTGGCCATTTTGGATGCCGATAAAGAAGGTTTCCTGCGTTCTGAACGCTCATTGATACAAACCATTGGTCGTGCTGCCCGGAATGACAGAGGCCGGGTTATTATGTATGCCGATAAGATAACCGATTCGATGCAGATCACGATGGATGAAACCAACCGCCGCCGGGATATACAGATAGCCTATAATACCGCTCACGGCATTACACCGTTAACTGTTGGCAAATCGCGCGAAGAAATTATGGAGCAAACATCTGTTGTTGATTTTAAAGGTGGTGTACAAAAAGCTTATGTGGAGGCCGATGTGGCAACACTAGCCGCCGACCCAATTGTGCAGTACATGACCAAAGCCGATTTGAAAAAATCAATTGATAATACCAAAAAAGAAATGCTTGCGGCAGCCAAGGATATGGACTTTTTACTGGCTGCCAAATTACGCGACGAAATGTTTGCCCTCGAAAAAATGATGGAAGAGAAGTTTTAGATGTGCAGATCTTAGATGTGCAAATAATTGATTATCTTCTCACGTTAATCATTGGTGTGCAATATTTTGAAAGTAAAAATACAGATGGTATGCTTTCAGGTGTAGCTTAAAAAAGTATTTTTTCATCTGCACACCTGCAAATTTGCATATCTGCACATCCATATTTTTATTTGCACCTAAGCCCTAATCATATTAAAACAATTTTAACGTTATATCACTTATATTTGTAAGCTAAAAATTAATTGAGATGCTTCTAATTCGTTTTTTAATCATATCAATCTGCATATTATACATTATACGCAGCCTCATGCGCTATTTAATACCCGTACTTTTTGAAAGCGTGGTAAATAAAGCACAACAGCAGCAACAACGATACCAGCAACAACAGCACCAGTCAACAAGACCTGACGGCGCTATTAAGGTAGATTATATTCCGCAAGGTAAAAAGAGCACCGTTCCCGACTCTGAAGGTGAGTTTGTTGATTACGAAGAGGTAAAATAATAAGTAAATATGCTGCCCAAAGAAGTATTTAACAGAAGAAGACATCATAGTAACACTCCCGAGTCTGTTATGCTCATCTTTGTTAATTACATCGTTATGGCTGTTGCCGTGCAGGGTTTTGCCATGTGCGATAAGATAGGCTGGTTTTTCTGGACCGTGGTAAGCGCGCTGGCCCTCTACAATTTTTTTAGTATCCGCAGAAACTATGAGCAATACAATAAACCCCAGGTTATTGCTTATGCCATTAGCATAGCAGGCATAATAGGTCTGTTTATATTTTTCAGGCTCAGGCCCCACAATTGTTAAAACATTCGTTTAATAACTAATAATTCCTATTCTCATTCAAATTTCTATTTTTGAGGAATATATATTATCCATTTCAAGAAATTTAAATGAACAACTGGTTTAAACGTAATGGTACACATCTGGCCGTTATCGCAATTTTTGTAGCAATATGCTTTTTTTTCCTTACGCCTGCCTTTCAGGGTAAAACATTGGGCCAGAGCGATGTTATAGGAGCCCAATCCACCCAAAAAGAGGTAATGGATTACCGCGCAAAGGATACCACCATACTTTGGACTAACCAGATCTTCGGCGGCATGCCTACCTTTCAAATCTGGGCGCCTTATCCTGATAATATCACCACCCATATCGTATCTGCCATAAAAGCAACGTTCCCAAACCCGGTTGATACCGTACTTATACTTTTGCTGGGTACTTACTTTTTGTTTATTGTACTCAAATTAAACCCGTGGCTTGCTGCAGCAGGCGCTATAGCATTTACGTTTTCGTCATATAATATTATCCTGCTGGTCGCGGGGCACTCCAACCAGGCCTTCGCCATAGCGTTTTTTGCGCCTGTACTGGCCAGCATTATTTTAATACTGAGGGGTAAATATGTACTCGGGGGCTCGTTACTTGCGCTCTTTTTAGCCATGGAAATAAGGGCCAATCACGTACAAATGACCTATTATCTGCTGTTATCGTTAATTATATTAATGGGTATAGAGTTGTACCATGCCATTAAAAATAAAAACTTACAAACCTACTTAAAATCATTAGCCTACATAGGCGGGGCCACCTTGCTTGCATTAGCGGTAAATGCATCAAGCTTATGGAGCACCTATGATTATGGTACAGAAACCATCCGCGGTAAATCAAACCTTACCCAAAGCGCGGCCGAGCCAAGCAATGGTCTTGACAGGGAATACGCCTATCAGTGGAGCCAGGGTGTTGGTGAGTGTTTCACGTTCCTTATCCCAAATGCATACGGTGGCGGCAGCGGCACTGAAGTACTTGACCAAACATCAGAAACGGCTAAGGTATTAATAGCAAAAGGTATCCCTGAAGATCAGGCTGTTAACTATACCCGTCAAATCACTGCTGGAATACCCGGCATGACAACCTATTGGGGTAATAAACCAGGAACAGCTGGCCCATTTTATTTTGGTGCAGTAGTATGCTTCCTCTTCTTATTCGGATTGCTAATTGTAAAAAACCGCGTAAAATGGTGGTTGCTGGCAACAGTAATACTAACCATGTTGCTTTCTTTTGGCAGAAACATGCCGTTCCTGTCAGATATTTTCTTTAATTACTTCCCGCTGTACAACAAATTCCGGGCGGTTGAGTCGATACTGGCTGTGGCCAGCATCTGCTTCCCGATACTGGCATTCCTGGCCATTCAGGAAATTACAGAGGTAAAAGACAAGACTGTTTTAATTAAAAAATTAATGCTGTCGCTTTATATTGTTGGCGGCATTACCCTCTTATTTGCCGTACTGCCCGACCTTATTCTAAGCTTCAGGGCCGAAGATCAGGCAGCGGGTATCAGCACCCTTACCCAGGCCTTTCAAAACAATGCGTCAATGGCCAACGATGTTGCTAACGCCATCATTAAAGACAGGATATCCCTTGCACGCATGGATGCTATACGGTCATTAATATTCGTGCTGTTAACATTTGGTTTAGTATGGGCATTCCTTAAACAGAAAGTAAATGCCCTTACTCTGTCAATTGTATTATTGGCGTTAACACTAATTGACATGTGGCAGATAGATAAACGTTACCTGAAAAATGAAAACTTTCAGGATAAAATAGAAGTTGATCAGGCACTTAAGCCACGTGAGGTTGATCAATTTATTGTAAAGGACAAAGACCCTGACTATCGGGTGTTTGATGCCACAGCCGATTTCCGTTCAGATTCATTTAATCCGTTCTTCCATAAATCAATTACAGGTTATTCGGCTGCAAGGTTAAAAAGGTATGAGGAACTTTATTTAAGCCAGTTTACCAAGAGCATCAACCAGGACGTACTGGACATGCTGAATACCAAGTACATTATCTCGGCCGATCCTAAAACACAAAACGTAAGTATGCAGGTAAACCAAACCGCCTGTGGTCATGCATGGTTTGTAAAAAGCATTAAATACGCTGAAAACGCCGATCAGGAAATGCAGGCTATCAGCAGCTTTGATCCTAAGAACGAGGCTATTGTGGATAAGCAATATAAAAGCGTTATTGACGAAAAGACATTAGGAAACGACCCGGCAGGTAAAATTGACCTGGTAAGTTACTCTCCTGATCATATGGTATATCAAAGTGGTTCTACCGCTTCGCAAATAGCGGTTTTCTCGGAAATATATTATAACAAAGGCTGGAAAATGCTGATTGATGGTGTCGAAAAACCATACTTCCGTGCTAATTACGTTTTACGTGCAGCGCAAATACCGGTAGGCAACCATAAAATTGAATTTATATTCCACCCTACTTCATATTACGCCGGCGAGAAGATCTCATTAGCAGGATCAATCCTGCTGGTGCTGGCTTTAGGTGGTGCTGTTTATACAGAAACCAGAAAGAAACCGGCAGCTAAACCTGCGGCTAAAAAGGCATAAAGGTTTTTCTGCACTCCATCAAAAAAGGCGGCGAATTTAAAATTCGCCGCCTTTTTTTTATTAATCGTTCGTTCGCTTGTTTTTGAGCCAGTACCAGCCCAGGTTAAAACCGATCACGAAATGATTTAAAACGGTGGGGATTAATCCGTAGTATCGTTTCATAATATTAAAACGTTCCTGTAAGCTCTGGCGGTGTTTCTTTTTCGACATGCCCCCTACCAGGTATTTGGCTACATAGCTGTTTACATTCACAATCTTTTTTGCCTTTTTAGCAGCCTTGATTATCCAGTCGATATCGGCACTGAGCTGATAGCGCATATCGTAAGGCTCAGTTAATGTGCGTTTTATATATATAGCCTGGTGGCTTATGCTCATGCCGTATTTAAAATCGAGCCAGGTAAACACTTCAGGGGCTTTATGCCTCCGTTGACCGAGACTTTGTCCTTCATCATTGATCATTTCGGTTTCGCCGTAGTAAATGTCGGCATCGGGTGAGGTGGCAAAAACTTTGGCTACGGTATCAGGGGCATAAAACTCATCACCTGAATTCATAAATATCACATAATCTCCGGTAGCTATAGCCAAACCCTTGTTCATGGCATCATAAATGCCTTTGTCCTTTTCGCTAATAAGCTTACTGACACGGTCGCTGTATTTTTGGATTACCTGAAGGGTACCATCGTTTGACAGACCATCGACAATGATGTATTCAATGTTGGTATAGGTCTGCCCCAAAACAGAAAGCATGGTGCGCTCAATATCGCGAACATTGTTATATACGATGGTAATAACGCTTAGTTTTGGGTTAAACATCCGCGACCTCCTTTTGAAGTAAATTTTCGTAGAGCCGGATATGTTTTTTGGCAATCACCTCCTCCGAGAATTTATTTATCACGCTTTGCCTTGCCTGTTTGTCCAGTTGTTCCTTTTCCGGATGTTTGATGACCCACTCCATACCATCTGCAAAGCTCTCTGCCGAACGATAGGCTGCCAAATAACCGTTATACTCATGCTGTACCATATCAGGTATCCCGCCGGTAGTAAAGGCTACTACGGGGGTACCGCAGGCGAGGCTCTCCATTACGGTATAGGGCAGGTTATCTTCCAACGAGGGGATCAGGAAGGCGTCGGCTGCTATATAGCATTGCGCCAGTTGCTCGTCGTTATTAATGGTACCTAAAAAACTGGTCTTAAACGGAAAATCGGGCACACCTTCGGTTCCCCTGTTTCCAAATATTACCAGTTCTATTTTATCGGCATCAGCACCTAAGCGTTGTTTTAACAGCTCCATGCTCTCCAGCAGGTATTGCGTGCCCTTGTGCAGGTCTTTTCGCGATGGCATAAAGCCGCTCAGGAAAATAAACTTGTCTGTAGGCAGCCCGAACTTTGCTTTGGCCTGTTTTTTATCGGCAGGCTTAAAAACATTAGTTTCGAGTGTATTAGGCAACTGAAAAACAACCTTGCCCTGCATCAGGCTGCTGCTTTTTACCGAGGCCTGCATCCATGAACTGGGTGCTGCTATGGCAAAATCAAGCACATCATAGGCCTTGCGTTTCTGCTGCCATATTTTGTGCGATATATCGTTATCCGAGGCATTAATCAGCAACGGACAGTTACCGCACTCGCGCATATAATGATCGCAGGTGTAGCGCACATGGCAGCCGCCGGTAAAGGCATTGCTATCATGAAACGTCCATACAACGGGTTTATTGAGTTTGGCTATTTCTGCAATGTGCCTGGGATCTAAAAAGCTGTGGTTTATCCAGTGCAGGTGTATGATATCCGCGTTTTTAACATCAGGGTGATGCACAACCGACCTACCGAACCAGGTAAATGAAAACGGTGTACGCGATAAGGGTTTTAAGTAACGTTTGGCCAGTAAGCGCTCCAGAATAATGGTAGCCGCTGTATACGCCTTTTGTAACGGTTTGGAATTAAAAGTGAGTATCTGCGGGTTTTTCCCGAACTTATAATGGACGATAACCTTTGAGTCGATGTTTTGACTGAGCAATGCCTGGTTAAGACGCATACAGGCCCGCCCGGCTCCGCCATTACCATCATACGTGTTCAGGTGCACTACTTTTAACATGCCTCAAAAATACATTTATTCACGTGAACCCAAATAGCAGAGATTTAGCCCATCCGTTGTTTAACAAAACGTACGGCGCGCTGTAGTAAATTACCTTTGCGATGTGTAAGGAAGTATTTTATGGCGTGATATGCCCGTTCGTCTTCCTCAATTACATCGGGAAACTTCTTAACGGGCTGCTGCGAAATATGCACTTCATACATCTTCTCCTTATTAGAATGTACGCCGGTACCGTCGTGCCCGATATTATTAATGAGCGAGCGGGCCGGGTTAAGGGTAAGCCCTCCCTTTAAAAAGATGGAGGCATACCAGCGTATGGCCCATGAATTGTTTTTACCTGCCTTAAACTCCTGTACCTGCCTCCAGAAATTCATTTTGCCCTCAATAGAAAAGCGGATGATATCCAGCGTATCAAACTGAGCTATCAATTTATCAATATCGGGTTCAAAATGGTTCCAGGCACGTGCCCAGGTTGCCCAGCCCCAGCTGGTGGCGGCCCGGTAAAAAAAAGATTCGGGCAGGCCCTTATCTTTCAGGTTATACATATACCCGCCTATATGCATCACTTTTTCTTCGCTGGCATAACGGGTTAGGGCTTCATTAAAATATTGCAGGGCATATGGCGACGACAGCAGGTCATCTTCAAAAACAATCACTTTACCATATTCATATACCAGCTGGGTAACGCCGCTGATAATGGAATTAGCGAGGCCCAGGTTATGATCGCGCACAATGATCTTTATTGATTTAAACCCGGTTGTTTCCTTTGCTATCTGCTTTACCTCTTCTACCTTATCCTTGTCGGCATCGGTTTTGGCGGCATCACAAAAAATATACAGCCGCGATTCCTCTGCAAGTACATTTTTTTGCAAATGGCCAATGGTACGGCGCGTGTGATCAGGCCGGTTATAAACAAATAAGGCAATAGGAGCAAGTTGTTGCATGGGTATTAAAAAATCAGAATAGTTCGGGTTGCTGGCTGGCTTTCTTACACAAAACGGTATAAGCGTTAGCAAATTGTTCGCTTACCCCTTTTCCAAAAACTTTTCCCAACCCCTGCTTAACCGCAAACTCAGCAGCAATACGCAGATTGGTTATAAAACTCTTGTTTTTCTTTTGATTAACATAGGCATTAAAGCGCGTAACATTAGGCTCGGTCATGGATAGCAGGTCATTTTCAATGTCGAAACCTTCGGTACGCAGCAAATAACGCAATGAGGTCGGCGTATAAACATTGATGTGCCCATAAGCCAAAAAATGCTTTATACGTTTATCTACCCCGGCTTTATAATCGCGCGGCACTTCAATTACGCAGTGTTTGGCAACACGTTTAATTTCGCGCAGCAGCATACGTTCATGTTCTACATGTTCCAGCACGTGCGACAGGATAATGAGGTCAAAACTATCATCAGCAAAAGGCAGCTTATAACCGTCAAACACCTGTATCGATTTTAAGTTATTGATGCCACGCGATTTGATATACTCGACCCCGCTGTCAGATATTTCGACCGCACAATACTCGGGCGCGAAGTTTTGGTCAGACAGCCATTTGAGGATACTGCCATCACCTGCACCAACTTCCAGTACGTTATTAAGCTTTAAGCCGCTGCATACCTCAATAATATGCTGCGCCTTATACTTTGCACTAAGCATGCGCCAGGCCTCATCGTGCTGCTGATAAAATTGATCGTACGCGGTTTTAACATTGCCGCTAATAATTGATTCCTGCATGAGTTACGAATGTACAACTATCGCCTTTTTCATTCAAACAAATAATGTTTTTATTAAAAACAAAACTCAAATTAATGCCGGTTCACCTAACAGTCCGGAGCATCAAAACGTTTTATATTATTACACTTTATAAGTAGATAATTTACCAATAAAAAATGGCGATTATGCAGATTTAAAATCTTGGGCAAACCTGAGCGGGATTAGCAATGTGTCTGCGAAAAACGTAACTAACAGATAATTCAATACCTCCTTGTCCGGAGATGGCGCCACTGAAAGCTGATGAATTAAAATCATAGCTAACACCTATTACTACGTTACTAAAATGATAACCGGCATCGGCAACAAAGGCATCATTTACTCTGTACATCCCTCCTAATATTAAGCCCTGATTGTCCTGTACCTTTAATTCTGAATAAACGCCTAAAGCCCTGATCTGATTTTTTTGTTGCTTTATATAAATGGCATGAGGCGTTACATCAAAAAAATCTGTAGCTTTAATACGTACACCGCCATGAAGAGTGTACCTGACCGGTAGCTTACTATTAATACCTTCAGATGCAAAAGGATCTTTTGCCCCGTTAAGATGCGCTATGCTAACCCCACCAAACAAACTCGCTATTTTTGCGGGATCCTCATCATAATAAAATACACCTGCGCTTGCATCAAATACAGTAGCTCCTGTTGCCGAAAAATTTTCGAAATCAGGTGTTGTCGGATCAAACCCTGTTATTGGTCCGTACTGGTTATCAAATTGCAGTGAATTTGGATTAAAGCCTCTGTTGATAACACCGGCCTGCAAACCAAAATGAAGTTTCCGATAGCCGTCGGGCGAGATACTTATCCCATAACCAAAGGATCCATAAGCAGCAAAATAGTTATAACCCGCCGTACCTGCCGCCTGATTAATAATATTAAACCCTATGCTAACTTTATCAGACGTGCGGAAGTCGGCCGATAACGCCCCTGTTCTATATCCTTTATCTACAGTGGGCCATTGATCTTTGAAATTCCCGGTTATACGTGCATCGCCATCCATTATTCCTGTTAAAGCAGGGTTAAGCCATAATGGATAAGCATAATATTGAGAAAAATGCGGATCTACCTGTGCATGCAGTTTAATGACTGCAGCACACTGCAGCATCACAGCTATAAAAATTATTCTTTTTTTCACCTTAACAATGTTATCGACCCCTTCTTAGTCAATTGCTGTCCGTCGTTCATAGTTGCTTTAAGATAGTATACATATACACCTACCGGTTCCCTGGTACCCTTATAAAAGCCGTCCCATCCGTTGGCCTGGTTATTTGAAGTGAATATTAACTCGCCCCATTGGTCATACACATAAAAATTCAAGGTTTTAATATTTTCGCTATGAACATATACTATATCATTATTACCATCGCCATTAGGCGTAAAAGCGTTGGCAACATATATCAGGTTACCTAATGGGCTGGCGGCCGTGCCTGTGACACCCACAGAGCTGCCGCTTAGCTCACAGTCGGTATTGCCAAGTGCGCGTACAACAATGCTCACCTGCTGCATTAAACTCAAATTGGTAATGATGTGTGTAAGGCCGGTACTGCCAGAGCTCGGATTGCTAAATGTTTGACCGTTATCAATGCTAACCTGATAGCCTGTTGCGTTGGCTACGGCACTCCACTTAAAACTTACCGAAGTTGGTGTAGTTTGGTCAACACTTACTACCGGTGCATTTAATGGCTGTAGTATTTGCGCCTGTACCGATTTACGTTCAGATACACAACCGGTAACATTGTTTATTACCTCAGCATAATATGTAGCGGGCGCATTCAGTGCAGGTATTGAAAAACTGTTGCCGGTATAAATTATGTTTGTACCGGATGCATCTGCATACCAGTTTACAGCATAATCGGCAACATTAGCTGTTGCACTTAATTGCGCAGAGGTGCCGGGACAAACAGCAGTTCCTTGTACATTAACCTGCGGTACCTCATTAACAACCACGTTAACAGCCAAGCGTGTTGCTGAAGCACACCCATTATCATTAACCGCTTCTGCATAGTAAGTTACATTGCTTGCTATTGCCGGGGTTTCGAAATTGGCACCTACATAAACCGGAGTAGTGCCAGTTGCCGAAGCGTACCAGTTATAGCTTATCCCGGCCTGCGTATTTAGTATTTTTAAAGATGCTGATAAACCTGAGCAAACCGGTACATTATTTTGCACTGCAATCGGAGTGGGTGGTAAAGGATTGATATCGACCTGAATATTACTCAACGCAGCGCTGCTGCACCCGGAGTTTACTGCTTCTGCATAATAGGTTGTAGTGTTGTATAACTTATCGGTTATGTATGAATCTCCCGTATGTAAAAGAGTTGTTTTGGCAGGCGTGCTATACCAGTTATACACTAAACCGGGCTGTGGATTTTTAACGGATAAGGAAGCTGTACCGCCCGAGCAAATACCTGATGATAACAACTGCAGCATTGGCGCCGCGGGTATGGCAGACATTGTAATATGAACTGTATTACTTGCTAAAGGGACCGTACACGAACCAAAAGTTACTAAACGCCTGTAATAGGCACCCACATTACTAAACGGTGGATCATAGTCTTTTGACGTAGCTCCATTGATATCAATAAAGTTTATATTATCGATTGAGCTTTGCCATTGGTATTTATAAGTACCATTTCCGCCAGATGGTACATTACCGTTAATTACCTCCGGATTACCTGATGTGCAAAACTCCGACACAGCAGGGGGGATTATATTGTTGTTTGTTAGGGATACGGGTGTAACGGTTACTGTGTAATAAGAATCATAATTAATATTACCCTGCACAGTAATTTTACGACGCAACTTAAAAACTGCATTTGAACTGGTTGCTAAAAGGTCAGGTGTTACGTAGTTTTTATTATGGCTGCTGCCCGGCGCTGCAATCCAGCTGTTATTTGAAAATATCTCCCATGAGTAACTTGTAGGGACAGGGTTTGCAATATCCCCGTTTAGTGTTACTTCTGCCCCGGAACAAATTGTAACAGGCGTATAAACCGGGTCGTCAAAAATCACTTTTACAGAATAGTTTAATACTTTACATGCCGAACTGAGTTTATAAGATACAGGGGAAGTGAAGTTTTGCAGTACGCTTGAAGCAGGAGTTAAAGTTGATCCGTTGGTTACAGAAATTGTGGGCTTTAGCGCCGAAACATCTGTGCCGGCAGGCACTTTAATTGTTATTTGAAGATTGGTTTGATCAATTATTGCAGGTATAACCTGCTCGGGAACAGAAAATGATATAATTTTATTATTATCAGTTGCCTTATTTTGAATGTACTTAGCTAAAAAGCTATCGCGTATATAACTTTGAGCAGTTAAATAATAATTGCTGCAACCCGAAGCATCAAAATTTACTGTGGAACAAAAAGAACCAACAAGTAAAACATCATCGTTATTATCAACATATACATTTCGACCTAATGTGTTATCACAGTTTGAATTACCAACGTTAAATGCCCATTTATAATTTATATTTTCATCAAATTTGGCCAAAAATAAATCACGTTCGCCGTGGTAATTCAGAATAGCGGAACCAGCTGGCGATGGATCAAAATCAACGGAGCCGCTAAAATAACCCGAAAGATAAATATAGCCTTCTTTACTGGCTACTAAACCATAGTTATAAATGTTGCTTCCGCTTATATCCCTGGCTACCTGAAAATCTCCATCACTATTATATTTTGCAATAAAAACGTCCTGCCCGCCAAGCGGTGTAAGTGATTGCCCTGCATCAAACGTTAAAGAAGATGAAAAAGGTCCGTCTATATATATATATCGTTGTTGGAATTCACACACACATTGGTGTTATTATTAACCACATCTCCTTTTATAGCCTTAACCCATATCAACTGGCCCGCTGGTGTATATTTTGCCAAAAACGTAGATACTCCATTACCATTTAAATTATGTGCAGCCCCCAACGGGTTGAAATTCACATTACTGCTAAAAGTACCCGAAACAATCACATTGTTGTTTTTATCAACTGAGCAGCTATGAGCTTCGCTATTATTGTTGTCTTTAAGGTCTATTGCCCATGTTACATGCCCTGCGGCGTCAAATTTTACCATTAAACCGTTAAAATTGCCTTGCGCAGTAAACGTTTTATTACCTACGTTAACCGTACCCTGAAATTGAGATACCTCAATTACATTCCCTTGGTTATCTGCCATTATTTTGCCGCCGTACTCAGTACCGGAACTACCTATCGAAGTAGCCCAGGAAAATGCTCCATTTGTTGTAAATCTGATTATAAATGCATCTGAGCCGCCGTTATTCGTTAAATTATGAACACCCGGGCCGGGGTCAGCATCCATTTGCCCCGAGTCAAACTGACCGCTAATGGATGGATTACCATCATTATCAATAGTCATAGAATTTGCCTGGTCAATCCCATCACCACCAACGCTTACGGCCCATATCAAATTTCCGTCAGTTGTGTACTTAGCCAAATAAGTGTCAAAACTTCCGACGGAATTTAATTCATGCACTCCGGCGGTTGGATCAAAATCAACCGTTCCGCTAAATATTCCCGTTATATAAATATTGTTTTGGCTATCGTTAACCACCGCCGACGGGACGCTTGAGCTACCGTTTGGCCCCCCAATGTCTTTGACCCATTCTGGAACAGATATTTGGCATATACCAAACATGGGAAGCATTAATAGCAAAGACAGTAATGCCGCGATAAAGGCAGGTTTAGTAAGTTTAAACATGTAAGGTTAGGTATATTGCCTATGTTTGAATGTACAAAAATCACATTAATTATAACAAATAACTATTATTGTTTAATTAACAAATTTATTTTACTGAGTGTATTATCTATTTTCTCGTTCAAATCACTTGAAATATGACAGTAATAGGTTATTATTATATAAACCAAAGCCGTTACTCCGCTACGCAATATAATATCGGCGTAAACATTGGGTATCCGCCAAAAATATTTGCCAACTGCAAAACTTATTACAGTAATACCAATCACCAAAAGGTGTTTTAACTTAAATGGCTGCATTTTGAAACGGTATTTTATGTAAAACCAAGTGCCAAAGTTTAGCCCGGTTATTGTTAAAAAATATGATACTGCTGCACCCATACCCTGGTACCTTGGTATCAGAAAATAGTTTAACACAATACAAAATATACTTGCAACCATTACAAACCCGGTGATGAGGCGGTACTTATGCGATGTTGTAATGATATAGGTATTTAGCCCGCCGGTTATATCAACCAAAAATCCCAACCCAATTACCAGGAAAAGGTTAAAGTATTTAGGGTCGGTAAAATCTTTGTTGCGGGCCAGCGTATATAAGTTTTCCCTGTTGATCACGATACCTATAAACAACAGGCAGCCTATCACCATCTGGATGATGGAGGTTTTGGCATATACCTCGTCAATATTTTTCATGTTTTTAGATTTCCAGGCATCGGCAACGATGGCATAGGTTGTTCTGCTCAGTGCCTGTGCCGGAACGCTGATAATTAAGGCGATATTAAAATACCAACTGTAAACCCCCTGAACATCATCCCCAGCCATAGAGCTCAGCATTAGTGTATCTACTTTTTGCAGCAGTACATATACAGCGCTTGCTACTAAGGTGAACAGGCCAAAATTGATGATCTCTTTTGTTTTGATCGCGCTAAAAGTATAATCACTTATTTTATGGGTAAACTTTCCGGTGAAAATGATGCTTATTAACAGCAATAAAGATATCAGCCCGTTACTGCCTATATAAAGAAAAATAAAATCTTCAAAATTTATCCACTTAGCCGCTATCATCAACAAAAAGCCGGTGGTAAGCAGCCGTAATAAAATATTTTGTAAAAAATTGGAGTAAATGGTTATATAGATAACCCTGCCGGTCATTTCAAGATAATTAAAAACCACAACGAAAAAGGAGAGCGGTATCAGGTAATAATAGTATCGGGCAAATAAAAGCGAACTATTGGCGTAGGCACCTAAAATAACTGGCTTAAGAATTATATACAATATTGTGGCAATGGAAAATCCAATTAATGAAAGGATAGCTGCCCAATGCATAAATCCATTATGTTTTTTATCATCGGTACGATAAAAGGGGAAATATTTGGCAATGATGCTGGGCCCGCCAACAGAAGCTATCAATGAGTATAAAACCGAAATACTTATTATTAAATTATAAAAACCGTATTGCGCGGCACTGGTAAAAAAAGGAAAAAGCAAAACCGTGTTTATATAGGCTATGGCCATACCGATGTATGATACCATCGTATTTTTATAAACTTGTTTTTTTACTATTCCCATTATCTATATTTAGTATTTTACCCCAATCCGGCCAGTATAATCAATCCTGTTTAGCAACAGGGGCAATTTATTTTCGGCAATATATTCGTCAACCGCTTTGCGGGCGCCTTCCCAGTGGCCATAATCGTCAATAATGATAACGCCACCCGGTACCAATAAAGGGTACAGGTGTTTTAACTCATGCGCGGTTGACTCATACCAGTCTGTATCAAGCCGCAACAAAGCGATTTTTCCGGGCAAAGTTTGCGGTATACTATCCTCTACCTTACCTTTTACATAATGTACTTTACCGGCTGGATAGTTCAGGGTACCTACATTTTTCTGAACTTCTTCCAGTGCCGAGTAACACCAAACCGAGGTTGGGTCATTTTTATCGCTGGTATTCATCAGTTCATCAGCCGCGGTACCGGTAAATACTTTATCATGTTCGGTAGGCTCAGACATGCCTTCGTACGTATCATACAGATATATTTCGCGGTTTTTATCGCCGGTTTTTACCAAGGTGTCAATTGCCGCCATAGTACTGCCGCCTCGCCATACGCCGCACTCCACAAAATCGCCTTCAATATTGTTTTTAACCAGGTAGTTTACCGCGTTAACTAACGAGGCAATACGCTCTGGGGTGGTCATGGTATATGGTTTAACCTTATGATAGGTATCCAGGGTTTCTTTATCAAAATCAGCTGGCAAACCATCAGACACCACCCTTTTATCGGGCTTTACCAAGTCATAACCTAAGTTATTGATGGTTTTATGCATTATTTTTTTTAACATCTTAATTTTGTTTTATTGCTTGTTGAAGTATCGTTGTGAGGGTATTAATGCGGTGCCTGATGTCGTAATTTTCACGGATATGGGCAGCCTCTCTTATACCTAATTCAGAAGCCAATTGTACATCATTAGCTATTTTTATCATATAATCAGCCATGCCTTGTATATCATGTTCGGGCACAAGGTATCCCGTTTGGCCATTAATTACTGCTTCTTTTATGCCCGAGTGCTGGGTACTTACTATGGCCAGGCCCGATGAGCCGGCCTCTAAAATGGTTACCGGTGTACCTTCTTTGTCGCCACTGGCTGCGGTTACCGAGTGCTGTACAAAACAACGCGACTGGCGCATCAGTTTCTTGATCTCATCTGTTTTTAAAACCCCCGTCAAGGTAATATTTTCATCAAGCATCAATTCGGTAACCAGTGCCTTTGTTTCATCAAACAGGGGCCCCTGCCCTACCATCCAAAGTTTGGCGCCGGGAACTTTTTCCCTTACTAATTTAAACGCCTTTACAACTGACGCAGGTGACTTTTTTTCAACAAACCGACCTATAGACAAAAAGTTTTGGCCGGTATTTGAAATATCCAGCTGTGGAAACAGATTGGTATCAACCCCACATGAGGCAAGGTGAATTTTATTGGCAGGTGCACCCAAAACCTGCAGGTCGGTCACCATATCGGCAGATACGGATATAAAAGCGCTGGCATAATTAAATGCTCTTTGATAAAGATCGTGATATGCTTCGACCGTTTTTTTATGATAAACATCGGCGCCATGAAAATGAATAACCAGCGGCACACC
This sequence comes from Mucilaginibacter sabulilitoris, assembly GCF_034262375.1. Taxonomy (NCBI): domain Bacteria; kingdom Pseudomonadati; phylum Bacteroidota; class Sphingobacteriia; order Sphingobacteriales; family Sphingobacteriaceae; genus Mucilaginibacter; species Mucilaginibacter sabulilitoris. The sequence goes on from NZ_CP139558.1 coordinate 7,107,910, forward strand.
CGCTATTTTGCAGGCGCTGGTAACCATAGCGCCCACCATGCCATACTCTGCAAAAACAACATCTGTTTTTTCACGCTTTAAATAATTGACCAGGGCTTTGGTGCGTACTTTTATATCCTTTTTTTTGAATATTTTTTTTTGAATAAGGTAACTTATTAAACCCAGCTTTGAGCGGATAAGAAAATTGCCTTCATGATCATAAACCGGGAATGCGCCACCATAAAGCACCTTTTTATTACCTGGCAGTCTGTTGATATGCTCCTGTACAAAGGTTTCAGAAAAAGCGTCCTTATTGGGCTTTATGATACAAAGATTAAAGGATTCCATTATACGGCCTGACTGTTTTTTTCGGCTATAACCACATAAAGCGAAGCATCGCGGTCGCGCTGCTGCTGCGAGTGTATCTTATCAAACAAACGGATAAAGCTTTGCATGATAAATGCAAAAGGCGGCACCAGAAATTTAGGCAGCTTTAACAGTATGGCATCCTGAAAAAGTTGAATACCACTTGCTGCAAGGCCCATAATGCCATGAAATGAATTCACTTTAAAACCTTCGGCTTCGATTGTTTTTTTCAGACCGGCACTTGTCCACCGCCAATAGTCATAAGGCGTTGGGTGATAGTACCAGTAACCATGAGTAGTTAATATAATTTTACCCCCGGGTTTTAAAATACGCAAGGCTTCTGAAAGATAACTATGAGGCGAATCAACATGCTCCAATACCTGGTTAGACAGAATAATATCGCAATAATTATCGGGCAGGGTTGTTTTACTGTCAAAATCAATATGATGTTCGGCCAATGGGTTCAAATCAAGGTCAACTCCTATGTATTTGCCCACCATAGGTTCAATAACTGAGCGGTAAGGCATATCGCCACAACCAAAATCAATTAGTGTTAACTGTTTATTATTTACAGTCAACTCATTCATCACCTTTAAAGTAGCATCGCGCAGCTTTGTTAAATGTACATACCGAGTTGAAAATAGGGTAGGCTTAAGCCGGCTATTATTATCCATTGAACAAATTTAGTGTTTTTGGCGAGGTTAATAAAAATTCTTCATTGTTAGGTTTAATATAAGCATATAAATAGAAAAGGAGCCGATAAAAACGAGGGCACTGAAAAAGTCCCGGAAAATCCGGCAAAAATGAAGGGGTTGTTCAATAAGCACGAACAACCCCTTTTCCTTGTCTTATAGGCCTACAAGTCTCATCGCCGAGTCGTATAAACGATTCTCAACGTATCAAATTGATTTTTTTAAGCCCTCCTTTTTACCTCACATATTAATTGGACTTTTTCAGTGCCCTCCATAAAAACCGGCCCCTTTTTATTGGTAAAGCTAAAATTACAATTATTGGGTTGCGATAAATAACCTGTGAAGCTCCTTTGTGCCTATTATTCTGTTATATATTCTTATGTCGTCAATTTTACCTTTAACCAGGTAATCATCACTGCTCGGGTTATCATTGCCCTGACTGTCAGCACCAATATACATGTCGCTGTCTGTTAATTCATTTGGTGTGGGAATATTATACGTGGTTGAATCAAAAACACCGTCAATATATGTATTGATTCTCGATAATGCATAGCTATAAGTAACAGTAATCATGTGCCATCCCTCAAGTCTAACAACAATTTGGCCATAAGCAAACGGATCTCCTCCGCCAGAAACATTATAGGTCACCGTACCTGCTTTACCTATCACCGAGGCAATATTTCCCATTCCCCCAACACCGGTTATCCATCCATTAGCGTAACCAAAACTTCTTTTACCAATTACAACGCTGCCATAAGAGTTACTATAACTTGTCAGATTAATCCAGTAATTTAAAGTAAAATCGGTTTTACTTAACCTTAAAGGTATATTGTCTTTTACTGTGATATAACTATTAATTCCGTTAAAGTCATAAGCGGCGTTAGGGTTTCTAAATCTATCCTCAGCACTGATTAAATTATGAGCCGTACCGTTATAATTATGTCCGGACAGGTCCTTTGTGTTGCTATTAAAAGGATAAAAAGCCAATAAACCTATGTTCAAACTATCCTTCACCGCTACAATGCCACTTACCGAAAAAATATTGGATTTATTGGTTAAGGATATGGTTAAGCAGATAATAATAAAAAGAGCCTGATATACAGGCTCTTTTTATTATTATTTTATAAACAGCTAATTAAATTACTGGCTTGTAAATTTTTTAGCGTTAATTCTTCTTTCGTTCTCATTCAAGAATATTTTACGCAAACGGATGCTTTGTGGTGTTACCTCAATGTATTCGTCGGCTTGTATGTATTCCATTGATTCTTCTAAAGAGAATTTAATAGCAGGTGCAATCCTTACGTTGGTATCACTTCCTGATGCGCGCATGTTGGTTAACTGTTTCCCTTTAGTTAAGTTAATAACCAAATCATTATCGCGGATATGCTCGCCTAAAACCTGTCCTTCATAAATATCAACTCCCGGATCAATAAAGAAACGACCACGGTCCTGTAATTTGTCAATAGCGAAAGCAGTGGTTTTACCAGTATCCATTGATACCAATACACCATTCAAACGGCCAGGGATAACACCTTTCCAAGGCTCATAAGCTTTAAAACGGTGCGCCATAATAGCCTCGCCGCCGGTAGCCGTTAATACGTTGTTACGCAAACCGATGATACCACGTGCAGGAATTTCAAATTCAAGGTGCTGTAAATCGCCTTTAGGTTCCATTACCAACAGGTCGCCTTTACGCTGGGTTACCAGCTCAATTACCTTACCGGCAACATCGCCCGGTACGTCGACGATCAGGGTTTCAACCGGCTCACATTTAACTCCGTCAATCTCTTTAACAATAACCTGCGGCTGACCAACCTGTAACTCATAACCTTCGCGGCGCATGGTTTCAATTAAAACCGACAAGTGGAGGATACCACGGCCATACACCAGGTATGAATCGGGCGATTCGGTTTCAACAACCTTAAGCGCCAGGTTTTTTTCCATTTCCTTGTATAAACGGTCGCGCAGATGGCGTGAGGTAACAAATTTGCCCTCTTTACCAAAGAAAGGAGAAGTATTGATGGTGAACATCATGTTCATAGTAGGCTCATCAATTTTGATAACTTCCAGTTGTTCTGGTTTTTCGAAATCGGCGATGGTATCGCCAATATCAAAACCTTCAATACCTACTACTGCGCAAATATCGCCAGAGCTTACTTCTGCTGTGCGTACTTTGCCCAGGCCTTCAAATGTATATAGTTCTTTGATCCTTGATTTTTGGATAGTTCCATCGCGTTTTACTAAGGATACCGGCTGGTTTTCTTTGATGGTACCGCGGGCAACACGACCGATAGCGATACGGCCTACGAAAGAAGAATAATCTAACGAGGTGATCTGCATTTGCAGTGAACCTTCAGCGATAGGCGCCGGCGGAATGTTTTCCAGGATGGCATCCATCAACGGGAAAATATCTTCTGTAGGTTTTTTCCAGTCGGTGCTCATCCAGCCTTGTTTTGATGAACCGTAGATAACCGGGAAATCCAGCTGATCTTCGGTAGCTTCAAGGTTGAAGAAAAGTTCGAAAATTTGCTCGTAAACCTCTTCCGGACGGCAGTTTTCTTTGTCAACCTTATTAACAACAACAATAGGTTTTAAGCCTAATGCCAAAGCTTTTTGGGTTACAAAGCGGGTTTGAGGCATGGCGCCTTCAAAAGCATCGCAAAGTAATAAAACACCATCGGCCATTTTCAACACACGCTCAACCTCGCCACCAAAGTCGGCGTGACCAGGGGTATCGATAATATTGATTTTAACGTCTTTATATTTTACCGAAACGTTTTTTGATACAATGGTAATACCACGCTCACGTTCCAGGTCGTTATTATCCAGTATCAGTTCGCCGGTTGATTCGTTGTCCCTGAAAATAGAACAACTGTGCAGTATTTTGTCAACCAACGTGGTTTTACCGTGGTCAACGTGTGCGATAATCGCGATGTTTCTTATTTTTTGCATGAAAATGCTCTCTAAAATTTGGCGCAAAGGTACTGTTTATATATGGCATTTTAAAGCTTTGACAATTTATCAACCAACATTTATACAATTTAATTACCAAACCCCTTCGGCAAACGCTGTTTTTAACACGCTGATTAACTAAAATTTATATAACTTTAATCAGTATCAAACATTAGTGCCATGCCCGATTATACGCAACTACTTTATGATATGGAAGTGCATTCCGTTGCAGGGATACGCAGGTATTTTGAAGAAGGCGGCAGCCCGAATGATGTACAAGATGGCAAACCGGTTTTCACCTCAATGGTTGAAATGTACAGCCGCGGCCCCCGGTTTAAAGATTGTGTACAGGTTTTTATCGATGCCGGATTGGATTTTGAAGACCAGGCCCTGCTGGCCGTTTTAATTGATGATGCAGGAAAATTAAAAAGCGTTATTAATGCCAATCCAAACCAGGCTGTACAAAAAACATATTCCCTATTTAATAATGCTTATACATCACTAACCGGAGCTACGCTGATGCATTTCTGCGCCGAATACAATTGCCTTAACTGCGCCAAATTATTGCTTCAATATGGCGCCAATATAAATGTTGCTGCCGGATTGGATGAACATGGCTTTGGCGGGCACACACCCATTTTCCATACTGTTAATCAAAACGGGAATAACTCTGTTGATATGCTGTTGTTTTACTTGAAAATAAAGCCAACCTCACCCATACAGTAAAGGGCTTAATATGGGGTAAAGGATATGAATGGGAAACTTTTATCCCGGCCGTAAATCCTATCAGTTACGCGATGATGGGCCTGTTGCCACAAATGCATCGGAAAGAAAAAATCATTGCCGAAGTGGTTTCGCTGCTGATAAAACACGCTTATGGCATTGACTACATGCCGCCTAATGTGCCGTGTAAATATTTAACGCATTGAGAATATTTTCAATACACCAATGTCATTTCGATGAGCACCGGTCGGGATTGAGCAAACAGGCGAAGAGAAATCTTATACGGCATTTATTCTATCTCCTTTATACACTCGTGGATATTCTATGTATAAGATCTCTCCCTCGCACCAATACACCGTCCCCTATGTGCTCATCGATTTCTATGATTTAAGCAACTAATTTCTGATAATTTTTTTCGTAAGGTCTGTTTTGGTTGACGCAGGCGAAAAGGCGTAATATGAGTTTGTTCCTAACGGCATTAATGACACTCATTTTATTCTTTTTTTCCTGCAATAGCTTTCGTTGGTAAAAGCGTTTTAGATCTTGGTTATGCTGTATAGCAACTATGGCTGCAAGATGTAGGAGCGTTTTTACTTTTTTGTTGGCCATATGCGATACCCTGGCCTTTTTAACAACCTTACCGGAGTTATCTGTAAAAGGTGCTACGCCTGAATAACAAGCGAACTTTTTAGGGTCGCTAATGTCCTTGAATTCGTTGGTAGTAACAATGACCTGAACGGCAGTTACTTTGCCAATGCCGCTTACTGAGGTTGCCAGTTTGAATATCCGGGTTAATTCTTTGTCCGCTTTAATAATTTCTTCTATAGCCCGCTCTGTCCTGGCTATGTCGCTTTCGATCGCCTTTAAGGAATGGCTGCAGGCTTGTAGGTTCTGCTTGCTGGTTTTGCCGGGACTGAAAGACACATGCTCTTTTAGTGGCACTTTCAATTGTTTTTTAACAGTTATCAACCGTAACCGGGTAGCTGCAAGATGGGCAAGTTGCTGCACAGCTTCGCGCTTAGGCTCCCATAAGCGCAGCCCTTCCCGCTCCTTATAAGCATACCAGGCGATACGCATGGCATCTACCTTGTCATTCTTGCCCCGGATATTCCCTAATGAGTTCTTGATCTGGGTAGCCGCTTCTAAGCAAATGTGTGCCTTCTTTTTATGCAGGCAAGCCAAAGCATGGTTGTTATAAATGCCGGTATGCTCCATGCAGAAAATAGCTTTGCTTAAGCTGAACCCAGGAAGTTTTCCCAACTCCTTGAGAAATGTATTGATTGCTGCCGGAGCGTTAGCAATTTCCTGGTGGAATAGAAACCGGCTGCCTTGCTGAACAGCAAAGTCCAATTCGTTTTTGGACACATCGATACCAATGAAAAATTCAAATTCCATATCTTTACCCTGTTTATGTTAGTAAACAGTTAACATGTTTTAAACTACATCAATTCCTTACTAATGAGCCTCGTAAACTCTAATTTCTATTTGATGCCACAGTTTAAAACAAGCGGTAAAGGAGTAAATCGAACGATAGGCCTACATGCCTGGAAATGACAATAATGCGCCTTTACCGCTGTTAACTTTATCCACAAAATCTAAGGTTATTAACAAAGAAAAAGAAGCAAAAAGAAAGCTTCAACAATAATAATAACCCTTATTATCTTGTTGAAGCTAATCTAAAGGAAATGACATAGTTTGAGATTGGGTATGTGCCATTATTCAGGAGATATCTTAACGCACCAATACTACCTCCCAAATGCCCAAACCAAAAACCTGGGCATGGCTTTACCCCAGGTGGCGGCGTCATGGCTGCCGTTAACTACCTCTACATACTGTATATCTGTTGGTCTTTTAAAACCTTTGGCTTCCAGTTCTTTGATCAGGTCAATGGTATCATCAATCGCGTCTATGATGCCGTTCCTGTTGCGGTCGGTGGTTTCGTCTTTAGTGCCGGTTTGCAGCCAGAACTTGAGGTTGGGTTTGCTGGCTGTATCTCTGATCACCGAATGCATAATACGGTCGGCATCGGTATAGCCTTTGGCAAGGTCGCGGTTGCGCCACCAGAACGAGCCCGAGAACACGCCCGCTTTATCAAATATACCCGCATTATTCCAGACAATATCAAAAGCCGACAGTCCGCCCAATGAAAAGCCGGCATAAGCAGTGGTTTCAAACTCGCCGATGCCGGTTTGATCCTTAACCTGCGGCAGCAATTCTGTTTTTATAAATTCGGTATAAACATCGGCTTTTGCTCCCCGTTTTTTAAAATCGGGTTTGCCAGCCACGCCGTATTCCTGTATACGCTCTTCGCCCGCGTGTATAGCAACAACCAGTACCGGTTTTATGCGGTTGGCGTTATATAATTGTTCCAGTGTTTGGCTCAGTTCAAGATTTTCCAGTTCTTGGCCATCGTTTAGCAACAGTAAGTTTAACGATTCTGTAACTTCCTGCTCATCGGGTATTAAAAGTTTACAGGTAACTTCGCGGTTAAGCAGTTCGGAGTGTATAGTTATATTTCTTTCGGTAATCGTCATTTCGGTTTCAGCCCAGCCCCAATACATCTTTATTCAAATTTTAAGCGCGCAAAAATAAAAATACTTTTGATTTTTTGACTATTTAGCCTCACCCTACCCTCTCCCAAGGAGAGGGGTTCAATAAAAATATTTTAAAGTCCTCTTCCTTTGGAGAGGATTAGGTGAGGTTTTTTTACTGCTACTTATTAATCAATCAGACAGTTGCCTTTATCAAACAAACCACTTAACTTACAATCACAAATAAAAAAGACACTGTTTTGACCGAAAAATATCACCAATGGCACTCGCCAAACTTAAATACCGACCTGGAAATGCTGGTATTTGGCGACAGGGGTTTCCCGGTGATCCTGTTCCCTACCACCAAAGGCAGATATTATCAGAATAAAGATTTCGGACTTATCGACAGTGTAAAATGGTTTATTGACGAAGGCCTGGTTAAAATATATTGCCCCGATACCATCGACGACCGCACTTGGTATCACAAAGGCATCTCCCCTGCCGATCGCGCCCACAACTATACCTGGTACGATAAAATGCTGCTTGACGAGCTAGTACCTTGGGCCATGCATGAAACAGGCGTAGGTAAAGTGGTTATGGCAGGCTGCAGTTTTGGCGGGTACCACGCGGCCAATTTCGCGTTTAAACATCCCGAAAAAGTGACCCACCTGTTTACCATGGGCGGGGCATTCGATATTAAAATGTTTACGGATGGATTTTATAATGACGATGTGTTTTACAATAACCCTGTGGATTTTTTACCGGGCAGCAACCAGCCTGAATTGTGGCAGATGAATATCATCCTCGGCACATCAGAACATGACATCTGTAAAGAATATAACATACAGCTATCAAACATTTTAGCTCAAAAAAACATTAATCATTGGTTGGACATACGCCCCAATGCCAGTCACGATTGGCCGATATGGCGCGAGATGTTTCCGCATTACCTATCAACAATTAAATAATTATTGAATTAATGATTTACTGAATTATTGAATAAATAAAACAAACCGCAAACTGCCAACTTTAAACTGCAAACTAAAACATCATCATCACCATGAAAAAAATAGGCATCTTATTCGGACAGGAAAATTCATTCCCACAGGCGTTTGTTGATCGCATCAATCAAAAAGCCGAAAAAAACATTTCGGCCGAGTTTGTACGTATTGATAAGGTAATGCAGGCCGAGCCGCTTGACTACGCGGTAATTGTCGACCGTATATCGCAGGACGTGCCATTTTACCGGGCTGCTCTCAAAAATGCGGCTATTTGTGGTACAGCGGTAATAAACAATCCTTTTTGGTGGAGCGCCGACGAAAAGTTTTTCAATAACGCGCTCGCCGTTAAGCTGGGCGTACCAGTTCCCAAAACCGTTATCCTACCCTCCAAGGACCTGCCCGATGACACTACAGAAAGATCATTCCGTAACCTGGCCTACCCTTTAGACTGGGACGGCATATTTAATTACATCGGTTTCCCTGCCTATATGAAACCTTTTGATGGCGGCGGCTGGAAAGAGGTTTACCAGCTGAACAACCGCGACGATTTTTTTAAAAGTTATGATAAAACCAAACAGTTTGTCATGATGCTGCAGGAAGAGGTGGTGTTTAATGATTATTTCCGTTGCTATTGCATTGGCGGTAAGCATGTGCGCATTATGCAATATGAGCCCCGCAACCCGCATCATTTACGATATGAGCACGGCAAAGCTCCCGCTTCAAAAAAATTACTCGATACCGTTAAAAACTACGTGATAAAACTGAACCAATATTTAGGCTATGATTTTAATACCGTAGAATTTGCTGTGCGCGATGGTGTACCTTATGCCATTGACTTTTGTAACCCTGCCCCCGATGCCGAGGTAACGAGCGTTGGACAGGAAAACTTTGACTGGGTGGTTGAAACCGCGGCAGATTACGCCATTGAACGGGCAAAAAAACAAAAGGATGGATTGGATAACCTTACCTGGGGTGAGTATATAAGAACATCGGCTGCCGGTTTGCCATTAATAAGCGCCAAAGTAAAACCAGTTAAGGAAGATATTTCCGTTGGTAAGGTTGAACACCCCATTGAGGCGGAAGGAAAAGTGAAGAAAGTAATAAAAGTAAAAGATCCTGCCGAAAAAATTTCTGAGCCTGTTAAGGTTAAAGCCCCGGAAAAAGTAAAAAAAGATAAAGCAGTAAAGGAAAAGCCTAAAAAGTCGGGTAAGAAATAATAACAAGCCTGATCATCCCGAATTTATTTCGGGATCCCGCATGCATGGTCGACGAGTTGCAAAGCTTATATCTTGCCTGTGGGGTGCTGAAACAAGTTCAGCATGACAATAAAAATGATAATAAGCGATGGGCAAGTGCGATTCCCCGCTTGAGAGGGGCGGAGGGAGTGTGTTTATTGAATAAACGAAACAAGCTGCCATCTCGAAAGGAGGTACGAGGAGAGATCTTATACATGCGGCATATGATTCGTATAAGATTTCTCCCTTCGTTCGAAAAGACGTGACTTAATGCTATATTGAATGGCATTTATAACCTAACCAATTATGAACGAGTTTACCTTAGGTGTTGAAGAAGAATTTATGGTGATTGATCCTGTTACGCGGGAACTGAAATCGCATGAGCAAAAAATTGTGGATAGCGCCCAGAAGATCCATGAGGATCAGGTAAAAGCCGAAATGCACCAGGCCGTGGTAGAGGTGGGCACGCACATTTGCCACAATACCCAGGAGGCCCGTGCCGAGGTGGGTAAACTGCGTACCACCGTGGCACAGCTGGCCGGCGATATTGGTTTGCGCATTGGTGCGGCAGGCACCCACCCTTTTTCGCACTGGCAGCATCAGCTCATTACTGACCATCCGCGGTATTTTGAAATTGTGGACGAGATGCAGGAAGCCGCCCGCTCCAACCTTATTTTCGGGTTACATGTACACGTAGGTATCCAATCGCGCGATATGGCTATTCATATTGCCAACCAGGTAAGGTATTTTTTACCGCATGTGTTTGCTCTATCCACCAATTCGCCGTTTTGGGAAGCGCGCAACACCGGCTTTAAATCGTTCCGCACCAAGGTATTTGATAAATTCCCCCGTACCGGAATCCCCGATTCTTTCAGCAGCATTGAGGAGTATGATAATTACATCAAGCTACTGGTAAAAACCAACTGCATTGACAATGCCAAAAAAATATGGTGGGATATACGGGTTCATCCGTTCTTCGAGACCATAGAGTTTCGCATTTGCGACTGCCCTATGCTGGTTGATGAAACCATTGCCTTTACCGCCTTGTTCCAGGCCCTGTGCGCCAAACTGTATAAGTTGAGGCAGCAAAACATGAAGTTCATCACCTACTCCCGCGCGCTCATCAACGAAAACAAATGGCGCGCCGCACGTTATGGTATCGACGGTAAAATGATTGATTTTGGCAAAGAAATGGAAGTAAATACCCGCTCGTTGGTACTGGAGCTGCTTGATTTTGTCGACGATGTGGTTGACGATCTTGGCTCGCGCGATGATTTACAGTATGTGCACAAAATACTGGAACACGGCACCGGCGCCGACCGGCAGTTAGCGGTTTACCAGCAAAATAGTAACTTTGAAGACGTGGTTGACTATATTACCTCGCAAACTTTAAAAGGACTATAATAATGACAACAAATAAACCGGAAATCAGGATAGCTATACTTGATCTGTATGATGGGATAGCCAACGAGGGGATGCGCGGTTTCCAGGATATTTTAAACCGGTATAAGGTACAACACCAGCTTAATTTAAGTTACCAGATATTTGATGTACGCCGGCGTTGTGAAATGCCGGGAACCGATTTTGACATTTACATTTCGAGTGGCGGCCCCGGCGATCCGCTGGTAACCGAAGGTACCGAGTGGGAGAAAAAATATTTCAAACTAATCAACAAGCTGGAAGATCATAACCTTTCTAACAGCACCGATAAAAAACATGTGCTATTCGTGTGCCATTCTTTTCAGCTCATGTGCCGCCATTACAAACTGGGCGATATTAATATGCGTCGCTCGCCATCATTTGGGGTGTTGCCTGTAAATCAAACCGCAGCAGGTGCCAATGAACCTATTTTTGAGGGCCTGGCCAATCCATTTTACGCGGTCGATTCGCGCAGCTGGCAGGTGGTCAATCCTAATGAAAAACGTTTTGAGGAACTGGGCATGCAACTGGTTGCTATTGAAAAAGAGCGCCCGCATGTTGATCTGCCACGGGCCATGATGGCCATTCGCTACAACGACTATTTTTTTGCTACCCAATTCCATCCCGAGGCCGATGCCAACGGTATGAAAACGCTGCTGCTAAAAGATGAGAAAAAGGACGAAGTGATAAACGAGCATGGAGAAGTAAAATACAATGAAATGCTGGCGCGCCTGGACGATCCGGATAAAATAACCCATACCCAACGTACGCTCATCCCCAATTTTTTAGATCAGTCAGTACTGAGCTTACAGGGCATGGTATAAAACCGCGATAAATAAAATATGAGCCCAATAAAAAAGCCTCTCCAAAATGGATCTTTTGTTGTTGAACGAGCATCTTGTAGTGGCTTTCTTTTGACACTTCAAGATACAAAAAACGGGGTTGAAAAACTAATTTTTCAACCCCGTTTTGCCTATTTAGACTTTTTCAGTGCCCTCCCAAAATGGAGAGGCTTTTTTATTCATTAGCTTTTGGCTTTAACCTTTCGGCCTTCAGCTTAAGAAGCCATTTGTTTACGGATGATATTCAATGCGCCACCGGCTTTAAACCACTCAATTTGCTGAGCGTTGTAAGTATGGTTCACAGCAAACGAATCAACAGAACCATCTTTGTGGTTTAATACTACGGTTAACTGTTTGCCCGGAGCAAATTCAGTTAAGCCATTAATATCAATCACATCGTCTTCCTGTATTTTGTCGTAATCGTTGTTATCGGCAAAGGTTATGCCCAGCATACCTTGTTTTTTAAGGTTGGTTTCGTGGATACGGGCAAATGATTTTACCAGTATGGCACGTACGCCCAGGTGACGTGGCTCCATAGCTGCGTGCTCACGTGATGAACCTTCGCCATAGTTTTCGTCGCCTACCACTATGGAGCCAATACCATGCGCTTTGTAGTCGCGCTGGGTGGCAGGAACCGGACCGTATTCGCCGGTCAGTTCATTCTTAACGCTATCGGCAGTATTGTTAAAATAGTTGATAGCGCCAATCAGCATGTTGTTTGAAATGTTATCCAGGTGACCACGGAACTTTAACCACGGACCAGCCATAGAGATATGGTCGGTAGTACATTTACCTTTGGCCTTGATCAACAGTTTTAAGCCTTTAATGTCGGTACCTTCCCATGCGGTAAACGGCTCCAGCAATTGCAGGCGTGATGATTTCGGATCAACAATAACCTGTACCTGACTGCCATCTTCTGCAGGGGCCTGATAACCGGCATCCTCAACAGCATAACCTTTTACCGGCATTTCAATACCTTGTGGCTCGTCAAATTTAACCTGCTCGCCATTTTCATTGGTAAGGGAATCGGTTAACGGGTTAAAGGTAAGGTCACCGGCAATAGCAAATGCGGTAACAATTTCCGGAGATGCTACAAAAGCATGGGTATTAGGGTTACCATCCTGACGTTTAGCAAAGTTACGGTTAAACGAAGTGATGATGGAGTTTTTACGCGTAGGATCATCAGTATGACGGGCCCACTGACCAATACATGGTCCGCAGGCATTTGCCAATACAACACCACCCATAGCGCCAAAAGTATCCAGGTAGCCGTCACGTTCTACGGTATAACGTACCAACTCAGATCCTGGTGTGATGGTAAATTCCGCCTTGGTTTTTAATTTTTTATCGATAGCCTGTTTAGCGATAGATGCAGAACGGGTAATATCTTCATAAGAAGAGTTGGTGCAAGAACCTATCAAACCAACCTCTAACTGAGTAGGCCAGTTGTTTTCTTTAACCGCGGTAGCGAATTTAGAAATAGGCCATGCCAAATCAGGAGTGAACGGGCCATTTACATGGGGTTCCAGTTCGCTCAGGTTAATTTCAATAACCTGGTCAAAATATTGCTCAGGATTTGCATACACTTCCTCGTCGCCGGTTAAGTGTTCAGCAATAGCATCAGCCAGTTCGGCAATGTCACCACGTTTTGTACCTTTCAGGTAAGCTGCTGCTTTTTCATCATATCCGAAGATAGAAGTAGTAGCGCCAATTTCGGCGCCCATGTTACAGATAGTACCTTTACCTGTGGCCGATAGTGAACGTGCACCTTCGCCAAAATATTCAACAATAGCACCGGTACCACCTTTTACGGTAAGTATACCAGCCACTTTTAATATAACGTCTTTAGCTGATGTCCAGCCAGATAATTTACCGGTTAATTTAACACCTATCAGTTTAGGAAATTTTAGCTCCCATGGTAAACCTGCCATAACATCGCAGGCATCGGCACCGCCAACACCAATAGCAACCATACCCAAACCACCCGCGTTAGGGGTGTGTGAGTCGGTACCTATCATCATACCGCCCGGGAATGCATAGTTTTCTAAAACAACCTGGTGAATGATACCGGCACCGGCTTTCCAGAAACCAATGCCATATTTATCAGAAACAGAAGCAAGGAAATCATAAACCTCGCGGTTTACGTCAATAGCTGTATTTAAATCGGCAACTGCGCCAACTTTTGCTTGTATAAGGTGATCGCAATGTACGGTAGACGGAACAGCAACCTGCGGACGGCCAGCCTGCATAAATTGCAGCAGCGCCATTTGCGCGGTAGCATCTTGCATAGCCACACGATCTGGTGCAAAATCAACATAATCCACCCCGCGGGCAAATGCTTTTTGAGCATCTCCTTCAGAAAGGTGGGCGTATAATATTTTTTCGGTTAAGGTTAAATGTTTACCGGTCGCTTTACGGGCAGCCTCAACGCGGGTGCTGTAGCGATCGTAAACTTTTTTGATCATATCTAAATCAAAAGCCATTTGTATTTGATTTTTAGGTGAAAGTAAACGAATTGACACAAAACCCATTAACTGGGCTCAGTGCGGCGAATTTACAAAAATTACAGCTAAAAGCTGTCAGTCAATTATGTAAATGTTATTTGGAGCTATTCTAAATAGCGTCCTCCTAACCGCCTAAAGGGGGGATGCTCCATGAAAAAACATATGGAAAAAATAGAAGTCTAAAGTATTGGGTGTCATGCTGAGCTCGGTCCAAGGGTCGAGCGCAGATGCCACCCCACCATGCTTCGACGGAGCTCAGCATGACACCTTTTTGCACTTATGTGGAAGTGATAATTTAATCGGTAAAAGTACTTTTTTTAGTTTTACACCAATGAAAATGACTATAACAGATTATCAGGATAACTGGGCCGCATTATTTGCAGATGAGCAGAAAAAAATAAGCGATATCCTTGGATTTTTAGATCCTGCGATAGTACACATCGGCAGCACCTCGGTACCAGGCCTCTGCGCTAAACCAATAATCGATATACAAGTAGGCTTAAAAAGTGCCGAAGACCTGGATAAAACCATAGCACCCATGCAGCAACATTATGCCTACGTTAAAAAATATGAGCCCGACTGGCCTGCAAGACGTTATTATTGTAAATATAAAAGCGAAACAGGCAATCCCGTACCTTCATTTATTGATGTAGATGATACCGCGCCCGTTAAGCAAGGCTTAATCTCATTGGTACACATTCATGTTTTTGTAAAAGACACCGACGACTGGATCAGGCACATCGCTTTCAAGGATTATTTAGCCAGTCATCCTCATGATCGCAATGCCTACTGTAAGCTCAAGCAGCAACTCGCAAAGCAGGAGTTTGAGGATATGATAGTCTATAACAACGCCAAAAATGACTTTGTAAAGCAAATCGAGCAAAAAGCGGTGGAGTGGTACAGATCGAAATAAAATAGATTCCTATTCAACTCAACACCCTAAACTCATAACCCGCCTTGCTCCAAACTTCCAAGGCGCGGGGCAGTGCATATTTGACCCGGTCAAAGGCTTTAAGACTATCATGAAAAACCACCACCGATCCGGCTTCAGTATGCTTCAACACATTTTGAAGGCAAGCTTCGGGGCTCAGGTTGATGTCAAAATCGCCGCTCAGCACATCCCACATGATGATTTTAATATCGGGGCGCGCAATCTTCAGGTCTTTGATCTGCTGCCTTTTTATTCTGCCGTAAGGTGGTCTGAAAAGAGAGGTGTCCAATATTTTATCGGCCTGTAAAAAATTATCAAGGTAAGTTTCGTTATCTGTTTTCCAGCCTTTGAGATGATTATAGGTATGATTACCTATCGCGTGGCCGTTTGCTATTAATTGCTTAAAGATGTCAGGATGTTTTTTTACATTGTCGGCAATGCAAAAAAAGGTGGCTTTGGCATTATATTGTTTTAAAATATTTAATATATGTGTTGTAACAATTGGTATAGGTCCATCGTCAAAAGTGAGATAAATGCAATGGTTTGTTCGGTTAATGTTCCAAATTAGTTCAGGATACAGCCTTTTAAGCAGCCCGGGTGTTTTAACCAAATACATATTTATATAGGAGTTATATGTTCTATTTAAAAAATAAATAAAAATGAACATGCAAGGTAAGCATCAGTTGCTTACCATTGTATATAAAAACTTATGAAACCAACATTATCACTACCCGTTAAAACAATCCTGATAGGTGCAATATTATTTTCGTCACTTATTTTTAAAGCTAATGCACAGGAGGTAATAACCTTACAAAAAGCTATTGACCTTACCCTCGACAGAAATTTAACCATCAAACAGGCCCAATTTACTGAAGCTTTGTCTGACGAGGATCTGAAACAATCAAAGTACAATCAATTACCCAATTTGACCGCTGCCCCACAGGGCACATTCAATTTTGGCCGTAACATTGACCCATCAACCAATCAGTTTATTAATCAGCGTATTTTTGCGCTAAATGGTAATGTGTCAACCCAGATCACTTTATTTCAGGGCGGTCAGTTGCGTAACCAGGTAATTCAAAACAAAATATTGCTCGATGCCAATAAAACAGCCACATCAAAAGTAAAAAACGACCTGATACTAAATGTGGTGACCACCTTTTTGAACGTGTTAACCAATCAGGATCTTGTAAAAGCATCGCAACAGCAAATTGATATTGCCAAGCTTACTTTAGAAAGGGCACAAAAAAATTATAGTGTAGGTAACCAAACCCTGGCCGATCTGTCGCAGGCTAAAGCGCAGCTTTCAACCGCCGATCTGAATTTCACCAACGCTCAAAATCAGCTGGAACTATCTGTGCTCACGTTAAAGCAATATATGGAAATGAATCCGGCTACAGAGATAGTTATTGAAAAACCAGATATCAGCAAGCTAACCAATCTAAAAACAATTTATGATCCGCAGGATGTGCTAAAAACAGCCATGGGCATAAACCCCGATGTATTACTTGCAGAGGTTCAGCAAAAATCATACGAGCAGGCAATAAAGGTTGCAAGAGGTAATTATTTTCCAAGTGTGATTTTATTCGGGCAAGCCGGCTCTTATTATTCAGGCGCAAAAAACGTACTTGAAAGTGCAACGCTCAATGGTACATTTAATACTATTGGCATTGTAAAGGGCACTCAACAAGAGGTAGTAGCCCCTAATTTCACCTCTACTTTTAAAAGCAACCCGTTTTTTACACAATTAAGCGATAACTTTAACCAGGCAGCCGGTATAAGTTTGCAGATACCGATATTTAACCGGTTTACCGCACGTACATCAGTACGCAAGGCAAAAATACAAGCAGAAAATGCACAGGTAACTGCCCAGCTGGCCCGCAATAACCTGAGCAAGGTTATTTACCAGGCGGTATGGGATGTACAGGCGGCAGAAAAAAAATATCAGTCGACCATACAAACGTATCAGGCTAATAAAGATGCCTTTAACGTTATACAGCAGCGTTATACTGTTGGTTTAGTAAACTCATTGGATTATAATACATCATTAACCAATCTTAATAAATCTCAGTTTGATATGATAGAAGCCCAGTATCAGCTTGTTTTCCGGAGTAAGGTGATTGATTATTACCTGGGCAATCAAATAACGCTTTAAACATTAGTAAGCTTAATCTTAAACACAAATAAAATATCGAAACGCATAGTCATGGGAAAAACTACTAAATATATTTTGATTGGCCTGGGAGCAATAGTTGTATTGTTCTTTATATTAAAGTTTGCCGGCGTGGTTGGGAAACCTGCATTAACCCAGATAGCCACAGAAAAAGCTGATGTGCGTGAAATTAGTGAAACCGTATCGGCCAGCGGTAAAATAAAACCACATGTTGAAGTAAAGATAACCTCAGAAGTATCGGGCGAAATAGTTGAGCTGCCTGTTAAAGAAGGAGATGTGGTTAAAAAGGGGCAGCTGCTTTGTAAGGTACGCCCTGACATATTAAAATCTGGCTATGACAGGGCCGTGGCATCATACAGCACCCAAAAGGCAAGTGTGGGCAACTCCGTGCAAATGCTTAAACAAGCCGAAGCTACTTATAATAACCAGGCCGCTATTTACAAACGCAGTAAAGAACTTTATGATAATAAGGTACTTACCGCGTCTGAATATGATAACGCTAAAGCCAGTTATGAAGGAGCCAAAGCGAGTTTAGAAGCCGCAAAACAAAACGTAGTGGGCGCCCAGTTTGGCCTGGTACAGTCGTCCGCCTCAGTTAAAGAAGCACAGGATAACCTGGCTAAAACAAGCCTTTATTCACCGGTTGATGGCGTAGTATCAAAATTATCGATAGAAAAAGGTGAGCGTGTTTTAGGAACCCAGCAATTTGCCGGTACCGAGATCATGACCATATCTGACCTGAGCAAAATGGACGTGAATGTTGATGTGAACGAAAATGATATTAACCGTATTTCTGTAGGCGATCCCGCGAATATTGAAATTGATGCCTTTTTAGGTAAGAAGTTTAACGGATCGGTAATTGAGATAGGAAGCTCGGCCAACGTTGTGGGTACCACTGCCGACCAGGTAACTAACTTTACGGTTAAAGTGCGTATAGATGCCAAATCATACGAAGGTTTGCTCAAAAAAACCCATGATAACCCATCTCCTTTCCGTCCAGGACTAACAGCCACGGTTGATATTAATACCAACCACGTTAAATCAATGTCTGTTCCTATACAATCCGTAACTACACGTGAGGAGAAAAAAGAGACTACTCCTGCTCCGGGTGCAGCTCAAACCGATGATAAAAATAAACCACAGATCAGCGCGCCGGTAAAAGAATATGTATATGTTTATAATGCAGGTAAATTAAAGCAGGTACAGGTTACTACCGGTATCCAGAATGACGCCTATATCCAAGTACTGACAGGGTTAAAAAGCGGAGAAGAAGTGGTATCGGCTCCATACTCGGCCATATCAAAAACCTTGGCAGATGGCATGATGGTTGAAAAGGTTGATAAATCAAAACTTTTTAATGCCGATGCTAATAAATAATAACCGTTGATACAGACATAACAAAGCCGCTGTCTTAAAGGACGGCGGCTTTGTTATTTAATTACTTCTTAATCACCCTTTTCAGCACCAGCAGATTTTGCCCATTAAGGCTGTAACCAGATATATTGTTTTGATACAGGTTAACCAGTTTATCATAGTATAATACCACAACCGGCGATTGTTCCATCATCAAACCATCCATTTGCTGATATATGGCATATCGCTCCTCATTGTTTTTTACCTGGTAAGTTTGCTCAAACAGGGCGTCAAATTTTTTATTGTTAAAGCCGGTATAATTAGGGCCGTAAGGGATTTTATTTTTTGAGTAAAATACCGAAAGATAATTTTCACCGTCGGGATAATCGGCTATCCATTGGCCATAAAAAAAGTTAATACCGTTTTTAGAAACCAGCTCACGCAGGCTGGCCCCCTGGGTAATCTCAACACTGGTTTTAATTCCAACACGGTCAAGTTGTCCCTGTACATATTCAATTAAACTGCGGTAACCAACCGTAGTAGCCAGTGAAATTTCGGGCAGGTTTTTACCATCAGGAAAGCCTGCTTCGGCCAATAACTGGCGTGCCTTCTCAGGATCATAGGTATATCCCTTAACATTTTTGTTAAACCCTGGCATACCCTCCGGAATAAAACCGGCATAACCTGGTGTACCCATGCTGTTGCGCAGGTATTTCATCATTTTTTGTCTGTCGATGGCGTAATTTATAGCCTGCCTTACCTTCAATATCCGCAGCGGTGATTTTTTAACTATAGCCAAATTGGTATCAACCAATATGCCCAGGTACATGGTATTGAGGTATGGGGCGGTATTTAAAATAAATTTACCCTTATACTTCTGCGTTATTCTGCCCGATTTGGTTAGTATATCGTCGCGGTAGCTGCCATCGATATCATTCAGAAAATCGAGCTTCTTTTTTATAAACTCCAGGAACGAGGTCTGCTTGTCGGCGATAAACGTCGCCTTAACGGCATCAAGGTAAGGCAGGCGGGTGCCCTTTTCATCTTTCTCCCAGTACTTTTCATTCTTCAGCAATACCAGCACCTCCCCCTCCTTCCAGTATTTAAATTTAAACGGACCGGTACCGATGGGGTGGCTCCTGAAATCTTTTCCATAATGTTCCACAACCTCTTTCGGTACAACAGAACAATATTGCGCGGTTAGCATGCTCAAAAATGGCGCAAAAGGTTGCTTAAGCCTAATCTGCAGCGTACTGTCATTAGCAGCTACAAAAGCATTCTTACCCTCCACCTTATCACTGAATATCCATGAACCGGACGAGGCCACTTTGGGGTCTATTAACCGACCAAAGCTGTAAACAAAATCGGCGGCCAAAGCTCTTCTGCCCACTCCGCCTTTAAAAAGAGGATCGTCATGAAAGTAAACATCATTACGTAAATGGAATGTATATAACAAGCCATCGGCAGATACATCCCAGCTTTTGGCAATGCAGGGTATAACTTTTAAACTATCATTAATCTGAACCAGTCCGTTAAAAACCTGGTTATCCATCCAGATAGTATAATGGTTACGGCAAAATGCCGGGTCAAGCGAAGTAAGGCCTTCTTCCAGATTAATATTAAATACCGTTTTGCGGGAATCAGTAGTATCGGTATGGCAGGCAATAAGTTGAATTAACAGTACAGCAAAAAATAATATGGCCCATTTATTCATTGAAGGCTAATGTAATAATTATTGGGTTAGCGTATTATGCTTTATAGATTTATTACGTATAGATGAAGGTAAATTTACTAACTAACAACTTC
Source organism: Mucilaginibacter sabulilitoris (assembly GCF_034262375.1). Classification (NCBI taxonomy): domain Bacteria; kingdom Pseudomonadati; phylum Bacteroidota; class Sphingobacteriia; order Sphingobacteriales; family Sphingobacteriaceae; genus Mucilaginibacter; species Mucilaginibacter sabulilitoris. Next base: position 7,128,417 of record NZ_CP139558.1, read on the forward strand.
CTTGTAATTTGTCATCCTGAACGGAGTGAAGGATCTGTTATTCATCGTGCACGGTTCAACAATAGATGCTTCACTCCGTTCAGTATGACAAAATTAAAAACGCAGGATATAATGAAAAAGCCTCCTCAAAATGAGAAGGCTTTTCTATACAATAAATCCGAAATCGAAATTCCGAATTTCGCAAATTTTTAGATTCTGTTATTCTTCAACCAAACTTTCGCCGGTAACTGTTTCTTTGATTTTGTTTTCCAGTTCTTCCTGTAGCTCTGGATTATCAAGTATTAGCTGTTTAACTGCGTCACGACCCTGGCCTAAGCGGGTTTCGCCATAGCTAAACCATGAACCCGCTTTTTTGATAATATTATATTCAACACCCAGATCAATAATTTCACCGGCTTTTGAAATACCTTCGCCAAACATGATATCAAATTCGGCCACGCGGAACGGCGGAGCGACTTTATTCTTAACAATTTTAACCTTAACCCGATTACCCGATACCTCATCGGTATCTTTAATTTGCGATATACGGCGTACATCCAAACGTACCGAAGCATAAAATTTAAGGGCGTTACCACCTGTAGTAGTTTCCGGGTTACCAAACATTACACCAATTTTATCGCGTAACTGGTTAATGAATATACAGCAGCATCCGGTTTTGCTGATGGTACCCGTTAATTTACGTAGCGCCTGCGACATTAAACGGGCATGCAAACCCATTTTTGAATCGCCCATTTCGCCTTCAATTTCGGCTTTGGGTACCAATGCGGCAACAGAATCAACAACCAGGATATCGATAGCTCCTGAACGGATTAGGTTATCGGCAATTTCAAGCGCCTGCTCACCATTATCAGGCTGTGATATCAATAGGTTTTCAACATCGACGCCTAATTTTTTGGCATAAAAGCGGTCAAAAGCGTGCTCCGCATCGATAAAAGCAGCAATACCGCCTTTTTTCTGAGCCTCAGCTATAGCGTGTATGGCCAGTGTTGTTTTACCTGATGATTCCGGGCCATATATTTCAATAACCCTGCCTTTAGGTAAGCCGCCAACCCCTAAAGCTATATCAAGCCCCAGGGAGCCTGTTGATATTACTTCGGTAGGTTCAATAACGGAATCGCCCAATTTCATGATGGTGCCTTTTCCGTATGATTTTTCCAGCTTATCTAATGTAAGCTGAAGCGCTTTCAATTTATCTGAATTATTTTTATCTGTGCTCATCTTAAAAGTTTCTTCAACAAATATAAATGTTTTATTTTAAAATACTAATTTTTTTAGTAATTTATTATTGTCGTGCTGAACGGAGTGAAGCATCTGTTTCATCATACTTATCGCAGAATAGATCCTTCGTTCCTCAGGATGACAAAACCTTATTTACTGTTGAATTTAGTCAACCTGTAAATACCAATCAAATATCTTTATCCACACTTCTTTTTTTCAGCTCTTTACTGATAGTATTCAGTGCTTTCTTCTTTTTGGCTTCTTTTGCTTTCTTGATTTTGGCGGCTTCGGCCCGCAGCAGGGCAGCCTCAGTATTGTTTCGTTCATAGTATTTGCAAAACCAGGTAAGCGGGCAAATTTCGCACTTAGGGCTGCGGGCAACACAAATATAACGACCGTGCAATATAAGCCAGTGATGGGCTACACCCAATATGTCCTGAGGCAGATATTCGGTCAGTTGTTGTTCAACAGCCAGCGGGGTGCGGGCGTTGGTAGTTAAACCAATGCGGTTTGACACCCTGAAAACATGAGTATCTACCGCTATGGCGGGCGCGTCAAATACTACTGAAGCTATAACGTTAGCTGTTTTACGGCCCACGCCCGGCATCTTCTGCAGATCATCTATATCTGAGGGTACCTGGCTGTTAAAAACTTCTACCAGCATTTTCCCCATGCCTACCAGGTGCTTGGCCTTATTGTTAGGATAGCTTACACTGCGTATATAGGTAAAAACTTCTTCGGGTGATGACGCGGCCAGATCTTCCGGGGCAGGGAAACGCTCAAATAAAGCCGGAGTAACCTGGTTTATGCGCTTATCGGTACATTGCGCAGATAGGATAACCGCTATAAGCAATTGAAAAGGGTTATTATAATGAAGTTCAGTAACAGGATTGGGCTGTTGCTTTGAAAAATATTCAACAAAATGGCGATAACGTTCGGCCTTGAGCATTTTAAAATAAATGAGAAAGTTTGTGGCACAATTGATTATAATTTACAAACTATACATATATTATAATATGTATTACAATCACATTTTAAACCATGGAGATCAATAAAAATAGAAAGGTTCATAAATCATTAATTGGGTCTTGGTTTCCGCTCTTCTAAAGGCATCAACCTCAATCAACAATTATGATCTATGAACCAGTAAGTTTGGCAATTAGCGCAGGCTCTTGGAGTAGTCAAGTATCTGATGTATAGTCTGTACCTTTGGTTTTTTATTCAAAAGGTCCAAACCAACACGAATTGAATTATAAAAAATCAAATCGTCAGCATCCAGATTTTCTTGTCCATTCTCGTTCATCAGAGCTTGGTTAGCAATTCCATTTAACGTTGTTGTAAAGGTTTCATCCATAAGCTTATTTTGTAATAAATTTTATATGATTTATAACGGTGGCTTAAAGATAATATTTTGTTAAATGAAAATTAAATGAAATTTTTTCGCCCCAGAAACTCCCTTATTTAACATAAGTGACTGAATGATTGACTACTGTATACTAAAAATATTTTTCACCCATGTACTAAATATTAATTAATGGGTAAAAAATATCTTTAAACGATCTAATTTTTAAGGCTAAGCTCCTTATTCTGCATCATTTTGCGTAGGTTATTGAGTGCATAACGCATACGCCCAAGCGCGGTGTTTATGCTAACTTCGGTAATATCGGCAATTTCTTTAAAGCTCATATCGCCGAAATGGCGCATGATCAATACTTCCTTTTGCTCAGATGGCAAAAGCTGTATCAAGGTTTTAAGATCTTTATGGGTTTGTTCGCGTACCATGCGGTCTTCGGTACTTTCGTCATAATTACCCAGCACTTCAAAAATATCAAAGTCATCGCCGTTACTTACCATTGGCGCACGTTTTTCACGGCGGAAGTGGTCGATAACCAAATTGTGCGCAATACGGGTAACCCAGGGTAAAAATTTACCTTCTTCGTTGTACTTCCCGGCTTTTAGGGTATTTATTACCTTAATAAAGGTATCCTGAAAAATATCTTCGGCTAAGTATTCGTCTTTTACCAGCAGATAAATCGAGGTGTATATTTTTGTTTGATATCGTCTAATCAATTCAACCAGTCCCGCTTCGTCACCGGCAATATATAGATGGATTAGATCCTGATCACTTTTCAATTGAAAATCCATAGAAAGTACTACTTAAACTTAATTTTTAGTTATGAACGTATGAAGTAAAGTATATTCTATAGTATGCTCCTTAGGGTTAAGAAATTGTTACTTCAAATAAAGTAATTTCTGTGTTAAAAAACAAATTATATTTTTTAGTTGTTGCTGTTTATCAGGTTTTTTCGGTTGGCTAACAGCCTCGGCTGCTGTAGTTTTACCTCGCCTTTTTATACGACTTTTAAAATACGATATGGTTTAATCTGTTTATAAAAAAATTTGTTGTCCAAACATCTATTTGGCCCATTAAGTGTTTAAAAGTCAGCAAACTGTAAACTCGGTAATTTATTTGGTGCAATCCCGCAAACAAAGCAAAACCGATTTGGATTCTGCTAAATATTTTAGGATTTTTGCACTTTCAAAAAAGCTCATGGATTAGGAATCATGCTTCATGATATAAATATTGTTTATCATGAATTATTTGACAATCAAATGATCTATATCCCATGGTCAATGAACTACCAAATCAAAGAATGACTAAAGAAGCAGAAAAAGATCCTCAGAAACATATCATTATAAAAGGGGCCCGGGTACACAATCTAAAAAACATGGATGTGGCCATCCCCAAAAATAAGCTGGTTGTAGTAACAGGCATGTCGGGTTCGGGCAAATCATCGCTTGCGTTTGATACCTTATACGCCGAAGGCCAGCGCCGTTATGTAGAAAGTCTTTCATCGTATGCCCGCCAGTTTTTGGGGCGCATGAACAAGCCCGACGTTGATTATATTAAAGGTATTGCCCCGGCAATAGCTATTGAACAAAAGGTAATCACCTCCAACCCACGGTCAACCGTAGGTACCTCAACCGAAATATATGATTATTTAAAACTGCTGTTTTCCCGCATCGGCAAAACTATTTCGCCGGTATCGGGGCAGGTGGTAAAAAAAGATTCTGTTACCGATGTAGTAAACTTTATCATATCGCAACCCGACGAAACACAGGTAACCATTTTAGCACCACTTTATCCGCACAATAACCGCAGTTTAAAAGAAGAGCTGGCTGTTTTAATGCAGAAAGGCTTTGTGCGTGTGGAGTACCAGAACAAACTGTCGAAAATTGAAGCGCTGTTAGAAGATGAAACCATTGATAACACACCGTTAGTCGCAGAGGTACACGGTGAGAAGATAGCTAAAAGCAAAAAGCTGAAAGCTGAAAGCGATGAACAGGTTGTCCAGGATCAGGGGAGCCCTACCCACTACCCCGGCGTTCGTATAGTGATTGACCGCATATCAAAAAATGAAGAGGATGAAACCATAAGCCGCCTTGGTGACTCGGCACAAACAGCTTTTTTTGAAGGCAAGGGTGATTGTTATGTACGTTATCAGGAGCCTGATGCCGACAGTGAACAGGAACGCTTTTTTTGCGACCGGTTTGAGCTCGACGGGATAAAGTTTGAGGAACCTACACCAAATTTCTTTAGCTTTAACAACCCTTACGGGGCGTGCAAAAAATGTGAAGGCTACGGCAAAGTTATAGGCATTGATGAAGACCTGGTAATTCCGGATAAAAGCAAAAGCATATATGAAGGGGCTATTGCTCCCTGGCGCGGAGAAAAAATGCGCGAATGGAACGATATGCTGGTAAAACATGCTATTCAGTTTGATTTTCCGATACACCGTCAATATAACCAGCTAAGCGAAAAAGAGCAGCGGCTGTTATGGACAGGCAATAAATATTTTCGCGGTCTGGACGAATTCTTCCAGGAGATGGAGGCGCAAACCTATAAAATTCAATACCGGGTTATGCTGTCACGGTACCGGGGCAAAACTACCTGCCCTGAGTGCAAAGGCAGCCGCCTGCGCCAGGATGCCTCTTACGTAAAAATAAATCAGCGCTCCATTACCGATGTAGTATTGATGCCGCTGGACAAAGCACTTGAATTTTTCCAGAATTTACAGCTTAACGAAACAGATGCCAAAGTAGGCAAGCGTTTGCTGATGGAGATCACCAACCGCCTTTCGTTTTTAAACGATGTGGGCTTGAGTTATTTAACGCTTAACCGTTTGTCGAACACCCTATCGGGTGGCGAGTCGCAGCGTATTAACCTGGCCACCTCATTGGGCAGCAGTTTAGTAGGCTCTGTTTATGTGTTAGACGAGCCAAGCATCGGCTTGCACCCGCGAGACACTCAACGACTGATCAGCGTGCTTAAATCGCTGCGCGATGTAGGCAACACGGTATTAGTAGTGGAACACGAAGAGGAGATCATGAAAGCCGCCGACCATATTATTGATATCGGCCCCGAAGCCGGCACTCATGGGGGCGAGCTGATATTTACCGGCACTTATGATGAGATCATAAAAGACGATAACAGCTTAACCGGCCGTTACCTTAGCGGGAAGGAAGAAATTGCCATCCCTGCAAGTCGCCGTAAATGGAATGATTTTATTGAGATAAAGGGTGCGCGGGAAAACAACCTGCAGCACGTTAATGCCAAATTCCCGCTGGGTGTACTTACGGTAGTTACCGGTGTATCTGGTTCTGGAAAAACCAGTTTGGTTAAGCGCATACTGGCTCCTGCGTTGCAAAAAGCACTGGGCAATTACTCGGGCGAACAAACCGGATCATACGACAGCATTGATGGCGATTATACAAAAATTGAACAGGTAGAACTGGTTGACCAAAACCCAATTGGCCGGTCATCACGCTCAAACCCGGTTACTTATGTAAAGGCCTGGGATGAGATCCGCAACCTGTATGCCGCACAACCAGCAGCCAAAGCCGCCGGGTTAAAACCATCAGCCTTCTCCTTTAACGTAGAGGGTGGCCGCTGTGATGTTTGCCAGGGCGAAGGTGAGGTGAAGATTGAAATGCAGTTTATGGCCGACATTTTTCTGACCTGCGAAACATGCGGGGGCAAACGCTTTAAGCAACATATACTTGACGTTACCTACAATGAAAAAAATGTAGCCGATGTACTGGGTATGACCATTGACGAGGCGCTGGTGTTTTTTGCCAAAGAGCCCAAGATCATATCCAAAATAAAACCATTGGTTGATGTGGGCCTGGGTTATGTGCAATTAGGTCAGTCGTCAAATACCTTATCAGGTGGCGAAGCGCAACGTATTAAGCTGGCATCGTTTCTGGTTAAAGGCAACAACACCCATAAAACGCTCTTTATTTTTGACGAGCCGACTACCGGCCTGCACTTTGCCGATATTAAAAAGCTGCTTAAATCATTTAATGCCCTGCTTGATCATGGTAATACAATTATTGTAATCGAACACAATATGGATGTGATAAAATGCGCCGACTGGATCATTGACATAGGTCCCGAAGGTGGTAACCGTGGCGGCAATGTGGTTTTTGAGGGGGTACCCGAAAATTTAATCAAAGAGAAAAAATCACACACCGGCCAATATTTAAAGGAGCGGTTTTAAGATCTGATAAATAGTATTCCGAACCAGGCTCTATTCTTCATTTAAATAGAAAAAAATGCGTACTTAATTGGTACGCATTTTTTTGTTATCCTAAACCTTAATATTTATATTTACTATATGAGGCCCTAACCTCTGTTACCCCTATACCAGGCATTTATTTAGCATATAAAATGCCTGCTTCTATCATTACTAACGTCTAAACTTAATATTATGCCAGGGAAAGAATTTTATAATGATGTTCGCCCGTTGTTTGGCGGGCAACTTAAACAAAGCCAGGTTGATGGTATGGAAGCCATTTCAAAAGCCATTGAGGACGCCGGTATTACTGACGAAAGAAAAGCCGCATATATATATGCCACTATTTTTCATGAATGCGCCAAAACCATGCAGCCAATAGCCGAGTTTGGCAAGGGTGCCGGGCATGATTATGGCAGAAAGCTAAAGATGGGAGCCGGACCGGGTCATCGCATACCATATACTGCGCCCGACCAGTTATATTATGGTCGTGGTTATGTGCAGCTAACCTGGTATGAGAATTATGACAATATGGGTAAACTACTGCATATCGACCTGCTTAATAATCCCGAACTGGCCCTGGAGCCATCTGTAGCGGCGGCCATCATGATCAAAGGGATGACAGCCGGCTTATTTACCGGCAAAAGCCTGGGCGATTTTTTTAACAATGACCATACCGACTGGATAAATGCCCGCAGAATAATTAACGGGCTCGACCATGCCCAAACCATAGCCGGTTATGCGGAGGTATTTCACAAAGGGTTAACGGAGGTCGTGGCCGAAAATTAAGCTGAGAATGTCAGTTTAATTATTTATTGACCACCCGTTTTCAGGTACATATAAACTATACCGCCAACTACAATAATAGCTAACACAATAAGACCGGTAACACCTTTGCGCTTATCCTGACGCATCAGCCATATTAAAAATGCTACCAACGGTAATACAAAAACCGCCCAAAATATTAGTGAAGGAATGTTCATAAGCCCCCTAATCCCCTAAAGGGGAATTTTTTAAATTGTTTACTAATTATTACAAGCCTCGTCCGGTTCCCCCTTTAGGGGATTAGGGGGCTTAAAATATCATTCTTGCCAGCGGAGCTATTTCCTGTCCGGCAAATTCGCCTTTTAAATATTTATAGTAACCGGCGATAGCAATCATTGCTGCGTTATCGGTACAATATTCCATTTTAGGAATAAAACTCTCCCATCCGTTTTTAGCGCATAGTGCCTGCAGCCCTTCGCGTAAACCGGTATTGGCAGATACCCCACCAGCCAAAGCAATCTGTTTTATACCATGAGCCTGCGCCGCTTTCTGTAGTTTATTAAGCAGTATGGTAGCTATTCTTTTTTCAACGGAGGCACAAATATCAGGCAGGTTCTGGCTGATAAAATCCGGGTTTTGAGCTACATTATCCCGTATAAAATATAGGATGGCTGTTTTTAATCCGCTAAAGCTAAAATCCAAGCCGGGGATCTGCGGCTCTGGAAAAGCGTATGCCTCCGGGTTACCCTGCCGTGCATACTTGTCAATAAGCGGACCGCCCGGATAAGGCAAGCCTAAAATCTTACTGGTTTTATCCATCGCTTCACCCGCGGCATCATCAAGGGTTTGGCCAATCACCTCCATATCAAAGTAATCTTTCACCAAAACTATTTGGGTATGCCCGCCCGATACGGTAAGGCATAAAAACGGAAATGACGGATTATGATCGCCTATAAAATGGGCCAAAATGTGGGCCTGCATGTGGTTTATATCAATAAGTGGCAGGTTTTTGGCCAGCGCGAAAGCTTTGGCAAATGACACCCCTACTAAAAGTGATCCTAAAAGTCCTGGTCCGCGCGTAAAAGCTACTGCATCAATATCATTTTTGTTTACTTTTGCGTTCAATAGTGCTTGCTGAACAGCGGGAACAATATTTTGCTGGTGAACCCTTGAGGCAAGCTCAGGGACAACACCTCCATAAGCCTCGTGAATGGTTTGATTGGCAATAACATTGCTCAAGATCCTGCCATCAACACAAACAGACGCGGAGGTTTCATCACATGAAGATTCAATTCCTAAAATTACGGGCACGATTATTAATTATTGAATTGTTGAATTAATGAATTAGCGATTTATTAAAATTTACCAAACTATCATCCTTTTAAATTGTAACATGATTTTAGTTTTACTCAATAAATCAATAATCCGGTAAATCAATCATTAAAAGCACAAAGTTATTAAAAAAGTACTCAATATAGCGTTAGGGATAGTGTTGTTCATTTTATTGACATTGAGCATACTTTTACTGGCTTTTCAATTTAAACCCGTACAAACATGGGCAGCCAAATACGCTACCGATTATCTATCGGACGAGCTGCACACTAAGGTCAGCGTCAAAAGTTTGTACATCAGGCCATTTACCTCGGTAGTATTAGAGGGCCTATATGTACTTGATAAAAAACAGGATACATTGCTTAGCACCCCTACGCTGGCCGTTGATATTAAAGGTTTTTCGCTTTTAAGCAGCATTAATGAGCGCACCATAAATTTTGAATCTATTGAACTGGATAATGGTTCTTTTTACCTCAAGAAACAAAAAGACAGCACAACCAATCTGAAATTTATTATTGATTACTTCAATTCGGGCGATACCACCAAAAAAACACCCGGCAAACCCTGGACGCTCAACTTTGATAAAATAGCCATCAATAATTTTCATTTCCGTTATAAAAACCAGCTGATAGACACGGTAGAAAACAAGATCAATTTTAATGATCTGGATGTAAGCCATTTTAGCACGGTTGTTACGGGCATGGATATTAAAAACCACCTGTTTAAAGGTCATGTGCAACACCTTACCCTACAGGAAAAAAGTGGTTTCTACGTTAAAAATTTTACCGCCAACGCCACTATCGATACTAATCAGGTATTGCTTAGGAAACTCACCCTACAAACCAGGCACTCCGACCTGAAAGACTATTTCAGGATGCGTTTCAGATCATTTGATGATTTGGACGATTTTGAAAATAAGGTAAACATGGATGCCGATTTTAAGGCATCGCGCATATCATCAACAGATATAGCCTACTTTACCAGCGGAATGGGCAAAACAACTTTTGACCTGGGTATTGAAGGCCGTGTTAAGGGTTTGGTAAATAATTTAAAGTCCAAAAATGTTACTATTTCGGGCGGTCAGGCTACGTTTATCAGGGGCGATTTTAATTTACGCGGATTGCCCGATTGGGATAATACTTTCCTGGAGCTAAAATTTGACCAGGTAGCATCAAACAAAAAAGATCTCGACTATCTGATCAGCCATTTTTCGGGCTCACCCAATATGCAGGTGCCTGCCATTATTGGCAAATTCGGCAATATAAATTTTACAGGAAGGTTCACCGGCCTCCAGAATGATTTTGTAGCCTATGGCATATTTAAAACCGGATTAGGCAGGTTTGATTCGGACATCAACCTCAAGATTGACAAAAAAGGCACCCCAAGCTATAGCGGCAAACTGGATGCCTTTAACTTTGATCTGGGTACCCTGCTTGATGAAAACACCCTTGGCCGCACCACTTTTAATGCAGATGTAAAAGGTAGCGGCGACGCATTGAAAAACCTGGGTATAAAGGTGAATGCCAATATCAACACCATTGATTTTAAAGGTTATACCTATAATAAACTCACCGTAAATGGCTCATTTATTAAGAAGCTGGCCGACGGGCATATCACCATAAATGACAGAAACTTAAAGCTCGATTTAAAAGGAAGTGTAAACTTAAATCCAACCTTACCGGTATATGATCTGGCAGCAACCATTAAGGATGCCCGCCTGAACAAGCTTAAACTGATTAAAGATACCATTACCATAAGCACCACTTTAAAAACTGCATTTTCTGGTAATCAGCTTGATAACATACAGGGTAATGTTTTATTTTCACCGGCAAGGGTGGTTGATCCGCGCAATAATTACCTGGTTGATTCTTTGTACCTTTCGTCAACCGGGTCGGGTAATAACCGGGAAATAAACCTCCGGTCTGACTTTGCCGACGCCAGCATTAAAGGCAAATTTGATTTGGCTACCCTGCCTTCATACTATAAAACAATTGCAAAAAAATATATCCCCTCTATAAAAACAACCATAGTTACACCCAAACCAGAGCAGTTTGCGTTTAACCTTACCCTTAAAAACCTCGACCCGCTCACCGCCATATTTTTACCAGATTTGAAAATACCCGACCAGGGAACATTTGTGGGGCAGTTTGATTCTGAAAATAAAACAGCTACATTATCCGGCTATATAAAAACCATTAAATACGGCAAAACGGTTTTCCACGATTTTATTATTGACGAAAACACTACAGATAGCCTACTGGGCCTCAACTTATCCTTAAGCAAAGTTGACCTTACCGATAGTCTATTTATAAAGGATATTAACATTACCAATTTCCTCAAAAACGACAGCCTGAACTTTAACGTTAAGCTATCCGACAAAAATGCGGTGAACCAGCTTGACCTTTACGGCTTGGTTGAGTTTGGGCGCGATACCACGGCCAAGTTAAAGCTGCTGCCGTCTGATATTATCCTTGAAAAAGAAAAATGGAAAATACAGGAACAGGTACGCATCCGCCTGCTCGATGGCAAGACCCAGGTATCGGGTTTTGAACTGTCAAATGGCTTACAAAAGGTACACATAAACGGGTTTATTTCTGATAATCCTGCCGATGAATTGAAGCTTTCGTTCGAAAAGTTTAATATGCGTACGCTTAACCAGCTTACCAGAACATCAGGCATATATTTAAATGGCAGCCTGAATGGTGATGTTAATTTTACTTCCATTATTAAATCGCCTGGCGTCGATGCTCATTTAACCATCGACTCATTATCCATGAACAAAACGCTTATTGGTAATGTGAAGCTCGTATCAACCTTGGGCAACGACCGTAAGCAGGCCAATATGAACCTGAACATCTTAAACCGCGGGCTGGAAACCATGAACATTGCGGGTATTTATGCCTTTGGGCATGATACGGATGACAACCTTGATTTTGATGTAAAGATGAACCAAACCGAGGCCATCATCTTTGAACCGTTTATCAAAGACCTGGTATCTGACGTTAAGGGACATATTTCAACCGATTTAAAGCTCACAGGCAAACCATCAAATCCGCAGCTGAACGGGAGCCTTACGCTTGAAAATACCGGCGTTACGGTAAATTATTTAAAAACCGCCTACACAGTTAATAATAAGCTGAGTGTTAATAACAGTGTCATCAACATCAGCAATATGGTACTAAAGGATATTAAAGGGGGCACAGGCACTGCTAACGGAACAGTTGATTTAAATAATCTCGATAACCCTAACATACAGGTGGTGCTTGATGCACGAAACCTGATGGCTCTTAATACCACTTTTAAAGACAATCACATTTACTATGGTACCGCGTTTGGTACCGGTAAATTTAGTTTTAAAGGACCGGTTGATAACATGAAGATTGATATTACCGCCCGCACCGAAGCCGGTACAATATTCAATATACCGCTTAACACCTCATCAACAGCCAGTGAGTACGACTTTATAAAATTTGTTAGTCATAAGGATACCGTAAAAGAGACTGCCAAGGAACGGGCCTTTAACGGTGTTACGCTTAATTTTGACTTGAGCGCCGATGAAAAAACAATTGTTAAAATAACCACCGACTATGGTTTACTGGAAGGTAGCGGTGTTGCTAACAACTTAAAGCTGAACATAAATAGTTTGGGTGATTTTGAAATGTACGGCGACTTTCTGATATCATCGGGTAAGTTTGAATTTACCGCCAAGAACTTCATCAGTAAAAACTTTACTGTAAGCCAGGGTGGTACCATCAGGTGGACCGGCAACCCATCAAATGCCGAAATAAACCTCAGAGCCCTTTATGAAGTACGTACAAGTAAAGGACCGCTTTACGCGGCAGCGGGATTGCAAACCCCTACATCATCGCAGCAAACACTGGTGCAAGCCCAGCTGATCCTTACCAAATCATTATTACAGCCGGTAATTGATTTCGACTTTAACTTCCCAACCGATCCATCGGTAAAGGATGACTTGGCCACCTACCTTGCCGATAATAATAACCGCAGCCAGCAGGCTATCAGTATTATTGTGCGCCGTACCTTCTCGTCAAATAACAACAACTTAACTAACCAGGTATTAGGTACTGCCGGCGAAGCGGTAAGCGAATTTGCATTTAATAAGCTGAACAGCCTGATATCGCAATCAAACATCAAAAATTTCGATCTTAACATCCGTTCGTTTAGTGAGGCCAGCGCCTCATTACGGTTCTTTAATAACCGTTTATCCTTTAACGGCAGCTTGTTCTCCAACAACGGCTCAAACGACCTGTTCAATAACAATAACAGTAGCCTGTTCAATCAAAAATTTAATGCTTTAACCAAAGATTTTGAGGCGCTGTACCAAATCAGGAAGGACGGTAATCTTACTGCCCGTTATTCGTACCGGGCATTAAATAACACCACACTTAGTTCATTGGGCGGCGATCAGCTCATTCCGCAATATGTAAACGGGCTTGGCCTAGTTTACACCCGCGATTTTGATACCTTTGGTGAATTTATCAGAAACATATTCAGACGGAGCCGGCGCGACAGGGCACCTATAACTCCAAATCCAATTCCTACAACAACGGGCGGCACGCCAAATCCTACCAAACCCGAAGATGATGATACTAATTAATGGTCGCGCATGATAGCGTGGTCCATTTTATCTCTCTTGGTACGTAAATATGATTCGTTATGTGGGTTTGAAGCTATTTCAATAGGCACATTTTCAACAACTTCCAATCCATAGCCAATCAGGCCGGCACGTTTTTTAGGATTATTGGTCATTAAACGCATTTTTGAAATGCCCAGGCTGCGCAATATCTGTGCACCGATACCATAATCGCGTTGATCCATTTTAAAGCCCAACTGAAGATTAGCCTCTACGGTATCCAAACCATTCTCTTGCAGGTGATAGGCTTTAAGTTTGTTGATAAGACCAATACCCCGTCCTTCCTGGTTCATGTACACTACTACACCTTTGCCCTCGTTACTGATCATCTCCATTGCTTTATGCAACTGAGGACCGCAATCGCAGCGGCACGAGCCAAAAATATCGCCGGTAACGCATGAACTGTGCACGCGCACTAAAACAGGCTCACCGGGCTCCCAACTGCCTTTAACAAGGGCCAGGTGGTTTTCGCCGGTATCCAGCTGTGTATAGCCTATCATTTCAAAATCGCCCCATTCGGTAGGCATTTTTACTGATACTTCTTTTCTTACTAAAGTTTCGGCGCTTAAACGGTAAGCTATCAGATCTTTGATAGATACAATTTTCAAGTTAAACTCCTTCGCCATGACAAGCAGGTCGGGCAGGCGGGCCATATCCCCGTCTTCCTTCATAATTTCGCAGATAACACCGGCGGGCTCAAACCCTGCTAAAACTGCAAAGTCAATAGCGGCTTCGGTATGCCCGGTTCTGCGCAATACGCCACCATCTTTGGCAATCAGCGGGAAAATATGCCCCGGCCTGCCCAGGTCTTCCGGTCTAGTTAAGGGATCTATTAAAGCCAGCGAGGTTTTTGAGCGGTCTGAGGCCGAGATACCCGTGGTGCAGCCGTGCCCGAGCAAATCAACAGAAACCGTAAAATTGGTTTCGTGCGAGGTTGTATTATGACTCACCATTGGTTCAAGCTCCAGCTCGCGGGCCCGTTGCTGGGTAATAGGTGCACATACAAGCCCCCTGCCGTAACGTACCATAAAGTTTATGGCCTCGGGAGTGGCATTACGCGCCGCTGTTAAAAAATCGCCTTCATTTTCCCGGTCTTCATCATCAACTACAATGATCATTTTGCCGGCTTTTATATCATCAATTGCTTCCTGTATGGTATTTAGCATTATGTCGGGTATTTGGTATGGCGCAGGTTATGAGCCATGGAATATTTAATAAATTACTAACAAATTTATAATATATATAAATGATTCTGGTCGGTGCTGTGTAAAATAGCTCATGACATGAACCAGCCTAATATATATGATTACGATGAACTTATACCTCTTAGTTGCTTTTGCGCCTAATTAATTTGTTAAAAAATCGTTTGTATATTTCTATATCAAATATCACAGAATCTGTAGCTGCCTTGTATGACAGGAAAAGACCGATTGGTGTTAATACGATAATGGCCACCCACATACCAAAAAAAGTAGAAACGTTGCCTGCACGCACTGATTTTTCGCCAATGGTTGATATGATATAGTATATCAGGAAAAAGATCACCGAAATTACAACGGGCAAGCCCAAACCGCCTTTACGAATAATGGCGCCAAGCGGCGCACCAATTAAAAACAGCGCTATACAGGCGGCCGAAAGTGTAAACTTTTTTTGTACCTCAGAGGCATATCTTCGTATGGTCATGGAATCGCTGTTATAACGGTCTGTACGGTTTTTTACTACATCCTTAATACTACGCACCTCAGATGAAGCGGTTGAAAGCGCCATAATCTGTTCGGTCAGTTTCATACTTTTTAGTACCCCTCCTTTATCGGCAGGTATAAACCTTTTTATCGCGGCCGATTTTGCCGGAAGCGAGAAATACTTAATATATGGCGTAAGCATTTTATAATTGGTTGATAGGGTACCGTCAACCTGGGTTTGCACTGAATCAATAAAACCCCTTAGTTGCTTCAGGTTCATCATTTGCGAGGCTGATTTAAACTCGTTCTCATCGGTACGTTTAAGTTTAAAACTCGACAGATCAAACTTTTGTTCCGTTTCCTTAAACCTGAACCTCCTTAGTACCTGCCTCGGATTCCATTGAACATTTTCACTTGGCGACTCTTCATATCTTACACCATCTTTTAATTTCAGCACCAGGTACTTATCGCCCATAGTACGGAACATAAGACCTTCACGTGCAATGGTAACGATAGTATTATTACCATCAGAAGACTTTTGATATATCATGATATCATACAGCCGTTGGCCATCGGGATCTTTCCTTTTAACACGTATGGTATAGTCGGGAAAATTCCGGCTAAAAACACCTTCAGGCAGCAAATCAGCCGATTTTTGTTGGCGTGCATCATACAATAGCGAAAAGTATTTGAGGTTGGCTACCGGCAGCATATAATCAGAAAAGAAGAATGCCGATATACTCAGGACTGATACCACTACAATCATAGGATACATGGCCCTGCGTAACGAAATACCCGCGGCCTTGATAGCTACCAGCTCGTAATTTTCGCCGAGGGAGCCGTAGGTCATGATGGTTGACAGTAGTACAGATAATGGCAGCGCCATTGCCACATTGGTAGCCGAGTTATACAGCATTAGCTCTAGAATGGTGTACCAGGCGAAGCCTTTGCCAATCAAATCGTCGATGTATTTAAATAAAAACAACATCAACAACACAAACATTACGATGAAAAGCGTAACCGCAAAAGGCCTTATAAATGATTTAAGCAGTAAAAGATGTATTTTCTTCATCAGCAAAATTTGCATTAACAGCATAAAACTACCTTTTGGGCCTGTTAATTTTCATTAACGCACAAAAGTCATTTCACAATACAAAATTAGCTAAAATTAAGTTCCCTTAAGCACCCAGTACACTAATGAGATACTCGATCTGGTTATCCCATATCAGTTTACGCTCGGCAATAGCGTCTTCGGTTGCAAAATCGGTTATACTCAGGGCTACATCGTTGGTGAGTTCATCCTGCAAAATTTCCATTTCAAAATAAAACTGAGGATCATCATCAACCCATTTAAACCTCACCAGTTTATTCTCTTTTACGGTAAGCAGCTTTGCTTTTTGCGAATCACCATCCCATGTAAAAGTATAAACCTGGTCCTTTATATTCACATCATCGGCAAACCATTGCGCTAATCCATTGGGTTCGTTCAGAAAGGAAAACAATATTCTCGGAGACGATTTTATCTCATACTCAATGGTAAATTTCTTTTTTTCGGACATCGGGGTTTATACTTGTAAGCTGTAAAAGCTGTAAATGTTAACATTTTTTCTAAAGAAAACGAATTTCTGCTATATTTGCAAACCTTTTTAAGGAAGGCCTGCTATTATAAAGGGCCGCTCTTTTAAATTAACCATTGTAAAAGAGCAATATACATATAAAACGGCGGGGTAGCTCAGATGGTTAGAGCGTAGGATTCATAACCCTAAGGTCGGCAGTTCGATCCTGCTCCCCGCTACTTGAAAACCAGCCTGTTACGATTCTCGTAGCAGGCTTTTTCATTTCTTGTTAACGGTTTTGTTAACGGTTTTCTTAGCTGCTCTTGCTTACTTAAAGATACAAAAAGTCTTTCCCCCTGCAACTTATAGTAAATTCAGAGTTGAAATGAGAGTTAATATTGGAAAAAATGAGAGAACGAATTCTATCGGGCTCATAACCCGAAGGTCGTAGGTTCGAGTCCTACTCCCGCTACCTCATAATCAGGTAGTTACAGCAAAATGTAGCTGCCTTTCTTTTTTCTGTTAACGTATTGTTAACGTTTTTTAGCCTTGCCTTTGGCTTGATTAAAGATACCACTAAATATTGGCCTTTCAAAGATTATCAGATGGTTACCCGGTATCGAACATTCGGTATGATTACCCCCCTTTGGGATACGAAGTTTTTGCAAAATGTCCAAGTAATTCAGCGCTAATCTGCGCCTATCGAATGTAGTCATCGAAGGTATCACCACCCTGCCATTCCAATCCCTGCGCGATACAGAAATATTTTTCCACTCTGTCGCTCTTTTCCAGCAAAATAGGTAAGCGTCCAAAATATTCTCTCGGAACGTTCTATTGAATCGTTTGATGTAATCATTCTACATAGGCTTTCCTGGCCTGTGTACTGGACTTTTATACCTTGCTTTTGCACCAATCCTTGAATATCACCGGCCTTTTGATGGTTATCTGCAACGAGTATGGAGATGATAGCTTTAAAAATTGAACCAGCCTTTAGTTTAACATGGACCTCTCCCGTTTGGTCACCCTGGCATTCGTGCTATAGTTTTAATTCGCTCCAGCCTTGCCTGTAGGTGCGGCGGATATATTGATTAGCTGGTTCAAAGTTCGTTACTTTCATATTTTCACCATCCCATTTCAAACCGGTGTATCTGCCGCTAAATTTATAGCTTTCCATACTACCATAAACAGGATCGTTACGTTTTATTTTTTCGCGCAGGTTAAAAGTACGCAACAGCAGATTACCCATTAACACTGTTTCAGTAAGCGGGCCGGCATATCCTGCAAAAGGCGAGTCAACTTCCATTTTACCGTAGCCTGCTATGCTGGCATCAACCCATTGCCACCAATGGCCATCCATACCGCCGGGCACACGCGGATATTTTTCGGGGATATGCACATCTTTATTTAAAGATAGCGGCAATAACCTGGGGTGGCTTCCACCCCATCCGCAGGATACCTTGCCTTTTGTACCAATGAATAGTGTGCAGCCTTCAAAATCATTTTCGCCCGGAAAATCACCCAGCGCTTCGTTCATATTTACATCCGGATCAAGCTCCGCAAGCCGTTCAGGAGTTATCCCTCCGTCCATCCAGTAAAGGTCAAGGTCTTTTCCGCTTTGCTGTTTAAATTTAAATTTGATGGAACTTGATACCGGCCCGCTTTCCGGGTAAATACCTTCCTTAAAAATGCCGCTGTAAACAGTGCTGGCACTCCCTGATACTTCAGTAGGATAACCCAAACCCAGCAGTTTAAACGGTGGCCCCATGATGTGG
Source organism: Mucilaginibacter sabulilitoris (assembly GCF_034262375.1). Taxonomy (NCBI): domain Bacteria; kingdom Pseudomonadati; phylum Bacteroidota; class Sphingobacteriia; order Sphingobacteriales; family Sphingobacteriaceae; genus Mucilaginibacter; species Mucilaginibacter sabulilitoris. The sequence goes on from NZ_CP139558.1 coordinate 7,146,972, forward strand.
CAGCCCATATCGCCAAGAGCGCCGGTACCAAACGCCCACCAACCTCGCCAGTTAAAAGGTACCAGGTTATCAATATAATTGGTTTGCTGCGCGGTACCCAGCCATAAGTCCCACTTTAACTCTTTGGGTATTGGCGGACTTGTTTTAGGCCAGGAAATACCCTGTGGCCACACAGGTCTGTCTGTCCAACAGTATACTTTTTCGATTTCACCAATAAGCCCGGCTTCAAACCACTCACGCATGGTACGCATACCGTCGCATGATGCACCCTGATCGCCCATTTGGGTAACTACCTGGTATTTTTTAGAGGCCTCGGTTAGTATGCGTGCTTCATAAATATCATGCGTTAATGGTTTTTGTAAGTATAAATGCTTTTTGAGCTGCATCGCGCTAAGGCCCACCAATGCATGGTTATGATCAGGAATAGCTACGGTAACAGCATCGAAGTTTTTACTTTCCTTGTCAAACAGTTCGCGCCAGTCGGGATAAAAGGGAGCTTTCGGAAACTCCTTGCGGCGCGGTGCCGCCTGTCTCTCATCAACATCACATAAAAAAGCTACTACTGCATTTTTTTTAGGAGCTGTTGCGTAATGATGAATATCGTTTTCGGCCTCCCCACCACAGCCAATGGCCGCTATGTATAACTTATCACTCGGAGCTGTATAACCTTTACCACCTAACACATAGCGCGGTACGATGTAAAATCCAGCGGTGGCTATGGCCGCTTTCTTTATAAAATCAGCACGACTTATACCATTAGTTGCTGTTGCATTATCCGTTTTTTTCATAACATTTATTTACGAAGTGGTTTAACAGCAACTTCTTTAAAAAATACGATATCATCATCGCCATGGTTCTGTAAGCCTATATAACCCTCATTTGGTCTGATGCCGCGGTATGGCTCAAAATCAAATTTTCGCTTGGGTGTTGGGTCGCCCTCTTTGTAGTCGGTAACTTTTTGTCCGTTTACATAAACAATGGTACGGGGTCCATCGAGTGTTATATCCATGGTGTTCCACTGCGGCCCTGGTTTGCCGGGCTTTGCCAGTGGCTTGGTAAGCGAATATAATGTACCGGTAACATGATAATCATCCTCCTTCGAGGTTTCAGGATGATTATCGATCTGTACCTCATAACCATAAAATACCGGCATCCATTCTTCCCGCGGCTCAAGCGGTATACGGATGAATACGCCTGCATTGCTGTTAGATTTTTGCATTCGGTAAACGACACGTATAGTGCAGTTACTGAATTTTTCTTTTGTCCAATATAATAAGCCCATGCCGCCATGGCTGCCGGTTACACCATCCTTAACATACCGGTTGCCTTTGCCAACCTGCTTCCATCCGTTAAGATCCTTACCGTTAAAGAGCTGTCGCCAGCCGTCTTTATCCTGAGCATTTACATGGGAGCTTGCACATAAAAAAACTAACAAGAAATTCAGTACCAGCCGTTTTTGAATGAGGTGTTTAATATTTGTCATAAGAAATAAGATGGTTTATAATCGTCACACTAATGTACCTATATTTTTGTTAACGAGTCAACCATCATCAATTGATAATCTCAATCGAACTGGTCTGATAAATTCTGACCAAACGCATAAAACGCCTGCAAATCAAAAAATTTGATATTCGTAAGTTCGTTTTTCGACAACCAGATAGTGTTTTTTTGACTATATTAATACTTGACTAACTCCGATCAGTATGTTCATCTCAAAAGCAAAAAATGATGTGATCCGGCGGCATTACATCACGGGCGAACCTAACATCAAATACCTTTTTTGTAAAAATCTTTGTTTTTGATATCAAAAACAAAGATTTTTATTGCTTTGGCGACGGGTTCGCGGGGGCACCACGACGACTTACCTCAATTAACATGTATTTTTTTGTCCAAAAGACTACCGAAAACTGAGTAAAAGGTGAACAAAAAGGTGAGCAAATTCGTTATTTGACATATGCTCACCTTTTTAGATGTAAATTGCTAAAAACAGACAAATGTGTCATTAAACTACTCCTCCCAGACATTCTCCCATGGCAGCCCCCTCTCTTGTCTAGCCAAATCGACCACCTCTTGTATGAAATCAGTTTTCAGACGCGTATATCCCTCTATGGACAAATCTTGATTTCCTATTAATTCCTCTTTAAGTTTTCCATAACGGATAATTAAATCATGGTGGCTTTTAAGGTAATCCAAGAATAAAAATTCATTTCGGCTATAAAACGATTCGGAATAAGGCAGAATATGCAGATTGTGAGTCCAGATACCATTTGTATGTTTTGCAAAAAGAAGACGACCTGGCATACCTGTAGCGACGAAGGAATAATCCGGCTTTAACAAGAAAGATTCATAATAGGAAACAGCTTTCACAACTGGTACCGCTATAAAAATGTCAATTATCGGCTTCGCCCATTGACCTGGAATCGCAGTGCTCCCAACATGTTCAATGGCAACGGCTTCAAACGGGTAGTTTTTTATTATTTCCTGCTCAGCCAAAAAGCATAGCCTCCAGTCGGGATTATATTCAACTATTTCGAAACGATCTTGCATGTATTTTCAATTCGGATTTATAATTAAAGAATCGCTTTGACAATACATTATGGTATTTTGTTACTTCCAAAACCTATTATTTTGACAAGATACTATCAAGTAAAAGCAGTATGGGGTTCGCTATAACCGATAGATTGCAAGTTTATTTTTGAAATGTTTAGCTTTATCATTAGATCAAATTGTTAATCTATGTCTGATAAAAACGACCATATGGTATCCAATTCGTAGGCTTTATCCAGTGCAGGGTCATTCCGTAAAATATGCTCGAAATCACTGTCGGAGCTGACATGAAGCAGGATATAAATAACGTCGCCGCCTACGAACCGTATTTTCTCAGGTTATCTTCGTATGATGACTCTAAGCGTAAAGCCGGCTGGCCGTAAAGCCCAACTGTATATTGGAGATAGCCCTGGTATAATGGTTTCATCCCGGCAAGATTCTGCAGACATTATCACATAAGGCTTCGACACTTTGGGATTCCGATCACAAGCGTTTTATACGCAAAACCTGATCCTTATCAAAAGTAGGAACAGTGATTTCGGCACTGTCATTAGCCGACTTCACGATTTTTCGCTGTGTAATTTCTCCGTTAGAGGGATCTATCCATTTTATTAAATATTTTCCGCGCGGTAGAGAGCAGTTCCAAATTTTCGGATATCCCCCTTTTGATTTCACGCAGTACATCATATAATCTTTTCCTTTGATGCCAAGGCCGTATAAATCAATCCCGCTAATTTTATAGGTAGTGTCGAGCGGCGTTGCTTTTATAAAACTATAATCAGCCATAGCTTTTTGCAATACCTCCAGTTGATCCCATACATCTGTACCTATCCTTTTCCGGCCTGAAGTGTTCAGTCCCATTCCTGTCATATCATCATTGGCGAATGACCAGTCAAGGTTATTATAAACAGCACCACCCGCCATCATGAAAGCCCATGCCTCTTTTCTTTTTTCTGCGGTATTTAATCCTTCGTTCGTTTCGTCGAAAGAGATCGGTTTATTTAAGGAAAGGTTGTCGGTAACCGTTTTAGGCGGATAGGCATAGTGAAAATTCAAGATCGAAACGACATTGTCCATATTTTCTACCTTCATGTAAGTATTCGCAAAATTCTGCGCGATCAGGTGCTTTTTGGGTAGCTTTTGCTCCGTTTGCGTAATTCTAACGGCAATAGCATGCTGCCATTTATAAATTTCAGGGGTAACCTGTTGTTCGTGCACAGATGGATCAACTTCCGGAATGCCTTTTAACCAGTAAGGCTCGTTACATATCTCATAATATACATTATCAAACGGATTCAATTCATCAACAATCTTACTCACCATAGTCAGTTGGTATGCGGCAAGTTTTTTATAAGAAGAAAGATACACCTGATTGTATGGGACATCTTCTGTCTGGTTAACATTATTTTGTTGATTAAGCGGCGAATTCATCCAGTTGGACGGTGAGTAGTTGGCCGAAAAGAGTACAATTTCAACTACAATTCCCCTTGACGATGCCTCCCTACAAAAATCTCTCAATCGTAAAAAATATTGAGCATCCCATCGATCCAGATCAAACTTATTGCCACTGTTTATATATCCCTGGACATTACTTCGCGCCCATGGCGCTATTAACTTGCCGGGACGTACCGATAACGTGTTCTGCTCTTCTTCCCAATTCAATTTTCGCGCAGAGTCGGGCGCATCCTGGTAGTAATTACTTTCCAGATAAGACCCTGTAAATATCCGGGTTAAATTAAAATGATGCTGCTGCAATACATCAAAGTACTTTTTGTATTCAGGTGTTGAATTGATAACTGCGCCATAATGTTCTGCAGAAGTAATGAGCACAGTAGGTTTTCCATTGTAAAAAAAATAATGCGGATTATCCCGGCACAGTGATATGGGTTGCGCGCCGGCAGCAAAATAAAAGCATAATACAACCTGGACAATCAGACTTTTTTTCATAAAGCTACTATTCAAAAAAATTAACATTTTCGGATTCAATCACCAATCAATTTGTTTTAAGGCGATTTCAGCAGGGAGAAAATCCGGGGTAAGCTTCAATGCCGAATTAAATTCATCACGTGCTTTGGTAGAGTTACCCAAGCCGGCATAGCCCAATCCTGCAATATAATGCGATGCTGCCTCGTGTTCATGCGGGGACCTGCGCTCATCTGCCTGTTGATTTTCCGCCAAAGCACGCTCAGTTTGACTTGCCTGTGATGTACCGAATGTCACCAACTCGTTGAAAGTGGATCGGTCATCCCTATTCCCCAGTTTGTGTTTGGCCAGTGCCTGATAATAATGCTCTTCTTCTTTCGCTAACATACTGCTACGCCGATAGGCGCTACCTCCTGCCCCCTTTGCGAGTATATCCGTTGATTCGATTTTATTCCATTCATCTTTTGCTTTTGCTTTTTCTCCAGCTGCTTCATATGCACAACCCATCCAATAAATGATCTGGGTATTATGTAAATCATGCCGTTGTTCAGCACGGCGGCTTTCCGGCGGATTAAGTGCTGATTGAAAATCTTCAATAGCTTCTTTATACTTTTTTTCGCGAAATAGTTGCAGGCCACGCACCAAACCAGCATCGGCCCAGGCTTGCCCGGTATTAAAAATACTGCCGCCCTCCCATATACTGAATGTCCGGGCCTTAAGTAAACTAATCGCCTCGGCGGGCTTGCCCGAGAAAGTCTTCAGGTTGATCAGGCTGCCTAACGCCTCATCATTCCGTGTTATCACCTTCTCATTTTTCTCAAGCACCGCTAAACGCTTTTGCACCGAAGTACCGGCAGCCTGGTATAACCGGTCAAGTTCGGCAAAATGAGTAGGATAAGGATCGGGGAATGATGTTGCTTTTTCAAGCTCAGCTATCGCTTCTTTCTGTGATCCGGTCATTGTTTGGTGTGAATGCGCCATAGCAAGGTTTCTCCAGGTGATGGCGAAGCCGGGATCAGCCTCAGTTGAACGTTTCCATAATTCAACAGCTTCCTCAGGCTGCCAGTCATATAGCAGATTACCTAAATAATACATCGCATGCGCGTCTTTTGGGTTAACTGTAATAGCCCTTTTCAATACTGTAATTAACTCTGATTGAAATGGAAAAACGTATTCCTGTGATTGCAACATCGCCTGGCGGCGGTATTCTCCGGCTTTGCCTTTATCGCCCGTTATTTCGGCAAAATGTCCCAGGTAATAGTACACCAATGGTGAAATAGCTGCTTTATTGGGCGAGTTGGCGATCATTTCTGTTAGCACTTTAGTACCGTCGCCCCAAAGTCCGGCGTTATTGTATTCGGCTGCAATTTCCTGTGCGGTTGCCGGATTTTCATTCAATGTATTAAAAAGCGTTGCTGCATCTTTGGCGCTGTTGTTGGCTAACCATTTTTCAGTCATAATTCGGGCATCCAGCGGGTCGGTCTTTTCTTTTGCGAAAGCAAGCAGTTTTTCAGCTTCTTCCGGTTTGTTAAGATGACGCAGCAATGCGGCCTTAAGCTCATAAGCCCGCACGTTCAGTGCATTAGCATCAACAGATTGGCTAACCAGGTCTAACGCCTGCTCATAATTTCCTTTTAAAGAGGCGATCTCGGCTAAAGAAAAATATGCCGGGGATTTCCATTGCTGGCTCCAGGCGGCTTTGTAAAGTGCAGTAAATGCTTCATTATTTTTACCCTGTGCTTTTAATGCCACCCCAAGGTAATACCAGGGCTCACAATCTTTTGCATCGGTGTACTGGAAAGTAAGGCGATCAATTGCTTTATTAAAATATTTTTCGGCAGTTTCAAACCTGGCTTTCCTTAAATTCAATATGCCCATACCGATATTGGCCTTTACCTCTCCGGGATCACGACGAAGCACCTCTTCCCAATAAGTGTCAGGGTCAAGTGTTGGGTTATGAAACTGATCGATACGCTGACCTGCGAGAAACAGTTCTTCGTTATTTTTTATATCTTCGGGTTTAACCGGTAATTTAACACCGGCAGGTTGTTCGGTTGGCTTAATTTGCACGGGTGAATATGCTATCAATTCATGCCCCCCGGCTGTAATAGCAGCACGTAAACCTTGCTCGTCAACAGCAGCCGGTAATAACACCTGTTTGAAATAAGGTTTACCGGGATCTATAGCTATCTCTTCCTCGCTGATCACCTTATCGCCTGCCTTCAAACTTACCCTTGCGTTTTTATATGCCTTGGTTGTATAAAAGCCAAAACCTGCTTTACCGTCTTTTACTTCGAGGTTGACGGCGGCATCGAGGTTAGAATTCTTCACGCCGTCAATCCCACGAAACGGATACCAGTTGATTATAAATGAACGCTCTTCAAAAGGCTGCAGCCAGGAATAATCGGGCTGGTTATCTGAATAGGCTCCTACCATGATCTCCAAATACGGACCATCATCATCAGTAAGTATCTTATCCCACATATTGCCAGTGCCCCATGTAAAGAATTTCTTTCCCGGTACAATATGGTGATTGGCAATGGTCATTGTTCCGGCATTCACACCGTGATCGTATCCTGCCACAAAATCTTCTTTATGGTTCACCGCAAACCATGAAGCCGAACTGGTATTGTTTTTATACCAGCTCATATCCTTGCCATTCACCACAGGCCATTTATAAAATTCGCGTTTGCTATGCCCGGTAGCCCATTCGGTACTTGGCGGAAATATTACCTGGTAGTTTTCATTGGTATGCACAGCCACGTTGGCAAAACAAAGCATCGTATTTTCGAATGGCGTCCTGTTAATTATCCTGACTGAGCATTCCAGTACTGAGCTCCCGGGGCGCAGGGTATAACCTACTGCCCAGCGCATCCGCTGCCTTACTTCCAGTTCACCTACCCAAACGGTTTTGCTGCCGTCGGCATTTTCCTCTTTGCTCCATTGCACCGGCATAAAGGTGCTTGCACGGTGATGATGGGGAATATTCCATTCTATACCCCCAGATATCCACGAACCGATCAAACCTATAAGTGCAGGTTTGATCACATGCTGATCGTAAACAAAATTGTAGTTGTTGGTTTTGTCGAGCGCCGAAAATATCCTCCCTCCAATCTCTGGTAATATCCCGATTTTCACATATTCATTTTCAAGATACACTAAATGATAGCTTTTATCGCTTTTTTTATTTGTCAGGTTATCATAAAGCGGATAAGGATAGATGCGTCCCTCGGCACCCTGCGATACCTTTCCGAAAAAAAACATAGGATTTGGGTCCGGCGGCCCGGATAAATAAGTGGGAATTACCTGGTCAGTCTCGCTGATCTTAACCGTTGATTGGGCCGTCAGCACCTGTGATGAGAAGAAAAGAATGATGCCCGTTAGAACGGGGATCAAAACTTTTGATCCGGAAATTGTTTTGTCATTCATTTTGAGTAGATGTATTATTTAATTAGCTGAATAAATGAGCGCTAATAAGAGTACCGGTTTTTACACCGGCACACCCATCAACTAATCAGGCAATCTCAAACCTGAAACATTTTTGAACTTTATTGATATACCCGTACGTAATCGATCACATATTGCTGCGGGAAGATGCTATCATCTATCTGACCGCCCCAGTCGCCACCTAATGCCAGGTTAAGCAACAGGTATTGTTTATGCCTGAAACCATTGTGCTTTCCTTTGCCCGCATCATCAACATTAAAAGTTTGGTAAAGCGTATTATCCAGGTATATCCTGATCAGCTTTTTATCCCATTCCAGTGTATAAATATGAAATTCGCTTGATAAGGCGGCCGATTCCATATGCTTACTATTGCTGCCATGCTTTTGTGTCGACGGATCCAGATAATGCATTGTGGCATATATGTTACGGGGCTCAAAGCCCACGTTTTCCATAATATCTATTTCCCCACACTCCGGCCATCCTATTTTTGAAATGTTGTCGCCCAGCATCCAGATAGCCGGCCATACCCCTTTACCCGCAGGTAATTTTGCCCGCACTTTTATCTTTCCGTATTTCCATGAAGCTTTGCCTTGTGTATTGATTGATGCCGAAGTATAATCAGCTACAGAATCCTCCGTTTCCCAGTTCTTACTACCCGATTTGTAAACGGCGTTATGGTAACGTTCTTTAATACCGGTGATATACAAAAAGCCGTCTTTTACTACTGCATTTTCCTTGCGCTCTTTGGTGTAGTATTCTTTTTCGTGATTACGTACAAAGCCTTCTTCATAGTTCCATTTTGACCCGTCAGGCAATCCAGAGTAGTTGAACTCATCGCTCCATACTAGTTTCCAGTGTTTAATTGTTGTATCAGCATTACAGAAGCCGGGTACACTGGCATTTGCAACAACTACAAATAATAAAACCGGGGCTAATAAGAATATCTTTTTCATGCCTTATTTTGATTTGTTGTTCCACGCAGCGGGGTTAAGAAAAACTTTTTTATAAGCTGACCGGGCAAGTTCACTGTTCGCTTTGATTACTACTATTGCCCTACCCCCAGGATCATCTTTTATCCCCGGGAGTTTATGGCCATTATATATTTTCCATCCTGCAAAGGAGACATGTTTTACTGCCGTTACATATCCAGGAGTCGTTACCGATACCGCGGGCATGCCATCGCCATCCCGGTCGTCGCCATTCACAACATCCAATTTTAGCGGCACAAGAAATTGTTTGGCTTCGTTATCCGGGAAATTTTCCCGTATCCAGGATTTGGACACACCCGGAAAAAGCAGCGGGTCAACCGGGAACTGTACCAATCTTAACCGGCTAAGCGCGATATATGCAGCCCAGGGGTCAACCCAGCCATTATAATCGCTCATACTATCGTAGCGACCGCCTGTCCAGGCCAGCACCATTTTATCAGCAATGGACTGATCCAACAGGTAAGCATCTACAGCTATGGTAAGCGGACCACCCATACAGATCACCAATGGTTTAGACGAAGTGGCTTTTCGTGCTGCCTCAAGTACGGCTTGTGTACCCGGCGAGTTAAGTGGCTTGGTATCTTCTATTTTACCCGATGCTGGCTCTTCAAGGTTTCCTATCGGTCCGGCAACCGCTTCGGGAATGTGACGAAACCCGCTTCTTCTACCTATTTCTACTATCCTTGTGCGGTCGCTGACACATTTTTTAAAGGTATTAATAGCAAGCCCTGGCACAAATGGCGCTACTGCCGATGTGGTGGTGATGCCTTGATATTTTATTGCTCCCAAACTGGCCGTGGCCATCAGATACCAGTCTACCTCATCATTTGCGTAATCATTATCATACATTATAGGGTTGGTATGATCATAAGGCAGTAGGTTATTCCTTTTTGTAGCTGTGGTACCGTTAAAATTCACAAAACCACAGATTATCACAATGATAGCCAAACAAAGTAATTTGCTGAACAATAGCCGTCGTCGCATTATTGTTGATCTCATTTTCATAATTTTCACCCGGTATTTTATATCTTATAATTTTTAGCAGGGTCATCCAGCACCAGCACCCAATCGCGGTTATAGCCAGTTGATGGTGGGGTGAATTTTCTTTTTGCATTTGCGATGATACCGATCTCTGTCACCTTGCCTGTACGCGGGTCAAACCAATAAGCGTTCAGCTTTATGGCTTTTATACTCGCTGGAATCACGGTAAATGGCCGGCCGGACGCAGTGTAAACAAAAATGTAATCCTTGCCCCTGGTAGCCTGAACACGGTCGGCCGGAAAGTAATTATTTTCGACTATCAATGACTGATCCGGCACACGATCGGTTATCGGGTGCGATTCCATCAATTGCCTTACAAATTTCATCTGCTCGGCGCCGGGTAGTTTAAGTGCATCATACCAGAAATAATGCGCACCGTTGATTGACTCGTGTTTCGGCGAATACATCTGCCAAACATCATGGCAGCCGTAAGTATGCCCGAAAGCCCCCGCAAACAGGTCGAGATAAGCATAGCTTCTGACATCGTAAGCGTTTGTAATGCCCTGATTGTGCACATCAAAACATACCGGGTGATCTTCATAAATAGGCTCAGCGTCAATCTCCGGCTTTATGGGTAAGGCCTTGTAAGCAGCCGACATCTTATCATAAATAGGTTCATCCCGGCAATGACCGTTCTGGAATACATTAAAGCTAAACCATGGTTCGTTTCTGAACCATTCAGCCGAACCTAAGTTATTCGGCTTTGCATGGTAACTGATCACGGCTTTACCATCGGTCGCCTTCATGATAGCCGTGCCCATGGCATGCCAGTAGGGAATATCTTTGGGTTCCGGGAAATTATCGCCGCCCAATATCCATATAACATTCGTGCGGTTCTTATACCGGGTGCCTATCCATGCTCCGTATTCGGCGGCATTCGTTTCGTTGTATTTTTGCGGTCCGGAAGCCCAGGTTGGGAATAGTGCTACGTTAAGGTGGTATTCCTCAGCCTTATCGATCACATAATCCACCATCTCAAAATACTTTTCATTTGGTGTAGACGGGTCATCGTTAATAAGCGGCTTTTCACCGTAAACATTGGTTGAAAGCGTGCTGTGCAAACCAGAAGCCACAGCCTGTATCACTGTAAACCCTTGTTCGCTACGCGTTTTTAAATAAGTATCTGCTTCTTCTCTGGTCAGTCTTGCAAAAAGCACCCAGGCAGTGTCACCCATCCAAAAAAATGGCTTGCCATCCTTTAATAAATAATGTTTATCAGCGCTTACGCTAAACTGTGCATTTGCCTGCCTGCATAATAGTATCGCAACTATTAAAAATAGAATCTTTCTCATTTTTTTATCAAGCCTATAGTTATTTCATTGCTTCCAACCGGGCATTTTATCAAGAGTCAGCACATTTGGTGCTGTATGAATAGCTTTTATTTGCTCTATCGTATTGCATTTAAATTCCTGGTCAGACCATGCCATGAAGAAAGTCCATTTAGGCTGAGCATATAATTTTTCAGCGCTCGGGAATACCTCGCATTCGCCTATAGCCATGGGCTTACCGTCACAGGCTTGTTGCATGATTTTATATTTTTCGTCAGTAAAACCGGAATGGTCATAAACATCTAAGGCGGCTACATCCCAGTATTGCGGGGCAGGCTTGTAGCGTTTGGCGTCGTCAGCAAGGGTACTCAAATCCTGAATATCCCAAACCCATATTAAGTTGGTTAGTTTCTTTTTGTTAACCATATAGTCGTGCAACATTTGATAAAGTTTTATTGTACCATCCGGGCCGGGACGACCAGCCCACCAAAATGCGTTTATGTTCATTTCATGCATGGGCCGCCAAAGTACTTCTACGTTTTTATCTTTTAATTGGCGCAGGTAATAGCAAACTTCGTCTATCCGCGCTTTCCATATTTTGTTTAGTTCGCTGCCATCAGTGGTTAATTGCTTCCACTGTTCGTCGCTCAATTTGCTCAATACACCATGGCCATTGTCCCAGCCACAAGGCTCTTCGCTGGCGGGATTACAGGCATGCCACATGATATTTATAACTGCGCCTTTTTTCCACTCCCGCACAGCTTCATTTATCATTATTTGCCGATTATCAATATTCTCCCGCTGAAATAAAAAATCGCCGCTCCATAAAGCCGGAAAATGCCCGGTAATAGAATCAACTCTATTTGTCCGCCGTACAGGTTCGGCATTGGGTTCGTTATTGTGTATGCCAGACAAGGTTTGCTTTCCTGATATGCTATTAAAAAAATTAACAACCTGGTATTTTGATTTGCTTTGCGCCCCGGCACTTGCTGAAAGCGTAAATAAGAATATAAAAGTATATGCCTTTTTCATGTGTATCGGTAAAGATTATTTGTTTTACGTACTCGTCAACTGTAAAACCTATTCTGCTCCCATGTTTTTGTAGTTTTTAGCTGCATCATCCAATACCAGTACCCAATCATGCCCGTAACCGGTTGATGGCGGCGTAAACTTTCTTCGGGCGTTGGCTACCAAACCTATCACGGTAGTTTTACCATTGCGCGGATCATACCAGTAAGCATTTAGTTTACTACCCGTTATTTTTGAAGCATTAACAGTAAACGGCTTGCCTGCGGCTGTATAAACAAATATGTAATCTTTACCGCGTGTAGCCTGTATACGCTCTGCAGGTGTGTTATTATTTTCAACAATCACCGATTGATCGGGAACACGGTCAAGCATGGGGTGCGATTCCATCAGCCGCTTTACCAATTTCATTTGATTGGCACCGGGAAGCTGCAAAGCTTCGGACCAATAAATATGGGGGCCATTGACCGGTTCATGTTTTGCCGAATACATTTGCCATACATCATGGCAACCATAAGTATGACCAAATGCACCCGAAAATAAGTCGAGATAAGCGTACTTCCTTACATCATAAGCGCTGGACGTACCTAAATCCTGCACGTTAAAACATACCGGGTGATCCTCATAAATAGGTTCCGCATCAATTTCGGGTTTTAGCGGCATGGCAGAATAGCCCGCCTGCATCTTATTATAAATAGCTTCGTTACGACAGTGCCCGTTTTGAAAAGCGTTAAAACTAAACCAGCTTTCTTTGCGAAACCATTCGGCCGACCCTAACTTGTTTGGCTGACAATGGTAAGTGATCAAGGCTTTATTAGCTGTTTCCTTCATTATTGCATTACCCATAGCCCGCCATACAGCAATATCATTTTGGTCTCTCGGATTACGATCTCCGCCTAATATCCAAATGATATTTTTCCTTTTCTTATATCTCTTTGCCAGCCATGATGCATAAACCGCAGCGTTCTTTTCATTAAATACTTCTGGACCGGTGCCCCAGCTGTTTTTAAAAATTTTATCGCCCCAGGTGGGCAGCATGGCAATGTTTATATGATACTGCGCTGCTTTGTCAACAATAAAATCTACCTGCTCAAAATACTTTTCATTTGGTTTAGCAGGATCATCACCAATCAATGGCTTTTCTCCATATGCATTTGGCGTATGCAAGCCATCCAGCTCTGCTAATACAACAGCCTGTACAACGGTAAAACCCTGGCTGGCCCGGATTTTTAAATAGGTGTCTGCCTCTTCCTTGTTTAAGCGGGCAAAAAGTTCCCAGGCTGTATCGCCAAGCCAAAAGAATGGCTTATCATCTTTTAATATATAATGTTGGTTAGGGCTTACACTAAATTGCGCCATAACGTTTTGCGCAGCCAAAAGTGTTAATATGAATAGTATATACCTCCGCATAGCTTTAGGTTACAAACGGATTAATTAGAAAACTACCGCCTGCCCCGTTAAGCAGGCGGTAGTTAACAGATAAAAGTTATTACAAATTAGGGTTAACAGAAGTTTCCGAGAATGGAAGCGGGAATGTATAATCCGATTTTGCTATTGCCCCAATGGGTTTAAGGTCATCAGAATCCTTGCTGGCATTTGCCTGCTCAACCATTTCAAGACGTACAAGATCAAACCAACGGGTACGTTCGGCAGCAAACTCCCACGCCCGTTCCTGCACAACTGCTGCTGCAAAATCAGGCCCTGATAGTCCGCTTAAAGGGGTTAACCCCGCCCTACTCCTGATAGCGTTGATGCAGCTATAGGCTAATGCGTCGGGCGCACCGGTAGCTCTTGCTTCGGCCTCGGCATAAACGGTTAGCACATAGGCATAACGCATCATTGATTCGGGAACTGAAGAAACGTAGTTACCAACATCTCCTTTTATATAATATTTGTGATAATAAGGGTGCTTGGTTTGGCTTTGCTGCCATGGGATAGTTGTGCCGTTTGATAACTTAAATGTAGTGCGGAATGTAGCATCCTTTCTTGGCCCGGCAGGGAAATTTTTAAAGAAATTTATTTCTGAAAAAAAGTCATCCCATCCACCTTCTTCACCAGGCATCGCCGACCAACCATAATTACAATTTGTTGTTGAGCCTACACCCATAAAAGTAGATATCTGGAAAACTGTTTCTACTGTACCATTTTTTGTCGGATCATTTTCCCAAACCTGATCATATGAAGGCAGTAAATCAAACCCGTATAAGGCTTTATTATCAATTACCTTTTTAGCTTCTGCTGCTGCCATTGCATACTTATCAGTTTGCTTTAATGGCCAGCCGGCCTCGGTTAGATAAACATCGGCAAGGTAAGCCTCAGCGGTACCTTTGTTTGGCCGTCCGGGATCGCGTTTGGTGTTCGGCAGTAATCCGTCGGCGGCTGTGAGGTCGGCTTCAATCAGCTTATAAACATCTGCTGCAGATGACCTTTTAACTGTAAGCATAGCATCAGTAAAAACGGGGTCGGTTATTAAAGGGATACTGCCATATAAACGTATAAGCCAGTAATAAGACAATGCCCGGACGAAATAAGCTTCGCCGGCAATAGCGTTAATTGTTGTAGCATCGCCTACAGTGGTTTTATAGTTAGTTATAATATTATTGGCACCCTGTATCGCTTTATAACATCCATTATATAGCGCTTGTGTACGCTGGTTAGTTGCCGATACTGCAAACTGATCAAATTCGCGTAAATCAGCTTTGTTACTGGCATGGTGCGTTGTTACGTCATCGCCGCCCATTGTAGCAGCAATTGCAGTAGCATGTATAAAGCCGGTACTGAATGTATTTTCCCAGCCTGCATAAGCACCAGTAAGCGCGGCTTCAAGGCCTTGCTGAGATTTTAACGCATCTGCACCCAGCAGAGCGCCTCTGACTTCTTCATTTAAATATTTTTTACAACTGCTCGCGGTTATAAAAAAGGCAGCCATAGAGAGTATGAGTAGCTTTTTCATTTTTTATAAATTAATATTTTAATATGATAAGTTAACGCCTAATGTGTACACTCTTGAATTTGGATAGGCGCCATAATCAATTCCCTGGGCTGTATCAGTACCCGACCCTATGTTATTTGCTTCCGGATCAAGCCCCTTATATTTGGTAATGGTTGCAAGGTTAGTGCCGCTTACAAATACCTTAATAGCCCCGCGGTTGTTAACTACCTTAGGAAAGGTATAAGCCAGGCTTAGGTTTTTAAGACGTACGTAGCTGCCGTTTTCAATAAACCTGCTTGATTGCGTAATTACAACGTTTGTGCTGCTAAAAGCCGGTATATTTGAAGTTTGATTTTCACCCGGTATATAACGGTCTTTTATTTCCGATAAAATATATTGCCTTGCGTCACCGCTGCCTGATAATGCTACCGCGCGGGTATAGTTCAGCTTATCAACCCCTAATACTCCCTGGAAGAAAACATTTAGCGTAAAGCCCTTGTAAGTGAAAGTATTGTTCCAGCCCGCGGTAGTGGTTGGTATGCCTTTTCCAATAATGGTAAAGTCATCAGCGTTGATCTGCCCGTCGTTATTCAGATCCGCATACCTTGAATCGCCAGGTTTTTCATTGTATTTGGCAGCCTCCTGAGCATCTGCTGGTTTCCAGGTCCCTAAATACTTCAATCCCCAGTATGATCCAAGAGAATAGCCCGGCTGAAGCACAAATTCATTTGTTGTAGACATTCCTCCACCTACTCCTGTACCTGTCAAAATTCTTGGAGCTACACCTCCAAGACTTGCCACTTTATTTTTAACTACCGCTACGTTAAAGTTACTTGTCCAGCTAAACCCGGTGGTTTTAAGCAGGTTGGCTGTAAGTGTAATTTCAAAACCTTTGTTTTGTACTTCACCAACATTCTTTGTTTCAGTTCCACCGCCCACATAAGCCGGCAGTGCCTGATTCAATAACAGGTCCGTCGTGTTCTTTACAAAGTAATCACCTTCTAATGTTACACGGCCATCCAATACACCCATTTCAAGCCCAACATCGGTTTGCTTGGTAGTTTCCCATTTAAGGTGAGTGTTACCAGGGTTACCAAGCTGAATACCATAAAGTACGCCTGCATTGTTGAATGCAGCCGGGGTTCCGGTGTTGTAAGTTGAGAGCGTAGCATACGGACCAATTGCCTGGCTGCCTGTCATACCCCAGCTGGCCCGGAGTTTCAGATTGCTAAACACATTCATGCCCTTTATAAAGTCCTCTTCAGCCAGGTTATATCCCGCGCCAACAGAAGGGAAAGTGCTGTATTTATTTCCATCGGCAAACTTTGATGACCCATCACGCCTTACGGCAAAAGACAACAGGTATTTATCTTTATAAGAGTAGTTTACACGCCCAAGGTACGAAAGCAATGAGGATTTGGAATATCCCGCGCCTACCGCATAGGAGTTAGCAAGCGATAGATTATAATAACCCAGATCCGGGAAAAACAAGGTATTACCTGCGGCAGAAAAATCGTTTTGTACGTATTTCTGAGTCTCAAATACCACCACTGCGCTAATGTTATGATATTTATTAAAAGTGCGGTTATAGTTAAGGGAGCTTGTACTTTGTAAAGTTACCTGGTCGCTGGTGCTCCTGTTGGCAAAAGGGTTACCCCGGGTAAGGTAAATCCCACCCCAGGAAGCGTCCTGTACACCGGTATAATTAACGCCGTATTGTAAATCAATGGCTAAGCCTTTAATTGGCAGCTTATAATTTGCACCACCTATAACATTGGCAATATTTCTGTTATCATCATTATTTAAATCATATAACAGGGCCAATGGATTTATTGCCACAGAACCTGTTGGATCCTGAGAGGTGTAATGACCAGTAGCGTCATAGGCTGGTGTGGTAGGTGCCCATGATAAAGCCTCAACCAGTGCATTGCCTGTACCGCTTTGCAAGCCAATGTTGTGATTCTCGATTCGTGAACCGGTAAAGTTTAAACGCAAAGAAAAATCATCAGTTGGCTTTGAGCTTACATTTGAACGGATGGTGTACTTTTTAAAGCCGGTATTATTAATCACGCCGTCCTGGTCCAGATAGTTAGCTGATATAAGGTAGGTGGTTTTCTCTCCTCCGCCCGATAAAGTTAACTGATGCTGCTGGCCGGTAGCTCTGCGGAATACCAGATTCTGCCAATCGGTACCCTTGTTGTTACGAAATTGATCTACCTGGTCCTGGGTAAAAATAGGTGATGTGCCTAAAGCTACAGAACGTTCATTTGCTGTAGTGGCATAGTCAAACGCGTTAAGCACATCCCACCTTTTAACCACTTCAGAACGGGAACCCTGTGCCTCATATGATATCTTAAAACCAGAGCCCGAGCCTTTTTTAGTAGTAACAATAATAACACCATTTGCGCCCCTGCTACCATAAATTGCGGTAGATGCGGCGTCCTTAAGCACCTGTATCGACTCTATATCGTTAGGGTTAAGAATAGAAAAATCAGCACCTACAAAACCATCTATTACATACAATGGATCGTTATTACCCAGTACTGAATTGGAACCCCTGACCCGGATCCTTACATTGGCACCGGGGGCACCACTGGCGTTGGTTACCTGCACACCGGCTGCGCGGCCGGACAGCACCTGATCAACCCTGGTAACCGGCTGTTGGGCGAAGTCTTTGGTTGATACTGATGTAAGTGCCCCGGTAAGGTCGGATTTTCGTTGAGTACCATATCCTATTACTACTACTTCGTTAAGAGATTTACTTGATTCCTCCAGCTTAACATTTATAGCGGTGTTATTACCAATAGCTACTTCCTGGCTTATATAACCAACAAAGCTAAAAACAAGCGTACCCGTTTGATCCGGAACGTTTAATGAATATTTTCCATTCGCATCCGTTACCGTCCCTAAAGTTGTACCCTTAAGGGCTACGTTTACCCCAGGCATCGGCGCCCCTGTGTTATCTGTTACCCGTCCTGATATGGTAACAGCAGCATTTATGGGGGATGCCTGTTCCTTGCCGGGTATGTTTATTTCTTTTTTCCGGCTAAGGTTTGAAGCCAGAATTTGTGCATTACCTTTTGGTGTTATAAAACCATATAACAAAAGGCATAAACACATGGTTAATTGTAGTTTTCTCATAATTTAAATTCATTAAAGATTTTAATTGGGTTAGAGATTATTGAGCTTTTCACAAAGGCGTTTTTTTTGCCTTAAGGATGTCTGCATCAGGCTGCACTTTTAACACAAATAACTCCCCTGCACCCTATTGTGGTGTTTGAATTACCTGTAGTGTTTGTAAGATTGCTTGCTAAAAACAGACCTAAGTTTGACGCTTTATGCGTTTAATTATCTAAAGCATGAGGTTGGTTATGTAGAGTACTTATACCCCGGCGACCTAATTCCCAAGCACGAATTTGAATGTATAAATTTGTCATACAGTTAGTTAGTTTGGTTAATAAATTGGTTTTTCTGATAATTACAATTGGTATCCGGCTATCATCATTATACATCCATATTAATTACGGTTAATGTGCATGTACATGGCATTATAGTTGGAATAATCTAAATTAATGCATCTGTATCTGCTTAGCATCCTTTATATTGGTTATTGTAGACGCTATTTTTGCATTAATGTTCCGTTTTGCCCGACAATGTCAAACCCATAGATAATTTGCCTTTACTATTAAATATAATTTTGACAGTTATTCTTTATTTCCATAAATTTAGACCTATATAAACCATTTTTTTCAAACCCAAATAGCTATAAACATGCCCCAAGCACAACGTATAGCTCAGAAGCCCCATTTATTAAAAATCATCCCATCGCTGGGCAACTCGATTATTATAAAAGGTGATGAGATCGTATGGAATAATCCCTGGCATTTTCATCCGGAGATAGAATTGCTTTATTGCATTAAAGCCCGAGGAACAAATTTTATAGGCAACAACATAAGCGCCATTGAAGAGGGCGAAATATTATTATTTGGCAAAAATTTACCGCATACGCGACAACGCGATAAGGAGTTTTACCGGCAATATCCTAATGAATCTATACAAACTATTGTCGTGCAGTTTAAAGAGTGTTTCCTAGGGCAGGATTTTTTTCAGGTAAAGGAATTTAGCCATATCAAACAGTTGCTGGACAAGGCTCAACAGGGTATAAAACTAACCGGCAGTCTCAAGGACGAGATCAGTGAAAAGCTTGTGCACCTTACCAAATTAAGCGAAACCTCGGCTATACTGGAGTTATTGTCTATTTTGAATATAATTGCGCATTCTGAAGAATACATATTTCTTAACCCTTTAAGCTATCTGAAAGAGGTTAATGACAAGGATTCAAGAAAGATAAATACTATATATTCTTATACTGCACAGCATTTTAAGGATGCTGTATCTCTACCGGTGGTTGCTGATTTGATTAACCTCACCCCTTCGGCCTTTTGCCGTTATTTTAAAACCCGCACACGTAAAAGCTATTTTGATTATTTATCGGAGGTTAGAATTTCATACGCATGTGAACTGCTAATGGAAAACAATCTTGATATCAGCGAGATCTGTTTTTCAAGTGGATTTAATAGTCTGTCCAATTTTCATAAACTATTCAAAAGGATAGTGAAATCGACGCCAAGCGAATACCGGGAAAAGGGGAATAAAAAGGTTTCCGGTGCGCTGACTGTAAAACGATAGCACATTTTAATCAATTCAATTCAACAGCAATTGTTTTGATCTGGTGCGGTCTCAATTTTATGCTTTTTCCATCAAACATTAAGGCTGTTTGCTCCGCATTGGTATAATTCCAGAGCAGCAGTAATCCATCTTTAAACAGCATACTGTCAACCGCCAATGGATCAGAAGATCCAGTATTAATTATAGCTGATGAATTATTTAACACATTTTTCAATGCAAAATAAACCGGGAATGGTTCATTACTATCTGATATGACACCCTGGTTTCCAAGTGTTTTAAAATAGGTGATGCTATCCGCCTGTGCAACTGTCAGGCTTTTAATGCTGCCTAAAGTAAAAACTGAACAGAAACTTTTATTTTGTCTTGAATCATTACGTTCATTATCAGACCGTGTTATCAAAGCAGGGTCACTAGCATAAGGATTAAATCTTTTTTTCAATGTGACAGGCGAGATGTATACAGATATATTTTCACCATAAATATGTTTTGCAGTTTTAACGGTATCAGCCTGTGCGGCAATGTTTTCAATCAACGACAGATCATCAGACGCATGTTCCTGCGGATGAATAGCATAACCTATAAATTCAGCACCACTGGTATTAAACCTGCACCGGTTGATCTCTTTAAAATTATAATCTGTACCAACGCCTACCGGCACATCTGGAAATTGCTCTTTTATTACCCAGCTATGATCTATTAATTGCTTACTGGTTACCAGCTCATTTTTTGATAGCAAAAGAATTGATTTTACATCGGCTTTCAACTGATGGCAAAGCGCTGTAAAAACGTTTATTTCTCCTAAAAAATTTTCGCTCAATTGAAGCGTCACCTGTAAAGGCAATTGCAGTATTCCTGCATTTTCAGTATCACTAAAAAACTGTGCTGTCCAATGTTCACGGGATAAGTCAACAGTTATTGCGTAGTGTTTAAGCTTTAGGTCGCGGAGTAATGCTCCGGCCTTTGCTGATATTTGATTAGCTACTTCGGCAGCGGCGATACCTATTTTGGGTAACTCAAGTATCTGACCGGTCATCGTAATTTCTATTAAATTGCTTTTACCAACAGGTAAAACGGGCAGGTCATCAACAGCGGAAAAAACGATTTTTTGATGAATCCTTTCACCATGCATAACTTTAACAGGAACAGGCAAATCATGCGGGGTGCAAAAAGTTTTAAATGAAGCATCTGTCCAGTTACGCTGATCTTCGGTCTCAAAAATATCTCCTTCAAAACCCAGGTTGTACCAACTGTTATTCTTTTGCCATTTTAAACTTGCTATTTGCCTAAACGGGTCATCATTCGCAATAGGCTCCGGGAAACTGGTTTGTGTTACTGTTTTATCAGGGTGGGTAATTTCGACCTGCTGGCCCCGGTAATCACCGATCGGGTGTAAAACACAAAAACCCAGCCTGTTCTTTAAGAATTCAACCCGTGCATATCCCTCTATTTCAAAAGTAATTTCGCCGTTTTCGCTGCCGTTAATCATTACCTGCCAGCAAAAAATGTCGGTACCCTTTTGTTGATGACAGCAATCATAACTGATAAAAAAACTGTTTTGCCTGGATCGGATTATCTCATTTTTTATAATAACATCCATAGTTCCCCAATTCTCATCGCGAAGGGCAAAATAGATCATCCTCAGTATTTCTGTTTTATCATAACTGATATAACGCAAAAAGCCTTTTTCATATAGTAAAGTAAATGTCCCGGCCCGAAGCTGCATAATATCCGGATAGTATTAGTGATTTATAAATTGATCAACGTTCTCTTTTGTAATTTTCAACAGCCCAGTGTTAACCGAATATGGTATATCTGTTATCCCGGCTTTGGCATCGTTGCCTGATAGTTTGTTAGTTTTATGTGCCATATCATATAAAAACTGGGCGCCATACCAGGTAAAAAGTTCACGTTTTTGTCCTGCAAGCATCTGGATAACGCCTTGTTTCACCAGTGCCAGGTGCTCTGGTTCCCAATCTACGCAGGTAATTTTGATTTTTCCAGCCCTGCCTGCCTCTTTTACCGCTAAAGCGATACCAGGACCCGAATTAGAATCAAAACCCGCGAAAGCAGCGATATCAGGATGCGCAGATAATAAGTCGGAAGTTATTTTTGCTGCCTCTTCTACATTAGCTTTATCATCAAATTTACCAACCACCTCAATTCCGGGATACTTTTTAAATACATCGAGAAGGCCCTTAAAGCCCGCTTCCATATTATTCAGGCCCAATATTCCCATATAGGCTACTTTGCCTCTTCCATTGATCAGGCTGGCAATTTCTTCACCCTGCATTTTACCTATTTCGTACCAATCAGTTCCTAAAAAAGCGTTCCGCTTTGAATCAGGAATGTCTGAATCATAAACTACTGTTGGAATACCCGCAGCTACAGCCTTATTGATAGCCCCAGCTATTGCCGGATCAGTACCGTTAATAAGCAGGCCCGATGGTTTTGAGCCGATCACTTCTTCTATAGTATTGATCTGTTCTGAAACATCCCAATCGGCCGGACCTAAAACAGACACTTTCACTCCCCTTGCCTTCCCCCATTTTAAAAACGCCGCCTGATCGTGATGTACATACATTGGCATAGTCACGGCGGTTGTCACCATTACATATTCTTCGTTCTTTATCGCTTCATCCTTTGTGCCCTCATTAACTGATGGCGTGGCTGTTTCAGTATTCTTTGACGGCAATTCGCAAGAATATACCATCAGCATGAAAGAGCATACAACAAATAGAAACGGTTTCCTTAGCATAAGCTCTTTATTACACTTCATATTTTTTCTGCAAAAATTTGTCCAGCCACAATATGGCTATCAATATCAGCCCGAGTATAATATCCTGCCAATAACCCGATACTCTCGAAATTACCATGATATTCCCTATTACTCCCATAAAAAGCGCACCTAGCAGGGCGCCCGGCATTTTTCCTATCCCGCCACTCAGGCTGGCACCTCCCAATATTACGGCCGTTATTACTTTCAACTCTAGTCCACGGCCCATGGTAGGTAAAGCCGCTCCTAAACGTGATGTTAACAGTATCCCCGCTGCACCTGCCAATAAAGAGGATAATATGAAACCATACATCTTCATTCTTTTCACCCTGATGCCTGATAGATCAGCGGCCTTTTCATTGTTGCCAATATAATAGTACCGCCTGAAAAAAATGGTTTTATTCAATAAGAAAGAAAACACCCCCACTGTCAGGAGCATATACCAAACCGGCATTTGAATGCCCAGCAGCTTAGATTGTCCTATAACATTGAACCAATAAGGTAAGCCCTGTATACCCGAACCGCTTACCATGAGCGCCCCGCCACGTATAATACCCATCATTGCGAGTGTTTGTATCATCGGGTTAATCCCCTGGTAAGCAATCAGATACCCATTAACTAAACCTATTACTGATGCGCAAAGCATGCCCAGTAAGATGGCTAAGGGTACCGGCACATGAAAAAAGAACATAAGGTAGGATGTAAAACATCCCACAAATGCGACGGTAGAGCCCACCGAAAGATCAAATGTACCCGAAATCAGCAGCAGCATCATACCTACCGCCACGATGGTATCAGTGGACAGGTTGAGCAGTATTTGTGAGAAATTATTAAAGGTTGGAAATGTTGATGAAAAAACCGCGCTTGCTGCTGCAATGATCACAACCAGCACAACGGCAAATGCATAAAGACGATTTTCAAACAATTTCTGCAACATACCCTCAACTTGCTAATAACATAATTTTATCTTCAGACGCCTCAGCGGCATTGAGCTGGCCGGCTATCCCGCCACGCCGCAGCACCAGGATACGGTCGCATAATCCCAAAAGCTCGGGCATATCGCTCGATATCATAATAATTCCTTTTCCTTGTGCTGCAATAGTGGTTAGCAGCTCATATATTTCGAGTTTTGCGCCGACATCGATGCCGTGTGTTGGCTCGTCAATGATCAATACCTCAGGGTTCGTTTGCAGCCATTTGGCCAGCACCACCTTTTGTTGGTTGCCGCCACTTAAGTTAACGGCTTTTTGATTGATATTTCGGGGCGTAATATGTAACCGTTCAACATACTCTTTTGCTCTCTGGATAACAATATTTCTGTTAAACCAACTGGCAGATCTGGTACCGGCTGATAAACAACCGATGTTATCTGCAACCGGCATTTCCAAGAAAAGCCCTGATTGCTTTCGATCTTCGGGTACATAAGCGATTCCTTTAGCTACCGCATCTGAGGGGTGTTGAATATCAACCTTTTTATCCCTGATTAAAACTTCGCCCGACTTATCATCCGCTCCGAATATAGCCCTTGCAATTTCCGTTCTGCCGGCACCTACCAGTCCGGCAATTCCCAGTATCTCGCCGCAATAAAGATCAAATGTTATATCACTGAACTTTGAACCGGAAAGATTCTTAACTTGCATTAATATTTGTTTTGTTACCGAAGATTGTTTGCGGATCTGTTTGATTTCCCTGCCTACCATTGTTCTGATCAATTTATCTTCGGTAAGGTCATTGTTGTCAAATGTTGCCTGTATCTTACCATCTTTCAATACAGTTACCCGGTCGGCAATCCTGAAAATTTCAGACAAGCGGTGTGAGATATAAATAACAGATACCTTTTTTTCCTTTAACCCATTTATAATGTCAAATAAAACAATCGTTTCTTTTTCAGTTAAGGAAGCGGTAGGCTCATCGCAGATCAATATCTGTGGATTGCGGGAAAGTGCCTTCGCAATTTCTATCATCTGCTTTTGTGCGGGTGATAATCTGCATACAAGTGTTTTGGGGTTGATATCGATATATAATTGCTGCAGCAGGCGGCTTGTATTTTGATAGAGCAATTTAAAGTCGATTATACCGGCAGTGCTATGCGGTTGCTGATTAGCAAAGATATTCTCGGCTACGCTCATGCTGTCAACCAGACTCAGGTGTTGATAAACGATGGCGACATCGGCATTGAACGCCGATTGCGGATTATCGAACCGGATTCTTTCGCCATTTATATTTATAAAGCCGGCATCAGGCTGCAGGTTACCGGAGAGTATGTTCATTAGCGTACTTTTCCCGGCACCGTTCTCACCGCAAAGTGCATGCACTTCTCCTGTCCTTAAATTAAAATCTACTCCATCCAGCGCCTTCACCCCAGGAAATTGCTTGCTGATATTGTTCAGCTCTAAACGCCAGGCGGGATTATTTTCAGTCGGCATGGAAAGATTTTATAGTGATCAATTCGTTATTTCTTGCGGAAGCATAGGCGGCATGCACTAACCGCACTGTTTCCAGATTATTTGAGCCCCTGTTTTCAGAAACTTCGTTTTTTAATAAATCGTTCAAAATATCCCTGTTACAATCTACAATGCTGGAATGTACTAATGCATAAGCAGGATCAAGCCAGCGATAAAGCCTTGGCGCGGCTTTTATTTTATCCGTTCCGCTACGTGTAGTAATATGTACCTGGTAATTATTCATCAGTTGTATAGACCCCTTAGTGCCTTCAATCAAAATATAGGTTTGTGGAAAGGATTCATGCTCCAATATTGACGCGTAGGACATTTCGGCATAACAGGATATACCGTTTTCCATCTTCATCATCACATTGGCTGCGTCTTCGCCCTTTATTTTAGGGTTGACGGATGCCGTCTGGCAATACAGGCTTCTTGCTTCGCCAAACAGAAAGCGGCAAACATCTAATATATGTGAGCCAATATCAGTCAATATAAACTCATCGATCTCTGCCAAAAACGGTTGATTATCAAATACCGGGAACGCCGAGCAGAATGTAACCCGCGCTTTAAAAATACTTCCTATTACTCCCATATTCAGCAAATCTTTCAGTTTTCGGATCGGAGCCTGCCATCGCCAGTTCTCATGAATAAAAAAGGGTACCTGATGATTTTTACAGGTATTCACCATCTGCTCTGCCTTTTTCAAACCGGCAGCCATTGGTTTCTGGCAAATAACGGCTATCCCTTTTTTTGCCGCCATTTCTGTAAAAACATTATGAGTATCTACGTCGGTAATGATATCTGCGAAATCCAACTGCTCATTTTTTAAAAGCTCCTCTATATCATCGTAAACTCCGGGAATATTATATTGTTGAGCCAATGCTTCTGCCTTTGATCTGGTGCGGTTATACAGAGCAACCAATTCAATTCCATCCAGTTCCATCCAGGCCGGGATTTGATAATTAGCCCAAAAGCCTGTCCCTATGACCGCAAATCTCAATTTCTTCATTAACTAAATATTCTGCTAGTTGGTAATATCCCTTACCTGTTCGCGTATATTGCTCATTTCAAATATCTTTTCCCAACCTTCTTTAAATATAATAGGCCTTGCACGTTTGCTTATCTTATACGCTGCATCAGAGAATGTACCATTTACTTCTTTAAACAAAACCGCGATCTGTATACGCAGATGGCCCAATACAAAATCATGGGCAGCTGCTTCGGGCACGCCAAGTTCAACAATTTTGTCATATCCTTTTTTTACTACTTCCATGCAGGTTTGAGCCAGTGTTTCTACCATTGCCGGCTCTAAAATAGCCATTTGTTCAAGAGTTATGCGATGCGTCTCTTTAATAGGCTGATACATGTCTTTTGAGATCTGCTCCCCCAGGTTGTATTGCTCCTCTGTCCCTGCCATTAATGCTACCACTATAGACTGTTTTGCAGATATGCCTCCGTAAAAATCCCTGAAAGCTTCCTCTGTAGGCTCCCAGTTAAACACCGAAGGATGGCATGGATGAGCTATCACATAACTTAGGTCATCACGTCGAAAGATCACGCCGTCTAACGGTGCAGCCGGGTCGAGCGTCATGACCAGCGAACCGGTCTTCATCATCGGGATGATCTCTTCGGAGATTTTACCGATAGCCACATCCGGCACGGCAAGTATCACTACATCAGCAAGCGGAATAACATCTTGTTGCACGCTCACTGTTACACCCCGCTGCTTTAATAATTCAATGCATGGACCGCTGATCTCCAAATAGGAAATATCATACTGAGAGCAATTTAAAAAGTTATCCGTAATGCGAACACCCATTTTGCCGCCGGCTCCAACCAAAACAATTTTTGTTGTCATAATAATTTAAAACCTTTATCTTATTTAAAATAGTTCGTTTGTTTAAGGTAATCTATGCTTTGCTTCGCCCATTGTTCTTCCTTGGATACTGTCGTTTCCTTTACATTTTCCGGCACAAGCCATTGCTCCAGTACTGCACTTTCACAACGGCCATATCGCCCAACTTTTTCCATCAGCAGATCGATGTCTGTCAACCCTTGTCCTGCGGGGCACCCTTCCACAGAAAATCCCATCTGGTGAGACAAACGGTTTACTGTAAAATCTTTAATATGCAGGTTTACCGTGTATGGTGATAGAATGTGAGCTACGTATTCAAGTCCCTCGCCGGCACCAATTGAATTTACGCAATCCAGGCATATCCCCACATGTTCATCTCCTATTAACTCCATTATACCGGCAAGTTCTTTAGACTTAAACCTGTCGTGGTTCTCAATTCCCAAAATGATGCCCTTCTGTTTTAATCGGGGCAGAAATTTCTTTATAGTTTTTACTATGGTTTCAGCGGCAGGCTCAAAGCCGGCACCATCAATCACAAAGCGAAGCAGTCGGACATCCAGGTAATCAGCTAATTGTATATATTTTTCCAGGTGCTCATCAGTAAGTTCACGCGCGCCTATTTCCAGCCTTATTCCGCTTTCGGTTATTCTATTTTTGAGACGATATAGTCTCTCACGATCAAAAGTGTGAACAGGTAAGTTATCACCTATTTGCAGGCAGCTCAATCCAAATGCCAGGGTTCTATCGATCAAAAACTGTTCAAGAGCAGGATTTTTGGCTTCAGCTATATGATAATTTATAGCCCAACCATACGTAAAGCTACTTATCCCGAGTATCATGCTATCAGATTGTAAATTGGTTATGAGCAATATTAGGGGTAAAGCTGATGATCGCCGTCCTGTATATTGGTTGATTTAAACGCTATTTTTGCAAGAAAATATAAGGAAGACTATTATTGGATCATCTGTCATTCTAATATGGCAATAATTATCAAATTACTCCGCGTCTGCCGGCAAAAGCTTTCGGCGTAGTTGACAAAAAAAGAAAGCCTGTAAATCAATGATTACAGGCTTTTGCTCATTTTTAATGACATGGGGTGCGGTGAGGAGGTATTCGAACCTTCCCTTATACAGACTTAATATTTAATCAACTACAGAAAGTTAAACAAACCGGATCAACGAATGACTCACCCGTTTCTTTTCTATCGTAAATCTAACCACAAATATTAAAATACCCGAATGATCAGGATATTAGCTTGTAGCTTCTTGTCAACCCGGTTTGGAATAAAAAAACAGTGTTAATCTATCAGACTTTAATCAGTTTCATATTAATTTCTTTTCTATTCCAGATACGATAACCTTACTAACCGGAATTTCACCATACGCCACTTTTAAAGTCGGAGTACCGCCTTTAAGTGTAACCGTACCGAAACCCGTAGCTGTGGAAAGAAAACTTGTAAAATCACCAATCTGTGAATTTATATGTAAGCTTTTATTGACTGCATCATAACGCAGCCCTGTAAGCCCTTCCAGCATGCCATAGCTGGACATTGCCCTTGCATACCAATGTCCGCACTCATATTCGTTAAAAGGGTTACGGATATCGCCGGCATACCTGTCACGGCAAGCCCTGACAATCTCAAGGCCTTTATCCACTTCTCCCATTAGCATCAGGTGTGAGGCAACCTGGTATTCTATACCTGTCCATACCTCATTGCTGTACACAAAAGGTAACGATAGCATGATTTTAGCCAGGAAAATTCGAAACGCCGGTGTACATGTAGAATTGCACCTCTGTAAAGGCCAGCCACATAATTACGCAGCCATGCCGACCGCGGAAGGCAGGCAGGCGCAAAAAGTAATAGTAAACGCAATCAGGCAACTGGCCGCCTGGGAAGGACAAAAAAATCGGATTACTCACCGTAAAACATTCATATGATCATATGCCGTGTACTGCGCAAGCCCGCACCTATTTCCAGCCACCTCCAGTCGCGCGGTATAAATTAACAGCGTTCAGGAATATGTTTTTCTTGGTATTCGCCAATTCCAGTTCGGCATCCAATACACTACGTTGGGCGGTAATAATTTCCAGGTAATTTGCCCTTCCCACCAAAAAAAGATCACCGGCCACATCAACCGCGTTTTTAAGGGATTTTACCTCTTGTAGTTTAAAGCTGTAATAGTCATTATAGTTTTCTATTCCCTTAATACTGTTTGATACTTCCATAAACCCGTTCAAGATAACCTTTTGGTAATGATAAAGCGCCTGTTTGCCTTCGGCCATTGTCCGGGCATAATCGGCCTTAAGCCTTTTACGGTTGAATATCGGCGCGGTAATGCCGCCTAATAGTCCATAGCCTAACGAACCTGAATCAAACAGCAACGCTGTTTTGAAGGCATTATAACCCACATAGGGCGATATGGTGAGCGATGGTAAAAAAGCCTTGCGGACTGCTTTAATATCCGCATTCATAGCCGCCAGTTCCAGTTCGGCTTGTCTGATATCGGGCCGGTTAAGCAGTAACTGGGTGGGTATACCCGCCTGAAGCACCCCCGGAAGCTTAAGGGTATGAATAGAACTGTCGCGCCGTACCGTACCGGTAAACTTTCCGGTTAAAAAATTAAGCTGGTTTTCCGTTTCCGTTATTTGCTGAGCCACGCCGAAACGCAGGCTTTGCGTGCGGGCCAGCTGTGCCTCAAACTGTTGCACGGCTAATTCTGTAGCCCGGCCGCCAAGTTTCTGGATCCTGATAATTTCGAGCGCGTTTTTTTGCAGGGTGATGTTTTTCTCAATGACCTGCCGTTCATTATCAAGGGCAAGCAGCTGATAGTAAAGCGTTGCAACCTGTGCGGTAAGCGAGGTTACCGCTAATTTATACGCGCTCCTGCTGGCTAAAAACCGGGTAAACGATGCTGCCTTCTGATGATGGAACTTACCCCAAAGATCAATTTCCCATGAGCTCCGGAAACCTACAAAATAATCGGGCGAGGGACCAGGAATGCGTTGTTTGCTATTGATATTAGGCGACAGGTTGGTATCATAGTTCCCGACACCGTTCATGGTATAATCTCCATATTTTTCTATTCCGGCGGTTGCGTTAAAATCAATGGAAGGCATGAGCCATGAACGGCTGCTTTGCAAATTAGCCCCCGCTATTTCTACCCGCTGCAAAGCCGATTGTATATCCGGATTAGCCGTTACCGCAGTATCAATCAAATGCAGCAGGCAAGTATCCGTAAAAAACTGCTTAAGGGGTAAATTGGCAACAGTGGTAGTGTCCGTATTACCGGTAAATGTTTCAGGTATAGCTATATTGTTTTGTAATACGGTAGCCTTATAATTTTTACATCCCGTGATAATACAAAACAATAAGCTTATGATGAATATATATAAATGAACAGCTTTATTCGTTCGCATGGTGTATTTTCTTTATTGATAATTATCTACTGTTTCTTCCTCAACCAATACCATTTTTACTTCTTTCTTTTCAGGTGATATTCTGGCAAAAAGCACATAAAGCCCGGGAATTAATATCAGACCGAAAATGGTACCGAAGAGCATCCCCCCGGCAGCGGCTGTACCTATTGACCGGTTACCCATCGCCCCGGCGCCATCAGCCACACATAAAGGGATAAGACCGGCTATAAAGGCCAGTGATGTCATTAATATGGGCCGCATCCTGGATACCGCGCCTTCAATAGCCGCTTTAATTACCGTGGCTCCGGCTTTTTGGCGCTGTATGGCAAACTCAATGATCAGAATGGCATTTTTGCCAAGCAAACCAATCAGCATCACCAGGGCGACCTGCGCATAAATATTATTTTCGAGCCCCAGCAGCTTTAAAAAGAAAAACGCGCCAAAAATACCCGTTGGTAATGATAGTATCACCGGCAGCGGCAGCAAGAGGCTTTCATATTGGGCAGCAAGCAGGAGGTAAACAAACACCAGACAAATAATGAAGATATAAATCGCCTGGTTGCCTGATTCTATTTCCTCGCGCGTCATACCAGACCAGGCGAAAGTAAAGCCCTTTGGCAATTTTTCCTTGGCTATGCGTTCAATAGCCTTAATAGCATCGCCACTGCTAAAGCCGGGTTCTGCATCACCGGTGATCATGGCAGAGGTATACATATTATAGCGGGTAATTTGTTCAGGCCCGTACACGCGGTTCATTTTGATGAATGTTGAGAAGGGAACCATTTCGCCTTTTTCATTTTTTACCTGTAGTTTCAGGACATCCTCGGGCTTCGACCGAAACTCCGGCGAAGCCTGTACCATTACTTTATACATTTGTCCGAAACGGATAAAGTTTGAAGCGTAATAACTTCCCATCAGGGTTTGCAGGGTTGACATCGCCTTATCAATGGTGATACCCTTTTGCGCCGCCACCTGCTGATCAACAGAGATCATATATTGCGGAAAATTGGGGTCGAAACTGCTGAATGCGCCTGAAATTTCGGGCGACTCATTTAACGCTTTTATAAAACCATTGGTTACCTGGGCCGTTTTTTGCAAATCGCCGCTGCCGGTACGGTCGAGCACACGGATCTCGAAACCACTTGAATTACCGAAACCGGGAACCGTTGGCGGCGGAAAATACTGGATGGAGGCATCGGCTATGTTTTTTGTTTTTTGCTCCAGTAAATGAATAATTTCATTGATTGATTCTTTTCTTTCGTCCCAGGGTTTCAGGTTGATCATGGCCATACCATAGGATGCCCCCGCTATTTCATTAATTAAGCTATAACCCGAAAGTGTAGATACTGATTCAATAGCGCCAATGCTTTTACTTACCTCCTGGATGCGACTGATCACCTGTTCTGTACGCTCCACCGTAGCGCCAGGAGGCGTGGTAACGTTCACATAGATCATACCCTGGTCTTCCGTAGGTATAAAGCCCGACGGCAGGATAAAACTTAAACCCCAGGTAGCCCCGAAGAAAAACAGCAGCAAAATAAAAGTAACTACCCTTCTGCCCGCTATCCGGCCGATCAGGGATGAGTAGCGATTAGATAGCTGATCATATTTGTGATTAAAGCCATTAAAAAAGCGTTTTACCATTCCTTCTTTGCCTTTAGCGGTAGGTTCATGCTTCAGCATAAGGGCACACAACGCGGGGGTAAGCGTCAAAGCGTTTATGCCCGAGATTACAATGGAGAATGCGAGCGTTAAAGAGAACTGCCGGTAAAATACACCTACCGGGCCTGACATGAATGCTACAGGCACAAACACCGCCGACATGACCAGCGTAATAGCCACAATGGCTCCGCTGATCTCTTTCATGGCGCTCAGGGTAGCCTCCATAGGTGGTAAATGCTCCTCGTTCATTTTTACGTGAACAGCCTCCACCACCACAATAGCATTATCTACCACAATACCAATAGCCAGTACTAACGCGAAGAGCGTAAGCAGGTTAATGGAAAACCCGAGCATCTGCATAAAGAACAAGGTACCGATCAACGCTACCGGAACAGCGAGCGCAGGTATCAGCGTCGATCTGAAATCCTGTAGAAAGAGGTAAACTACTATGAAAACAAGAATAAAAGCTTCTATCAGCGTACGCATGACCTCATGTACTGACGCATCAAGAAAACGCGACACATCATAGTTTACATTATAGCTCATACCCGCCGGGAACGATGTTTTTTTCAGCTCGGCCATACGCTCTTTAATATTGGTGATCACCTCACGGGCGTTTGAACCCGGCCTTTGTTTGATGAGTATGGATGCCGATGGCCTGCCATCGGTTTTGGATACCATGCTGTAGGTTAACGAGCCAAATTCAACATCGGCAACCTCTCTAAGTTTCAGGACGGATCCGTTATCATCAGCCCGTATTACCAGATTTTTATATTGTTCAGGTTCAAAAAACTTTCCGGGGTAGCGTAAAACATACTGCAGCAATTGCGGGGATTTATCAGAACTCTGTCCGGTTTTACCCGGCGCGGCTTCCACATTCTGATTGCGAATGGATTGTATAACCTCATCGGTAGATACATGATAGGCCATCATCCTGTCGGGTTTGAGCCAAACCCGCATGGAGTATTCTTTAGCACCCATGATCTCGGCACGGCCAACGCCTTCAATCCGTTTAAGCTCCTGCAGTACGTTAATATCTGTAAAGTTGTAAATGAATTTTTCGTCGAGCGTACTGTCCCGGCTCATGATGTTCAGGTACATCAGCATGCTGTTAACTTCCTTTTCGGTAGTTACGCCGGCCTTGATTACCTCTTCGGGTAATTCGTCAATAATGGTTGATACCCGGTTCTGCACGCTAACAGCAGCCAGATCAGGATCAACCCCTACGTTAAAATTAATAGAAATAACCGTGATACCATCATTGGTACATACAGTAGACATGTAAGTCATGCCGGGCACACCGTTAATGGCACGTTCCAGCGGGGTAGCTACCGCTTTGGCGCAAACTTCAGCATTGGCACCGGTATACGTTGCGGTAACCGTTACAGATGGCGGAACAATATCAGGAAACTGCGTAATGGGCAGGGTAATTAAAGCCAGTACTCCGAGCAGGGTAATCACCAGGGAGATAACCAACGACAATACCGGCCGCTTTATAAACAGGTTAAACATAGTATAATCAATTTGAAAAGATGGATAATAACAGCACGACCCAAAATGGCGTGCTTGTGCCTGTTACCGAGCTATTTTTTCATAGCAAGTAAAGGCTTCTGCTCTATTTGTTCAGGTTTTATAATCATGCCGTCACGGGCGTTTTGAACGCCTTCATACAGAATTTTATCGCCAGATTTCAAACCATCTTTTACAATGTAGCTGTGCGAGAGCCTTAAAAGTGGTGTAAAAGCTTTCATGTGCAGTTTGTTTTGATTATCAACCAAATACACATAGCTTTTATCCTGAATGTCAAAAACGGCTTGTTGCGGAACTAACACTACATTATCGGCCCGGTTTGTCAGAAATACTTTTCCGGTGGCGCCATGTCTTAACAGCTTTTGCGGATTAGGGAAGCGGGCCCGGAAATCAATGGAACCGGTGCTTTGCTCAATTTCGCCTTCAATAGTTTCGATGTTGCCTGAATAAGGATAGTTGCTGCCATCGGCAAGTACTAATTTCACTTTGTCGTTACCACTATCGGCTGCAGTTTTTTTGGTACGTTCATATTTCAGATATTCATTTTCGGGAAAACTGAAATAGGCGTACATAGAACTGATATCTGACAGATTGGTTAGCAGCATGCCTTCATCTATCAAACTTCCGGCCTTGAGCGGTATACGGTTAATGATACCATCAAAAGGAGCGTGAATAGAAGTGTAATCCATGTGGGCTTTCGCACTTTGTACGGCAGATTGGGCTTCCTCAATAGTGGCTTTGTCTGCATGAAGTTTAGCCTCTGCTACTTCCAGTTCTGACGCGGATATTACCTTTTTGCTAACCAGCATTTTTACCCTGTCAACTTCAAGCGCGGTAGCCTTAGCATCTGCAGTGGCATTACTTAACGCGGCCTTTGCCTTTGACAGCATGTTCTTAAATTCCTCATCGTTCAGCTTAAAAAGCAATTGCCCTTTTTTTACCTGCTGACCTTCATCTACATATATTTTTTCTAAAAAGCCCCTAACGCGGGTCCTGATCTCTATATTTTTAATTGCCTGTATATCGGCTACATAGGCTGTACTTACAACAGTATCGCGGGCATTGAGCGTAACTACCGGCAATTGTAACAGTTCTTCCTGAGCGTTATTATCGTGAGCTTCAGACACGCAGCCAGCTATAGAAAAGCATGTTGCGGCAGCCAAAGCATAAAAAATTCCTTTATGTTTTAACATGGTTTTGTTTCCTTTAGTTAATGTCACCTCACATCTGAAGACGTAAGGCAAATAATCCTTAAAATAAAGCAGCAGAAATGCCGCTGTCAAGAGTTAGGAAACAGGATCAGAAAGGCGTAAGCCGGAAAAGGAAATGGTGATGTACCGGTAAAAAAACTTTATTTAACCATTGCTTCCCTGGGAATGAAAACAAATGCTGTGGCAGAATGTCAGCAACGAATTCCTGTGTAGCAGGAATCTGAATAGTAAAATCAACCACACGACTGGTTAAAAACCTTTTTTGATATTTTACGTGATGATGATGTTTCGCGTCATGATGTGAATCATCATTGCTCAAGCCCTGATATGCCAGATCAAACAATGTATTTCCAGCATGATAGCTATTACTTGAAAATTGAAAATGCTCGCAGGTATTATTTTCAGGATTTGTTGCGTGAAAACAGACGATGGCACTGATAAGCCATACAGAAAGGAGAATATTTAAATACTTTTTCAACATCTGCCGTTTCAAAGTTAGCAATAAAAATAGGCTTTTATTACCAATAATTATCCGATTATGAATAAATAATGAAGAAAATGGATCATTTTATCCATTGTAACAATATTTTTGCAATTAAGTAATTTTAATTTATCCTTTGGCTGCACTTTTTATTTTATGTTCTATAACCGGATTTGCAGCGGAAGGTAATTTTTCTAACATGCTCTTGTTATTGTCCACATAAAAACCCGGCGCTCTTCTGCATTTTCAAAATCATCCCCTTCTTGAGGCGAAAAGGCTAATAAATATTTTATGAATTCCGAAATATGTTTTAAGATCATTATAATGATTTTTTTATTCGTTGCACATGAAAAACTAGTTTTATTTTAAAACTAGTTGTATATTTAAATTAATGAGATACATTTGTAAAAGATTGCAATTAACAACTGGTTTTGTATTGCAATTTTTAATCAAATATTAAAATAAAAGTATCATGAGTGAACAAGAAAAAAATCCCCTTGCGATTGCAACTAACAAAGTCATCGCAATCGGTAGCCTTACTGAAAAAGCAACGCAAACAAACAAGTCCGAAAGACTCCCTGTATTACAGCGCGAAGTTCCTGCAACCGTACAAGTTTATCTGGATGGAAAAATAGATAACTGGTTTGTGAAAACCGATGGAAGCGGCGTTGTATTCATTATGAATGTAAACACTATTGAAGAGGCGCAAGCCATACTGGAAGCGTTGCCATTAGGTCAGGCCGGTTTTATGAAGTTTAATCTGATTCCGGTGGGTCCGTTGAGCCCATTGCGTTTGCTTCTAAATTAAATAGAACGCCATTAAAAAAGGGCCTTAAACATTATTAAGGCCCTTTTTAATAACCATATTAAGATTGTGTAGTGGCTTGACCAAGATGCTCCTGCCTTAACATAGCTTGAAAAGCCGCTATCGCGGGACGCCCGGCAGCATAAAGATCAACCGCTGGTTTATATTTCTTTTTATCCACAGGCTCATGCCTGATGCTCCAGCCAATGGCACTAACCATTAATGGCAGCAGATCGATGCTTTTTTCCGTCAGGCTGTACGTAAGTTTTTGTTTATGGTTTTCATCCACAGGCTTTCCTTTAGAAACAAGGCCCTCTTTCTCAAACATAACAAGCCTGTCTCTTAAAATATTAGAGGCTATCTTTTCTTCAGACTCACGAAGTAATTCATTAAAATGCCGCCTTTTATAAAACATCATATCGCGTAATATCAATAAACTCCATTTGTCGCCCAAAACCTCAGTAAACAGGTTAACCGGACAATAAGACCTATGTTCGTCATTTTTCGCCATCTTATATCTGATCATCATAAACAGCAATTACATGATTTATAGTTGCATTTTAAAACCAGTTTCAAAAATACGAAACATAAGACTATTTAAGTTCAAAATACTCTTCAATACCTTTACCTTCATAACTGTTTTGTCACTTCACTCCAGGATTTATAGGGTGGTCAATTATTATGATGGGCTCAATCCCCGTGTGAAAGCTTTACCAGGCATGGGCGTTTACAGCGCCACCAAAGCGGCTTTACCCTTACCACCAAAGGGATAAAGGTCTTTACTGACCAACTTCGCATTGATCGCTCGATTAAATATTGTTCGGATGATCATAAGATGGTTGGTAATACTTCGTTCGCTAAGCGGCTTCGGTTGCTTCGTTTTATCATATTGGAACTTTTTAGATACTTTTAGAAAAACAGTATAGCGTTGTAAAAGATCAACCGTAATATCTTCAAATGTGATCTTCTCATTTTTAATAAATTCGTTAAATCGCTTTAATCTTGTAGTATCACTTCTGAATGCATCGTAATTACCACCTACCTGCAGCAACTGTTTCGCAAACACGACCGCTACTATTTCGGCGATGAACTGCGAGATAAGCTGGTAAAAAATTTTACTAAATCAAATTCGGCAGCAAGGAAAATCATTGAACGGTTTGTTGAAAAAGGCAATGTAAAGTCAAGCAGCCTGATCTCCTTTGGAAAAGGCATGTTCGTCTACTATCCGCTCCATAAAACGGTAACATTTGATGATATGATCGGCTTGACACGAGGCCGGCGTCCACCGCTATTTCGGGTGTTGGCAAATGAAAAACCGGCAAGCAAGAACTCGAATGCACCCATCCAGGCACCGGGGCAGCGGGATGGGATGACGGAATT
Organism: Mucilaginibacter sabulilitoris; assembly: GCF_034262375.1. Classification (NCBI taxonomy): domain Bacteria; kingdom Pseudomonadati; phylum Bacteroidota; class Sphingobacteriia; order Sphingobacteriales; family Sphingobacteriaceae; genus Mucilaginibacter; species Mucilaginibacter sabulilitoris. Next base: position 7,184,392 of record NZ_CP139558.1, read on the forward strand.
GGCAGCGTGGCTACTTTTGCTGATCCCGCCAATAAAAATATCGGAACACCGATCAGGGTCAGGGTGATTTCTTTGTGGAAAGCCCGATCAACTTTTTAACGGCGATAAGACAAAGCAAGTATTCAATTTTTAATGCTGGAAAAGTTAAAAAAAGAAAAAAATTACGAGGTCATCATGGATGATGATGACAAGGGCGAAATTGCGGACATTGTAGGATTATCCGTAAATAACAAAGAAAAAACATTAAATATTGATGTATATCATTGTAAATATTCAGTAGACGGAAAAGCTGGTACCCGAATAGACAATTTCTATGCTGTTTGCAGTCAGGCTCAAAAAAGCATTAAATGGATGGAAAACACCGACATGATATTTAAGCAGCTGCAAAAGCGCAGCAATCAACGACTCAAAATAAAAGGCATCGATAGGTTCGAAAAAGGCGATAGCGATATGCTGGATCTTCTTAAAAGACGTGCAAAAAAAGATCTTAAAGTTAAGATGAATGTATATATAGTTCAACCTGGCTTATCAATAACTAAATACAGAGAAGATGGCGATACCTCGAAATTGTTGGCGGCAGTAGAAAGTTATTTGAAAGAAACATGGAATGCGCCATTAACAGTTTATGCTAACTCTATTTAGCCACGAATATTGTTAATCCATTAGGCGCATTTGGTTTAGGCGCGGCTGAATCACACCAACAATAAAAACAAAACAATCAATAGTTAACCTAAAGCTTATTACGATAATAAATATCAATATTTATGCAAGAGATAGCTGACTATAGCACCTATGAGCGCTGCTGATGCAAAACTCATTAGCGTTCCTACTAATATGTATTCAGTCTTTTTTTGCGCCCGGTCTTCTGCATCGCCAAAGCGCAGAATGGACTTGGCTGCCATCAGAAACCCTAATGCCGTATATTGATTGGTAATGATAAAAGTAAGTATCAGCACCCTTTCACAACGGCCGATCCATATACCGGCTTTATCTAATCCTGCTGTATCCATCCCAGCCTCCTTTTGCCATTTGCTGGTTGCTATTCCGATAGCTATGCCTAATGGTCCTGTTATCAGGTAGTAAGCGATTATTAACACCCAAAAATGCACCGAGTTTAAGTATCTGGATAGCCAGGGTAGTACAGTGCTGGCATCAAAGTAGAATATAGTCCAAGCAGCGACAATTACAAATACATGAAGTAATTGATCGACAAGAAAGTAGGCAAATGCATGAGGACGATGGCTCTTCCAGATATCTATTAATAAGTGGCTTACCATAACAATCAATGGCAAGTGCCAGTGATTCCAGTCCCATAAAAACAGGTATGTCAGCGCTGTTACTACCAGTATGTGATAGTACATTTCCGGAGCTTTCTCCTTTTTGGTATCCTTAGCTTTAACCCACCTTGTTGGCTGCAACAAGAAATCACTTAGCAGATGCGCTAATAGCAAACGTAATAATAGGGTTAGTTCCATTACAAGAGATATTGCTTTTCCAATTCTTTACTAATATAGTTAATTCCTTTTTCTACTTCTTTCCATCTTGCCGCTCTCAAACTGAGCGCGACTGCGGGTTGGGTCATTTTCAGCTTTTTGGCTACCTGCTCTTGGGTGTTATCATCCTTTTCCAAAAACTGAAAAATAGTTTCCGCCTGCGTTCGTGTCCAACTCCTGATAATCGAGTTCATGAACATCAGTAACATTTCAAAGACTTCGTTATTTTTTTCATCAGCAGTGGTTAGCCTTATAATGTCATCTTTGTTTAGCTGGTCAAACTTTCTGCCCGAAAGATGAAATGCCTCTCCGTCTGAATCCAGTACATTCTTTCCCTCATAGGCGATCTCACCTATGCCGATAGAAAGCCTTGTCCCTAATTGAACTCGAATATCTGATTTTGAAGTTTTACCTGCCAAGCTAAAGGAATCTGAGTTAAGTTTAAACCAGCATATAAGTTGGATACATCTTTTCAAAACCTGGGTAATGTCATTTACTATCAATTGATAGCTATCACCGCGAAAGACCTGCGCGTCCCTGGTATTCTTAACCATGGTCTTCATTAGTTGTTCTGTCTCTACAATTAATTTACTGCGTCTATCACTTGGTAGCTTAGTGAAGTTCTTTATATCTCCTGTTACTACAGCGTATATTTTCATACCTAATGTATCTACTCCTGCTAAGTTATAAGTAATTTTGCTTATATCATAAGATTATAAGTGATTTTACTTATAATATATATATATAAGCCCATATGCTTATATTTCTTATTTCTACTTACATACTCTCCAGTACTATAATGTAAAGCACATAATGATCTTACTTATTATCTTAGGCATATAACTACTACATCACTATCGTAATGTGGGCCAGCATATATGATAGTTACTGACAAAATATGGTATTTAAATATGGGAAGTTTTATCAATTATATTTTTAGCGTTTATAACTACCTCTACATCAGCAATGAAGGTCGACCGATTGCGTGTCCCTTCTACTTTTTAGGTAAAAAGCCTTGAAGTTCGAATTTCTCTATTGAGAATCAAAAACTTACAAGACTTTTCTTCGTTAACAATCAATCTTAACCCTAATCAGCTATTTTTATAAAAAATTGTATATCAACATATTAAACACTACATCTTACTTCTATTAACCCAATGTGTCAATACCCTTAATAAACATAATAAACAGATTTTTTCGTAGTCATTACAATATCCTTATTTCTAAGATCATAAAAAACCTGTAATCACATGACTACAGGTTTTCTCTGTTGCGAATATTAAACTTAAGCTGGAATTAATTGCGTGGTGATTCCTATCCTGTTCCAGGCGTTAATTGTAATAATAGCTAAAATAACCTGTGCCAGGTATTCTCCTGACAACACCTCGGCAGCTTTTGCATAAGTTTGGGCGCTTACATGATTGCTAATGAGGGTTACCTCTTCAGTCAATGCCAAAATAGCGCGCTCCTCTTCGGTAAAGAAAAGAGTATCGCGCCAGGCATTCAAGGCATAAATACGCTGTTCGGTTTCACCGGCCCTGCGGGCGTCTTTTGTGTGCATGTCGATACAAAAAGCACAGCCGTTGAGTTGTGAGGCCCTTATCTTGATCAGGTCTTTGTGGGTTTTAGTCAGCGGTGTGCTTTCAATAAATTTTCTAATCCCAGGATTGCTTTGTATCCTGCAGGTTCTACCTGGTCAATTTTGATTCTTGTGCTCATTTTATTTGTTATTATTTTTTAAACTTTGTTTTATGGTTAAATTCATCAGTACAACTGCGGTAAGGATAAGTATAATGCCAATCCACTGAGATAAGGTTGCCGTTTCATGCAGCAAACAGTTTGCTGCAAGCACGGCCACTGGTATTTCAAGGGCAGCAATGATAGCGCCTAAACCCATGCCGGTTGAAGGCATTCCCCGGGTAAATAGCAATGGTGGAAGAATGGTTCCAAACAGCGAAACCAGAACTCCCCAACTCATAAAAATCCTGTATGAAAAGCCCGGATTAACAGAAGCATGAAAAACTAGGATAATGATGATGAACCCACCCAAGATCATATAAAGACTTCTGGTTAACGGTGGGCAATGCAATTCAACATGATTTGAGGAATACATGGTGGCGGTATAGCAAACTGCAGACAGCACCCCCCATACCAATCCCGGCCAGCTTATGCCCGCAGATTGTTTCAGCACCTGCGTGGCGAGTACCGTTCCGGCCATTACTAACAATGCCGATGCTATTTTATGCCAACTGGGTAACCGTTTGTGCAATAACATCTCCAGAACCACACTCATCCAAACGGTCTGCATCAATAGCACGATCGCGATACTCACCGGAACAAGCCGGACTGCCATATAGTAGAAAATACTGGTGAGTCCCAATGAGGTACCGGCGGCAATCAGCTTGATCTTGCTTTTAAAGCTTGACTCCTGCTGTTTCTGCTTATGCTCCCGCTTACGAAAAAGCGTTAAAACAAAGAGCCCGGCCAACCCGAGGCCGAATTGTGACAGCACAACCTCGGCCGTTGCAAAGCCATCCCGGTAAGCCATTTTCACAAAACTACCCAGCATGCCGTAGCAGCAAGCACCCATTGCAACAAAAATACTCCCCTTCAGCGCCTCGCTTTTCATATCAATTCAATTCCTGCCCCAATCAGATTTCTGACTTTCTGATGTGCTATTTCTATACTGTATTTGAGTTTTTCTTTGTCTAACGATGCTCCGTCAATCGCAATCATATAAATGTTGCGAATACCCATGATGTCGAAAACGGTTTTTAGATAAGTACTCTGAAAGTTCAAGTGTGCGTTCGCTTCACCTTTTTCGTAATGCTGACCGCCTCTTGATAATAACAGGAACAAGGTTTTATTTTCAAGCAGTCCTACATAGGGGTTTTCTGGATTACTCAAATTAACGCGGAATGTTTCATTTACCCTGAATACCTGGTCTATATAGGCTTTCAGTGCACTGGGGATAGACCAATTGTACATGGGTGAGCCCAGAACAATGACGTTGGCTTCCTTCAATTCGGCTATATAAGTATTGCTTTCGGCAAGCACCTTATTTTCTGATTCAGATCGATCGCTTACCGGTTTTAAAGTTGCGGCTATCCAGGCTTCGCTGATATGAGCTATAGGGGCATTTCCCAATTCCCGGTATTTGATCTCCGGCTTTTCGTAAATGGTATTCCATTGGTTCACAAAAACTTTTGTGAGTTCCCTGGATTTTGATTCAAGCGTTCGTGCGCTTGCATTGATAATTAATACTTTTTTCATCGTTATTATTTTAAGCAAAATTATCGAGTATCTGGACTATATTTACAGACCAGATTTTAGAAAAAATACAGCCCAGATGTTACCCTACAAATCATTGATCCAGGTTGATCGGAGTGCCCGGTTATCCTTACATATCCAGGTGTGCAATAGCTTTATTTCACTAATTACCAGCGGCACTTTACAACCCAATGATATATTACCAGGTTCACGGGTATTGGCCCAGCTAATTGGTATTAACCGGAATACCGTAAAACTGGCTTATGATGAATTGATTAGCCAGGGATGGGCCGAATCCATCGAGCGGAAAGGTATTTTTGTACTTTCTAAATTACCGCTCCGTTCAAAAACGCCGGTCATACCAGCTACAGCTAATCATGCCGAAGCCGGCACCTTTGACTGGAACAATAATCTGGGACCGATATTACCTAATGAGCAGCTGCAGCAGGTTACTTTAGCAATTGACGATGGGTTTCCTGATGTAAGGTTGGCACCCGTGGATGTGCTGATGCGTGAGTACCGAAGCCTATCCAGAAAATTTTATGGCAAAGGCTTTTTGAAATACAGCACCGCCATGGGTTCAGAACAATTACGGTTGGCCATCCAGCGTTATCTTGCCCATAGCAGGGGTTTAATAGTTTCGCCTGATCAATTGATGATCACCAAAGGCAGCCAGATGGGCATTTATTTAGCTGCCAGGTTGTTGCTCAATCCGGGCGATGGCATAGCGGTGGGCGTCTGTAATTATGGTTCGGCAGACGATACTTTTAGAAACAGCGGCGCCAAACTGTTACGTATTTCCGTCGACGATCAGGGAATGGATATTGACGAATTGAAAAAAGCGCTGCAGCGCCAAAAGATAAAGGCAGTTTATGTTATCCCGCATCATCATTTCCCTACGACAGTGACCATGAGCATGGAACGTCGGTTAAAGCTGTTGAACCTCGCGAAGGAATATCGCTTTGCAATTATCGAAGACGATTATGATTTTGACTTTCATTACGATAATAAACCTTTCCTGCCTTTGGCCAGCATCGACCATAACCATCAGGTCATTTACATCGGTTCCATATCCAAAACTTTTGCCCCCGCACTACGAATAGGATTTATGAGCGGACCACCCGCCTTTGTAAAAGCAGCAGCATCTCTTAGGCAATTAATTGATAAGCAAGGCGACACTTTGCTTGAGGAAGCTTTAGCCACGTTGTATAATGAGGGTGAGATGGACCGGCATTTCCGAAGGTCATTAAAGATTTACCGGCAGCGCAGAAATAGCTTTTGTGAAATACTAAAGGCTGATTTCGGAGATACGATTCAATTCAGGGTTCCTGAGGGTGGTCTTGGCATTTGGGCAAATTTTGACCCCAATATTGATCTGATTAAAATGTCGGACGAAGCCGCCAGAAAAGGCCTTTACATCGGAAATGGGAGCTATTATCAAAACGAAAACTTTTCTCCTAATGCACAACGAATTGGCTTTGCATCACTGCGCGAAAATGAGATGACCGAAGCGCTCAGCATCCTAAAAAAGGTGATTTATAAACTATAATCTAATAATGGACTGCTTATTGCGTTTGCGCCAGATAACAGCAATTTATTTTTTTCAGCCTGCTTGGGTTATTCGGTTCTTAAACTTTTTATCGGATTTGCAATTGCCGCTTTGATAGATTCATAGCTAACTGTAAGCCAGGCAATGCCTAAAGCTGTCGCGGAAGCGACAAAAAACACCAACCAGCCAACACTGATATGATAAGCGAAACCAGACAGCCAGGTGTTCACGGCATACAAGGAAAGTGGTATGGCTATAACTATCGCGATCAGGATTAACCTAGTGATCCCAGAGGATAACAAATAGACGAGGTTTAATACAGATGCGCCTAATACTTTGCGAACGCCAATCTCTTTTGTACGCTGCTCTGCCATAAAAGCAGACAAACCATATAAACCCAGACAGGATATAAAGATACCAAGAATAGCAAAGAGGTTAAAGATGTTGCCCATTTGTTGTTCTCCTTTATAAAGATTGGACAGATCCTGGTCAAGGAAATCAAATTTGAACGGATAAGCGGGGTTGAGCTCCTGGCTTATTGTTGCTAAGGCCTTTATGGTGGCGTTAGTTTTACCGGGCTGCGTTCTTACTACTACAAAACCGCCTGTTTTATTGAAGTGCATAACCAAAGGTTCAATGACCTGCTGAACCGGTTTAAAATTAAAGTCTTTTATAACGCCGAGGATTGTTCCCTTGTTTCCCCAAAGCGTTATTGTTTTACCAACCGCAGTGCTTGCACTAAGCCCCATAGTATTTGCCATTTTTTCGTTGATCATATAGTTATTCGAATCGGTCTCAAATGATCTTGAGAAGCTTCGGCCGGCAATTACCCGCATCCTGAAGGTATGTGTGAAGTTTTCATTAACAGCCAATACCGGGAATGACATTTGAGAACGTGGATCTTTGCCATCCCAGCCCACGCTAAGCGTCCAGTCGCCCAGGTTCGTAGGGAGATCGTTAATTACGGTAAAATCATTTGTTAGCGGGTTTTGCAATAATTCATTTTTGAAGGCTTGTTGCTTGTTCCAGATGTCTCCTGTCATAGGAACATACATCAGGTTGGCTTTCTCAAAACCGGGATTCCGATCTCTGATAAATTTAAGCTGATTATAGATCACAACAGTGCCTATTAGCAATACAATTGAGACCATAAACTGGACCACAACTAAAGCATTTCGAAACAGCAAGTTACCACCCATGGATTTTACATTACCCTTGAGGACTTTTACCGGGTTAAACCCAGAGAGATATAAAGCGGGATAGCTACCAGAAATGAGCCCGGTCAATAGCGCTATCCCGACAAGATTTAACCATAATTTCACGTTCGTAAAATCCAGGGTAAGTTTTCTGTTGGCCAGTTCATTAAATACCGGCAGAAAAAGATGAACTATAAATAACGCGAAGACCAGCGAAAGTAATGAAATCAATATTGATTCGCTTAAAAATTGAAGCACCAGTTGCCCCCTAACAGCGCCAGCTACTTTACGCAAGCCAATCTCCTTTGCCCTGCGGGCAGAGCGGGCAGTAGCGAGGTTCATGAAATTAATGCAGGCAACTACAAGAATTAAAAGGGCTATAATAAAAAAGATGTCTACATATTGCGCATTTCCATGCCCCTGCATGTCGCCCAGCCTTTCCGGTGCCAGGTGTATATTAGTCAGAGCCTGTAAATGAAATAAGGCCTTGGTATCAGGGCTATGTTTGTGAAAACCCTGATTAATTTGCTGTTCAAGATTTTTAAAATTATTAACTGAAGGCTCAAAATTTTTATCTACCTGAATATAATCCCAAAAGTTGAAGTTATTCCATACATTATTTTTTAAATCGTTATTTGTTCTTGCTAATGCAGTCATTGGAAGGATGAAGTCAAATTGCAAGTCGGAATTGGCAGGGAGATTGGCCAAAACGCCCGTTACTAATAAATTCTCCTGGTTATCTTTTCGTATTATCTTTCCAATGGGATCCTGATTCCCAAAGTATTTTGAAGCCATTTCCTGTGTTATTAAAACAGCGTCCATTTCTTTTAGCGCACTGGCGCGGTTACCCTTAACTAAAGGGTAAGAAAAAATATCCAGGAAACTTGCATCGGCATAAAAAACACGGTCTTCCTGAATTTTTTTGTCACCCACTTCCAGTAAGGTGGTATTAGCTGGCTTTATGCGAACGGTATTTTTAACAACAGGCAACTCCGCCTTTAAGCCTGCCGGCATACCCGCCGAATTCGCCGCGGTTTTTGAATCGCCAAAATCACTGACTACGCGATAGATCTGGCTCGCATTTTTATGGAACTTATCGTAGCTTAATTCATTTTGTACCCAAAGCAAAATCAGGATGCTTGATGCCAGGCCTATCGTTAAACCTGATATATTGATAATGGAATAGGCTTTGTCCTTTATTATATTCCTGTAAGCGAGCTTAAAATACGTTTTGAACATAGATATACTTTTGAAAACGGTGCAACCTTAAAGACAGAATTTTATACTATTTAAAATCCTGCCAACAATACAACATGCTGAAATTTAGCATATTATACAGATATAGCTAACAATACTGTTCGGAAACATTACAATAAGTGTGCGGTTTTGTCGAGATAAAAGTAGCGATCCCTCGATATAGGGCTCGACCAATTATTGAAAACCAATCTTTTTAACTTTCCATAAAATAGCTTGAGATTAGTACTACTACCATTCAATCTATAAAAGCATTACTTTTATATTCAATTACAACCTGAATGAGCACAGTTATTAAGAACCGGATCACATCTATTGATTTCCTTCGCGGCACCATTATGATCATTATGGCCCTCGACCATGTAAGGGATTACTTATTTTCAGGCTCGTTTCTTTATGACCCGCTTGATCTCACAAAAACAAGCGGCATAGTATTTTTTACCCGGTGGATTACTCATTTTTGCGCACCAATATTTATGCTGCTCGCAGGAACTTCTGCATACCTGATCGGGCGGAAGAAAACTAAAAAGGAGTTATCTGTATTCCTCATAAAAAGAGGACTATGGCTCATCTTTCTGGAACTGGTAGTAGTTAATTTCGGCTGGAATTTCAACATTACTTTCCCTATGCTCTTCTTTATTACAATTTGGGCATTGGGCATTAGTATGATCATACTGGCGGCATTTATCCATTTGCCCCAAAAACTCATCCTCGGCATTTGTATCGTCATAATCGCAGGGCATAACCTTTTTGATAATGTTCATGTGGCAGGTAATTCACTACCGGCTTTTGGCTGGTCGCTAATTCACGATCAGCAGTTTTTTACCTGGCATCAGGAGATTTTCCTGGTAGGCTATCCCATCGTCCCATTAATGGCTATAATGCCGCTGGGGTATTGTCTTGGCTCGTGGTATGCCGCAGATTACGATGCGCGCAAAAGACAAAGGAATTTATTGCTGCTTGGCTCTTTCGCCATTGCCTTGTTTATCATTTTGCGTTACACTAATCTGTATGGCGACCCAGTAAAATGGAGCGTACAAAAAGATGCCTTTTTCACCTTCCTTTCCTTTATCAAAGTAAATAAATACCCTCCATCCCTGCTATATGTTTTACTGACATTGGGCGGGGCATTTTTATTTCTTTCATTTACCGAAAAATTAAAAGGGAGTGTTGTAAAGGTGGTTTCCGTATATGGCAGGGTGCCTATGTTTTATTATCTTATTCATATTTACGTGATCCATTTGGTGGCCATCATTGCATCAGCATTAACACCCGGCCAAAACTGGAAAATATGGTTCCTGACAAAACCCATCTGGTTTACTACAGATTTGAAAGGTTATGGATTTTCATTGCCGGTTGCTTATTTAGTTTGGATAGGAATAGTGGCGGCTTTATATCCTTTATGTAAACGCTATGATGCTTATAAACAGGCCAACAAAGCAAAATGGTGGTTGAGCTATTTGTAAAGAATATAACCTGCGGCTCAAATTATGATAAGACCGTAGAAGATTTTTTAATAACCAACATAATTTTGAATATATGACAAAAGTTTTTATCGAAGCTTTACTTTTTGCTTCAGTGGCTATTAACGCTGCACTTTTGATTTTTTTTGCAGGTGTGTATAGAAAGATGATGAACGCTTTGGACGAGGCTGCATTTAAAAATTTAACAGAACTCCTTATTCGTTATTCATCCAAATCGGCATTTATGATTATCATCTTAAACATCCCTCTCATTGGAGCGATTCCATATTATTATTTATACGGATTCGGTAATTGGTGGATCACATCAGCGCTTGGGCTTTGGTTAGTAGCCGGAAGCATTGCAAAAACGCTTAAGCTGCCCGTATACAAGGCAATTGCCTCGCTTAAAAACGAGGATGTGGTTCAGTTAAAAGAGGCGCGCCAAAAAATGAATATGGGAAACCTGTTACAGGCAACCCTCTATTCGATAGCCACGATTTTAATGGCTCTTGGAATATATTAAAGAGGCAAATATAGGCTTACAGTTTAGCTCAAATACTCTTTAAAAAAATCAATGGTCCGTTTCCAAGCAAGTTCTGCCGCGGCTTTGTCATAGCGGGGAGTAGTATTGTTATGAAAACCGTGATTTGCATTTTCATAAATGAAAGCTTGGTATTTTTTGCCATTAGCTTTTAAGGCAGCTTCATAAGCCGGCCAGCCTTCCGTGATCCGGGTATCCAGCGACGCATAATGCAGCAGTAAGGGCGCTTTAATTTTAGGCACATCCGCAATGGCCGGCTGGCTTCCATAAAATGGAACAGCTGCCGCCAGATCGGGGATCCTTACGGCCATCATATTGGCAATTCCCCCGCCAAAGCAAAAACCCACTACACCCACTTTGCCATTACAATCTTTATGATTTTTCAGGTATTCAAAGGCGGCTATAAAATCTTCCTCCATTTGGCCCTTGTCCCGCTTACTTTGCATGGTACGCCCTTCGTCATCATTACCCGGGTAACCGCCCAAAGGTGTCAACGCATCGGGCGCGAGCGTAATAAATCCGGCCAGGGCAGCCTGTCTTGCTACATCTTCAATATAGGGGTTTAAGCCCCTGTTCTCATGAACAACCACTATGCCGCCAAGTTTTTTTGTCGCGTCGGCAGGTTTTGATAACAACCCTTTAATGGTTCCGCCACCTTTTGGAGAGGGGTAATTGACATATTCCGATTTTAGTCGGGGATCATCTGCCTTAACCTGGGTAGAGCTTTGATAATTAGGCATCAGGAAACTCATCAGCGCAGGTACGGTTAAGCCACCCACTGCATAAATAGACAGCTTTTGCACAAATGCACGTCGGTCGATGCGACTGTGCGCATAATCGTCATAAAGATCAAACACTTCCTGCTTGATGTCTTCTTTATTAATTTCGCTCATGTATTATTGAAAATATAGTTGAAGGCTCTTTCAAATTTAATCATTTTCAGTTATAACTCACTATCTGAGTTTGCGCATCAGAAAGTTACAAACTTAAACAGACACTATCCTTATTGTACCTCAAAATCGGTAAGGTCGCACTCAAGCGAATGCCTGTCCCAGTGAGCGGTATTTGCCGCAGCCGCGTAGGTAGACTGTAAAAACTCCAAAAGAAATTCTTTGGGGTCGGCAGCGTTCCTTACATCCTCGTACCTAAGTATAAATTCACCCATTTCATTGCTATAAAACGCTTGTTCGGGTTTTATTTTTTGGGTTTTAAAATCATCAGGGGTTGGGTAGCAGTAAGCATAAAAAACAGGATGCGGAAAACTATCGGCACCGCTCCAAAAACCGCAGCTGCTTACCTCATGCGAATAGGCTTCCTGCATTACCTTCACAGGCATATTTGGGGCGCCGCCGGGATGTATAGGTGCTTCGCGACCCGAAAAACGGGTGACAGCTAAATCAAACGCACCCCAAAACAAATGAACCGGGCTGCATTTACCCCTAAACCTTGCCCTGAACCGGGTAAAAACACTTTCAATTTTAACCAGCGCCTGCCAGTACAAATTCATCTGCTCCTTATCATACTCAAAATGAATGTCATCCTTTTCAAACGGAATGGCTACCTCCAGCTCATTGGGCTTTGCGTAAATTTCCACATCAATTCCCATAACGGCCAGTTTTTCAAAAATCTCTTTGTAAAAATTGGCTACCGTGCGCGGAACAAGATCTATTTGCTCTTGCTTACCTGTGCTCGAGGTGATAATTAGCTGATGGGCAATAAAATCGAAGTCGATTTGAAATATGCCCTGATCATAAGGGATGCTCCCCGTTGTTAACCCCCGTGCCGATACATATAGTGTAACATGCCAGGAGTGATTTAGCCATGGCGTTTTTACAAGCCTGATCTTTCCTATAATTTGCGACCATAGCTGAACGGTAACAAGTGTTTCTTTTAAATCTTGATATTTTAATTCGGGCCAGGTATTGTTCATGGGTTTAAGGCTAAATTTATATTTATAACAATCCCCTCATGCTATAGTTTGAAATAAAATTAGCGTATTGGTTACAATCTTGCGTTAAAAAAAATCAAGATGCTGACCTTATTTTATATATAATTCTAAAGTTAATCACTCCGGAGCAAAAAGAGATTTTTAATTATATAACGAATTGATATACAGATATAAAGTATTATATTTATTAGTAATTTAATCGTAACAGCATGGCCAGAGAACGTTGGGGTACTTTTTCAGTAAAGGATCATTTAATGATCCGCCCGTTTATAGCTGATGTGCTGCTTTATAACCGGCTTGTAATTCCATATCCGCCAGATCAGGAAGAAAAAGACAGATGGACAGAAAACAATTGGCAACCCGATAAACTCAATGAATGCCTCAACATTTTAAAAGACAAAGCAATCCTGGTTCCCTGGAATAAAAGGATAAGGGACTTTTATGATGAACGCTTTACACTGGCAAGCGACATTAGTGAAAAGCAAGTAAAAAAACATAAAGGCGATCCATATTACAATTCAAGATTACTGCTCACAACTGACTTTTTGCCCGATAAACCCGCCAATGTTTCGATGGTATGGCCCATGGCTGCTTACCCGGCCCTTGAGGCTTATACCAACGATCATAAAGAGACCTCGAACCGCGAAAACTTAGCGATGCTATTGTCGCACCAATTCCTTGTTCCCGAGGATACACATAAATCTGATGCGCAATTATTGCACCAGGCTATTAAACTTTGCGACAGAGACGATTTTCAGAAAAAACGGGAAGAATTTTATAAATGGCAGGATGATATTATTGAAAAACAAATTCCGGCAAACGACGCTGTAAAAGAAATGGAGGATTTGCTAAAGCAATACGAGAAAGTTATTTCCAAAGCAAAACTAAAAATGATTTATAAATATGCCTTTCTTGCCATAGAAGTGGGTCTCGGAATTGCCGGAGCAAAGTTTGGCGAGCCTATTGCAACAACTGCCGCTATTGCAGGCATAAGCAAATTTGCCATCTTCGACAGAAAATTGGAAATAGATGCAGGCGATTGCAAGGGGGCTTCTATGATTCACGATTTTAAAAGGGAATTTAGTTAGGATAGGTTCGTTTAACAAAAAACCCGCAGTGTAAGCTGCGGGTAAATAATAAATATCATTAAATATCCCGTCGATCTATTTCTTTCCAAAACTTGCTGCCATTTCGTTAAGTTGAGCAGCGCTAACAGTTTGCTTACCATTGGTAATTACAATGCAATACCGAAAAGTAACCGATTCGCCTGTTTTAAGCGTCAGGTTTTTTTCAGATTTGCCATTGGTAAAAATCTTTTCGCCAAGCGGATTGGCCGCGAACAGGCCATAGCCACGGGCATGCCAAAATGTAGGGTAATTAACATTTTTAGGATGATCAATAATAGCAATGCTCACCGAATCGGCACCCATTTTACCATACACCTTGCACCATACACCACGGGTACTCCAGGCATCGTTGCCTGTTTTACCTGCGCTGGTTAGGTAAGTACCATTAGCGATATGGTCCGATCCGCCCTTTACTACCGTAACATTTCCCTTATCATCAGTAAATTTCTGATCGGCAGTTTCTGGTATTTGCAGCTCATGTGCAAGGCGCAAGCCCAGCATGCCATCTTTAGCATCTTTAAATACGGCGTCCTTACTTGCTTTTAATGTAGTAACCCTATCGATAATCCGTTGGTTTTCATCACCGCTAAACTCAAACCGGGTGGTTTCCTCCAATATTACCTCTTTTTGCTGATTGGTCCAGTTGGCATGATAGGCAAGTACCCCAGTTTTGCCACCCTTAGCTTCCAGGATGCGGTCGGTACGGATCCAGCCATACGAGCTTTTTTTACTTTGAGGGATTGCGTACGAATTATTCCAGAAATCGAGTCCGTTCAGGTTTTCAAAATTAAACCAAAGGCCAAGGTGATGCGGATGATCTGTAGGTTCATCGGGCTTAGGATTAAGCGGAAAACCACGGGTAACCACAGTACCATTGGCCGCATGCAACGGATATAATACCGGTTTCTCCAGCGTCTCGGGGTACAGGAAGGTAGTGAATGGTTTACCGCCGATAGCTATATCTACTTTATTTTCATTTGGGGATTTTGATACAGTTACCTGCTCCTTTTTTTGAGCTTGCGTTATGGAGGATAAGGCAGTCATTGCTATAACAAAACCTAAAGCTTTAAATGTGGTCATATATTTTGTGATATAGTTAATAGTAAATCCAGATAAGATTTTCTCTTTAAACAATCAGGGGCGTGTTATATCATCTGTTGATCAACACGCCCCTACCTTGTTTAATTGCTTTACCCTTTTCCGGAAGCAGAATTATAAATTAATATTTAAATACCTTTCCGTTGGCCATTACCTCCTGTGTGCTTTCATCAAATGTAGCTTTATAACCGGTATGTACAGCTGCATTGGTCATGATGTTGGCTATTGAGTGGCTGTAACCAGCTTCAACCGGAGCATTTGGTTGTTTACGGCTGCGTACACATTCCATCCAGTTGCGAACATGGTTCGATGTAAGCTTATCGCCACCGGTATTGGCCGAAGCTACTACCTGTTCGGTATTTTCAAGGCTTAATTCGGGCAGCAGGTTAGCTTTCATGCCCATAGCGGCGGCCATTTTTTCTTTTAAACCACCCTCGGGCGATACCTTATTGGTATTCAGGTTTAGCTCACCACCATTAGAATAATAAATTTCGGCAGGGTGTTCGTCGCCGTTATGCATACGCGAACCAAAAGTTACCTGGAAACCTTTTGACGGATCATCAAGCGGACCATAATCAAATGCAGCCAAAATAGTATCCCAGTTACGGCGACCATCTTTCCACATGTAAATACCACCGTTAGCTACTACGCTGCGCGGATGTTTCAGGCCGGTAAACCAGTGTACGGTATCTATCTGGTGGCTCATCCACTGACCAGGCAAACCTGATGAATATGGCCAAAACAAACGATACTCTAAATATATACGCGGATTAAATGCCTCGTACGGGCGGTTCATAATAAAGCGTTTCCAGTCGGTATCTTGCTCTTTAAGTACGCCGAGCAGTTCCGGTCTGCGCCAGCGGCCTGGCTGGTTAACATTCCAGGTAAGCTCAACCATAGTGATATCGCCGAATTTACCCGAACGGATAAAATCATTAGCCGCATGATAATTGGCACCACTACGACGCTGCGATCCTATTTGTACAATTTTGCCCGATTCCTTAACTGCTTTAAGAGCGGCCCGGTTATCTTCCATGGTTTCGGCAAAAGGTTTTTCAACATAAGCATCGCATCCGGCTTTCACTGCTTCAATAGCATGGCGGGCATGCTGAAAATCGGCAGTACTGATAAATACCGCATCAACGGTTTTACTGTCGTATAATTCTTCGTTATTACGATAGGCCTTTACATCATTCTGCATTTTTTCTTTCCAGATGGCAGCGCCCTCTTCCCGGCGGCGGCTCCAGATATCAGATACCGCAACCACCTCAAAATTAAGCTCCTTGTAGTGGTTCATAAAGCTGGGGATATGCGAACTGCGATGCCTGTCTGAAAAGCCAACAACACCAACCCGCACGCGGTCGTTAGCGCCTATGATGCGTTTATAGCTTTTAGCGCTCCAGCTGTTTTTAGCAATTATTACACCGGCACCGGCCAACGCGGCCTGCCTGATAAAAGTACGGCGTGATTTTTCCATGAAGTAGGTAAATTGGTTAATGTCCAGTCTTCGCAACCGGAGAAATCAAATATCGAAGAAATTG
This sequence comes from Mucilaginibacter sabulilitoris, assembly GCF_034262375.1. Taxonomy (NCBI): domain Bacteria; kingdom Pseudomonadati; phylum Bacteroidota; class Sphingobacteriia; order Sphingobacteriales; family Sphingobacteriaceae; genus Mucilaginibacter; species Mucilaginibacter sabulilitoris. The sequence goes on from NZ_CP139558.1 coordinate 7,200,872, forward strand.
CCTGAAAAGCAATGTTGTTTTTAAATGTCTTTGTAACAATAATGTTTCCTTAATAAGGCTCATCCGGGAAGACGAGGCAACCTGTTTCTTCCAATGATCCTTTTTGTTAGCTAATAATCTGAATGCTTATTAATATCACCAATAAATCGAACCAAATCAATGAATAATATATGTGATATGAATTTATATAAAAATAACAATCAACACATTGATTAACATATGTATTAATATATATTTATATCACACAAACCTAATAACCTCATATATGAAAAAATTACTTCTACCCGCTCTTTTATTGCTGGCCGCTTGCCAGAATAAACAGCTTGTAAATCCGGGCAGCACGGTTACAGGCAAAAACAAAACAACCACACAACGTACATTTTCGGGAACAACGCGCACCGATAGTTTGTATGGTGCCAGTGTGCATTTCGGATCAATTAATAACGGCGATTACACAGCCAACAAAATTGGTTACGCCATGCAGCTGGCGAGGATCATGAACTGGAACTTTTTCCGTGCCGATGTAACTACCAACTCTTCAGGAGTTCCCGGCAATGCCTCCTTCTCCGTATTTGCCGATTCTGTTTATAATGCCGGCATGGGCATCATGGTAGTATTTGGTAATCCTACCCTGCCATTACCAGCTGTTGATACGGGCTATAACGCTACCGAAATTAATAATTTTTACCAGCAGGGATATACCAAAGGCAACGGCTTTGCAACGTTATACAATGGTAAATTCCAATTTTTACAAGTGTATAATGAGCTCGAACTTGATCCTGATGCCGGCTTGCTTAAACCCGGAGCTTATGGAACCGGTGTACCTACCGACAACGAAAATGACACCAAATACGATATGAGAAAGTACAGAGCTTACCTGCACTATATGAAAGGCGTTTACAGTGGCGTTAAAGCAGTTAACAATGGTATTAAAGTAGGTATGAACTACAGCTGGATACACTATGGCTTATTTGTAAAATTTGCCACAGACATGTTAGCTCAGGGTAAAAAGCTAAGTTTCATGGGGCTCGACTGGTATAATGACAGCGAATATGGTACAGATAAAAGCCATAACGTTAATCCAACGGATGTAGCAATGGCCAACCAGGCTATTACTCGCTTAAAATTAAAATTCCCGTCGACGCTGGTGAGCCAGGTAGGGTTAACAGAAACTGGTATATCTTTTGGCGGCACCCCAAAAGCTTCTGATAATCCTAACCATCTTGGGAAGGGCGGCTTTTTAACACTGATGCATAGCCAATATAAGCCCAACTGTAATTTTTTATTTTACTACGAGCTTTTTAAAGAACCTTTAAGTCGCGGCGCGGGTACCAAAGAAGCAGAGTTTGGTATACAAACCCCAACCAACTTAACACCTAATCATTTGGTAACAGATACACTGTCGCTTTTACACTAACATTATTTGAGTATCCTAAAATAAAGAGAGCTGTCCATTTCTGGACAGCTCTCTTTATTTTTAGTCAATTTTAAATTATTGTTGAGGCGTTGTTGCTGGCGGAGTTGTTGACTGCGCATCCGGAGCTTTACCAATCAGGTCCATAAACTGATCAAGTTTTGGAGTAATGATGATTTGGGTACGCCTGTTTTTGGCTTTACCATCAGGTGTATTATTATCGGCAATTGGGTTATACTCGCCACGGCCGCCTGCGGTTAAACGTTTAGGGTCAACCGCGTAATTGTTTTGCAGCGCCTGTACTACTGATGAGGCTCTTAAAGAACTCAGGTCCCAGTTGTTGCGGATATTTTTCTGGCTGATTGGCACGTTATCGGTATTACCTTCAATCAGCACATCATAGTTGCTGTAATCTTTAATGATCTTGGCAATTTTGCTCAGAGTTGCGCCAGCCTGGTCAGATATTTCATAGCTGCCTGATTTGTACAGCATGTTATCAGAAAGCGAAATATAAACAACACCTTTCAATACTTTCACATCAACACCCTGCGCTTCTGAAGGACTTAATGAGCGGGTAAGGTTATTAGTCAACACCATATTAAGCGAATCGCTTTTGCTTTTGGCGTTTACCAATTGCTGTATGTACTTGTTTGAACTATTGATCTCATCAACCAGTTTAGAGATATTCACATTGCCCTGGCTGCTGCTATTTAAACACTTGTTAAGCGCTTCCTGTAATGCTTTTACGTTATTCCTTTCAGAGGCTAATTGCTCTTCCAAACTTTTTACCCGGCCGTTTGCCAACGCGAGGGCTTGTTCACTGGTTTGATATTTTACACTCAAATCGCGGGTGCTATTCTGCAGTTGCGTGTAATTGGCATCCAGTTCTTTGTATTTTTTACTGCTTACGCAGCTTTGGCTCAATATTGCTACAACGAGCAGAGCCAGCACGGATATTCGATATTTCATAGTTTTTATTTTTATTTAAATATATACATTATAACCAACTAATTATTAAGTATAAAGTTTTGTTTTGGGGTTAAGCCTGCGGTAATATCTCTAATAACAATCTCTTAACGCATGCTTGCTCATAACTTAATAATGTGCATTGCAATAACGGCCATTATGCCATTAAATTTTATAGTCTGCTAAAAATCAACATCTGTAAATTATACTTTACCGCTTTCTTGTTACACATTTTTTGTGCCAATTTCAACAACTACCCCATAGGTGTATAAATGTAAACCTGTTATCACCCGGTATAATTATTATCTTGGCCCTACACTATACATCTAAAAAAATGAAAACATCCTGTCACACCCTGCATCAAAAAATTAAACTCACTGCCATGATCTGTTTACTCGCTGTTACAGGCAGTTTTGCTCAAAGCCAGCCAGCCATGAATTGGTTTAATAAACCATCTACATGGACGGGCAATGCCACAAAACTAACTTTTACTGTTGACCCCGGTACCGATTACTGGCAGGTTACCCATTATGGCTTTAAGCGCGATAACGGGCCTTTCTACTACCAGGAAATGGCCGGAAACTTTGAAGCCAGTGTAAAGGTAAGCGGTAACTATCGTGAGCTTTTTCATCAGGCCGGTTTAATGGTACGTATTGACGAGAAAAACTGGATCAAGACCGGAATTGAATTTGTTGACGGCGTTCAAAACATCAGTGCTGTGGTAACCCGTGAAGTTTCTGATTGGTCGGTAGTGCCGCGCCATAATAGTCCCAAATCGGTTTGGCTCAAATTACTCCGTAAAGGCGATTATGTGGAAATTAAATATTCCTTTGACGGCCAAAAGTACGATATGCTGCGCCTGGCCTATTTTCCGCCCGATAAAAAAGTACAGATTGGTATGGTAGCTGCCGCTCCCGGCAAGCAAAGTTTCCCGGTTACTTTTGAAAACTTTAAGGTAGAAGCGGTAAAGTAAAAAAGCTTCCAAAACAAAAAGCCCCAGGCAATCATATGATTGCCTGGGGCTTTTTGTTTTATAATCGCGGATAGGTTAGAACTTATATGTTATACCCGCGCCTAAAATCTGTTTTACCTGAAGGGCAATCTTGGTGCTGCCATCTTCATTCGGGATTCTGGTTTTACCATCATAAATGAGTTGCACACCCGCATTAACCGTAACAAACTTGTTTACTTTCATAAAAAGATTTGCGGTATAATCAGTATAGATATCTCCGGGCTTGTGTAAATAATCGGAATATAGTTTCAGGATATTTTCGAGGCTGATGTTCTGCACCAGGTTAACCTTGTAATAAGCATCGAGCGAAGCGCCAAACTGGAAAAGGCTTTTGCTGCCGGGTGTAACACCAAATGCCCCTATCGAAGAAAGATAATCATCATTCACCATAATGATACGAGCGGCCGCAGGCGATATATTTACCCTGAAATTATCTGAACGCTTATAGGCAAAACCCGGCCCGAAAGTAAGGTAAGCCGGGGCAAAAATATTCGAGATTAATGTTTTAGGCTCCGTAGTATAATCATACCCTTTGGTAAATTGGGTCTGGAAATTCATATAAAAGGTGTACAACCAGTATTGGGAAGCCTGCCGCCCGAGCAAACTGTTCAGAATTATTCTATCGTCGTTTTTGCGCCAGCCTGCATCCTGTTGCTTGCTTAAACCATATCCCAGTATCACCTTATTATCCCAGCTCCATTTATCTCTTTTATAATTAAAATCATAATTGAAAATAAGGTTACCGGCAAAGGCATTTACGCCACCGGCCGACCAGTTAGAATAGGAACTTTGACTGATCAGAAATGTGTTTTCGCCGTGAATTGTCCATATTTTTGTAGTGTCGGCTTTGGGGGCATCCTGCGCATAACTGATCACAGTTATGAGCAACGCGGCTAATAATAAACTGAGTTTTTTCATAAGAATTAAGATGTTTAATGAGCTAAAAAGCTAATCTGCCATTTATCCTTATCTCCATAATAAATTGCTCATATACGTTAATATGGTTTTACTATTTTACCCGTTTCTCTGGGTTATTTTTTCTATAGCCCTGACAGACGCCTGACAAATATCGTAATTTATTATTTGTTATTATTTCCTGAAGTTGATATAACTGTTAAACTAATAAGCCCGAGTGGGTTTAATGTTCATTTTTTTAGGGAGAGTAAACCATACATAAGCTCCTCATTAAAGTTGCCGATGGTGGTTGTACTGAGCATCAGATGTATCCGGTTACGGATATCCTTAAACTCGTTATGCAGCGGGCAGGGGTTAATTTCAGAGCATTGTTTTAAGCCAAGGGCACATCCATTAAATAAACTATTGCCATCCACAGCCTCTACTATTTCACTCAACGGGCGCGATAAAGCAGGTGCATCCATATAAAAGCCGCCATGCGGCCCTTTGAAAGAACTAATAAGTCCTTTACGGCTTAGGTCCTGCAGTATTTTAGCCAGAAAAGGTTCGGGCGAGTCGATACCGATGGCAATATCTTTAATACCTACCCTGCTGCCTGATGCCGTTTTGTGCGCTATAAAAAATACAGCTCTTATAGCGTACTCACATGTTTTTGAAAAAATTGCCATAATACTATAAGCACAAAATTAACAAAAAAATTAATAAAAGATATTTTTGTCTTTTATTTTTTTAATGTATAGATTTGTCCTGTCCAATCATCAAAGCGCGCGATCATTGCACAATAATAAAAGATAAAAAGGTATTAATATATTCATTATGAAAACCGAACAAAAAATACTCATTACCGCTACCGTTCCGGTACTGAAAGAAAATGGCGTACTGCTAACCAAATATTTTTACAACAGGATGTTTACCCACCACCCCGAACTCCGGAACATGTTTAATATGGGTAACCAGCAAAGTGGCAAACAGCAAACCGCATTAGCAATGGCGGTGCTGGCCTACGCCGAACATATAGCAGACCCGACTGTGCTGATCCCGGTGGTTGACCGCATTGGTCAAAAACATATCAGCCTGGATATACGCCCCGAGCATTATATCATTGTTGGCCGGCACCTGATAGCCTCCATACAAGAAGTATTAGGCGATGCTGCTTCGCCTGAAATTGTTGACGCCTGGACAGCGGCCTATAATCAACTGGCGGCTTTAATGTCCGGTCATGAAGCCAATTTATATGAGCAGCAAACTAACAGGACTAACGGCTGGACAGGCTGGCGACCTTTTAAAGTTGGTAAAAAAATGCTCGAATCTGCAGAAATTACTTCATTTTACCTTTACCCTGCCGATGGTGGCAAAGTAACACCGCACCAGCCCGGGCAATTTATCAGCGTACGCTTATTCTTGCCGCAGCTTAATTTGAAGCAAGCCCGTCAATACAGTGTATCAAGTGCGCCGGGGAATGAATATTACCGCATTTCTGTAAAGAAAGAAAAAGGCACCAATCTGGATACCGACGGCATGATCAGCAACAGGCTGCATGATTTTATTAATGAAAATGATATAGTTGACCTTACTGCACCGGCGGGCAACTTCACCCTTGCTCCTGATATCGATGCTCCGGTTACCCTCATTAGCGGAGGTGTGGGTATTACGCCATTATTGAGTATGTTGAACAGCCTTGTTGAAAGCGATTACAGCCATCCGATTACCTGGCTCCATGGCTGCCGCGATGAGTCTGTACATGCTTTCAGGAATCAGCTGAATGATATTGTAAAAACAAAAACCAACGTGCAGCAGCATGTTTTTTATAACCAGGCAACCGATGAAAACAAGGACGCAGGCGTTTTAGAGGGTTTTCTGGATATTAACAAGGTGCCGTCTTTAAACCTGAGGCCAGATGCGCATTATTTTATATGCGGCCCTTCGGTGTTTATCCAAAAGCAATATCACGACCTGGTGGACGCAGGTGTAAACAAGCAACACATTTATTTTGAAGAGTTTGGCCCTCAGCTGCTCTCCTTAAATTAATAACAATATAAACGCATTATTAAAAATCAAATATCATGAACACTTTAAAAACTACAGTTCCGGTTAACTGGACAGTGAAACAAGAAACCAGTCATGAAACATTTAACGTTATAAAAAAATTCAATGAATTTGCTGACACGCAAAAACCAATGCATGCCTTATGGTGGTTTGTTAATTTAATGGTACACGGTACATTAGTACTGGCAGTACCTGCCGTTTTAATTTATTACTACAATGCGCCCGTAATTGTATTAGCCGTTACCACTACCTGTTTTTTTACCACATTTGTGGCCAATATGTGCGGTTCAGGTATACGCACCACACTTGCTACCTTCTTTTTAAGCTTACTGATTCATATAGCCATGATACTGATAGTAGTATTTTGCTATAATTAATATATTCTTTATAAAAGCAAAGAGCCGGCTTGAAGCCGGCTCTTTGCTTTTATTGCTTGCATAAGGACATTATAATTCAATCACTATTTTACCCCTGGTTTTGCCGCTCTCCACCATTTCATGCGCAGCAGGGATATCCTCAAAACTAAACACATCAGAAATGTATGATTTCAGGCTGCCTTCTTTCAGCATATCTGCTATCTGTTTCATATCGTCACCGTTTGATTCTACCGCAAGCCGGTAAGTTTGCACTCCTTTAGCCTTTGCCTTTTCAGCAATTTCGCCCTCAAAAAAAGCGATAAGGCTTACTAACCTGCCGCCGCGTTTAACAGCATCTATTGAACGTAATATGTGGTCGCCAAACAGCCCGTCGATCACAATATCAGCGTCTTGTACGTTGTCCTCAAACTTTTCCTTACCGTAATTAATAAACTCATCGGCGCCCTGTGCTAATATAAACTCCTCGCTCGCTCCCGATCCTGTACCTATTACGTAAGCTCCAAAATATTTGGCTATCTGAACAGCATAATGACCTACCCCACCCGCTGCCGAATGAATAAGCACTTTATCGCCGGATTTTACTTTCGCATTAGTAACCAGTGCCTGCCACGCGGTTAAAGCGGCAAGTGTTGCCGCAGCAGCCTCGGTATGCGATATATTGGCAGGTTTTAGGGCCAAATGGCTTTCAGGTGCGGCCACATACTCCGCATAAGCTTTGGCATGGCCTGGAAATTTTACCATTCCAAACACTTCATCGCCAACTTTAAATTCAGTTACGTCTTTCCCGGCCTCTACAACGGTGCCCGATACATCCCATCCTAATATCATCTGCTCGCCTGGTGCTATTAACAATTTTCTTTTTACGTAAGCCTCATCTTTCCGTACAAAAGTATCAACAGGGTTAATGCCAATAGCCTTTGTTTTTATCAAAACCTCATCGGCTTTAATAACAGGTTTGTCAATTTCTTTTAAAACCAGTTTATCTATATCGCCGTTTTCTGTTAATATTATTGCTTTCATGTTATCTTTATTTTTGAATACCCAAATGTCGGAAGAACCGGCTGGTAAATCTTGTACATTTTTGGGACAAAGACGTAGTTTTTAAGGATATGCGAACCGAAAATCTCTTTCAACCTTTTGATATTTATTTGCTCAAATCAAACGAGTGCCCAATGAAAGTCCATCAGCACACGTTTTTTGAGCTGGTTTATATTATCGAAGGTGAGGGCATACACAACATTAATGGTAACGATTTAAGATATGGGCCCGGCAGCCTGTATTTACTGAGCCCCATGATGACACATCATTTTACGGTAGATCAGCTTACTTCCTTTATTTTCGTACGCTTTAACAACATTTATCTTAAAGGGGTACTTGATAAAGGCGACCGGCGAAAATCCGGGACCTGGGCCAAAAAGCTCGATTATATTTTTCAGAGCAAGCAAGATCAGGGAGATATTATTAAAAATGAAAGGGATAAACCACTTACTGCGGCTATTGTAGATGCCATTGTTGCCGAGTACGAACTTGGACAAGCAATGCAACAAGAAGTGGTAGAACAGCTCATTAATACCCTCATCACTATTGTAGCCCGAAACATTACCGTTAAATGCGATGCCAAAACAGGCGGCGATGTTGTTGCACTCCAGATTGTAAACTACATACACCTGAATGTTTATGATCCCGAGAAACTGAAAGCAGAAATCATTGCCGAACATTTTAATATCTCCTCAAACTACATCAGCGAGTATTTTAAAAAACAAACCGGCGAAAACCTGCAGCAATTTATCATCAATTATAAACTCTCCCTTGCCGAAACCCGGCTGCGCTACAGTAATATGCGATTAAACGAAATTGCTTTTGAACTTGGCTTTACCGATGAAAGCCACCTTACCAAAACGTTTAAGAAATACAAAGGAGAATCGCCCGCGCAGTTTAAAAAGAATATCAGGGCAAATATTGCGCCTGTTAACCTTCAGGTCTCTTAGCAGCCTTTTGATTTTCAACAGGATATAACAACGAAAGTCTCCGCAGGAGAAATGTGCTATATATGTATAGAATCGTGCATTGAGTGACCTTATTTACAGATGTATCTTTGTTATGCTTAAATGAATGATCAATTATTAAAAACATACGCATATGGAAACTCAAAACACTCCCAACAAACCGGCCTCTGTTATTTTAACAATGAGTGCCGGGGCTCAAACCCCAATTGATCCTCAACAGGACCCTCACATTGAAAGTAATGTTAAAGCATTCTTAAAAGTATTAAATTCAGGTACAGGTAAACCACTCGAAGAACTTTCACCAAAAGATGCACGTGCTGTATTAACCGGAGCACAGGAATCTGTAAAATTTGATTATTCAGATATCACTATCGACGAAAAAACTATTACTCCTGATGGCGAGCCCATCAAATTACATATTGTTAAACCGGCCGGCGCAAGCGGTGTGTTACCTGTTTTCATGTTCTTTCACGGCGGTGGCTGGGTACTTGGCGATTTCCCTACCCACAAACGTTTGGTTCGTGATATTGTGGTAGCGTCAGATGCAGCCGCGGTATTTGTAAATTACACGCCATCGCCCGAAGCACAATACCCTACAGCAATAAACCAGGCTTATGCCGCTACCAAGTGGGTTGCCGAAAATGGCAGCGAAATTAATGTAGACAACACACGTTTGGCCGTTGTAGGTAACAGTGTAGGCGGTAATATGGCCGCTGCAGTTTCACTAATGGCTAAAGATAAAAAAGGCCCTGAAATTAAGTTACAGGTATTGTTATGGCCAGTGACCGATGCTAATTTTGAAACAGAATCATACAACAAATTTGCCACCGATCGTTTTCTGACCAAAAGTGTTATGAAATGGTTTTGGGATAATTACACTACCGACCCTGCCAAACGCAAAGAAATATATGCGTCGCCATTACAAGCTACACTCGACCAGTTAAAAGGACTACCCCCTGCTGTAATAGCGGTAGCCGAAAATGATGTATTGCGCGACGAAGGTGAAGCCTACGCCCGTAAACTCGATGAAGCTGGTGTTAAAGTAAAATCAATGCGTTACAACGGCATGATCCATGACTGGGGACTGCTTAACCCTATAGCTCATGTTCCCGGCACTCAGGCTGTCATGGTTCAGGCAGGTACCGAAGTTAAAAATGCACTCGCTAAATAAACATGATGTAATCATGACCAACAAAATCCCGGCTTGCCATAGCCGGGATTTTTTGTTTTATATATTTACCGCCTATTTAGAAAATACATATTATGGAATATTCAAAAACCTACGTGGCGAAGGACGAGCATATAGATGTTCAGGAAATTATGGATGGTTTATACTACCCTTTTTATATGGAGTATTGCAGGCATGATTATATCAGGGAAGTACTTGGATTTGACTTTGAAACAGAGGCAAAAAATGGCGTATTCATGGTTTTATCAAACTATAGCATCAGCTTTTTAAGGTCGCTAAAAAAAGGCGATGAGTTTAAGGTTACCTGTGAGTTGTTTGCCGACAACTCTGGCGCCCCGAAACTGCATTTTAAACAGTCAATCATCCTAAACAATAAAGTAATGACCAAAGCGGTGTTTACCGGCACCTGCGTACCAGCCACAGGCGGCAGGCCATATTTGCCTGCATCGGTACTTGAAAAGATAAAGGACGCTCCGGTATTAGAAGTTTAATATTTATTTCAATTCCCCCTCGTAAAAAGTCTTCCGGTAACAATCCGGGGGACTTTTTACGTTTAAGGTTGTCGGGCAAATAACTATCTTTGCCGCCATGAATATCCTGATCCTCGGTTCGGGCGGAAGGGAAAGCGCCTTCGCCTGGAAAATAGCTCAAAGCCCTAAATGCCAGAACTTGTTTATTGCCCCGGGCAACGCCGGCACACAGCAATATGGCACCAACGTTAACCTCAAAGTTACCGACTTTACAGGCATTAAGGCCTTTGTATTAAGCAATGCTATTAACCTGGTATTGGTTGGCCCCGAAGAACCGCTGGTAAAGGGCGTACATGATTTTTTTCTGGCCGATGAGCAGTTGAAAAACATCCCGGTTGTAGGGCCGCAGCAGGAAGCCGCCCAGCTTGAGGGCAGCAAGGATTTCTCTAAACAGTTTATGCAAAAGCATAACATACCTACCGCTGCTTATAAAACTTTCACTAAAGATACTTTACAGGAGGGACTTACCTACCTGGCTACGGCGGGTTTGCCGGTTGTATTAAAGGCAGACGGCCTGGCGGCGGGCAAAGGCGTACTGATATGCCTTACCCTTGAGGAGGCCCAGCTTGAGCTTACCCAGATGCTTGCAGAAGCCAAATTTGGCGAAGCCAGCTCACGCGTGGTTGTTGAACAATTTTTACAAGGCATTGAGCTTTCGGTTTTTGTAATGACCGATGGTAACAACTATAAAATATTACCCGAAGCCAAAGATTACAAACGCATTGGCGAAGGCGATACTGGCTTAAATACCGGTGGCATGGGTTCCGTTTCGCCGGTGCCATTTGCCGATGCTGCCTATATGAAAAAGGTAGAAGAAAAAGTAATTATCCCTACCATTGAAGGTTTAAAAAAGGACAATATCCCATATAAAGGGTTCATTTTTATTGGCCTGATGAACAGCGATGGAGAACCATGGGTAATTGAATACAACTGCCGCATGGGCGATCCGGAAACAGAGAGTGTTATGCGCCGTATCGATTCAGACTTTGTTGACCTGTTGTTAGGTGTTGCTGATGGCAATCTGAACGAAAAGGAATTAACCATTAGTCCTAAAACCGCAGCTACCGTGGTGATGGTTGCAGGCGGTTATCCGGGCGAATACCTGAAAAACAAAGTAATAACCGGAACCGAGAATGTGCGTGAATCTATCGTTTTTCATGCCGGTACAGGCAATGATGGTGAAAACGTGATCACAACGGGCGGTCGCGTTTTAGCCATAACCACCCTACAGGACGATATGTTCAAGGCATTGCAACAAGCTACTGCCGATGCCAGCCGCATTTATTATGATGGCATGTATTTCAGAAGAGACATCGGGTTTGACCTTCTATAGGTTATTAGTTCACCGGTTGATTAGTTCATTGGTGGCAATTCTACCCGATGTCATTTCGAGGTACGAGAAGAAATCTTATACGGCATTAAAGCACAGCACATAAGATTTCTCCTTACGCAGACGCTCATAACCCTCGTCGTTCGTCGAAATGACATTTGAATAAAAAGGCTTATTCACATAACATGAACAGGCCTTTTTTGCTGAATATCACTAATGAAACAACTAAATCTTTCCAAAAATTTCGGCCAGTTTATTTTCCAGATCGTCTCCTCTCAGGTTTTTACCGATGATCTTCCCGTTAGGATCGATCAAAAAGTTTTGAGGGATACCCCGCACCGCGTATAAATTGGCGGCTTTACTGTCCCAGAATTTCAAATCGGATACGTGGTTCCAGGCAAGGCCATCTTTATGGATAGCAGCCAGCCATTTATCTTTAGCATTGGGCCTGTCAAGCGACACTCCTAAAATGGTAAATTTTTGACCTTTATAATGATTATAGGCTTTTACCACATTAGGATTTTCCCTGCGGCAAGGACCGCACCACGATGCCCAGAAATCAACCAAAACATATTTACCCCTGAATGATGAAAGGCTGATCACCTTTCCGCTGGTGTCAGCTTCAGCAAACTCAGGCGCTGTTGCACCTAATGCTACAGCCTTTAGTTTAGGCATGCGTTCGGCAAACTTTTTACCGGCTTCTGTTTGTTTTACAGCAGGGCTTAATGCGTCAAATAACGGAGCAATATCTACATAATCGGCGCTGTAAGCATAACCTTCGAGCGCATTTAAGCTTATATATGAATCGGGGTTATCTTTAATAAATTGCTTATCAGTGGCCGCGCTTTTATCATCAATAGCTTTTTCCTCTATGGATAATTGTTTGGCAAATTCAGGCGAGCTTTGCTGTTCAGGGGTGGCTGCTTTCCGCTTTTCGGCAAGGGCTTCGTAAGCATCATTTACGGGCTTTTGCGCAAGATTATATCTCTCGTTATCGTCGTTAGTTTTAGTACCGCCAATTTTCGCGTTAGCCAGTACATCGGCAGTGGTTATATTAATTACGCCGGGTTCAAGGTAAATAGAGCGGTAATCATCGGAATTACCTGAGCCGTTACCTTTACTATTAAAAACAATATAGGCACTTACCGGATTAGTCTCTGCTTTACCATTAAACTCAAACTTACCACCAGTCAAGGTAACAGAATCTGTAACCGTTTTTCCTTTCTGACGGTATTGAAGATACACTTTTGCCGGCGCATTATTTTCGCCTATTTTGCCCTGTACGGTATATTTGGCATTTTGCGCAAAAACAAAGGCGGGTAAACCCGCCAATATTAATAAAGTTATTTTTTTCATTGTGCTAATGTTCATAATGCAAATTAGTATTATTTCAACTATTCTAAATACTTACCTATTAAATAATTACAATAATACCTTCTGTTGTAAATGAACTACGATTATATCTTCCCGAATAGTTCCTGCAGTTTAGCATCCAGGTCTTCTCCGCGAAGGTTTTTGGCAATGATCTTTCCATTTGGATCGATCAGGTAGTTTTGGGGAATAGAGCTTACCTGATAAAGGGCGGCGGCTTCATTGTTCCAGAATTTCAGATCCGAAACCTGTGTCCACTCCAGCCCATCGCTTTTGATGGCTGCAAGCCAGGCCGCTTTACCTTCTGGTTTATCTAACGATACCCCTACGACAGTGAAATTTTTTGCTTTGTATTTATTGTAGTTGCGTACAACATTTGGATTTTCCTGCCTGCACGGGCCACACCATGACGCCCAAAAATCAAGCAGCACGTATTTACCCCTGAAAGATGATAACTTAACAGGAGTTCCGTTTGCATCATTCTGTGTAAAGTCGGGAGCCACAGCGCCTATAGCCGTTACCTTTAAGGCATCAATCCCGTGTTTTAAGTTTTTACCTGTTTCCGAATCCTTTAAACTTTGAGACAAACCATTGAACAAAGGTTCAATCTCTGCCGGATCAGGTGCCGGACCAGCCACCGAATTAATAGCCAGCAAACTCAGGTAGCTATTGGGATTATTGGTAATAAAGTTTTTAAGCGCGGCTTTTTGCTCTGCCTGAATGTTCTTATAGCGGGCCTGCATCCTGCTCTGAAAATCGGGCGATTTTTGCTGTTCCGGCGTGGCAGCTTTTGCTTCGGCCATTAAGGCTTGTGCTTTTTTATTAATTACAGCAAGCTGTGCGGTTAGTTTCCTGTTATCATCATTCAAAGTCGATCCGGTAATCTGCGCCTTTGATATGGAGTCTTTACTATTAACGGTTATCGTACCTTTTTCCAGAAAGAGGTTCAAATCATCGGCTGTTTTTGACTGTCCCCCGTCTGAATAATTCGCCTGTATATATTTATTCAAGCCTATTCCCTTATAATCAACAGCCAGCGTGGCGTTAACCGGGTTTAGTATAGTACCTTTAAAAGTGAAAGTACCCGCAGCAACATTGGCCGAATCCACTACGTTATTGGCGCCCAACTGGTATATCAAATAAACTTTGGCCGGGGCAGTTGTGGTACCAACTTTACCGTTTATGATAAATGTATCGCCGGTTTGAGCAAATGCCATTGCCGGTAACATCGCGGCTATAAAAAAAAGTATTTTTTTCATCAGGATATAAAAACTATAAGCACTGTTAACGTTAAAGTGTGCTGAATTGTTATTATCAGTTTAATTTTTGATAGGTACGCCACCAAAGATCGGGCAGTTCGCCGGATGCTGCCATTTTATAATCGTCATAACTGCAGGGTACCAGGTGAAAGCGCTCATTACGTGACCCGCCGGTTGGGTAAGGAACCTGCATCCACCAGCGGTCTGATTTTTTACTTTTCACAAATACCACTTCCTGGTCTTCGTGCTTTAAACTTGTTTTATAAATAAGGTATTGATTTTTAGGATTAAGCGGAAAATCGCGCTTGCGGTTATAAACTCCCTCAATAAAATACCATATCATTTGCGCCAGTTGTGTGGCGGTTTGCCCATTACTATCATAAGCAGGGTTAAACTCATAAAAACCTATGGAGCTCAGTTTGTCATTAAAACCGGCATAGCGGCATAGCTGACAAGCTTCTTCGCCATAGAAACCGTTAGGAGTGGCGTTGGCATTGCCCATGGCATCTGCCGAGCGAATGGCCCCTATATCAAAACTGATCATGCTGGCATTGCGGATAGCGGGCTCTGTAACGGCCACATTACCGCTCAGTTCGCCCAGGCGGTGCACATCAAAATAAAGCTTATCCATTACCCGCAAACTTTCCTGGCTGGCAAAATACGTTTGGTAGCCCAGGTTACTGTAATTGAACAGGTAGTTGGGTTCATGTAAAAATATTTTATTGAGATATGACTGCGAGGTAGTTTCCATAGTTTCGCCGGTTTCGTCCTCATCGAGGTCGAAATGCGAATCGATCACTACCAGGTCAACCTTCTGTTCCAGCTCTTCATAACCCAGGTATTGCGCATAGGTAAGGTCCTGTCCGCCACCCAGTATAATGGGGATGATGTCTTTTTTTATCAGTTCACTTACTATCGTTTTAACAGCATAGTAAGTATCTGTTACTGTTGCACCAGCCTTAATATTGCCCAAATCGGCTATTTTTACGCTGTAGCCGCCTTCATGAAGCCGGTAAAGTTTTTCGCGGATATAATCCGGCCCAAGGGCGCAGCCCTGGTTGTCAATTGCGTTACGATCGTCCATAACGCCAATAATAGCCAGGTCGGTTTTCTCTTCCAGATCAGGAAAATCGACAGAATAATGCACAATTTTGTCGCCCAGTTGGCTGGTATAATACCCCTTTTTAGGAGCGATCTTTTTGAGATCTATGGGCGTAAAAAAATCAGCTAGGGACATAATATTTCAAATGTGTAGATTCCAGATGTGCAAATGTGCAGATTTTTTGTCTGAACATGAATTAAAGAATTTATGAATTACTGTTATTAAAATCATTTGTATATCTAAAAATCATTTCCAACATCTGCACATTTGCACATCTAAAATCTGCACATTTATAATCACATTTGCATAATATGATATTAGTTACCGGCGCAACAGGTTTTTTAGGGTCCGAACTGGCAAAGTTACTGGCTAATTCGGGTGGGCATATCCGCTGTACAAAACGCAGCAGCTCCAAAATACCGGCCTTGCTTACTCCCTTTAATGACCATATAGAATGGGTTGATGCCGACATGATGGACATTTTTGCGCTCGCCGACGCGCTGGAATGCGTTACACAAGTATATCACTGCGCTGCCTGGGTGTCATTAAAGCAAGCCGATAAAAAGCCCATGATCACCACCAATGTTACCGGTACGGCCAACCTTGTCAATTTGTGTAACGAACTGGGCATACGTATGGTGCACGTAAGTTCAATAGCGGCAATTAGTGTGGCTAAACCGGGCGAACTCATTACCGAAAATCATCACCTGGAACAATCTGCCGAAAATGACGGTTATGCCATATCAAAACTGGAAAGCGAAATGGAGGTTTGGCGTGGCATTGCGGAAGGTTTGGATGCGGTAATTGTAAACCCTTCCCTTATTTTAGGGGTGAGCGCGGGTACAAGTGGTACAGGGGCGTTGTTTGAGACCGTACGAAAAGGCCTTAAATTTTATACCGGCGGTAGTGGCGGTTTTGTTGATGTGGAAGATGTTGCCAAATGTATGGTTGCACTCATGAACAGCGATATTACCGCCGAGCGCTATATCATAAACGCCGAAAATTATACTTATAAGGCTATGACCACTGCAATTGCACATTGCTTTGGCACAAAATCACCTGCTAAATTAGCCAAACCCTGGATGATGGGCCTGGCCTGGCGAACGGCCGCTGCAATTGCAGCAATAACAGGCAAAGATCCATTTATAGATAAAACATCTGCCCGGGCAGCTTCTGAGATCCGCAATTTTGACAATTCAAAAATTAAGGCAGCCATTAATTTTACATTTAAACCTGTTAGCGAAACGATATCGGAGGTTTGCACTGCGTTGAAACAGTGAGATAAAATTTGTCATTGCGAGCGATAGCGTGGCAATCTCCACATACAAATCATATTTAAACGGTTACTGTTCTGAAGAGATTACTTCGTGCCTCGCAATGACAATGGTTTTGTGGGTTAATACCCCATCGTGCACATTCTATTGTCCCTATGGAGTCAATATATTAAACTCCTTCCCCCTCATCAGCAAAAAATTTCGCACATTTGCACCCAAGATGGAGCAGTACTTTATTATTGATTTCGACAGCACGTTTACACAGGTAGAGGCCCTTGACGAACTGGCCCGAATTTCTCTCAAAAATCATCCTGACCGGGAGGAAATTTATAAACAAATTGAAGACCTGACCAACGCCTCTATGGAGGGCCGGTTATCATTTACCCAAAGTTTGGAGAACCGGGTAAAATTGTTACAGGCCGATCGCGACCATTTAAAGCAACTCATTACCCATCTTAAGAAAAAGGTATCTACCTCATTTTCACGCAATACCATATTCTTTAAAAACCATCAGGACGAGGTTTTGATCGTATCGGGGGGCTTTAAAGAGTTTATTACTCCGGTTGTAACCGAGTATCATATCAAGAAAGAAAATATCTATGCCAACACCTTTGTATTCGACGAGGATGGCAAGATCATTGGCTACGACAGGGAAAACCCACTCTCGCAGGAAGGCGGCAAGGTAAAACTGCTGAAGGAACTTCAATTGCCCGGCGATATTTATGGCATTGGCGATGGCTACTCTGATTTTCAGTTGAAGGAATCGGGCATGATCAAAAAATTCTTTGCCTTTACCGAAAACATTGAACGTAAATCAGTTGCCGAGAAAGCCGACCATGTTACACCCAGTTTCGACGAGTTTCTTTATCTTAATAAACTGCCCAGGGCCATATCATACCCCAAAAACCGCATTAAGTGCTTAGTAGTTGGCGATGTGGACGATGACGCGCTGGCGCAGATGAAAAAAGAAGGCTACAACATCCGTCACCGTGAAAGTATTGAAGAAAAATACCTGGAAGAAGCGGGTGTTTTATTCTGCGACGAAGCCAATCAACCTACTCCTGAGCAGATACAAAACGCCGGCAGATTAAAAGTTATCGGCATTTTTGGTAAAAGCAATCGTAAACTGGCCGATACAGCTACAGAAAGCGGCATTATTATATTTGACGACCCCAAGCATAACCCGCATAACAATGACTTTATACCGCGCAGGGTAATGGCCTTTATGAATGAGGGAAAAACGCATACCAGCTGTAACTTCCCTGATCTGCAGCCACCCCGTGTAAGCAATGCGCACCGTTTAATACACATACATAAAAACATACCCGGTATACTGGCCAAAATAAACGATGTATTTGCCCGCCACAACATTAACATTGTTGGTGAGTTTTTGGTTACCAACGCACAGATAGGCTATGTTATAACCGACGTAAACACCGGCTATGATCCGCAGGTGCTTAACGAGCTAAAAGCCATTGAGCATACCATTAAATTCAGGCTGTTGTACTAAACTACTCTGCAAAGGGCACTACTAATACCGGCACTGTCGCGTGGCGTACCACCTCCTCGGCTATACTGCCGGTTATTAACCGGTCAAAGCCAGAACGTTTATGGGTTCCGAGTACTATAAGGTCGGCCTTGAATTCTTTGCTACAATCAATTATGCCATCGGCCCTCAGGCCATATTGCGTAAAGGTGGTTACTTCGAGCCCTTCGCCAAATTCCTTTACGGTACGTTCAATTAATACCTTAGATTGGCTGGTTTGTATATTGTTTAATTCCACTTCCTGCACGCCCAGGGTACTGTCCATCGGCATGCCGCTTAAATTATCTCCGGCGCCAGGCGGTATCATAGTGGGTTCAATAATATGAACTAAAGCCACCGAAGCTTTATAATTACGTGCTATATCAAAACCATATGCCGTAGCATTATGGGCATAAGGGCTATCGTCAACACCTATTAATATTCTAGTTATTTTCATTGGGTTTAAGCTTACTATGCTATAAAGACATTTACAATTCAAAAATGTTTCCGCATTTTTCACAGCCCGCAACAATAATCTACACTTTATTGACCTCACCACATTTTTATTACCTTTGATCATGCATTTCCATCCTGAAATTGAAGACCGCCTGGCACGTTTGCAGGAAAAATATGAGGCCATGGGCCAGGATATGACCTCTTACCTTGACGGCCTGCTGCATGCCGATTTTTTAACTTACTGGGATTACATTCACCTGGATACGCTGCTGAGCCTGCAGAACCCTAAAACACCTTTTCCAGACGAGGAAATATTCATTATCTACCACCAGATCACCGAGTTATATTTTAAACTGGCCCTGCACGAGTGTCGGCAAATAACAGAAAGCCAGCCCCTTACGCCCGAGTTTTTCGCCGCACGACTGAAGCGCATTAACCGGTATTTTGGCGCCCTCACCCAATCGTTTGAGATTATGGTTGACGGGATGGAGAAGGAACAGTTCCTCAAATTCCGGATGTCGTTGCTGCCTGCCAGCGGGTTCCAGTCGGGCCAGTACCGCATGATTGAGCTATATGCCACCGATTTTATAAACCTGGTAGCACAGGATAAGCGTGAGGAGCTCAAAAACGCCCCTATGGAGGCCCAGTTTGAATACCTGTACTGGAAATTTGGCGCCACCGAACTGTCGACCGGCAAAAAAACACTGACACTCAAGCAGTTCGAGAAAAAGTATTCCAAGACATTTATTGAACTGGGCAGGGCAAATATCAACCTCAACTTTAACGCGCTGGCCCAACAGTTTGAAGCCGCTGGCCAATTATCTCCCGAATTACGAATGGAACTCAAGCAGTTAGACGTTAACGTAAATATCAACTGGCCTCTCTCACATTATAAATCGGCGGTGCGGTACCTGAACCGGGAGCCCGAGGAGATCAAGGCGACTGGCGGCACCAACTGGCAAAAGTACCTGCCACCCCGTTTTCAGAAACGTATTTTTTACCCCTCCCTCTGGACCGCCGAAGAGTTGGAAAACTGGGGCAAAGCCTGGGTGGAAAGCGTACTGAACTAAAACTTTTTAAAGATATTTTTTAACATAATTAAGCCCCAAAAGCGGTTAAAAGCCGATCAAAACCTGTCAAAAAGTTTTCAAAATGATTCAAAACTATTCGTTTTAACACTTTTCGGGACAGTTTATAAATTTTACGAAGTTTTAATGAACTGGCAGTAAACTTATTAATATCAAATAACGGCTTTAAGCGGTTTATATGCTTAACAAAACAGCCCGACTTTCTGAGCAGAAAGCCGGGCTGTTTTGTTTATATAAATATACTAAAATTTATTGACGTAATAAAAGCCTGTACCGTCTAAATCCCCTCCGTCATCCTGAACTTGTTTCAGGATCTCTCAGGACAAGTATCTTAAATGTTCTTTGCATGCGGGATGCCGAAAACAAGTTCTGCATGACGGCGTATTAAAAAGCGAAACAGCCACCTTGCGGGTGGCTGTTTCGCTTTTCTTATGATACTATTTCTACCAAACTTTTACGCGCTCGTTTTCGGGGCGGTAAAGTTTATCACCCGGTTTTATGTCAAATGCTTTATAAAACGCCGGGGTGTTTGAAAGCGGTCCGTTAACACGGTACATTTCGGGCGAGTGCGGATCAACGCTGATACGCATACGCATAGTCTCGTCGCGGGTTTTGATGCGCCATACCTGGCCAAACGACAGGAAGAAACGCTGATCTGGTGTAAAGCCGTCTATCTTTTTATCGCTTTTACCTTCGGGCGTATTTTTAAATGCTTCGTAAGCAATAGCCACACCGCCAATATCGGCCAGGTTTTCGCCCTGGGTAAGGCTGCCGTTCACGTGCAGGTTGTTTAGTACGGTAAACTTGTTGTACTGTTCAATCATCAGCCCCACGCGGCTTTTAAACTTGTCGGCATCTTGTTTGGTCCACCAGTCTTTCAGGTTACCGTCTTTATCATATTGGCGGCCCTGATCGTCAAAACCGTGGGTCATTTCGTGACCAATTACCGCGCCAATGGCACCATAGTTAATGGCATCGTCGGCATCTTTATCAAAGAAAGGGAACTGCAGTATGCCAGCAGGGAAAACAATCTCGTTAAAGGTTGGGTTATAGTAGGCATTAACCGTTGGCGGTGTCATACCCCATTCGGTTTTATCAACCGGTTTGCCAGCCTTTTTAATCATTTCGTTGTATTTATGGCGGGCTATTGATTCCTGGTTTTTGTAGTACGCGTCTTTACTGATCTGTACATCATCGTAATTTTTCCATTTATCAGGATAGCCTATCTTTTTGGTGAAAGCAGCCAGCTTAGCCAATGCTTTTTCCTTGGTTTCGGGGCTCATCCAGTCCAGCTTTTCGATACGCGATTTGTACACGCTTTGCAGGTTATTTACCAGCTTAAGCATACGCTCTTTGGCATCGGGAGTAAAATATTTTTCAACATAAAGCTGGCCCAGCAATTCGCCTATCCCGTTATCAACGGTTTCAATAACGGTTTTCCAGCGTTCCTGCTGTACTTTCTGTCCGCTAAGTGTTTTGCCATTAAACTCAAAGTTAGCATCCCTGAAAGCTTTGCTTAAAGCTGTTGAAGCGTTATCAAGCGCGGTAAATGCGGCTTTATCTTTCCAAACATCAATAGGCTGCGATTTAAGCAAACCATCCAGCGCCTTTAAATAACCCGGCTGGCCTACCAATACCGTATCAGTATTCAGTTCCATGCGTTTAAAGGCATCTTTCAGGTCGATATCCGGAACTTGCTTTTGCAGATCGGCAACGGCGAATTTGTTATAATTTCTAACCGGGTCGCGCAGTTCTGTAGGGGTAAGGTGCGATTTGGCAATCAGCGTTTCGAGTTTTAAAACGCCATCGGCTTTTTTTGCCGCGCTTGCCGCGTCAACGCCCGTTAAGGTAAACAGCTTTGCTATATATTTTACATATTCGGCGCGTATTTTTTTTGTGGCCGAATCGGTATTGAAATAATAATCCTTGTTTGGCAAACCTAAACCAGCCTGATCAAAATGGGCAATGTTCATGTTGCTGATCCGGTCATCGGGGGCTACATAAAATCCTAATAAAAAGCCGTCGCCGTTTTTATAGCCATCAGCCGCAAGGCTTATCAGGCCTTTATAATCGGTTACCGCGTTAATTTTGGCAAGTTGTGGTTTTACCGGTTCATAACCCAGTTTTTCGATACCTACAGTATCCATACCGCTTGTGTACAAGTCGGCCACTTTTTGCTCCTTGCTGCCTGCAGGGTTATCCTGTTTGGTAATTTCATCCAGTATTTTGTGCAGGTTTTTCTGATTGTCGTCATACAGCGTATAAAATGAGCCCCAGCCCCTTTGCGATGCCGGTATTTCGGTTTTCTTTAACCAGGCGCCGCTGGCATACAAATAAAAATTGTCGCCCGGTTTTACGGTAGTGTCCATACCGCTTTTATCAAAAAAAACAGTCCGTTTTGGTACATCTTCTGTTGATGCCCCTTCCTTTTTATGGCTGCATGATGCCAGGATAACGACAGGAATAGCCGCTAAAGCCCATTTTGTAATTCTCATAAATTATTTTTTTTAAATTATAGACGCAAAAGCCTAAGTTATAAACTTGGATTGATATAACTAAGACTTAATTGGCATATATCTGTTACACGGCGGGCTTCACTTCTACCTCGGGCGGATGGATCTGGGCTAGGGACATGGGGATAAGCTTGCGGGTTTTAAAATAAGTAAGCCCTACTATGAGCATGGTCATGGTACCGCCAAACAGCACCGCGGGTACGGTACCCAGCAACTTAGCTGCCATGCCCGATTCAAAATCGCCTATTTCATTAGATGAGCCGATAAACATGGAGTTTACTGCCGATACCCGGCCGCGCATATGATCGGGCGTTAAAAGCTGCATGATGGTACCCCGTATAATTACGCTCACGCTATCAAACGCGCCCTGCAGAAACAAAAACACCAGCGATAGGTAAAATACTTTTGATAAACCAAACCCAATGATGCACAGGCCAAACCCAGCTACAGCTATAAGCAGGTTGCGCCATGGCCTGTTCATAGGCGAAAATCTTATCATCACGATCATAGTAAGCGCCGCGCCCAATGACGATGCCATACGCATAATGCCCAAGCCTTCTGAACCTACCTTTAAAATATCAAGGGCAAATACCGGCAGCAAAGCAACCACACCGCCAAAAAATACCGAGAACAGGTCAAGGCTCATGGCATAAAACATAATTTTGTTGGTAAAAACAAAACTCAGGCCTTCCTTTAAACTTATCCATATATTTTCTTTCTGGATGAAAACCGGCGGGTAGGTACGCAGCATATAAACCAGCACCAGCGATATCAGCATAAAAATAAGTGTTAAGCTAAATGTGGCGGTAATGCCGCTTAAACCCGGTATAATATGCCCGGCAAAACCGTATATAAAACCACCGGTAAGCGGCCCGAGTATGGAGGCTATCTGCCAGCTGGAGCTGCTCCAGGTACTGCCGTTGGGATATAATTCCTTAGGTATGCTCTGGGCGTAAATGGTAAAAGTAGCGGGGCCGTAAAACGCACGCGCAAGGCCGTTACAAAATATCATGGAATAAATCACTATCAATATCCAGGTAGTATTCATATGCGGCGCCATGCTGCTGAGCGTTGCCACAAACATCACAAATGATGATAAAAATACCCCCACAAATATGATCAGGAGCATCTTACGCTTCTCGTACTTATCGGCAATATAGCCGCCATAAAGCGCTATGCCAACAGCGGGGATTGCTTCGGCCAAACCTATAAATGCTAATGCTATTTTACTATGGGTTAGCTGGTATATATAAAATCCCAGCACTACGGTTTGCATCTGGTATGCAAAGGTGAAACAAAAGCGCATGCCTACGTATGATCTGAAATCTTTATAGCGCAATGCGGCAAAGGAATCTACTTTTTGGGGTTTACTATCGCCTTCTTCGGTCACTGTATTGTTTTAATGAGCCGCAAATTTACAACACGCTTTCGGAATTTGGTAACCTGATTTAAGGATTTGATTGGATTTTTTGGTGTAAGTATGTCAGAACCATGATTAAACAGATTTAAGGATTTCCGGGATTTTATTTATGGACGTTAATAAATAACATTTTCAAAGAAATCAGGGTAATCCATAAATCCTTGAATCAAAGTTCTTGCAAATGGCCTGAACTGTATAATTTATGTCCTTTGAGACAGGTTTAGTATTGTATAATTTTGAATATGGATAAAAAGCGGATCGTTATCGTCATCATGTCTGGTGATCTGTTAATGGACTTTGCCGGGCCTGCGGACGTCTTCCTGCAAGTTAATAAACACCGCGATGTTTATGATGTGGTTTTGGTTACCCCAGTGGCGGCTACAGCGAAAGGTGCGGGCGGGATACAGATCAGCTGTAGTGGGGCAACAGATCTGACCGGGAACATTGATACTTTATTGATTGCCGGAAATGACAATGAACTTAACCATGATAAATTTTATGCCTGGTTGGAAACGGCATATAGCCATATCCGCCGTATTGGTGCCATTAATGTTGGCAGCAGTACAGTTGCTAAGTTAACCTTGCTTGATGATAAACGAGTGGTAGCTCATACTCGTTACGGTGATCCCCAGGTAAAAACAGAGCGTATTTCTTTTCATTCAAGGGATGGGAACCTGTTTACCTCGGGCGGGGTATCTTCAGGGATAGACCTGGCTTTGGCCATGGTGGCCGAAGATTGCGGCCGGGGCGCAGCGACGGATGTTGCGCACAAGCTCATCTTTTTTTATCTGAGCCGGCAAGTTTACCAGGTGCAGTTTGGCAACCTTATTACTGCTTCGCCTGTGGCGGCACAGTTAAAAGAGTGGCTGACCGGCAGGCTTCATGAACCCCTTGATGTTGGCCGGTTAGCAGAACATCTGAACATGAGCCAGCGAAATTTCACCCGGGTATTTACCCGGCAAACCGGTATCTCACCGGCAAAATATATCGAAAAAATACGGGTAGAAGCAGCATGCAAATGCCTTGACGAAACCGACAAACCACTTGAAGAGATCGCGTTGCATTGCGGCTTAGGCGGACTGGTATCTATGAGGCGCCTGTTTTTAAGGCACCTTATGGTTACCCCATCAGAATACAGAAGAATTTTAAAACTACATAAGAATGAAAATAGCAATTAATGGCTTTGGCCGCATCGGGCGAATGACACTCCGTGCCCTACAAAACAAACAAGATATTGAAGTTGTTGCAATAAATGACCTTACAGACCTGGCCACGTTGATCCACCTGTTGAAATATGACAGCACCCACGGCCGTTTCCCCGGCACAGTTACCCAACAGGACGGCGCCATGCTGGTTAATGGCAAAAAAATACTTTTACTGAGCGAAAAAGACCCGAATAACCTGCCATGGGCATCCCTTGACATTGATGTAGTGATCGAATCAACCGGTCGTTTTACCGATAAATCGACTGCACAGGCACATATAACTGCAGGTGCTAAAAAAGTGCTTATTACCGCTCCTGCTACCGGCGGCGTAAAAACTATTGTACATGGTGTAAACAATGATTTAATAGACGGCGACCAGATCTATTCTACCGCTTCCTGTACTACGGGCAGTATCGCGCCGGTGTTATATATATTGGATAAAGAGTTTGGTATTGAATCGGGCTTTATGGCCACGGTTCATGCCTTTACCGCCGACCAGCATTTGCAGGATGCACCGCATAAAGACCTTCGCCGGGCACGCTCTGCGCCTCATTCCATCATCCCCACTACCACAGGCGCTGCAAAAGCAATTGGTGATGTGTTACCTGAGCTAAAAGGCAAATTGGATGGTTTTTCTTACCGGGTACCGGTGATTGACGGATCAATCGTCGATCTGTCTATCAACCTGAAAAAAGAAGTTTCGGCAAAAAACCTGAACGAGGTGCTAAAACGCTATGCGGATACTTCGCTTAAAGGTATATTAGAATATACCGAAGAACAATTGGTATCGGCAGATATTTTGGGAAATACCCATAGTTCTATCGTTGATGGCAATCTTACCAAATCAATAGGAAAGCTGGTTAAAGTAGTTGCCTGGTATGATAATGAAGTGGGCATCTCTAACCGTATTGCCGAATTGGTTTCTGAATTATAAATAATGCCCTGGCCGGTGTGTTAATAGCAGGACCGGTATTATAATTCAGGATAACCGAAAAAAAGCCGCCTCATAATTACTTATAAGGCGGTTTTTCAAAGTAGAGACACATGTGATGCGTCTCTACAGAACCAGGTCAATAAAACAGCTGTGTTACAACCCGTGCTGATCAATCAAATATATAAACGCGGCCATACCGGCAGCGCCCAATTGGAGCTCGCGTCTGTTCACGTTTTCAAACACATCATTTGGCGTATGGTGAATATCAAAATAACGCTGTGAATCGGGACGGTAGCCAATAAGCACTACACCGGGCAGCTTTTCTTTCATCGGTTCAATATCGGTACCGCTGCCTCCTGCAACGAGCTCGTCAACTTCGTAAGGTTCCAGCAGGGCTTTATATTTATCGTTGATGTTTTTAACAAACTCTTTTGATACACCATCAAAGCTAAAGCCGCGTGGGGTAAAGCCGCCCTCATCGGTTTCAATAGCCGCAATGTGTTCTTCCTTGTTTTGCGCGGCCAGCTCGGCGTATTTGAGCCCGCCTTTATGGCCGTTCTCTTCGTTCATGAAAAACACCGCGTGTACCGAGTTTTTAGGGCGATAACCTACTGCTTTAAATATACGCAGCACCTCGGCAGATTGCATTACACCTGTACCGTCATCATGCGCGCCTTCGGCCAAATCCCACGAATCCAGGTGACCGCCAACACTGATAAATTTATTGGGGTTTTCGGTACCGGTAAGCTCGCCTATTACGTTGTATGATTTTACATCGGGCAGTAACTGGCAGCTTTGTTTGAAGTAAAATTTAATCAGCGGCAGTTTACGCAAGCGCAGCATATTGCTCAGCTTATTGGCCGCTTTGGTTGAAATGGCCGCGGCGGGTATCAGTTTGGTACCAGGGTCGGCCAGTGTAGCTCCCGTGTGCGGGTAATCATCATCGGCACCGGTGAGGGAGCGTACAATAACACCAAGCGCGCCATATTTAGCGGCAGTGGCGGGCCCCATAAAACGCTGATCGCCGGCGGCGCCATAAGCATGACCGGTTTCAATAAAGCGTTCATCAAACGCGCGGTTAAAGAAAACTATCTTGCCTTTTATAACGTTTTCGCCCAAGGTTTCCAGCTCTTTTAAACTGCGCACCTCAACCACGTTGGCGGTGATACCGGCTTTGGGCGTAGCTATAGACATACCCAGTGCTGCAATAGCTACCGGGATCCGTTTTTCGCCATCGATAATAAAGGCGGTTTCTTTTGCGCCGCGTACCCAATGTGGCACCATTACCTCCTGCAGGTACACTTTATCAAAACCATAGCTTTCCATTAGTTTTTTACTCCACTCCACCGCCTTTTGCGCGTTGGCCGAGCCGCTTAACCGCGGACCAATATTTTTACACAGGTAACGCAGGTTTTCGTAAGCCTTGCCGTTTAACAGTGCTTCGTCATAAATTTTTCGGATAGTTAATGAATCCTGCCCATGCAGCAGGTTTGCCGTAAAAAGCACGGCCAGCAATAAGGAAAGTTTCTTCATGAGTAAAAATAGATCAGTTTTAACAAATGTAGTATTTTGAAGGAAAAAAGGAATAGACCGATCTTTTCTTCTATCTAAAGGAAATGACAAGAGGAAGAATAACATAGAAAAAGTCAATTTCAGGAAATCTTATCCCAGCTTAAACCTGCATTTTTTGATTCGAACGCGTGGTGCAACACCTGGTTTTCGGGCAGTGCCAGTTGGGGGTCTTTTTCGAATATCTGCTCAACGGTTTTACGTACTTTGATCAGCAGTTCCTGATCGGTTGCCAGGTTGGCCACTTTAAGGTCGAGCACGCCGCTTTGCTGGGTGCCCTCGAGGTTACCAGGGCCACGCAGTTGCAGGTCGATTTCCGATATTTCAAAGCCGTTGTTTGTTTTCACCATCGTGTCCAATCTGATCTTGCCGTCGTGGCTCAGCTTGTGGCTGCTCATCAAAATACAGTACGACTGCTCGGCCCCACGCCCTACCCGGCCTCTTAACTGGTGTAATTGCGACAGGCCGAACCGCTCGGCATTTTCAATGATCATGACCGAAGCATTGGGCACATTTACCCCTACCTCAATCACGGTAGTAGCTACCATGATCTGCGTTTGCTCTTTAATAAAACGCTGCATTTCAAATTCTTTTTCTGCAGGTTTCATTTTACCATGCACTATACTGATGTTATAGGTTGGCCCGGGAAACTCGCGTGACATAGCCTCGATACCGTCTTCGAGGTTTTTCAGATCGAGCTTTTCGCTTTCCTGAATCAACGGATATACCACATAAATCTGCCGCCCTAATGCAATTTCCTGCTTCATGAAACCAAACATGCGCAGGCGTTGATTTTCATAAAAATGAACGGTCTTTATTGGTTTACGCCCAACGGGGAGCTCGTCAATCACTGATACATCAAGATCGCCGTACAGCGTCATGGCCAATGTGCGGGGAATCGGCGTAGCCGTCATCACCAAAATATGCGGGGGGATAACATTTTTACGCCAGAGCTTTGCCCGTTGCTCTACGCCAAAACGGTGCTGCTCGTCAATTACCACAAAACCCAGGTCTTTAAACTGCACCTTGTCTTCAATAAGGGCATGGGTACCGATAAGTATTTTAAGATCGCCATTCTCGAGCTTTTGGTGCAGTATCTTGCGATCCTTTTGTTTGGTTGACCCGGTGAGCAGGGCCACCTCAATAAAATCATCGCCTACCAATGCTTTTATGGTTTGATAATGCTGCGTGGCCAGAATTTCGGTAGGCGCCATAATGCAGGTCTGGAAGCCGTTATCAATAGCGATGAGCATACTCATCAACGCCACCACTGTTTTACCGCTGCCTACATCGCCCTGCAGCAGGCGGTTCATCTGAACGCCGCGCTGGGTATCCTGCCTGATCTCCTTTAAAACCCGCTTTTGAGCGCCGGTTAAAGGGAAAGGCAGTTTATGATGATAGAAGTCATTGAAATAATGCCCGACTGTATTAAAAATATTGCCTTTAAACTTTTGGGTATGCAGCAGTTTATTGCGCAATAATTTTAGCTGCAACAAAAACAACTCTTCAAACTTTAAGCGGTGGATTGCCTCATTCAGTAAATTGGCATCAGCCGGAAAATGGATATTGCGGTAGGCCTCGGCCCGGCTAATGAGTTTGAACTTGTTAATGATATACAGCGGCAAATTTTCGCGGATATCCCTGGCATGCAGCTCCAGCAAAACAGATGTGATCTTTTGGATGCCTTTACTATCCAGCTGAAACTGTTTGAGCTTTTCGGTTGAATTATAAACCGGCTGCAGGGTGGCATTCCCCTGGCGCTGCATGATAGCCGGGGAATAGACCTCCATTTCGGGGTGTGCCATCTGGGCCTGTCCGTTAAAAAAGCCGGGCTTACCAAACACAATATAAACACTGCCGGGAACAATCGTTTTTTCTATCCAGTTGATGCCTTTGAACCATACCAGTTCAAGCGTACCTGTTTCGTCGCGGGTTTGTACTACAAGACGTTTGGTGTGCTTTTCGCCAACAATTTGTTTATTGGTAACACGGGCCAGCACCTGCACATAAGGCAGATCGGCCTGGATATCCTTTACCTTATAAAAACGGGTACGGTCGATATACCTGAAAGGGAAATGCCGTAAAAGATCCTCGAAATTGGATAAGGCCAATTCCTTCTTCAACACCTCGGCGCGGGACTGGCCCACACCCTTTAAATATACAAGCGGCGTTTGAAAAGGATCCATATAAGCCCCCACTAAATCTCCCCCGGGGGGAGACTTTTAATTTTTTTGATTAAATATTTTTCTTTAGGCCCTCCCCCCGGGGAGGGTTGGGTGGGGCCGGTTATTACTTTACTGCAATTAAAGATATTTCCACGTTTACACCTTTTGGCAATGCAGATACCTGTACGGTTTCGCGGGCAGGGAAATTGGCTGTGAAATATTTGCCGTACACATCGTTCACCTGGCCAAAATTACCCAGATCGGTTAAAAATATGCTGGTTTTTACAACGTTCTCAAAACCAATACCGGCCTCGGTTAAAATAGCTTTAATGTTTTCCATCACCATCACCGCCTCATCGGTAATACCGGTAGTTATCAGTTCGCCGGTTACGGGGTTAAGCGGTATCTGGCCTGATACAAATACAAAGTTTCCGGCTACGGTAGCCTGACTGTAGGGCCCTATCGGGGCTGGCGCGTTATTGGTGTTTATTATTGTCATCATTTTTTAAATATGAACACTTGTATCAGTTTATAAATTATCCCCGCCAAAAACATGAGGATAGCTAATGCATTAATGAAATGCATGATCCGCAGATTGATGTTTGTCGGCCTGTTAGGGTCTTTTTTTCTGAAGAAGTACATATTACAAAACTAATAAATTTTACCTCACCAAAATCCTCTCCAAAGGAGAGGACTTTTATATGTATGTTGTTTATTTTAACTCTCGAGAGTCTGGGTTACGCAGTTCAATCTTAAGAGGAACGGAAAATTATTTTTATTCTTCTTCCTCTTCGCTTACAATCCCTAATATATCGTCGGCCTGTTTAAAATTACTTTTTACAAAATGGCACCAGTCGCATTCTTTTTTGCCGCAGCCGGTGTTAAAGTCGTGGGCCATAATTTTGGCGTACGTATCTTTAATTTGTCCGGTCACTATTTCCATATCTTCCGGGGTTATTACAAATTTTTCGCGGTGATACTCGCCCTCGCTTACAGGCTCTACAAAATCAAAAACGGTGCTTACCACTTCCCAGTCGTTAGTACGGTCATGGTCGACCAATATTTTATAAAACACACCCTGGCGCCAGTAATCGCCGCCGTTGGGGGCATCATTAGTGGGGCGCAGCAGTTTATCCTTGGCATTTTTGAGTTTACCGGTTTTATAATCCACTACGGTTACGTGCTTGCCATCAAATTCCATTTTGTCGAGGTTACCTTTAATCGGCACGCCTTCAATTTCAATATTTTTAATGGTGCGCTCGGTAATGGCTACTTTGTTCCAGTTGTTTACATTTTGCTCATAGTACAGCGGCAGTATCTTTTCGCCGTAAGCCACACGCAGTTTAAATTCTTCTTTGGTAAATGAATCCCGGTTGCGGGCCATATACCAGCGGAACTCGTTCATAAACTGCTCAGTTGACAAAAACTCATTGTCGTTATCTTTCAGCAACCTGTAAGTTTTATTCAGCGCCCAGTGTACGGCCTGCCCAAACGTGGCCGACGGACTTTTACCTGACGGTACTCTGATCAAACACTGAAAATAAAATCGCAACGGGCAATCCAGGTAATTGCTTAAATGCGTTACCGAAAGGGTATAGTTTTGCAGCAACTGATTGATATAGTTTTTATCCAGCAGTTCTATCTGGGGCTTTTCGGCTTCGCTAAACTGGGTTACATAAAAATCGAGCATGGCTGTTTCGGTAACCTTTGGATAGCGCACCTGCAGATCGGTACTCGCAAGTATTTCGCCTATAAACTGACTTGCTTCCTGATCTTTTGATTTTTTATCTTTATTGGCGTAGGATATCACTAGGTGCTGTTTGGCACGGGTAACCGCCACATAAAACAACCGCCGGGCCTCTTCCTTTTGTGCAATATCATCGGAGGTTGACTGCGTGAGCGTATCCGGATAGCTGAAACCGCTGTTACGGCCCTTGCTGTCCCAGGTGCGCTTGTCGCATCCTATAAAAAACACGTGTTCAAACTCCAGGCCTTTTGAGCCGTGGGCCGTTAAAAAGTTTACGCCATTGTCTGAGAAAATAACCTGGTTCAGATCGAGCCTGATACCGTTCTTTTTCATGAGCTCAATGGTGGCAATCAGGTCGGCCAGTTTAATTTCCGGATTTTTGCGGCTCTCATCCTTCAAAAAATCAAAAAAGCTGGTGAGCATTTGCATGTGCCCGCCCTTGTCGGTTTGCTGCATAATGTAGCGCAAAATGCCCATTTTGGCTATCACATTCTGAAAAAACTGCTGCAACGTTACGCTCAATGCCGATTTTATAAGTTCATCAATATCATTGATCAGGTATTTCATGGCCGTAAACCTGTCGGGCGCAAAAAGATCAGGCTGGGCAGGCGGTCGTAATTCGCTGAGGTAGCGGCGCAGCGAAGTTTTGGGTTTATTATTATTGATAGCGCCGTAATTTTCTTTTGCTACCGCGATGCTTGCCTTGGCAATTTCAATGGGGGCGATATTAAAGAAATCATAATGCATGATCTCAAACAACAACTCATCGCCGCTGTAGGGTGAATCAATTTCCATGGCGAGGTAACGCAGTATGTTGATGATCTTTTCGCCAAAGGGCTGTGTAAGTATGTCTATTTTTCGTTTGGTATTTACCGCAATTTTCTGAATGTCGAGGAATTTGATCATTTCCTCTACCTGGCTGTGGTTACGATAGATCACCGCTATTTCGCCCGGAGGAACACCACCATTTACCAGCTGTTTTATTTGCGCCGATACATCAACCAGTTCCTGATCGGGATTTTCGTATTCGTTTATTACAGGTTCAACAGTCAGTTCTGCAAAACGGCCATGCGACGCGCGCAAGTCTTTATCCAGCTTTAGCTGACTGGTTAAGCGTTCAAAATTATTGTTGATAAGCGCTTTGGAAATATCGAGGATATGCTGATTGGAGCGGTAGTTATGTTTGAGCACCACTGTATGCAGTGTATCTACATAGTCATTAGCAAAATCAAGGATGTTCTTCATGTTGGCACCCTGAAACTTGAAGATAGACTGGTCATCATCGCCCACTACAAACACGTTGGGTACATCCCAGTAATTGAGCAAAAACCGCAGCAGCTCATTTTGCGAACCGCTGGTATCCTGAAATTCATCAACCAAAATATACTGATAACGTTCCTGGTATTTGCGTAATATCTCTTCGTTATTGGCAAAAGCGCGAAGCACCCAA
The DNA here is from genome assembly GCF_034262375.1 of Mucilaginibacter sabulilitoris. Taxonomy (NCBI): domain Bacteria; kingdom Pseudomonadati; phylum Bacteroidota; class Sphingobacteriia; order Sphingobacteriales; family Sphingobacteriaceae; genus Mucilaginibacter; species Mucilaginibacter sabulilitoris. The sequence continues at coordinate 7,233,735 of NZ_CP139558.1, forward strand.
ATGATCATATCATCATAATCATAACGACCGCGGGTCTTCATTTTGGCATCATAATTCTTGTATTCGTCTACCGCTGCCAGCAGTTTGCTCATGGTTTCATGTACGGCGTCGATATCTTTTTGCTTAGGATCGCCTACTTTTATACCGGTTTTGGCATTGGCCCTTTTGTAAAAAAACTCCTCGCGGTTGGGGATATCATCCAGATACTCCTGAACAGCGCGTGCAATCATATCCGCGTCCCAGTTCTCCCGCTTCATGGTCGAGAACAGGTCTTTCAGCCGTTTAGTATCGTAATAAATATCGCCGGTGAAGCGCTTAAGCAAATGGCCGTTATCAAACTCATCAACCAGTTCGCGGAACAGCATAGCCGATTCCAAATCTGACAGCGACTCGAGGTTAAGCTTGCCGAAATACTCCAGGTTTTCCTGGATGATCTCGTTACAAAAAGCGTGGAAAGTGTATATGTTAATGCGGTAAGCATCAGGGCCAATAAACTCAAACAGACGTTTGCGCATGGCCACCGCGCCGGCATCGGTATAGGTAAGGCAAAGTATTTCGCTCGGCAGGGCATCAGTGTCGGTTAGTATTTTGCCTATGCGGGCAGCCAGTATCTGCGTTTTACCGGTACCCGGTCCGGCTACTACCAGTACCGGGCCATCCATTGTATTTACCGCGGCCAGCTGTTCTGGATTTAATCCGGCTAAAGCCGCCTGAAATTTCTCGTTATACTTATTAAGGTTCGACTGCATATTTGTTTAGTAAAATTACGAAAAGGCAGTGGGAAGTCAACTGCTTTTTGGCGAAGACTCACCCGGTCTGCGCTGCGCTGGACCACCCTCCTACGGCTTCGCCGCAAAGAGGGTTGCTATTTCTTTTTTTATTCTTCAGAAAAGGTTCCCTCTTTGCGCCGAAGGCGGAGAGAGGGATGGCAAGCGAACCGATGCCAGGGTGAGTCTACGCTGCGGCAAAAAAGCTTATTGCATCCCAGTCCCTGTAGGGAAAAACACGTTCACGCTTACCGGTAGTTTGCCTGTCGGTTTCAGCGTACCGGTAATTACCTTCGCAGCTGATTTTTGCAATTCGGGGCTCATTTGGTAGCATGCCAGCAAGGCATTGCTTTTTTCGATACCGGGCAAGCCCGCAATGGTATAAGCATTGGCAAAAACACTCATGATGGTGTTTTTGCGCGAGGCCAGCTCTGCGACCATCAGGCGAACATCGCTGCTGTAATCAAGCTTGCTTTGCGGGCGCAGGCGTGTATCATGTATGCCCACTATGATCTGGCCATATTGTTTTAACCAGTTGGATATATTTTTTATTTCAAGGGCGGGTGTGTTTTTAGCAATCATAAACAGCCTGCAATTCGGGAAGCTTTTAGCCAGCTCCTGCTGAAAAACCGTAGGCGCATCTACCCCTATACTCACAATAGCGGTTTTTAAAAAGGGATTTAGCCTTAACGCCGCAGAACTGCCTTTCAGCATTGTAACCGAGGCATCGCTTAATTGCTGTACCAGGTCTTTTGCCGCCTGCCTGTTCAAATCGGCGCTTAAATTTACCGGTGAGATAGTTTGACGGCGATTGAGCCCGGCCCAGTATTTGGCGGCCAATACCTTTTTCACCTTTATCTCAAATTCCGCGGGACTGATGAGCCCTTTACGCACCGCCCTGCGAATAAGGTTAATGGCGCGGTCGGAGTTTTCCGACAGCTCAATAATATCAATACCGGCTATAAAAGCCCTCACATCAGCATCGCCGTTAGGAAAATATTTGGTAACGCCTTTCATTTCCATAGCATCAGATACCACCAGGCCTTTAAACCTGAGCGAATCTTTTAAAATACCTGTTACTATAGGGCGCGACAATGTTGAAGGTAAATGTTTTGTGCTATCAAGCGCCGGGATGTTCATGTGCGCTATCATTATACCGCTAATGCCTGCATTAATAGCTTCGCGAAATGGGTATTCTTCGAGCGAATCGAGCCGTGCGCGGCTGTATGGCAGCAGCGGCAGGTCAAAATGCGAATCGACATTGGTATCGCCATGCCCAGGAAAATGCTTGGCCGTGGTTAATAAACCAGCGTCCTGCATCCCCTTAAAATAAGCTATACCCTTTTTGGCCACATTGTACATATTGTCGCCAAAGGAGCGGTAGTTGATCACCGGGTTATTGGGGTTATTATTCACGTCCATATCGGGACCAAAATTTATTTGTATGCCCAACCGCTTAAAATCATAGGCAACCTGCTGGCCCATTTTATATATCAGGTTATTATTCTGTATGGCGCCCAGCGTCATCTGGTATGGGTATGATATGGTAGAGTCAAGGCGCATACCCAGGCCCCATTCGCCATCCATAGATACCAGTAGGGGCACATCGGCCAGCTTCTGGTACCTGTTGGTAAGGGCAGCCTGCCGGCCGGGGCCGCCCTGAAAAAATACCAGCCCACCAATTTGCTCGTCTTTAATAACCCGGGCAACCGAGTCTTCATAAGCTTTACCCTTGTTGGTATGCGCCCTGATAAACAGCAGTTGTGCTACTTTATGCTTACGGCTTAAATGATTGTATACCGAATCGACCCATCGGTTTCGGGCATTTAAGCTTTGTATATAGCTTTCTTTTTGAGCAAAAGCATTAACTGCGATAAAATTCAGTGCAATAATTAGTGTGCGGTAAAAACCGTTATTCAGTTTTAACATGGTACAAATGTATGTTTTACCCAGGGGCCAGACATTCAAATATTATAAAAATTAAACTGTTAATAAACCTTTGCTTTAATTTTTACTCTATGGATATATAAAACAAACTAAATAACGAAATCATGACGGACATGCGTTCAATTGATTTCCGCTACCAAACAAAACAATTAAAAAAATGAAAAAATTTGTCTTTTTAGCAATATGCTTATTTACAGCAGGTATAGCAAGTGCGCAAACTTATTATGGCCCCCGCCACAGACCCCGCCATTACGTGCAGGAACGCCGCAGGCCGTATAATGATTTTAATCAGGTAAAGGTTGGGTTAACCGCCGGCCTTAATCTTTCGAACACTATTGACGCTTATGACCCGCGTTTCAGTTCAGGAACTATAGCAGGTTTTAATGCGGGGCTTACATTTGATATCCCGGTTGCTTATCCATTTTCATTTGCCCCTGAGATTTTGTTTTCGCAGAAAGGATTTAAAGCTTATACCGATTATGGTAAGTTTACCCAGCGCACCAATTATATTGATATACCGTTGCTGGCCAAATTCAGGCTGGCACCAGGGTTTAACTTTCTGTTGGGTCCGGAGCTTACCTTCTTAACATCTACCAAAAATACTTACGATACCGGCTTTAATACTTCATATGAAGAACGCTACAATGGCCACTATGGCGACCAGAGCTATGTTGCAGGTGTAGTTGGTGTTTCTTTTGATATTAACCGCAGTGTTGAGCTAAGGGGAAGATATAATATTGACTTTTCAAGAAATACGTCTGACAATAACGACTTGCCCGATTTCCGCAACCAGGTTTGGCAGATAGGATTAGGATTTAAATTCCAGTAAAAAAATAATATTTTGATTATTTTTTTACCATCTTAAAATAGGTATAAATTAATACCTTCGGGAAATTTATACCTATTTTATCATTATGAAACCAAAATTAAATTTATTATTAGCAGGATTTCTAATAATAATTACAAGTTGCCAAAAATCAAATTCAAACCTGTCTTCCGAAAAACAAAATCAAACGGCTTTTGAGCCTATCAAAATTTCTTACAAAGACACCACTTCTGTTTACAGATTATTCAAACCTTTTAAAACATCTGAAAAGGATGATTTATCTAAACTTGAATTACAATCAGCATCGGCAAAGATAGCTTTACCAAGAGTTCAATTAACCTACAAGGGTAATGGAACGTATGACGTTATTCTTTGGAACAATCAAAACAATGAAAGATTAGACTGTACTTATACATTCTATAGTAATGGTATTCCAGCTCCGATACCTCAATATAATAGGATGAGTTATGAAGTAACAGATCCTGCAATTGTTTTTAAATGGGAAACGCCTGCTGCCGGTAATTATAAGTTTGTAATATACTATCATACGGGTGTTGATGCCGGAAGAACGGCAGAGTTACCTGTCACAATTTATAATCAACCTGTACCGCCTCCCGGAAGGCTTGCTTTATACCGCTATATTAATCCTTATACTGGTCACCATATTTACACTACTAACTGGCAGGAATTGGCCAGTGGTTCACAACTTTTTGTTTTTGAGAAAGTTCAGGGTTATATTTTGCCAAGTTCGGGCCCAAATACGTTATTAATATACAGGTATTACAACCGCGCCTCTGATGATCACTGGCTTTCTACATCTACAGCCGGGGCAAGTGGCTATGTACGAGAAGGAGGAGTTGGATATATAGACCTTGCACCTACTTCAGATAGTACATTACCTTTAATTGAATATTTCAGCACCACACATGGTCACGCATACGTAACACCACCTGAAACCCTGCCCGCTCCTGATGTTATGGGAGGCACCTTAGGTTATTTAGCTTCTCCGCAATAATTAAATTACTTTAATTATATAATTTCATAAAAATCACACAAAATGCTGTAGCAACCCTACAGCATTTTGCGTATATAGAGCTGTACAGAATAACAAAAACATTATTTAAATGTTATGTTATTTATATGTTTTACTTTTACCCCAATAGATGATATCAGTAATTATATGCTCTGCCAATGAAACCTTGCTAAAGCAGGTAAGTGAAAATATAGCGGCAACAATTGGTGTTCCTTACGAAATAATCGCTACTGAAAATAGTTCCGGGACCCATGGAATTTGCTCGGTTTATAATAAAGGTATATTTAACGCCCGGTATGATACCTTGTGTTTTATGCACGAAGATGTGCTTATAAAAACTGATAACTGGGGTCAGGTTGTGGTGAATATATTTAAAGAAAATCCCGACCTGGGTTTATTAGGCGTTATAGGGAGTTCATACAAACCCATGACCCCATCGGGCTGGGGTGGCCTGGGCCCAAATACTTATTACAGCAACCTGATACAGCATCATAAACACTCCAACAGGCCAACCGAGCACGTTTTCAGAAACCCCAATAATGAAAAGCTTGCACAGGTAGCCTGCGTTGATGGGGTTTGGCTGTGCACTACCAAAAAAATTGTAAGCCAGTTTATGTTTGATGAGATAAACTTTACCGGCTTTCATGTTTATGACCTTGATCTCTCGCTATCTATCGGGCAGAAATATAAAGTAGCTGTTACCTACGAGGTTTTAATTGAGCATTTTTCGGAAGGCAGGTTTGATAAAGACTGGATGCTGGATACGATCAGGCTTCATGAAAAATGGAACAAAGTACTGCCGGTAAACCGGGAAAACTTAACTCCCGAACAGGTAATATATTCAGAAAAAGCTACTTTTAAACACTTTATAAAACTGTTGTCGTCGTTAAACCTGCCATTAAGTTATGCCAGCAAAATGCTGATGATGAACAACAGGTATTACGACCTCAATTTTAAGCTATTTTTTAAGCTGCACTATTACATTATTTTAAGACACCTGCGCATAACAAAGATTAACCCACCAGGTTAATATTATTTATACACAAACACCCTTTTTAATCTTCATTAAAGGTTTGCATATCTATCAGCTTTTTATACAAGCCATTATTTTGCAGCAATTGCTGATGTGTTCCCTGCTCAATCACGCAGCCTTTTTCGAGCACGATAATAATATCGGCATTTTGAATAGTGCTCAGGCGGTGAGCTATAATGAGTGAGGTGCGATTTTTCATGAGGTTATTCAGCGCATCCTGAACCAGTTTTTCTGATTCGGTATCCAATGCAGAGGTAGCCTCATCAAGCAGCATAATTGGCGGATTGTTCAGCACCGCCCTGGCTATGCAGATCCTTTGTCTTTGCCCGCCTGATAGTTTAGTGCCCCTGTCGCCGGCATTGGTTTGGTAACCGTTATCGGTTTCCATGATAAAGTTATGCGCATTGGCAATACGAGCGGCTTCCTCAACCTGGGCCTGCGTAACATTGGTTTTACCAAAGGCTATATTATTAAAAATGGTGTCATTAAATAATATTGATTCCTGATTAACAATGCCCATCAGCGCACGTAATGATTCGGAAGTAATTGATTGGATATTTTTATCGTCGATATAAATTGTGCCTATTTGCGGTTCAATAAATCGCGGCAACAGATCCATCAGGGTTGATTTGCCCCCACCAGATGGGCCCACCAGCGCTACAGTTTTACCTTTCGGAATCACCAGATTAAGCTTTTTCAGCACATACTTATCCGGTTCAACATCTTTGCTGCCATCATTTACAGCAGCCTTATTTTTATAAACAAAGGATACGTTTTCAAATCTTACGCTGTTGTTAAATTCATTTATTACAACGGCATCGGGAGCGTCAGTTATCTGTGGTTTTTCGTCAATAAGGGCCAGTACACGTTCGCCTGCGGCTATGCCTGAGTGTATATTACTAAAAGAATCGGATATGGCCTTAGCCGGGCGCATTACCTGCGAAAACATAGCGATGTACACGATAAAATCGGCAGCCGATAAAGTACCCTGATGATTAATGATCAATGAACCGCCGTACAACACGATACCAGCTACCATTAACACCCCCAAAAACTCAGATACCGGCGACGCCATTTGCTGCCGTTTGGCCATAGAACGCGTAATTCTGGAGTACTCCTGGTTTTCATGGTCAAACCTGTTTTTGATGAATGTTACCGCGTTAAATGCCTTTATGATCTTGATACCCGATAAGGCCTCATCCAGGTTACTGATCATGTTACTATAGGTTTGTTGCGATGCCGCTGCCTGTTCTTTTAACCTTTTAACAATTCGTGATATTACAAATGCCGATACCGGGATAATCAGCATTGAAAACAGCGTAAGGTTAACCGAGTATATAAATAATGCGGCAAGATAAGCTACTAATTGAAAAGGTTCTTTAAATGCAACCTGTAGTGTACCTGTAACCGAAAATTGTACAACCTGCACATCGGCAGATATTTTAGATAAGATATCGCCCTTGCGTTCATTGTTAAAATACCCCAGGTGCAGGTTCATCACATTGTTAAAAACCGTGCGACGCAGGTTAAGGAGGGTATAAATCCGCAGGTTTTCCATAATACGCTGCGACAGGTACCTGAACAGGTTGCTCAACAGTACCGACACAACAATAGCCGCGCAAACAAACTTTAAAGCACCCAAAGGGCCATACTCATGGTTGGCCATATGCGAAAAATATTCAAAATCTTTTAACGGGTTTAACCAGTTTACAGGTTTAGGCACTACTTCGGTTGCCGTTTTGGGGTCAAATATTGTGGTTAACAGTGGCGCCAGCAAGGCGAGGTTAAGTGTATTAAATATTACCGAAAATATAGTACATAATAAATATGGAACAGCAAATTTCCCGATAGGCCTGGCAAAGGATAGAAGTCTGAAATAAGTCTTCATTAAAATTATTTATAAAGATGCAAAGCTAACAGTAATTAATTATATGCAGGTTTATATATCAGTGTTTGCTCAATTTGAATTTTATTTCTTCAGCGGTTTTTATAACCCTTCTGAACACGCGCGTATTGAACATGATGTTCCAAAACACCGAACCCGACAAGTAAAACCTTTCAATAGTGGTATTTACATATCGCCCTTTCATAAAACGGGTATATTTTGCCTTTGCCCGTTTTAATATGTCATAGTACGATATATCTGCGTTGCCTGTGCTTTTGTGAATCAGTAAAAAATCAATTACATAGGCCGAGTACCCCAACAAACTGCCCACCATGCACAGATCTAACCCATACATATGATATCCGCCAATATCGCCGGATAATGCAATGTTGGCGCTATTTTTTACAAGTATAAAATTTTCATCAAGACAGCCAACCTTTTGCGGAACGGTTCCCTGTATATCAATAAAGCCATCGGGGTAAGCTATTTTTATAACCATGCGTTTATAAAGCCTGTTGGCCCCTCCCGCATTACCCAGTAGCCCCCAGGTAGGGTCAAGGGCAGTGATACCGGCAATTTGTTCTTCCAGCAAGGGCCTGCTATTTTCACCGATAAGCTCAATATCCTGGTGGCATAAAATAATATATTCGCCAGTGGCCTTTTGCAACATGGAGTTAATACCCTGATAGGCATCCATACGGTTCAACTCGCTGTTATCAACAATCAAATATTCGCAAACATCTTCAGTAAAACCTCCCTTTATAAAAGAATCCAGCATCTCCATATACTGCTCTTTATGGGTAACCAGGGTACAAACAGAATATTTGTATTTATAAACCGGCTTTTCAATCTGCTTAATAAATTCAGGTAGCACGGTCATGTTTATCAGATTTTAAAAGTTGGTCGAGCGTTTTAATAATACTTTCCTTAACAGTTATAAAAGGTATATATTGCTGTTTGGCTATGGCATTTTTTATAAAGTGCTGTTTAGCCTTGCGCATTGAGGACATTTTCTTTATAAAAAGATTGTAGGCCCGGTAATAATATAATTTACCGCTTATCCACCTGACCAGCAATGACAAAAATGTAACAATATGCCACAAATATAAGCGTATACCCTGTAGATGAAAATAATGCAGTAGTAGCTTGTTACGGGTGCTTATAATTTTAATGGTATTTTTAGAACTATGCGCTTTTATAGTTGATGATACCGCATGCCAGCACACGGCGTTGTGTTCGTAATAACATTTCCACCCGTTTTCCCAGGCTCTTAAAGACAGGTCAAGATCTTCATGATAAAATGGTGCGAATAGCTCGTTAAACCCGCCAAGTTCCAATAGCTTTTGCCGGTTTACTAAAGCGTTGGCCCCGCTTAAATAATAGGTATATACAAATTCACCATTACCTATAATATCCAGGTTTTTAATGTGATTGATCTTGAATAATGAGTGGCGGGGATATTTGCAGGCTTCAACCATTTTATCAGTTGCTTCGTCAAGGATGAGGCCCATAACGCCAAAGGTATCGGGGCTACTAAAATATTTCAGCTGGGCGGCAAAGTAATTTTCGCTGAGCTTAATATCGCTGTTCAGCAGTAAAACCAGCTCAAGGCCGGCTGCTGCTATGCCTTTATTAATATTAACCGAAAAGCCACCGTTCTTTTCACTCCTGATCAAAATAATTTCGGGATACTGCTGCAAAATAAAATCGGCACTATCGTCGGTTGAGGCATCATCGGGTATTATAACCTCATAACGGCCACCAAATTTTTTCAGCGCAGCAAATACAAAGGGCAGGTTTTTAGCCAGCAGGTTTTTACCATTATAGTTAGGTATTATAACAGATATGCCCGTGTTATTGCTGGTATTTTGCATCAGATAGATATAAGCAGTTTATTTATTCCACGTATTAATTTTAGCGGCAACCATGGCAATAGTTATGCTATTTAAGTTATCTACTGTACTTTCTAAAAAACCGGACTTTTCCCCGAGCGGCGCCCACCTGCCCGGATGTATAGGCCTTTGTACAGGGAATAGCCCAAGGGTATTGATACCGGCGGCGGCGGCTATATGCAATGGCCCAGTTCCGGATGCCAGCAAGCCATCGGCGTTAAAAATAAACGCTATCAATTCGGGAAGGGTCATTTTGCCACTCATATCAGTTACGTTACCGGGCAGTGTCATGACCCATTCGCTTAATAACAGTTTTTCTTTTTCGGAGCCGGTGATAATAATATTGAATTTACCGGTTGATAGTTCACCTATTAACCCGGCAAAATTACCAAGCCCCCATTCCATACCGCTGCCATGCGATTTTGGGTGAATTATGAGGTTAAATTTATCCTTTGCTAAAATATTTGCTAATGGCGCGGGCAGCTGTACAGTACGCTCAAAACTATAGTGATCAATTACCTGCTTTAGTGATGGCACGTATGTTAAGCCCAACGGTTTTAATAAAATGAGATTGAGCTGCGCTTCATGCAAATCCGATTTTTTACGGCTGAGTTTTACCAGTTTATTACAGGTAAACCAATGGTATAGCCGGTTTGTAGTCCCTATTCTTAACCTGATGCCTGCGTTCCTGGCAATGGCGGCTACATGTTTGTTAGGAAAAACGTGAATAATAACATCAATATTTTTATCCCGAAGGTAATCAGCCTGTGCACTTTCGGGCAGTTTCCTGATATCGTCGTAGTTTATAAAACCGTCAACCGCTGTACAGGCGGCAATAACAGGCTGGGTATAGGTACGGCCCAAAAATGAAATAACGGCGCCAGGTATCAGTTCTTTTATATAGGCAGCCATTGACAGCGTAAGCACCACATCGCCAATAGCATCGGTCCTGCTGATTAAAATATGTGGTATTTTTGTTTTATCAATGCTGGGCATGTTTTTTAGTTGTGATAGCCTATTAGCCAGCTAACCGCTGTGCAATTGCAATATTAAAGATTAAATTAACTTATTGTAACGATAATTTTATTGATTTGTATTAATACATTTATGTTGCGTGCGAACAATAAAGCTATTCAATAAAAAAATCGAAATTGAGCCACTACCAAAATATTGATCCTTCTTCTGATAATTTTCGCTCGGTTGCCCGTGCCTTAACCATTGTAGAAAACGGATTACGCGGTGCTGATGAGCTTTTAAAAAACTTAACCTTTGAAAAAAACACGCCTGTAATTGGCATAACCGGCCCGCCGGGGGCAGGTAAAAGCACGCTGGTAAATTCACTTATCAACCATCTTTTAATCAATGGCAATAAAGTAGCTGTGCTGGCGATAGACCCTACCTCGCCGTTTAATTTTGGATCGTTACTGGGCGACAGGATCAGGATGGCGCCGCATTTTAACAGCCCTGATGTTTTTATACGCTCACTGGCTACCCGGGGTTCGTTGGGCGGCTTATCGGCCAAAACCATTGAAATGACCGATGTATTGCGTGCCGCAGGATTTGATTATGTACTGGTAGAAACCGTTGGTGTGGGCCAATCGGAAGTTGAAATAGCCGGACTTGCCGATGTTACCCTGGTAATGCTGGTACCCGAAGCCGGTGACGAGATACAGCATATTAAATCGGGACTAATGGAAATTGCCGATGCCTTTATTATTAACAAAGCCGACAGGGCCGATGCAGACGTGTTTGCCAATAACTTAAAAAAGATAATAGGACAAAAAAACGGCGACCAGCCGCCCGTTTTTAAAACTATAGCCTCGCAGGCAAACGGCATTACGGAAGTTGCGGACTTTGTAAGTTCGGCGGCAAATACACCGCACAAACGCCGCGAATTACTAATGACTGAAAAAGCATACAAACTCATTCAGCAAAAATTAACGCAACACATTGATAAAAAAAAGCTTCAGCAAAATATTGCTGAAGCTTTAACCGATAAAAAATTCAATCTGTATAGTTTTGTAGATACTTATGTATAGTTTATAATGAATATGCAATTTAGTAACAGGCTAAATTGTTTTAAGCGTTCAAAAATCAACTATTCATTATTTCTTCAATATGTTCGGCCTCCACTGGAATACCGGCCATGAGATCACGGTTACCGTTTTCGGTAATTAAAATATTATTCTCTATCCTGACACCCAAACTCTCTTCTGGTATATATATACCTGGTTCACAGGTTAATATATTACCCACCTCAAATGCTTTATAGCGACTTGCAAAATCATGAACATCCAAACCCAGGTGATGTGAAGTACCATGCATAAAATATTTTTTATACAAGGGCGTATTAACATCCTGCTTTTCAACGTCATGCTTATCCAGTAAACCTAAACCTATCAGCTCTCGGGTCATTATTTTGCCAACCTCATCCTGATAATCGTTCCATACCGTTCCGGCTACTATCATTTTAGTGGCTTCGCGCATTACGCGTAAAACAGCATCGTAAACGGCCCGCTGACGTTTGGTGAAACGCCCGTTAACAGGTACCGACCGGCTCATATCGGCATTATAATTAGCATACTCAGCAGCAAAGTCAAAAAGTATTACGTCACCATCGTTACAAACCTGGTTATTATCGGTATAATGCAGCACAACAGCATTTTTACCAGATGCAAGTATTGGGCTATAGGCGTGGCCGGTAGCCCGTTGTCTTAAAAACTCGTGTGTAATTTCGGCTTCAATTTCGTACTCGGCAACACCTGGTTTCAGGAACTTCAATACCCTTACAAAGGCGTCGTTGGTAATATCGCAGGCCTTTTGTGTGAGGGCTATTTCTATATCTGACTTTACAACACGCAAGTCGCGCATAATCAGGGCCGAACGTTCATACTTGTGCAATGGGTACTTTAACCTCAGCGCCTCGTACATTCGCAAATCACGATAAGGAACTATATGGCTGTAGCGGTCATTTTCATTAGTATTAATATAAATATGTTCGGCATAGTTAATAATACTCTGCAAAATAGTTTCATATTCATGCAACCAATAGATATTTTCTATACCTGATGCTACGCGGGCTTCTTCCTTAGTATATTTATGCCCTTCCCATATAGCTATATGCTCATTGGTTTGTCTTAAAAAAAGTACTTCTCTGTATCCTTTATTAGGACAATCCGGGAATAAAATAAGTATACTTTGCTCCTGATCTATACCTGTAAGGTAAAAAAAATCAGGGTTTTGCTTAAATAGAAAGGCTTGATCGCCACTTCTCGGAAATTCATCATTTGAGTGAAATATCGCAATGGAGTTATATTTTGTTCTTGAAACGAAATTTTTTCTATTATTTGTAAATAGATTATTTTCTATTGAAGGATATTTCATATTTCTCTGCCGATTATGATTTTTTTTTCTTTATTTGTGTAACTATTACAATTTTTGGAACAATGTTTGGTCATGGTTTCAAACATAATTACTAAATTTGAAAAAAATCACAATTAAAATCGTTTAATCTTAAAAACTATGAATTATTCTACATTAAAGAAAACAGTCGCATTGTCATTTGCTTCTTTGATGGTTGTAACAATGGTGAATGCACAAACAGATTCTACCGCAACTACAACTACAGCAACTACAACGTCGTCTGAAGCTACTACCCCCAAGGTATTTGGTGGTTTAGGTCAGTACAAAAAATTTAGCATTGGAGTAAACGTTGGTGCAACATCACCTTCAGTTGCTACTGGTGGCTCAAATGATTTTACACACAATAAAATTCAATTAGGCTACGGAATTTCATTCAGGGAGCAACTTGCGCATTCATTTGGTTTGCAATTGGATTTACACGGTGGTAAAGTAGCCGGTGATAACAGCAAAGAACCAGGTAATGGTAGCGGCTATCTTGCTTCTGAATTCGAAACCAAATTTTGGTCAGGTACTTTAAGCGGTGTTGTAAACGTTGCTACAATTGACTTCTTACGTCGCAAAAACTCAGTTAACTTCTTCGTTACTGCAGGTGCTGGTTTAGCTTTATACACACCTAAAGTTACCTACAAAAACGGTACGGTAGTTGATTTTGATGGTATCGCTGGTGGTACTCCAGGTAATCCAGGAACAAGCAAATTCGTTAAAGAATTGATTATTCCTATTGGTGCGGGCGTTAAATTCAGACTGAGCGATGTTGTTGCGTTAAACTTAGGTTATACTGAAACTTTTGTTGACGGCGATAACTTTGACGGTTTAAACAGAGCCTACCCTACAAAAGATAAATATAGTTACGGATATGCTGGTTTAGAGTTCACTTTAGGTTCAAAATCAAAACCAAGCTTAGAGTGGGTTAACCCAGTTGCTCTGATGTATGATGAATTGTATGATGCTGCATTACGTCAGGAAGTTGAAGCTTTAAAAGGCCGTGTAACAAATGTTGAAAACGCTGTTAATGACCTGAAAAAAGATTCAGACGGTGACGGTGTTGCTGATCAGTTTGACAAATGCCCAGGTACTGCTGCTGGCAGCGTAGTTGACGGTTCAGGTTGCGTTATCGTATTCCCTAAAGATACTGTTGCTACTCCTACCGCTACTGCTTACTCAAACATCCAGTTTGAATTTGACAGCTCAGTATTAAGAACTTCATCTTACCCAGTATTAGATGCTACTTCAGCTGACTTAAGGTCTGCAGGTAAATCTGTTGAAGTTGACGGTTACGCTTCATCTGAAGGTACTGCTGCTCACAACATGTCTTTATCTAAAGACCGTGCTAACTCAGTAAAAACTTACTTAGTTAACTCAGGTGTTGACGCTAAAAAAGTTAAAGTAAAAGGCTTTGGTGAAACCAATCCAATTGCTGATAACTCTACTGAAGATGGACGTGTATTAAACCGTCGTGTTCAGTTCAAACAAAAATAATATCAATTTAAATATTATTGCGAAGGCTCCGGATAACCCGGAGCCTTCTTTGTTTTTAGTGGTTTTTAAATTGGGTAAATTGGTTAGTAGTATAGATAAAATACCTATCCAAAAGAACTTCAGTACTATAAAGAAATTCAAAAACATACCAGAAAAACGAGAAGAAATGAAACGGCCGGTAATAGAAATATTTTTTGCCCTTATAGCAATCTGCATATTTTGTTGTGTACAAACTACTCAGGCACAAGTGGGGCTATTTGTAGCTAAAGACGAAAGAATTGCCAAATTTCAAAAAGAAATCTTACAGTATCTGGTAAAAGAAAAGCAATTCAGGGACAGTACAAGCGACGAAATTACCTTCGAACGCTATCAAGACAGGATGATAGTTCGACGACGCCTTGAGATTTATACTGATAGTTCAGTCAACGATATTCTGCTAATTAAATTTCAGGCTAATGTTGATCACTGCGATAAATTTTGGGGAGTGCTGACCCAAAAGAGAAGCTATCTTTTCTATGATTTTGAAGATCTCCAATTTCAATTATTAAACAAAGAACTCAACATTAATAATGTGAGATTAATAAAAGAGTATTGTGAAACTAACAACCATTAGCCTACGACTTACCCACACCCCGAAAAGTTCAGCGCTGTCCGAATGTCTCCGACTTCGGACGACTATGATAATAAAACAATAATCTGCACATCTAAAATTTGCAAATCTGTATATCTCCCTACTTCACACTCTTACGAAGCACAATAAAATAACCTCCTATAAATACAATTACAGATATTATAAGGCTTATCATTACATCGCTGGTAAATACATCTATTTCAATTTCTTTCATTGCTTCATTGCCGCGGTGTATCATAGTAGATATGGCAACTGCGGGTTGTGAATAAGGAAAAGCATAACTATACTCCCAGTTTTTTGAGGCCGCAATAACGCCCGCTATGGTGCAAACAAAACCAATCCCCATTGGCTTCAGAAAATCGGCCCAAAGCAGGCTAAGCAAAAACTGTATGGAAAGTATGCCCAGGGATGATAAAAAGAGCTTAAAATAAATTTGCGCCAGCTCCTTTTCCATGTGGTAATTATCAAACCTGAGCTGCGGCTTTACCACGCTTAATAAATTACCAAAACCAATGGTAAACAACATAAAAAGGGAGAGGCATAAAAATATCAGGAACACCGCATATGCATACTTGGCCGTATAAACCGCCCACCGTGAAATAGGCAGGCTAAACAAGCTTTTCCAGGTATCGGCCCGGTGTTCAATGCTGTTAACCGCGTAGGCTATAAAAATAGCGTATATAGGCAATAACAATGTGCCCATAATACTCAATATAGTGCCTGCAAACTGGAACCATAACCTTATTGGCTCCATACGCGAAAGCTGCTCGCTGTTGGTATAAAACCCGATAAATAGAAACAAGCAAATGAGAAAAGGAAGCAATACCGAGGCCCAAAAACTTAACGTTTTCCTGCTCTTATAAAACTCCGAACGGAATGATAACAGGAACCCTTTCATTTTAGATAAGATTAAATCAGGCGTTTTGTGTAATAGATAAAAATAGTTTCTCCAGGTCCTTTTGTTGTTTACCAATGCCGAATATTATGTATCCGTTTTGTGTAAGTAATGTGTTGATGTCGCCCATCTGGCTTCTTGAGGTATAGGATACATATACATGATCGTCGGTTACATCTGTAACCTCATAATGCTTACGGGTAAGCAAATTGGCTGCATCAACCGTATTATCTGTTTCAATACGGATCATTGGCTGGCTAATGGCTTCCAAATCCTTTATGCTGCCCTGAAACAGCAACTCACCCTTGTCAATAATACCTACATGTGTGGCCATACGTTCCACCTCGGCCAGCAGATGGCTCGATATAAAAACAGTTTTTTGATGCCGGCGCACCAATTTGATAAGCAGCTCACGTATTTCAATAATACCATTTGGATCAAGGCCGTTAGTTGGCTCGTCGAGTATAAGCAGTTTAGGGTCCGGGAGGAGGGCCAGCGCAATGCCCAGTCGTTGTTTCATGCCTAAAGAATATTGGCCTGCTTTTTTATTGGCGGCGCTGCTTAATTGCACCAGGTTCAGCATCTCGTCAACACGTTTTGCCGGTACTTGTAATAATAAAGCCCTGTTCAGTAAGTTTTCTTTGCCTGTAAGGTGCGGATAAATTGCGGGCTGCTCAATAAGCGCCCCTATTTGTGATAATATGCTGATGCGGTTTTTTTGGAGTTCCTGTTCAAAAATGTGGATGCTGCCGTGCTGAGTTTTTAGCAGATTTAACAGGAGTTTGATAGTAGTGGTTTTCCCGGCGCCGTTTGGGCCAAGAAAACCATATATACTTCCTTCGGGAACTTGCAATGCCAGTGACTTAATCACTTGCTGGTTGCCGAAGTTGAAGGATAACCCTTCAGTACGAATTACCATACATTATTATTCTTCGCTATAGAGCAAACTGTTTTAACTAGGGTAACACCTTTATAAAACAATGAGGTAGCATGTACCGAAGTACCAATTACTGCCGATTCCTTTTTTTGATCGAACTGGTAGCTTACACCTAATATAAGGGCAAACATTACCGGTATCAGTAACATAATAAAAGGATTCGAATTTTTGATAAGCGTTTTCATTGTGTGTGATTTGATAGAACAAAAGAATACTTTTTATTTGGGCCGCTAAAAAGTATTAGACCAACACACCGAGTTTATAGATGAACGCTTATTTACCCAAAATAACCTGTTCATCGATTTTAAATGCCCGTTCATCGATAAAATAAAATACTATATATAAATGTACCAACATATAACAATCAAAATATTAAATTAGATGCCAGTACCTTACAAAGGTAATTTAATACAAACTGGATGCAGGTTTCAATTTCATCAGACAAACAATCGCGTATTATAAAAACGGGCTGGCAAGTGTTCTGGCATTTACTTTTTTGGCTGGGCATCATATCCCTTTTCCTGTTCCTGGCACACAGCAATACCAAATTGGGTAATAAAGAGCTATTGATATTATTCCTGCTTTATCCCACCATTAATATCAGTTTGTTTTATATCAACTTCCTCATTTACATTCCTAAATTTTTAGATAAGAAACGCTACTGGGCCTATGCCGTGTTTATCATTATTACCATTATCGCTTATGGCTTTGCTAAATACGGCGTTGGCTTAATATTTAAAGAATATGTGCTGGTGCGCATGAAAGGTGAGGTAATTACCTTTGCCTCCTACTTTTTAAGCACTGTTTTCACCAGTATCATTTTTGTGTTTTTAAGCACGGTACTCAAATTCACTACCGATTGGTTTTTGAACGAACGTATACAGCACGACCTTGAAAATCAGCGTTTAAGCGCCGAACTGGCCTTTCTTAAATCGCAGATAAACCCTCATTTTTTATTCAACTCCCTAAACAGCATTTACTCCCTGGCTTATCAGCGGTCTGAAACCACCCCAGAGGCTATACTTAAGTTATCGGAAATTATGCGCTACATGCTGTACGAGTGTAATGATAATAAGGTTGACCTGAGTAAGGAACTGCAATATCTTCACAATTACATCGATCTGCAAAAAATCCGTTTTGGTAATAAAGCTTTTATTGATTTTAAAGTATTGGGCGATGTAACCAATCAGCAAATTGCACCGCTGCTGCTTATCGCTTTTATCGAAAATGCCTTTAAGCATGGCATTGCAAATGATGCAACCTCACCCATAAAACTGCTGATCAATGTAGACCAATGCAACCTGCACTTTTATATACAAAACAAAAAACATACCCACAACCGAGACGCAATAGGAGGTATAGGTTTAAATAACGTGCAAAGAAGGCTTAACCTGCTTTATCCTCATAAACATACTTTAAAAATAAGGGACGAAGTTGATACTTATACTTGCGAATTATCCATAGTTTTATAGGGTAAAAACCAAACCATGAGCCCATTAAAAAATACATTTCTGATAGTTTTACTGTTTATAAGCGGGTACAACTGCCTTGCACAAACAGATCCTAAACTTACCGAAGTATGGGATCCCGAACCTGCCCTGGTAACACCGGGTATGGGCAATAAGCCCCCATCAGATGCTATTATTTTATTTGACGGTAAAAACCTTAACCAGTGGACCGATCAGAAGGGCATGCCACCCGGCTGGACGATTAAGGACGGCATACTAACCGTTAAACCCGGCAGCGGCTCTATCATTACCAAGCAAAACTTTGCAGACTGCCAGCTGCACGTGGAGTGGCGCGCGCCAGCCATTGTAAAAGGCGAGGGCCAGGAACGCGGCAACAGCGGTGTTATTATGCAAAGCCGTTATGAGTTGCAGATATTGGACAGCTATAAAAACCGCACTTACTCCAACGGGCAGGCCGGATCTATTTATAAACAGCATGTACCATTGGTTAATGCCTCGTTAAAACCCGGCGAATGGCAAAAGTATGATATATTTTACACCGCTCCTCGCTTTAATTTAGACAGCACGCTAAAAACTCCGGCCTATATTAC
Organism: Mucilaginibacter sabulilitoris; assembly: GCF_034262375.1. Lineage (NCBI taxonomy): Bacteria > Pseudomonadati > Bacteroidota > Sphingobacteriia > Sphingobacteriales > Sphingobacteriaceae > Mucilaginibacter > Mucilaginibacter sabulilitoris. The sequence goes on from NZ_CP139558.1 coordinate 7,252,542, forward strand.
GGTTGTACACAATGGCGTTCTGGTACAGAACCATGTAGAAATTAAAGGAACGGTAGCACATGTTGGGCAGCCTAAATATAAGAAACACCCGTTTGCCCAGCCATTATTGCTGCAGGAACATGAGTTCCCGGTATCGTTCCGCAATATATGGATCAGGGAAATAAATGTGCAGAAGCTGTTTAACGGCAAGGACAAAACCGGCTGGTACACTTATCTTGACACATTGGGCAAAGACAACGACATTCATAATAATTTCGTGGTTGAAAATGGCGCGGTACACGTAATGGGCAAATACTTTGGCTACCTTGCCACAAAAAAATCATACGCCAACTATTACCTTAAAGTAGTATTTAAATGGGGTACCAAACAGTATTCCCCGAGGCAAACGGGTAAACGTGATGCTGGTATCCTGTATCATTTTCCTGAAACGGCAAAAGATATGGTTTGGCCAAAATCAATAGAATGCCAGATACAGGAACAGGATTGCGGCGATATATGGTGCGTGCAGCATACCAATGTTGATTCGCCAAATAAATGGGAAACGGCCTGGGACCAGAAGCATATATTCCGTACCGAGAATTTTGAACATCCGCGCGGTGAGTGGAACACCATTGAAATTATATGCAATGGCAACCAAATTGAACACTACGTGAATGGGCACCTGGTAAACTGGGGTATAGCGTCCTTATCAGAAGGGAAGATTCTCCTGCAATCTGAAGGGGCCGAGATATTTTATAAATCGGTTGAGCTTACACCGCTTTAACAGAAAGCAAAAAATTAACGATAAACACTTATTTTTACAGCATGATCAGATGCCTGGTAGTTGATGACGAGCCTTTAGCGCTGCATATTTTGGAAGATTATATTTCCAAAATGCCTTTCCTGCAATTGGTGAAAGCCACAACCAACCCTATTGAAGCCTTAACTTTAGTACAGGCCGGCAATGTTGATCTGGTATTTTTAGATGTACAAATGCCCGAACTTACCGGCATCCAGTTTTTAAAAATATCAAATGGTAAAGCTAAAGTGATATTAACAACCGCGTATTCGCAATATGCTTTGGAAGGATATGAGTTAGATGTGGTAGATTACCTGCTTAAGCCCATTGCATTAGACAGGTTTTTTAAATCGGTACAAAAAGCGCAAAGTATTATACAGCCGGTTATTAAACCCGTTCAACAGGCAGAGGTTGCCCAGCAAGATGACTTTTCGACCGATTTTATTTTCGTGAAAACCGAACATAAAATACAGAAGGTTTACCTGCATGATATTTTGTTTATTGAAGGGCTGAAAGATTACATATCTATATTTACCCCAACCGAGCGCATTATTACCCTGCAAGGCATGAAAAAAATGGAAGACGCCCTGCCCGAGAAGCATTTTATACGCGTACATAAATCATACATTGTGGCTCTCAATAAAATTGACAGTATTGAACGCAGCCGTATCCAGATAGGCGACAAAATTATCCCCGTAGGAGATACCTACCGTGATGACTTTTTCAGGATGATAGAGGATAAGAATATTTAGGCCTCTAAAACAGGATTTACAAAGGTTAACCTCAACATAAAAACGCGTTATTGAGGCATCTCTCTGCACTGGTCCTTTACCCTGCAAAGCAACCAGAACCACTGGCTGCAATTATTTTGCCAAACTTCGTTCTCACATGGCCCTGACTTCAGCAAAAATTTGCTATGCCCCTGCAACTACACAGTCCATCATGTTCTGTCTGCTTTCACCTGAAGCGAGCTGCTGAAGGGGAAGAATTAGGCTGAGGGCAGGTATCATGCTGCTACTTGTCGAAGCGTGGTGGGCAAGCTTTCGTGTATAATAGGGAATTAGCAGATAAAAGCGGGTAAAGGCCCGACAAAAAAGCGGGCCAGGGTGCTTTGCCTGTGGGCGGAAGCTTTTTTTTGTCTTGATCTTTTGGTTACTTTTGTATCAAAAGTAACAGCCTCAGCGGCAATTGAGCGCTCTACGGTAGGCATTGTTTGCTCTGTATAGTATAAAGATTGCTTCGTACTTCGCAATGACACGTGGACATAAGAAGTATTCCTCCCTTTCGGTTGCCTTAGTTCCTCAGGATGACAAATATATTTTTACCTCACCTCTGCTTCTTCCACACTATCCTTCTCGCCTATTTGCTGGCGCCACATGGCGTAATAAAGTCCTTTTTGAGCCAGGAGGTCCTGGTGTCTGCCCGATTCAATGATGCGTCCCTTTTCAAGCACATAAATGCTATCGGCATGCATAATGGTCGACAGGCGGTGAGCAATCAATATAGTGATGTGATTTTCCAGATCAGATACATTACGGATGGTTTCGGTGATTTCTTCTTCGGTTATCGAATCAAGCGATGAAGTGGCCTCATCAAACACCAATATATCCGGCCGGCGCAGCAATGCACGGGCAATAGACAGGCGTTGTTTTTCACCACCAGATACTTTTACCCCGCCCTCTCCAATTACAGTACTCAGCCCTTTATCTGCACGGGCCAGCAGGGTTTGGCAGGCGGCGCGCTGTAGCACGTCCATACACTCCTCATCAGTGGCATTGGGGCGTACAAACAACAGGTTCTCGCGTATGGTACCCGAAAACAGTTGGGTATCCTGTGTTACAAAACCAATTTTTTCGCGTAGCTGGTCAAGATCAATATCCTTGCTTAATATACCGTTGTACAAAATATTACCTTCTAAAGGCTGATACAAACCAACCAGTAATTTTACGAGCGTAGTTTTCCCCGAGCCCGAAGGGCCAACAAAGGCAATGGTTTCGCCGGTGTTTGTTTCAAAATTAATATGGTTAAGCGCGTTGCGGTTAGCAGTTAAATGCTTAAATGTAACATCGCTAAATGTTAACGTATTTACTTTTTCAAGCAGCACCGGTTTTTCTGGCTTTACATCAATAGGCGTGTTTAATATCCCTTTAAAATTACCAAGAGAAACCTCAGCCTCGCGCCATGATAGTATCACATTGCCCAACTCCTGTAACGGGTTAAATAAAAAGAAGGAGTAAAATAAAAAGCTAAAATATTGCCCGGGAGAAATTGACTCTTTAAAAATAAGCAGTAACAATATCACCACCATTACACTGCGCACGAAATTTACGGTAGTGCCTTGAACAAAACTCATGCTGCGAACATATTTCACCTTTTTAAGCTCCAGATCAAGTATTTTATAAGTAGTGTTATTCAGCCTGGCTATCTCCTGTTTGGCCAAACCCAAACTTTTTACCAATTCAATATTCCTGAGCGATTCGGTTGTTGAACCCGCAAGCGCCGTGGTTTCTGATACGATACGCTTTTGAATAGTTTTTATTTTGCGGCTCATGGCCATACTCACAAAAGTAATAATGGGTATTGCAGCAAAATATACCAGCGTTACCTGGTAGTTAACACTCACCGAATATATGATAACAAATATCATCCCGATAAGGGATACAAATAAGATACCGATAAAGGAAGTGATAAATTTTTCGCAGTCGAGCCTTACTTTTTGTAAAATACCCAATGTTTCACCACTACGCTGATCTTCAAAAACCTGGTAAGGCAATTCTAAAGAGTGTTTCAGGCCATCAGCGTACATTTCGGCACCTACCTTTTGGGTTATGATGTTGGTAAAATAATCCTGGAAGTTTTTAGCGATACGCGATACCATCGCCACACCAATTGCAGCCCCAATCAATATTAATACCTGGTGCAGGTACTCGTTATATTGCAGTGTGGTGCGTTTCTCAATAACACGATCTACAATTCGGCCTGTTATCCACGGATCGAGCAGTGAAAAGCCAATGTTCATAGCCGCCATAACAAGGGCCAGTACAACTATCCACCGGTGTTTTTTTAAGTAAGAAAGTAATATATTCATGTTTCAACGACAAAAATAAAAAAAGGGAATGGCTAAGTAGCTCATTCCCTTTTAATTTGACATAAGGTTAATATTAAACCGTCATGATATCTTTTTCTTTGGCGTCAGAAAGCTGATCAACCTTAATAATGTAGGCATCAGTTAACTTCTGGATTTCGGCCTCTCCTACTTTTATCTCATCTTCAGATACGCCTTCGCTTTTTAATTTCTTAATTTTTTCGTTCGCGTCTTTACGAATGTTACGAACTGCTATTTTACCGGTTTCTGCTTCGGCTTTGGCTTTTTTAACCAGGTCACGACGGCGCTCTTCTGTTAGCGGCGGTACGTTAATGCGGATAATTATCCCATCGTTTTGTGGGTTAAGACCCAGGTTTGCTTCCTTAATTGCTTTTTCAATAGCTCCCAGTAATGACTTTTCCCATGGTTGAACAACAATGGTACGGGCATCTGGTGTGTTAACACTACCTACCTGGCTTAACGGAGTAGGGGTGCCATAGTAATCAACCGTAACGTCATCCAATAATGATGGGTTGGCTTTACCTGCTCTTATTTTATTTAATTCACCATCGGCATGGTCAATGGCTTTGTCCATTAAAGCCTTGGCTTCAGTAACTTGTTTTTTAATGAGTTCGCTCATTGTTCTTATTTTTTCACAAAAGTAATAAAATCTATCATTTTACTAACTTTCGTAACGGAGTAAAAGTAACGCCCATTGCAATAATCGGTAAAAATACATGGTTACGAATTGCAACATATTGAAAATACGCGGCGTCCTATAGGTCTATCCATTTTAATTTACGCTGATATGAGATCAACCTTATCCGTCTTATTAGTTTTATTATTTGCTGCACAAAATAGTTTTGGACAGCCCGGAGCGGCGTTCGAAAAACAGGTACATGAGATCACCGGCATCCTGCAATTACCTGGGTTTAGCCTTGCTATAGTGAAAGACGGGAAGTTAGTTTACCGCCAGATGGAAGGATATTCAGATCTGGAGAAAAAAACGCCTGTAAGGGATGATGACTTGTTCATGATAGCCTCAGTGACTAAAACCATGACCGCAAACCTGGTCATGCAGTACGAGCAGGAACATAAGGCGAGTTTGGATGACTACGTGCTCAATTACCGGTACATCGATATTGGTTTCGGTTGGCCTTATAATGTGGATGTAAATGCCAGGATCAGGCACTTCCTCTCGCAAACATCAGAAGATGGCCCCGGAAATTCATTTGTTTACAATGGTACGCGGTTTAATTATATGTATGGGCTTTTTGAAACGGCGGGAGGCCATATGCCTGATGTAGATGCCTTCCAATTGGAGCTGCAAAAAAGGGTGCTGACGCCGCTGAGGATGGAACATACTATCTTCGGTTTTCCGAAAAACCGCACAGACACCCTGTTCCGGCATATTGCCAAACCTTATATCTATGACCAAACCAGCAAGCGTTTAGTTGAAAACACCGCGAATTACACGCGGTGGACAAGGGCATTCCCATCCGGCGGCCTCTTGTCTACTATTGCAGACTTGATTAAATACACCAACAGTTATGATAAACATACCCTGATCACGGAAGCCAGCTACCAAAAGGTCACTACGCCTACGGTGTTAAACGATGGTTCACTAAGTCCTTACGGACTTGGATGGTTCAGTGAAACATTTGGCGGCAAACATATCCACTGGCATTACGGACAGGCCGATGATTATGCAGCCCTCTTTATCCGTGTACCGGAAACTGGCTATACCTTTATTTTCCTGGCCAACTCCAATGCGCCTTCTGAGGCATTAAGGCTGGGTTCTGGGCAAATATGGGAGTCGCCGCTTGCAGCAGCATTTTTCAGACACTTTATATTCAACAATGATGCCATGGCCCAGCAACAACTTGAACCTGAAGAAATAATAGGAAAGGCACTGTGTATGCACTACGCGGAAAACCGGACAGGGATATACAAAGGCGAAGCCGCGAACCTCATCACCCAGCTCGCCAAAACACATCCGGAACGTTTTAAACGCTATGATCCCGGTCTCATTTATCTACTCACTGATCTGCGGGTACCGGCTTTTCAGCCGTTAATTGATCAGCTTGCAGATGCCTACCGCGCAAACGGGCATGTACAGCCTTATGTGATGACCGACCTTGGAAACTATTACCTGTCTGCAGGAATGAACACCCAGGCATTTGAATTTTACCAAAAACTGGCTGATGCCAAAGGTTTTGAATTCTGGCAGCTCTCGGCAGAAGCAGCACATAAAGCAGGACAATTACTTATCAAACAAGGAAAAACGGCAGAGGGCCGCGCTTATTATTGGAAAGCCATTAACTATATGAAGCTGCAATACGCCGACGACAACAGTATCCGGGAGGTGATCAAGGAAATGAACTCCTTGTGAACGTTATACTATACTCGTAGCGGCCAGGCCACAAAACGACTTATTGCCTTTGAGTTTTCCAGGGGTAAACTCCAAATGTTAAATAACTTTATTTAACATTTGGAGTTATTATTTGTACTTATATTAGTGTAAACCTTTTACACGATGAAAACAATATGGCTGTTTATTTTGATGATAGGCGGTGTTGCTCAATTAAGGGCACAGCAATTAACACCCTCACCTAAGGCTCCTGACAATTCTATTTATCAATATTTTAAGATAAAGCCCGACAACAATTTATTCAAATCAGTTCCGGTTTTGCCTAAAGAAAACCAACTCAAAACAGTTGATGTGATAGAACCGGTTTATAATATGCCTGTTGTCAAATTGTCCTCCGACGATAAGATGCCGGTTGCCAAACCATGGGACCATAATACACGCTATACCATGCTGATAAAAGACTTTGGAAATACAAAGGCCGATTCTGTTTTAACTAAAGCAATCCGCCCCTAAATTCAACCGCTTAAAAATCTTTATTCAGTACCTTTTCCAGTTCGGCAAAGCTGATGTTCATTTTAACACGGCCCTGTTTGGCGTAAGAGAGTTCACCGGTTTCTTCTGATATGATGATGGCTGTTGCCTCATTGGCTTCGGTTACCCCAATACCGGCGCGGTGGCGCAAACCAAACTGCGCAGGCAGGTCTGTTTTTTCGGTAAGCGGTAAAATACAACTTGCCGATTTAATTTTATTTTCAGATATCACCACGGCACCGTCATGCAGCGGACTTGTTTTTTGAAAAATGCTTTCGAGCAGACGTTTGGAAATTTTGGCATCAACCACCTCGCAGCTGTTCTGATAAAATTGTTCGTCGTAATACTTGGCAAATACTATTAAAGCCCCGGTACGGGTTTGTTTCATGCTTTTACAGGCATCAATAATGGGTTTTATGCGCGCGTAATTATTTTTTTCGACCTCGGTTTTACCAAAAAAGTACTGCCACCAGGCCTTATTACGCTGCAACGAGGCATTTTTACCTACCAGCAGCAAAAACCGCCGCACCTCCTGCTGAAAAACCACTATAACAGCAATAATACCCACATCAACAAACTTACCCAGTATTACGGTAAGCAGTTTCATATCAAGTGCCTTTACCACAAAGTTGAGCGCAAATATTACCGCGAAACCTATAAATATATTGGCCGCTATGGTACCCCTGATGAGGTTATATAGCTGGTAAATAATAAAGGCTACCAGTACCACATCAAGAATATCAAAAAACGTGATTTTTGGAAAGCTTTGGAGTAAGGATTGCATTTACGAAGTTAATAAGTTTAAAGAGAAGTTAAAGCGAAGTTAACGCATCATCATAGACACGGCTAATTTTCAAATCAATATGATGCTAAACAGGCTCAGGGAATGTATGGCCCGCCAACCACTCCCCATCCCCACTCGGGCATAGGCGCATCGGTTGGTTCTGTTGTTTCATCGGTTTTGGAGTTAATTACCGCTATGCGGGTACCCCACTCCAGATATGCCATAAAAGCAGAACGAAATTCGGGATCATCGGGCAATGAAAGTTCATCGGCGGTTAACAGCAGCAGTTCCATCCAGCGCTTGCGGTGTGCTTCGGTCAAATATTTTTGCAGGTGCTTACTGATCATTATAAAATGGCTTCCTTCTTCTTCACTGTAGGTTTTTGGTCCGCCCAAAACTTCGGCAACAAAATGCGCTACATGCAAACGGTGCTGGCTGCTCATGTGCCTGAATACCGGTTCAAGCAAATCATCGGCTAGTACTTTATCATAAAACTGATCAAAAAGTTTTTCAAAAGCCTGCATGCCTCCCGCCCACTCAAAAAGTGTAGGTACAGCAGGTTTATTCATCTTATCCATAGTAGGTATAATTTATGTTAAAGATAAGGGAGCTCGGGCAAAATTAAAAGCATTATATAATGTGAGCTGGTTTAGCAGCTTATTTATCGCGCTCGGTAGTAAAGCGGACCAGCTGTTCAAGCCCCCGGTGCGAATCGCTGTCGGGAAAGGTATTCAATATTTCAAAAGCTTCATCCTGATATTTTTTCATCTGGGTTTCGGCATACTGCAGACCACCGGTTTCATTTACAAACTTAATGATCTGCGCAATCTTGGCCGGATCGTCATTGTGGTTTTTAACCAGGTTAATGATCCTTTTTTTCTCGGCACCGGTAGCGTTGGCCAGCGAATAGATAAGCGGCAGGGTAACTTTTTTCTCTTTAATATCAATACCCAGGGGCTTGCCTACATCATCGGTACCAAAATCAAACATATCATCTTTAATCTGGAAAGCGATACCAATCTTCTCGCCAAAAAGACGCATTTTTTCAATAACCTCGTCAGACGCCCCGGCAGATGCCGCACCGCAGGCACAGCATGAAGCGATAAGCGACGCAGTTTTTTGCCTGATCACCTCGTAATACACCGGTTCGCCAATATCCATGCGGCGCACCTTTTCAATTTGCATCAGTTCGCCCTCGCTCATTTGCTTTACAGCGTCTGACACGATACGGAGCAACTTAAAATCATTATTATCAATAGATAGCAGTAACCCTTTCGACAACAGGTAATCACCAACCAAAACGGCTATTTTGTTTTTCCATAAGGCATTTATAGAAAAAAAGCCACGGCGCTGGTAAGAGTTATCAACTACGTCATCGTGCACAAGTGAGGCCGTATGTAGCAGCTCGACTAAAGCGGCACCGCGGTGCGTAGATTCATTGATGCCCCCGCAAATACTGGCAGCAAAAAACACGAACATTGGCCTGATCTGTTTCCCTTTACGCTTAACAATATAATGGGTTATGCGATCAAGCAAAGGTACTGAGCTTTGCATAGAAGCCTTGAACTTCTCCTCAAACACATCAATATCGGCAGCGATAGGTTTTTTAATGTTGTTGATGCTCAGCATTTAAACGAAACAGGATTTTATGTATAAAAATGCCATTTGGCAATATGAAGCAAACATAAGCTAAAATTATTTATCTGCATTACGGGTAAATATTTTTTACTCAAATTAAACCAAAGCCCTTTTTTATATTCTATACTATAAATGCCATATTTTTTATAAGTTGAGTTAAAGTTTTCGTGGAGCGGGGCCCTTAAAAAGGGCTTCGCTTTTTTATTGCCTGGAAAAGCAATATTATTTTACCTTTGCAAACTAATTTAACCAGGAGAGGTGTCTGAGTGGTCGAAAGAGCACGCCTGGAAAGTGTGTATACGCCAAAAGTGTATCGAGGGTTCGAATCCCTCCCTCTCCGCTGAAAGCGATTAAGCCTGACAATTGTCAGGCTTCGCTGTTTAGAGTAAGAATGGTGTATTTTCAGGTGTTCTAAATCTCATAATGCCATATTAATTTTTGTAACTCGGTTCCTGAAAAGGCTTCAATGGCGGGTAAGGCTTATTTGAGAGAAAAACTACAAGATCAATTTAGGCGTCTATATTCAATAGGTGTATAACCAACTTGTTGCTTGAAAAGTCGTGTAAAGTGCTGCGGATATTTAAATCCCAGTTCGTAAGCAATTTCACTTACTGATTTAGCCTGATCAAAAATCCTCTCTTTAGCAACGTCCATGATTTTGATCTGGATGTATTCTTGTGCGGTCTTGCCTGTTTCTTTCTTTATTACATCGCCAAAATAATTTGCAGACAGATTGAGTTCACTTGCACAACCCGCCACTGTAGGAAGTCCGATATCCTTCGGCTTCTCCGACATAAAATAATCGTTCAATAATGTTTCGAAACGCTCAATAATACTTTTATGCACCTGGTCACGTGTAATAAATTGCCTGTCATAAAAGCGCGTACAATAATTGAGGAAGAGCTCGATATTGCTAGTAATGAGAGTTCGGCTGTGTTTATCGATTGCGTGTTCCGTTTCATATTCAATTTTTGCAAAGCAGTCCAGCACGATTTGCCTTTCCCGGTCTGATAGATGCAACGCCTCATTGACATCATAAGAAAAGAATGAAAAATCATGGATATGCTTTCCAAGAGAGGTCCCTTTAATCAGATCAGGGTGGAACAATAGGGCCCATCCCCTTGGCTCAAATACTTTAACACCGGGCGGAACACCCATTATCTGACCTGGGGCGATAAACACCAGGGTGCCCTCCTGATAATCATAGGTCTTTCGGCCATATCGTAATTCGCCGCAATTGATTTCCTTAAGATAGATAGCATAAAGTCCAAAATTAAACGTTTGGGCTGGCATCGGTGCAGCCTTCGATAAATCAATCACTGTTATCAAAGGGTGCAAAGTCGGTACATCACGCATTTTGTTGTACTGCGCAACGCTTTCTATTTTTATAATTTCTTCCATCAATTTCTGGTTGTGTAAATCAAATTTAGCTGTTTAGTTTAGCTTTGGTATATCTTTTCAGTTCGACCTGTAATATTGGTAGGCAATCCCGTAATCCATATAACTCACAAACCAAAAACAGGTAGGAACTTTGTGGTGTTCAATTAGAAATGCATTGGCGGTTAAGTTCCTTTCTGCTTTCAATCTGGACTGTTTTTTTAATATTTTATATAAACTCCATGAAAACAAGAACATTAGGAAAACAAAGCCTCCAAGTTTCTGAACTGGGCTTTGGCTGTATGGGACTAAATTTTTCATACGCAAATTCGATCAGTAAAGAGGAGGCTGTTAAAATCATCCGTGCAGCGGTTGAAAAGGGTGTCACTTTTTTTGATACAGCTGAAGCGTATGGACCTTTTTCCAACGAAGAAATTGTTGGCGAAGCGCTGGCACCATTTCGTAAAGATGTAGTAATTGCCACCAAGTTTGGTTTTGACATCATTGATAATAAGATGGTTGGCGTAAACAGTCGCCCTGAACATATAAGGCAAGCGGTTGACGGTTCACTGAAAAGGCTTAACGTAGAAGTCATCGATCTGCTTTACCAGCATCGTGTTGACCCGAACGTTCCTATCGAAGATGTGGCTGGAACAGTAAAAGAATTGATTGCGGAGGGTAAGGTGATCCATTTCGGCTTATCGGAAGCGGGATCCGAGACTATTCGCAAGGCGCACGCGGTTCAACCACTGACGGTCGTGCAGAATGAATACTCTATGTGGACCCGCAAGCATGAAGTAAACGTGTTCCCATTGTTGGAAGAGCTTGGCATCGGTTTGGTCGCTTACAGCCCGCTTGGGAAAGGATTTTTAACAGGTGCGATGAATGAAAACACGAAAATCGAAAACAATGATTTTCGTCATCAATTGCCGCGTTTTCAGCCTGATGCTATGAAAGCAAACCAGGCATTGGTGGATTTACTAAAGTCCGTTGCGAATCAGAAGAATGCGACACCCGCGCAAATAGCACTGGGTTGGGTGCTTGCACAAAAGCCATGGATTGTTCCAATTCCAGGTACAACTAAATTATACCGCCTCGAAGAAAATCTTGTCGCAACAAGTATTGAATTAACAGCAGATGAATTAAGGGACATTGACCAGGCAGCAGCTAGTATCAGAATTGAAGGCGACCGTTACACCGAAGCCTTGGAAAAAACAACAGGGTTATAAAATTTAATAATACAAAAAAGATGAATTCGAACAAAGTATGGTTTATCACCGGCGGAAACAAGGGTATTGGTGCCGCCATTGTAAAAGAAGCACTAGGGAATGGCTATAATGTAATAGCTGCGGCGAGAAATATTGATAGTGCAAAAGAAACACTTGGGCATCATCCAAATCTTCTAATAGTTAAACTCGACATTACCAATAATGAGGACGTGAATAACGCTGTGAAGGCCGCGTTAGACCGCTTTGGAAGAATTGATGTATTGATAAATAACGCTGGTTATGGCTTACTGGGCTATTTCGAAGAAATGTCAGAAACATCAATTCGTAAACAAATCGAGACTAACCTATTTGGTACAATGAAGATCTCCAGAGCTATCCTTCCCGTAATGCGGAAACAAGGTTCGGGCTTTGTCGTTGTCGTCAGCTCTACGTCAGGAATAAAGGCCGTTGCCGGTAGTTCTGTTTACAGTGCATCAAAATTCGCTTTAGAGGGTTGGGTAGAGGGAATGAATATCGACATGAAAAGCTTTGGCATAGGCTTTATGTTATTAGAGCCGGGCGCATTCCGTACTGACTTTGCCAATGAAAATGCCTCTATGCAATTGCCAGACCTGGAAGTGGAGGGCTATAGTGAAGCTCGTGAAAACCTTGCTCAGATATTCCATACCATGAACGGCAATCAGGCCGGCGACCCCGCGAAACTGGCAAGGGGGCTTGTTAAAGTTGTAAAATCAGAAAATCCACCGTTACGTTTACTGATTAGCAAAGGTGCAATCCCAGCGGTTGAAACCTACTATAAAACACGTTTCGCTGAGTTCGAGCATTGGAAAGAAGTGTCAGTTGATAGTGATTTCGACAAATAATCATAATGATTGTTTGTCTGATTTTATGCCATAATTTTCTTTACATAATCCATAAAAGTGTTTTACATCCGCACTTTTGGAATCACAAAAATAACCCTATGTTTCCTTTATTATTTTGCAAATATCTCTTTAATAATTGCCAAAATCGCAGAAAGGTGTTCAATCCTGCGCTCTTTATCTCCGCCGATCGATATAACTGACTAACTAACAATCAGTTAGTTATATCGATATTTTAAGAATCGAAAAAGATTTTGAATCTTGCTTTTTTTAATTGAAAAACCCCTTAATTAGCGAAATTAAGGGGTTTTTCAATTTTAACTCTCTTTAAAAATCAAAAAACAATCACAATTCCATTGCGTCTTTCGTATCGTCTTTTTTTTCCAAAAAAAGATGCTTTCTGACTTACTTTATTGTAAATGAATGAGTTACAACAAAGTATAAACATGCTTTATAAGAAAATATAACTATCTAATAATAAGTTAGTTATGGTTTTTAAAAAAATCGAGTATAATTCCACTTTAAATCCCAGATATACAGATATATTAAGATGACTTTGAGAGTTACTATGCGGAATGCGGCCGTAATTTTATAGTACTGATGAAACAAGTTAAACCTCATGCCTTTATATTGGATTACCTGTGCTACAGCCTTATCCATTCAGGCTTAAACACAAACATCAAAATAAACATGCTGAGACATCTGATGGTAGACAAGTAATAGAGATGGTAATAAAGAAGGTAATAGAGATAGTGGCTACCGGTGGTGATGGTAAATTTGCAACTATGAGTATAGATAAAAATACGCGTTTGATTGATCTGACCGTCGCGGATTTAATGGTCATTATAAAAGAATGCATGACCGGGTTCATGCCGGTTGATGAAACCTTAAATGACGAAGACGAAATTGGCGGATACGAGATCGCCGAAACAATAACCGGGTATTCCCCTCAAACGCTTTACCAGTTAAAATCTGCCGGAGAATTACCTTATATAGGTTTACCTGGCGGGGGTATCCGGTTTTCAAAAAAGATGTTAATGAACTGGTTGCTATCTCATCAAAAGCTTACGCACCAGGAAATAGAGGAAAAAGCGGAAACCCTGAAACTTAAGCGTAAGCTGCGAAGAAAATAATGTTTACCACAAATTATTCAGATAGTATTCTGTACAGTTCCAGATTTAGGTAATAGTTACCTTTACCGATTACCCTCTTTTCCAAAACACCCATTTCCGTTAACTGATCAAGGTATTTTCTGGCGGTATTTTCAGCATAAATACCACCGCTAACAAGGTGCTTTACCCGTGTGTAAGGTTGGGTAAATATGGCGTTGACCAGCGATTCGGGGCGTGCGATGTCGGTATCTTCGATGATGGCTTTTAAAATGGCATCTTTTGCACTAACGATGTCGTTGATCTTGTCATAGGTGATGTTCGATGTCACCTCGACAGCTTTCAACATATACAACAACCAGCTCTTCCAACTTCCTCTTTGGGTTACCCCGGCAAGTCCTGCGTAGTAATCTTCTTTATGGTCCATGATGTAACGGCTTAAAAAAAGGATAGGATAATCCAGCAAGCCTTTTTTGGTCAGATAGTGGATGTTGAAAATTCTGCCGGTGCGGCCATTGCCATCCCGGAAAGGGTGTATCGCCTCAAATTGAAAATGGCCAATGGCCATTTTCAACAATGGGTCTATGGCATAAGTTTTGTCGTCGTTCAAAAATTCGATCAGGTTGTGGAGTTTTGCTTCGACTACTCCTTTGCCCCTTGGCGGCGTGTAGGAAACTTTCCCAGCATTTGGCCCGGTGCCACCCTCTTTGATAACAATTTGGGCGATGGGTGTTCTGATGCCATCATTAAACTGGCTGACGATCCGGTACATTTTCACGAAGTAATTTTCGTCAAAAATCTGCTCTTCCTTTAAATACGTATAACCTTCCCATAAGGCTTCCCGATAATACAGTACTTCTTTGGACGGCCCGTTTAATTGCTGGATTTGTTCTTCACTATAGGCCTGGTACAATTCATCATCAGTTGTAAAGATATTTTCTATTGCGCTGGATGCTTTCGCTTCCTGTAAACTAATTGAATTAATAAGCAGCCCTTGATTTGGAATGACGATACTTCTGCCCTGTAAGCGGCCAAGCGCGGCTTTGGCATTACCCAATTGACTATAAATTTCGACATCTTCATAGAGGTTTTTGTCAATTGGCAGTTCCGGCAAGGTATTCCAGGGAACATTCCGGTCAGGGTTTATTGGGTATGGCATAATACAAATATATACCATTGACCTTAAAAATTAAATATTTTAATGTCAATGAATTTTATGGCATTAAAATCATCTCGGATGACATTGATTACCTTAAAATAATGCAATTTTAAGGTATAACTTAAATTTCGCATTAACACGTCTTTGGAAACCATATTAACATAACGAAGTTTTATTAGGTAATTACTGTCGGTACACTAAATTTTTAAGTATGGCACGTACAAGAATCCCTGAGAAAAAACAAATATCTATTGGTCGCATGCTTTTAAACGGAGCAATCAATATCAGACAAACCTCCCGGCAATTAGCCATTTCCAGAAACACAGTGAAAAGTTATATCAAAAAATACAAGGCACTTGCCGATAACTGTCCAGGCGGAGCAGTTTATCAAGATGCTAGAATTCCCGTTTTCAAAATCGAATATCCACGGAATGATAAATATCAGGAATTGATAAATGTCTTGCCATTATTAATAGGTTTAGATAAACCCGCCAGCGCAAAGGATGTCTGACTACGTTATTTGGCTATTTATCCAAATGGTTACAATCGCTCCGCGTTTTGCCAGCATTTATCCAAATGGTTAAAAGAGAACAAAGTCGTGCTTCGTAACTTTTCGCAAGTGCTTACAATATCTGCGGAAGACTTAAAAATATTAAAACGATGGCGTAGATCCTCCGACAGACGTAAATGGGAACGGTCAGTGGTCATCATGGAGTCTTTTCATTTTAAATCCGCCGCTGATATTGCTATTAAGGTAGATCGCGGCACTGATAAAGTATCGGATTGGATCAGGGACTACAAAGCAAAAGGCATTAAAGGATTGGAAAAGCAACCCCGTCGTGCGAATAAGGATATCATAAACGTGCTATTGATAATAAACTGAAGAATAAAATACAAGGCATAGCTACCGCGGTTAACCAGGCTGCTATAAATAAAACTTACAATGAAAGTGATCAATTATAAATCAATGAAGAACAGGGACGGTTGTTGCAATTTTTTCAACATGCCGGAAAATTGAAAGAGCTTTTTCACCAAAGTCAGCGAAGGGATTTATAAATTCTTCACATCGACTACTAATCAGTAATATGTTTCATTATTGCCGTTAAATGTTTCGGTAAGTCATTAGGCTATATTCTATTTTTGTACAGTTAACAAACACGGATTTTGGCAACGAGCAAAACATATAACATACCGTCTTTTCTGAAATATATCAATGTAAAGGGTAATAACAGTGATTTAATACAGGTTGTCCATTATGATAAGCATCCTGATATTTTATTAAAATCGCTCCCGGCCCAGATCGACTTTTACTTATTGGCCTTAAAAGACAAAATAGAAGTACAGTCGCCTATTGAAAGTATGTCAGATTGTTATCTTTTCCTTGATAAACCGGGAAACACCGTAGCATGGGATTTGAAAAATCCTTTTTCCGGTTATGCGATATTTATTAATAAAAAGTTATTGGACAAAACGGTTAAAGATATTTCATTTGCCAATTATGACCGCCATGAAGCCTTATTTTTAACACAGGAAGAAAAAGATACCCTGTATGATCTGTTTTCAAAATCCTATAAGGAGTATGAAAAAGAAAGCTTTTCAAAAGAAGTACTGCTTTCCTATGCATCACTTATCCTTTCTTATACACAGATTTACTACGAACGTCAATTTGAAGCCCGGAGTAAAGTTTACAATAAAGTCGTTGCCAATTTTTACCAACAGTTAGACACCTGTTTAAATAATCCAAAAGGATTGTCTGAACTCCCGTCGGTAGCCTATTTTGCAGAAAAAGCAAACCTGTCCACCAATTATTTTGGTGATCTGATCAAACATTTTACGGGTACTTCGCCTATTGACCACATACACGAAGGTATAATACAGCTGGCAAAAAATAAGCTGCGGCAGACCAGGCTATCCGTAAGTGAAATTGGTTATAGCTTAGGCTTTGACTATCCTACCTATTTTGCAAGGTTCTTTCGCCAGCAAACAGGAATATCGCCTAAAGTATTCAGAAATCAGGGATGAATTAGTTCAATCTGACTGTTTCTATTTAACCCTTTATCTTTTCAATAATCTTAATTACTTAGAAGCAGCCTTTCGTTTGCTTCTTTTTTTTGTGATAGATGCTAATTCAGCAATCAGTAAAATGTTTCAGTCTTAGAGTGATATGTTTTCGTTTACCGCCTGCTGCTCACACTAATTTTGTCTTATCAAAATGAGTAATACATAAAAAAGCAAATATCATGTCACAGCAAAAAAACAATTTCAAAAACAGTAACAACGGAAACATCACGATGTCGGCCGTTATCAATTTTCCTGAAGGATTTAATGAGAACCAAAAATACCCTGTTATCGTGGTTTCACATCCGGGCGGTGGTGTTAAGGAACAGGCATCGGGATTGTACGCTAAGAAGCTGGCAGAAAAAGGGTTTGTGGCCATTGCCTATGATGCATCTTATCAGGGGGAAAGTACCGGGGAGCCACGTCAATTGGAAAACCCGTACATCCGTACAGAGGATGTAAGTGCAGTAATAGATTATCTGACCACATTGCCTTATGTTGACCAGGACAACATCGGTGCTATGGGAATTTGTGCAGGTGCAGGTTATACCGCCAATGCAGCGATAAACGACCACCGTATCAAAGCCGTAGGAATGGTAAGTGCTGTTAATATCGGTTCAATGTTCAGAAACGGCTGGGAAAACAATGTGAAGGATGCAGATGCACTTCCATATCTTGTAGCTGGTTCCAATGCCAGAACCGCAGATGCAAAAGAAGGAATCCAGACCGTTCCGTTAGCACCAATGAAAGAAGAAGATGCTCCTAACGAAGAATTGAGAGAAGCATGGGAATATTACCATACAGATCGTTGTCAGTATCCTACAGCTCCTGGGTTTGCCACAGCGAGAAGTTTAACCCAGATTATTTCTTATGATGCTTATAACAAAGCAGAAGCATTCTTTACACAACCTTTATTGGCGATAGTCGGTAGCAATGCAGGCAGTGCATGGATGAGTGAAGACCTGCTTAGCCGTGCCGCTTCAGCAGACAAAACCAAATACGTGGTGGAAGGAGCCAATCACATGACCATGTATGACGGTGAAAAAGAAGTAAATAAAGCCATTGGTCAGTTGGCACCCTTCTTCAAGAAAAACCTTGCATAATTAAACACCATCTTTTAAGAAAGCCAGGTGAGGTATGAAAGCACCCTCAGGCTTTTTAAATCTTAAAAAAATTGAACAATGAGTACACAAGCAATAAAATTCAAGAATATAGCCTGGGATAATGCAGGAATTTTGCACTTCCCTGCTGATTTTGACGAAAACAAAAAATATGCAACTGTTGTAACCATGCACCCTATAGGAAGCTGTAAAGAACAGACAGCAGGTAATGTATATGGTAAAGCATTGGCAGAAGCAGGCTTTATAGTTTTGGCTTTTGATGCCTCTTTTCAGGGAGAAAGTGGCGGAACGCCGAGATACATCGAAAATCCATATCACCGAACAGATGATGTGCGATATGCCATTGACTATCTCGAAACACTTCCATACGTAGATGCTGACAAAATCGGTATTCTTGGTGTATGTGGCGGTGGTGCTTATTCACTAAATATTGCCATGACCGAACGCCGTATCAAAGCCGTTGTATCCATTACAGGGGTTAACTTTGGTCGTTTGCTCCGTGATGGTTTTGCAGGCGGAAGCCCGATGGAAGTATTGAGCAAAGTCGCTACGCAACGTTCTGCGGAAGCGAAAGGTGGGGATTTATTGACCATCAATATGCTGCCGGATAGCGTAGAAGCAGGAAAAGCAGCAGGTATCGAAGATATAGACGTGCTGGAAGCTACTGATTATTACAAGACTTCTCGTGGTCAGACCAAGGGCGGAGCGACCAGTGCCGTGTATTCCCGTATGGGTGTCGGAATGGGTTGGGATGCTTTCTACCTGTCTGAAACTTTACTGACACAGCCTATCCTTGTGGTAATCGGTGACAAGCCGGGAGGTTTTGGGGCATTCAGGGACGGGTATGAAATTGTTCGCCGTGCCGCTTCAGCAAAAAAAGAGCTTTTGGTTATCAAAGGGTTTTCTCACTACGACCTGTACGACCAGCCGGAGCCTGTGAAACAGGCATTGGAGAAAGCTATTCCTTTCTTTAAAGAAAATCTCTAATCATTAAAATACGAAATGCCCATGGTCCTTTTCCAAGGTGCGGCTATGGGCTTATTTAATTTTCAAGAAATGTACAACGTAAATGAATTACCAGAAAAAGGATATAGCGATGTAAGGAGAGATCTTTTCACAGGCAAGGCCTGGTTAAAAACCTATGTGAGCCCCGAACATGGTACCAATGCCTATGTTGGAGAAGTTCTGTTCGAACCAGGGGCCCGCAACAATTGGCATACCCATGGAAGCAATCAGATCCTCTTGATAAGAGAAGGGGTTTGTTATTATCAGGAAGACGGCGATCCTATTCAAAAGATCCCGGCTGGAGGCCTTATTAATGTTAAACCTGGTGTAAAACACTGGCATGGGGCATCGCCTGATGGTATTATGATCCACACTGCAATAGGACTTAATGCTGAAAAAGGATTGGTAAACTGGATGGAACCTGTTTCCGACGAGCAATACAATTTTTAATAATTACAGCAAGATGAACATGAAAACAAAAGTATTGGTATTGGGTGCAAACGGAGCGATTGCACAACACGTTATAGCATCTCTTACCACTAAAGAAAATATCGAATTAACACTCTTCGCAAGAGATGTCAATCACATAAAACAGTTTACGGCATCCGCAAAAATCATTGAAGGAGATGTGTTAAACGCAAACGATTTGAACGAAGCGATCAAAGATCAGGATATTGTTTACGCAAACCTTTCGGGTGCAGTAGATAAAATGGCAAAAGAAATTGTAGTTGCAATGGATACCAATGATGTGAAGCGTTTGATATTCGTAACCTCTTTAGGCATTTATAAAGAAGTGGTAAGCAAGTTTGGAGAATGGAACGAGATGATGATCGGTTCTGATCTTGTTCCTTACCGTAAAGCGGCGGATATCATTGAAAAGTCAGATCTGGACTATACCGTTGTCCGTCCGTCCTGGTTGACCAATAATGATGAAACGGATTATGAAACCACCCAAAAGGGAGAGCCATTCAAAGGCACGGAAGTGGCAAGAAAAGCAGTAGCGGCATATATAACCGACATCATCGAAAATCCCCGCAAAGATGTAAATGCAAGCGTTGGTGTCAATAAACCGAGTGTTTATGGAGATAAGCCGGCTTTCTATTAAAATAGATAAACAATGAAAAAAGAAAGATTTGAAGCAATTACAGATGCGATATTGGCTATTATTTCAACATTACAATGAAGCTTCATAATATTAGATTTCCTCTATCATATCGCTACGGCTTACAACAAATTAGATGATGCCAAATGATTTATGAAACTTAACCAAAATCGAACCTTAGAAAAAATGCTCCCAGGCATATGTAAACGCACTTTTTGAGTTCCTAAGTCAAAAAGGAGAAAAAGCCATCGTGAAATTATCGAACCAATTTTAAAATTGGCTAAGATTCTTATTGCCACAAAGTTAGGAAGCATAAGGGAACGCGGCACTATTGCGTTCCTTTATGCTCCCTAACTGGGCTCGAACCAATATCTTA
The DNA here is from genome assembly GCF_034262375.1 of Mucilaginibacter sabulilitoris. Classification (NCBI taxonomy): domain Bacteria; kingdom Pseudomonadati; phylum Bacteroidota; class Sphingobacteriia; order Sphingobacteriales; family Sphingobacteriaceae; genus Mucilaginibacter; species Mucilaginibacter sabulilitoris. The sequence continues at coordinate 7,273,125 of NZ_CP139558.1, forward strand.
TTTGAAGATAGTCATCGCATCCAAATTCCTAAACTTTCAGTATATTTGAAATAACAATTAGAGTTATTCGCCCATTGCGTGATTCGTTGCGTTTGAAAAAATGGCAATGTTAACATATTGACAGTGGGGGAGTTATATAGAAATATTCAGAACCCTCCCTCTCCGCATTCTATACCTATAAAAAGCCTAATACATACCGTAAAGGCTTTTTTTATAAACACACACGGTATCACTTTAGGTATCACTTTAAAGGATAATATACCCTGTTTTTGATAATATTTTGAATTTGTATTTTTACTTAGTGTATCAAACCTAATAAGCGTAATATTTACAACATGAAAAACCTAATCCTTTTACTTTCAATTTTCCTTATCAGCAAAGCTACTTTTGCTCAAACTGAAACCCTGGGGAATACCAACCTTCCAGGAATCTACACTGACACGGTATCAATTGACTGCAGTAAAGCGGAACTATACAGCCGTGCTAAAGCATACCTAGCTAAAAATACTATTCTTAAGAAAGATGTTATACAGATGGATGATCCTGCATTGGGTCGGTTAATTGCAAATTCTACAACCATAGAAAAGGATAAAATGAGCGACCTGGGCGGAACTTCTTATATTGTAAATTTTAGCACGGACATATCAGTTACAGACGGCAAGTATAAATATGTGATCAATAATGTCACCTATGATGAAAAGGTGGTAACCCCGCGCCGGGCAACTGGAATGTTGAAGAAAGTTGTATCCCAGTTGAAAGAGACAATGTCAATAAAAGCAGTTTGGGTTTTAATAAAATAAGGTAACACCGCAAAGTAAAGGTTATGGTAAAACACCGCTTCCTTAAAATACAGTAGTTTCTAGCAATGTGGATAAAACACACCAAAATGTTAGCTTTCAGGAAAGTAAAGACAGGTTCTAACTGTTCTTTTTCGTAAGCCAAATGGAGTGTTGCTTTGATTCTCCTGGATTCTGTTCTTTCGCCGCCAGTAAATCCTCGTCAATCATTCTCGAAGCGAGGTTAAAAAGTATGTTCAGCTCCCGCCGCCTGTTCATGTAATACGTTGCGGAAGAGCCAAAAAGCTGTAAGAACTCTTCAATCCTGGAGGTGGTCAATTCACGGATCGACATTTTACGTCCTTCCGCTCCAATAAACTCCATGAAATGGTTAAAGGCATAGCGTAAATTGTTTTTGTGGTGCTTGCTTAGATCGGATTCGAGCTTTTTATTCAAGGCCTGCTGGAAGAGCAGGCCGATTGAATCGCTTTTATTTGATTTGTTCATCCAACAAAAATCCTGTGATGCCGCGAAGTGAGCCGTAAACCCGTTTGTAAATTTCCAAAAGTCTTAGGAGTTTAATAGCTGAAGATATCCATTGAAGCATAGCAAACCAGAAGGGATAATGGTTATTCTGTTGATTCAATTTTCTTTAATTCTTTCTTGTAAAAGTTTTCGACCTGTACTGTCAAACGGCGAACGGTATCAATGATGTTATTTACGACGAATATATTAAGGGAACTTTCGTAATCTGCAACCTTGGTGTAGCGGTCACATAGACGTTGAAAATTCTTTTTGCCAATGGTTGTGTCCAATCTAAAAACATTGGCGAAATCATCGGATAACATCCGTGTTAAAGTCAATAGCTTCGCGAGGTCATCAACCGGCTGCCGGAAGCCAATGGCCAATTGAAGCACACATTTGAGTGCATGGCCTGAGACCTGGCTTAAAAAGAAGGTTGCTATCCCGCAATCGTAATCTTTGGCAATCCGCTCGGCATCTGCTAAAAATGCTTTGCCGATTTTATTCCATTTGGTCCAAATCGCTCTCATCGCCGCTATCTGCTTCTCGGCTGACTGGATCTGGAATGGGGGCAGTGTAAATCCATCTTTAGAATAGATATTAACTCCCTTGGTAAAAACATAATTCCAGAAACGACCATCGGATTTTATACCTTCAACTGCACTTCTGACACTGTAAACAATGGGATACACCTCGGTTTCATTTGTAATCGACTCTGCCAGTTTTCTTTTCCACACCGCATCTTCATTGTCTGTCAAGATTAAAAGGAAAGTGAAATTTGGGGATTTGGCCTCATCAAGATATATGATCGCTGCCAGTGATTGTTCAAGATCTAATATCGCCCCTGCAAGTTTCGTATGATCATCCCTACGGGGCGAGGCAAACTCCGACATTCTGATTGATTCGAGGTTAACAAGATTTTGCTGTATTAGTCGAATGTCCCCGGCTGGCGGGGGATGAGCTTCAGTGGTAACGGGATCATTATCCTTGGATTTATACTTTTTACTTTCATAAGGATAACCACTTTCAATTTGGTTAAGCAACCACGCAGCTGAGTGTAGTTTGCAAAGATTATTGTAGATACTCTCCATTTTCAAGATGACGCTTTCATTATTCAATTCGTAGTCTTGTAAAGCAGCATACAGCCACTGTTGCAAATGATCGCGGTAAAGTTCCACGCCTATCTCTTCATACACTTTAGTTAAAGCATAGAATGGGTTCAGTAACTCTTTTTCATATAAATCATCCGGAAAGTACGACCATCGCTGTTTGGCTTCCTGCAGTGCCTCAGCTGTTATAATATCAGGACCTTCATCAACACAATCAATTTTGCGTGTATTCCACAGTACATGGCACGCTTCGATCAAGCGGAACCATTGGCGAACGCTGTAAACTAACTCGCCCGGGCCCCGCTCGCCAGTATAATAATCATCAGAAAGCGCCGATTCTTTCAGCTTGGTTAACTGTGTTTTTTCAAAACAAGGGTGGTCTGCGAAGAAAAAGAATTCTGAAAACGCAGCGTAAGGATTTTGTATCTCCTCGAAATACAGATTTTTAGGGTAGTGTTCCCAGGGTACGTAATGACGAAAATACATATGGTTTGATTTAACTGGCGATGACTGTCATCGCCGGTACAAATTTTTGCATATTGAGTTTTCTAACCTAATCGACTCCTGTACTATGTAATACCCTTAAAGGGATAAATTACCGGATATTATTTCTATATTAGATAAAGCCGGGCTTTTAATATTTTGTTTATTTTTGAACGAACTCTACATACTGACTTATGAATACTACTGACACGAAAAAAAATATTCACCAAGGCCGGAACATTAAGCGCTTTCGTGAAATGATGGGTGCGCCCGTAAAGGGGCTTTGATAAATATACTTTAGCAAGTATTGGGCATGTGTTCCGAAGCCCATCATCAACCGACCTATCCTTGAGGGAAACCAATAACGGAGAAATCAGCATGTCGGTAAACGCATAAGTCAGGTAGCTATCGAATTTGCGACTGAATGCGGAGATGAAACGATAGATATAAGGATAAAACCCAAACTGGTTCAACGATAGTCCAAGTGGGGAGCCTCGCATCAGTGACGTAAGATAGCTGAATTGTCACTCTGTAACACCGACATGGCCTCCTAGCAGTCATGACGGCGGGAACAAGTTACAGCACAGCTGCAATCAGCAGAAAAGGACGGAAATCGTATCCGACAATCTATTAAGCTATGTTATCAAAGTGCTAAACGGGGATTGCCTAAATCGGAACGCCACTGGCGTGGCTATTAAGCTTCTGGCTTATGAATATTCGACATGGCAACGGAGTTCCCATAGTAGTCCGGGCAAGGGAAAGCCTTGTACATGGCGAAGGGGAACAGCGGTATCGCCTAACATTACTAATGGAAAATGTGAGAGACATTGAGACATCCGGCAATAATATTAGGCAGTCTATGGAAACACTGTCGATCCTCGGAGTATAAGTTTGAAAGGCTTTATCGGGTCCTGTTCAATCAGGAAATGTACTATGCTGCCTATCAACGTATCAATGCCAAAGTAGGGAACATGACGCCAGGTACTGACGGTACCACCATTGATAGCATGAGTTTAACCCGTATCGACAAACTCATAGGCGCACTCAAAGACGAAACTTATCAACCTCAACCGGCCAGGCGGGTCTACATCCCCAAGAAAAATGGTAAAAAAAGACCATTGGGTATCCCATCTTTAGATGACAAATTGGTACAGGAGGTCATCCGAATGCTACTGGAAGCCATATTTGAGGGTCAGTTTGAAAACTGTTCTCATGGTTTTCGGCCAAGCAGAAGCTGCCATACCGCATTAATGCAGGTCCAGAATCGTTTCACTGGCGCTAAGTGGTTCATTGAGGGCGACATCAAAGGGTTCTTTGATAATATCCAACACAACGTTTTGATCGAAGTCCTTAGAAAAAGGATCAGTGATGAGCGTTTCCTGCGCCTCATCAGAAAGTTTCTAAACGCAGGATATATCGAAGACTGGATATTTCATAAAACGTTCAGCGGGACACCACAAGGCGGGCTAGTCAGTCCCATACTGGCGAACATATACCTTGACCAGCTGGACAAGTATATTGAACAATATATAGCCAACTTTGATACGGGTAAAAGAAGAACAAGCAACCCTGCTTACTTCAAACTTAAAAATGAAAGATGTACCCTTATTCGCAGAATAAATAAGGGTAAACACGAGGAACTTAAGCAGGTCAGGCTGCAGCGGATCAAAGAGATCGGAGCAAACATAAGACTTGCTTCTTCTGCTAATGAGATGGATAACGGATACAAACGGCTCAAATATGTGAGATATGCGGATGATTTTATCATAGGTGTGATAGGCAGTCGAAAAGATTGTGAGAAAATAAAAGGAGACATTAAGACCTTCTTAAGCGAAAAGCTCGACCTCACCTTGTCGGACGAAAAGACCTTAATCACCCATGCACAAAGACCTGCACGTTTTCTCGGATATGATGTCCACGTCCGAAAATCCAATCATGTCAAAAGAAACAAACTAGGCCATATCAGGCGTGCATATAACAGCAAGGTAGTACTACGAATGCCCATCGAAGCAGTTCGTAAAAAGTTATTCGACTATGAAGCGCTCAAGCTGATCCGGCATAACGGAAAGGAAAAATGGAAACCAAAGGGGCGCATCAAATTGCTTAATAACGACGACCTTGAAATACTGAACGCCTATAACGCCGAAGTCAGAGGTTTCGCCAACTACTATTCGATTGCAAACAACAGTGCCGCTTTGCACTCCTTTAGATATATTATGGAATATAGCATGTACAAAACTTTCGGAAGAAAGTATCGCGCTAATATTGGACGGATAACCAAAAAATACCGGCATAATAAAGACTTCGCTGTAAAATACAGTAATCAAAAAGGGGAGCAAAAAATGAGGGCACTGAAAAAGTCTAAATAGGCAAAACGGGGTTGAAAAATCAGTTTTTCAACCCCGTTTTTTGTATCTTGAAGTGTCAAAAGAAAGCCACTACAAGATGCTCGTTCAACAACAAAAGATCCATTTTAGCGCGTTTTCGGGCTTATATGACCTGATCGTTCCTAAAGACAATCTTCTGCGGAAGATCAATGACCTGGTAGATTTTACCTTTATCTATGATGAACTGATCAGCAAATACAGCATTACTAACGGCCGGGCAGCAGAAAGCCCTGTACGGATGTTCAAGTATCTGTTGTTGAAAACGGTTTATACGGTTTCAGACGTTGATGTGGTTGAGCGTTCGCAGTATGATATGTCTTTCAAATATTTCCTTGATATGTCGCCTGAAGAAGAAGTTATTGATCCCAGTTCATTAACAAAGTTCAGAAAGCTGCGGCTAAAGGATAATGATCTGTTAAACCTGCTCATTGGTAAAACGGTCGCTATCGCTATTGAAAAAGGGGTCATCCGGTCCAGATCCATCATTGTTGATGCTACGCATTCCCTGTCACGGTCAAACCCATATTCAGCATTGGAAGTATTGCGGGAACGCTCGAAACTGCTCCGCAAAGCGGTATATGCTATCGATGAAGACATGAAGGCCGGTATGCCTGAAAAGAACACAACTGACGAACTGGAAAAGGAACTGGCTTATTGCAGCGCGCTGGAAAAGCACATCGAAGCTGATCAAACGTTAAGCCAGATACCTGCGGTGAAGGAAAAGCTGAACCTGCTGAAGGAAACGGTAGCGGATACGCAGGATCATTATACATTATCTAAAGACAGGGATGCCAAAACAGGGCATAAATCAGCTGACAACTCATTCTTTGGTTACAAGACCCATCTGGCGATGACCGAAGAACGCATCATTACCGCTGCGGTAGTAACATCAGGTGAAAAAGGTGATGGGCCGGAACTTCCCAAGCTTCTGGAGATCAGTCAGAACAACGGCATTGAAGTAGAAAGGATCATCGGCGATTCGGCTTATTCAGGAAAAGAGAACCTTGCGTTAATGAACGGACAGGATATTAAGGTGGTAGCCAAACTAAACCCAACCATTACCCAGGGGTTTAGAAAAGAAGAAGATAAGTTCAATTATAACAAAGACGCTGATATGTTCGTTTGCCCTGCAGGGCATTTGTCCATACGAAAATCAAGACAGGGAAAAAAGAACGTTGGAACAAATCAGACAGACACGTATTACTTTGATGTTGAAAAATGCAAAATCTGCCCATTTAGGGAGGGTTGCTACAAACCTGGGGCAAAAACCAAGACCTATTCTGTAAGCATAAAGTCAGACCTGCACCAACAACAGATGGCTTTTCAGGAAACGACACAATATAAGGAAAGCATCAAACACAGGTATAAGATCGAAGCCAAAAACAGTGAACTAAAAAACGTTCATGGTTATGACCGGGCGATAGCTTATGGTATCGAAAACATGCAGATGCAGGGCGCATTGGCCATCTTTACTGTCAATCTGAAAAGGATCATCAAACTGATCGCCTAAAAAACAATAAAAAGAGGTATTTAGCCGTTTTTTGCACTCCCCAAACTCCTATAGGCCCGTATTATCCACATTAAATCACCCACACAAAAGCAATCAGAACAAAAAAGCGACCAAGTAAAAGTTGCCTTTTCTCTTGATCGCTTTTCGTAATTCGTTTTATTGCACTACTTTTTCAGTGCCCTCCAAAAAATGAACACCTTTGCAAAGGTCAGCTTTCGCCGTAAAACGACAAAGATGTCTGCAAACGTCGACGGCTTGCCAAATACCATCATTGTTACTGCCAAAACCAGTCTGATAGACCGGCTAAAGGCAAAACTATGTGAATATTGCGGCGCAACGAATGATCTGGAAATGCATCATGTCAGGAAACTTAAGGACCTGAAAGGACGACAACCATGGGAAAAACTGATGATCGCACGAAGAAGAAAGACCCTTGCGGTCTGCCATTCCTGTCATCAAAAGATACACCACGGAAAAATGGACTGAAGATACTGTGGAAAGCCGTATGCGCTGAGAGGTGCACGTACGGTTTGGAGGAAAGCTCTCGGAAACCTATTTTAGTAATAAAACAAGGCGCCGGGGGCTCATCCTACGATTGAAACAAGAGGCATTGGCTATCGCGCTTGGTGAGGAATGGAGTCAGAAAAAAGTATCGTTGCTTGAACAAAAAGAAGTCATTGAGGAAAATCTCTTAAATCAGGTTGCTGAAATACTAAAGGTACCAGTAGAAGCAATTAAGAACTTCAGTGAGGATAGTGTCCTCAATATCATATCGAATACTTTTACAAGTACAGACACTTCGACTTTAAACGCCATAAATTATCAACCGACCTTTCATCCATTAGATAAAGTAATAGAGTTGTTTGAGGAAAATAAAAGGCTTTACGAACAACTTTTAGCGAGCGAACGAGAAAAGGTAGAAATACTGAAAAGTAAAGGTTAAAATCAATAGGGTATTTTTTAACAATACAAATCGTTCAAAGCTTTAGCAGATCAAACTGTTATTTCATGCGTAACCAATTTTGAACGCCATGAAAGTAACTATCAGAAAACATGCTCTTACAAGGGGGCGTCACCGCCTGTTTTTGGACTACTACCAGCTAATCCTAAACCCAAAAACAAAAAGCAGACTGGCTACGAGAACCTTTAACTCTTCGTATTCGACCATCCGGAAACTCCCGCGGAAAGAAATCTACCTTAAGTGGAAATCGAACCATAAAAATAGGACTTAAACCCTCCGTAATTCAAAAAACAGACCAAATTTAGAAACGGTATAAAATTAAAATAGTAAAAGTCGAACCACTTTTTACTGCGCGCTAACAGTCTGCTTATGAGATTCTTATGTGTATAAAAAAAGGAAACACGCTTGGTTGCATGTTTCCTTAAGTGACCTTGGGACTCGAACCAAAATTGTCATTAACTTCTTGGTTTATAGCCTTACTCTCTAATACCATCAAAAAACGTCAAAAGATGAACTAAGTGTTCGATTGGAATCCCCCTCTGCCTGCCAAGTAATCTACATTGAGGGGTCCCTTCAGATCCTGCATGCTGTGCCGATTCCGCACGGCACATGTTCGTTTCCGATACAACCCTGGGGAGTAATTATAGAATAAGTATTTAAATATCAATTAATTATATTTTAGGCACTTGTTTAGCTAATCTGTGGTATCCTGCTATAATTTAGTGTCACCTCCAACTTATCCGTGTATGCTGACCAATTATTTTAAACTCGCATTCCGCTGCCTGGCCTCAAAAAAAGGTTTTACGGCGTTGAATATTTCGGGCTTAGCGATCGGGCTAACCATTTGTTTACTCATTGTTCTTTACGTTTGGGATGAATCGGGTTACGACCGCTATAATTTAAAAGCAGACCGCATATACCGGGCAGAACTTACTGCAAAATATGGCAATAATACGAATACCTATGCCGCAGTACAAAGCGCTTTGGCGGGCACGGCTAAAAGCGACTTCCCCGCGGTGGAACAGGCAGCCCGGTTAAGACCAATAATCTACGAGCAGCCGAGCGGCTTTCGAATTAAAAAGGGTAATGCCACCCTACGGGAAACCCGGATCATTTATGCCGACCCGACCTTATTTGAGGTATTTACTTTACCTATCGCAGTAGGCGATCACGCTACGGCTTTAAAGCCACCTTTTACCGCTGTACTCACCGAAACCGCCGCCAGGAAATACTTTGGCAGCAAGCCCGCCGTAGGTAGCACATTAATACTGAACGATACCCTTAATTATAAGGTGACTGCGGTGATCAAAGATGTTCCCAGACAAAGCCATTTTAATTACGATATTTTCTTGTCTATGGCTTCGCTGGCCGACAGTCACAATCCGAATTGGGGCGGCGGAGGCTATAATACCTACCTGTTATTGCGCCCCGGCGCCGATCCGGACCTGCTCGCGCGGCAATTCACCGCCCTCGCTATGAAGAACAGCAGTTCCTGGATGGGCAAAAATGATTATGTGAAGATTGCACTAAGGCCGCTCACGGACATTCACCTTACTTCTAATTTACAACAGGAACTTGGCGCCAATGGGAACGGGCAATACGTAAAGGTATTTTCCATTATCGCGCTTTTTATCCTGCTCATCGGTTGCGTCAATTTCATGAATCTGTCAACTGCCAGGTCAGTTGGCCGGGCCCGCGAAGTGGGCGTGCGAAAAGTACTGGGCTCAGGCCGCATGGCGTTGGTACTCCAATTTTTGAGTGAATCCACCTTGATGGCGCTGATCGCCACTGTGATCGCTACTCTGTCCGCCTGGTTGTTGTTGCCCTTATTCAACCAGGTATGGGGCAAACAGCTGGCATTCGATCTGCCTGTTTTGACCCGACTAATTCCTGCAGCCTTGCTCACAGTGATCGTTGTCGGTCTGCTGGCAGGGGCTTATCCTGCCTTCTTTCTGTCTGCTTTTCAGCCCGCGGAAGTATTGAAGGGCAAGCTATCCACCGGCTTAAAGGGGGCGTTCCTCCGCCGTTCTTTGGTGGTGTTCCAATTTTCGATATCGGTTTTTCTCATCATCGGTACGCTGGTGATTTACGACCAACTGCAATATATACAAACCACTAACCTCGGTTATAACCGTGAACAGGTACTGATCATAAAAAACACCGAAGGCCTGGATAACCGTGCAAAGATACTTAAGCAACAGATTGAACAGTTGAATGGCGTTTCGTCGGCTTCCTTTACCACTTATGTGCCCACAGGGGACTTCAGCAGGCCCATGGCGTTTTTCCCAACCAAAGAAGCCGATATGGGACATAGTATGTTCACCCAGTTCTGGCCGGTAGATGAAGGTTATTTACAAACCCTGGGAATTGAACTAAAAGCCGGCCGCAACTTCTTACCTGGTGTTAAATCAGACTCCTCGGCGGTCATTATCAACGAGACCGCCGCACGTTTTCTTGGTTTTAAGGATCCTCTTAATCGAACAATTTACCGGGGCAGTATGGCGTTGCAGCCTTTCCGGGTTATCGGCGTGGTTAAAGATTTTCACTTTAACACCCTGCGTGAGAATATCACGCCCCTCGTGCTGCATTTATCGGAGGACAAAGGCGCGCTGAATATTAAGATTCATACCACTCATCTTAATGACATCATGCGCAGGCTGAAGCAGACCTGGGCCGGTATTGCGCCAGAACGGGCATTTAATTATACCTTCATGGACGAACAGTTTGATCATGTATACCGTGAAGAGAACCGTATCAGCGAATTATTCCTGATTTTCACTACATTGGCTATCGTCATTGCCTGTTTAGGCCTATTCGGGCTGGCTGCCTATGCCGCTGAACAACGTACCCGCGAAATCAGTATCCGCAAAGTGTTGGGTGCCAGTGTACCCGAACTCGTTAACTTGCTGGTCAATGATTTTCTCAAACCTGTCGGGATTGCTATCCTGATCGCTTCCCCGATGGCCTGGTTCGCTATGCGGCAATGGCTGGAGAATTATGCTTACCATACGACCGTTCAATGGTGGGTGATCGGCGCGGCTGCAGCAGGGGCTCTTTTGATCGCCTTTTTGACAGTTGCCTTCCAGTCTATTAAAGCAGCGACCCTAAATCCTGCAATAGGCTTAAAAGCAGAATAATCATGTTTGGCCCACGGTTCACTATTACACAGGCTGTCCCGATATCTCAAGCAACACGGTATATTGGAAAAAAATATGTGCTCCATGCAGCTAATAAAGCAGCATTGTATCGTTACGGAGGCTTGTTTATTAACAGGTGTGTGCAGAATTTAAATTATATTTAACGATAATGACAAAGAAGTTTTTACTATACCTTATCTTAGTTTTCATTTGCGCGGAACATGTTTTTTCACAGTCACAAAATATTAAAACCAGTGATAAGTTTTCTGCTTTTCAAACAGGGGAACCTGAGGAAGAAGGCTTTTCTTCCACGAAATTAAGCGCTATCTTCCCCTATGTCCGGAATCATCAGGTAAATGTCCACAGCCTTATGATTATAAGGAATAATAAAATCGTCTTTAATGCCAATTTTTATCCTTATACCACGGGCTTGCAACATGATATCGCATCCTGTACAAAATCAATCACCTCTTTATTGGTTGGTATTGCCATAGATAAGGGATTTATCCGCGACGAAAATGAATTAGTCAAAAACTATTTTCCGGAAATTAAGTCATACAGTGAGAACTTCCAGACTTTAACTATAAAAGACTTACTTACCATGACCTCCGGTTTGGATTGCAGGGGAGATAATGAGGAAACTTTATTCTCCGGGCTTTTCAAGGCATCCGATTGGCCGGTATATATTTTTAACATTCCAAGCACAAGTCCCTCTGGGAAACAGTTCTCTTATTGCAGTTGTAATTTCTACCTTCTTGCGGAGATTCTATACCGTTCTACAAAAGTATCTCCCGAAAAATTTGCGGATAAACACCTGTTTAAACCAATGGGGATCAAGAATTTCTATTGGACGAAAAATAATAAAGGTGTTAATTACGGATGGGGAGATCTGGCCATCAAGCCATATGATATGGCAAAAATAGGACGTTTATTATTGAGTAATGGAAAATGGAATGGCGTTCAGCTTATTTCAGAGGATTATATCAGGAAGGCAACTAATATACAAATCCCTTTTAGTGGCGGTAAAGGATATGGTTATGGATTTTGGGTCGATAATGACCATTCTTTTCAGGCTGTAGGCCGGGGCGGGCAAAGAATTCACGTTGATAGGTTATATAATGCCATTGTCATTGCTACCGGCGGTGGTTATAACTGGGATGAAAAAGGAGGATTAGATGAACTTATTGGGCATTCAGTTCATTTGGATGCTTTAAATAAAAATCAACCTGCCGCCGATAGTCTGAAAGCAGCAATTGTCAATGCGGCAAAAATCAACGGCATTCTGCCCGTAGATAATTTGGCAAGCACCCAGCAGGATGTCTTGCCCAACCGTACGATGATCTTAGGAAAAAACAGCCTGAATATTTCGACATTGCGGATCATCACCTCCGGTTATGCTGATACTATATTCAGAATTACCTACTTATCCGGAAAGGTTGTCAATTATCCATTGGGTACAGGAACAAAATATCGTTATTTTAAGGACACTTCTTCGAGCCATGTCTATGCAATCAGAGGTTATTGGAAATCGCAAGATGACTTCGTGGTAGATCTTAATACATTAACAAAAATTAATGACTATAAAATTGATTTCAAGTTAAAAAGTAATCAAGTAATAATTAAAGAAGGAACTCTGCCTATAAATGACACGTTGCGGGTTCACTTTGACGGTAATAAATAAATTTGTTACTCACAAGGCCATACAGTCCGCAATAATTTCCTTTATGACTTCCAAGATTCCATCCAAGTGTTCTAATAGAATCCCATTCACCCTGCAAAACTAAACTAAACCCAGCGATGCTCGGGTTTAGTAGTTTATTACAAATACGCCGCGTTTTAAGGTGTTCGAAATCTCATAAATATCTTTATAAAGTAATCGCAATGGTTTTTATTGATGACAAAACCAACAAAGGCGGGAGCTTGCAGATGCTCTCTGGATAAAAATACCACTCAATTTTTCTTTTTCAAAAACGTGATATCCGCTACTTCCGGTTCTAACGCGCCGGAAAGTGAAATGATGTCACCCACAGTGTTCATATGAAACTGTAGCCTGCCACCTGGTACGCGCGCCCTGAAGATGTCGAAGCTCAGGTGTTCGAAAAAGATCGGTTGCCCATTGTGTGTAGCGTGAAGGGTATCGTTTATGCTGGATATCACAATACTCCCATAAGCCGGGTGCAGGTAAGTACCCGTGTAGTCGTTCAATGGGTGTGTTAACTGAGCCCCGGCCGGGCGTTTTTGTACTGACGCAGGCGAACCAGCCTTTGGTTGCCGTGCCAGGATTAGCCCATTCCAGTTTTTGTAAAGTAACGAGAGCATTTTATCAGCGATTTGGGCTGTAATGATCTCTGCAATGGTCGCGTCGAATTTGTTGACCAGTACGACGATGCCCAGGCTGTCAGTCGGGAAAAAGGATGTCGTAGAAGAATAAAGTGGTAGGTCGCCGCTATGTGTCACCTCGTAGTGCCCCCGGTAAGAGGCGATATTCCAACCGTAGCCATAATCACCAAAGTAACAATCCGGATAAGCCGGCAGACCGGGGCGTGGATGGGAAGGGGCACTCATTTGCGGCGAAGTGGCCTCCCGGATAAACTTTGCGGATAACACCTGCCTCCCCTTGTACTTCCCATCATTGGTCATAGCGATCAACCATTTGGCCATATCATTCACTGATGAATTCATACTGCCCGCAGGATTAGCGCCGTCGCTTCCGGGAGTACCTTTGATGATCGTATCGCCCCTTAATGTATATCCCAAAGAATACTCGGACGATTTATCCAGGTCAGAGATCAGAGAACTGGTACTGCCCATTTCCAACGGGGCTAATATCTTTTCCTTCATGTAGGCTTCCCAGGTCTTTCCGCTCAATTTTTGCACAAGTCCGCCCAGTACAGTGTACATCAGGTTACAATACTTCAGTTCTTCCCGAAAGCCGGCCGAGGGCTCTAAGAACCGGATGCGGTAAACGATGCTATCCATTGATAAGGGCACTTTAGAATGTGTAAGCCAATCGTGCCTGGGCAGCCCGGTGCGGTGAGTAAGCATATCTTTAACCGTCACGTTATTGGTCAGTAAATCGTTGTAAAATACCAGTTCCGGGTAGTAACCATGTACAGGTTTATTAATATCGAGTTTGCCGTCTGTAACGAGTGTGCCAATCAGTTGCCCTGTAAAAGCTTTGGTACAGGAGGCGATGGAAAACACGGTGTTCGGTGTTACTGGCAGCTTTTGCTCAAGGTCCCTATACCCAAATCCGTTAGCGTAGATCACTTTCCCTTTTTCAACCACGGCAACTGCGCAACCCACCACATGCCAGTCGCGAAGAACACGGTTTACCATGGTGTCGATACCTCGCAACCGTGGGTCCTGGCGCAGGTTTTGTCCTTGTGTCCGAAACACAATAAAACAAAGTGCAATTAGTAATAGCACCTTAAAACTTGCTTTTTTTAGAAAGTTATTTATCATCTTATGGGTCGAATTGAGGGCTTTTCGGTGCATTTGCCCCCAATAAAGGCCGCGGCCAAACGCAAGATGTTTAAAAGAATCAAAACGTGACAGCAGCCGATGTTTTTGCGGGCTTTGTGAGAATATTTTTCAATCAAAAATAATGCTTTCTATAGCGGAAAAATAGAACAGAATTAACCCGACTCCTACAGAATGTACCGGATCATTCATTCCGGTCTTAAAATTTCAGTCCGTAATTTGTTTGTATATTGAGGCATGCAAATATTCAAAGAAGGCCATCACATCAGCCGCGTGATCGATAGTGTGCAGCCGCCGGATTTTATTGCCAGTCGTACTTTACTCTCGCCCGAAGATTTTAATGGTGCGCGTCATTACCACGATAACGCTCACTTCAGTTTTGTGTTGAGGGGTGGTTGCGCGGAAGTTAAACGTACTCACTACGAGCGCCTGCCCGGAAGCATAACCTGGTATGAAGCCGGCGAACCACATCAAATGACCAAAGTCAAGACTCCTTCCTATCATGTTAATTTTGAATTGCCGGAAAACTTTTTTACAACTTATGGCATAAAGGAAAGCGCTATAGGGCACGCACTAAAAGTGCATCCCGGGGCTGGGATTATGATGGTGAGAACTTATAATGAATTAGACAAACCGGATGTTCATTCCGAAGACGCATTGCGGATGCTGCTGCTTGGATTGATTCAGGGCCAAGCTAAGCTGGAAGCGTCAGGGATTCCGGCATGGGTAAAAATCGTACAGGAACTATTAAACGACAAGTGGAACGAAAACATCACGCTTGCAGAATTATCAATAGCTTGCGGCATCCATCCGGTTACGATATCCAGGTATTTTCCCGTGTACTTTTCTTTCACCTTCGGTCAGTATTGCCGCATGCTAAAAGTACGCCACGCCATCAGTATGATTCGTTTAAAGCGGACCAATTTATTTGAAGTGGCATATGCATGCGGATTTTCTGATCAAAGTCATTTTATTCGCAACTTCAAAGCATACACCGGCATACTTCCGGCGACATGGCAAAAAATATAATCAATATGAAAAAGGTAAGGGAAGTCTTATTTATCAGGGGAAGTGAGTTCAGGATGGTATCCTGATAAGTACAATATACAGGTAAAGATCAAGGGCAACTCCTTATTGGGATATGCCCTTGTTTTTTATAATAGAATCTAATTTTGAAAATCCGATAATGCCAAAATAAGAATCAATGGCCTTGAACAGCGGATGCGGCCTTGCGGATTACGTCGATAACAATTTCGGGATTTGAAAGCATCGGTACATGGCTGCTTTCAACTTCTGTAATTGTTGCCCCCATACGTTTAGAAACCCACCGTTGCAAATCGGGATGGACGGTATGATCCTGGGTGCACAAAATATACCAACTTGGCTTAGTACCCCAAGGTGTACCTGTGATTTTTTGTTGGTGGAATAGGTCGTAAACAGGAGCGTAATGGGTAGCCCACACCAATTTTTGTTCTTCCGCGGAAAGATCACCAGCGAAAAATTCGGTACCATTAGGGAGCATCCAGGCGCGTCCATCGGCTACCTCTACGCGTGTGAAGATGTCTGAGGGGTACTTATCAAGCTGTTCCTGTACCGTTTCGCCAATATCTGGTGCTACGGCGGCTATATAGACAAGGCCAACAACACGGTCGTCCATACCGGAAGCTGTAATGGTGGCACCGCCGTAAGAATGCCCTACGAGGATAACGGGACTGCCAACACGGTTCAGCGTCCGCTTTACCGTCGCTACGTCTTCTTCGAACGAATCCAGACCATATTGAACTGCGATCACTTCATGCCCATCGGCTTGCAGCGCAGGGATCACTTTGCTGAAACATGAGCCATCTGCCCAGATGCCATGGCAGAAAACGATTGTGGGTTTCTTTGTAGAAGTCATTTGTTTTTAGTTTCCATAAAGATAAAAACGGCGATTCCTACAAAAGTTAACCAAAGTTAACTTTTACGTTTTGAGATCCTTTTTCTTATCCTGCACAGGGACTGGAATTCTATACCGAGAAAAGATGATATTTCCTTTAGTGGCACGATATTGAACATTTCAGGTGCTTCACTCATCAGCTTCAGGTAGCGTTCTTCCGGGGACAGGTCATAATAGCCTAAAAATCTTTCTTCTACAAGTTTATATACATATTCGGCAAACAGCCTACCAACTTTGCCCCATTCGGCAGAAGCATTGTATAGCTGCTGAAGTTCATCGTAGGTTATAGAGATGATTCTTGCATCTGTGATAGCTTCAATATAATGATCACATGGAATTTGTTGAACGAAGCTTATGAATGAGACGAGTGGCTGTCCGGGCGAATGGAAAAAGGCATTCCTTTGTTCGCCATTATCATCTATTTTATAGGTGCGGAAGTATCCTTCTATTATGAAGGCCGATGTCCTGCAAATCCGGCCTCTTTTACTAAAGCTTTCCCCTTTACTTAGGTTTTTTGCTTGCCACATACTTGTTGAAAGGGCAAAAGCCTCTTCCGATAAATTACAGCACATGCCCAAAAATTCCCTTGCCACATGCAGGTTATCCATAATCAATATTTTAAAGCTTGATTGGTAACAGGTTAAGACATTTATATAAAAAGCAAAGGGTCGGCTCTATTATGATCTTTTGAAAAAGAACAAGCTCCGATTCCAGACCATTAAGATACAAATTAAGACGCTAATAATGATTAGGATCAAGTTTTCCTGTAAATTAACGTTGAAATAAAACCAGGGTGCAGCTACTTCCTATCAAATCTGCGGATGTCTTTCGCCTTATCAAAGGTTGCCAGACAACTATCCAGCGGTCTGCCTTGTTTATAAATGCAGTCGCAGAAAATTTCGCAAGCCGCGGGGTTTTTGCTGGAAGCGCATTGATTTCTGCATTCAGCTTCAGAGTTGCCCGGTATTATTTCATATAAATAGAAAGTACCGACAATGATAAAGGCCACGACGGCGAAGGAGCCTCCAAAAAATATGATCCGAAGGCGCTTACCCAAAGGCCTTTTCAACACCGGAGGCTTTGTTTCGGACAGCTTAAACGGCAAAATGTGTTTTAAACGGTCATAATCCCAAATTAATAAAAACAAGCTTGCCAAAAACATCATCGTAACGAGCCGGGTACCGTCAAAACGGGTAGCATAAGTCAGCACACAAATATTAACGATGATGGGAAAATACATTAATGCACCGATAAGGGAAGTTCTCGGGATCAGTAATAATATAGCTGTTATGATTTGAACAATTCCGATAAAGATATAGTAATATCCCGTCAGATGTAAGGCATCGAAGTAATGTCCTAAAGGGTTGTTTGGCGGCAGGCCGGCGGCGAATCGTTCTCCCATGATCTTAACGAAACCCGCTGGAATAAAGCTCGCTGCTAAAGCGATGCGGCAAAAAACAGCAAAGCGTTTAATCCATTCGTCAGCCTTTGCCTCATGGTATAACTCTTCAATTCTATTCATGTTTTTTACGAGGGATAATTTTACTTAGGAGAAAATGAAGAACTAATGCTATGACAGTCCAGTATAAAGCACAGGCAAGTGCCCGAATCGGTGGTGCCGGATCCGGATCGTTGAATATTGGTGCCAAAGGTCCTACCAAAACAATTCTGACAGGATATATGATTGTGGCTATGGTGCGCTTCCAGGCTATTGGTGAGCCAGTTCCAGGGAACCACTCGCCGTTTACAGGTTGCAACAGTAAATTAGAGATAACCTGAAAGGCAAACGCCGAAACCAGAAAGATGATAACAAATTTAGTTCTTGAAATCTTCATACTATTGAGTTTTGTAATAAATAAAAGCACTTTGAAATACAAAGTTAAATAAGTCACTTTGTATTTCAAAGTATTTAAAGAAAATTTATTATGGCTCTTAACCTAAGGCTCAAGTTATAGCAACAATTTGCCTTTTAGTAATTTAGTAATATTATAGTTTTCCCATATAAAAAAGGCAGCTAACAAAAAGGTAATACAGTCTTAAAATCATTTTATCATATAAGTGTTATACTTATCCAATAAAACTGATGGCCCTTATCCCTTTTCCTATAAATACATTTAATCACTTCCAGGGTTGCCTGCCTGACATACTGGATGAGGAAATATCACGGACATCAATTCGGCTCAGGTTGCACAATAACCCGCAAACAGACGAAGAACGTAAGTTATACCAGGAGGAACTTGACAGGCTAAGTGCCCTAAAATATATTAGCCAGCTACGAAAAGGAAAAATAAGCAGGGATGATTTCGACCAAAAGGTTGAACTAACTGCTTTGTAGGAAACGAAGTATAAATAAGTATTGCTTTTTTAGTGCATTCAAAAAGGTGATTCATCATCCATACGCTTTTAAACTTAAATACTTTTCAGCGTTAATAGCTGCCATACAACCTATACCCCCTGCCATCACTGCCTGGCGGTAAACATGGTCCTGGGCATTGCCACAGGCAAAAACACCTTCAATATTTGTCCTGCTTGATCCGGGCTGGGTGATTATATAACCATTTTCATCCATATCGATCCAGCTTTTGAATATTCCGGATACCGCCGGGCTAACGTGTATTACCGCCTGCCTCTTTGTTGTATTTGTTTCTATATTCCAAAGGAGATATCCCTGTATTTTTTTTAAACACCTCACGAAATGCTTTCACATCCGAATAACCCACCTCATACATCACTTCATTGATAGTTTTGCGGCTGGTTTCCAAAGCTTTTTTGGCCGATTCAATTTTTACCCTGGTCGCATATTCAACAGGTGTGTTTCCGGTTGCCTTAATGAACCTCCGGTCAAAGTTCCGCCGGCCAATCGCAAAATTAGCAGACAGGTCTTCAACGGATAGTTTTTCGTGCAGTTTATTTTCGATATAGATCTGGGCCTGTTCAACCATCACGTCCCCATGTAATTTTTGCCCAGTAAAAATTGAAAATGCCGACTGGCTGTTCCTATCCACCTCTATCTGGAAAATCTTGGAGCAATAAATCGCCGTTTGCCGGTCATAATATTTCTCCACCAGGTAAATCATCAGGTTCAGGAATGAATACGCCCCACCATTAGTATAAATTCCCTTCTCGTCCGTGATCAACTGGTCTGTTTGCAAGTTAACTTTTGGAAATTGCTGTCTGAAGGCATCTGCGTGCGCCCAATGGGTAGAGCAACTCCTACCATCCAATAAACCTGAAGACGCCAGCATAAACGCGCCGGAGCACATACTTGCTATATCGGCGCCACTTTTATATTGTTTCCTCATCCACTCCATCAATAATTCATTTTCCTGTCCTGTATTTTGATAAAATGGAACCGATGAAGGGATAACAATAAGGTCGGTTTTGGAGATTGATGAAATGTTGATCTGCGGTTGCACTATAAACATACCACCATAAAGCGTTTCACTTTTTGAAACGCCGGCAAGTTCTACAGTAAACAAATCCTTTTTTCCTGCTTCCCGGCAGTAGGCATTTGCCGCGGTAAACATTTCAAATATACCGGCTATACAAGCTATTGTGCTGTAATTGCTATGCGCCTGAGGAAAAATGATGGTCAGGTGTTTCATACATTTTTTTTGTAAAGATATGCAGAACATCATGTCCAAATCAACCCATCATAAAGTCCATACTACACCCCATTAAGGCATTATTTAGACAATACATTTAACCTGTATGAAAAGATTAGAAAATAAGTTGTCGTTATATATGGAAACGGCATAATGATCATAAAACTAAACAGACCAATATGAATAATTACGAAAAATTCTTCCAACTCCATCATCAGGAAAAACCATTTATAATTGCAAATGCATGGAATGTAAAAAGTGCGCAAATAATAGAAAATAACGGATATGATGCTGTTGCGACATCAAGCGGAGCTATTGCAAATTCATTAGGTTACGAGGACGGCGAAAAAATCCCTTTTAGCGAGTTGTTTTATATAGTTCAAAGAATAAAATCTTGTACAAGTATTCCCTTATCTGTTGATCTGGAAACCGGATACGCTAATGATTTGACCAAATTGAACGATAATATCCAAAAACTGATTGACATAGGCGTAGTGGGTATCAATCTGGAAGATGCCCAGGGAGAAGAAATATATTTGAAAAAGTTAAATAGTATTAAAAACTATTTAACAAAAAACAATCAGGCGCTTTTTATAAATGCAAGAACAGATGGCTTTTTACAGAAGCTGGATTCACCGTTCGAAAGGATTTTGAAAAGAGCGAAGTTATATGAAGATGCAGGTGCCGACGGATTATTTGTTACGGCTGTTCAGGATGCTGCCTTAATTAAAGAAATTACTTCATCGGTCTCACTACCGGTAAATGTAGTTGGTGTACCTAAGCTTTCATCTATCGAAACACTATCAAACTGCGGAGTAAAGAGGATTAGTATGGCGGTCTTTTTATACAAAAAAACCTATAATCAGTTGGAAAATGTTGTAAGGGATATTAATACAGAACAGTCACTCGCACCTTTATTTTAGTGGCCTCTGGAAAATGATAATAACAATGTTCCCCAAACAAGTTATTTGTAAAGATAACGACCTTGTTTCCATCTTATTGCGCGGAAAAAAATATAGTTAAAAAACTGTTTTTTTCTACATTATACCTCATATTTTTGGTTTTGTGCATCTCAAAAAACCATCAATATGATACCAGAAAACAAGCTCAGGGCAGAAAATATTAACACATATGCAATCGGCTTTCAGGAGATTGACAGATCAAAGTTTATGGATGTTGGGGGCAAGGGTGCTAACCTGGGCGAGCTGTCCAAAATCGCGGGGATACAGGTACCTGGGGGCTTTTGCGTTAGCACCGAAGCATATAAAAAAATAACCGAAAATAACCAGGAACTTAACACTTTGCTGGATAAACTTACACACCTTAAGACGGAAGACAGGCAAAATATCAGCGAAATCAGCGCAAAAATCCGTATGTCCATCGAAAACATGTCTATTGCTGAGGATATAACCGCAGAGATTACAGGTTATCTCGCAAAATTTCATAAAAATGATGCCTTTGCTGTAAGGTCAAGCGCTACAGCGGAAGACCTGCCGACGGCATCATTTGCTGGTCAGCAGGATACGTATTTGAACATCATTGGCAAGAATGCAATCCTAAAGCATATCAGCAAATGCTGGGCGTCGCTATTTACCGATAGAGCAGTAATTTACCGTATTCAAAATAGCTTTGATCACCGTAAAGTCCAGTTATCTGTGGTTGTTCAGCAAATGGTTTTCCCGCAGGCGGCGGGAATTTTATTCACCGCCGATCCAGTTACTTCTAACAGAAAAGTGTTATCCATTGATGCCAGTTTCGGACTTGGTGAGGCAATGGTTTCCGGTCTGGTGAATGCCGATCTTTATAAAGTATGTAACGGCAACATCATAGATAAGAAGATATCCGCCAAGAAACTGGCTATTTATGCCTTAAAAGATGGCGGTACTAAAGAACAGGAGATTGAGTCCGGGCAGCAAAATAAACAAACGCTGACGGATGAGCAGATTTTACAGTTGGAGCACATCGGTAGAAAGATCGAAGAACATTTCGGCCGCCCTCAGGACATCGAATGGTGTTTAGCAGAAAATCTATTTTATATTGTCCAGAGCCGGCCGATCACTACTTTATACCCTGTTCCTGAGGCAAATGACGAGGAGAATCACGTGTATGTATCTGTCGGCCATCAGCAAATGATGACTGATGCCATGAAACCATTGGGGTTATCTTTTTTCCTGTTAACGACCGCTGCCCACATGCGTACGGCTGGTGGAAGGTTGTTTGTTGATGTTACACAAATGCTGGCTTCACCCGCCGGCAGAAACACGTTAATAAACGTTCTTGGAAAATCAGATCCCATCATAAAAGACGCACTTACAACCATCATCGAACGGGGAGATTTTATAAAATTGTTAGAGGATGAAAAACAAGAATCGGGTCCGGCTAAAAACACTAAAAGTGTGCCGCATAGGGATTTTCAGGCACTAAAGGACTACAACCCAACAATCGTTTCTGATTTGATCAGGAGCAGTCAAACATGGATAGAATCGTTAAAACAAAACATCCAGCTGAAATCAGGATCTGATCTTTTTGATTTTATCCTGGAGGACATCCAGCAATTAAAGAAAACTTCAGCTGACTCAGAAAGCTTTGGTGTGGTTATGACCGGGATGAATGCTTCGTCATGGATCAATGAAAAAATGAACGAATGGTTAGGTGAGAAAAATGCGGCAGATATGCTTGCCCAATCTGTGCCAAATAATATTACTTCGGAAATGGGCCTGGAACTATTGGATGTTGCTGACGTGATCCGCCCTTATCCAGCCGTAATTAAATATTTGCAACAGGCAAAATATGATAACTTTTTGGACAGACTAATTCAATTTGACGGTGGGCAGGAAATCCGGGGCGCTATTGATACTTATCTCAACAAATACGGAATGCGATGTGCAGGGGAAATTGACATTACGAAAACCCGTTGGAGCGAAAAACCAGCTATACTTGTCCCTTTGATTCTCAGTAACATCAGAAACTTTGAGCCTAATGCCGGAAAGCAAAAATTTGAGCGGGGCCGGCAGGAAGCTCTAAATAAGGAACAGGAGTTATTGGATAGATTGAAGCAATTACCGGATGGCGAACAAAAAGCCCGGGACACGAAACGAATGATCGACCTGATCAGGAATTTTGCCGGTTATCGTGAATATCCAAAATACGGAATAATTAGTCGCTATTTTGTTTATAAGCAAGCTTTACTTAAAGAGGCCGAACATCTCGTAAAAGCCAATATCATTCATGAAAAAGAAGATATATACTATCTCACTTTTGAAGACCTTCGCGAGGTTGTAAGTACTCATAAACTGGACTACCAGATCATCAGCAAGCGAAAAGAGGAGTATAAATTATATGAAAAATTAACTCCCCCACGTGTGATCACATCCGATGGTGAGATTATTACAGGCAGGTACAAACGAGAAAACCTCCCCGCCGGGGCTATTATTGGGCTGCCTGTTTCTTCCGGAGTAATAGAGGGACGGGGCCGTGTTATTGTAAACATGGAAGATGCCAATCTGGAAGAAGGGGATATATTAGTCACCTCCTTTACCGACCCGAGCTGGACACCATTGTTTGTGTCTATAAAAGGCCTGGTCACCGAAGTTGGCGGACTAATGACACATGGAGCAGTTATTGCACGTGAATATGGCTTACCGGCAGTTGTGGGAGTGGAGAATGCAACCAAACTGATCAAAGACGGACAGCGAATCCGGGTGAACGGAACAGACGGATATATAGAAATACTATAATGGAGTTATTTTTTGTTGCCGGTACCAGTCGTACCCTTTGATCGCAATCGCCGGATCTCTTTTTGAAGTGTTTGCTTTTCCGCTTCAGATTTTGTTAGCTGGATGGCCTTTTCATAATGGGTGATGGCTTTACCAGGGCTGTAACTTGCAAACAGGTAACCCAATAATTCGTGATAGTAATTATTTTCCGCCAAGTTTAATTTTTGAGCCTCGGCAATTGCCTGTTCATGACCATAAACCTTAGCAAAGGCAAATGTCCTGTTCAATGCCGCTATTGGTGAATACTCAACAAGGATAAGCTGATTATATAATTGTAAAATTTGCTGCCATTTGTTTTTGCCGGCAGGAACGGTATGCCAATAAGCGATTGCAGCTTCCAGATGGTATTTTGAAACGTCATCTCTATTGCAGGCCTCAATCAGGTAATAATTGCCCCGTTCAATTAATGATACATCCCATAACTTTTTATTTTGCCGCTCATAAACAATGGTTTCGCCTTTATCATTTGTCCGGGCATCAAGCCTGGAACTCTGGTAGCACATCAAAGCAAGTAATGCATTTGCCTTGGGTGTATTGGTTAATGGGTTTTCCGTTAATAACAGGGTCAGTCTGAGCGCTTCCAAACAAAGATCTTTTCGTATTTGCCTGCTATTTGTTTTGGAAAAATATCCTTCATTAAATAATAAGTATAGTGTTTTTAATACGGTATCAATCCTTAGCGCTATCTCATTTTTATTTAATATACCTATTTGAAAATTATCTTTACGAAGATCTGCCCGAGCCCTTTGCAAGCGCTTTTTTATCGTTTCGATTTTAGACAGAAAGGCATTTGCTATTTCTTCTACACTGAAGCCGCAAAGAATTTGAAGGGCCAAACAAATTTGTGATTCTGACGAAATAGCGGGGTTACACACGGCAAATATCATGGATAACTGGCTGTCTGAAATATTTTGATGGGTAAACTCAAAATCGTTTATCATCTCCATTTTTTCCGTAGCAATTGTCTCTTTAAAATGTGTTTCAACAACTGCATGATGTTTCAGGCAATCCTTGGCTTTATTTTTAGCCACTTTGTAAAGCCATGCTGCAGGATTTTCCGGTATTCCGTTAATTGTCCAATTCTCTGAAGCTTTTTTAAATGTTTCACTTACAATGTCCTCCGCAATTTCAATATATTTCAAACCAAAACGACGGTACAAGACGGCTGTCATTCTGGTATACTCTAACCTGAACAAGTTAGGTAGAAGCTCGTTTCCTGCTGCGGGATCGCTGCTCATCGGTCAATTATTGTGATTGTATAGTTTAACGATTTCACGAATTTCGATGCGGCCGCCAATTTTAAATATCGGGTTGGTTTTTGCCAGTTCTACGACTTCATCAATCGTTTCTGTTTTTATAATAACATACCCACTAATAAACTCTTTAATTTCAGTATATGGTCCATCAGTCACGGCATTGGGTCCATTCACTATTTTTGCGTTCGCTGCCGATAAAGAGTTTCCTTTATCGGCCAGTTTATTTTGTGCAGCAATACTTGCCAACCAGTTGGTTCTTTCCTGGATTTGTTCCGGTGTGGGGCTCGCATCTGGTTCTTTACTCATTCTGAAAATCAAGGCAAATTCTTTCATGACATTCTTTTTATGATAATATAGGGTTTAATTTACTTGAACAGCGTTTTCAATATCACTACAAATCGGTTCATAATCAACCACAAAATCGGGCCGCGCCGTCCCCTCAATAATAAAAGGTATAATTGTATCAATTCCTATATAATTTAAAATGGTATTAAGGTAATTAACGATGTAATCATTAACAGGGTCGAACCCGCTGTTTTTATAGTTCCCGCCTGCAGTTATTGCAAGGTAAACTATTTTGCCCTTTAATAGTCCAATTTTGGTTCCATCCTCCTGATAACTAATCGTATGTCCAAATCTGACAATCTGGTCAATAAATGCTTTTAATGCAGCGTGCACACCAAAATTATACATTGGTGCTCCTAAAACTATAAAATCAGCCTCCTTAATTTCTGCGATTATAGCATCTGAATAACTCAATTTTTCGTTTTTAAAAAATGCTGAAATATGCAAACTATCCAGGTAAGGCGGATTATCGGCCAGGAGGTTCCGCTCAATAACTTTACTCTTCTGGTGCTTTAGTACAAGTTGTTTAATAATGGCCCTTCCCAGCTTAATGCTATGAGAACGATCTCCCATAGGACTTGAAATAATGTGCAATATATTTTTCATTGAAAAGTTTTTAGCCTCATAACGACATGGACCGATCAACGGGGACATCTTTTTGTATTTAATTAAATAGGGCGGGCAGAAAATTATAAATTGCCTTTTACCCTGGCGGAGTCTCCTGTTTAGATTACGGCAATCACATCTTCTTTTGTAACATCAATATAGCTGTCAATACTGACCATTGCAGGTTAATGCTTTTTTAATGTTTTATTAAGCCGGCGCAATTTATTTGTATTAATCAATTAACCAATAACCACGCCAGCACAACGGGCAGTAGCCTAATAATTCGATAAATATTTTAAAAAAAACTGCTTTTTAATAACCATATTGTATAACTATTATAACAATCTGCAATATATTTCATAAATGAAGAACAATCTTTTAAAGTACGCCTGCCTCGCTTTTTTAGCATTAAGCATAACCAAAACAGAAGCTAAACCAGTCGCGCCGGTTACAGATACCCTGCTAAACAATTACAACGTTTCCTGGGATGTGCCCGGGCCAACTTCGGCACAATCAATGCCATTGGGTAATGGCGATATAGGCCTGAATGTATGGGTAGAAAAAAACGGCGACCTGGTTTTCTACATCAGCAAAACCGATGCCTGGGGTGGCGAGCTGGATGTTCAGAAAGACCCCTGGATGCAGCAGGGCGGAGTACTCATGAAATTGGGTGCCGTTCATGTTTCGGTAAGCCCTAATCCGCTGGCCAAAAGTACAACTTTTAAACAGGTATTAAAATTACGCGATAGCGAAATACAGATACAGGAGGGCGAAGGCAAATCGGCAGTTAAGCTGCGGATTTGGGTTGATGCCAATAACCCGGTAATAAGGGTGGAAGCACAGAGCGACGCCCCTGTTTCGGTGAACGTAAAGCTCGATAACTGGCGGGTCGGCCAAACAGACACGGTGCTGAACAACGAGAAAAACCGCATTGCCTGGTATCACCATAATTCGGCAACAACAGATCCGCATCTGGCAAACCTTACTTTTGGAGCCGTTGTTAAAGGTAAAGGCCTGGTGAGCGAAGATGCATCGACACTGCAATCGGGCAGTGTAAAAACGCAGCTTATTTCCATTTATCCCTTAACTGCGGTTGCAGGTAGCGGTAAGGAGTGGCTTGCTCAACTGGATAAACAAGTGGCAGCAGTTGAGAAACTAAATGTGGAGCAAACCCGGCTGGCGCATCAAAAATGGTGGCAGCAATTCTGGAACCGCAGCCACATATTTTTAAAAGGCGATAACTTAGCCACACAGGTTACGCAGGGCTATGTATTGCAGCGTTTTGTTACCGCCTGTGCGGGCCGTGGAACCGGACCTATTAAGTTTAACGGGTCCATATTTGTGGTAGATAACCCCAACTGGAAACATGATGATAAACCCAACCCTCAAAATGCCGATTTCAGGGCTTGGGGTGGTCAATACTGGTTTCAAAACACGCGCGCAATGTACTGGCCCAGGCTCATGGCCGGCGATTTTGACATGATGCTGCCGCTGTTTAATATGTATGCCAAAATACTACCTGCCAATGCTGCTCAGGTAAAACAGTTTTACAACCATGACGGCGCTTACTTTGCCGAAACCGCGCCCTTTTGGGGCGGGTTGCAATTTATGGGGCCTGACGTAAAGGCAAATTACACCAATCATTATTTTACGCCGATACTCGAGCTAAGCATGATGATGCTCGACTATTATGAGTACACCGGCGATACCCAGTTTGCCAAACAAACCCTCCTACCGATAGCATCCGCCGGGATACAGTTTTTCGACAAGCATTTTGGTCGCGACAGTACAGGTAGGTTATTGCTCGACCCCGATAATTCTATCGAGATGTTTTGGAAGGTGCATAATCCGGCGCCCGATGTTGCTGCTTTGCACTCGGTGATCAGTCGTATGATAACGCTACCCAATACTTTGGTTGATGATAAAACCCGGCAGCAATGGCAAAAACTATACAGGGAACTACCTCCGCTACCAGTAGCCGAAGTGAACGGTAAAAATGTGTTGCTGCCCTACACTGGTGCGCAAACCGCTAAATCATTTAATAGTGAGAACCCGGAGTTGTATGCCATTTACCCGTTCAGGCTGTATGGCATAGGCAAGCCCGATCTGGACCTGGCGCTGAATACCTTTAATACCCGCAAGCAACGCGCCAAAGGCTGCTGGGTGCAAGACCCCATACAGGCCGCCATGTTGGGCCAGGCCGTTGTAGCGAAAGATTATGTAAGCTTTGCCTTTACCCGCAAATCGCCCGATCTGAAGTTCCCGGCTTTTTGGGCCAGTGGTAATGATTATCATCCCGACGAAGATAATGGCGGCAATGGCGAAAACGGCTTACAACAAATGCTGATGCAGGCCGATGGTAAAAAGATAATCCTGCTGCCTGCCTGGCCCGCCGGCTGGGATGCCGATTTTAAACTGAATGCCCCTTACAACACCACGGTGCAGGGCAAAGTAGTAAATGGTAAACTACAAAACCTGAAAGTTATTCCCGCGAGTCGCATGACTGATGTGGTGGATATGAGCAAAAGATAACGCCATGAAAAACATTCTAACCTTGTTTAAGCATCATCTTCATAGTTTGCCTAACCCAACCCCTATTGTTGAATTTATTTTAAAAATCCGAGGGGTATTAATTATCCCTCCTTGTTCAACGCCCTTGTTCCGCTACAAACGGAGCAAGGACAAAAAAGTATCATAGTTGTCTTTTTAAAGCTGTTTAATGCTAATTCCCGCGGCTTAGTTTCAGACCCGGTTATTCCTTATATCGTCTTTGATTGTAAACTGTTTTGTTGTAATTTAGCCAATGCCGTCAACTAAATATGGTAATATTTTTTTGGCTAAATTATAAATACAGCACGGGTACTTAAGTTGTAATACTTAATGTGTACTGATCAACATGAGATTTTTTTTATCGGGATTAATTGCGGTTATTTTTTTAAATATACTATTGGTACAACCTGTTCGTGCACAATCATACGGGCTCGGTTTTTATAGTCATGAAGTAGTACAGGATAAACGCACCACATTAGATCTCGGTCTGAATAATGTTGCCCCAAAAGATAATCTAGATGTTTCCTTTGATCTGGCTTTTATCCCCAACCGTCAAATATATTTTGGGTATATACTACGACTGGTGGGCGATGACAAGCAGAATATCGACCTCGTATATGACAACCAGGCCAATACCAAACACCTCAAGATTATTATTGGCGAAAAGCTTTCTAAAATTTCGTTTAATATCGATGAAAAGATATTGTTTAATAATTGGAACCGGCTCCGGATACTGATTGATTTTAAGAATGATAAGCTTACCGTGTTTGCCGGCAAGGAGGCCTTCAGCGAAGCAGGTGTACATTTAAAACAAAGCACCAATTATAAATTGCTTTTTGGGGCAAACGCTTACCGGCAGTATCAAACTACCGATTTACCACCTTTTAAACTACGCGATGTAAAGGTGGCCCAGAATAATAAGCTCCTTTCATGGTGGCCTCTTAGTGAATGGCAGGGCGACGTGGTTCCTGAAACGGTTAATCAGAATAATGGCTTGGTTACTAATCCTTTGTGGATAAAATCGCGCCACCGCAATTGGCAGGTAGAACAAGAGCTCACCGTTGCCGGAAACGCCAGCCTGGCCTTTGATCCGGCTACTGAAACGGTTTACATCATCACCACCGATTCACTGATAACCTATTCGGTAAACAGTACTGCCCCGCTAAAAAACAACGCCTATAGTTCAGGAAAACAGTTATTAATTCCCGGCGATCAGGCGTTGTTCAGCAACAATAAACTATATTACCTTTTTATAGATCAAAAAGCCATTGCCACTTATAGCATCAACGATCAAAAATGGGATAAGAGCTTCAAAAACCTACGCGCAGAAACAAATAACGGGCATTTAAATAAGTTTTTTTGCCAAACAGATACTTCCATTTATACCATTGGAGGTTACGGTCAATTGGTGTATAAAGACAGTGTAAAACAGTATAAGTTAAATACCGCTGCATGGCAAAACATTAAACCTAAAGGCGATACGTTTACCCCCCGTTATATGGCAGGTCTGGGTACTAATGCTATGGGGGATACCGCCTACATTATTGGCGGCTACGGCAGCGCGTCGGGTCAGCAAATTGTGAATCCGCGTAATTTGTATGACATGATGCGTTTTGATGTTAAAACTAAAACGTTTAAGAAACTTTTTAATATTGAAGTTAAAAACGAGGACTTTGTATTTGCCAATTCGCTTATCATTAATTCAAAATCGCGGACTTATTACGGACTTATTTTTCCGCAGCATAAGTTTAATTCCAATTTACAGCTCATACAGGGCTCACTTGATAAACCTACCTATAAATTAGTTGGCGATACCATTCCCTACCTGTTTCATGATGTGAACGCCTATGCGGATATTTATTACTGCCCGCGAAGCAGTAAGTTTTTAACGGTAACACTTTTTAAGCAGAACGAGCAAACCCGGGTTAAAATATACTCGCTGTTAAGTCCGCCGGAGCCATTGGAAACCCCGGTGCTAAGTTACGGTGGTGTTAATTATATCTGGTGGATAAGCGGCCTCCTGGTAGTGGGTTTGAGTGCAGCGGCAGGTATAACCATCAGCCGGAAAAAGAAAAAAAATGAAGCCAGCCGGTCTCTTCTAGTGCCGGTGGTCCCGGAGATTGTCAACCATACCCCCGAACAAAAAGAACAGTCCATTGAGGCCGACCATGACAACAAGCTCAACAGCAACAAAAACGCTATATTTTTATTTGGCGATCTGCAGCTTTTTACAGCTGAAGGGCAGGAGATCACCAAATATTTTACACCATTGTTAAAGGAACTCTTCCTGATTATTGTACTTTACTCCATAAAGCTAGGCCGTGGCGTAAGCTCCGAAAAACTGAATGAGATATTGTGGTTTGACAAATCAGAAAAGAGCGCCCGTAATAACCGCTCGGTAAATATTGCCAAACTCAAATCGCTGCTTGATAAGATGGGTCATTGCCATTTATCAAAAGATACCGGCTACTGGAAAATCGAAATAGATTATAACGAGATCATGGTTGATTACCATACCTACCTCAACATTGTATCAAACAAAAGCAAGCTCAACAAGCAAAAAATCATCCAGCTTACGCATATTACACAAAGGGGTAATTTTTTATCGAACATAGAATACGAATGGCTGGACGCCTTTAAATCAGAAGTATCTAATGAGATCATTGATTCATATATCCAATTTTCGAGCACTATTACCATTGCCGACGATGCAGAGTTCCTGATAAAGCTGGCCAATGACATTTTCTACTTCGACCCGGTAAACGAGGATGCCATGATCATGAAATGCAAGGCGCTATCATACCTGGGTAAGCACTCGCTGGCTAAAAACACTTTTGAAAGCTTTAGCAAAGAATATAAGGTAATTTACGGCGAAGGTTTCGAACGTGATTTTCATTCTATATTGGAGTAATAAACCAGTTACGCAAGGTATTTGTATTTACATTAATGATTTTTTAAGAATTAATTAAGGCCCCCCGCACAAATTTGGGTTTATAACCATTTATAATAAACCTAATGTCCAAAAAACAATTATTTAGCCTGTTATTGCTGTTTATAGCCGCATCGGGTTACAGCCAGTCGCTTAAACATAGTAAAACATCGGCATTTACCAGTTATAAAGGTTTGGTAATGGCTGGTTATCAGGGCTGGTTCAACGCGCCAGATGATGGCGGGGGCCGCGGCTGGAACCACTACAACTCCGACGGTAAATTTGAGCCAGGAAGCACCAATATTGATGTATGGCCCGACGTAAGCGAATATGAAAAAACCTACCAAACGGCATTTAAACATGCCGATGGTAGTTATGCTTACGTATACAGTTCGCACGATGCCTCATCAACCGAAACGCACTTTAAATGGATGCAGCAATACGGTATTGACGGTGTATTTGTGCAGCGTTTTATAGCCGATGTGCAAAGAGGGCGCGGCCGTGCGCACAATGATGTTGTTTTGGGTAATGTGTTAACATCATCAAAAAAACACCACCGGGCCGTAGCGCTCATGTATGATTTGTCAGGTATGCGCGAAGGCGGCGATTCTATAGTGATTAAGGACTGGAAGCATTTGGTAGACAGTTTAAAACTAACCAACCGGGGTAACAAACAAACCTACCTGTACCATAACGGCAAGCCGCTGGTGGCTGTTTGGGGTATAGGGTTTAACGATAACCGCAGATACGGCCTTGCCGAAGCTGAAAGAATTATAGATTTTTTAAAGAACGACCCTGTTTACGGCGGTTGCGCCCTGTTGCTGGGCGTACCCACCTACTGGCGCGATTTTGGGAACGATACCGAAAAAGATCCGCACCTGCATGACGTGCTACGCATGGCCGATATTATTCATCCCTGGTTTGTGGGGCGATATAATGAGGAATCGTATCCTAAGTTTCAAAACCGCATTGCAGATGATATTGCCTGGTGCAAAGCCAACAAACTTGATTATGTGCCGGTTGTTTTCCCGGGCTTTAGCTGGCATAATATGAACCCTCGCAGTCCGCAAAATCAGATTCCTCGCAACAGGGGGCATTTTTACTGGAAACAGATCTACGGAGCCATCAGCAGTGGTGCTGAAATGCTGTACGTAGCCATGTTTGATGAGGTTGACGAAGGTACAGCTATATTGAAAGCCTCTAAAAATCCGCCGGTAGGCCTGAGCAATTTTGTAAAGTATGAGGATGATATCCCCAATGATTATTACCTGTACTTAACTGGTTACGCTGGCAAAATGCTCCGGAAACAAATACCGCTCCGGCAGGATATTCCGTTACCTGTTAAGACGGGTAAATAGCAAAGACAAGCAGACTGATAAATCGTTTTTTAAACGAAATTTAAAAGTATTCATCAATAATACATAGCTGTTAATGTTTTATTAATATGTTATTATTTACCGGGCATAGTTTCGTCTTTAACATCAAATCGCTGATGTGAAATATTTAAACCTAAAAAATACTATAAATTTTATGAAGAGAAAGTATGCCGGTGCGCTGGCTATTTTATTAACCGCTTTTTGCTCTTTTGAAGCTCCCCGGAAACCGGTTAAATATCCTTATCAAAACGCCGCGCTGCCTGTTGAAAAACGGGTTGCCGACCTGCTAAGCCGGATGACGGTAAACGAAAAAATTAGGCAGCTGGATATGTACTCCGGCCACGAAGTTGCTAATATGAAAGGCCACGAGGCAGAATCATATTCGGATAGTGCAAAAATAAGCATAGGTACTGAAGGCATTGGCTCGGTGCATGACCTTTATCCCTTAACTACTGATATTACCAACCAGATACAGCGTTATGCTGTAGAGCATACCCGATTGGGTATCCCCGTGTTATTTATTGAAGAGGGCTTGCATGGTTATTCAGGATTGGGCAGCACCAGCTTCCCGGTGCCTATGGCCCTGGCCGGTGCATGGGATACTACCCTGGTGCACCAAGCCGGACGTATTATAGCTACCGAAATGCGTGCACATGGCGTGGCCATGGTGCTTGGCCCGGTGCTTTGCCTGCCGCGCGATCCCCGCTGGGGCCGGGTAGAGGAAACTTATGGTGAAGACCCTTATCTGGCAGCTGCCAATGGCGTGGCTATGGTTAAGGGCCTGCAAGGCCGTAAATTGAGCGATCATGATGCCGTGTTGGCCGAACCAAAACATTTTGCGGTACATGGTATTCCGGAAGCGGGCAGCAATACGGCCCCGGTAAACATGGGCGAACGTGAAGCAAGATCCTCTTTTTTATACGTGTTTGAAAAAGCCATTAAAGAAGCACACGCCATGGGCATGATGGCGGCTTATAGCGAGCTTGATGGAATACCCTGTGTAGATAATAAATGGCTGCTGAAAGATGTGTTGCGCAAAGAATGGGGATTTAACGGTTTTGTACTGTCAGACCTGGGAGCTATACGCATGTCGTTAAATAACCACCAAATTGCCGGCGGCACTGCCGATGCGTTGGCCCAAACACTTACCGCCGGGCTTGATATGCAGTTTTATGATTTTCCGCATGACGAGTTTCTTGGTGGAATAAAAAAAGCGATGGCCACCAAACAACTTAGCATGGCTGAGCTTGACCGCGCCGCTGGCGACGTATTGCGTGTTAAATTTATGCTGGGCTTGTTTGATCATCCTTATATTGACGAAGTGCTTATTAAAAAGGTTTATCATACCGAAGCCAGCCGCGCGGTGGCCTTAAAAGCTGCGCAGGAAGGTATAAGCCTGCTCAAAAATGATGGTAATATATTACCACTTGGGCCAAATGTAAAATCAGTTGCGGTGGTTGGTCCATTGGCTGAGAGTACCTATCTGGGTGGTTATGCCAACGAAGCCAGTAAAGGTGTAGCCATACTTGATGCGCTGAAACAAAAAGCCGGCGCTGATATGAAAATTAGTTTTGAAGCAGGCTATGATCCTAAAGATTCATCGGCCGCAACTCAAACGGTAAATATTGAAAAGGCTGTTGATCTGGTGAATAAATCGGATATAGCGGTGGTTGTTTTAGGCGAAGATATCGGCGAAGTAGGCGAAGGTAAAGACCGGGCAAATCTTGACCTTAACGCCCGGCAAACCCGTCTGATAGAAGCCATACAAAAAACAGGTAAGCCCATTGCAGTTGTACTTTTTAATGGCCGGCCGCTAAGCATAAATGGAGTGGCTAAAAACGTCCCTGCCATTGTAGAATCATGGTTTTTGGGTGAAACCGGTGGCCTGGCCATTGCCGATGTACTGTTAGGTAAGGTTAACCCATCTGGAAAATTACCAATGACCTTCCCGCGCTCCACCGGGCAAATTCCTTACTATTACAACCACAAACCAACCTCAGGGCATATTTATGTTGATGAAAAAAACACACCACTGTTCCCGTTCGGACATGGGTTAAGCTATACCAGCTTCACTTATTCGGGTCTGAATATTAGTCCGGCAAGCATACCGGTTAACGGTACTGTTAACGTAACGGTGAGTGTTAAAAACACCGGAAAAGTAGGCGGGACAGAGGTAGCGCAATTGTATATACGTGATGTTATTGCCAGCGTTACCACCCCCGTAAAAGCATTAAAAGGCTTTAATCGCATTACTTTGCAGCCAGGCAAGAGCGGACAAGTGCAATTTAAGTTAAGTGCTGAAGAATTGAAGCTCTGGAACCGACAGATGAAACAGGTTGTTGAGCCTGGCGAATTTAAAGTTATGGTGGGCAGCTCATCGGAAGATATCAGGCAAAAAGGAAGTTTTTGGGTGAAATAAGCAGATGTGCAGATTTTAGATGTGCAAATATGCAGATGTGAGGATGGAGAAAGACATTCTGGGATATCCGGGATTTAGTTGATGTTACCTGGCATAAGGGTAACGGGGTGTGCCTGGGGTGAGAGCCGGGCGCACTTTTTTTGGGGCCGATTACGGAACAGATAACAACAGTTTCATACCACTCACGTTACCAATGGGAGGCAAAAAATAAAGCCTGAACTTCATGAAGTTCAGGCTTTGGTGTGTGTAAGGTTGATGCAGGGCTGGTGTTTATGGTTTGGGTACGGTAGGGCGGGTAGTTGTTAAGGCAATTTGCCCTTTGAACATTTTTCCACCATCATTGGTTAGCCTCAAATAATAATCGGCAGAGCAGGCCGTACCATCTTCATCAAGGGTTACAAAGTTTGAACCGGCAGGAATAAAAGCCTGACTTTCGGCTGTTTTTGCAATCTGGTTGCCTTCGTTATATTCGTCAAACATCGATATGTAAATACCCTGGGCTCCTGTCCTCTTCATGTTGTAAAACTGGCGCCACATAAAATCGCCATGGGCACGCTGGTGCTCCTGCAGGTCGCCCGGTAAAATGCAGGGCTGGTAATCGATGCCGTGAGCCGCGCAATAAGCTTCGTCGGGCTGGTTAATGGTATTATAAAAATTGTCTGATTCAATTACATTGCCGATGCGGCCAACCATCCAGGGCGACAGCATATCAAAAGCGTTATAGGTAGCCAGGAAGCCGGGGCGCGAATCGCTTTCTTCCTTACGCCAGTGTGTAGGCACACCGCCAATAACATAGCAGCCCTTGCTTTTAAACCAGTTGATCACATCTAAACAAACTGTTGCCGAAAAGTTGTGGTTATCATCGTTAAACCCAAAACCCCAGATACATACCACAGGTTTGTCGTTCTGTTTGGCATACGCAGCAGACGCGGTATAAGCCGACATTTTGTTGGCCCAGTCGGATTTAATTTCCGATTGCATACCAGTCCACCCGCTTACATCATACATGACATAAAATTTGCGTCCGGTAGCTTCGGCAGCGGTTTTTACTTTGGCGGTTATGGCATCACGCACAGGGCCTTCGCCCCCGGTTGGATTAAAACGCTGCAGGGCAGCGCAATCAATACCGTTCTGCTGCATCCACTGAAACTGCACATTCACCGTTTGATCTGTAAATGATGAGAACAGTTTGGCAGGACTACCATTGTTAAGGTTATTGAAACCGGTTTGATAGGTTGTGGTGTAATCCCGCACATCGGGCCATGATTTAATACCCAGGTTAGTTGGCGATGGTATTTTTGACCAGTCCTGCGTGTAATGCCACCAGGCATCAATAGGCGAGCCATCGCCTTCGGCGGCAAACCAGCCCTGGTAACCAACGGTAATTTTACCCACCACATCGCCAATGGGCGAAGGAGTAACATCAACAGGCGTTTGGGGCTTATTAATCACCGGATCGGGCGGTGGTGGATTATTGCTGCTTTTTTTTGAGCAGCTGCTCATCGAACAGCTGCTTATTATTGAAAACAAGACTATCAGAGATAGGGTACTGAATTTATACTTTCTCATTATTTAAGGGGTTAATGGGTTAGCTTGAGGGTTCATTTTTTTAATTCTGCACACATATAATGTTGTTGGTGACAGCACCAACAAAGTGCAAGAGAAAAACCTTATGGTGTTCACGCTCACATCGTGAACGCTCATAAACATTCATGAACACTTGATAGTCAAGTATTTAATATTAAACCTACTGACAAAAAACTGTCAGTGGGCAGCCATAGCCGTTCGTATAAAATATACAATTATTATTTTCATGGCTTGTTAGTTTGAACAACCTTTTGAATAGTACCATCGGCATTATAGTAAAGCTTGTCAACACAAATTGATCTTTCCCAGTCCTGATGCGATATGGCGCTGGTATGGTAAAATGAATACCACTGGCCTTTGTATTGTACAATGGAACCATGATTGGTAAAGCTATCGGTAGGATCCATGTACACACCCTTAGATTCCCAGGGGCCCAGCGGACTTTTGCTGGTGGCATAGCGCATCTGATTATGTTTACCGGCCACATCATGATTGTCAGAATAGGAGAGATAGTAAATGCCGTTCCTTTTGTGTACCCAGCTGGCTTCGTGAAAATCTTCCAGGCCTTCCATTGGTTTCATTTCGCCGTCAATTTCCATCATGTTATCTTTCAGTTTACCGCCCTCGCAAGCGCCGCCACCGCCATAATAAAAGTAGACCTGTCCGTCGTCGTCAACAAATACGCAGGGGTCAATCATGGGTTTCAGTCCTTTAATATAGCCCTGCACCTTAAAGCCACTTGCCGGGCTTTTGCTGGTAGCTACACCAATTTTCCAGCTGCTGTTCCATTTGCTGTCGCTGGGGTGAGGGAAATAAAAATAGTAAGTGCCGTTTTTGTAAGCACAATCAGGGGCCCACATAAACCCACCTTCAGGTCTGCCCCATGGTACCTGGCTGGCGCGCAGTATTTCGCCATGATCCTTCCAGTGTACCATATCGTCGGTTGAAAAAACATGGTACTGGTCCATCAGGTCACAGCCGCGGGCCGGGGAAATATCATGTGAGGCATACACGTATAAACGGCCATCGGCCCAAACATGGGCAGAAGGATCGGCGGTATACATAGAGGTAATAAAGGGGTTACTACCTATATGATCTTCAGCAGGCTTTTGCTGGGCTTTAGAGCAGCTTACAGCCAGTACCAATAAACCAGCCAGTGCAACTTTACCTGCAAATACTTTAAATGTTTTTTTAATGGTCATTACACGTTTGTTTCTGAATACCGGGGAGAACTAACGCTCTCACCCGGTATTGTAGTTAAAAATCAGGAATAATTATTTTGACAGGAATCTCAGGTAATCAATCCCGGTAATAAGGTCGGGATGATCTTTACCGGTTGTGAAAAAGAAGATACGGAAGTGGTTGATGGCCGAATAATCCGCACCGCCATCGCCTGTTTTGATCGACTTGTCGAAATCAAGCGTTATTTCATTCCAGCCGTTTTTTAGGTTTGGAATGAGCGGCCCCACATCCCATGCCGATTCGTTGGCATCAGATTTTCCGGAACTGGTAATTTCGATAGAACCATCATTTTTGAGCAGCGATACATCAGATATATATAGCCAGAACCTGAACCTGCCGTTAGCC
Source organism: Mucilaginibacter sabulilitoris (assembly GCF_034262375.1). Classification (NCBI taxonomy): domain Bacteria; kingdom Pseudomonadati; phylum Bacteroidota; class Sphingobacteriia; order Sphingobacteriales; family Sphingobacteriaceae; genus Mucilaginibacter; species Mucilaginibacter sabulilitoris. The sequence continues at coordinate 7,311,465 of NZ_CP139558.1, forward strand.
TCGGTAAGTTTGGTATCCAGCGGGGCAGGCAAATCTTTAATAAACTGCATAAAGTCTGACCCATTGGTTATGGTATTTTTAATATAGCCTGCTCCTTCTTTTTGGCCGGTGGTTGTAATACTGAAATCGCCTACAGTCTGCCATCCGTCTTTCACATCTACTTTGTCAAAAACCACCAGGTCATTTTCAACCGGTACTTTTGTAGTGTCAACCGGGGGCGGTTTCAGTCCCGAGGTATCGCGTGAGGTGTACTTTTCTTTTTTACAGGCGGTTAGTGCGAGGCCTATGATGAAGATGGAACATACCATCGTTGTTTTAATGAATTTCATTTTCCTGTTATTTAGGTTAATTATTTAGGAATATCTACCTGTACTATTTCCGAAAAATTTGAACTGTTGTAGCTATCGCTTAAACGCACTCCTGCGCGCACAAAAAATGTACGGCCCGGTATCAGGTTAGGGATAGTTAAGGTTATTGATTTTTCGGCAGGGCTCATGTCTGTAAACTGCTTATTGATAATTACCGCATTTACATCAGAAAAATCCCTTATCGAAGCGCCCGCACCTACCAACTTGGTTGTGTTTACGTAGGGCTGTACATCCTTAATAATTGGTAAACCCGCTGCAATAGGGGCGGTAATATCAAACTTGAGCGTTAAAGTAGTACCGCTTAAGGTAGATGTAAAGTTTTTAATAATGATGTATGGCGTAACAGTAAAGTCATGCTTAGTGTCGTTGCCAATATTTACAATTATAGTATCAGTTACAGGCCAGAAAGCACCACCTGTAGGCACAACTTTATAATTTCCTTTAAATAGTTTGGTATCCTGAAATGTACCATCAAACTTACTGGGGATTGTTTGCGGGGTTGTCCAGCCTACCTGCTGCAGCCTTATTTGACTGCTGTTGCCCGAGGTAAGTAAATTACCCCCCGCGGATGATACTATATTGCCCTGAAAAGATGCATTAGGGCCATCGTAATTATCTATTTTGGTACATGCGGCGCTGGCCAGTATACATACACCCGCCAAAATTCTGCCTATTAATGTTTTCATAACTTAAATTTTAAATGCTTAATAATTAGGATTATTAGGGAGCAGGTTAGGGTTCTTTCCAATTTCGCCACCCGGAATTGGTTCATAATATGACTGTTTCTGAAAAGTATATTCGCGGTTAAACAGTTCAGGTTCGGCCAGGAAAATGTATTTATTTTCATTAAATACATAGTATGGCATCAGACCTTTGAAATGAGCGCGGTCAAGCACCACATCGGCAATGCGCCATCTTTTCAAATCCCAATAATATTGGTTTTCAAAAGCGAGCTCCATGCGCCTTTCTTTACGGACCTTGTCCAGATCAATAGAAGCATAAAGTGTTGCACCGGCCCTTTCCCTGATCTGGTTAATGGAAGTTAACGCGTCGGCAGAATTGCCCAATTCCATGGCTGCCTCTGCACGGTTCAGTAATATTTCACCGTAGCGCAGGTCTATCCAGGGTTGTTCGCTTCTGTACAGATCAACAGAGGCTTGTGGTTTATTGTAATCAACATATTTACGAACGTAGAATCCGGTACGGGTTAACTCATCGCCGCCGGTCCACGGGCCTGTAAAGCCAATTACTTGTTTGCCCTGGTACAGGGTTTTGGTGTCGCCCGAAAGTATGTAAGAACGCGAGTTGGGTTGCTTGGCAACCTCGGCTGCTGCTGTACCGCTAAAAGAAGGGTAAATGCCCCGCTGCATATCAAATGTAAGTCCTCTTAAAATTGCGCCCGGGAAATAAATGGTAGCCAGCAATCTCGGCTCCAGCCCCTGCATTATCTCGGCCCGGTTGTTAAAACGCTTTGGTGTGCCGTCGTCATTAGTTATTTGCAGATTGCCCCATAGCTGCACCAGGTCTAACGTTGGATACGAACGCGACAACGCATTGGCAGTCATGTAACGAGGCGACATGGTAGCATCCCAGCTGTGTGCCGTATTGTTAGCAATGGAATATTGTTTGATGAAAATATTCTCGGGACTGCCGCTTTTTAAAAACACATCGGCAAAGTTTTGAACCTTATCTGAATTGGCATTGTAAAGCGAGTAATGTCCTTCCAGTAATTTGGCGGCATCATAAGCTGCTTTAAAGTAGGTAGCCGCCTTAGCAGCTGGTATACCAACTAAACCTGACGAGCGTGCCTGACCATCAACAAAATTCACTGAACCGTATTTGGCGACACATGCTGCATACAGCATAGCTCTTGATTTTAACGCGGCGGCAACGTACTTGTTTGCCCTTCCGGCATCACTTGATTCGGGCATCATCTGGAAACCCAGGTCAAGCTCAGCACCTATAAAATCCCAGGTGGCTTCCTCTTTGTCGCGGTGCACCTGCAGGGTTGATAACGCCGCGCCCGGATCTTGCGGAACGGCTATAATAGGTACGCCGCCATAACGTTTGGCCATGCCAAAATAATAGTATGCTCTTAAAAAGTGAGCTTCGCCCAAAAGTGCATTTACTGTTGGTTGGGTGAGGGTAGCAACATGTTTAGGCAACTCAGCAATAAGCGTGTTTACATTCCGGATATCGCCATAGGGCCAAAAGCCAAAACCGCTGCCAATTTCCATACCACCATAAGGGCCAACTTCTTCGCCGGTGACAGAGGCAGAATTGTAAAAATTCATCCAGGGGTTACCAGGGTTAAAACCGGGATGCGAATAATGAACACCATTCACATCAACATCCTCACCCCCATCTGGCCTGTATTTAAAATCCTCAATAGGTAAATTTCTATAAATGGTTGCCAGGAACGATTTAACACCAGCCTCGCTGCTGTATATAACATCGGGGGTAACTATATTGGTTGGAGGGATATTTAACTTTTGGCAGGATGATACTGTAGCTCCAACACCTATAGATACTGCTATAATTAATTTATGTAAACTTTTCATGTGTCAATAATTAAAAGGAAACGTTAGCTCCCAGATTAAAAGTCCTGTTCATTGGATAGGTGTACCCGCCCAAAGCTTTGCCGAAATCGCCATTGTCTCTTGGGTTAGGGCCCTGGTGTTCAGGATCGTAGTTTTTTAGGCCTGTGAATGTTAACAGGTTGTAGCTGTTTACATATACCCTGAACTTTTTAACACCTATGCTTTTTAAAATTGACGTGGGCAGGGTATAACCAAACTCCAGGTTTTTTACACGCAGATAGCTGGCGCTTTGTATGGCCTTTGTGCCCTGCGCATCTGGCGAACCCATTGCAGGGTAAAAGCCGGGTATCCATTGGGTGTTGGGGTCAAATACGTTGGCGTATGGGTCGGCGGTGTGCCAGCTGTCCAAAAAGCGTGTCAGTGCGCTCCTGTTATACATCAATGGCGATGCAAACTGTTCGCCGTATTGTACGTAAACACCAGCCGCACCCTGCAGCAGCATGTTCATATCAAAACCTTTATAACTCACGCCAATAGTAAAGCCGTAGTTATATAAGGGGATATCGGTGGTAGCAATAGGGTGACTGTCTTTATCATCAATAACACCGTCGTTGTTCCAGTCCTTGTAATAATAGTCGCCGGGGATAACGTTATTATTGCCACCGCCGGTGTTAACACCATAATTATATATCTGGTTGTAGCTGGTGAACTGCCCGGCATACTCAGGGCCCCACCAAACGTTCTGATAACGGTTAGTTTGGTTCTCTTTCCAGTTCAAATACTCGTTGCCCGATGTGCCGCGAAGAACATTTAGATTTTTTAAACGGGTGGTACCGATGTTACCGATAAGGTTTAAACCAACCTGACCAAAGGTGTTTCTATAGGAAAGGCTGAAATCCAAGCCCTGTACCCTGTCGCTGTTATAGTTAATTTGTGGTACGGCTGCACCTACAGTGCCGGGCAGTGCTACAGAAGGCTGGGCGGGTAATCCAGTCCTGTCATTCCTGAAAACCTCTACAGTACCATCTATTTTACCGCCCAGTAAGCTAAAATCCAGAGCTATGTTCTTGATGGTATTTACAGACCAGGTTAAACCCGGGTTACCCAGTTTAGGTGCCGAGCCATTTACCGCGCCCGCACCGAAAATATAGCTATTGATAGGGTAAGTATATCCGTTAACATAGTTAAAAGCCGGTGCATTGGCCTCGTCGCCTGTTTGGCCGTAAGAAGCCCTCAGTTTTAGGTTGGATATGATGTTTTCAGAAACCAGGTTACGGAAAAAGTTTTCCTTTGATATTACCCAGCCTACGGATCCGCCCGGGAAAAATCCCCATTGATCAGGACCTGGCTGGTACAGGTTATTACCATCACGCCTAAAGCTGAACTCTGCAAGGTATTTGCCTTTAAAATCGTAGTTAAACCTGCCTATGATACTTTTATGCGCACGGTCCTGCAAAGCTCCTGCATCCATGCCGCCGGCCATATTGGTGTTTTGCAAACCGCCAAACAAATAATCAACCGGGATCTCAATGTCGCGGTATGCATTAAAGTTATCGGCGGTTTCATGGCTTTGCTCATAAGTAACCATGGCGGTTATGTTATGATTTTCCAGAAAGGTGTGCGCATAATTTAAGGTTAACTGGGCTAAGGTATTTAGGTGGGTATAGTATTGCCTTGTTATACCCGCTGGCGTATTGGCTACGCTTGGTATATAGGTTTCATCTTCGGCCTTGTAAGTGTAAAGGGTGTAGGTTCTTTTGATGATATTATTGTCGGCAACGCCATAATCAACGTTAAACAAACCTTTAGCGCTTAGGCCGGGTACGCCGGGTATATCATACTGTAAATTTAACTGACTGGTGATATTTTTGTTCCTGAACCTTTTGGAGCCTACCTTATCCGCATCGGTAATAATGGATGGATTCATGTTATCGTCCATTACCGCGGGGTATAAAGGGTTGTCGTTAGCGTATATCTGGTGGGTAGGTATCTGGTTCCAGGTGTATTTATACACGGTCCATTCATCGGTATAAGGCTGGTTCTTCTCATCCATCCAGGCCGATGTTAATACTTGCGCCCGCAGGCCTTTGGTAATGTTGGCCGTAACGTTTGAGCGGAAATTATACTTGTTATAGTTTAAGTCGCCGGTTTTAAAAACGCCATCCTGTTTTTGATAGCCAAAGTTGAAGAAGTAGCTTATCTTATCGTTACCGCCATCAATGTTTAAATTGTGCTGTATCTGGTTGGCTGTTTTCCTGAAAACCATGTCAACCCAATCGGCCGATTTGTAAGTACCGTCAATCCAGGGTTTAATATCAGCATATGAAAACTGCGGGGTTACGTTGCGTACAAAGTTGTTGGCAAAATCGCGTTTAACCTTTTCGTTGGTAAGCATCATAAAATCAACTGCGCCTACACCTTCTGGCATCCCCAAAAAAGTCTGGATAGCGCTGTTTACAGAATAGTTAATGTTGATTTTTCCGTTTTTTGAACCTTTTTTGGTTGTAATTAAAATGGCACCACCGGCAGCACGCATACCATATATAGAGGCCGCAGCATCTTTCAGTACCGAAACACTTTCAATTTCATTCGGGTCCATACGGCCAACGGTTGACTGGTCGCCGCCAATTACACCATCAATTACAATTAACGGGGAGCCCTGATATCCCCTGATGTTTAAATTATTGGCATAAGAACCTGGTTCTGCAGTTGTTTGAACTATACGTACGCCCGGTATTTTACCGGTTAACATGTTCACCACGCTTTCGTTTTTGGTAGTAGTAATCTCCTTGCTTTGCAGTGTGGCTACAGAGCCAGTTATGGTTGCCCTTTTTTGTACACCATAACCTACAACAACTACCTCTTCAAGGCTTTTATTGGTGGTTTTTAACGCTATGGTGCCATCCTTAATGTCTTTAACAACAATTTCCTGGGTTACGTATCCAATATATGATAGTTGTAAAACGGTATTTGGGCCGGGTACATTGAGCTGGAATTTTCCGGCAGCATCGGTAATGGCGCCGGTGGTGGTACCTTTAATTTTTACACTTACCCCCGGAAGTGTAGATCCATCGGTTAAGTCTATAACTTTTCCGCCGATGGTGGTTTGCTGTGCGAGCAAACTGAGCGGGAAAAGAAAGAAAATGATAAATAAGTATCTAAGTTTTTTCATATTGCTTCTCTGTTAATGATTTAGTTTTATTGGTTTGGGTTACCTTTTTTCAGGTAAACGGCAGTGCATTACAGCAGCATACCTACGGAGGGTAAGGATGATAACGGGACATGATTTGTTTGGTTCATAGATACACCCGCCGGTTGCCAATGGGGCGGAAACAGATAGTGTATCGGGTTTATAATTTTATACAAATCAAGAGTTGGCGATTAATAAAAAATAAATAATTGATTAATTTTTGCCATTAATGCACTTTTTTAGCAATCGATTGCAGACTTAAATGGAGATAATAGTAGAATCGGCTCGGGGTTGAAGCTTATAGAAGAAGACATAAACAGCAAGGCAGGTAATTTATCAACCTTAACAAAGGATGACTACGTTAAAGCATACTACTTGAATTGGAAGGAGGAAATACAATTAATTAACAAAGCTGTAAGTCATTAACCCACGGCTTTTAATGAAGAGTTATGTGTTGATCATCATGTAGTTGATCACCTGCACCAATACCTTTTTCTTTCCAGTACTTTTCTATGTGTTCCAAAGATTTACCTTTTGTTTCGGGGAGTAATTTGTATACGGTTACATATGCTATCACACAAAAGAAAGCAAAGAACCAAAAAGTACCGGCACTGCCAAAATTATCCAGGAGTATCGGGGTTAACTGCCCAACTATGGCATCGGCCACCCACATTACCATAATGCTTATGGCCAACGCCCTGCCACGTATGGCATTAGGGAATATTTCTGACGCCACCACAAATTTTAGCGGACCTATTGAAAAGGCAAAAAAAGCAAGAAAAGAAAGCACACAAACCAGTAGCGATATACTTGCGGTTGCACCGGTGTAAAAGCAAATACCCGTAGCGATAAGTGTTACCGTAGCGCCTGCTGTACCATATAAGTACAATGGGCGGCGCCCCCAGCTATCAACTTTCCAAATGGCAATAAGTGTAAACAGCATATTTGCCACGCCAAATATGATCTGGCTGATTAATGAATTACTTAGCGAAATGCCTGCATTGCTTAAAATACTTGGTCCATAATAAATAATAGCGTTAATACCGCTAAACTGCGAGAACAATGGTAACAATATGCCTATGAGCAAGGCTTTACGCATACCTGGCGCAAATAACTCTTTGTATGAACCCTGGTGTTTTATTATTGTATTTTCATGCGCAATATCTGGTTCGGTATTTCCGAATAAGCGCATGGTTATATTGGTAGCCTCTGCCCTGCGGCCTTTTTGTATCAGCCATCTCGGGCTTTCGGGTACAGCAAGTAAACCCAGCAAGAACAACAATGCCGGGATAGCCCCTAAACCAAGCATTGCCCGCCATATTTCCTTCTGAAAAAACCCTTCACCGGGCGACTGAGCAATGTAACTAACCAGACCCGCATTAGTAAGGTAGGCTGCCAGGATGCCAAGTGTAACAGCCAGCTGATAATAAGTAACTAATCTGCCCCTTATATTTGCCGGCGCAATTTCAGAAATGTACAGCGGCACTACGTTTGATGCTATCCCTATGCCTATACCGCCCAGTAACCGTGATGCAATTACCCAAAACAAAGATGGCATAAAGGCACAACCTAATGCAGAAAGTAGAAATAATACTGCTGATAGCAACAAAGGTGCTTTTCGTCCGAGGCGATCACTTACCTCACCCGAGAACGCTACACCAATAATGCAGCCTACCAGCCCCGATGACACAAACCATCCTTCCTGGGCCGCAGTTAAATGAAACTGTTTTTCAATCAGCGGTAGTACACCGGATACAACTGCTATGTCAAATCCGAACAGAAAACCACCGAGAGAAGCCACAAGGGTAATGGTACTCAATCTCAATTTTTTAACTTCTTTCATAATTATTTTACAGGTATTTGGTTAATGTTTGGCTATTGGTTGGCGCAGACATTGACGAGGGGCGCATTACCGGCTGGCCCTGAATAGGCTGAACAGTAAAATTCTTTAATCCTGAATAAACCTATACAGCCGGCATTTCAAATATATTGTTTTAATGTTTTAAATGCAGAAAAGGTATTATTAATGATCTGTTTATTTAACAAGCCCTTTTTCTAATGATGGGAGCAACATTTGATATAATCTCAAATAGTCCGATATTATCCGGCTCGGACAGCGGCACTTTTTCAAAAGAAATGATGGCATAATGAACGTTTATGATAGCTTCCAAAGCCATAGTCAAACGTTATTACAATTCGCCGTTCGCTCTGAGCAGTCTTTTGAACATTTTGGATTGTTGGCTTTGGTGACTTAAAGCTAAAAAAGCCCATTCCTTATAAAAAACATCTACTATTCAATTCAATCATAAGCTGATTTGTATATGAATTGTATATTCTGAAAACAAAAAGCCACTTACGAATTGGAATAAGTGACTGATTATCAGGTTTATAATATCTAAGTCAAACCGATGAACTCTTGCATGCCATCGCTATTTGATTGACTTTAAATAGTTTAAAGCAGCAAAACGAACAATACAAATAATCTAATAATCAGTTATTTAAAAAATCAGCAAAATAATGAGTCATTGCTCCTTTAAATCCTTTTAAACTACTTTAGAGGGTACTGGGATTACAGATAAACACTTTCAACCCTATTAATACGTAAATGCTCATTCAGTAAATGGGTTTAAAATAGTTGTTTGCCGCTTTGCATAACAACTAAAAAATATGGACATTAAAAGCCTCTCAATATCGTCCATTAACGATATTAATCCGGCGTTGGTAGATATTGAGGGTGCAAAGTACCCAGTATTTCGAACAAGCTCAAAAATGTTTAGTTTTTAGCAATGGTTTAGAATAACATAAGTCAATCATTTTAGGCATGTTACATTTATAATTTTCCCGGCAACTCAATAACGAACAGAAGCCATGTAACTTTAATTAAACTATTTTCATAAAATAACTATATGAAAATTGATGGCTCCGTTATTTAACCTCATCGAGTATTGGTTTCGCTAAACCTGTTAATTGTGTTTGTTGTGGTTTAAGTAATTCTAGCACCACCATTTCGTTTTTGCCCTTATTAAGCCACTCTGCTGGCAAATAAAGGGTTTGCTGTGGACCAATACTCCAATATTTACCCAAATTATGACCATTAACCCACACCATGCCTTTACCCCATTTTCGCATATCCAGGTAAGTGTCGGCTATATTTTCCAGATTGAATAAACCCTTTTTAATTACAGGAGCTGTACCCTGATATACTGTCGAACTATATTTAATGCCATCCAAATTTTTAAAAGGCAAACTATACATCTTCCAGTTGTTAAGCTCCTTGTTATCAAAAATTACTTTATCGGTTATGCCCTTTTTATTTTGGAGCAGGTATTTGCCAAAATTAACACGGCCCATGTTTTCAACCAGAATATCTAATGTTACTTTGCCGGCAGGCAGGGTAATATTAATAATATCCTGTTTTAGCCGCCTATCCAGTGTAGTAACGGTTTTACCGTTAATCATAATAATGGCGTAGTCCCTCAACTCACTAAGTTTAAGCAGGCCTTTTTTGCCCCCCTGCAATGTGGTGCGATACAGCACAAAACCATAATCCTGATTCAGGGTTTCAAAAGTAAGCGGCTTAGGATTTGTTTTTGGTGCTGGAAGATTGTTGAGCAAACTACCTGTTTGAGTTAACAATATAACCGGAATTTGCATTGCAGGCTTAGCTACAGGAACAGTAGGCAAATGCTGACCAGCAGGCAAGTACTTTTCAATAACACTCCTGAACGCCATAAACTTTGGTGTGGCGTTACCAGCCTCATCAAGCGGTGCGTCGTAATCATAACTGCTTATTTGCGGCTCATACGGGGTTTCATCTTTAAAATTCGCACCGTTCATGAATGCCCGGGTGCTACCACCGTGAAACATATACATATTGATGGAGATACCTGCAGCAAGGACAGAGTCTAACCGGCCTGCGTATTTTTCGGCAGGTATGGTGTGATGTTTTGTTCCCCACCAGTCAAACCAGGCTGGGTACCATTCTGCTATATAATAAGGGCCTTTCCCATCATGATTTTCGTTAATAATCTTTTTAACCTTAGCCGGATCGTCTAACCCGTTTACAGCGGGCAGCAAGCCCGGTAAATGACCTTTCATAAGATCAGGAGCCGGATCGCAGGTATAAAGCAAGCCGTCAAAACCGGCTTCCTTAAACAATTTCTGATTAATTTCCAGATATTGCTTATCACTGCCATAAGAGCCATACTCATTTTCTATTTGCACCATTAGGATGTTACCCCCATGATTGATCTGTAAAGGAGCCAGTTGCTTACCTATCTCCTTAATATACTTTTCATACTCATTTAAATACTGCAGCTCTTTACTGCGCACTACAAGGCCTTTTTCATTTTGAAGCCAATAGGGATAGCCGCCAAATTCCCACTCGGCACATACATAAGGGCTGGGCCTAAGGATAACCCACAAACCCTCCTGCTGGGCAATTTTCACAAATTCGGCCACATCATTGTTACCGGTAAAATCAAATTTCCCTTTTTCAGGTTCGTGCAGGTTCCAGAAAACATAAGTACCTATGGTATTTAGCCCCATTGCTTTAGCCATTTTCATACGTGCGCGCCAGGCTTCACGAGGCACCCGGGGATAATGCATTTCGCCGCTGATCATTTGAAAAGGCTTGCCGTCGAGCAGGAAAGCAGAATCGGCCAGGGTAAAAGTATGTTTGGTTTGGGCGCGGGTGCTCAGGCTTGTTAAGATGAGAACACCGGCAAATAATGCCCTCCATTTATTTCTTGAAAACATAAAATTATTTTGTTGTATTATCTTTAATTAAGGTTAATGTGCTTTGTTAAAAGTATCCGCATTTTATTTTTTAAAATCGTTTAAACTCCAGCTATCTCTCCAGTTAATGCTGATATCATCGCCATTAAACTCAATAGGCAGCCAAAGGTAACGTCCGTCAATAGCATTCTTAGGAACCCATTTATCCGCTATAAATATAAAAGCATCCTTTTTACCTTCAACCGGTAAAACATGAGTACTTTGCCCGCCATAGGTAATTTCGGATTCGTTGCCTTTACAAGGATTTCCTTTATAGGTCCACGGCCCCCATATTGACTTGGCTGTAAACCAGCGGGCAGCATTGGGAGCCCAGCCGGTACAACCCGATCCTATCATATAGTATATGCCATGGCGTTTAAATAATGCCGGGGCTTCGGTTTGATGACCAATGTACACCCTAACAAACTTCCCGGTATGGCTCGTGTAATCATCTGTAAGTTCGGCAATGTCCAGCGTAAAATTTTCTTCGGATGAAAATACGTGGTAAGCTTTGCCATCGTTATCAACAAACACGGTCATGTCGCGGGCCATTTGTCCGCCCGGCATATCCCGGCAGAAAAATCCATCGCTTTTATTTGCCGGATTAGCTACATTGACCTTTTCGCTTTCGGGTGTCCCGGCAGGATAGAATGGTAATTTGCCCGGATTAGGCCGGTAACTTTTAAGGAACCGATATGGCCCCGTGACATTGTCACTGATAGCTACGCCCGCCCTTGCCGCGCTATAACCTTTTCCCAGCAACTCCAGGTGAAACCACATCACGTACTTACGGGTCTTTTTATTATAAATCACTTTAGGTCTTTCCAGTATGCAGCCCTTAGCGATATCGTTGGTGGGATCGGAAGATACAGACAGTGCTATTCCTTCGTCCTTCCAGTTATAAAGATCTTTTGATGAATAGCAATGTACCCCTACCTGGGCGCGGTTACCGGCGTCGCCTTCTACTTTATGTTCCCCAAACCAATAGTAGGTTCCGTTATTATACAGTATACCACCTCCGTGTGCATTAATATGTACTCCGTTATTATCGGGCCATATCTTACCCGGGTTAAATTTTTTAAGCGTAGTTTGCGCCAAAGTAAGGTTACCTATCAGCAGCAAACCAGGTATGAGTAATTTGTAATATTTTTTCATTGCTTTTATTAATACTTACCGTTTTAATTTAACCGGCTTTATTTTTTCAAAAACATTTACCGGGAGGATATTGCCATTTGCATCAAAATGCATTGATGAAATACAGGTTTCACGATTATAGCCATTGCCCCCGGGTATTTTAAACCGGTGATAAGCTATATACCATTCATCTTTACCCGGAACCTGCACTACCGAATGATGGCCAGCGCCTTTAACTACACCGCTCCCTTTTAATACCGGCCCGGTTTCGGCTTTTTTGAATGGACCCAATGGCGATGATGAGGTAGCATAGGCTACAGAATACCTGGGATCGCGGGTATCATACTCAGACCACATCAAATAATAAATTCCTTTACGCTTAATTACAAAAGGGCCTTCGTTATAGCCAGACGGCTTAAAAGAGATCATTTTTGCCGTATCAAAGCTCACCATATCATCATTAAGCTTAACCGCATTGCATTGTCCCTGCCCAAAATACAGGTATGCAGCACCATCATCATCCATAAACACCATCGGATCTATCATTTGCCCCGGATAGCTGCCTTTTTTAACCAGCGGCTTCCCCAATGCATCTTTAAAAGGCCCTGTTGGTTTATCCGAAACGGCAACGCCGATGTTGCCATCGGCAGCGTAGTAGTAATAATATTTGTTGTTTTTAACAGCGATGGCAGGCGCCCAGGCGCGCTTATCGGCCCAAGTCAGGTCATGCGGAAGATCAAGTATCACGCCCTCATTTTTCCATTTTACCAGGTTGGCAGATGACCAGCAGGTGAAAGAGGTAGATAGCCAGCCTTCCGAGCCATCGGTTGTAGGATAGATGTAAAACTTGTTATTAAATACAGCGATATTAGGATCGGCATAAACCCCGGGCAAGACAGCTGCCGGAGCTACGGTAGTGTCAACCGTTTGCGCAAAACTATCAATGCTGCTGCATATTGTGACCAGCAACAAGATCAGAGCGCTTAGATAATTGAAAGAATGAATTTTGAGTCTCAATAACATCGGGTTTTATTTTAATATAGGTTTCCATTCCAGCACCTGTACTGGTTCCGGCTTTGCGTCAGCACGGCCTTCGCCATCAATTTGTGTTACATTTTGCAGAAAAATATTCAGGATATGCTTATTTTTCCATAATTCGGTATCATAAGTTGGTTCCCAGGAACCAACGGAGCTATTGGTCAGGCTATGAATTGTCCAGCGGTTTTGAGCAATATCAGCACTCACAGCTATGGATACTTTATTCCCTAATTCTTCGTCTCTGAAGATTAAAGCAACAGCCAGTAACTTGCCATTTTGCCAGGCCAGCACCTGCGGGCGCGATATAGATATCCGCTTGGTGCCTGTACCGCTCAAACTGAAAGCCGTTTTACGAAACAAAAGATTATTTATTTTCCAGCCTTTGCCTGTGTTATATACAATGTGGTACTGAGGTATGGCCTGCCCTGCCTCTTTCCAGTAGGTTGCTATAAAAGGGTGCCCTTGCGCGTTGGCAAACATAGAGGTCTGGTTAATCAGTTCACTTTTCTGCGGGATTTTACAAGAATATTCGGCACTGGCAGCGTTTATGGGTAACTGATAAGTTTGCCCTGTTGATTTTTGCCACGTCTTTCCACCGTCTTTTGAACAGGCATAAGCCAGATCATGATTACTGGCTACGTCAGGCGTTTCGCGCCAAACCCATGATACGTGAATAATACCGGAAGCATCAACAGTAACCTGCCAGTAGGCGCTCCGCTGGCCCTCACCATCTATCAGGTTATCCTGCAGGCGGGTCCATTTACGTAGCTTAACATTGTACCTGTTAAGTATCAGGTTGCCATTACCCGATCCTCCATCACGATAAAAAAACAACAGATCGCCATCGGGCAATTTATAAAACTCCGGGTAGCTCAGTTTATTTTCCTTGTCGCCAAGCATCGTTTCTTTTGCCGACAATGTAAGTGAGCCCGGCGCAATACTCCTTGCATAGTTTATAGGGTTATTGTGCTGCCCCCATACAATATGTAATATTCCGGCACCATCAACCATTATACTGATGGATTTATGGGCATCTAAGGCATCGCCTTTATATGGGGTGCGCAGCGTTTGCCATATCCGTGAATTAACAATCCGTTTGGCCAGGACCACATTTTGAGCGGTATCATAATAAGCGGTATACTGGTACTTTTTGTAAGTAACCAAAGCATTTTTGCGAAAGATCACGGTGTTAACCGAATTATTTGCCCAACCATTATTGGCTACTGTTGTTATATTCTCGCCACTTTTCTGGGCATTAGCAATAGTAATAAAACCAAAACACACAACTATCGTGAGCCTTATACAGATACCTGAAATCTTAAACACTTCTTCTGATTTATAATTTATTCTGCTTAAACCAATTAGTCCTTGGTGCAGTTTGTTAAGTTATTTTATAATTGATTTTGCTAAAATACATGCTTTTCGAGGTAAAGAGCAGGGGTAAAATCGCCAATTGCAGGGGGGTATTTTAAATAAAGCAAGAATGTTACATTAAAGAGCCCTGAATTAAACTCCTGTGTACAAGCCGGTTGGTTTTCCGGAATGAAAAGACCTTAGTCAGGCTCCCTCTTAATGTGATTTTTCCTTTGTTTTTGAATGCCCGTAGGATTTTTGAAAGGCGATTCTGTGGCGTTTGATAAACTCAGAGGGGTTAAGCCCAAACTGTTTGTTAAAATGTTCGCGGAAATATTTGATATCATTAAAACCTACCCTTAAAGCCGCTTCATTTACATTACAATTGGTATTGATCATAATCTCGGCAGCTTTGCGGAGCCGGACAAACCTGATAAAGCCGTTTATAGATTGCCCGGTAATACTTTTTATCCTTTTATACAGGTTGGAGTAACTCATGTTTATTTTATCAGCAATGGCGTTTACATCAAGTTCCGGATCCATTAAAGAGTTTTCAATAATCTCAATACACTTGTATAAAAATGCTTTATTTTCTTCTGAGATATTACGGCTATTTCCTTTGAGTGTAACTTCGCTAAAAAAGTAATTTTGAAGTTCGGATTTGTTTTTAATGATGCCCTTTACCCTGGCCACCAGCAGTTCCTTATCAAAAGGTTTACTTAAAAAGTCTACGGCGCCCTCTTCAATACCTTTTAAACGAATATCCGGTGTTGACTCACCCGTAAGCAGGATAATTGGAATATGACTCAGGGCAGTATCCTGTTTAATTATTTTGCAAAGTTCAAGTCCGCTTAAACCAGGCATTACAATATCGCTGATAATAACGTCGGGTAAATACTTCCTGATCATTTCTAATCCCATTTCGCCATTGGATGCCTCAAATACGGTGTATTCTGCAGTAAATATTTTCTTAATATAGTTCCTGATCTCTGTATTGTCATCAATAATCAATATAGTCTGGTGATCGGAAATCATTAACTCCAGGTTGTTTGGCAGTTGCTCCTGCGGTGTGTTAACTGTACTATCCAAATCAACCAGTTCATCTATAAAAGAAGCACTTTCATCAACCGCCTCGTTTATAGTGTATGAGTTTAAATGTGTTTTTCCTTTTGGCAGGCACAATGTGAACGTTGTTCCTTCTCCGGATGTGCTTCTATAGTTAATGGTACCCTGATGGTTCTCTATATAGGTTTTCACCAGGTATAGCCCTATACCAAAACCAGTTTTTAAAGAATTAGCGTCTTTTACCTGGTAAAACTTGTCAAATAATTTCTCACCAACATCGGCTGTTATGCCAATCCCGCTATCGGCAATTTCAAAGTATACCGAGGAATAATTTTCCTTTATAACGATATGGATGCTGCCGCCTTCCGGCGTAAACTTTAACGCGTTTGAGATTAAATTAAACAACGCTATTTCTATTTTTTCACGATCAGCATACACTTCTATCTGCGGATCGGCACTTTCAAAAATATAATTGATCTTTTTTATTTTCGCCTGATGTGTAAAACAGGTATAAACCTCCCTGCACAGATGGGTAAAATTAACCCGACATATTTTTAAGGTGGTATTTTCACTTTCGGTTTTCCGGAAAAGCAGCAGATGATCTACCAGACCAAGCAAACGCCGGGCATTCCGGTAAACAATATTCAGCTCTTCATTAGCACCTTTGTTCTGATTCAGCAGATCTTTAATGGGATTGATGATCAGCGTTAACGGTGTACGGAATTCATGTGATACATTGGTAAAAAAAGACAGTTTCTTTTCATTAGCCTCTTTCTCTTTTTCAACTTCAAGATTGGCTATCTGAACCTCATACTTGAGTTTTGTTTGCCTGATACGGTATAACCAAAACCAATAAATAACTGCTCCTATAGCAGAGGCATATAACAAATAAGCCCCCCAGGTACGATACCATGGCGGTAAAACAGTAATATAAATAACAAGTGGCTTTGAATTCCAGGACCCTTCTGTATTGGTTGATTTTATTTTGAGAACATATTTTCCTTCGTTCAGCCGGGTATAGTAGGCTGATTTTAACTTGCCTACGTAGTTCCAGTTATGATCCCAGCCTTCCAAATAATAGGCGTATGAAACCTTTTCGGGAAAGGAGTATTCCAGCGCTGTATAATTAACAGCAATTGTAGCCTCGCTAAAAGGAATGGTTATTTGCTGTAGAGCATATAAAGACTGGTTGTTGCTGTAATTGCCATTGTTCTCAAAGGAAATATTATTGATCTTAAAATCGGTAAGTTGTAACCGGGGCTGATGTACGAATAATGCGATACTATCCGGGTTAAACAGGTTGAATCCTTTTATACCGCCAAAAAGCATATCGCCAGATGATAGCTTCAATGCCGCGTTATAATTAAACTGGTTACTTTGCAAGCCATCTGATGCAAAGTAATTGGTAAACCTGCCCGTTTTTATATTAAAATTTGAGAGGCCATTATAAGTACTACACCAAAGGTTATGCTTTTGGTCAACAAGCACACTGAGTATGGAATTACTCGGCAGCCCTGATGTTTCTGTGTAGCGTTTAAAGGTATTGTTTGTGGTATTATATAGTAACAGCCCGCCGCCTTCAGTCCCAATCCATAAATTATGTCCTGTTTCTTCTGTTATTGAGCGTATGGCCTGCCCTATAAAATAGTATTTATGTTTTTTTTGAACGGTATCAACCTTAATAAGTTGCACATAATTGCCCGCCCACAAGGTGCCTTCATGATCTTCATAAAAAGTATGAATATTAACAAGTCTGTTATCAAAAAGCTCAAATTTATCTTCAGCCCTATTGTAGAGATACAGTGCCCCACCCCAGGTACTGCCGGCCCAAATGCGATGATGTGAATCTTCAAACAGTTTCCAAAAGTTTTTTTCCCCGGCTTTGGTTGCTGAGTTGTAACAGGTATAATGCTTAAAGCTATTTGTTGCCTTATTAAAGGCATCGATACCACCGCTAAATGTGGCCACCCAAATTTTATTGGTAAAATCCTTTAGTATACTTACTACAAAGTTGCTGCTTATAGCCCCTGTCCCCGGTTGGTGTACGTAGCCCGAATAGGAATTTGTTTTAGTATCCCAGTAGCTAAGCCCTCCACCATCGGTACCTATCCAAATATTGTGTTCTTCATCTTCGCAAAATGAGAGTATAAAATTATTGATAACGCTATTTTTGTTAAAGGCGTCATGGGTAAACAAGTGGAAAGGGGTATTTCTGCTATCGATAATATTTACACCGCCCCTGAGTGTGGCAATCCATTTCCGGTTTTCGTTGTCTTCATAAACTGTTGATACAGCACCGCTGCGTAATGAGTTTTGGTTTTCTGCAGGAGTAATGTAACTTAACTTCTTTAGGCGGTTATTCCATATATTGATACCCCCTCCATTGGTTGAAATCCAGATATTACCGTCGCGGGTGAGTGTTAAATCGAATATATTGTTGGATGTAAGTTTATGCCGGGCATCATCAAACCTTGATACTTCTTTTGTATCGGGATGGTAAGTATATAACCCCGCCCCCGTGGCTGCCCAGATGTTATTATTATTGTCGCATATGAGGCTGCCTGAAGCAGCACCAATGGTAGAAACAATATCTACCCGGTTTTTCAACGGATCATACAGCCCCAAGCCTATATCGTCAATAGCAAGCCACACCCGGTTGAGTTTGTCAACCGTTATTGCCCGTATGTTATATGATTTATTATTGATGCGATATTCAATCTGTTTACCTATGGTATCTGCCTGATGGAATTTCATAAGGCCCAAAGTTTCCGATATCGCGTACGTATTACCAGTGTTATCAGTGGTAACCTGAATAACGTTAAACTTAACTTTTTGGAGACTTGAATGCTGATCTTTTGAACAATACAGGTTATGAAAATGAGAATCGGCATAATCAAAAAACATCAGTCCTTTTTGCGTGCCCACATAGATCCTGTTGCCGACGGCAGTAACCGTTTTAATATGATTGTGTACCAGGGAGCTCGAGTTACCCCATATATTTCTGAATGTTTTGAATTGGTAACCATCATAACGGTTAAGGCCATCATAAGTACCCATCCACATAAACCCATATTGATCTTGTGTAATGCAGGTTACCGCATTATTTGACAGCCCTTGTTCAATACCTAAATATTTGATGGGTATTTCACCCGCGTACAGTGAAGTAGTGAAAAATACGCTTAAGCATATTATTATAAACAGGCACCGCCTTTTTCTCATTGTTATTAATATGCAGGACTAATCAGGGTTTAACCGGGAATCAATTTTAAGTAAAAATATTTGCATTATATCAATTAAGTCAAAAAATGGTTGTTCCAAATTATACGCAGGTAACTTTTACGGTTAGCTCTGTTATAAAACAAAACAAGGCCTGAATAATGAATATTCAGGCTTTGTTTTGTAAAAACCGGAACCCCAAATCAGAGGGGTTGTTTTTTTAATATCCCGAATTTTGATCTATTTTGCCATCCTTATTTAACTGAATTTCGGTTAGCGGAATAGGCAGCAACATGTTTTTTGCTGCTAAACCTGTTGTAGGATGTACCGCGTCATTACTGTTAAGCCTCAGGGCGCGGTCAACAAGTGTTCCTGTACGCATCAGTGTCATACGCCTGTTCTCCTCCCCAATCAGCTCGCGGGCACGCTCGTCCAGAACAAAGTTCAAAGTCATTTGATCTGGCGTAACCCGCGGGGCATTTGCCCTGGTCCTTAGCGCATTTATAGCGGCGGCGGCATCTGTAGTTTTACCTTGTTTTACCTGCGCTTCGGCTAAAAGCAGGTAAGTTTCGCCAAGGCGCATCATTCCAAAATCTTTTATCATGGCATAGCCAAAAGTATCATTAGGGTCAAAAGCGCCCCATTTCAATGTGCTGGGGCAAATCCTGAATGCAGTATCGGCACCGGCGAAAGGCACCGGTTTACCTAATAATGCAGGGAATGCAGGGTCATTATAATAATATTGCCTTTTAATGCTGTATTGCGAATTACGCATGTCGCCAGCGGGATATAAACCATAAAGTACCCAATTGCTTAATCTTAACCTTGCTATACCGCGGCCGCCCAATGAATCGCAGGGAAGCATACCCGGAATGGCATAATAGGCCGCACCCCAAACACGGCGTTGCTGTGCATTATCTACGTTACCACCTACTACAACCGCTGCGTTTTCCTGCTCAAGCACCCATATAGCTTCGGTATTACCTTGCGAACGGCGTTGGTTACCATAAACAAACATATCAGAATAGTAGTCGCCCGCGCCACTTGCCCTGACACCATAACGCGCTTTAACCAAACTAAATTTACCACTGTTTATAACTGCCTGCGCCTGCTGCTCGGCCAGATCATTTTTACCCATACGTAAGTATACCTCGGCCAATAATTGCATTGCCATATATTTATTGGCACGGCTAACCGGTTTGCCCTGGGCGTTGGTTTTAGCATTACCGGCATTTAACTCGTAAAGATTGGCGCTGGCATAAGTTAAATCACTCACGATCTGCGCGTTTACATCATTAAGCGACGCACGGGTAAAATCTGTTTTTGGAGCAGATAACGCATGTGTAATAAGCGGAACCCCACCGAAAAGTGTAGCCAGGTTATTATATGCATACGCTCTGAAAAACTTTGCCTCAGCTTCAACCTGCTTTTTGCCAAGTGCCCCTATTTTTGTTGTGGATGGGTTTTCGGTATTATCAATAATTATATTGGCATTATTGATCAACGCATAGTATTTACCCCATATATATGATGCCGCGCCGTCAGTCGAAGTGAGCTGGCTATAGTTGTAATAAGGTACTTCAATACCCTGTTGTTGGGCCGTTGCATTTGCCACATCGGTACCTACCTGCCACACACTGGGCCAGCCTTGTGCGCTGGAGTAAGTTAATATACCCGTCTCCAGGTTATATAAGCCTATAGCAGACGCCTCAAGACCTAAAGAGTCGGTAAGCGTTAAAGGGGTATATGACGAATAAGGTTTCTCGTCAAGAAAGGATTTTTTACAAGATGCAAGCGCTGTTGCCAACATCGCTGCAAAAATTAATATGATTGAATGATTTTTCATGTCGTTACGTGTGTCTTTATTTTAAAGAAATATTGGCACCTATAATAATTGTGCGTGTTACAGGATAATTGTTAGTCCAATCAGCAGTATAAGCCGACTGATTAGCTCCGGAATTTGATGTGCCTCTGGTATAAAAGCTTTGCTCCGGATCCCAGCCAATCCAATTTGTAAAGGTTTTTAAATTACGCCCGCTTGCATAGAGTGTTAAACCGGCTATATGCGCTTTTTCCAGTAGTTTTTGCGGCACAACGTAGCTAAAGGTTATATCCTTGATACGGGTATAGCTGGCATCGCGCGGATAACCATAGCCACGGGTATTAGTGTATGATAACGACTGGAACTCCTGGTTGCCGTTAGTTGGTGTCCAGTAGCCAATAGCCGCCGGGGTATTTCTTCTGCCCGATTCATCGGCGTAATTAAGGTCAGCATTGTTCTTTAACATTCCCTGGGCGGTTTGTATAAATATGCTCAGGTTGAAGTTTTTATAATGGAAGGTATTGGTTAAGCCACCTGTCCATTTGGGTGCGGTTTGCCCCTGAATTACTTTATCGTCGGCCGTGATTTTGCCATCGCCGTTCGTATCAGCAAACTTCAGATCGCCTGGTTTGGCGCCGGGGTCCTGTTTTGAAGCATCCTCTCCCGTTTGCCAAACACCAGTCATTTTATAATCATAAATTACCCCGATTGGCTTTCCAATGAACCACCTGTTACCGATGTCATTTTTTCCATCGCCATACAGGTCAACAATTTTATTCTTATTGGCGGCGAATACAATGGTGCTTTCCCATTTAAAATTTGGCGCGTCGATATTACGGGTATTCAGGGTAACCTCGACACCTTTATTGGCAACTTTGCCTATATTATCAACCACCTGCGAATAACCTGTAATAAGCGGAAGGGCACGATTTAACAATAACCCATAGGTGCGGGAATCATAATATTCTACCGTACCGGAAAGACGGCTGTTCAGTACCGAAAAATCCGCGGCGATATTACCTTCATTGGTAGTTTCCCAATGGAGATTCCTGTTACCAAGGTTGCTGGCCTGTACGCCTATGTTGCTTACACCATTAAACGGAAACCGAACGGTACCATCAGATGTTATTGTTCTGTATACGCTAACCGCTTCATTACCGGTTTTACCATAAGATGCTCTTAGCTTTAAATTATTCACCCATTTAGAGTCTTTCAGAAAACGCTCATTGCTCACATTCCAGCCAGCAGCTGCTACCGGGAACCAGCCATATTTTGAAGTATTGGCTCCAAAAACAGAAGAACCATCACGACGAACGGTTAGTGTTAATAAATAGCGGCTGTCATAAGAGTAATTTAAACGGCCCATTTGTGAATTAAGCGCATACCTGTCAGAATAGGTTCCCGAAAATGAACCATTTACCGTTGCACCCGATATGGTCGAGCCAATCCCGATCTGGTTAAATGAGAGCCCATCGTTAATGTAGCCTGTTCCGGCTATACCCGAAGTAAAGTATTTTCTTTGCTGCGTGCTGTAAAGCCCGGTAAAATCAATGCGGTGTTTACCAAAGTCCCTTGTATATAATAGCAAGTTATCCAACGTGTAGCTATTGGTTTCGGAGCTTAATGCCGTAGCCGAACCTAAAGGAGTGTTTGCCAGCCTGCCGCTATAGCTGTCTACTCGTGTAGGCAAATAAGTATAACCTGCATTTAAGCGGTACTTTAATCCTTTAAGCACGCCGCCAAATGTTATTTGGGCATAACCATTCCCGCTAATGTTTACACTGCGGTTAATCTGATCGGTAGTTAAACCCAGCAATGGGTTAGTATATAATTGTTCGGGCGCCATCGGGTAAATGGTATAGGTCCCATCGGCATTATATTCATTACCGTATGGGCTCATAGCGGTAGCGTTGAGTAAATTGGCCCGGCCGCCATCATAATTATTATTAGCGAAATACAGGTTTGCTCCTACGCTCAGGAAACTGGTTACATTCACATCCAAATTTGAACGTACGCTTGCCCGGTTATACTGATAGCCTTTTATTACCCCTTTTTGTTTCAGGTAATCAGCAGACAAAAAATATTTCACATCTGGCGTGCCGCCGCTTACGCTCAGATTATGATCCTGCATAATACCCTGTTGGGTGCTTTCTTTTACCCAATCAATAGTATGCCCGGCAGCGTAATTGGCCCGTTCGGAGTTGTTATATACGGGTTCAGGAAATTGCTGCTTTAAATTATTTTGCGCTTCATAATCCAAAAACTTCTGGGTGAAAGCTGCCGGACCCCTTGGCTCCAGAATATGACCCAGGTTTTCATAACCGCCATAACCATTATAGCGAATAACCGGTTTACCTGTTGTACCACGCTTGGTAGTGATCAGGATAACCCCCTGCGAACCATTGGCACCGTAAATAGCTACCGCCGACGCGTCTTTTAATATCTCCATAGAGGCAATATCATTCGGGTTGATATCATTGAGCGAGCCGCCGCTTTTGGTAAGCGGAATACCATCAACTACCACGAATGGTCCGGAAGCGGCTGAAATTGAATTTTGGCCCCTAATAGTGGCAGTTGGTTGTGAGCCAGGCACAGATGATGGGGCAGCAACCGTAACACCGGCAACAGCTCCTTCAACAGCCTGCAAAACATTGGTAACCGGCAGTTGCGACAGGCGCGCTTTTGGCACCGAGGTTACAGAGCCGGTTACGTCCGACCGTTTTTGTGTACCGTAACCTACCACTACTACCTCGCTCAGTTTTTTGTCATTGTCGTCAAGCACAACTACAATGTTGGTATTGTTTTTATCAACCTGCACTGTTTTAGTAGTGAGGCCAACGAATGATATACTTAAAGTAGCGCCATCATTCACCGTTAGACGAAACAACCCATTAACGTCTGAAACAACACCCTGTCCTGTACTTACTACTTTGATGCTTGCACCAGGCAGCGGGCCGCCGGTTGCATCTTTAACAATACCTTTAACAGTAATTGTACCGGGCGATTGGGCATGACCCGGCTGGCATATTCCAACGAGCAGCGTCATAAATAGCCATGCTAAATAGCGATTAAAATGAGTAAATTTTACTTTCATAAATTTTAGAAGTTTAAATTGGTTAATAAGAAGGTTTTTAATAATTGTTATTTTAACACATATACTTTTTGATATAAAAGGTCAATAGAAAATACGTGCCGTAATTCCATGCTTTATTGTTTGATGTTTATAAATTGGACTGGGTAGCCGAAAGTAAAGCCACCTATTTTATTAATTGGATAAGACGAAATAAGGGCAAAATAAATTAACAAATGGGGGGTAAATCATCAAAGAGTAGGGGGGTAAATTAAAAGTGCACAGCCAATTGAATAAAAAGCCTCGCATTTTTCATGAGAGGCTTTCTGGTGATAACGGTGCAAAGCTCGAACCATTTTATTGCCGAATTGATTAAAGCAGATCGTTTTTCAAACTTTCGGGCAGAAGTTAAAGAAGCCTGGTAAAAAAAATAGGCCTATTATGGACCATTCGAAAGAATCTAATGGAAATTTTGGTCCATGCACAGTTCTCTAACATCGAACTTGCCATGTCCCGCCTAAACAGCTTCCGACAGCGCTATAAGAAACAACTGATCGACCAGGCGTATTGCAGGAAGGGAGTATTAATTATCACAATCAGATTCGCGGGCCTTTTCTTAAGTTACACCATTTTGTGGAATTTATTAAGAAGTACAGGAAACGGACTAAGACAGGGTTCGAACTTATATGGCAACGGGTTTTAAATCCTCGAGTGAAAATTGGGATTATCGAATAATTTTTCGCACGTCGCCTGCACTTCAGGTAATATTTTTAACATTAGCGGAAAGCGTGCGCGAAAAGCAATGACTCCGAAATGCACACTTTTTCGCAGTCATTACTTTGACAAATATTGATGGGCAGGAACTACATGAACAACTTTGCCATTTTTCTCCAACCGATCGGTTTGATCAAGCGTTACGATAAAGCCTTCATCAGCATTGAAAAAGGTAAGCGTTTCGACCACACCATCCAACTCACGGTTGATATTATCAGGGTTTAATTCAAAACAAACCTGAACGGCCTCTACTAATTTGCCGTTATTCGCGATAACGAAATCGCATTCATTCTTTTCAGCAAAATAATAGATCTCCCGGTGTTTTTGACGTAGGTGCAGGTAAACCAAATTCTCGAACTTTCTGCCATTATCTTCTGTAAAAGAACCCGAATTAACATTGATCAAGCCTGTATCTATGGCATAAACTTTTCTGGGATTAGCAATTTGCTTTCTTAAAGAGTAGCTAAATTTTGGCACGAATTGTAATAGATATGAATATTCCAGGTGCGACAAATACTCCATAACTGTACTGGTAGACCCGATCTCAAACAGCGTTTTGAGCCTGTTACCTGTGATCAACTTTGAAACATTAGAGAGCAGATAAAATGCCAACCGCTGCAATGTTTTAACATCCCTGACGCCGTAGCGCACTGCAATATCCCGGATTAGTATATCCTCAAATAGTTGGTTTAATATTTCAGGTATCCCTTGCTTTAAATATTCCGGAAAGCCGCCTAATTCTAAATAGCTCAATAAGGAGGATTTATCGTAAGATAATCCCTTGAAAACGCAAAATTCGTGATAAGAAAAAGGGAAAAGCTCTTTTGTGATATGCCGCCCGGTTAATCTGGTGCCCAACTCTCGGCTTAATAAAGAGGCATTAGAGCCTGTTATTACTAATTTATAATCCTCATCCAGCTTTTGCCTGGCATATCTTTCCCATTCCGGAATAATTTGGATCTCATCAAAAAAAAGCACATTACTTCCGCTGGCCTTTATAGATTCATCCAGCCTGGCAAAGTCAGTAGGACCGAATTCATAAAGTCGTGGGTCTTCAAAATTAAGATATAATGCATCAGGATATCTCTCTTTGAGTAGTTGGAAGAGCAGCGTGCTTTTCCCGCATCTCCTTATTCCCGAAACAATTAATGCAAATGCCGAAAGGTCTGGTAATGTTGCCAGCGCATCTCTTTTCAGACCAGGATCTTTTTGGGCCAGGTTCGCTTTTTGTGTTTCGATAACCTGGTTAATTGCAGACAGAAGTATCATAATAATTTATTTGATACAAACATACAAAATTGTTTGTTGGTAAAATACAATTTTGTCTGATACGATACTACGTTGGTTAAACTTAAGATCGGCAATATTAATCGTCCTGATATATCCAAACTTCGCAGGATATTATTTTGGGACACCGATTTTGATAAAATTGATTGGCAACGGCAGAAAAATGCCGTCATCCGACGGGTGTGGGAACGTGGTAATGAAGATGAGAAAAAAGAGATACAAAGATTTTACGGCATTGATAATATACATGCTACCATTAAGGATTTAAAGCCTTTTCGTCCGCCCCCTTCATTTTTAAGACGAAAATCCGACTAATGCTCCATTGGAATACGGTATCAGTGAATACGTGTAATTTATAAATAGAGGTTACTAATACCAATTTCTATTCTCATAGCTATTTTAAACCGTTTTATGCTATTTTAAGTAAAATTAGGTTGTTTTAAATCATTTGGAGTGCACTGAGGTTACTGGAATGTATGCAAGAGGTCTATAACGCAAAAAAAGCACTTACCTTTTATTTGTAAGTACTTAATAATCAATGCGTGGAGAATATCGGAGTCGAACCGATGATCTCTTGCATGCCATCCGAAGGTCGGCACGTTTAAAATAGTTTTAAATAAATATAATATATTGATTATTAGCTCATTAATAATTTTTGAAAACTTAAATATTACCGTTTAAAACCCCTTTTAACCGCCTTTGGAGGTCATCAAGAGGTCATCAAAAAAATGCAGTTCTTATGAATAGTTTTTCATTGCTTTGAGATGGTAGGTGGATAAACTGCGTTATATCTCGTTATATCTCCCCTTTTCACTAATTTTGAGTTGATCACTAATATTAATACACAAACTGGTTTAAAACATATGCAGGTTAATTTCATAGCGTGCAATGTCAGGATTTATCATTATTAATCCAATGCTTCTCGTCCCGGTTCAGTATAACACCACCTTTTTTTAGTACTTGCTGCAATTGATTTACATCAATGTCCTGTACTGGCTTCTTAGTCTTTGCAGCAATTGTTGCGGCAATGCCAGCGGCCTGACCAAGCTGCATCCAGGTAACTTCAACCCTTACAGAACAAAAACCAACATGAGAAGCTGAAACGCAAACAGGTACAAGTAAATTTGTACATTCATTCTCTTTAGGGATGATAACACGGTACGAAAGTTCATAAGGTTGTTCGACTTTAGCCCAGATACGGCCTTCATTTATGTATTGTGTTTTGGATATAGCTACTTTTTGCACATGATGACAATCCACAAAGTGGGAACCTAATGCGATAGCATCAGTTTTTTTAGGTTCTTCAAAAATGTCCTTCTGCGTTTGTACATAGCTTCCTACCATTCGACGCGCTTCCCGGATATATAAATAATATGGAAAGTTATGATTGTCCTTAAACTCATCGGGAGCCAAACCGTATCTGTTTGCCTCATCGTGTAGTTGTTTTGGTACGGACTGATCATGCTGCAAAAAATAGAGAAGGCCTAATGTCCAATCCTTATGATCCTGGAAAATTTGTTTCCGCTTTTCGTATCCAGCGTCCGGATAATTGGTGTTACCGCCGAAAAGCCCAAGTGAGATAACCGAATTTTGTTTATTATTGGCTTCAAACTTTCCTGGTGGGTAATTCCAGGAATACAAATCAATGATATCCGATAGTTTGGTATTAGGATGTTCAGCCAGCAGGCGTTTAAGCGTAATGAAGCGGTTTGCATAGTAATGCAATGGCAAAGGAAACGGCACTCTGTCGAAGTTGGTAGACATCATCAACCGAAAATTGTAATTGATGATCCTTTTACTAGCTTCCCCGTTGGATAATTTTTTTGCTTCTATAAACCCTGGAAGCAATTTTTCATTGTCATCATATGGCGAAACGTCGATAGGCTTATCCAACAAACGAATCCCAGCAAGCGATTCATTATATTGTGCCCTACTTTCCCGCCCATAGGTGTACGATACTCCTGCTCTTGCCATCAGATCGCCTTCATAAGTTGCATCAATAAAAGTATCACCACTAACTGTTTTTCCATTGGTCAATGTTATACTTTTGATGGCATCATCTCTTTTATTTACTTTGTTAACAAAAGCCTCGTAGATAACAGAGACGTGTTGTTCTGCCAGCATATCCACAAATATTTTTTCTGCAACATGCGATTCAAAATAAAAAGCAGGTTTATTCATTCCATAAGCTTTACCGATGCGGGTATAAATCTCCAACGGAATTCCAGAGATAGTTTCCTCAATCATATGTTCGGTTTCCGCAGTTCCAATCCCACTTGTATTCATACCGCCTACATGACGGGTCTGCTCAATTAAAATGACCTTAGCGCCTTGCCTGGCCGCCGCTACCGCAGCTGATATGCCCCCGGGTGTACCACCATACACCACAACAGTGGGTTTGTCGGCGGCATTTAACTTAAAAGCGTAAAATATTAGGAGTGCAATTACTATATGTATTTTTTTCATTTTTTCAATTATAGTACTGATTTCTTTATCAATAAGTTGCAAATTAGGTTTGCGGGACAATAAGTAGTTTTCAACATCATGATAGTTCGGTTTCAGAGCGAATGACGACAACTCATTTCCTTCGTTATTGAGCACGGATCACATTGTAAAACAACAAACAAAGTGCGCCGGCGCGCTTTGTTTGTTAAACGATATTAAAAGCCTGGATTTTGTGTAAGTGCAGAGTTTACATCCATCTGGTGTTGCGGAATGGGGTAAAGCAGATTTTTTTGTGAAACCGGTATCCCTGCAGCTTGCAGAGTGCTTACGTATTTGCCAGTCCTTAACAAATCCCAGCGGCGATGGCCTTCAAAGCAGAGTTCCCACCCCCGTTCTTGTAAAACCGCATCCCTAAATTGAGCCTGCGATAAGCCGGTCAGGTTTTGAGGATTAGCTGATGAATTGCCATTTCTCGCACGAGTCCGCACCTGGTTTATGGCATCATAGGCATCAGGAGTTGGTCCATTGATTTCATTAATTGCTTCGGCATAGATAAGAAGCACGTCAGCATACCGTATAATCATGAAATTATTCCGCGCATCGAATTCCGCGCAAGGTGAAGGATCCCAGTATTTGTCAACACAAGGTCCGTTGCGCGCAAACACCAATTGGCTGTTTGCCGGATTCACCTTTTGCGTGATAATAGTAACTTGTTTACGATAGTCGCCTGCCAGATAAGAATTAACATATGAGGGTTCGACATTGTATGACCCGCCACCCTGATTAATAGGATATGAAAAATAAATTGAAAAAAATTCAGCCATCGGACTGCCGTAAGTGGTTTTTATGCAACTATATTGTGCTGAAAAAATATGCTCCTGACCATTCTTATTTTCGGGTGGGAAAATGTTTTTATAATCCGGAAAAAGACTGTAGACTTTTGAATCAATTACCTGTTTGGCATAAAGGGCAGCATTTGCATAATCCTTGTGGGTAAGATAAACTTTTGCCAAAATTGATTTAACAGCGCCGCTTGTTGCCCGCCCGATTGTCCCGGCGGCAGTATAATTTGCTGGGAGATTTGCGGCATCTGCATCTTTTAAATCGTTAATGATTTGACTATAGATGTCATTGGCTGCTGTCCGCTTTATACTGACATTTACGACATCCGAAGTCGGTGTGGTAACCAATGGCACATCACCAAATGCCTGCACCAAGTCAAAGTAAGTCAGTGCCCTCAGAAACTTTGCTTCCCCCATTACCTGCGCTTTAGCGGTGGCATCCATGGTAATCCCGGGAACGTTTTTGATTACACGGTTCGCTCTGTCAATCAACAGGTAACAATTTGTATAAAAGGAATCAAAAGTAGGGTTGGAGGGCGAATAATTATTAGTTTTAAGATCTAATATAGTCGCCCCAATAGTCGACTCAACGTTCAGTTCTTCTGAATTGACATCCGCCAGGTTGATCATTGTCATACCATATATAGTTCTCAATCTGTCATATATAGCATCAAGTGCAACAGTGGCGTCACTTGCAGTTTTGAAAGAGTTTTCCTCTCCCAAAAACGAATAAGGCTTCTCAACGAGATTATTTTTACAACTCCCTCCAAGAGTTAACACTATAGCCAGTAAACCGCACAGAAGAGTGCGCCCCTGTAAAAGCAGCATTTTGTTCGATAACTTATATTGTGGTTTCATGTTTATCAGATTTAATTTAAAATGTAGTAGACAAACCAAGCATGTAGATCCTTGATGGCGGATAGTTGAAATTATCCCTGCCATATGTGGTGTTACTATTGAAGTCACCGTTGACTTCAGGATCATAGCCGGTATATTTAGTGAAAGTAAGCAGGTTTTGTGCGCTAAAATAGATTCGGGCTTTCTTAATTACCTTCGTGAAGGTTGGCAACTGGTAACCGAACGTAACATTTTTTAAGCGTATGAACGAGCCGTCTTCTATCGCAAAATTCGAAACTGCCGGCAAAACCCACTGACGTATGCCGCCAACCGTGTTACTCGGATTAGTGGCTGTCCAATGATTCACATAGTATGATTTCAGGTGGTTATACTGAGCATCTATTAGGCTAGTGAAAGTATTATAAATTTTATTGCCTTGTACGCCCTGTAAGAAAAAGGAGAAGTCGAATCGTTTGTACGAGAAATTGTTGGTCAGGCCGAAAATAAATTTAGGAAGGCCGTTTCCCAGCACCTGGCGATCAGTTGACTCATTGTAAACGCCATCGCCATTTACATCTTTCCAGCGATATGCGCCCGGCAAGCTACCTGCTTGTGCTAAGGGACCTGCGGCCGCGATCTGTTGCGTCGTTTGCCATACGCCATCAAATACATTACCGTAAAAGGACCCGAGGGGCTTTCCAACCTCTATTATCGTTAATCCGGAAAAATAATGATCCACGCCATTAGCAAGCGATATAACTTTGTTTTCGTTGTAGGAGATGTTGCCAGCCGTTGTCCATTTGAACCCATTTGCTCCCTTGTCAATATTTACTGAAGTAACAGCCAGTTCAAAGCCCTTGTTTTGAACACTGCCAATATTACGCAGTACACTGGTGGCACCTGTAGTTGCCGGTAAATCCACATATAGCAATAAACCGCTGGTTTTTTTTAGGTAATAATCGCCAACAACGGTGAGACGGTTATTTAAAAACCCCACATCCAGTCCAATATCCAGTTGCGCTGTTTTTTCCCATTTCAGATCGGGATTTTCAATACGTGAAACTTGATTGGTAAGTACTTCGACATCGTTAAATACCGTTTTGCCAATAGTGTATTGCGAGAGGGAATTATATAAGCCAATTCCATCATTACCGGTAATACCGTAACTGGCCCTAAACTTAAGGTCACTTATAACAAGATTATTTCTTAGGAAATTTTCGTCAGACACGCGCCAGGCAAATGCGCCGGAAGGGAAAAAGCCATATTTATTATTTGCGCCGAAGCGTGACGAGCCGTCTTCCCGTGCACTAACCGTGAACAAATAACGGCCTTTAAAGCGGTAATTTATCCTGGCCAAATAGGAATTGAGCCCCCATTTTTGCAAGCCGCTGCTCGTGATATCGAGTGTACTGGCTGCTGATAAGTTATTGGCACCTAATACATAGTTTGGAAAATTTTCTGCTTCCTGATAAGTTGTTTGCAGTCTGTTGCTTTGGAATGTTACGCCAGCAAGTATATCAAATGAATGATTATCATTTATTTTCCTGGTATAGGTAAGCGTGTTTTCATTTAAAGTATTGATGTTTTCAGAAGTGCCATTACTGCCGTACCCATTTCGACCACTGCCAGCAAGCGTTTGCGGTGTGAAGAACACATTTCTAAACGAAGTTTGAATATCTGCACCAAAACTTATATGTGCCTTCAGGCCTTCGATAATGTTGAAGTCGCCAAATACATTGCCCAGCATTCTGTCGGTTGTAAGCAAATTTGTTGATGTATTTTGCACAGCAACTGGATTAGGAGTACTCGCAAAACCTGTCCCGGGGCCTAAATTCAATAACTGATAGCTACCATCCGCCGCATAAACGGGGCTGGCTGGCGATATCGTCAACGCCTCGTATATAGGACCCGCAACCAGGTCCTCTGACACACCGTTATTAACTGTTCGTGACGCCGTAAGGTTAGACCCGATTTTAACGTGGTCACTCAAGGTAGCATCCAAGTTTACCCTTGATGCGTAACGTTTAAAGTTATTAGCTATGATAATGCCGTCCTGATTTAAATAGTTCCCACTAACCAGATATTTTACTTTATCCGAGCCGCCAGTAATAGACAATTGATAACTTTGCATCGGCGCGGTCCTAAAGATTTCTTTTTGCCAGTCGGTACCCTCGCCATAAGAAGCAACTGGTCGGGGATAAGGTCCGGTAGGGTTTCCAAATCGTAGAGCGAAGCCAAGATTGGCAAGTTGCTCATTTTTCAAATTAAGATGATCCATAGCATTGCCTAATTTCAATTGTTTTACAACCTGCTGTTCACCGGCATAGGTTTCAAACTCAATATTAGGTTGTCCAAGTTTTCCACGCTTGGTAATTACCAATACCACACCATTCGCTCCCCTCGAACCATATATTGCAGTAGCTGAAGCATCTTTCAAAACCTCTATTGACTCAATATCATTCGGATTAATGGTAGAAAGGGGGTTAGCATAGCTGGCTCCGCTACCACTCGCACCGTTTGCAGCGGTAGGAACCGAAATTGGAAAACCGTCAACAACGTACAAAGGATCATTGCTGGCAGAAATAGAATTGCCGCCACGCACCCGAATAGTTATCCCTCCGCCGGGCGCATTGGACGCCTGGGTAATCTGCACACCGGAAACTTTGCCTTGCAATGCCTGGTTAAACGAGTTAATGGGCTGTGACTTGATCTCATTCGACCCTATTGAGGAAACCGAGCCCGTAAGATCTTTTTTGCGGACCGTACCGTAACCGATCACGACTATTTGATTTAATCCTTTTGACTCTGCTTTTAACTGAATATTAATCACAGTGCGTCCTTCGATCGGAATTTCCTGGGTTAAATAACCGACACAACTAAAAACAAGTGTACCTTTGCCGTCTGGAATATTAAGGGAATAATTGCCTTTGAAATCTGATATCGTTCCTAAATTAGAATCTTTTAATTTAATACTTACCCCAGGTAAATTTCCTTGTTCATCCGTCACTTTTCCGGTTATTTTAATAGCGGCCACAGATTCATTGATGATAGGGGCGGGCAATTTTGCCGCTGTAATTAATATTGTTTTTTGATTAATTACATAATTAAGAGGCTGATTGATAAAACATATTTTTAAGGCATCTTCTAACGAACCATCTTTTATTCTTATAGTAACAGATTTTGCGCCGATTAAAATATCAGGGTCACAAAGAATACTATAACCGCTCTGTCGACGAATGTCATTCAAGGTTTCCCACAATGGGGCATTCCTTTTATTAAGGTTTATCTTTTGAGCAAGTGACGAAGCGCTCACCTGGACAAAAGCGATAAGACAGATAAAAAAAGAAAGTTTCATTACTCTCCATAATTTAGGATGAACGCGGAATATACGCCCGCGTTCAAATACAGTATAAATTTTATACATTTGAATCTTAGGTTAATTAAATAATTGGTTGTTAACAGCGATCATAATGATTACCCTACTTATACAGCTCCCAAGGCTGTGTTCTCACCAGGAGCGGTTGCAACGCCCCTGGTGATTCTTTCCGGTAATCTCTTTTTAGTAAGATTAATTCATCAATATGACCCTCCTTCCTTCTATTTTATAGTGAATCCCGGATGTTATTGTTATATTATCAAGCAATTCTGTAATGTTTTTGTATTTAGATACAATGCCCCTTAGTTTCTTTTGGCCCGCATCCGTGTGGTATTCCACATCCACATCATACCACCTTGCAGCTATTTTTAACACGTCCTCAATCCGTTCATCATTAAAGACAAACAGCCCGTTTTTCCAACCCATGACCTCGTCCAGATCGGCATTTCTGATAGTTAAAGGCTCTTTCAGATTATTAATGGCCATCTGGCCGGGTTTTATAATGATATTGCTGCTTTTAGAGCTTACTTTTACGGAGCCTTCCAGCAAAGCCGTTCTGATATCGGAATCATCAACATAAGCCTTGATATCAAAATGTGTCCCCAATACTTCCACTGTCTGCTTGCCACCGACATTGACCTGAAATGGTTTATCGGGATTCTTGGCCACTTCGAAATAGGCCTCCCCTGTTAATTTAACCCGGCGTTCTTTTCCTTTGAAGGCAACAGGATAGGTTAATGATGAAGCTGCGTTAAGCCAGACATGGGTGCCATCCGGAAGGGTCAGCTGATATTGCCCCCCTTTGGGAACATACAAAGTGTTTAACTCACTCTCAGTGCCTGATTGAGCGGCTGCAGAGCCGGCGCCCTGATAATCTATCTTACCATCGGCCTGTTTACTCACCGTTATCCCACCCTGATTAGCGATATTCCCGCTTCTTGCCGCTTGAAGATCTATTTTATTCCCGTTGGATAAAACCAATATAGCTTTATTGACACCTGGCGTAATCTCCGTCTTTTTAACATGAAATGACAGCTGCTCTGTCCGCGGCTTGTCTTTATATAGCCAAAAACCAACGGAGAGCGTCACAAGGACCGTTGCAGCTGCGGCAATCCTTATCGCATAGCTTCTTAATTTACCAGATCTCAACCCGGTATATTGGTTATCGTCGATCCGGGTTTTTACATCCCTTAATGCGGTTTCTGCATCAAATTCACGCAGGTGTCCGATGTCTTCGCTACGAATACTTTCGTTCAACAACTTTTCAAGTATTTCCCTGTTGCTAACGCTCTTATCTAACCACATTTCCAGTTCAGCCTCTTCCGTTGCTGTAAGGGTATTATTAAGCTTTCCCACTAAAAGTGTGCTTATATGAAACGAATCATACAACTTTTTATCCGACATGGTTTATTAATTGGTTTTAATGTAATAGAAACAATACGCAAGCGAGTTTCCTCTAAAGGATTGAAAAAAAAATTACCTGCTTAAAACTTTCCCGAAAATCATTGCAATTACCCCGGGAAACTTAATATAAGTTTACAATTAAGGCTTTGAATTATTAAAAAGCATACTAACTGAAGAAATAAGTAAAAACCTTATTGATAGAGGAGGGTATTGCGGGAAGGCTGAAAGAAAGTATGTGATTGGGAAATTATCACATGAAAGCGTGTAACTATAAATAGTGATCTTGGAAAGAACTTCTTATCTGAAACAGATTGATAATATCACGGCAGTCAGGGTACTAAATCCCCTTCCCGAAAGGCGTTTCTTTAAAATCGAAAGCCCGCGCATTTTTTGATTGTAAACAGTGCTTATCGTTATATTAAGTTTGTCAGCAACCTCTTTAGGTTGTAATCCGTCTTCAAAGATCATTTTAATGATTTTCGCACATTGTTCAGGAAGGGCATTTACTTCAATTGCAATCTCACGTAATACCTCAGTGTAAATAATCTCATTAATTACCGGTTCCTGAAATTCATCTTCCAGCAAGCCGAACTCAACGTCATGCTTTATTTTTCGTTGTTCTTTGTTTAAAAAATTAATCGAAGCATTACGTGTGCTTATATAGAGAAAAGCTTTTATCGAGTTCAGGGTGGTAAAATCTGCATGCTTATTCCATAGTTTATAAAAAATGTCCTGAACAATTTCCTCCGCGACAAACCTGTCTGACGTTAACCTGGTAGCAAAAAAGCATAGGGCGCTATAAAATTTTCCGAAAATATAATCAAAAGCTTGTATGTCGCCGAGTTGTAACCTGTGCAATAATTCATTTTCATTCAGATTTTTTAATTGGTCAACCGCCATGGCGTTAGGGGAAAGTACATCCAAATACAAATTTAGGTAATTAAAGTTGGAAATATCCATGCTTTTGCGTGAAGCCAAACCGAAAGGTCATCGAAAAAAAAGCCACTTACGGATTGGCGTAAGTGGCTGACTATCAGTCGT
Source organism: Mucilaginibacter sabulilitoris (assembly GCF_034262375.1). NCBI lineage: Bacteria > Pseudomonadati > Bacteroidota > Sphingobacteriia > Sphingobacteriales > Sphingobacteriaceae > Mucilaginibacter > Mucilaginibacter sabulilitoris. The sequence continues at coordinate 7,347,043 of NZ_CP139558.1, forward strand.
GGAGAATATCGGAGTCGAACCGATGACCTCTTGCATGCCATGCAAGCGCTCTAGCCAGCTGAGCTAATCCCCCGAATTGGGTTGCAAATATATTATATTAAGTAATAAAATGAAACCCTTAATGATTTATTTTTTACAATTCTCACCATTTATAGCTTAACCTTCTTTATAAAGATACCTGGTTCGCAATTGTTAAACCCGGGCAAAACCAAACCGCTTAAAATAAGTAAAGCCCCTGATGGGCAGGGGCCTTTACTAACCAATTATAAACCTAAATTATGAGAAGACTTTTTTGTATTGATATTATAGTGTAAAAGTAACACTAAGTTTTTAAATTACACTATAATCAATTGTAATATTTTTGTAACATTTATCAAATAAATCCATATCATCTATTTGATTGTCAAAAATAGGAATAATATTTTATTAAAATCGCAATTTTTTAATTTTTCAACATAAAACTAAATATGAAACAAAAAAATCACCATATTATTGCGTATCATCTCATTTTTTTTGATAAAAACTGAAATTTTAACAAAATTTAACATACAAAGCCATCTATTCTAGGCAAAAAGACGATTTTTAATTAAAAGTTAGTTAATAAACCAGAAAATTGTTGTTTTTCATCAAGAAATGCACTTAACTAAGAACTTTTTTAAAAAAACCATACCAGGCAGGTTCATTTTTCCAAAATATAAAACTCTCAAAATTTCATCTTATTGTACACTGCCAGATAAAAATTACTTTCAACAAGCATCATTTAAAAAACGCTTCACCATTTTTGCAGGCGAATTTTTATCTTTTTAATAATGACGGCTACACATACTCCTAAAATCCATCCGCATCTACCGCAGTTAACTTTATGGGTAATGACTATTGCAACAGGTTTGGTAGTAGCCAATATATATTACAACCAACCTCTTCTTGCCGACATCGCACACACCTTCAATATAAGCGATAGAAAAGCTCAGCAATTATCGCTGTTTACGCAAATTGGCTATGCTTGCGGGTTATTATTTATTGTTCCGCTTGCCGACATGGTAAAACGAAAACGGCTGATACTGATAGATTTTGTGCTCATGATATTCGCCTTACTGATCAGCGCTATTGCCCCTTCTATCCTGGTGTTAACTATAGCCGGGTTTCTGCTTGGACTATCGTCAATAGTGCCGCAGTTATTGATACCTATGGCTGCCCACCTTGCCTCACCCCACGAACGTGGCAAAAAATTAGGGTTCATCATGAGTGGATTATTAATAGGTATCCTGCTCTCCCGTACATTAAGCGGTTTTATAGGCGAGCACTTTGGATGGCGGTCGATGTACTATATAGCCACCGGCTTAATGCTGGCTATGTGGATAATGATATTTTTCTTTTTGCCCGAAGTCGAACCTGATTATAAGGGCAACTATAAAAAGCTCATGACATCGCTTATTCACTTAATTAAAACACAACCTAAATTACGAATGGCTTCTTTCAGGGGCGCATTGTGCTTTGCAGGATTCAGTGCCTTTTGGACAACCCTTGTATTCCTATTAAAACAACCTCAGTTTAATGAAGGCAGCGCTGCCGCAGGAGCCTTTGGTCTGGTTGGCGCATTCGGGGCTCTTGCAGCAGGCTTAATGGGGCGCCTGAGCGATAAAATGGACTCTTACAAGCTATCAGGTTATACTTTATTACTGGTGTTTATCTCTTACATTGTTTTTTATTTTTCAACCAGCAGCATTGCCGGGTTAATTATTGGTGTAATTATATTAGATATGGGCGTGCAGGCTACACATATCTCCAACCAGTCCATCATATTTGCATTAATACCGGAAGCGCGCAACCGTTTAAACACAGTGTACATGGTGTCTTATTTTATAGGCGGTGCTTCCGGAACGTTTTTAGCCAGCCTTCTCTGGAAAAATTACGGATGGAGTGGTGTATGTGTAATTGGAGGCGGTTTAGCTTTAATTGCACTGGCAGCACACTTACTAAACTATCAAAAAAACGTACGAAAATAGTACTACTGTACGCAAAGCGACCACTGAAAACTGCATCGGTTTTATAAGGGTATGGACACCTGTATAAAAAAACCAAATTTTTATTTGGTACAAAAACCGCCTAAAACCACCAATTTACATTGCATTGTAAAAAATTCCATACGCTGCAATGGCTTTTTTTTAATCCAACTAAATTTTTGGCATTGATTTGGAATAGTACCTATCAAACGTAACTGTTATGGAAGCTATTAAAAAAACGGTTAAGAAGGAAGAAGAGAAGGAATGGGAAAATCCGGTAGAGCCTACAAAAACATCCGATGAGCGCGATGAGGAACAGATACTAAGGCAATACAAGGAAGCCAAACGCCGGAAAGATAACCTTACCGAAGACGAAGACGATAACAAGAAAAATTGAAAAGAATTTAAACGCACTAAAAACTAAAACTATGAAAAGCAATAAAAAACCATCAATCAGCAAATTAGTAACAAGCTTTGATAACCAGTTGAAAAGAATCATCATGAACGATTTGAAAGCTATAAAAGCTAAAACACTGTTTCTACCAACGGCTGCTTAATAAAACAATAAACTCAACACTTACCTACAACACCACTATGAAAAATTATAAAACAATTTCACCAGGTAAATTAATTGCCCGATTTGACAATCAGTTATTAGATATTTTATTAGAGGATCTTAGAAATTCCAGAGCGAAGAATAAAGTTAAAAGCATCAATCACCAGGCTACCAAACAGCACACACTGTCTGCTGCCTGATCAACATATATTACATCAAACACCTATGAAAACGATAGAGCCCTGCCAAAACAGGGCTTTATTTATTTTGAGCGTATTTTATAATCAACTCAGCAGTTCTGGCTGATGCCCCGGGTTGGCCCATACGTTTATCCAACTCATCATAATTGTAAAGCATGTTTTCACGATAAGTAATGTCATTGACGATCAGATGAAGCTCAGCGCTAATTTTTGCGGAGGTACAATCTTCCTGTATAAGTTCCTTCACCACCGCTTTATTCATAATCAGGTTAACCAGTGATATAAAATCTAATTTTACCACCATACGGGCTACCGCTATGGTAAGTGCATTTCCTTTATAAACCACTACCTGGGGCACGTTAAACAGAGCGGTTTCGAGCGTAGCCGTTCCCGATGCCACTACAGCCGCTTCGGCATTGCTCAATAAACTATACGTAGCATTAAATAATACAGGGATATTTTTGTCGCCTAAAAACTGTTTATAATACGCCGGTTCAAATGACGGGGCACCAGCAATAACAAACTGATGATGCGGGAACCGGGCCACAACATTTATCATTTCGGGCAATAAGTTCTTAATTTCCTGTTTACGGCTACCGGGCAGCAGGGCAATTATCTTTTTACCAGTAAGCTGATGTTGTTGTAAAAATTCCGGGTCGGGTTTAAAGGCGGCAATAGCGTCCAGCAATGGGTTGCCAACATAGTCAACATCCATACCCCAGCTCTTGTAAAAATCAACCTCAAAAGGCAGGATGCAAAACAAGTGATCAACTATCTTTTTGATCTTCAGCACCCTTTTCTGGTTCCAGGCCCATACTTTGGGCGATATATAATAATTTACCTTTAAACCTATGGTTTGAGCGTAGGCAGCAATTTTCAGGTTAAAACCAGGAATATCAATCAATATCAGTACGTCGGGCTGCCAGGCTTTAATATCGGCCTTACACTGTTTAATATTCCTGAGGATAGCAGGCAGGTTCACAATTACCTCAACCAGGCCCATATAGGCCATCTCCCGATAATGTTTTACCAGGGTACCACCTTCAGCCAGCATCAGGTCGCCGCCAAAAAAACGGAACTCCGCATCAGGGTCGCGCTCTTTCAGGGCTTTCATGAGATTAGCACCATGTAAATCGCCCGAAGCTTCGCCGGCTACCAGGTAATATTTCATTTTATAGGCTGCAATTTAAATACAAACACCGCAATCAAAAATAAAAACGTAACGGCTACCAAACCAATTACTGTTTTATCCAATCCTTTCCTGCCATAATAGCGAATGATCAGCAAATTGAGAGCTACAGCTACCAGATAAGGCGTTCCCGGCTTATTAAATACAATAACGCTGCCTTTTAATATGTATAGAAAAATGAACACACTAATGGCCGGCAATATCAACCCTAATAATGAGCCGGCAGCTACGGTATTACGCTTAAACATTAAATTTCCAGTTATGTAAGTAAGGTATAGCGTGGTGTGCCGTCATATCAAACTGAACCGGTACAACCGAAGCGTAATGATGTTCCAGTGCCCAAACGTCGGTATCCTCACCGCCGTCATTTAATTGAAAAACGCCGGTTAACCAATAGTAAGGCCTTTTATGCGGATCTATCCGTTCATCAAACTCTTCGGCCCATTTGGCGCTGGCCTGCCTGCATATCTTGATACCTTTTATGTTATGGGTGTTAGGAAAATTTACATTAAGCAGCGTAGCCACTGGTAAGCCATTTTTCAGTACCTGAAGCACCAGTTCCTTAACAAATTTTATACAATGACTAAAATCTGCCTGCAGGGTAAAATCATCCAGAGAGAAACCTATTGAAGGGATACCCTCAATAGCTCCTTCAACGGCCGCCGACATGGTACCTGAATATAAAACGTTGATGGAATTATTTAAACCATGATTGATACCCGACACGCACAAATCAGGCTTTTGTCCCTTAAATATTTTATTTACGGCCAGCTTCACACAATCAACCGGGGTGCCTGAGCAGCGGTACATTTCGACACCTTCGTATATGTCTACTTTATCTAAACGCAACGGTTTACCTATGGTAATGGCATGGCCCATGCCAGATTGAGGACTATCGGGTGCCACCACTACCACGTTACCAATCTCACTCACAGCATTCATTAAGGCTTTTATTCCGGGAGCCGTTATTCCGTCGTCGTTTACAACAAGAATGGTTGGTTTAGCTTTATTCATGGTGCGAAATTACTGATATTTGATTGATGTGAGGGAATAAAAGAAGGAAGAGAAAGAAACTAAAGGGTGTCATGCTGAGCCCGTCGAAGCATGGTGGACAAGGCCTTTACGCGCTATGCTTCGACGGGCTCAGCATGCCTGGCCGCCTACCTTACGCTTCCGCTAAAATAGTAAACTCAAAATCGAGCGGCTCAAAATGACGAATAAGCTCGTCAATGAATGATTGCCCCCATTTTACATACATGAGCCCGAAATTTTCGGTACGTTCCTGCAAACTATCTTTAGGGAATAATTCGGCTTTTACTATGGCTAATTGTTCCAGCCTTACTTGGTAGTTCCGTTTCTCCGCTTTAATCAGTTTCTTTTCCAGGTTATCAACTGCATGTTTCAAACGGGCCTGCACCGCGGCGGCCGATGACGACAATGTAGGATCTATTTTATAGGAGCGTAATTTTATTTTTTCAAAAACGGAGCTCAGCTCACGCCACTCTTCATCAAGCGAAAGATTATGGTCGCTGTGTTTTTTTATCCATTCAGTTTGCAGCGCATCAGTCTGTTTAAACAAAGCTGCAACGTCAAGATCCATACGTTCAATCTTGGCAGCTTGCTCTTTACGCACCACTATAGCTGAATTACGCAATATTAAAACAGGAAAATCAACCTTATAAAAATCAAAGTTCGATTTTAACTCCAGCCAGTAAACTATCTCCGCACCGCCACCTATGTAAGCTATATTGGGCAGAATACACTCCTGGTAAAGCGGGCGCATCACCACGTTAGGGCTAAAGCGTTCCGGTGTTGTTATGATTTCTTGTTTCAACTCCGCTTCCGTAAAACGGATATCGGTATTCATTACCTGATAACTATCCTGCTCAAAAACAATGCGCTCACGAAGGCTATCCTTCAGGTAAAAAAAGTTTATTTCGCGCGGGTTTACCTGTATATGCACACCCAGTTTTTGCAATTGCTCATTGGTGGCAGTGATATTTTTAAAGCTGTGCTGGCCGATAATGTCCTGCTCCATGATTGGGGCAAACTGCTGTTTAAACTCATGGTCGTCGGCATCTATAATTACCAATCCGTATTGGCCAAATAAGGCATTAACCAGGTAGCGGGTAGCATCGGCCAGTTTATCAAACCGCGCATAGGCTGTTTCTACAATCTCGGCCAGTTCCTGCGAATGACCTTCCATTCCTAAAACACCTTTATATTGGTTAAGAGCCTGGCGCATGGTATCGGGGTTTATACGCCCTGTAGCACCCGATGCCTCATACCACCAGTGTACTTTTTTACCACCAATGTTGGTATAGTTAATTTCGGCAAAGTCATGATCTTCACTGGCCATCCAGTAAACCGGTACAAAATTTTTATCGGGATGGGCTGCTTTTAGCTGTTGTGCCAGTTTAATGGCAGTAGCAATTTTATAGAGGAAATATAGCGGACCAGCAAATATATTGAGCTGGTGACCAGTGGTAATGGTATAGGTGTTATCAGCTTTTAGCAGATTGATATTATCCGCTGCAAGTTTTGAATTTTGAATTTTGAATTTTGAATTTTCTTTCTGCTCATTATGTGCATATTGTTTTGTTAACACACGATGCAGTATTTCACGATCAGCAACAACCTTTTTGTTTTTTAACAGTTGGGCAAATCCGTCCATATCCGGGCGGTAACCATAAAAAGATCTGAGCTCAGCCCGGTTTTCGAGGTAATCAATAACCGTGGGCGAAAAAAAACCGGTGTCTTTATAACTTATACAGGAGGCTTCCATCTTTAATTTCGGATTTCGGATGTTCGATTTCGGATATAAGAAATCAGTTATCGAACATCGGCCAGGTATGAAAATATTAAATGCTGGCGTCGAAATTAGATTTTAAATCTTAAATCACTTAATAACAAGCCACAAATTAGCATTATTTTACAATTTGTCCATAAAGGTCAAAGTCTTCTGCGCTGTGTACCTTTACGTTAACAAAGCTTCCTACGGTTGCGTAGTCAATGCTGGCATCAATCAAAACTTCGTTATCCACCTCAGGCGAATCAAATTCGGTTCGGCCAACAAAATAGTCGCCGTCTTTTTTATCAACCAATACTTTAAAGGTATGCCCTATCTTTTCCTGGTTTTTATCAAACGAAATACCCTGCTGAATTTCCATAATAGCATCAGCACGTTCTTGCTTCACTTCATCAGGTACATCATCAACCAGAGAATGGGCATGTGTTTTTTCTTCGTGCGAATAAGTAAAACAACCCAGGCGGTCAAATTGAGTATCTTCTACCCATTGCTGCATTTCTTCAAAATCCTGTTCGGTTTCTCCCGGATAACCGGTTATTAAAGTTGTACGCATGGCAATACCCGGCACTTTATCACGGATCTGGTTTACCAGATCAATGGTTTTTTGTTTGGTGATACCACGGCGCATCGATTTCAACATATTATCGCTGATATGCTGCAATGGCATGTCCATATACTTACAGATATTGTCGCGCTCGTTCATCACATCCAATATTTCCATAGGAAAACCAGAAGGGTAAGCGTATTGCAACCTGATCCATTCCACACCATTTACATCAGATAAACGGCGCAGCAATTCGTCGAGGTTACGTTTGCCATACAGATCCAGACCGTAGTAGGTAAGGTCCTGGGCAATTAATATCAGTTCTTTGGTGCCATTTTTAACCAATGCCTGGGCATCTTTAACCAACTGGTCAATTGGTGTACTCAGGTGCTTACCGCGCATCAGCGGGATAGCGCAGAATGAACATGGGCGGTTACAACCTTCAGCAATTTTAAAGTAGGCAAAATGCGATGGTGTGGTCAGCAAGCGTTCGCCAATCAGTTCATGTTTATAATCTGCCCCAACAGAATGCAATAGGTTTTGCAGATCATTGGTACCAAAGTAAGCATCTACGTTGGTTATCTCAGCTTCCAGTTCGGGCTTATAGCGTTCGCTCAGGCAACCGGTAACGATTACCTTACCCACTTTACCCTGATCTTTCAGTTCGCTGTATTGTAAAATGGTATCTATTGATTCCTGCTTGGCATTATCGATAAAGCCGCAAGTATTAATAACAATAATATCATTACTGTTTACTTTATCAGCCTCATGCACTACATCAAACTGGTTGCCTTTTAACTGCCCCATTAATATTTCAGAATCATATATGTTTTTGGAGCAACCCAAAGTAACCACGTTAACACGGGGTTTTACTATTTTCTTTGGCTGATAAATTTCTTTTGTCTTCATAACACACAAATCATTGCAATGAAAAAATTGTCATTGCGAGGAACGAAGCCCCTCTAAATCTTCCCCAAAGGGGGAACTTTTAAAAAGTATCTTAAAGCCCTCTCCTTTGGAGAGGGTTGGGTGAGGCAATTATTCCTTAAAAAGCGAGTTCACAAATGCCTGCCTGTCAAACAGCTGTAAGTGATCCATTCCTTCGCCCACACCAATATATTTTACAGGAATTTTAAACTGATCAGATATCCCAATTACCACACCGCCTTTGGCTGTGCCATCGAGCTTGGTAAGGGCAAGGGCATTAACAGCGGTAGCCTCGGTAAATTGCTTGCACTGTTCAATAGCATTTTGCCCGGTTGAGGCGTCAAGCACCAGCAATATTTCATGTGGGGCACCTGGAATTACCTTCTGCATTACATTCTTGATCTTGGTGAGCTCGTTCATTAAGCCTACTTTATTATGCAAACGACCGGCGGTATCAATAATAGCTACATCATCGCCATTGGCAACCGCTGAACGCAGTGTATCATAAGCCACAGATGCCGGATCTGATCCCATCGCCTGGGCTACCACTTTAACGCCAACACGTTCGCCCCACAACTTTATCTGATCAACCGCGGCAGCGCGAAAGGTATCAGCAGCGCCTAAAACCACCTGGTTACCGGCTTGCTTTAATTTATGGGCCAGCTTGCCAATAGTAGTAGTTTTACCAACACCATTAACACCTACCACCATTATTACATACGGTTTATGATTGCCGTATTCAAAATTCCTGAAATCGTTACTGTTATTTTCGGCCAGCAGCTGTTGGATCTCGTCTTTCAGCAGCGTATTAAGTTCGCTGGTGCCAACATATTTATCGCGGGCCACGCGGGCTTGTATACGCTCAATTATCTTTAAGGTGGTGCTCACACCAACATCTGATGTTACCAGTACCTCCTCCAGCTCATCAAGTACATCATCGTCAACGGTTGATTTTCCGGCAATTACCTTGGTGATCTTTGAAAAAAAGTTATCCTTGGTTTTTTCTAAACCGGTATCAAGTGCCTGCTGCTCCTGTTGTGTATTTTCCTTTTTCTTAAAAAAATCAAATAATCCCATAGTTTTTCAGATGTGCAGATTTTAGATGTGCGGATGTGCAAATTTAAATACGCCGATTTTTGATGCTTAAATTTAACTATGCAAATATGCTGATTATCACCTTAACACTTATCAGCTCAAAGTTATATTGTGTCCATATCTGCCCAATCAGAAACATAGCTATCAACAAAAAAAGCCCTCTCGTAAAAACAAGACGGCCTTATATGTTTGATCAAAAGTTATTACAGGGTTTTACCTGCAATTGCATCCTTAACAAAATCGTTAGGGACAATTTGCTCTTTAAATGAGTAAGCACCGGTTTTAGGTGATTTGCTCATGGTGATCACTTTTGAATATTCTTTGCCTTTACCTGCTACTTTCAGTGTTGCAACTACTTTCTTTGCCATGTTATTTTTGTGTTGTACGTTTTACGTGTTACGTAATACGTATTTGTTAAACATTCTGTTATAAGTTGATTTGCGTATAACGTAAAACGTTGAGCGTAAAACTTATTTAATTTCTTTATGAAGAGTTACTTTCCTTAAAACCGGGTTGAATTTTTTCATTTCCAGTCTTTCAGTTGTATTCTTTTTGTTTTTGGTGGTAATATAGCGAGACATGCCTGGCATACCGCTTGTTTTGTGTTCAGTACACTCTAAAATAACCTGAACCCTGTTGCCTTTTTTTGCCATTTTCTTTTTATGTTGTACGTGTCACCTCACGGCTTACGCAATTTTTCAATTATTACTGCACGCTTTACATTTTACGCTATGCGTAAAACATTAACGGCAACTACTAAATGTATCCTTTTTTTACAAATTTATTGATACAAGCAGTTATACCATTTTTGCTGATGGTTTTAACAGCCGATGTAGATACCTTTAAGGTAATCCACTTATCTTCTTCAGGGATATAAAACTTTTTAAGTTTTAAATTAGGATGAAACCTGCGTTTTGTTTTAACGTTTGAGTTAGAAACGTTATTACCTACTATAGATCCTTTTCCTGTTAGATCACAAATTCTTGACATGACAAATATTTTTAATTATCAACCCTTTATTCAAAAAGAGTTTGCAAATATCAGACTTTTTAATCAAATATTCAACAGTGTTTCTAATTATTTTAAAATTCTTTTTATAAGTACCCCAAAGGTATTATTTCAGCAGGTTAATATCCTTACTACACCACTTCTTAAATAAATTTAAAAAGTAATAATTTTTTAATTTATCATAGCAGAGAAATTATTAATTTACGCCTCCATTTAAACCGATATGAAAATTAAATCATTTGACGAATATAAGCAGGTTTATCAGCAGAGTGTTGAACAGCCTGAGCAATTTTGGGCTGGTATTGCCGACAACTTTTTATGGCGCAAAAAGTGGGACAAGGTATTGGACTGGAATTTTAAGGAACCGAACATTAAGTGGTTCCAGGGCGCTAAGCTCAATATCACCGAAAACTGCCTTGACCGTCACCTGGAAACCCTGGGCGATAAACCCGCCATAATCTGGGAACCAAATGATCCGCAGGAAAATCATCGTATTTTAACTTACAGGCAGCTGCATGATAAGGTTTGCGAATTTGCCAATGTGCTTAAAAATAACGGTGCAAAAAAGGGCGACCGTATCTGTATATACATGCCTATGGTGCCCGAACTGGCTATTGCCGTTTTGGCTTGCGCTCGTATTGGCGCTATCCATTCGGTAGTTTTCGGCGGTTTCTCGGCACAATCAATTGCCGACAGGATAAACGATGCTGCCTGTAATATTGTTATAACCGCCGATGGTGGTTACAGAGGCACTAAAGAAATTCCGCTGAAATCAATCATTGATGACGCGCTGGTACAATGCCCTTCTATTCAACGGGTAATTGTGCTTACCCGCAGCCGTACACCTGTATCAATGATCAAAGGCCGTGATGTTTGGTGGGAAGATGAAATTAAAAAGGTAGAAACCCAAGGCAATACAGCATGCACGGCCGAAGAAATGGATGCAGAGGATATGTTGTTTATCTTGTACACATCAGGCTCAACAGGCAAACCTAAAGGTGTTGTGCATACCTGTGGCGGCTACATGGTTTATACCGGGTACACCTTTGCTAACGCTTTCCAGTACAACCAGGGCGAAGTTTATTTCTGTACTGCTGACATCGGATGGATTACCGGACACTCTTACATTGCCTACGGCCCGCTATCTCAAGGTGCAACTACGGTATTGTTTGAGGGTATCCCTTCATGGCCTACTCCGGGCAGGTTTTGGGATATAGTTGAAAAATACAAGGTAAACATACTATATACAGCCCCTACCGCCATCCGCTCGCTGATGAGTTTTGGCGATGAGGCATTACAGGGTAAAGATTTCAGTTCGCTCAAAAAACTGGGCTCCGTTGGCGAACCTATTAACGAGGAAGCATGGCATTGGTTTGATGAAAAAATTGGTCATAAACAATGCCCAATTGTTGATACCTGGTGGCAAACCGAAACCGGTGGCTTTATGATATCGCCAATTGCGGGAGTTACCCCTACCAAACCCGGCTACGCCACATTACCACTACCAGGCGTACAGCCTGTACTCGTTGATGAGAATGGAAAAATTATTGAAGGCAATGGCGTAAGCGGAAACCTTTGTATCAGGTTCCCATGGCCGGGCATGTTGCGCACTACCTACGGCGATCACAACCGTTGCCGCACTACTTATTTTGCAACTTACGAAAACCTGTATTTTACAGGCGATGGCTGCCTGCGCGATGAAGACGGTTATTACCGTATAACCGGCCGTGTTGATGACGTGCTGAACGTATCCGGTCACCGTATTGGAACAGCCGAGGTAGAGAACGCTATTAACATGCATAGCAGCGTGGTAGAATCGGCCGTTGTTGGTTACCCGCATGATATTAAGGGACAAGGCATTTATGCCTTTGTAGTATGCCCTAAGCATCATGCTGATGATGACCTTACCCGTAAGGATATCATGATGACTGTATCGCGCATAATAGGTGCCATTGCCAAGCCCGATAAGATACAATTTGTAACCGGCTTACCCAAAACGCGTTCAGGGAAGATCATGCGCCGCATATTGCGCAAAATAGCGGAGGGGGATACATCTAATTTAGGCGATACCTCTACCCTGCTTGATCCTGCTGTTGTGGAGGAAATAAAAGCCGGGGCATTGTAATGCATTAAGACAAAAGAACAATAGCTATTTTAAACAAATGAACACAGGAGGCAAGGTATGGAGAAAAACAGGCGTTAATGCTTTCTCTTTGATTCCTTGCCTCCTTGTTCTTCTGTCTTTTGTATTTCTTGCTTTTAAATCTGATCCGGGCACAAAATACCGGCTCGATTTTTTCACCTCGCATAACCAGTTTTACCTTTGCGATTCGGCTTATAAAAGTAATACCGGTGCTAATACCTTCTGGACACCCCAGGCCTATCATGACAGACTCGCGACAGCATACGACATTTTAGGCATCACCACCGAAAGTTACGGCCACGTAAAGGCGGAGTTTGAGCTGCTGACCAAGGCCGATTCTCAAACCGATTTTAGCAAATATGATCATGTGGTTGAAGCAGGCATCACTATTCAATCGGGTATTTTGCAAATACTTAATTTTCCGGATTATAAATCATATCTTAAACTAATAGTAACTCCCGGGAAATATCGCGTAAGGGTTTATTCGTTCAGCTTAAAAAATGTAGATAACGAAGCCGATGAAGGGCCGGATCATTACAAAATAGAAATGTGGCCTGATAATAATATGGGACAAAAAGTACTGAAACAATTTGTAAAGAATTAAGCGTTTCTCATCATCCCTCCCCGATACAATTTATCATTATCCATTTTCGCAAAAACCAAAAGTCTTTCCGATCGTTCCTTTAATACATCTAACTAAAAGAAACATTTATGGACAGATTAGAATTAAAAGGTAGCTGGAACGAATTAAAGGGAAAGATGAAACAAGCCTACGGCGATTTAACAGACGATGACCTGATACGTGAAGAAGGCAAAGATGATGAGCTGCTGGGAAAACTTCAGCAAAAAACGGGAAAATCCCGTGATGAGCTGGTAAAATGGATCAACAGTTTATAAAATAATAAAGCCCCGATAATCGGGGCTTTATTATTTTAACTTTATGTAACCTTAGATGTCAAAGTATAATTCGTTACGCACCTTAATATATTTCCCTTCGAGATCTTTTTGCAGCTGACGCCATTTCCTGCCCGATAATGTGCCTGCCATGTATAAATCACTTTTAAAATCGTTGGTTATTATTCTTAACGAATAAGGCATTTTAGAATGCTGCTGTTCAAAAACTACTTCCTGTATATCAGTAAGCCGGTATTTTGTTTTAGCCCAAAACAAGTTAGGGTTTCGTACCATAATACAATCATCTGATGTACCGAAGCAATACATAAAGGCCGAAAACGCCCAAAAACAAACAACACCAACACCAAACAGAAATACCATTAAGCTTACATGACTTGCTGTGATAATAGCATACAGCAAAAGCCCAAGCACCAGCCATAAAACCGCTCCCCTGAAGTTGAGCAATTGCCTGCCTTCATACCACACAAACTGCTCATTATTCAAAGGCAACTTATTTGCTTTGGTTATTATACTTGGTTTATATGACTTATTAAGAATATGACGGGTAATAAACTGCTTAACAGCAGCGGTATTGGCATACATATCGTCGTAAAGATAAATTTCCCGGCTGCCTTTAAATTTAAGCATCATACCCTCCCGCGGGTAATCGAGCATAAAACTAAAGGGTTGTTTACCCGACAATTGAACACGTTCCAGATCCTTCCAAAAAAGGGCATTCTTACGGGTAAACTTTATAGAGTTTGTATTAACATGAAATTTCGGAATATTTTTAAAGTACCGAATTATGGTGTAAACCGCCATAATTACCAGGCATGAGCTTATCAGTATTATAAATATTTCACCTGCAACTGTCAGTGCTTCTTTATAAAGGAATGTAGTCACAAATGCTAACAGCAAGAAATAAAGTGTTAAAATAAACACATTTAAATAGAATTTTTTCCAATGCCGCCGGCTGGTAACTTCTTCCATTTAATTATTCTTTCTTGTAATCTTTATGCACGATTAAAAAGCTGGCGCGCTCTTCTTTGTGGAAAGGGATATTCCAGTTACCCTGGTAAGTTATTTTAGTGGGCAGTAGTTCTCCCTCAAAATTATTAAGTTCAATATTCATTTGCACGTCGAAATCAACAAACATATTACTAAACTTCATATCAATATATCGGCCCAGAATCTGGAAGGTACGTTCATCAAATATAGTAGTCATTTCCTTAATCATGGTATCGCCGTCAGATGTACTTGGTTTGCACCTCACCCTGAAGCGGTAAACCGGGATAGTATCCAGATACTTGCCACGGGCAAATTCGTAATAGTAATACTCCCGCATATCACCGGCAAATATCTCCGTTTTACTGCTGATGAACGGGATACCCTTCACCTTACGCCCCGGACTAAAAATAAGCGTTTTTAGTTTATCCTTATATGATTCATTTTTACCGCCCGACCCCGGCAGGGCATCACCCTTAACAAAATCGGAGTTATAGGCGTTCATAAAAATATAATCAAACATCTCTACCGTGTACAGCTGATACTTCCCGTTCTTTTTAAACATGTTGCCGCTATCAAGCTTGGCTAAGTACTCCATTTTGTGCTTGCCTGCTGCATTGCTGTGTACTATTTTCCGGTATATTTTGCCGTCGACTTTATTCTTTTTGTCGTAGGTAAAAATGCGGTTCTCGGCAGTAAAACCGTACCGTTTCATATTTTGAAAAGCCTTATAAAAACTGGTATCGGCCAGTACAGCATCAATAAAATCCTGTGCGTTTAATTTATGCGACTTAATATCAACCAACGAATCAATAACAATGGTGCGGATAGTGTCAGGATTAAACCGGTTAATTTGCTGCGCGAGGGAAGATAATGTTCCTATTGTACAGAAAAAGAATAATAGCAGAATTTTTTTCATTGATTGTTCATTAGTTCACGCGTTATTTATTCACTGGATTAACATTTTTACTAACGAACCAGTGAACAAATGAACCGATGAACTTATATATTAATTCCCCAGCTGCTTAATGGCCAGGTATGCCATGAGTCCTGTGCTTATTTTAAACGCATCCTCTTCCACATCAAAAGTTGGGGTATGTACTGATGAAGTAATGCCGCGGCTTTCATTACGGGTACCTAAACGATAAAAACAAGAGTCGGCTACCTGTGAGTAGTAGGCAAAGTCTTCTGCAGCCATCCATATATCAAGGTCAAGCACATTTTCTTTACCCAAGTAGTCTTCAGCATGGCCACGAGTCGCCGCTGTCAATTTTTCTTCATTGATCAGGAAAGGATAACCGCGCATAATATTAAACTCGCAGCTTCCGCCCATGCTTTCGGCAATACCTTCAGCCATTTTCTTCATGCGTTTATGAGCTTCCTCACGCCATTTCTCGTCCATGGTACGAAAAGTACCCTCCAGGTAAACTTCATTTGGAATCACATTGGTAGCGCCATTGGCAATCACTTTACCAAATGATAATACCGACGGACTTTTAGGGTCGGCAAAACGGCTAACCACCTGCTGCAAGGCGGTTAATATATGAGCGGTAATAATAACCGGGTCAATATTTTGCTGTGGCTGCGCGCCATGACCTCCCTTACCTTTAACGGTAACATAAAGCTCATCTGTCGAGGCCATGTATTTACCTGCACGGAAACCCACCTTACCGGCCTCAATAAGCGGCATTACATGCTGGCCTAATACGGCATGTGGTTTAGGGTTTTCAAGTACGCCTTCCTTGATCATGATACTGGCCCCACCCGGCAATTTCTCTTCGGCCGGTTGGAATATCAATTTAACTGTACCAGCAAACTGGCTTTTCAATTCGGTTAAAATGCGGGCCGTGCCCAGTAATGACGAGGTATGTGCATCATGCCCACAGGCGTGCATTACACCTACATTTTGCGATTTGTACGGCACATCATTAGCCTCAGTAATAGGCAGTGCGTCCATATCGGCACGCAGGGCTACTACATTATCCGAAGGCTTATCACCCTTAATGAGGGCTACCAAACCGGTATCGGCCATTTTATGATATTCCAGGCCAAGTTCTTCCAATTTGTTGGCTACAAAAACCGAGGTCTGCAACTCATGAAAAGATAACTCTGGGTGGCTATGCAAATGGCGGCGATTGGCTACCACATCGTTAAATATTTTGCTGGATAATTCTTGTATTTGCTCTTTAATCATTATCGGATTCCGTTTTAGGGAGGTTTATTTTTTCGGAAATGATGAACAGGCTCGAAAATGAAGACCGAAGTTCCTGCATCAGTTTTTGCGCTTCCAGACGGGTCCTGAAATCGCCGGCGCGAACTTTAAAATTAGGTTCGCTGTAAATTATATAGGTACGCAACTCAGGATACTGATCCTGCAAACGGGCTTGCGCGTTAAAGGCATCTTTACGGTTTGAGCCGCTGAATATCTGTACCCGGTAACCGTATGAGGAGAATGTAGTTGGCACACCGACCGCGTTATTCATTTCCAGCCTTTTAGCTATCAGGGTATCAACAAGCGGGTCTTTAATTACCTCCACTTTGCCGCGGGTTTGCTGCGCAAAGGAACGGGAAGATGCAATTAGCAGTATAAAGAAAAAGCAGTATTTGATGAGGCTAAAATTAGCTTTATGATCAAATACTGCTTTTTTCATTTTGTTATCTTATTAAAATGAGCCTGTCATGCTGAACCTGTCGAAGCATGGCGGGCAGGCCTCTACTCACGATCCTTCGACAGGCTCGATGACAGGCCTTACATTAGATTCTTAATTTTGCCCTACGCCGTGGCAATTTTTATACTTTTTGCCGCTACCGCAAGGGCATGGGTCATTACGACCTATTTTATTTTCCACCCTAACAGGGGTAGCTTTTTGCGGCTCGCGGAAATCGTCCATTGGTACACCTCCGCTTTCATTTACCAGTTCGGCTTTAGTGGTTTTCATTTTACGCAGATCGAGCTTTGGCTCTGGTCTTGCTTCCCTTACCTCATCAGCCTGCTGCTGAACTGGGATACCACCTCTGAACAGGAAGCTTACAATCTCTTTATTCACATTGGTAAGCATGCCCCTGAACAATTCAAAAGCTTCAAATTTGTAAACCAATAATGGGTCTTTTTGCTCATAAACCGCGTTCTGTACAGATTGTTTTAACTCGTCCATTTCGCGCAGGTGCTCTTTCCAGGCATCATCAATCATGTACAGGGTTACGTTCTTTTCAAACGATTTAAATACCTCAACACCATGATTTTCTACTGCCTTTTTCAACGGAACTGATACCTGTATGCCATGAATACCATCGCTAAACGGTACCACTATATTTTCAACATATTGCCCGCGGGTATCAAATACATCTTTCAGAACAGGGTAAGCTTGTTGAGCTACCGCTTCGGCTTTACGTTTGTAAAAGTCCATCACCGTTTGGAAAGTCCTGTCGGTTAGCGCGGCTATATTTTTTGAGGCAAACTCATCAATATCAAGTTCAATGTCAACTGAGAACAAACGGATCACCTCCAGGGTAAACCCTTCGTAGTTATTTGATTCTTTATATTCGGTAGCAATGTCTTCAACAACATCAAAAATGGTATTGCTCAAATCAACGTCCAAACGTTCGCCAAATAAAGCATTTTTACGTTTTGTATAAATAACGGTACGCTGTGAGTTCATCACATCATCATACTCGAGCAAACGTTTACGGATACCAAAGTTGTTCTCTTCTACCTTTTTCTGAGCACGCTCAATAGATTTGGAGATCATAGAGTGCTGAATAACTTCGCCCTCCTCAATACCCATACGCACCATCAGGTTTGATATACGCTCTGAACCGAACAAACGCATCAGGTTATCCTCTAACGATACGAAGAACTGAGATGAACCCGGGTCGCCTTGCCTACCTGCACGGCCACGCAACTGCCTGTCAACGCGGCGCGACTCATGGCGCTCCGTACCAACAATGGCCAAACCGCCAGCGTCTTTAACGCCAGGCCCCAGTTTAATATCCGTACCACGACCAGCCATGTTTGTAGCGATAGTCACTGTACTTGTTTTACCAGCTTCGGCCACAATATCAGCCTCTTTCTGGTGCATCTTGGCATTCAGCACGTTATGTTTGATGCCGCGCAGCTTAAGCATACGGCTCAGTAATTCTGAAATTTCAACCGAGGTTGTACCAACCAACACCGGCCTGCCGGCTTCTGTCAGCTTAACAATTTCTTCAGCTACGGCGTTATATTTTTCGCGTACTGTACGGTAAACAAGATCCTGCCTGTCGTCGCGGCTTATTTTGGTATTGGTTGGTATCTCTACCACATCAAGTTTATAAATTTCCCAAAACTCACCGGCCTCAGTAACAGCAGTACCTGTCATACCACAAAGTTTGTGGTACATACGGAAATAGTTTTGCAGGGTGATGGTAGCGAAAGTTTGTGTCGCATCCTCAACCTTTACATTTTCTTTAGCTTCAATAGCCTGGTGTAAACCATCAGAGTAACGACGGCCATCCAATACACGGCCTGTTTGCTCATCAACAATTTTCACCTTGCCTTCGTCCAAAATATACTCAGTATCTTTTTCAAACAGGGTGTAAGCTTTTAACAGCTGGTTAACCGAATGAATACGTTCAGATTTTATAGAAAAATCGCGCATCAGCTCATCCTTGCGGGCAATCTTCTCTTCGGCGCTAAGGTTTGATTTTTCGATCTCTGCAATCTCGGTACCTACATCAGGCATCACAAAAAAGTGAGGATCTTCGCCGGAAGAAGTTATCAGTTCGATACCTTTTTCGGCCAGTTCAACCTGATTGTTTTTTTCGTCGATAACAAAGTAAAGCTCGGCATCAACCTTTGGCATATCCTTACCCTGATCCTGCATGTAGTGGTTTTCAACCTTCTGCAAAATTGTCCGGTTACCACCCTCGCTCAAAAATTTGATCAGCGCTTTGCTTTTCGGCAATCCCCTAAAGGCGCGCAATAAAGCTAAGCCACCGCCATCAGCATCGGCATTACCTTCGCTAATGGCTTTTTTAGCTTCGTTCAGCACGCCATTAACATAAGCTTTCTGCGCATTAACCAAACGCTCAATGCGCGGTTTTAACTCATAAAATTCATGTTCATCACCACGCGGAATTGGGCCTGATATAATTAAAGGGGTACGGGCATCATCAATTAAAACTGAATCGACCTCATCCACCATTGCATAGTGCAATTTACGCTGAACCAGTTCTTCAGGGCTGCGTGTCATATTGTCACGCAGGTAATCAAAACCAAATTCATTATTGGTACCAAAAGTAATATCAGCCAGGTAAGCAGCACGACGCTCTTCTGAATTCGGCTCATGTTTGTCAATACAATCAACCGATAAGCCATGGAATTCATACAACGGCCCCATCCATTCACTGTCACGACGGGCCAGGTAATCGTTCACGGTTACAATGTGAACGCCTTGCCCGGCAAGGGCGTTTAAGTATGCAGGCAGCGTGGCTACCAGCGTTTTACCCTCACCTGTGGCCATTTCTGATATTTTACCTTGATGCAGTACGATACCGCCTATCAGCTGTACATCATAATGTACCATATCCCAGGTTACCTCGTTACCGGCAGCAAGCCAGGTATTGTGGTGTATAGCTGTATCACCTTTAATTACTACGTTATTTTTACGCGCGGCAAGTTCACGGTCAAACTGAGTGGCAGTAACTTCAATTGTTTTATTGCCTGCAAAACGGCGTGCGGTTTCTTTTACCACGGCAAAGGCCTCTGGCAAAATATTCATCAATATATCTTCAAGCTCTTTATTGCGGTCTTTTTCCAGCTTATCTAACTGGGTGTAAAGCTCCACTTTTTCGCTCACATCCATGTCCAGCTCGGTTTCGGTACGGTCTTTAATAGCTTGTATTTCACTATCAATACCCGAAAGCCCCTGGGCAATGGTTTCTTTAAAATCTATGGTTTTAGCTCTAAGCTCATCATTACTGATGTTGTCGAGTTTTGCAAATTCAGCCTTAATTTTTTCAACTATAGGCTGTATTGCTTTTACATCCCGTTCTGATTTGCTTCCAAAAAGCTTACTGATAAAATCTAACATATTAATTTGATATGATCCTACAAACTCAACAATTGCGCCAAGGCAACTTACTGAGCCATATTGACAGGTAAAGGTACAAAACCCCCTCTAAATCTCCCCCGATTGGGGAGACTTTTTAAAAAAACTTGGATTAATGTCTTAAAAGTTCTCCCCTTTGGGGAGGGTTGGGTGCGGTTACAGCAAAGCCAGCACGTCCTCTTTATCTTTTGCCAGTTGTACTTTAAGTTCATCAAGTGATGAAAACTTAATATCACCGCGTACATAATGGTGGAAATTCATACGGATGGGTTGGTTGTATATCTCCTGGTCAAAATCAAAAATATTCACCTCTATGTTGTGGGTAAGGCCATTAACAGTGGGACGGGTGCCTATATAAGCCATTCCTTTATGTTGTTTGCCGCCTACATTTACTGTTACAGCAAAAATACCGTCAGACGGAATGAGCTTATACTTTTCTTCCACTACGATGTTGGCTGTCGGATAACCCAGTTGCCTGCCCAGCTGGTCGCCACGGATCACAGATCCCGTAATGAAGAATGGATAACCTAAATAAGAATTAGCCAAATCAATTTTCCCTTCCAACAAAGCATTTCTGATACGGGTTGAGCTGATGGCTACCTCGTTTATGTCCTGCTCAGGTATTTCAACTACATCAAAACCATACACCGGACCAAGTCTCAAGAGGTCTTCCAGACCGCCCTGCCTGTCTTTACCAAAACGGTGGTCGTAACCGATTACAATTTTTTTGGTACCTATTTTATTGACCAATACATCGCGGATATAGCCCTCAGCGGTCTGATTTGAAAAATCTCTTGAAAACGGCGTAATGATCAGGTGGTCCACTCCGAGCTGCTCCATCAACTGCGCCTTTTCGGTAATGGTAGTGATCAGTTTCAGGCTTTCATCCTCCGGGTGCAGGATCATGCGGGGATGGGGGAAAAAAGTTAAAATAACTGTTTCGCCATTGGTACTGTCGGCCAGCTCTTTTATTCCCGAAATAATTTTGCGGTGACCAATATGCACCCCATCAAAAGTACCGATGGTTACCACTGCATTTTTTACCGCTGTAAACTCGTCAATATGATTATATACCCTCATTGTATGAGTAAAAACACAAAGTTAATTTTTTAGTTGATCGTGTTAAATCAGGCTGATATTTTGACGCAGAAATGTATTATTCGGCCGCTGGCTCTTGCGCTATTTTCAGTCCTTTGATCATGTTTACCAGTTCCATAACCTCCCAGGCATCAGTTATATTGAAATTACCGCTGCGGGTTCGCTTTAACCTTGACAGGTATGCACCGTTGTTTAATGCAGCGCCAAAATCATGTACCAGCGACCGGATATAAGTGCCCTTGCTGCAAACCACCCTGAAATCAACTTCTGGTAGTTCAACGCGGGTTAACTCAAACTCCGAGATGGTTACATTACGCAGGCGCAGTTCTACGTCTTCGCCCCTGCGGGCTTTTTCATATAAACGCTCTCCGTCAATTTTTATGGCAGAGTGCACAGGAGGGTACTGCTGTATATCGCCGGTAAACTGTTTGCAGTTATTACGCAGCAGTTCTTCGGTAAGTTGGCTGATGTCGAATTTATTATCAGGCTCCGTTTCCATATCATAAGACGGCGTGGTAGCTCCAAGGACCATAGTACCGGTGTATTCCTTTTCTTCGGCCTGAAAGGTATCTATCTGCTTGGTCATTTTACCGGTGCAAATAATAAGCAGTCCGGTAGCCAGCGGGTCAAGCGTACCTGCATGCCCCACCTTTAATTTAAGCGGTTTAAATGAATTGCGAATTTTGCCCACTACATCAAAGCTCGTCCACTTGTAAGGTTTATTAACCAACAGCAACTGACCTTCGGCAAATTCTTCTGGTCTGGTATAAGTTTTTTTCAATATGATTCTTTTTACCGGATATCCCCGGGTATTTGGGGCAAAGGTAGGGATTTTGTGTGAATCAGGATTTTTCATCTGAACCATCATTTACGTGATTAAAGGCCTAAAGGATAAATCATAATAATCCTTTAATCACCTAAATCACGGTTCAGACAATAAGACTAAATAGTTTCCAATTGATGCCCGGTCAGTATCAAACCGATAATTACCGCGCCAATCACAATACGGTACCAGCCAAATATCCTGAAACCCTTACGCTCAAGAAAGGTAATAAAGGTTTTAATAGCCAGCATGGCTACTATAAAGGCTATTATATTACCAATAGCAAGCAGCTTAATCTCTTCGCCACTGAATATATGGCCTTCTTTATGAAAATCGTATAGCTTTTTAGCGGTTGCCGCAAACATGGTTGGCACCGCCAGGAAGAAAGAAAACTCGGCCGCGGCCGTACGGGTTAATTTTTGCGACATGCCACCCACAATGGTTGCTGCCGAACGTGAGGTACCGGGAATCATAGCCAAACACTGGAAAAAACCAATTTTAAGCGCGGTGAAATAATTGATATCCTTTTCTTCTTTAACAGTTGGTTTATTAAACCATTTGTCAACAAACAACAATATAATACCACCCACAAACAGGGTAATACCTACGGTAAGCGCGCTTTCTAATAAAGCATCGATCTTTTTACTGAATAGTACGCCAAATATTGCCGCGGGGATAAACGCCACTAACAACTTCAAATAAAAATTAACCGACTGTAAAAATCGCTTATGGTACAACACCACTACAGATAGTATGGCGCCCAGCTGTATAGCAATGGTAAAAAGTTTAACAAAAGGGTCGGCAGCTATGCCCATTAGTGATGAGGCAACAATCATGTGCCCGGTTGACGAAACCGGTAAAAATTCTGTTATCCCTTCAATTATGGCAAGGATAATAACGTGAATAATATTCATTTGTAGGGTAGATGTGAAGATTTAGCTAATTGCAGTTAGTTAGTTGACGGCTTTTTTAATATCGCGAAAAAGCCCAATGCAAATCCTCCTAATACCACAATTGGTGCGATAACAATTTTAGTTGTGCTATAAATATCTGTAGTGCCCGACATGAGTACAAAACCAAAAGCTACTACAGCCACACTGATGATCAGCAACCTGTAATTGCTTTTATCAAATATAAACTGTACCGACTCGGTAGCGGTTGTTTTTGATGCTGGTTTTGCAGCTTGTGCTGTTGTTTTCACAGTTGAAGCCGGCTTAAATTGCTGTGCCATATTTTTAATTATTGATTTATTGAGTTTGTGGGTTATTGATTGAAACCCTTTTCAAACTCACAATTTAATTCTTTATTTACTATATCGCTGATCATCACCCTTGCAGGTTTTGAATTTTGACTTTTTAATTTTGACTTAAAACTTATCTGTATAAATCATATATTTTTAAACGTAAAAACTTATTAACCGCCAAAAAGGTACTAAAGGCCGAAATAAATATCCCAATGCCTATAACCCCTAAAAACACTATGCCAAACTCAGTATAGTTTTGCAGCATTACCAAATCGGGCACTTGCTTGTAACCCAGGTAAAGGGTGGCTACCAGTATAATTATGGCTATTAAACCGCCCAAAAGCCCATGCCATATACCATAGAGTAAAAATGGTTTGCGGATAAATCCTTTGGTAGCTCCTACCAGCTGCATCGATTTGATCAGGAAACGTTGTGAATAAATAGCCAGTCTGATGGTATTGTTTATTAAAGCTACAGAAAGTACCACAAATATACCTGCAAACACCAAAATCACCAAACTGATGGAAGTCACATTCTGGTTCATCTGGTCAACCAGTGATTGCTGGTACTTTACTTCTTTTACCAACGAATTTTTCAGCAGGTCAGCTTTAAATTTTTCAATGTCTTTATTATTGGCATAATCGGCTTTTAAGTATACGTCAAGTGACTGTGAAAGAGGGTTATATCCTAAGAATTTTACAAAATCCTCGCCCAAGTCTTTTTGCAGATTACGTGCGGCCAATTCCTTGCTTACATACTGGGTCTGCTTAACCATTGGGTTAGCATCCAGCTGTTTCTGTAATTGAAGCACATCGGTTTCATGGGCGGCATCATCCACAAAAATGTTGAGCACAATGTTTTCCTTTACATAGCGCGACAAGTTATTGGCGTGTACCAGTATAAGCCCTAATAAACCTATCATTACCAGCACCATAGCAATACCAAATACAGTAGATATGTATATGGTTTTTATTTTTTTTGTCGATGCGCTTGCTTCAAATTCTTCCATGTCTGAGATTTGAGACATGAGATTTGAGATTTGAGATAAAACAACTTGCCTGAAGCTGTCTCATATCTAACATCTGATATCTCACATCTATATTTGTGCGAAAATAAGAAACCCGCCCTAAAGGTAAAAGTTTATTGGTTATAAATATTGTTTAATACCTTATTACACCAATAGTTTTAACATTTATTAACGCTTTTGTCTGAACCCTGATTAAATAAGTTAGGAGTTAATACGATTTCACTTTGCAGGTCAAAATCCAAAAATCTGATTAATCCGCCTAATCCCGGTTCAGACAGCCTTAAACAAAGCATTGATCCATTTGTTAATACCATATGACAAAGCCAGCAAATTCATCTGCCAAACCATCGCCCTCAGATACGCCTACCAACCGGCCGCGTGACGACGGCGGCAAAAGCAAAGTACGTAAGGAAGACAAACAATACCATGCCGATAAACCCCACGGAGGCAATATCGCCAAAAAGCACGAGAAGGAAGAGCAACCTGTTGACCCGATAAAAAACCCGCCCAAGGAAAAGGGAATGGATAAGGGCAAGGTGCAGCCGTAGTTACGAATTGTGGCTGTCATCCTGAGCTCGTCGAAGGATGGTGCGGAGAGGCCGTTACACGCGAGTCTTCGATAAGCTCAGACTGACACCCGTATTTTTAAAACCTCTACCTCGCTATACCTGCTGAGTTAAACTGCAGATCGTAGAGTTTACGGTAGTGGCCATTTTCAATTTTAAGGAGTTCCTGGTGGGTACCGCTTTCCATGATCTCGCCGTGATCGAGCACTATGATGCGGTCGGCGTTTTGTATGGTTGACAGACGGTGTGCAATTACTATGGCCGTACGCCCTTGCATCAATTTATTAATGGCATTCTGTATCAGTATCTCCGTTTCGGTATCAACAGATGAGGTAGCTTCGTCCAGCACCAATATTGCCGGGTTGTATACTAGCGCCCTGATAAATGAGATGAGCTGTGCCTGCCCTGCCGAAAGCGTAGAGCCCCTTTCCATCACGTTATAATCGTATCCGCCGGGCAGGCGTTCTATAAATTCATGCGCGCCCACATCTTTAGCGGCAACTATGATCTCTTCCCGGGTAATGCTAGTATTGTTAAGACTGATGTTGTTGCCAATGGTATCGGTAAATAAAAATACATCCTGAATAACAGTGGCTATCTGCGAGCGCAAAAACTCCACCTGGTATTCGCGTATATCGTGCCCGTCTACCTTTACAGTGCCGGCTCCAATTTCATAAAAGCGGTTCAGTATATTAATGGTAGATGATTTACCGGCACCGGTAGCACCAACAAGGGCCAGTGTTTCGCCCGGTTTTACGCGAAAGTTGATGTCCTTTAATACCCAATTTTCATCATTATAAGCAAACCATACTTTGTTAAATTCAATATCGCCCTGCAAACGACCGGTATTGATCTGTCCGTTATCAACAGCTACTTCGTCGGTATCAAGCACCTTAAATATGCGGTCGGCGCCTACCATACCCATTTGCAGGGTATTAAATTTATCGGCCAACTGGCGTATAGGCCTGAAAAGCATATTGAGCAATACAATAAAGCCAGTGATAACACCCGGGGTGATACCGCCGGGGCGTGCCGAAATAGCCGACAGCTGACTATCAGACAGCATGCGCTTACAGCCGTACCATACCAACAGACCCATACAAATGGCAAACAATATTTCAACAACGGGGAAAAATATGGAGTAATACCAATTGGAGCGGATGTTGGCATCCCTGTATTTTTTGTTAACCGCCTTAAACTTGCGCATTTCCTGATCTTCGCGGGCAAACAGCTGTATAATACTGATGCCCGAAATATGCTCGGCCAAAAAGGTATTTAAGCGGGCAACCTGCGTACGTACTTCCTGAAAAGACGACTTAATAGCCTCTTTAAAAACATAGGTTGAAGCAAACAAGAATGGCATCGGGATAAGCGTAATAAGGGCCAGTTTCCAGTCCTGGTACAGCATGAAACCAATTACCGCTAATACCAGAAGCATATCGCCCATGATAGAAATAAGCCCTTCCGAAAATATATCAGCAATGGTTTCCAGATCAGACACGGTACGGGTAATCAGCATTCCGATAGGTGTACGGTCGAAATATTTAAGGCGAAGACTGGTAATGTGGTTAAAAATGTCTATCCGCAGATCGCGGATAACAGATTGACCTAACGAGTTGGTTAAGTAGGTCTGATAATATTGCGCTACGGTTTGTACAATAAGCTGCGCTATCATGAGCGCCACCATGAACACCAGTCCGTCATAATCATCATTCAGGATATTAACATCAAGTGTACGCTGAATAAGAATTGGCTGTATGAGCGCGCTTACTGCTAAGAAAATGGTTAAGAACGCGGCTACCACAAATGTGCCGTTGTAGGGTTTTACGTAGTGCATCACCCGTTTTAACAGTTTCCAATCAAGCGCTTTTCCGGTTACTTCAGACATTTTTTATTTTGGATTTCGGATGTTCGATTTCGGATTTATACAATAATACAACTCTTAAATATTTATCTATCACAATTCCGAAATCGAAATTCCGAAATCCGATATAACCACCTACAGGTAGGTATACTTCACCTCCGTTAAATACAACCCGCAGGCGGGTACGCTGGTACCGGCATTTGAGCGGTTTTTACTTTCAATTATCTGGCGCACGGCTTCGGGTGCTATTTCCTGCTTGCCTACCATCATCAGCGTGCCCACGATGGCCCGCACCATGTTTCGTAAAAACCTATCGGCCGAAATATGGAAAACCATACCCTGCTCCGTTCTTTCCCATACGGCCCGGCTTATTTTACAATTATTGGTTTTAACCTGTGTATTTGATTTACTGAAACAGCTAAAATCAATATATTCCATCATGATGGCAGCGGCCTGGTTCATCAGGTCTATATCGGGCACATCACGCAATTGCCATGAATATCCGCGTAAAAAAGGGTCTTTATTAAAATGTATATGGTATTGATATGATCGTAGAGTAGCATCAAACCGTGCATGCGCACAGACATGAACCGGAATGATATTTTTTATGGCGATATCTGGCGGAAGAATTGAATTTAAACTGCGAATTTTTAGTCCATAATCGATGACCGATGGTTCATGGTTATTGATTTCACCACCGCCTGTGGACAATGGATTGTAGGGCTCCACATCAAAATGCGCAAAAAATTCACGGGCATGCACGCCTGTATCGGTACGGCCGCAGCCAGTGGTTTCAACAGGTTGCCGCAAAATAGTTGCCAGGGCCTTATTCAGTACCTCCTGCACACTTTCAGCATTTTGCTGTACCTGCCAGCCATGATAGTTGGTGCCATCATAAGCCAGTTCAATAAAATAGCGTTGTTTAGCCGTCACGCGGCAAAGTTAACAATATGCGGGGTAAGGGAATTCATTATTTGGTCAAAGTTGAGGGGGCAGGTGAAGACTCACCCCGGCATCGCTTCGCTCGCCGACGCTCTCTACGCCTGCGGCGCAAAGAGGGGATTTTCTTTTTTGGGGGAGGGATAAAAAATTGCATTTTTCCAAACCCTCTTTGCGGCGGAGCCGTAGAGGGTGGTCCAGCGAAGCGCAGATCGGGTGAGTCGGCTTACGGAGCCGGCTCGCTGATATATTCTTTATAGATAGACTCAAACATGATCCTGTCTTCCACCGCCTGGTTAAAAGGTTTATCTAAAAAAGTATTGCTGTACCCTATGGCCCTTGCCAGGTTTTTTAATACCTTAAAATAAGTAACCTCAATACCTTCAATTAACTGCAGGTAAAAAACGATAAAAACATCGCGCTCCATTGGAGTTTTACCCGCCTTAATGGCCGATATATAGGCTTCAAGGGTCATGGCCTTCATCCCCAAAACACTGATTTTAGACTGATCTTCGCTGATGGAATTAAATATGCCGTCGAGGTGCTGCAATTGTTCTGCGGCGTCGTTAGTACACTCCTGAATAGCGTTTTTTAAAAACTGCAGTGTTGCCAAACCTTTAATCTCTTCAAAAAAATTTATCAGGTGTTGTTTGCCGCAATAAATGCTGTTGAGGTGTTCCAGAAATATTTTTTTTAAATGCTCGTCTTCAAACTTCACATCCTGTGGAGAAAGGTCATTAACTGGGGGTCGGGTCATTGCACTAGTTATTTAATCGGAAAATCATTATAAATATACAGCATTAATTTATCATTAAAAGCAAATTCACCGATCAATAAAAATGCCCTGCGGCAATAATTAAAACAATTATATTTGCCTTTATAATTTTACTATCATGCTGCAACGAATACAAAGCGTTTACCTGTTATTTGCCAGCCTTGTGCTGTTTGCCCTGTTCTTTTTTCCACTGGCGCACAATGTTTATGTAGCCGGCAAACCAGTAAGCATTATGGTTACAGGAATTCTCCAGGACGATAATGGCGCGCAAAAACATACCGAATCTTTTACAGCCCTTACGGCCGCAACTGCCATTGCGGGGTTAATACCGCTGGTCATTATTTTTCTGTTCAAAAACCGCAAACAACAAATAATGCTTTGCTATGCTGCCATAGTGATCTTAATTGGTTATAGCTTTTGGATGGCCCAAACCGTTAAAGGCGCAGTAGGCAGCATCCAGCTCGATGCGCGCACCATGGGTATTGGATTATTCCTTACCTCGATAAGCATTGTATTGCTGATCATGGCTGCCAAAAGCATTCAAAGAGATGAAAAGCTGATAAAATCGGCTGATAGGTTGAGGTAAAGATTTACCCGCCTGTGCTTCGCTGGGCAACCCTTTAAGCCTGCGGTGGAAAGAGGATTAAGAACTAATAAAAGAACTAAAGATAAAAGACATTATACTTAACCCTCTTTGCTGCAAAGCCAAAGAGAGGATCGGTAAGTGAAGCGATGCCGGGGCGAGTTTAAACCGCAGAACCCGCCCAAGCCCTATATTCCTGATACAAAGCAAGTTTTGCCCCTCACACAAGTATCAAAACTGCAAAAAACAGCTGCTTTTTGAGCCAGAAAATCCCATATTGGCAATAAATAAAAAAGGCATAGGAATTTAAATTTAAAGTTGCTATCTTTGCGCCCGATTTGGCGATGTTGCCAAATTCGTTATTTTAATTCATGAACCCATTTATTCAACTGGGAATCCGTCATGATATTGTTAATGCCATCTCTGAGTTAGGATTTGAAAATCCTACACCAATCCAGGAACAGTCAATCCCGGTATTGTTAACAGGCAGCAACGATTTTGTCGGATTAGCCCAAACCGGGACCGGTAAGACTGCTGCCTTTGGCCTACCATTATTAGAGCTGTTGGATTTCGAAGAAAATCATCCACAGGCACTTGTTTTATGCCCAACGCGTGAACTCTGTTTACAGATCACGAACGACATTAAAAACTACGCCAAACAAATGAACAACGTTCACGTTGTTGCCGTTTATGGTGGTGCAAGTATTTCAGATCAGTTACGCCAGATTAAACGCGGTGTACAGATCGTTGTGGCCACACCAGGCCGTATGCTTGACATCATCAACCGCAAGGCGATAGATTTTTCGCAGGTAAAATACGTAGTATTGGATGAAGCTGATGAAATGCTCAACATGGGCTTTCAGGAAGACATTGATAATATTTTATCTACCACACCCGACGAGAAAAAAACCTGGCTGTTTTCGGCTACCATGCCTGCTGAAGTTAGGCGCATAGCAAAAAAATACATGGATGAGCCTTTTGAGCTTACCATGGGAACAAAAAATACCGGCAATGCCAACATTGAGCACGAATACTACATTGTACGTGCCCGTGATAAGTATGCCGCATTTAAACGTATTGTTGACTTTAACCCTGATATTTTTGGTATTGTATTTTGCCGCACCAAAATAGAAACCCAGGATATTGCAGAGGCCCTTATTAAAGACGGTTACAATGCCGACTCTTTACATGGTGACCTGTCACAGCAACAACGCGACAAAGTAATGAAACGCTACCGTGAGCGCAACCTGCAGCTGTTAATTGCTACCGATGTTGCCGCCCGTGGTATTGATGTTAATGATGTTACACACGTTATCAACTACTCGTTACCTGATGAAGTCGAAAACTACACCCACCGCAGCGGCCGTACAGCCCGTGCCGGTAAAACCGGTGTATCTATAGCCATTGTTAACGGTAAAGAGCTTGGTAAAATACGCCAGATTGAGCGCGTTATAGGTAAAAAGTTTGTAAAAGCCGAAATACCTACAGGTTTTGACGTTTGCGAAAAACAATTGTTCTCGATAGTACATAAAGTACATAACGTAACTGTTAACGAAGAGCAGATTGAACAATACCTGCCGCGCATCATTGAAGAGTTTAAAGATGTAAGCAAAGAGGATTTTATAAAACGTTTTGCTTCCATTGAGTTTAACCGTTTCCTTGATTATTACAAAAACGCGCCAGATCTGAATGCTGGTGTTGAAGAAGGTCGTGCCCGTTTTGAAGAACGTGGAGATCGCGCATCAGGAGGCAAGTCAGCTTACACCCGTTTATTTATAAACTTAGGTTCTGTTGATGAATTTAACCGCGGCGATTTGCTTGGTTACATTTGCAACACTACCAAAATAAGCGGCCGTACTGTTGGTAAAATTGATGTTAAAGGTGTTTATTCATTTTTTGAAGTTCCGCATGAGGACGTCGAAAAAGTAATGACCGCTTATAAAGAGATCGAATACAAAGGTCGCCCTGTAAGGATAGAGATATCTGGCGAGGGAACCAGCGAACGTCGTGAAGGCGGAGGTTACCGTGGTGGCGGCGAACGTCGTGAAGGCGGCTACCGTGGCGGCGAACGCCGTGAAGGTGGTGGAGGTTACCGTGGTGGTGACCGTCGCGAAGGCGGTTATCGTGGTGGCGAAAGAAGCAACAGCGGTTTCCGTGATTTCTCTGGCAAAAGCCGTGAAGATCGACCTGAACGTCGCAGAAGATTCTAATAAAGAGAATCAAGACTTTTAGAATCAGGAATCAAGACAAAACGCCTCAGCTATTAAAGCAAATGTCCTGGCTCTTGATTCTAATCTCTTGACTCTGAATAATAAAGATTGTTTTCATAGCTTCCCTGGTAAAGAAGCATTAGTTTTAGTTTAGTTTTGTTAACAAAGCCTTCAACCTGCCGCCAGCAGCGAAGGCTTTTGTTTTTTAACGCGAAAATTCTACAATATCCGAATCCGGATAAAACAGTGTAAGCTTATGGTCGTCCAGGTTTTTGATCAGGAACTTGGTAAAAGGCCTGCTGCCTTCGTATGATGTAAAAATGGTATCATTTAATACAAAATAATCTTCGGTAACAGGCTTGCCGTCGTCCATGGTAAATCCCTTATCGGTTATTTCCAGCCGGGTATCACCGTTTTTTGACATCCATTTACCTACCAGTTTCTTATTAACCGGGTGCTCGGGCTCAGCGCCGCAGGCGGCGACAAATAATAGTAATCCAAATACCGGGACCATTAAAGCGTTTTTTTTCATAATGCGTTTCTTATGCCCTTAGCCGGTGCTGTTGCTTTTATTATTGAGCGGGCTTATCAACCAGGTTTGCTTTTTTAACATATACTCGGTGGCCCTTTTTGTTGATGTAATAATAGTAAGAATTTTTATCGATATAAATAGTTTGGCCGCCCGGACCAACTTTACCTTCATATTTTTTATCAACCACACCCGATGCGCCCTTAGCCGCTATTTCGGATGTTTTATGCCCAACTTTTTTTGCGGTATTGCCAATTTTATGGCCCAGTGTTGAATCCTTGTGGGTTTGGGCAAAAGCCGGCGAAATCATGAAAGTTCCGGCAGCAAACATGGCTATTTTGAATAAATTTTTCATAAGAGGCTGTAATTAAGTTTATTTATAATAATCAGCTCAATTTTTCTGCCAAATTCTTCATTTCAAATACGGGCGGGCTTTTTTGGTATAAAATAGCATAAACAGCATCACAAATAGGCATGCTTACCTTGTATTGTTTATTTACCTGCTGTAGGCAATTTACTGCATAATAACCTTCAGCTATCATATTCATTTCCAGTTGGGCCGATGTTACCGTGTACCCCTTGCCTATCATATTGCCAAAGGTGCGGTTGCGGCTAAACTGCGAGTAAGCGGTAACCAGCAAATCGCCCAGGTAAGCCGACTCTTTAATATCTCTGTCAATCGGATGTACCGCAGCTACAAACCTTTCCAGCTCACGTATAGCGTTTGATATGAGTACCGCCTGAAAATTATCGCCATATCCTACTCCGTGGCAAATGCCGCTGGCAATAGCATACACGTTTTTTAATACCGCGCCATATTCGGTGCCATAAATATCGTCAGACACTATGGTTTTAATGTAACGGGTATTGATCATGCCGGCAAATTCAGCGGCAAGCGCCGTACCGCGCGAGGCTATGGTCAGGTATGATAGCTTTTCCAGCGCTACTTCCTCGGCATGGCACGGTCCGCTGATCACCATAAAATCATCGAATGAAACATCCATTTTGCGGTTTAAAAACTCGCCAATAATTAAGTTTTCATCGGGCACAATCCCCTTTATAGCCGATACTATTTTCTTGCCGGCCAGGTCGGCAGGAGTTATACTGCTCAGCGCCTCTTTTAAAAACGCCGCGGGTACGTTAAGCAGTACAGTATCGGCAAGCTGTATAATATCCTTTAAGTTATTGGAGATATTTTCTTTAGGTAATTTTACTTCAACCGAGCTTAAGTAATGCGGGTTATGCCCAAATTTATGCAAATGCTCAACTGCCTGGGCGTTACGCATCCACCAAAAAATTTCCTTTTCTGTAGTGTTATCAGCCAGCATTTTAATATTGGCTGTCGCCCAGCTCCCTCCGCCGATAACCGCTATCTTATTCTTTTTATGCATTAGGTAGTGTGGTCAGGTTTTAATTGACACAGCAAATTAATGAAATATTATGCAGATTTTTCAAGTAGGCAATATCATACCAAACACAAAGAGTTAAAATAAACTAAATTGGTTAAGTTTGGTTAAGCTATATTACTTATGCACCCATCTGCCCGCAAAACATTTAATGAGGATTTCACTCCCCAAAAGTATCAGGCTTTCTTAAACCGGTTAAATAGCGGTTTGCACACTGATGTACCGTTCAGGGTAGCCGAAACGCCGGTTTTCATGACTGCCGACTTTACAAACAAGCTCATAGCCGCGGGTGACGATATTATTGATACCATTTTACAACCCGGTTTTAAGGAGCTTACAGAACGTGCTATACCCGATAAATGGCGGGTGGCCAACGAAACCGGGCATCCTCATTTTATAGCCCTTGATTTTGGCATTTGTAAAAACGCCGATGGCCACATCGTTCCGCAGCTTATCGAGCTGCAGGGCTTTCCGTCATTGTACGGCTTTCAGGTTCATTTGGGTGATACCTATCGGGAGGTTTTTGAGATTCCCGCCGATGAAACTGTTTATTTTAATGAGCTTGATAAAGATTCGTATATGTATCTGCTCAAAAAAACCATCCTCGGCCCCTTCCGGCCCGACGAAGTGGTGCTGATGGATGTAAACGCCCCCGAACAAAAAACCGCGGTAGATTTTTATCTTACACAGCAATACCTGGGCATTCCGGTAGTATCACTGAGCGACCTTCAACAGCTGGGCAATCAACTTTTTTATGAGACTGGTGGTGAAAAAAAACGCATCAGGCGTATTTATAACAGGCTGATATTTGATGAGATAGATGGCGATGATACCATTTTTGACAGGGTGGTTGATATCCGCCGGCCACTTGATGTAGAGTGGATAACCCATCCCAACTGGTTTTACCGCATCAGCAAGTTTACCATGCCTTTTTTAAAAGGCGATTACATACCCCAAACACATTTTTTGCATCAAATAAGTCAAATTCCTGCCGATCTGGAAAACTATGTGCTCAAACCGTTGTTCTCATTTGCGGGCCAGGGGGTAATTATTGATGTTACGGAAAATGACATCAGAAATATAACCGATCCGGAAAACTGGATTTTACAGCAAAAGGTAAACTACGAGCCTGTAGTGCAGGCGCCCGATGGCGGTGTAAAAGCCGAAATACGCCTGCTGTACCTGTGGCCAGATGGAGACGCGAAGCCTACACTGGCCATTAACCTGGCCAGGCTAAGCCGTGGAAAAATGATAGGGGTGCGCTATAATAAAGATTTTAACTGGGTTGGCGGAACAATTGCCTTTATGCCACGTTAAACCTTATACTATTTGGTGCATCTAAAACGTATAAATTAAAAATGTGTATTTTTGCATTATGAATATTCAGGCCATTATAGTAATAGTTCTTTTTGCTGGCGCGATTTTCTACATCGGTCGTATGATGTATAAGAGCCTGACTGCCAAAAAAGGGTGTGGTAGTAATTGTAAATGCGGTGTTGATTTTTCTGGTATTGAACCTGGTAAAACACAAAAATAACCGGCAAATACCATTCATTAAATCTTCATCTGTAAACAATACTTTTAATAAAAGTAATTTCACTTAATGTCTTCAAACAAGCACAAGCAAGTTTTTCAGGCCGATTCTCCGGGTAGATGGAATAAATTCAAGTGGCTCAGCCGTGTACTCCTTGCAGTTCTTATTATTGGGATAGTAGCCGTTATAGTTACCATAAAATCAACTTACTATCCCGATCTACCAAATCTGAACCCGACACCAAAAAAAATGTCGAAAGAGGAACTGGAACAGTTAAAAAAATCAACCAAGTTCAGATCTTTCCGCATACAAAAGTCGGAGATTGAGGCTATGGAGCGCGCCAGGCGCCTGCATCAGATCAAACATCCTAATAACAAAGATGGCATTAACGCCGCCTTCTACCGTGCCTGGGAACCTCAGGCCTATAATTCCTTAATAACCAACCTGGGTCACCTGGATATGGTGATCAGTGAGGGCTTTTCTATTGCCCCGGGTGTTGATACCGTAATTACCAAGGTTGATACCGGCCTTACCAATCTGAATAAAAAATACAACAAGCCTGTTTTACTTACCCTCTCCAACTATGTGAATTACAATAATGTGAGCGGTGGTTATGACACTAAGGATGTTGAACGTATCATTAAGAACAAAAAACTCCGCGACGGCTTTATCAATAGCATTGTTAACGCGCTTACCAAAGGTAAGTTTAAAGGCATAAATGTTGATCTTGACGATATCAAAGACCGGAACAGCAAAACCTACCTAGCTTTTTTGAAGCAGCTTTATACCACCCTGCATGCTAAAAATTTCCTGGTTACCCAAAATATAGTACCCGAAGATGAGGCCTATGATATCGTTAAACTGCAGCATTATAACGACTACTTGTTTGTTATGGCTATTGATGAGCATAGCGAAGCGAGCAATGCGGGCGATCTTTCGAATCAGCATTGGGTAGAGCAGATACTTGATGACGTTTGTTCAAAAATACCCAGCGAGAAGGTTATTTTAACCTTTGCGGGTGGCGCCTATGACTGGCCTGAAAACAGCGTAGGAAAATCAATAGGCTACCAACAGGCCATTAGTACGGCCGAGGAGAAAAAAAGCAAGATCACCTTCGACCCGATGTCTGCAAACCTCCATTTCAATTATATTGATCAGGACAGCCTGCAACATACCATTTATTTTACTGACGCTGCCACCAACTTTAACATCATCCGCATGGCCGACGACTGGGGAACCGGCGGTGTGGCGTTATGGCGCCTGGGTGTAGAAGATCCGCGCCTGTGGTCGTTCTTTCAGAAAAACCTGTCTATCGATTCTTTAAAGAAAACAGGTGTCGATTTGAAGAAACTGACCTCCGTAGGTTTAAATAACCGCGTAAATGTTGATTATGATGGCGACGGAGAAGTACTTGATTTGATAACCACCCCAACTACCGGCGAGATCAACGTAAAGCTGGATACCTCCAACTATACCATTACCGATCAGCAATATATTAAGCTGCCAACCAAATATGTGATCCGTCGCTATGGTTATGCGCCTAAAAAAGTTGTTTTAACTTTCGATGATGGCCCGGATCCGGATTTTACGCCACGTATTTTAGATATATTAAAAAAAGAAAATGTACCTGCGGCATTTTTTATAGTAGGCTCCATGGCCGAAAAAAATATGCAGTTGGTGCGCCGCGAATACGAAGAAGGCTATGAAATTGGTAACCACACCTTTTTCCATCCGGATATTTCAACCATCAGTCTTGACCGTGTTGTGCTGGAGCTCAACTCTACCCGTAAGCTCATCGAATCTATAACCGGACGCAGTACCATATTATTCAGGCCGCCGTTTAATGCCGATGCCGAGCCGCAGACCCTTGCTGAGGTTATACCCGTTGCCGAAAGCCGCCGCCAAAGCTACATTACCATTGGCGAATCAATTGATCCCTGGGACTGGCAGCCCGGCGTAACCGCCGATAGTATTATTGCCCGCACCATCAGGCAAAAGGATAACGGCTCCATGATATTATTGCATGACGCCGGCGGCGATACCCGCGAAGAAACAGTAAAAGCCCTGCCTGCAATAATAAAATACTTTAAGGAAAATGGTTACCAGTTTACCACCATTGCCGATGTATTGGGTAAAACCAAGGCCGACCTGATGCCGCCCATAAAGAACGATCCGAACACCGGCATATTTGGCCCTGTTTATGACGCCTTTGTACATGGTTATTATTACATCAACTGGATACTGATATATGTATTCCTATCGGCTATTTTCCTGGCTATCGGCCGTATTGTACTCATTGGCATACTGGCGGTAAGGCAGCATAGCGAAAATAAAAAGATGGTACGCCAGCGCGGCACCGATATTCCGCTGCCGCCGGTAAGTATTATAGTGCCCGCCTACAACGAGGAGGTTAACGCAGTTGCAACCATCCAAAGTTTATTAAAAACCGAATATCCGTCATTCGAGATCATTTTTGTAGACGACGGATCAAAAGATAAAACTTACGAGGTAGTTAATGCGGCTTATGAAGGTAACCCGCTGGTTAAAATATTAACCAAGCCAAATGGCGGTAAGGCATCGGCCCTTAACTTTGGCATTACCCATGCTCAAAGCGATTATGTAGTTTGTATTGACGCCGATACCCAGCTCAAAACAGACGCCATCTATCACCTGATGACCTATTTTACTGATGAAGAGATAGGCGCGGTGGCAGGTACCGTTAAAGTGGGTAACGAAACTAATATCATTACTCGCTGGCAGTCTATCGAATACATTACGGCACAGAATATGGACCGCAGGGCATTTGACCTCATTAACAGCATTACCGTGGTACCTGGTGCCATAGGCGCATTCCGTAAATCGGCTATATTTAAGGCAGGTGGATTTACTTATGACACCCTTGCCGAAGATTGCGACCTCACCATGCGCATACTAAAACAGGGCTATATTGTAAGGAATTGCGCGGAGGCACTCGCCTATACCGAAGCGCCCGAAACTATTAACATGTTACTAAAACAGCGTTTCCGCTGGAGCTTTGGCGTAATACAAAGTTTCTGGAAAAACCGGGATGCGCTGTTCAATAAAAAGTATAAGTTCTTTGGGATGGTGGGGATGCCTAATATCCTCATCTTCCAGATCATATTACCGCTGTTTTCGCCCCTGGCCGATCTGATGATGATACTCGCCCTCTTTGGCGCCAAACCCGAAAAAATGCTGTTTTATTATTTAGCATTTGTTCTGATTGACTTTGTGGTGGGTATCATTGCTTTCCGTATGGAAAAAGAAGATTACAAAAAGCTCATTTACATTATACCTCAGCGTTTCATGTGGCGGCAACTGATGTACTACGTGCTGTTTAAATCGATCAGAAAAGCGCTAAAAGGTGAGTTAAGCAGTTGGGGTGTACTGAAGCGCACAGGTAATGTAAATGTTAAAACCAAAAAGGCCAAAACACAGCCGATATATATTGTTGTAATTGTCCTGGTATTGGCCTTAGTGTCATACTTGTTATTTAAGCGGTTTAGTTAGGCGGTAATAACACATTGCGCCCAACGCAACAAAAAAAGGCTAAGGTGATCACCTTAGCCTTTTTTGCTTAGAGCTACTTTGCTTCCTGGGAAGACTCACCCGATCTGCGCTTCGCTGGATCACCCTCCTACGGCTTCGCCGCAAAGAGGATTGGGCCAAGTATTACTTTTAATTTATTTCCCCTTTTGCTATTCGAAGTCAGAAGACTTCGAATAATTATGCCTGTAGTCTTCAGACTACAGGTTATATCAATCTCTTTCAATAAGACAAACTGCGTAAGCTACCACGCCCTCCTCGCGGCCTATAAAGCCCAATTTTTCATTGGTAGTAGCTTTAATGGAGATATCATCTTCGCTTATAGACGCTGCTTCTGCTATATGCGTTTTCATAGCGGGTATATGCGGGTTTATTTTGGGCGCTTCGAGGCATACCATAGCATCAATATTACCAATGCTGAAACCTTTCTCCTTTATAAGCGCAACCACATGCTGTAGCAAAACCAGGCTGCTGATGCCTTTCCAGCGATTATCGGTATTTGAAAAATGAAAGCCTATATCGCGCAAATTGGCGGCCCCCAGCAGGGCATCGCAAATGGCGTGTAACAATACATCGGCGTCTGAATGGCCATAGGCACCGGCATGGTGTTCTAAATTTACGCCGCCTAAAACAAAAGGGTGTTGCTCTTTTAACTGGTGTACATCAAACCCAAAACCTACCTTAATTTTACCCATTATCTTCTGCTCGCATTTGTGGTACCGCCAAAATTTGCCGACAAGGTAAAGCGCAACGTATTGGCCAAAGCGCTGTTTTGCTGGCTGGCAGCCAGGTACGAAAAATCAAAATTAAAAATATCATATTTCAGGCCAAATCCCAGCGTTAGGTAGTGCCTGCCGCCCTTTGACGGGTTTTCATAAAAATATCCGGCCCTTAGGGCAAATTGTTGATTATACCAGTATTCGGCACCCGGCGAAAGGCTGATCTCCTTAAGCTCTTCGCTCAAACCGCCCCGTGCATCGGTAAACGACCTGAAAATACCCGACGGTACGGATACATCAGTTATAATACCTGTTGAATCGCGCCCGGTAGGCACCAGTAATTTATTCAGATCAAGCGTAAGGGTAAGTTGATTGGTTTCATCAAAATTCCAGGTATTTGCTGCGCCAATTTTTAAATTTGCCGGTAAAAAGTAGGCTGGCTCCACATCGCTATAGCTTATTTTCGATCCTATGTTTGATATATGCGCCCCAAAGGCAAAAAGGTTATCATCACCATACGGCTTTTTATAGTATAAAGAAACATCGGCAGCAACCGCGTTACCGGGTTTGTTAACCTGACCCGAGCCACCGGCAAAACCTATACTGGAAATGTTTGACCTGATGTAACGCATAGTTAAGCCCAGTGAAAGATTCTCACCAAACGTACGGGCAAAAGATACATCAAACGAAAGTTCATTAGGGGTGTAGGTGCCCAGATCATTAGCATTAATGTCTGTAAGCGGCACCGATCCATAATTAAAATAACGCAGTGATGCACCCAGTGTGTTACGCTCGCTTAATTTATGCGCGTAACTGAGGTATGACAGGCTGATATCGGGCACCAGATGCCTTAGCCATGGGCTGTATGATAAAGCAAGCGCATCGTTGTTTTCGAGGAAGGCCAGCTTTGCAGGGTTCCAGAAATTAGCATTAACATCGGGCGATATTGCCACACCTGCTTCACCCATAGCACCCGACCTTGAATCGGGGGCGATATTCAGGAAAGGTACCTGTACAGGTATTGCATTAACATTACTTCCGTTTGGATTTGTGCCCCCTGTTTGCGCAGCAACCGCAAAGGGAAGCAAAAACAGCACTAAATGAACAATACAGCGAAAGGTAAAAAGCTTCATTGGGTGCAATTTAGCTTTTATAATTTAAAAGCTATATAGACTTACTACACAATTTAGAGAAATAATTTACACAATTGCATTACCAAAAAAGTAAACATATGCAACCAATTTTGCCAAATCCTCGTTCAAGTGCCTGATAATAGTTTGATTTATTTTTAATAATAGCTTAGGTACATTAGCATTATATTCATTTTTTTCTAAATTTACCTGACAATATAACTGTAAAAATATGAAAGTACTTTTTACTAAATCTGCTTTGGTGCTGTTGGCTTTAGGTGCCCTGGTAAGCAGCTGCAGTAAACGCGAACAGTCGCAAAAAACCGGGATCACATATAACGACAAAAACAATGGTGGTTATGTGCGCTTCAGGCAAACCCACCCCTCTCCGGGCCCGGGTTTGGTGCCTATTGAAGGCGGTACTTTTGTAATGGGCGGCAGTGCCGATCAGGACGTTGCCTATGATTACAATAATGTGCGGCGCAGGGTAACTGTTCCATCGTTTTACATGGATGAAACTGAGGTATCAAACCAGGACTGGCTTGATTACCTGCACTGGACAGCCGTCACCTTCCCTAATGACCGTGAATTATATTATGATGCTTTGCCCGATACCCTGGTATGGCGTAAACCACTTTCGTACAATGAGCCTTATGTAGATAACTATCTGCGGCACCCGGCTTTTCAGGATTATCCTGTGGTGGGTGTAACCTGGGAACAGGCGCAGGATTACTGCCAATGGCGTACAGATCGCACCAACGAGAACATCCTGCGCGAATCAGGCAAAATGGTAGCCTGGAAAGATTTAAATGGTAATGGTAAAGCAGGTGCAGGTGGCGCAGCTGCTACAAATGCGGCCAACGCCAATACAGCTAACGGAGCAAACGGCGCCAACACAACAGCTGCTGCCACTAACGGGGGTCAGGAGCCATTTAATACTGAAATATACCTTAACGGTCAATTGAAAGGTCCAGGATATGATGGCAAGAAGATGATGCCCGATTTGAGCCCTAATGCACAAGCAGGCGCCGGTAAGGGTGGCAAACCTGTAAGGCCGGTACGTATGGAAGATGGCATCCTTAAACAAGGTTACAGGCTTCCGTCAGAAGCTGAATGGGAATACGCAGCGCTGGCACTGGCGGGCAACACCCAGTTTGAAAACATTGACGATGGCAAAATGTATCCATGGAATGGTTTAGGCGTACGTTCGGCTAAAAGCAAAACCCGTGGTTTGATTTTAGCTAACTTTAAACGCGGCAACGGCGATAATGCCGGTGTTGGGGGCTATCTGAATGATAAAGCCGATATTACCGCTCCGGTAAGGGCCTACGCGCCAAATGACTTTGGTTTATACAATATGGCTGGCAACGTGAATGAGTGGGTGGCCGATACTTATCGCCAAACCTCATTTGAGGAGTTTGATGATTTTAACCCTTTCCGCGGTAACGAGTACACCAATAAACGTTTGGCCGACCCATCAAAAGGCCTTTACGCTAAAGACAAATATGGCCGTCCTATTAAAGATCCGGCTAAATCGAATAAAAAATTAAAATACAGCGAGCTTTTGGCAATGCAAGGCCAGGCCGATTCGGCCAGTGCGGCGGCCGCAGCTCCGGCAAATGGTAACGCTGCTGCCAACACTGCTAATGCAAACGCCCAGCTTGCTACTAAAAACTCTGGCAAACCCTTTAATGCCGATTTGAGGGGAGAAAGGGATACGGTTAACATGGCGCTTTATGGCAACACTACACTGGTTAATAACCGGTCGAAAGTTTATAAAGGCGGTTCATGGAACGATATGGCCTACTGGTTAAACCCGGCAACGCGCCGCTTTATGGACCAGGATGAGGCGAGTGCCGAAGTTGGTTTCCGCTGCGCGATGACTTTGGTTGGTGCCCCTGAAATTTACCCGGCGGGTAAACCGCATTACAGTATTAAAAAAGCTAAGGCCTTTAAATCAAGATAAGAGGCTGCATTATAAAATAATAAACAGGAAAGGCCGTTCGATAAAG
Organism: Mucilaginibacter sabulilitoris; assembly: GCF_034262375.1. Classification (NCBI taxonomy): domain Bacteria; kingdom Pseudomonadati; phylum Bacteroidota; class Sphingobacteriia; order Sphingobacteriales; family Sphingobacteriaceae; genus Mucilaginibacter; species Mucilaginibacter sabulilitoris. Next base: position 7,389,527 of record NZ_CP139558.1, read on the forward strand.
AACGGCCTTTCCTGTTTATAAGTTCTCTGGAATGAAACAACCGGAGCCTAAGAGTTACTTGAAGCAATGCAATCATCAGGATGATATCTGACAAAGATCCAATTATTATCCCGAGGCTATATCAAAAGAACCGGGACACAAAAAACCCCGGCATCTTTTACTAATACCGGGGTTACAGCTTATAATCGGTTCTGATTATTGATAACCATCGTTTTGAATTAAGTTAGGATTGGCATCCCTTTCACGCTTAGGTATGGGGAATATGAGTTTTGCCGAATCCCAATTAAAAGTAGCAGTTATATTGCCATCTTCGTCTTTCGTTACGGTACTTTCTTTATAGCGTTTTAAATCATTCAATCTAAACCCTTCAAAAGCAAGTTCCACACGGCGCTCATGTTTAACGGCAGCAAACAAGGTAGTAGCATTGTTGGCCGTTGTATTAGGTAATTTTGCCCGTTTACGAACTATATTGATGTCGGCAGCAGCACCTGCTAAATTAGGTGCTGGTCTTCTTATTCTTGCTTCCGCTCTTATCAAATAAATTTCGGCTAAGCGTATCAATACAACATTGCCATACACATTATTAAACTTGGCCGTATAAATATCACCATCATCAAAAAATTCATTGGCACGGTCGTCGCCCTTTTCATAAAGATCAAAATGCTGATCGTTCATGATAGTTTCACCACGGCCGCCAAATTCCGAACCTGCAAAAATTTCGTTAAGCGCATTAAAGCCTGATTGGCTTGACATTTGAATAGCAAATATATCTTCGGAGGTATTGAATACGTGTGTTGGCTGCTCCGGATTCTGGAACTCATCTGCAAATAAGGGCACCAAACTATAAATGTCGCTGCTTATTATTTTTGTTGCCTCGGCTTCTGCCTGGGTAAAATTCTCTTGGGTAAGATAAATTCTCGCCAGCACTGCTGATGCTGCTGATGAGCTGGCATAAGTTGACTTAGCAACTTCAAGCTTGCTCTCGGCGGTTGTTAAATCTGATATAGCTTGTGCATACACTTCGGCAACTGTATTACGTTTAACTAATTGTATGCCCGGTATTGTAGTTGTAGGTGTAAGTACAACTGGCACCCCTAAATTTGATGATGGAGTACCATCATTCCAGGCTTTGCCAAAAGTTCTGGCAAGATCAAAATACGTCATACCACGCAAAAACCTCGCTTCACCCTCTACCTTGTCCTTTTTATTTGGATCAACCAGGTTTAAATTGGCCAAAACAGTATTACATACATTTATAGTATTATAACCGTCATCCCAAACCCCTTCAACATAAAAGTTATTGATGGTTATCGCTTTATTACTAAGCTGAGTGTAGTCAAAAAATGACCCAAAATAAGAAAAGTCACCATCATCCGCCAAAAAGTCGGTGGTTGACATCAGCCGGCCTCCATAAACACCTCTAAGTGCCGCAGCTGTATATGCGCCAATCAGTACGCCTTCCACATCTTTTGACGTTTTTATAGCCAAATCCTGCTCAACATTATCTACAGGCTTAATATCTAATTGTTTTTTACAGCCCGTGTTATAAAGCATCATGAATAAACTTAATGCTATTAATATATATCTAATTTTTTTCATCGTCTTCTGCTTAATTTAAAATCCCACGTTAATTCCAAAAGTTATTGTTTTAGCCTGAGGAGCAGCATAAAAATCATATCCCTGGGTTATATTACCCGAAAAGGCATCAGAGTTTAGCTCAGGGTCCCAACCTTTGTACTTAGTCCACGTTGCCAGGTTAGTGGCCTGCGCATATATTCTTAAACTTTGGAGTTTTATTTTAGAAAGCAGCTCTTTAGGGAAATTATAACCGAGAACTATATTTTTCAAACGAACGTATGACCCATCTTCAATGTATCTTGAGCTTGGGTTTATACCATTACCTCCAAACAAACGGGCCTGGGGCACCATAGTAATATCACCTGGTTTTTTCCATGAAGCTAACTGATCAATAGTTTGATTATCATAACCATTACTGCCGCTTGCCGACATATATTGGCCAGCGCCGTTATAGATATCATTACCATGAACAGACTGTAGTAAAAAACTAAAATCAAAATTTTTGTAGGTAAACGTGTTAGTTAAACCCGCTATATAATCAGGGTTAGGGTCGCCAACTTTTACCTGTTTAGCAAGGTTATAATCGTTTGTAGTGGTCCTGTCGCCAGGGGTCGCATTTACGTACCAGAGCGCATCGCCATTAGCCGGATCGGCACCGGCAAATTCGGCCGTTACGAATACGCCTAATGGCTGACCTTCAACCGCTTGATTCACCGCGTCTCCGCTTCCCTGTATTATTTGTCCTTTTACGTCAGTAACTTTGTTACGGTTGAGTGAAAAATTGAAGCTGGTTGACCAGGTAAACGCTCCAACAAAATTTTTCGAATCTATCTGAAATTCGAAGCCTTTATTTTGCAGTTTACCAAAATTTTGGGTGATAGTTGTATAACCAGATGTAGCCGGTACCTGTACATTCAATAACATATCCCTTGTTTTCTTTTGATAGACATCAAATGTTCCAGATAATCGTCCCTGAAAAAAACCGATATCCAAACCCAGATCGGCCTGCGCGGTAGTTTCCCATTTCAAGTCGGGATTAGGCAGCTGCGTTGGCCTTGCTCCTGCCACACCGGCATATCCAAATGCACTGAACAGTCCGCGGGCAGGAAAATTCCCGATCTCTGAGTTACCTGTAAGACCGTAACTTGCCCTTAACTTCAATTCAGAAACCGTGTTCTGTTCTTTCATAAAATTCTCTTGCGAAATAATCCAACCAACAGAACCTGCGGGGAAAAACCCATAACGGTGGTTAGCGCCAAATCTTGATGAACCATCAATACGGCCGCTTAATGATACCAGGTATCTTTCATCAAAGCTATAGTTAACCCTCGTAAAATATGATAGTAAAGAATAGGCGGTAGAGGTTGACGAACCGGAAGTAAGATCGGCCGCGCTGGTTATCTTTTTATAAGCGTCACTCGGAAACTGGGTACCAGTTAGCTGATTAAGATCATTTTGCTGCCTTTGATAGGTCATACCGCCAACCGCGCTTATATTGCTTTTGCCAATGTCCTGGGTAAACTGCAAAAAGTTATTGGTATTAAAGTTCATTGAAGTTACGGATGAACTAAAGCCGGTTCCGTTTGATGTAGTAGAATTACGCACTGTAAGACTTCCGTTGTAAGTATCCTCCCCGGAGTTTAATATATCAACACCAACTTCAGATCTGAACTTTAAAGAAGGTAATAATTTCACCTCAGCAAAAACGTTCCCAAGATTGCGGTAATCGGTGGTTTTATAATAACTGCTGATTACATTTAACAGCGGATTAAAATATGTTGGATAATTACTGTTTGGCTCGCCGGTGGCAGGATCAAGTGCACCACTTATTAAGCCTGTACGCGGGTCAATGGCCGGTGTAATAGGCGCTAAAGCAACAACCTGTTCTGGTGTTGAAAAGGCATTGTCATTATCCAAACGGTTATTCCGGGTACGTGATAAGCTCAGGTTAGCTCCCACATTTAACCAACTGGTAGCCTGATTTTCGAGATTTACCCTAAAGCTGTACTGATTAAGCGAGTTACTTATCAAATAACCTTTTTGATTGTTGTAGGTACCAGATATATAAAACTTGGTTTTATCGTTGCCTCCTGAAAACACAAGGTTGTAGTTTTGTACAGGGGCGTGCTGGGTAATTTCATCCTGCCAATCGGTATTTACCTTGTAAGTTTTATAATCATCGTTACCGGCAGAATATCTTTTTAACCGGTCTTCTATGGTGGCACTTGAGTATCCCCCATTTTTAGCAGCTTCCCTCATGTAAGCCACATACTGCCTGGCATTCATAAATTTGCGTTCACGGGTAGGTTTACTAAAACCCCAGTATTGATTGTAGGTAATATTAGTTTTACCGGCCTTGCCTTTTTTAGTTGTTACCAGCACAACTCCATTTGATGCCCTTGAACCGTATATCGCGGCAGCAGATGCATCTTTTAAAATTTCTATTGATTCGATGTCATTTTGGTTCAAGTCAACCAGCGGGTTGGTTGATGCGTCGTTGGTTGAAAAATTATCAACTGTAATAGGCAATCCATCAACAACATACAAGGGTTGGCTACCAGCAGATATAGAGGATGCTCCCCGGATGCGCACCTGTATACCTTGTCCTAATTTTCCGTTTTGGGCCTGTATATAAACACCCGGCGTTTTACCCTGAATGGCCGATTCCAAGCTGGGCACAGGAATGTTTGCAACATCTGAACCCTTTATTTTTGATACCGAACCGGTTAACGAACGCCGGCTTTGCGTACCATAACCAACTACCACAACTTCGGTAAGCTGTTTGGCATCAGGTTCTATCTGTGCGTTGATTACATCGCCGGTTATGGCAATCTCGGCCGGCTTATAGCCAACAAACCCAAAAACAAGTATTTTGGCAGTAGCAGGTACTGTTAGCTTATAAGAGCCACTAATATCAGTTTGAGTTCCGGTGCCCGAAACTCCTTTCACGGTTACACTTACCCCAGGCAAGGGCGCCCCGTCCTTTTGGTCTGTTACCTTTCCTGATATAACTCGATTTTGTGCAAAAACAAATGAGATACAGGAGAATAACAACAAAATTGTTAGTAAGTTTTTCTTCATAAGGGGGAATTTTCAGATAAAAAGAAGTAATATATTTATAAAAAGGCACAAAATCAACCGCGCCTTATCAAATTAAGGTGTTTATAACAATATTGGTATAAATTTTGGTTAAAAGTATGCCAAAAACACTAAAATTCAATTAAAATTTGCCCTTTTTCAACCTTGTCGCCAGCTTTTATTTTTAGCTTTCTTATTACAACAGCAGCCGGCGACTTAATAATGTTTTCCATTTTCATGGCTTCAAGTACAAACAGGTTATCACCTTTTTGTACACTATCGCCCTCGGCAGCAAAAACCTTAAGTACCATACCCGGCATGGGGGCTTTTATTTCGCTTACCTTTGCACTATTCAGGTTGCTTAAACCAAGCTTATCAAGTAATAAATCAAACTGGTCTTTTGCCGAAATAGCGTAGATAGTGTTATTCACCTTTATTTCGGCCGTTTTTTCGGTACAGTTAAAAGTTACTACTTCTACGTTGTATGATAACTGATTGTTACCGATAACATGATATACGTTGCCTGCTATATGCTTAATATCTACATTAGCTTTAGCATTATTAACCAGCAAGTCTGATCCGGTCCGGTTTATCTCAAAATCATATTGGGTATTTACTTTTAACTGGTACATTAGAGCGATGAGTTTTGCAAAATTTAAAGTTATTGGTTTTTATTGAAAGGCTGCAAAAAAAATCGAGGTGATTAATTTTAGGGGAGAATAGAAAAACAACCAACTACAAATCTATTGGGTAAATACATATTGGACAAGGTTAGCACCCATCCTTAAGGCTTTTAAGCGACTTTCCTGGGTATCACCGGCATAGGTACCATAATCTTCCCAACCGTTGCCCAAATCGCACTCATAGGTATAAAAGCATACCAATCTGCCTTTATATATCAATCCAAAACCCTGTGCCCGTTTACCATCATGTTCATGAATTTTGGGCAGGCCGTTAGGAAAACTATATTTTTGATGGTAAATCGGATGATTAACCGGCAGCTCAACAAAGTCAAGCTCGGGAAAAACCTTTTTCATTTGCGGACGAATAAACTTATCAAGACCATAATTATCATCGATATGCAAAAACCCTCCGCCCGTTAAATATTTGCGCAAATTGTGGGCTTCCTGATCGGTAAATATCACGTTGCCATGGCCTGTCATAAAAACAAAGGGATAGTTAAATAAAGAAGCACTGCCGGCTTCAACAACATCATCTTCGGCCTCAAAATTTGTTTTTAAATTCTCGTTGCAAAATTTTACCAGGTTTGGCAAAGCAGTACGGTCACCATACCAGTCGCCTCCTCCATTATACTTGAGCCGCGCAATTTTATAGGCTGGTGTATTAAAACCGCTCATGGCTACGACGGCAATAAAAGCAATTGTAATATATTTAGCCAATTTCATATCCGGTTTAAAAAATTCACCTCAAAGCAGGCTTCCAGTGCAGCAGTTTCAGTACGCAGCCGGCTTTCGCCTAAAGTTATTGGTTTAAAACCGTTCTGCAAAGCAGTTTCAATTTCGGTAGGGGTAAAATCACCTTCCGGGCCTATAAGAATGAGATAGCGGCTCTGTAATATTAACTCATTACGCAGGCTTAGTTTTTTTCCGGGTTCGCAATGGGCCATAAATTTTTGCCCGTCAAATGGCCGCGATAAAAGCTCACTGAGCTTTACCGGTTCATTTAAAACAGGGTGATATGCTTTAATGGATTGTTTAATGGCCGCGGTGATGATCTTGCTGAGGCGATCAACCTTAGCTTCTTTGCGCTCCGACCGCTGACTGATAATGAGTGAGACCTCATCGATACCTATCTCCGTAGCTTTTTCTAAAAACCACTCCAGGCGTTCAATATTTTTTGTAGGGGCTACCGCTATGTGCAGGTGATGGCTACGCTTGTTAAATCCTTCTGTAACCGATGTGATGTTTAAGATGGTACGTTTGGGATGGGCATCATGGATAACTGCGGTATAAAAACCTCCCTTACCATCAATCAGCTGCACTTCGCTGCCTGTTTCAAGCCTTAAAACACGTATAGCGTGTTTGCTTTCCTCTTCACTAAGAAAATATTGCGGGTGCGTGGGTTCAATATCAGGAGTATAAAAAAGTTGCATATTGATAGAAGTATCAAGTAGTTAGCATCAAGTATCACGACATCCGTATCTGTTTCATGAAGCTTAAAAAATCCTGATACCTGATACTAACTACTTGATACCATATTTTGATACTAATGTAAATCTACCGCATCTTCTTCATTTATAAGCAGCTCGAGCTTAACCGACTCAATATTCTGGTCTGATTTTCTTAATACGGTAATATTATATCCGTTTGATTCTTTTTGCTCGCCTACATCGGGGATCTTGCCAAATATATCGCCCAGCCAACCAGACACCGTATCAAAATCGCCATCCTCGGGCAGGTCATGCGGTAAATGCTCGTTCACATCGTATATCGGCGCAAGGGCGTTAACTATAAATTCGCGGTCGTTTACTTTTTCAACAATAGGCTTTTCCTCATCGTACTCATCCTGTATCTCGCCTACCAATTCTTCCACAATATCCTCCAGGGTAACCATACCTGCAGTACCGCCAAACTCGTCAAGCACAATGGCAATCTGTATGCGTTTTTGCTGCAGTTCGGCCATCAAATCGTTGATCTTTTTAGTTTCTGGTATAAAGTAGGGTTTCCTGATGATATCTTTTAATACGACCTCTTCATTACGGGCTAATAACGGCAGAATATCTTTGGCATGTACAACGCCAATTATCTTGTCAATCACATCATCATAAACCGGCATGCGGGAGTAACCTTCGGTAATGATCATATCAAGCAACTCCTCCTTGGTTGATGCTATGTCAATACCTGATATCTTGGTACGGGGCACCATGATATTTTTAACAACACGCTCATTAAAATCAAACACATTCTGGATCAGCTCGTGCTCGTTTGAATCAAGCGCTCCTGTTTCGCGGCCCTGCTCAAGCAGGTATTGAAGCTCTTCTGAACTATGGTGAGCCTCGCCGCCGGGTAGGGTCTGTATGCCCAACAACTTCAATATAAAATTAGCAAAGGTGTTCAGTGTCCAAATGAACGGCCGGAAGGTAACGTAAAATATACGGAGTGGTAATGAAACGGTCATTACGGTACGTATTGAACGCTGTATAGCCAGCGATTTGGGAGCGAGCTCGCCAAATACAATGTGAAATACCGTAATGAGCGTAAATGCTGTTATATGGCTTATATTTATAATAATGTTAGAGGTAATTGTTAATCCCATTTCTGAAAATAACCTCAGCATAATGGTAGTCATCACCCCCTCGCCAACAACACCAAGCCCCAGCGAAGCAATGGTAATACCCAGCTGCGTGGCAGCCAGGTAACCATCTAAATTATACATAATGCCCCGCGCCACCTTGGCCATGCGGCTTCCGGTTTTGGCCTGCAGTTCAATCTGCGATCCCCGTACACGTACCATGGCAAACTCGGCGGCTACAAAGAACCCGTTAAGCGCCACCAGTGCAAGTGTAGCAGCTATATAAAAGCCATTTATTTCGAGGTCGGGGGCCATTAATTAAAAATTGTGCGTCGGAAAAGTAGTTTTATACAATTCCAAACTTTCCTGTATCACTTTATGCGCATAACGTAAACCTAACAGGTGTTCAATGGTTACATTTTTGCCTTCCAGCTTTTTATAATCTTTAAAGAAACGAACTATCTCGGTCATGGCATGAGGGGGCAGCTCGTTCAGATCATTGATGTAGTTTACAGACATATCATTCTTTGCTACGGCGATGATCTTATCGTCCTGCTCGCCATTATCAACCATGTGCATCACGCCAACAACCTTTGCTTCGATGATAGACATAGGAAATACATCAATAGAGCAAAGAACAAGAATATCCAGCGGATCTTTATCATCGCAGTAAGTTTGAGGGATAAAGCCATAATTGGCCGGATACATAACCGATGAAAACAATACGCGGTCTAATTTCAATAAACCGGAATCCTTATCAATCTCATACTTTGCTTTTGAGCCTTTCGGTATCTCGATTATTGCATTTACAATTTCAGGGATATTTTCACCGGGAGAAACCTGGTGCCAGGGGTGCAGTGTACTCATTTAGTATATTATATTTATATTATTTCTTTTCTTTTGCTTCTAAAATCTTCTTCCTTACATAAGCCACAATAAGCGGTATTGAGGTGGCTATTATAAGCCCTAACACTATGTACTGCAGGTAATCTTTTAACTGCGGAAACCTTTTACCTAAAAAAAAACCGCTTAACGTAAATGTACATACCCAGGTAACGCTACCTATAAAGTTAAATAAAGTAAACCGCTTTATATCAACCTTTACAACACCTGCAAATATAGGAGCAAATGTTCTAACTATGGGGAAAAATCTGCCTAAAATCAATGCCATGCCACCGTACTTGTTGTAAAACTCGCTGGCAAGCGTTACATAGCGTTTCTTAAAGAATAATGAATCGTTCTTATTAAAAAGTACAGGACCAGTGCGGTAGCCAAACCAATAACCGGTAAAGTTTCCCAATATCCCGGCTCCAATAAGCGATAATACTAATGTGGATATAGATACATCAACCTTGCCTGCTGAGCACAGCAGGCCTGCCATAAATAACAGATAATCTCCCGGCAGAAAAAAGCCAAAAAACAAGCCGGTTTCAGCAAAAACAACAATAAGCAAGAGATAAAAGCCTCCCCTGCTTATGATGGATTGAGCGTCCGTTAAATTTTGAAGGTATTCCCAAAAACTTTCCATTCACTATATCTGTAAAACTACAAATATTAAATCAATTTGCAGTTATCCGTTTACTGATTAAATGAACCGGGCGATAAAATCAGGATAGATACCTATAATGATGGTTACCAATGCCGCAACGGCAAATACGATTTTATAATAAGCAGGTACAATCAGTTCTGAGCGATCGGCAGAGCGGAAATACATAGCTATAATAACCCTGAAATAATAGAAAATACTGATAATAGCATTTACTACTGCAATAATAACCAGCCAAACCTGGTACTTAGCCAGCGCACCCGAAAACATAAAGAACTTACCTATAAAGCCCGCTGTTAATGGTATGCCGGCTAACGAAAGCATAGCAATGGTTATTACAAACGCCAGGAATGGGTTACGCTTTGCCAGGCCATTAAAGCTTTCAAAATTATCGTTGCCATTTTGCTGTTGTACGAGTATCAAGCCCCCGAAGGCGATGATAGAGGCGATAGAATAAGCAGTGGCATAAATAAATACCGAATTGGCCGAACCTGCACCCAAAGCTACAATAGCAAAAAGCAGGTAACCGGCATGTGATATACTTGAAAATGCCAGCATACGCTTAAAGCTTTGCTGATACAACGCCGTGATATTACCAATAAATAAAGTGATCACTGTAATGATCAATAGTACTGGCACCCAAAAGTCAGATAGCGGGGCAAAACAAGCTGAAAATAAACGCAGGAACGCGGCAAAGCCTGCGGTTTTAACCACGGTTGACATAAACGCTGTGATAAGCGTTGGCGATCCTTCATACACGTCTGGTGTCCAGAAATGGAAAGGGGCTGCGCCTACTTTAAAGCAAAGGCCAACAATGATGAGCGCTATGCCTGTATAAAACATCGGGTCGATGTGGTGTGGGTGCGATATAACCCAATCGCGTATTACTTCCAAACTGAACGTGCCGGTTGATCCATATATGAGGGTGATACCAAACAGCAAGAAACCTGTTGAAAAAGCCCCCATCAAAAAGTATTTCAAAGCAGCTTCGTTTGACGCGAAATCGTTTTTCTTGATACCAGCCAGAATATATAAACTTACCGACATGATCTCGATACCGATAAACAGCATCACCAGGTTATAAAAAGAAACCATTACAATAATACCGGCCAGCGAAAACAGGATGATGGCATAATACTCGGCCACATTCTTACTGATCTTTTCAAAGTACCCACCCGATAACATCAGGATAAGGATTGTAGTTATAATGGTGATACCCGAGAAAGCGATGGAGAAATTATCAAACATCATCATACCATGGTAAATAGGCTCAGCAACATTATTCCATTGGGCAATGGCTAAACCTAAAGCGGCTAACAGGCCAACAATAGTAACCGGCAATAATGATTTTGTAGCCTTATACAAGCCGAGGTACAAAAGCACTATAGGTAAAACAGATATGATGATTAAAGTATTCATTTATTTCGAAATTCTAAATCAATTAGAGTTTTGCGTTTATTGATTGTATTAAATTATGAACTGCCGCCTCAGATATATGCATAATAGGATGCGGATAAACACCTATAGCAATGATTAGGATGCAAATAATACCCAATGTTAATTTTTCTGATGCGGTAATGTCGGTAAATGTGGCGGTAAGTTCGTTTGTTTCGCCTTGCATTACATTTTTGTACATACGCAGCATATACACCGCTCCAAAAATAATGGTTAAACCAGCAATGGCCGATATCGTAATGTTCATATAATGAATAGCGCTGTAGTTGAACACGCTGTTCAATAACAAGAACTCACCTACAAAACCATTGGTTAGCGGCAAGCCAACAGTCCCCAGTACAATAATTAAAAATGCTATAGAAAACTGTGGTGCTACTTTAGCTATACCACCCAACTCGCTTATTTCACGGGTATTCATTCTGCGGCTGATGATGTCCCAGATAAAGAACATACCTACAACATTAATACCGTGGTTGAGCATTTGTATCAGCGCTCCCTGAACACCTGTAGCATTCCAGGCAAATATGCCCGCGGCTATAAGCCCAACGTGCGCTATAGATGAGTAAGCTACCAAACGCTTACCATCTTTTTGGTTAAATGCTATTATCGATGCATATACAATACCAATAACAGCCAGTATCATTACCAGACTTTGCCAATGTAAAAAGCCCGCAGGTGCATTAGGTATTAACCAGCGGATAACTCCATAAATTCCCATTTTAAGCATTATACCTGATAACAGCATGGTACCGGCCGTTGGGGCTTCGGTATAAGTATCGGGCTGCCAGGTATGGAATGGGAACAGCGGCATTTTGATAGCAAAGGCCAGGAAAAACGCCCAGAACACCAGCGACTGGTGATGCACGTCTAAACCTATCCGGTAAAACTCATGCAGATCATACGTTTTGCCTGGGTTTTGCAGGTACATATAAATAATGCCCACCAGCATAAATAACGAACCGGCGAACGTGTATATAAAAAACTTAATAGTGATGCGGATGCGGTTTTCACCGCCCCACAGGGCACATATAAAATAAATAGGTATCAGGGCAGCTTCCCATCCTACGTAAAATAAAAATCCGTCTAAAGCGGTAAATACAACCAGCAGGCCGGCTTGCATAAACAATATCAAGCCATAAAATGCACCTGCTTTTTTGTGCTGGTGTTCAAAGGTCGATAAAATGATAAGCGGTACAAGCAGCGTGGTAAGCAATACCATGATCATGCTGATACCGTCAATACCGGCACTAAAGTAAATACCAAATTTGGCTATCCATGGCACATCAATGGCAAACTGCGTGCTTGCATCAGGTGTAAAACGGCTTAAAAATATACCCGCTATTACCAGTTCGGCAACAGAAAAAAACAATGCAGCATATTTGGCAACCCCATTTTTTAATAAGGCTACAATAATTGCGGCAACTACTGGTAAAAAAATTAATATACTAACAGTCATTGTTATATGGTAAACGCTTATCGTTTATTTAGTTAATCCCAATATGCTATATGCCAATACAGCAATAATGCCCAGCACCATGATAAATATGTAGAAACCTACGTTTCCGGTTTGCAGTAAACGCAAACCCTTGCTGGTTTCAACAGTACCTTTGCCTATGCCATTCACCAGACCATCAATACCCAAACGGTCCACCACATTGTAAAAGAAATTCGACAGGAAATCTAATGGCTTGCGGATGATCATATCATAAAGCTCATCAATATAAAACTTGTTGTACGACAAGCTGGTTAATGCAGGGCGCTCCTCGGTATCTGCCGCCGGCACACTGCCTCCCTTTACATATTTAAAGTAAGCGTAAATCATGGCAACCAAAGCCAATACTACCGAAATACCCATCAGCATAAACTCGGTATTAGCTTCTAAATGATGTTCGCCCAGTATGGCGTTTGATTTTTCAAATACCGGTGCCAGGAAATGCTCCAGTTCGTGGTGACCGCCTAATACTTCAGGTACGCCTATAAAACCACCAACTATAGAAAGTATAGCCAGCACAACAAGCGGAATGGTCATGCTTGCAGGCGACTCATGTACATGATGCTCTTGTTCATGTGTACCGCGGAACTTACCGTAAAACGTGAGGTACAGCATCCTGAACATGTAGAAAGAAGTTAACATGGCCGTAAATACGCCTATTACATAAAAAGTTGTGCTATGCGCGTAGGCATGAGCCAGAATTTCGTCTTTTGAAAAGAAACCTGAGAACGGCGGAATACCTGATATAGCAATAGTACCAATCAGCATGGTTGCAAAAGTAATTTTGATCTTTCCTTTTAAACCACCCATTTTACGCATATCCTGTTCATCGCTCATGGCGTGGATCACCGAACCGGCGCCAAGGAACAATAAGGCTTTAAAGAAAGCGTGTGTTAGTACGTGGAAGAAAGCACCTGTATATGCGCCAACGCCCAAACCTAAAAACATATAACCCAACTGCGATACTGTTGAATAAGCCAGTACCTTTTTAATGTCAGTCTGCGTTAGGGCAATCAGTGCCGCAAATAAGGCTGTTGCTAAACCAATTATCGCCACAATCTCCATGGTATCGGGAGACAGTGTATAGAATATGTTAGAGCGGGCAATCATGTAGATACCTGCTGTTACCATGGTAGCAGCATGTATCAGCGCCGATACCGGTGTTGGACCGGCCATCGCATCGGGTAGCCAGGTAAACAACGGCAACTGGGCAGATTTACCAACCGCGCCTACAAACAGCAATATCGTAATTGTAAAAAACGGCGCTGAGCCAACTTTCATGGTTGCCGCTTTTGGAAATATAGTAGCAAACTCAATGCTTCCAAATGCGTATATGATCAGGAATACGCCTAATAAAAATCCAAGGTCGCCAATACGGTTCATGATAAATGCTTTCTTGGCAGCGTCGGCATAACTTGGATTAGTATACCAAAAACCGATAAGCAGGTATGAGCATAAACCTACACCCTCCCAGCCAATAAACATAATCAGGTAGTTTGAGCCCATTACCAGTAGTAACATAAAGAACACGAACAGGTTCAGGTAAGCGAAAAACTTTCCAAAGCCATTATCATGATGCATATAACCTATAGAGTACAGATGGATCAGAAAACCCACACCGGTAATAATGAGTAACATGATAGCACTTAACTGGTCAACCAAAAACGCGAATGGTATTTTCAATGCCCCAACTGATATCCAGTCAAAATAAGTAACATTAACAGGATGACCTGTTGATTTGATTTGGAAGAAAACAGCCAGGCTCAAACCAAAAGAAACCAGTACCAGGAGGCTGCCAATAAAGCCAATTACGTTTTTCGATAATGAATTGCGGCCAAGTCCGTTAATAATAAAACCGGCTAACGGTAATATAGGAATAAGCCAGATGTATTTATCCATGTTTGCTATACGTTGTACGTGTTACGCTATACGTTTTTATATTTATTATATATTTTAATCTACTTTTCAAATCCGAAATCGAAACTCCGAAATCCGAAATCAAGCTACCATTTAAGCCTGTTGAGCACGTTGATGTCGATGGAATTGGTATTCCGGTATATCATTACTATAATAGCCAGGCCTACCGCTACTTCGGCTGCGGCCAGCGCCATAATAAAAAATACGAAAACCTGTCCGCTGGCATCGCCCCTGTACACAGAAAATGCAGTAAGCAGCAAATTAACCGCGTTAAGCATTAGCTCAACCGACATAAATATCACAATGGCGTTGCGGCGGATCAATACGCCAATTACACCTATCGAAAAAATAATGGTACTTAATAATATGTAATGATTAAGCGGTACCGCGTGTATGGTATTTATTAAACTTTCCATTATGCAGCTTTAGGGTCTTTTGTAGCCAGCAGAACCGCGCCTACCATTGCCGATAACAGCAATATTGACGATACTTCAAATGGCAGTAAAAATTCATTAAACAATACTTTACCTAAGTTTTTTACCAGGCCCAAACCTGGATCTTTCAAAACAACCGGGTTTGAAACGCCCATCGATTTTAATGAAGCTACCAGCGCCACTATCAAAATGCCACCGCCAACTACACCGGCAGCTTTTACCATGAAGGGTTTTATAGGTTCGCTTTCCTTATTCAGGTTAATGAGCATCAGCGTGTACAGGAACAATACCAGTATAGCCCCCATATACACTATAAAGTTCACTATCGCCAAAAACTGCGCGTTCAATAAAATGTATTGAATGGTGAACATAAAAAAGGTCAGTACCAGATAAAGGATACTATGTACCGGATTTTTGGCCGAGATAACCAGTATCGAAAAGAATATGGACAAAAACGCGATGAAGTAAAATGTACTCATGTTTATATTTACAAAATACCCTGCCCGTTAAAAGAGTTGGGCAAAGGTATAAAACTTCTTTATTGATTTAAGGGCGCCTCTACTAATTTGTCTTTACCGTAAATAAAATCCTTGCGTAAGTAGTCGGCAGGTACAATATCACCGTCAAGATAAATAGCTTCTTTCGGGCACGCCTCTTCGCACAAGCCGCAGAAAATGCAGCGCAGCATGTTTATTTCATAAACGGCAGCATATTTTTCTTCACGATACAAATGCTCCTCGCCCGGCTGGCGTTCGGCAGCTGTCATGGTGATGGCTTCTGCCGGGCATGAGAGGGCGCACAATCCGCAGGCAGTGCAGCGTTCCTTACCATTCTCGTCGCGTTTAAGCGAGTGCATACCACGAAAGTTTTCAGAAAATTCACGTTTTTCTTCAGGATAACTGATGGTTACCGGCTTTTTGAAAAAGTGTTTCATGGTAGTGGCAAGGCCGCCCATAATGGCAGGCAGGTAAGCGCGCTCTAAAAAATTGAGTGGCTTAACCTCCAGTACTTTTTTCTTATTGCTTAATGATTCCATTTTATTAAAATCCAAAGTGTGTAAGTGCTGTGCTTACCAATCCGGTAAGTACAATGTTGGCAATGGCCAATGGTATCAATATCTTCCAGCCCAAATCCATCAGCTGATCATAACGGAAACGCGGTATTGTCCAACGTACCCACATGAAAAAGAAGATGAACAGGAATATTTTTAAAAAGAATACGCCAACTCCGATAAGCGGTCCCAAAGCCGGTCCAGTATGAGCAGCAACCCAATCCATGCCCGGATAGTTATAACCACCCCAGTATAAGGTTGCCATCACCGCCGATGATATGAACATATTGATATACTCTGCAAACAGGTAAAAACCAAGTTTCATGGATGAATACTCAGTATGGTAACCACCCACCAGTTCGGTTTCGCACTCAGGCAAATCAAAGGGCGTACGGTTGGTTTCGGCAAAAGCGCAAACAATAAACAGTACAAACCCCAGTGGTTGTCGTAGTACGTTCCAGTGCCAGCCATGTTGCTGCTCGGCAATTTCGCGTAAGCTCAAAGTATTGGTAAGCATCAGCAATGCTATGATGGATAAACCCATTGAAATTTCGTAGCTTATATTTTGTGATGCCGCGCGGATAGCGCCAAGCAATGAGTATTTATTATTTGATGCCCATCCGCCTATCATTACGCCATATACGCCTAATGATACCACGCCGAAAATATATAGCACACCAACATTAATATCAGTAACCTGTAAATCAAAAGTATGACCGCCAATGATCATCTTTTGCCCCCATGGAATAACCGCCGAACCTATACAGGCTGTTAATATAGCCAGTGACGGGCCAACAATGAACAGAAACGGTGTTGCATTAGTAGGAATGATCTCTTCTTTCAGGAACATTTTACCACCATCGGCCAGCGGTTGTAAAATACCCCACGGACCGGCACGGTTTGGGCCAATCCTATCCTGGAAAAACGCGGCAACCTTACGCTCGGCATAGGTAGAATACATGGCCACAACAAGGCTGATAGCGAAAATGATCACGATCAGTATAATCCTAAATATTAAGTCAGTAGTTTCCATTATAAGCGTGTGTCCCTTTCAAATTGTTCTTTGTTCGCTTCCATCAGTACCGGGTTGGTTTTAACTACCGGCAGCGGTGTAAATTCGTAATGATTTGAGCTGATAACCGATTTATGTGATATCTTACGCGGGCCTTCAATTACCCAGTCGGCTGTTTTCTTTTTATCAAAACGGCAGGTATTGCAAATAAACTCCTCTACCTCGCCATAAACATCCTTACGCCCGGTTACCCTGATCACATCTTCGCCTTTATACCATAAAGTTGTTTTGCCACAGCATTTATCGCAATCGCGGTGGGCATCAACCGGTTTGGTGAACCAAACACGGTTTTTAAAGCGGAAAGTTTTATCGGTTAACGCGCCTACCGGGCAAACATCAATTATGTTACCTGAAAAATCGTTATCAATAGCTTTAGAGATGTAAGTAGAGATCTCAGAATGATCGCCCCTGTTCAGGATACCATGCAAACGGGTGTTGGTGATCTGATCAGCAGTGAATACGCAGCGATAGCACAGAATACAGCGGGTCATATGCAGCTGAATTTTATCGCCAATGTCTATCTTTTCAAACGTGCGGCGGTCAAATTCGTAACGGGTTTTAGCAGCGCCGTGTTCAAAACCTAAGTCTTGGAGGTGGCATTCGCCGGCCTGGTCGCACACAGGGCAATCAAGCGGGTGATTGATCAACAGCATTTCTACTACGCCTTTACGGGCTTCAATCACCTCAGGCGATGTAATATTTTGCACTTCCATGCCATCCATAACGGTGGTACGACATGAGGCAACAAGCTTTGGCATAGGACGAGGGTCTTTTTCAGAGCCCTTGCTTACCTTAACCAAACAGGTGCGGCATTTACCGCCACTGCCTTCAAGCTTGGAGTAATAGCACATAGCAGGCGGAACAATATCGCCACCTATCTGCCTTGCGGCATTAAGTATGGTTGTTCCTGGTTCTACTTCAACGGGTATCCCGTCTATTGTTACTTTCATTGACATTTTATATAACGTCCTTGTGTATAAACTCTAAATCCTAATTTCTAAACTCTAATTTTTAGAAACCCACATGTCATTGCGAGCGCAGCGTGGCAATCTCCTTATACATGTCTTTCGCCATTGTCCTTTGAGATTGCTTCGTTCCTCGCAATGACAAGGTGATAATTATTTACGCTGTCTCCAACTTCGGTAACGGATCTGCGTAATGTGCTAATCCGTAGTTCCTTGTTGTGGCTTCACTTGCGTTTGTTACGTGCCATTCAAACTCATCCCTGAAATGGCGTATGGCGCTGGCCACCGGCCAGGCTGCCGCGTCACCCAGCGGACAAATCGTATTACCTTCAATCTTTTTAGAAATATCAACCAGCAGGTCCATATCGCTTTGCCTGCCATGACCGTACTCTAAGCGGTGCAATACCTTCTCCATCCATCCGGTACCCTCACGGCAAGGCGAACATTGTCCGCAGCTTTCATGATGATAAAAACGGGCGAAGTTCCATGTATTGCGCACAATACAGGCATCCTCGTCATATGCTATAAAACCACCTGAACCCAGCATGGTACCGCTCACAAAACCACCATCGCTTAATGATTCATAGCTCATTAAACGCGGCTCGTTGTTAACAGTCTTCAGGATCAGGTTAGCTGGCAAAATAGGTACAGATGAACCACCGGCTACAACAGCCTTTAAGCGTTTACCATTGGCAATACCCCCACAGTACTCATCTGAATATATAAATTCTTCAACCGGCAGGCCCAGATCAATTTCGTAAACGCCTGGTTTTTTCAGGTTACCACCAGCTGAGATCAGCTTGGTACCTGTACTGCGACCAATGCCCAGTTTGGCATACTCATCACCGCCTTCGTTTACAATTGGTACCACCGCAGCAATGGACTCCACATTGTTTACCACTGTTGGGCAACCATACAAACCAGCAATAGCCGGGAATGGTGGTTTTATACGCGGGTTACCCCGTTTACCTTCCAACGACTCCAACAGGGCGGTTTCTTCGCCGCAGATGTAAGCGCCGCCGCCGGGCTGTACATAAAGCTCGAGGTCGTACCCTGAGCCTAAAATATTTTTACCAAGAAACCCTTTTGCTTTTGCTTCGGCAATGGCTTTTTCCAGGATCCTGATCTGCGGCATCATTTCGCCGCGTACGTATATGAACGATGTATTGGCACCTAATGCAAAGCTCGATACGATCATCCCCTCTATTAATAGGTGAGGGATATAAGTCATCAGGTAACGATCTTTAAAAGTACCGGGTTCCGATTCATCTGCATTACAAACCAGGTAACGTGCTACGCCTTCGGGCTTGGCCAGAAAGCTCCACTTCATACCGGTAGGGAAACCGGCGCCGCCACGGCCACGTAAACCAGATTTTTTTACTTCCTCCACTATCGCATCCGGCGACATGGTTTTTATAGCTTTTTCAACAGAAGCGTAACCACCCTTTGAGCGGTAAACATCAAATGTATTGATGCCGGGTACGTTTATATGTTCTAATAGTAATTTCCGTCCCATGATACTGTTAATTTTTTGCCTTTGCTGTTAAGTCCGTTATCAGCTTATCTACCGAATCGTTGGTTAAATTTTCGTAGAAAGTATATTCGGGGCCAATTTGTAAAACCGGGCCAAAACCGCATGCAGCTAGACATTCTACACCGCGCCAGCTAAACAGGCCGTCGGCAGTTACTTCACCTTCTGGCACACCCAGCTTTTGCTCAATATGATCCATGATCTTTTCGGCTCCTACCAGGCAGCAACCGCTGGTACGGCAAACCTCCAGCACATATTTACCCTGTGGGCGTAAAAAATACATGGTATAAAATGAGGCTACTTCATACACCTCGATAGGTAATATTTCAAGATAGGCAGCTACCTTATCCATTGCAGGTACGCTTACCCAGCCAAATTCAGCCTGTACCAGGTGCAGTATCGGCAGTAAACCCGATTTTTGTTTTCCCTTGGGATAACGGCTTACTATATCATCAAACTTACTAATCAGTTCCGGCGAAAAATCAACCGGTACCTGAGCATCTTCAACTCTAAGCATCTAACTCTCCGGCTATAACGTTTAAACTACTCATGTTAATAATAGCGTCTGATAATAACATACCGCGGCTCATTGGTGCATACATCTGGTAATTGATAAAGCTCGGCCTGCGGAAGTGCAAGCGGTACGGGCTGCGCCCGCCATCATTCACCAGGTAAAAGCCCAGTTCGCCATTGGCGCCCTCAACCGAATGATATACTTCGGTATTCGGGGTTGGTATCTCGCCCATCACAATTTTAAAGTGATAAATGAGCGCTTCCATGTTATTATAAACTTCTTCCTTGGGGGGCAGATAAAACTCAGGCACATCGGCATGGAAAATATCCGTTGGCTCTTTCTCCAGTTTTACCAGGGCTTGTTCAATAATGCGCAAGCTCTGCCACATTTCTTCGTTACGCACCAAAAAGCGGCTATAAACATCTCCATTGGTACCAACAGGTACTTCAAAATCAAAATCTTCGTATGATGAGTACGGGTTCATCGCCCTTACGTCATAATCAACGCCGGCAGCACGTAGCAAAGGACCTGTCCAGCTATAGCTTAACGCAGTTTCGGCAGTAACAGCAGCCACATCTTTAGTGCGGTCAACAAAAATGCGGTTACGGTTAAACAGCGACTCAAATTCTTTCAGCGTAACAGGGAAGTTCTTTAAAAACGCACGCAATTTGGCAAAAGCTATGGTATTAAAGTTACGTTCAAAACCGCCTATACGACCTATATTGGTGGTGAGGCGCGATCCGCAGATCTCCTCATATATTTCATAAATAGATTCCCGGTGCTCCATCATGTACAGGAAACCTGTAAATGCGCCGGTATCAACCCCCAATACACCATTACAGATGATGTGGTCAGATATACGGGCAAGCTCCATGATAATTACACGCAGATAGTCAACACGTTTTGGGGTTTGGATACCCAGCAGTTTTTCAACGGTCATATGCCAGCCCATGTTGTTAATGGGCGATGAGCAATAGTTTAAACGGTCGGTAAGCGGGGTGATCTGGTAAAACGGCCTGTGTTCGGCAATTTTTTCAAACGCGCGGTGTATATAGCCTATGGTTGATACGCCGCTTACAATTCTTTCGCCATCAAGCTGCAGCACATTTTGAAACACGCCATGGGTTGCAGGGTGTGTTGGCCCCAGGTTTAGGGTTGAAAGTTCGCTTTGCGGATCGTTGTCTGTATATACAGGATGATTTTGCATCAGTATAATTTTTATTAGAATCAAGAGATAAGAATCAAGAGCCAAGATATAAGATAAGCTCTACTACATAATCTCTTGATTCTTACCTCTTGATTCTATATATGTTATCTTCCGAAGAAGTAATCCTTTTTATCAACACGGTTAGGGTCTTCCAGCGGAAACTCTTTTCGCATCGGGAAAGCCGTCATGTCGTCAACGTTTAATATACGGCGCAAATCGGGGTGGCCGTCAAACAATACGCCAAAAAGGTCATACGTTTCGCGCTCCATCCAGTTGGCACCATCCCACAACACGGTGGCAGTAGGGATATGCACATCACCATCTGCCAAAAATACTTTTATGCGGATGCGGGTGTTGGTGGTAAGGCTATGCAAATGGTAAATAACCCCAATAGGTTTTTCCTGCTCAGGGTAATGCACACCGGTAATATCTGTTAAGAAAATGAATTTTAAGGCTGGGTCGGTCTTTAAAAAAGTAAGCAGATCTATAATCTGTTCGCGCCCGGTTTCAACAGTAAGCAAACCATAAGGTTCGCCAACAACAGTTACCTGCTGGTCAAACTTTTCACTAATTCTTTTTAAAAGCTCTTCGTTAGGTATCTGGGCCATTATTGAATTCCGTATTTAGCTAATAATTCCTGATACTTAGGCTCGTTTCTACGACGTAATGATTCCGTTTGTACCAGTTTCTGAATATTGATAAAGCCATCAATAATAGCTTCGGGGCGGGGCGGGCAACCGGGCACGTAAACATCAACTGGTATCACTTCATCTATACCCTGTAAAACAGAGTAAGTATCAAATATACCGCCGCTCGATGCACATGCTCCAACAGCCATAACCCAGCGGGGTTCGGCCATTTGCAGATACACCTGCCTGAGTACAGGGGCCATTTTTTTTGCTATGGTTCCCATAACCATTAAAAGATCGGCCTGACGGGGCGAAAAGCTTAAACGCTCGGCTCCAAATCTCGACAAGTCATAATGAGATGCCATGGTAGCCATAAACTCGATGCCACAGCATGAGGTAGCAAATGGCAGGGGCCATAATGAATTTGAGCGTGCTATGCCTATAACTTTATCAAGCGAGGTAGCAAAAAATCCGGCGCCTTCAACTCCAGCGGGAGCATCAACTATTTGAATATCACTCATTGAACTATTTTAATAGAAATTTACTATCTCCAAAAAGATGGACAGCAAGCGCAAATTTACAATAATAACGATGTAAAAGGTACACTATGAGCGCGCAGGAGACATATTTAGAATCAATCTAAACTCAATCCCAGTCTAAAGCTCCCTTTTTTATTACGTAGATAAAACCCAGTAAAAGTGTAGCCATAAATATGAACATTTCAATCATGCCCTCTTTACCCATCGCCCTGAAATTAACAGCCCATGGATACATAAATATCACTTCCACATCAAATAGCACAAACAATATGGCTACCAGGAAATATTTGATGGAAATTGGCGTACGGGCGTTACCAACCACCTCAATTCCCGATTCAAACGGGGTTAACTTATCTTTGGTAACACGTTTCGGACCAATTTTATGCGTTACAAACATAGTGGTTACCACAAACCCTATAGCCACCAGCATTTGAAATATGATGGGCAAATAATTAACCGGCAAACTTTGTAATTCCATGGTGCAAATATACTAATGCATCTAAAATAAAAAAGGCCTCTTTTGCAAGAGGCCTTTAATTGTATATTAATTTTTATTATTTGCTTTTACTCGCACCGCCTTTACGGGCAAAGTATGCAACAGCCTGTTTATTGGTAGGATCATTTTCACGGGCCTTGGTAAAGTTTTCTCCCGCTTTAGCATCGTCCTTTTCTTTGAACTCATAATAAGTTCCTAAGTAAGCATAAGCTTCACCCAGGAAAATTTTATCAGCATCGGCAACTGGTTGTTTAGCAGTTACCAACTGGATATATTGCTCATAGTATGGTTTAGCATATCCCAGCGTTGTATTACGGCTTGGCTCCCTGAAATCATTAGCGCGGGCCTGATAAAGCGCTACAGTAGCAATTGGGGCAGCGGCCTTATGCTGGATATAGCTAAATGCAGTATCGGCTTTTATTAATAAGGTGGTATCAGCAACTGGTTTAGGGGTTGCTGTACTAAAATACTGCTCCCTGAATGCATAAAAATAACTTACGCCTTCTTTCAGGTAATCATTCAGTGTAGCTGTACGTGATTTAGCTATAAATACTTTATAAGCATCACCAGCTTCGGCATATTTCTTTTGAGCATATAAGCTTTTAGCAATTTCGCCATAAACATCTGCCTGTGTAGTATCAAGCTCTAAAGCTTTTCTTAAGGTATTGATACCTGACGAATCCTGACCTGAAGCGATTTGCAAACGGCCCAGGTAAAGATAATCACGAGGGATTATGCGTTTTGGATCGGCCTTTTGGAACCAGGTATTCAAAGCGGTTAAGCCTGCAGGATAATCTTTATTTTCATAAGCTGCATAGCCCAAATAACGATAAACCCTTGGGTTTGTATTTGCTGCTTGTGACAGTGTTGATACTTCTGTTTGCAGGGTTTTATAATCGCCAGATAGTATCAGGAAGTCGGCATAACGCATTCTTGATTCTAAAGACAGATCTGTTAAACTCAAATATTTTTTATATTCATCTGTAGCTGCTTTGATTTTAACAGAAGCCATTTTTGGATCGTTTAATGACCAACGCAAATCTGTTTCGGCCCATTCACGGTATGCAGGTCCGTAATTAGGATCAATAGCTAAAGCGTCCTGAAATTGTTTTTCAGAATCTTCAAAGTTGTTGGCAAATTTCCATAAAACACCTGTAGCTACTTTGGCAGCCGGGTTTTTAGGATCAATGGTTGACGCATCTGAATACGCCTGGTAAGCTTCGTTGCTCTTCAATTGTGAGCGGTAAGCGTTACCCAGGGTAATTAATAATTCGGCGTCTTTTGCGTTTACTGTTTTTCCTTTTTGTAAAACAGCAATAGCCGCGTTTGCATCAGCCGGAGTTACTTTTGCTTCGGGTGTAAGTGGAAGCAGGTAAGCCTCACCTACGTATTGATATGGTTTGGAATTTTTACCTGCCAATGTAATGGCCTGGTTAAAATTGTTTGTTGCTCCTGCATTGTCTTTATCCAAACGGGCAACTGCACCTAAACCTGCATAATTTAAGGCTGATTTTGCGTTTACTGCTATACCTTTAGTAAAAGCAGCTTTCGCCGAATCGGCATAATCCTGTTTAAGGTATACCCATCCCAGATAAAAGAAGTTCTCATCCTTATCGGCTTGCGTCGCCGTAAGGTTTTTTAGCATCGATTTAGCCTTCTGGTACTGTTCGGCATCAATAGCTTTTTTGGCATCGGCTATACTCTGCGCAAAAACTGACGAACCTACTAATACCAGCCCTAATGATGCGGTGGCTATTCTACTGATCATTTTCATCGCTCGTTATATAAATTTTAGTTAGTGTTTAATGTTAATTTCTCTCCCGGGCACGGCTTCTGGCGTCAAGTTTGACTTTAATATAATCCGTTGCCCCCTCTCACTTAAAACAAATTCCGAAAAACCTGTACCCAATCCCATTTTACCTGTGCTGTTTATAATATATAGTTCCCTGCTTAGCGGGTACTGTTTTAAGACAAGCGAACTTTGCGATGGTTTAAAATACTCATCCTTAAACTTCCTGTTATCTTCGTCTTTAACAGCTATAACTTTAACCTTACTCACAGCATCCGCATAATCTTTATCAGGGTCGCTCAGCCAGTTAAAGCCTACAATACCAATAGCATTGGGGTGTTCGTTCACATATTTAAGCACTTCAATGTTTGATTTCAGCGCATAAATATTTTTTTGTTTTAATTCCTTATTACCAGATAAATCCTTCAAATACCTTACCAAACTTGAATTTGGATTGTCGAAAACAATGTTTTTATCTGTTTTAGCATTTCCGTTAAGCATTTTCTTAATATCGCTCACGGTTATTAATGTATCATTTGATGCTTGGTTTACAATTAAAGCCACTGCATCTATAGCAAATGCCCTTATAACCGGGGGCAATGTTCTTCTTTTTAGTACGCCTATTTCGCCCGTATCCAATGACCGTGCCAGTATGGCTACCCGTACACTGTCATTTAGCAAAAGCCGCAGGGCATCGTTTTCTGACTTGTAGATGATATTTGGCTTAGCTTCGGGGAATAGGCTCTTAAAAACATATTCCTCTTCGCTAATAATCGGCTTAAAAGACTCATCAGCAACCAGGCTTACACTACCGGTTACAAAGGTATCAGATGGTGTTTTGGTCTTATTTTGACAGCTTTGGAAAACCACCGCCGTTATAGCCGCTAAAGCTATTTTTAAACTATTTGTCATCCGGGTTATCTTTAAACAGCCTTGAAAACCTAATTAAACCGTATATCAGAAAAAGGGAGCCAAATATGATGCGCTGAGTTTGGGACAATCCAAGATCAAGCCTGTCCCAAAACATGATCATTATACCCATTGTACATACACATACAAGGGTGACGACTCCTAAAATAAGCAAAAACCGCCTTTTGGGCGATTTTTGCTTGTAATTAAAATTAAATGGCATTATCCTAATTATCGCTTGCTAATGTAAAGCTGATTGGAACGCTGTACTGTACACGAACCGGACGACCGTTCTGTATACCAGGTTTCCATTTTGGTGAATTTTTCAATACACGCACTGCTTCCTCATCACAACCGCTGCCGATACCTCTTGTAACTTTGATATCAGTTAAAGAGCCGTCTCTTTCCACAACGAAAGTAACGATTACACGACCTTGTGTTCCGTTTTCACGGGCAACAGCAGGATACCTGATAGCTTTACTTAAGTAAGCTCCAAATTTATCCAAACCTCCCGGAAACTCAGGAACTTGCTCTACCGAAGTAAAGATCTGGTTAGGATCGGCCTCAACAACTTGTTTAATATCTGAGTTACCTACCGGTTCATCAATTCTGATGTCGGCATTAGGGTCACCTTTCTGATCCTTTTGTCCAGGATCCGCTACCTGCAGCTCTTTTACTGTAGGTGGTTCTTTTTCCCTTACCTCATTATCCGGCTTTACTACCGGAGGCGGGAAACGCACCTGGTCAACCTTTGGTTTAGGTGGTTCTGGTGGCGGCGGAGGTGGTTTTTTGGTCTGATCTACTGGTGGTGGTGGTTGCAGCACAACATCGGTGACTTTCACCTTCTCTTGTGCTTTCGGAATGAAGCCCTCAATTTTATTGATAATGGTTTTCAATGAAATAAGAAAAACAAAAAGTACTACACCAATGATCAATGCTCTGTTGGTATGTCTTGGATTGTCTTTTCTTAGTTCATACGCACCGTAACTTTTGTTACGATTGGAAAAAACCACATCGATCCATTCCGGTTTTAATATGTCTAATTTTGATCCTAACATTATAGGTTTTTATTTTAGTATGATGTTAACGTTCTCTCTGGTTATTTATTACAATTAGTACAAACCGTCTTTTTGCAATAAAGCAATTTCAGCAGGAGTGATATCTACAATACCATAACCCTGTATGTTCGTTATGTTAATTTCATCAAGCACGTCAACCAAATTTTTATAATTTGATTTGTCGCTTGGCTTAATTACCACAAACATGAACTTACCGGTGGCGGCCTGTACGTCTTTGCCTTTTTCAATCAGCGTTTTGCGCAAATCGTCTTTACCATAACCTTCAACAGTAGGGGCCGATTTTCCCGGCTCGCCTAAATACCATTCAAGCCTGTTATTGCTACCCAGTAAAAGGGTTAAAGAGCGTGATGCTGCAATTGGCAACTGATCTTTTGTTTTCTCATCCTTATCCGGCATTGCCAAGTCCATTGCCTTAGGCTTAGCAAGGGTTGTGGTAAGCATAAAAAAGGTAATTAATAAGAAGGCAAGGTCAACCATTGCAGTTAAATCCACGCGTGTTGAGGCTTTTTTACTTCTTACTTTCCCGCCTTTGTGCTTACCCCCGCCGGAGGTATCTAATTCTGCCATGTCTTTTTATTTTTTAGGCGCGGCTCTCAGCGCTGTAATTAAACTGAATTTGTTAACTTTTTGCTTTTGTAAAATACCTATTACCTTTTTAATGGTAGGATATTCTTCTTTGCTATCACCTTTTATAGATACCCTCAGCTCTTTATTATGAAGTACTTTAGCCGCAACACGCGCTTCACGTATCCAGTTAAAAAGCTCATTATTTGAAGTGGTATCGTTAGGTATTCCTGGTTGTTGATAGGTTTTCTTCTGTTCCGAAGTTAACGCTAAAAACTGGTGCAGGGCGTTAAAAGGCACACCAAAAACTTCGGTTACGGCAAATCTGTCATATTCTGCCTGCGAAAATTTTTCTTGGTATTTTTCAGCCATTTGCTGTAACAACTGCTTCCGTACATCTGTACCATCAACACTAAAGAAAACCTTTCCCTGACCTACGGTTAAAGTAGCCATGTTATCGTCGGGTACCGGCTGGGTTATGATTGACTGAGGCACTTCTGCCTTAATCGGATCCTCCGGCTTTGGTTTTGCTGTTAATATGAAGAAGGTAAGCAACAGGAAAGCTACGTCGCACATGGCGGTCATATCTATGGCTGTACTTTTTCTTTGGACTTTTACTCTTGGCATCTTTCTGTCTGTTTAAAAATATGTAGTGTTATTGATAATTAAACTTCGTTACTACCCTAAGTATTAACGAATTAACCACTATTATATTTTTATTTGTTTTTGTGTGATGCAGCGAATGTTTGTACAATGCTGAATCCTGTTTCGTCAATAGCGTAAGTCAGTTTATCAATTTTTGATGTAAACACGTTGTACATTACAATTGAAATAGCTGATGTACCGATACCCAACGCTGTGTTGATCAAAGCTTCAGAGATAGCCGCAGATAATGCAGTTGTGTTTGGAGCACCTTGAGCTGATAACGCCGCGAACGCACGAATCATACCGATTACCGTACCTAACAGACCAGTTAATGTACCGATTGATACCAGCGTAGCGATAATTGTTAAGTTTTGCTCTAACATCGGCATTTCTAATGCTGTAGCTTCTTCAATGTCTTTCTGAATAGCCAAAGTTTTTTGATCAACGTCAAGATTTGGCTCTTCTTCCATTTCTTTATATTTCTTTAATGCAGATTTGATAACGTTTGCAACAGAACCTTTTTGTTTGTCGCACTCTGCAGAAGCGGCAGAAATGTTACCTGAATTTAAGAAACCTTGAATTTTTTTAACAAATGCATCTACGTTACCTGTTCCTGATGCTTTACCGATTACTACGAAACGCTCGATAGTGAAAACGATAACCATCAGCAAGTATGACATAATAAGAGGTACAATGATACCACCTTTGTGTACTGTTCCGAATAAATCCATTGGTTCACCTTTTTCTACATCTCCGCCTTGATAGTGACTTGGATCACCCAATATGAAGATAAAAATACAGATTGCTACGATGATACAAATTGGAATTGTCAAAGTCGCAAACATGCCCGATGCACTTGAGCTTTCATTCTTAACAGGAGTAGTTGGTTTTGTTGGTGCGTTTGCCATTACTTTTAATTTTTAGTTTTAGTTTTTGTTTATATTATAAGTTATTTAAATGTGCTTTTAATTAGCGAATAACAAAAATAGAATTTTAATGAAATAAAAAAATCTTTTATGTTATTCTTTACAATTTTTTAATACCAAATTACATTTTGTCTCTAATTGGTCATTATTAACGTAACAATGCATAAATATTGTGTGTTGCCACTACAATTATTTGCAATGAAAACCATTTTTTTTTATATTATCAAGCAATCCCTAATAAAAATTATGTTACTAATCTGTTACAACAATGTTTTTTACCGCATTTATAAAGCCTGCGGCGTTATACAACAGAGGGGCAATGTTTTTGTTTTAGTGTACATTGTACGCTTTGCCGGTAAATAATGAGGGTAAAATTGCCGGCATACATCATTAAAAATTAGCCGCCGGCTTTTTTTGCTTTATAACCATCAGTTTGCAGCAGGGTTAATATTTTATCCCTGAAATCGCCCTGTATCAATATTTCACCATCTTTTACCGAGCCGCCAACACCGCATTTCGTTTTCAGTTTTTTGCCAATAAGTTCCAGATCGGCTTCGGTACCTATAAAACCGCTTACGCGCGTAACCAGTTTACTGCCCCCCTTCCGGTCCAAATAAATTTTAAGGTTTTGCTGCTGAGGTGGCAATGTCTCTTGTGCCCGCCCCCCATTTTCCTGGTATTGAAAATCCGGATCGGTTGAATAAACTACGCCTGTAAAATTCTTCTTAGCCATAATATCAGTTTTTAATTATAGGATTGGCCCACTATTACCTTTAAAGAATTCGGTACTACATTAATATGTATAGCTGTACCCATTACCTGTGGCTCGCCGTCAAGATGTATGGGGCCCTCAGTTTGCCGCGTTACATTAATTTCTTTACCGCGTATAATTTCAACATAGTTGGTACCTTCAGATGTTTTGGTAAGCATCCTGACGCCCATTTCGGGAAACCGCCATAGCGGGAACTTCCTGATCAGGCAAACATCAAGCAACCCGTCCTGTACCGATGCTTTAGGTGATATGTGCGCGTTGTTGCCATATTGCGATGAATTGGCGATGCTGAGCATAAAGGCCTTACGATTATACACCTTTCCATCAATTTCAATATGATAGTCCTGTTCATTATAAGTGGCTATCTCCTGCAATGATGATTTGATATAGGATATAAAGCCACGTTTTTTTCCGTGCGAGAAAACCTCACTGATATGCGCGTCAAAACCCATGCCTGCCATATTAAAAAACGGCTGCCCGTTCACCATGCCCGAATCAATACTTTCAACCCGGCCGGAGCTTAACGTTTTTATGGCCTGCTGCGGATTCATCGGGACACCTAAAAAACGTGCAAGGCCATTCCCCGACCCATAAGGTACTATCCCCAATGCTGTATTACTGCCCACAATGGCCGATGCTATTTCATTTACAGTGCCATCGCCGCCTACGGCCGTTATAATATCATATTTATTTACTGCTTCTGAAGCAATTATACGTGCATGCGATACGCCATCGCTAAAAACAATTGTGGCATCAAACACTCCTTTTTCAAGGTTTTGATCTATCAGCTCCGGGACACCGTCCTTTTTCTTGCCGCCCGATATAGGGTTTATTATAAATAACGCTTTACGTTTCAATTATATTAATTATTTCAGCCATCAAAAGTAAATGTATTTTTGGCTTTGTGAAATTTGTTTTATTTTAGTCGCCGAAAGTGGAATGATTTAGTTGTCCGTCAGCAGGCGGACTGGATTGCAACCACGTAAAAAAGTGCTAAAACCAATGCTTCTTTTTACAACGATCCGTTAAAACACTCCCCTTTCCTAATTTTTTTAAAAAAATCATAAAATTTATATGGCATATTTATTTACTTCAGAATCCGTATCAGAAGGACATCCGGATAAAGTTGCTGACCAGATATCAGACGCGCTTATTGATCATTTCTTAGCATTTGACGCCGATTCGAAAGTTGCCTGTGAAACCCTGGTAACTACCGGGCAGGTATTTTTAGCCGGCGAAGTAAAATCAAAAGCCTATTTAGATGTTCAAAAAATTGCCCGTGAGGTGATTAACAAAATTGGTTACATCAAAGGCGAATATATGTTTGATGGCAGCTCATGCGGTGTGCTGTCTGCTATTCATGAGCAATCGCCAGATATTAACCAGGGGGTTGACCGCCAGGCCAAAGAAGAGCAGGGCGCGGGCGACCAGGGTATGATGTTTGGTTACGCTACTGTTGAAACCGACAATTATATGCCTTTGGCGCTTGATATTGCACATGCGCTGTTAATTGAACTGGCAGCTATCCGTCGCGAAAATAACGAGATCAAATACCTTCGCCCTGATGCAAAATCACAGGTAACACTGGAATATAGCGATGATAACAAACCTCAGCGCATTGATGCTATTGTAATATCAACCCAACATGACGATTTTGATGATGAAAAAGCCATGCTGGCCAAAATCAGCGAGGACATCATCAGCATCCTTATTCCACGCGTAAAGGCTAAATATCCGAAATACGCTCACTTCTTTAATGATCAGATCAAATATCACATTAACCCTACCGGAAAATTTGTTATTGGCGGGCCGCATGGCGATACCGGCTTAACCGGCCGTAAAATCATTGTAGATACTTATGGTGGCAAAGGCGCACATGGCGGCGGTGCTTTCTCTGGTAAAGACCCATCAAAGGTTGACCGCTCTGCTGCTTATGCAACCCGTCACATTGCCAAAAACCTGGTAGCTGCCGGCATTTGCGACGAAGTATTGGTGCAGGTATCATACGCTATTGGTGTAGCCCAGCCGATGGGTATTTATGTAAATACTTATGGCACTGCTAAAGTTAACCTGCATGATGGTGAGATAGCTAAAAAAGTAGAGGCCATTTTTAATATGACCCCTTACGCTATTGAAACCCGCTTTAAACTGCGTAACCCTATTTATAGTGAAACCGCTGCTTATGGTCACTTTGGTAAACCAAGCGAAACCGTTACCAAATCATTCATAGCCCATGATGGCAGCGAACTTAAACGCGAGGTTGAACTGTTTACCTGGGAAAAACTGGATTATGTTGATAAAGTAAAACAAGCTTTTGGTTTGTAGTCAATATTATATAATATAAAAAGCGGCGGATGAATATCTGCCGCTTTTTTGTTTTGCAACGTTTTTATCTTTCATAACAGGTATTCACATTTTTGAAGTGCGAACCCGCGAACACTGCGAACACGACACTCTTTACTGCTTATGTCATTGCGAGCGCAGCGTGGCAATCTCATAGGAAAGGCAACTTGCTAAGCAGGACTGACTTGCATAATGAGATTGCCACGCTGCGCTCGCAATGACATGGCTTTTTAAGTTCTTTATCAGACTTTCGAGGTTTTGAAAACTTCGCAAGTCTTTATACAGGCAATATTTACACCTTACCAAACACCACAATACCGTTATGACCGCCAAAGCCAAAGGTATTGCTCATGGTTAAATTAACCTGATGGTCAATTGCCTCCTTTAAAACAATGTTAAGGCTTTGCGGCACTGCCGGGTCTAACGTGGTTGTATTTATGGTAGGCGGAATAACGCTGTCGCGCATGGCCAGTAAACATATAATGGCTTCGATAGCGCCTGCAGCTCCGAGCAAGTGCCCGGTCATTGATTTGGTAGCGCCAATTTTGATCTTGTTTTCTTCGCCTTTGGTAAGTGTCAATATGGCCTTAAGTTCCGAAAGATCACCTACGTGCGTTGAAGTAGCGTGCATGTTCAGGTAATCAACATCGGTAATAGAAACGCCTGCTTCCTGCAAAGCCAGCTGCATCCCTTTTGATGCGCCTAAACCTTCGGGATGTGTGGCCGTCATGTGATAGGCATCGGCCGTCATGGCCGCTCCCCTAACTTCGCCATAAATATGGGCACCTCTTTTTACGGCATGTTCATATTCTTCCAGCACCAAAGCTCCCGCACCCTCGCCCATCACAAAACCGTCACGTTCTGTATCAAACGGGCGCGAAGCTCCTTGCGGATCATCATTACGGGCCGACATAGCTTTCATAGAGCTAAAGCCGCCAAATGATGCCGGGGTAATAGGCGCTTCAGAACCACCTGTAATAATAACTTTTGCCTTCCCCAGCCTGATGTAGTTAAAAGCATCCATAATAGCTGTATTTGACGTAGCACATGCCGACACGGTAGTATAATTAATACCCATATAACCATTGCGAATGGAGATCATTCCGGAAGCCATATTAGTAATAAGTTTAGGCACAAAAAACGGACTAAACCGGGGATGGCCATCGCCAAGGGTATAATCTCTTACCTGTTCTTCAAAGGTTTCCATACCCCCTTGTCCTGAGCCCCATATTACGCCCACATCAAACGGGTCCATGGCATTTAAATCAAATCCCGAATCTTTGATAGCTTCGTCAGCAGCAACAAGGGCATACTGGGTAAACGGGTCGGTGCGTTTAATATCCGCCCGGTCTAAAAAATCCGAAACATTAAAATCTTTCAGCTCACAGGCAAACTGCGTCCTGAACAAGGAGGGATCAAAATGGGTAATGCGTGCAGCACCGCTTTTACCGTCCACAACATTTTGCCAAAAATCTTTTACTTTATTACCCAGCGGGGTTAACGCGCCCAGGCCTGTTACCACAACTCTTTTTAACATCGTTTTAACTGTTAAATAATTTGCGCAAAAGTAATTATAAATATACCACCTGGTATATTCATAATGTAAAATAAGTTCACCTTCAAAAGAAGAAAAAACAACCTCTCATTTTGTTTTTACCATTTGGTAAGTGGATCCGGAATTATTGCACAGAGCTTTGTGCCATCAAATAATTATATCATGAACACACAAGTTAATAACAGCAAATTGCAAGGTAAAAGAGTTATATTATTAGGGGCCAGTTCGGGCATTGGCCTGGCTACAGCTAAAGCAGCCGCAGCAGAAGGAGCGAATGTCGTTATAGTATCAAGCAACCAGCAACGTATTGATGAAGCATTAACAACTTTACCCGGCACCGCAAAAGGTTACGCGATAGATCTGAGTAATGAGGAAAATATCAAGACCTTTTTTAAAGGTATAGGACAGTTTGACCACCTGGTATACACCGCCGGCGAAAATCTTAGTTTAATTTACCTTAACGATCTGGAAATGAAAAAAGCGCACAGCTTTTTCAACATACGCTATTGGGGAGCAATTGCTGCCTTAAAATATGGCGCACCGCATATTAATAAAGGTGGCTCCGTTTCTTTAATGAGCGGTACGGCTAATCATCGCCCTGGGGTCGGATGGCTGCTTGGTGCCAGTATTTGCGGTGCTATGGATGGTCTTACACGCGCTATGGCTGTTGAGCTTGCTCCAATCAGGGTAAACACTGTTTCGGCCGGGGTAATCAAAACTAATCTTTGGAACAGTATTCCTGAAACCGACCGCGAGGGCATGTATCAATCGCTTAGTGATGCCTTACTGCTAAAAAGAGTTGGCGAAGCCGAAGATGTTGCCCTTGCCTTTATCTACTTCATGAAACAATCACACGGAACCGGCCAAATACTAACGGTAGACGGCGGCACCTTACTGGTTTAACCAGCCATCTCTCCAGCGAAGGATCTGTCAATAATAGATTCTTCGCTCCTTAGAGCCGCAAAATTGGTATTATCTCTGTATAATTGCCAATAGTACAAAACATGATGACTATTAGGGAAGCCACTCTCAACGACACTAACGGTATCTGGGAAATTTTTGAACAAGTAGTAAAACCAGGTGATACGTACGCTTTTGACCCCGACAGCTCCAGGGATGATATGCTCAAACTATGGTTTGCGCCAACCATGAGCGTTTACGTTGCCGAAGAGAACAATAAAATACTTGGCACCTATTTTATTAAACCCAACCAGGTTGGCCTGGGGGCGCATATTGCTAATTGCGGCTACATGGTGCACGCTGAAACCCGTGGCCGGGGATTAGGTAAGCAATTGTGCGAGCACTCTTTAGTTACAGCCCGGGAAAGAGGGTATAAAGGCATGCAGTTCAATTTTGTGGTAAGCACTAATACAACCGCTGTAAAACTTTGGCAAAATTTAGGCTTTAGCATTATCGGCACCATTCCGGGTGGTTTTAAACACCGGCAGCTGGGGTATGTTGATGCCTATATTATGTTTCAGGAGATAAATTAAGCTTAGCGGATATTTTTACGGATACGGCTGAGTGATTGCGGAGTAATACCTAAATAAGACGCGATATCTTTTAGCGGTACCCGCAGCGCTATATCGGGCTGCTGCATAATAAACAACCTATACTGGTTCTCAGCATCCTGGCCAAGGTAGCTATTGCGTACACGCACCTTTTCAATCAAATGCTGCTGGTTTATACGTTCAATAATCTCCTTTATATAAGGCAGCCGCGCATACAATGCCAGTAATTTGCTTTTGCTGATCACCATTACTTCGGCATCACAAGCGGCTTGTATGCCCGGCTCTGTAGGGGTCTCGTCGTTAAAGCTTTGCAGTATGGTACATATCTGGTTTTCTTTGAAAAAAAAGTGCGTAATATCAATACCCTTTTCGTTAGTGGTTACAATACGCAGCACCCCCTTGCATACAAAAAACAACTCATTACAAACCCGGTGACCTTTAAACAGGAAATCGCCCTCTTTAAAAACCTTATGCTCAAAATGTGAAGTGATAACGGCCGCATCCTCTGCTGGAATATAACGTAATAGCTGCAAGAAGTTAATCAGTGGATTGCTCATGAAAGTAAAATTCCTGGGGTAAAAATATATTCAAATATATCAAAGGTTTTATTTCTCTTTCTTCACCGTTAATGATCACCGAAAACCGGTGCTTGCCCTGAAGAAATGAACGGATAACATTCATGATATTAGTCTCGGCCCACATATCCCAACGTACTGAATTATTGATAACCACCTACATATCAAGTATATAAAATAATATAAAATAAATATAGCGTACAAATAATACCGCCCTGCACCAATTACTATAATCATTAAAAATCGCTAAAACGCCTGTTGATGACCGGGCGTTTCTCCTAAAAATCAAAAAAGGAAGGTTTTTTCTATAAATATTAATTGTTAAAGACGTTTATATCAAACATATTTTACGTATCAATAAGCCATTTAAACTACTGTTAATAAACGTTTTTTTAACACTTATTAACACCTTGTTAACAGTAAATGAATACTCAGGAAAGTTAAAATTGTATTTGGATTAATCTTTGCTCTATAGAGAAACAACCACAAACCGAATAAATTTTAATTTACAAAGATATGGATATTATTATGGGAGCTTCGGGCCGGGTAGGCTCGGCAATTGTAACTAATCTGATAAAAAAGGGCCGTACCGTAAAAGGTATTGTAAGAAATAATGAAAAAGCAGAGCCGCTCAGGAAACAGGGCGCTGATTTTGTCCTTGCCGATGCCTTTAATCTGCCCGCTTTAACCGGGGCAATAAAAGGTGGTACTACACTTTTTATTATAACGCCGGAAACCGGAAAAGGTGACGATGTAATAGCCGACACCAAAAAGATTCTTGAAAACATCAGAAAAGCGATAGAGGAGTCGACCATTAAAAAGATTGTTGGCCTGTCATCAATGGGAGCTCAATATGATAAAGGTACCGGTAACCTGCTGATGTCATACCTGCTCGAACATGAATTTAAAAACACAGAAGTTGAGCAAACGTTTATCAGGCCTGCTTACTACTTCAGTAACTGGCTCGCTTATCTTCCGGTTGTTAAAGAATTAGGAACCCTGCCAACATTTTATCCGGTTGATTTGTCGATACCGATGGTATCCCCTATGGATGTAGCCGAATTTGCCGCAGACATTATAGCCGGTAATGACGGCGAATGTAAAATTTACGAGATATTCGGTCCGGCCGAGTACAGCTCGGTAGATGTTGCCAATGCCTTTGCTCAAGCGCTTCATATCAGCGTAAAAGCACAGCAGATACCGCGCAATAAATGGGATGATACGCTAAGAAAAATAGGCTTTTCGGATGATGCTATTAAGAATTTTATCGCCATGACAGAAGTGGTAATATCCGGCGATGTACATGCTGAAAACAACGGAAAAACCATTGCTTTAAACGGAAAAACAACCTTGCAGCAATATATCAATCAGGCTGTAAAATAAAATAGCATTCAAAACAAAAAGCAATGAATGTATGCCTAACTGCCTCATTGCTTTCTGTTTAATAATACCAGATCAGTTAATAGCAACCCTGAGTTGCAATTTCTTATTCATAAAACTTAGGAGCTATAGCCGTTAACAACAGCTCGGCTTTATGTTTATTCAAAATCTTTTTCCACCAGAACTGAAATTTACGCGGATATACAACCCGTTCTGTAAAATCGGCCTTATGAAGATCTTCCATTGCCAGTAACTTATACATTACTTTACGGGAGTGGTCAACTACGGCGTGTGATCGTTCTGTGTACCCCAGTATCCTGTTTATTTCCCGGTTGGTTTTGCCAATAAGGATATATTCAAATATTTGTAAATGCAATGTTGAAAAGCCTTTGGTTTTGAGTAACGGCCTGCTTAATGCTAATCTGTCCTGTTTTACCATAACCTTCATTTTTAAAATTCCTACATTATTTTATAGCTCACCCAATTACATCGCAATAAATACAACTGTATAAATTGCAACTACACTGATAACTACATTAAATAAACCTATAATAAATCTGTCTGATTGTTCAATATCCGACTGGTAATCCGGCACCCTGAATGCCGCGCTGCTTAAATTCACAAGACCAAAGGTGCAGCTGCCCATAGCCAATATCAGTATAATAACCAGATAAATATTTGACAATCCGTGCGGATTCCCTACTACTGTATTCATATGCGTATAAAAAATTAACTCCCGTTATTCTGCTTATCAATCTGCCTTAAGTACCTTAAATTCTGTACGCCTGTTTAGCTGACGGCCAGCGGGGTTATCTTTGCCGTTAGGAAGCGCATTGGGTGCTATTGGTTTTCTTTCGCCGTAGCCTTTTGCGTATATACGGCTCTGTTCAATGCCTTTTGATATAATATAATCAACGCATGATTGTGCCCTGGCCTGGGATAATTTATCATTGTATTTATCAGAACCTATCCAATCGGTATGCGAGCCCAGTTCAACCTTTATTTTAGGATTGTCTTTCAACACAATGATCAGGGTATCCAATACTATTTTTGATTCGGACCTTAATGTAGCCTTATTAAAATCGTACAATACGTTTTTAATAACTATCGGCTTATCAACGGTAAAGGCCTGCAGGCAGATGTCTGGGTTGTTCAAAGTATCGTTGGTCATTCTGCCCGAAGCAGGTACAGGAACATTTTTTGCAAAATAGCCGTCTTTCTCCAACCGGAGGCTGTATGGACGCTTTGTTGTTACATCAAAAGCGTAACGCCCGGTTTTATTGACAACCATTTGCTTTACAGTATCTTTTGTAAGTGAATCAATGAAACTTACTTTGGCCCCTTCCAATGGCTTCTGCGTATCGCAATCAAGCACTACGCCCGATAATACATGTCTTTTATCAACCGCCCCGAACAAGGCTAAACAGCAGTCAGATTCGCGGTCGGAGCTTAAGTAAAACTTGCTGGCATCATCGGCGTTCGGTAAATAATAAAGATCATCCTTAGCCGAATTCATTGGGTAGCCCATGTTCTTAGGTTCGCTCCACTTATCCAGCTTGCTATAGCTTTCAAAAAAATCAAAGCCACCCAAGCCAATAAAACCCTTTGAGCTATATATCAACTTCTTGTTAGCCATATCATAATAAGGCGCTTCTTCGTCAAATGAGGTATTGATAACACTGCCCAGGTTGGTTGAGTTCGAGGCGTCGCCGTTAAAATCAAGGTAGCTCACCCAAATATCGTCACCACCCTGGCCGCCGGGTTTGTTCGACGCGAAAAACATACGCAAGCCATCGGCTGTAATAAATGGCTGTATGGAGTTAAAGCCATCCACATTCACATTGCTGTTCATTTTCTTAGGGGAAGTCCAGGCATTATCTTTCCATTCGCTGTAATAAATAGCATGTATGGTTTTGCTGCCTTCTTTATACCAGCGGGTATAGTACATGCGTTTGCCGGTTTCATTTAATGAAGGGGTTCCGTATTCCAGCTCCTTTTTACCTGCCTCGTCTTTAAAATTAACAACAACCGGCACACCCGGTTTATCTTTCGCAATAGTGTAAACCCTGTTCAGGTGTACCTTATCGTTTTTTACAAACCTTGATGAAGTAAAATAGCTGCTGCCATCGCGCTGGATCAAGGCATAGTCAGACCCGTCAGATGAATATGGCTCTTTCAGCTTTTCTGCATCAATCAGCAACGGATACTGATATTGCTCTTTGGCAAACTTGCAATTCTTAATTTCCTTTTGCGCTATGTCATTATACTTGCTTTCGCCTTTATAATTAGCATTAAACTGCTCAAGCTGTGTTATGGCTTCGTCGAAATGCTGATTTGCCCTTAAACACACGCCATACCAAAGACGGGCCAGTGGATATTCTGTTTCAAAGTTTTCAGTAAGTACTTTATTGTACCAGCCCTCGGCCTCCAGGTAATTTTCATACATCCGGTACGATTCGCCAAGCCGGTAACACAAATAGGCCCTGTCGCTTTTTTTTGCGGGCTTTTTGGTCTTTTTTTCGCCTGCCTGATAGGGTATGGCCTGCAAAGTGGTAAGGCTTAAGCCATCCGCTGCTTTCTTATAATAAAAAGCGGCCTCATAATAATCTTTGTTAGTAAATGCCTTATCGCCGTAAACTTTAGGATTGTCCTTAGCGTATTGGGCAAAAGCCCCTTTAACCACAATCAATACAAGTAGCGTAATAAATATTTTCTTCATGTTGATAAAAATTAAAGCCTTGGACAAATAGCTTCTGGTTCCTGTATGCGTTTACGGAATACATAACTTATGGATAGTTCAATACCTCCCTGACCAGATGTGGCCCTGTTTAACGCGGTGGTATTGAAATCATAACTGGCCCCTATAATAAGACTGTTAACATGATAACCCACATTGGCTATCGCAGCATCTTTAAAGCGGTACATACCGCCAAAAATCAACCCTTTATCATCCTGCAGTTTTAATTCAGAATAGGCGCCCACAGCCTTTTCCTCAGCTTTTTGTTGCCTGATATATATGGCGTGCGGAATAACATCAAAAAAGTCGGAGGCTTTTATACGAACACCTGCGTGTATGGTATAACGTATAGGTAATTTGGTAGTGCCGCCATCAACCGCGAAGGGATCTTTTGAACGGGCAAGGTGCGCTACACTCACACCACCAAATAAATTGGCATTATGCAAGGGGTCTCCGTCATAGTAAAAAACGCCCGCGCCCGCGTCAAAAATGGTAGCGTTGGTATTTAAAAAATTCTCGTTACTTGGCAAGGTGGGGTCAAATCCGCTGCTGGGATTAAACTGGCTACCGAATTGTGCTTTTGAAGGATCAAAGCTGCGGTTGATAACGCCGGCCTGCACACCAAAACTTACCTTTTTATAACCATCGTTTGATACCGCAATGGCATAACCGAGGGAGCCGTAAGCCGAAAAATAGTTGTAACCTACATCGCCGGCAGCCTGGTTGAGCACATTAAAGCCTACGCTGAGTTTCTCGGTTGGCCTGAAATCAACAGATACGGCGCCGGTTTGGTATGCGTTATTGATAGTTGCATATTGATTTTTGAAATTCGCATTGATACGGGTATCGCCATTTATTACCCCGGTTAACGCTGGATTTAAGTACAGGGGATAAGCGTAGTACTGCGAAAAGTGCGGATCTATCTGCGCTTTTAATTGACTTATTGCCCCAATCTGAAGCAGTATTGCCAGGGTAACTATAATTCTTTTTTTCATGTGTAGATTTATTAATTGTGACGCGGCCATAAGGTGCTGTATCATACCGGTAGCATGATACAGCACCTTATGAGAACCTTATCGTAATAGCGTAACTGTACCTTTCTTTTTCACCACCTGACCATCATTCATGGTGGCTTCAACGTAATAAACATATACCCCTACCGGCTGCTTGGTACCTTTATATGTACCATCCCATCCGCTGGCTTTATTAGTTGTCTGGTATTGGAGCTCACCCCACTGATCATATATCGACAGGGTTAAACTCTTGATGGTATTACCATAAACCTGTAGCAGGTCGTTATTACCATCACCATTAGGCGTAAACACGTTTGGTATGAATAGCCCGTTTCCAAATGGATTGCTGGCAGTGCCGGTTACCGCAGCTGAATTAGCGCTTAGCTGGCAATCCGAGTTTCCGCTTGCACGTACAATGATGGTTACACTTTCGCCCGGTTGCAGATTGCTTACTACATGGGTTAAACCATTGGCTCCGGAGCTTGGCGCAACAAAATGCTGCCCGTTGTCTAAACTTACCTGGTAGCCTGTTGCACCTGTTACTGCAGTCCACTGGAAGCTTACACTTGATGTGGTTGTTGCGCTTACCGATGGTATTGGAGCAGCCAGCGGACCAAGAATGGTAACCGTTACCAGGGTTCTTACTGTTGACACACAACCACCGGCTGTTTCAGCTTCGGCATAGTAA
Source organism: Mucilaginibacter sabulilitoris (assembly GCF_034262375.1). Classification (NCBI taxonomy): domain Bacteria; kingdom Pseudomonadati; phylum Bacteroidota; class Sphingobacteriia; order Sphingobacteriales; family Sphingobacteriaceae; genus Mucilaginibacter; species Mucilaginibacter sabulilitoris. The sequence continues at coordinate 7,430,769 of NZ_CP139558.1, forward strand.
GTGGTATTGGCCGATAGTACAGGTGTTGTAAAGTCGGTACCGGTAGCAAGCGCTGCGCCGCCTGTATCATTAGCATACCATTTTATGATTGCACCCGGTGTAGCGCTTGTAGCAGATATGGTTGTGCTTAATCCAGGGCATATTGAAGTACCCTGCGCACTTGCCTGCGGAGCAACCGGCGCCGATGTTACAGTAACCTGGGCGCTGGTACGTGAAGCTGACGGACAACCAGTAACATTTACCGCTTCTACGAAGTAGATGGTATTTACTGTAAGCACCGGAGTGGTATAGGTTTTTCCTGAGGCTAACGATGTGCCCCCGCTTGCGGTACTGTACCAGTTATAGGTAAAGCCTGTTTGCGGATTAGATATTTCTAATGTTACCTGTCCGCCCTGGCATCCCGCAACCGAGCCGCCGTTAACCAGTACCGGAGCGCCCGGAGCATCAACCACATTTACTTGTATGCTGGCCAGCGACGCGCTTTCGCATGAACCGTTCACAGCCTCTACATAATATGTAGCGTTGGCGTTAACCGGCCCTGTCGGGAAGGTTGTCCCAGTAAATATCAGGTTGTTTTTAGTAGCAGAATCATACCAGTTATAGGTAAGGTTTGCCTGTGGCGACGCAACCGAAATAGTTGTTGCACTACCGCGGCATACCGGTACCGGAGAATTAACTGTAAATGTTGGCGTTGCCGGCTGAGGTGTTACCTTAACATTCGCCGGTACCCTGTTTGAAGGGTTACAGCTTTGAGCGTTTGTGGCCTGTACATAATAAGTAGTATTAGCTGTTAATACCGGTGTGGTATAGGTTGAACCTACATGTATAGAACTTCCGCCGCTTGCAGCTGTGTACCAGTTATAAATTGTACCGGCAACAGGGTTAGCTATACGAATAACAGCCGCACTGTTTTGACAGGTTGTTAAGCCTGCAGCGTCGATAGACGGATTAGGTGCTTTGGTGTTGTCAATTGTCACCTGTACCGAAGTACGGGTGCTTGACGCACAACCGCTTGTATTACTTACCGCTTCAACATAATAAGTTGTAGCTGCTGTAATTGGCTGGGTGGTGTACATAGCACCTGTAAATATTGGCGATCCGCCGGTTGCTGCAGTATACCATTTAAATGATACGTTAGCTGTTGTGCTTGTTGCTATTAATACAGCCGAGCCGCCAGAGCATACAGTTGGGGTGGATGACCCTGCCTGAGTGGTTATAGTTGGTCCGGTAGGCAACTGATTAACGATCACATCAACCTTAGTACGGGTTGCCGAAGTACAACCGGCGCTGTTTGATGCCTCTGCGTAATAAGAAGTATTGGTCGTTAACACAGGGGTTGTATAGGTTACCCCGCTTGCCAATGCTGTTCCGCCTGTAGGTGCGCTGTACCATTTATAGGTAAGCAATACCTGCGGATTTGAAATACTTAAAATAGCCGGAGAACCTGCACATGTTGGCGCGGTAGTTCCGTTGGCGATAACCGGAGCCTGTGGTGCCGGATTAACAGTCACTTCGGCCAGTGTACGGCTACTGCTGCTGCAACCTGTACCATTTACAGCTTCTACATAAAAATCGGTTGTTGCTGTAATTGGCGCGGTTTTATAGGAGTTTCCGGTTGCTAACGCAGTACCGCCGGTTGCCACTGAGTACCATTTATAAGTTATGCCTGCCTGTGGCGTTTTTATTGTTAACGTAGCAGGGCTTCCCAAACATACCGATGGATTAGCCACCGCCAGTACCGGATCGGCAGGCAGCTGGTTAACGGTAACCTTAACCGCAGTACGGCTTGACGAAGTACAGTTGCCCGCATTTGCGGCCTCTACGTAATAAGTTGTAGTAACTGTTAAATTTGGTGTACGGAACACGGTACCGGTAAACAACAGCGTACCATTGGTTTGCGCATCATACCATCTGTAAACAACTCCCGCCTGCGGATTAACAATGCTCAGTGTTGTGAATGATCCCGAACAAACAGTTAAGTCGCCACCTGGTGCCTGAACGGTTGGTGGTGGCGGCACAGGTAATACGGTAATATCGGTACGGGTACGGGTTGTGCTGCTGCAGCTGCTTGCGCTTACTGCTTCAACAAAGTATGATACGTTTGCAGTAAGATTATTCCTGGTGAACGATGTTCCGGTAAATACTGATGCTCCGCCGGTAGCCGCAGTGTACCAGTTGTATTGCAAACCTACCACAGGGTTAGTAACGCTGATAGTCGCGCTGCCGCCGTTACATACCTGGGTTGTGGTGGCGCTCAGTGTTGGCGCTGCAGGTAAACCGTTTGTAGTAATATGAACAGCAGTACGGCCACCTTCGTTTATACACCCTGTTGTGGTGTTGGAGGCCTCGATGTAATAAATTATGTTTTGCGTAACAGCAGGCGTTGTATAGGTTATGCCTGTATGAACAGCAGCTCCGCCGGTGGCCGCAGTGTACCATTTATAGGTAACACCTGCCTGAGGGGTACTCACCGCCAATGCAGCAGGACTGCCCGCGCAAACATCAACATCGTTAGCTTGTACGCTTGGTTTTTGAGGCAATGGGTTAACCTTAACAGTCGCTACGGTTCTTGCCGGACTGATACAGGTGCCATTCGCTGCCTCGATAAAGTAAATAATATCAGATACCGGCGATGTGGTAAAGGTTGCACCGGTATGCACCAGATTACCATTTGTTGGCGCATCGTACCAGTTAATGGTTGCACCGTTGGCATTGGTTACGGTAAAGGTAACGCGCTCGCCGGCGCATATCTCAAATGCTGCTTTTGTAAGTATCGGGTTTTGCGGCGATGGTGTAACGTTAACCGTTGCGGCTACCCTGTTAGGGTTGGCACAACCGCTTGATGCACGGCTGCTTTCCACATAATAAGTAGTGGTTGCTGTAATATTGGTTGGGCTATAGGTTGCCCCGGTATGTACCAGGGTACCTCCTACCGCGTCGGTATACCATTTATAAGTAACACCTGCGCGGGCGTTGCTTACCGTGAAGGTAGCAGTACCGCCCGAGCAAATATTAACTGTATTTACGGCAAGTGTTGGCGCTTCAACCTGTTTGCTGGCATAATAAATGTTAACGTTAGATACTACTGCCAGTAGTGCGTTTAGGCTCAACTCAACCCTATCAAAACCTGCTTTTGGTCTAAACTTGATAATGGCTGTTTGCCCGCCTGAAAGCAGGGTGATCTTCAATAGGTTGCTGCTTAAAGCAACCTGGTCACCATTAGATGTATTGCCATTGAATGAGGTTATCTGTAAAGAGTTAAGGACACCAACATTAATTAAACTCCCCGGGGTGCCTATTTTTACGGTTACCGTATCGCCAACAACACCCGCGTCGCCAAATATTAATTTCTGTGATACGCTTCCCAGCAAGCCTATCGATACTCTAAGCTGGCTAAAGTTGGTGGTATCCTGATCAACTGCGTTATCCGGGTTAATTACGGAGCAGCCTACACAAGCCAAGCCGCTCGTCCCATTCGTTTGAGTTGACGCGAAATCGCAACTGGTTGAGAATATTGGATTCACTTTAACATTAACTGCTGTGCGTGTTACACTGGTACAGCCAGAGCTGGCCAACGTAGCCTCTACATAATAAGTAGTGCTTGATGTTAAAGCAGGTGTGGTGAATATAGCGCCTGTGAATATGGCGGTCCCCCCTGTTACCGAAGTGTACCATTTAAAGGTAGCACCTGCAGTAGTTGAGGTGGCTGTTAAAGTAGCTTTTTGTCCTGAAGTGATCTGTCCGCCCGGAGCATTCGATGTAACAACCGGTGCAACAGGCGTAGGATTAACGATCACATCGGCCTTTGCCCTTGTTGAGCTGGTACAGCCGCCTGCTGTGGCTTCAACATAATAAGAAGTGTTGGCTGTTAAATTTGGTGTGGTAAACTGAGCACCTGTGAAAATCGGGATACCGCCGGTAGCAGTAGTATACCATTTAAAGGTAATGCCTGCCTGGGTTGATGTTGCCGACAATACCGCCGATGAACCTGAACAGGTTGAAACAGGAGTTTGTGATATAACAGGCACCAATGGCGTAGCAGTTACATGAGCGGTTACCTGTGTACGGCTTGAACTGCCGCAAGAACCTGCGCCCTGGGCCTCCACATAATAGGTTGTAGTGGCCGATAGCAATCCGGTTGTAAACGGATTGCCTGTGAATACCGGTGTACCGCCGGTTGCCTGGGTGTACCAGTTAAAGGTAACACCGCCAACAGCTTGTGCCGTAAATGTCGCCGGCTGACCAGAACATACGGTTACATCTGGTGTGTTTACTATCGGTTTTGCCGGTGCCGGTGTAACCGTAACGGTTGCCGGTGTGCGTACGCTCTGGGCGCAGCCATCAGCTGTGCGGCTGGCTTCGGCGTAATAAGTCTTATTGGCGGTTAATACCGGTGTGGTAAATACCGCTCCTGTAAATACCGGTGAGCCTCCGCTGGCAGTGGTATACCATCTTACGGTTACGTTAGCCGGAACAGTAGCGGTCAGCGTAGCCTGTGCTCCCTGGCAAATCGCAACATTTGCAGTTGAAATAACCGGCGCAGCTACAGACTGATAAGCGTCATAAACGTTTACCGCGTTAAGTAGGCCGGCAACGCCTGAGTTAAAGGTAACCTGAACCCTGTCGAAAGTGTGGGTCGACTTAAATACTACTTTGAAACGGCTTGTGCCATTAAGTAAAGTAATTCTCAGTAACGAGCCATTTACAGTAAAGCGGTCGCCATTATAAGTTGTTCCATTATAGGTGGCTACCTGAATTTGTGATAGCAAGCCTACATCGGCCAGTGAGCCCGGGATACCTAACTCAACGGTTACACTGTCACCAGGTATGCCTGTGTTGGCAAAACGCAATGTTTGCTGAGCCGAACCACCCAGTAAGCCTACCGGTACATGTATCTGTGAAAAGCTATTGCTGTTGTTATCTATAGAACCAGCTGCATTGCTGATACCGCATAATAAGCATATACCATTAACCGAGTTCGACTGATCGATAGCCGCGTCGCACGGAACAGGGTTAGGACCAACAACGTTTACATTAATTACACCTGATGCCCTTGAAGTTGATGTAACCCCTGTTGCCGGAATGCTTGATTCGGCATAATAAGTTGTCTGGCTAAATACCGACGGGCTTACAAATGTCGCCCCGGTAAATATGCTGGCGCCACCGGTTGGTGTAGTGTACCATTTAAATACTGCACCCGGGGTAGTTGATGATGCCGTTAAAGTACCGGAAGTACCAGGGTTAACAGTTTGGGTTGGCGGATTAACGGCCACATCAGGTATAATGATCGGCTGTGTAACGGTAATTATTACAGGTGTACGCTGAGCGCTCACGCAACCTGATGCTAATGAACTTTCGGCATAATAAGTTGTGGTAGCTATTAAGGCCGGGGTTGTAAATACAGCGCCGGTGAATATGGCTGTTCCGCCGGTTGGTGTGGTGTACCATTTAAATATGGCGCCAGCGGTGGTTGAACTTGCTGTTAAGGTAGCATTTCCGCCTGTGGTAACCTGGCCACCTGCCGGATTTACGGCAACGGTTGGTGCAACAGGTATCGGATTAACTACCGCGTCGGCTTTTGTACGTGCCGGACTAACGCAGCCGTTAGCCGATGCTTCTACATAATAAGAAGTATTTGCAGTAAGTGTTGTAGTAGTAAACTGTGCGCCTGTAAATATTGGCGAACCACCTGTAGCGGCAGCATACCAGTTATAAACAACACCGCTTTGGGTTGGCGATACGGTAAATGTTGCAGGCGAACCTGAACATACCTGCACCGATGCCTGTGCCAGAACCGGGTTAACCGGCGATGGTGTAACATTTGCAGTTGCGGCTACCCGGTTAGGGTTAGCACATCCGCTTGATGCACGGCTGCTTTCTACATAATAAGTAGTGGTTGCGGTTAATGCCGCGGTAGTAAAGTTTGTACCGGTATGCACGGCAGCTCCGCCGGTTGCCGATGTGTACCATTTATATACTATGCCCGCACGTGCATTGCTTACAGTAAATGTAGCGGTGCTGCCCGAGCAAATATTTACGGTATTGGCAGCCAGTGTTGGTGCCTCAACTTGTTTGGTAGCATAATAAATGTTCAGTGTATTGAAGACTGAAGCTAAAGCCCCGTTAAACCTGATTTCTACCCTGTCAAATGCCGATTTTGGCGCAAACTTCACTAAGGCAGTTTGATTGCCTGCCAGCAGTGTAAGTTTCAGCAGACTGCTGCTTAAGTTAATACGGTCGTTATTATAGGTATTACCATTGTACGATGCTATTTGCAATTGGTTTAAAACACCAACCGTAGCCAGGCTTGCAGGTACAGCTACCTTCACCGTTACAGTATCCCCAACAACTCCGGCATCGCCGAATATTAATTTTTGTGATGCGTTTGAGCCTACCAAACCAATTGGCACACTCAGCTGACTAAAGTTAGTAGTGTCGCTATCGACCGAATTATTCGGGAAATTCACTGCACAACCAACGCAAAGCAGACCGCCGTTCACGTCGTTGGTTTGGGTCGATGCAAAATCGCATGAGGTTGAAAATATCGGATTTACAGTAATCGTTACTGATGTACGGGTAGCGCTTGTACAACCTGCAGTGGTTGAAGCTTCAACATAATACGTTGTGCTTGATGTTAAGGCAGGTGTAGTAAATACAGCGCCTGTATAAATCACAGTACCGCCAGTTGCAGCGGCATACCATTTAAAGGTAACACCTGCTGTAGTTGATGAAGCGGTTAAAGTAGCTGTTTGCCCGGAGGTGATCTGTTTGCCTGCCGGGTTTACAGCAATAGTGGGCGCAACGGGTGTCGGATTAACCGACACATCCGCTTTTGCCCGCGTTGAACTGGTACAGCCCCCTGTTGACGCAGCCTCAACGTAATATGATGTACTGGCAGTTAATGCCGGAGTAGTAAACTGGGCTCCTGTAGATACAGGGGTGCCGCCCGTTGCAGTAGTGTACCAATTAAAGATAACTCCTGCCTGGGTTGATGTTGCCGACAATACAGCAGGCGAGCCTGAACAGGTTTGCACGGTAGGCTGCGTTACCACAGGTGCCGTTGGTGCAGCGGTTACGTTGGCAGTTACTTTGGTACGGGTTGAGTTACCACAAGAGCCCGCGGTAGCTTCTACATAGTAAGACTTAGTAGCGGTTAATGCCGGGGTAACAAAGGTTGCACCGGTAAACAATGCTGTGCCTCCTGTTGCAGCCGCATACCATTTAAAGGTAACACCGCTAACAGCCTGAGCCGTAAATGTAGCAGGCTCTCCCGAACAAACCGTTACTGTTGATGCGTTAACCAGCGGGTTAGCCGGTGCCGGAGTAACCGTAACGGTTGCCGGTGTGCGTATGCTTTGTGCGCAGCCATCGGCGGTGCGGCTGGCTTCGGCATAATAAGTTGAGTTGTTGGTTAAGTTTGGCGTAACAAACGTTGGGCCGGTAGCCAGCAGTGTGCCACCTGTTGCCGATGAATACCATTTTACGGTTACATTAGCCGGAACGGTTGCTGTTAAAGTAGCAGACGAACCCTGACAGGTAATAACGTTTGGCACGCTGATAACCGGTGACGCTACCGATTGATAAGCATCATAAACGTTCACCGCGTTAAGCAAGCCCGCAACACCTGAATTAAAGGTAACCTGTACACCATTAAAGGTATGGGTTGATTTAAATGCTACCCTGAAACGGCTCGTACCGTTCAGCAAAGTAACATTTAGCAGTGAGCCGTTCACCGTAAAGCGGTCGCCGTTATAAGTGGCGCCATTATAGGTGGCTATTTGTATCTGTGATAATAAACCAACGTCAGCCAGTGAACCAGGGATACCTAATTCAACAATTATACTGTCGCCAACAATACCGGTATTAACAAAGTGCAATGTTTGCTGAGCCGAGCCTCCCAGTAAACCTATCGGAACGTGTATTTGAGAAAACGAATTACGGTTGTTATCAACAGAACCTCCCGCGTTACTGATTCCGCATAGTAAACATACGCCGTTAACTGAGTTGGTTTGTGTGGTAGCAGCATCGCAGGCTACAGGGTCAGAACCAATGGCGTTTACATTAACTATACCTGCTGCCCTGGTGGCCGATTTGGCGCCGGTAGCTGTTACCACAGCTTCGGCATAATAAGTTGTATTGGCAAATATGGCCGGCGATTCAAAAGTAGCGCCGGTAAATATTGGTGTTCCGCCCGTTGGCGTGGTGTACCAGTTAAATACCGTTCCAGGAGTAGTTGAACTTGCGGTTATAGTTGCTGTTGTGCCCGCGTTTACCGATTGTGTTGGCGGGGTAACTGCTACATCAGGTATTACTATCGGGTTTACGGTTACCGGAACAGCGGTCCTGTCTGGAGATACGCAGCTGCCCAAAGTAGCTTCTGCATAATAAGTTGTATTGGCCGATAAAGCCGGAGTTGTAAATGTACTGCCTGTAAATACCGGCGTGCCCCCTGTTGGTGCTGTATACCATTTTATAGTAGCATTATTTACAACAGTGGCTTTAAATGTAGCAGTTTGTCCCGCTAAAATGGTTGCACTTGAAGGCGTTACCGCTGGTTTTGCCGGTGGATCGTCAACTATTATTTGCACAGGGGTACGTACAGGGCTTACGCAGCTGCCGTTACGGCTGTACTCTACATAATATGTTGTATTGGCGTTTAGCGCTGGTGTAGTATAAGTTGTACCTGTAGCTAAGGCTGCTCCGCCGGTTGGTGCGGAATACCATTTAAAGGTGCCGTTTGCCGGGTTAGGCGATGTGATGCTCAGTGTTGCCGGGCTGCCTTTGCAAATTTCAGGGGCAGCCGGATTAAATACAGGTTTAGGGTATTGCTGGATGGCATAATAAATCTGTAAAGATGTTAACAACGTTGCCGCGCCCGAGTTCAGGGTAACCTGCACCCGGTCATAATTGCCAACCGCTGGTACATATACCGCATATCGGTTGGTGCCCGACAATAATCTTAAAGTAAGCAACGAATTGTTAAGTGGATAGCTGGCTACCTGGGTAGTGCCATTATAAACAGCGACTGTTATACCGCCCAGTAAGCTAACATCGGCCAAGCCTCCTGGGGTCTGGAATACCATTTTAATGGTATCGCCCTTAAAGCCAGGTTGCTGAAACTGTAGTGTTTGTGAAGCCGATCCGCCTAAAAGGCCAACCGGTACAACTATGTTTGACGCGGTAGTGGTGTCTGCATCCGCGGCAAGGACATCATTATTAATATCACATAACACACATAGCCCGTTAATAACATGTGTTTGCTGGTTGGCAAACGTACATGGCGAATTGTTATCAATAGTAACATTGATGGTTATTGGCGTACGGGCAGCCGACTGGCAACCCGTAGCGTTAACCGCGGCTACATAATAAGTAGTAGTACTAAACAGAGCTGGAGTTTTAAAGGAAGTGCCCGTAAAAACCGCGGTACTTGCCGCGGCCGAGGTATACCAGTTATAAGTAATACCTGTTTGCGCGTTGGTTACATTGATCGTAGCAGTTTGGCCCGCGCCGATAGTTGCGTTATTTACAGCCAGAACCGGTGCTGCAGGTTTGGGCTGTACGGTAACTATTGCTTTAACACGGGTACCGCTTACACAGCCAGTGGCGTTTACAGCCTCGGCATAATAATTTGTATTGGCATGCAGTGCCGGGCTGGTGAAGTTAGTACCTGTGAATAAAACGGTACCGCCCGTTGCAGCGCTGTACCAGTTATAAGTTTGGCCGGCCACAGGGTTAGCAATTTCCAGTACAGCTACATCGCCATCGCAAATAGCTGCGTTTGACGCGGTAAGCGTTGGCACCGCGGGTAACGGACTTATAGTCGCTGTTACTTTGGTACGTGTAGTGCTTACACAGGTACCGCCTGTTGAAGCTTCGGCATAAAAGCTGGTGGTTGCAGTTAATTCTCCAGAATCAAAAGTATTACCGGTAAATAAAGCTGTACCGCCTGTTGCGGCAGCGTACCATTTAACAGTTACACCTGTAACAGGAGTAGCTGCAAATACCGCCGATGATCCGGGACATACGGTAACGCTGGCATTAGCAACCACCGGTGCCGCCGGAATTTGATTAACATTGATTGTTACAGGAGCCCGGTCAGATGCCGTTGCACAGCCCGCGCGGGTAGCCGATACATAATAAGTAGTATTGGCAGTTAAAGCAGGTGTAGTAAAAGTAGCACCCGTTGCTACTACAGAGCCGCCGGTTGCCTGGGAGTACCAGGTAAAAGTAGTGCCGGGAGCATTTGAAGTAGCCGTTAATGCAATAGTACTACCGGCGCATAGTTGTGCGTCGGTTACTGCTACGTTATTAATTCTTATGATAGGTTTAGGAATAATTACTTCAGCCTCATTTAAATTTAAGGTTGATAATACACTGGCAATCCCGCCAAGGCGCAGCTGAACACGGTCAAATACTTTGGTGGGGGCATAGGTAACGGTAAACGTTTGCCTGTTGTTACTCAGGTCAAGTAAACGCAAACGGAGCAGCGAACCGCTTAACTGCTGTGTATCATTATTATCCGTATTACCATTAAAGGTTGATACGGCTATGTTTGTTAAGATCCCGGCATCAAGCAATGCTTTGGGCAGGGATAACGTGAGGCGTACAGAATCGCCTACAACAGATTGGGTTTGAAATATAATGGTTTGCTGTGCAAAGGCACCTAATGCGCCAACACCAGCGTTTAAGGTTGATGCCGTATTAATATTACCATCTATTGCATTTTGAGGATTTACTACCCCGCCTACATTTAAACCCAGGCCAAGCAACGCCGAAGAAATACCATGTAACTCATCATAAGCGGTATTACAAACCGGAGGGCCCGGCGTGGAATAAAAAGCATCGTATACGTATATTGTGCTTAAAGCACCTAAAAGGCCGCCGTTAAGCGTAACCCTTATCCTGTCATAGGCCGTTGCCGGCGAAAAGATAAACTCCAACTGGTTATTGCTGCTGGCAACACTCGCGAGCGTTGGCGCCGTTACCGGCGTACCTGCTACATTACCGTTATAAGGAGTGATGATTACACCTCCAAGCGCGGTTACATCAAGCAGGTTATCACCGGTTCCCAGCTTAATGGTTAACGGTGTATTAGCCGCAACTGCCCCACCCGGAAATATAAGCTCCTGGTATGTAGCGGCCAAAAGACCCACCGGTACGTTTAACGTGGAATGGGATTGCAAATTTGCATCAACAGCATTTGCCTGTTCAGTAACTACACAGCCTATACAAAGCAAACCTGTTGCCCCGCTCTTTTGGGTAGTTGCAAAATGGCGTTGTCCAAAGATTTGGCTTGTAGCACATAATAACAGGCATAACACTATTATGTACCTGCTATAAAAGGTAAAGGTTCTCATGCAAATGTAGTTAAGGTAGGCGTAATTATTATTACACGTTCAAAACTACATAGCACTTTAAGAATATTATTAATACATCTTATTCACTTATTCGGCACTATATAAATTATGTTCATTAATATAATTAATGTTCATTTTGTTCATTAAATATTATTTTAAAACCTATAGCTCTACATTACACGTAAACACACAAAACTATAGCGAAAACCAAGGATTTCGCCAAAATATGATTGCAACATTATCTGATATTAACACCGTATAATAATAATGACCATTATTAATTGTGCAATTAACAACAAAGTATTTGGATTAATTGTGTACAAAAAACAACCTAATTTCTTGAGCCTATGATCTCCTTTTCACCAGTCCAATTTGAAACATTGAAAGCCCGTGTACTTGCCAATGCCAATATCAGAAGCATTACCCCGGGCGACTGCAAGGCTCTTGCACTACAGATCTACAGTAAGACAAAACTAACGGTTAGCGAAACCACTTTAAAACGGGTATACGGATTTGCATATAGTAAATTTAAACCCTCTTTATTCACCATTGATGTTTTAGCCAAATTCTGCGGCTTTGAAGGCTGGGATAATTTTTGTGCCCAGGAGAATGTACCTTCTGCGAAGTCACAAAATGAACATGTTGATTGGAAAACCCTTAGTCATAATGCGGCTAAAATCACGCATTTTACTTTACAGGCTTTAAAAAATCGCTCGGGCATTCCGTTTCATCAAACTATACGCAGAAAATTTATTGATGATCATTTTGATGAGTTTCTGAGGGGTGACTACACCGCCACCGTATTTACCGCGCCTTCGGGCTATGGAAAAACAATTGGACTTTGCCATTGGATAGATGAAAAATTAGAATCAGATACCAATGACATCATCTTATTCTTTAGCAGCAGCGCCCTGATGAACGTTTTTTTAAGCGGTCGTGACCTTAACGACTGGCTGCTGGCCCTGCTGGGCTATTCGCACGAGGAAGATATTGAAGCCTTGTTTGATATCAATAAACGCAATGGCGGTAAGTTTTACCTTATTATTGACGGGTTTGATGAACACATGTTTAAAAACGACCAGTTTGAACTGGTGCTTACCCAGTTAATGGATATTTTCTCCTTTTATCAGTCGCACGAATGGTTTAAGCTGGTTTTAACCATGCGATCGGCCAACTGGATCAATAACAAACATAACATGGAGTTTGGCTTAAAAAACTGGTTCACCGGATTTATAACAGACCATGACTTAACCACCAATGTACCTTTATTTAATATTCAGGAAATCAAACAGTTGTGTCGAAACATCAATCCACTCATTCAGAGTTTTATAGCTATTGATGTAGTTAATAACTTTAACCACCCGTTATACTTTCAATTTTATTACAAACAGCATAAGAATAATTTTTCGCTCAACAATATCGATCATATCTGTATATATGAACTGATTTCCATATTTATACTCAATAAAGTTTATCTGGGGCACTATGCTACCGAAAAGATCTTGTTACTGAAAGGGTTGGTTGATGAAATGGATTTCAAGAGCGGCGTTTATGAGCTCGATAAATTTAAATGCAACGATCTGCTTAAACAATATAGTCATGCCTATAACGAATTATTAAGCATCGGTTTTTTAAGAGAAGTTAATTCAAGCAATGGTTTTCAGTTTAAAACCCTGGTACAATTTGGTAACAATAATTTTTTAGAATTCACGGTAGCCAGAAAGCTCCTTTTAGATAATAACCAGCGGTTTGACCTGCAACTGATCAAATTACTCAATAACGCGTTTAGTGAAAGCAAACATAAATTACCGGTGATAAAATGGTGCGTAATACATGCCATTAAGAACGGGCAGCAGGAAAGTTTTGAGCTTTTGGCACAAACCGGCCTTAACCCCAAAGAAAAATCTGAACTCATCGTTTTTTTAGGCGACCTGCTTCAAAAGATATGCTTCGCGTCAAATAACTCCGAAACCACGGCCAACTATTTTAAACAGGATTGCGGCGATGGCCTGTTTTATTATTTCTTTGGCATGGAACTGATCCATGTTGATTACAAAAAGGCCCTACAAGTTTTATTAAAGTTTGAGCTTTCTGACCACAAAAAGATACTTACCTACACCGCCCTGGCAACTATAGCCATACTTCAGCTGGATGTTAAACAACTGGAAGATTATCTTGCAAAACTCAAAAACTTCCCGCGGCATGATTTTCAGCAGTTTGCTATAAATCCGCTGCACTGCTTAAATGCAATTTATCAGTACTTGAAATATGGCATAATAAGGAAAGATTTTTTTGCCGAGGCAACGCGGTTCTACTTCAATCCACCAAAACAGATTGAAGGTGTGTATGATAAAAAAGCGAATGATCTTACTTACCTGCTGGCTGCTTACTCTACGCTCATTTGTCAGAAGCCATTTAAAACATTACGATTTGTTAACACACTGAATAAGATAGACAAACCTGGCGCCGAAACATCATTTGCCTATAATTTCTTTTTGAAAATAGTCGCGTCTGATGCTTCTTTCGTGCTTGACCGCAAAGCCGTGCTAACAGATAACAGCAATTCTATTTCAATATCCTACAAACAGGAAGAATACCTGTTCACCCCTTTTATGAAGGCGTTGTTTTACAGCCTCAAAATAAAAAACGCCATTATAAATAATGATTATTCATCCATCAGCGGGTATTTGAATTGTTTAAACCAGGTGTCGGACGAGTCTGGAAACAAGCTCCCTAAATTATTTATATATTTTACTATTCTTAACAATGAACAATTGACAAACCTCGATCCTCAACTATACAAACAGGTATCTTATAACCATACCAAATTACTGCGCGAATGCGGCTTAAGCCCCGATATATTTGTAAAGTCAAAAGACGCTCATCCCCTGGAGCTGAAAGTAAAAGTTAACAACTGAACGCGAAATCCGTAAAGCTATTTCCCCCCTGATTCCGCACGGACCTTTTTCACTTCTGACGCCGTAACCAAACTACTGTTATTTCCGAAATTGTTGCGGATATAGGTAAGCACTTTGGCAATTTGATCATCGCTCAGGAAATTATGTTTGGGCATTACACTATTATAGGGTTTATTTTTCACCTTAACCGGACCTTCAAGGCCATTAAGTATAACTCTTATGGCCAGGTCCTTTTCCATGTATTTACCGCCCGTAACCCACTCCGAGCCGCTTAGCGGCGGAAAGAGGTTACCGTCGCCTTTACCATTTTTTTGATGGCAGTTAGCGCAATAGGTAGCATATAACTTTGCACCGCTGCCCAGCATACCGCTCATGAGGTTATTGCGCATTACATCTGGTATTTTAAAGCCGGGCAGTTTTTTCCTTAATTCCATTTTGGACAACTGGGCAGCGGTAAATTTGGTTCTGTCGCCCTGGTAAAATATCCGCCATACCTTCCCTTTTTCTGTTTCGCTTATATATAACGAACCATCGGGACCCATGGAAAGCCCCATGGGCCGGTAAACGGCATCACTTACACTTACTACTGTATTGCGGCCGGCAAAGCCGTCGGCAAAAATTTCCCACTTGCCGGTGGGTACGCCATTTTTAAAAGGCACAAAACAAACAAAAAAGCCAGCCTGCGGATAAGGTGAACGGTTAGTGGACCCGTGAAAGGCTATGAAGGCGCCATTTTTATACCGTTCCGGGAACTGGTTACCGGTATAAAAAAGCAGATCATTAGGCGCCCAATGCGCTTGGAAAGCCATAATGGGCTGCGCATACTTTGCGCCATTCCCAACTTTTTTACCGTCGCCGCCATATTCGGGATTTAACAATTTCTTCTTTTTAAAAGGGTCATAATAATAATAGGGCCAGCCTACATCTGTACCCTGCTTCACCTTTATAAATTCTTCGGCAGGTAGTATGGCACTTTGCCACCCGCTGAATTTTTTAGGAAACTGCAGCCGCAGATCGTCGCGTCCGTGCGCCACAACGTATAAACAACTGTCGGCAGTGTTCCAGTCCATAGCTACCACACTACGCAAGCCGGTGGCGTAACGTATACCATCTTTTTGCTGCTGATTTGGTTTTGCCTCATCAAACTGCCATATACCTCCATAATTTTTAAGCAGCGGACAACCTTTAACACCCATAGAACCAGGTACCCGGTTTTGCACCTGGCAAGCATTTGAAGGGGCGCCGAAAGCCACATACATATGGCCCTTATTGTCAAAAGCAAGCGGTTTGGCATCATGTTCATGGGGTGAGTTTGTATCATGCAGGATCAGCTCCAGCGGCCCGTCCGGAACCAGCGTTTTAGGATTTAGTTTGGTGCGATAAACGTTAACCTCCGAACTGAAATACAGATATCCTTTATGTACACGCATGCCTGTGCCATAACTTCCTTTATCCTCGTAGTCGGCAAACTTTTTTATAATATCGGCCTTGCCATCGTGATTGGTATCGCGCAAGGCGACATTACCCCCTGTAGAATCCGGAAACCGCAGCTTTACATAAACATCGCCATTGCTGTTAACCGCCAGGTGACGGGCACGCCCCTCCAAGCTATCAACCACTGCTACGGCCCTGAAATTGCCGGGCAGAAATAACCCGCCGTTGTTTTTGTCAGCTACCGGGAGCGGGTGTTTTTTTGGGGGAATTGTAAAACCAATAATAAAAAGGGCGGCAACAGCTATCAGAAATATAGGGGTGTATTTTTTCATTACAATCTTAAAAGATGATGTTTTTGAGCAACGATATATCCTGCTATAAAGGATTTTACGCCTTAAATGTTTAAATAAAGACTCTTATTTTTACCAGAAATTGTACCCTGGTAAATTTTGCAAGCTTTTATCCGGCAACTTAAACCCCCGTTTAATTTTGTTTTAATGTGCTTATCCTATAAATATTCTATCTTTCCTGTAAAAATTACTCCATGTTATGCCCGCACCATCCCCAGAAAAAAACAAATTAGGCTTATGGACAAGCACCTCCCTTGTGGTTGGTAACATGATTGGCGCCGGGGTATTTTTAATGCCTGCGGCAATGGCATCTTTTGGCAGCATTGGTTTGCTGGGCTGGGTGTTTTCGGCAATAGGTTCTTATTTTCTGGCAAAAGTTTTCAGTAACCTGAGCAAATTGCTGCCACACGCAACCGGTGGCCCCTACGCCTATACCCGTAGCGGCCTTGGCGATTTTGCCGGTTTCCTGGTAGCCTGGGGATACTATCTGGCGGTTTCATGCGCTAATGCAGCTATTACTATTTCGTTTGTAAGCGCACTGAGCACATTTTTTCCGGTACTGGCGTCAAGCGCTGTTACGGCTATAGCTACAGGTTTGTGTACCATATGGCTGCTTACCTATATTAATACACGTGGGGTGGTTACCGGGGGTAAAGTACAGCTCATTACTACCATATTAAAAATAACCCCGCTGGTGCTGGTAGCTATAGGTGGCTTATTTTTTATACAGGTTAAAAACTTTACACCTTTTAACGGAAGCGGAACGTCTGTGTATGCAGCCTTAACAGCTACTGCTACCATGACCATGTTTGCCTTTATTGGCATTGAGAGCGCCACGGTGCCCGCAGGCAGCGTGGCCGATCCGGAAAAAACCATTCCGCGCGCTACTTTGCTGGGCTTATTGATAGCAACGCTGGTATATGTTTTAAGCAGTTTTAGCGTGATGGGCATTATCCCGGCCGCTTCGCTGCAGCGCTCGGTTACCCCCTTTGCCGATGCCGCCGTGGTAATATATGGCAGCAGTGCGCGCTATTGGGTGAGCGCCGGTATAGCTATTGCCGCGTTTGGTTCCCTAAACGGCTGGACATTATTACAGGGCCAGATGCCCTTTGCCATTGCCAACGATAAATTATTCCCGGCGGCATTTGCCCGGCAAAATAAAAAAGGAGTGCCCTATGTAGGTATTTTGGTGAGCAGCGTTATGGTATCCCTGTTCATGAGCATGAATTATACCAAAGGCCTGGTAGAGCAGTTTAAGTTTCTGCTGTTGTTGTCTTTATTATCCATACTTATCCCCTATCTCTTGTCGGCTGCGGCTTATCTCATTATCAGGGTAAAGCAGAAACAGGTAAACGGTTTAACCGGCGCGGTTACACTGGCAATTTTAGCATTTGGCTATGCCTTATGGACCATCGCCGGCACGGGTAAGGAAGCCGTGTACTACGGTTTTTTACTGCTGATGGGCGGTATCCCGTTTTATGTTTGGCTGGCTTATAAGAAGAATAGCGAAGCGGAGTAAGCGGGTTGCTGGGTCTTATGGGTGCAAAGGAAAACTATGTCATTGCGAGCGCAGCGTGGCGATCTCACAAGATAAGTAACAAACTTTGCCTATGCAACCTGCATGATGAGATTGCTGCGCTCGCAATGACATGATTTTTAAATCAAGAAGCCCGTAAAGTTTAAACTTTACGGGCTTCTTTTTACTCTGTACAGCATAGAGATTGCTTCGTACCTCGCAATGACGCGTGGTATTAACCTCTTCTATTTCTCGTTCGACATAGAATAAGGAACATCAGCAGGGCTGGTGCCGCGTTGTTTGTTTGGCGTGGCCGACATATCAAAATTCAGCTCACCGCCGTTCAGCAATGCTTTGTGACTAAGCCAGTTAAAATCGTATGCTTTACCGTCAACTGTCAGGCTGTTCACATATTTATTGTCGGCACTGTTGTTTGGCGCGTTGATTACTATGGTTTTACCGTTCTCCAGGTTAACAGTTAACTTTTTAAACAGGGGCGCGCCCAATACATACTGATCGCTGGCCGGGGTTACCGGGTAAAAGCCCATGGCCGAAAATATATACCAGGCCGATGTCTGTCCGTTATCTTCATCACCACAATAACCATCCGGAGTGGCTTTGTATAATTTGTTCATGGCTTCACGTGCCCAGTATTGTGTTTTCCAGGGTTCGCCGGCATAATTATACAGGTATATCATGTGCTGAATTGGCTGGTTACCATGCGCATACTGCCCCATGTTGGCTATCTGCATTTCGCGGATCTCGTGAATCACGGTGCCATAATAGCTGTCGTCAAAAACCGGCGGCATCGTAAATACAGAATCAAGTTTGGCTACAAACTGCGGCTTGCCGCCAACCAGGTTTATCAAACCCTGAATATCATGGAATACGCTCCAGCTATAGTGCCAGCTGTTACCTTCGGTAAAGGCATCACCCCATTTGAATGGATTAAAAGGTGTTTCAAATGATCCGTCCTTGTTTTTACCGCGCATCAGTTTGGTTTGCGGATCGAACAGGTTACGGTAGTTCTGGCTGCGTTTTTTATAAACTTCAATTTCTTTTTTGGGCTTACCAAGCGCTTTACCTAACTGGTATATAGCAAAATCGTCATAAGCATATTCCAGTGTACGGGCAGCATTTTCGTTGATCTTAACATCATAAGGTACATAACCCAGTGTATTATAATATTGTACCCCGCGACGACCGGTAGCGTTTGGCCCCTCGTTGTTGGCACCATGTTTCAGTGCTTCATACAATAAGTTAATATCATAACCACGCAGACCTTTCAGATATGCTTCGGACACTACCGATGCAGAGTTATTACCTATCATACAATCGGCATAACCCGGGCTCGACCATTCAGGCAGCCAGCCACCCTCTTTGTATGAATTGATCAGGCCTTCCTGCATCTCTTTGTTCATAGATGGATAAACCAGGTTTAGGAAAGGGTACAGCGCCCGAAAAGTATCCCAGAAACCAGTACCCGCAAAGTAGTAGCCCGGCATTGTTTTACCATTAATAGGGCTGTAATGTACATTCTGTCCGTTAGCGTCAACCTCATACATTCTGTTGGGGAAGAAAAGCATACGGTAAAGACTGGAGTAAAAAGTGCGGGTTTGGTCAATAGTACCGCCTTCGGGGTTTAAACGGCTCAGCGTTTTGTTCCAGGTATCTTTTGCCTTTTGGCAAACCACATCAAAATTGTCATTAGCCAGTTCGCGCTTTAAATTAAGCTCGGCTTGTTCTGTGCTGATGAATGACGAAGCTACACGCAGGTGTACCTGCTCGCCTTTTTTGGTTTTAAAGCTGATAACCGCCCCGGCATGGTCGCCGGTATATTCCAGTGAACCATCGGTTTTCCAGTCGTGCCAGGCCGATGCCAGTTCAAAAGGCTTATCAACATAAATAACAAAATAGTTTTTAAAATTGGCAGGTACCGCGCCACTATTACGGGTGCTGTAGCCAATGATCTTTTGCTCGCCCGGAATTATTTTCACGTATGATCCCTTGTTGAAAGCATCTATCACAATATGTGAGCTGTCGCTTTGCGGGAAAGTAAACCTGAAACTGGCCGCACGTTCGGTTGGCGTAATTTCGGTAGTTACATCATAATCGGCCAGGTAAACGCTGTAATAATAAGGTTTGGCGATCTCGGCTTTATGCGAAAACCAGCTGCCGCGCTGAAGCTCGTTCAGTTTAAGGCTGCCTGTTTCTGGAAATATGGAAAACATGCCATAATCATTCATCCAGGGCGAAGGCTGGTGGGTTTGTTTAAAGCCCACTAATTTATCGGCCTCATAAGTATATTGCCAGCCGTTGCCCATTTTGCCGGTTTGCGGCGTCCAGAAGTTCATGCCCCAGGGCAGTGCCACGGCCGGGTAAGTGTTACCATTTGAAAGGGCAGGTTTTGATGACGTGCCCATCAGCGGGTTAATATAATCAACAGGGCTGGTGGTTTTTTCAACCTGGGCCGATGCGATTAACGGTAAAAAGGCAAATGCCCAAAGAAATACTTTTTTCATTATTACTTATTTGTGTGCTTTTTCTGAACGCTGCTAAAACGTTTCATCAACGATGCAATATACAGGCTGTATGTCAGATTTTATACTTATACCAATTATTTTTACAATCAATTTTCAGAACGCTATTTAATGTGTTTATTATACACGTCGTACAATAAAAAATAACGATCTGTGCAGCCGGAACAGGCACAGATCATTACTAATTTTAATTGCACAAGGGTGCTTCTTTTATACGGCTTACCATTTCAGATCAACCTTTATACCATCGGGGCTATTAGCAAAACCCAGGTACAGCGTATTTGACGATGCATCCCATGATGTTTTCAAGTCGCTTACTGTTTGGCCTGTGCTGTCAGTCACCTTGGTTTCCTTCGGTTGCCCAGGTAATAGCACACGCACACTGTTCAGTGTTTTTGCAGGGCTCTTCGCCACAAACGAATAGCTGCCGTTTTGCGCATGCTCATCATATATCCTTGATGCCGAAGTAAGTACCTGCGGTTGTTTTTTGTTAGGAACACGGTTCACTACATATAATAATGATTGCTCACCGGGGTTTACTACTTTTTCAGCAAGCACAGGTAGTTGCGGATCGAACAGGTCGATAACCGGGCCTTTGATAGTGTATGGCTTACTGTCGGCATTCTCGTCCATCACCGAAACCACGTCATAAGGACCGCGCTCCAGGTACAGGCTGTTCTTGAATGTTAACTCGCCAGCTTTGGCATCCTTTTCATAAGCTTGTTTTACGGTGCTGATATAACTACTGTCCTTATCAGCTTCCAATACATATTCTTTAGGGTTTTGTCTTAACACATAAACAGCGCCTTTGCCTACCTTAAATTTCTGATCGTCGCCGGTTGGGTTGATGCCAAGCAGTTTAAACAGATGCTGCGACGGGGCAGTGAATTTATTGCCCTTGGTGTTCCACCATTCCATTACCGATTGGTACGGATCATCATCGCGACCGCAATAAACCAATATGCCTCCCTGTTTTACCCAGTTGGTCAAATAGGTGTGCACCGCTGCCGATACTGGCTTCATGTTGGAGTAGCTTACCACCAGTACTTTTATATTTTTTAATGATGCTGCATATTCCAGGTTTTCCATGTGTACGGTTTGTACAGGAACGCCGCGTTTTAACAAAGGCAGGGTTTGTCCGTAAAAATTGGAGAATTGAGGATCTTCAAATCCATTATGCGTAGGGAAGCGCTGGAACATCAGCGTATTGCTCATTAATACGCCTACTCCGTTTTCTCCCGATACCTTGTTGGCCGATACCGGCATGCTGTTCAGGGCATTTACCATGATCTGCATCTGGGTAGAGTAGTATTGCGGTATCAATACCTTGGTATCGCTATTGGCTACCTTATATGGATGGGTATAGATACGCTCGGGCCATGGCATTACCTCATAATCGGCAACCATTGGGTATAATAATTTGGCGGTGAAGGTAGCCTGGTAATTGCGTTTATAGTCGCTCCAGTCGCGGGGCCAGTCTTCAATCGGGTCGGTCAGGAAAAATACCTTACGACCGGTTGGGGCAGTCATGGAAACTACAGACCCATATTCAAGGAAAGCGTTTTCAAATACGCGCTCTTTCCTTTGGCCGTTAAAAAATGTAGGTTCACGTGAAGTGCCTGTCCATACCTGGGCTATGTAACCATCAATACCGGGTAACGAAGCCAGACTGGCCTCAGGACTCACAATTTGCCATGACGAATAGTTTACCAGTGAGTGCGTTGCTATAAAAACCTTAATATCCAAACCCTTGCTTTTGCCATAGGCTTTGGCATAGTTGGATACTTCTTTAATGGTTTCGTAATACAGGTGGTATTTTAACTTGCTCGACAGGTAAGTATTCTCTGCCGAAGCATCCTGCGGTTTCCAGGGGAAGCCGTAATATTTTTGCCATTGCGCTTTAAAGCCAGCGCTGTAACCTGCACGCGCCCAAAATTCAGGCTCTTCTAAAAAGATGGTAGTAATACCCGCATTGATCACTTTTTTTACAACCGCGGTTTTCATGTACTCGATAAACGATTTATCGGGCACTACATAAGGCATGTCTCTGCCGTGAAAAATGGTATCGCCTTTCATGGTCACCTGACCTACGCCCAGGTGGTTTATGCCATCCCATTTACCCAAAAAGTAATCTTTGTAATCGCCCCAGGCAATACCGGTCATGAAGTTTACCTGGTATCCGTGGTCGCGCCATGATTGCACGCGTTGCTCGAAGGTTAACCCCGGGCGGTCATTGGCGCCGTAAACTATGGCAATGTCCGATCGTACGTCAATCTCCGGGATCCAGGGACTGCTGGTTTGGAATGCGGTTTTTTCGGGCAGCTTTGCCGGTTTGCCGGTTTGGGCATATCCAGTTAATGATATTGCTGCCAGGCAACAGGAAAATAAAATGTTTTTCATTCGTATATAATTGTGTTTTTAGGCGATGTATTATTTAAACCAGGTGTGCAGCTGACCATGACGGCCCTCTGCACACAGGTATATTAATTTTCTAAGGTACGTTTACTGTTTTAACGTCGGTGTAGTTATAATAGTTAAGGCCGTATGCTACCCTTGCGCCTACACGTAAAAAGTAACTCCTTTTGCCCGGCAACGCACCACCGGTTGTGGTAAGCGTAATAGTTTGGCCAACCAGGTCATTGCCTGCAGTACCATCATAATTAGCTTTTGGCGTATAACGGTTATCATAATTATTGTTGCCTACATATTTGTTTGAATTTACAAACAAGGCCGCATCAGTAATATTTAGCTGGAAGTTAGGGTCACTGGTACCGCGTGTAAATTTAAATTTAGCGGTGATGGTTCCATCGGCATTAATAACCGGTTCGCCTATCCACTGTATCCTTAAAAATGGTTCAACCGAAAAGTTAACGGTGGTCACATCTTTCAGATCAACGGTCTGGCTTTTGTCAACAATGGTTTTACCCGCATCGTCAACCTGAACCAGTGGTACAAAAGGACCTTCGGCCGATATTACATCTTTACCTGCAAACAGTTTGGTATTGGTAAAGGTACCATCCTGGTAGGAGGAAACATAATACGGAGTTGGAGTGCTGCTCCAGCTTATTTCCATCAATTTGATCCTGGTACCCGATCCCTGTTCGGTTTGTATATTCTCGCCTGTGGATGCATCTTTCACCACGCCTTTTAGTGTTACGTTTGGCGCGGTGTAATTATCAACCTTTTTGCATGAGCTGCCCGCGGCAACCAATACACATAATGCTATACTATAAAATAGTTTTTTCATCTCTCTTAAAATTAATAACCCGGATTTTGAATTAAATTCTGACTCTTCTGTATCTCACCCTGCGGGATTTGCTCGTAGTACCAGCGAACATCGAAAGTATAGCGTGAGTTACGCTCATCTAAACGGGCATCAAAAAAGTACTTACCATCATTTGCTGAATAAAATGGCATCAGCGTGCGGTAAATGGTGCTGTTTTGTTCTTTATCAGCAACCCTCCATCTTCTCATATCCCACCAGGTTTTGTTTTCAAAACCAAGCTCTTTTTTCCGTTCGGTGCGTATTACGTTGATATTATTCAGATCGGATGTACCGGCAAGCATAGTAGCGCCAGCCCTTTCCCTGACCAGGTTAATATCGGTAAATGCGTCTTGGATATAGTTTTTGTCATTCTGGCCCAATGAATTTAATTCATAGGCAGCTTCGGCGCGGTTAAGCAAAATCTCAGCATAACGCATCTCAATCCAGGTTTGATCAGAGCGGTTTTCCAGTACTTCGGATGTTGGCTTATCTGGTACCAGGTTTTTACGGATAGAGAAACCAGATACAGAGCAGGTACCATCGCCGGTGAAATAACCGCTTAAGCCGGCAGGGTTCATAGTTGAGCCGTTTGGCAATTTATGAGGCGTTTGGCTTGCATTTGCCGATTGCACAATGTTATCGGTAGGGTAATGCGCGGTTGAACCGGCCGGTAAAAGCGGGCTGATGCCACCTGCTGAACTACCGGTATAAATACCACGGCGTATTTCAACACTTATGCCTTTAAACACATCGCCCGGTAAAATTACGGTTGCCCTTAAGCGTGGCTCGGCATTGGCAAACAGATCCATAGTGTTGGTATACAGATCATATTTACCACCTGTTGTAGTTTTAATGGTACCATCGGCATTTTTAGGGATCCCGTCAAACATCTCCACAAAGTTTAATGTAGGGTTAACTTCAGAAGAATAACCGTTGGCTCCCATCAGCTGGCGTGGTACGTTGTAAGCATCATAACCATGTACCGACTCAGGGTAGTGGTACTGACGCACAAATACATTCTCTGGGCTTGTAGCATCAAAAAACAGGTTAACATAGTTTTGATATTGCGCGGTTTTATCACCTGCAGCCCATGTTTTTTTATACAGGCTGTATTTGCTTTCAAGCAATACGGCAGCATCATAAGCGGCTTTAAAATAAGTAACCGCTTTGGCGGCCGGAATACCGCAAAGCCTGTTACCATTGCCATCAACAAAGCTAATGTTATTGTATTTGGCAATTGAACCGGCATAAAGCATAGCCCTTGATTTAAAACCTGCCGCTACGTATTTGTTGGCACGACCAACCTGGTTAGTTTCGGGCAAATTCGTATAAGCATAGTCAAGATCGGTACCAATAAAGTCATAAATCTTTTCTTCAGATGTACGCGGAATTTTCAGCTCATCAATGCTTTGCTGCGGATATTGTAGTACTTTATCAACAAGGGGCACACCACCGTAGCGTTTTACCAAAGCAAAATAGCTGGCGGCACGCATAAAGCGAGCTTCGCCCAACCAGGCGTTAATCTGTGCCGGTGTAAAGTTAGACGCGTATTTAGGCAATGTTTCTGCAAAATAGTTAGCATCCCTGATAAGCCCATAACAAAGCGACCAGGTTGTAGGTCTGTTATCAAAGGTCAGGCTTTCCTGCATGGCATTATTCTGATCGCGGCTTAAAGCCTCGCCGCTTACGGCGCTGAACGGACTAATGATCCAAAAAAAGTTTAAACCCCGTTGCGGTGAATATCTGAAATCCTCAATAGGCAGTGTACTGTACATACGGGCCATATAGGCCTGTATACCCGCTGCGTTCGAGAAAACATCGTTATCATTAACAATATTTGGCGGCAGCGTATCCAGCTTTTTACATGCCGTTGTCCAGCAAAGTAAAGTAGCTAATATGATATATGTGTATTTTTTCATGATCTGTAGTATTATTATAGTTTAACATTTACACCAATAGAATATATTTTATCCAATGGATATAAATAACCGTAGTTGGCTGATGGATGCTCAGGATCAAGATATTTTAAACCTGTAATGGTTAAAATATTATAACCGTTTGCGAAGATCCTTGCGCCTTTAATGCCTAATCTTTTCGCAATTCCATCAGGCAGGGTATAACCCAGTTCGGCTGATTTTAGCCTTACATAAGCTGCGCTGTGAATGTTTGAAAGCGAGTTGGTATTGGCTGTTGAACCGGTAAGCGCGAAATTACCAGGTGTCCAAACGGTGTTAGGATCATAAGGATCGGCTTTAGGATCAGTAGGGTGGTACCTGTCCAGGAACATGTCCAGCGCGCTGCCACCACCCCATAGCGGAATGTTAAGCTGCTCAATATATGATACGCTGATACCTGCGGCACCCTGCCATACGGTGTTGATATCAAACCCTTTGTATGAACCGCCAAGCGTTAAACCAAAAGTTGTTGTCGGGTTAGAATAGTTATTATTACTTACGTTTTTTGAAATAGGGTGTACATCCTGATCATTAATCACCCCGTCGCCGTTCCAGTCCTGCAAAATATAATCGCCTACAACCGCGTTACGTGATACAAACTGCGGACTGTTCAAGATCTGCTGGTAATTCTGGAACTGCCCGTCGGCCCCGTATCCCCAAAAAATATCGCTGTAACGGTTATCGTTGTTACCGTGCCAGTTATCCTGTGAGTTACCGTACACAGAATGTACTTTGCTGATCCATTTGGTACGGGTGTATCCAAAAGTGCCCTTAACAAAATAATTAAAGCTACCTATATGGTTGCGGTGGTTCAGCTCAATATCAAAACCCTGAGTTTGGTCGCTGTTCAGGTTTTCTTGTGGTAAACCTGCTCCTACCACACCCGGCAAGTTATCAGCCCTGGTATCAAGCAAACCGCTCCTGTCGCGTCTGAAAACATCTACGGTTACGCCCAGTAATCCATTCCATGCTGCAAGGTCAATACCGGCATTGTATGTTTTGGCCACATACCAGAATATATCAGGATTTGGAATACCACGGTTTTGCGCGCCGTTAACAAAGGTGCCGTCAAACACCGAACCCGGAGGGGTTTGGTTGTTATCACCATTAGCTGGATAAGTATAACCGCTTAGGTACTGGTAAGCACTTAGCCCGGCATCATCGCCGAGTTTGGCATAAGATAACCGGAGTTTCAAATCGTCAATAAAGGAAAGTGCCGATGAATTTTTCCAGAAACCTTCCTGCGATATCCTCCATCCTGCTGAAGCGCCAGGGAAAAAGCCCCATCTTTTAGATGGAGAGTTTCGGGAACTGGCGTCATCCCTGAAACTAAACTCAAACAGGTATTTTGATTTGTAATCGTAATTAACACGACCAACGAACGACTTGGTTACATAATCATAAGGCCAGTCGTCATCTACGGTAGCTGTTTGGTTAAGCGCATTACCCGCTCCCAATTGGTCAACCGGTAATGATAGCTGGCGTTGCGCATTAAAGTTATCTCCTTTTTGCTCACCTTCTTCATAAAGGGCCAAAGCGGTAACATTATGCCCGCCCTTGAAAGCCCTGTTATAGTTTAACGACAGCTGCATTAGGCTGGTTGGTTTTTCATAAAACTGCCTGGTTATTGAGCCTGGAGTTTGATTGGCTATAGCGCTATAGGTATTGGAGTTGGCATCATAATTATACTGGTTATATGACCGTTGGTATAATTTATTGCTCGACATGTAGTAGTCATAATTGTACAAACCTTTGGCGCTTAATCCTTGTACAAATGGCACGTTATACGTTGCCGATACCGAAGATTGCAGCCATTTGTTGGCAATAAGTTTATAACCATTAATATCGGCATCTGACATGGCCACCGGGTTTGAGCCGTCAACCTCGCCATTGTTCAGGTAAGCCGGGTTATTATTGGCGTAGATGCTTTGAGTTGGCACCTGGCGCCAGAACGAGCGGATGATCCACCAGGCATCCTGGTAAGGCTGGTTCTTGTCTTCCAGCGTTCCGCTCAGGTTAGCCTCCACAGTAAGGTTTTTATTTACTTTGGTGCTGATGTTTGTACGCAGGTTATATTTTTTGTAGTTCAGGTCGCCGCTTTTAAAAAAACCGTCCTGATCTGTAATACCCATACTCACAAAATAGCTGGTGTTTTCAGTACCGCCAATGGCATTTAGGTTATGCTGTTGTTGCGGGGCGCTGTTAGCAAAAACCGGGGCATACCAGTCGGTACTCTTTTTTGTGCCGTTTCTGTAAGCTTCAAAATCGGCATCGGTATATTTTACCTGTCCACCGTTTACGTTATGCAGCAATTGCTCGTTAACCAGGGTCATGTAATCAAGCGCGCCAACAGGTTTTGGCATGTACGATGGTATTTGCCAGCCGTAGGTGCCAGAGTAATTCAATTCTACTGAGCCTTTTTTACCTTTTTTAGTTGTTACGATAACCACACCATTAGCTGCACGTACACCATAAATGGCCGCTGACGCATCCTTCAGTACAGATATACTTTCAATATCATTAGGGTCAAGGCGCGAAATGTTATCACGGGGTACACCATCAATAACCACCAGCGGGTTACCAAAACCACGGATATCGAAAGTATTGCTGAAAGAGCCAGGCTCAGATGTGTTTTGGGTAATACGTACACCCGCAACTTTACCCGTTAGCATGTTCAGCACGTTCTCGTTTTTGGTGGTTACAATTTCGCTGTTGGTAACTGAGGCAATTGAACCGGTAACGGTTGCCTTTTTTTGCGTACCATAACCTACTACCACCACCTCATTCATGTTGGTTGCGTTGGGCACAAGCGATATCTTGAAGCTTGTTTGGTTACCAACGGCTACCTCCTGCGGCGTATAACCCAGAAAGCTGAACGCAAGGGTTTGGCCGCTCTCTGCATTAAGAGTAAATTTTCCGTTAACATCGGTCACGGTGCCGATGGTGGTGTTTTTGATTTTTACACTTACGCCGGGCAGTGGTTGTCCCTTTTCGTCATTAACCACACCGGTACGGTTACTGCCCTGTGCAATAGCCGAAGTGCATACCAGCAAAAACAAAAGGGCCATGACACCTTGCCGTATCAGCCCCTTAATTTTTGCCGCATAATGGGTACCATGGCACCCACCATAATTGGTAAAAATTTCGTTCATAAATAAAATGATTAAAAAATGGTTTATAATAATTTGCCCAAATGAGTGTTATAATTAAGGAGGCTGGTTAAACCTCTTGCTACAACCTACGCCCCATTTGGCGCAACAATTATAGAGCGGGTGGTATTAAAAGATGGGTTAATAAATGGATTAATACAGTTAAAATTTCATTAACCATAGCTAATTAACCCTGTTTGGCTGCTTTCACCCAAAGCTTATCTACTGACGGTGGAGAACGAAGGATGGTAGTAAACAAAAATGGTTGGCTGTCATGCTGAGTTGTTAATCTGAGGGCTCTGAGGGGGAAATGACGTTGCCAAAGGGGGCTGTCATGCTGAGCTTGTCGAAGTATAGCGGGCGTGTTCGCACCCGCTTGTGGGCGTTCGCACTTTCAAAATGTGGACACTCTGCAAAAAGGAATATCAATTACATTATAGGGAATAAGGACACTTAACGCTGATCTGTTTTATTTGAGCAGATCTTATCAAACGGAACGGCATATTCAATACCCAGAGACTTTTCGTACTCGGCTGTAAACTCGTCATAAGTTTTGCGGGCATACTCAATACCCTTTATGCGCCTCAGGGCTTTGAGCTTATACTTTATAGCCACATCATTAAACGGGTCGATATTTAAAACAACACGCGATATATCAAGCGCTTTCCGGAAATCGCCGCTTTCATATACCTTTTTAACTTCAGGTAATATTATCGGCATCAGCGCCTCTTCATACACCAGCTTAATATCATCGAGCCAGTTTTCGGAGATATACTGCAGCAAACCGCCCCGGGCAATAAGGTCAAAGTGGGTTAATATAGAAACATCGGCCGGTTTATCAGAGATACCGCCTATTTGCTTAATATCATCGGTTACAATAAAATAATCACAAAAAACATTGTCGGCTATCTTAAAACTGTAGGTATCATTTAAAAAGGCAAGCTCAATACCATCTATATCGGCAATAATGTTGCGCAGGTGGTTAATGGTAACCCCCTTAATGTTCTTAGTTTTCGCGACATCCTTATCTGGCCATAAAACAGCCGATATTTTTTTGGACACCACGCCACTCTCATCCTTGCTGTTAAGCAATATCAGGATAAACAATTGCTTTATTTTAGGACTAAACAGGTAAGTAATATCGCGGCTGTTTTTATCGTACACAGTAAACTCGCCCAGCAGATATATGGCATTCGCTTTTTTCTCATCTTCCTTCACCATAACAGGTACAGCAGACGCATCTTCTTCGGCAGGTTGCTGTTCGGGCCCACGGAATTTTCTTCTGAAAACAAAAATGAGCACACCTGCCGAAAGTAAGGACGCCACTACTCCCCATACCAAATATTTATTAACGGCACGTGCTGGTGTAACCGCCTTTTGGGCTTGTTCATACTCTTGCTGGCTCACCGGCGGAAACTCCAGTGCCAGTATCCTGATGGTGGAGTTGGACGGATTTGTAAATTCCTGAATGGTGCAAAAAAACTCCTCCTGCTTAGGGTTGAAAAACAGGTTGATATCGCTCTCTATACGCTCGGATGTAACCGGGATTTTGCCGCTCACTACCTGGTATGAGCCGTCTTTGATAGAAAACTTATATAAACGCAATTGAGTCTTCGGCCTTTCATGCGGGTAGCACAATGCGTAAAAGTGCTTTCCGTCTTTAGAAATGATCAGGTTATTGGTGGGTACAAAGTCCTCCTCATTGGGTTTTATTTCCCAGCATTTTTTTACGGTATGGTTGGTAAGGTTTACCCGGTACAGATCATAAAAATGCTTGCCCCCTACTATCTGGTTGCCCGACTGGTTACCATACCCGCCAAATATATACACCTCATTGTGATCATTGGCCTGGCTGCTCGCCGAAAAGAACCGGGGAGATATCCTGTCGCCGGTAAATGCGACTTTATCCCAGTTATCGGCCTGCCTGTTATACCTGAAAAAGTCATTATGATAAGCAAATGATCCATATCCCCCAAAAAGATAAAAATCAAGCTGATCTTTGTCATAAAATATATTGTGATGGTGCCTTTGTTCTTTAATATTGGCATTCCCAATTACATCCCATTTTAACGTATTCAGATCAAACGATGCAATACAGGGTGATGGTTTCGAGGCCCGTAGTACTTCATACGCATAGCATTTATTCTCCCGGGTATTCACAATGCTTTTACCCAACAGCAATGGTACAGGTACGGTGTTTTGAAAGGCTTTCGCCGATGTATTACCTGTCTTCATATCATAAAGCAATAACGTATCGCTTTTAAATATGAACACTGTCTGATTGTTTGGGTTATAATTAACTCCCGCTACCTGGTTAAAGCTAAATGCCGCTCTTTTTTCCCAAAAGTAAGATCCGTTGATAAGCCAAACCGGGTTATCTACATGTCCGCGTACTTCGCGGGTACTATTATCATGCACAGCGCTGCCCGCCCATTCATTAAGGGCAAAGTGGTAGGTTTTGTAGCCATCGCCAACAGTTAAATTTTTAACCGCCATTTTGGGCACGTCAGAGTAATGCGGGTTTTTGCCAAAAGTAATAATGGGTTTTATTTTAGCATCAAACCCAAAATCACGAGCCTTGTACCATTTACCATTTACAAAAAAACCAACCGTATTGGCTTTAAGGTCAATATCAACTTTTATGTTTATCCAGTTCCGCTTGTTCAGCTGCGACAAACTAAGCGGTATCTTGATCTTATTGCTTTTACTGTCAATATTAAAGTTCAGTGTGGGCGAGCCGTTGTAATTATAAATGTAGGTTAAGCTATAAGAGTTATTCTTCCCATCAATAATATTAAACACATAACCAAGATGTTCATTGTCCCATAACGACAAATCAAAACTCATCAGTAGGTGATCATAAAACGTTGGGACATCCGAACTGAATACCGTATAGGAAGTCCGTTCGCTCATAAGGCTGTCGTTGGAGTTAAACATGAGCCCCTGGGCTTTAACTGTAAGCGCGGGCAGCATAATAAAAAGCAATACAATCTTATATACCTTTAAATTCAGCAATAAAATTCTTCCATTTTTTATCATTGCGGGTGTAAGTTTACAGAAAAACCAACCAGGGGACCGGCAGTTTAAATAACATTGCTAAAATATACTTTTTTTAAGTAACAGCTGGCTAAAGAATTTGCCTGAGCCTGGTTTTTAGTTACAGGTTTCCTGGTTAAATCGTGCTCCATCCTTAATTTGCTGCCCAACTTATACTGACTTCTGTTAGCTCCCTTTCGTTACAGAAATTTTCATCCCGCAAAAATAACGGTAATACAATTATTACAAAGATTGAATGCTTATTAGGGTACTTATTAAAACATTTTCAACGTTCATCATATTTACACTATCAACACAAAGATACACAAGCCATTAGCTGGTATAATATTACGCTATGCGGTTATTTAAAAAACATATTATCCTTTTAACCTTGCTTTTATCAGGTTATTTGAGCCTTTACGGGCAGGATAGCACACTGGTTGGTACCAGCATTAACTGGGACCTGGCAAAATGTATAGATTACGCCAAAAAGAACAATATACAAATTAACGCCCTCCGGCTTTCGCAGCAAACCAGTCAGCAGGAGTATCTATTAGCTAAAGCCGCCCGCCTGCCCGATCTTTCGGGCTCAGCCTCACAAACCGTTGCTCACGGCAATAATTTCAGTAATGGCGATAATGGGAGGCACTCGGGCTTTAACGCTTCGGGTTCGTATGGATTGAGCTCATCGGTAACTTTATACAATGGAAATTTTATCAATAATAATATCCAGCAAAAAAACCTTTCGGTACAATCGGCCAACCTGAGCATCATACAGCAGGAAAATGATATTACTCTGCAAATAACACAGGCGTACCTGTCCGTGCTGCTTGATAAGGAAACCATTGTTTACAATACCGACCTGCTCAATACTACCAAAGCACAGGTAGATCTGCAGCAAAAAAGATATAATGTGGGCAGTGTGGCCCGCAAAGACCTTATACAGTTACAAGCCCAACAGGCCACAGACCAATATTCATTGGTTAGCGCCACCAATACCGAGCGCGGCGACCTTATTACCCTTAAACAATTACTGCTGTTACCCACAGATGTGAAATTCGATATTGCTAAGCCGGATACCATCATTGCACCAACAGATAGCATCTCGGCGTTCCGTGATGCGGAGCAAACTGCCCTGCAAACCCGTCCCGAAGTGAAGAACAGTGAGTTGGGCGTCAAAATAGCTCAATACGATGTGGATAAGGCAAGAGCAGGCTATAAGCCATCTATCACAGCGGGGGCATCGGTTAATTCGGGCTATGCCAATGGGCAAAACAGTTCTTTCGGCAGCCAGATCAATAATAACTTTTACCAGCAGCTGGCGGTTACCCTGGCTATACCCATTTTTACCAAACGTGTGGTAAAAACGCAAGTTGAAGAAGCCAAAATAGCCGTTAAACAGGCACAGCTTGATTTAAAGGATACCCGCGTAACCCTTTCGCAAACGGTTGAACGGGCTTATATTAATGTACAAAATGCCCGCAGCCAATATGATGCCGCAGCCGAAGAATACAAATACAGTAAAGAAAGCTATCGTATTGCCAGTGAGCAGCTAAAGGTAGGTGTGGCCAACACCGTTGATTTTTTATTACAAAAAAACCTGTTTGTACAAGCGCAGCAGTCTTTTGTACAGGCCAAATACAACACACTGTTAACCTTAAAGATCTATGATTTTTACAGAGGGGTACCTATTAAATTATAATCGCCCGATATCATGAAAAAAAGTTATAAAAAGATCGGAATTATTTTAGCCATACTGATAGTATTGGTGCTCATCTGGTTTTTCTTTATCCGGAAGCCCGAACAACCCCTGGCGCTTACTACACAAAAACCCGCCAAAGGCTATATAGCCCAAAGTGTAACCGCCACCGGCAAAATAGAACCAGTGGATACCGTTACGGTGGGTACGCAGGTATCGGGCATCATTAAATTTATATATGCCGATTTTAATTCAAAAGTTAAAAAAGGGCAGCTTATAGCCGAGCTTGATAAATCACTGCTACAAGCTACGCTTGATCAGTATAAAGGCAACCTGCAAAATGCCCAAAGCCAGCTCGTTTTTGCAAAAAATAACTTTAACCGGCAAGATCTGTTATACAAAACAGATGCGATAAGCAAAGCCGATTTTGATACGGCCCTTAATACCCTGAATGCAGCGCAGGCTTCAGTAGCAAGTGCCGCCGCACAGGTACGGTCGGCTACCAAGAATTTATCATACGCCGATATTTATTCGCCTATTGATGGTGTTGTATTAAATCGCAGTATCAGTACCGGGCAAACCGTGGCTGCCAGTTTCAGTACACCTACCCTTTTTGTAATAGCTAAAGACATTACCAAAATGGAAGTAGAAGCAAATGTGGATGAGGCCGATATTGGCGATGTAAAATCCGGGGAACGGGCATCATTTACCGTGGATGCTTTTATAAACGACCAGTTTGCGGGCACTGTTGAAGATATCAGGCTGCATCCATCGGTATCGGCAAATGTGGTTACCTATACTACTATTATTAATGCGCCAAATGATGATATGAAGTTGAAACCGGGTATGACCGCCAATATTATTATTTATACCAAAGAGGTAAATAATGCATTGCTGATACCGGCAAAGGCGTTGAGCTTTGTTCCTGACTCTTCATTAATGAAGCAATATGAAATTGTTGGCAAAATAGGTCGCAAAGGTGCCAGGCAAAAAGCGGCTACAACTGGCGCTACTGATGATAATGCAAAAGCGGCGCACACGGGTAAAAGCCGAAAGGATAGTACAGGCGTAGCCAAACAAACGGCATTTGTTTGGCTGTTACAGGGTAAAAAAATAACCAGAAAAAAAATACAGACCGGCCTGAACGATAATACGCAGGTAGAGGTTTTAGGAGGATTAACTGCTGACGACATGGTAGTTACCGGCGTTACGGGTGGTGACGCCAACACCCAAACAGCGGCTAAACCGGGCGGCAGTCCGTTTATGCCGCAACGAAGAGGAGGAGGCGGAAGAGGGCGATGAGCAAGCGAATATTGGAAATACATGAGCTGAAACGCGAGTTTCAGATGGGCAGTGAAACCGTACGCGCGCTGAAGGGCATATCATTTAATGTAGAAGCCGGTGAATTTGTGACTATTATGGGCAGCAGCGGATCGGGCAAAACTACCCTCCTTAATATATTGGGCTGCCTAGATAAACCTACCATAGGCTCTTATTTGCTCGATGGCGTTGACATCAAACAATTATCGCGCGATGAACTTGCCCAGTTGCGCAACCGTAAAATAGGTTTTGTTTTTCAGGCCTATAACCTGTTGCCACGTACCTCGGCTATTGAAAATGTGGAGCTGCCGCTTTTATATAACAAAGATATCAGCGTAAGCGAACGGCGCGACAGGGCCATTCATGCCCTTGAAGCGGTAAAGCTGGGCGGCCGGTTTGACCATACGCCAAGTCAGCTGTCGGGCGGGCAGCAACAGCGTGTGGCCATAGCAAGGGCCCTGGTAAATGAGCCGGTAATGATTCTGGCCGATGAAGCTACAGGCAACCTGGACAGCCGTACCTCATACGAAATCATGTCGTTAATGCAGGAGCTTAATAGCCAGCAGGGTAAAACAATTGTATTTGTTACGCACGAACCGGATATAGCATCGTTCAGCAGCCGTACTATTCAGCTGCGCGATGGCATTATCCAAAAGGATACACAAAACCTGGAGCCGCGCTCGGCAAAAGAGGTGCTGGCGGGTTTGCCTGTGACTGATGATTATTAAATTACAGCTATGAATATATTAAACCTGATACGGATAGCTTTTAAAGCGTTGCAGCGCAACAAGCTGCGGGCTTTTTTAACCATGCTGGGTATAATCATTGGCGTAGCCGCGGTTATAGCCATGGTGGCTATTGGTCAGGGATCAAAGCAAAGTATACATGACCAGCTATCAAGTATGGGCTCAAACATGATCACCGTTTTGCCCAGCAGTAACCTGAATGGGGGTGTGCGTATAGCCGGATCAAGTTTTCAAACCCTTACTGATAAAGATATAGTGGCCCTTAAGCGGGATGCCCAGTATATTACAGAAATATCGCCATCGGTGCAGGCAAAGGGGCAGGCCATTGAAGGCGCCTTAAACTGGCCTACCACAATGCAGGGGGTAAGCCCGGACTACCTGGATATCCGCAAGCTAACGTTAAAAGATGGCATAGCCTTTACCGAGCAGGATGTGCTTACCTCGGCTAAAGTATGTTTAATTGGGCAAACAGTTATTGACAACCTTTTCCCCAACGGTGAAAACCCCATAGGCAAGGTGATCCGTTTTAATAAGATCCCTTTCCAGGTCATCGGCATACTCAACCCCAAAGGGCAAAACGCCTTCGGCCAAGATCAGGACGATATACTTATTGCCCCCTATACTACCGTTCAAAAAAGGATACTGGCCACCATTTATTATCAGAATATTTATGCATCGGCGGCCAACGAGCAGGTAACCGACGCGGCAACTACCGAAATGACCACCATCTTGCGCGACTCGCACCGCCTGCGCAGTACGGAGGACAATGACTTTACCGTACGTACTCAGGCCGAACTGATCAACACTTTAAGTTCGACAAGCGGCCTGCTTACTGTTTTGCTTACTGTAATAGCCGGTATATCGCTGGTGATAGGTGGCATCGGCATCATGAATATCATGTATGTTTCGGTTACCGAGCGTACGCGTGAAATTGGTTTGCGCATGTCAATAGGGGCACGCGGTAAGGATATTATGCTCCAGTTTTTGATGGAAGCCATACTGATCAGTATTACCGGGGGGATTATTGGCGTGGTTTTGGGTATCGTTTCGTCAAACCTGGTTACTCTTACTTTATCATGGCCAACTATCGTATCCGAGTCATCGGTATTATTATCATTTATTGTTTGCGCGGTTACAGGTATTTTCTTTGGATATTATCCGGCGCAAAAGGCAGCAAGGCTTGATCCCATTGAGGCGCTGCGATACGAATAGCCCATGTTTTTATATTTTGTTAATTATCAATACGTTAATAAAAAATCACTATTTTCAAATGTTAAAATTTTAGTTACAATTGTTAAATCGTTTTGAATACTAAAGTTTTAGTTATACCTTGGTTTTCATAAACAACCTTATGAAAATCACATTTCTTGCAGTAATAATACTTTGTTTAAGTACTGTTTCGGTATTTGCGCAAAATAATTATTCAGTTAAGGGCTCGGTAGCCGATACCGCCTCCAACTCCCAGTTAACCAATACCACTATTATGGTTTTGGCCGCCAAAGATTCCATTCTTCAAAAATTCACAAGAGTAAACAATGGCACATTTTCTGTAAACAATTTAAAAAAGGGCAAGTTCATTTTGCTCGCAACCTATCCGGGTTATGCCGATTATGTGGAGCGCTTTACGCTTGATTCGGCGCATACCAGTCATGATTTTGGGCATATTAAAATGATCCTCAAGTCGCAGCTACTGGCCGAGGTTATTGTGAAAGCCAAAGTAGCCGCCGTTAAAATAAAAGGCGATACCACTGAGTTTAACGCCGCGGCTTTTACCGTACAACCCAACGCAAAGGTAGAAGACCTGTTAAAGGAGCTACCCGGCATACAGGTTGATAAAGACGGCAAAATTACCGCCCAGGGCCAAACCGTAAACAAGGTATTGGTTGATGGTGAGGAGTTTTTTGGCGATGACCCCACCCTGGTTACCAAAAACCTGCGTGCCGATATGGTTGATAAGGTACAGCTTTATGATAAAAAAAGCGACCAGGCTTCCTTTACCGGAATTGATGACGGTGTAAAGGATAAAACCATCAACATTAAATTAAAGGAGGATAAAAAGAACGGTTATTTTGGTAAGGCAGACGCAGAAGGCGGTACCGATAAGTATTACCAAGAACAGCTGATGTTTAACCGTTTCAAGGGCAAGCAAAAATTCTCGGCCTATGGCACTATCGGTAACACCGGTAAAACGGGCTTGGGCTGGCAGGATAATTCAAAATACGGGAGTGCCGGCAACATGGAATTTAGTGATGATGGTGGAGTTTATTTTTATGGCGGTGGCGGCGATGATGGGCTCGACTCATTTAACGGCCAGTACAATGGGCAGGGTATACCGCTGGCCCGTTCCGGTGGTTTGCATTATGACACCAAATGGAACAGCGATAAAGAATCTATCAATACCAATTACAAAATAGGCTCACTGAATGTTGATGGTACACGGAATACGCAAACCCAAAATAACCTGCCGCAAACTTTCTTTAACAGCAACAGCGACCAGAATTTTCATAACCACATCTTCAGGCAAAAACTGGATGCTACTTATCAGCTTAAACCGGATACCTCATCAAACCTTAAAATAAGTATTGATGGTACCACCAAAAGCACCATTGCCGATAATGATTATAACACCACCAGTTTGCGTGCCGATAGCACCATGCTCAATAGCAATAAAAGGAGCATCACCAACAGCGGTACCCAAAAAATATTAAATGCCAGTTTGTTTTATAATAAGAAATTCAGGAAAAAAGGACGCAGCTTTTCGGTAAGTATTAACGAGGCTTACAATGAAAATGAGAATAAAGGTTTCCTGAATTCGGAGATAGATTATTTCAACACTGCAGGTCAGCTGGATAGCATGCAAAAGATCGATCAGTATAAAACCGGCTTAAGCAAAAGCTCTATATTGAATACCAATATTACTTATTCGGAGCCGTTTACCAAATCATTTGCTGTTGTGTTAAATTATGGTCTTAACATCAACAACGGCCGATCAGACAGGCGCTCGTTCAATAAATCGGCCACGGGCCAATATGATGACCTGGATGAAAGCCTCAGCAATAATTTTAAACTCAATCAACTGTCAAACCAATTTGGCGCGGTTTTCAACTACAAAAAAAATAAAACCATCATCAACTTCGGCAGTAAGGTATCAAACGTGAACTTTAAACAGATAGATGAGTTTACCAACAATACACTTACCCGTAACTTTGTTAACTGGTACCCGCAGGCCAGCTTTCAATATAAGTTTTCGCAGCAGCGGTCGTTTTCTGTATACTATAATGGTAATACCTCGCAGCCAAGTATAGACCAGATACAGCCTGTACGCGTAAACACCGACCCATTGAACATTACACTGGGTAACCCCGACCTGAGGCCCTCATTTACCAACCGGATTAGCGCCTATTATAACTCTTATAAGGTGATCAGCGGCCAGTCTATATGGTTTGGTGGTTCCTACTCGCGTACCATTAATCCCATTGTAAATAATGTGACGACCGATTCTACCGGGGCAAGTACTTATCAATCGTCAAACCTTAAGGGCCATCAAACCTCTAATATGAATTTTAATGGCAGCTTTAATCAAAAGATACCTAACGTTGATATTAATGCCGGTATTGGGGCTAGCATGAATGGCAGCAATTATTTTAACCTTACCAACAACCAGCTGAACGAAACCAAGTCATTCACCTACGGCGCCAGTTTGCGGTTTTCAAAGTACAAGCAAAAGAAATATGATTTTTGGACAGGGGCGGGACCTACCTATACCATAAACTCTTCCTCGTTACAAAAAAACATCAATAATAATGGTCGCGGGTTTAATGCTTACGGAGGGTTTAACCTGTACCTGCCGGCCAAGTTCCAGATAGGTTCCGATGCCAACTACCAGTACAATGCTGCCACACAATCTTTTAATCAGGATTTCAGGCGTACCACTTTAAATGCCAGCATTACCAAGTCTTTCATGAAAGATGAAAGCTTGAAATTATCGATATCAGGTAATGACCTGCTGAACCAGAATACCGGCTACAGCCGCACCGGATCGGCAAATATCCTTACCCAGGAACGCTATACCACTATTAAAAGATACTTTATGCTTTCGCTTGTTTGGGACTTTAACCACATGGGCGGCGGCGCACCTAAAAAATAATCACCATGAAATACACCATATTATTGGCCGTTGTGCTCCTGCTAAGCAGCAACTGCTTGTTTGCTCAAAACAAACATTTTACCCAACATGGTACCATCATGTTTGACAAAACGATCAACATGTTCGCCCTGTTTGAAAAACAGATCACCAAGGATAATGAAAGCTTTTTGCGCCCGGCCCTTGATTCGTACAGAAAAAATCAAAAGCAATTTAAGGTGCTGAAAAGCACACTTACTTTTGATAACAACAAAACCTTGTTTACGCCCATTGAACCGGAAAATCCATCAGGTGGCTTTTTCGACACACCAATGGCCAACCAGGTAAATACCATTTTTTCTGATTTAACAGCCGGCTCAGTTATAGATCAGAAAAAGGTTTTTGAGGAAACCTTTTTAGTGAAGGACAGCACCCGCAAAATAAACTGGAAGCTTACCGGCGAAACGCGCGAGATTGCCGGTTATACCTGCCGCCGGGCCAATGCGCTTATCCTTGATTCTATTTATGTGGTAGCTTTTTATACCGAAGAAATACCGGTAACCGGCGGCCCCGAACTATTTAACGGCCTGCCGGGTATGATACTGGGCGTAGCCCTACCCCATGAAAATGTTACCTGGTTTGCCACCAAGGTAACCGACGCGCCGGTTGAAGAAAAAGCGTTAACCCCACCTAAAAAAGGCAAGGCGGTAAACAACAAATCGCTGATGGCCACGCTGACATCAGTAATGAAAAACTGGGGCGAATACGCGCCAAAATATCTTAAGGCCTTTGCGCTTTAGCTATCCCTCTCTGCAACCAACCTGAGCATTATACAAACCAAAAGCCATACACTTCATTGTGTATGGCTTTTAACTTTATGGATATGTAAGATATTTACTCCGTCATCAATCAGGCATTAGCCAACGCCCTGTCCAGGTGCACGTAGCCGCCATCTACATAAATCAGTTGCCCTGTAGTGTGGCTTGATCTTGGTGAAAGCAGGAAAGCAGTAGTATTGGCTATTTCCTCGGCTGTGGTCATGCGGTTGCCCAGAGGTATTTTTGATTCAATCTCTTTTAATTTACCTTCAGGATCTGATAATGTTTTTATCCAGTTGGCGTAAAGCGGTGTCCAGCATTCGGCTACCACAATGGCATTTACACGCACGCCGTATTTCAGTAGTTCCACCGCCCATTCGCGGGTTAAAGCATTACGCCCGCCGTTTGATGCTGCGTAGCCGGAAGTGTGTCCCTGCCCGGTATCTGCGGTCTTTGAGGTGATATTGAGTATAGCGCCTTGGGTTTTTTTAAGCTCTGGTAAAGCATGGTGTGCCATCAGGTAATAATGCACCACATTTTTATGTAATGATGCCATAAAACCTTCATAGTCGCCGCTCTCCAGGCCTACGCCATCATTTACGCCGGCGTTATTCACCAATCCGTCAATACGGCCAAACTGGGCAACAACGGCCTTGATAGCGTTTTCGCTTGCTTTTGGGTCGGTCAATTCGGCTACCACCTGGAAAGCTTTTCCACCTTCGGCCTCAACTGCATGTACTACTTTCAGGTTATCGGCTTCGCCCCGGCCTATAATAACCGGTATGGCGCCCTCTTTTGCCAGTACTTTCACAATCCCTTCGCCAATGCCTTTTGCACCGCCTGTTACTATAATTACCTTATCGGTGAGTTCTAAATTCATGATTATATATTATAATTATTCAATACTTATTAATGGGAAACAGATAGCTTCACCTCTTTTACTTTTAAATTTCTTATCGCAAAATAAAACACAAACAAAAAGCAGGCAGCCGGTACCAGGTAAGCGATCTGTATGTTGGTCATGTCTGACAAGCGCCCCATGATCGGCGGAAAAACGGCCCCACCCACAATGGCCATGATCACCAGCGACGAACCTTCTTTTGTTTTGCCGCCCAAACCACGAATGGCCAATGAGAAAATTGTTGGGAACATGATTGACATAAAAAACTCAACCCCTATTAATGCAAATACCGGGAATTTGCCATGCAGAAAAACCGATAATACAATTAATGCTACATTAGTAATACCAAAAATAGCCAGCAGTTTTACAGGGTTAATAAATGTCATTAAGAAAGTACCGATTGCCCGGCCCGCCAAAAACGCGAGCATGGCGGCTGCTAAATAATTCGCAGCTAATTTTTCGTCCATACCGGCTACCCGTTCCGAAAAACGAATAAAGAAACTACCTACACAAGCCTGTGCGCCTACATAAAAAAACTGTGCTATTACGCCTGCCCTTAAATTTTTCTCTTTAAAAAGAGAGCCCATTCTTTGAAAAATAGATAAGCTTTCATGGTGTTCCATGCCTTCGCCTTCTTCAACAATTACCGGCAAATGGGTACGATACACCAATGCGGCCACTATGAGTACGCCAATACCAATAATAATAAATGGTGTTTGTACAGACGATGCCTCTTTAAGCAGGTAAGTATTCAGCTGGTCGGGCGACATGGCAGCCTCTTGAGCCGTAGTTAATGTTTTGCCCGATAAAATAACCATACCACCAACAAGCGGCGCCAAAGCTGCTGCCAGCCCATTAAATGATTGCGCAAAGTTTATACGCTGTGTTGCCCCCTCCGGATCGCCAATTACGGTGATATAGGGATTGGCGGCGGTCTCCAAAAACGCAGCTCCCGAAAATATGATAAACAACGCGCCCAGGAAAAACGCGTAATTCCTTACTATTGATGCCGGATAAAACAAAAATGCGCCTACAGAAAAAAGTATGAGCCCTAATAATATCCCACCCTTGTATCCGTAGCGTTTCATGAACTGGGCAGCGGGTATTGGTAACAGGAAATAAGCAAAATAAGATGCGGAATCTACCAGTGATGATTGCAGATCGCTCAGCTGACAAGCTTTTTTTAGGTGCGGGATAAGAATGGGATTAAGGTTTAAAGCAAACCCCCATATAAAAAACAGGGAAGTGATGAGGGCTACTGCAAACAGATCTTTATTTTTTGACATTGGGCAATTGTAATTGGTTTATAATTAGGTATAAATAGTTTATTTAAATGTTGTGGTAATATCGTTTATGGAAATGCCCAGGGTTTTAAGTGCTATTTTGTTCAGCGTATCCTTATCGCCGGTAAAATGAAACACACTGTGTTTGTGCGCTAAGCTTTCGCCGGGTTTTAAAAACGCAGCCGGTGATACGCTTTCAATTTCGTAAAAGGGCCCCATCTGACTGCCATTGGCCAATGGCCCATCGTTATAGGCGTTAACCGCATCGCCGGTAAATGGCTCGGTATCAGGTTTCCATTCCTGGTTTAAATAATCGGCTTTGCTATTCAGGTCGAAAAGGGTAATGGTTAATACCTGATTAGCATCATCGTAACTGCCTGTCATATTTTTTGCACGGTTTGGCGGAATACCCAGCTTACCGCGCGATTTTCCATCGGCCTTAAATAATAGTACACCGTTTTTATAGGCTATCCTGTCCTTAGCTATTTCCCCGAAATAATTTGTAGTGGCTATTTTTCCGGTAGCTTTATCCTGGTAAGGTACTACAATTACTGTTTTTGGTGATGGTGTAAACATATCCAGGCTCCATAAACATGGTGCGCCGCTAACCTTATCCCATACCGTGTTACCGCTGTTAATAATAGTATTGGTAGTGCTAAAGCCTACAGATTTTACGGTGCTGCCCGCGTCATCAATGCCCAGCAACTGTTTAATGTCGGCCGGTTCCAGTATTTCAATATCACGCTGTAGCTTGATGTTTAACGTTGTACCCGCGTAGTTTTGCATTTGGGTACTTTTTGTTAAGCTGGCTTTTTTCCCGGTTGATGATGTCAAACTCCAGCTTTCGTTATCAATGGCGGGCGGGGTGTGCCAGTTATCAAATTCCATTTTGGTGCCAGGTTTAAAAAACAGCGAAAACCTGCCACCTTCGGGCCCAAGCCACAGGCGGTCTTCGCCACCATAGGCGTTCATGTGGGCATCCAGCTCTTTGGCATCAAAGGTTTTGTAATTTATCCAGCCAAAACTTTTACCGCCCAGCCCATCGGCTGTTGAGGTAAACACCTTGGCCTGGTATTTTGGTGAAACTATAACCTGACCATTACCATCGCTACTTGTTAAAACAATAACACTGTCCTTCTTCTTTAAAAATTCCAGATCGTGCCCGAACGTGCCTTCGGCAGTGGCGGGGGCCGTCTTGGTATCACATGCGTTTAAACCGGTCATCAATAAAGCAAAAAATAAAAGGTTAACAGTTCTTCTCATACCATCATTATTTATGTTTTGGATTCAGCGCGATGGTATTGACCAATGTGCCAATGCCGTCGATAGAGATCTCTGCAACATCACCCGGCTGCAGGGTAAAGGTAGGCGGTGGTACTAAACAGGTACCTGTCATTAAAAAGCACCCGGCAGGAAAATCACATTCACGATATAAATAACCGGCCAGTTCGGTTAAAGAACGTTTCATGCGCGATATGGTGGTTGCATCCTCGTAAACAGCAACACCATCGCGTTTAATGGTCATTCTTATAGCCGACTCTAAAGCTATAGGCTCCGGTGTTACCAACAGGCACGGCCCCAGCGCGGCGCTCTTTTCATATATTTTTGCCTGCGGCAGATACAGGGCATTTTCGCCTTCAATGCTCCGCGAGCTCATGTCATTACCTATGGTATAACCCTGAATACTGCCTTTTGAATTGATAAAAAGGGTTAGCTCGGGCTCGGGCACATCCCATTCCGAATCTTTACGGATATAAACTTCCGCACCATGACCGGCTACCCTTTGCGCCGTGGCTTTAAAAAACAATTCAGGACGGGGAGCATCGTATACCCTGTCATACAAACTTGCACCGCCAGAAGTTTCTGATTCTTCCATACGGGCATCACGACTTTTAAGATAGGTTACACCAGCGGCCCATACTTCCTGGCTGCCTATCGGGGGCGATATTTGTCCGTTTAAATATTCACTTTTTACCGCATTGTCTATGGGTGTGGTATCGGTAGATATGGCTTGCAGATAGCCCGCCAGGTCATCACGATTGATGAGGCTGTCCCATTCATCGTCAATAATATAAGCAGCATTATGATGTTCCAGCAAAATGCCTTTAGCTATTTTATATAATTTCATCAGGTAGATATATGTTCAAGATTAATTAACTTCCAATTCGTCTTTTGAGGGTAGTTTGGGGAAAGGGCCATGCTCGCCGGTTTGGTACCAGAACACGGTTGAGGCCAAATCGTCCTGCAGGGGCATATATCGCCCGCCACTGCGCCAGCCCAGCGCCTGTATGGTAACCTTTAAACTTTTTTCAAACCGGATAGGGTCGGCAATATGCCAGCGGTATAATCCAAAGCGTTGTGCAATATTATAATGGCCATCGCCGCGTATAACCTGGTGCAAACCGCTGTATGGGCTGCAAAATTCGGTATATTCTGTTTTCTCTTCCTCTTTACCATTGGCGTCTTTATGATGGGTATCAAAATCATATGATCCGCAGAAGTAATCCTCCGTGCCGGTACCATTTATGGTAGGGAACTTGGTATCGCCGTCCATAAAAAACTTGATCTCTCCTTCGCCCCACCAGCCGT
Source organism: Mucilaginibacter sabulilitoris (assembly GCF_034262375.1). Classification (NCBI taxonomy): domain Bacteria; kingdom Pseudomonadati; phylum Bacteroidota; class Sphingobacteriia; order Sphingobacteriales; family Sphingobacteriaceae; genus Mucilaginibacter; species Mucilaginibacter sabulilitoris. The sequence goes on from NZ_CP139558.1 coordinate 7,475,768, forward strand.
TTTTGTTGGATCCGTAGGCCAGGTAAGTGCCCACGTACTGACCTTTGCCTTTAATGCTATCAACCAACACAAAATCTTTTTTGTAAGGCAATGGGTTTACCCTCCTGAACTGGGCGTGAAAATAAGCGGCATCATCGGGCACCTGGGTTAGCGTATAATCAACCTGGTAATACAATACCATATCCTTGTCGTCAATATTTTCCATAGTGATTCGGCATTTTTTGCGGAAAGGCATTGGCCAGTAACAATTAAAGGCGCTGCCGGGGTTAACCGCAACAGCCAGCGACTGCAGGGGCGCGTATTTACCCCAGCCCATACAAAAAAAGTCGCCCACAGGCACTTCAACAGATGGGGTAGTTTCATTGTCCCAGTAAAAGCGGAGTATGGAGTAACGCCAGTTGCCGGTAGGCGTCATCCAGATATGCTGAATAGCGCCCGATCCATCAATTTCGGCAATAGTAAAAGTGGTATGTTTTTTTATAATTACGCTCGGGCTTACCTTCCAGGTTTGTCCAAGATCGCGGGATGCATTTAAACCGGTACCTTCGGTAGCCATTCCGCCTTTTCCTTTTTCGCCTGTAAAATTTTCAGGACTTATCGACCGGGTTTTGGCATCAGACACCCTGTAAATATTACCCAGGTTAACATCTAATCCGTTAAATTTTTGCTGCGCCAGGGCAGGTGATGTTGCAAGAACAAACATCCAGATTACTAAAGCATAATTCTTCATCATAAGGTTATCTATTAATAATTTAAGCATGTATTTATTGGGAATACATACCAGGTTCATAATACTTGCAAATCACTACGGCTTCAGACCTTAGGCATTCACAATCATATCAATAATTTTCAATTTATAAATCCTGCTAAATAAGCATAACATTACCTCTATTTTGGCATATTGTATTAAAAAAAGGTTGATTAAATGGTTATAAAAGCTAATTTACATTTTATTAAAAAAGAAACATGGTTAAAACAGAATAATTGAAAATAGCTGCTTTTATCCGGCAAATAAGATCCATTTTTGTGTATGACATCCAGCCTGATACTTGATAACCTTGCTAAACATATCCATTTAACCAAAGAGGAACAGGATATTTTTATTTCCTACCTGCAGTCAAAAACAATAAAGCGCAAACAGTTTTTACTTACCTATGGCGACATCTGTAAACATTCCATATTTGTTACCGCAGGTTGCTTACGTGGTTATACCGTTGATAAGGGTGGCATAGAACATGTATTGAGCTTTGCCCCGCCCGATTGGTGGATAGCCGACATGTACAGTCTGCTATCGCAAAAGCCAGGTATTTTAAATATCGATGCGCTGGAAGATACCGATGTACTGCTGCTTTCAAAAGCCAACCAGGAAAAACTATATCTGCAAATACCCAAGTTTGAACATTTTTTCAGGATAATAACCGAAAATTCGCTGGTGGCCAGTCAGCAAAGGCTGATAGATGGCCTAAGCCTTACCGCAGAAGAACGTTACAATAATTTCTGTAAACGCTACCCCACCCTGATCGACCATCTGCCGCAAAAACAAATTGCCTCCTATATTGGGATTACCCCTGAATTTTTTAGCCGGATGCGTGCCAACGCTGCACGAAAAAAATAGTACAGGTATTGTAATTCGTGTTAACCTATTTTCTTAACCTACATCAAGTGCCTTCGCCGCTAACTGCGGTAAATTTGTTTATAATAAAAGGTAAACATCATGGCACAAACTATTATACATAAAGCTGAAACCCGCGGTCGCGCTAATCACGGTTGGTTAAACAGCTATCATTCATTCAGTTTTGGGAGCTATTATAATCCCGACAGAATGAATTTTGGTGCATTACGTGTACTTAACGACGATACCGTTGATGCAGGCATGGGCTTTGGCAAACACCCGCATGATAATATGGAGATCATTTCTATACCATTGGAGGGTGATCTGGAACATAAGGACAGCATGAATAATGTAGCTGTTATTAAAAATGGCGATATACAGGCCATGAGCGCGGGCACTGGCATATATCACAGTGAGTACAATAATAATCGCGACAGCCAGGTGAAATTTTTACAGATATGGCTGTACCCAAACAAAAAAAATGTAGAACCCCGTTATGACCAGCTTACTCTTAATTTAGAAGACAGGCATAACAAACTACAACAGGTATTATCGCCAAACCCTAACGATGACGGTGTGTGGATACACCAGGATGCCTGGTTTCACCTCGGCAAATTTGATAAGGGTATTGAAACAGAATACACTATTAAGAAACAGGGCAATGGCGTTTACGCTTTTCTACTAAGCGGCGAAGTTGCAATAAATGATCAGCTGGTTGGCACGCGCGACGCTTTGGGTATCTGGGACACCGATAAAATTACCCTGTCAGCTAAAACCGACGCAGAGTTTTTGCTGATGGAAGTACCAATGGAATTTTAAGTTTTTATTGATGATAGATGAGTTGTTCGGCCCTTCCTTTGCCAAAGGCAGGGAGGGGTGCAGAGCAATGTGATAATTCCCTACGCTAAAAAACATGAGCAAGACACAAATATTAATCATAGGCCGGCATCCGGAAATACTGGAAACCGTAGTACGGCTGGTGAATAACAATCCATCTTGGAAAGCCACTGGCTGCCTTACCGACGAAGAAGCCATAAGCGCTTTTAATGAGCAGCAATTTGCATTAATATTATTAGGTGCGGGTATTGAAGAAGAATCCGAAGTTACGCTGTGTCATCATTTTAAAACCCAGGATCCGGGTATTAAGATAGTACAACATTATGGAGGTGGCAGTGGATTATTGAGCGCTGAGATTTTTGAGGCGTTAAAATAAATTAGATACTACCGGTTACCCAGTTTTTGAGTTCATCAATTGTATAAAACATCCAATCAGGGTTTAACAACTTTAATTCACTTGCGTTGGCGGTACTGGCCCAGGCAGCTGCCACTATGGGAATGCCGACTTCTTTACATGCAATAATATCACTTGGCGCATCGCCTATATATATACTGTTATCCGCGCTCGCGTTTAACCGGATTAAAACATTGCGGATGCCCTTGATTTTGTTAGGGCCTTCTGGTGAGCCGGTTTCCAGGATTTCAAAATACTCCGTAAAGCCAAATTGTTGAAGCGAGATACCTGTACTATGTATACCCTTTCCAGTAACCATGGCCAATTTTACGCCTTTGCTAATTAATAATTCCAAAAGTTCCCTTATCCCCGGAAATGGCTCAGCACAAATGTGGTGCAATTCCTTGTAAAATTTAAGGTATGTATTTACTCCTTCCGCTTCACGATCCGGAATCAACTGGCGAATAGTTCCTTCTTCCGAAGGGCCAAATGTTGCTATTATCTCCTCCGCTGTAATTATGGTTCCTAATAATGGCTCTATACTTTTTTTAAAGGCTGCTATACACAATGGTAACGTATCGGCTATTGTTCCGTCCAGATCGAAAATAATGTTTTTTATTCCCATAGTTGCAAATTTACATCATTTATTTGCATATTTACTGCAAATAAGTGCAAAATGACAAAAGAAGAACGATTTGAGTACATACTTTCGAAGCTCAGATTGAATGATATTGCAGAATACGCACAGTTAAGCACAGAACTTGGCGTATCTGAAGATACAATCAGGCGGGACATTAATGAACTGGCAGAGGCGGGGATGATCACTAAAGTTAAAGGCGGGGCACGGCCTAAAGCTATTATCCCGGCAACTTACCAGGAGCGGGAAGTTTATGCCAGTGCGGATAAACGTATCATTGCCGAAAAAGCCGCTAAACTATTCAAAGATGGGCAAGTGGTTGTATTTGATGGTGGCACTACTCCATTCCTGATAGCGAGTTTTTTGCCGCGCTACATCAATATCACTTTAATTACTCACAGCTACCCAATTGCAAACCTCACTTTTCAATTCCCTAATATTGAACTCGTATTTGCAGGTGGCACTGCTTCTAAACAGTCAAAGATCTCAACCGGTTTTGATGTGTTGAAAAAGTACAATGCTATGCATGCGGATATAAGTATACTTGGTGTACATAGTTTGCACCCCAATTATGGTGTTACAGACCCTGTATTGGCAGAAGCAGAAGTAAAGACGAGAATCAGCGAAATGAGTGATCGGTTGATCGTAGTCCCTACAGCTGAAAAGCTGAATAACATATCAACTATCAAGATATGCAAAACCGAGTCTATCGACCTGCTGATCACAAACCTTAACCCTGATAATCTACTGTTGCAACCTTACCGCAAATTGGGTATACAATTCCTTTAAAAGGTCAATAAAAAAGGCCCAGCAGCGATCCTCATTATTTAATTAAATATACTTTAAAACTCAAACGATGTCATCAACAACTATCTTAAGCTACGCCCAACGTTTAAAATCCATCTCCCATCTGGGTTTAACTTATTCCAATAATGAATATGATACCGAGCGCTACCGTGAGCTGGAACAAATAAGCTTCGAAATGATGCAAATGGCAACCGGGCTCTCATTGGAGCCTTTAACTGTCTACTTCAGTCAGACTAAAGAGTATATTACGCCCAAAGTTGATATACGGGCAGTAATTTTTAACGACCAAAATGAAATTTTACTCGTCAAAGAGAAGGCAGATGGTAAATGGTCGTTACCAGGGGGATGGGCCGACATCGGGCAATCACCAACAGAAGTTGCAGTAAAGGAAGCGCTGGAAGAAACCGGATTTAACGTAAAACCGATAAAATTACTGGCCGTTTTGGACAAACGCTGCCATCCGCATCCTCCACAATTGGATTATGTATACAAAATCTTTATTCAATGTGAAGCAATAACCGCGAGCTACACCGAGGCATTTGATATTTTGGATGTTAAGTTTTTTAACCAGGAAAGCATACCTGTACTTTCTGAAGACAGGGTACTGTCGAGCCAAATTGACTTAATGTTTGAGTATTTACATAATCCAGAAAAGCAAGCCCTGATTGATTAGTCAATCAAACCTGCATAAAGCAAATATACCAGCCACAGCCAACAAAAGTGGTGGCGCTATTTTGTCAGTAGGGAGAATAGGCATATACCTGGTAATCAGGTGTTCACTGGTGTTCATGCTTGTTCACGGGTGTGTGAACATGAACAGGGCAGGGGCGGGGAAAATCTATAAACGCAAAAAAGCCTTAGTGTTGTACTAAGGCTTTTGGTTTTACATCCTTTGCTGGATGATAAGGTTTGGCACCGACCTACTCTCCCACGTTTTACCGCAGTACCATCGGCTCTGGCGGGCTTGACTTCTCTGTTCGGAATGGGAAGAGGTAGACACCGCCGATATAGGCACCTGAATATTTTTAATGTTTTTTAGTTTCGTGGTTCGTGTTACCTGGTTCCGGTTTTTACCCGTAACTGGCAACCGGTTTCCCGATCCTGCCAAACAATGACATATTATTGAAAGAAGTGATTGAGTTAGAGAAAACAACAGCTTTTGTTGTTTTTGTTTTTGCGGGGTACAGTCTTACGACCGTACCCACACTTTTTCTATCTGAAGAAAGCTTCGGGCAATTAGTATTACTCGGCTATGATGTCACCACCTTTATACCTGTAACCTATCAACGTAGTAGTCTCCTACGACCCTCAATGGAAGTCTCATCTTGTGGCTAGTTTCGCACTTAGATGCTTTCAGCGCTTATCTATTCCCAACGTAGCTACTCTGCAGTACACCTGGCGGCATAACAGATTCACCAGAGGTTAGTCCAACCCGGTCCTCTCGTACTAAGGTCAGCCCCACTCAAACTTCCTACGCCCACAACAGATAGGGACCGAACTGTCTCGCGACGTTCTGAACCCAGCTCGCGTGCCACTTTAATGAGCGAACAGCTCAACCCTTGGGACCTTCTCCAGCCCCAGGATGTGACGAGCCGACATCGAGGTGCCAAACCTCCCCGTCGATATGAGCTCTTGGGGGAGATCAGCCTGTTATCCCCAGCGTACCTTTTATCCTTTGAGCGATGGCCCTTCCATGCAGAACCACCGGATCACTATATCCGTCTTTCGACCCTGCTCGGCTTGTCTGCCTCACAGTCAAGCAAGCTTATGCTATTGCACTCCGCGTACGGTTACCAAGCGTACTGAGCTTACCTTTGAAAGCCTCCGTTACCTTTTTGGAGGCGACCACCCCAGTCAAACTACCCGCCAAACAATGTCCCCCGTCTTACAGGGTTAGACACCAAATACAGAAAGGGTGGTATTTCAACGTTGACTAACCAACTCCTAGCGAAGCTGGATCACAGTCTCCCACCTATCCTACACATCCTGTATCCGATATCAATGTTAAGTTGTAGTGAAGGTGCATGGGGTCTTTCCGTCCCGTTGCGGGTAACCGGCGTCTTCACCGATACCACAATTTCACCGAGCTCATGGCTGAGACAGCGCCCAGATCGTTACACCATTCGTGCAGGTCGGAACTTACCCGACAAGGAATTTCGCTACCTTAGGACCGTTATAGTTACGGCCGCCGTTTACTGGGGCTTCGATTCAATGCTTCGCCTTGCGACTAACATCCCCTCTTAACCTTCCAGCACCGGGCAGGTGTCAGGCCTTATACGTCATCTTTCGATTTTGCAAAGCCATGTGTTTTTGTTAAACAGTCGCCTGGGCCTTTTCACTGCGGCTGACATTGCTGCCAGCGCCCCTTCTCCCGAAGTTACAGGGCCATTTTGCCGAGTTCCTTAGCCATGATTCACTCGAGCACCTTAGGATTCTCTCCTCGACTACCTGTGTCGGTTTACGGTACGGGTTTTTATAACCTGAAGCTTAGCGGGTTTTCTTGGAAGTCTGATTACCTGAACTATCTCGTCCCCCGAAGGTTTCAAGTACTATCAGCTTTCAGCAAATTCTGCGTACTTAACTACAGAACCTATACCTACGGCCTTTAACGAACTATTCCGTCAGTTCGCGTCAGTGTCACTACTCCGTCACCGCATCGCAGTTATAAAAAGTACTGGAATATTAACCAGTTGTCCATCGGCTACGCCCTTCGGCTTCACCTTAGGCCCCGACTAACCCTGATCCGATTAGCGTTGATCAGGAAACCTTAGTCTTTCGGTGGGCGGGTTTCTCTCCCGCCTTATCGTTACTTATGCCTACATTTGCTTTTCTATAACCTCCACAGTCGGTTGTCCCTCCTGCTTCTCCGGCATATAGAATGCTCCCCTACCAGATGCATTACTGCAAATCCATAGCTTCGGTATACTGCTTGATGCCCGTTTATTATCCATGCCCGATCGCTCGACTAGTGAGCTGTTACGCACTCTTTAAATGAATGGCTGCTTCCAAGCCAACATCCTAGCTGTCTGTGCAATCGGACCTCGTTAGTTCAACTTAGCAGTAATTTGGGGACCTTAGCTGATGGTCTGGGTTCTTTCCCTCTCGGCCATGGACCTTAGCACCCATAGCCTCACTCCAGCGTATATTATAAAGCATTCGGAGTTTATCTGGATTTGGTAGGATTTGACTCCCCCGCACCCAATTAGTAGCTCTACCTCTTTATAACTCAACCGCCAGGCTGTTCCTAAAAACATTTCGGGGAGTACGAGCTATTTCCCAGTTTGATTAGCCTTTCACCCCTACCCACAAATCATCCGGAAACTTTTCAACGTTTATCGGTTCGGTCCTCCAGTACCTGTTACGGCACCTTCAACCTGTCCATGGGTAGATCACAAGGTTTCGCGTCTACCTCCCCTGACTATACGCCCTATTCAGACTCGCTTTCGCTTCGGATCCGTGTCTTAAACACTTAACCTTGCCAGGGAAGAGTAACTCGTAGGCTCATTATGCAAAAGGCACGCCGTCACACATTACTATGCTCCGACCGCTTGTAAGTACACGGTTTCAGGTTCTATTTCACTCCCCTGTTCGGGGTTCTTTTCACCTTTCCCTCACGGTACTGGTTCACTATCGGTCTCTCAGGAGTATTTAGCCTTACCGGATGGTGCCGGCAAATTCCCACAAGGCGTCTCCGACCTCGCGGTACTCAGGATACCACTATCCTATCATTACTTACCCGTACGCAGCTCTCATGCTCTATGGCCGGGTTTCCCACCCCGTTCCGGTTCATTTTGATATTCATATTGTGGTCCTACAACCCCCATACTGCCGTAACAGTATAGGTTTGGGCTTCTTCCATTTCGCTCGCCACTACTCTGGAAATCACTATTGTTTTCTCTTCCTCTGCTTACTTAGATGTTTCAGTTCAGCAGGTTAGCGCATTTATGCAATTAGCCTTCAGCTAATTAGGTTTCCCCATTCGGAAATCCGCGGATTAAGTCATATTTGCTAATCCCCGCGGCTTATCGCAGCTTATCACGTCCTTCATCGCCTCTGAGAGCCAAGGCATCCCCCGTGTACCCTTTCTTACTTTCTTCTACTCATGCGCCTTTTGCGCCGCATGGTATGTCTTTATTTTAGTTAGTTGTAATTCGGACTTCCTGACTTTCAGACTCGGGGACTTTATGACCGAAGTCATCCGTTTTCCTTTATCTTTCTCTCATTGATCCAAAGTCTACAACGTCCCTATTCTGTTGTTTTCTCTTTTTCAATTACTTCTTCCAATATGTCAAAGAACTTTACCCCATTCCAATTAAATGGTCATTTGCATGATATCCTATCCTTTTCAGGAAACGGAGGGTGTGTGGAGAATAACGGATTCGAACCGTTGACCCCCTGCGTGCAAGGCAGGTGCTCTAGCCAGCTGAGCTAATCCCCCTTAAGATGTTACTTGTAGTCCCGAGCAGATTTGAACTGCTGACCCCTACATTATCAGTGTAGTGCTCTAACCAAGCTGAGCTACAGGACTCTATTGTTGTGTGCAGTCTTTAGTTTGCAGCTTGCTTCTTTGTTAGCTCTTGTTGCCAACTGCTAACTGCATTACTGCCCACTATGAACTGCCAACCGTGTCCCTTGCCTCCTCTTCGGTTACAACCACTGATGGCTTCATCTTTTGGGTTTCTTTTTGTCTTTTTTGATTTAAGAAATAATCATGTAGGTAACTGTTACCTGATACCTTTAGGAAACTGCTCCAGAAAGGAGGTATTCCAGCCACACCTTCCGGTACGGCTACCTTGTTACGACTTAGCCCCAGTTACCGACTTTACCCTAGGACGCTCCTTGCGGTTACGCACTTCAGGCACTTCCAGCTTCCATGGCTTGACGGGCGGTGTGTACAAGGCCCGGGAACGTATTCACCGCGTCATTGCTGATACGCGATTACTAGCGAATCCAACTTCACGGGGTCGAGTTGCAGACCCCGATCCGAACTGTGAACAGCTTTTGGAGATTGGCATCCTGTTGCCAGGTAGCTGCCCTCTGTACTGCCCATTGTAGCACGTGTGTAGCCCCGGACGTAAGGGCCATGATGACTTGACGTCGTCCCCTCCTTCCTCTCTATTTGCATAGGCAGTCTGTTTAGAGTCCCCACCTTGACGTGCTGGCAACTAAACATAGGGGTTGCGCTCGTTGCGGGACTTAACCCAACACCTCACGGCACGAGCTGACGACAGCCATGCAGCACCTAGTTTCGTGTCCCGAAGGACTAAAGCGTCTCTGCTTTATTCACTAACTTTCAAGCCCGGGTAAGGTTCCTCGCGTATCATCGAATTAAACCACATGCTCCTCCGCTTGTGCGGGCCCCCGTCAATTCCTTTGAGTTTCACCCTTGCGGGCGTACTCCCCAGGTGGAATACTTAACGCTTTCGCTTAGACGCTGACCGTATATCGCCAACATCGAGTATTCATCGTTTAGGGCGTGGACTACCAGGGTATCTAATCCTGTTTGATCCCCACGCTTTCGTGCCTCAGTGTCAATGACACCATAGTAAGCTGCCTTCGCAATTGGTGTTCTGTGACATATCTATGCATTTCACCGCTACTTGTCACATTCCGCCTACCTCTAGTGTATTCAAGTTCTTCAGTATCAAAGGCACTGCGACAGTTAAGCTGCCGTCTTTCACCCCTGACTTAAAGAACCACCTACGCACCCTTTAAACCCAATAAATCCGGATAACGCTTGGATCCTCCGTATTACCGCGGCTGCTGGCACGGAGTTAGCCGATCCTTATTCTTACCGTACATTCAACTCTTTACACGTAAAGAGGTTTATTCCGGTACAAAAGCAGTTTACAACCCATAGGGCCGTCTTCCTGCACGCGGCATGGCTGGTTCAGACTTTCGTCCATTGACCAATATTCCTTACTGCTGCCTCCCGTAGGAGTCTGGTCCGTGTCTCAGTACCAGTGTGGGGGGTCATCCTCTCAGATCCCCTAAACATCGTAGCCTTGGTAAGCCGTTACCTTACCAACTAGCTAATGTTCCGCATGCCCATCTTGTTCCTATAAATATTTGATTATAATGCGATGCCACATCATAATGTTATGCGGTCTTAATCTCTCTTTCGAGAGGCTATCCCCCTGAACAAGGTAGGTTACATACGTGTTACGCACCCGTGCGCCACTCTCATGAAAAGCAAGCTTCTCAATCCCGTCCGACTTGCATGTATTAGGCCTGCCGCTAGCGTTCATCCTGAGCCAGGATCAAACTCTCCATTGTAAAATGTTTTGTTTAACTCTGACCCTATTATTAATAATAGAATCTGTATTATGTATCTTTATACAGCTTCCTTTGTTTCTGATAACTTACCGGAGAGGGTTTAGTTTCCCCGATCGTTACGCTACATGATTTTCTATTTCTTAAAAGAACTTTGCGCTTCCCCGTCCCGGTTCCGCTTATTATCTTGGAGTTGTTACACTCCTTAACTTTTCATTTTTGTCCGCCGGAATCGCTCCGGCTTCTCTTGTCTGGTTAATCGCTTCCTTTCGTCCGCTTTCCCCCTTTTTGTTACTCGTTAACCGCTGTTAACTTTCTCTTTTTGCTCTGCCGGAATCGCTCCGGTTTTCCCTTCTCCCTCACTCAGCGTTTCCGCCTTTTTTCTTTCCTTCGTTTCGGGAGTGCAAAGGTAGAAACCTTTTTCTTATTTCCAAAACTTATTTTTTTTATTTTTCTAAGCTTCGTTTTCCCGCCGTTTTCTCTCCCACTCTTCTCCTTCGTTTGCGGGTTGCAAAGATGCGAATCTTTTAGTTGTTTGTCAAGTGAAATTTTCACTTTTTTTAACCTTTTTTTATTCGCTATTTCTTCAAAAAACAACGCCCTTTTTCCTTGAGCGGCCACAAATGTACAGAGAAAACTGCTTACGCTCCAAGAGAAATTTTGAAATAATTAAAACAAATTTGCAACTACCTGTAAACTAACTCCAAAAACGCTTTTCACAGCCCGTATCGCCCGCCCAATAATAGCATTTACCTAATTCGTATATTTGAAATGTATATGAACAACTACCCATTTCCCGAAAACTTCCTGGCTTCATTAAGCGCAGAAAACGGATTTGACGAGCAAAATTTTGTAAATGCCCATCAAAATTCTGATGCTCCTACCACCATCCGGCTTAATCCTTTTAAGCCTTCGGCCATAAAAACTGACGAGCAGGTGCCCTGGTGTGCCGACGGATTTTATTTAAATACCCGTCCGTCGTTCACTTTTGATCCGCTTTTTCATGCCGGATGTTATTATGTACAGGAAGCATCGTCAATGTTTATTGATCATATTGTTAAACATATCAGGCAAAATAATACCGAACCTGTAAAGGTGCTTGACCTTTGCGCTGCCCCCGGCGGCAAAAGTACGCTCCTCAATTCGGCCATCGGGCCTGACGATTTGCTGGTGGCTAATGAAATTATTAAAACACGCGTACCTATATTAACTGATAACCTGAGCCGCTGGGGCCAAAGCAATGTTATAGTAAGCAGTAACGACCCTAAAGACTTTAGCCGCCTGAAAAGCTTTTTTGATATTATTCTGGTAGATGCACCCTGCTCTGGCTCGGGCATGTTCCGGAAAGATCCACAGGCCATGAACGAATGGTCTGAGGCTAATGTTGAGCTATGTCATCAGCGACAGGAGCGCATACTGGCCGACGTATTGCCGGCCTTAAATGAAGACGGATACCTTATATATAGTACATGCTCCTACTCGCACCAGGAAAACGAGGATATTGTTGACTTGCTGTGCCGGGAGTTTGACCTCGAAAGCATCCGCATACCTATATATAAGGAGTGGGGTATTGTAGAAACCCAATCGGCACAGCAAAAAGCATGGGGATACCGGTTTTACCCGGGACAGGTAAAAGGCGAAGGTTTGTTTGCTGCCTGCCTTCAAAAGAAAAACAATACCGGCCAAATGGGCAATTTTAAAAACAACATGCAGCAAAAAATAAGCAGCAGGGAAATTGACCAGGTAAAGACCTATATTAATAACGCCGATAGCTTTTACTATTTTAAAGTGAGCGACGACTGGCTGGCCATAAACCGGGTACATAAAGAAAGTCTTAATATTCTACAGTATCACCTGTATCTTAAAAAATCAGGCGTAAGGGTTGGTCAGCTGATGGGTAAGGATCTGATACCCGATCATGAACTGGCCCTGAGTACTATTATTAATAAGGAAGCGGTGTTACAAACCGAACTGAACTATGATCAGGCCATACAATACCTTCGTCGCGACAATATCGACCTGAACCCAACCGAAAAAGGGTGGAGCCTGATGAACTTTGAGGGCCATGCACTGGGCTGGGCCAAATTGCTACCCAATCGAATCAATAACTATTATCCTAAAGAGATCAGGATTTTGGCCCCCCAGCCCCCTAAAAGGGGAGCTGTCTAAACAGGGCAAAAAAAGAGACACATGTGATGTGTCTCTACATAAATAATACCTTGTAAATCAAAAGTTCCCCCTTCAGGAGGTTAGGGGGCTTCTAATATTGCCCTATAGATAACAGTACCAACGTGCAGGCATTTTCTGTTTCGATACCTTTTTCGTTGGCCATGCGACGCAGCTCGGAGTTTTCAGTACCCGGGTTAAAAATAATGCGCTTTGGATGGGTGTCTAATATATAATTATATAACGATTGCTGATTTTGCGGTCCCACATATAAAGTTATCGTATCAATATCGCCATGTATAGTTTCAGGCTTTTCAATAGGTACACCCGCAACTTCGCCTGTTTTTATACCTACATTTACTATAGTATGTCCTTTACTTACCAGCCTGTTTGATGCCAGGTAAGCATATCTGCTGGTATCGGGCGTGGCGCCCAGTACCAATGTTTTTTTGTCAGCCATTTATTATTCTGTTTAACAGCGCAATCTGGGCCGAGTGGTATATATGATGCTGTATCAATCCGTTGATCAGTTCTTCATAAGTTACGCCGGTTCCTTGTTCGCGGTCTCTTTCGTCGTTAGTAGCCTCACTCCATTGTTCAGGAGGGAAGTTTTGGATAACGCCTACCAAATTTACATTAACCAGTTTCAAATCATCAACATAATTCTGCCATTTTTGTTCGTCGGGGCTGCCGGTTTCGGGCCAGTCGCCGCTGATAGGTATACCTGCGGCTAAGCCGTTCATCCGGTCCATCACTTCTTCTGTCCAGGCAATCATGTGTAAAACTATCTCGGCTATATTATGTACCGAACCGGGCGGCTTTTCATAGGCGGCTTCAAAGCTGATGCCTTCAACAATGTCATAAACCGGCGAACCATACCAGGGATCGCCCGATAATATGTTTTCTAACTGGTGCGAAAGTTCTTTTGAAATGCTCATGATAATATTTTTAAAGTTGCCGATGCACAATTAATACCATCTATAGCAGCAGAAATAATGCCACCTGCGTACCCTGCACCCTCGCCACACGGAAATAATCCCTGCACCTGCGGATGCTGTAAGGTTTCCTTATCCCTTGGCACTTTTACCGGCGATGAGGTGCGCGACTCAACACCCACCAATAAGGCCTCATTTGTATAATAGCCTTTCATTTTTTTACCAAATACGGGTAATGCGCTTTGCAAGCGTCTATGTATCCATAAAGGTAACACTTCTTTTAACTCAATGCTTTTGGTACCAGGCAAATAAGAGTTTACGGGCAAATTATTTGATAAACGCCCCTCTACAAAATCAACCATACGCTGGCCGGGCGCAACCAGGTTACCACCACCGGCCAAAAACGCGGCATGTTCTGCCTGCTGCTGAAAACGCAGCATCAGGAAAGGGTCATTTTCATCCCCAGGTACATCCTCCATATTTATTTGTACCACCGTACCCGAGTTGGCGAAAGGATTATTCCGTTTTGAAGGACTCCAGCCATTCACCACAATTTCGTTGGCTTCGGTAGCGCAGGGGGCAATAATACCACCCGGGCACATGCAAAAAGAAAATACGCCCCGGCCATCTACCTGTTCAACCAGGTTGTAGTATGAGGGGGGCAAATCAGGGCCGCGGTATTCGCAATGGTACTGGGCCCTGTCAATAATTTCCTGCGGATGCTCTATCCGTACCCCCAAGGCAAAAGGTTTGGCTTCTATCAATATGTTTTGGTGATGCAGCATTTCAAAAACATCCCGTGCCGAATGCCCCGTTGCCAGGATCACAGCGTCTGATGTTAATTTTTCACCGGTAGATAGTTTCACTCCTTTTATTTTACCAAACTCTACCAGCAGGGCCGTCACTTTAGTATCAAAAAGTACCTCGCCACCTGCATTCAGTATGGTTTCGCGCATGGCGGTAATAATCTGCGGTAGTTTATTGGTGCCAATGTGCGGCCGGGCATCAATCAGTATATTTCCATCGGCACCATGCGCAACAAACATTTTCAACACCTCGTTAACATCGCCGCGTTTGGTTGAGCGGGTGTACAATTTACCGTCGGAATACGTACCGGCACCGCCCTCGCCAAAGCAATAGTTCGATTCGGGATTTACCAGCCCCTGTTTATTAATATTGGCCAGATCGCGGCGGCGCTGTTTAACATCCTTACCCCGCTCAATAATAACCGGTTTTAACCCCAGCTTAATGCACTGCAATGCCGCAAACAAACCCGCCGGACCGGCACCTACTATAATAACAGGGCGGCCAAACTGCACATCGGGATAATTAATGGCATATATTTCGGGCTCATAAACCTGGTTTAAAAATACCTGCACCTGCATGCGGTACAAAACTTTGCGCCCGCGGGCATCAATAGACCGCTTGATTACTTTTACTGCCGAAATGTTTTTGGGTTGAATATTTAAAGAAGCCGCCGCCAGACGTGTTATGACTGCTTCGTCTTCCTGCTGCCCTGGAGGGCATACTATTTCTGTTTCTTTTATCATGGTAACTGCCGGGTTTTTATCCCGGATGGGAGCAAAGGTAGAAAAAATTGGCCTATCAGCGGCGTTAACTCACCCCGACATCACTCCGCTTGTCGCCCCCCTCTTTGGCTTCGCCATAAATAGGGTAATGGATTAAATAAAGAAAGCGTCATGGCGAGGCATGACGCACCCCCCCCTCAAAATCTCCCCCAAAAGGGGAGACTTTGAAATGTCTTTTTAAGCCCTCTCCTTTGGAGAGGGTTGGGTGAGGCTCATGCCTCGCCATGACGCAATCTTTCCCCAACCCTCTTTGCGCCGCAGGCGTAGGGTGGTCGAGCAAAGCGACGACCGGGTGAGTCAATAAGCAGGTGAGTCAATCCACCAAAAACCGTCCGCAGGTGCACAATGACCGTCCGCTATCGAACAGTTTTAAACACCTATAAAATTTTATTTTACTGAAAATCAACTACTTACAAAATGGCATCTGTATTGGCATAGGCTCAATATAAAATTACAACACAAAATGAATATCGCCGAAGACCGCTTGATGACCATTTGGGAAGGATGTTTGAAAAACGACCGCAAGCAACAGGAACAATTATACAGATTATTAGCCCCACGCATGCTGGCCGTGTGCATGCGTTACGCAACTGACAAAGACGAAGCGCAGGACATACTGCAGGAAGGCTTTATAAAAATGTTCAGAAACATGAACAATTATCGGGGCGATGGTAGCCTGGAGGGCTGGATACGCCGTATTATGGTACATTGCGCCATCTCCCGTTACCGCAAATTAAAACCAATGGTTTTGGTTGAGGATTTTGCCGCCGAAAGCAGCATGCCTATGAGTAAATCATATAACGATAACGGTTTGGAAGCAAAGGACCTGATGAAACTTATTCAAAAGCTGCCTAAAACTTACCGCTCTGTATTTAGCATGTACGCTATTGAAGGTTATTCGCACCAGGAAATAGGCAACTCATTAGGCATGACCGAGCTTTTATCGCGCACTACACTGTACCGTGCACGTAACGTACTAAAAGAAATGATAGCCAAGCTTACTTCCCGTGAGCAGCATTGCCTGGCAGGGTAAAATTTGCCCTGCCTTCTCCCTGGCGGAGAAGGCACTTACATTACCCCTTCACCTTTCCGGTTCGGGTACTATAATGTGTAAACTCACATATAGCCGGTTTATCGCTTATTTCTTAAAGCTTTACATAAATCTTCACGTTTATATTAAGTAGCAACAATAACCGCTTGCAGCTTAAATCTTTTAATTATCTTTAGAGGTGTGTATCTTGACATGTTGTCATAACTATTGGCTGTTGTAACAACGGTACACCTTTTGTAATCTAAAACTGAAAACACATATCAAAAAAAGCATAATTAAATGAAAAAGCTACTCTCAGTAATACTCATTATAACCGCGGCTATGTCATTAAGCTCATGCAGTTATAACAGCATGGTTAAAATGGACGAGAACGTAAAAACCAAGTGGGCCGCCGTGCAGAGCCAGTACCAACGCCGCAGCGATTTGATACCTAACCTCGTTAATACCGTTAAAGGTGCCGCTAATTTTGAAAAGAGCACCCTAACCGCCGTTGTTGAAGCACGTGCCAAGGCAACAGCCGTTCAAGTTGACCCGACCAAGCTAACACCTGAATCTATCAAGGCCTTCCAGGCAGCACAGGGCGAGTTAAGTTCGGCATTGGGCAGGTTGCTGGTTGTTACCGAAAACTATCCTAACTTAAAAACCAACGAAAACTTCCTGGGTTTACAGGCTCAGATTGAAGGTACAGAAAACCGCATACAGGTGGCCCGTCAGGATTTTAATACTTCTGTTCAGGAATTTAATACCAAAATTCGTTCATTCCCGGCCAATATAACAGCAAAAATGTTCGGCTTTAGCGAAAAAGGATACTTCACCGCCGAGCCCGGATCTGATAAAGCACCCAAAGTTCAGTTTTAATGAATGGTTAATGATTTGTTGGATTATTGATTTCAAACACTCATCAGGTCAGCGAAATCAATAATCCAACATCTAAAAACTCACTAAATCATTAATTCAATAATTCACTAATTAAAAATGGCAGTATTTAACGAAGAAGAACAGCAGCGCATTCAGAAAGCCATTGAGGAAGCTGAGAAACGGAGCTCAGGCGAGATCAGGGTATGTATTGAAAAAAAATGCAGCGAGGATGTGCTTGACCGGGCGGCCAAATATTTTTATCAACTTAACATGCACAAAACCAAACTGCGTCATGGCGTGCTTATTTATGTAGCCACTGTCGACAGGAAATTTGCCATTATTGGTGATGCGGGTATCAATAAAGTGGTGCCGGATAATTTTTGGGATAACACCAAGGAAGATATGCTGAAACATTTTAAGTATGGCGATATTGTGGAGGGAATTGTTACTGGCTTAAAAATTGCCGGCGAACAATTGCAAAAGTATTTTCCTCATTCGCAGGATAACGACAACGAATTATCCGATGACATCGCCTTTATGGACGGTGATTAATCTTTAAACTCATGTTCAAAAAAATAATATTGTTCTTTAGCCTGCTGCTATGCGCCTTTGTGGTGTTTGCACAGGATTTTCCGGAACGCTCAACCACGCTGGTTACCGACTATACCCATACGCTATCGGCAGATGATAAGCAAAAGCTGGAAAATAAACTGGTTGCCTTTAATGATTCTACGTCAACCCAAATAGCGGTGGTAATGCTCAAATCGGTAGGCAACTATGACATTAATGAGTATGGCGCTGCGCTGGGCCGCAAATGGGGCATAGGGCAAAAAGGAAAAAACAACGGTATACTGATATTAGTTGCCCTTGGCGACCGTAAACTTACCATACAAACCGGTTATGGCGCCGAAGGCGCCCTGCCTGATATTATTACCCAGCAAATAAGGGTGAATGATATTAACCCGCGTTTTAAACAGGGCGATTACTACGGCGGCCTCAACGCCGGTATCGATCAGATTATTAAATATACCAAAGGTGAGTACAAGGCCGATAAAAAGCCACAGCGAAAAGGCGACAGCCCGGGCGGCAGCATCCTGATCGTATTCATTATTATCGTAGTGATCGTCATCATCGTTTTCCGCAACCGTGGAGGTGGCGGCGGTCGCCAGATTATTGGCAGCCGTGGTGGCGCCAGTCCGTTCTGGTGGTTTTTAGCCGGCAACATGCTTGGTCGGGGCAGTGGCGGAGGCGGCTGGGGCGGCTTTAGCGGTGGCGGCAGAGACAGTGGTGGTGATAGCGGCGGGGGCTTCGGCGGTTTTGGCGGAGGCGACTTTGGCGGTGGCGGCTCCGGCGGCAGCTGGTAAGCCGTTATTAAATTAATGATTTATTGAATTATTGATTAGGCGTTCTTCTAATTAATAATTCAATAATTAATCTCTCCTCAATCGCTAATTCAATAACTCAATAATTACCTCCACCACCTCAATAATTCAATAACTCAGTAATTCAATAATTTAAAATGGATCTTACCTGGAAATTACTTTCATCCACCTATATACATAAAGGCCCCTGGGCCACCCTCCGTACCGACCGCTGTGAAATGCCTGATGGGCGTATTGTAGAAGATTATTACGTATTAGAGTACAGCAATTGGGTTAACGCCGTTGCCATCACCGAAGACAACAAAGTGCTGATGGTAAAGCAATACCGCCATGCCGCGGGCATTATATCGTTAGAAATCCCCGGCGGAGTTATAGATGGCGACGAGTCGCCTATTGAAGGCCTGCGCCGTGAACTGCTGGAAGAAACCGGCTACCGGTTTGATGATTTTGAACTGCTTTGCACTGTTTACGGCAACCCCTCAACTGCTAATAACCAAACTTTTACTTACCTGGCCAAAGGCGGCAAAAAAGTACAGGAGCAATCACTTGACGACCATGAAGAGCTGATAGTAGAGGAATATACCATTCCCGAGGTAAAACAACTGCTGCTGGAAAATAAAGTAGTACAGGCCATGCACTGCGCCGGCCTATTTTATGGTATGGTGAAGCTGGGGGTGATGTAATTACTTCGGGCAATTGTCTTTCCGGCGGGTATCTACAACATAAATAATCTTCCATCCGCCGCCGGTTTTCATTAACTGAAAAACATCAACGCCACAGTGACTGAATTTATCGTCTAAATAAAATTTATATGGTGCCCAAACGCTGGCAAGTTCGCCGTCAATTTTAATATCGGTAATGGATATAAGCTCGTCCCACACACCGTTGTGAGGGGTACCCACTGCTTTTATAAACTCATCAGGGTTATCGGTTTCCAAAACTACCGACCCGTCTTTCTCATTAGCCACCGTCTGAAAAACGATGCCCTTTGCAAAGGTAGAACGCGGCATGGCACTGTCGGACTTGCGCATGGCATCAAACATGGTATTGACTGTTTGCTTTATGGCATCCCTGTCGGTTTGTTGTGCAAACGCCCGGACTGACAACAATAAAACAAAAATGATAAGGAGTAAATTTTTCATGATGATGAGGGGGTTAAATCAGTTTACCCTAATCAATTTACCCAGAACTTTTTAAGCGCGGCAAAATTTATAAATAAGTGTTAAAATTCATCACTTTCGCATATTTTCGGGCGCTTTTTGAACAGATAACAACCATTTTATATCGCTTTTTAACCAGTTTATTGTTAAAAAAAATCTTTAAAAAGTTTTGCCTGAGTTTACCACCGTTTCGTAAATCTTTACGGCCTCCACAGCTTCCTTTACATCATGAACCCTTAAAATATGAGCGCCTTTCATCAGGCTAATGGTGTTCAGCACGGTGGTACCATTAAGGGCTTCGGCAGCGGTAGTGCCCAACAAACCGTAGATCATTCTTTTGCGGGATACACCGGCCAGCATGGGCAAACCGAATATATCAAACTCCTGCAGTCGGTTCATGAGAGCATAGCTATGTTCGGGTTTCTTGGCAAAACCAAAGCCGGGGTCAATGATCACATCATGAATACCCAACTGCTTAAGCTGCTGATATTTACACACAAAATAATCAAGCACCTCGGTAAAAACATCGTCATATTGCGCCAATTGGTTCATATTCTGCGGATTACCTTTCATATGCATTAAAATATACGGCACCTGCAAACGGGCTATAGTTGCAAACATATCCGCATCCAGTTGCCCGCCCGATATATCATTAATAATATACGCCCCGGCCTTAACCGCGGCTTCCGCAACCTGCGCCCTGAAAGTATCAACAGAAAGCACCGCATTAGGAAACGTCGTCACAACAGCCTCTACAACAGGAAGTAACCGATCAGTTTCTTCGGCAATGGAAATATCCGTTGCGCCCGGGCGCGATGAATAAGCGCCGATATCTAAAAAAGTGGCGCCTTCATCCAGCATTTTCCCGGCTTGCTGCAGGGCTTCGTCAACAGCAGGCTTGCGGCTACCCGCATAAAAAGAGTCGGGGGTAAGATTAATGATCCCCATAACTTTCGGGGACGATAAATCAATAAGTTTACCGCCTGCGTTTAGGGTAACTTTTTTATGAAAAAATGTATCTTTAGCCAAGTGAGTTTTAATGTTGCAAGTTTAAATGTTGTAAAGTTAGTTTAACTTTGCAAACATTGGCGAAAACCCAACATTCAAACATTTCAACATTCAAATATTTCAACTTTTGGCTAATACATCAGCAGAATACGACGCAGTAATTAATATATGTAAGGGCCTTTTCATGAAAAAGACCCGCGATTATGGAACCGCCTGGCGTATATTACGTCCGCAATCTATTACAGATCAGATATTTATTAAAGCTCAGCGCATACGCACCCTCGAAGAAAAAAAGATATCAAAAGTAGGCGAAGACATCACCGGAGAATATATTGGGATAGTAAACTACTGCGTAATAGCCATGATGCAGCTGGAATGCAGCGCCGATACCCCTGCCGAACTTGCACCCGATCATGTAGAAGGGCTATTTGATGAAAAGGTAAAGGAAACTAAGGACCTCATGTTTGCCAAAAACCATGACTACGGCGAAGCCTGGCGCGACATGCGTATCAGCTCATTAACCGATCTGATATTGATGAAACTACTGCGTGTTAAGCAAATTGAAGACAACCAGGGCCTTACCGAAGCATCGGAAGGGGTAAAGGCCAATTATCAGGACATGCTGAATTATTCGGTATTTGCCTTAATTAAACTTGGAGTACAATAAACTACTTAAATGAAGAACAGCCTCATTTGGTTTTGCAGAATAACGGTTGGCCTGCTGTTTATTTTTTCGGGCCTGATTAAGGCTAATGACCCCCTGGGTTTCTCTTATAAACTGGAAGAATATTTTGAGGTTTTCCATATCATGTTCTTGAACGGCTTTGCCTTAAGCATAGCTATATTACTGTGCGCGCTCGAAATGCTTTTGGGTTTTGCCTTGCTGATAGGCGTACGTGCCATAAAAGTAGCCTGGGGCCTATTGCTGCTTATCATCTTTTTTGGCTTTTTAACTTTTTACTCGGCCTTTTTTAAAGTGGTGCAAACCTGCGGCTGCTTTGGCGATGCTATTCCGCTTACGCCGTGGCAATCATTCAGTAAGGACATGATTTTACTGGTGCTCGTATTGGTATTATTTGTTAACCGCACCAAAATAAAACCACTGTTTAAACCTAAAGCCGGCGATAAATGGCTTATAGGTGCTGCTATAGTATCAATCGGATTTGGAATTTACACCTATAACTTTATGCCCATTATTGATTTTTTGCCTTACAAGGTAGGAGCCAATATCCTGGACGAAATGAAAATACCTGCCGGTGCACCGCTGGATGTTTTTGAAGTTACCTACAATCTCAAGAACAAAAAAACGGGCGAAACCAAGGTAATGAACGATAAGGAATACCTTAAAACAAACATCTGGAAAGATGCTAACTGGGAGGTTGTGGGCAACCCGGAAAGCGTGCTTGTTAAAAAAGGTTTTGAACCTAAAATACGCGACCTGTCGATACAGGATGGGCAAGGGAATGATTATACTAAAGAGTTGCTCTCCAGTCCGTTTTACAGCCTGGTTATTGTAGCTTATGATCTTGATAAGACTAATAGCGAAGCCATGAACCGCTTAAACGCGCTGGCTATAAACGCTACCGAAAATTATAATATACGCACCATATTGCTTACTTCCAATTCGGCGCAAAGCTCAAATGATTTCGCCAAAACACATAAACTGGTTACGGAAATTTTTTATGCAGATGGCGTTCCACTGAAAAGCATGGTACGGGCCAACCCAGGTGTTTTGCTCATTAAAAACGGCACCATAATTAATAAATGGCATTACCATTCGGTGCCTACTTATGATCAACTGGTAAAAACCTATTTCCAAAAGCAATAACATGATCCGCTACCTCATCCGCAAATTATTTTACGGACTGGCGGTAATGCTGGGTGTTGTGCTGGTGGTTTTTTTCCTGTTCAATATTTTACCTGTTGACCCTGCCCGTATGACCCAGGGCCAGCGTGCTGATGTGCAATCATTGCAGGCCGTACGTAAGGAGTTTGGATTGGACAAGCCGCTTCCCGTGCAATTTGCCTATTATCTTAATGATCTTTCGCCAGTAGGTATCCATTTAAATACTGCCGATGAACAGCAGCGATATCATTATATAAAGCTGTTTGCTGTAAGTAATGCCAAAGTTGTAGCATTAAAATGGCCGTACCTACGCCGCTCGTACCAAACAAGAAAAGATGTGGCAGGCCTGCTTATGGGCGTTATCCCCAATACATTGGTTCTCGCTACTACATCCATGATATTTGCCATTATAATAGGTGTGTTTTTGGGCGTATTGAGCGCCATACATAAAGATAGCTGGATAGATAAGCTAGCCATCAGCTTTTCAACACTGGGCATATCGGCGCCATCATTTTTCGCGGGGATTATTATTGCATGGATATTCGGTTTTGAATTAAGCAAATACACCGGGCTCAATATGTCGGGCAGCTTATATAGTTATGACCCATTTAAAGGCGAAGTGATCACGATCAGGAATTTAATACTGCCTATGATCACTTTGGGGTTACGGCCGCTGGCTATTATTGTACAGCTCACCCGCAATGCCATGCTTGATGTTCTGGGGCAGGATTATATACGCACCGCCAGGGCAAAGGGTCTGGGTAGCAACACCATTATTTACCGGCACGCGCTAAAAAATGCTTTGAATCCCGTTATCACTGCCATTGCCAACTGGTTTGCATCATTATTGGCCGGGTCATTTTTTGTAGAATATATTTTTGGGTATAACGGCCTGGGCAAGGCAACGGTTGACGCGCTGGAACTGTCGGACTTTCCGGTGGTGATGGGCTCTATCCTTTTCATCGCTTTTATTTTTGTGGTGATCAGTATTTTGATCGATATTATTTATGTTTGGATTGATCCGCGGGTAAAATTAAGCTGATATTATTATGAAGTATTTTTTAGTCGGTTTTATGGGCTGTGGTAAAACCACCTGGAGCCGCAAACTGGCTGCCAAATTAGGTTACGAATTTATTGACCTTGACCATGTGCTTGAGGCCAAGGCGGGCATGAGTATTGCCGAATATTTTTCGAGTTTTGGAGAAGACGCGTTCCGCAAACTGGAATCGGATGTATTGAAACAGACCGAATACCCGGAAAACGTGGTAGTATCAACCGGCGGTGGCCTACCCTGCTTTTTTGATCACATGGGATGGATGAACGCAAACGGCAAAACCTTGTACATTAAGTTATCACCCAAAACCCTGGCCGACCGATTGGAAAACAGTAAAACCGTACGCCCGGTACTGCAAGGCAAAAAAGGTGATGAGCTGGTTGAATTTATTACCGGTAAATTGGCCGAGCGCGAAAGTTATTATTTACAGGCCAGCAATATTGTTGAAGGCATTGATATGTCTGTTGAGAAACTGGAGGAGGCTTTGGGGATTACGGCCATTTAGTGTAATCCATATGATTATCTAATATGGCTAATACATAAATTTTATCACCGCTGATCTTATAGAAGACTGATAGTTGTTTACTTAAAACCGCTCTGTGAATATTTTTACCTTTAGAGCTTTGCGGATAAAGCTCTGGAAACACCGCTACTACGTTTTCGAAAATTCGCAATAGATTATAAAATTTATCAACCTCTTTTTGTGTAAACTTATAAAGAAGGTAGTTTTTTATAGTTATGGCGTCTGCATCCGAACGTTTAGTATAAAGAATGCTAAATAAAACGTTTTCAGGCATCTTTTAACTTAGTCCAGAACTCGGAAGATGAAATTACCCGTCCATTTTCCGCATCATCAATACCTTCATTGATATGTTGTTTTTGCTTTTCGGACAGATCCGACCACCAATCCTTATCTGATTTAGCATTTCTCAATCCATCAAGAACCATCAGCATATTTGAATCAGAAAGCTGCTCAATCCAGGCAATCAAATTTGATTTCGTTTTTTTAATTTCAGCTATAGACATGATTGAAAGTATATAATCAAATTTAACGATTCTACCTCAAATAAACAGCGTCTTCTTCGCCAGCTTCGCCGAACACAACGTCTACGTGCTCTTTTATCACGGTGGATAGGGCTACTCCCGCAAAATCTGTAGTAATAGGAAAACTTTTATGGTTACGGTCAATCAGTACAGCGGTACGTAGCTTTTTAAGCGGCACATCCAGAAAAACACCAAAGCCATAGGCCAGGGTTTTACCACTGTTCAGCACATCATCTACCAGGATAACTACCTTATTGTCACAATCCCTTACATCAAAATTAATATTGGCTTGTAAAGTACTGCTTTGTTTTTCAAGCTCGATGGTTAACAGCTTGCTGGAAAAAGGCGCAATATTATCTAAAACTGCTTTGATCCTCTCGGCAATATGGTTACCGCGGGGTAATATGCCTGCTATCAGAATTTCCTGCTCGTCGAAATTATCTTCCAATATCTGGTAAGCAATACGGTCAATTTTTTGTTGTATCTGCTGCTGGTTTAATATCAGGAGTTTCTTTTCAGACATCGGGCGACCTTTGTTTTAACGTTGCAAAGTTCAACGTTGTAATTTTAGTAAATTGATATGGTAAATATACAAGTTAACCTTCCAACATTAAAACGTTTCAATCTTCCAATAACTACTTCTTATACGGAAAATAAACAAAATTGGCCCCCTCGGGTACCACCACAAAAACGCACATATAATCGTTTGGGTTTTTGTAGCTGTTAATGAACCTATCTTTAAGCTCGGGTTTAATAACGCCGCGCTCCTCAAACTCCTCAAGGGTTGATGCGTGTATGCTCCATTCAGAATTAAGATCGTTCCGGTCAAGTATTACTTCGCCCAATTTCAACTCATGCTGGTGCGCTATAAAAATAGGGTAAGAGGAAAGCCCTTCCATCATAATCTCTATGGCTACCTCGTGAATTGACTCGCCAAAAATTTTAAGATCGCGCTCCAAACTCAGCAGCGGACTTTCCGCTGCCTTTTTTGAATTATCATTTCCTTCGTTTAACAGTTCTTCGGGTTGCATATATATTGACCGTTGATTTGTTTTTTGATTATTGATGTTTGTCTGAACCACGATTTAACAGATTCAAGGATTTCAGGATTTTGTCTTGCTCTTTTATCCTTCGTCTTTGCTCTTTAATCCACCTATCCTTGATCTCTCAGTACCAACAACACCACATTTTCTACATGCTGGGTATGCGGGAACATGTCAACCGGCTGGATTTTTACCGTGTCGTATTTTTCTTTTAATACCAGCAAATCACGGGCCTGGGTTGCGGCATTGCAGCTTACATATACAATTTTGGGAGCTTCAATTTCCATCAGGCAGTTCACCACGTCGGGGTGCATACCCGCACGCGGCGGATCGGTGACGATTACATCGGGTTTGCCGTGCTCGGCTACAAAATCGGCTACCAGCACATCTTTCATGTCGCCCGCGTAAAATTTGGTATTGGTAATATTGTTAATGGCCGAATTAATTTTGGCATCTTCAATAGCGGTTGGCACATATTCTACCCCAACAACTTCGCGTACGTGGCCCGCAATAAAGTTGGCTATGGTTCCGGCTCCGGTGTACAGGTCATACACCAGTTCATCGCCTTTAAAGCCCGCAAAATCACGGGCTATCTCATATAAGCGCAGGGCCTGGATACTGTTAGTCTGGTAAAATGATTTTGGCCCGATACGGAATTTTATGCCGTTCATTTCTTCGTGAATGTATTCGGGGCCTTTAAAGGCTACAACATCCTGATCAAATATGGTGTCGTTCTTTTTTTGGTTGATAATGTACAGCAGCGACGTGATCTCCGGAAAACCAGCATCGATGAAGTTCATCAGTTTATCTACCTCTTCCTGGCTCACATAAGCAAAAACTACAATAACCATAACCTCGCCGGTTGACGAGGTCCGTACGATAAGGTTACGCAGGGCGCCCTCATGGTTACGCAGGTTATAAAAAGAATAACCCTGCTCAATAACAAAATCGCGGATGCTGTTACGCAGATCATTTGATGGTTCGGCCTGCAGGTAGCAATGCTTTACATCCAGTATTTTATCAAACCTGCCGGGAATATGGAAACCCAGCGCGTTCATATTAAGCGTTACGTCTTCCTTATTTTCGCCATCGTAAAGCCAGCGTTTATCAGAAAAAGTGTACTCCAATTTATTGCGATAGTAACGATCGGCCGGAGACGGGACGATATCCATCATATCACCTACATCTATTTTAGCGATGCGACCCAGCGCATCGGCCACAGATTTTTGTTTGAATTTTAGTTGGCCTTTGTAATCCATGTGCTGCCATTTACAACCTCCACAGGTACCGAAATGCTCACAAAACGGCTCAACACGATATTCAGATGCTTGCTTCAGTGTGGCTATTTTCCCCTCGCCAAAATTCTTTTTGCTTTTGTAAACCTGCACATCGGCTACATCGCCGGGGATGGCTTTATCAACAAATAATACAAAATCGTCGGTTTTACCTACACCCTTACCTTCTTCGGCAATATCAATGATCCGAACGTCCTCAAAAAACTTCTGTTTAGCAACTTTATTCATCAGGCTGCAAAGTTATGGAAAGAAGCAAGAATTAAGACACAAGAATCAAGAAATTAGAAGTGATGGTCAAATGGCTGGTTTCTGATTTAATAGACAAGACCCGGAAAACGACAAAATTATGTTTAAATCTTATAGCACAAGAATAGCCAGTCGCTCAAAAAGCGATGAGAAAAAAGTAACTACTGGCAGTCATTCAAAAAAACTCAACAAGTATGATACAAAATCATCTGTATCCATGTCGGCTATGTCAAACTGCTCATCAATCAGGTCTGAAAATTCTGTTAGTTCGCGGCTCATGGCTAAAAAATTTACTATGCTAACATAGTAATTAATATACTAAAAACCAAATCGGTATAAAGTATTTTTACATTTAGGTGAGGCTGGTAAATGCAACCTCACCTAAATCCTCTCCAAAGAGAGGACTTTGATTACCTGGAGAATATTATTTATTTAAAGCCCTTCTCCTTTGGAGAAGGGTTGGGATGAGGCTTCTATTATTTATCCCAGTTTATTTTACGGGAGAAATACATCAGGATACCCACAATTATAAACAGTGCTATGCTGCCTATCATCAGCGCCAGGTCTTCCAGCTGAATGATGACAAAAATGAACACGTAGAATACCGCCAGGATAAAGGCAAACAGCAAGGCCGCCATTTTATTCTTCAATAACGAAGCTATGAATACGGATACCAGCGCTATGGTTGATACCGAGGCAATCAGGTAAGCCCAGTTATAGCCCATTTGCTCCGAAAAGGAAAGCAACAGCGAGTAATAAATAATCATGGCCACACCAACCAGCACGTAATTAAATATATGGATCCTTTGCTTGCGGATAACTTCGGTTAAAAACAAGGAAATAAAGGTTAGCATAATGATCAGCAGCGCATATTTACTGGTCCGCATTGTTTTTTGATACTGATCCACAGGCAAACGCAGTTTTATGCCAAATACAGCATCACCCAGTTTTTTATCATTACTGAGCAGGGTATCGTTATTTATCCATTGCTGCGGAAAAGGCCGGTTGTAATACAGCATGTGCCAGCTGGCCGTAAAGCCATTACTATCCATTTTACGTTCATCGGGCAGGTAACGGCCATCAAAACTCGGGCTATTCCAGGTTCCGGTAGCTTCTACCTGAGTGGTTTTGCCTAAATGCAGGAAGCTTAACCCCTGGCTGCCCTTTAAATCAAGATTGTATTCAAATGTGAACTCATTGTTTTGTGTGTCCGATAGATCAATATTGGTTTGAAGTCCACCTCCAAATACAGAATTATTATCAAAAACAGGCTCGGCACTCAACGTTTGACCAGCAGCTTTTATAACGGGATTGTTTTTCAAACCCTTTAAATCGCTTATGCTAAATGTGAGCCGGGCTTTGTTTAGTAATAACTGGTCGGGTGTTAAGGAAAGACTATTCAGATCGGCTTTTGAAAAGTTACCCGATACCTTCACGCTGGAGTTGTAAACGGCAACATCAAATATACCGCGATGCAGTGTTTGCGTGGTTAAACCGGCCTTAATATGCAGGTTATCGGGCAGTACGTACAGGTTTTCAATTACCTCTTTCGTGCTTTCCTTTTGTGTTGCATCAATAAATTTAACCTGATTTTTATAAGGAATAATAAGTACCGGTCCTTTGATTACCTGGCTGCCCGACCACTTGTCAGACACATCATCCATCATCTCATCCTGTCGGTTTGAGCGTTCGGTAATCAGGTTATTAACAAGTGATGAGGGAATAAGCAATACTAAGGTCAATATCCCTATAAAAATTAATTTAATGGT
The DNA here is from genome assembly GCF_034262375.1 of Mucilaginibacter sabulilitoris. NCBI lineage: Bacteria > Pseudomonadati > Bacteroidota > Sphingobacteriia > Sphingobacteriales > Sphingobacteriaceae > Mucilaginibacter > Mucilaginibacter sabulilitoris. The sequence continues at coordinate 7,504,774 of NZ_CP139558.1, forward strand.
TACCGACTCCTTGAGCCAATCCATTAGTCCGCGTTTTTGTGGTTCTTCCTGAATCATATATTTATCACATAAAGTACTTTGCGATTCAAAGTTTATAATTAAAAAAGAAGGCTTATAAGAAGCCCTTTTTTTAATTAATATAAAGTACTTTGCGGCTCAAAGTTGCAAAGAATATCTGATCAATCCAAATAAATTTCATTCAAAAAATTAAACCGAAATAGCAGCCTTTACCAAATAAGGAAGGATCTCCTTTTGAAAAGAAACAAAATTCTTACGCACGTCTGAGTCGCTTACTGATGTAAAGGCAAAACTGAATACGATGCTTTTGCTGCATTTAATTAAAAACCGCAACCGTTGCTGATAAGTTTCGTGCTGGCGTATGCCGGGAAGCTGTATGAAAGAAGCCATCAGCAACTCTTCCAGCTCATTGGACAAATTCTTTAAAAAATCCTGTGAATTGGTTGATTCGCGTATAAAATCCCAGCCTATAAATTCATTACATACGGTATACGATAAGCGGCAGGTTTTCATGATGAGGTTGTTTAAATAGGCTTCCTCATCAATATCGGGGGCATTATGTTCAACCAGGTCGTCAACGCTGGCTTTAATATAATCCATCAGCAAAATATGCAGTACCGCCTCTTTACTGTCAAAATACTTGTAAATGGTAGCCTTAGCTATTTTAGCTTTTTTTGCAATTTCGTTAACGCTGGTTTTGTGGTAACCGAATTTGCGGAAGAGGTCCTGAGCCGCACGTTTTATACTATCTTTTATTTTATCGGCTTCCATGTATTAATTAACAACTTCAATTGTGAACTGGGTTTGTATTACCTGATATCTGCGCAGTACTTTAGTAGCAGGCGCTTTTACAGGTGAACCATCCTCCAGTGAAAATTTCGACCCGCTGCACGGGTCAACCAATGTAAGGCCGCTATCATCTATATTAACGGCGCATTTTTTTTCGGGCTGGTAACTGCTGCACCTATCGTAAGCTACGTAAGTTCCCCTGATTGTTTTATAGATCACTAACCCGGCGACACCATACCCAGGAATAAATTGAGGGGGTCCCCCGTTACTAAGCTTATTTAGTGGTGGCGAAAAGATCTGACCGGTATAATCTACCGGTATGCTCGGCACTACATCACCAGTCTTTCCGCACGAAAAAAAACAAACTCCTGTTAATATAATGATTATGAGCTTCCTCATAACATTTCTGTTTGGAATTGTTTCAGGAAGCGTACATCGTTCTCTGAAAATAAACGCAGGTCGCGGATAACATATTTCAGGTTGGCTATCCTCTCCATACCCATGCCAAAGGCAAAGCCCGTATATTTTTTACTGTCTATTCCGCAGTTTTCCAAAACGTTCGGGTCAACCATACCACAGCCTAAAATTTCAACCCAACCGCTGTATTTACACATATTACATCCCGAGCCACCGCAAATGGTGCATGACACATCCATTTCGGCCGATGGTTCGGTGAACGGGAAATATGAAGGGCGGAAACGTACTCTGGTACCTTCGCCATATAATTCCTGCACAAAGTGGTAAAGGGTTTGTTTCAGGTCAGAAAACGAAACGTTTTCATCAACATACAAACCTTCAACCTGGTGAAAAAAGCAATGCGCGCGTGCAGATATAGCCTCGTTACGATAAACGCGGCCGGGCATAATGGCACGGAATGGCGGTTTACCATGTTCCATCATGCGTACCTGTACCGATGATGTATGAGTACGTAGAGCTATATCATCCTTACCATTGTTCTTTTTTATAAAGAAAGTATCCTGCATATCGCGGGCAGGGTGTTCTTCCGGAAAGTTCAGGGCCGAAAAATTATGCCAGTCATCCTCAATCTCCGGACCTTCGGCCACCACAAAGCCCAAACGCTTAAATATATCGATGATCTCGTTGCGCACCAATGACAGCGGATGGCGTGAGCCAACAGCAAAATCATCACCGGGCAATGTAAGGTCAAGCGCCTGGTCTTTTGCCTTTGGCCCCGAATCTCCCGTTTCCTTTAACTCGTTATATTTTGCCTCGGCCAGTTGTTTAAACTGGTTAAGCACTTTACCAAAGGTGCGTTTTTCTTCAGGCCCAACGGTTTTAAACTGCTCAAAAAGATCTTTTATAATTCCTTTGGTACCTAAGAATTTGATGCGGAACGTTTCGAGTTCATCGGCGTTGGCCGGCGAAAAAGCGTTTATTTCGGCAGTATATTGGTCAATTTGAGCTTGCATTGTTATTGTGTTATATAAATTACCGGTGTTGAAAACCGCTATTGCCGGCATTATTGTGGTTTTGCAGAATAACCAGATTGAATGTCAACAAGTGTGCAAATATAAAAAAACAGTGGTTATTATTTAATTACAGCTAATTCGTTACCTACTTTAGTAAAAGCGGCAATAGCTTTATCTAAATGATGGATGTCATGTGCCGCCGATATCTGTACCCTGATGCGTGCCTTTCCCTGTGGTACTACCGGGTAATAAAACCCGATTACATAAATACCCTCTTCCAGCATTTTAGCGGCAAACTCCTGGGCAAGCTTGGCATCATACAGCATAACCGGCACAATAGGGTGCACACCCGGTTTGATATCAAAACCGGCTTCGGTCATTTTTTGGCGGAAGTACCGGGTATTGCTTTCCAGCTTATCGCGCAGGGCGGTAGTTTCGCTCAGCATATCCAGCACAGCAATAGAAGCGCCTGTAATAGCAGGGGCAAGGGTATTTGAAAACAGGTAAGGGCGCGAACGTTGGCGTAGCATATCAATAATTTCCTTACGCCCCGAGGTAAACCCGCCCGATGCGCCACCCAATGCTTTACCTAAAGTTCCGGTAATAATGTCTATTTGCCCCATTACGTTGTGATGCTCGTGCGTACCGCGACCGGTTTTACCCATAAAGCCTGAGCAATGACTTTCGTCGATCATCACCAGAGCATTATATTGTTCGGCCAGGGCACAAATTTTATCTAATTGAGCAATGGTTCCGTCCATACTGAACGCGCCGTCGGTTACAATAATACGGTGGCGAAGATCTTTGGTCGCTTTCAGCTTTTCTTCCAGATCGGCCATATCATCATGTTTGTAACGCTGGCGCTGGGCCTTGCATAACCGTACACCGTCGATGATAGAAGCGTGGTTCAATTCATCAGATATGATGGCGTCCTGTTCATTAAACAAAGGCTCAAAAACGCCGCCATTGGCATCAAATGCCGCAGCATATAATATGGTATCCTCCGTGCCTAAAAATTCGGAGATCTTCGCTTCCAGTTGTTTGTGAATATCCTGCGTTCCGCAAATAAAACGCACAGATGATAAACCGTATCCGTGTGTATCCATCACATTTTTAGCAGCTCGTATCACTTTAGGGTTACCGGATAATCCAAGATAATTATTGGCGCAAAAGTTTATTACTTCCTTTCCACCCTGAACAGTGATATCAGCACCCTGTGCCGATGTTATAATGCGTTCTCTTTTATATAGTCCTGCATTCTCAATATCAGCAAGTTCCTGCTGTAAAACTGGCTTTAGCGTGTTGTACATATCATATACTGTTTAAAGGATGCAAAATTAAGCATTAGCCGGCACTTGGTAATATTAATTGAACCTTAATTATTTATTAAGTATGCTTTAAAACATTTTACGGTTAAAAAGCATTAGATTGTTTATAGACTATGACAAGACACATATTATTGATCCTTATTACTTTATGTGCCGCAAATGCATCGGCACAGCAATATTTACTATCAGGCCGTATAACCGATCAAAAAAGCGCTGTTATCCCATTTACGTCGGTATATATCAGAAATTCTACTTATGGAACTACAGCCAATGAAGACGGGATATACCAGTTTAAACTGGCTCCGGGCAACTATAGCGTTATTTACCGTTTTGTTGGTTATAAAGAAAAAACCATACAAGTAACCATTGCCGATCATGATGAAAACCTGAACGTGCAGATGGACGATGAAGTTTATGATTCAACACGGGTGGCCGAGGTGTATCAAAAAAATCGCGACGCAGCCGATACCATCATGAAGCAGGTTATCAAGAAACGCAATTATTATGTAGAAGAAGCTGCGTCATACTCCTGTGCGGTTTATGTAAAGGGTGTACAAAAATTATTAAACGCGCCAAAATCGTTGCTTTCGCCGGAGGTTAGGCGTACGCTTGATCTCGATTCAAACGGTAAAGGCATTTTGTACCAGTCAGAATCATTATCTGACTTTAGCTTTCAGCGGCCCAATAAGATAAGGGAAGTTACTATTGCCAACAGAACAGCTGGACAAAATACGGCCTTTAGCTATAATAAGGCGTCCGATCTGCTGGTGAATTTTTATAAAAATGTGTTCTCAGTAAATGGGTTGAGCACCCGTGCATTTGTTTCGCCGGTTGCATCCTATGCTCTGCTTTTTTACCGGTATAAGCTGTTAGGCACCTCTATGGAAAATGGTCACACCATTCACAAGATACAGGTAATACCACGCCGCCCGCATGGGCAGTACTTCCAGGGAAATATTTATATTGTTGATGGCGAATGGCGAATATATAGCGCCGACCTTTACGTTACCAATAAAACCAGTAACCTTAACCTCGTTGATACCCTGCAAATCCGTCAGCAATATATCCCCATTACCGATAGCGTATGGATGCCAGCCGCAGTGCAGTACAATTTTAAAGGTAAGGTTTTGGGCTTTAAGTTTGGCGGGTATTATAACGCCATTTATAACAACTACAAAATAAACCCAACTTTCCCCGAAAATTATTTTACAGGCGAGATATTAAAGATTGATACTACCGCAAATTCCAAAAAGGAAGACTACTGGACAGCTGTACGCCCCGTGCCTTCTACGCCACTTGAAGCCCGCGACTTCCATAAAAAAGATAGTGTAACAGCATATCAAAAAACCGACGAATACCTGGATACGCTTCAGCATACCAAAAACAGGATCAATTATCCGGGTTATCTCATATTTGGGTATAGCGCCAGTAACCGTAATGACAAAGATTCGCTTTATATATACCCGTTCATCCAAACGTTTTATTACAACACCGTTGAAGGCTTTGGAATTAATGCTAAGGTTAGGTACACGCGCACCATAGATGATTTCCATTCGTTCAGCATAGCGCCGGCGGTACGTTACGGCTTTTCAAATAAACTGTTTAGCGCCAATATATATAGCGAGTACAGGAATGATCCGTTTCATAATGCTAAGTTCTACACGGGTTTTGGCAGTGATGTGCTCGACCTCAACAATGTGGGCACGCGTTCACTTTATTTCAACACACTGAGTACTTTGCTCAGCGAAAACAACTATGTAAAATATTACCGCTCGCAATATGGGCAGATCGGTTATCAGCGTGAGGTGCTTAATGGTGTTTTACTTAATGGTAGCTTTACCTATGCCAGCCGCAGCCAGTTATATAATACCGCGTTCGGGCATATCAAAAATGTAAAAGACCGGGAATATACATCAAACAATCCGCTGGCCCCTCCGGGTACCCCTGCCGATGACCGATCGATTTTATTCCCGCAAAACCAGGCTTTAACATTCAATGCATCGGCCACGCTCACTTTTGATCAACAGTATGAAACCCGGCCTACAGGTAAATTCAATATACCTTCCAAATATCCTACCGTAATGATAAATTACCGCAAGGGCATTAAAAGTGCATTTGGATCTGATGTTGATTATGATTTCGCGTCGGTTGATATTTCGCAATATAACATTCGTGTCGGCTTAACCGGTTTTTCTTCATTTAAACTAACCGCGGGTGGTTTTTTCAATGATAAGAGTCTGTATTATATGGACTATAACCACTTTCTGGGCAACCAGGGTTTAACATTTGACCCTACTTATGTCGGCAGTTTCCATTTTTTACCATTTTATACCTATAGCACAAACGGTGCTTTTCTTGAGGCACATTTCCAGCATAATTTTGCAGGGTCAATTTTTAACCACATCCCAATTCTCAGAAAATTAAAACTGGAAGAGATCATTGGCGCCAATTACCTTACGGTTAAAAACAACCGAAACTATCGCGAATTTTATATAGGCGTGCAGCGCCTCATCTTCAGGGTAGATTATGGTATATCATACGCCGGCAACCAGAAATACATACAAGGCTTCAGGATATTTTATGGTATAAGGTAATTTTAAGGTGAAAGGACAAGGGCTAAAGGTTTTTAACTCCGAACATCGAATGTTGAATGCCGAATATCGACGTGTGCGACATTTAGCATTCACCATTGTTTTTGCCCTTTATCTTTTCACCTAAAACGTTATTCATTCATTATTCGATATTCAGTGTTCAACAGTTTTTGATACCTTTCGCCCTTGTCTTTTTACCTTCATCCTTTCGCCTTTTTACCTTTTCACCTAAAAGCCTTATATTTGCGCCTCATTTAACACTGTTTGCAGCAGTATCAATGGTTTATGGCAATATATAATACACTACTGTACTATTGTTATTCAACAATAGCCGATGCGGAGCAATTTGCTGCCGATCATTTAAAATTTTGTAAAGGCTTAGGCTTAACCGGTCGCATTATTGTGGCCGATGAAGGTCTTAATGGTACCGTTTCGGGCACTCCGGAAGCCTGTAAAACCTATATGAATACCCTCCATGCCGATGTTCGTTTTGCAGGTATTGATTTTAAAGTAGATGAGGTTGATATGCCTTCATTCGTAAAAATACATGTACGCTACAAATCAGAAATAGTGCATTCGGGCCTTCGCAATCCTAACATCATTAACCCTCAGCAGCAAACAGGCAAACACCTGGAGCCAAAGGATTTTCTGGAAATGAAAGACAGGGATGATGTGGTGGTTTTGGATGTACGCTCAAACTATGAGCATTCACTGGGCAAGTTTAAAAACGCGGTAACGCTTGATATTGAAAATTTCAGGGATTTCCCGGCCATGATCAATGAACTAGCCAAATACAAGGACAAAAAGATATTAACCTATTGCACCGGCGGCATCAAATGCGAAAAAGCATCGGCCCTGTTACTGCACGAAGGTTTTACGGATGTTTACCAGCTACACGGCGGAATCATTAAATATGGTAAAGAAGCCGGCGGCCAGGATTTTGAAGGCAAATGTTATGTTTTTGATAATCGCCTTTCTGTTGATGTAAACAGCGTTAACCCGGTGGTAATATCAACCTGCCGCAATTGTGGTAAAACCACTCCTAAAATGATCAATTGTGCCAACCCCGAGTGCAATGAACACTTTACCCAATGCGATGAATGCGGCACCAAAATGGAAGGTGCCTGCAGTGATACCTGCCAAAGTCATCCCCGCAAAAGGGTGTATGATGGCACAGGGTATTATGTAAAAGTACCCCAGCCGGTAAACACAGCTAAAAAAAGCAACCTGCAACTGGCCGATTGATTAATAATTAAAAGAATATTTGTAAAGCTCACCTATATAGTGAGCTTTTTTATTTTACGCAGTTCAAACCGTATTTTCGTAAAATTGGTTAGTTCTTTGTGCTGATCCCGTTTTATAAACCATGCGTAAATCCATCCTGATCTTTATAAGCGTTTTGTGTGTTACTATCTGGCAGGCCCGTGCCGTTGATATCAAAAGCATAGGTGTGCCTTATGTACAAAACTATACCAAAACCATTTACCAGTCGGGCAACCAAAACTGGTCGGTAACACGGGATGAGCATGGCATTATGTATTTTGGCAATGCCGAAGGCCTGCTATCTTTCGACGGAAAATATTGGCAGCAGCACCATCTTCCAAACAGCCTTATTGTACGTTCAGTTTCGGCCGATGGCAAGGGCAAAATTTACACAGGCGCCTTTGGCGAGTTTGGTTACTGGCAGGATAATAAGGGCTTTTTAAAATACCACTCGCTGATAAACCTGATACCAAAAAAATACCGTCCTATTAATGAGGAGATCTGGAAAATATATGTAGATGGCGACAGGGTGCTGTTCCAGTCATTTGGGGCAATATTTATTTACTCCGGGGGAAATATCGATGTAATAAAGGCGCCGAAACCTTACTTTTTTCTATTTAAAGCTGGTAATCGTTTCTTTATTGAACAGGTATCGGCCGGGTTATTTGAACTAAAAAACAACCACCTGAAGTACGTGCAAGGCAGCAATATACTGGGCAACAGCGGCGTGCTATCCATACTGCCTTTCCAAAATAATAAATACATCATAGGCACAGCACAAAACGGCCTGTTTATTTATGACGGCATTACCATAACTCCATGGGCCAATAAAGCCAACGATTTCCTGAAAAGCTACCAGCTCAACAACGGGGCCATTATACCCGGTAAATATTTTGCCTACGGAACTATACTGAACGGCATTGTAATTATAGACACCGCCGGAAATGTAGTACAGCACATTAATAAATCGAGCGGCTTGCAAAACAACACGGTTTTAAGCTTATATACTGACAGCGAACAAAACCTATGGGCGGGTTTGGATAATGGAATAGATCGTATTGAGGTTAACTCGCCCTTGTATTTCTATTTTGATAAAACGGGCAGGTTTGGTACGGTTTACGCCAGTATTATTTTTAATAACAAAATATATCTGGGCACCAATCAGGGTCTTTTTTACAGCGACTGGATAGCCAATAACAACCAGCTATTCCAGTCATTTGATTTTAAGCTCATCCCGGGCTCACAGGGGCAGGTATGGGACCTTTCACTACAGGATGGGCGCCTGCTCTGTGGTCATAACGATGGCACCTACCAGGTTAACGGGGATGGCATTACCAAAATTTCCCCCATAACCGGCGGCTGGACAATCAAAAAGCTCAACCAGGACAAACTCATTCAGGGCACTTATACCGGTTTGGTGGTTTACAATAAGAACGCCCTGGGCAACTGGACCTTCAGCCATAAAATTGAAGGCTTCGGTGAGCCCTCCCGTTATGTGGAGCAGGACAGTAAAGGCCAGATATGGGTAAGCCATGCTTATAAAGGCATCTACAAATTAACCTTGAGCAGCGATCTTAAAAAGGTTATTTCCAGAGTATATTATGATAAGCTATATGGTTTGCCCGGTAGCTATAATGTTAACGTGTTTGATCTGGATAACCGCGTTGTTTTTTCATCAGATTCGGGTTTTTATATTTACGATGATATAACCGACCGCTTCTTCAAATACACGCAGCTTAATAAAAAGCTGGGTACGTTTGCTTCATCGGGTAAAATTATAAAAGCCATAGGTAAAAGGTACTGGTTCATTAATCAGGGCCGGGTTGCACTGGCCGATTTTTCTGTTCCGGGCAAGCCGGGTATTGATACCAACAGGTTTACGATACTTAACGGGCAAATGGTGCAGCATTACGAAACCATTAATCGTATCAACAATTCAACATACCTCATTAGCATCGATGACGGATTTGTAATATTGAATGACGATGATGCCCTTTCGCCCAACCAGGTTAAAATACCCGGAGTGCTGATACGTCGCATTGAAAACGTAACCGATAAAGTATCAGTTATTGGCGAAATGAGCAGTGTTCACAATAATATCGAGATACCTTATATCCAGAATAATATCCGTATCGCTTATTCATTACCTTATTACAAACAGGCTAAAATCAAGTTTCAATATTACTTAGAGGGTTATTCAAGGCAATGGTCAGACTGGACTATGCAAAGCCAGAAAGAGTTTACCAATCTTGACCAGGGAACCTATCATTTTAAGGTACGCGCTAAAATAAATGACCAAAACATATCGGCAATTACTACTTTAACCTTTATCATACTGCCGCCCTGGTATGCCGGTAAGCCCGCCATTATTTTTTATATACTGTTGCTTATTTTAGCCTACTATCTTATCAGGAGGTATTACCGCTTTAAATTAAGACGCCATCAACTGCATTTGCGAGAAAAATTGCAAAAGGAAAAAGAGGACTTTTTAAGGCAGGAAGCTATAGCCAACGAACAGCATATCATCAATATCAGGAACGAACAGCTACAGGCAGACCTGGCTGGAAAAAGCCGTGAACTGGCAAACTCGGCCATGAACCTGGTTTATAAAAATGAATTGCTGCAAAAAATAAGCGAAGAAATTGCCCATCTGAAAGACAATACCGGTAAAAAACTTGCCGACGATCAGTTACGCCGTATACAAAAGGTAATTGATGAAGGGATGAACGATGAGCGCGACTGGAACATATTTGAAAGAAGCTTTAACGAGGCCCATGAAAACTTCTTCAAAAAATTAAAGTCAGACCATCCCGATCTTGTTCCGAATGACCTGAAATTATGCGCCTACCTGCGCATGAATATGAGCAGTAAGGAAATGGCTTCTCTTTTAAATATATCCCTGCGTGGTGTCGAAATACGCCGTTATCGCTTGCGTAAAAAGCTCAATCTGGAGCATGATAAAAACCTGGTGGAGTTTCTCATTGAGCTATAATACTACATCATTACCTCTCATACCCACAATCCAACTTAACATATTATATGTGCCGTATGTAGTATGTATAATATACACCAGCATGTTTTAATAAATTGATAATCAATTTATTAAAAATAAAAAACATAAACTCTGAGAAAGTGTTCTATAAGTGATGTACTAATGTAGAGTTAATATTTTTGATAAAAGCATATTATCTGCTCAGCTTTGTCAAATAATAAACCAATTATTTCAAACACTTACTTATTACTAACCACTATGAAAAGAATCTTTACTATTTCTGTGTTGGTGCTATCCTGTTTATTTTCTGTTAACGTTTCATTCGCTCAAAACGCGCCGGTAAAAGGTAAAGTTACCGATGCTGCAACAGGCGAAGCCCTAATTGGCGTAAGCGTTTCCATTAAAGGAACCACCACAGGAACACAAACCGATGCAAACGGTGCATTTACTTTACAGGCACCACCAACGGCAACATTATTTTTTACCTATATTGGCTATACCAGCCTAACGTTGCCTGTTAATAATCAAACCGAACTCAATGTAAAACTGCAGCCCGAAGCCAAAGAGCTGCAGCAGGTAGTAGTTATTGGTTATGGCACCCAGCGCAAGCGTGATGTAACCGGTTCTGTTGCCAGTGTGAACGGTAGCCTGCTGGCAAAGCAGCCCGTTCAAACCCCTACCCAGGCCTTACAGGGTAAGGTATCCGGCGTGCAGGTATTATCATCCGGTCAGCCAAACTCAGCTCCAATACTGCGTATTCGTGGTACGGGATCTGTACTTGCCGGCGCCAACCCGCTGTATGTGGTTGATGGTGTTTTAACTGATGATATCAGGAATATCAATAACTCCGACATTCTAAGCCTCGATGTATTGAAAGATGCTTCGGCAGCTATTTATGGTGTTCGTGGTGCCAATGGTGTGGTTATTATCACTACCAAAAAAGGTAAAAGCGGTCCAGCCGTAGTTAGTTACGACGCAAATGTAGGTTTCAGGCAGATAGCTAACCCGTTGCTGCTGGCTAACCGGGCACAGTACACGGATTATTTAAAAGACGCTAACCCAACTGCCGATGTAAATGCACCGGTAACTTTCCCCGGCACTACCGACTGGCTAAAGGTTGTTTCGCGCAAGGCCTTTACCACAAATCATAACATATCGGTTGCAGGCGGCGGCGAAACCAACACTTACTTTATCAGTGCTAATTACCTTGACGATCAGGGCGTAATTAAAACCAATGGCTTTCAACGTTTTACCATACGGGCAAATAACGATATTAACATATCTAAAAAATTAAAGTTCAGTGAGCAGATATCATTGAGCCGCGGTGCCGAGCAAACAGTTGATTTGAATGCCATTTACGGTAACATTTACAGGGCCGCGCCAATAATTCCTTCTATTATAGATGGTAAATATGGTAATACTTCGGCATGGGGTAACGTAAGTAACCCCTTGATACAGCTGGAAAAGGCCAACAATTTTACGCTCAATAACAGGGTACAAGGTAACGTTGCTTTAGATTATAAACCTATTAGCTCGCTTACCTTACACTCTGCTTTTAATGCCGATATACGTTTTAATAATCAAAAAAACTACATGTATCAGTTTGCTTCTGATAATACCACTTTTACAGTTGGCGGTGGTAATCAGCGGCAGGATAACAGCTCACTGTTTATTCAAAATGACGACTCATATCAATATACCTGGGATAATACGGCAACGTTTGACAAAACCTTCGGCCAACATCACTTAACGATTTTAGGTGGTATAGTTACCGAAAAATTCAAATCGAACTTTATTAACGGAACCCGCCAGGATGTGCCACCCAACCAGGACCAATGGTATCTGAGCTTGGGTAACCCGGATGTAAATGCAAAAGACGATAACGGTGGCGGTTTGTTTACCAGGCAATCATACGTGGCACGTGTAAATTATGGCTTTGCCGATAAATACCTGGTAAGCGGCTCTTTCAGGCGTGACGGCAGCTCAAAATTCAATCAGCACTGGGGTAACTTTTATACGTTTGGTGCCGGTTGGGTAATTTCAGAAGAATCATTTATGAAAGATAACCACATATTTGATCAGTTGAAACTGCGTGGCAGCTATGGTAAGTTGGGTAACGATAATATTGATCAGGCATTATATATCATTACCGCAACATCAAACCTGCCTTATTATTTCAACAACGGAACATTAAACCTGGGTAGCGTAATACAGGATATTAAAAACACCAACCTTAAATGGGAAACTACCACTCAATATGACATCGGTTTAGACTTTGCCGTTTTAAACAGCCGCTTAACCGGTGAAATAGACTACTACAATAAAAAGGTTAATGATGCGCTTACCAAAATACCGTTGCCAGGTATATTAGGCGACCCTGATAACTCATACATAACCAATGCTGCGTCATACAGTAACAAAGGTTTTGAGCTTGGCTTAAAATGGAATGATAAGATCAATAGCAAGCTATCTTATAACGTAGGGTTCAACATTAGCTATAACAAAAACAACGTAATCGGGTTAAACGGCGGCCAGGCCTTATTTGGCGGGGGCATCAATTCAAAAACGGTAACCCGTACGGATAATGGCCAGCCTATAGGCAGCTTTTATGTGCTGCAGGCAACCGGCGTTTTCCAAAACGCAGCCGAAGTAGCAGCAGCACCTACAAACAGCTTTGAAGCTAATAAAGTTGGAGGCTTAAAATATGCCGACATTGATAATAATGGTGTAATTGATGCAGATGACCGCGTTTATGCCGGCTCTTATCAGCCTAAATATTACGGTGGCTTCAATTTTGGCATTAATTACAACAGTTTTGATCTGAGCGCTGATTTTACAGGCAACTGGGGCAATAAAATATACAACGGTAAAAAGAACTCACGGGGCAGCGAAAATGATAACATTGAAGCCAGCTATGCCAACAGCAGGTTTACTACAGGCAAGCCATCCAATACCGATCCTAACGTAATAACCTCGGCCACACCGCCGTCAACTTACTTTATTGAATCGGGTGCTTACCTGCGTTTAAATAACCTTACGTTTGGCTATACCCTGCCGTCGGCCATGCTTAAACGGGCCAATATTTCAAGGTTGAGGATATTCCTTACCTCACAAAATCTGTTTACCCTGAAACGCTACAGTGGTTCATCGCCTGAGTTATTTAATGACGATGTAAATACAGGTATTACCGAAGCTGGTATTGATAATACCAACTATCCGGTAACGCGCACTTTTGCACTTGGTGTAAACCTTCAATTTTAATCTTCAGCATTATGAAAAAGATATATAATAAAAACTTAAATATCATAGCTGTTTGTTTGCTGATAGTAACAGCTACACTCAGCGCGTGTAAACATTACCTCGAGGTTGCGCCACAGGGAAAAATTACCGATGAACAAATAGCTGCTGACCCAAATCAGGCTAAAAATCTTGTAATAGGCATATACAATGTATTTTACATCGGCGGTTTTGAGCCGGATATAGATAGCTTTCAATTTGTTATCATGACCGACATAGCATCGGACGATGCGGATAAGGGGAGCTCACCGGATGATTATGGTGATGCCAAGCAAATTGATAACCTGCAAACCTCAGCATCAAACGGTGTAGTGAACAACGTATGGGCGGGTCATTACCAGGGTATAGCCCGCGCCAACCAGGCTCTTGATAAGTTACAAAACGCCCAATTTGATGCTGCCACCAAAAACGCACTTATTGGGGAAGCCCGATTTTTGAGAGCCTTCTTTTATTTTAACCTGGTACGTTTATATGGGGGCGTGCCGCTGTTAGATAAATTACCTACAGCAAGTGAGGCTAATCAGGATAAATACCAGACCCGTGCAACTGCAGATGACATTTACAAGTTCATTGTTAGCGATCTGGATTTCGCAGCCGCCAATTTGCCCGATAAGGGAGCTACAGATGTGGGTCGTGCTACAAAAAGTGCTGCACAGGCTTTAGAAGCCAAGGTGTACCTGTATATGAAAAACTACCAGAAAGCTTATGACCTGTCAAAGGTGGTTATGGACGGTGGTAAATATACCCTTGTTAAAGATTACTCGCTGATATGGCGTCAAAAAGCTGTTAACGGCGATGGCGGTAATAACAACTCCGAATCAATCTTTGAAATACAGGCGGGTATCAATAAAGATTGCTCTGCGGGTATAAACTTATACACGGTTTCACAGGGCCCCCGTGCCGGTGGCAAATTTGGCTGGGCCGATCTTGGCTTTGGCTTTAACAACCCATCAGAAAGTTTATTAAAAGAGTACGAAGCGGGCGACGTACGCAAGGCCGCTACGGTAATATCCATACAGGCTCATGGCACTGTATTGTGGGATGGCTTCCGTATTCCAAGCCAGGATTCTGTTCAAAACAGCACCTATAGCTACAAAGCCTACCACAGCCGTACCGCCGAAGATAATTGCGGTGGCAGTACGGATCGCCTACCAAAACAGGTGCGTATTTTACGCTATGCCGATATACTGCTCATTAACGCCGAAGCCGCATTTCAATTAGGTAGAGCAGGCGAAGCCACAACCGATCTGAACATGGTACGCACAAGGGCCAAACTTCCTGCTGCAACAGCTTCATTACAAACAATATGGCATGAACGCCGTATGGAACTGGCCGAAGAACATGACCGTTTCTTCGACATCGTTCGCCAGGATGCAGTACAACCTGGTCGCGCGGCGACAGCATTTGCGGCACATGGCAAAACATGGGCTGCCAAATATGCGCTGTTCCCCATTCCCCAGGCGCAAATTGATTTAAGCGGCGGCAGGTTAAAACAAAATCCGGGATATTAATTATATAGTTAACTGATTGCGTAAGAGGTTACCGCACTGGTAACCTCTTTTAATCCCTTCCCCAATCCCCGAAAAGAGAATCACCCATACATATCTACATGAAAAGAATATTATCAACCCCTTTTTTATTGCTTATTGTTGTTTGCTGTTTTGCTCAAAAATCAAAAAAAAACGATGTAGAGGGCATCAAGCCGGTGGGTATTATTAAAAATCTGACGGATAGCGCTTTGCTTGATGTAGTGCAGCGCCAAACGTTCCGTTATTTCTGGGACTTTGGGCATCCGGTAAGCGGCCTGGCCCGTGAGCGCAGTAATGAATCATTTGACTATGGCAATGAAGTGGTTACCACCGGCGGATCGGGTTTTGGTATCATGGCCCTCATTGTAGCCGATAGCCGCAAGTGGATATCACACGAACAGGCTGTTGACCGTATGGTGAAAATAGTTAACTTTTTATTTAAGGCAAATTCTTTTCACGGCGCTTTTCCGCATTGGCTAAATGGAGAAACCGGTAAGGTTATCCCCTTTGGTCGTAAAGACGACGGAGGTGATATTGTTGAATCGGCCTATCTTTTCCAGGGCCTGCTTTGCGCACGGCAATATTTTACGGCCGATAACCCCAAGGAACAACGTATACGCAACGTAATAAACTGGATGTGGGGCGAAATGGAATGGGATTGGTACACCCGCGATGGTCGGGATGCCTTGTATTGGCATTGGTCGCCAAATAATGGCTGGGCTATGAACTTCCCGATACATGGCTTTAACGAATGCCTCATTACCTATGTATTGGCAGCCTCGGCAAACCGTTACCCGGTAAGCGCCGACGTTTATCACAGGGGCTGGGCCCAAAGCGATTTCTTTAAAAACGGCAAAACATTTTATAATATCAAACTGCCCTTGGGCTTTGATTATGGCGGCCCGCTTTTCTTTTCGCAATATTCATTTTTGGGCTTAAACCCGAAAGGCTTAAAAGATCAGTATGCCGATTATTGGGAACAGAATAAAAACCATACCCTTATTAATCATGCCTATTGTGTTGATAACCCTAAAAAGTTTAAAGGATACGGCGAAAATTGCTGGGGGCTAACCGCCAGCGATAATTTTGAGGGTTACAATGCCCACTCGCCTACCAACGACCTGGGTGTTATAACCCCAACTGCGGCACTATCTGCCTTTCCTTATACACCTGAGTACTCCATGAAGGCTCTGCGCCATTTTTACTATGACCTGGGCGACAAGATCTGGGGTGAGTATGGGTTTGTAGATGCCTTTAGCGAACAACATAACTGGTATGCCAAATCATACCTGGCCATTGACCAGGGCCCGATTGTGGTTATGATAGAAAACTATCGTACCGGGTTACTGTGGAAATTATTTATGGGTTGCCCCGAAATACAGAACGGGCTCAAAAAGTTAGATTTCACAAGTCCGGCGCTGGCTAAAAAATAATACCCCTAACTATCATTTCGAGCGCCAGCGAGAAATCTTCTCTAACTTGATATAACGGATGTGTAAGATTTCTCCTCGTTCCTCGTTGGAAATGACAGAGAAATAGTTAAATGATTATAAATATTTAAACAATGTAAATCAAAAGGCGTTAAATTTGTTTAAATAACACCGCTCCGGCGGATTTAGGATTTAAACATACCAAATGACATTTAAAAAATTTATTATAGGAATGCTAAGTTTACTCTTAGCATTTTCTTTTTCAGCACGGTCGCAAAATGTTTCGTCTTTTGACAGGGGCAGCTTTACTTTAAAAGGCGACACACTACCTTACCGCTTAATGTTTCCAAAACATTTTGATCCTACTAAAAAATATCCCTTGCTGTTCGTACTCCATGGTTCAGGCGAACGTGGAAATAATAACGAATCGCAGCTAAAATATGGCGCGTCGCGTTTATTACAGGATAGTGTACGTGAAAAATATGAAGCCATTATTGTTTTTCCGCAATGCCCTGCCAATGGCTATTGGTCAAACGTACAACAGGAAACCGATCCGGCCACTCAAAAAAGAAAGTTCGTTTTCCAGGTTAATGAGCCGCCCACCTTAGCTATGTACCTGTTAATGGGGCTGGTTGACCAGTTCCTGGACAAACCCTTTGTTGATAAGCACCGCGTTTATGTAGGTGGCCTGAGTATGGGCGGTATGGGCACATTTGAAATTATTGGTCGTGAGCCCAAAATATTTGCTGCTGCTTTTGCCATTTGCGGTGGTGATAACACACTCAATGCGAAGAAATATGCTAAAAAAGTTCCGCTTTGGATATTCCACGGCAGTAAGGACAGTGTGGTACCGGCCGATCATTCTGAAGTGATGGTAGCCGCCATCAAAGAAGCGGGAGGCGACCCAAAATTTACCCTTTACCCCGGCGTTGACCATAACAGCTGGGATTACGCCTTTAAAGAACCTGACTTATTCAGCTGGTTGTTTTCGCATAGTAAATAAATATCTTAGTATGCAGGCCGGAGTCATGCCGAATTTATTTCGGCATCCCACGTGCCAGCCTTTCTGATGGGGTCCTGAAACAAGTTCAGGATGACTTGCAGTATGCTATTCTTCTTTTGGCTTCGGTGGTATATTTTTCATATTAAACCTGGGTTTATACGCAGGTTTCGTTGTTGTTGAATCTGACTCTGCCGAGGGCTCCGATGGCTTATTGCTTTCATCTTCTGCCGGTGCTTTTTCAGCGGGTTTTTCTTCCGGTTCAGCAGGTTTGGGCTTTACCATGCCAGCCTGAAATCTGGGTTTGTAAGCAGGTTTGGCAGCTGGAGTCTCCGTTTCAGGGGTAATTTCCGGGTCGGATTGAACCTCCGGTCTTTCTTCGGCTGCCGGCTCATTTTCTGCCGGCTTGGGTTTTATCATTGCGGCATTAAAGCGGGGCTTAAACCCAAGCTTTGCAGTAGGTTGTTCTGTGGCCGACTTATTTTCCTCGTTTTTTGATTCCTGTTTTTCTTCGGCTGTTGGTGCGTTTTCCACAGGTTTTGGTTTTACCATTGCTGCGTTAAAACGAGGTTTAAATCCAGGCTTTGCAGTAGGTTGTTCAGCAGCGGGTTTTGTTTCCTCGTTTTTAGGTTCGGGGGTCTCCTCCGGTTTAGAGGCGCTTTCAGCGGGCTTTGGCTTTACCATACCGGGATTAAAGCGCGGTTTAAACCCCGGCTTTGGCGCGGTTTGTTCAACCGCTGGAGTAGATTCTTCCGGTTTTGGTTCTTCGGGCTTTGTCTCAACTGGTTTGGCGGCATTAGCTGCCCTGAATTTTGGTGCGAAGCCCAGTTTTGGCGCCGGTGCTGCGGGTTCGGCTAAACTTTCGGTAATGGTTTGCTCGGCCAGTTGGTTTTCTATTACTACTTTCTCTGCTTTTACTTCCGGTGCAGCCGGGAACTGCCTTCTTAACTTATTAAACCAATATTTTTTGGTATGGTCGAAACTTTTTTCCCCCATTTGCTCATAATGAGTTTTAAATTCAGAAAACAGCGACTGCTCACCCTGCTGCAGGGCCACCAGATCAATCTTTTTCTTCTTAAAAAACTCTTCGAAAGTCATAATTTTAGATTTGAGATGTGAAATATGAGATGTGAGACAATTTTCGCCTCAGTATCTCATATTTCACATCTAATATC
Organism: Mucilaginibacter sabulilitoris; assembly: GCF_034262375.1. NCBI lineage: Bacteria > Pseudomonadati > Bacteroidota > Sphingobacteriia > Sphingobacteriales > Sphingobacteriaceae > Mucilaginibacter > Mucilaginibacter sabulilitoris. The sequence goes on from NZ_CP139558.1 coordinate 7,523,616, forward strand.
TCATATCTATTAAAAGGCCACATCAATATCCAGCTGGTTAAAATGGATACCTTTGTCGGTTTGCTTCCAGTCTTCCCGCTCCTCATCGGTAGCATTCATCAGTTTAGGAAACCATTCCAGCGGAAAAGCCTGTTGCTTGCCATCTGGTTTTTCAACAAAAAGCAGACCGTTGGCAAAAGTTACTTTTACCTTCTTCTCTTCTTTACGCGAACTAAATAGTGGCATGGTGGTAATTATTAACCCCGTCATTGAGGTACGAAGTAATCTCTACATAAGCAGTTCAAATATGCTTTTCCATTTGCTCTGTATAGCTTAGAGATTGCTTCGTACCTCGCAATGACGCTTAGTGAAAAAATTAGAATTATTCTGCCATATTGTGATAAACCGCCTGCACGTCGTCGTCCTCTTCCAGTTTATCAATTAGCTTCATGATATCGGCAACCTGCTCTTCGGTAACATCGTGGAACGATTGTGGCACACGCTCCAATTTAGCCGATTTTACTTCAACGCCCAATTCTTCCAGCGCTTTTTGCATCTTACCAAAATCTTCAAAGGCGGTGTGTATTACACCAATATCATTTCCTTCTTCATCCGCCTCCACAAATAAATCTTCTAGTCCTGCATCAATCAGTTCAAATTCCAGTTCTTCCAGATCCTTGTCGCCTGGCACAAATGTAAAAACCGATTTACGGGTAAAAATGAAATCCAGCGAACCTGTTTTACCTAATGACCCGCCTGTTTTAGTAAAGTAACTACGTACATTAGCCACGGTGCGGTTAGTATTATCGGTAGCAGTTTCAACCAATACAGCTACACCATGAGGCGCGTAACCTTCATAAACAAGTTCTTCGTAATCTTTTTCATCGCGGCTTGTAGCCCTTTTTATAGCCGCTTCTACGCGGTCTTTAGGCATGTTTACTGCTTTGGCATTTTGTACCGCAGTTCTTAAACGCGAATTGGTGTTAACGTCACCGCCGCCCGCTTTTACGGCCATTACAATCTCTTTACCTAAACGTGTAAACTGCACGGCCATTTTAGCCCAGCGCTTAAATTTTCTTTCTTTGCGGAATTCAAATGCTCTTCCCATGTTTTCTTAGTTCATTGTTCATGACTGATCGTTCATAGATCAACCCAAGTATTTATAACTTGCTCACCCCAATTAAGGGTAAAGTGGTTAAATATAATATTTGTTTTATATAAGTTTCAAACCCTTAGTTTTTGCTTTACGCTTCGGCCTTAGCTTATATGATATTTTTTAAATTACTCAGCATATCACTGGTCATAGCCGCCAGATCATATTCCAGTTTCCAACCCCAATCCCTTTGCGCGTAACTATCATCAATAGACTTAGGCCAGCTATCGGCAATTGCCTGCCGTGGGTCATTATCTGCATAACTGATCTCAAAACCCGGTATCAGCTTTTTTATTTCGCCTGCCAGCTGGGTTGGTGTAAAGCTTAAACCGGCCAGGTTGTATGATGAGCGTATGGTAATCTGATCTGCCGGGGCGTCCATTAATGATATGGTGGCCCTGATGGCGTCATCCATATACATCATAGGCAAAGCGGTATCGGCCGAAAGAAAACTTTCATACTTTCCTTTTTTCAAAGCTTCGTGAAATATATGTACGGCATAATCGGTGGTACCGCCGCCTGGGTTAGCCCGCCAGCCAATAAGCCCCGGATAACGGATGCTGCGCACATCGAGCCCGTATTTTGTAAAATAATACTCGCACCAGCGTTCGCCGGCCAGTTTGCTGAAACCATAAACAGTATTAGGATCCATCACACAATACTGCGGCGTATGAAACTGCGGCGAATTAGGCCCAAAAACTGCTATAGAACTTGGCCAGAAAACTTTGGCGGTTTTAAACTCCACGGCAAAATCAAGTATATGTATGAGCCCCGTCATATTGAGGTCCCACGCCATTTTTGGTTTTTGTTCGCCTATGGCCGATAATATGGCTGCCAGCAAATAAACCTGTGTAGGGCGGTGTTTATCAAAAATATGATGCAGATTATCTTTATCGAGCACATTTACAAGCTCATACGGACCACTATGGCGTATGGCATAACCGGGGTCATTAATATCAGATGCTATGACATTTTCGGCTCCGTGAATGCCTCGTAAAGCTACAACCAGTTCTGTCCCTATCTGGCCGTTGGCACCAATCACTAAAATCTTTTCGCTCATGTAATTTTGAGTTTAGGCAAAGGTAAAAATTTGAGCGAAATCCGTTATACTTTACTAAAACAAAGGTTTATATACCAAACAGATAGATAATGTGGTTAATAAAACCAAAAAAAATCGCATATTTGGGGTTTAAAGTTTCAACTATACAAAATAAATAAAAATGAGCTGCCGTGAGGTAGCCTGAGTACAATCAAAAACAAATAAACAAAATGAAAGTCGCAGTAGTAGGTGCTACAGGATTAGTAGGCACCAAAATGTTGCAGGTTCTTGCAGAACGCAACTTCCCCGTTACAGAATTAATTCCCGTAGCTTCAGAGAAAAGTATTGGTAAAGAAATTACTTTTAAGGGTAAGCAATTTAAGGTGGTTTCTGTTGAGGATGCGATTAAGATGAAGCCGGACGTAGCAATTTTCTCGGCCGGCGGAAGCACTTCATTACAGCAGGCACCTTTATTCGCAGCTGCCGGTACAACCGTTATTGATAATTCATCAGCATGGCGCATGGACCCTACCAAAAAACTGGTAGTGCCCGAGGTTAATGCCAATGTACTTACCGCTGATGACAAGATCATTGCCAACCCAAATTGCTCAACCATACAAATGGTAGTGGCCTTAAAACCGCTGCACGATAAATACAAAATTAAAAGGGTAGTGGTTTCTACCTATCAGTCAGTAACCGGTACCGGTGTTAAGGCGGTTGATCAGTTATTTAACGAACGCAAAGGTATCGACGGACCAAAGGTTTATCCTTATACTATCGACCTGAATGTAATTCCACAGATTGATGTTTTCACCGAGAATGGTTATACTAAGGAAGAAATGAAAATGATCCTGGAAACCAAAAAGATCATGGGTGATGACTGTATTAAGGTTACCGCTACAACCGTACGTATCCCGGTGATGGGCGGTCACTCAGAATCGGTGAACATTGAGTTTGCCAATGATTTTGACCTTACCGAAGTTCGCGAACTGCTGGCCAAATCGCCGGGCATTGTAGTAGTTGATGATCCTGCAAACCTGCAATATCCAATGCCACTTGACGCGCACGATAAAGATGAAGTTTTTGTGGGCCGTATCCGCCGAGATGAAACCCAGGACAATACTTTGAATTGCTGGATAGTATCAGACAACCTGCGTAAAGGTGCTGCTACCAACGCTGTACAAATTGCAGAATACCTTGCCGCTGCCCAGTTAATTGGCCAGCCGGTTGAAGCATAAGCAGAATAATTTAAATAAGATAATTGATAGGGATGATCAGCTGATTATCCCTATTTTTATTTACAGGCGTAAGCTCTTTTCAAAAAACAGTTTGACGGCTTACCAATTTCTATTACTTTGCACCAACCTATAATTTTATCAGCCGCATTTATCTTTTTTTATGTAACTTGTTTGGAATGAAAACCATTAAGCTGATAGTTATTTTCTGTTGTTGTTTAACTTCGGCTCACCTGTTTGCGCAAAACAGTCCGCAGTCAATTGAGAGCGATCTGCTCCGGATACTCAAAAGAGTAAATTATTACGGCGCACACAAAAAAGACTGGAAGGCTATAGACTCGCTGCAAAAGCAGAATAAGATTTTTGCATTTAAGCTAAAGTATTATACCTCCAAATATCCCGAAACGATTAGCCAGCCTTTTACCTCATTAGTAAAAGAACGTTTGGTTATTGCCACCTCTGCCGATGGTATTTTCCGTACATACTCGTGGAATACACAGCTGGGGACAAAAGGATTTGATATTTATAATGTATTACAATACAAAAATAACGGACAAACCATATCACTTTTAAAAATGGACACCATTGGTAAAAAGGGATATATGCCGCTTTGGTATTCAAAAATCTTCACCTTTACAGCTAACAATAAAACTTATTATTTGACTACATATAATTCGGTTTATTCGCCTGCAAAAGTAGGTCAAGGTCTAAAGGTATTTACCATTGATAAAGGTAAGCTCATTGGCAATCCGCCGTTTATAAAAACTCCAACCGGTGTGTACAGCCAGCTACATTATGATTTTGATGTAAGCTCAATAGCCGACTGGAAATCATACCCGGCCATTTATTTTGACAAGACGGCTCAAACCATTCATACTCCGCTTGTAGATTATAATCATAAAATGACCCATAAATTGATCACCTATAAATTTACTGGCCGCTTTTTTGAAAAGTTAAAATAATAACTTAGCCAAATGATATCCTTTGCCCATCGCGTTTTTATGGAAGTTGCTGCCAACCTTAGTTTTAGCAAGGCCGCGCAGGTGCTGTTTGTAACACAACCCGCTATAAGCAAGCACATTAAAGCACTGGAAGATCAGTATAAAGTTCCTTTGTTTGAGCGTAAAAGCAACAGCATACTGCTTACCGAGGCCGGCAGTAAATTGAACGAGTACCTGCAGCAGGCCACCGAAATTGAACGGAAGATAGAGTATGATCTTTCGGTATTAAGTAACCTATCACAAGCTGCGGGTCATTTGCGATTGGGGGCCAGCACCACTATTGCATTGTATATTTTACCATCTATATTATCGGGTTTTCAGCGTGAGTATGCCAATGTTGATGTGCAGCTGGTAAACCGCAATTCAGAGTATATCCTTAACGCCTTGCTTAATCACGAGGTGGATATCGGCATTATTGAGGTTGATAATAAGCTCACCACTGTATCATACACACCTTTTATGAGCGATGAGGTGATACCGGTGTGTTCGGCTAAAAGTCCGCTGGCGGGTAAATCATTAACTTTAAAACAGCTGGTAAAAACACCAATGGCGGTAAGGGAACGCGGCTCAGGTACGCTCAATGCCGTATTAAAATCATTATCTGCACACCACATTAAACCGGCTGATCTTTCGGTAAAGATCAGGCTTGGGGGTACCGAAGCGCTGAAGAATTTTATCCTGGCCGATCAGTGCCTTGGTTTTATGCCGCGTCCATCCATTGTACGCCAGCTGGCCGAAGGCGACCTGGTGGAAGTTCCGGTTGAAGGATTAAAGATCACCCGAGATTTCTTTTTCATCCGCCGCAAAGGGACGGAGGATTACGGGTTAACCAGCAATTTTATCAATTTTGCGCTGGGGCATATTGGGAGAAAAGCAGATTCGATCTGATTACCTCCACAAAGACTCACCCGACGATCGCTTCGCTGGATCACACTCTACAGCTTCGCCGCAAAGAGTGTTAAGGAAAAAGATATTTATTTTTTCATGCATTTTTTTATTTCACGTCGGTATTGTTATCCCCCGTCCAAAACAAAGTCCCTCTTTACGGCGAAGCTGTAGAGAGTGTGACCGAGCGTAGCGATGGTCGGGTGAGTCCACTCTGAGTCCTGTTCAATATGCTTACTCCAATCCTACTAGTTTCAAATAAATAAAACTATCGGCCAATCTACCTGTAATTATATTATACTTAATTTTTATAATTTAAAATTAAAAAATAATATTATTATGGCAAGTTTAAGTAACAGAAGAGTAGCTATCCTAACCGAAGAAGGATTTGAACAAGTAGAGCTCACAAGCCCTAAAGCAGCACTTCAACAAGCCGGTGCAACGGTAGATGTGGTATCGCCCAAAAGCGGTACCATTAAGGCATGGGATAAAACCAACTGGGGTATTACTGTTAATATAGATAAACAACTAAACGAAGTAAGTCCGGATGATTATGATGCCCTCGTATTGCCCGGTGGTGTATTAAATCCGGATAAACTGAGACAAAATCAAGACGCGGTTGCCTTTGCCGCGGTATTTTTAAGCGAAGGCAAACCCATCGCCGCCATTTGCCATGGCCCGCAATTGCTCATTGAAACCAAGCTGATCAAGGGACGTAGACTTACCTCATACCCGTCACTGCAAACCGACCTCAAAAATGCCGGCGCCGATTGGGTTGATGAACAGGTTGTGGTTGATAATGGACTGGTAACCAGTCGCCGGCCCGATGACCTGGATGCGTTTAACGCTAAAATGATAGAAGAAATTGGTGAGGGGATACATCATGAAGCTTAAATAATTGAATGCCTGGCACTCATAAATTCGGCTTTTTCTAATAAAAAAGCACATATTTGGTACAATCTTAATTGATTGTACCATTTTTGTTACATAGCGATTATCTTTATGATATGGCTGCGAAAAAAGCTTTGATAATTGGTGCCGGGATTGCCGGAATTGCTACGGCAATACGCCTGGCCCTAAAAGGTTACCGGGTTGAGGTTTTCGAAGCTAACTGTTACCCGGGCGGTAAATTGTCTATATTGGAAATGGATGAATTCAGGTTTGATGCCGGCCCCAGTTTATTTACTATGCCCCAGTATGTAGATGAACTGTTTAAACTGGCCGGTAAAAACCCAGAAGATTATTTTAAATACCAAAAGCTTGATACGGTTTGTCGTTATTTTTATGAAGACGGTACGCAACTAACCGCTTATGCCGATGCAAATAAGTTTGCAAATGAAATTAGTAAAGCCACCGGCGAACCAGTTGAAGCAGTAAAGAAACACCAGGCCAACAGCAGTAACATTTATAATATTACTAATCACGTTTTCCTGGAAAGGTCGCTGCATAACATTAAAACTTATTTAAGCAGGGATGCTTTACAGTCCGTTTTTAAATTTGCCCAGATAGATGCCTTCCGAACAATGCACAAGGCCAATGATGCATCTTTTAAAAGCGATTACCTGGTGCAGTTTTATGACCGCTATGCCACCTATAACGGGTCAAACCCCTACACCGCGCCGGCTACGCTTAACGTTATACCGCACCTGGAGCAGCATTATGGTGCTTATTTTCCTGACGATGGCATGTACAGTATTATTACCAGCCTGGTAAAACTGGCCGAATCGTTATGGGTAAATTTTTATTACCAGTCGCCTGTTGATGAAATTGTGTTAAAGAATGACAAGGCCGAAGGCATAAAGGTTAATGATAAACTAATAACAGGCGATCTGGTGGTATCTAATATGGACGTATGGTTTACTTACAGTAAACTATTAAAGGCCCATCCGCGTTTACATCCCAAAAAAACATTGAACCAGGAGCGCAGCAGTTCGGCATTGATATTTTATTGGGGTATAAGAAAACAATTTAAAGAGCTCGACCTGCATAATGTGTTTTTCAGTACCGATTACAAAGCAGAATTTGATCATATCTGGAAAAAGAAGAGCATATTTCATGATCCTACAGTTTACCTTAACATCAGCTCAAAGTACAAACCCGACGACGCGCCAGAGGGTTGCGAGAATTGGTTTGTAATGATCAATGTACCCGCTAATACCGGTCAGGATTGGGATAGCATGATCATTGAAGCACGCTTCAATATATTAAGAAAACTCACCCGCATATTGGGCGAACACGTAAGCGATCTGATATTGTGCGAGAGTATCCTCGACCCCTGGGGCATTGAAAGCAAAACATCATCATACCAGGGTTCGCTTTATGGCACCAGTTCAAACAGTAAGTTTGCCGCCTTTTTAAGGCATCCAAACAAGTCGCCTAAAATTAGTAACCTGTATTTTTGCGGCGGTAGTGTGCACCCTGGCGGTGGTATCCCACTTTGCCTGCTTTCGGCCAAAATTGTGAGCGATTTGGTTGAAGCTAAATCCTGACTACATACTATGACCTTCTGCTAACCTTTTTCTTTTAAAAGAGAGATATATTTGTGATATGAATCTTCAACTTTTTGACAAACAGGTTTACACCGATCGCAGAAATATATTAAAGCAAAAAATTGGTTCAGATGGCATTATCCTTTTGCTGGGCAATGAGGATAGCAGCATGAACTATAAAGACAATCCTTACCCTTTCAGGCAAGACAGCAGCTTTCTTTATTATTTCGGGTTGGACGTGCAGTCGCTGGCTGCTGTTATTGACACCGATACCGGCGAAGAAGTGATTTTTGGGAACGAGCTGAGCATGGATGATATTATCTGGACAGGCACGTTGCCTTCGGTTCAGGAAATAGCCGCTATGGTGGGCGTTACCCAAACCAAACCTTATGATCAGGTAACACATTATGTGCATAAAGCCATAACATCGGGCAGGCGTGTTCATATTTTGCCACCATACCGTCCCGAAAATAAAATAAAACTGGCCGGTTGGCTCAATGTAAGTCTGCAGGATGTAACAGACCATGTATCCCTCAAACTCGTTAAAGCTGTTATAGCACAGCGTGTTATTAAATCGCCGCTGGAGATTCAGGAAATGGAAAAGGCGGTTTCTATCAGTGTTGATATGCAACTGGCCGTTATAAAAAGCACCCGTCCCGGCATTAAGGAATATGAATTAGTGGCTAAAGCTAATGAAGTTGCCATAGCGGCCAATGGCCGTTTGGGTTACGGCGCCATAATAACCACGCATGGGCAAACGCTGCATACCCACTATTACGGCAATACCCTGCATGATGGGCACATGGTTTTAAGCGACATAGGCGCCGAAAATGAAATGCATTATGGCGGCGACCTTACCCGTACCTTCCCGGTTGGACGAAGTTTTACCAACCGCCAGAAAGAATTGTACGAGGTGGTGCTTACCGCTATGGACCATGCCATAAGTATGCTTAAACCGGGAGTAAAGTATAAGGATATTCACCTTGCTGCCTCGCAGAAACTGGTTGAGGGCTTAACACAGGTAAACCTCATGAAGGGCAATGCCGCCGAAGCGGTTGCCGCGGGCGCGCATACCATGTTTTTTCAATGTGGCTTAGGGCACATGCTGGGGATGGATACCCATGATATGGAAGACCTTGGCGAACAATATGTTGGCTACACCGATACATTGAAAAAGGAAACAATATTCGGACTTAAATCGCTACGTTTGGGCCGCGAACTGGAAGCCGGTTATGTGTTAACTGTTGAACCCGGAATTTATATCATCCCCGAGCTGATTGACCGCTGGCAGGCCGAAAAGAAGTATGCCGATTTTATAAACTACGATGTGCTGAATACCTACCGCGATTTCGGCGGTATCCGTATTGAAGATAACTTTTTGATAACTGATACCGGCAGCCATCTGCTGGGTAAATATTTACCTAAGACTTTAAAAGAAATTGAGGGATTGAAAGGGTAAATCATCCACATGTCATTGCGAGGTACGAAGCAATCGCGAACTATGCAAATGGTTCTGTACAGTATGAGATTGCCACGCTATCGCTCGCAATGACATATTTTGTAAAGGCAGAAAATCTTAATTCTCCCTAACCATTTTCTCCAGGGCGTCGATCCAGATGGGCGAATCATTAAGGCTTTCTACCAGCTGTACTTTTTCACCACCGAGGGCTTTAAACTCGTCGCCGTATTCTGTGGTTACTTCATAAACGGTTTCCAGGCAGTCGGCCACAAACGCCGGGCAAAATACCAGCAGGCTTTTCTTGCCCTCTTTGGCCAGTCTGGCAACAATCTCGCTGGTATAAGGCTGTACCCATGGATCACTGCCCAGGCGCGACTGAAAACAAATGGTATATTTTTCTTTAGGGATATTTAATTTCTCCGCTATCAGCTTCGCGGTTTGGTGTGATTGTGCCGAATAGCAAAACTTATTTGCTTCGGTGATGGTCTGGCAGCAATCGCTCGCTTTTAAACAATGCAGATGGGTGTGATCTGCTTTAACAAGCTGCCTTTGTGGCAAGCCATGAAAGCTAAACAGCACGTGGTCATACGTTTGCGGATTATGTTTTAGCGCGTTATCGGCAAAGGTAGCTATCATGCCCTCATTATCATGGAACGAATTAATGAAAGATACATTTGGCTTAGTTGGCCACTGCGACAATAACTCCATCACTTTATCATAAACAGAACCGGTACTGGCCGAGGCATATTGCGGAAACAAAGGTATAACCTGTATATCATCAACTAACGCCGCTTTAAGCCGGTCAAGAGCCGATGCTATGGATGGGTTCTGGTAACGCATGGCCAATTCTACTATGTATTCATCGCCCAGGCGCTGCTGCAATGCTTTTTGTTGTAAAAGACTATAGTGCATTAAAGGCGAACCTGTTTTATCGTCCCAGATGGCGCGGTATAATTTGGCTGATTTTGGCGCCCTGAAAGGAGTAATAACACCCCTAACCAGCAAAGTCCGGGAGATGGGATTGATGTCAATTACCCGCGGATCCATTAAAAACTCATTCAGATAAGTACGCACATCTGCCGTTGAGGGGCTATCGGGCGTACCCAAATTCACCAATAAAACTGCTTTTTTACCCATAACTGTGACTGCAAAAATAAAAAATAAAAGCCCCCTAACTCCCTGAAGGGGGAACAAATTACAAATAAATGATTACAAGAGTGCTGAGGAAGAGATGAGATGACATGACGCACAACATTTCTGCGCCCTGTCATCTCGGAGGTACGAGGAGAGATCCTGTATGCGGGAAATATCAGACCTACAAGATTTCTCCCTTCGATTTCTATGATTTAAGCAACTAATTTCTGATAATTTTTTTCGTAAGGTCTGTTTTGGTTGACGCAGGCGAAAAGGCGTAATATGAGTTTGTTCCTAACGGCATTAATGACACTCATTTTATTCTTTTTTTCCTGCAATACCTTTCGTTGGTAAAAGCGTTTTAGATCTTGGTTATGCTGTATAGCAACTATGGCTGCAAGATGTAGGAGCGTTTTTACTTTTTTGTTGGCCATATGCGATACCCTGGCCTTTTTAACAACCTTACCGGAGTTATCTGTAAAAGGTGCTACGCCTGAATAACAAGCGAACTTTTTAGGGTCGCTAATGTCCTTGAATTCGTTGGTAGTAACAATGACCTGAACGGCAGTTACTTTGCCAATGCCGCTTACTGAGGTTGCCAGTTTGAATATCCGGGTTAATTCTTTGTCCGCTATAATAACTTCTTCTATAGCCCGCTCTGTCCTGGCTATGTCGCTTTCGATCGCCTTTAAGGAATGGCTGCAGGCTTGTAGGTTCTGCTTGCTGGTTTTGCCGGGACTGAAAGACGCATGCTCTTTTAGTGGCACTTTCAATTGTTTTTTAACAGTTATCAACCGTAACCGGGTAGCTGCAAGATGGGCAAGTTGCTGCACAGCTTCGCGCTTAGGCTCCCATAAGCGCAGCCCTTCGCGCTCCTTATAAGCATACCAGGCGATACGCATGGCATCTACCTTGTCATTCTTGCCCCGGATATTCCCTAATGAGTTCTTGATCTGGGTAGCTGCTTGTAAGCAAATGTGTGCCTTCTTTTTATGCAGGCAAGCCAAAGCATGGTTGTTATAAATGCCGGTATGCTCCATGCAGAAAATAGCTTTGCTTAAGCTGAACCCAGGAAGTTTTCCCAACTCCTTGAGAAATGTATTGATTGCTGCCGGAGCGTTAGCAATTTCCTGGTGGAATAGAAACCGGCTGCCTTGCTGAACAGCAAAGTCCAATTCGTTTTTGGACACATCGATACCAATGAAAAATTCAAATTCCATATCTTTACCCTGTTTATGTTAGTAAACAGTTAACATGTTTTAAACTACATCAATTCCTTACTAATGAGCCTCGTAAACTCTAATTTCTATTTGATGCTACAGTTTAAAACAAGCGGTAAAGGAGTAAATCGAACGATAGGCCTACATGCCTGGAAATGACAATAATGCGCCTTTACCGCTGTTAACTTTATCCACAAAATCTAAGGTTATTAACAAAGAAAAAGAAGCAAAAAGAAAGCTTCAACAATAATAATAACCCTTATTATCTTGTTGAAGCTAATCTAAAGGGAAATGACAAGATAAGAAAAGAGTGTCATGCTGAGCTCTGTCGAAGCATGGTAGACAGGCCTCTACGCGATCCTTCGACAAGCTGACTGACAGCCGCTCACAAACTGTCGCTATCGCTCCCACAAGCCGGATGCCTAGGAGAGCGAGGAGGATGATAAGCTGAGATAGATGCAGCCATGCTCCGTAGGAGCTACCTATTTGTAGTAAAAATGGTTAGTTCACCTTTGCCTCGTGGAGGCTACCCGTTCATAAACCTATGTATTGGGGTAGCTCCTACGGAGCATTATTACTTGGGTAATGTTTATTTAAAATTCACTTGTCCAATACTCCCCCTTTAGGGGGCTGGGGGGCCCTCCACAGCATCCACCACGGGGTTCCTGGCGAGTCATGGTGCTCATAGTGGTAACCAAAAAAGTAACAGCTAAAAAATGCGGCCACGTGATTTTTCGCCTGGCTCCGGGCGAAATACTTATTGTCGTGCTCACCTTTATGTGGCTGATAAGTACCGAAATAAAACAACTGCAATGTACTAAGCAGCGATGGCACCACCCAAAACATAATGAGGTTAGGCTGCGGGATCCATATTTTTAAAATATTAAACAAAACAGCCATTACCACAATTTGCCAAACCGAAAGATAATTGCGGATAAACGTTACATACCAGCCCCAGAAGCCACCTTCGTGATAATCGGGGTCGTCATGGGTATGTACATGATCATGGTGCTGATGATGTTTGGTGTACAATTTAGGGTACCAGAATGAGGCATATAAAAAAGTACAAACATAGCCTATAAGGTTATTTGCGGTACGGTTGGGAGAAACAGTGCCGTGCATGGCATCGTGCGCGGTAATGAACAAGCCGGTATACAAATGCATCTGCACCAGCACAAATAAATAAACCAGCGGATTTGCAAAGCTGAAGTGCCACTGCATCAGCACGATGATTGACACAGCCCAGCTGCCAAGTACAAGCAGGGCGATAAGTAAACCAATATTTGAAGGACTTTTTTGCATGTATATGATATAACAGCAAAAAGCGTGCTGTTAAAATTGTTCGAGCGCGGTTTTTACCTCCTGCATCAGCCACATGGGTGTTGAGGTGGCCCCTGCTATGCCTATGGTATCATTAGCCGAAAACATGGTTTTATCCAGCTCACTTGCCGAGGATATGAAATAAGTATTAGGGTTGTTTTTGCGGCACACTTCAAATAGCACTTTCCCGTTTGATGATTTACGGCCCGATACAAAAACTATCTTATCAAACCGGCTTACAAATTTGGGCAAGTCCTTATCACGGTTTGAAACCTGGCGGCAAATGGTATCATTAGCTTTCAGGTTATACCCCCGGGCTATCAGCTCATCCTTTACACTATAAAACTTTTCCATGCTTTTAGTGGTCTGGGTGTACAGGGTGATATTTTGGGGTAATTCAACATCGTCCAGTTCGGCAATGTCCTGAAAAACTACGGCTTCATTATTGGTTTGCCCTTCAAGGCCAATTACCTCGGCATGGCCATGCTTGCCGAATATCAATATCTTCTCGTTAGCATCGTAAGAAGTTTTTATCCTGTTTTGCAGTTTTAAAACAACCGGGCACGACGCATCAATAAGTGTTATATTATTTTCTAGGGCTATGCGGTAAGTGTCGGGAGCCTCGCCGTGCGCACGTATCAACACCTTTTCGTTATGCAGGTCGCCAAGCTGGGCATGTTCAATAATGCGCAGCCCCCTGGCTTTCAACCGTTCAACCTCTTCATCGTTATGCACAATATCGCCCAGGCAATACAGGTAACCCTCTTCAGCCAGTATTTCTTCGGCCATATCTATGGCATATACTACCCCAAAGCAAAAGCCCGAATCCTGATCTATAGTAACCTTTAACTGATACTCTCCCATTGCATTACAAATTTACAGTAAAAATAGCCGTTGATGGTAATGATTATGTGATTTTTTGAACCTTCAGTTTACAAAACCCAGAACCATAAAAAATATAAACTGCATAATGAGCAGTACAGGGGCTACCATACTTTGCGTTTTAAACTTAAACCGGTCAAAGATGAAAAGCATCAGCGCGCCAAGCATAAACCAACAAACATAGTTTTTAACAGGTATACTCCCCCCAATCCAGTGCCAATAGTCAAACTGTGTGGCAATTGGCTCAATCAGCACATCGAGCATTACCAGTATCAGGGCGCCCGTAATGATGCCGAGCAGTTTGTTCCTGATCCTTTGCCGCTGTATTAACACCCCGGTTGAGTAAATCAATAAAAACCAGTTGACACCAATAATTAGCGGGATATTAAACAATTTAACACCCAGGGTTTCGCCATAAACATAATTGCCAAACAGCAGGCCGGTATGTACTCCCGTAAACTCGGCCATAAAACCTATAGCAAATATCAGCAATGCAAAAAGCAAGAATTTACCGTCGACGCGCTCTTGATTATAGATAATTACGGCCGCCATCAGCAGCAGGTGCCAGGGCACTATGTTTAAAAAAATAGCATCAATATAGGGCACCATAAAGCCCGCCAAACCCACTGCATGAAATAATACAATAATTACAACACTTATGCGCTGCGGCATTGTAAGGTAAGCAAACAGCAGCTTTTTCAAATTTTACGCCCTTTCCATACCGTTGTTTTGGTGAGGTATTTTTGTATGGATATTACCGCTATAATCAGCATATTGAGCATTTGTAAAGGGTGCAGGATAATATTGTTTGCAGGGCTTTGGTCAGATAACAGCGAGATCATGAACCGTGTAAGCATAATAAGACCAAGCATAAAAAATATCAGCGGCAAATTAAGGGTCATGAGCACAATCATGGGGCCACCAATAATAAGTACTATATAAACTAAAAAGCCGATGATGCTATAATTAAACGCCGCCAAAAAGTTTTTGCCAAAGCCGTTTATGGCCTCATCATAACTTTTATACATGCGACAGCTTATCATGCCATTGGCCAGCAGGGCTTCACCATCGTATGCTTCGGCTTTTACGAGCCGCATGATCTCTACGTCCTCCACCACTTTGTCTTTAACTGCCTTGTGCCATTGATGCTGATGATAAATAGCCGCGTCGAAAAACATAAACTGGCCGCTTGCCGCTGCTACAGAGGCATTTTTTACAAGGTAAATAAGCCTTACCGGCAGCAGGTTTAATAATATAAAATGCATTAGCGGCACAACAGCCTTTTCGCCAGGACTAATCATTTGCTGATTGGTGAACAAGCTCAGCAGACCCAGCTGGAGTAGATGCATACGGTGTACCGCGCTGTTTATTAAACCAGGTTTTACCTCTTCGTCGGCATCTAAAAATAGTAAATACTTGCCATCGGCTTCTTTGGCCAGCTGATGGCAGGCATGGTTTTTACCTATCCAGCCTTCGGGCAGCCTGGCCCCCTTTATTACCCTGAAATGCGGATGCTTCACCGCAAATGCCGCACAAACAACGTAAGTATCATCGGTTGATTCATCATCAAGTATAATCACTTCATAGTTCTGATAATCCTGTGCATGGATTGACCGCAGCAGTGTTTCTATGTTATCTGCTTCGTTACGGGCCGGTATCAGGATAGATACCCTGTCGGTATATTGCTTACTTACGCGGTGAAGCTTGGGGTTCGATATAAAATTGAACAGGGTAACCGCAAAACGCAGGATGATAAAAAAGAAGGTAATTGATATGGCAATGATCACTTTTTATAATACTATTTCGGTTTGCTGTTGCTTTGCTAAATTATAATATTGCTGATAAACTGCTGTCAGCTCATCTATGTTTTTATAAGTTAAACCAGAGGTTAATGTTTTTAGATAAACGTGCGCACTGGGCTTTTTATATTTAAAATGTTCAATAAATGTTGCGGCCATTAAAATTTGGAAATCTGCACGGGCTCCGTTAATAATCCGCATCAAGCCTTTTTGAAAAATCATGTTATCCGTAAAATTGGAGTGCAATTTACCCTGCGGAAAAATAAGCACCATATTTTGATGGTCATTTAATAACCCAGCAGCATAATCAAGCGAAGCCATCATATCTTTACTGTTTTTATTGACCGAAAAGGCTCCCATATACTTAAAAAAAGACACCTCACGTGCCGTATCCTCCAATATCATCACATGAAATTTCTTGCTCAGCAGCTTACTGTTCAGGTAATACATCAAAAAACCGTCCCACCAGCTAAAGTGGTTGGCCAGCAGCAAAACAGCTTTCTCAGGAGCAATATTAACCGGCGTAAGTTTAACTTCATGGAAATTGCGCGCCACTATCCACAGGATATAATGGTGAAAAAACCAGTGTATGATGATATTCTTTCGCGGACGTATCATGTGCTGCAAGATACTGATTGAAAAACAAAAGCAGGATTAGTGCGGTATATTAACCTGATTTTTTAACGCCTGCTGATGAAAATCATTGATGCGCTGTTTCAGCTCCTCAAATGGCACCTCGCCTGCTGTACCGCAATCAAACAGGTGTATATAGGCGCGCGGCTTCAGGCTTTCAAAATAATCAATCAGCGTACATTGGTAAACTATCTGGCAAGGACCCTTAATTTGTTTAATAAGATGCGCAATGCCTTTTTCAACATGGATATGTGTAATATGGTTAGAGCAAAGCTCGCCCTGCGGAAACACAGTAACCAGGTTTCTGGGGTCATTCAACAAACCGGCCGAATAAGTAAGTGATTCCAGCATGTCGCGCGAGGCTTTTTTCATGGAGAAAGCACCCCAGTATTTAAAATACCAGTGCTTTACAAAATGATCATGCTGCATCATGATATAAAGCCGGCGTTGCAAATTGGTAAAGGCCGAATAGTTGGCAAAAAAACCGTCCCACCAGCTAAAATGATTGGTAAGCAGCAATATGGAATGACCCGGTTTGGGCTCAAAGGGCAATACATTAACCTCCTTAAAACGGCGCCCCATCCACCAGCGCATATAGCGGAAGAACAACTTACTCAGGGTATCATTTCTGCGTGATGGCAACATAATCTATCGTACTAAATATTCGTCAAGCGCTTTAATTACCAGCCAGTGCCCCAGTTCAAGTTCATGAACTTCGGCATTGTCAAGCATGCCTATAAATGGCATTGCCGCCGATTTGGGAAACAACTGATCGTCTTTGCCAAAAATCAGGGTGCAGTTAATTTTATACTGATTTATCCTGGAGGCAACTTTTTCCGCGTTTGGCTTTAGCAAACGTATTAAATTTAAGGTATAATAGGTATCAAGCCGTTTTTGTTCGGTATCAATTTCATTATAGGCAATCTGGTACAGGCTATCATCAATTAAACCGGCTTTTTTTGCGCATTTAAGTACAAAAGGAGCAAGCCATTTGCTCCTGGTAACTATCCGGAACATGAATTTCCCCAAGGGGTTATGCAGTAAAAAATGAAACCCCTTATAAACCGACAGGCCATCGGGAGCCATTAATATCACATCATCAACCAGGTGGGCATATTCCTCCAGTAGTATGAGCGCCAGGTTGGCACCAATGGAATAACCCATTACCGAAAACCGCTGTTCGCCGTAAATTTTAAACCACTCCTGCATGTAGCTGTGCACCATATTTTTGGGCATACCCGCCCTGATCTGCTTATCTGTCCACCCATCGAGCTTGCTTCCGCCATGAAAAAAGTGATCGAAGCCATAAATATGATATTTGGGCAGTATCGACTTTTCGAGCACGTGAAACTGCTTACCCGTCATGCCATAACCATGAAAGGCCAGCAACGGCTTTTGCCCCGTGCCATACTCGTGAAAATGCGCTTTACCCAAACCGGGCAGATGTAAAAAACCCATTACGGCAATATTAAGAAATATTTGCCCCCTTTTTGATGTGCGGATATGCAAATTTCAAATGTGCAGATGGTTTCAAACTTGCACATCTGCACATTTAAAATCTGCACATCTATAATTCTTTAGGGAATTAGGGGGCTTATGTGCTTCATGATCAATTGCGTGGCTCCGGTATGTTCCTGAACGTAATCGCGGATCTTTTTGCTGGTAGTACTATAAAAAGCCTCATCGGTTATCAGGCTATCGGTTATCCCTTTCAGCTGGGCCTCATTACTGATGCAGAAACCGGCCTTTAAGGTTATCAGTTCCCGGGCCTCGTTAAACTTTAAATAATTAGGGCCAAAAATTACCGGCAACCCAAATGCCGCCGCCTCAAGCGTGTTGTGAATACCCACGCCAAAGCCTCCGCCTATATGAGCAATATCGCCATAAGCATATAATGACGACAGCATCCCGATGTTATCTATGATAAGTACACGGAGTGAGTTGTCTGTTTGGTCTTTTGAATTTTGAATTTTGAATTTTGAATTTCCAGCCCATTTAGAATACCTTACAACCGAATTTGCAGGGAAGAGATTAATAAGGTTGTTTATTTTTTCTTCATTTATTTCATGCGGGGCAAAAATGAATTTCCAATCAGGATATAGAGCGGGTAAGGTGGCCAGCAGTTTTTCATCTTCGGGCCAGGTGCTGCCAGCAATAAACACTTTCTGCAGGTTTTTAAATTGGGCAATTCCGGGTACTTGTTTTGGCTGCTGAGCGTTCGCCCATACACGGTCGAACCGGGTATCTCCGCTCACCGTTGTGTTGGTAAGGCCAAGGGTATGCAGTAATTGTCTGGATTGCTCGTCCTGCAAAAAAAAGTGCGAAACAAATGTTAAAATCTTACGATTTATGCCTCCATACCACTTAAAAAACACCTGTTTTGGTCTAAAAATACCCGAAATTATATACAGAGAAACACCTTTTTTATGTAGCTCGCTAAAATAATGATACCAGTATTCGTACTTGGTGAACACGGCTATTTCCGGAGCTATGGTATCAATAAAATGGCGTGCGTTTTTGGCAGTATCTAAAGGCAGATAATAAACGGCATCAGCAAGCGGGGTATTTTTCCTGATCTCATAACCCGATGGTGAAAAAAATGTAACCACGATTTTTTTCCCTGGATGACGCTCCCGCATAGCTTCTAAAATCGGACGCCCTTGTTCGAACTCACCAAGTGACGCAAAATGGAACCAGATACTGCCATTAAAACTGGCAAAGCGTTGTTTTTTGCGGCCGCTTATCCATAGGCTTGCTTTAGCATTAAAGAACGAGGCCAACCAGATGGCGAAGTAATATAATTTGATTCCAATGTTATATAAAAACATCAATTTAAGTATGAATGATTATCTTAGCCGGGCATAAAAGTAATAACAATAATTACAATAAATAATTTATGGTCTGCCCTTATGCCGTATTAACTGAATTGATGGTTTACTGCATTCCCAACTTTACGGATATAAAAAATGTTATTAAAAATAAGGTTATTTTTGACAGACGTAAATTTACTGCCTGCATAAAATAACCGGACACTAACTTTATTGATCACACAGAAAGAAATAATCAAATATGGCAAACCGTAAACGGATATTAATAACCGGAGCAGCCGGCTTCTTAGGTTCGCATTTGTGCGACAGGTTTATTAAGGAAGACTACCATGTAATTGGTATGGACAACCTCATCACCGGTGATCTGCGCAATATCGAACACCTTTTTAAACTGGAAAACTTTGAGTTTTACAACCACGATGTTTCCACCTTTGTGCATGTACCCGGCGAGCTGCAATACATCCTGCACTTCGCCTCGCCGGCAAGCCCTATTGATTATTTAAAAATACCCATACAAACCTTAAAGGTAGGTTCACTGGGCACCCACAATCTGCTGGGCCTGGCCCTTACCAAAGGAGCCCGTATGCTCATTGCCTCCACCTCTGAGGTATATGGCGATCCTAACATCAACCCACAGCCCGAAGAATACTGGGGCAATGTGAACCCGGTTGGCCCGCGCGGGGTGTATGATGAGGCCAAGCGTTTCCAGGAAGCCATTACCATGGCTTACCATACCTTTCATGGCCTGGAAACCCGCATCGTTCGCATATTTAACACCTATGGACCGCGTATGCGCCTGAATGACGGCCGGGTGCTGCCTGCCTTTATCGGCCAGGCTTTAAGGGGCGAACCGCTAACCATGTTTGGCGATGGTTCACAAACCCGTTCCTTCTGCTATGTGGATGACCTGGTAGAAGGCATTTATCGCCTCCTGCACAGCGATTACCCGCAGCCGGTGAACATCGGTAACCCCGACGAGATCACCATCAGGCAGTTTGGTGAAGAGATCATCAGGCTTACCGGTACCGATCAACAACTCATCAGCCTGCCTTTACCGGTTGATGACCCCAAACAGCGACGCCCGGACATTACCAAAGCCAAAAGCATTTTAGGCTGGGAACCAAAGGTTTCCAGAAGCGAGGGACTAAAGATCACTTTAGATTATTTCAAATCCCTGCCCGAAAAGGAAATCAATCATAAGGATTTTGCATACTATAACAAACGATAACATACTCTACTTAAAATGAAAATATTAGTCACAGGCGGCCTTGGTTTTATTGGCTCCCATACTGTTGTTGAATTGGTAAATGCAGGCTATGAGCCTGTTATTGTTGATGACCTGTCAAACTCCGACCCTAAAATATTAGATCAGATAGCCAGGATCATAGGCTATAAACCTGTTTTTCATAAGCTTGACCTGAGCAATGAGCACAGTGTAAAGGAACTGGCCGTTAATGAGCCAGATATTGACGGCATTATTCATTTCGCCGCCTTTAAAGCAGTGGGAGAATCTGTGCAAAAGCCACTAAAATATTATCGGAATAATTTTTATTCCTTAATTAACCTGCTTGAAAGCTATTATGGTAAGCCATTAAATTTTGTTTTTTCATCAAGCTGTACCGTTTATGGGCAACCTGAACATTTACCCGTTACCGAAGCCGCACCGGTACAACCTGCGCAGTCTCCTTATGGTAATACCAAACAAATAGCCGAGGAGATTTTACAGGACATGGTAGCCTCTGGCAGTAACTACAAGGTAATATCATTAAGATATTTTAATCCGGTTGGGGCGCATGAAACTGCCTTAATAGGCGAACTGCCTATCGGTGTACCGCAAAACCTGGTGCCGTTTATTACCCAAACAGCTATTGGCAAACGCCAAAAGATAACTGTATTTGGTAATGATTATAATACACCCGATGGTAGCTGCGTTCGTGATTATATACACGTGGTCGACCTTGCTAAGGCACACGTAGCTGCCCTTAAACTGGCAGAAAAGGATAGCTTTAAAGGGTATGATGTATTTAATATAGGTACCGGCAAAGGCAATACCGTACTGGATGTAATACATGCCTTTGAACGCACAACCGGCGTAAAACTTAATTATGAAATTGGGCCACGCCGTGCGGGAGATGTAGAAAAAGTTTGGGGCGATGTTACCAAATCAACAAATAAATTAGGATGGAAGGCCGAACTGGGTATTGACGCCATGATGGCATCGGCCTGGGAATGGGAAAAATACATAGCTCAAAATCCGCTATAAATAAATACTCATAAAATGCAAAAGATCATTATTACAGGTGGTGCCGGTTTTATAGGGTCGCATGTAGTGCGCCGCTTTGTAAAAAACTATCCGGATTATACCATTATCAATGTAGATAAACTTACGTATGCCGGTAACCTGGCCAATTTAACAGATATTGAAGACGAGCCTAATTATAGGTTTGTAAAAGGCGATATTGTTGATATAGCGTTTATTAACCAGCTATTTGCAGATGAACAACCCGATGCGATCATACACCTGGCGGCCGAATCGCATGTTGACCGTTCAATTGTAAGTCCGCTGGAATTTGTGATGACCAATGTTGTAGGTACCGTTAACCTATTAAATGCCGCCCGTGAAAACTGGAAAGGCCGGTATGACCAAACCCGTTTTTATCACATATCAACCGATGAAGTGTACGGCACCCTGGGCGATACCGGTATGTTTACCGAAGAAACGGCCTATGATCCACATTCGCCATATTCTGCATCAAAAGCCAGCTCTGATCATTTTGTACGGGCCTACCAGGATACATACGGCCTCAATACAGTACTCTCCAACTGCTCAAACAATTATGGCTCCTATCACTTTCCTGAAAAGCTGATACCACTTGCTATTAATAATATTAAACAAAGCAAGCCTGTGCCGGTATATGGCAAAGGCGAAAACATACGTGACTGGCTTTGGGTAGAAGATCATGCCCGTGCCATTGATGTTATTTTCCACAAAGCCAAAGCCGGATCGACCTATAATATCGGCGGCCATAACGAATGGAAGAACATTGACCTTATCAATTTGTTATGTGCCATATTAGATAAGAAATTGAACAGGCCTGCGGGTGAATCGGCCAGGCTGATCACCTTTGTAACAGACAGGGCGGGTCATGATCTGCGGTATGCAATAGATGCCACGAAACTTAAAAACGATTTAGGTTGGGTACCTGGTATAACCTTTGAAGAAGGGCTTGAAAAAACTGTTGACTGGTACCTGGCAAATGAGGAATGGCTTGAAAATGTAACATCAGGCCATTATCAGCAGTATTATAACGAACAGTACGCTAATAGGTAATTATGTTTGGGTTATTTAAAAGGAAACCGGAAAAGAAACACGCGAACTTCAACTATGAATCCATCATGGTTGATATGCACTCGCATGTATTACCCGGTATTGATGATGGCGCCAAAACCCCACAGGACTCTATTGTGCTGATACGTAAAATGATGGAGCTTGGGATAAAAAAAATCATTGCTACCCCACACGTCATGATCGACTTTTATCGCAATACTCCTGAAACTATCAATAACGCGCTTGAAATATTAAAAGCCGAACTGGTAAAGGAAAATATAGATATACCTGTTGAAGCCGCCGCTGAGCATTATTTTGATGAAACCTTTGAAGCCCGGGTAAACGATGGTAAATTAATTACCATGGGTGATAACTATGCACTGTTTGAATTTTCATTTATTAATCAGCCGCCAAACGCCATATCTGTTATACAAACAATGAACGATATGGGGTATAAACCAATCCTGGCCCATCCGGAAAGATATCCTTACATGGATATTGATCAATTTAAAAATCTGCACAACTGGGGTTGTAATTTTCAGCTTAATACCATTTCATTAACCGGATATTATGGCAAAGAAGCAAAACGGCTTGCTGAAAGCCTGATTGATAATCAGCTGATTGATTTTATATCAAGCGATATGCATCATCCCAAACATGCGGCAGCATTTGGCGACGCGTTGCGCACAATCTATATTGAAAAGCTTCTTTTTGATTATCCTTTGAAAAATACTTTATTGTTTTAGAATAAGTATCAAGTAATTAGTATCAGGTATCAAGATTTTAAAAACAATTAAAGTACTCTTGATACCTGATACCGATCTATTCATATCTTAATGCCTCAACCGGATCAAGTTTCGCGGCTTTTTTAGCAGGATAATACCCGGATATAAGACCAATAAAAGTACATAGCAACACCGCGAAAATAAGCCAGCCCCACGGTACTACAAACGTTCCGCTAATTTGAACTGCAATAAGGTTTCCTGCTGCCATACCCAATATCATACCTGCGGCACCGCCTATGAGACATATCACAATAGCTTCAATTAAAAACTGCTTACGTATAACCGCAGGTGTGGCGCCTATTGCCTTCCGTACCCCTATTTCGCGTGTACGCTCAGTAACAGATACCAGCATAATATTCATAAGCCCTATTGCAGCACCAATTAAGGTAATAATACCTACCGCGAAACCCGCTATGGTAATACCCAGTAACTGACTTGAAAGCTCTTGTTGTATAGAGTCGCTCCGTGTTATTTCAAAATTATCTTCATTAGCGATATTCAGCCCTCGAACATTTCTGAACAATGATGTTGCCTCACCTATAGTGGCGTCCAAAGCGCCGGGGCCGCCTACCTTGATAGTGATGGTATAGGATAGGTTTTTTACCGTATCTATCTGCTTAGCTTTAAGTACAGGTATAACACAAAATTTGTCGCCGCCGAAAGAGCTTGATCCTTTTGAAGCAAATACACCAACTATGCGGTATTTATTATCGCCGATAAAAAGCGATTTATTAACAGGATCTTCATTTTTGAAAAGCTTCGATTTTATTTCATCACCTATAATAACCACGTTGGCTCCATGTTCTAGCTCGGACGACGAAAAGTTACGGCCAAAAGATAGCTTTTTACCGGTGGTAGCCAGATAATTTTCGTTTGAACCTGAAATAGAAATATTAGGGTTTGTTTTTTGATTACCGTATTTAGCCACCGCGGTACCCGTAACATCTAAATTTATAGCTGTTAAAACAGGTAATTTAAAGGTTTTTTTAAAGCGTTCGGCCTGGCCATAAGTCACAGGAGGATAAGCTTTATGGTTTCCACCGTTGCCAAAATTCAAACCTTCGCCTCGATTTTGGATGGTGAATGAATTGGCACCCAGATCGGCAAAAGCATCATTTGTAAACTGGCGTATTCCCTCAATAGCTGTTAATATGCCAACAAGGGCCATAATACCAATGGCGATAATTAATGAAGTCAGCGATGTTCTGAGCCTGTTGCCGGCTATTGATTGTAACGCTATTGAAATGTTTTCTTTGTAAGAAGTTTTAACCGGCATGGTATAAAAATAAAAAAACTTTACGGTTTTGACTGTGTACCATACCAATTTGTTACAGTGAAAAATATATAATAATATTATAACGCGAATGCCCCGTTAGTATTCACCTTCAGGGCATTACCTAACATTTATTGCCATGGTTATAGTTCATACAACCATTTTATTCACATTAACAGTTAAATAGTTCTTCTACTTTAAGCGTTTATAAATTTCTATAGATTTTCCTGTAGAATCGGTTATAACCTGCGAATATTCATCATTGCCGTTAAAGGTGATCTTGATAGCAAATTTCTTGTTTAGCAACTGCGCGTGGCTCGACATTTCCTCTTCCTCGCTCAGAATGTCGTCTTTTAAGCTAAAGGTGCCGTAACCAAACCCGTTTTTAAATTTAGTTTGTTCTTTATTAACAGGGTAACGGTGAACGAACATAAAATGCCCGCTTTGGAATATTTTGTATTGAGTTGGGATTTGTTTTACCGTATCTTTTCCAGCCACCGTATAAAATTCGCTCATTTTCCATAAGCCATCCAGAGCCGAAGTATCTGCAGGGGGTAATTTGGTGTAATCTTCGGTCATTTTGTAGGATACGTTGCGCACTCTTAGTATATCCGGAATAACCTGGGTATATCCATTAGCTGTTTTAGTTACCTGCAGATTAAAAGTACCTGTTGAATCGAGCAAACGGCTACTATATATATTGTGCTCAACAATTTTATTAACAGAGTCCAACTTGTAAGATCCCACTCCAAACCCAACAGAAGAATCGGGCGCAAAGGCTCCGTACATAAAATAATTGTCGGTGTATATCTTCATTTGTTTTCTGGCATAAACTGTATCTTTTCCCCCACCACTTGCCATTTGCTTTTCCAGTTTATATACACCTGCCTGAGTTGGCACGTTTTGTTTTGGCGATTTGCAGCTTGCAATTATATAAATAAGTAATGCTGCAACTATGATGATTTTTTTCATTTTTTTAAATTTAATAGTGACTTCGATGTGATTAACTGGCAAGGCTGTTATCAGGCTTGCATACCATCTCATTACCGGGCAGTAAAAAAATGCTCGAGGGAGGGGCGACAAAGGTTATGGGGGTTCCTTTCTCATAAAATAAGTTTTAAAATATTGGTATAATAAATTTAAGCAATTTATATCTGAATATCAATTATTATTAATGTGTGATTATGGTGTATTTTTCCCCTTAATTAATCATTGTAATAAAAGACGAAATTGCTATAAAACAAAAAGGGCAGCCTATGGCTGCCCTTTGCAACAATATTTTATTTGTACTTATACCGAGAACGAAGTTCCACAACCACAAGTACTGGCGGCGTTAGGGTTGTTAAAAGTAAACCCACGCGCATTTAATCCATCCTGAAAATCTATTTGCATCCCTACAAGGTATAAACCGTGAGCCTTATGCATAAATACCCTTATTCCGTCAATGTCATATTCCTGGTCGCCGTCTTTTTTCTGGTCAAAACCTAAAATGTAGTTCATGCCCGAGCAGCCACCACCTTCAACACCAACACGCAAGCCAAAGTCATCACCTATTTCTTGCTGATCTCTCAATTTAAAAAGTTCCTTAACGGCTCCAGGGGTAAAGGATACCGGCGCAATTTCAACAGCAGTACTCATCTTATTTTTATTTAACTATACAAATATAAGGTAAAATGTGGATTTTTGCTGCAACCGGTATTTTATGACCTGTGCTTAACATTTTATAAAACATGCAAACGCTGCCTTATTTACTTGATATTTTAAAATACACCATTGCCGGCATAGGCATTGTTTGGGTAGCACTGTATTTATTTAAGCCATATCTTGAACGGGCTCAACAGGTTCAACTACTCGAGCTAAAAAAAACCATCAGCAATCAAACCCTGCCTTTACGCTTACAGGCCTATGAGCGGGTAGTGTTATTTATTGAAAGGGTTAGCCCGGCTAATATGCTTATCCGCCTCAATGCTTCATCAATGTCGGCAGCCGAACTGCAGCTGATGGTCATTAACGAAATACGCAACGAGTTCCAGCACAATATTACACAGCAAATATATGTAAGTGCACGTGTTTGGAATGTAGTTAAACGGGTAAAGGATGACACGCTAAACTTGATAAGTAACGCCGTGAAGGCGTTGCCCGAGGGCGCATCGGGTATGGAGTTGAGCAAAACCATACTGATTCATTTAAGTCAGCTGGAGCAGGATCCGTATGAAATAGCAACCGGCCTGGTTAGGCAGGATATGGAAGAATTATTTTAAATCCTATGGCCGAAAAGAGATTCACCACCACTTCTGGTATTGAGATTAAGGAGGTATACACCCAACCTTCATCTATGAATGAGCTGCCCGGCGAATTTCCTTTTACGCGCGGTATACAGAAAGACATGTACCGGGGTAAAGCCTGGACCATGCGCCAGTATGCCGGGTTTTCAACAGCCGAAGAGTCAAATAAAAGGTATCATTATCTCTTAGGTCAGGGTACAACGGGCTTATCGGTAGCTTTTGATCTGCCTACACAAATAGGTTATGATTCTGATCACGAACTTGCCGAGGGTGAAGTTGGTAAAGTAGGCGTAGCTATCGACTCCCTGAAAGACATTGAAATCTTGTTTGAAGGTATTGCGCTTAAAGACATTACCACCTCTATGACCATTAATGCAACCGCGCCCATATTGCTTACCATGTACATTGCCCTGGCCAAAAAGCAGGGAGCCGATCTGAAACAAATTTCAGGTACTGTGCAAAACGATATATTAAAGGAGTACGCCGCCCGCGGTACTTATATATACCCGCCGGCACCATCCATGCGGCTCATTACTGATGTATTTGAATATTGCAGCCAGGAGGTACCTAAATGGAACACAATATCCATATCGGGCTATCATATACGTGAGGCTGGTTCAACAGCAGTACAGGAGTTGGCCTTTACACTGGCCAACGGCAAAGCCTATTTACAAGCCGCGCTTAACAAAGGGCTCGATATTAATGTATTTGCCAAAAGATTATCTTTCTTTTTTAACTGCCATAACAATTTTTTTGAGGAGATAGCCAAGTTCAGGGCTGCCCGCCGCATGTGGGCATATATTACCAAAGAGCTTGGCGCTACCGACGCAGGCGCTCAAAAGCTACGCTTTCATACCCAAACTGGTGGTTCTACCTTAACCGCGCAGCAACCGCTTAATAATATTATACGTGTAAGTAACCAGGCTATGGCCGCTGTGCTGGGCGGGACGCAATCATTACACACCAATGGTTATGACGAGGCGCTGTCATTACCGACAGAGGCAGCAGCTAAAATTGCCCTGCGAACCCAACAGATCATTGCTTTTGAAAGCGGCGTTACCGATACGGTTGATCCGCTTGCCGGTTCATACTTCATAGAAGCATTAACTGATGAGATTGAAGCAGCGGCCCAGTTATACATTGATAAAATAGATGCGATGGGCGGCGCAGTTAAAGCTATTGAACAGGATTATATACAACAAGAAATTGCAGCTTCGGCCTACCAGTACCAGAACGATATTGAAAGCGGCGAAAAAGTATTGGTAGGCGTAAACCGTTTTACTCAACAGGAAGATACCACAACAAGTGTATTCAGAGTTGATGACACTATACGCAAAATGCAAACGGAAAAAATCGCCGAGCTTAAAAACAGCCGGGATAATGTGGCTGTAACCAAATCCCTCAACCAATTAAAAGAGGCAGCCAGGGGCGATCAAAACCTGATTCCGTTTATACTTATTGCTGTTGAGCACTACGCTACTTTGGGTGAAATTGCAGATACACTCCGCTCTGTTTTTGGTGAATATTGATACACCCTGTAGTTTTATTTGTATAGCCCAAATTCAAGTCTGCGATGATAAAAATCAATATTAAATTTTATTTATCAGTATATCAGAATTTTAGTTTTTAACCGTAGAGTTACGAATTTATTGGCTTGACAATTGTGCTGATGGCATATAAATTAAATTATTATAATACTGATACTTACCCCAATTTTTTATTAAATTGATCAGCTTATAGTCAATTGTGGCAGATGGAAATATAATTATGATTTTTGCCGAGAAATATAACATTTTATGTGGATTTTTCATTAAAAAAGCAATTATTATATCATAAATTTAATTGTCAAAAAAGTTAAAAATTACTTTTTTTATTAGCTTTTTTTGGCAATATTCGATGTTCCGTAGCAGGCCCAAAAGATGTTTCGCTGGGGGTTGGAAATCAATATTTTACTAATATCTAT